>NZ_QMDV01000001.1 GCF_003284895.1 Pontibacter arcticus
TTTCACCGCTGACTTAACGGGCCGCCTACGCACCCTTTAAACCCAATAAATCCGGACAACGCTTGCACCCTCCGTATTACCGCGGCTGCTGGCACGGAGTTAGCCGGTGCTTATTCATCAGGTACCGTCAGTTACTCTCGCAAGAGCGTTTTCTTCCCTGATAAAAGCAGTTTACAACCCAGAAGGCCTTCATCCTGCACGCGGCATGGCTGGGTCAGTCTCTCGACCATTGCCCAATATTCCCTACTGCTGCCTCCCGTAGGAGTCTGGTCCGTGTCTCAGTACCAGTGTGGGGGACCATCCTCTCAGAACCCCTAGCCATCGTCGCCTTGGTGGGCCGTTACCCCGCCAACTAGCTAATGGCACGCATGCCCATCTTCTATCGCCTCAGCTTTAACCATATCCCGATGCCAGGTCATGGTGTTATGCGGTATTAATCTTCCTTTCGGAAGGCTATCCCCCAATAGAAGGTAGGTTGCATACGCGTTACGCACCCGTGCGCCACTAAACCAAGAACCGAAGCTCTTGATCTCGTTCGACTTGCATGTATTAGGCCTGCCGCTAGCGTTCATCCTGAGCCAGGATCAAACTCTCCATTGTAAAAAAATTTTAAATGTGTCTGTCCGATCCCGGCCTTTTTCCTTTTCTCCGAAGAGAAACTAAGCAGGTGATCTTTTCAAATCAGCCTGCCCGGATTTACCTATTCTTTTTCTTTATTCTATCTTAAGCAATCACTCAAAGAACTTACCTAGAACCTGTTGTTCTAGCCTGTCATCTTTCGATGTTTTTCCGTTAGCACTCTCTGTGCCGTGGAACAAAGGTCGGTAGTTATTTTCTAACTTCCAAACTTTAATTGATTTATTTTTAAACTTTCTTTTTTCGCTTCCGTAGCCCTGTCAGCTACGTTTGCGGAGTGCAAAGGTACAAACTCTTTTCCCTTTTGCAATACCTTTTTAAAAAAGTTTTTTTTCTTTTTTCTCCCGGCCTGCCGCCTGAAGAAGTACTTGTTTCGCTCACTCTCAAGCGGGTTGCAAAGGTAAGCAGAAGTTTCAAACTTACAAGAACTAAAATTAAATTTCTGCTCTTTTTTCTAACCCTGTCAACCGGCCCGAAAACCAATCAGCAACTCTCGCTTAAAGCTTTTCTGCAGCTAAAACCCCTTCCTTATGAAGCGGAGTGCAAAGGTACAACCCTTTTTTAAAGTTGCAACACCTAACCCAAATTTTATTTTACAGCCTGTGTTAGCTTCTAGCCTACTCCCCAGCTCCTGCCGAACCGGGTTGCAAAAGTAAAAAAACTTGCTGAGTATGCAAGGAGCTTAGGAAAGGTTTTTGGGCAGAAATATCTCTCTTTTTACTAACTCCTTAATTTTCAATTAGATTAATTTCAAGGTTACTTCTCCCATACTTTACTCTTATACTTTTAGTCTCCTTTTAAGCTCTATTACTTCATTCTAAAAAGAGAAAGGCCTGGCTATAATAGCCAGGCCTTTCTCTTTTTAGAATTTATACTTTATTAATTAACTGTTATACCTTCTCGCTTTATCGTGCTTTTTCTGTCTGGGCCAACCGATACGATTGTGATCGGAACTTGTAAATGCTCTTCCAGGAAAGATAAGTAATTATTAAATGCTTCCGGAAGGTTTTCCAACTGCTCAATTTTATTCAGCTCTACTTTCCAACCTGGCATCTCTGTATATATTGGTTCTATACTTTCCCCATCCAAAGAATGAGGTAACCTGTCTGTTAGTTCGCCTGAAGCCAGTTTATAATGTGTACAAACCTTGATAGTATCAAAATCAGTCAATACATCTGCTTTCATCATGTTAAGCTGCGTTACGCCATTCAGCATGATAGAGTATTTCAGGGTCGGAAGATCTACCCAGCCGCAACGGCGTGGTCTGCCTGTTGTAGAACCGAACTCTCTTCCAGCCTGCCTGATTGCTTCTCCTTCTTCGTCTAAAAGCTCTGTAGGGAATGGGCCACTGCCTACACGCGTACAATACGCTTTAAAGATACCGTATACTTCTCCTATATGATGTGGCGATACACCTAAACCTGTGCAGGCTCCTGCCACTAGCGTGGTTGATGATGTTACAAATGGGTACGTACCAAAATCAACATCCAGTAAAGATCCTTGGGCACCTTCTGCTAAAATACGCTTGCCATTTTTCAGCGCATCGTTTAACAGATACTCGGTGTCTTCGAGCTTTAGTGTTTTAAGATAGGCTACAGCTTCGAAGAAGTCTTTTTCAATTGCTTCGATCTCGAGCTTCTGGCCATAGAACTCCACCATCTTGCGGTGGCGCGTTACCAGCCTGTCGTACCGGTCTTGGAAATCGTCTGCCAGAATATCGCCTACGCGTAAACCAACGCGGCCTACTTTATCCTGGTAGGTAGGACCAATCCCTTTAAGGGTAGATCCGATCTTGCCGCTGCCTAATGCTTCTTCCGATACTCTATCCAGCACTTTATGCGATGGAAGTATAAGCGATGCTTTTTTTGAGATGAACAGGTTATCGGCTGCATTTACGCCCCGGTCCGTTAACTTCTGCATCTCTGTTTTGAACACAATAGGATCCAGCACAACGCCGTTGCCAATCACATTCTGGATATGCGGGTGAAAGATACCGGAAGGAATCTGATGTAATACGTGCTTGGTTCCTTCGAACTCAAGTGTATGCCCTGCATTCGGACCACCCTGGAATCGGGCAACAATGTCATAGGTTGGAGCCAGTACGTCAACGATCTTACCTTTTCCTTCGTCGCCCCACTGGAGACCTAATAGTATATCAACTGCCATTTATACTTTAAAAATTTGATTCTTTAAGAAATTGCGCTGCGAAGTTATCGTTTTCTGCGATAGTAAAGATAGCATTTAGCTTTGTTACGATTAAAAGTTTCCGAATATGATCGGAAGGCTTGATCAAAACCAACTCTCCGCCCCTATTCCTGAACTTGGTAAGTAACGATACTAAAACGCCCATTCCGCTGCTATCCATAAACTTTACATCCGACAGATCGACAGCACAAAGCAGCACGGGCTCATTAATAAGCATGTCTACTTCTTCCATCATCTTCTGGGTTTCGGGGCCAGCTACAAGTTTGCCATGCAGCCGGATATAAAAAATATTATCCTTGGGCTCTATCTGAAACTTCATGCTGCTCTATTGTAGCTTTTTTGGCGCGGCAATCGCCGCAGATACCATATAAATTAAGGGAGTGGTGCAAGATATGAAAATTCAACAGCTCGCCTACCATCGTTTGGATATTGTGGATGCGCGGGTCGCAGAACTCAACTACCTTGTGGCACTCGGTACAAATAACGTGGTCGTGCTGCCTGAAACCATACGATTTCTCGTACTGCGCCAGGTTACGGCCAAACTGGTGCTTGCTTACCAGGTCGTTTTCTACGAGCAGGTCTAAGGTATTATATACTGTAGCCCGGCTCACCTGGTAATTTTTGTTTTTCATACTTATATAGAGTGATTCCACATCAAAGTGCCCGTCGCGGGAATAGATCTCCTCCAATATAGCGTAACGCTCCGGTGTTTTACGAAGCCCTTTGCTTTCTAAGTATGCGGTAAATATTTTTTTAACTTCTTCGAATCTTACTGGGTTTATTGCCATCTTTTATACTTCTAATAATTAGGCGAGGATACTCTGCCTCATTAAAGTTTTACCTCTATACTCTTAACAAGCATTTAGTCAAAACGTTCTACTGTTAACACACCATTTACCCGGGCCAGCCTTTGGATCATACTTTCGAGGTGGGCTGTATCATTCACAAACACCATTATATTCCCTTCAAACATCCCATCGTTCGAGTCTATGGTAATAGAACGCATGTTTACCTTTAAGCTTGTTGATATGATCTTGGTAATATCATTTACAATACCCATTCTGTCGGAACCTTTGATGCGGATACCTGCCAGAAAAGCCAACTCTTTCTGATCTGTCCATTTAGCCTTGATGATGCGGTTACCAAAGTTAGACATCAGCTCTATAGCATGCTTGCAATTGGTACGGTGTATCTCTATATCTTCGTCGCCGGTTTCGAAACCGAACACATCATCTCCCGGAATCGGGTTGCAGCAAGTCGATATCTTATAGTTCATGTTAGAAGTATGTTCCCCGATCAGGAGCATATCCGAATTTATACCTCTGCGCTTCTGTACTTCCTTGTCAAACGATTTTGGCTCCAGCATCGAGTGGGCTTTATCTGCCACAGAAGTAAAAATCACTTCTTTTATATTCTTAATATCGATAACACCGGATGCTATTTTAAAGTACAGGTCCTGCAGCGTGGGTACATTGAAGAAAGCCATCAGCTTATTAATGTTCACCTGGGTTTCGGCCATCTTAATTTGGGCCATGCGGCGCTCCAGCATTTCGCGGCCAAGCTCTGAAGTATGCTTACGCTCTTCGCGCAGCGCATCTTTTATCCTGGACCGGGCTTTGGAAGTCACTACATATTGCAGCCATTCTTCGTTTGGCTTTTGCTTATGCGATGTTAGTATCTCTACCTGGTCGCCGTTTTTAAGCTGATAACTAAGCGGCACCAGTTTCTGGTTTACTTTAGCGCCCAGGCATTGCATCCCGATCTGGGTATGAATCTCGAAAGCAAAATCCAGCGCAGTGGCTTTGTCTGGAAGTATGATCAGTTCGCCTTTTGGCGTAAATACGAACACTTCTTCTACAAACAGGTTCTTCCGGAACTCATCCATAAACTCCAGTGCGTTGGCCGTGTTGTTTTCCAGCATATCGCGCACTTTGTTTATCCATTGCTCCAAACCGGATTCTGAGGTTGTGCTGCCACTTTTATACTTCCAGTGTGCTGCGTAGCCCCGCTCCCCTATCTCATCCATGCGCTTGGTCCGGATCTGCACTTCTACCCACTGCCCAGATTTGCTCATGACTGTTGTGTGCAGCGATTCGTATCCGTTGGCTTTTGGCGTGTTCACCCAGTCGCGGAGGCGGTCAGGGTTTGGCTGGTAAAAGTCTGTTATAATAGAGTATACTTGCCAGCAAGCTGCTTTCTCATTCTCTACGGGTACATCCAGTATAATCCGGATGGCAAACAGATCATATACCTCATCAAAGGTAATGTTTTGCTTTTTCATCTTCTTCAGGATAGAATAGATGGACTTTGGCCGGCCTTTGATGGTAAATTTAAAGCCATGCCTGGTCAGTTCATCTTCTATCGGAGAAGTAAAGTCTTTGATAAACTTGGTACGGGCAATGCGCGTCTGCCTGATCTTATTGGAAATATCCTTGTACGTTTCGGTATCGGTATACTTTAAGTATAGATCTTCGAGTTCTGATTTGATCGCATACAAACCCAAACGGTGTGCAAGCGGCGCATACAGGTACATGGTTTCCGAAGCAATCTTAAGCTGCTTGTGGCGCGGCATCCCGTCCAGGGTACGCATGTTGTGCAGGCGGTCGGCCAGTTTTATAAGTATAACGCGCACATCATCCGAAAGCGTCAGCAGCATTTTGCGGAAGTTTTCGGCTTGTTGTGAGGTGCCGTAATCAAATACACCGGATATTTTTGTCAGACCCTCAATGATACGGGCCACACTTGTACCGAACTCACGCTCGATATCAGCCGTCTCCATTTCGGTATCTTCCACCACATCGTGCAGCAGAGCAGCTACAATAGAAGTGGTGCCTAAACCAATTTCCTCTACCGCAATCTGGGCAACCGCCAGCGGGTGAAGTATGTAAGGCTCCCCTGATTTACGACGCATGTCTTTGTGCGCCTCTAAAGATGTGTTAAAAGCTTTCTTAATTATTTTGGCATCGTTATCCTTCAGGAAAGGTTTGGCGTGCCTCAGAAGTCTTCGGTAATGTCTTAAGATCTCTTTGCGTTCTGCTTCCGGATCAATCATAGTACTAATAAGCGAATAAAGAAGTAGGCTATCTGCCTGTACAACATAAAAAAGACAGGCCAGCCAGTGGTTATACTTATAAGGAAAGCTGTTAGGTTATAAGTTTCAAATATAAGAGTTATTCACAAGCAAGCAACAGTCGTGTAGGGCTAAAACAAACAAGCTTTGACTCTCAATAAGTTAGCGCAATATTTATACTTTTATACTTGGGCAACGAAAAATAATTAACTTTTTTTTGCGAAAACTATTGCAATTCAGATTCGCGTTCTTAAATTTGCACCATCATAAAAAACCAGCACACATTATGCGGATGTGGCGAAATTGGTAGACGCACTAGACTTAGGATCTAGCGCTGCGAGGCATGGGGGTTCGAGTCCCTCCATCCGCACACAAACAGAACCCTCAACAGCCATGTTGGGGGTTTGTTTTTACAAGATGTTTCAACATAAATTTTTGCAGCCTTGAATATTACATTAAACCAAACCGACAGCACCAACGCGCAACTAAAGGTAGTATTAGAAGAATCTGATTACGCCTCTAAAGTTGACCAGCAGGTAAAAGAATATAGCAAGAAAGCCCAGATCAAAGGTTTCAGACCGGGCAAAGTGCCTGCCGGACTGGTAAAAAAGATGTATGGCAAAAGCATTCTGGTAGAGCAGATCAACAAAGTGCTTCAGGAAGAAATCTCCAAGTATATCCGTGAAAACGATGTAAAACTTTTAGGTGAGCCGCTTCCAGATCCAAACCAGTCTGACATTGATTGGGACAACCAGAAGGAATTCGAATTTAACTACCAGGTTGGCCTGTTACCGGAAATCAACCTTCCGTTAGATAAAAGCGTAGAGGGTTACACCGTAGAGCTTGACCAAACAACAATGGACGAGGCTTACGAAAACCTGAAGCGCCAGTTCGGCAAAACCACTAACCCGGAAGCTTCTGAAGCAGGCGACTTTATTGCTGGTGAACTGAAGCAGGTAGAAGGCGATTTCGTTTCTAAAACGCTTATCCCAACTACACGCATCGTGGATGGCCAGGATAAATTTACAGGTGTTAAAGAAGGTGATGTAATCCGCTTTGATCTTCGTAAAACATTTGGTGATGATAACGCTGCCCTTGCCCACGTAACCGGCCTGAGCAAAGATGTTGTTGCTGACCTGAATGGTGAATTCGAATTTACAGTAGATAAGATCAGCCGCACAGAAGCTGCAGAGTTAAACCAGGAGCTGTTTGATAAGCTTTTCGGTAAAGACGAAGTAACCACTGAAGAAGACTTTAATACCAAGATCCGTGAAACGATTGAGGAAAACTATAACAAAGAAGCTGACAACCTGCTAAACCGTAATATTATTGATACGTTAGTGGATAATGTTGATGTAGAAATCCCTGCTGAGTTCTTCAAGCGCTGGTTGCTTGTAACAAACGAAGGCAAATTGACTTCTGAGCAGATCGATGAGAACTTCGACCGTTATGTAAAAGAGCTGAAGTGGTCTATGATCAAGAATAAGGTTGTTGAGCAGCACGACCTGAAAGTAAGCAACGACGAAGTAATGGAAGCTACTATGGACAAGATGCTTGCTCAGTTTAACATGCCGGAAGTTCCTGAAGAACTGAAAGAAAGTATGAAAAACTATGCGCAGCAGCACCTGCAGCAGGATAACGGCCGTAACTACATTAACGAGTACGAGCAACTGTTAACCGAAAAAGTACTTGCTAAACTTAAAGAGGAGATGACTGTTGTAGATAAGAAAATAACAGCAGAGGACTTTAGAAATATGGCGTTTTAATAAAACGTTCTAAAACTTTATTACTAAAAAAGTCCTTTTTTAAAAGGACTTTTTTATTTTTGATAAAATCGTAAACCTAAACAAACTATGTTTAACAAAGACGAGTTCCGCAAATTTGCCGTGAAAGGCCAGGGCATGAGTGGCCTGGGCGTAGACCAATATATGAACCATGTAGAAGGCCGCTTGATGCATACTGTAGAAAGTATGACACGTTCCGTAATTGAGGAGCGCCCTACAAACTTCCGTGAGATCGATGTATTCTCCCGCCTGATTATGGACAGGATCATTTTCCTGGGCACACAGGTAGATGATTTTATTGCCAATATCATTACAGCGCAGCTGCTTTTCCTAGAGTCTGCTGATGCTAAAAAAGATATCCTGCTTTATATCAACAGCCCGGGTGGTTCTGTTTATGCCGGCTTAGGTATTTATGATACCATGCAGTATGTAAACCCGGATGTAGCAACGATCTGTACAGGCCTTGCAGCATCTATGGGTGCGGTATTGCTGGCAGGTGGCGCTAAAAACAAACGCTCTGCCCTACCCCACGCGCGTATCATGATTCACCAGCCAATGGGCGGCGCCCAGGGCCAGGCTTCTGATATTGAGATCACAGCACGTGAGATCCTGAAGCTGAAAAAAGAACTGTACGAAATCTTAGCAGACCATTCTGGCAAAAGCTATCAGGAAGTATATGATAACTCTGACCGCGATTACTGGATGAAAGCTGATGAAGCGAAAGAGTATGGTTTGATTGATGAAGTTTTGGTTCGTAAGAAAGCATAACACCATTTCAAAAATTGTATTAACTTTAAAACCCGCCTTTTACCAGAGGGCGGGTTTTTTATGCTGATAAGGTAAACGACGCCTCTTTCAGAATAGCATTTTACCCCTAAAGTGAAATCCTACGAATAATTTTTCCACAGTAATTCGCAGGAACAACTAAATTATAAATAACTGTATAACAGTTATTTATACAAAAATTAAAAAATTCAGATTCTGAAATCTTTAGTTAAGTTTTACTGCTTATGCAACATTTGTGTTAAAAATTTTGTGTACGTATAAGATTACAATTTAGTACCTTTGTTTTGTGTCTTTTCAAAAAAGCACTTTAACCTTTGGATCAACGTTAGCCATGGCTGAAATAACCTGCTCATTTTGCGGTAAAAATAAAAAAGATGTATCGGTGATGATTTCCGGTATAAATGCACATATCTGCGACCGCTGCATCGGACAGGCACAACAAATACTGAACGAGGAAAATAAGATTCGTGCTAACACGCGTACGCCTAAGTTCAACCTGATGAAACCGAAGCAGATGAAGGACTACCTTGATCAGTTTGTGGTTGGCCAGGATGAAGCGAAGAAAGTGATGTCGGTAGCTGTTTATAACCATTACAAGCGCTTAATGCAGCCTGCTGATGCAGAAGATGTCGTAATCGAGAAATCAAACATCATTATGGTAGGCGAAACAGGTACAGGCAAAACCTACCTGGCCCGCATGATGGCTGGTATCCTGCAGGTACCTTTCTGTATTGCGGATGCAACTGTATTAACAGAGGCCGGCTATGTAGGCGAAGACGTAGAAAGTATACTTACCCGCTTGTTGCAGGCTGCCGATTACAATGTAGAGTCAGCGGAGCGTGGCATTGTATACATTGATGAGATTGACAAAATTGCCCGCAAAAGCGATAACCCGTCTATTACACGCGATGTAAGCGGCGAAGGTGTACAGCAGGCGCTCCT
Organism: Pontibacter arcticus; assembly: GCF_003284895.1. GTDB lineage: Bacteria > Bacteroidota > Bacteroidia > Cytophagales > Hymenobacteraceae > Pontibacter > Pontibacter arcticus. The sequence continues at coordinate 9,424 of NZ_QMDV01000001.1, forward strand.
TAAATTGCTGGAAGGTACGGTCGTAAATGTACCACCACAAGGCGGACGTAAGCATCCGGAACAGAAAATGATCACTGTTAATACGGAAAACATACTGTTTATCTGCGGTGGCGCTTTCGTTGGTATCGACAGACTGATCAAAACTCGTTTAAATACACGCCCTATCGGTTTCTCCAAATCAAAACTGGATGAAGCTGAAGAAGGCGAAAACTTCCTGAAGTACATGACGGCACAGGATCTGAAAGGCTTCGGTCTGATTCCTGAACTGATCGGGCGTTTACCAGTAGTTACGCACCTGAACCCACTCGACCACGAAACGCTCCGCCGCATCTTAACTGAGCCAAAAAACTCTATCCTGAAACAGTACAAGCGCCTGTTCGAGATGGAAGATATAACGCTGGATTTTGAAGACGAAGCGCTGACCTATATTGTGGAGCGTGCAGCAGAGTATAAACTAGGAGCACGTGGTTTACGCTCTATCTGCGAAGGCATTATGACGGATGCGATGTTTGAGCTTCCATCAGAAGAAGGCTCGAAGCACCTGACTATTACCGGCGACTACGCCCGCGAAAAATTTGACAAATCTCCGTTAAAGCAGCTGCGTGTTGCTTAACACAACTTATAAGTAAAAGAAAAGGCCCGGTAATTAATCACCGGGCCTTTTCTTTTAACTCACATTTTTAAATAGCTGCAAAGTATGATACAGCTTTATACTTTGTCCAGCTATTTTTCCTGTAAGTAGTTTACCATTAGTTCGGCTGCGCGCTCGGCTGTACGAAACTCACCAATCTTTTCGCGTACCAGTTTATAGCCATCTTTCTGTTTTTTCATGGCCACTTTATCGAATAGTATCTGCTTTAGTTCGGCAACTATTCGTTTGGCAGTAAAATCATCCTGGATCAGTTCTGTTACGACCGGTTTATCCGCAATCAGGTTAACCAAAGAAATATAAGGCACCTTTATTACCATCTTCCCAATAAAGTATGAAACAGGGCTGGTTTTGTAGCAAACTACCTGCGGCACATCAAACAAAGCCGTTTCTAAAGTAGCCGTGCCAGATGTAACAAGCGCTGCTGTTGCATGCGAAAGCAGATCATACGTTTGGTCGTAGATGATCTTGATGTTCTTATCCTTGTTATACTGCTCGTAATATTCCGGTGTAAAATTAGAAACCCCGGCCACTACAAACTGATAATCCCGGAAAGAAGGCAGCACACTCAGCATCACATCCAGCATGTTTTCAATTTCCTGGCTGCGGCTGCCGGGTAAAAGGGCAATAATAGGTTTGTTGTTGTAAAGCTTGTTTTTTGTTCTGAAATCGGGGTTAGCAACGTGGTCGGTTACAGAATCGTTTACCGGGTTGCCTACATAATCTACTTTATAATCAAACCGCTGATAGAAATCTTCCTCAAACGGCATAATCACGAACATGCGGTCAACGAGCTTCTTAATAGTATTGGCACGCCCCTGGTTCCAGGCCCATACTTTAGGAGAGATGTAGTAGAAAACTTTGATGCCGAGCTTTTTGGCGAACCTGGCAATACGCAGGTTAAAGCCCGCATAATCAACCAGAATCACTACATCAGGTTGGTATTGCTTTATATCAGCCTTACACTCTTTCAGGAAACCCAGTATTTTACGGAGATTACTGAAAACTTCGGCAAAACCCATAAACGCCATTTCCTGGTAATGATGCACCAGCTCCATACCGGCTTCCTGCATCATCTCGCCACCCCAACCGCGTATCTGCGCATCCGAGTCTTTCAGGCGAAGCTGCTTTATAAGATTGGACGCATGCAGATCTCCGGACCTCTCTCCTGCTATAATATAATACTTCATGCTTTTTTGGTTGTGTGCAGCTATCCGCAACAGATAATACGGAAAGAACTTATACTTGCGCTACTCCTATTATTCGCCGAAGTATTCTACGTAGTTGCGCGGAGTTTCATAAAGTTTAAGGCTGTGCAGTTTCGCTTTGGAAATTGCCTCTATCTGCGGGGCAAGTATTTTCCAGAACTCGATCACAAGGTTTTCGGTGCTCGCCAGTTTATCTTCCATAAAAGGCACATCCAGGTTCAGGTTTTTATGGTCTACCTTTTCGATGATGTGGGTACGGATAAGGGTACTTAGCTTTTTGAGGTCGATAACGAAGCCGGTATCCGGGTCGGGTTTGCCTTTCACGGTAACAACAAGTTCGTAGTTGTGCCCATGCCAGTTTGCATTTGCACATGGCCCGAAGATTTCCTGGTTCTTAGACAGCGACCAGTTTGGGTTGTGCAGCTTGTGGGCCGCGTTAAAGTGCTCTAACCTGCTTACGTAAATCATTTAATCTTTAAAATTGTAGCTTTTTCTTACCAGCAAATATACGAAGAAAGGAACACCAAAAAACGAAGTAATGATTCCAATTGGTAAACCTGCCGGCGGATAAATTAACCGGGACAGCAGATCGCAGAGAAGCATAAAAAAACCACCAATAAATGCACAGAAAAGTAGGTTCCAGCGGCCAGTAGACCCCATCAGCTCACGCGTTACATGCGGAATGATAAGACCTACAAAACCAATAGAACCCGAAGAAGCGACAGCAAAACCAGTGACCAGTGATACAGTTAAAAGTATAACCCAGCGTGTTCGGGCTACTTTTACACCCAAGGCCTGCGCGCGGTCGGCACCCAATAAAAGGATGTTGAGTTGTTTCTGATAGAACACAAAAAAGAGCAACGCCATACTTACAGCCACCGCCGGGTAAGGCAGCATATCCCAACTGGCACGCTCAAAACTCCCCATCGACCAGAAAATTACCGATTTCAATTTCCCTTCTGAATCGGATAAAAATGTGAGTAAGCCTAAAATGGCAGTAGTTAAAGAGCTAAGCGCAATACCGGCCAGTATTAACTGTGATGGAATAAGCTGGCGTTTGCGGTAACCAAGCGCAACGGCGGCCAATGTTACTATAAAAGCACCGAACAGCGCAAAAACCGGTGGCATGTAGATTCCGGCTATCACCATGTCCACAAATCCAAAAAAGACGATAACCGCACCAAGTGATGCGCCCGAGGCAGTACCCAGCAAGTATGGATCGGCGAGGCCATTGTTTACCATTGCCTGCATCAGGTACCCGGCAAAGGCTAGCGAGGCTCCTACTACTAACGCCAGCAGCAAACGCGGCAACCTTAAATGCATGATAGCAAAGTGCGTTGTATCGTTTGAATTGTAATTAAAAAGGGCTTCGCTAACTACTTTAAAATCAGACTCAAAAGAACCCACCTGTAAACCAAGCAGCATCACAACCAAAATTAAAAGTATGGCTCCGGCAAAGTATAAAGCCTGCCTCATGGGTACAGAAACTTTTCCAGTTCCAAGAGAGATTCTACTACTCGAGGACCGGGACGCTCCATCAGGTTGCCGGTTGGGTCGTACATGCGCTTTGTGCGGTACGCTTTAATTTTGCGCAGTTCCGGGTACATTGTAAAAAACTCTTTCTCCAACTCTTCAGGTGTGCCTCCAATGAATATATCGGGGTCTAGCTGAAGTATACTTTCTCTTGTAAGTGCGGGATAAGGCTGATCATATACTTGCTTTACAACGTTTTGGGATCCTAAAATCTTAAGTTTATCTGTAAAAATGGTATTCTGACCGTACACGTAAATCGGGTCTTTCCAAGTGATCGCTAATACAGTTTGCAATTTGGTAGTGCCTGCATGCCTTTCTTTAATCTTAGTTACTTGTTGGCGCAGAGAATCTGTAAGGTATTTTGCCTGCTGGCTTCTGTTCATAATCTTGCCTATATCTTCCAGACCACGGAACACATCTTCTACAGAACCATACTTCTGATAGTAAACAGGTATACCTAGTTCTTCTAACCTGACAGCCACTTCTAAAGGTGTGATGCCCTCGGTCGTAAAAACAAGGTCCGGCTTTAACCGAAGTATAGCTTCATAATCTACAGGGTAATTATTAACGACAGGCTTGCTGAGTACAGTTGCAGGGTAATCGCAGTTCGGGGTTCTGCCTACTATAGAAGCTGTATCGCAAACAGCATAAAGCATTTCCGTCATCGATGTAGCCAATGGCAGCACACGTTCGGGTTTTCGCTTCAGAGTAAGAGTGCGGCCGAGGTCATCTTTTAATATGATGATACCCTTTTCAGTAGACTTCTCATTCGGGTTACAGCTAAAAAGAGCAAGTAACAGGCAAAGCGGCAACAAAGCCCTTCTTATAAAGTATAAGTTATTCTTCTGTTCCAAAGTATAAGTATGGCCCGCTATTGAAAACGTGGCTCCGTTTATTTTTGTAAATTTACAGCAATTTACGTTACAGGCTTTAAAACTGAACTATGATCGTAGTAACTGGTGCCGCCGGTTTTATTTCGAGCTGCCTTGTGAGCAGACTAAACCAGGCTAATTTTAATGATATTGTAGTGGTAGATAATTTTTCTGTCGCTAAAAAAGAAAATAACCTGAAGGGAAAAAAGGTAAAAGAGTTTGTAGACCGCGATACTTTTTTTGAGTGGCTGGATAAAAACTACGAAGAAGTTGAATTCATATTTCACCTGGGTGCCCGCACCGATACCACTGAGTTTAACAAAGACGTATTCGACCTGCTGAACCTGAATTACTCTAAAAAAGTATGGAATGCCTGCTGCGAGTACCAGATACCGTTGGTGTATGCTTCCTCTGCCGCTACGTATGGCTCCGGCACGCTGGGCTACAACGACGACGAAAGTATAATTCCGCTACTGAAACCGCTTAACCCGTACGGCGATTCAAAAAATGATTTCGATATCTGGGCACTGGAGCAGACTGCAAAACCATTTTTCTGGGCTGGCCTGAAATTCTTTAACGTGTATGGCCCTAACGAGTACCACAAAGGCAAAATGGCTTCTGTAATTTTTCATGCCTATAACCAGATCAAAGAAAAAGGCAGCATGAAACTATTCCGCTCGCACCATCCTGATTTTGCAGATGGCGAGCAGATGCGCGACTTTGTGTATGTGAAAGATGTAGTAGATGTATGTATGTTCCTGATGCAGCACCGCAAAAACTCCGGTATCTATAACTTAGGCTCCGGCAAGGCACGCACGTTTATGGCGCTGGCACTAAATACATTTGAGGCCATGGGCGTAGAACCGAACATCGAGTTTATGGATACCCCTGAAAACCTGCGCGATAACTACCAGTATTTTACAGAAGCCAACATGAACAAGCTCCGTTCTATCGGGTACGACAAACCTTTTTATACTTTAGAGGAAGGCGTGAAGGATTATGTACAGAATTATCTGATGCCGGCAGAGTATATTAATTAATCGAAGGTTTAAATCAAAAGCTGTAAAAGCATAACCAATATGCTTTTACAGCTTTTGATTTGGTTTCCTAATGGTTTAAATTATGATTTGTTTTACCTTCATCATAAGGAATTGCTTTCTGATTTAGGAGTAGAAAGTATATTGTTGATATAACTGACTACATGATCATCGTCCCATTTAGCAGCTCCTACATGTTTATAAACTATTTTGCCGTTATACAAAATTAATGTAGTTGGTAACGCCAGTTCATCAAAAACCTCCCTATCAGATACCAAAGTATAAAATGGAAGCTGCTGAGTAGTTTTATCCAAATCGAATTTGTTACGTTCAAAAAAAGTGGATAACTTCTTTTGTGTCTCATTTGAAACGATATAAAACTTAACTCTTCCATTTTCCTTCAACTTATTTTTAAGCCTTGTAATACTGGGAAGTTCTGCAATACAAGGAATACACCATGTAGCCCAAAGATTTACAAATAATACTTCCCCCCTTCTACTACTAAATTGTAAAGTATCAGACTGAGGATATTTAAGCATTATTTGAGAATTTAAAAAAATATCTAACTTCTCGTTTTCTTTAGATAATGGTGGAGGTTTTAACGAAACTTCTAGCTCTTTTTTAAATGCTTTAGGTTTAAAATAAAACATGTTACCGATATAGAAACATGCCCAGCATATAAGAATAAAAATAATACCCGAAGCAAAGCCTTTTATAAAGTTTTTAGAGCCCATTTAATATGATTTAATAATCCAAGACTTAAAAAATTCTTAATTTTTACTGATTTAAGTATTATAACTCTAAATGTAACCAAATTTAATTAGCTGGTTCAACTCGTTCTAAATCACAATTAACCCTATCATATATACAGCTGTATCTATCATGGTCATACCATTCGCTCGCAACCCAAAGGCATCCTGCAGCAAGAATAGGGGCTGCACTGGTAGCTGCACAACCAGCAACAGCTACAACGTAAACCTTTTCAGACCTAGATAAACAAGCAGAATATTCAGAATAACAACTCAATATCTTAGTACTATTAGAATCATTTTTAGCATCTATAAGAATTTGCACGATTTGTTCATCATTTAAATGACTTAATAATGGATATTTATTAAGCATATTAATATAAGAACTTTTTAACCCTGTAATTATACTTATATATTCATCATTGTTACTGAAACCCATTTCTTTTATTAATGCACTATAATTTTTAGATGCACTGAATTTTTTAAGGTTTTCAAAATGTTTTTTCTTTTCCTCTTTTGTTAATGAATTTAGTCGTTTATTAGTTTTAATAACTAACTTATTTGACATCAACTCAAACATTGCAAAATCTTTATCAGACGATAAGTTAGTTGGAATAGAATCTACTTCTTTAGTATTATCGATTAATGGTGATATTACATCTTTTTCACTATTGCATCTTGACATTACAAGTATACATAGTATACAAAACAAATAGGGTTTAAAAATTCTTACCATTATATATTGTCCTAAATTTTACATAGCAAATATCATATGCTTTTATTACTAAAAAAATGAAAGTTTGCCCTCAAAAGTAACATTCAAAATCAGTGATAAAACGCCTATAGTCCTCTTAACAAAACACCTCCATCATTTATATACAAGCATTTGAATTAAAAAATATATAGCAAAAAGCAGACAAAAAGCAACATTTCCACCTTCGCCACGGATGAAAATATTTTAATAAAAATTTGCAATTAGTATAACATAACAACGTAAAGGATATTTAGTCCTGACCTCATGTAATATTTTTTCCCGCTTTAAAAGTAGCAAGGGGATGACAGGCTGGGTGAAATTGCGAAAATTGGTTTTATCGGTATAAGTGCCTCATCTAAAACAACACCGACACCTGCGTCCGCCCGGTATGCACCGCTCCTACCCCGTTTGCTTTGCGACCATCGTAATTAACCGAAATATTCAGGCCATTACTCAGGCGTTGTTGCAGGTTAAGTGTCCAGGTCATGTTGTTGCCGGGGCGCAGGGCGTTTAGTATTTCATAACCCACATAAGAGTTCATATCGCCGTCGTAAGCAATGTTCACATACTTTAGTTGCCCGGCAAGTGTGCGTTTATTTACCTGGCTCAGCTTTGTTTCGAGGCCAAGCTCATGGAAAATGCCTTTTTGGTTAGCTTCTGCGGTTGATAAAAGATCCTGGCGGCGGGCAAACTGGTAGGTACCCGTGAAGCGCAATTTGGCATTTGGTTGGTAAGCCAGTTCTGGTAGCAGTTCTTTCGATTCTATTTTGAAGTTTTTAGATTCCAGAAAATCAGAGCGGTTCTCGCGCAGGTTCAGGTTTATACTTAGTTTGGTACTCAGCACTTCGTTCAGGTTCAGGCGACCCAGCAACGTATGGCTGCCTACATTGCGGGTTTCGGTGCCGTTAGCCAGCAACGATTTTTGCTGATTCTGCTGCAAGGTATACTCCAGGCCATACTTCGGGTTGCTACGGTTAAAGTATAACGTGTTGCGCAACGATTTGGAAAGTGAGATCAGCGCCTCGTCTTCGTAGTTCTGGCTAAACGGGTTAAAGCGGTTGCGCAGGTTATCGTCGGTAGTCTTTTTATCGATGCTGATAAACGTGAGCGTAGAAAAATGTGAAACAGCGCCTTTTATTCCTTTCTGAGAATACCAACTGCGTGGTGCATTGCTGGTGAGGCGATACGTAAAACGGTTTGTATAAGCATTTACATACTCATCTGTCGGCAGAAAAATCTTAATATAACGCCGTTGGTCTACAGTCTGAGCCTCAAGGTAATCGTTCAGGTTATTCAGGTCGCCGCCATCGCGGAGGTAATGGGTACCCTGCCCCGGCAAAGTTTCCCTGAAAATGAAAATCTTCTTCAGCTCACGGCCTGTTCCAACAGCATAATTCATCTCAGACCGGAAACTTCCATCCAAGAAACCGGCATTCCAATCTACCCGCGATTGTACGGTTTCTTCATTCTTGTTTTCCGGCAACGCAAGATTGCGGTAGGTAGCCTGCACCGCTAACGTATTATCTTCGCCTAGCCGGGTTTGCATGGTGGCATTGTAGGTTTGGCCGACTTCGCGCTGGCCCAATGTGCCTACTGTGGTAGGTCGGTAATCGGTGCGGTAACTATAATCCAGCCTGAAACGGGTGCGGGCAGAATCGCTGCTTTCCACAAAAACCTGGTGCTCCTCAAAATACATCGCAGAGCCTATCACCGAATCAGAATTTACGGCTGTGATCTTATTTTTATCAAACCTGTACACATAACCCGGCGAAAAATACCTGAGTTTATACTTTGCTCCCACATCGCCCCGGTACCATTCTGAGGTTCGTTCGCCGGGTTGTTCGCTGTTGAGCATAAAAAAATTATTCCGAAGCTCTAATCTGCCTACAGTTTTAAAAACATCCAGGTAATGTTGCGTGCCATCCACTTGCTCGTCGCGGTAACGGCGGCTGATGCGGTAGTTGTACAGGTTAGCTGCATCTTTGGCGGCTCCTAGCGAAAAATTAAAAATATGGTCTTCTGCTTTCTCATCTAAGTTTGGTAAGCTCCAGTCGCGGTCGAATTCGATGGGGCGATACCGGTCTATGGGCTCAAAATACTGATCGGTGTACTCGTAATTCAGCGTGCTGTTGAGTTTATACTTTCCTAAAATCGGCAATTCTTGGTTTTGAACAACGTAGCCTGCACGTATCCCTTTTCCATTATCGTCCTGCGCATCAAGGTCAGAAAAACGGTTGAGATCGAATTGGGAAGCAGCACCTTCCAGAAAGAAATTTATACCTTTCCGGACTTCATAATTTCCGCCTACAGTAATCAGTTGCTTTTTTCGGGGTGTCGGGATGATACGGACTGGTGCATAATTGCCCTGCGGTACACCATTTACCGGCGCCACCCAACGGTACACGCGACCATTCACGGCATTACTAGCCACTACATAATTGCCACGATTCAGGCCTACTTCCGAAAAACGCACATTATAATAAGCTAAACCCGGATCAGTGGAGTACACAAAAATGGATTCGCGCAGCTGGTTATTGTTAAAAAGGGTATCTCGCCTTGCATACAATACCTGAGATGGATCAAAAGCTACGCTATCAGCACCCGGAATCAGGGCCTGGTCCAGGTTATCGCCTATTTCTGCCAGCAACTGCTTTTCTTCGTCGCGCAGGTCCAGGTTCAGGAGGTTATTCGGGTTATCTGATTCGTTGTAGTAATTAGCGTAAACGTTTAGCTTGTTCAGCTGCTGGTAATGGCTCAGGTGATAAATGCCACGGCTGTAATTCTGATCAGAATATTCAAAATCAACCCGAAGCCTGGAATTTCGCGTGATAACATGGCGGGTCGTAAACGTAATTTCAGCCTGGTTATAATCGATCACATAATCATAGTCGTAGCCGCGCACGAGCAACCTGCCATCCAGGAAAACACGTTCGGAGTTGGCTAGTACAATAATAAAGCGTTCATTATTTGGTCCACGCAACCGGTAAGGCCCCAAAACACCTTCCTGAGGCTCAAGCACCTGAGAGGCAAACTTACCTTTGGAAATAGAAGCCGCTACTGCCGTTACGCCACGATTTTCAGGAGAAGTACCCAATATAGTCTCGAAGGCAGCGCCCTGTACATTTTTATAAAACTTCATAAAGTATGAAGGCTTGCTCTGCAACACCACATCGCCAGCCGATAATTGCCAGCGCTTGTGTTTCAGGGTAATGTATACTTTATCAAATTCATCGAGCTGTTGCGTGTTACCTTCCGGCTGAAAAGGGATGTTCTGATCTGTGATGGCGGCGGTTATACTTATATCATCGGTCAGTTTGCCATCCAACTGTAAATTCAGGGCCGAGTTTACGAATACATTCTGGGTATTGCCAAAAGAAATTCCCCGTGAGATAGAACCCGTTTTATTAAGGCCCGGCGTTTTAAAAATTTCTTCGCGCGTACCCACATCTTCCTGGTAAAACTTATCATTGAAAGCGCTCAGTTCCAGTTTGGCTACATCTCTTTTAAAAGCTGGCTTAGCTAAATTTAAAGGCAGCACCCGGAAACACACCAACACAGAATCGGGCAATGAAGCCAAGTTGCCCAGTGTATCAAGTGCTACAGAATCCGGTGCAGGCAGCGAGGTAAACCGAAATTCGTTTCGGCTTGCGTTGTAGGTATACTTAAAAGCTTCTTTTTTGGGATGCGTTATGGTGATTGATTCCGGAGACACGGTCATGGAATCCAGCAGGACAGCATCGGAGGTGGCTCGTAGCCAAAGGCAGCGTCGGTTATTTATACTTTGTTGCGCCAGTAGCGGCAAACTCAGCACAAAAAATAACACGATGAAGTATAACTTCCGCCATCTCATACATTTGCTAACGGTAACGAAATGTAAAAAGTCGTACCGGTATCGTCCCGCGTTTCGAACCAGATGCGTCCGCCCGTATTTTCTATTCCTTTTTTAGCAACAGCCAGCCCAATACCAGAGCCCGTATACTTCGTACTGAAATTCGGAATAAACACTTTGTCCCGGATATCCTCGGGTATACCACTTCCGTTATCCGTAATAGAGATGAGTGCGGTATTGTCTTCTTTTAACTGAAGGGCAACTTTAACCTGAGCCTTACGGGAAGACGGCACCGCCTGTATCGCATTTAGAATTAAGTTATTAAAGGTTCGCACCATCAGACTTTCGTCACCCATTACCATCACCAACTCTTTCGGAATCTGGGTCGTAACCATAGCAGTAGCCGGATCGTTGTGTAGATCGGCTGCTTTCTGAAGTGCTGCTGCCACATCCATTTGTTCTACTTTCGGTTCAGGCATCGATGTAAAACTAGAAAATGACGTAGCAATGTCATTCAGAATATTGATTTGTGTAATCAGCGTATGGGCTATTTTTTCGATCAGTTGTTCGGTATTGGGTTTTCGCTCAGCAATGGCTTTCTGCAAATATTGCAGCGATAATTTCATGGGCGTAAGCGGGTTTTTGATTTCGTGGGCTACCTGCCTTGCCATTTCGCGCCAGGCTGCTTCTTTCTCCTGCATCGCCAGTTCCACTTTATTTTTTTCGAGCGTCAGCAGCATCCGGTTATACTCATTTACCAGCATGCCAATTTCATCGGCGCCCTCGTAAGCCAGCATCTGGTTTTTACCAGTCAGGGAAGTACGTTTCAGTTTATCGGCCAGTAAACGCAGGGGCACTGTAAGTATACGCGACGCAAAAAAGGTAAGCAGCATAAACAAAATGAACATCACCGTAAAAATATTCATGGTCGTCGTGATGAGCTCGATCAGTTTCATATCCAGCTGCTTTTCCGAATCGAAGAATGGAATCCCTACAAAACCAGCCAATTCCCGGTTGCCTTCCTCGCTTCGGAGTGGCAAGTATAAGGTGTTAAACGAAAGGTTACCAGCATGTTCCTGCTGCGATACGCGCATGGCCTGGCGCTCCGAAATAGCAGCAAAAGCTTTCGGGTTTACCATTTTAGAGATAAGGCCCGTTTCGAAAATAATTGGCTGACTTGTAACCAGTAACCTGCCGTTGCGCCCATATAAGTTAATGTCTGTTTCGGAGATAGCAGCTATTTCTGAAACTTCACGTTGCAGCCTTCTTCTTGTGTTAATGTCCCGCTCGGAAAGTACCCGGCTCAGGTTTTCCTGAATTGCCTCGCCGCGTTGCTCGTACCGCATCATCAGATCTTTTTTGTAAGATGCCGTTACCAGTCCGGCTGTTGTTATACTTACAAGCAGTAGTGGTAATAAAATTCCAAAGTTGAGGAAGATCTGAATTTTAGTACCAAAATTAGGCTTAAACTCTCTGAATTTATGGCGATTCAAAAGCAAGTATAAAAAACTGATTATCAAAAGGCCAGCAATAAACATCAGGAACAGAAACGAAAAATTAGAAAGAACCTCGCGGCCGCCATACTTTTCCGTAGTGACCACAAGGGTTTGCCCGTTTTCGCCGGCTATACCCAAATGGTGATAATTACCAATGTTTGCACCTTGCCTGTAAAACTCTGCCTGCTGTGGCAGCCTGCGGTTAAAATTGGTGGCATAATCATACTCGCCTTCGCTGTACTGAAGCCGGCCCTCTTTATAAATGGCATAGCTCAGCATATCCATCCGGAAAAGGCTATTATTTTCCTGTTGCACCAACAATTCTGGCACGACGCTGTTGGGTAAAAGTTTCTTAAGCGTTAGTTGCAACACAATAGTCCCTTTTGCCCAGGGCCCGACCGGTACATTAATTATTTTCAGGTAAACGCGGGAGTTAAGCCTGTTCGGGTCTTTTACCAGAAACAGATTCTGACGCTCCGTCCGGTTTTGAGGTGTATCATACTTTCTGAGGAGCTCCTCCAGGGTAGCGGCTGTGGTATCTGCGCTTTCCAGGTTAATACCTTTGCTATCAAATAAAAGGACGTTGGTTTCATACTTATCAAAATAATCACGGAGGTACTGGCGCGTAATTTTTTGTTTTATAAAGTATGAGTCCACATAAGGGCCCATCATCTTGATCTGGATCAGCCCGTCCGAAGCAATCTTATCTGCTACTTCATCGAGCCAGTATTCTCCGAGCACATCATTATCTTTCTGCAAATTGAAAGCAAACTCCTGCTTGTATACTTTTAAGTCGCTTTGGTAATGGCTGTAAATCGCAATTGCACCTGTCATGGCGCTTACCATTAGCAGCAGAAAAACGAAAAGATATGTGCGATACGGGAAATTGATCGTGTTACGGTATTGCGCAGTCAGGATGACCAGCGCCCAGAAAAGAATGCCGATGACAACCAAAGCAACAAGCTGAGGCTGTACCAGGCTGCTCAGTAACATAAAAAGTATAGCCAGCACAGCCAACATTTTAAACGGCAACAGCTTATGTTCGCGGTGGAGCAATACTGAGGCAACTACAGCCAATATATAGGTTAACATGCAGAGTGCTAATGTATGCACCAGCATGATACCATAAATCACAACTTTATACTTTGTAAACTCAAGCGATTGGTTGATATCCAGCACAAGCGGTGAGTTGTGATAAACACCGTAATAAAACTGGAAAAGCATAGCCAGCAACACATAAAATGCCGCCATACAACCTGCCAAAACCCACCTGCTTTGCGTTTTATCTAGTTTATCGAGTTGAGTAACTACTTTGTTTTTCAGAAATAAGTATAAACCGGAACCGGCAATGGTAGCCAGCAAGAGCATGTTAAGGCCTAGGTCACCAATGGAAGGTGACCAAAGCGAGGCAGCATACAAACGCGAATCGAACAACTCGAACTCAGAAAGGGAAAACGGCAGGTTTAATACTAGTAACAATACACGCAACAGCACCAGGCTACCCAGCAAATAAATTATTCCGTGGCTATACTTGCCTTTTCGGATAAAATGTCTGGCTAGCGTAAATGCGAAAAGTATAAATAACACGATGCCAGCCGCAAGTAAAATAACCTGTAAACTGGTAGAAGCATTTTTATTTTTACCAGCTCTGAAGTCCAGCGAAAACAGGTAGGAATTATCCGGTGCATATACTTTAGGAAAAGGAGAATGATAATCGGTCCAGAGTTGCACCTGTTCATCCTTTAAAATATCTTCTTCGAGTTGCTCAGCCAGATTTTTATTCTGAATCCGCTGATCGAGTTGCAGCGGCACATACACGAAAATTGAATAAACCGGTGTATGGCGGGGCACTACTATAAAAAGCCCGTATTGATTTTGAGCAACTGTTGGCTGGCTAAGTTCAGTAGGGAAATCGAGCTCAGGAACCAAGATATGATTAGACCAGAACACCAGCTGCCCATCGCGGTAAATAAAAACAGGGTATTTTGATTTCTCCAGTAATTTGGAAAACGAAATGAACTGCTGATTGAGGTGAATGTTAAGTTTATCTGCTTCGTAATAGGCCTGATGAATACTGGTAGTTACCCGTTCGTTTATTCTTTCTACCCGTGTTTCGGAAGTGGCAGCAAGATTAGCAGAGGAAATATTGAAATAAAGTGCCGCTGTGGCCAAAAAGCACAGGATAGAGAGGAGAAGGAGGGCAAAAGGCGTTAGCTTTCGATTCAAAAGGGCTAGGTTTAGTATCGGTTGAAAGCAAATTACAAGCCAAAGCTATCATTTATAGTTTGGTTTCAGAGCTTGTTATACTTTGAATCATACTGTACACCCGCAAAAAAATAAAGCATCAGGATACGGGCATAACGAAATAAGAACGTAGTTGTAAGCAATACAATAGCTGATACCGTTACTACATAAACCCAAACCGGCGGGTCGTTGGCCAGGTAATATAATAGTATACCAACCAGAAAAACCACCCCCACCGAGAATCCATAACTGATGTACATGGCTCCCCAGAAAAAACCTACCTCAATCTCATAATACAAACCACAAACCGGGCAGGTTTTATGCATATGATCGAATTTGCTAATGTTAAGCGGCGAGTTGGTAAAAACCTCCCCTCTACGGCAACGCGGACATTTACAAGCTACAATAGCACCTACCAGAGACTTTCTACTCACGCCTTTTTACGGCTATACTTATACCATAAAAATCCGAATGTACCGATCAAAATGTATGGGATGGTCATCAGGTAAAGTATACCTGTGTTTAAACCAGACCCTACCTCAGATTCAGGCTCTTTACTACCTGTGCCCACATTAGACTCTACTGTAGCCCGGCACATGGCGCACTGGCTGTATACTTCCGTTGTAGTAAATGAAAGGATGATAGCTACTACAACCGTGAACAGAAACTTATGAATAAACTTTTTCATCTTAACTAAAGGCTTTTTTATACTTACGCGATCAGGCGTAATATGGCGAAATAAGCAAATAGACTAATACTCCGGTTACAGCAACATACAACCAAATTGGGAAGGTCCAGCGGGAAATACGTCTGTGTTTTGCTAATTGGTTGGTAATACCAAAGTATACCGACAACAGCACCAAAGGCACAATAACAACAGCAAGTATGATATGTGTGATCAGTATGAAATAGTAAATATACTTTAACAGACCGTCGCCGCCGTATATAGTGCGCACTCCAAAGAAATGATAGATAACATAAGACACCAGGAAGACAGACGATAATCCAAAAGCTGTCAGCATGGCTGCGCGGTGTGCTTTTGTGTTATTCTTTTTAATTTGATAGTACCCTATTACCAGAGCAATAGAAGTCAGGAAATTTAAAAAGGCATAAAACGGCGGTAAAAAAGAAACATCCACCTTACTCTCGCCGCTTTTGGGCATCAAAAACAAAACAGCAACTACTACTGGGATTGCAACAGAAAGTACGGCAATAATGGTTAAAAACTGCCTGTCATTCTTATTGGTCAATTCGTTATTTACTTTTACTGTATCCATCTAATAAAACATTTATTTCAAGTTTAAGGCGGTCTGTTTCCTTTGCATCAGTTCCCTGATAAATTCCTCTTACACGCTTGTCCTTATCAACTAAAAAGAATTTTTCGCTGTGGATGATTTCACCGGTGGTAAGCTTATTAATGGAAGTATAAAATCCTTCCGTAGCTACGTTGTTAATTTCTTCTGCTGTACCTGTTAAAAAAAACCATCTTTTTGCATCTGCTCCATACTTGTCAGCAAAAGCTTTCAATACAGGAACTGAATCGTTAGCCGGGTCTACCGTAAAACTCACAAATTTTACACCTGGCACATCCGCAAATGCTTCGTGCAGACGTACAAGTTGGGACGTAGTTTTCAGGCAAATATCCGGACAGGAAGTATACATGAAACTCGCCACATACACGCCATCAGTCAAATCGTTTTGAGAAAGGTTCTGGTTTGTTTGTGTAATTAGATTAAAGTCAGGAACCTGTCGGAAAATTGTATCACCCTCAGCAGTTGTTTTGATTTTACCATCCTGCGTGGTAACGGGGAAGTATGTTCTCAGTCCGAAGTGATGCTCACCGAACGTGCTGATAAATATAAAAACGAAAACAGGCACTAATAATAGGGATCCTAATATTAGTGCCTTGAATTTACTCATAAGTATAAAACTTACTTAAAATAATTTGTAATAGAATCGAAGTAGTAACTGCCTTCAGAAAGTAAAGCAACCATTAACCATACTACCAATGCCATTGGAATAATAATGCTCCAGATAAGCGTTTTAGACTCATGCTTTAAGTGCATAAACTCAGCTACAATGTAGAACGCTTTAAAAATAGTAAGGATAATGAAGATCGCGTTACGTGCTGTACCGGCATCCATTGTGAAAGCAAAAAGGAACTCGACAGCGGTAAGTGCTACCAGAATAAAGAAAGTTTTCCAGATTGCTTTGGTTTGTGGCTTCGGAATATCTACTGCGTTATCGAAGTCGTGCGAATGATTTGTATGCATTGCCATATTTATACGATATCTTATGTTAAAACTGTACTTCTGCTTTCAGCATAATGCACTTATTGTTTTATGAGTTATTAGATCAGGTAGAAGAATGTAAATACGAATACCCACACAAGGTCTACAAAGTGCCAGTATAAACCAACTTTCTCTACCATTTCATAATGCCCACGCTTGTGGTATACACCATTTACGGTATTAATGAATACCATGATCAACAATACCACACCAGAAGTTACGTGCGTACCGTGGAAACCGGTGATAAAGAAGAACAGGTCTGCAAATAAAGCCGGCCCATATTGGTTAATAGTGAGGTTGGCCCCAAATACTTTAGAACCATCCGCTAAGGTCATACCTTCATCTGTACCTGTTATAAAGTGAGCCCACTCCCATGCCTGGCAACCTAAGAAGATCGATCCGAATAGGATCGTCCACAATAACCATTTCTGAACATCTTTTTTATCCATACGATGGCCTGCTTCAACAGCTAACACCATTGTTACAGAGCTCAGGATGAGGATCATTGTCATCAGGGCCACGAATGCAAGCGGAAGATCTACACCATGAAACCCAGGAAAAGCGTTAAAAACTTTTTCAGGTATTGGCCACCATTCTGTAGAAAATACGAAATCTTCTGGCTTACCAGCATAAGGCAAATGGCTGTGGCGAGATAAACCGTAAACAATCAGAAGCGCACCAAATGTAAAAGCATCAGAAAGCAGGAAGAACCACATCATGAGCTTTCCGTAGCTCGCTTTTAATGGCTCGTTACCACCATCCCATGTACCTGTGTTAGGCGTCTCCAGCGTAGTTGTAGTAGACATAGTTTATGTATTGAATAAAAACGTGTTTAGTGATTAACCAATAAGAAGAAATACAAATATAGCCAAAGTCCTCCTAAAAAGTGCCAGTATATCGTGCAAAGCTGTATTTGCAGCATCTTTTTAGAGTGAACTTTAAACTTCAGGCTTGCCAGTAATACCAAAAATACAAAGATCACCCCTGTAACTANGAAACCATGCACTCCTGTTAATACATATAAGAACGAACCTGCTGGGTTGGCACTTGCCCCACCGAAAAATATATTGTTTTCAACTAGAGAGCCCCAGGCATTGATCTGGCCAACCAGGAAAGCAACCCCTAACGCCCCAGTAATCAGCAGCATTACTTTTAACTGCTGCAGGTTATTCTTTTTAGCAGCATGGTGCGCCCACTGCATTGTAATACTACTTATTACAATTAAAATAGTGTTTACGATAAGAATACTTGGGAGGTCGAATTCAAGCCAGTTCCCTTCTTCCCTTCTCACAATATAGGCACTTGTAAAAGCGCCAAACATCATCACGATGCTTATTATTATCAACCCAAGCGAAAACTTTAAAGGATGCGCTCTACCGGCTGACTCATTAGAATGAATTTTATTGTCAACCATATCAGTTTAAATTTTATCTAATACAAAAGCTATCTGCACAATAGGCAGATACAAAAATGACCCGAACATAATATTCATGGCAGCTTTTTTAGAGCAGGTACTCATCAAGTAGAATGTCTGAGCCAGAAACAAAACACCGCAAACAACAGCGATCATTGCTGAGGTTACACCTGTCATACCAAATTGTAATGGCAACAAGCTTAACGGAATCAGCAGCAACGTGTAAATCATGATCTGGATGGCAGTCTTCAGGTTCTTACCACCTTCAAAAGGCAGCATCTTAAAGCCTGCACGTTTATAATCTTCATCAGAAACCCATGCAATTGCCCAGAAATGAGGAAACTGCCATATAAACTGTATCCCGAATAAGATCCAGGCCTCAACGCCTAAAAACCCTGTAGCTGCAGCCCAACCGATAAGTGGTGGTAACCCTCCTGGTATAGCTCCTACAAATACACAGATCGGGCTAATACGTTTCAATGGCGTATAGACGAAACCGTACAATAGTAAGGACAGCAGCGATAAGCCTGCAGCCAGCCAGTTAAAAGCAACTGCAAGTATAACTAAACCAGTTACACCTAATAATATGCAATAAACAATGGCCTCTGTTACTGTAATTTGCCCGGTTGGCAAAGGTCGTTTAGCAGTGCGTTTCATGTGTTTATCATGTTCGCGCTCAATAACCTGGTTAATAATGTTGGCCGAACCTGTTACTAGCAAGGCTCCTAATAATACTAGCACTACTTCTAAAACTGTGTAATCTGGCCGACCAAGTATAAAACCGATTGCACTGGAAAAAGCAACAACTATGCTTAATCTGAATTTTAGTAATTTAAAGTACGCTGCTGCTTTATTTGCCATAGTGGAAAGTGGTAGCAACTGATTTGATTTCTGAATAATCATATTAAGAAACAGCTACTGCCTTTTTTACAGCCTCGCTTGAAGCGTAATGGTAAACAATTAATATTTGAAATTGAACACCAAACAAGAGTGTTCCAATTGTCAGGTGGAGTGGTTGTAACATAGGAGGAATAGCAAAATATGCCATTATTACTCCTATTGCTATTTCCGCTCCTAAACAAGCTAACATAAATGTCGTCAGCTTAGAAAGCGTCTTATTTTTTAACTTATAGATCAGTCTGGCTAGATAAAGATTAATAGCTAGCACAACTATCGAAAACGATCTGTGTACATAAAAGCTGCTACCTAATTGATCGATCCATTCGGCTCTACTATCCCCTCCCATTGTAAAGGCGATAATATCAATTTCTTCGCGAACCTGTGTGCCAATCAGAATCTGAGCAAAAGTTATGATTGCAACCAGCCAAAGTATAAAGTTCAGCTTAGAATTAAATTGCAAAGAACTAATGAAGTCATCCTTCTGTGATCGGGCTACAACATATTGTAAAATCGCAACCAAAACCAAGGCTAATGCCATATGTATGGTAATTACAATTGGTAACAGGTTTGTTGAAACAACTACAGAACCGATCCAGGCTTGTAAGACTACAAGAATCAAACTTGAGAAAGCCAGGTAAAAAACTGTTTTATCTTTCTTTAAATAGGGAAATGAAAAAACAACAGTCAGCAGAATTAAGATGCCGATTACTGCTCCCGTTAATCTGTTTAGATACTCAATCCAGGTTTTGGTTGCGTTAAATTCGGTCTCAATGTATTGGTTAGGATGCGAAAACAACGTAGTTGCAACCTCATTAAAACCTAAATTATCCAGATACCCGGCCAGCTTCTGATTTTTCTCGATTCTCTGCTGCTTATAAAGCTCCAGGTAATCGGTTGGTAATTGGCTAACATCAGTTGGAGGAACCCAACTGCCAAAGCACTTAGGCCAGTCTGGGCAACCCATACCTGATCCTGTACTTCGCACGATCCCTCCAACTAATATTAAAAAGTAAACAGCTATTACTGTAATTACTCCAATATATTTAAATCTTTTAAAGAGAAAAGACTTAGCCATTCAGTATTATTCTAAATCTCTTTCGTAAGGCAAGTTTGAAGACTTCGTCTCAGAGAAAGGTACTGTCTGAGGGATATAGTCTACTTCTGCACCTGGCTTACTATAATCATAAGGCCATCTATATACTGCAGGAATCTCTCCTGGCCAGTTACCGTGTCCTGGTAAAACTGGTGTAGTCCACTCTAGCGTATTGGAATGCCAAGGGTTTTCTGTTGCTCTTCTGCCGCGGAAAATGCTGTAGATAAAGTTGAACAGGAAGATAAACTGTGAACCAAAACCTATAATAGCCGCAATACTGATAAACGTGTTCAGGTCAGTAAACATGTTGAAAGCTTCGAAGCCTGTCCAGTTGTAATATCTTCTTGGGAAACCAGCTATACCAATATAGTGCATTGGCATGAACACCAGGTAAACGGCAATGAAAGTTAACCAGAAGTGTACAGCACCCAGTTTCTCGTCCATCAAACGCCCAAACATCTTAGGGAACCAATGGTAAACACCGCAGAACATACCAAAGAAAGCAGCAGCACCCATTACAAGGTGAAAGTGAGCTACTACAAAGTATGTATCGTGTAACTGGATATCCAGAGCTGAGTTACCAAGTATGATACCTGTTAAACCACCAGAGATAAACAGAGATACGAAACCTATGGCATAAAGCATAGCCGTTGTAAAGCGAATGTTTCCTCTCCATAAGGTGGCAAGCCAGTTAAATACTTTTACTGCTGAAGGAACTGCAATAATTAAAGTTAGGAACATGAATACCGAACCTAAGAATGGGTTCATACCTGTTACGAACATGTGGTGAGCCCATACTACGAAAGACAGAACCGATATACCTAACATGGAACCGATCATTGCTCTGTAACCGAAGATAGGCTTTCTAGAGTTTGTAGTAATTACTTCTGAAACTATACCAAATGTTGGAAGAATTACGATGTATACCTCCGGGTGACCTAAGAACCAGAATAAGTGCTGGAACAAAATCGGGCTACCACCTGTATTTGCCAATGCTTCTCCGGCAATATAGATATCAGATAAGTAAAAGCTTGTGCCAAAACTTCTATCAAAAATTAACAGCAATGCTGCAGAGAAAAGAACCGGGAATGATAATAAACCTAAGATAGCAGTTAATGTAAATGCCCAGATTGTTAAAGGCAGTTTTGTCATTGACATACCTTTTGTTCTCAGGTTAATTACTGTAGTGATATAGTTAACACCACCTAATAACTGAGAAACAATAAACAAGGCCATACTTACTAACCAAAGCGTCATACCCATGCCAGAGCCTGAGATTGCCTGTGGAAGTGCACTTAATGGAGGGTAGATTGTCCATCCGCCACCAGCAGGACCGGTTTCGATGAACAGGGAGATAAACATGACAATACTGGCAACAAAGAAAATCCAGTAAGATAACATGTTCATAAAACCTGATGCCATATCGCGTGCACCAATCTGTAACGGAATCAGGAAGTTAGAGAAAGTACCGCTAAGACCTGCTGTCAATACAAAGAATACCATAATGGTACCGTGCATCGTAACCATTGCCAGGTAAAACTCCGGATCTATTTTACCATTCTCAACCCAACCTCCTAAGATTGGTTCTAAAAATGTAAATGTAGCTTCCGGCCAACCTAACTGAAGACGGAAAAGAACTGATAAGAAACCACCAATGATAGCCCAGAAAATACCGGTAAATAAGAACTGCTTTGCAATTACTTTGTGGTCCTGGCTAAAAATGTATTTCTCAAAAAAGTTCTGATCATGATGATGGTCATCATGTGCATGATGTACATCGTGATTAATCGAGATATCTGTACTAGACATATAAATTTAATTTAAATGCTATAACTCAGTTTTAACTTCTTGTGCAGGCACTTCTGCCTTTTTTGCACTTACTAACTCTTTCTGAGGTTCAGCTGTAAAGTTAGCCATTACACCTGGGTTTTGCTCAATAAAAGGCTTTTGTTCTGATAACCATTTATCGTAATCCTCTTGTTCATCAACAATCACGATAAATCGCATAGCGAAGTGTCCACGACCACAGATCTCTGTACAAGCTAATTCGTATTTGAAATCCGGATTGCCTGTTTCATTCTGCATTTCAGCAGTAGTTTTAGTTGGAACAAACCAGAACTTTGTCGGCATGCCTGGTACAGCATCCATTTTTAAACGGAAGTGCGGCATGAAAACACTGTGAATTACGTCGCGAGATCTGATTTTAAGCAATACTGGCTTTCCTTTTGGCACGTGAATTTCACGTGGCATGAAGTCGTCCTGGGCATTTTTATCACTAAAATCAACACCAAACTCATTTGTAGCATCTATCAAAGTATGTTTTGCTACTCCTAATTTTCCATCAGGACCCGGATAGCGAACCATCCAGTTAAATTGCTTACCCATTACTTCCACCACTACTGCATCTTCTGGAGCAGCACTTGTAATGTTTGTCCAAGTTTTCCAGCCAGCAAAAACCAAAATGGCCATTACAACTGCCGGAATCATTGTCCAGATTACTTCAAGCTTATTATTATGCGGATAGTAATAAGCTCTTTTATCATCTTTATGCTGGTACTTGTAAGAATAGATAAATAATAATATCTGTGTAATTACAAATACAATCCCGATGATAATCATGGTTGTCCAGAATAAGCTGTCAGTCCACTCGCCGTGTACTGAAGCCAGTGGCTGGTTCATTTCATCCCAAGATTCAATAAACGACCAGGCAAATGCTGCACCACCTACGAATAGGAAAAGAAGCATCATGGTACCGTTTATACGATTACTTGTTTTTGTAGTACCTGCTGCCTGCTTCGTTGATCCTCTGAAAATAGAGGCGAGCGTGCCAATCCTGAACAGGAGGAACAGGATAACAAATAATAATATAATAGATAATCCTATGGCGAACGTAATCATTATTTAATGTTTTTAGTATGATCTCTAAACATGATGGTGAATACTCTCTTCTAAGAACGGATGGTTAACAGGCACAAGAGAAGATTTTGTCAATCCCTTTGTAAAAGCTAACAGGAACACGCCTAAGAATGTTAACGTAGTACCAATTTCAATGAAGCCTATGCCAGCGCCTGTACGCAATGTACCTGGCATCATCATAAGGTAAAAGTCTAACCAGTGGCCGATCAGGATTGCAATGGTCACTAACTTTAACATAATCATTTGTCTTTTTGCATCTCTTGTCATCAGCACAAGGAAAGGGAAAGCAAAGTTAATGATCAGGTTAGTGAAGAATATCCATTTGTAATGGCCATTGTTACCTCCTAAACGATCCAGGTAGTAGATCGCTTCTTCCGGTATGTTAGCATACCAGTAAAGCATGAACTGGGAGAACCAGATATATGTCCAGAAGATAGAGAACGCAAATACAAACTTACCTAAGTCGTGTATGTGGTTTGCATTTACCATTTTCAGGTAGCCATTCTCTTTCAGGATGATTACAGTAAGGGTCATGGCAGCTAAACCAGCTATGAACCAGCTTGCAAACACATACCAGCCAAACATAGTTGAGAACCAGTGTGTATCAATTGAAAGTACCCAGTCCCATGCTGAAGTAGATGATGTGATACCAAAAACTACCAGGAACATAGCTGAAATACGAATGCTTTTATGATAGTAGGTAGTACCACCATTCAGGTCTTCGCCTTCCATTTGCTTTCTTAACCAATAGAAGAAACCAATCCATAAAGCAAAGTATAGCACCATTCTGATCAGGAAGAAAGGTGTATTCAAATAGCCTGATTTACCATTAATGATCGGGTCAAAACGTGGATCGTTCACATCATACAGGTATTCGTGTGTCCAATGGAAAATGTCATGCGATCCGAATAAAAAGATCAAAACCATTAGAATACCACCAATTGGAAGGAAATAGCCTAACGCCATTGGTATACGCTTGATCAGAACAGACCATCCCGCATAAGCTACATACTGTACCGCTACAAAGAATAAACCTATCAGCGAAATACCAGTAAAGTATACGTTATTCAGCCAAAGGTTCATGAAAAGGCGCTTCGTCCATGAAACAGCTTCATGGCCACCTGCTGCAGCACCATGTCCTTCTGCGTGGTGTTCGGCACCTCCACCCGCAGCCATCGTTATTATTCCTGCTATAAGTAAAATAACACCTACAGCTATCATCAGGAAAAACTTGTTATTCGTTTTTCTGGAAATGATGAGTCTTTCTTCTGTCATTATCCTTTATTAATATGCCTTAGACTTATTTAGTTGGAGACGGAGTAACTGTGTTATCCGTAGGAGTTCCTGTAACAGGTGCTTCAGTACCGGTTTCTGATGCAGTAGTGTCAGCTGGTGCTGCGCCTACCTCTGTTATACCTTTCTGAAGTTGTTGTACATACATTACAATCTTCCAACGCTCTTCCGGATTTACTTGTGAGCCGTGTGGCATCATGCGGCCTCTTCCATTCGTAATAACGTGGTAAATATGTCCGCCAGGAAGCTCGGCTACACGACCAGCTGTATAAGATGGTACACCTTTATACTTCTGACCTACAAGACCCTGGCCGTCACCAGCCTCGCCGTGGCAAGGTGAGCAAAAGCGTGCGTAAAGCACTTTACCTTCGGAAAGATGAGCCTGTGTTGCTTCCAGTGGGTTCTTTAATTCTGTACCCGCAGCTTCTGCATTGTCAGCAGAAAGGTACATGTTATACCCCATTTTACCACGCGCTACTGACCCTTTAGCTGGCTGGCGCATGTTAAGCCCACCTGGGTTATACTCGTTATTCTTTACCTGAGAATATGGATCAAGCGGAACCGAATGATACATGTCTGGGGCATACTCTAAACCTGGATCCTGCTCGTTACTACATGCTACAAACGCAGCAGAAACGAAAAGTATGGCAGAGGCTTTTAAACCAAATTTTGTAAATTTTTCCATTATTTTACTACCTCCTTCTCATTTACCTCAATCGCGCCATTGGTACGAAGCAGGTTATTAAGTGCATTCATATCTGTAACTCCATCCTTTACTTCTATTGCCATCACAAACTTATCATCTGTAGATCGTTTGTCAAAAACATTAACCTTAAAGGAAGGCTTCAATTTAGATACTATAAAGAAAGTAATCACCATGCTGAAAGCAGCAAATAATACCGTTAACTCAAATGTAACCGGTATAAATGCTGGCAAAGCAATGTGTGGTTTACCACCTATGATCATTGGCCAGTCAAAACCCAGCATCCAGATCTGCATCCATAATGCGAAGCTCATACCTGTTAAACCTCCGAAGAATGCTACAATCGGTAGTCTTGAGCGTTTGATCCCTAAAACATCATCAATCCCGTGTACTGGGTATGGCGAGAACACGTCATAAATTTTCGTGCCGGCAGCCCGTACGTTTTCGATGGCATGCAGCAGCACATCTTCGTCATCGTAGATACCTAAAACAAACTTTTTATTCATTGTTGTGCTGTGTATTAGTGTTCAAACCCTTATCTGTACTGTGCATTGTATCGGCATGTGTGTGCCTAACAGCTGAAGAAGACTTCAGAATAGATTTTACCTCAGCCATGTTAACTACCGGGAAGAATTTGCAGAACAACAGGAATAAAGTAAAGAATAAACCGATTGTACCAACATATACTCCGATATCAATCCATGATGGAGAGAACATTACCCATGAAGATGGCAGATAATCTCTATGAAGTGATGTAACGATAATTACAAATCGCTCGAACCACATACCAATGTTTACAAATATTGATATGATGAAAGTAGCAGTTAAGCTTCTGCGAATGCTTCGGAACCAGAAAAGCTGTGGCGTAATTACGTTACACGTCATCATTGCCCAATATGCCCACCAGTAAGGTCCAGTTGCACGGTTAATGAAAGCGTACTGCTCATAAGCTACTCCTGAGTACCAGGCAATAAAGAACTCTGTTGTGTAAGCTACACCTACAATAGAACCCGTCAGGATAATTACCTTGTTCATCGATTCTACGTGCTCAAGTGTAATATAATCTTCCAGTTTAAAGGTCTTGCGTGTGATGATCATCAATGTTAATACCATCGCAAAACCCGAGAAGATCGCACCAGCCACAAAATATGGAGGGAAGATAGTCGTGTGCCAGCCTGGGATAACTGAAGTTGCAAAGTCCATGGATACGATCGTGTGAACCGAAAGTACAAGTGGTGTTGCTACACCTGCCAGGATCAAGGATACAGTTTCATAACGGGACCATGCTTTAGCTGAACCCGTCCAACCCATCGATAAAGCCGAATAAGCTCTTCTCGCGATTGGTCCGGTTGCTCTGTCGCGGATGGTAGCAAAGTCAGGAATAAGACCGATATACCAGAATACAAGCGAAACCGAGAAGTATGTCGAGATCGCGAATACGTCCCAGAGTAGTGGGGAGTTAAAGTTTACCCACAATGAGCCGAATGTATTTGGCAATGGAAGCACCCAGTAAGCTAACCACGGACGCCCCATGTGTAATACAGGGAACATCGCGGCGCAGATTACAGCGAAAATTGTCATCGCTTCTGCTGCGCGGTTAATGGAAGTTCTCCATTTCTGACGGAAAAGGAGAAGGATAGCTGAGATAAGTGTACCGGCGTGACCAATACCTACCCACCATACGAAGTTGGTGATATCCCATGCCCAACCTACAGTTTTATTCAGGCCCCACTCACCAATACCATACCATAAGGTGCGGTAAACTGAGTAAATAAAGATAGCCAAACCTACCAGCGCTACAGCGAAAGCCGCCATCCAACGTACGTTGGGCTTGGCTTCCACTTGTCTGCACACGTCTTCTGTGATGTCGTGGTATGTTTTCCCCCCCGTTACAAGAGGCTCTCTTATCGGAGATACATGCTGCATAATGCTTACGAAATTTAAATTAAGCTAAGTTTCTAATTTTAGTCAGATAGGTTACGTTCGGCTGTACGTTAAGCTCTTCCAATACGTGGAAAGCACGCTCACCCTGCTCACGAACCAGAATCTTCGAAATTTTGCTTTCCGGATCTAACATGTCTCCAAACACAATTGCATCTGTAGGGCATGATTGAGCACAGGCAGTTACGATTTCACCATCTTTCGGTCTTCTGTTCTCACGTTTAGCATCCAGTTTACCTAACTGTACACGCTGCACGCAGAATGAACATTTTTCCATGACACCACGACCACGAACAGTAACATCCGGGTTAAGCACCATCTTGCCCAGATCGTTATTCATATAGAAGTCAAACTTCTCGTTGTTTGCATAAGCAAACCAGTTAAAGCGACGTACTTTATATGGACAGTTGTTTGCGCAATAACGTGTACCAACGCAACGGTTATAAGCCATCTGGTTGATGCCTTCTGAGCTGTGCATAGTAGCTGCAACCGGGCAAACAGTCTCGCAAGGTGCATGATTACAGTGCTGGCAAAGCATCGGCTGGAAAATAACAGAAGGGTTGTCTTCAGGACGCTCAAATTCAGCAAGTCCTCCTTCAGGGTTTTCCTGTGAGCTATAGTATCTGTCAATACGTAACCAGTGCATTTCGCGGCGGTTGATTACTTCTGCTTTACCTACTATAGGAATATTGTTCTCAACATTACAGCTTATGGTACAGGCACCACAACCAATACAAGAGTTCAGGTCGATAACCATACCCCAGTGGTGGTTCTTATATTCGTAATCATCCCAAAGTGAGATAGTAGACGGCTTAGCCGGACCATCATGGGTAGCTAAACGGATATACTCCGTTACCTCTTTTGGATTCTCTTTATACTTGGCAAGTGTGTTCTCCTGCACTACCAGACGGTCCATGATCGTATGGTGGGTCTGCATCTGAGCAATTTCAGAAACTGCTTCTGTTCTTTCGATGCGAACCGGCCCACTAAATAAGATAGTTGAACCAGATACAGTTGCGATCGGGAAAGCATTTGCACCAAGACCTTTTGCTACTGGCATAGATTCCAGATCACGTCCGTAGCCCATTGCAATAGAAACTGTTCCGCGCGCCTGACCTGGCTGGATTAGCGCTGGCAATTCAAGTACTTTACCACCAGCTGTTGTTACTTTCAACACATCGCCCTGCGTAATTTTCATTTCCTCTGCCATTGAACGTGACATAGCAACATAATTACCCCAGGTAGCTTTTGTGATTGGGTCAGCCATTTCCTGTAGCAGCGGGTTGTTAGCCTCCTGCCCAGTTCCTATCTGGATTTTCTCATATACTACAGCTTCAATACCTTGTGTAGCTGCTTTGCCTGAAAGTGTACTTGCAGCCGCTGCCGGTGTCTGAGAATTTGTGGTGGTAGATAATGCTAACAGGCTCACTCCGTTTTCCAGCACACCGTCATGTACAGCTTTTTCCCATGCTTTGTTGAAATCGCCTGAGATAGCTTTACTCCAGTTGTTGCGGATATAATCGTAGTAAGTTGTTTTATTTCCGTTCCAGGCAAGAAGACTTTCCTGCATCTGGCGCGTCATGAAGATCGGGTTGATAACCGGCTGTGATAAGCTCAGGAAGCCACGCTTCGGCTCGTAGTCGTTCCATGACTCCAGGTAATTGTTATCAGGAGTTACATAATCAACTAAAGCAGCTGTCTCATCTACTCTTTCAGCAAATGATACTTTTAGTTTTACCTTCTTCAGACCTGCTACTACTTTATCAGCAAGCGGGTGGTCGTAAGCCGGGTTTGCGTTATAGAAGAATACAGCACCAACAGTACCGGCATTCATTTCATTTATAAGGCGGATCATCTGACCGTCATTACCTTGCTTCACAAAGTATGGCGCATCCGTGATCGTGGTGCCTACAGCACCTAAAGCCTGGTTAATAGCAGTTACAAGCGTTTGCACAGCTGGGTCGTTTGAACCTGAAACAACAAGAGCTTTGCCATTATTTGCTTTCAGATCTCGTACTGCATTTGCAAACGCAGTTTTATCGAAGTTAGCCGGTACATTACCGCCATTGCCAGTAATACCATTGTAAAGTGCCAGCACTACTGCTGCTTCTTCTGATGGTTTAATAGGCACACGCACATCCGCGTTAGCACCTGTTAAGGAAAGACGAGTCTCGAATTGATAATGACGAGACATCTCTTTTTTATCAGCAGATACTTTTCTATTCTGGATATACTGCTTTGCAAAAGGTGTTGGAGCAACCCAAGACCCTATGAAGTCTGCATTGATCCCTACGATAATGTTGGCCTTGCTGAAATCGTAACCAGGAATAACACCAGCGTTTGCACTTGTCAGTGCTGATGCGGAGTTCGCATCGTATGTTACGTGCTCAAAGTTGCTGAAGCGCGCACCAAACTCATTAATCAGCTGCTTGGTAGAAGGGCTGATAACAGTTGAAGAAACGATGGCAACTTTGCCGCTTACATTTCTTAAAGCAGACATGATCTCGCTGTCAACTTTATTCCAGTCAGCTTTCACTCCTTTGATCAGCGGATGACGCAGTCTGTTATTATCGTATAGGTTAAGCACAGAGGCTTGTGCCCGTGGGCTTGTTCCCATTGGTGTTATAGAAGACGAAGGGTTTGGCTCGATCTTGATCGGACGCCCTTCACGTGTCTTAATTAACACGCTGTTGTAATCACCATTGGAGAAATAAGTAGAAGCATACCAGTTTGCAACACCTGGCTCAACATCTACTGGTTTATTTAAGTAAGGAATAGCTTTTCTTACCGGTGCTTCGCAAGAAGCAAGCGATACAGCCGCCATACTAAAGCCTAACAGCTTCAGGAAATCTCTACGCGGAGTTTTTCCTGATCCAATAGACCCCTCCCCACTTGTTTCATTTATCGGCAGGAATTCTGGAAACTCATTATGAGCATGCTTAGCGAATTCAGGAGTGTTTTCTAACTCCTCTAATCCTTTCCAGTATTTAATTCTGTCTTGCATATTATATCTAAAGAAAACGCGAATGCTTAATGGATGATATGATTAATAATGGCACTTAGAGCACTCAGTACCACCATTAGAAGATACTGTAAAGGCACCTTTAGACGCTTCGTCGTGCATTTTCACCAGATTGTCATAATACTTGTTACCCTCAGTATTAAGAGGAGTCTCACGGTGGCAATCAATACACCAGCCCATTGTAAGCGGCGAATATTGATACACTACATCCATCTCCTGGATTGGCCCGTGGCAGGTCTGGCACTCAACACCACCAACTTGTGTGTGCTGCGAGTGATTAAAGTAAGACAGGTCAGGCAGGTTGTGAATACGCACCCATTGGATAGGCTCGTTACGTTCAATAGCTTTGTATATCTTCTGAATTTCAGGTGATTCCTTTTTTATCTGGCTGTGGCAGTTCATACAGATGTTTGCCGAAGGAATGCTGGCACTCTTGCTTTCGTATACAGTAGTGTGGCAGTAGTTACAGTCGATCTGATGCTCGCCAGCATGCAGTTTATGAGAGAACGCAATTGGCTGCTGCGGCTTGTAACCCTGCTGTATACCTATACCCATTACTTTATCCAGTGTAAGATCCAGCAACACAACCACAAAGATCAGGACAACTAATGTGCGAACTGCCTTTGATTTATAGATCTTAGAGAAGTCAAAACGCTGGTTTACAACTTCGTTATCAATCTCGTCAAGCTGACGGTTTTTGTTCAGGTAATTCTTAAGGAGAGAAGAGATCAGTAATAAGGTTATTACCAATACAATAAGTACCACGATAAGCACTACCAGGATAATATCCAGGTAACCACCTACGGCACCAATTGCATCTGTACCAACGTTTTCGCCTGGTGTTGCTCCATCTACACCTGCAACAGTTGTAGGAACCGCTGCTGCCACATTTGCCTGTGAGCCAATGTAAGCTAGAATAGATTTCACTTCATCATCCGAGAAAGCAAAAGAAGGCATTGCCTGCTTGTTATACTCCTCATAGATGGCTACTGCTTCCGGATCACCAGCTGAAATCAAAGCCTGTGAATTTTTGATCCAGCTGATAAGCCATGCCTCTTTTCTTTTCTTCTCTATCCCTTGCAAACCAGGACCAACGATCACATCGCTTCCGGCAGAGTGGCAAACCGCACAGTTATTTTTAAATAATGATGCACCGGCATCTAATACGGCTGGATCAGCTGATCCGGCCTCTGCACCCTGGGTAGAACCTGGCTCTACTCCCTTTGTTGCAACTTCTGCCTGCTCGCTAGCTCCTTGGGCCAAGGCGCCAAAAGAGATTACTAACGCAAACAAGAAGGCAAAGAATACTTTGGATTTAGTTTTAAGTATACAGCTAATCATAGCCAAGATCACTTGTGTTTAGTATATGGTGAAATTACTTTATGGGCACAAATCTACTATGCGATTTCCATTAATCAAACATAAGAAGTTTATTTTTGCCTATCAGGGCAATATGCATATATAATATAACTTAAACAGTCAGAAATCCGCATTATTTCGTATATAAGACCGTTTTTATTTAGAATTATTTTAAATAGGCAATTTACAATAGAAGTTTTATGTCCTAAATTTAATTATACTATACCCTACTTAATACATATCCTACTATTATCTTATTAGAAGGTTGGATTCCGGCGTGTTTTCCTTAAAATGCCATGCTATTATAAATTCTGTCATACTTTCAGTAAGGCTTATTTCTAGTCAGATGAGCTTATGTTATACAGGGAACCTGACTCCTTATTAAGTGCTGTCTTTCAGTATTTTCATTTATAGCTGTATGTTAAGTGAATCGCCTTGCTTTTCATAAAATAAGCTGCTATATTTGCACCCTTAAATAATAACATAAAATCTTATTCGAACCGAATGGAATTGAGAAATTACGAAACGGTCTTCATCCTGACGCCTCTGTTGAACGATGCGCAGATGCAAGAAACGGTCGAGAAGTTCAGACAGGTGCTTAAGGAAAATGGCGCCGACATTATTCACGAAGAGAACTGGGGCTTACGCAAACTTGCTTATCCGATCCAGAAAAAATCAACTGGTTTTTATCTTCTTGTTGAGTTTAAAGCTACAACTAATGTTGTAGACATTTTAGAGCTGGCTTTCCGACGCGATGAAAAAGTTGTACGCTTCTTAACTACTGCCCTTGATAAGCACGCTGTGACTTATAACGAGCGTAGAAGAAACGGCGAATTTAAACAAGCTAAAAAAGAGGAGGTTAAAGCATAATGAGCTTAGTTAACGAAAGAGTCCACAAGCAGGACAACCGCGCTAAATACTGCCGCTTCAAGAAAAGCGGTATCAAGTATATCGATTACAAGGATGGAAACTTCCTTTTGAAATTTGTAAACGAGCAAGGCAAAATTCTTCCAAGAAGATTAACCGGTACAAGCCTGAAATTCCAGCGCAAAGTATCACAGGCCGTTGCCAGAGCAAGACACCTTGCTATTTTACCTTACGTAGCTGATTCTTTAAAATAAGGGAGGATTAACCAGATGGAGATTATACTAAAGGATGATATCAAAGGCTTAGGCTATAAAAATGATATCGTAGCAGTAAAACCAGGTTATGGCCGTAACTACCTTATCCCACAAGGATTAGCTGTTATCGCTGATAAAACCAACAAAAAAATTGTAGCTGAGAACGTACGTCAGGCTGCACACAAAGCTGAGAAAATCAAAACAGACGCACAGGAGCTGGCTAACAGCATCGGTGATGTGGTAGTTGAAATTCCTGCTAAAGTGGGCGAGACCGGCAAAATTTTCGGTTCTGTTACTACACTACAACTTTCTGAAGCCCTTAAGGCGAAAGGCTTTGATGTAGATCGTAAGCGTATCTCTTTCGACCAGGATGTGAAAACAGCCGGTGAGTATACAGCTTCTATCAACCTGCACAAAGAAGTGAAGCACCAGGTAAGATTTAATGTAGTTGCTCAATAAGCAATTTCATACTTACATACTTAAAAGTCCTGCCCCAAAAAGGCAGGACTTTTTTATTTTAGAGAGATTGTAGGGCTTTCAAAGTATGAAAGCTGCTGTACAAAGTATAAATTCGAGTACAGGAAAAGTCTTACGTCTTTTGTCTAACTATCTATTGTCATATCCATTATGTTCCGGACCGAAGTACAGGTAAAACCAACCAACCTTCATCTTACGCACCAGCACAAAGCATTAACCATTGGGTCATGCTTTGCCGAAGTGATCGGACGGAAGTTGTTACAGCACAAAGCTGATGTACTGGTAAACCCCTTCGGTACTATCTTCAACCCTATTTCTCTTTGCTTGTTATTGAAAGCTGCAGCCACGCAGGTTTATACTTTCGACGAGCATTTGGTGGAGCACAACGGCATCTGGTACGCTTACGATTTTCATTCGTCCCTCTCCTCTCCAAGCAAAACGCAGTTATTGGGCCAGATACACGAGCGATTGGATCAAACCCGCCAACAACTGGAGAAAGCTGAAATTGTAATTATAACACTTGGTACCGCTGTCGCTTATAAGTTAAAGGATACAGGTAAAGTGGTGGCCAACTGCCACAAACTACCGGCAAAGCAGTTTGATCGGTTTATACTTTCTACCTCAGAAATTGAAGTTGCCTTTCAGGAGTTGTTACCGATTTTGCAAAGTATAAATCCAAAGCTAAAAGTTATACTTACGGTCAGCCCGGTGCGGCATGTAAAAGAAACCCTGGAAACGAACAGCGTGAGCAAAGCGATCCTGTGCGTCGTTTGCCATCAGCTAACGCAGCAATATGCTAACATTTTATACTTCCCGGCTTACGAAATTATGCTGGATGATTTGCGCGATTACCGCTTTTACAAACAGGATATGCTCCACCCCACCGAAGTAGCAGAGGATTATATCTGGGAGAAGTTTTTAAACGCTTATTACAGTTCTGATTTCAGGGAGTTTACTTTAGAATGGAGCAAAATACAACGTGCCCTGCAGCATCGCTCCTTCCATCCGCAGTCAGAAGCACACCAGTCTTTTCTCAAAAATACCTTACAACAACTGGAAACTGTTGGTACAAAGTATAAACTGGACCTTTCTGCTGAGAAACAACTTATACTTAACCAGCTTGCCTGATTCCATATTTTTTTTCTATTCAATGCCTTTATACTTTATACAAAGGCCGCCTGCTATACTTAGTTTGCGGCCTTTGTGCTATTATCTAAGCGCTTAAATGTTTAGATTTGAGAATCAAACGAATCTAATCCAATTAAATTCCCCATGAACAAACGTACCTATCTGAGTATGTTCCTGGCGGCGGCACTGGCCTTCCCTTCCGGTTCCGCATTAGCCCAGGACAAAAAAGAAGACACCAAGTGGAAAGTAGAACAAGCCCGCGGCCCACAAAAAGAAATTACCGTTACCACCAACGAAGGCACCTGGATGAGCGTGGACGTAAGCCCCGACGGAAAGGAAATTGTTTTCGATATGCTTGGTGATATTTACAGCATGCCGATGGCCGGCGGTAAAGCCAAACTTTTAAGAAGCGGCCGCGCCTACGAAGTACAACCCCGTTTCAGCCCGGATGGCAAGTATATTTCCTTTACTTCGGATGCTGGTGGCGGCGACAATATCTGGATTATGAAGCGCGATGGCTCCGATGCAAAACAGGTAACAACTGAAAACTTCAGGCTGGTAAACAACGCCTCCTGGACACCGGATGGCGAGTACCTGGTTGTGCGTAAACACTTTACTGCTTCGCGCTCGCTTGGTGCCGGCGAAATGTGGATGTACCACAAAACCGGCGGAACCGGCATACAGCTAACGAAGCGCAAAAACGACCAGCAGGATGCTGGCGAGCCCATTGTATCGCCGGATGGCAAGTATGTTTATTTCTCTGAAGATATGAGCGGTGGTTCTACCTTCGAGTATAACAAAGACCCGAACGGCCAGATTTATGTGATCCGGAGAGTGAACCGCAACACAGGCGAGATTGAGAATGTAGTAACAGGAAACGGTGGCTCGGCTCGTCCGGTTATTTCCAGGGATGGCAAACATCTGGCTTTTGTACGCCGCGTACGTACCAAATCAGTCCTTTTTATCCACGACCTCAAAACAGGCGAGCAATGGCCGATCTACGATAAACTAAGCCACGACCAGCAGGAAGCCTGGGCCATTTTCGGCGTATATCCCTACTTTTCCTGGACGCCGGATAACAAAAATATCGTTTTCTGGGCGAATGGAAAAATCAACAAGATAGAGGTTGCAACTCAGAAAGTAACTAATATCCCTTTCGAGGCTACGGCAACGCATCATATTGCCGGAGCTGTGCGCCACGACCATAGCAAGAATGGCGGCATTTCGCCGAAGCAGTTCGAGGCAAAAGCAATTCGCCACGCTGTTACATCACCGGATGGTAAACTGTTAGTTTTTAACGCGGCGGGCTACATCTACAAAAAAGAATTGCCAAACGGAAAACCGGAGCGTATCACTAAATCGAAGGATTTCGAGTTCTATCCTGCTTTTTCGCCAGACGGAAAACAGCTCGTATACTCGACCTGGAATGATGATAACCGAGGTGCTTTAATGATGCTCGACATCAGAAAGAGCAACCCGAAACCGCAGAAGATAACAACTGAAAAGGGTTTTTATACAGAACCGAAGTTCTCCCCGAACGGCAAGCACATTGTGTATACCAAAGAAGGCGGTAACAACCACATGGGCTATGCGCACGGCACGGAACGCGGCATTTACTACATGCCGGTTAAAGGCGGAAACCCAACTTTTATACAGAAAGGCGGTTCTGCTCCCTTGTTCAATGCTACCTCAGACCGCATTTTCTTTACAGGATATGCCGGCGAGAAATCTGCTTTTAAAAGCGTAGACCTGAACGGGAAAGACGAACGCACCCATTATACTTCTACTTACACCGACCAGTTCTACCCTAGCCCGGATAACAAATGGATTGCGTTTGTAGAGCTGTTCAACGGCTATGTAGCACCGTTCAGCGCAAATGGCGCAGGTCTTGATCTGAGCGCTAACACCAAAGCTGTACCAGTGGCCCGTTTCACAAAAGATGCCGGTACAAACATTCATTGGTCCGGAGACAGCAAGAAAGTGAACTGGGTTTTAGGCGATGAATACTTCTCGAACGACCTGAAAAACCGTTTCAGCTTTGTAGAAGGCGCCCCTGAAAAACTACCTGCTATTGACTCTACAGGCACCAAAATAGGTCTTGTTCTGAACACTGATATTCCGGAAGGGAAAGTTGCTTTTACAAACGCGCGCATCATTACCATGAAAGGCGATGAAGTGATTGAAGGCGGAACAATTGTAATAGATGGTAACCGCATTGTAGCTGTCGGTAAAAACCTGACAATCCCCAAAGATGCCAAAGTAATTGATGCTGCCGGCAAAACCATCATGCCGGGTATTGTGGATGTACACGCACATATGGGTACGTTCCGGAATGGCATGAGCCCGCAAAAGCAGTGGGCATATTATACCAACCTTGCCTACGGCGTTACTACCACCCACGACCCTTCTTCTACTACTGAGATGGTGTTCAGCCAATCGGAAGCCGTTAAATCCGGTGCCATGATCGGGCCGCGTATTTACTCTACGGGTACCATACTTTATGGAGCTGATGGTAACTTTAAAGCTGAAATTAATAGCCTGGATGATGCCCGTTCGCACTTACGCCGCATCAAAGCTGCCGGTGGTTTCTCGGTAAAAAGCTATAACCAGCCACGCCGCGAGCAACGCCAGCAGGTTATACAAGCTGCACGCGAACTGGATATGACCGTGGTGCCGGAAGGTGGTTCTACGTTCTTCCATAACATGACCATGATCCTGGACGGCCACAGCGGTATCGAGCACAATATTCCGGTTGCACCACTTTACAAGGATGTGCTGGAAGTATGGAAAGCTTCTGAAACCGGCTATACCCCAACCCTGATCGTAAATTACGGTTCTCCGAACGGGGAGTATTACTGGTACCAGAAAACCAAGGTATGGGAAAAAGACAGGCTCCTGAAGTTTACGCCGCGTTCTGTAGTAGATGGCCGCTCGCGCTACGTTACGCAAGTACCGGATGAGGAGTATGAAAACGGCTACTTCGAAGTATCGAAAGCGGCGAAAGCCCTAACTGATAAGGGTGTAAAAGTAAACCTGGGCGCACACGGACAGTTGCAAGGCTTAGGCGCGCACTGGGAACTCTGGATGCTGCAGCAAGGCGGCATGACCAACCACGAAGCACTCCGCGCTGCTACCTTAAATGGTGCCGAGTACCTGGGCATGGGCAAAGAAATTGGCTCTCTGGAGACCGGTAAACTAGCAGATTTGATCGTGCTGGATAAAAACCCACTTGAAAATATCCAGAACTCTGAGCATGTGAAGTATACCATGATCAATGGCCGCTTGTATGATGCCGCTACCTTAGCTGAAACCGGCAACTATAACAAACAACCGGCTAAGTTCTGGTGGGAAAACAGCCGCAGCGCTACCGCTTTTGATTGGCACGAGGGTACCAATACCCGCCACGAGGGCATTGCCGGCGACCACTGTACCTGCCGCCATTAAGATTTAAAGTATAAAAAAGGCTGCCCCATTCGGAGCAGCCTTTTTTATACTTTATACTTTGATTTACTCTTTCACTGCTGCTAAAACCTGCTTGAATAATTCATTCTGGTTGCCATTGTGCCAACGCCATACAATTACGATATCGTGCTCCGGATCAACCCAAACCGTGTTTTGTCCGGCGCCAAGGGCAGCGTAACTCGTTGTGGGCGCATCTGGCCAAGCTTCGCCTGATGTGTTCAGCCACCATAGGTACCCATAATCCAGGCCTACAGGGCCACGCTTACCGGTTGCTTCTTTCACCCAACTCTCTGATATAAGTTGTTTGTTGCCCCAGCGGCCATTGCGCAGAAACAAGTAGCCAAACCGCGCTTCGTCGCGGGCACTAATCCAGAGGCCGCCGCCCCAGCGCGTTCCGCCGCTTACCGATGGCATTCGCTTGCCATTAATTTCTACATATGAGTTCTGGTAAGGTACCCACTTCCAGGTATCAGAAGCATTAATCGGGTCCATGATCTCGTCTTCGAATACTTCAGGTAGTGGTTTTTCCCAGAGGCGCAACAAAGACAAAGCAAAGCGGTTAATGCGCGTATCGTTATACTCGTAAAAAGAGCCTGGCTCCTGTAATTCCCGTGGTTTGCGCTCCCCTTTCCCGAATGCTTCAGTGCCTACAAAATCGTGCTTTTTGCCCCACATCTCGCCTTCCCATTCGCTGGTCTGGCGCGCGTGGTGTTCCCAGGTTACTTTGCGGTTTTGCTCCGAATCATAGCCCCCGTCTTTAATATAATTCGCAACCGGGTCGTTTATACTTCTGATTTTGCCTTTATCCAGCGTCAGTACAAGTATGGTTGATAATACGCTTTTAGCTACACTATAAGTAGGATCCACAGCTTCGGTATCGCCCCACTCCGCTACAATGTAGCCGTTCTTAAGTATGATGCCGTTGGTATTTGCCCTTGTGGCAGGTAGTGGCCCCAAAGGTTGCCCGAAAATCTCAGCTTGTGTAGAAAAGTCTTTTTTAATTTGCTCCGTTTCCTGTGTTTTAGCCCAGGCTACGGCTTGCTCCAGTAAGGCAGGATCCATCCCAACTTCTTCGGGTTTTTTCCGCTCCCAGGCATCTCCTTTTTCAGGATAGTAATGCTTTACAGGTTGCGTTTGAGAAGTAGCAGTGGTTGCTGTTGCAGGCTGAGATTGCTGCTGGCAGGAGATTAAGCTAAGCGCCAGAGAAAAGGCAAGAAATGTATTCTTCAGCATTACTTTATTTCTTTAATGAGCATCTAATCTACAAAAAAGCTACTGATAGCTTTCCTATACTTTATAACCGATTTTAGCCGTTCATAAGCTAATATTAACCTAAAGGTATTATCCCGGCGCAAGAATTATACTTATAAACAGGAGCAAGTAAATATGTTACCTGCTCCTGTTTAAAGGTTACCAACCAGAGCCGCGTCGTTTTCCGCCGCCAAGTATACCACCCAACAAACCCCCAAGTCCGCCGGAGCCCATACTGCCGTAACCACGCCGGCCGTTCAAACCACCTAAAACAGAAATGATAGAGCCAAGTCCGCCACCGCGACCCATGCCACCCATCATTCCTCCACCCATCATACCGCCGCCCATGGCGCCTCCGAGTAAACCGCCAAGCAGGCCGCCGCCCATACCGCCCATCATACCACGGCGTCTGCCTCCTATCATTTTGGCAATTACGATGGGTGCCAATACGCCCAGAATACCCTGTACCATTTGCGGCGAAATACCTGCATTCTTAAACATATCGCCAAAGCCGTTCTTGCTCATAAAC
Organism: Pontibacter arcticus; assembly: GCF_003284895.1. Classification (GTDB taxonomy): domain Bacteria; phylum Bacteroidota; class Bacteroidia; order Cytophagales; family Hymenobacteraceae; genus Pontibacter; species Pontibacter arcticus. The sequence goes on from NZ_QMDV01000001.1 coordinate 48,695, forward strand.
GATTGTGAAGTAGGATCTTCGCCTCGCTGCTGCGCTTCTTCGGCTTTGTTAACATAGTTCTCCAGAATGCTGTATTGTTTCTGGTCCACTTGCAGGTAGTCGGCCATTTGCTGTATGTGCTTTTGCTCATCGGGTGTATACTGGCCGTCGGCTTTTGCAAAACTGATAATATCAGTGATAAAGGAAAACCGCAGCGGGCTGTTTTTGAGTACATCGAGGCACTTCTGCAGATCAATAACAGTCGGGTTTTTAGCGATATGCGTTACTTCCTGCTGCACATTGGCCGGTAATTCGGCTGCTTCGCCCATTAACTGTAAAAACTGTATTTCATCTTCAGAAGCATTGCCATCGGCTGAGGCCATAGAAGCTAGTGCGCCAAAGTAGGCGCCTTTTTCTGCGGTAGAATAATCTTTAAGTAAGGTAGTTTGTTCCGTATCCATTAGTGTAAAATTTTAGTTGCTACAGGTTAAACGTCAGGCAGGTGTACAGGTTAGTTTTATACTTCAATCAGGAGATTTAGCCCGGGTTGCTGAATCAAAACAGCCAACCGTATTTTAAATACAGATAGAATGCTTAATTTCAGGACTTTCATACTTAAAACTCTCTACCCTTACACTCTATGAGATACATAAAACCATACCTGTATACGCTTGCTTTGCTGCTGGCAGGTTACCTGAGCCTGAGCCAAAGTATAGCTCAGAAAGTAAACGCCGATTCGCTTTACATCCGGGAGCATTACCAGAAACAGGAAATCCGGTTGCCGATGCGTGATGGTAAAAAGCTGTTTACAGTCATTTATTCGCCAAAAGATAACTCCAAAAAATACCCGATCCTGATGAACCGTACGCCCTATTCGGTAGCGCCTTACGGAGCAGATTACAAAACAAGCCTCGGCCCGAGCCCTACCATGATGCGCGACGGTTATATCTTTGTTTACCAGGATGTGCGCGGTACCTATATGTCGGAGGGTGAGTTTGTGAACATGACGCCACACCTGGCCACTAAAAAAGGCAAAACCGCTGTAGACGAAAGCACCGATACCTATGATACGATTGATGGCCTGCTAAAGAAACTCGATAACGACAACGGGCGCGTAGGCCAGTGGGGAATTTCTTATCCGGGTTTTTACGCAGCGGCCGGCCTGATGAGCAACCACCCTGCCCTGAAAGCCGTTTCGCCGCAGGCACCTATTGCAGACTGGTTCTGGGACGATTTTCATCATAACGGCGCTTTGTTTTTGCCACACGCGTTCAATTTCCTGTCGAGTTTTGGTTTGTACCGCCCCGAGCCTACCACTAACCGCAACCCCAGCTTTAACCACGGCACACCCGATGGCTACGAGTTCTTTTTAAGAATGGGCCCACTCAAGAATGCCAACGACAAGTACCTTAAAAACAAAGTATCGTTCTGGAACGACATCGTGGAACACCCCAACTACGATCAGTTCTGGCAGAGCCGCAATTTACTGCCGCATCTTAAAAACCTGAAAGGTATGGCCGTGATGGTAGTAGGTGGTTGGTACGATGCCGAAAACCTGTATGGCCCGCTTAAGATTTACCGTAACATTGAGAAGAACAACCCAAAGCTTACCAACATGATCGTGATGGGCCCGTGGATACACGGCGGCTGGTCGCGCACCGATGGTTCTTCGCTTGGGAATGTATACTTTGGCCAGAAAAACTCGCCGTATTATCAGCAGGAAGTAGAATCGAGGTTCTTTACGCATTACCTGAAATCGGATGCTAAAACCCCGGTTAAGCTACCGGAAGCGGTTATGTTTGAAGGCGGAAACAACAAATGGCGCGAGTTTGAAGTATGGCCACCAAAGCAGGTACAGGAGAAAACCTTATACTTCCATGCAAACGGAAAGCTAAGTTTTGATGCCCCAAAAGCCGGAGAAGCCGAAGCCAGTGAATATAGCAGCGACCCTGCCAAACCAGTACCTTTTACCGAAGCAGTTGCTACCGGTATGACCCGCGAATACATGACCGATGACCAGCGTTTTGCCAGCCGCCGCCCCGACGTGCTTACGTTCCAGACGGATGTTCTGACCGAAGACCTGACGCTTGCCGGCGAAATTCTGGCGCAATTAAAAGTAGCCACTACCGGCTCTGATGCAGACTGGGTTGTAAAACTGATCGATGTGTATCCTGATTCTGCCAAAGCCAACCCGCACCAACCAAATAAACCGATGGGCGGTTACCAGCAAATGGTTCGTTCCGAAATTATGCGCGGCCGTTTCCGTAACAGTTTCGAGAAGCCGGAGCCGTTTACTCCAAACCAGGTGACGCCTGTAAACCTGGAACTGCTGGATGTGCTTTATACTTTCAAGAAAGGCCATAGAGTGATGGTGCAGATTCAAAGTTCGTGGTTCCCGCTGGCAGACCGCAACCCTCAGAAATATGTCGAGAACATCTACAAAGCCAACGAAAGTGATTTTATGAAAGCGACCCACAAAGTATACCACTCTGCTAAGCAGCCTACCAGCCTAAAAGTAAAAGTGCTGTAGCAGGTTGTAGCAGTATAAATCCATACTTGTATTAAACAAAAAGAGCCCGGCAGTAAAACTCCCGGGCTCTTTCGTTATAGGTGTATATTAGCGTTTTATCAATTTAAAGCTCTTTTGTTCACTGGCCAACGTCGTATTTACAAAGTATAAACCTGCCGGTAAAGCTGTCTCGGTTTCGATCTTATAAAGCCCACTGCCCTGCACCACAGGTATTTCCTTTTGCAGAACAATACGGCCCATTCCATCCGAAACAGTTACCTGCATTTTGGAGGCTGCATTTGCCTGTACTTCCAGCGAGATCTCTTTCTCAAATGGGTTGGGGAATACAGAAAGATTGGTAGCCACCTCATCAAAAGATACATCCTTCGGCCCGAAATAAGCTGTAGTACCGTCTGTATCGATTTGTTTTAAGCGGTAATAGCGTGTGCCATACTTGCCGTTCTCTGTATCAATAAAAGTATACTCCTGCTTTATATAAGAATTTCCGTTTTTAGTTGCTACATAAGCCAGTTTCCTGAAGTCGGTACCTGTTTCTGAAACCTGTACTTCGAACCCGGCATTGTCTTTCTCCATAGCGGTCGCCCATTTCAGAAGAACGTTTTTCTTCTGCTTGCTTGCCTGCAGGTAAATGATTTCTACGGGGAACGGAAAAGCATTTAGGGTAGAAAGTTCTAGAAATTCTGGGGTATCTGCCATGCACGAACTCCCGCTTGGGGTTACTTCACATTTTACAGCTTTTACATCATTCGGTAACGAATTATAAGTGAGTCGGTTGGTTGTTTCTGATACGGGAATCCACTTTATTCCATCTAATGAAGTATACCATGCAAAAGTTGCCCCTTCGTTAATATTAGATACAGCTGTAAAAATGATAGGATCTCCAGCAACTAAAGCTGGCTTATTTATGTACATGTTGCCCAATTCATCCAACTTTGCATCCGGAGATAATGCTACAACATCTAATGTAGCAAGCGTTTCGCTGCACGCCATTGCTGATCTTCTTGCTAAAACAGAGTATGTTCCTGCTGGTGCATAACCTACAAGTAACGCTTCACCAGTGCCTTGTACTACAGCACTTTCTATACCGGCAGCATTTCTAAAACTGTATACAGCATTTGTTTCGCTATCCTCAATCCAAATAGGCGCGCCTGACAGAGCTGGGCAATAAGGTAAAACATCACCAGCACCAATTACATTTTGAATAGCAGGTTTTTCAAAGACAACTTTTGTAAAAGTAAAAACTGTGCTATTACAGAAATTATTATTGCTATTATAATAATAAGATAACGTTACTTTGACAACTGATCCATTATTAACCGGTATTGCCTTAGAAAAGGATACATTGTCTTTAGTTATTCGCTCAGTACTAATGTTATCACCATCTAAATTCCATGTCAAGTAAACATTGGTAAAGTCTTTTATTTGACCCCAAGGTATTGAACCTCTAAAAATTACTTCAGCTCCACAACCCTGATAACTTGGCGCTTCTCCAGTAATAGAAACCTCTACGCACCCACCACCGCCTTTTTGCGCAAAAGCAGACTCACCGTAAAAGCTGCAGATAACTACGAATAGCAGAAGCAAAGTTTTTCTAAAATAAGCAACATTGATCTGCGAAAACAGGGTAAAAGTTCTTTCCATATAAAGTATGATAGAGGGTATAAAGTATGTTTTGTATAACAAAAAGTTGTGATACTGATATTCTAAGCTAAACCGAAGAAAATAAAGGCAGCAATAAACCATCTTGCCCAAATAGAGCAATAGTTTATGAGGTGATACTGATTTTAACTTGTAATTAACTAAGTAAATCTAGAGTAGTGGCTTTCTTATTAGAAGTGATTCAAATTTGCTTTTTGTTTTATTGATGGCTGTATGAATCAAGCTAAATCCTTATAAGTTATATTTAATAAGTATATTATACTGTAAATATATGTATTAAATAATTACTATGTAAAATTTTTACTATTAAAAATTGATTTAAAGCTAAAATTTTAATTTTAGTAAAATTTGCAACTTATTAAAACTGGCAAAAGAAAGGATAAAGTACTATTGATATGGCAATTTTGCACCATACTTACATATTTTTATTCTATTACATGATTTTCAAAATTATCTGTAGCAGTTTGTAAAGATTAATTTGGAGCAAGTACATTACTTATAATATATTCTGGTGCAGTTTTACTTTATACTTGCAAAAGCTTCTTCAAAAACACATCTTGCCATTACATCTCAAAGTATGGGGTGCTTTTTTAATCAGTTAATCTACATGATGAAATTACGTGCGCTTACCTTAGCTGTTATGCTGTGTTTATGCCACTTTGCAATGGCCCAGAAAACAGACCTTTCGTATTACCTTCCTCAAAATGTAACTTACAACCCGAACATCCCAAAGCCACAGGACCTGCTGGGCTACCAGGTAGGGGAATGGCACGTAAGCCACGATCAGCTGGCTACTTATATGCAGCGCATGGCTGAATTATCAGACAGGATCAGTATAGAAGAGTATGGCCGTACGCACGAGAACCGCCCGCTTTACCTGCTTACCATTACTACACCCGAAAACCACAAAAACATTGCAAGTATAAAAGAGCAGCACCGCCAGTTAACGGCCCCTGCTGCTTCTGATAAGCTAGACATAAAAAACATGCCAGGCGTAGTATGGATGGGTTATAGTGTACACGGAAACGAACCAAGCGGAAGTAATGCCGCTCTTCTGGCCGTTTACCACCTGGCTGCCGCACAAGGCCCGGAAATTGAAAAGCTCCTGCAGGAAACGATCATCCTGGTAGATCCTTCCATTAACCCGGATGGCCTGAACCGTTTCGCGAGTTGGGTTAATACCCACCGAGGCAGCAATTTAGTAACAGACCCGAACAGCGCCGAGTTTAACGAAGTATGGCCACGCGGCCGCACCAACCATTACTGGTTCGACCTGAACCGCGACTGGCTCCCGTTGCAGCACCCGGAATCAAGGGGCAGGCTGGCAAAGTTCCACGAGTGGAAACCGAACGTACTCACCGACCACCACGAAATGGGTACCAACGCTACCTTCTTTTTTCAGCCGGGCATCCCGAGCCGTAACCACCCGCTGACACCAGCCAATAACTTTAAACTGACTCAGAAAATCGGGGGTTACCATGCTAAAGCCCTGGATAAGATCGGGTCGCTTTATTATACAGAAGAAAGTTATGACGATTTTTACTACGGCAAAGGCTCTACGTATCCGGATGTGAACGGTGCTGTAGGTATACTTTTTGAGCAGGCAAGCTCACGCGGACACGCCCAGGAAAGCAGCAACGGCGTTCTTACCTTCCCGTTCACCATACGCAACCAGTTTACGACCACACTTTCTACCTTAGAAGCGGCACAGGCCATGCGCGAAGAACTGCTGGCCCACCAGCGCGATTTTTACAAGCAGGCGATCAAGGAAGCTAAAAGCGCACCGGTAAAAGCTTATGTTTTTGGCTCCGAAAAAGACCACGCCCGTGCTTACCACCTGGCCGAGATCATCCAGCAACATCAGATCGAAATCTACCGTCCGAAAGCTTCTTTCAAGTATGATAATGTAGACTATACACCTGAGAATGCTTACATCGTGCCTACCAACCAGCCGCAGTACAAACTGATCGAGGCCATGTTCGAGAAACGCACTACTTTCCAGGACAGCCTTTTTTATGATATCTCTGCCTGGACGCTCCCACTTGCCTTCGACTTAGAGTATGCCGCATTGCCATCCAGAAGCTTTAAAGACAACCAGCTCGGAGAAAAAGTAACGGCTCCTGAAATGCCCAAAGGCGAACTGACCGGCGGGAACAGCAACTATGCTTATGCTTTCCAGTGGCACGCCTATTATGCACCACGCGTACTGAACACCCTGTTTGAAAAAGGCATAGCAGTAAAAGTGGCTACAGATAAATTCACGACGGAAGATGGTAAAACGTATGATTATGGTACCATTCTAATTCCGGTAGCAGGACAGAACGTTTCGCCGGAGCAGCTGCGCACTATCCTGCAAGAAGCAGCTCAGAACAACAGCCTGCAGATCACGGCACTTGCTACAGGCTTTAACCCGAAAGGTATAAAGCTGGGTAGCCCGATGATGCGCACGCTGGAGCAACCTAAAATGCTGTTGCTGATGGGTGACGGAGTTAACAGCAACGATGCCGGCGAAGCATGGCACCTGCTCGATAACCGCTTCGGCATGAAACCAACACTGGTTACCACCGACCGCTTTAACCGCACAGACCTGAGCAAGTATAACGTGATCATTTTCTCGGATGGATCGTACAATAGTATATCCAGAGATAAACTGAAAGCATGGGTACAGCAGGGCGGCACGGTTATAGGGATGGGCGATGCAGTAAAATGGCTGGCAGATAGCGGCATCAGCAACACTATTTTCAGGAAGACTGAAGAAGTTAAAACGCAGAAACGCCAACCTTATGCCGATATGGAAAACACAGCTGGCGCACAGGGCATTGGCGGTGCTATCTTCGAAACTACCCTGGACCTTACGCACCCATTAGCTTACGGCTATACCGATGCCAGTTTACCAATTTTCAGAAGCAATACGCTGTTTATGGAGCCGTCTAAAAGCCCTTATGCCAACCCGCTTATGTATACTCCCAAACCCCTGATGGCAGGCTACAGCTCTAAACAAAACTTAAAACTGGCTCAGAATTCGGCAGCTATAGAAGTTTCAGCAATAGGTGCTGGCAAAGTAATCTCCATGCCTGATAATCCGAACTTCAGAGCATTCTGGTACGGCACTAACAAGCTATTCCTGAACAGTATCTTCTTCGGGCAAATCATCAGCGGAAGTTCCGCCCGCGCCGACGAAGATGCACACAACTAAAGCTTTTCCATACTTTATACTTTAATAAAAAGCCCGGGCCAAATAGCCCGGGCTTTTTCTGTTTTATACTTTGATCTACAGCACCACTTTTACTTCCCCTAAAAGGTTACAATAAAATCAACATTTCCTGTAAAATACAATACCAACAAAATAATTTATATACTAATAAAGCTTATTTAAGTCCTATATTAATTAATTTTATACAATTACTGCATAACATTAAACTAAAAGCAATATAATCTGTGTTGTGCGATTTAAATTGTAAAATATTAACGATTAGAGCAGTTAGCACAATCTAAATAAACAAATTGTAGTTTCGTTTTTAATTATGTTGTAATATTATGGATTCATTATCACCAAATTTTACAAATTAGTTAAAACAGGATAAATTAATTTTGTCCATATGCTAAAAACAGCAATTTGGTAGTTAAGTACAATTTTAAAACACTGATTCTGCTTCTGAACAAGGCAGGTTAATAATAAAACTAGATTATTCGCAACATACGGGCTTATGAACATACTATTACCGCTGCTTTACAGTCTGCTTCTTATAACTCCTGAAAAAACAACGCTGCCCAAAGCGCAAAAGGCTATCGAAACAACTGCACCAACGCAGATCTGGAATCCAGAATTAGCCAAAATAGTATACCAGCCAACTGGTATAACGCAGCAAATTACGGCAACAGCAGTAGCAACTACCTCTTCCAGCGCTGACTGCAAAGCAAATGCGACCTTAACAGATATTACTTCGGGTTCCCCTTTCATGAACTGTTCTTCGATAGGTTCTACCTTTAGCTTAACCGTTAAAAACAGTTCTACTACAACAGCAACCAATACAGGTTATCGTATTGATTGGGGAGATGGCAGCCCGATAGAAACGTTTGCGAATCATTTTACTACAACAAACCATGTGTATACAACACGAGGTACGTTTAATCTTAAATTTTCTGCTTTCGACGTAAGTGGCTGCGAAACTACTTCGACTTACCAGGTATTCAATATCAGTAACCCAGGTTTTACAGTAGGTAACCCAGGCAGTACTACAGCCTGTCTTACTCCGGAATCTCCCAGCGTCACGTTCAATTTCCCGATATACGATATTGAGGGCAACCCAAACTCTACCATTTATACTTTTACCATTGATGATGGTCGGCCAGCTGTTACGTATACACATACACAACTTATCGCTACACGAGACCCGCTCACGAAAGAGATAAAGATCCCGATTACGTTCACCAAAAGCTCGTGCCAGAATCCTAGTCAGTCTTTCACGCTGGGAAGTTCTGCTGTTTATACGTGTGGCGGAGCTGCCAGAAGAACAGGTGGTACGATTCAGGGCATCATCATCAACAAAAGCACAAACGCAGATTTCACAATTGGCGGTGGCCCGCTTTACTGTGCAGGCGGCGATATTACAATGGGCGATGCTACCCAAAACCCTGAGCTTTGCCCGATCAGCTTTAACTGGTCCATATTAGATGGTGTGCAGGACACAGACTGGAGATTCGTAACTGGCGGCCCTACCTCCTCCCAAGTTAAGATCAAATTTATTAAAGCAGGCAAGTACAGAGTACGACTGAAGACATTTACAGATGGTTGTGGCTCTGACGAAGTAATTAAAGAAGTTACCATTGTAGAAGCTGCAAAAGCAGATTTTATACTTGACCCAACAGAATCCAGTGGTTGTAAAAACCTGCTTGTTACACCGGAAAATACATCTACAGGGTATCAGATAACCTATAACTGGACCTTAAGAAAAGGCAGCGCAAATGCAGTGGCAGGCACTGATTATGTGCTGAAAAACAGTACGAAGCTTACAGACAAGGAGCCTCAGTTCGAGTTCTTAAGAGAAGGTACTTATACCTTAGCTCTACAGGCTAAAAATGGTTGTAGCAGTACTTCTACTTCAAAACCTATACTTGTAAAAGGCTTGCCAAGTGTCACACTTAGCCAGGCAGTAGCATCCAATTGTGGCCCTTTCACTATAGATTATACAGGGCAGCACACTGCTAACTGGAATGCAGGCACTACCAAAAAATATAACTGGACAGTTAATAATGGCGCTACATTTACTGGCGGAACTTCGGCAACTGTAGCTAACCCTAAGATTAGTTTTCCGGCTGAAGGCGAATATACAGTAACCTTAACAATTGAAAATGAATGTGGGGTTTCCAATACAGCCACACAAAAAGTAACTGTAAATGATTTCCCGGCAGCACCGCAGGTAATAGGCCAGACGCTTTGTATCAACGATGTGGCTATGCTATCAGTGGTTTCACCAATTCCCAACTATACTTATCGCTGGTATGGCAGTGCATCAGGAGGAAACCCATTGTATACGGGTACTACTTTCCCTACTCCTCCCCTGCAAGGAAACACTACGTATTATGCAGAGGCAGTAAGCGATAAAGGTTGCGCCAGCCAGACTCGTACGGCAGTGGAAGTAAAAGCACTTTCAGCTGTAACCGGCAACGATATTAAAGCACACCAGACCATTTGCGAAGGCGAAACGCCAGCAGAGATTGAAGGAGGTACCCCATCCGGTGGCGGTGGCGCACCTTATACGTTCCTGTGGGAAATCAGCACCAACGGCACAGACTTTACGGCTGCACCTTTAGATGCAAACGGCAGTAATGACCAGAAAAACTATACCCCGACGGGCAGCTTTACGAAAGACACTTGGTTCCAAAGAAAAGTATTTAACACACCTTGCCAGACTGTGATCAGTAATGCTGTTAAAATAACAGTAGTACCAACGCCGAAACAGCCTGTTGTTACGAATCCAGGCATTTGCTTCGGCCAGAGCACAACACTTACAGTAGAGAATGCAGAAGCCAATGTTACCTATTATTGGTTTGATGCACCAGCAGGCGGTAACCTGATATTTACAGGCGAGGTCTTTAAGACTGATCCGCTAGAAGCAGCTGAAACCTATTACGTAGTAGCTGTCTCTAAAATTAAGGCCAGCTGTTTCCTGGCTACCAGAACAGAAGTAAAAGTAAACGTAACACCACCATTGGTAGGTGGTACTAACCTGACTACTTCTACACAAAGTGTTTGCTACGGAACTGCGCCAGCAGATGCTATTACAGGAAATGCGCCAACCGGTGGAAATGGAAGCTATACGTATAAGTGGTTTGCCAGCACACAGGATGCCTTTACAGGTTTTAATGAAATAATCGGCGCTACAGCTAAAGACTACAAGCCAGGCAACCTGACAAAGAGAACCTGGTATAAGCGCATCGCTTATTCCGGAGATTGCTCTATAGAGTCTGGTGTGGTGGATATAAACGTAGAAGCTTTACCGCTTGCACCAAGTATAACCGGAACAACCACGGTCTGCTACGGCAGCACAACTACCCTGACAGCCATTGCACCGGGCGGTACGTACCGTTGGTATGATAAGGATGATAAGCTTGTTTCTTCGGATAATGTCTTTACAACTACTGCACTTGAAGCTACCACAACTTATACTGTAGAAGCCATCAGCGCAACTGGTTGCACAGGTCCGCGCACCACCGTAACCGTAACCGTTACTCCACCTATCCAAAATAACAAAATTACCGGCGACCAGACCGTATGTAAGGGCAGTTCTGTATCAAGCTTGGGCGGTACTTTACCAAAAGGAGGCGGCGAGGCTAAACCACGCTTCTTATGGGAATACAGAACAGAAAACGGATCTTTTGAAGCTGCGCCTGGCGATAACAGCAAGCAGACTTATTTGCCGACAGGTACTTTCACGGAAGATACCTGGTTCCGCAGAACTGTTTTCTCTGATCCTTGCCAGCAGCATTTCAGCAATGAGATAAAGATCACAGTAATACCTTTGCCACAAGCACCTGTAGTAGCAGATGCCAGCGCTTGTTACGGTACAACAGTAACGCTTACTGTAAATGCGCCGGTAGAAGGTATAAAATATAAATGGTATGAAGATGCAACAGGCAACTCATTGCTGCAAATCGACAATACATACAAGACTCCTATACTGAAAGCTGATGTTACCTATTATGTAGAAGCTGTTTCCGATAACGGATCGGAATGTACCAGCACCAGCCGCACACCGGTAAAAGTTACGGTTACACCAGCCCTTAACGGAGGCGATGTCATCAGTACACCGAAGCCAATTGTTTGTGCCGGCGACACACCAGGTATGATAGATGGCGACGAGCCATCCGGAGGCAACGGAAACTATACTTACCAGTGGTACGCTACAACTAAGACTAATCCGGCTCCGGAAGATTTTGAGAAGATAACAGGCGCTACAAACAAAGCTTATACGCCGGTTTCGCTTACAGAAACAACGCGTTTCAAGCGTGTGGTTTATTCTGAAAGCTGTTCAAAAGAATCGATTGTGATACGCGTGGTGGCAGAACCGCTGCCAGCTGCACCTACCATTACCGGTAACCTGAACATCTGCAGCGGAAGCACCACCTTCCTTTCGGCCACAGCACCTGGCGGCACCTACCGCTGGTACGATGCGACCGGAACCCTAATCAGAACAGCTTCTAACTTCACTACACCGGTACTTGATGCTACTACTACTTACCAGGTAGAAACAGAAAGCGCAACCGGATGTGTTGGGCCTAGAACTACTGTGACGGTTAAAGTAACACCGGTGATCACTAACACGATCACTCCGGAGAAAACAGCCATTTGTGCAGGCGATGATGCCGGTACGATTGGGGGCACTATCTCAGGCGGAACCGGAACGTTTGATCTTATTTACTGGGAGCAAAGTATAAACGGCGAACCTTACAGGCGTATCACGGCAGCTGACGGACAAGCATCTTACAGCCCAGGGAACCTGACGAACACGACTACTTTCAGAAGAACGGTAAAGTCCGATGATTGTGTGAACCGCTCAAATGAGGTAACTATCCTGATCGCTAATTCTATTGCAGGCAACACCATTACAGGTGCTAAAACAGTTTGCGAAGGCAGCAACCCAGGTACACTAAGCGGCAATGGTGAGGATGGCTTTGAATATCAGTGGTTCTCTAAAACAGCCGGCCAGACTGAGTTCACGGAAGTGGAAGGCACTGAGGGACAGAAGAAGGACTTAACGCCAGGCGCTATCACCGAGACAACACTTTTCAGACGCATAATCAAGTCGGGCAACTGCAGCAGCATTTCCAACACCATCCAGGTTACCGTGCAGCCAAAGATTGCAAATAACAGCATTCTTGCTACAGGCCAGGAAATCATCTGCTACAATACGGCACCTGCTATGTTCGAAGGATCAAAAGCGGTGAACGGCACCGGTTATGTATGGCAGTGGGCACAGGCAAGTAACCCGAATGTATGGAGCGCTGCTCCGGGTGTAAATAATACTGAAAGCTATACTTTGAAGCAAAACTTAACACAAGGTTACTTATTCCGCCGCGTGGTATTAGCTGATAAATGTGAGCAGAGCATCAGTAACATCATTACAATTTCGGTAGCGCAGGCTATTGTTAACAGGATCACGACGGCTACAACTACTTACTGTGTAGGCACTGTGCCTGCGCCGTTCAGAAGCAGCCAGCCATTAGTGGCAACCGGCAATATCCGCTGGGAGCGCAGCCTGAATGGTGGCCCTGAGCAAGTGGTGGCCCGTACAGAAGATTATACGCCAACCGAAGCCTTAGGGGCCGGAACATGGACCTTCAGAAGAATAGTGAACAGCGGTTGTGCTGATGTGGTAAGTAATCTGATCACGATACAGATCAACCCGGCCATTACAGGCAACAGCATCAGAAAACCAGACCCGGCCTGCGTGAATGCTACAATTACGCTGGAGCCAAACGATGGCCTTAAAGGTGGTAACAGCACGTATACTTACCAATGGCAGCAAAGCTTTGATGGCGTAACTTTCACGAACATCAACAAAGCAACCAACACATATGCCAACGATCCATACTTGGTTGTTCCGGTAAACAAGCATACCTGGTTCAGAAGAGTGGTCACGTCCGGTGGATGTTCGGATATATCCGCAGCAGTGGAATTACTTCAGCCTATCAAGTATAACCGCATCCTGACAGCTGATCAAGTGCTTTGTAGTAACACAACCGTGGGTGAGATCAGAGGTACAATGCCATCTGACGGCAACGGGAAGTATGAGTATATATGGGAAGCAAGTACACAAGGCCCGAACATCGGCTTTAAAGCAGCAGATGGCAATAATACCGGCCAACATTACACACCAGCCCAGCCATTAAAGGAAACAACCTGGTTCAGACGCATTGTGAAGTCTGCTCCTTGCCAGCAACTGATGAGCGAAAATGTACTAAAGGTAGAGATCAGGCCGGTTCCTCCGGTTCCGGTAGCTGCCGATGTTACGATTTGCCGTGGCTCGATAGCTACACTTACAGCAACTGCAGCGGCTGGCACCACCATACTCTGGTACGAGCAGGCAACAGGCGGAACGCAGGTTGGTGTTGGCCCAAGTGTAAAGACCCGCGCTTTAACTGCTGATAAGATTTACTACGTGGAAGCAAAAGATCAGTTTAACTGTAGCAGTTCGGAGCGCCGCGAGGTAAAAATAACAGTGGTAACGCCGGTGGCAAATGCAGGCGAAGATGTTAATGTGGAGCAGGGCAAGGCGGTTACGCTTTCGGCAAGTGGCGGTGTAAAGTATAGCTGGTCTCCGGCTGCAGGGCTGTCTGATGCTACGCTGGCAAACCCGTTGGCAATGCCAAAGCAGACAACTACTTACACGGTTACGATTACAACGGCTGAAGGCTGTACGGCTACCGATCAGGTGGTAGTAACAGTCCTTCCAAAAGTAGATCCGGCCAATGTGATAACCCTCAATAACGACAATGTGAACGATAAGTTTATCATCAAGAACATCGAGAGCTATCCGAACTGCCGTGTCGAGATCTTTACCCGTTGGGGCGAAAAGGTATTTGAATCTGTTGGCTACAAAGATGCCTGGGATGGCACCAAGAACGGCAAACCATTGCCAATGGCCGCTTACTATTATGTGATCTACCTTAATGATGGGGAAGCACCAATATCCGGAAGTGTAACAATTCTTAAATAACAGCTCAAGAAGAAGATATGAAAAGACTTTTAGTTGGAGCGCTGCTATACATAATTGCCCTGGGAACTGTTACGGCACAGCAGCGGCCGCAGTATACCCAATATGTTCAGAATAATTACCTCACAAACCCTGCAGTTAGTGGTATAGAGCCTTATGCTGACCTGCGCGTAGGTTACAGAACGCAATGGGTTGGCCTGGAAGGTGCACCTACAAGTTTTTACGCTTCGTTGCAGGGGCCAATTGGCAGCGGCGGCCAGTCTCCCAAAGAAACCAAGTCTGCACGCAATGGCTTTTCCAAAAGGAGCAGTTACAAGAAACCTGTACCCCACCACGGGGTTGGGTTTATAGCACAGCAGGACAAAGCCGGCCTGCTTAAGACTACTTCTGTTAACGCGAGTTATGCCTACCATCAGCCACTAACAAAATACATTGCCTTAGCCAGTGGCATCTCAGCGGGCATCACGCAGTTTGGTGTAAATATGCAGGCAGCCGACGCACACGAGGCCGGAGATGATTACCTTGACAAAACGATCCAGAACATGACAAAGACAGACCTGACAGTTGGGTTCTGGTTGTACAGCCCTGATTTTTACATAGGTGTTTCGGGTGCTCAGCTACTGCGCAATAGCAAAGATTTTGACGAGAGAAGCACCTCCAAACAACCGCACCTGCGCCAGCAACCCCATTTTTACGGCACTGCCGGTCTGCGCATCACCATGAACCGTGATTTTGCCTTTATACCTTCAGTAATGGTAAAAGCAACCGAATCAGCCACGCCAGCCATAGATGTGAACGGACGTGTATTGTATGCGCAACGCATCTGGGGTGGTGTATCATATAGACACAATGATGCCATGGCAGCAATGGCAGGCGCTAATATCAGCCACCTGATCGATGTGGGCTACTCCTACGATTTCTCAACTTCAGGATTAAACGCAGTGAACGCCGGTAGCCACGAAGTGGTGATAGGTTTTAAACTGAACAACCGACGCAAAGTGATCTGCCCTACCTGGATGTGGTAGTATAAAATTACGAGTTTAACAGAAGCCAGCCCTGCACTCAGCCGGGCTGGCTTCTTTGTTTCAGGGCTTTATACTTCACCCTAAACCACAACCCAAGAACGTAGTATAAGAACGTATAAACTGCTACATTTGCCCCTTCATTTGCTTTAGAAAATTGTTATAATATGAGCGCGAGAAGTTTTGAATTACTGCTGGAAACCGCTTTTGATGAAGAAACGCCCCAGTTATTTGAAGGCGGGCCATCGGCGGCCTATGCTAACCTGGAGCAGGCCTTTAAAGCTGCCCGCCTGAAAACCGGCGCATCGGCAAACGAGCTGAACTTCCGCTTTGAAATGGTTCGGCTGGGTGCAGCCATTGCTTTTGTGAAAGCATTTACGCGCCTGGCAGATAACGAGAAAACAAAAGAAGTACTTGATGTGCTGTCAGAAGCCGTAAAAGCAAAAAGCACCCAGGAAATCGATAAGATTATTCAGAAAAAGATCGGGAGTTTCGATCACCTGTATCATGAGATTTTCGTGAACGAGCAGCGCGAACATATCCTGGCCTTATTTGAAAATACCCTGGATGCTTCCTCCAAAGAAGAGCTTGATGCCCTGATACAGGAAGGAGCCGAATTGCTACAGGAAGTAGACTGGGATGCAACCGGCTCGAACGACGATGATGACGAGCAGATCGACGAAGACCTCCTGAAAAGCCTTTTGTAGTACGCGCCTCAATTATCCTTTCAATTTATACTTTGAACGGTAACTGGTTGCAGTTACAGCCCCGGTTGCCTTTTTTAATACTTTCCGCTAGTTATGACTGATCCTAAAAAGCTGGCCATAAAAGACTTTGTGTACGACCTTCCGGATGAGCGCATCGCAAAATTTCCGTTAGATGAGCGCGATGCCTCCAAATTTTTGCATTACAAAAAAGGTGTTATTTCAGACCAGGCGTTCACGGATTTGCCTGCCTTGCTTCCAGCGGAAACCTTACTTGTTTTTAATGACACCAAGGTAGTGCAGGCGCGCCTTTTGTTTCAGAAAGAAACCGGTGGTTTGGTTGAAATATTTTGTCTGGAACCCGTGGCACCACACCGCGAAGTACAGCTGGCCATGCAGCAAACACAAAGCTGCACGTGGAAGTGCTTAGTTGGCAATAACAAGCGCTGGAAAGCCGGACCTGTAACGTTATACTTTGAAGGAGGCGTTTTAACAGCCGAACGGGAAGCACAACAGGAAGGCCATTTCCTGATACGTTTTACCTGGAAACCCGCAGACCTTACTTTTGCCGAAGTGCTGGAACGTTGTGGTAAACTCCCGCTTCCTCCGTACTTAAACCGCGAACTAACCGAATCAGATCATACCCGTTACCAAACCATTTATGCCAACCAACAGGGTGCCGTAGCTGCCCCAACCGCCGGCTTGCATTTTACGGAACGGGTAATGGAACAACTCACACAACAAAGTATAGATACAGCTTACCTTACGTTGCATGTGGGTGCCGGCACGTTTAAGCCTGTAAAAGCAGATGTGATGGAGGCCCACGAAATGCACGCTGAGCAGCTATACATCACCAAACCACTTTTGCAGCGCCTGGCTCAGCAACAAGGTCAACCAGTTATACCGGTTGGCACCACCAGCATGCGTTCCCTAGAAAGTATCTACTGGCTGGGGGCTAAGGTGCTCCAAAACCCTGAAATCGCTCCCGCAGAACTTCACGTAACGCAATGGCAGGCTTATGAAAGTATAAACCAACCTGACGCTGCAGAAGCTTTGCAAGCATTGCTGCACTACATGGAAAAACAGGGCACAGATTTCCTGCACGCTTCCACGCAGATCATCATCGCGCCCGGCTATACTTTCAGAATATGCCGGGGGCTGATAACTAACTTCCATCAACCGGAAAGTACCTTACTGCTATTGGTTTCTGCACTGATCGGGGAAAACTGGCGAACCGTTTATAACCATGCGCTGGCCAATAATTACCGCTTCCTGAGTTACGGCGATAGCTCGCTACTGCTGCCTTAATAGTCTGAGTGTATAAAGTATAAAAGCCTGTCTCATTTAGTTGAAACAGGCTTTTATACTTTATAATAACTTTATACTTTGAAATCGCTTATAAACCGTGTTCTGAGATCAGGTATACCAGCGCTGCCATCGATGCGGAACCTAATTGCATTTCGCGGCGGTTTACGGTTTCAAACGTATCGATTTCGGTGTGGTGATAGTCGAAGTAACGCTGCGAATCCGGAATCAGGCCGATCAGCGCAATGTTGTTCTGGCCTTTAAGCGGGCCAATGTCTGCACCGCCACCGCCTGCCAACAGATCGTGCAGGCCATAGGGCGCTAACAGGGGCTTCCAGGAAGTAAACTTGGCTAGCTGCGCTTTGTCACCGTCCATCCCGAAACCGCGTGGAGTAAATCCACCGCTATCAGATTCCAGTGCTGCGACGTGCTTCTCTCCTTTCGCCTTGGCTTCTTCGGCATACTTACGTCCGCCACGCAAACCATTTTCTTCGTTCATGTACATAACCGCACGGATCGTACGCTTCGGTTTTATACCCAATTCTTTAAACAGACGCAACACTTCAATTGACTGCACACAACCGGTGCCATCATCGTGCGCACCTTCGCCTACATCCCACGAATCCAAATGGCCGCCAACTACAATAATCTCATCCGGTTTCTCGCTTCCTTTAATCTCCCCGATCACATTATAAGACAGCACATCCGGGCGGGTTTCGCAGGTCATGCGCATAAAGAACTTCAGGTTCTCATCATCTTTCAGCAGGGCACTTAACTTTTCAGCATCTTTTGTACTGATCGCTGCTGCCGGAATTTTAGCTACACCTTCTTCGTAGCGGGTGTTGCCGGTGTGGGCTACATCCTGCATATCGTTCGTCATGGAACGCACCAACACACCTACGGCACCAAGTTTGGCTGCAGCCACAGGGCCGCCGCCACGCTGGTCTACGGCACCACCGTATGCTGCACCGGTTCGTACATGCGTATTATCAAACGGGCGATTAAAGAAAACGATCTTGCCTTTTACTTTGCGCTTGCCCAGTTTTTCGAGCTCTTCAAAATTCTTTACTTCTATTACTTCAGCGCTCAAACCCTGTGTACCTGTACCCACCGAACTGCCCAGAGCAAGGATATTCACATCCGCAGAACCAATTAGTTTTGAGTTGTTGATACGACCAATTTCTTTGTCACCACGCACCCAATAAGGCACCATTACCTCTTGCGTATACACGCGGTCCAGGCCCATTTTATCCATTACCTGCTTGCTCCACTCCACTGCGGCAGCGGCTTGCGGCGAACCGCTCAGGCGTGCTCCGATGTTTTTGGTGAGGTAACGCAGGTTTTCGTAGCTCTCCTGGCTGGTAAGGGCGTTATCGAACAACTTCTTAATCATAACCGAATCCGAGGAAGCAGAATTTTGCTGCGCGAACGCCGGCAAAGCTGCCACAGAAACAGCCGCAGCAAGTATAAAGCGGCATAATGTTTTCTTAGTTTGCATTTGTGTGAGGGTGATTTGTTTTAAAGTAGTTTGCTTAGTAACCGATAAGTTAAGAATTTTAGAGAAGTATACCGAAGTTAAAACACACATACTGTTAAACCGCCTCTCTAAAGTATAATCTTCTTTAACTTCTCGGATGAAAATCTTTGATCACCTGCTTTAAATAATCCCGGTCCAGGTGCGTGTATATTTCGGTGGTGGTGATGGATTCGTGGCCCAGCATTTCCTGCACGGCACGCAGGTCGGCGCCGCCTTCAATTAAATGCGTGGCAAACGAGTGCCGGAATGTGTGCGGGCTTACCGTTTTCTGGATGCCTGCTTTGGCTGTAAGATCTTTTATAATCGTAAACACCATCACGCGGCTCATTTTAGCGCCCCGCCGGTTCAAAAATAAGATGTCTTCGTTTCCTTTTTTGATGGTGAGGTGGCAGCGTATACTTTCCCGGTAAAGTTTGATATGTTTGAGCGCATCGCGACCGATAGGCACCAGGCGTTCGCGATCTCCTTTCCCGGTCACTTTCAGGAAACCCATGTCTTCGTAGAGGTTGCTCATCTTCAGGTCCAGCATTTCGGATACGCGCAAACCAGAACTATACAGTGTCTCGATCATGGCGCGGTTGCGGGTGCCTTCGGGTGTGGAAAGGTCGATGGCGGCCAGCAATTGCTCTATCTCATGGAAATCCAGTGTATCCGGAAGTTTACGGCTGAGTTTGGGCGCATCAATGGTATCGGTCGGGTCTACGTGCAGCATATCTTCCATGATCATAAATTTGTAGAAAGCCCGGATGCCTGAAAGCGTGCGTGCCTGCGAGTGTGGCGTCATGCCCAGTTCGTTTACCCATTCCAGAAAATCACGAAGTATAACCGGCGTTACCTGCTCCGGCGACAGTTGATGGCCTTTCAGGCTCAGGAAATCGATCAGTTTGCGCACATCGCGTAGATACGCCTCCACCGAATTACCGGCCAACGACTTTTCGAGCCGAAGGTATTGTTCAAATTGCTTTAAAGTTATAGGCCAGTTCATGGGAGTTAGAAAGTTAAAAGTTGGGAAGTTAGAAAGTTAAAGTATGAGTTACAACCACTCCTTTTCTAAAGCAGAGAATCTGCTATCCTTTAGTGAAGTATAAATTTCATAGTTACTGCCTGTTCTTATTTATGAAGAAAAGCCTGAACTATACTTGATAAAGTATAAAACAGTAAGTACAGCTCCCCGCCTTGGCTAAGGAGGGGTTGGGCCCGGTTATACTTCTATCAAAAAAGATAAACTTTCTTTTCGCAAAAATAAAAGCAAAGGTAGTAATCCTTACCTTTACAGTTTTAGTAATTTATCCGGACAATCCCATCGCTGAAACCATGAAAATACTTATCCTGAATGGCCCTAATCTGAACCTGCTTGGCAGAAGGGAAAAGTCGATCTACGGCAGCCGCTCTTTTGAGGATTATTTTGAAGAATTGGAAAAGGATTTTCCGGATATGGAGCTCAGCCATTTTCAGTCGAACACAGAAGGCATTCTGATTGATAAACTGCACGAAGTGGGCTTCAGTTACAAAGGAATTGTGCTGAACGCAGGTGCTTATACCCATACGTCGGTGGCCATGTCGGATGCCATAAAAGCGATTGATACGCCTGTGGTGGAAGTCCATATTTCGAATGTATATGCGCGCGAAGCGTTCCGGCACAAAAGTATGCTGGCTGCTTACTGCACCGGCAGTATTTCCGGTTTTGGCCTGGATAGTTACCGCCTTGCCTTAGAATATTTTATGCGTTTCAAGCCAAAACAAATTGGGTTCGGAACACAAAAAGCGTAACAAGTAGCGTTGATGCTACGTGTGATGTAAGATACTAAATAGCTATAAAACTATATTTTAAGCAGATTTGCTTTATGCTCAATTTCTACCCCGGTCCGTCTAAACTATATCCAGAGGTGCGTACGTACCTCTCTGATGCTTACGATGAAGGTATACTTAGTACGCCGCACCGGGGCGAGCAGTTTGTGCAGCTTTCCAGAACGGTAGTAGGTTTACTTAAACGCAAGCTCAACATTCCGCAGGATTACCACATTTTCTTTGCTTCTTCGGCTACCGAGTGCTGGGAGATCCTGATCCAAAGCCTCACTAAAACCAAAAGCTATCATATTTACAACGGCGCTTTCGGCGAAAAATGGTTTAACTACGCCAAAAAGCTACGCCCCGAGTCGGAAGGCTACCAGTTTGATGTAAACGAAAGTATGCCCCTGGACCAGTTCGACATAAGCGACGATACAGACCTGATCTGCTTTACCCAGAACGAGACATCGAATGGCACGCAGGTTTCGCCAACCACCATTCTTAACCTGCACAACCGCTACCGCGATACCTTAATTGCTGTAGACGCGACTTCCTCTATGGCGGGCCTGAATTTAAAACTGATAAAAGCGGATATCTGGTTTGCTTCGGTGCAGAAGAACTTCGGTTTGCCGGCTGGCCTTGCCGTGCTGGTTTGTTCGCCACGCGCTATTTTCAGGGCAAAGCAGCTGGCCGAGCGCGACCACTACAACAGCCTGGTGCCGATGTACGAAAAAATGCTGAACTACCAGACCATGAATACACCCAATGTGCTTAACATTTACCTGTTACGCCGGATGCTGGAAGAGCGGCCGTTCATCAAAACCATCGAAAGCGAGCTAACCGACCGCGCCCAGGACCTGTATACTTTCTTTGAGCAGTTCCCGGAAATGAAACTGCTGGTCGAAAACGAAGAAGTGCGCTCTAAAACGGTTATTGCCCTGCAGGCCAGCGAACGGTTGGTAGATGATATCAAGAAAAGGGCACTACAGTACAACATCAGGCTGGGGAACGGCTATGGCACATGGGCGCGCAACACGTTCCGGATCGCGAACTTCCCGGCTATACTGGATGAAGAGTACGAAGAACTGAAGCGCTTTTTCCTGCATTATTACGTCTGATTGCAGGAAGCTTAATTTAAAGAAGCATCTATTTTTGTTCTCAAGCACTTTGCTATACTAAAGCAACTTTTGCAGCGGCTTATACTTTATAACCGGGTTATAGAAGTATAATTCCGGAAACGGGTTTTTTGCTATCGCCAGGAAGCACGTTGGAAACAACCATCTTACACAGCCACCAGTTATACTTTTAACTTCCTAACCCTTTAACTTTATACCTTTCTAACTCTATAACATGGCAATGTTTAATTTTAAAGAGATCGCATCTGTTACCCTTATTCTCTTTGCCGTAATTGATATTATTGGCTCTATTCCGATCATCATCGACCTTCGTAAACGGGAAGGGAAAATTGAATCTGAGAAAGCCACCATCGTTTCGGGTATTCTGATGATCGCGTTCCTGTTTCTGGGACAATCTATACTAAAGCTGTTCGGGCTCGATTTCGAGTCGTTTGCCATGGCCGGTGCGATTATTATTTTCCTGATCGGTCTGGAAATGATTCTGGGCAAAGATTTCTTTCATACCGACCCGGACGTGAAAAGTGGCTCCATTGTGCCGCTTGCTTTCCCGCTTATTGTGGGCGCCGGCACCATGACGACCTTGTTATCGTTACGCGCTGCCTATTCGCTGCCAAATGTGCTGGTAGGTATTGTACTTAACCTGATGTTTGTTTACCTGGTACTGAAAGCATCGAGCTGGCTGGAGCAGAAACTGGGCAAAGCAGGTGCCAACATACTTCGTAAAGTGTTTGGTATTATCCTGTTGGCTATCGCCATCAAGCTTTTCAAAACAAACTTATAAATCTGAAGATAGGGAATCTGCAGCTTACTGATTTCCACAAACGATAGTTACCATTCTCAAATTTTTTCATTTACAAATCTCCAAATTATCTTGATCGAATTATTTACAGACGGCGCTTCACGTGGAAACCCGGGGCCTGGCGGTTACGGCGCCATACTTCGCTGGAACCAGCATGTAAAAGAGCTGTCGGCGGGGTTCCGTAAAACAACCAACAACCGTATGGAGCTGCTGGCTGTAATTGTGGGCCTGGAAGCGATTACCAAACCTGGTATTCCGGTTACGGTTTTTTCGGATTCGAAGTATGTGGTGGATGCCGTGGAAAAGCGCTGGGTTTTTGGCTGGCAGAAAAAAGGATTTGCAGGCAAAGCAAATGGCGACCTCTGGGCACGCTTCCTGAAAGTATACGCCACACACAATGTTAAATTTGTCTGGATACGCGGGCACGCCGGCCACCCCGAAAACGAACGTTGCGACGAACTGGCTGTAGCAGCCGCCTTGCAATCTAACCTCCCGCCCGACGAAGGGTTCGAATCCGGAAAGTATAACTCAAAATAATTACGAATTACGAGTTACGAATTAATATAAATTTATACTTTGCGTGGCTGGTGCGAGCTTGCAGCTCGTACTTTTTATACTTTAAATCATGAAGTTTACTTTAGAAACCAACTGGAAAGCATAAACCCTTAATAACGAAATATTTATACTTTCGCACCATTCGTAATTCTTAATTTGTAATTCGTAATTAAAAAAGGTGGCTAATTCATACTTTCAGTTTAAGGAGTTCAGGGTAGAACAGGATAAGTGCGCCATGAAAGTTTGTACCGATTCGTGTGTTTTTGGCGCTTACGTGGAGGTAGCTTCGGCCAAGAATATTCTGGATATTGGTACGGGAACGGGGTTCCTTTCTTTGATGGTGGCGCAGCGCAGCCATGCAGGTATAACTGCCGTAGAAATTAACCCGGAGGCGCAGCAGCAGGCAGCAGAGAATTTTGCAGCAAGCAGTTGGGCAAATCGGCTACAGTTGCACCCGGTAAGCCTGCAGGAATTTGCAAAGTATGATCAGCAAACGTATGATGTTATACTTGCCAATCCACCGTTCTTCCTGAGTTCGCTTAAGTCTGATAACGCCGCCAAGAATACCGCCAAACATACTGGCGACCTGTTTTTTGAAGATATCCTGGCTTTCGCGCAGCAACACCTTACCCCAACCGGAAAGTTATACTTGCTTTTACCTCCTGCAGAAGCCACTCATTTTGCAGCACTTGCTACCAGCCATACTTTATACTTAGCCGACACCCTGGAAGTATACACCCGCATCGGTGGCAAATGCATCCGCCATATTCAAACCTATACTTTTACAGAAGTACCGCCAAAACTGAAGCAGCTGTATATCCGGGAAGCTGACAGTGTCACTTATACTTCTGAGTTCACGGCGCTACTCAAGGATTACTACCTGCATCTATAAAAAAAGCCTCTCCTGCGTTAAACAGAAGAGGCTTTTCAAAGTATAAATGTTGGTTTACTTTTCTTTTTCCACAAACTCGATTCCGAATTGCTTTAGTTCTTCCAGCACCGGTTCGTAAATTTCCGGATAGATCGGGATGACCACGCCGCGGTGTGTTATGTTGCCTTGCAGCAAACGCTTGGCAAGTATACCCACTGGCAAGCCTACCGTTTTCGCCATGGCGGTGTGCACTTCATCATCGCCTAAATACACCAGCGTAGAAGTTATTTCGTGTTGTTTGCCTGCAAGTTCATAGCCAAAAAGGTGCTGCATCACGATCATGTCTTTATCGCCGGGGGCAAGCGTCCATTTTTCTTTTAAAATCTTTTCCAGAATCTGGGCAGGCGTTGCACCGGCAAGATTAACTGGCGTTTCTTCAAAAAAGCCCAGCCATGCAATTTTTTCCACAGCTTCATCGTCTGGTGCAAGGCCGGTATACTTGCTCAGGCGCTCCGACATGGGCTGCCCGGCATAAGTGGCAGGTGGCATAAACGCTTCGAGGTAAGTACGGTACGTCATCTGCTCCGACCCTTCCAGTACGTAGGTATCATCGGTTAAACCAAGCTGCACAAACACATTCCAGGCTTTGCAGTAACCTCGCCGGCGCAACGTACCACGCAGCATGGTAGGGATGTCGTGCAGGCCGTACGGCTCACGGTAACTCAGCGAATCGCGGTTGGCATAGCCGTCAAAATGACCCAAGCCATCTACATACAACTCATCGGTTCGCTCAAAAACCTTGTGGTAAGGGATGTATTTATACTCTCCGTTTTTGATATACTTGGCTGTGCCCTGCCCGGCTAAGACTACATTGCGCGGGTTCCAGGTAAATTTATAGTTCCAGGGGTTATTATCTGATTCGGGTGCGACCAGGCCGCCGGCGTATGATTTAAAAGAAAGAAGCTTGCCGCCTTTCTCTTTGATTTTCTGAATAACGTGCAATGCAGACATGTGATCGATGCCCGGATCGAGACCGGATTCCATCATAAACGTCAGGTTTTTGCTTTGGGCTTCCTTGTGCAGATCCAGGAAAGCGGGTGTTACATAACTGGCCGTAATCAGGTGTTTTTCCTGAACCAAACATTCGTGCGCTACTTCAATGTGGAAACTGGCCGGCAACAGCGAAATCACCAGATCGGCTTTTGCAATTTCTGAAGCACGTTGCGCAGCGTTATGGACATCAAAAACCAGCGTATCCGCGAAAACTAATGCGCTGGTAAGTGGTTGTAAATGTTCCACAGAAATATCGCCAATGGTAACATGCCAGTTTTCGGCAGGAGCGTTATCGAGCAGGTATTTTATGAGGGAAGAAGCCGAACGGCCGGCTCCCAGTAACAGTATTTTTTTCATAGTTGGTAGCAAGATGGAGCCTTAAATTAGGCATAACAGTTAGCAAGGCAAATCATACATGCGGTTTTTTCGGATTATCCTGCTAAATTTATACCCCTTTCTTACTTTTTTTGACAGACAGACCATAAAATGGCGCATAAATTAGATATTACACTTCACATCGAAGTGCTGGAATCAGTAGAAGAACTAAATGCGCAGGAAAGCCAGGCGATGCAACTGGCACAGGAGGCAGCCAATGATGCCTATGCTCCTTACTCGAACTACCTGGTTGGGGCTGCTTTGCTGCTGGAAGACGGCACATTTTTTAAAGGCAATAACCAGGAAAATGCCGCTTACCCGTCGGGTTTGTGTGCCGAGCGCACCGCTTTGTTTGGCATGAGTGCGAACCATCCTAACAAAATAATTAAGATGCTCGCCGTAACAGTTCGCCGCCGAAATGAAACGGAACATTTGCCTGCTTTGCCGTGTGGTGCCTGCCGCCAGGTGATGGCAGAGTATGAAAGTAAGCAGAACGAAAATATAATGGTACTGCTGCAAGGCCCCAATGGTACATTTTACCGTTGCCAGTCTGTCAGAGATTTGTTGCCCCTTTGCTTCTCCGGAAAAGACCTTTAACGCGATGCAGGAAAATAAGCTAACCGTTCCGCGCACAGCCCGCTATTATACCTTGGGCACGCCTTCTGCAGAAATTAAAAACCTGTGGATTGTTTGCCACGGTTACGGCCAGCTGGCGAAATACTTTTTGCGCCACTTTAGTGTACTGGATAAGGGCGATACCGTTATTGTAGCACCGGAAGCATTGTCGCGGTTTTACCTGGATGGATTTTCGGGGCGTGTAGGGGCTACCTGGATGACGAAAGAAGACCGGCTGGCTGAAATTGAAGACCAGGCCGCTTACCTGAATTTACTCTTGACAGAAATGTTAGCCCAGTTGCCTGCCGATGTCAAGATCACAATACTTGGTTTTTCGCAGGGAGGCGCTACGGTTTGCCGTTGGCTGGCTTCCGGCAATGTGCCGTGCCACCAATTTATACTTTGGGCCGCCGCTTTTCCCGAAGACCTGGATTTTGAAAAAGATAAAAATGTGTTCGAGCACCTGCCGGTGAGTGTCGTGTATGGCACCCAGGATCAGTTTATATCGGAAGACTCGCTGCAACGAAAGTATGATTTGCTCACGAAACTGGGCATCACCCCTACTATTTATACATTTGAAGGCAGCCATACTTTAGACCCTGAAATTCTTAGAAAGCTGCAGCTTAGTTAGGCGATTTATACTTTATTTTTCGCTGCTCCGCTCCCACATGCCCTGCATCACCACTTCCAGCAAATGGTTGTCCGGGTCGCGGAAATAGAAAGATAAAAAGCCGCCGCCCCAATCATACTCCTGCTCTATCGGGATGTGCTGTGCTTCAATTTCCTGTTTCAGAGATTCATACTTTTCTTGTGCTACCTCAAAAGCAAGGTGTAGCTGCCCTGCGCCAAAGTGTCGTGGCAACTTTTGCGATTGCCCGGAAATTTCCGAAATAAAACACAGCAGCACCGACTCGCCTGCCCGGAAGAAAATATGCCGCCCCGGCACTTCCCCGATCACCTCAAAGTTAAGTTTGCCGTTGTAAAATGCTTTGGTAGCAGCCAGATCTTGCACATAGAGACAGGTTTCCTTTATCTTTTTTATATCCATCAGTTTTTACCACTTCTTTTGTTGAACACATGCACTGCGGTTTCGTTATAGAGATTTACGCTAATCTTAACCAAACACATGAAACTGTTCCTTAAAATACTAATACCGCTTGCACTTGTTCTGGGGCTTATCTTTTATCTTACCAGTAATTCTTCTACGGCAAATGGCGAGTCTGTCTCCCAAGAAACCGAAACAGTTGCAGGCTCGCTACAAACAATTGCAGCGCTTCCATCACAGGTTAAAGAAAGTTCTGGCATTATAACACTGGCCGGTAAAGATGCTTTCCTGACACATAACGATGCCGGTAACCAGCCTTACCTGTACGAACTAAACCAAAGTGGCTCCCTTACCAACACCATTAAGCTGGATGTAACCAATAAAGACTGGGAAGACCTGACGCAGGACAAAGACGGCAACCTTTACATTGCAGACACCGGCAACAACGACAATAAACGCCGCGACCTGACGATTTACAAAGTACACCCGGGTAAGCCCACCGAAATCGAAACGATCAAACTGACCTACGAAGACCAGACCAAATTTCCGCCCGCAAAAAAAGAGCGTAACTTTGATTGTGAAGCTATTTTCTGGCACAACGGCACCATTTACCTGATCTCGAAGGACCGTGGCCGCAAACAGACGGCAAAAGTATACACCGTGCCCGCTAAAGCCGGCACGCATACGGCAAAACTGATCGGAGAAGCAAAAACAAACAGCGCTGTAACAGGTGCAGCCATCAGCCCGGATGCAGAAACCATTGCGTTGGTGAGCGAAGGGAAGGTTCATTTATTCGCTAACGTAGCTGACCCGGCTACCTTCTTTTCGGGTAAAATGGAAGAGATAAGCCTGCAGGGCGCCGGGCAAACCGAAGCTGTTGCTTTTGAAGATAACAACACCATGGTCATTACAAGCGAAGGCGGCAACCTCTACAAGTATAAACTCAACTAGATTATACTTTGGTAAGTATAAAACAGCAGCGGCTCCTTAAAATAAGGAGCCGCTGCTGTTTTATATGATATCTTTTAAACTGATGCCGATGTACCGGTTCGTCCGCCGGGAGCTGCCGGTTTTGGGTTTCGCCATACAAAGAAGAGTACAATCAGGCCGGCAATTATAAGCGGTATGCTCAGGAACTGGCCCATGTTCAGGACAAGTTCGTTTTCAAAATCTTCCTGGTTTTCTTTCAGGAACTCGATTAAGAAGCGTGATGTAAACAGCACCGTCACGAAAATGCCGAACAATAAACCACGTGGCAAGGCAGCTTTATACTTTGCCCACAGCCAGTAAAGCAACACAAACAGCCCGAATACGGTAATAGCTTCGTACAACTGCGTAGGGTGGCGCGGCACCTGCGAAAACTCAGAACTGCGTACAAAAATAAAGCCCCACGGCAGGTCAGTCGGATGCCCGAATATCTCGGAGTTCATCAGGTTACCCAAACGGATCAGTGCGCCACCAAGCGCCACTACAATCACAATCCGATCCAGCACCCACATGTAATCGAATTTATACTTGCGGCTGAACAGCCATAATGCCAGCAAAATACCAATGGTTGCACCGTGGCTGGCCAAACCGCCTTCCCATATTTTCAGAATCTCGATGGGGTTGCTCAGGTAATAATCAGGGGCATAAAATAACGTGTGGCCAAGTCGTGCTCCTACTACCGTACCAATGATCATGTACATGGTAATAATATCCACATCGCCTTCAGAGCGGCCTTCAGCTACATAAATTTTGGAAAGGATGCGCTGCCCGATCACGAAGCCGAGTGCAAATAGCAACCCATACCAACGAACGGATATTGGTCCAATACTGAAAATTTCCGGATCTACGTTCCAGGTGATGTAGGTTAACATGTTCATGAGGTAAAATCTTGTGCTGCCAAAGTTACAATAAATAGGCTATGTAAAAAATGCAGACTGAATGGAGGTGTTGCAGGAAAGTATAAACTCCAGGTTATACTTTAGAGCAGTTGTTCTGTGCGCCGCAAGTATAGCCTGGAGTATAAAGTATAAAGTATAAAATCAGTAAAGAATGTACAGGTTAAAAACCGTCATTTTCTGACGTATTGATTTTTGAAAGTTCTTCTTTAAAACCACCGTTCAGGATCGGGAAACGAAGCCAGCTGCGGGGGTCTACGTTATAATCATCTAAGTGGAAAGAAGGCGCAAACCGCTCACGCTTCCACTGATTCCGGGCCCATAAGGTATAAAATTTGGTTACCCAGCTTTGTACCATCTCAGGCTCAGCCAGATTTTGCTCCAGCAACTTCTGGTATACTTCCTGCGGCGAGAAGCGATTGTAAAAAGCGAGACGCTCGATCTGGTTTAAAACCTCGTATGGCATCAGGTCTTTTTCATCGGTCTGTTCTTCTTTGCCCGGGCGAAGCTCTGCGCTTGGCTGTAAGTTGTTTACATACTGCAAACCGGTATAGCCTAACTCCTGCTGCATCCAGATCAGGAACTGGCGGATAAAAGCTTTATCGATGCCAGCAATCGGGGAAATACTGCCAGCCGTATCACCATCCATGGTCGTATAACCAACGGATGCCTCGCTGCGGTTGGAGGTGGCCAGCAATAAGGCTTGGTTAATGTTAGCCAGCATCCAGATACCAGGTGCGCGTACCCGTGCCTGGATGTTCTGCAAGGTTACGTCGTCTTTGTCCCAGGTTAGCGGCCGGTCAAGTACCTGCTCAATAGTAGCAGTATAGCCTTTCACTTCTTCGTCTATCGTCCAGTTATAAAACACAGCTCCTATAGAAGCAGCCAGCTCTTTGGCCGAAGTAAAAGTATTGTCAGATGAGTTTACAGTGCCCTGGTAAGCGCATGTCAGCAGGCGGTTTACCAGTTCGGGTACAGCCTGCTCTTCGGTTAGCGTATCAAAAAAGGCCGCATCTTTCAGCGAGAACATTTTGGCTTTGGCTACAAAACCAAGCACACCCAAACTTTTAATGCCACGCTTTACCATCTCTGCCACAGCCACCGCGCACAACGATGAATCGGCACCACCGCTCAGCGACAGCACAAATCCACGACTATTGCTTTTGCGCATGTAATCAAAAAGGCCCAGGCTTAACGCTGCAATCAGTTCTTTGTTTTCGTCGATTGGCGGTAGGTATTCGATTGCTTCGGTTAGTTGTGGCGTTTCAGAAAAACAAACTTCTGCAAACTCCAGGTCTACATCCTTAAAGCAAAGCAGCTCGTTTCGCTTGATCAGTTTACCATGCTGGGCAATCAGAACTTCGCCATCGTAAATTACACGCCCGGATTCGTTCCCAAGCAAATTGGCGTACACATAGGCGCATTCATACTTTTTAGAGGCTTCCACTACCAACTTGTGGCGCACATCGGTTTTACTCAGCGCAAAATGGCTGGCACTTGGGTTCAGTATGAGCTGCACACCTTTGCCCATGTGGCGTTCTGCCGGGCGGTTTGGTCGCCAGGCATCTTCACAAATTTCAAATGCATACTTTACGCCCTGCTCTTCATACACAATATCCCCGATGCGGTAGCTTTGGCCCAGCATCTCGAACTGCTGCTCTACGTTGGCAGGCCAGGCAGCGAACCAGCGTGGCTCGTAATGCAGGCCATCGCTAGCTAAAAACTGCTTGGCCGTAAAGCCTACAATTTCTTTGTTTTTGATAACGCAGGCCGTATTATACACCAATCCATTCAGAAAGACAGGCAGGCCCACACAAACCGTTATGCCTTCGCACCACTCTTTTATCAGGAGCAGTTTCTCGAAGGCAACTTCGGAAAGCCAGGGGCTCAGGAACATATCTTCGCAGCCATAGCCGGTGATACAAAGTTCGGGTAGCAACAGTATTTCTACTTTATGCAGTTTAGCTTCTGTGATGGCCTCTTTGATGTTAAATAAATTAGCATCCCAATCCATGGGAGTCTGGTTGAGGGCAGCGCCTGCCAAGATCAGTCGGGTGTCGTTCATGGGGTAGTTTAACGCAAGTAACCAGAAGCAAGTTAAGCGATGTACTTTAATTTTGAAGTATAGCTGCTATAATTCGTGGCCATACTTTCAGAACGCATTCCCAACTACCTGTGTGCAGGAGTTTTAAAGTATAAAAATGCCTGAGAAGTATAAATAATGAAATGCGGAAAATCAGCGAAATTTTATACTTTGAGGAACAAGTATAAGTAAAGTTAAACGCTGAGATTTAGCTGATCTTAAGGAATTGAAGGCCTTTTTCGGCGGCTGCCTGGTCTGCTTTTTTCTTGGACAGGCCCTGCCCTACCGCGATGGGTTCGTTATCGATGTATACTTCGCAGGTAAATTCGGTGGTGTTACCCTGTTGCTTGCGCTGCACAATCTCGAAACGGATGTCTTTGTTCTGGCTCTGTGCCCACTCGATCAGCTTGCTTTTAAAGTTAGCCGTGGTGGTAACCAGCGAATGTACATCTACGTGCGTTTTCAGTATCTTTTTAAGTATGAACTGATGGGTCACGTTGTACCCTTTATCCAGATAAACGGCGCCAACCAACGCTTCGAGGGCATTGCCGTTTACAGATTTGTGGCGGTTGCCCTGGCTTGTCGTGTCAATTTTGACAAGCAGGTTCAGGCCCAGTTTTAGTGCAATGTTGTTTAAAGATTCACGGTTTACGATACGGGAGCGTATCTCGGTCATGAAACCTTCGTCTTCGTACGGGTATTTTTTGAACAGGTACTCTGCTACAACGGCACCAAGTATGGCATCGCCCAGAAATTCGAGTCGTTCGTTAGTTTCGTGTTTAGCCGCTGAAGTTTGCCGTGCAAAAGACGTATGCGTAAGCGCAAGTTTATACAGGCGGATGTTATCGGGTGTTGTTCCGATAATGCTGCCAACTGCGCGTACAAGGTCCCTGTCTTTGTTAAAGAATCTATGAAAGACTCGCCTGACAGGCTTCATTGGTCCAATCACATTAGTCGTTCATTTGGCGAAACAGAACAGAAGTATTATGGCCACCAAACCCGAATGTATTACTCAGCGCTACTTTTACTTCACGTTGCTGTGCCTTGTTAAAGGTAAAGTTCAGGCGTGGGTCAAAGCTTTCGTCGTCTGTAATATGGTTGATGGTTGGCGGAACTACGTTGTGCTGGATAGCCAGAATAGAAGCAATAGACTCTATCGCACCGGCAGCACCTAGTAAGTGGCCTGTCATGGATTTTGTAGAGCTGATGTTGAGGTTGTAGGCATGATCGCCAAAAACCTGCTGAATCGCTTTTACTTCGCTTACATCGCCGAGCGGCGTAGAAGTACCGTGTACGTTAATGTAATCTACTTCTTCCGGTTTGATGTTGGCATCGCGCAGTACATTTTTCATTACATTAAGCGCACCTAAACCTTCCGGGTGAGGAGCTGTAATGTGATACGCATCTGCAGACATACCGCCACCGATTACTTCGGCATAGATTTTAGCACCACGGGCTTTTGCGTGTTCGTATTCTTCCAGGATAAGTGCGCCGGCACCTTCTCCGAGTACAAAACCATCGCGGTTTGCATCAAAAGGGCGGGAAGCAGTTTCAGGAGAATCGTTGCGCTCCGAAAGGGCTTTCAGGGCATTAAAGCCACCAATACCAGCTTCCGTTACAGCAGCTTCGGAACCACCTGTTACTATTACATCGGCCATACCCAAGCGGATATAGTTGTAAGAGTCGATGATGGCGTTTGTAGCCGAGGCACAAGCTGAAACGGTTACAAAGTTAGGCCCACGGAAACCATACTTGATGGAAATATGACCGGCACTGATATCAGCGATCATTTTAGGAATAAAGAACGGGTTGAAGCGCGGCGTGCCGTCTCCATTGGCAAAATTCACACATTCCTCCTGGAACGTACGCAAGCCACCGATACCAGATCCCCAGATAACGCCCACACGGTCCGGGTCAATGTTACTTTCGATCAGTTTTGCATCCTGTACGGCTTCATCAGCCACTACCATTGCAAACTGAGAGAAAAGGTCCATTTTGCGGGCCTCTTTCCGATCGAAGTATTTTTCAGGATCATATCCTTTTACTTCGCAGGCAAACTGCGTCTTAAACTTACTCGCATCAAAGCGTGTAATAGGCGCGGCACCACTCACACCATTAGATAGTCCGTCCCAGTATTCTGAAACAGTGTTTCCAAGTGGTGTGAGTGCACCTAACCCAGTAACTACAACTCTCTTAAGCTCCATAAGCTGTTACCAGAGGATAGATAGTAGAAAATGTAAATACTAATTTGATAATGTACTATTTCGCGTGCTCTTCCAGGTAGCTAACAGCCTGGCCTACAGTAGCGATGTTTTCAGCCTGATCGTCTGGAATAGAAACGTTGAATTCTTTTTCGAATTCCATGATAAGCTCAACAGTATCTAATGAATCAGCGCCAAGGTCGTTAGTGAAGCTCGCCTCCGGTGTAACCTCTGACTCCTCAACACCAAGTTTATCGATGATGATAGCTTTTACTTTTTCTGCGATTTCTGACATTTTTCTTATAGTTTATTAAAACACTGTGCAAAGAAATAGAATTAGGCAGACAATATCAAAAAAAATTAATCTAATCGTGTTCTGCCTAATGTTTGATCGCTGCCCCAGTGCCTCGTTATGAAATGATACTTAGCCATGTAACACCTTCGTGGCGCTCCATTTTGTGCTGCATTACCTTACGGTTACCAATAGCTACGGGTTATAAGCCTGCATGCCAGTTGCATTATTCATACTTTATACTTCTATTGCATCCTAAAGCCGCAGCAGCGCAAGTACAGGCTGATTTTCAAGTAACCATTTACCATCATTGGCAGTTAATTTCTGCTTAAAAATGTATACTTCTACCCTGTAACAGGCTTGTTGAGTAAGCGCTTTATCTGATAATCTGTATCTGAAAACCATTAAACTGCGTTCATTTACTTTGTACCTGAACCAGCATGATCCGAACTAGCATGATAACTTTTAACAAAACCAAAGTACTGGCAACTGTAGGCCCGGCCTCAAACACATACGATAAGCTGTTTGCGCTTGTAAAAGAAGGAGTGGATGCTTTCCGTCTTAATTTTTCGCATGGCGAACATGCCGAGCACCTGAAAGTAATCGAGCACGTGCGCGAGATAAACCGCCAGCACCAGACCAATATCTGTTTGGTGCAAGACCTGCAGGGCCCTAAAATACGGGTAGGCGAGGTGGAGAACGGTGGCGTTGAAATAAAAGAAGGCGAAACTATCAGGTTGGTTTGCGATGGCTCTCTCAGCACGCCAGGCAGGCTATCGACAGGCTATACAGAACTTGCAAAAGATGTAAATGTAGGTGATGCCATCCTGATAGACGATGGTAAACTGGAAGTTACCGTTACCCACACCGATAAGGACTGTGAAATTACGGCCGTTGTAAAGTATGGCGGTATGGTAAAACCACGCAAAGGTATCAACTTGCCCGATACCAAAGTATCAGCCCCTTCCCTTACCGAAAAAGACCTGCATGATTTGCATTTTGGTCTTGATAACGATGTGGAGTGGGTGGCGCTTTCTTTTGTGCGCAGTGTAGATGACATCAGGGAAATAAAGCGCATCATAGCTTCGCGCGGAAAAGATACCCGTGTGATTGCTAAGATAGAGAAGCCGGAAGCCATAAAAAACATTGATGAGATTATACATGCGGCCGATGCGCTGATGGTAGCACGCGGCGACCTGGGTGTGGAAGTTGGGATGGAAAAAGTACCGATGATCCAGAAGATGCTGGTAGAGAAAAGCAACTACGCTTCCAAGCCCGTTATCATCGCTACCCAGATGATGGAAAGTATGATCGTGAACCCCCGCCCTACCCGCGCCGAAACCAACGATATAGCCAACGCTGTGATTGATGGGGCTGATACGCTGATGCTGAGCGCCGAAACTGCCGTAGGCGCCTACCCTATCGAAACCATCCGAAGCATGCACATGACCATACAAACGGTAGAGATGCAGGCAGACATCTTCAACAAAAACTTTATACTTAACCCACACGCCGATACTTTCTACAACGACAGCCTGGTAGCAAACGCCTGTAACCTGGCCCGCGACACCAACGCCCGTGCGATCATCGGTATGACCAAATCCGGCTACACAGCTTTGCAACTGGCCAAGCACCGCCCAAAATCAGATATTTTTATTTTTACAGAGAAACCCAGCCTGCTTAATACCCTCAACCTGGTGTGGGGCATCCGTGGGTTCTACTATGATAAGTTTGAATCAACTGATACCACGATCAACGATATCAAACATATTTTACTGGAGCTGAATTACCTGGATAAAGGCGATGTGTTTATCAATACGGCCAGTATGCCGATTAAAGAACAGAAGCGTACGAACATGATCAAGCTAAGCATAGCCTAAGTATACTTCATTAAATAAAAAAGCCGCTGCATCATTTAAATGCAGCGGCTTTTTTATTTGATGAAAGTATAGCGAAATCTAAAAGTATATCCTTCGGATTTATACTTGCTACAAGCACAAAAAGCCTTACACGAATGTGCAAGGCTTTTTGC
This sequence comes from Pontibacter arcticus, assembly GCF_003284895.1. Classification (GTDB taxonomy): domain Bacteria; phylum Bacteroidota; class Bacteroidia; order Cytophagales; family Hymenobacteraceae; genus Pontibacter; species Pontibacter arcticus. The sequence continues at coordinate 84,376 of NZ_QMDV01000001.1, forward strand.
AAAATATCTTTGGCAGAAATTAAGCTGCTACCGGTGCTAAACCGTTCACAAACTTAGCAAGCTTCGACTTGTTGTGAGCTGCTTTGTTTTTGTGAATAATGTTTTTCTTAGCCAGACGGTCGATCATAGAAGATACTGTCTTGAACAGCTGTTGCGCCTCGGCCTGGTCAGTTGTGCCTTGCAGCCTTTTTATGAAAGTACGAGTAGTTTTCGCCTGATATCTGTTACGAAGACGTTTAGCGTTATTCGCTCTGATTCTCTTTAATGCCGACTTATGGTTAGCCATGTGATTCTATAATAATTAAATTTCTTTGTTCCTGAATGAGTTTGCAAAGGTATACCCTTTACTATTAATTTCCAAAGCGATACTACAACAAAATTGCTGCTTCAGAAATAATTTGTGCAAATATAACACTTTCTTCCAAGCCATCATACTACAACTTTACTATGTTTTGTGGCAGCAGGCTATACTATAACACTTATTGGGCGGGTTAGTTCACGTAAAGAGTTTATACACAGGCGTACACAAAAAAAGCCACTGCTAAAAGTATAGCAGCGGCTTTTCGTTTTAAATCAAGTATAAATGAGCGGTTTTAATTAAACCGCTACAAGCAAACTTTCTAGTCTCTAAAGCGTGCCTGTACTTTATCTTCAGTTTTTTTGTAGCGATCTTTTACCTTCTGCCATCTGCTTTTTGTTTCATCGTCCCAGTCAGCACTTTTGGCTTCCATTTCAGCTTCGCGCTTCTTATAATCAGCTTTCATCTGCTCCCACTCTTCTTCTGTAGCGGTTTCAGCTCTGGTCTCATTCTCATCCGTCCAGATAGCCATTTCGTTGTTTTCCTGGTTTAGCTCGTCACCTGCTTCATTCATTTCGGCCTGGGCTTCGTCAGTGGCTGCACCTATTTCGGTTTGCGCTTCGTTTACTTCTGCATTAGTTTCGTTCTGAGATTCCTGGGTGCAGGCAAACATAAACGCGCCTACTGCAAATGCTACTCCTATCGATTTGATTGTTGATGAAATTTCCATAGTATATATATTGTTGATGTAAGACCTAATACGCGTATAACTAAATATTGATATATAAAATCCGCATATTAAGGTAAATTTGAAATACTATCTCATTTAAGTTAAATTTTAAACCATGCCCCTCTTACCCTCTGCCTACAGAGCCCCTTTCTATCTTTTTAACGGACATCTGCAAACCATTGTACCCAGCTTGTTCAGGCAGGTGACTGGCATTACGTATACCCGCGAACGCCTATCAACACCAGACAACGACTTCCTGGATCTGGATTGGTCCAGAGTGGGCGCTGATGCGCTGCTTATACTTTCGCATGGCCTGGAAGGCGACACAATGCGCCCATATATGCAGGGTATGGTAAAGGCTTTTAATGAGCGGAGCATTGATGCACTGGCCTGGAATTACCGGAGTTGCAGCGGCGAACCAAACAAGCTGCTCCGCTCCTACCATTTAGGCGCTTCCGACGATCTGGGAATTGTAATTCAGCATGCGCTGGCAACCAACGCTTACAAGAAAGTATACCTGACAGGCTTTAGCGCCGGCGGTAATATCACCCTTAAATATTTAGGCGAAGCTCCGGATCAGGTGCCGGCAGAAGTACAGCGTGCAGCTGTTTTTTCAGTGCCGATCGATCTGAAAAGCTCTGCAAAACGAATCTCTAAAGTATACACACGCCGTTTCCTGAAAAGCCTGGGCAAAAAACTGGAGCAGAAAAAAGCGCTTTACCCCGATGACCTCGACCTGAAGGCGTATAACGTATTGTGGTCTTTTCCGGAGTTTGATAACCGCTATACCGCGCCGCTGCATGGTTTTAAAGATGCCGATGATTATTATGCACGCTCCAGCTCCAAACAGTTTATAGCAAGTATAAAAGTGCCTACGCTACTGGTTAACGCCCTGAACGACCCTTTTTTAACGCCAGATTGCTACCCGGTGCAGGAAGCTGAAAACAGCAGCACTTTTTACCTCGAAACCCCGGCTACCGGCGGCCACGTAGGTTTTGCATCCACAGCGGGCAATGGCCTGTTTTATTCCGAAGAAAGAGCGCTTCAGTTTTTACTGGATGAAGTATAAACTACTTTATTTAAGCGGCACGTAAATCACTTTCTTCGTTTCGAAAAATTCTTCTTCGAAGTATAAGCTTAGGTCAAAAGATTTGGTCACTAAACCCGATTCGGCAATTTCTTCTGCCAAATCGCCGCCTTTCAGGTAATACAAGCCCTCTATCGGCGAACCGGTTTTCTTGAAACTGTTCATCACCCATGGCCAGAAATTAGCGAGGCGCGTCACAGCGCGGCTTACCACAAAATCATACTTGTCGCGTACCTGCTCGGCCCGGATGTGCGAGGCCGTTACGTTATGTAAATGCAGTTCGCGCGCTATTTCCTGCACCACATGTATCTTTTTGCCGATAGAATCCACCAGATGAAATTTAACTTCCGGAAACATAATGGCAAGCGGCAAGCCCGGCAAACCACCACCTGTGCCCACATCCATCACCGAGGTATGATCCGGAAACTGAACCACTTTGGCAATGCCCAGCGAGTGCAGGATGTGATGTACCCCCAACTGATCCATATCCTTGCGGGATACCACATTTATTTTCTGGTTCCATTCTTCGAACAGCGCACCGAGTTGCTCATACTTTTGTAACTGGTCTTCGGTGAGCGCAGGAAAGTAACCTGAAAGCAGCGTGCGGATGGTAGTGGAGTGTGGCATTTTTTGAATTATGAATTATGAATTAGTAATTAAGAATTACGAATGCTTTTTTAGTTGATCATGAAGTATAAAACGGCTGCTATTATTCCGACAAAAGCGACAACGGCCAGTGCCATAAATGCATCAAAAAGCAGCGACAGGCCTGCGTTGCGGTAACGGCCTTCGTACTTCGTGGCCAGCTCCTGCTCAATTTTATCCTGCTTACGCAAACGCACCTGCAAGTATAATTTACCTGCACTCGAAAGTATAAAATCTGTAAAGGAACCGGACGTAGCCATAGTTTACTGTAAAGCCTGCTATTATTTTAATGTAGCTGAGCTGCAAAAGTATGAAATACTAAGGAAACAGGCATAAAAGTATAAAGCCCCGGCTGCACAAAGGCAACAGGGGCTTTAACCGTAATCAATAATTAACCTTAATAAAATATTGCTAGATAAGGTGCTTCTTGTTCTTCACCATGTCATAGAGCAGTTCGCGGGCGCGGTGCAGTTGCGCTTTTACGGTGCCTAGCGGCGCATTCAGTTCTGTAGCGATTTCCTCATAGCTCAGCTCGTTAAAGTAACGCAGTGTAACCAGGCGCTGGTATTTATCCGGAAGCTTGGCCACTACATATTGCATGATTTCGATCTTCTGGTTTTTGATCGCTTCTTCCTGCGGGTTCAGGTTCTTGTCTTTAAAATCGATGGTGATTTCGTCGCCGTTGTCGATCTTAATGGCAGAATCTATACTCATCGTCTTGATCCTGTTTTTACGGATAAAGTCGATGCAGTTGTTGGTAGCGATCCGGAACAGCCAGGTACTGAAAGCATACTCCGGGTTAAATTTGTGCAGGTTTCTGAAAGCTTTCGCAAAAGCTTCTATCGTTAAGTCCTCGGCATCATCGGCATTGCGCACCATCTTTAAAACCACGTGGTAAACGGGCTTTTTGTAGATGCTCATCAGCTCGGCATATGCTTTTTCGTCGTTATCTTCTACTGCCGCCTGTATGAGTTTGAAGTCATGCTTTGCCTTTGCAGAGAATTGTTTGTTTACTTCCATCTGAATTTTTTATACATTAATACAGATACCCCAAGAATCAGGTAATTGAAAAAATATGCCGCATCAAGCACAGGCAACAAAGGCCAGCGTACTTTATCATTCAGCCGCCGGGCGCACCGAACGTAAGCAGGAATAACTGCCAGGTAACGCACCCCAATAAGCGCTCCCAAGATAGCTAAATGAGCGCTCATAACAAGAATAACGCCTGAAAGTATGTAAAAAAGTATATTTGCTGATACAAAGGCACCTATCCTTCTTCTGTCTTTTCGGCTGTAACGATGCCCCACAGACATGTGTCTTCTCTTCTGCGTTATCCATTCCCGAAACGTCTTTTTAGGAATGCTGGATGTCTGCGCCTCTTTGTCTAGTACGATGCTTATTTTACTGTTGCTGGCAGCGTCGCGTACAAAAAGATCATCGTCGCCGCCTAGTATTCTGATATGCGATGCAAACCCCTTGTTCTTAAAGAAACATGATTTGGTGTAAGATAAATTCCTCCCGACACCCATGTAGGCCTCTGCCTTGTTTGCATGAGACAGATACTGTATTCCGGTCAGCAAGGTTTCATAACGCACCAACTCATTTAAAAATCCTTTGAATTGTACATAAGGAGAATAACCCAATACTACTTCTGCGCCGTTTGCGTAGCCTTTCTGCATATTTTCGATCCAATTCTGACTGAATGGCCGGCAGTCTGCATCGGTAAAAAGCAGGTGTTCATATTTAGCTGCTCTTATACCCAGCGCCAACGCATACTTCTTCGAGTTAAGGTATTCCGGCGTCTTCTTTACCGTGATAACCCGGAAGTTCTGGAATTGTTTTTCGAGCTCGTAGAGGTAAAATTCTGTATCGTCGTCTGAGCGGTCGTTTATCACGATAACCTCAAATTCAGGGTAGTTCTGGTCTAAAAGTAACGGCAGCAGCTCAAATAAATTATCCTGCTCGTTATGGGCAGCCACAATTACCGACACCGGCAACTGCACCTTGCTTTCCGGATCTTTATAAGAAGCAAGCGGCAGAAAATAAAAAAACACAAAGTATAGCTGTACCAGCACACAAAGCCCGAGCAGGCTTAGAAGTATAATTGTAATCAAGTTCCCTGATTGCTTAAATGTTCAGTGACCGGATTGTTTAACACTTTTGCAGTTACATGCTCTTCCGTGTTTATACTTCCGAGGATGTTGCACCGAGAATCTATACTTTGACAAGCAGCGCCGGTACCTGAAGGCGGCCTGTACAAAGCAAAAATCGATTCAGTGGTTTAGCCATTAAACAATTCAGCCATCCAAATTTAATCATTAAATACCCATTTGCGAAGCCTCTTCTTATTTTATACTTGTGTATAGTTTGTGGGCACGGACTTTGTATCTTTGCGGGTTAATAAAATTTTCAGAACTAAAGCAGCATAAGGCTTTTAGCCTTTTCGGTTTACAGGTTTGGCAGTGGCCTTATTTTTGAAACCGGTTTCATATACAACCATGCAATTTACGCTCACAGCAAAAGATACCCAGTCCAAGGCGCGCGCCGGAGTAGTGCAGACAGCCCACGGCGCCATCGAAACGCCTATTTTTATGCCCGTTGGTACAGCAGGCACTGTTAAAGCCGTGCACCAGCGCGAACTGAAAGAAGACGTTAAAGCAGAGATCATACTGGGCAATACCTACCATTTATACTTGCGCCCCGGCCTCGGCGTGCTGGAAAGTGCCGGTGGCCTGCATAAATTTAACGGCTGGGACCGCCCTATACTGACTGATAGCGGCGGCTACCAGGTTTTCTCGCTGGCAGGCACACGCAAGATCAAAGAAGAAGGTGTAAAATTTAAGTCTCATATTGATGGCTCTACCCTGAACTTTACCCCGGAAAATGTGATGGACACGCAGCGTACCATCGGCGCCGATATTATCATGGCTTTTGATGAATGCACGCCATATCCCTGCGACCATACGTATGCCAAATACTCGATGGAGCGCACGCACCGCTGGCTGCAACGCTGCGTAGACCGCTTCGATAGCACCGAGCCAAAGTATGGCTTCGACCAGACGCTTTTCCCGATTGTTCAGGGCAGCACTTACAAAGATCTGCGCATCCAGTCCGCTGAAACTATTGCCGGCTTTGGGCGCGAAGGCAACGCCATTGGTGGTTTATCGGTAGGCGAACCGGCTGAAATGATGTACGAGATGACCGAACTGGTTTGCGACATACTTCCGGCAGATAAACCGCGTTACCTGATGGGCGTAGGAACACCCGCTAACATCCTCGAAAACATTGCATTGGGCGTGGATATGTTTGATTGCGTACTGCCAACCCGGAACGCGCGTAACGGCATGCTGTTTACCACACAGGGCATCATCAACATAAAAAACCAGCGCTGGGCCGACGACCATACGCCGATAGATGCAGAACTGGGAGGCTACGCCAGCACGTTTTACAGCAAAGCTTACCTGCGCCACCTTATCCATAGCAAAGAGTACCTGGGTGGCCAGATCGCAAGTATACACAACCTTACTTTTTACCTGTGGTTGGTTAAGCAGGCACGGCAGCAGATCATTGCAGGAACCTTCCGGGACTGGAAAGATATGATGGTAAAGAAATTGATGACACGACTTTAATAATTACGAATTAAGAATTACGAGTTAACAATGAGACATCTTTTTTACACTGTCCCTGCAATTCGTAATTCGTAACTCGTAATTCGTAATTAAAAAGATGAAGCTTCTCGATAAATATATCCTCAAAAAATTTCTGACCACATTCGTGTTTGTGGTACTGATACTGGTGGCTGTTATTCTGGTGATCGATTTCACGGAGAAGAACGACGACTTCATCAAACATAACATTGCCGTCAGCGAGATTATTTTCGACTATTACTTTAACCTGATTCCTTACTATGTTAATATACTAAGCCCGATCACGGTATTTATAGCCACCGTTTTTGTAACGGCCAAACTGGCTTCGCACACCGAGATTGTGGCCATACTTAGCAGCGGCGTTAGTTTCAGGAGGTTGCTGGTACCTTACCTGATCGGCTCGTCTTTAATTGCAATTGTTATCTTCGGGTTGATTGGCTGGGTAATTCCAAATGCCAATAAAGTGAGTGTTGCTTTCCAGGTGAAGTATGTAAAAGGCCCGTTTGTGTTTGATGGCCGCAATGTTCATATGAAGATTGCACCCAACACATTTGCTTACATGGAAAGCTACAACAACTCGGCGCATGTGGGCTACAGCTTTGCCATCGAAACCATAGAAGGCACCACGCTGAAGAGCAAATTTACATCACCAAGCGTAACCTGGGACCCGAAAAAAGAAAAATGGCACGTAGATAGTTATGTGCTGCGCACGTTTGATGGCGAAAAAGAAACCATAACCAAAGGCGGAGCCCTGGATACCACACTAAACCTACGTCCCAAAGATTTTGAAAGTACCTATAAACTGGAGCAAACGCTTACCTTGAACGAGCTGAACGATTTTATTCAGGAAAAGAAGGACCGCGGAGCCGATGATATAGAAGTATACCTGATCGAGAAGTATGAGCGCTTCAGTTATCCGTTTGCCATTATCATTTTAACCATTATCGGGGTTATTGTGAGTGCCCGTAAAGCGCGTGGCGGTGTAGGTATTCAGATCGCGCTAGGCTTTTTCCTTGCTTTTGTGTTTATCATATTTGTAATTACAAGCCGAAGTCTGGCGCAGGTAGGTGATATTCCGCCGCAGGTTGCCGCCTGGATACCAAGCATCGTTTTTACCGGAATCGGATTTTTGTTGTACCGTTACGTTCCCCGCTAATATGCCCCGTTTTAAAGATTTTGCCGAGCTTCATTTTGTTATTTTCCTGTGGGGATTTACCGCTATACTTGGGAAACTGATCACGATTCCGGCTGTTGAGCTGGTTGCGATACGTACCCTGGTAACAGCCCTGGCACTGGGCGCTATCGTTTACAAAATGAATACGCCGTTCTGGCTAGGCCGCATCAGTGCCGTAAAAATGCTGGGCGTGGGCTTTCTAATCGCCGGTCACTGGATTCTATTTTTTGCTTCGGCGCGGGTTTCTTCTGTTTCTATTTCATTGGTTGGTTTGGCTACCTGCAGCCTCTGGACCGCACTTTTAGAACCGATGGTGTCCAAATCAAAAATAAAACCGCATGAAATATTACTTGCCCTCCTGATCATACTAGGCCTGTACATCATTTTCCAGAACGAGACCGATTTTAATAACATACTTGGTTTGGTAATGGCTATCGGCTCTGCTTTGCTGGCTTCCATCTTTACCATCATCAATGCCAGGCTCGTTAAAGCAATACCATCCACTACCATTACCTGCTACGAGATGTCGGGTGCTTTTTTAGCTACGGTGCTTTTCCTGCCTGTTTATACTTCGTTTTTTGTAGAAAGCGGCCAGCTGAATTTTAATGTCATGCCGATGGATTGGGTATATCTGCTGGTTTTAACGCTTGCCTGCACGGTGTATGCTTATACGGCAGGTGTGCGCCTCATGCAGCGTATTTCCCCTTTCACCATGAACCTGACGGTAAACCTGGAGCCAGTATACGGTATCGTACTGGCCTGGATCATCTTTAACGAAGACGAGCAGGTATCCACTGATTTTTACATCGGGGCCACCGTAATACTGCTCAGCATTTTCAGTTACCCCATTCTGGATTCGTACGACAAACGCCGCAGAAACAAACTACAGCAGGCTGTGGCGGATGAGGTAGTTATCCGGAAAAACTAGGTTTGCAGGAACCTCGCCTTTAAACAAGCCATACACCGTAGAACCCGAACCCGACATAGAAGCATACACAGCCCCTGCAGCATATAGCTTTTCTTTTAGCTGCGCCAACTCCGGATACTTCGGAAAAAGTGCCGTTTCAAAATCGTTGTGCAAGAGATCCTTCCAGGTTATTACATCCTGCTTCAGTATACTTTCAAGGGGTTGCGGAGCGGGTTTTGGTTTGATATTTCCGTAAGCCTCTGCTGTCGTGATATGGATGCCCGGGTAAACCAGCACACACGTATAACCTCTCAGATTCAGGTCTAAAGCAGTAAATACATCTCCTTTTTCAGTGGCGATCACCGCTTTGTTTTCTATAAAAAAGGCGCAGTCGCTGCCCAGCTGGCGGGCGTAATTCTGAAGTATAGCCGTTGATAAATTTAACCCGAACACAGAATTAAGCAGGCGCAACGTAAAAGCTGCATCCGAAGAACCACCACCCAGGCCCGCTCCCATCGGTATCACTTTGTGCAAATGCAATTGTATGGGTGGTAACGCAAAATCCTGTTGCAGCAATTTGTAAGCTTTCAGGCAAAGATTAGTTTCGGGGTTACCGGGTACGGGTAAACCCGTTAAGGTAAACTGCTCTGTTTGAGCCGGTAAAATTTCCAGCGCATCACACCACTGCACCGGATAAAAGCACGACTCCAGATTATGAAAACCATCGCTTCGCTTTTCAGTTACATATAACCCCAGGTTGATTTTTGCATTCGGGAAATCGAGCATGTGCGTGTAAAGTATAAGTGTAGAGTTGCAAGCTATAAAATTAAGAGAAAACAGCAGCTCTGCCACTGTAAAATCAACCTGGCTGAGCAGCAAAGTATACTTCCAATGTAACTGTATCAGATCTCAAATATGTATAGCCTTTTGGTCTGATGAAAGTACGGGAGACAATAGGACACTTACAGCATTCGTTCTGAAAAATCAGGTTACATTTTTCAAATTAAATAAAGGAGATAGTACTAGCTAAACCTTGTATTTGCCCGTAGTAACAAAATCAAAATAAAAGTATACTTTGAGTAAGCGCCTGCTACCAACTTTCGAAACATATGAACTATAAGCCCGGACGTATTTTTCTGTCGGTGCCGCACATGGGTGGCCACGAAAAAAACTATGTATTAAAAGCACTGGAAGATAATTGGGTAGGAACCGCAGGGCCAAACCTGGCCGGTTTTGAACACGACGTTTGCCAGCATACCAACGCCCGGTTTGCGGTAGCTTTAAACTCTGGTACAGCAGCCATTCATCTGGCACTTCAGGTGGCTGGCGTAAAAGCCGGTGATGAAGTAATCTGTTCTACATTTACAAGTATCGCTTCTGCCAACCCCATTTTATACCTGGGTGCCACACCGGTTTTTGTTGACAGCGAGACTGAAACGTGGAACATGCACCCGGAAGCACTTCAGCAGGCGCTTACAGCTCGGGCACAGGCTGGCAAAATGCCAACTTGTATTTTGGTAGTGCATGTGTATGGGATGCCTGCTAAGATGAACGAAATCCTGGCAATTGCAGAAGAGTTTAACATTCCGGTGGTGGAAGATGCAGCTGAAGCACTGGGCTCGCGGTACACCGGGCACCAGGTAGGTACACTTGGCAAGGCAGGTGCTTTTTCGTTTAGTGGAAATAATATTGTATCCACATCAGGAGGCGGCGCCTTGGTTACGGAAGATGAAGCACTTGCAAAAGAAGCATTATCTCTTGCCACCAACGCAACTGGCCTTGCTTCCGAAACCGACCACCATACTATCGGTTTTAATTACCGCATGAGTAATGTGAGTGCCGGCATTGGCCGCGGGCAAATGGAAGTACTGGAACAACGCATCAAGCAACGTCGCGAAATTTATAGTTACTACAAAGAACAGCTCCAAACGATCGAAGGAATCGAGTTTTTGCCAGAGCCTAAAGTATGTTTCTCCAATCGTTGGCTTTCCACTGTTTTGCTTCCGGAACAATTCTCACCTGAAAGTATAAAACACGCTCTGGAAGCTGAAAACATCGAAACCAGCCTGCTCTGGAAACCGCTTCATCAGCAAACATTATTTAAGGATGCGCTATACTTTGGCGATCACCTCAGCAGCCAGCTATACAAGCGCGGCCTTTGTTTGCCAAGCAGCAGCAACCTAACCGAAGAAGAGCAGCAAAAAGTAATTAAAACACTTCAGAAATTACTCATCAGCTAAGGCTGCAAGTATAAATTTTATACTTGCGCCAGTGCTTGTTCCAGGTCAGCCAGTAGTTCCTCTGGTTCTTCGATGCCTACCGATAAACGAATAACGCCCGTTGTAATTCCCATACTTTGCTGTTGTTCCGGTGTGAGGCTACGGTGCGAGGTTCCCATCGGGTAAGAAATAGAGGTACTGACGCCTGCCAGCGAAGGCGCAAACGGAATGTGTTGCAAACCCTGCATAAAACGGTTTACTGCTTCCGTATCATCTTTTATTTTGAAGCTCAGCATACCACCAAACATGCCATTGCCCTGCTGTTTTGCCAGTTCGTGCTGCGGATGCGCGCTTAGGCCCGGGTACCATACTTTCTCCACTTTCGGGTGTTGCTGCAGGTAACTGGCTATTTCCAAGGCGTTGCTGCTATGCTGTTTCATGCGCAGGCGCAATGTTTTTAAACCACGCACTGCCAGCCAGCCTTCGAACGGGCTAAGGTTCAGGCCCAATACCATCATCACTTTTTGTACCCGTTGCAGGTCTTCTGATTGCTTACAGATTACAACTCCTGCTGTTACATCGCTGTGCCCGGAAATATACTTTGTGATACTATGGATAACCATATCCGCACCTAAAGCAAGTGGTTTGGTAAGTACCGGCGTTGCAAACGTGTTATCAATAACCAGTTTTATATTATGCGCTCTCGTTTCTTTGGCTAGCTTTTCGATATCCAGAACAAGTAAAAGCGGATTGCTCATGGTTTCGGCCAGCAGCAAACGGGTGGTCGGTTTTACATAGCTGCTTAGCGTATACGTATCAGCGGTTGGCACATAGGTAACTTCGATGCCCAACCGTGTCAGTTCCTGCGATAAAAGCGTAGATGAGCCGCCGTATATTTCTTCTGCACATAAAATATGGTCGCCGGCTTTGCAAATGCTCAACACAGCCGCCAGAATACCAGACATACCAGACGAGGTAACCACAGCACCTGCACCACCTTCCAGCTTATTTATTTCCTGAGCCAGCTCCTCGGTATTCGGGTTACCATAGCGCGTATACATATAGCTTTTTCCGGGCTCACTAAAGTATAACTCTAGCGCATTCAGGTCCTCGAAGGTAAAAACGGAAGTCTGGTAAATAGGAGTGGTTTTAGGTGTTATCTGTGGCATATCTGAAGTATAAATCCAAAGGTAAGTTAAGCAGTAATTGGTGATTTAGTGCTAGTGATGTAAACAAAAAAATCCCTTCTGCTTTGGGAAACAGAAGGGATTTATACTTTATACTTTGGCAAAGATCTATTCGATCACAGACTCAGCCAGTACAATAATTTTGTTATTCAGGACTTCAACCACACCACCATCAACGGTAAAAAACTCCTGGCCTTTGTTGGTTGTAATGCGGATGCTGCCTCTTTCCATGGTGCTGATAAGGGGCGCGTGCGAGTTCAGAACTTCAAATGAGCCATTTGCTCCCGGAAACTGAGCTGCTTCTACCTCACCGGCAAAAACCTTTTTATCTGGTGTGATTATCTCTAAATACATTTATATGAGTCTTGAGTTACGAGTTCTGAGTTCTGAGTATCCCCGAAAATGCGAGACTCAGAACTCAGAACTCAGAACTGGTTTACTACTTTGCTTCAGCCATCATTTTCTCACCTTTGGCAACGGCATCTTCGATAGAACCTACCAAGTTAAATGCTGACTCCGGAAGGTGGTCATACAGACCATCCATGATCTGGTTGAAGCCTTTGATTGTTTCTTTGATATCAACCAATACACCTGCAAGACCAGTGAACTGCTCTGCTACGTGGAATGGCTGCGACAGGAAACGCTGCACACGGCGCGCTCTGTGTACTACTAATTTATCTTCATCAGAAAGTTCGTCCATACCAAGGATGGCGATGATATCCTGAAGTTCTTTGTAACGCTGCAGAATCTCCTTAACGCGCTGTGCTGTGTTGTAGTGCTCGTCGCCCAAAACGTCAGCAGACAGGATGCGTGAAGTAGAGTCCAGAGGATCCACCGCAGGGTAGATACCTAGCTCTGCAATTTTACGAGAAAGTACGGTTGTTGCATCCAAGTGAGCGAAAGTCGTCGCTGGAGCAGGGTCAGTCAAGTCATCCGCAGGTACATAAACGGCCTGAACAGATGTAATGGAACCACGCTTAGTAGACGTGATACGCTCCTGCATGGCACCCATTTCAGTTGCCAGCGTTGGCTGGTAACCTACTGCAGATGGCATACGGCCAAGAAGGGCTGATACTTCAGAACCTGCCTGCGTGAAGCGGAAGATGTTATCGATAAAGAAAAGGATATCGCGACCAGCACCAGTACCATCGCCATCACGGAAGTTTTCAGCAACCGTAAGACCGGCAAGCGCCACACGTGCACGTGCCCCAGGAGGCTCGTTCATCTGACCGAACACAAGCGTTGCCTGAGATTTCTCAAGTTCAGCCATGTCTACTTTTGTCAGGTCCCATCCACCGGCTTCCATCGAGTGCTTAAACTCTTCGCCGTAACGGATGATATCAGATTCTAAGAATTCACGAAGTAAGTCGTTTCCTTCACGGGTACGCTCTCCTACACCGGCAAACACCGACAGACCAGAATAGGCCTTTGCAATGTTGTTTACCAGCTCCATGATCAATACGGTTTTACCTACACCGGCACCACCGAACAAACCAATTTTACCACCCTTTACATAAGGCGCTAAAAGATCGATTACTTTGATACCTGTATATAAGATCTCAGATGAGGTTGCAAGTTCTTCGAAAAGAGGCGCAGCACGGTGAATTGGCAGACGCGTAGAAGAAACAGGCTGTGCGATACCATCAATAGCTTCGCCGATCACGTTGAACAGACGGCCATTAATAGAATTACCGGTTGGCATCGTGATAGGGCCACCCAGGTCATTTACTTGCGCGCCACGGGTTAGACCTTCGGTTGAGTCCATCGCAATGGTACGTACCCGATCTTCGCCCAGGTGCTGCTGTACTTCCAGTACAATGCGCTGACCGTTTTCTTTAATTACCTCAAGCGCATCGAGCAGGTTTGGTAATTTCGCGTTTTCACCCGCAAAGCTAACGTCCACAACCGGACCGATAACCTGGGTAATTCTGCCAATATTTGCCATTAGACTTTTTATATTAACTATTGTAACGGAGTTATTTCAGGGTGCAAAACTAATGTATAAATCTCTTATATCCATACTTCAGATTAAAAACTTTTAACCCGGTGCCCAATCTCCTAAACTTAACAAAAAACGGCCGTAGCAGCAAAGAACTTTTTATCTTAAGCTGCTACGGCCGTTTTTATACTTGGATCTATACTTACTACTATAATTCTATGCGTAATACCCACTGACCGGGGTCAGTAACTACAAAACGTACCTGGCGTTCATAAACTGAGTTATTCATCAGGTTTTGAGCCCTGAAACGTACATAACCATCAAAAGGCAGTTCCATATTTTCAAATCCTATGTAATTACTCAGATTTACCACTGTGCCATTAGAACCTACCATTTGCAGATCATTGGGGTTATTAATAACTCTTCCTGCCTGCTTTATTACAACTTCTACCTTGTTAGGAGATATATCGCTTCGCTTTACCATACTTGTGCGGAGCACTTCACTACTCATCACCACACGGGTTCTTTTTTTGGTCTCTTTCTTCTCTTTAGTTTTCTTACTTGCTTTTTGCGTACCTGCTGTAGTCGAGTCCTGTGCAGTTGCAGCTGGGTTGGCAGGGTAAGTCTGTGCTGCTACGGTTTGGATGCCAGCTACACCAGTCAATACAATAATGGCGAAAGTATAAAGTGTTTTCATAAAACAGTTTTAAGATTAGATATCAAATATATAACATAAAGCTGATACAACACCTACTTTCTTTATACTTGTTATAAATGTTTGAGCATCTCTATTTGCTCGTCGTTCAGCAGGATGTATCTGTTATTGAAAGGATTAGCATAAAAACGTTCGGCTATCATATATTCTCCTGTGGGCAACCGGTGGATGTTGTAGCTAAACAGGCTGTTGGAACGCTCGATCACAACTTCTGACTGATTAAGGTTAAGGGTACGGCCACAGGTTGTTGTTACCATTTCAGGATGTAAGATCATAAATCAAAAATAGGGAATATATAAAGGGTATGATATCTTACGGATAAGCTTCTATTAAGTGACAGCAGTACTTCCAAAATAGCCGTATTTTATTTTTTTAAGTATGATTTATACATTGCTGCTCTGCCTATGGACAGTTTAAAGTGGTATAACAGCCTTCTGCTCTAAAAACTTAAGTTCTGCTGTTGTCTTAAAGTATAAGTTCCTACTTTTGCCAATCCGTTTATAAAAGCCAGACAAACGTGGAAAAACAACTCACTACAGTAGAAACAGCGCAGAAGCTTGGTCTTCTGGAAGAAGAATTCGAAAAGATTAAACAGATACTGGGCCGCACGCCAAACTTTACAGAGTTAAGTATCTTTTCTGTGATGTGGTCGGAGCACTGCTCTTACAAAAACTCGATTGTCTGGTTAAAAACACTGCCAAAAGACTCGCCCCGCATGCTGGCCAAAGCCGGTGAAGAAAACGCTGGCTTAGTAGATATCGGCGACGGTTATGCCTGCAGCTTTAAAATAGAATCTCATAACCACCCATCAGCCATAGAGCCATACCAGGGCGCTGCAACCGGCGTTGGTGGTATAAACCGCGATATTTTTACGATGGGTGCCCGCCCGATTGCGCAGCTTAACTCGTTGCGTTTCGGCAACCCGCATTCCGAAAAAACGAAAGGCTTGCTGCGTGGTGTGGTAAAAGGCATCAGCCATTACGGTAATGCCTTTGGTATACCAACTGTAGGTGGTGAGTTATTCTTTGATGAGTGCTACAACATTAACCCGCTGGTAAATGCTTTCTCGGCTGGTATCGTTAAAGTAGGCGAAACGGCTTCTGCTACATCTTACGGTGTTGGCAACCCGGTATTTATTGTTGGTTCTGCCACTGGTAAGGATGGTATACACGGTGCTGCTTTTGCTTCTAAGGATATCACCGAAGATTCTGCCAAAGACCTTCCATCTGTACAGGTAGGCGATCCGTTCCAGGAAAAACTATTGATGGAAGCTACGCTGGAGATTATCCAGTCGGGTCACGTAATAGGCATGCAGGATATGGGCGCTGCCGGTATTACCTGCTCTACTTCCGAAATGAGCGCCAAAGGCGAACACGGCATGGATATCTGGCTGGATAAAGTACCTACACGCCAAAAGGACATGGTTCCGTTCGAAATCCTGCTATCCGAAAGCCAGGAGCGCATGTTGATCGTGATGAAGAAAGGTTACGAGCAAACGATTAAAGACATCTGCGATAAGTGGGACCTGTACTGCGAAGAAATTGGCGTAGTAACAGAAGGCGGAAGACTACGCTACTTTATGAACGGCGAACTCGCTGCCGATGTACCTGCCGATGACTTGGTTTTAGGTGGAGGAGCCCCGGTTTACCACAGAGAGTATAAGGAGCCTGCTTACTTCCAGGAAGCCAAGAAATTTAACATAGACCAGGTACAGGAGCCGGAAGACCTGCAAGCCGTTGCCGATTTCCTGACCACACATCCGAACATTGCCTCTAAACGCTGGGTATACCGCCAATACGATTCGATGGTAGGCACAGCCACAACTACAACCAACGCACCTGCCGATGCAGCTGTTGTAAAAGTAAAAGGCACCGATAAATCAATTGTGATTACAGTGGATTGCAACAGCCGCTACGTATATGCCGACCCGGAACAGGGAACTGCCATAGCCGTTGCCGAAGCTGCCCGTAATATTGTATGCACAGGCGGAGAGCCGATTGCTATTACCAACTGCCTGAACTTTGGCAACCCATACGTACCGGAAGTATACTGGCATTTTGTTGGTGCTATTAAAGGGATGGGCAAAGCTTGTAACGCTTTTGGCACACCGGTAACAGGCGGTAACGTGAGCTTCTACAACCAATCATCAGACGAAGGCCCGGTTTTCCCGACGCCTACCATTGGTATGCTGGGCTTACTGGAGAACAAAGAAAACCAGATGACACTTGCCTTCCAGAAGGCTGGCGATGCAATTTACCTGATCGGTGACTCGCAGAACGACATTGCTTCTTCTGAATACCTGTACTCGTACCACAATGTAAAACTTTCGCCGGCGCCATACTTTGATATGGACCAGGAGTTGAAAGTACAGGCGGCAGTGAAAGAAATCATCGAACAAAAACTGATCAGATCGGCACACGATGTGGCAGATGGCGGTTTATACATCGCTTTACTGGAGGCTGCCATGCCAAACGAACTGGGTTTTGATATCGAAACAGATAAAAATTTCAGAAAAGATGCATTTTTATTTGGGGAAAGCCAGAGCCGCGTAGTTGTTTCCGTTTCGGCTGAACAACAGGCTGCTTTCGAAAAGGCATTACAAAATAAAGGTGTGAATTTCACCAAATTAGGTACCGTAACAAGCCACGATTGCCACATAGATGGTGCGCTGTTTGGTGGCATTACAGTGGCCAAAAAACACTACGATACCGCGCTGGAGCAGATTTTAGACTAAATTTTTTAAGATTTTTTTCGGCAAATGTTTGCAGTTTAAAATCGTCTCTCTATCTTTGCATCACTGAACGACGAAGGGGCTTCCACTCTGAAGTCTAGTAGGTAACTTGTCCGATGGTGTAACTGGCAACACGTCTGATTTTGGTTCAGAAGAGTCCAGGTTCGAAACCTGGTCGGACAACTTTAAAAGGATAACATACGCTCTGTGTGTTATCCTTTTTTTGTTTTAAGCCTATCTGTAAGTAATTTAAAACCAGAAAACTCTCATACTTTCTAAAGGATTTTTGATAGCTTTGCCTCTAGTTAAACTAAACAAAAAATTCAGCACAAAGGCCCCCTATGCCACAGGTTAAAATTTTTTCTGGTTCTGCATCCCAATATTTAGCTGAGAAAATAGCTGCCGCTTACGGCACTACACTCGGCGACTTAAGTATTTCCCGTTTCAGCGATGGTGAGATTGGCGTACACTTTAACGAGTCTGTTCGTGGTGCCGAGGTGTTTATCGTTTCTTCTACTTTTCCGCCGGCTGATAACCTGATGGAGCTTATGCTGCTGGTAGATGCTGCCAAGCGTGCATCCGCCCACAAAGTGATCGTGGTAATGCCGTATTACGGATATGCCCGCCAGGACAGAAAAGACAAGCCACGTGTTTCGATCGGAGCTAAAGTGTTAGCCAATGCCATACAATCTTGTGGCGCCGACCGCCTGATGACCTGCGATCTGCATGCCGGTCAGATTCAGGGCTTTTTCGATATTCCCGTAGATCATCTGGACGGATCTGCCATATTTGTGCCTTACCTGCGCAGCCTGAACCTGGGCAGTAACCTGATCTTCGCTTCTCCGGATGTGGGAGGTGTGGTAAGAACAAGAGCTTTCGCCAAAAATTTTGGTGCCGAAATGGTGGTTTGCGATAAGCACCGTGTACGCGCCAACGAAATCGCTTCGATGCAGGTAATCGGTGATGTAGAAGGCATGGATGTTGTTTTGGTTGATGACATGGTGGATACAGCCGGAACCATTACCAAAGCAGCGGAACTTCTAAAGCAAAAAGGAGCCAGATCGGTTCGAGCCATTGCCACACACCCTGTACTTTCAGGCCCGGCCTATGAGCGTATTCAGAACTCCGTGCTGGAAGAATTGGTGGTATCAGATACTATTCCATTAAAACAGCCAAGCGATAAGATCAAAGTACTTTCTTTCTCTGATCTTTTTGCCAGAGCCATTAACAGCGTGGTAACCCACGAATCCATCAGCTCGCTGTTTATATAATACTGATTTATTTAATTGCTTAAAGGTTAAATTGTTGTTCTGCGGGATAACAATTTAACCTTTATTTTTTTGCTATACTTTGCTGAAGCTGAACAATTTCTAGTAAGCTGTGTAGTATCAGCAAAGTATTTTTTTGTTGCCCTTGCTGCGTGTTTTCACCAGCAAGCACTACAGGGTAATGTATAGTTGTCGGTGAAAACACCAACAACGGCAGAACCTTTCGTTTTTACTTATACTTTACTGATATTCTTCAACCTCAATAAAAAACAAGCAACAATTTAACAATCCACAATTAAATCCGTACCTTCGCGGCTTCATTTATATTTTAAAATTCATTTTTATGAAAACATTAGAGATTATAGGGTTTAAAAGAGCAAATCTCGGTAAAGCACAGACAAAAGAACTTCGCAATGAGTCTTTTGTACCAGGTGTATTGTACGGCGGTGCTGAGCAAGTTCACTTCTATGCACCAGCTATCCTTTTCAGAGACTTAGTTTATTCTCCGGAAGTATACGAAATCGACCTGAACATTGAAGGCACGCACTACAGAGCCATCATGCAGGATATCCAATTCCATCCGGTAAACGAAATGTTACTGCACGTTGACTTCCTGGAGCTTCAGGATGACAAAGTTGTTAAGATGGATATTCCAGTGAAATTTGTTGGTGTATCTCCTGGTGTATTACTAGGTGGTAAACTGGTTACAAAACTTCGCAAGATCAGAATCAAGGCGCTTCCGGCTAACCTGCCAGATGCAATTGAAGTTGATATTTCTGAACTTGAACTGGGCAAATCAATCAAAGTTAGCAAGATCGTTCCACAGAACTACGAGATCTTATCTAACCCACTTGCTCCGGTAGCAACTGTTACTGTTCCACGTGCCCTTAAGAGCGCACAGGTAGAGGAAGCACGCGGTAAGAAATAAGCTTCGCTTGGTATTACCAAATCAAATCCTGTTCTGCCGCTGTGCAGGACAGGATTTTTTGTTTCCGGTAAAAGGTTGAATGTCTTAATTGTTAAAAAGTTAAATTGCCACCATAGTGTTATTCTATTTAAATCAACAATTCAACTATTGAACAATTCAGCAGTTAAAGCAATAAAACAGTGGTTGGGCTTTAAGCAGTCCTCTCCTGCCACACCCGAAGATACAAGTATGAAATACCTGATTGTGGGCCTCGGCAATATCGGGCCCGAATATGCGGAAACACGCCATAACATCGGCTTTATGGTGCTGGATTACCTCGCTAAAAAACACGATGCTAAATTTGAGCTGGGCCGCCACGCATTTACAACCGAAATTAAGCACAAAGGCCGCACGTACGTACTGGTAAAACCTACCACCTACATGAACCTGAGCGGCAAAGCAGTGGGCCATTACCTGAGCAGCCTGAAACTGGAGCCCGATAGCCTCCTTGTAATTACAGATGATATTGCCTTGCCCTTTGGTAAGATCCGGATCCGGATGAAGGGCAGTGCCGGGGGGCATAACGGGTTAAAACACATCGAACAGACGCTGGGGCATAACAACTACCCGCGTTTGCGTTTTGGTGTAGGCGATAGCTTCCATGCAGGCAAGCAAGTGGATTATGTGCTAGGTAAATTCAGCGACGATGAGCAGATCGATTTACAGACGCTGATAGAGAAATCTGCGGATGCCTCGCTTGCATTTGGCACCATTGGCCTGGAGCGCACCATGAACCAGTTTAATACCAAATAAACACCACCTTCTTTATACTTTAAGGAACCTCTCCTGCCCTTCCATGAAAAAGCTATTCCTGCTTTACCGCAACGCCTTTGGCGGCCTCTCCAAACCTGCCTGGATGATGTCGCTGGTGATGCTGATAAACAGGAGTGGCGCTATGGTAACGCCTTTTTTAAGTTTGTACCTGACGGATATGCTGGGTTACTCGCTGAAAGATGCCGGTATTATCCTGAGTATTTATGGCCTTGGGTCGGTATGCGGTTCTTTTCTGGGCGGCTGGCTAACCGATAAACTGGGGCATTTTTGGGTGCAGTTTGTAAGCTTGGTGCTGGGCGGCAGTTTATACTTTATGTTGCTGAACCTGCGCCAGTTCGAGTACCTGGCTGCCGGTGTGTTTATACTTAGTCTGGTAAATGATATGCTGCGCCCGGCCAACTCGGCCTCCATCGCTTATTACGCCAAACCCGAAAACGTAACACGCGCTTTTTCCCTGAACAGGATGGCCATTAACCTGGGCTTTTCTGTGGGCCCGGCGTTAGGTGGCTTGCTGGCAGCTATCTCCTATAAATGGCTTTTTATTGCAGATGGCCTTACGTGCGTGGCGGCTGGTCTTTTCTTCTTTTTATACTTTAGAAACCAGCGCGGCTTTGCTCCCAAAACGGCCAGAGCTGCCAGTATAAAAACTGTTGCGGCTTCCTCGCCTTATAAGGATGTCTATTTCCTGATGTTTGTAGGGTTGTGCAGTTGCTTTGCGATCATCTTTTTCCAGTTGTTTGTTACGCTCCCCCTTTATTACCGTCAGGAATACGCGCTGCCTGAAAGTAATATCGGCCTGCTGATGGCTTTTAACGGCTTAATTGTTTTCTCGATGGAGATGATGATCGTTTACCTGCTCGGCGATAAAGCAAACAAATCGGTTTTAATAAGTATCGGTTTGCTTGTACTGGGTGCTTCGTTTATACTTTTAAATTTGTTTGAGCACGTCAGTATTTTGTATGTGGCGATGCTGCTGCTGAGTATATCTGAAATTCTGGCGATGCCTTTTATGGCAACTCTAACTGTAGAACGCTCCAACGAATTTAACCGCGGTAGTTATATGGGCTTGTATACCATTGCATTTTCGGCTGCGCATGTGCTGGCTCCTTTGCTGGGCACTTCCATTATTGCGGCTTACGGCTTTCCGGTACTGTGGTGGATAACTGGTATTGTCTCTTTTCTGACGGCTGTCGGACTTTACTGGGTAGTGACCAAAATAGAACAGCAACGCCACGACAAACTAGCACTGGCTAAAGTATAAATCTCCTATAAAAGTATAAACCCGCAGACTAACTAAATAGCCTGCGGGTTTATACTTTTATAGGAGATTTATACTGAGATTTAAGACACTTTCCCGCCGTTCATGATTTCCTTGTTCGGCTGCACAAAGGCTAACGAACCATCTGCATTTTCGGCCATCAGAATCATGCCCTGGCTGGTGATACCTTTAATATCGCGTGGGGCCAAATTTACCAATATACTTACCTGTTGCCCAATGATAGCCTCCGGTGCGAAAAATTCAGCAATACCACTTACTACGGTGCGCTGGTCGATGCCGGTGTCAATTTTAAGCTTGAGCAATTTTTTGGTTTTCGCTACTTTTTCTGCTTCCAGGATGGTACCGATGCGAATATCCAGCTTTGTGAAATCATCAAAGGTAATGTCTTCTTTGGCTGGTTCTGCAACGGCATTGGCTACCTGGTTGGCAACTTTGGTATCGAGTAGTTTCTGTACCTGCGCTTCCACGGCGGCATCTTCTACTTTCTCGAACATCAACTCTGGCTTTCCTATTACGTGGCCTGTTTTTAATAAATCTGTAGCACCGGCTTCGGCCCATGTTCCCAAAGCCATGTTCAGCATACTGCGTAGTTTTGTAGCAGAATCCGGCAGGAACGGCTCCATTAATATGTTCAAGCTGGCTGAGATCTGTAACGCAATGTTCATGATCGTTTTTACACGTTCCTCATCCGTTTTGATCAGTTTCCAGGGCTCAGTATCGGCTAAGTATTTGTTGCCTAAACGTGCCAGGTTCATCAGTTCGCTCAGTGCCTCCCGGAAACGGTAACGCTCGATCAGTTCGCCAATAATAGCCGGATATTTTTCTAACTGGGTTAATACTTCCTGGTCGTAATCGGTGAGCGGGCCACGGGCCGGAACAGCGCCTTCGTAATACTTCTGCGTGAGCACCACGGCTCGGTTAATGAAGTTACCAAGTATAGCCAGCAGCTCGTTGTTGTTGCGTGCCTGGTAATCTTTCCAGGTGAAGTCGTTGTCCTTTGTTTCGGGAGCGTTGGCGGCCAGCACGTAACGCAGCACATCGCCTTTGCCTTTAAAGTCTTCGAGGTATTCGTGCAGCCACACCGCCCAGTTACGCGAGGTAGAAATTTTATCGCCTTCCAGGTTCAAAAACTCGTTGGCAGGCACGTTATCCGGCAGAATATAATCGCCGTGCGCCTTCAGCATACTCGGGAAAATGATGCAATGGAACACGATGTTGTCCTTGCCAATAAAATGTACGAGCTTGGATTCTTTGTCTTTCCAGTATAATTCCCAATCCGGTGTAAGTGCTTTGGTAGCAGAAATGTAACCGATGGGTGCATCAAACCAAACATACAGTACTTTGCCTTCTGCGCCTTTTACCGGCACGGGCACGCCCCAATCCAGGTCGCGGGTTACGGCGCGTGGCTGCAAGCCCTGGTCTATCCAGCTTTTGCACTGGCCGTACACGTTCGGTTTCCAGTCCTGCTTATGGCCTTCCACGATCCACTCACGCAGCCAGGCTTCATACTCGTTAAGCGGCAGGTACCAGTGTTTGGTTTCGCGCATAACGGGTGCTGCCCCGCTTAGGGTACTTTTCGGGTTGATGAGGTCTGTTGCGTTTAGCGTGGTGCCGCAGCTTTCGCACTGGTCGCCGTAGGCGTTCTCGTTTCCGCACTTCGGGCAGGTGCCGGTTATGTAGCGATCTGCCAGAAACTGCTGGGCTTTCTCATCAAAATACTGCTGCGTGGTCTGCTCTACAAACTTGCCTTCGTTAAACAGTTTCAGGAAGAAATCAGACGCTGTTTCGTGGTGTATTTCAGAAGAAGTACGGTCATAGATATCAAAGGAAATATTGAAATCAGCGAACGAATCTTTGATTAACGTATGGTATTTATCTACGGCTTGCTGCGGGGTAATGCCTTCTTTTTTTGCTCTGATCGTGATCGGTACGCCATGCTCATCGGAGCCGCAAATAAACTTGACATCTCTTTTCTGGGAGCGCAGGTAGCGCACGTAAATATCAGCGGGCAAGTATACGCCGGCCAGGTGGCCAATGTGTACGGGGCCATTAGCGTATGGTAAAGCGGCTGTTACGGTATATCGTTTCGGGTTCGGTGTCATGGTTGGTCATAAAAAAACAAATATACGAATAGTGCGCGTAATGCACCTGCACCGCTTTACCCAAGTATAAAATACGTGATACTGTCTACTTCGGTGCGGCGGCTGCGTACATGCAGTATCACCCAATCTTTTAAATCATCATGGCAAATAAAGATACCTCTAAAGTAAAAAAAGGCGACGGCGACACGCTGGGCGAAAAAAATATTGAAAACAGAATAACGAAGAACCCGGCCCCTAAAGAAGATACCCGCGAATCGGAGACGACACCGCCCGCCAACGAAATTTATGTAAACCTGGAACCCGACGACCTGGACCTGAGCGATGAAGACATTACGGAAGTAGGCGACAACGACGAAAAATAACCGTTTTTTATACTTTAACAGCTTGCTCAAAGTATGATTTCTGTTTGCTCAATTAAAAAAGCCCTTGCTATTTAAAGTATAGCCAGGGCTTTTTTAATTATCAATGGGCCTGACACGGGTTGGAATAGGCCGGTTTACGTTATGTATAGCCGAATCTACGGGTGCGTTGGGCACGCGCTGCGGCCGTAAATCTGGTGGTGTAGTAGCCGGGTTGTTTGAGCCGGCATCTTCGATGTTGCGCTTGCGGTTAATTTCGCTTGCCTGCTCGTTCATACTTTGGCGCAGGGGTGCGGTAGTGGTGGTATTATTCTGGTAGCGTACTCTCCTGTTTTGGTCTGCTTCGCCTTCTACTACAGCCTCCTGCCCCGTCGACAGCGAGGTACACGCCGAAACCGTTAAAAACAGAAACCCGATACTATATACTGTTAGATTTTTCATCGCTTATACTTTGTTATTTCCATCTTCCTGAGGGTTATACTTTATACGCAGCTTTGTATAAATACAAGTATGGGATTTGCTTTCAGGATGGCGGTTTATACTTGCGTTTAACTCAAAATCCATAAAAAAAGCAGGAAACGGTTATGGTTTCCTGCTTTTATACCTGGTTTATACTTTCGGATTAATTTCCGTACAGACGTTGGCCGCCAACTTGTGTCAGCATCAGGCCGTCCGGAGCCGGATTTACGACGCCTGTTTTAACTAAATGCTGTTCAGCTTGGGTTTGTACGTCTTTATACTTCGGATATTTTTCCTGCAGGTAAGGGTATAGTTCCTGGTAAGTAAGCACCTGGCCTTCCTGCACATCCATTTTCTTGAAAGCATCTATGATGCACTGCGATAAGTTTTCGATATTTTCAGCTTCAGAATGTATTTCCTGCATCGTTCTAAGTTTTAAGTGTAGGATAAAAGATACGCAAGCCTCGGTTTAATAGTTAAAGCAGGTTTATACTTAGTTGGCAGCTTTAAAGCTGAGTGCTGCCGAGTTCAGGCAATAGCGCAGCCCGGTAGGCTTGGGGCCATCATCAAACACGTGACCGATGTGGGAGTCGCAACGCGGGCAAACCACTTCGGTGCGCAGCATCCCCATCGACCTGTCGGTTACTTCTTTCACATTCTTTTTAGAAACTGGTTTCCAGAAGCTTGGCCAGCCCGTACCCGACTCAAATTTGGTTTCTGAGCTGAACATGGGGTTGCCGCATGCGGCGCAGTTGTAGATTCCTTTTTCGTGGTTATCGTTGTATTTGTTCACAAATGGCTTCTCGGTTCCCTTCTTCCGGAGTACATAAAAGGCTTCCGGCGAAAGTATTTTTTTCCATTCGGCCTCGGTTTTTTTCACCTTCCCGGTTGGTGCCTGGCTGCTTAGTTGTTTTGTTTCCTGGTCTGAAAGTGGTGCCGTTCCGGTAGCGGCCGTTGTTTTTTCTGCGGACTTACTTTGCTGGCCACATGCCTGCAGGCTTACTACAAGGCACAAACTGAAGATTAAATAGGCTGTTTTCATACTTTATACTACGTTAAAAAGTGGCTCTCCGGATTGGGATGCACTTGTACTTATACTTCATCTTAACCAAAAACCAGACCTGATGTTCAGACATAAACAGGCATGTTGGCGAACTTAAAAAGAACATAACCTGTTTATTTCGAGCAGGCTACTAAAAATGTGCATTTTTTTTAGTATTTTTGCACCTCGAAAAACCAATTCAATGCAGAACATTCGAAATATCGCGATTATCGCACACGTAGACCACGGCAAGACAACGCTTGTGGATAAGATCATTCATGCTTCAAAGCTTTTCGCCGAGCACCAGCACTTTGACGACCTTATACTGGACAACAATGACCTGGAACGCGAACGCGGGATCACGATTGTTTCCAAAAACGTATCAGTTCGTTACAAAGGCGTTAAAATCAACGTGATCGACACCCCTGGTCACGCCGACTTTGGTGGTGAGGTAGAGCGTGTACTTAAGATGGCCGATGGTGTACTACTTTTAGTAGATGCTTTTGAAGGTGCCATGCCTCAGACACGTTTCGTATTAGGTAAAGCGATCCAGCTTGGCCTGAAACCAATTGTAGTTGTAAACAAAGTAGATAAAGAAAACTGCCGTCCGGACGAAGTACACGAACAAGTATTCGACCTGATGTTTAACCTGGAAGCTTCCGAAGACCAGTTAGACTTTACCACGCTTTATGGTTCGTCTAAGCAAGGTTGGATGAGCACAGATTGGAACCATCCAACTGATAACATTACGCCTTTACTGGATGCTATCATTGATGTGATTCCTCCTGCTCCTTACCGCGAAGGTACGCCGCAGATGCAGATCACATCCCTAGATTATTCTTCTTTCGTAGGTCGTATCGCTATCGGTCGTGTGCACCGTGGTACGCTTAAAGAAGGTATGCCGATCAGCTTGTGCAAAGCAGATGGTTCTATCAAAAAAGGTAAGATCAAAGAACTTCAGATTTTTGAAGGCCTTGGCAGAAAATCGGTAACCGAAGTATCAGCCGGCGAGATCTGTGCTATTACAGGTATTGAAGGTTTCGACATTGGTGATACCATCGCGGATGCAGAAAACCCGGAGCCACTGGCACGTATCTCTATCGATGAGCCAACTATGAACATGCTGTTCACGATCAACAACTCTCCTTTCTTCGGTAAAGAGGGTAAGTTCGTAACATCGCGCCACCTGCGTGATCGTTTGTTCAAAGAAACAGAGAAAAACCTGGCCCTGCGCGTTCAGGAAACCGACCGTGAAGATACTTTCTTAGTGTTCGGTCGTGGTATTCTGCACTTGTCTGTACTGATCGAAACCATGCGCCGCGAAGGCTATGAGTTACAGGTTGGCCAGCCACAGGTAATTTTCAAGGAAATTGACGGCACACGCCATGAGCCAATTGAGCACCTGGTAGTAGACGTTCCGGAAGAAACAGCTGGTAAAGTAATTGAGCTGGTATCGATGCGTAAAGGTGAACTGACGATTATGGAGCCTAAAGGAGACCTGCAGCACCTGGAGTTTAACATACCTGCGCGTGGCCTGATCGGTTTGCGTAACAACGTACTGACTGCTACAGCTGGTGAGGCGATCATGAACCACAGATTCCAGAGCTACGAGCCTTATAAAGGCGCTATTCCAGGCCGTAACAACGGTTCTATCATTTCTATGGAAACTGGCCCTGGTACAGCTTACTCAATTGATAAATTACAGGACAGAGGTGTATTCTTTGTTGATCCGGGTGTAGATGTATACATGGGTCAGGTAATAGGAGAGCACAACCGCCAGAACGATATCACGGTAAACATCCAGAAAGGTAAGAAGCTGACAAACATGCGTGCTTCCGGTTCTGATGATAACGCGAAGATCGCTCCTGCGAAGAACTTCTCGCTGGAAGAAGCCATGGAATACATCCAGAAGGATGAGTACCTGGAAGTAACGCCAAAGAGCCTGCGTATGCGTAAGATCTACTTAGAGGAGAACGAGCGTAACCGCATGGGCAAGAAAGAAGAAGTAGCTTAAGCTAACCACTTATAAAGTATAAAAGTCCCCATCTGGCAACTGCCGGGTGGGGACTTTTTTTGTGTTAGCAAAACCTATCTCCTACCAATGTGCCTTCTCTATGACCAAGCGCTGAGGGAGAGTTTGAGCGCCCGGGGATTTGTAACTCTTGCTTATAATAATATATTTATATTTGTAATTATAAGAATCTAAAATACTTCTGCTCTATGGTACTTTTTTACCGCCTTCTGTTTCTTGTAACGTTCATTGGTCATTCAGCCTTTGCCCAATCTACTTTCACAAAACGTCATACATTAGACCTATCTAAACAGACGCTTCCTGACCTGCCCAAATCATTTTACATCGATAAAGTGATTGACAGCCGTTTAGTAAAACAAAGTGTGGGAGAAGTGCAGTTGGGTATCCTTAACAGCAAAGCAAGCGCTGTTTTCAATACGCCACTGGAGCAGGAGCTTCAACAGTTCATCTCGTTTCATCATCCAAAACAGGAAAACCAAAAGCCAGTTATACTTCGCATAAACAAACTTTGGATATCTGAAAACACCACTCTAAACTCTGAAACAGGCAGTACTGAATTACTAGTTGATTTCATATACCAGCAGGATAGTATATTTTATAAAGTATATTCTGCCTCTAATATTACCACTTATCAGGGACTGGATGTAACCAAAAAGCATGAGCAGAAAATAGCACAGGCATTAATGGAATGTATGAGCAAATTTGCTGTCCAGGATTTTGAAAAACTCCTGGCTTCAGCCGAGGTTCTTGCGCCGGAGCAGGTTAATGCTACCTATTCTAAAGAAACTGTTGTGCAGAACTACCCGATACTGCAGGCCACAAATTTTACAAAAGGCATATACCAGACGTTGGATGAGTTCAGAAATAATGCTCCGAGCTTTACTACCGGGTATGAATTAAAAGAGCAAGTAAGCGGCCGCCTGATGCCGGTAGCTACCACGGAAGATGGCAAGAAAAAGAACATTAAGGCTGCCTGGGGTTTTACCGATGGCAACAACTTATTTATCAATTACGGCGGTGTGTATTATCCATTGTCATTTGCCGATAACCAGCTTACCTTTATTGGCCCGCCAACACCTGCGCAGGGTACAGGCGCTATAATAGCAGGCGGGGTAATGGGAGGCATGATTGGTGGCGCTATTGCAGGTGGCCTTGTTGCTGCAACAGCAAAGCCAGCCGAGTACTCCTTAGATTTAGTTACCGGAGCTATACTACAGGGTGGCAAACCTGTAGGTATGAATACCAATGACGCCATGCTTATACTTTACCGCGGAGCAAAAGGCGAAAAAGAACAAGCTGTGCATATTCTATTGAACGGGCAGGAACATGTCATACTTCCTAATACATTCCTGGAAATGAAATTAAGCACTACAGATGGCGGTACCTCTATCTGCCCTGACACCGAAAAAGACAAATGCCTCAATTTTATGCCTGTTCCCGGAAAAACCTACTACATTTCCTCTAGCCTCGCTGCAAAATCGGTAACTGATCTGCCCGAACTTAAAGTGGAGGATGAGGCTACAGGAGCTTACGATTTAAGAGGGATAAAATTCACGCAGGAAAAAGCTAATAAGAAAGCTAGTAAGAAGTAATATATTGCCACATTGATTTGAAAGTCCCCATCTGGCACCTGCCGGGTGGGGACTTATTTTGTTAACTAACACGTGTTATCTGGTTATGAACGGTTATATCCGGATTCATACGCTTACTGTTTTACTTTTTGAGTTGCCGTTCTGGCCATTTTAAGGTCTTTTTAGCAGCTACGCGAAACAATTAAGTTGGAGTACGGAATATAGTCTTACTGTTTCGAAGCAATTCTATTAAAATTTAATCGTCCTTAAAATATAGTTTTACTCTGCTCCAAAGGTTTTCTGCATAAAAAAAGTATATATTAGTAGTATGCCATTTGATAGGGAAAGTAGAATCTTTATAACTATCTCCAGTAAAAACTCATGAAATTTTAATTTTGAACTACGGGCATAGCGCTAATAACCATATGTTTGCGCTTTTCCAGTAGTTGTGGTAAATAGAAAACAAATTATGCTTAAGTATATCACGGCATTTTTCTTATTTGTGCTTATTGCTTCTTGTGGGAGAAGTAATGAGGAGAGAAATAATACCAGTGAAAGTCTTAAGAACAGCTCTACAATTCCCAAAGAAGAACTTCATGATTTAATAAACAGCTTTTTGATAGAGGAGAATAATAAAGGTCTTATTGTTCTTCAAACAAGCGAAGTGAGGAAATTGGAGAACCGATTAATCACCCAAAATGGAGACACAGTTATTGATGATACTCTCCCTGCCCCAATTTGGGAATTCAGGTTTAACCGTAGAGTTTTCAATAACATCGTTGAAAAAGGACTTCTGGATTCCACGGAGGCATACTATATTTTCGAAAGTATGAAACCAAACTTCACAATAGTGTTGGATTCATCCCGGCTTTACAGAAAAGCAATCTCGGAGGATAAGTTGAATTCATTTTTCTCGTCAGGCAATGACATAGAAGGGTTTAGAAAGCTTGAGGTAGCAACAGGTGCCACAACTTTTATTATACTTTCAACTCCATTATTAAATAAGACCAACACAAAAGCATTTATAGCTGCAAACAGCTATGAACTTGGCCAGCATATTAATAGGACTCATTATATGCTGGAAAAGAAAAATGGAAATTGGCAGGTTGTTTTCAAAGATTTTAACATTTTTTTTTAAAAACTACTTACCACAATAACACCTAAACGTCAGTCTCGGCCGACGGCCTAGCACATTGTTTACACGAGTCCGTTAGCACTTATAAATTACGTATGTAAACCGCATCAATCAATATATCTAAAGAATGTAAATAGCTATATCATAACAAGCAAAGTATAAACTAGGCAAACATGGACGAAATCAAAAAAGAAGACATCAAGCAGGAAGTGTTTGATCTGTATGATGATTATGCGCACAACCGGCTTAACAGACGCGATTTTGTGCAAAAGTTATCGATCTATGCGGTGGGAGGCCTTACTGTAGGCTCTCTTATGAGTTTCCTGATGCCCGATTACCAGGGTGCAGTGCAAACTAAGCCAAACGATAAACGCTTAAAATCTGAATACATCCATTACCAGTCTGAGAAAGGTGGCGGTAAAATAAAAGCGTTGCTATCCATACCTGCCGGTAATAAGAAACCATTAGGGGGCATTATCGTGGTACACGAAAACAGAGGCCTGAACCCACACATTGAAGATGTTGCCAGAAGAGCCGCCCTAGCCGGTTTTGTGTCGCTTGCGCCAGATGCTTTAACGCCGCTGGGTGGCTACCCGGGCACTGATGATGAGGGCCGCGCCATGCAAAGCAAACGCGACAGGAACGAGATGCTCGAAGACTTTATAGCCGCCTACCACTACCTGAAAAACCACAAAAGCTGCAATGGCAAAGTAGGTGTGGTTGGCTTTTGTTTTGGCGGATGGATCTCGAACATGATGGCGGTACGCATTCCGGATTTAGCAGCAGCTGTTCCTTTTTACGGCGGGCAACCGGCTACAGAAGATGTACCAAGTATAAAAGCGCCCCTGCAACTGCACTTCGCTGAGCTGGATACGCGCGTAAACGAAGGCTGGCCAGCGTACGAACAGGCTTTAAAGGAACATGGCAAAACATACGAGGCTTACATGTATGCGAACGGAAACCACGGCTTCCATAACGATACAACACCCCGCTACGACAAAGCCATGGCAGAACTCGCCTGGAAACGTACCATTGATTTTTTCAGTAAGAAATTGAAGTAGAAGTATAAAGTTTACTTTATATCCGCCTTGCTCGTATGGATTATAACAGTAGCCTGTTTTATATGGATTCGATTCGTACGCTGAAAAAGAGGCGAAAAGCGAAAAACAAGGGTACGCGTTGAACACATTTGCTTTTATGTTCCTTTGCTGGTAAACTTGTATATGAAACGACTTTGTACTGCTGTATTCTCTCTCCTGCTGGCTGCTTGCAGCACCTCGCCTAGTAGTGATTTTGTCCGGGAAAAGACCAAACAGCAAATCAATGAATTCTATACGCAAACGGAGGTGCAAGCCTACACCCCCGTTTTTTACAGTGATTTAGATACTGCTCAGTATGTAACAGAAACAGATGGCACCATTACCAAACTTAGCGGCTATGTCATCCACAATTACAAGGCAAAGGCCACCGATGGCTCTTTTCGCAACTATACCGATACCTTTGATATAGATGTGTTCAAAGAGCAGGTCGTGGTTATCCCGCGCGGCTATTGACGCCCGGAGTCCAGCGCTTTCGCTGCTCATATTGGTTTCCATGCTGGCTAAACAGTTATCAAGTACCTGCCCCATACTATTTATTCTGTGCTTGCCAAAGAATTTTTAATCATCTATACAAGAGTCCTCGACAAGCTCAGAAAAACAAATAAAAAAGGTCTTCACTTAGTAGTGAAGACCTTTTTTATGAAGCCTATAACTTAAGCCCTACAACTTAAACTGTACTGAGAACTTAAGCCCGAACTTGCGGGCGTCTTTATTATCTAAGTAAGATAACCGGTGGAAAGCATCCACGCGCAGCACTTTAAAGATATTCTCGATGCCGTACCCCACTTCCATATAAGGTTTGCCGCCACCGAAAGTATAGAATTGTTCCTGCGGAGCGCCATCTATACCAACCGGTGATAGCATTTGCTGGTTTTTGGTACTCAGGTCGCCATACAGGATATTGGCAGTGGCCAGCGTACGCCATTTCAGCTTACGGATAAGTGGCAGGCGGTTAAAGAAAAGCCCCTCAAAATACTGTTCGTAGTGCAAAGATGCGTAGGTATCGCTGGCAAACTCAAAATTGTTGAGCAGGTTAAAAGCGGCAGTGTAGTAAAAAGGCGTTTCGTTTCCGGTATGTACTTCCAGTAAAGGATACGGCACCGCCGAAAATATCTTCCC
Source organism: Pontibacter arcticus (assembly GCF_003284895.1). Taxonomy (GTDB): domain Bacteria; phylum Bacteroidota; class Bacteroidia; order Cytophagales; family Hymenobacteraceae; genus Pontibacter; species Pontibacter arcticus. The sequence goes on from NZ_QMDV01000001.1 coordinate 116,862, forward strand.
CGCATCCAGTTTATAGTTGGCATTTCCTAAAAAGCCCATCGGGAAATCATGCGTCACGTTCACATCTACGCGCTGGTAATCCAGTGTAGAGCGCATGATGTTGGGCAGGCCTGCGGTATACTTCAAGGTAAAAACAGGGCGGTTGCCGTTACCCAGGCTAATGCGTTCATTGTCGTTTTGTACGTATACCTGGTGGCTGGCAATGCGCGTGGTAAAACTTACCTCTGTGGTCGTAAAACCATCTTTTAATACAGGCTGGTCGCCTTGCTGCGCAACGTAAGCAAAATTATACTGCGGCGCGAAAACACGGTTACTGAAGGCAATGCGCTGGGTTACGCCGCGTAATACATCACGTTGTAGGTACGCGCTGTTCTCTGTTACTAAGATCGGCCTCCTTAAGGTGCCAAAGCGCGAGAAACCCATAAAAAACGGACTTGCTTCCAGCCTTTCCGACATCAGGCCTACCTGTTGCAGGTCTTGTTTATGTGTTACGCCTACTTCGCTCCAATGGTCGCGGGAAAGTATGAAACGGGCACTTGTGCTATACTTCAGTTTTTTATCATCGGTGCCATAGGCAGCATAACCACGCAGCTCCAGTTTGTTACTGAAATCGATGTTGGTTTTGCCGCCTAGCTGGAAGCGGTGGCCTTCAAAATTGTTCCAGGCGTACGTATAAGGCCACGGTCCCCAGCTGAATTTCCCCATTTTCTGATAGCCGGTACTCAACAGCGTCATGATGGTAGTAAAGCGTTTGATCTTAGGGGTTTCCCGGATAGAGTCTATGGTGGCGTATACTTGCTTATCGGCTATGGTAAGCGTATCATGGCGGCTGGATTGCCAGAAAGAGTCCTGCTGTTTGGTGGCTTCCTGCAGTAATTCTACGGGTTTGTCAAAATACCGGTTGGCATGTGGCTGATTTACAACTACATCTTTGTACGAAGTATAAACATGCGCTTTTATACCTGTTTTAGAGCGGTTAAGGCCCTGCAACTGAATGGTAACGTCTGTTCTGTTGGGTATCCAGGCAATGTCGTTTACAGGCTGCAATTCCTGCACCAGCCGGATGCCGTCCACAAAGTTTATGTTAGCTGATCTGCTTATTTCCACATCAATTTTACGGAGGGCATACGTTTTTTCGGTTATCCAGATAGTACCGTTAAAAGCCAGGTCCTGCGGGCGCTTCTGGTTTACTTTGATCTGGTAGCACCATTCATCACCAATAAAAAGGCTATCCTCTAATTCATAGTCATAGGCTCTTTTCCAGCCATCAGCAATCGGGCTGATAAAATCTTTCTGTAAAACACTTACGCGGTTCTGGTAAAAATTGTAATCCTGGTACGAGCTGCCCATCAGCTGCGACATCAGGCTGCCATCCTGCAAACCAATGCCGGTCACTTTAGTAGCTTTAATTACTTCCTTCTGCAGTTTGGGATCGCGGTTATAGCTAAAATCCGAAAGCGTTTCCGACATAAAGAACGGCAGTTGCTTATCGCCTTTCTCCCCTTTTTGCAGCTTATCCGTATCCACAAAACGCGTAACGGCTCCTGTTACGGCATCTTTCCCCTTCTTTTGCCCCAGCCCGTTCAGGTGCAGTTGCATTTTGGTATAAGCCTCGTACTGGTAAGCGGTCAGTTTACGTTTGTCGTTTGCATTTTTGTGGTTTATCACTTCCCGCATAATCTTAAAAGCAGGATTTTCGCCGGGCCTAATCACAATTTCCTGTAGTGCGTGCGCGCTTGGCTCCAGTTTAAAGATCAGTTCTTGTGCGGCCACACCTTTCGCTACAGGAAGCGTTTTGGAAGTATAACCTACAAAAGATGCCGTAAGGGAATCCGGAGCTGTTGAAAGCCGGATATTAAATGCTCCGTTCAGATCGGAAGAAGTGCCAAGTGTGGAGTTTTTTATATAAATGCTGACAAACGGGAGCGCTTCTCCTGTTGCAGCATCGGTTACCTTGCCTGAGATACGGATCTGTGCCTGTAATACCGTACTGCTCAAAGCAAAAACCAATAGAAGTATGATTCGTTGCAATGTCTTGTTTCTAAAATTCAGGTGCAAAAGTAGAGTGAACTATTTAGAAAAGCTATAACTGAACGCAATGTTTATGTTGGAACACCCTTGTATAGAAAAATATATTTCATATACAATATAATTCACTAATAACTAGCACCTTAACACAAGCATAATTTTCCTGATAAAGCCAGTAATATTTGATTACTGTACCCTGCTTTCCGGGAATTTGCGGCTGCTAAAACCACCCCGTAAAGTATAACTATACCTGCCAGGTAAATGTACCGTGTTTTATACTTTGGGTAGTTTAAGCTGTAGAAAGAAAGCTTTGTAAGTATACTTTCTTTCTGAATGAAAACTTTGCTTTGATTTTACGTTAGATAGATTCAAAATTGACGATCCTTAATATATGAATATCCGTTACCGGGAAACCATACTTGTACTCCTCTTGCTTTCTTCGGGCTGTGCCCGTAAAAACTTCTTCTCCAAAACGCCCGTTTCCGACCCAGCCGTGTACCAGGCCTTGCAAACGAACACCACTCCCATCGATAGTGTAACCGTGCAGGCTGGCAAGCATTACAAGCGTTCGGGCTTTCATAACATTTTCTGGGGCTCGCATTACCGCAATGTATGGGCGGCTCCTGTTACGGTACCTGTTTTCGATTTGAAAACCATGCACGGCGGTATGGAGATCGAGAAAAAAGGCGGTGGTTTCCAGACAACCAGCCTGACCTTAGCCAGCAAAAGCGGCATGACCTACGCATTGCGCTCGCTTGATAAAGACCCTGTAGCGGTAGTACCCAAAATCTGGCAGAAAACTTTTGTTGCCAACGTACTCCGCGACCAGACATCAGCCCAAAACCCTTACGGAGCTTTTATTATTCCGCCCCTTGCCGAAGCTGTTGGGGTACCACATGCCAATCCGCAACTGGTGTATGTAAAACCTGCTGCCAAAGAGTTTGGCGAGTACGAAGAGCTTATCAGCGATGGCGTGTACATGATCGAGGAAAAGTATAACGACGAACGCGCTCTTACTCCTATGCTCGGCGATGCTGTGGATATTGTGGGCTCAGGAAAAGTGCTGAACAAGCGGTTCGAAGATGATGACCACTTTATAGATCAGTTGGCCTTTGCAAAAGCAAGGTTGCTCGATATTTTCATTAATGACTGGGACCGCCATGAAGGCCAGTGGGAATGGGCCAAGTATGAACCTGGCGAAGAGAACGTGTACCGCCCGATTCCGAAAGACCGCGATAATGCGTTTTTCCGTTTTCAGAACGGGCTTATTCCCTGGATCTTCAGCCGCAACTGGGCTATCCGCAAATTCGAATCTTTTGACGATGAATATAACGATGTGAAAGCGCTGGCCATTAACTCCAAGTTTATAGATGACCGCGCTCTGAACATGGTAACACGTGCGCAGTTCGATTCGCTGGCAAAAGAGATGCAGCGCTCCCTGACCGATAACGTGATCGAAACGGGGGTAAAACGTTTGCCTCCTTCGGTTTATAAATTGGTGGGCGAATCAACTACGCAGAAGTTAAAAAACCGCCGCGACCAGCTGGATAAAGCCGCAGCCATGTTCTATAAAGTACTGGCCGAAGAAGTATTGGTAATAGGCACCGATATGGAAGAAACTTTTGAAGTAAAACGCCTGAACGATGAGGAAACGGAAGTAAGCATTGTCCGCAAATCAGACAAAAAGCAAGTATACCACCGCATCTTCAAAACCTCCGAAACAAAAGAAATTAAATTGTATGGCCTCGCCGAAGACGATAAATTTAAGTTGAGCGGCGAGGTTAACAAAGGAATAAAGATCAGTATCATTGGTGGCCGCGGCGAAGACGAGATCAAAGATAAATCTGTTGTGAAAAGCGGCGGCAAAAAAACCTGGGTATACGATACCGTTGTAGGTACCGAACTGGAAGGTGGCCCAAGCACCAAAGATAAACGCACCAGCGATGTAAGAGTACACGCTTTTGATAGAGAAGGGTTCTGATAAGCTGAGGTTGGCTTTAAAACAAAAGGGGCTGCAATTAATTGCAGCCCCTTTTGTTTTACATATGATCTTTATCTGTCTTTCTTATTTGTGTCGCTCCCGCCACTTTCGCTGCCACTGCGGCTATCCGGGTTTTTAGCGCTTTTAAGGCCCTGGCCTTGCTGCTGCGAAGCTGTAGGCTGTGTGCCGCTTGGGCTTGTATTTACAGCCCCTTTGCGGTTTGCTTCATTCGGATCGTTTTCTGATCCAAGCTTAGCTTTATTTTCAGTGCTTTGCTTCGCGCTGTTTTGATTTTGCGGGTTATTGTTATTCTGATCTTTCATAGCTTGTCGGTTTAGGTTTAGTACATCGCCTGTCAGGTAACAGGTTGTATATTCTTACGCCTATACCAACAGCTAAGTTATGGCAATGCTTACTGGCTCTTGTTTACAACGGTAGCAGATGCCTGTGCAGCCGGCAATATCATCACCTCAGCCAGGTTTACGTGTGCAGGGCGCGTTACCATAAAAGCGATCAGTTCGGCTATATCCTGAGCTTCCAGGGCTTTGTAACCCTGATAAACGCTGGCAGCACGCTCCTTATCTCCTTTAAAGCGCACTTCCGAGAACTCCGTTTCTACCAACCCCGGATTAACTTCCGATACTTTGATGCCTTCCTGAATCAGATCCATCCGCATTCCTTTCGAGAGCGCATCTACCGCATGCTTGGATGCACAGTAAACATTCCCGTTCGGGTACACCTCTTTGCCCGCAATAGAGCCGATGTTAACGATATGGCCTTTTTTATACTTTTGCATCAACGGAATTACGGCATGGCTTACGTACAACAGGCCTTTCACGTTTATATCGATCATTGCATCCCAGTCAGCCAGGTCACCACCCTGTACCGGCGACAGGCCGTGTGCATTACCAGCATTGTTTACGAGCACTTCGATCTGTTTCCAGGCATCCGGCAGCGAGTTAATGGCATCGGCTACCGCATTTTTATCGCGCACATCAAAGGCTAACGTATAAACCGGAACTCCGCTAAGCTGTTGTTTCAGTTCTTCCAGGCGTTCTGTTCTGCGGCCTGTGGCAATAATCTTAAATCCCTGTTTTGCCAGTTCCAATGCGGTTGCGTGGCCAATACCAGAGGTGACTCCGGTTACAAGTGCTATTCTGTTCATCTTTTATTCAAAGAAAAGTATAAGCGATACGTTGTGGTTTTTCAGTTTCTGGATGCTGCGGTCGTACAGTTGCAGGTCGTCGTTTAACGGATCGTGCATGTTCATCAGCCCATGAGAAAAACGGAGTTCGGGCGCAAACTTAAAGTACGGGTAAAAAATATCGAGCCCGACGCCATACTCCAGTGCCAGGTCAAATTTTTTGGTCTGGATCAGCTGCGTCTTGGCATCTTCCGGCGAATTTTTCAAACTCCCCATATCGATGCCGGGCTTTATCCCTCCCACAAAATACATCCTGAAGTTACCACGGCGCTTGGCTTTATACTTTAAAAGCAGCGGCAACTCGATCATGGTAGAGCTCAGGGTTTGGATATCTTCTTCCGAACTCTCAGCGGCAGTATTCGTGAATGCGATCTGGCGGCCGTAAAAACCTACACCCGGCACAAAGCGTGCATCCAGGTAATCGGCGAGACGCACGTTAAGCACCAGGCCGGTATAAAAACCAATGTTGGATTTGGTATTGGCTGTAATATAAGGCGAGCCTTCTACAGCAGCCAGGGCCAGTTGGTCTGCGTACCACTGCGAGTGCTCCAGGTTATACTTGGTTAGCGGCATGGCCAGGTAAAAGCCGTAATGTACCAGTTTATCGTCGTAGCCGGGTTTGTTCTGGGGCGCTTTGTTTGTCTGAGCTATACTTGTGTGGGTTATACTTAGCAGCAGAAACGCCAGAACAATTATTTTGTACCGATGTAGATCGAACTGATCCCGAATGTGAGTGAATGCCATTTTGTGTTTTTAAATCCTACTTGCTGATAGATGTTTAAGAAATCCTGCCCGTCCGGGAACGCCTGTACCGACTCCGGCAGGTAGGTGTACGCTGCATTGTCCTTTGAAACGATCTTACCTACCAGCGGTAGTATATTTTTAAAATAAAATTGAAAAAGCTGCTTCATCGGGAAACTGCGTGGCTTCGAAAACTCCAGTACCACAATGGTTCCGCCCGGTTTCAGCACACGGTTCATTTCTGAAAGGCCTTTGCTCAGGTTTTCGAAGTTGCGCACTCCGAAGGCTGCTGTTACGGCATCAAAGGTATTGTCTGCAAAAGGCAGGTTTTCCGAGTCGCCGTACTGCAGTTCTATCTTATGGTTCAGACCTTTTTTGGTGAGCTTCTCACGTCCTACGGCTAACATGCCCTCCGAGATGTCTGCGCCCACAATTTTATCCGGGTTCAGCTTTAGTAACTCGATCGCAAAATCGCCGGTGCCGGTTGCAATATCAAGTATAAGCTTCGGTTTTTGGGGAGCCAGCAGACTTACCGCCTTCTTGCGCCAGATTATATCGATCCCAGCACTCAGAAAATGGTTCAGGAAATCATACTTGCCGGCAATGTTATTAAACATGGTGGCCACCTGCGATTTCTTGTTATCGTCCTGGTCTTTATAAGGTACTACTGCCATATGCGTTTCTAATTCAGATTCAGACAAAAATACGGCACCTGCTCTTATAATGCATAGCTTATGTGTTTAAATATAAGTTGCGCTTTAGAATTATTTGATTTTGTGTGGGTTTTGCTGGTGTAGCTTGATAATGTGAGTATGCTTTTTTGCTACCGTAGCTTTTTCTTTCTTCGTTTAGAAGTTCTTGTTTTATAGTTGGTTTTTTCGCCTCGCCGGCTAGGCCTCACTTTTCTCCTTGATGAGAAAAGTAAGCAAAAGAATCAAGACAATTCGAAACTCGCTGACGCTCAAACAGCGAATTGTCGAAGTGGTGCACCTTGCTAAAGTCTATCGCTCTTAGCAAGAGTATAGTTTATACTTTGTCGAACTTTAATAAAGCAGCTGATAGAAGAAAAAACCTATTCCAGTTCTTGGGTTGAGCGCCTTGTGAATTTCCGGTGCGCAGCAGCCGTTAGGCAGGGAATGAACACAGCGCGATGCCCGAGAACGAGTCCCAGCGGACTTGGAGCGAAAAAGCCAACTACACAACAAAAGCATCTCAAGCTAAGAAAGATGAAGCTACGCCAGCAAAAATTCACATCAGCAACTACAATCAGGAACCTATTAACAAAAAGAGGCCGAACATTGCTGTCCGGCCTCTGTAAAAATAATTCAGAATAAACTTCTGCAGGTTATTGCACTGGCTTCTCGCCTTCTCTTGGCAACACTTTAAAGATCGTTCTTCTGTTTAGCTGCATGTTCTCAGCTGATGTATTTGGCACTGCCGGACGACGCTCGCCATACGATACCGTAACCATACGCTTCGCTGAAATACCTTGCTTCTGCAGGTAATCGAAAGCTGCATCGGCACGGTTAGAGCCTAATGTCTGGTTGTAGCTATCGCTTGCACGTGAGTCTGTGTGGCCTTCGATGCTGATGTTTACAGTAGGGTTAGCCTTCAGGTAAGCCACCAGTCTGTCCAGTTCCTGAACAGATTCCGGACGCAGTACATACTTATCTGTATCGTAGTAGATGTTCTTGAAAGCAAAGCGTTTAGTGGCCGCTGTATCAACATAATCAACAAGGAAGTTACGAACAATCGTAGTTGTATCGTTTAATACCACCGGAATTTCGATTTCTTCTGTTTTGATTACCTGGTTGTCTTTTGAAACCTGTACCTGGTAAGTACGGCCAGACAGGATCTGAACCTGGTAGCTGGCCGAATCAGACTTACTAATATCACGGTAAGAAATAGGGCGCTTATCTGCCTGCAAACCGTTAAATATAAGCTCTACACCAGAAACCGGACTGTTATCCGTGCTGGATAACACCTGGCCTACAACGCGTGCCGGACGGATGTAGTTAATGGTATAAATATCTTTTTCGCCGTAGCCACCAATGCGGTAAGAGGATAGGTAGGCATAGCTGCCATCCGGGGCTAAACGGTAATACGTGTCATCATCCGGCGTGTTGATTGGCGAACCTAAGTTAACAGGCTTTGCAAATCTTCTGGCTACGGAGTCATACTTGGCAGAGAAGATGTCGTATCCGCCCATGCTGTTGTGGCCTCTTGATGCGAAGAATAAGGTACCATCCTTGGCTAAGTACGGGCTGTCATCATCAAACGGTGTGTTAATGGTTTTGCCCATGCTTTTTGGTCTGCCCCACTGGCCGTTCTTCTGGCGCTGCGATACATAAATATCCAGGTCGCCGTTTTCAGAATAGTTGCTGGTAGAGAAGTATAACGTCTGGCCATCTGGCGTCATGTACGCATCAGACTCAAAGTTTTTAGAGTTGATGTTGCTGCCAATGCTCTTAGCCGGGCCCCACGACCCGTCAGCCTGGCGCTCAGAGATCATGATATCACCATTGTTTTCAGAACGGTACAACATCATTTTGCTGCCATCTTCCAGTAACTGGATGGATGCTTCGTGCACAGCGGTGTTCAGGTTACCTGGTACGCGGCGGGTAGTTTCCCACTCGTCTTCGCCGATGCGGTTGGTTTCAAAGATATCTTCGAAATACTCACCGTCTTTAGCTTCCTGGCTTCCGGTTGTGTTTTCAGAGCGGGAAGTAAATAACAGGTAGTTATAATCATTGGAAATTACCGGGCTGTGCTCTGAGTAAAGCGTGTTAATAGTTCCACCCAGGTTTTTCACGAACACATCTTTCGGATTAGCAGTTTCGCGCTTTGCGTTCTTAGAATACTGGATCAGCTGTGCTACTTCATCCTGGCGCTCTAAATTACGCTTCTTGATGTTTTTGCTATAGGCCTGGTAATGCTCAATCGCCGTATCGAAACGGTAGTTGATATGGTCTACACGGCCTAACCAGTACTCCAGGTCTTTGTCTACGTTTGGCTTTAGCTTCTGGGCACGGTACAGGTAATCAGCCGCTTTTTCTTTATCGAACGTGATGTAACTGATACCGGCAAAGTATAACGCCTTTGCATTGTTCGGATCAGAAGCGATCAATTGCTCATAATGAGGAATGGCTTGTCTGTAGTTTTCCTTGTCAAAAAACTTGTTTCCGGTCCGGAGTAGTTTTCTTTTGCTTTGTGCTGCAGCAGGGTCTGCCATCAGGCACACAAAGGCAGCAAGCATCGAAAACCGTAAACACGATTTAGCTAAATGGTTCATGTGTAAAATTTGTGTTATACTTTTCTGGTATTAAATGTGTTGAGATACTGTGGCCTGCCTGAACGTATGTTCAGAACGCTTCAGGTTATTTTGTTTACCTATACGGCTTACTCCTAAACAAGTATAGCGTGATGCTTATATTTCTATTTTTTACTACTGTTCGCTAAAAACAAACTAAGTTATAAACTAACCTGCTTAAAGCTACAAACAACACCTGCCCACTTGTATCTTAATAAGGCGTAAATATAGCAAATTATCAATGCTAACCCGTGTATTTTTAGTGAAAAACTCACATTTACCCCGTCAGGCATCAAATTTTAAAGTATAAAATACAATACAGAAAGCAGCCATTAGCTAAAGCCGGTCAGGCAAAACAGCTTATACTTCAGGATTGGAAAAATTAATAGTACCTTTGGGGTGCTGATTAAAGTAACTATTCTCTGAGGATAGCTAATTTGGCACCGGGTATCGTTTTGCCGGGTAACAAGACTAGTTAAAGCCCCGGCAGGCTGCCACAATACGCATTAAGTATGATTATCAAAGAAGCAAAATTTGTAATAAGTAACACCAAAGTATCGCTTTGCCCTACCCCGGACAAGCCGGAATACGCCTTTATCGGGCGCTCCAACGTAGGCAAATCGTCTTTGATTAACATGTTGATGGAGCAGAAAGGCTTAGCCAAAACATCTTCATCGCCAGGTAAAACACAGCTTATCAATCATTTTATAGTGAACGATGAGTGGTTCCTGGTCGATTTGCCAGGCTACGGCTACGCTAAAGTGAGCAAAGGCTCGCGCGACGAGTGGCGCAAAATGATCAACTATTATTTTCTGAAGCGCGAGAACCTTACCTGCGTTTTTGTTTTGATCGACTCGCGCCACAAACCCCTGAAACAAGACCTTGATTTCATCGATTATATTGGTAAATTGGGTATTCCGTTTGCCATTATTTTTACGAAAACAGATAAACAGTCAGCTACCAAAACGGACGCCAATATAGCCGCTTACCGCCGCAGCCTGCGCGAAACCTGGGACGAGCTTCCGCCTATTTTCCAGTCGTCGAGCACAAGCCGGGAGGGCCGCGATGAGATACTGGCTTATATCGAAGAAATAAATACAAGTATGAAAGCCTGATTTAGGCACGGTATTCGTTTAGATGCAGAAAGCCTTAAAGTGTAGTTGAAATTAAATGTCTATCCTTATGAAAATGAAACACTCGTTCTTATTTCTTTTATTTATTTGCGCCAGCTTTACCGTAGCAGCCCAAACCAGCACACCAGCGCCTGAAAAGCAGGAACTCGAAGAAAAGAAAGTATGGATGCCCGCCAAAACACCGCCGGTTGCCCAGCACTACGAAGGCGGCGTGGAAGCCATGTACAAAGCTGTTTACAAAGAACTGATTTACCCGCCATTGGCTCGCCGCAACCGCATACAGGGCGATTGCATTATTGGCTTTACCTTAAATGAAGACGGCTCCACGTCCGGGTTTAAAGTGCTCCGGAATGCGGGTGCCGGCACCGGCGACGAAGCCCTTCGCGTGGCCCGTTTGCTTAAGTTTAAAGCGCCCGGCTTCAAAGAAAATGTTAGCATCCCCATCATGTTTAAACTATAACCAAACGCATTATTCTGACTATGTCAATTGATTTAAAACAAATTACTGCCATATCTGGCATGAGCGGCCTTTACCGCATTGTAAAGCCCACCCGTACCGGCGTTATTGTTGAAAGCCTGGAAGAAACACCTAAAAGCATTGTAGCACAGGCCCGCCACCGTATGTCGTTGCTCGATGAGATATCGATCTACACCACAGACGAAGAAGGCACTGTGGCTTTAGCCGATGTGTTCGACCGTATCAACCAGAAGTATGGCGACAAGCTGCCTGTAAGCGAAAAGCCTAGCAACGACGAGCTGAAAAGCTTTATGGGAGATATTTTACCAGAGTATGATACCGAGCGCGTGTATGTATCGGATATGAAAAAGCTGGTGCAGTGGTACGACATTGTAAACAAGTTTGTAGGCTTTAAAGGCCAGTCTGCTGAAACGGAAGCAGAAGTTGCCAACGAAGAAAAAGCATAAATTAAAAGCCCTCCGCTAACGAGGGCTTTTTTTTGTAATAACCTGTTCCGCGCATGAAACTCTCTCCTGCCCTGCTCGCTAATACCAGCACACACCTGCAACGCATCTTCGAAGCCGATAACCTGCCCTCGACTGATACGCTGGAACTGCTCACAAAATTAACCACCCTGGTCGCACAGCTGCTCCGCACCGACCTTAACCGCCTGCTGCATATTTTATACCGCATTGATGTAGAGGAGCAAAAAGTAAAAGCCGCTATGGCCGCCGAAAACGAAGAAGCCATGGCCCGGCAACTTGCCCAGCTTATATTGGCCCGCGAACTGGAGAAAGCCTACACCCGCCTGAAGTATAAATCCTAGCAGATAAAACCAAAGTATAAATTCATAAAAAAAGGCAGCAAGTATAAACCTGCTGCCTTCTTCTGTTTCTAAAGTATAAACTTAGCTTACAGGCACTTCTGCACGCAAGAATCCTTCTACTTTATCCACCATCTCCGTAGAACCGATGATAAGCGGGCAACGCTGGTGAAGTTCGGTTGGCTCGATCTCCATAATGCGCTGTGTACCGTTTGTAGCTTTACCGCCGGCCTGCTCTACTATAAAGGCAAGGGAGTTTGCTTCGTATAACAAACGTAGTTTGCCGTTAGGTGCTTTGGCTGTTGGCGGGTATATGTAAATACCGCCTTTCAGCAGGTTACGGTGGAAATCTGCTACCAGTGAGCCAATGTAACGGCCCGAGTAGTTGTTCTCTTTGCAATAGTTGATGTAGTTCTTAATGCCTTCCGGGAAGCTGTTGCTGCCGCCTTCGTTGCAAGAGTATATGTTACCTGTCTGCGGTGTTTTGATATTCGGGTGCGATAAAAAGAATTCGCCAAGGGATGGCTCGTAGGTAAACCCATTTACGCCGTTGCCTGTCGTGTAAACCAGCATGGTAGAAGAGCCATATACTACATAACCGGCAGCAATCTGCTGTGTTCCGGCCTGTAGGCAATCTTCCATAGTGCCATCGGTGCCTACTTCAGAGCAACGTCTGTAAATAGAGAAGATCGTTCCGATAGATACGTTTACATCTATGTTGGAAGAACCATCAAGCGGATCCATGGCTACAATGTAACGGCCCTTTTTATTGCCCGTCTGGATGAGGTCTTCCTCTTCTTCTGAAATGATCGTACATACTTCGCCACCGTTGCGGAGTGCACGGATAAAACGGATATTGGCAATCACATCCAGTTTTTGCTGCTCTTCGCCCTGCACGTTCTGCTGGCCGAAGGCACCTGAAATATCAAGTAAGCCGGCGCGGTTGATCTCGCGGTTAACAATTTTAGCGGCAAGTGCAATATCGCGCAGCAACTGAGACAACTCTCCGGAAGCAAACGGAAAATCTTCCTGCTTTCTCATAATAAACCTGTCGAGGGTTGTGCCCACTGGCAGGGCTAACTTGTCATTCATATCAATTAAAGTTTAGATAGTGATTCAGGTACTTTCGGTCTTACAAAATTATCATTTTTGGGCAATATTACGAAGTATACTTACTTTTACGCCGCAATAGCCTGTATCAAGTATGAAAGTATTTAAATTTGGAGGCGCCTCCGTAAAAAATGCGGACGCCTTTCATAACCTGGCCAACATCGTTCAAGCACATGGCGGAACCCGGCAACTGCTGCTGGTGGTATCGGCTATGGGCAAAACAACGAATGCGCTGGAACAGATTTTTGAGCAGGCTACCGCACAGCAGGATTATACAGTTATACTTCAACAGAACTGGGAATACCACCTCGAAATTGTGCAGGCGCTTTTTCCGGATACCACGCACCTGGTGTACACGCAACTGGAGCATCTCAGTGTTTCGTTGCAGGAGTACCTCCGCGCCTTCCCTGTTTCCGACAACTACGATAAACACTACGACCAGGTTATAAGTTACGGTGAGCTGTTCTCCTCCACTATTCTGCACCATTTTTTGCAACAGCAGGGCCTTGAGAATACCTGGGTTGATAGCCGCAAGTATATACAAACAGACAGTACCTGGCGCGAAGCAAAAGTAGACTGGGCCTGGACCGAACGGGTTATAAAGCGAGACCTTTTGCCTTTGCTGCAAAAGCAACTGATCGTGACGCAGGGTTTTTTAGGCGGAACTAATAATGGCCTGACCACCACACTTGGCCGCGAAGGATCGGATTTTAGTGCCGCTATTTTTGCGTATTGCCTCGATGCAACTGCACTTTATATCTGGAAAGATGTAGATGGCCTGTTAAATGCAGATCCCAAGCATTTCGCCAACACGGTGCGCTACCCGGAAATATCCTACCAGGAAACCATAGAAATGGCCTATTACGGCGCCTCGGTTATACACCCCAAAACCATACAGCCGCTTGCCACCAAGCTGATTCCGTTGTATGTAAAATCATTTCTGAACCCTGCCGGCGAAGGCACCAGGATCTGCGATTGCCAGTTTAACCTTATCGCGCCTGCTTATATTGTAAAAGAAAACCAATGCCTGGTTTCTTTCAGTGTGAAAGATTTTACGTTTATTTCCGAAAAAAACCTGGGTACAATTTTTAACGCTTTATCTGAATTGCGCCTGAAAATAAACCTGATGCAAAACTCGGCTATCTCTTTTTCCATCTGCACCGATTACCATGAAAGCCGTTTGCATAAACTTATCCAGACCTTACAGGATCAGTTTATAATCCACTATAACACCAACTTAAAACTGTATACTATTAAAAATTACAATCCTGAAAGTATAAAGGAGGTTGTGGCGCAGCAAAAAGTGCTGTTAGAACAGCGTACGCGCACAACGCTGCAAATAGTTTGTCAGTATGCATAAAACTCCACTTCTTAATTAATTAGAAAAATACAAAATGTTCCTCTGGAACTTTCATAATAATATTGTACCTTTGCAGGTAATAGTAAAAGAAAGTATAGTGCCTATATTATAATTTATGAATACTGCAGAAAAAGTTACAAAAAAATTCGTTCTTAAATTGATGGCTTTAGTTGCATTATTAGTCGTTGGGGCAACATTTAAAACCCCTCCTGCTACCGACATCGCAAAAAGCAACATGTCATCTACTACAACCCAAACCTCTTCCCAATCTATGCTGCCACTTTACACGCACTTAGTAAAACAGTAAAACAAACAAGCCTTTGCGCTGGTAGCAAAGCAAGAAATCAGAGCCCGTCTTCGTAAGAAGCCGGGCTTTTTTTATGGTTAAACTAAAAAGTGTAAATTCGCCGGTAGCTAACCTTGTAAACCAGACGATGGAATTTATACTTGTAACACCCCAGGCAAAGCCCCATGTGGCCCTTATCCAGCTAAACAGACCCAAAGAACTGAATGCATTGAATTTACAGTTAATGGGCGAACTGCGCGATGCACTAAAGCAATTGGATGAAGATGACAACGTACGCACCATTATCATAACAGGGAATGAACGTGCTTTTGCAGCCGGTGCTGATATTAAGCAAATGGCGGGCAAAACAGCCATCGACATGCTGAACGTAGACCAATTCTCTACCTGGGACCAGATCCGGAAAACAAAAAAACCGATCATTGCTGCTGTATCTGGTTTTGCGCTGGGTGGCGGTTGCGAACTGGCCATGACCTGCGATATGATCATAGCTTCCGAAACGGCTATGTTTGGCCAGCCGGAAATAAAGATCGGCGTAATGCCGGGCGCCGGCGGTACACAGCGTTTAACTAAAGCCATTGGTAAAGCAAAAGCCATGGAAATGGTGCTTACCGGCAAATTTATGACAGCCGATGAAGCCGAAAAGCATGGCCTCATTAACCGCATCGTACCCGTAGAGTTATACCTGGAAGAAGCCTTTAAACTGGCCACGGAAATTGCCCAGATGTCGCCGGTGGCGGCTAAACTGGCTAAGGAAGCGGTGAACCGTTCGTTTGAAACCAGCCTGGATGAAGGTTTATACTTTGAGCGCAAGAATTTTTACCTCTGCTTCGCCTCCGAAGACCAGACCGAAGGCATGAATGCCTTTGTTGAAAAACGAAACCCGGAATTTAAGGGAAGGTAATCTCAGTTAGAAAGTTAAGAAGTTAGAAAGGTTTAAGTAGAAGCTGTTTAGCGTTTTAGAATAAAAATGTTTTCGCTGCCCTTGCTTCGTGTTTTCACCAGCAAGCACTTATAGGTTAATGCATGGTTGTCGGTGAAAATACCAACAACGGCGGGTTTTCCCATATCAAGCGAAAACGTTAAACAGCGTTGTATTGAACAGAGCACCTTTTTAACTTTCTAACCTTTTAAGTTTCTAACTTTTTCCTTACCTTTGCACAAATTCTTACATAAGAATAATTATTAGTTAATAAAATATGCAGCAGCAACTTACAAAGCAGGAAGTACACCAGTACATTGCGGCTTCGGGCTTAAAAGCTACGGGCCAGCGCATTGTGGTGTACGAAGCATTGCATGAACTGCATGGCCACCACCCTACAGCAGAAGAAATTTACCAGCTCCTGAAGCCAGCCAACCCTAGTATATCATTGGGTACTGTTTATAAAACGCTGGATGCTTTTGCTGAGGTAAACCTGGTGCACCGGGTTTTTTCGGAGGAAGGCGGTAAACGCTACGATGCCAACATCGGCGCTCACAGCCACATCTATTGTACCAATACCCGTGAGATCATTGATTTTGAAGACACTGAGCTGCAAGCTTTACTGACGGATTTCTTTCAAAAAAGGAAACTGCAGAATTTCGAGATCAAGAGCTTTTCGGTGCAGCTGACGGGCAATAAAGTAGAGCCTGATAAACAGATAAGCATTACACGAGTACCTTAATTATACATTTAACAAAACTTAAACACGATAAAATATGGCAGTATTAGTAGGTAAAAAAGCACCTTCATTTAAGGCTACCGCTGTTGTTAACGGCGAGTTCGTAGAAGATTTCTCTTTAGAACAATACATTGGCAAAAAACACGTGATCTTCTATTTCTACCCGATGGACTTCACGTTTGTTTGCCCGACTGAGATCATTGCGTTCCAGGAGCGTATGGAAGATTTCGAGCGTAAAAACGTAGCTGTAGTAGGTTGCTCTACCGACACTCATTTCTCTCACTTTGCATGGCTGAACACACCACAGAACCAGGGTGGTATCGAAGGTGTAAACTACCCATTAGTAGCTGATGCTGCTAAAACCATCTCTCAGAACTACGATGTATTAGCTGGCCATTACGAGTATAACGACGAAGGCGAAATGATCTTTGTTGGCGAGCCGGTTGCTTACCGTGGCTTGTTCCTGATCGATAAAGAAGGCATGGTGCGCCACCAGGTTGTAAACGACATGCCACTAGGCCGCAGCATTGATGAAGCACTTCGTATGATCGATGCGCTGCAGTATTTCGAGGAGAAAGGCGAAGTTTGCCCTGCTAACTGGGAAGAAGGAAAAGATGCCATGTCTGCTACAAAAGAAGGCGTATCGAACTACCTTGCTTCAAAAGCACACTAAGTTACTTTAGTTTATAAAACAGAAAAGCCCCTGCACTTTGCTAGGGCTTTTCTGTTTTATACCTATTTATACTTGCTGCAAAGTATACTTTGAAAGGCAACCATACTTTGGTAGCAATAAGCTGCTTCTAGCTGTTATTACTTTTCTCCAGCTCAAGCAGTTTTCTTTTCCGCCAGATGCCGCCGCCGTAGCCTGTCAGTTCGCCATCTGCGCCTATAACCCGATGGCAGGGAATGATGATCGAAATCCTGTTCATGCCATTTGCGTTTGCCACCGCCCGTATCGCTTCCGGCTTCTGTAGTGCCAGCGCCTGTTCTTTATAACTTCTTACAACACCGTAAGGTATCTGCCGCAACTCCTGCCATACCAGCTTCTGAAAATCTGTGCCGGGCATATGTAATGGAACGGTAAATTCTTTTCTGTCTCCGTCGAAATACTCCTGCAGTTCTCTTTCCAGCTGCTCGAAGTGCGGGTTACTGCCTTGTATAATGTTTGCGTTTAAGATCCGGGCCAAAGTTTTTAATTCTGTTTCCAGCATCTTCCGGTCAGTAAATTCCAGCAGGCAGATGCCTTGGGGTACGGCACAGGCAATCATGGTGCCCAGAGAAGTTTCTATACGTGTAAAATCTATCACCTGCTGTGACTTACTTTGTGCCGGTGAAACCCCGAATATACTTTTGAAGGACTCACCAAATCCGCTTAACGATTCATACCCGGTTGTAAACGCAGTATCTGTTACAGACCCGCCTTTCTTTATTTTTTTGAAAGCAGAATTAATCCGAAAAATCCGTTGATAGGCCTGAAACGTGATTCCATGATTTTTTAAAAACCAACGTCTCATTTTGGTAGGTTCGATGCCGCGTAACACCAGATCATAATCCCTGAACTTTAAAGAAGGATCCGCGTGAAGCTCTTTTAAAATATCCTGTATATAGGCAGGCGTTGCATCTTTGTTATCAAGCGGATGGCATACTTTGCAGGGCCTGTACCCGTGCAGCATGGCTTCTTTTGTCGTCCCGAAAAATTCCACGTTCTCTTTTTTGGGCTTTCTGGCCGTACAGGTTGGCCTGCAAAAGATACCCGTGGTTTTAACGGCTGTGTAAAAAACACCCTCAAACGCCGTATCTTTTTCTACGGCCGCTTTATACATAATGGCATCGGTCAGGTCTTTCATCGTGTAGTCAAGCTTAAAACAAACTGCTGAAACTTTGTTCTTGGCGTATGGCATGTGTCAGTTCCTCCATTTGTCCGTAAACTTTATTGTTTACAAAGTTGCCCATACTAATTCTTTTTACACCCATACGTTCCAGTTTCCCGAAATCAGGTAATTGGGGCAGGCACATCACATTCAGCGGAAGGCGCGTTGCGGCTGCCACGTCCAGGATATCTTTTTCTGCAGCGATTCCGGGCAGGAAAAGGCCATCAATAGCAGCTGTTTCATAGCGTTTTATTCTTAGTCTGGCTTCGCTTAACGCAGCAGGCAGGTTAAGTAAAAAGGCATCGCAACGCACATTTATAAATAGCCTGATGTTTTCAGCATTCAGGGCATCCGTTATACTTTTAAGTTTATGTGTGAAAGCTTCGGTATCCAGAATAGTTCTTTCCCCATTGCTTACGACAGAATCTTCGATGTTTATGCCGGCCACCCCTAACCTGTATAGTTCTTGTAAATGCGTAACAACGGCTTCGGCACTTTTCCCAAAACCGGCTTCCATATCAACAGACACCGGCAGCGATGTAGCAGCCAGTATCCGTTTTATGATAAAAAGATAGTCTTCGAAAGGCATATTTTCACCATCCTCATATCCCAGGCTATGTGCTACAGCCGCACTGGAAGTTCCGATAGCATCAAAACCGGCTTTCTCATACACCCTGGCACTCTGCGCATTCCAGACATTACCCAGTAAAAGAGGTTTATTTTTACGATGAAGTTCACTAAAATGCAGGTAGCTGGCGCTCATACAGTTGGTTTTAAGTTTCTACAAATGTATGCTTCCCGGCTCTTGGCTGGCAACCGAAAAATCGACAAGTATTTTTTTAAGCAAAATAATTTCCTGAATCCGGGTACCTGCTTCACATCGCTAAACCGAATCGTAGTACTCCCAAAACCAAATAGCTTATATTTGCAGCAAGTATAACACGTATAAAATTTGAAGTTACTCTACGATATCGGCCTGACAGCATACAATGCCCTGCTGGCAGCGGCGGCACCTTTTAACAAGAAGGCAAAGCTGATGCAGGAAGGCCGCGAAAATCAGTTTGCTAAATTAGAGGCTGCTTTTGAAGGTAACCAGGCGCCGGTGGTTTGGTTTCATTGTGCTTCGTTAGGTGAGTTTGAGCAGGGCCGGCCGGTGATGGAAGCTTTTAAAGCTGAATTTCCAAAGTATAAAATCCTGCTCACCTTCTTCTCTCCTTCGGGTTACGAGGTGCGTAAGAATTACAACGGGGCAGATTTTATCTTTTATCTGCCGCTCGATAGCGCTGCCAATGCCCGGCAGTTTCTGGAGATTGCAAAGCCAACACTGGCCATATTTGTAAAGTATGAATTCTGGCATTATTACCTGCAAGAGCTACACCAGCGCCATATTCCTATACTTTCAATCTCGGCTATTTTCCGCCCGGATCAGGTTTTCTTTAAGCCGTACGGCGGTTTTAACCGTGCCATGCTGCGCCATTTCACGCATATTTATACGCAGAATCTGGCTTCAAAAGAGCTGTTGCAAAGTATAAATATTACCAACGTTACCGTGGCCGGCGATACCCGTTTCGACAGGGTTTTACAGACAGCAGCAAGTATAAAACCGATTCCGTTAGTAGATGCTTTTGCAAACGGCCATGCCGTTTTTATGATCGGGAGCAGCTGGCCCGCGGATATGGAAGTGTTGTTGCCACTCATTCAAAAGTATAAACCAAGTATAAAATTCATTATCGCGCCGCACGAAATACACGAAGGCAACACACGCGCTCTGCTGCAACAGATCGGCAAAGGTGTTGTCCGTTTTTCAGAAGCTGAGGAAAGCACTATTGCAAAGTATAACGTACTGGTGATCGATAACATCGGGATGCTGTCTGCGCTTTATAGTTATGGCACCTACGCGTACATTGGGGGTGCTTTTGGCAAAGGCCTGCACAACACACTGGAGGCTGCTGTGTTTGGGCTGCCGTTGTTCTTTGGGCCGAAGTATGAGAAGTTTCAGGAAGCTAAGGATCTGGTTGCGCAGCAGCTGGCTTTTCCGGTAAACGATGCCGCAGAATTACTGGCCGCTTTTGAGCGCATTTATCAAAATCAGGCACTCAGGCAACGTATAACCAACAGCCAAAAACAATACGTACAACAGCAGGCAGGTGCCACCACCAAAATTATAGCCGACATAAAACACCTGTTACAGAAAACCGCATGAAAGGAGTAGTTGTAAAATCAACGGGGTCGTGGTACATCGTGCGCGATGCAGCAGGTACCTTGCACCGGGCGCGCCTGCGTGGCAAGTTTAAGCTGAAAGGCATGAAGGTTAGCAACCCGCTTGCCGTTGGCGATAAAGTAGAATTTGACGTAGAAACGACCGGCGAGGACACCGCCGTGATCCATAAAATAGAAGACCGCGAAAATTATATTATAAGGCAGAGCACCCACAAAACTGCTTTCTCGCACATCATCGCTGCTAACCTGGATCAGGCCTTGCTGATCGTAACACTGGTTTCGCCGCGCACCTCGTTTGGGTTTATAGACCGCTTTCTGGTTACCGCCGAAGCCTATGATATACCCACCATCATCGTGTACAACAAAACAGACATGTACGACGATGAGATGCGTGAATACCAGCGCCAGATCAGCTTTATGTACGAAAAGATCGGCTACAGCAGCATGGCCGTTTCGGCGCATACCAACGAAGGCATGGAAGCGCTCACCAAAACACTTGATGGCAAAGTAACACTTCTATCGGGCCACTCGGGCGTTGGCAAATCCACACTCATCAACCTGATCGTGCCGGACCTGGAACTGAAAACGTCTGAGATTTCTGAGTTCTCGGACAAAGGCGTACATACCACCACGTTTGCCGAAATGTTTGAGGTAGACCCGGACACGTTCATTATTGATACGCCCGGCATCAAGGAACTGGGCATTGTAGATATTCCGGTGGCACAGCTGGGCCATTATTTCCCGGAGATGCGCGAGCGAATGAACCAGTGCCGCTTTAACAACTGCACTCACTTTAACGAACCGGGCTGTGCGGTAGTGGAAGCTGTTCGTACCAACGATATTTCGCTTACCCGCTACGAAAGTTACCTGAGCATGATGCACGGCGGCGATAACCGGAAATAAGTTAGCGGGGCCGGGGGTGGTTGAAAGTAGGCAACTTTCCTGTTTTGCTCAGAAATGCGTACTTTTATACTTTGATTGTTTACCAACTAATTAAAACAGATATGAAAACTGCAGAAATCCATACCGGTAAAGGCGTAATGAAAGTTGAGTTTTATGAGAAAGATGCTCCTAAAACAGTAGAAAACTTTGTAAAGCTTGCCAAAGACGGCTTCTATGATGGCCTTACTTTTCACCGCGTTATTCCTGATTTCGTGATACAGGGTGGTTGCCCGAACGGCACTGGCGCTGGCGGCCCGGGCTACAAAATCGACTGCGAACTGACCGGCGATAACCAGTTCCACGACCGTGGTGTGTTAAGCATGGCTCATGCCGGCCGCAACACAGGCGGTTCACAATTCTTTATCTGCCACAGCCGCAAAAACACCGCGCACTTAGACCGTAACCATACTTGCTTTGGTAAAGTGGTAGAAGGCCTGGAGGTGATCGATGCGATCAAGGCAAATGATAAGATCGAGAAAATCGTGGTAAACGAAGCGTAATTACTTCTTTTTTTTAAAAAAGGCTGCCTTTCGGGGTGGCCTTTTTTATAACATCCGTTTATACTTTTGTTTGCTGTTGCAGCGCTTACTTCACTTCCATCTCTAACAAAGTGGGCCGCTTCTCAGTATTAGAAACAACCTGTGCAAGGTTATCTGTCGTCCAAAAGCAAATGCCTGTTTGCTGTTCCTGCATCAGTTGGCGACAAACCTCCACAACCTTTAAATAAGCGCTGCATAGCAGCCGGCTCACATAATCTGGTATATGAAAAACCTTGCTTTACACTGGCAAATTCTGATTGGTATGTTCCTGGGAATCGTTTGGGGAATGCTCGCCAGCTACCTCAACCTGAATGATTTTACCATCGACTGGATCAGCCCCTTTGGTACTATTTTCATCAACATGCTCAAACTGATCGCGGTGCCGCTTGTACTGGTATCGTTAATTACAGGAGTTGCCAGCCTGAGCGATATAAGCCGCCTTTCCCGCATCGGAACCAAGACCATCGGCCTGTACCTGAGCACAACGGTGCTGGCTGTTTTGCTGGGGCTGGTGCTGGTAAATGTATTTAAGCCGGGAAACGCATTCTCTCCGGAAAAGCGCGAAGAATTCAGAAGCCAGTTTGCCGCAGCTACCTCCGAAAAATCTTCTGATGCCGCCGCCGTAGAAGAACAGGGCCCGTTGCAGGCGCTTGTGGATATTGTGCCATCCAACATTTTCGGGGCCATGACTGATAACAGCAGCATGTTGCAGGTCATCTTTTTTGCTTTGCTGTTCGGCATTGCCCTCATTATGATCCCTACCGATAAAGCTGCGCCCGTTAACAGTTTTTTTGAGGGCGTGAACCTGGTTATACTAAAGATCGTGGATATTATTATGGCAGCCGCCCCTTATGGTGTGTTTGCGTTACTGGCCGGGCTTATCGTAGAATTTGCAGGCGATGACCCCGCTGCTGCTATAGAACTGTTGTTGGTGCTAGGCTATTACTGCATTGTAGTTACCATAGGTCTGGGCTTGATGATCCTGGTTATGTATCCGCTATTGGTTGTTACGTTGGGCAAAACAAAATACAGAGCTTTCTTTAAAGGCATTTTCCCGGCGCAGATGCTGGCTTTCTCTACTTCTTCCAGCGCGGCAACATTACCTGCTACCATGGAGTGTGCCGAAAAAAACCTGGGCATAAACAAGGAAATTTCCAGCTTTGTGCTGCCATTGGGCGCAACTATTAACATGGATGGAACCAGCCTTTACCAGGCCGTAGCTGCCGTTTTTATTGCGCAGGCCTATGGCATAGACCTTACGCTGATGCAGCAGTTAGGCATTGTACTTACAGCTACGCTGGCTTCTATCGGAGCGGCCGCTGTGCCCGGTGCAGGTATTGTGATGCTGGTAATTGTATTGCAGCAGGCTGGTATCCCGATTGAGGGCATTGCGCTTATACTTGCCCCGGACCGTATTTTGGATATGTTGCGTACCACCGTTAATGTTACCGGCGATGCTACCGTAGCGATGATCGTGGCCCGCACCGAAGGACAACTGCACCCGCCTACAGGGATAAAAGTATAACAGCGTATAAACCGGCACCCAGCACGAAGGCCCAGTAGCGGCTTTCGCGCTCTTCAGGTAGTTCTTCTTTTAATACGTTCAGTATTACGCCGCCACCTACAAACGCCATCAGCAGCACCACAGCTGTTTCCGAAACTTCGATAAGCAAGCCTGTTGCCCAACCAGCGAGCAGCGCCACCACCAATACCCAACGGCCTTTTCGCCTGTATACTTCGCGGTGATGCTCCTGTAATCCAATATCGTTTACCAGGAAGTGGAGCGCCATGGCTACGGCAAACAAAAGCATTTCCTGCATTACACCTTCTTCCCGCTGAAACAACAAGTAACCGATCAGGGCATTATACAGCGCAAACGAACCAATGTGCAACCAGAACCAGCCTGTCTGTTCTTCGTCGATCACATCTGAGGCAGTTATGTTTTTAGCGCTGATAATGGCTCTTTCCAGTCCGTAAAAAACCATCAGCCCGATCAGCGTCATCAGGTATACATGGTGGCTCAGAAACTCCTCGGCCCACCATGTGCTTTCGATGTGCTCCTGCCCCTGACCCAACTCCGGAAACAGATGCAGAAACACATACGCTACCGATACGCCGCTTGCTCCGGACAGCCAGACGCTACGCGGCATCTCGGCTAAAAACCGCAGCCGGTTACCAAAAAAATGAATGAATGCCAGTGCCAGAATCGGCCAGATCGATACGTGATGCTCCATAAAGTATAGCTACTCTATTTCTGAAGGATGCGTTGAGCGCTAAGTATAAATTAATTCAAGTTTATACTTTAAAAATGCATAGATCAGAGGCTATATTTGATGGAGAAAATGTATGCTTACAGTTATACTGTAGTTAACTTACAGATAAATCAGACAAAGGATTGAAAGCAAAACTCAAAAATGACTTTATATCAATTTAGCAGATTTTCAATTTAGCAAAACTAGGTTTTCAATATTCCAATTAGCTCCAACCTCCTGCTATAGAACAAGAAACACTAACACCTAACAAAGCGAAAAGTAATCCTTAGGTTTTGCCTCACTCGCCTTCTATACCAGCAAATTAACCAATAAAAAAGCATTTATTAACATTCATCCTCATCTAGCCAACTTCCATCACTCTATGAATCACACATTTTTACTGCTCATCATTTTTACTTTCCTCTCAGGCAGTTTAACTGCACAGCCTAAATCTATCAGCGAAGAACGCTTTATCCAGGTAGGGGGAATTGAGCAATGGGTAACCATGCACGGCGAAGACAGAACCAAGCCGGTTATCCTCTTTCTGCACGGCGGACCGGGCAGTACCATGAGCCCCTATGACGATGCCATGTACGGCTCCTGGAAGAAAGATTTTATACTTGTGAACTGGGACCAGCGTGGTGCCGGCAGAACGTTTGGCCGCAATGCTCCCTCGCCTGTAACGGAAGATTACTGGATCGAGAACCCACTGACTGTAGAGCAGATTGTAGCCGATGGCATTGAGGTTTCTGAATATGTACGAAAGCATTTAGGTAAGCGGAAGCTCATACTGATAGGTACTTCGTGGGGCTCTGTAGTTGGCGCTAATATGGCCCTTGCCCGCCCCGATCTGTTTACGGCCTATGTTGGGCACTCGCAGGTAGTTGAAAGCACAGGAGGCTTTGTGCATGCGTACAATAAAGTATCCGAACTGGCGCAAAAAGCCAATGACACAGAAGCACTTGTAAAACTGAAAGAGCTCGGACAGCCACCTTACGAAGATGCCCAAAAAGAAGGCCAGCTGATGCGCATCATCAAAAAGTATGAGCACCAGAATTCCGTGCCTGCGCCTGCTACCTGGTGGAAGATCAGGAGCGAATACGACAATGAAAAAGATGCACAAGCCCGGTACGATGGCGATGATTATTCTTTCCTGCACTTTGCCGGCTTCAAAAAAATGGGCATCAAATCCATGGCCGCCGGCATTGATTTCAGGAAGAACGGCATGACCTATAAAGTTCCGGTATACTTTATCCAGGGCGAAGAAGACATCCTGACGCCAAAAGAAGCTACCAAAGCCTATTACGATAAAGTAAAGGCTCCGAAGAAACAGTTTATATTGGTGCCCGGCGCTGCCCACGGCCATAACCAGGCTATAATTGAGGCACAGTATAAAGTTGTAAAAAGCCTGTAAGTGTACTTTTAAAACCTACCCTTTCTAAACTAAAAAAGCAGGAACATGTACGTTCCTGCTTTTTTAGTTTAGAAAGGTGTTTAGCATTTTCGCTTGTAGTGGCAAAACGCGCCGTTGTTGATGTTTTCACCGACAACTATACTTTTCCCAACAGATGCTTGCTGGTAAAAACACAGCAAGGGCAGCGAAAACAACTTTATCTTAAATCGCTAAACAACTTCTATTTATACTTCTACTACTTGTTAAAAATCTTCTTCGTCCTCTTCCCCAAATTTTGGCATCGAGAACATACCGCTAAGTATGTCTTTAAACTGAAGGCCGGTGCTGAGGCGGTTTTTGCTGATCTGGCTGTGTTCGGCGAGGCCATGAAGGGCAAACTCCATCATAAACAGTTTTTCGTCGCCTTTGGCTTTGGGCTGCTGCTTTTCTACCAATTCGGCCAGACCGGGTACCTGCTGCAGGGCTTTTTTGTATGTGGAACCGTCCGCATCGTTCAGTACATCCAGCGTGTTGCCATCGCCAAACCAATCGGTAATGGCTTTGTACGGATTGCCCTGTTTGGCTTTTTTCACTTTATCCGGGTCCGGGAAGTAGGCCAGAAACTGCGTGCGGATAGCTTTGCCCATCAGCACCTGCGCCACGTGTCCGGCTCCCTCCTGCTCGCCTTCGTACACCAGTTCTACTTTACCGGTAATGGCCGGAATCGTATTCATGAAATCCGAAACGCGCACATAGGTTTTTGTTTCGCCGTTCACCAACGCACGACGCTCGGCAGCACTCAGCAGATTTTCGTAAGCCGAAATAGTTAAACGTGCCGATACACCGCTTTTGGCATCTACGTATTCACTTTCGCGGGCTTCAAAAGCTACTTGTTCTATCAGGTCGCCAATGATGCTGTTGGTTTGCACAATATCTTTCTGTTCGGTTTTTACGTGCGCTTCCTGCTCGGTTATCTTTTTGCCGGTTTCTATACTTTTCGGATAGTGCGTGATGATCTGGCTATCGATACGGTCTTTGAGCGGCGTTACAAT
Organism: Pontibacter arcticus; assembly: GCF_003284895.1. Taxonomy (GTDB): domain Bacteria; phylum Bacteroidota; class Bacteroidia; order Cytophagales; family Hymenobacteraceae; genus Pontibacter; species Pontibacter arcticus. The sequence continues at coordinate 143,243 of NZ_QMDV01000001.1, forward strand.
AGAGCCTCGATTGGTATAATCTTCGGGGTTAGCTGTGAACACAAATTGTATATCCAACGGTAAACGCACTTTAAAACCACGAATCTGAATGTCGCCTTCCTGCAGAATATTGAACAACGAAACCTGGATACGTGCCTGCAAATCGGGTAGCTCATTAATTACAAAAATGCCGCGATGCGATCTTGGTATCAACCCAAAATGAATCACACGCTCATCAGAATACGGCAAACGCAATGTGGCTGCTTTTATCGGGTCAGCATCGCCAATCAGATCCGAAACCGATACATCAGGAGTTGCCAGTTTTTCGGTATAACGCTCGTCGCGGTGCAGCCAGCTAACCGGTGTATCATCACCGTGCTCTTGTACCAGGTCTTTTGCAAAACGGGATAGCGGCTGCATCGGGTCGTCGTTCAGTTCAGACCCTTGCACTACCGGCACATACTCATCAAGCAGCGTTACCATCTGGCGCGCAATACGTGTTTTAGCTTGTCCGCGCAAACCCAGCAGGTTAATGTGGTGCATCGAAAGTATAGCGCGTTGCATATCCGGAATTACCGTTTCCTCATAGCCCCAGATGCCCGGAAAAATTTCTTCCTTGTTCTGCAGTTTCTGAATAAGATTCTGGCGAAGCTCCTGTTTTACCGTTTGCGGCTGGTACCCTACGGCTTTTAGTTGCCCTAATGTTTTTATTTGTAGCAGCTTTTCCGCTGGTATGTCTTTATAGTTCATGTATGTTAATTGCTGGTTGTTGAATTGTTGATTATGATAGATTCATTTAAAGTATGAACCCACTCCTTATCCTCTTAGATGGAGAGTAATTTTAGAAGTTCTTTTTGCGGTTCTGTTTATAATCCCGGAAAACTAGATGGCCTAATCCTTTCAGGCTGCTGTAATAGGCCTGCCCGTTGTTTACCTGCGTAAATTCATCTACAAACGCCTGCAAGTATGGATCTGATGCGATCATAAACGTGGTGATCGGAATTTTAAGACGACGACATTGTGCAGCCAGGTTCAGGGTTTTGTTTACTACTTTACGGTCCAGGCCGAAGCTGTTTTTATAGTAATGCAGCCCTTCTTTCAGGCAGGTAGGTTTGCCATCGGTGATCATAAATATCTGTTTGTTGGCTGTTTTGCGCTTCCGGAGTATATCCATAGCCAGCTCCAAACCGGCAACCGTGTTCGTGTGGTATGGGCCAACCTGCAAGTATGGTAAATCTTTTATCTCGATCTGCCAGGCATCATTGCCAAACACAATCACATCCAGGCTGTCTTTCGGGTACTTTTGCTTTACCAGTTCGGCCAGCGCCATCGCTACTTTTTTGGCAGGTGTGATGCGGTCTTCGCCATACAAAATCATCGAATGTGAAATATCGATCATCAGCACGGTAGAGGCCTGCGACTTGTGTTCTGTTTCGTTTACTTCCAGATCCTGCTCGGTTAACCTGAACTCGCCGATACCGTGGTTTACCTGCGCGTTCCGGATAGAATCTGTCATAGAGATCTGTTCTACGGCATCACCGAAACGGTATTCGCGGCGGTCTGTGCTGGCTTCGTCGCCGATGCCGGTGTGCGAAGTAGCATGGCTGCCCTGCCCGCCTTTTTTCAGTTTCCCAAAAATTTCTTCGAGCGCACTTTTCCGGATACCCTGTTCACTTTTTGCGGTTAAACTGAAGTTGCCATCCTGCTGCGGCCCGTCATCAATAAAGCCTTTCTTTTTCAGGTCTTCAATAAAATCACCGATGCCATACTTGTCGCTGGTTAGTTTATACTCTTTGTCGAGCTCGTTCAGCCAGCTAAGCGCTTCGGCCACATCGCCGGAGGTAAACGTAACCAGTTGCAGGAAAATTTTGAGCAGCGATTCGAAGTTTTCTTCTTCCTGCTGCGGTGGTATATATTCTGAGAATCGAAATCCTATCGCCATAAAATAAATATTTGTATAGTATAACAAGCAGATGGTGCAAGTTGTTCGGTTGTTTTAAAACACCGGGAAGCCCCGCAAACATTCTGCCATCAACCAAAGTAAACTTATACGGTAACAACGCCTAAACAACCCTGCAAACTATGAAAGCAATTTGGAATGAAACCGTAATCGCGGACAGCGACCAGACCATTGAAATAGAAGGAAACCAGTATTTCCCGGCTAACTCTATAAAACAGGAGTACTTCGAAAAAAGCGAAACACATACTACCTGCCCCTGGAAAGGCGAAGCTTCTTACTACCATATAAAAGTAAACGGAAAAGTAAACCTGGATGCCGCCTGGTACTACCCGGACCCTAAACCCAAAGCAGAACAAATACGCGGTTATGTCGCCTTCTGGAAAGGCGTGAACGTGCAGAGATAAGGAAAGTATACCCTAAAAGAAAAAGGCTCAGAATAAAGTTTTTATACTTTGCTCTGAGCCTTTTTTATACTTTGGAAATCAGTTATTAGTCGATCCAGCGGAATTTATACTCCAGCGATGGTGCCTTCATACGTTCGGCAACACGCTTTAATCTGGCTGGCAGCGCCATTACATAATCACGGGCTTTTTCGCCGGCTTCGTTTAACCCGGATACAGCGTCAATTTTCCATTCCGTGATCAGGCCATCCAGAATCTCGGTATAATCTGTGGCGGTGTAAACATTTATACGTTGTGCTGCATCTGTAAAGTGCCCGAATGTCTTGCCAAGGTCTACGCCCAGTTCGCGCATGTAGTGGGCTGGCATTACAATTTTCTTGCGCATCATATCCTCAAAAGCCAACATCATTTCGTTTGCATCGGCTTCAAAAATCTTTCCAACAAATGCTTTGTAAGCCTTGGCGTGGCGGGCTTCATCAGCGGCAACGTGGCCACATAATTTAGCCAGCATGTTATCGCCTTGCTTTTTAGCGATCTGCGCTACACGGCGGTGCGAAATATTCGTAGCCGTTTCCTGGAACGAAGTATAAACAAACGAACGGTACGGGTCATTATCGGTCTGCAGGTCGAAGCCGTCTGCGATCAGGTATTGGGTTGATGCTTCCATCTCGCGCATGTTAACGCGGCCTGTTAAGTACAAATAGCGGTTCAGGGCATCGCCGTGACGGTTTTCTTCGGCTGTCCAGGCGCGGTTCCATTTAATCCAAGGGCTGTTCTCATCGTTGGGCATCCCATCAATGCGCATCAGCCAGCTTTCGTAAGTTGGCAGGGCTTCTTCTGTTATCGTATCGCCTACCAGCACCGCCAGCAGGTCATAAGACAGGTCTTTGGCACGCTCGCGTAAACTCTTCAGTTCATCAAAGAAATTTTCGAAACGAGCATCCGGCAACAGATCCGCGGGCTGCCAGCTCTCCTCTACTGTTTTCAGGAATTCCGTCATTTTTTCGTTTACGAAATCTTCCATCCATCTTAATACTTCTACTCGGGAGGCTACTGCTGTAATCATGTGCTATGTATTATTTTAATCTGAACAAATTTGATTATTCTATGCCTTGTAAAGACACTGCTGCAAAAGGTTTCCAGTATTTATACTTACCGGTAATGTATCTACGCAAAAATCGGGCAGCTCGTCGATAAAAGTACAATTAAAATCCGTAGTACGAAAAAAGAGCATTAAAATGTGCTAATGTTTTACCTGATAATAAATTTTGCGCACTGCGGTTAAATTGATTTTTAAGCTGTTAAGCTGCCGGAGCATTTTATACATAAATGGCACTTTACCCTGCTCTGCCAGCATCCCGAAAAACGATTCCGCCTCGCTGAAATTTGCCGTAAAGTACGCGTGCCGTGCTTCGTATTTTAACCGTTGCCGGTAGGCTTCGCGCTCTGTTTCGGTTTGCAGCAGGGCCGCAATTTTCTCGCAGACTTTTACCGTAGATGCCAGCAACCTGTTACCTTTTGCGTACCAGCTTTGCGATAACGATGCCTCATGTACGCGGCGTTTTGTAGTAACGATATCCAGGTAATGGTAGCCAAAATTCCGGGCCGACCGCACCCAGAAATCGAAGTCTTCGTATGCCAATGTCTCATCATAACCACCTAGCTTTTCAAACACTTCGCGCCGGATCATCATGGTAGGCGGACAAATGAAATACCTCGCAATTACTTCACTGAATACAGCGCTACTTTGTGCAGGTTTATACTTCTGGCTATGGAAGCTGATGTGCTCGGCGTTATCAGTTATGTATTCGGCATCCGTATAAACAACCCCGGTGGCTGCATTAAGTTTCTGGAAAGTTTCTACCTGCTGCGCCACACGGTCCGGCAGCAACACATCATCCGTCGAAAAATCAATGATAAACGCACCCTGGCTTGCCCGCCAGCCCATGTTAAAAGCTGCGCAGTTTCCTTTGTTCTGGCCCGTAGAAATAAATTTCAACTGCGGATGATGTTGTAAGTATGATTGAATAATGGAAACACTCTCGTCTGTACTTTCATCATCCACCACTATTATTTCGATGTTAGGATAAGTTTGGGCCAGCACCGAATCGAGCGCTTCGGGCAAGAAACGGGCGTGGTTATAACACAGGCAAACAATCGAAACAAGCGGATACGTATTAGTCACGGATGGGCTATTTATACTTGTAAAATTCCTGCACGGCTGCAATTACGGCTTCCTGCTCATCGGCGCGCATCCCCGGAAACAAAGGCAAACTCAGGCTTGTTTCGGCCAGTTCTTCCGCCACCGGGAAATCACCTTTTTTATACTTTAAAAAACGGTACGCCAGCTGTAGATGTACTGGCACCGGGTAATGTATGGCCGTGCCGATCCCCCGTCTTTGCAGCCATTCCTGCAGCTCGTTTCTATACTTGGTCCGGATGTTAAAGACATGGAAAACGTGCCCGCAACCCGGCGCTGTAACCGGAAGTATGAGATCGCCAATGTACTGCAATTTGTCTAAGTATACTTGTGCCAGCCGTTGCCGTTCGGAGTTCAGTTGGTCCAGGTGTTGTAGTTTTACCCGGAGTACGGCTGCCTGCATTTCATTGAGGCGCGAGTTAATGCCGATAACCTGATTGTGGTATTTCTGCTGCTGCCCGTAGTTGCGGTAAAGTTGCGCAAAAGTTGCCAGTTCCGGGTTGTTGGTTGTTACAGCACCGCCATCGCCGAGAGCGCCTAAATTTTTGGTGGGGTAAAAACTGAACGCGTTTACATGCCCGAACGAGCCGGCCGGTTTGTTTTTATACTTCGCCCCATGCGCCTGCGCACTATCTTCTATCACATGTAAATCATACTTTTGAGCGAGCGCCATAATGTTTTCCATTTCGCAGGTCTGGCCGTAGAGGTGCACCGGAAGTATGGCTTTTGTCTTAGCAGAAATATTACTTTTTATACTTGCTGCCGTGATGTTACAGGTATGGATATCCGGCTCCGCAAAAACGGGTGTTGCGCCCACTTGTACCACGGCATTGGCGGTTGCAATAAAGGTATTGGCCGGAAGTATAACTTCATCGCCTTCGGTAACGCCCACTGCTTTCAGGGCAATCACCAGCGCATCGTACCCATTGCCTACACCAACGGCAAACGATGCAGTTAAGTAAGCTGCAAATTCCTTTTCGAACGCCGAAAGCTGCGAACCAAGTATAAAATGTTTCGACCGGATGGTTTGCAGCACGGCACTTTCAACGGCCGCTTCCAGGCCAGTCGGAAAATCTCTCAGCTCAAAATAAGGAAGCGCCATTTTTTCTTGATAAAGGATATTTGGATGAAGGACAAACGACTTTGACTTTACCGTAGAGGCTGTTTAGCGTTTTAAACAAATAAATTACTGCTGCCCTTGCTGCGTGTTTTCACCAGCAAGCTCCTGTCGGTGAAAACACAAACAACGGCAGATTCAGGTACTATAATTGAAAACTCTAAACAGCTTCATAGTTAAAAGCTGATCAGATCAAAAGTATGCAACTCTTCCTTTGTCTTTTGTCATATAATCTTTTGTCTACTTTACAGCCCAATTATTTTCCGAAACTCATCCAGATCGCGGATATAATCTTTTTCGTCGTAATCTGTGGAAGCCATACAAAGCGCAATGGTGCTTTCGCTGAAGTATAAATTTACCCAGCACATAGCAGGCAAATACAAACCTGTGCCCGGCTCCGAAAGTATAAACGTTTCTGCACTGCCTGCCATCAGGGTTTCTACCTTTACCTGCCCTGTTAGCACGACAAGAACTTCTTCGGTTTGTTTGTTGGCGTGCCTGCCCCGCACAAATTCCGGGGAGGTGCCGTAGGTCCAGAAAACGCGCTTGATGACAAACGGAATATTGGCCGCTTGTTGGGTAGAAGTGATAAATCCTTCAGGCGAATTTCCGGTAGTATGAAACGTAAGCAGGTATGGAGCAGCAGGCACTGGATTATAATTAAATTCAGTACAAAATAACTACTTTTTGCGATAACTCCGGCATACTTGCCCTTGGCTGGTGTTTGGGCTACCTTTACAACCGTATTTTACCTTGCATACAACGCACTTCTTAAACACATGGAAGACACTTACCGCACCATAACCGCTCCCTCCGAAGGCCTTTACAAAGAAAAAGGAAGTAAGTTTATTGCGCTCGCCTATCCGGTTTTTTCTGAGGATGAAGTGAAAGAACGGTTAGCCGAGCTCCGGAAAACATACTTTGATGCCCGCCACCATTGTTATGCCTATTGCCTGGGAGCTGATAAAAGCCGTTACCGCGCCAACGACGATGGCGAGCCAAACCATTCGGCCGGCGACCCGATTCTGGGCCAGATCCGGTCTGCGGATCTGAGTAATGTACTAGTGGTGGTGGTGCGTTATTTTGGCGGAACGAAGCTGGGCGTTAGTGGCCTGATCCATGCCTATAAAACTGCAACTGCCGACGCATTAGCCGCTGCCATACCTATCGAAAAGTATGAAACAGAGCTGCTGGAAGTGCATTTCCAGTACCTGCAGATGAACGATGTGATGAGCCTGATCAAGGAGTATGAGTTGGAAATGCGCAACCAGCAGTTTGAGCTCGACTGCCGCTTAACACTGGAAATACGCCGAAAACTACTGCCTGAAGTAAGCACCAAACTACAGGATCTGGACAACGTATCTGTTCAGGTTATCAACTAATTTTTTTTGCTTCCGGAATCTACCCGCTTTTCCACCGCTCTCATGCCGAAACTGAAATTTCAATCCGATCATCATAAAATATTCAGCCGCAAAGCCGGCAGCAAACCCGGTATGCTTTTCGTGCCTGCAGAGGCCTTTGCCCCGCGCTACTTCCTGATCTCGTTTAGCGAGCAACATTTTGAAGAAGCAGAACTACCGGATTATGAGCAGCTGATCAACAAAGTTAAAACACAGCCTGAGTTGCGCCATTGGGTTGATATCCGGGGATATAAGGATGATACGCTGATGGGGAAACTAGCTTCAGACTTTGGCCTGCATGCCCTGCAACTCGAAGATGTACTGAACGATTACCAGCGCCCTAAAGTAGAAGAAACCGAAGGCAATAACCTGTTTATTGTGTCTCGGATGCTGCGGTGGTCTGATGCGCAGCAAAACCTGAATGATGTGCAGCTTTCTATTTTTACCGGGCCAAATTACGTGCTCACACTGCAAAGCGATTACGAAGACTGCCTTGACTCGCTCCGCGAACGCATCCGGGTGGGCAAAGGCATTATTCGCCACCGCCCTACCATGTACATGGCCTACGCAATGCTGGATGTGGTGCTGGATTATTATTTCCCGGTGATGGCTGCGATCAGTAATCTGCTGGATGAGGAGGAACAGAAGATCATACTGGTACCTTCCAAAAAAAACCTGTTCACGGTGCTCAATCTCAAAAGCCAGCTGGCCAAGCTACGGCGCATTGTATGGCCCGAGCGCGATAAACTGAACGAGCTGCTGCGCATGGACGAACCCCTGATGCCCGAAGAGATGAAAGTATACTTCCGGGATGCCTACGACCATGTCATCCAGCTGATCGATTTGGTGGATAACCACAAAGAAATGACCTCGAGTTTGGTGGACCTTTATACTTCCACGATGGGAAACCGGATGAACGAAATCATGAAAGTGCTTACCATGATTTCCACCATCTTTATTCCGCTCAGTTTTATCGTAGGGCTTTACGGTATGAACTTCTCACATCAGAACCCAGAAACCGGAAAAGTATACCCGTTCGGCATGCCCGAACTGTACCAGCCGTATGCCTATCCTATTTTACTTGTTTTGATGTTGCTGTTGGTAACGTTGCAGGTCTACTTTTTTTATCGGAAAGGCTGGTTCAGGAGCATGTAGAGCCAGAGCAAGCGATCTATGCTTTGGAAAGTATACTTACTCTACTTTAAAATTGAGCTTCTTAAGTTCCCGGCGATACGATTTGTAGATCGTGTAATTGTTGGTGTCTTCGTTGTAAAAGATGGCCGGCGCATGGGTAGCACGCAAGGACTGGTTCCCGATCAGGGTTGCCTGGGTGTTGTAGAGGTATGTTTTCTGAGGTCCGGTTTCGGTGATGGCGTACAGCTTTCTGGTGCCTCCGAAATGGTAATACTGCACAATTTTAGGCGCTGAAGTGACGTAGCGTTTCTCGAAAAGCTGCTTCATATCCTGCCCGAAAGCGGCTACACGGCCCTGGTCCTGGCGCACTATAATAAACGAACGGCCCACACTGCTTTCCGGCAATAAACTGAACATAGCACTTTTAGTAGGCCGCGGCAACTGGTCGCGGCGCAGCACACGCCCCTGCAGGTTAAACGTAATTACATTGCCATACTTGGTTACTGCCGTTATCTCGGTTCTGCGCAGGTCGGCGGCCGGTTTTATAAAAGCACCCGATGTAAGCGGTGATTTTAAGCTCAACGGAAAGCCCGGATACGTTACACCTTGTTTGTTTAACGCATAAATATATCCGTTCTCAAGCAGCACCAGAATAACATCACGGTTGCCTACGCGCACGTGTTGCGGTGTGGCGGCCAACCGATGCTCCAGGCGGCGCGGCTGCCAGCCTTCCACGCCTGCGCCACGCAGATCATACATGTATAGGTTGCCGGCCTCATCATCCACTAAAAGGCGGTAATCTTTATTTTTTTCGTAATCGAAAACAGCCAGGTGTTGTATGCGTAGCGAGTCGCTTACATTAAACGGAAAATTTTCGAGTGACAGGCTCTGGTTATTGATGGCATGGATGCGGCCGGAGGTAGCAAAAATGTACCGTAATTTCTTATCCTGCGGATGTTCTATACTTTCGATGCCGGTTTGCAGCATGGCGTTCAGGCTATCGGTCCAGCCAAGTTTGTTGGCGTTGGTAATGTTGTGCAGCACACCCGCCGAGTCTTGTACCACAACTTCCTGGGTGCCGTCCACAGCATTCAGTACCGGGTAAGGCTGGCTGGTTAATTTATGAATGAAAGGCACACGCAGTTCCTCTACAAAAGTCTCCTGGCTGGCAAGTGCCGCCGTGTTTGGTCTCCTGATAACAAAGCTTGTATAATACTGGCCTTCCGCTTTGGCAAACTGCAAACTTACCTGATTAAACCGCCTGATTAGGGCTGCGTGCTGCAACAGGTCGTCCTGGCTCTCGTCGGTTATGTAGCGGTTTAAAATGTACCAGGCGTTTTCAGAATTTAAGTATAAACTAAAATTCGCTTCCTGCAAGGTCTGATCCAGGAACTCCTGCTGTCCTACAGATTTCGCCCATACTTTCTCACCTGCAATATCATCCAGCAAGGAGCGCAGCGTGGCAACATCCGCAGCCATTACCAGGTAATTATCTAGCAGCACAGCATAGCTTTCCGGGAAGCCGGTAAACATTTCACCAAAAAAATAAGCCGGAAATTCTGCCGCCTTTATATGCCGGATGGTATAGCTTCCATACTTTAAGTTAGTGCCTGTTTTTTTGCCGGCGGCATCGGTTTGGGCAAGCAAGGTTTGCAGAAAATCATTGGCCCTGGCCGGATTGTCTACGCGGGCATACACTACTTTCTCTGGTTTGATGGTGCTGTTACCCGTCTCGAGATAGGCCAGCGCGACCTCCTGCTGCATACTTTGCGCCAGGCTATCCAGTATACTATTTTGCGCCGGCAGCCCGGTGGCAATTGCTCCCGTCCGCAGCCGGGTTACCTGCTCCAGGCCAAAATGTAAAAGTATGGCAGCCCGGTTTGGCAGGTATGCTTCCAACCCAATGGATGCTGGCTTCTGGGGTTGCATGGCTGTATGCAACGTTCCTTTCAGTTTCTCGGGGTTCGAAAAGCCGTTCAGGAAAAGCTTATCGTTCTCGAGTTTTAGTTCGAGCATGCCGCTGTGGCATAAACTAGCCAGGTAGCGTACCTGCGGCATCAGGTCTTTCTTCAGAAAAAGGCCAAGCAGATCGGGTAAGTTGCGGTAGTTTACAAATACGTTGGCGTATACATCCGGCTGGCTCAGGTAATCGGTTTGCTCAAAACCGGCTGCTATTGAGGTTAAGGTGGTTCGTTTGGTGCGCCGCACAATTTCCTCTATCAGTTTGGGAGAGGCGCTAAGTATAATGTTGTTGTGGTAAGAGAAATACGTGAAGCGCGTGTTAAGTTGTGTGTTGGTAACTTCGGTTAATATCTCGTCCTGGTACTCGCGGGTGGTTTGGGTAAAGGCTTTGTTTTTACTGATGTTATCGGTTAGTGTGCGCAGAAAACGATGCTCTCCCACTGATACCACCGGCACATAGTATACCAGCTGCACTTCTGTGCTATTTTCGACGTGTACCGAAGTCAGTATCTCCTTTTCATCCAGGAAACGGCTGAGGCGCTGGCTGCTGTTGGCGGCGCTATCGAGCCAGGCCAGGTTCTCTTCGAACCGCTGGGCCGCCGGCAGCAAAGTCAGGCTTTCCCACAAACCGGTTTTTTGAAGGTGTGCTTTCAGGGCGCTGTGGTCTTTTGTTTCTACTACCAGGGCAGCATTATCGGGCACCAGCGTCCAGAGGTTTACCTGCTCGCGTGCCTGCTGCCAGCGGCTGCACCCGTAATAGGTCCCAGCTACCAGTAACAAAAACCCGAGAAAGTATAACAGTAAACGTTTCAGCATGAACAGATGGTTGGCGCTGTAAAATTAAGCTATTTTTTTTAACTGCACAGCGGGCGCATTTCTGATGGTTGTAAGATGTTGTACAGTTTAACTCATCCGGTCGCTATAAGTTTATACTTGCGTTTCTACCTGATCGAGTTGCGCACGCAGGGCCGTATAATAGCGTTCGTAAGCACCTTCGCTGGTATGCAGGAACAGAAAAGGCTCAATCAACTCCAGCTCCATCAGTATAAATTCGCCGTTCACTTCCACGCCATCCACACGGGCATACAGGCAATCGCTGGCAAAAGTATCTACCACATACTGGGCTGCCTGCTGCAAATGTGCAGGAGGAGTTGGTGTGTGTACCGTTCCGCCAAAAAAGTGCTGTACCCTGAAATCGCCGGCTTTGGCAGTTTTAAGCACGGTGTGGCTATATTTTCCGTTGAAAAACAAAAACGACCACTCGCCTTTCTCCTCTATCTCAGGCAGGAAAGGCTGCACCATAAACGGTTCTTGTTTTATCAGCTCATTCAGCTCCGGAGTTTTGGCAATCGCATCTTCCAGCGTTAAGGCAAAGGTGTTTTTGGCAGCGCCGCTGATGCGTGGTTTTACAATGATCTTCTTGGTATGTAAAGCTGCAAAAACTTCTTCCGGCTTAAACGCATCGCCTGCCTCCAGCCAAACGGTGGGCGCTACGTTTACGCCTTTCCGGCCGAGGTCTTTAAAGTATACTTTGTCGGCGTTCCATCGGATAGTTTTAACCGGGTTCAGTACGCGGCAATTGAGTTGTTCGAGTTTATCCAGCCAGGCATAAAATGCATCGATCTTGTCGAAATAATCCCACGGCGATTTCATAATCACCAGCCCGAATTGGCTCCAGTCCACTGCCGCATCATCCCAAACCTGAAACGAAACCGACAAGCCTTTTTCCTTTAAAAAACGAAGTAATTCAATATTCTCATCCTCCGAAACAGAGGTAAAACTTCCGGCTTCTTTATATGTTATAAGCGCTACTTGCTGCATAATTTTATTTGTCTGATATTTACGCCGAATATACTTTATCCGGCGCAGAAACCAGTGATAACCGCTGCTTTAACCATAACTTTTTACGGGTAAGCTCTCGTATGTAAGTATACTTCTCACCCGCTTTTTACACTGCGTATCATGCCCAACCTGCGTTACAACAGCTTTCGCTGCAAGTACAGCCTTTCGGTTCGTTTACTTGTGTTGCTGTTGCTTTTTAATTACATCGCCTCTGCCTGCACCCCTGATACGGCAGACGAGCAGCAAACTGATGCGCCGCAGGAAATCCATACCGCCATTGCCGCTGATACCACCGCCACCCGCAACCCAAAACCCGAGCCCAGTGTAATAGACCTGCTCGGAAACCCGTTCGTGGCCAACCGTACCAAAAGCAACAGCCTGAGCTCGTATTACGACCGCATTAATGCCGACTTTACCGTAGAGGCCGACCCGATCGAGAACCGCCATAAAAGCAACATCACCGATACCATTTACACGATCCGGTTCGGTAATTCTGTGATGGAATTTTACGCGCCGACCCAATCCGGTGCGTTGCTGCTGCAGGTAGCTGATATTAAAAGCAATGCCATTGTGCTGCGCGATAACCTGCGTGTGGGCATGCCCCAAACCGAGCTGATCGCTAAACTTAAAACCCAGGCTCAGAACCTGAAAGTGGTGCAAACGCCAAACGAGATCATCGCCTCGACCAAGGAGGGCGCTCCTATCTCACTGCACTTCTACCTCAACAACGGCAAAGTTGACCGCATCCTGTACGAAGGCTATGTGGATTAATGTTTTAGTGGTTTAATGTGTTAATTTGCTAACATAAAATTCAGTATTGTGACTAAGTTCTCATTTTCTGAATTTTACTGATCTTAACTGAAAACTATTAATACATTATCACATTAATCCATCACCACATTAACAAATATGCGCATTGTTATACAGCGGGTTACGCAGGCATCCGTCGAAATTGAAGGAAGTATAAAAGGACAGATCGGAACAGGGCTTTTGCTGCTGGCCGGCTTTACCGCCGAAGATACCGAGGAAGACCTGAAATGGATGGCCGGCAAAGTAACCCAACTTCGCATTTTTAGTGATGCCGACGGTAAAATGAACCTGAGCGTGCAAGATGTGCAGGGAGATATGTTGGTAATCAGTCAGTTTACGTTATATGCCAGCACCAAAAAAGGCAACCGCCCTTCTTATATAAACGCCGCTGCGCCAGCCATTGCCATCCCGCTTTACGAACGGTTTATTGCACTCCTGGAAACTGCCTTAGGCAAAAAAGTACAGACCGGTGAGTTTGGAGCCGACATGAAAGTTTCGCTGCTGAACGATGGCCCGGTTACGATTGTAATGGATACGCAACAAAAAGACATTTTTTAACATGACCATAACCGAAGCCCAAAGTATAGTTGATACCTGGATAAAAGAAAACGGCGTCCGCTATTTCAGTGAACTCACCAACATGGCTATACTTACCGAAGAAGTTGGCGAAGTGGCCCGTATCATTTCCAGAAAGTATGGCGAGCAATCGTTTAAAAAGAGCGACGAAGGAAAAGAACTGGGCGATGAACTGGCCGATGTACTTTTTGTGCTGATCTGCCTGGCCAACCAAACCGGCGTTAACTTAACCGAAGCCCTCCAAAAAAACCTAGAAAAGAAAACCGCCCGCGACAGCCAGCGCCACAAACAAAACGAAAAGCTGAAATAAAGTATAAATGTTAGAAAGTATAAAGGCCGGTCATAATAACCGGCTTTTATACTTTAACTTAAAAAATGTTCCTTACGCCAGGGTAGGCGCTGCGTGCAAATCTACTAAGCGGTCTTTTTTCCAGACAGGCAGGGTGTTGTACACATCGTGTTTCATGCAGAAGGCAATGTCTTTGTTGGTTTCCAGGTTTTCGAGGCGCTGCACATGCGACGATTGCCTCAGGAAGGTAACCAGATCGGCTTTCGCTGCCTGGTACAAGTATAAAGAAGCCAGCGTAGCATCGTTCTCAAAGGTAAATTTATCCTGAAGCTTTGCTGCCAGCGCGCCGGCAAACAGGGTATCTTCGAGGTTAAACTTTCCTTTCCAGCCTGCACAAACCACGATCACATCCAAACCCAGCGCAATTAAATGGTCGGCTACGGCCTGCAGGTTCAGAAAAGCGCCTACTATAATTTCCTCGGCCGCTTCCGACATCCGGATGGCGCGTGTGCCGTTGGTAGTTGTAATGGCAATGGTCCGGCCTTTTATATGTCCGTTCATGTAAGCAAACGGCGAGTTGCCCAGGTCAAACCCTTCTGCTTTTACACCATCGCGTTCGGCAGCTGTCAGGCAACCTTGTGTGGCATATTGCAGGCACTCGTCCAGTTGCATCACCGGAATAATATCGGCAGCGCCGTTGGCAAACGCCGTTACCATCGTAGAAGTAGCCCGCAGAATATCCACTGCCACAACTGCCTTCCCCTTCAAATCATACAAGTGCAACAGCTCCGGGCTGAAACACACATCTATACTTGACATTCTTTTTAGACGTTAGATATTAGATGTTAGACATTAGACATAAACTCCAAAGGAAGTCTAACGTCTAATATCTAGCATCTTGTGTCTTTAAAAATTACTTTTTAACAAACGGAAGTTTAATAACCTGCGCTTTCATGTCTTTGTTACGCACGCGTACAAACACTTCGCTGCCCGGTTTGCTGAACTCGTTGGTTACGTAGCCCATCCCGATGCCTTTGCCCAGTGTTGGCGACATGGTACCGGATGTTACCTCACCAATTTGCTCGCCTGCTGCGTTTACAATTTCGTAATGAGATCTCGGAATCGCTTTTTCCATCATCTCGAAACCAACCAGTTTTTTGGTTACACCGGCAGCTTTCTGTTCTTTCAGATTTTCTGAATTGGTAAATTCCTTATCGAACTTCGTGATCCAGCCCAAGCCGGCTTCCAGTGGAGATGTTTCGTCGGTGATGTCGTTGCCGTAGAGGCAGAAACCCATTTCAAGGCGTAAGGTATCGCGCGCGCCCAACCCGATCGGCTTAATGCCAAATGGTTTGCCGGCTTCCATGATCGCATCGAAAACTTTGCGGGCATCTTCGTTCTTCACATAGATCTCGAAACCACCTGAGCCAGTATAGCCCGTAGCTGAAACGATCACATCCGGCACGCCGGCAAATTCGCCTTTATCAAACGTATAATATACCATTCCTGCCAGGTCGAGGGAGGTAAGCGACTGCAATGCTTCAACAGCTTTAGGGCCTTGTACCGCAAACAGAGACATTTGATCAGAGATGTTTTCCAGTTGGGCTCCGTTTGTGTTATACTTGCTGATCCAATCCCAGTCTTTATCGATGTTAGAAGCGTTTACCACCAGCATGTATTCTTCTTCGGAGAGACGGTACACCAGCAGGTCGTCTACAATGCCGCCGTTTTCGTTTGGCAGGCAAGAGTACTGTATTTTGTTATCGGCCAGTTTAGCGGCATCGTTGGTAGTTACGCGTTGGATCAGGTCCAGTGCCTGCGGGCCACGAACCATAAACTCGCCCATGTGCGACACATCAAAAATACCTACTGCGTTACGTACAGTGTTGTGCTCATCCAGATCTGAGGAGTAGCGTACAGGCATATTATAACCGGCAAAAGGCACCATTTTAGCGCCAAGCGCTTCGTGCACGTCATTTAAAGCGATTTTCTTAAGTTCCATGGTAGGTTTGTGTGGTCTGTTGAACAGATGAAATGTAAAAATAAATAAAATTAAGGCGCTTTCTAAATTTATACTTTGGCTGTACTCCTTTTCATACTTCTGCCGCTACTATACTTACCGCGCATACAAGCCATCTATGCCATATTTCGGAAGTATAAGCTAGGCATTTTATACGTTGGGCTGATTGGTTTATACTTTGAAAACCGGTACATAAACAGCAACATGGGTAGTTAATTGGTAATTGTGAGCAGCTGTTTCTATTTTTGCTCTCCAGGTTTATACTTTCGCCCTAATTTCCTTACATGAAATTATCTGTTAAGCTCTTTGCGGGCTTCTTACTTATCTCGCTTTTGTTTAGCGCAGTAGCTATAGTAAACTTTCAGCTATCCGAAACGGTGATCAAGAACACGGAGTGGGTTACGCGCTCTCAGAATGTGGTTCGGAACTCAGCTGCGCTGCAACGTAATATCATTGATATGGAAACCGGTATACGGGGCTTTCTCCTGAACGGCAACGAAACATTCCTGCTGCCTTATTACCAATCAAAAAACCAGCTTAACGGCCTTATAAAAGAGATAAAGGTGTTAACAAAGAGCTCTCCAAGCCAAACGCAGAAGATAGGCGATATTGTAAAGCTGCAGGAAGACTGGCAGCGCAACTATGCCGAACCCCTCATCCAGATAAAACGCGACAGTACACATACTTACCAGCGTATAAACTATACCCAGCTCGATAGTTTGGTAATGGGCGAAAAACTGATGATGGACTCTATCCGAGTGGCTTTCCGGGAATTTAATTCAATAGAGTACCAGATCAGGACAATACGCCGCGACCGCCTGAATGAAAGTATAAATAACACCCGCACAGCCTCTACGGCCCTTACTATCTTTTCGATCGTGCTGGGTCTGGGCTGGGCCTGGTACATCACGCGCCTTATTACCCGCCGCATCATTAAAATGGTCACGCTTGCCGATCAGATATCGAAGGGCGATTACAAAACCCGCATCATCGATACTTCCAAAGATGAACTTAGCCAGCTGTCGTACTCCCTTAACCGGATGTCTACCACAATTGATGAGACCTTTAGCGAGCTGGACCGCAAAAACAGAGAGCTTGACCAGTTTGCCTATGTCGTATCCCATGACCTGAAGGCACCGCTCCGGGGCATAGAGGTTGCATCGCGCTGGGTGGAGGAAGACCTAGGCAGCGACCTGCCCGCCAATATACAGGAGTACCTGATGATGATGCGCGTACGCGTGCACCGCATGGAGAACCTGATTAATGGTATCCTGGCACTGTCCCGTATTGGCAGAACAAAGCAAATTGAGGAAGAGGTAGATGTAAACCTGCTGCTGATAGAGGTAATTGACATGCTATTGCCGCCCGAAGGATTTATTATTGATGTGCAGGACAACTTACCTACGCTCCATACAGTACATGTACAATTACAACAGGTTTTCACCAACCTTATCAGCAACGCCATTAAGTACCACGATAAAAAGCATGGGATTATCAAGGTCAGGCATCAGGAAGAAGAAACCTACCATGTTTTTTCTGTTTCGGATGACGGCCCTGGGATAGACCCTGCATATCATGAGCGCATCTTTGTGCTGTTCCAGACGTTGCAGGAACGGGATGCCATAGAAAGTACAGGCGTAGGCTTAACAATTGTAAAAAAGATAATTGAGCAACAAGGAGGCACTATTTCGATTACTTCCACACTTGGCAAAGGATCAACTTTTACCTTTACCTGGTTAAAAAACAGGCAAGTTGAAGTATAATTCTATAAGTTTATCTAAATTTGAATCAATAGCATATCCTATTGAAGAGTAAAAAAATATAATGACTACTAAAAATGTGACAATCCTTTTAGTTGAAGATGACTATCTGGACATAATGAATGTAGAGCGAGAGCTTAAAAGAATTGATTTAAAACATCCTTTGCACGTAGCCCGCAACGGCAGAGAAGCACTCGATATGCTACGCGGTGATGGTTTTCCTAAGATAACTCCGGCACCAAGTGTTATTTTACTGGATATCAATATGCCTAAAATGAACGGTCTGGAGTTTCTGACGGAACTGCGCCACGACCCCGAGTTCAGCCATATCCCTGTTTTTATCATGACTACCTCCAACGAGGAAACCGACCGCATGACAGCCCAGAAACTGAACGTGACCGGTTACATCGTAAAACCGCTTTCGTTTGATAGTTTCGAGAACGGTGTTTCTTCTTTAGACAGCTTCAGCCTTTTCCTTGATCTGATCAAATTGAAATAGAAAGATCATACTTCTCTATTCTATAAGCTAAGAGCCATAAATAAGGTATGATGTATACTTTATTTATGGCTCTTAGCTTTACAATAACCTGAAACTTTGTCTGTGAAAAGCTGTTGGGCCATATTCAGCAATCGCGGTCCGGTGCATTTTGGTAGGATAGCCTGCATTTTGCTCCCAGCCATACATTGGGTTTTCATCTGCTAAGCGGCACATCAACTCATCGCGGTACGTTTTAGCAAGTATGGATGCCGCTGCAATGGCCAGGTACTTTCCATCTCCTTTTATGATGCAGCTGTGTGGTATAGACTGATAGCTTTTAAACCTGTTGCCATCTATAAGTAAATATTCAGGTGTCAGATTCAGTTTCTCTATAGCCCGGTGCATTGCCAGAAATGACGCCTGTAATATATTGATCTCATCTATTTCCTGAGGGCTCGCCTCTCCTATCGCCCAGGCAACGGCATCTTTTTTTACATCCTGCTCCAGTGCATTTCTACGTTTCTGGCTTAACTGCTTCGAGTCGTTCAGGTACGCATGCTGATACGCTTTGGGAAGTATAACAGCCGCTGCTACCACTGGCCCTGCCAGGCAACCTCTGCCTGCTTCGTCTACGCCGGCTTCTAGTATAAATCCACTGTAATTTGGGAGGAGCATAAATCTATAAGTAAGCTGCAAGTATAAAAATAAAAGCCCGCCTGTCAATAACAGGTGGGCTTTGGTTGTGTTAAATGTATTATATGCCAATATAAAATTGCTGTAATCAATATTTATAAAAAAAGGAGGACTGCGCGAACAGCCCTCCTTTAACAGTTACCATTTAACTGGTAAAACTATGTTTATTGCCTTGTATCCCAGAAAATACGAACTTTCATATCAGGCTTCTGCTTGATGTTAGGGTTAGTATTAGTTTCTGCTTCAGGATAATACAATGATCTTGGAATATAATCCGTAGCAGCAATAGATGTTGGTACTGGAGTAATTGCAGGATAACCTGTTCTTCTCCAATCGTTCCAAGGCTCTAAAGCAACACCGTAGTTTGCGATGTACTTCTCAGTGATAATCTGACGTAGCATTTCTGCAGTAGATCCTGTTAATGTACCGTTTGCAGTAACGTAAGCTAACTGTTGTGCAGCCGGAACGTTAGCAGCGGCCATAGAAGCATTGATACCAGCCTGGAAGAAGGTAGTAGCTGTTGCCACATCATTGCTGAAACGTAAGGCATGCTCAGCTCTGATAAAGTTATACTCCGCGAATGTAAACATACGAATTGGAGCATCGCCGGTGTAAGCACCGTTGTTAGCCGCATTTGCAGGAACACGACCTTGTGCATCCGGTACCAAAGCAGTCTTTAACGGGCCACGCAGGTAAGTATGCATACGAGAGTATGAAGTTGACTCAGCATCTCCGGCTGCAGCACCTACATACTGACCTGATCCGAAAGGAAAATCAGTGAAGTAAGTTGAACGGCGCGGATCTGCTTTGCTGTTCATCAGATCAACTAAATATTTGTTCGCAAACGTATAGTTCAGACGTGATACTTCAAACTGGTGAATCGGGTTCTGAGATGCTGTTGCATCAACGAAAGTCATCTGGAAGTTATCCGCATTCGAACTCATGAATGGTGCTCCACTTGCAATCAGGGCATCCATCTGCGCTTTTGCGAAAGCTGGATCACTCTCACTGTAACGCAGGAATAAGCGTAGCTTAAGTGAATTAGCAAATTTTTCCCACTTCAAACGGTCACCTCTGTAGATGGTCTCGTTGTTACCAGGAGAAAGCACGGAAGTAGCAGCTTTTATATCAGTTGTACCTTCATCAATCAATCTGAGAACTTCTTTGTACACATTTGCATCATCATCCAGAGCTGGTGTTGTGTTCTGGGTACCTTGCAATGCCTCTGTAAATGGTACATCACCCCATACATCTACGGTCTGTGAGTAAGTGTAACCTTTCATAATCTTGGCTATACCTGTGTAATGCGGGCTGCCCTGGCTATTGTTAATTACATACTCCAGGTCTGGTAAAGCAACTGCAAAGAACGCGTTGTAAAGGTTATTCAGGTCTGATGGCTGAATCAAGTAACGCTGATATTCTCTTGTCTGGATGGTAGGACCAGCCTGACCAGAGAATTGCTGCATTACTAAAGAAGTAAAGCGATGCAGATCACTACCATTTCTGAAACCTGTGTTAACGGTTGCACTTGTTAATACTTGCTGGATAGGTGCCGCAGTAGGGCTGTTAGGGTTAACATTAACATCCAGGAACTCATCGCAAGAACTGAACGTCAGCATAAATGCTGCTGCTAGTCCGGCTGTTAAATATTTATATTTTTTCATCTTTGTAATTCGGTTTATTATAACGTAACTCTTAAGAAAGCACCGTAAGATCTGGTTTGTGGTAAACCGTTAAACTCAAATCCTTGTGCATTGCTTACACCTAACGTGTTGTTTTCTGGGTCAAGGTGCGGGAAGTTAGGAGCACGCATTAACAGGTTTCTTCCGTTAAGACCTATTTCCAGACGGCCAAACGGCGTTTTCTGAACAATAGCAGATGGTACAGAATAGCTGATAGATGCTTCTCTTAAACGAATCCAGGTTGCATCATATACATAGCTTTCACCGGCAGTATGCAGCGTAGTAAAATATTGCTCTGTTGTAACTGGCGTTGTGTTAGGAGAACCATCAGCTTTAACACCTTCAAATATGTAAGGTGTAGCTAATGTACCGTCCGCATTAAATCTGTCGAACTCTGCAGTTTCAGCAACTGAACCACTTCTGATCAGGTCACCTAAGTTACGTGAGTATACATCGCCACCTTTTCTGATATCAATCAGGAAGTTAAAGTTGATACCTTTGAAGTTTAAGTTGTTCGTGATACCACCAGTCCAGTCAGGGTTTGTATCGCCAATTTTACGTGATATCGGATCCAGTGAAGGCAAACCAGTTGTGTTGTTGATGATTAATTGCCCATTATCATTGCGCAAGAATGCAGAACCGTACATTACACCGTAAGGCTGACCAGCTTCCAAACGAATGTTTGGCGTAGTGAAACCAGCAAGGATAATGTTTGGAACACCATCAGCAAGTTGTAATACTTCGGATCTGTTTCTGGTGAAGTTGAAGCTAACATCCCAAGAGAAGTTTGGTGATTTTACCGGAGAAGCGTTCAGCAAGAACTCTATGCCTTTGTTTTCCAATGTACCAGCGTTTTTGGTCTGGCTTGTAAACCCGCTTGAGCTGGAAATCGGAACTGCAAAGATTAGGTCTTCAGAATTGGTCTGGTAGTAGTTGGCTTCAAAACCTAATCTGTTTTTGAAGAACTGCATCTCCAAACCAATTTCTTTTGATGTAGTGAATTCTGGTCTCAGGTTAGGATCACCGGAAGCGTTTGACAAAGTTCTGCCGCCCAAACCATTATAAGGGAACACAACAGCTGGGCCGAAACCATCTGATGCACCAGCCTGTACAAAGTATGTGTTAGTAGAGAACGATGGTGCTTCTTTACCTACTTTAGCATAGTTAGCTTTAATTTTAGCAAACTCGATTACGTTATTCTTTAAAGCAGGGAACGCCTCAGTTGCAATAAAGCTCACAGCAACAGATGGGTAGAAGTATGAATTCTCGTCTTCACCGAATGTAGAAGAGAAGTCGTTTCTTCCTGTCATGTTCAGCGTTACGAAGTTTTTATAACCTACTGTTACGTCAGCAAAGAGACCCACCAGTCTTCTTATATCTCTGTTTGCGCTACCTGTTACAACGGAAGCGTTAGAAATATTCTTAAGGTCTTTGATACCTAATGTTTTACCTGTTACTGTAACGTTTTTAGATGAGCTGTGCACAACCTCATTACCTACGTTGAAGCTTAGTTTGAAGTCATCGTTCAGATCGCGGCTACCAGAAAGTATAAAGTTGGAGTTTACGTTACGGCTCAGGAAGCTTTGATCATAAATACCACCTGTACCAAGTGCAGATACGTTTGCAGCA
This sequence comes from Pontibacter arcticus, assembly GCF_003284895.1. Taxonomy (GTDB): domain Bacteria; phylum Bacteroidota; class Bacteroidia; order Cytophagales; family Hymenobacteraceae; genus Pontibacter; species Pontibacter arcticus. The sequence continues at coordinate 165,175 of NZ_QMDV01000001.1, forward strand.
CCTCGCGCTCCAATCTGGTCGTAACCTTTTGCTACGAAGTTGTATGCATCAACACCTAAGCGGTAGTTAGCGCTTAACCATGGCAACAGGTCGTAAGTAAAGTTAACGTTACCGATAACACGGTTTACTTCATCTTCATACGTATTATTTGCAATAGTCCAGTAAGGGTTATCTACTGCATCAAAGTAAATCTGGTTGCCTGCTTCATCCTGGTAAGGTATACCAGATAAGTTAATGTTGCGCGGAATAAACCAGCCACGGAAGAATGGGTTAGATAGTTGGTTACCCACCTGCGTACGCTCAGAATTGCTGTTAACATACTGGAAGTTAATACCAGATGTGAGCTTAGAAGTAATAGCAGACGAACCGTTAAAGGTAAAGTTGTTTCTGTCCAGTGAGTTGTTATCCAGAATACCTCTCTCGGCAGTGTTACCATAAGATAAACGGTAACTGGCTTTATCACCACCACCACTGAAACTTAATGTGTTCTGTCTGTTTGTGCCTGTTTTGAAGATATCCTTGATGTTATCAGGATATGCAGTCAGCGCTTCCTGCTCTCCTCTGAAGTTAGTTACAGTCTGGCCTGCAATACGTGGACCCCATGACACGTTACTTGTCGGGATGAAGTTACCACCTGTACCTTGCGCATATTCGTTCTGCCAGTCCGGGAATCTGTTCACATCTACCAGGTTGTAAGAAGAGTTAAACTCTAATCTGTTTTTCTGGCCGGCTTTTCCTTTTTTAGTGGTGATGATCACAGCACCAGAAGCAGCACGCGATCCATAAAGCGCAGCAGCAGCTGGTCCTTTCAGGATGTTGATAGACTCGATATCGTCCTGATTAAGGTCAATTGCACGGTTTGAGTTAGAAACACCGTTCTGTAGAGCGTTATCTCCACCACCGTTATCAATCGGAACACCGTCTACAACGAATAAAGGCTGGTTATTACCAGTAAACGTTGTATTACCTCTGATAAAGATACCTGAAGATGAACCAACCATACCACTGGCACTGGAAATTTTAACACCTGCAACTTTACCAGATAAAGCGTTAACAACGTTTGTAGGGCGTCCAACTATCAGTTCTTCAGCATTTACAGTACCAACTGAATAACCTAAGTCTTTTTTCTCTCTCTGGATACCTAGGGCCGTTACTACCACTTCCTGTAACTGCTTATTATCAAGCGACATAGCTACATTAATAGTGCTTGCATTTCCAATACTACGTTCTACTGCTGTGTAACCAATAAAACGGAACTGCAATGTATTTCCTTCCGCAGGAACATTAATAGAATAAGAGCCATCTGCTCCGGTTGCTACCCCAACGGTAGTACCTTTAACGAGAACAGCTACTCCAGGCAGCCCATCTCCTGTCGACTGGTCAGTAACTGTACCAGTTACAGTTTTGCCCTGTGCCATCGCCTGCTGAAGCAGGACAAGTACCAGAGCAAAACTAATTAGTAATAGTTTTTTCATGTGTGTTTGTGTTTAAGGTGAAATATTAAAGTAAGCGTGTTTGGTCCTTTTAAGGAAGCAAAAGCCTTTTAGCTTTCGCTTTAAACATACCAGTTCCATACTCTTATTTTAAAGAGATTATAAAGGATAGTATGATTTTAAAATTTACTTAAAGGGATATGATAGCGCATCTGACCAATGGCTTATCGCTGTAAAAGTATATTTATTACAACATCCTCTTTATTGCCATGAATTGGGTATTTGCTTTACTTGTTCTCAATATTATACACTAAAAAACAGAAAAGCAACTTTAAAACATCTGTTGCCTAAAATATTTCTTAATAATACGATAATTTAAAACTACCCTGATAATCAATGTTTAAACCATAATTAACAATATCCAGCTTCATCCCCTCTTTTGCAGGCAAGTTAGGGTTCTTGGTTTAAGGCAGACTTAATTTAAAATAATCCAGCTTATAAATAGCTGCTATTACCCAATATTACCCATATAAAATATACATTTTTCAAGGGTTAACTTCAAAACTGAAATTTTTAAAACCTACAAATAATACATTCCTTGTTACAACATCGTTTATACAACCTTCTTTAAAAGAAAAGCCCCGAAGCACATGCTTCGGGGCTTTTCTTTTAAAGAAGGTTTCTGAAATTATTAAGCCTGCATCAGGTAAGCTTTAATATAATCATCCAGATCGCCGTCGAGTACGTTCTGTACATCGGTGCGCTCTACTCCTGTTCTTATGTCTTTGATGAGTTTATACGGGTGAAGAACATAGTTACGAATCTGCGAACCAAAGTCAATGCGCTTTTTCGTGCTTTCTATCCGGTCGCGCTCTGCGTTCATTTTTTCGATTTCAATCTGGTATAACCTGGATTTTAGCATGCGCAGCGCGTGCTCTTTGTTCATGAGCTGCGAGCGTTCGATCTGGCATTCGATCACAATGCCGGTTGGTTTGTGCTTTAATCTCACGGCTGTTTCTACCTTGTTCACGTTCTGGCCACCTGCGCCGCCTGCACGGTAGGTATCCCAGTCAATGTCGCTCAGGTTAATCTCAATATTGATCGTATCATCTACTACCGGATAAGCAAAAACCGAAGCAAACGAAGTGTGCCGCCTGCCACCCGAATCGAACGGAGAAATACGAACCAGCCGGTGCACGCCAATCTCAGACTTAAGGTAGCCGTAAGCAAAGTCGCCGGTAATTTCGAGTGTAGCTGATTTTATACCTGCGCCTTCGCCGGCATTGTAGTTCAGCTGTTTTACAGCAAACTTATGCGACTCGGCCCACATAATATACATACGCATCAGCATCTCGGCCCAGTCCTGGCTTTCGGTGCCACCTGCTCCCGGGTTAATTTCGATGATAGCACTGAGCTGGTCTTCTTCCCCGCTTAGCATACGCTTAAACTCCAGCCCTTCTACCGCATCCGTAGCGTTTTTATATTCTTTCTGAATATCTTCTTCGGATACATCCCCTTCTTTGTAGAAATCGAACAGCACTTCAAAATCAGATACCGCTTTTTCTACTTCTTCGTAATGGTTGGTCCAGTTCTTTACCAGTTTAATCTCTTTCAGAATCTTTTCGGCTTCTTTCGGATCATCCCAGAAATCGGATGCGGTGGTTTGCTCTTCTGTGGCGGCTACCTGCTCTTTTTTAGCATCGTAGTCAAAGGTACCTCCTCAAAGCCTCTACACGGGCTTTTAACTCTTTTACCTGATCAGTTGTCATGGTTTTATTTTTTTGTTGGAAATGTGATTTGCTGTAAATAATAAGATGCTGAAGTATAAACAAATGAGTTATACTTCAGCATCTTACTGAAAATTTTATACTTTAGATAACTAAGCCGAATGCTGTTACACGCTAGGCTTCGATTTTCACCATCCAGTTGTGTGTATCAGTTGCCTGGCCGGTTTTTATTGCATCCAGCGCTGTCGCTATTTTGTTTGATATTTCGCGGTTCTCGATAGCTGGCAAAGTATAATCCGTCCCGTTGTAGTGGATAATTGCGATCTGGGCAATGGTAGCGGCAGTGCCTGTTCCGAAAGCTTCCTGCAAAGTACCGGCCTGGCTGGCTTCTATAATCTCGTCTACGGCCACTTTTCGTTCTTCTACAGTATAACCTAAGTCTTTGGCAACCTGCAGCACGCTGGCACGGGTAATACCATTCAGAATAGTGTTGCTTACAGCAGGTGTTACCAGTTTCCCATCTATTACGAACATAATGTTCATGGTACCTGATTCCTCGATATACTTGTGTTCTTTAGCGTCTGTCCAGATAAGCTGGTGGTAGCCTTTCTCCTGCATTTTACGGGCTGGCAATAGGGCCGATCCATAGTTACCTGCTGCTTTGGCAAAACCTGCGCCGCCCTCTACGGAGCGGGCATAATTCGGCTCTATCGCTACTTTTAACGGCACACCGTAATAAGCGCCCACCGGACAGGTAAAGATCACAAAACGGTACGTATCTGATGGGCGAACGCCAATAAAATCATCGGTAGCAAACATGAACGGGCGAATGTACAATGCGCATCCTTCTGTTGGCGGCACCCAGGCAGCATCCAGTTTCAGAAGCTCTTTCAGGCCATCCATAAAAAGCGCTTCGGGTATCTCCGGCATGCACATACGCTCTGCCGACAGGTTTAACCGCTTAAAATTCTCCAAAGGTCTGAATAACTGAATTTCGCCTTCCGGGTTACGGTACGCTTTCATCCCCTCAAAAATGGACTGACCGTAATGTATAGCTGATGTAGCCGGGCTCATCATCATATCGCCATATGGCAGAATCTCTGGCGTTTGCCAGGCACCATCCTTGTAATCAACAACCAGCATGTGGTCTGCAAAAATCTTCCCGAACTGGATGTTATTAAAGTCCAGCTCGTTTATGCGCGATGCTGTTGCACGCTGGATATTTATGGTTTTGGTTGGTATCGTTGCTGCGTCTTCAGTTGTCATAGCAAGTTTTTTGGAGGGTTAAGGTTGATAATAACCGTTTCAGATACGGGCTTTCCAGGCTATTTCTTCAGCGCCAAGCTCGTGCGTCATTATACGGCAAAGGGCAAACAGATAATCGGATAATCTGTTCAGATAAATTATAACAAGATCTTCTACTTCGGATTCCTGCTGCAATTGGATGGCAATACGCTCGGCTCGCCGGCAAACACAGCGTGCCACATGGCAAAACGAAACAGACTGGTGCCCGCCAGGCAACACAAAAGCGCGCAGCGGCGGAACTTCAGAAGTATAATTATCGATTTCCTGCTCCAGCAACAGCACATCTTCGTTGTGCAGGTCAGGGGTCTTCATTTTTGATTTTACGGGGTCAGAAGCCAGCGATGCACCAATCGTAAAAAGCCGGTCCTGTATTTCCTTCAGAATATCGGCACGGTTACAGTTTACTTCCTGGTCGCGTACCAGCCCGATGTAAGAGTTAAGCTCATCTACGGTGCCGTAGGCTTCGATGCGTACATCAGATTTGGCAACACGCGTGCCCCCTATAAGCGAGGTTTTGCCTTTATCGCCGGTCTTAGTGTATATTTTCATTTACGTTTTGTTCTGCCTGTAACTTACTGGCCGTAGCTACATCATCATTAATCAGATCCGATTCTATAAGTCCGTCCCGAAGGCGCACAATGCGGTGGGCATACTTGGCGATATCTTCTTCGTGCGTTACCATGATGATGGTATTGCCTTTGGCATGCAGGTTCTCGAACAGCTCCATAATTTCGTAGGAGGTTTTGGTATCGAGGTTACCTGTCGGCTCATCTGCCAGAATTATACTTGGGTCGTTTATCAGCGCGCGGGCAATGGCCACACGCTGGCGCTGGCCACCCGACAATTCGTTTGGTTTGTGATTGCCACGGTTGCCGAGTCCTACGCTTTCCAGCGCTTCCTGGGCTTTTTTATCGCGTTGCGATTTGTTGTAACCAGCATAAATCAGCGGAAGTGCTACATTATCGAGCGAGCTTTGGCGCGGCAACAGGTTAAAGGTCTGAAATACGAAGCCAATTTCTTTGTTACGAATTTCCGCCAGTTCGTTATCCGACATGTTGCTTACATCGTTCCCGTTCAGGATATAGGTTCCGCCGGAAGGTGTATCGAGGCAACCGATAATATTCATCAGCGTGGATTTACCGGAACCGGATGGCCCCATAAAGGCAACATACTCGCCTTTGTTGATGGTGATCGATACGGATTTAAGTGCATTGATCGTCTCGCTGCCCATGCGGTAAACCCTGGAAATATCGTTCGTTTCGATAATTGTGCTCATACACCTGACTTATAGTTGCCAGTCGTCGGCGCGTGCCTCCGATTGCTGGCGCTGTTTTAGTAATTTATCACTAAATGTACTGTATTCTGCCGCAGGAAGCAAATCCTTTAAAACGGCCAGCGCATCGTCTGCATAGCTGTATAATCCCTGGTTTATACTTTCCAGGGCATAGGCTTTTTGCAGCTCCGCCGACTGTGCATTATAGGTGATGCCAGCCAGTAAAATATTATACGCGTTCTCTTCTTTCGGTTTATACCTGCTGAAAAAATCGGCTGCAGCCAGCACTACTTCTTCTTTATACAACAGCATTTTCAGGGCTTGTTCGTAACGGGTTGCTGCTTCCTGGGTGCGTCCTTTCAGGTCGGCCACGCGAGCCCTGTAGTATAAAGTTAAACGTTTGTCGCGCTCTGTTAAGTGCAGGTTGTTCATGCGGGAAAGCAGCACATCGTAGTTTTTGGTTTCGAGCCATACTTTCATTTGCTGCACATTAAGCTTCGAGCGCAACTCGCCTTCCGGTTGCAGTTGCGGGCCAGCTTCTTTCAGCAGGTCGTTTGCTGTTTTCCATTTTCTTAGATTGATCAGGTAATCGATGCGGGCAACCAGGGCACGGCGTTTCAGGTCTTTGTCTTCAACAGCATCCACTAACTTATTTACCTCCTCAAAAGTAAGGCGTGGCAGGTACGTGAGCAGGAACGTTACTTTATCTTCATCAGCACCTATTGCAAGTATAGATGATACATTCTGACGAAGCACAGTGGCAAGTTTTTGCGCTACCTCAATAACTGGTTTGTTGCCGGTAAAGCCTACTTCCTCCAGGGCTTGTACTGCTTTGGCTGGTTGGTGGGCCATGGCGTGTGCATACCCTTCCGAGATGTACGATTGCGGGTTGCCCCGGTCTTTTGCCTGTTTAAAGTATGCTGCTGCTGCCCGGTAGTTGTTCTCTTCCATCATCCAGATACCCAGCGCATCGTAGTAATAACCGCTTCGTGCGGAAGCAGCCAATGCCAGGTTCTCTACAACTGTCCTTGCTTCTTTGGGCTGGCCGTTATAGTGCTGCACAAGGCCTTTCAGGTAAATCAGGCTTTCCTGGAACAGCTGGTTATCAGGCTCGGCAATGTAGGCATTGATGGCAGCCAGGCGCGTTGTATCAGCGGTGTTAAGCGTGCCGATGGTCTGGTTATAGAACAGCGTAAAATCCTCTACCTGTTGCAATGAATCCGGCACGAAAGCATCTTTTGCATCGGGCTGCTGACCGATCAGCTGGCGCAATAAAGCGGCGTTGCTGCGTAGAGTAGTATAGTCGCCTTTGCTATCCTGAAGCAGTTCTCTGGCTGGCTCCAGCATAGCTTGCTTGGTATAAAAAGCCAGCCGGTTGCTTTTTACAAAATCTTCGTTGCTGCTGTATTGCTGAGCCAGGTCAAAGTAATAATCGGTGCTATCGGTTATACTTGTCTGGGCGTACAGCAGGGCCATGTTGTTGTATAGTTCGCCGCTTTCCGGGAACTTAGCAAGGCCTTCGCGCAGCACATACATCTTCTCGAAAAAGAACTCTTTGCCATCATACAGGTTAGCCAGCCGGATGTATAACTTTGGATTGGGGCGCTTCACCACCGCATTTTTCAGGCGGATAATTTCGTTGTTCGATTCCTGGGCCGCACGGTGCATGCCGGCTAAACTGTAATTGGCTTTTACGTTATCCGGGTCGTAGATATCGCTTTCTTCGTAAAAGCGGGCCGCCAGCATGTGGTTGTCGGAAGCACGGTACAGATCACCCAAATAATTGTAATAGCCGGCTTTTGCATAAAAGTAAACCCTGTATTGCGTGCGCATCACGAGTATGGCCGTCAGTACAGTTCCTACAATCAGAAAAGCAAAAAGCGAGAAGGATTTGGGCTGGTATACCACTTTATATACCTGCAAACGCTCTTCCAGTAACCTACTGAAATTAACCAGCACATACAGCAGAAAAGCAAAGCCAAAAGCCAGGTGCGTATACACGATCACATCATGGTACATCACTGTAAGCGAATCGTTGGCAGTGGCGTAGGCATAGCCTATACTTAGAAAAGCGACCGTTGCAAAAACCAGGTATAGAACAGCCCCAACAGGTTTAAACCGGAACAAGCCGCCGTAATAAGCTTCGCGCTGGCGCATGCCCCAAAAACCCGAAATAGCCGAAAGCAGCAGCAACACGTAGCCGTTTATGTAAAAGATATCAAACTCAACATAGCCCATGTGCCGCAGGTAAAGCAGCGCCAGGTTCAGCAAGTATAAAAAGCTGATAAGCAGGAATTGCCAGATACTGAAGCGTCGCTCTGCCGTTTTGGCTTGTGTGTTTATCCAGAGCAGCGCATTCACGTTTTCGTAGGCTACCCAAAGTATAAATAGCACGGTTGCCACCAGAAAACCGATGCTACTGTAATTAACAAGGTGCAGCGTTATAAGCGAAGCCGGGAATTCGGACTCGGTATAGATCAGCAGGCCAAGTAAAATCTCCACGCCAAGTATAGCTACCACACGCCACAGCAAACTGGTTGTTACCCAGAATGCCTGAAACCCGTAACTGGCTATCGCTAAAACGATGATGCTGATCACGAGCATGGTCTGGCCTGTTTCGCTGCCATAAACGCCCAGCGCATCCATGTTAAAGGTTGCCAGCAAAAGCATCAGCAGGGCCATCCCGCCAAAATAAGCAGACCGTTTCATGGCACTGATGGTGGCAATATAGAAAGCCAAACAGATAGCCAGAAACCCCAGCATAAAGGCGGCAGGCGTTGTTCTGAAAACGGGTTGGGCAATATCATACTGCTCCAGCAGCAGGTAGCCGTCGGCAGTCAGGGTGAAGGTTTCGAGGAGGTGTGTACTTTCGTGTACTGGCAATGGCACCACCTGCAGGTCCGAGATTTTATCCCAGGCAAAAGCCAGGTCGTTTCCGGTAATGTAATGATAGGCCCCCAGCAGCAATGCCGCTATACTCAGGCCCAGTATAAAAAGATAGGGATACTTCGTATGAGTATCCCAACTTTGCCAAAACTTAATTTTATTCATAAAGGGCTATAGATTACTCCAGCACTTTTGGCACCCGGAAGTAATCAGAGTCTTTTTTAGGTGCGTTTGCCAGTGCCTGTTCGTGTGATACGGTATTTTGCGCCATATCGTCGCGCAGCACGTTCACTTCTTCCGACATGTGTACCAGTGGCTCCACATTTTCGGTATCGAGTTCGCGCAGCTGGTCTACCCAGTTCAGGATCTTGTTCAGGTCCTGGAGCATGTCCTGCTCTTTTTCATCGTTAAACTCCAACCTGGCTAAGTGCGCTAATTTCCTGATAGTCTGAATATCTGTTGACATGGGTACTGGTATGTTTTGTTAATTCTGTTTGAATGATCTGAAATACTTTTTCTTTTAAAACCGGCAGGTCGTTTAGCGTCAGGCCGGTGGTGTCGATCGGCTCGTGCACGATCATCTTCAGCGGGTGCCAGCGTATCTTTAGTTTACCATCTAAGTCGGGCATAAAATGCTGGTTATACGGCATGGTAACAGGCACTAAAGGCAATTGCTTTTCGATGGCCAGTTTAAACGGACCATCCTTGAAAGGCAACATCTGTTCGCCGGCGGTAGTTGGTATGGTGCCCTCTGGAAAAATAACCAGGCTCCTGCCCTTCTCCAGCGACTGCACCGATTTTATGTAGCTTTTAGCACTGCTGATGGCACTTTTACGATCTACTGAAATATAGAGCTTATCGTATACTTTACCCCAGAGCGGAACTTTGGCCAGCGAGCTTTTGCCTACAAAGTTAAGAAACCCCGGGATAGCCCGCAGCATCATCGGGATATCGAGGTAAGAACTGTGGTTAGGTGTAAAAATATAGCGTTGCTTCGGGTTGAGTTTTGTACGCCACTCTACAATAAGCGGAGCCAGGAACATCCGCAGGAAAATATGTGACCACAACCGGTTTATGTTATGTACATGCTTGTACCACTGTGGCTTCCGGATTAAAAAAACCTGCAACGGATACGTTACAACAAACGGCACTACAAACCAGGTAATGCACCAGGTAGTATAAATGCGCTGCGACAGGTATTTTAAAATTTTCATTCGTTCAAATGTAATAATATTCGGGCATTGTTCAACTCTCCAAAAACCACCTGCGCTACAGGATAATTCAATTTAGAAAATGTTAGCCGGAAAATTTGCAGTCAGCCCGCTTAAACTGATTTTTTTCTGATGAATTATGAGATCGTTGCTAGTATAAGTTATACTTTCTGAAGTATGAATATTGATCAGATTTATACTTTGTTAACAGCAATGTAGCTACCGCAAGTATAGCTTACTTTACGCCCAATATAAAAGCGGCTTTCAGGATGCCGGCTACGCTGATGGCATCGGTTATTTTATTGGTGAGCGCCATTTCCAGCGCTTCTTTAAAAGGCAGCCGTTTAATGTGCAGTTCTTCGGTTTCTTCGAAAGCCGTTTCGCCGGCGGTCAGTTCCTCGGCCAGGAAAACAAAGCCTTCCTCGTCTGTTACCGAGTTGGAGGTATGTAGGCGGCAGATGTTGGTCCATTTGGCAGCGGTAAACCCGGTTTCTTCCTGCAACTCACGCTTCGCCGATTCCAGTATATCGTTCTCGATCAGGCCGCCGCCCATCGGTATTTCCCAGCTATATTCGTTTAACGCATAACGGTACTGGCCTACCAGGTAAGTATACCCTTCATCATCAATCGGGATAATGCCGATGGCCTTGTTTTTCATACTGACTACGCCGTAAATACCTTCGCCACCTTTGGGGTTCAGTACCTGGTCTTCGCGTACTGTTATCCACGGGTTCTGGTAAATCGCTTTTGTTGAAAGGGTGGTCCAGGGATTGTGCGTTTCGTCGATCATAGCCATACTTTGTTGCACTGCAAAGATAAAGAGATTGGCGGAAGCAAGACCGGTTTATACTTAGATTCCGTTTTGGAAAGTATACTTTATACTTGGTTTTGAGGATAAACTAAAGTATAAATCCTGGTTGTAAGTTAATTTCAGATACTGTCAAACCCACCCCTGCCCCTCCCAGGAGGGGAATTGTTCTGTAGGAGTAAATATACCCCTTCCCTCCTTCAAAGGTTAAGGTCGTTTCATTCTATAAAACAGAGCCTGAAAACTTTCTGTCATTCTGTTAAGAAACCTGCCAGAAATAGAGGGCCCCTTCCCCCGGGAGGTTAAACCATTGCTACTGGCTCACAAGATCCTTTAAGGATGACAAAAAAGGAGAATGAAACGATCCTAAACTTCAAAGGGGAGAATTTCAGGAGCAAGTATAAACTCCCCTCCCTGGAGGGGTTAGGGGTGGGTAAAATTTTTGAGCAGCGCCCAAGCGCAACGTAAAAACTAGCTTTTCCTGGCAATCAACTCCATTTCTACCTGCGCACCCAACGGCAGCGAAGCCACGCCAATGGTAGTACGTGCCGGGTATGGGGCCGTAAACTGAGTTTCATAGACGGCATTCATGGCAGCAAAATCGGCCATATCCGTCAGAAAAATATTTACTTTTACCACATCATCGGGCGTCAGGCCGGCTGCAGCGAGTACGGCAAACAGGTTCTTGAAACATTGCGCGGTCTGGGCGGTAATATCACCTTCCAGCAGTTTTCCGGTAGCAGCATCTATTGGCGTCTGGCCCGATAAGTACACCAACTCACCGGCCTCCACGGCATGCGAATAAGGACCAACAGCAACGGCATCCGGGGCAGTAAAAGCTTTTCTTCTGGACATAAGGTTTAGATTTTAATTAAGATTTAAGTGAAACACGTAATTCATTGTTCATTATCACTAATCTGGCTAAACTTTTCCTCGGTAACAGACTTTGTTTGTGCGAGTGCTGAAAATGAGGTTAAAACCAGATGATCAGCTTTATACTCCTAATGACCAGTTTTTTAGACCTGTCACCACACTATTGCATTATGTATATAGTAAATGTGCCATCAATTACATCCCTCAAAAGATTATTTTCATTTACTTTAGGTATTTCTCTCTCAAGAAAAACCTGCGAGGGAAAACACCTCCACAAACTAATATCCTGTTAAGTACTTGATAGCTGCCTCAACTTCCGAAGCTTTTCCAGATCTGATATCATGCAGGTTTGGCTCTACAAGTATTTCAGGCTTTATCCCAACTCCATGATAGGGGCTTCCGTCTCTTTTCATAACTTTCATACCTGTCCAGGTTGTCTGTTGCTTCCCAATACCCGAGAAGTTGATATTGCCGTTTGTAGAAGCGGTGTACCAGCCAATTGTTTTACCGAGTTTGTAGTGGTCAATTACTTCAGCACAGGTTTCGCCGTAGCTGAAAGTATGGTGCCCTATTAGAAAAACTTTGGCCGCATTTAAATATTTACCATTTGGTTTAATAACATATTTTCCGGTCGGCTTATACTTCACATTTACCTGGTCCGGGAACGTGTAATGCGGAATAAACCAGTTTCCTGTTTCTACTTCCGCTTTTATAAAGTATGGCAATACGCCTGTTAAAAAATTAGCAGAAGGCCGCGTTCTGAGATCTACAATAATACCTTTTGCCTGTTTCAACTCAGTTAGGTTTGTTTCTATTTCCTTTTCATTTAGAGTGGATGCATCAAGTAGGTAAATATTATTATCGAGCTTCCGGATGGTGGCAGGCTTTACCACTTTTTTTAACTTCGGATTCCTGCTCAGCATAGCATCTTTTCTGTTACCAGCACTGTCTGTAATCTTTAAACTAACTGTCTTCTGCCAACTCAAAACTCTTTCACCTGCTATCAAATCAAGATTATGCTCGTCGGCCGAAGAAGTATACTTTTTCAGATTCTCAACAGCTACATTCGCTTCGACTGAATCAATTTTTTCTAAAATATCTCCTTGTTGAATAGTGGTATCAGTCATATTTACTTTGGTAACAACTATTTGTCCTTCTATCCAGCCTGTTTCTATAGCTGGTAAAGTTGGTCTTTTATAGATACCGATGCTGTTTGAGTTTGCAATATTGGCATGTCCGTCTTTTAAGGAAGCGATAAGCGCATACTGTAGTTTTGCAAAGCTATTTTTGTCCATCGCAGGTGAGGCCTGCTTCATCGTCCGAAAGAAAACTTTATTCCAGCCTCCTGTATTTTCGAGATATGGATGAAAGTGTTGAAATATGTTCCAGAGAATAACCAAGTTGGCAATTCTGTCGTGGTGCAGGTTTAGGTTGGGCTTATACTTTTTGCGGTGGCGTTTGTAGGCTTGATTGTTTTCATAGTTCTTCTCCGTTAACACAAGTGGTAAAGAACAAAACAGATCTTCTCCGATCTGGGCAGAATAAAGGCTGTCTACAGGAAGGATAGTACCTGCTGTTACTAAATGAAAGTATGTCTGCTGGTCGGCTTCCAGCGTTTTGCTTTTATACAATGAGCTAGTTATAATTCTTGAAACAGGAGGCAAATCTTGTTTATCCTGCCCGAGCCCTTCATGATAATTGTAGTAATACCGACCGGAACTTTCTGTAGCATCCAATGTACTTTGCAAAGCTTTTTTACTTAATATTTCTGCTGCTTCCGGGTTGCTGCTGATTTTCAGCAACGGAGCAATAGGTCTGAAAAAGGCAGTTAGGGAATCTCGCAGTGCTACACTATTCTCTGCACTTATTATTTTCTGAGTACCGGCTGTGGCAACAAAATTCCAGTTTATATGCTCCTTGTCTTTTAATGGATAAAAGTATTTTACGTACCCATACACTTTGGCAAAAGCAAACAGGTTATCTACTTGCCTGTCTGTTAAGGTACTGTCTGGAGTATAATGATTTGAATTTTTAATTTTGGCAACGCGCTGTGCCAACGATGCAAAAGGACTATTGAGAAAGAAGATAAACAGAAGAACTGATACGAATGCAGATGTTAGTTTCATTTAGAATAAATTGTAACTGGAGGCTGGCTGTACTTTTCGTTCCTATACTTTCAGGTTGATAGTTGCTTTACTTAGGATTCCGGTTTACCCTGTCAGGTTGCAACAGGCATAAAATTAACTTCCTTTTTTTAATATGCTGTTCTATTCTTATTCTAATTACGTCCTAGTATAGTGCTGCCCCCTCAAAGAAAAAAACCCTGCCGCAAGGGCGGCAGGGTTTTCTAACAACTAAACTATATCTCTACAAAGCGCCTTCTTTAATTTCATCCACCACATCCGGATCGAGCAGCGTAGAAGTATCACCTAAATTAGAAGTATCGCCTTCGGCTATTTTGCGGAGGATGCGGCGCATGATCTTGCCGGAGCGGGTTTTGGGCAGGCCACTCACGATCTGAATCTTATCGGGCTTGGCAATTTTTCCGATCTTCTCCACAACCGTTTCGATGATTTCGGCGCGCAGCCAGTCTTCCCGCTCCGGTATGTCTTTACAAATCACGAAGGCGTAAATCCCCTGGCCTTTTACATCGTGCGGGTACCCCACCACAGCAGATTCTATCACGTGCTCGTTGTGGTTGATGGCCTCTTCAATTTCGGCGGTGCCGAAGCGGTGGCCGGATACGTTGATCACATCATCTACACGACCAATGATACGGTACAAACCATCCTTATCGCGCTTGGCACCATCGCCTGTAAAGTATAAATTTTTGTACGTGGAGAAGTAGCTGAGGCGCGCGCGCTCGTGGTCGCCATAGGTGGTGCGGATCATGCCCGGCCACGGAAATTTAATGCACAGGTGGCCTTCTACTTCGTTTTCGGTTATTTCGGAGCCGTCGCTGTTTACAAGTATGGGTTGTATGCCCGGAAGCGGCAGGGTGGCGTGGGCCGGTTTCATGGGTGTAACGCCCGCCAGCGTCGAGATCATGATGCCGCCGGTCTCAGTTTGCCACCAGGTATCTACCAGCGGACAGCGCTCCTTGCCTACGTGGGTGTGGTACCAATGCCAGGCTTCCTCGTTTATGGGTTCGCCCACCGAGCCCAGCACTTTCAATGAGTCTAAACTATACGAAAGTACATCGTCAATATCGCCGGCCATTAACGCCCGGATAGCCGTTGGCGCCGTGTAAAAAATTGTAACGCCAAACTTATCCACAACCTGCCAGAAACGCCCCATATCCGGGTACGTCGGCACACCCTCGAACATCAGCGTAGTAGCACCCGAAAGCAACGGACCATACAGCAAATACGTGTGGCCTGTTACCCAGCCAACATCGGCGGTACACCAGTAAATGTCGCTTTCCTGGTACTGGAACACGTTACTGAACGTGTACTGCGCCGATACCATATACCCGCCGCAGGTATGCACCACGCCCTTGGGTTTGCCTGTAGAGCCCGACGTATAGAGTATGAACAGCATGTCTTCGGCGTCCATTTCTTCGGCAGGACACTCTTTGGATACATCTTTTACTTCGTCGTGGTACCATACATCGCGGCCTTCCACCATGTTCACGGCCCAGCCCAGGCGCTCTACTACAATTACTTTTTCTACGGATGGGCAGTGCTCCAGCGCTTCGTCTACCACGCGTTTTACGGGTATCTGTTTCGAGCCACGGTTCAGGCCATCCGAGGTCAGGATCATTTTAGCGCCGGCATCGTTAATTCTATCGGCCATAGCAGAAGCAGAAAAGCCGGCAAAAATAACCGAGTGCACCGCTCCAATTCTAGCACAGGCCAGCACAGCAAATGCCAGCTCTGGAATCATTGGCATGTAAATACACACGCGGTCGCCTTTCTGTACGCCGTTCTTTTTAAGCACATTCGCAAACTGGCAAACGCGCTCGTATACTTCCTTGTAGGTAAACCGGATATACCGCTCTTTGGGGTCATTGGGCTCCCAGATAATGGCTAGTTTGTTACCACGCGTTTTCAGGTGGCGGTCCAGGCAGTTTTCTGTTATGTTAAGCTTTCCGCCCTGAAACCATTTTATACTTGGTTCTTCAAAATTCCACTCCAGTGTTTTGTCCCACTTTTTGCGCCAGGTAAAGGTATCGGCTATACTTTCCCAGAACGCTTCCGGGTTATCTACACTTTGCTGGTAGGCTTGCTGGTATTCTTCAAAGGTTTTGATCTGAAAGTTGTTGTCCATGCTGCTGTTGGTTTAGCTTAGAAAATGTCAGTTTATACTTTTGAGATGCTCTTTGGCGATAAGTTATTTTTATACTTTACAGGAAAGCGTTGCCGATCTTTCGTTCGCGCAGGCTGTCGTGTATTTCGGTCAGGATGGCCGGGTCGTCGATGGTAGACGGAATGGCGTAATGCTCGCCGTCGGCAATGTTGCGCATTATTTTCCGCAGGATCTTGCCGGAGCGTGTTTTGGGCAGCCGTTTAATAACCAGCGCACTTCTGAAGTAGGCCACCGCCCCTATTTTTTCGCGGATCAGCTGGATCAGTTCGCGTTCTATATCGCTTTCGCTGATGGTCTGGCCGTCTTTTAACACCACCAAACCGATAGGCCGCTGCCCGCGCAGTTCATCCGAAATGCCGATAACGGCACACTCGGCTACCGCCGGATGCGACGAAACCATTTCTTCCATCTCGCCGGTCGATAACCTGTGCCCCGATACGTTAATCACGTCATCGATCCGGCCCATGATGTACACATAGCCGTCTTCGTCAATGTACCCGCCATCGCCTGTCATGTAATACCCCGGAAAGCGCTCCAGGTACGATTTGCTGAACCGGTCATCGTCCTGCCAGAGCGTAGGCAAACAGCCCGGAGGCAGCGGCAGCTTAACAGCTACATAGCCTTCCTGCGCCGGAATAAGCGCCTGCCCTTCTTCGCCCAGAATCTCTACTTTATAGCCGCAAACCGGTTTTCCGGCAGAGCCCGGCCTTGGCTGTATCAACCCGTAGCCTACCATGTTCGCTACCATCGGCCACCCGGATTCTGTCTGCCACCAATGGTCTATTACGGGTACTTTCAGCATATCCTTGGCCCAGTAATAGGTAGCGCTGTCGCAGCGCTCGCCGGCCAGGAACAGGTACTTGAGCGAACTCAGGTTATACTTTGTTTTATACGTTCCTTCAGGGTCTTCTTTCTTGATGGCGCGGATGGCAGTGGGTGCAGTAAATAAAACCTTAACCTGGTGCTCCTGGATCACGCGCCAAAACGTACCAGCATCCGGCGTACGAACGGGTTTACCTTCAAATAAAACAGTGGTACACCCATGTATTAATGGCGCATACACCAGGTACGAGTGCCCTACGGCCCAGCCTACATCTGAAGCAGCCCAGAACACATCGCCGGGGTCAACGCCATACACGGCTTTCATGCTATACTTTAAAGCGACCGCGTGGCCGCCGTTATCGCGTACAATACCTTTGGGTTTGCCCGTAGTGCCGGACGTATAAAGTATGTAAAGCGGATCGTGGGCATCTACCGGAACGCAGTCTGCGGGCGTGGCATTTTGCAGCAGTTCGTTGTAATCGAGGTCGCGGCCCGGTTGCATGGTGGCTTCCACGTACGGGCGTTGCAGGATAATGGTATGGTTAGGTTTGTGGCGGCTTTTCTGAAGGGCTTCGTCGAGCAGCGGCTTGTACGGGATGTGCTTGTCAAACTCGATTCCGCAGGAAGCAGATATCACCACTTTCGGCTGCGCATCATCAATCCTGACGGTCAGTTCGTGTGGTGCAAACCCACCAAACACCACCGAGTGGATGGCTCCCAACCTAGCACAGGCCAGCATCGCGATCATTGCCTCCGGAATAACAGGCATGTAAATAACTACCGTATCGCCTTTGCCCACACCCAAACTGCTTAAACCGCCTGCAAATTTTGCGACCAGATCGCGTAGTTCTGTGTACGTATACTTCCGGATGGTATCGGTTACCGGGGAATCGTAAATGAGGGCAGTCTGGTTGGCGCGGCCGTTTTCCACGTGGTAATCCAGGGCAAGGTAAGCGGTGTTTAGCTGGCCGCCTTTAAACCAGCGGTAAAAGCCTTTTTCATCTTTGCTCAGGACCTGCTCGGGCTCCCGGAACCAGGCAATCTGCTTCGCTTGTTCTCCCCAGAAACCTTCGGGGTCGGTTATACTTTGCGCGTAAGCGGCGGCATACGTTTGGTGTATTTGCTTTTCTTTTTCCATCGCTCTGTTGCTTTAACTGTTCTCTTCGCTTTGCGTCAGCTCTTTTATTTTCTCCATCAGGAAGCGGGTAGAAAAAGGCTTTGGTATGTAGAGGTCTGCCCCTGCTTCGTAGCCTTTTTTAATGTCTGCTTCTTTTGTTTTGGCACTCAGGAAAATCACTTTAGCACCTTCCATTTTTGCTTGGCTCCGGATGTAGCGGCATACTTCATACCCATCCACATCAGGCATCATAATATCCAGCACAATTATCTGCGGCAGTTCGCGGTCCACGCTCTCGATCGCTTCGGTACCGTTGCGGGCAATGTATACTTGGTAGCCACTTTTGCGCATCAGAAACTCCAGCGGCATCAGTATACTGGGCTCATCATCCACTACCAGCACTTTCCATTTTTTGCCTTCCTTTTTCATGTTTATACTTTGGCTGCTTCTTCTTTTACGTGTACCGGTACTACAAAAGAGAACCTGGCGCCTTTGCCAACTTCACTCTCGACCCACATCTGCCCTTTATGCGATTCTATTATTTTTTTGCTGATGGCCAGGCCAAGCCCGCTGCCTTCGGGCTTGCGTATGTTCTGGTTCTGGGCCTGGTAAAACTTATCGAATACCTGTTTTTTAGCTTCTTCGTCGATGCCTTTTCCATTGTCTGATACATTGATCTTGATCATACCATCCAGGTAATACCCCGATACGGAAATCTGTCCGTTGTCCGGGTTGCAGAACTTGATAGCATTCGAAACCAGGTTTACCATTACCTGTATCAGGCGGTCGCGGTCGGCACGGATGGCAGGCATTTCGTGCTGCACATCTACCAGCAGTTCTATGTTTTTTTCCTGCACCAGGCTTTCCAGCGCGTCCAGCGATTCCTGCACGATTTCTTCGATCCGTACCTCCGACAGGTTTAATTCATACTTGCCGGATTCAAATTTTTCGAGGTCGAGCACGTGCGTGATCAGGCGGGTGAGGCGCTCGGATTCTTTTACAATAGTGTGCAGGAAATGCTCCTGGTCTTCTCTGTCCAGATCTGGGTTATCATATAGTATTTCGGACAAGGCGCGGATAGAGGTAAGCGGCGTGCGCAGCTCGTGCGTAACCGTAGACAGGAACTCGTCTTTCTGCTCATCCAGTAGCCTTAGTTGTTCGTTGGCACTGCTGAGTTGCTGGGTTGCTTTGCGCAGTTCCAGCGATTTGCGGCGCAGCTCGTTGTTAATAGAAATAAGCTGCTGCGACTCTCTGAGGATGTGCAGTACCTCGTCTATACTTATCTTTTCTTCTTTAGCCACGGATGCCACCATAATGCGCGCCGACGATGACCCGATCACACCGGCCAGCAACTTTTCGGCATACGTTACCAGTTTGGGATCTGCTTTGCCGGTTGCATCTTCGGGTTCGGGGTATTTTCGGCGGTATGTTTTAAGGGCACTCTCGGCTCTTTTCTCACCTAAAAAATTAACCAGCAACGATCTTATATCCGGGATGTAAGCAGTGCCTTTCCAGACGATGGACGTTTCGAAAACGGTGGAGTATTTAAAGATATCGACAAAAACTTCGGCCTGGTTACGCTCCTGGGAGGTTTGCCGGGTAAGTAACGACACCCCAATGTATAAACCGGTATTCAGGAACATGCTCCAGAACATAGCATGCGAAATGTAATCCATCCCTTCCAGTCCAAACAACTCAAAGGGTTTCAGCCACGAAATGCCCAAAGGCCCTTCGGCAAGTATAGTGGCAGGCAGTAAGCCCACCCCGACAATAGACGGAACCACCAAGGTATAAAACCAAAGTATGGCTCCAACCAATATCCCGGTCAGCGCTCCGTAGCGTGTGCCTTCTTTCCAGAAAATGCCTCCGATAATAGCCGGTGCAAACTGGGCCACTGCCGCAAACGAAACCAACCCGATCTCGAGCAGAGAATAATATTCGGCTACGCCCTTGTAGTATAAATAAGCGAGCAGCAACACCAACAAAATACAAAGCCGGCGGCTGTACAAAAGTATAACAGTCAGTTTGTGTTGATAGCGGTTTTTGAGCGCCGGAATGCCCACCAGCAGCGGCATGATCAGGTTGTTGCTCATCATCACACTTAAAGAGATAGTAGCGACAATAACCATACTGGTGGCTGCCGAATAACCGCCCAGGTATACCAGCAACGCCAGCAGGTCCTGGCCCTGGCTTAACGGAATGGCCAGCACAAACATATCCGCATCTACCGTACCGTTCCGGAAAAGCAGGTCGCCGCCAAAAGCAATCGGAAGCACGAAAATATTGATCGCAAATAAGTATAACGGAAAGAGCCACATGGCTTTATTCAGGTGTTCTTCGTTTACGTTCTCTACGACAGCCACCTGGAACTGGCGCGGCAGAAAAAGAATTGCCATCATAGACAATACGACCATCCAGAACCATTGTGCGTAGCCACCTTCGGTTTTAAACGACATCAATTGCTCAAAATCCGGGAGCGATCTTGCCTGCCGCATGATATCATCAAATCCTTTAAAAACGCCGTAGGTCACAAAAACGCCGGCCACCAGGAAAACCACCAGCTTTAATACCGATTCAAATGCAATGGCCGTCACCATCCCTTCGTGCCGCTCGGTTGCCTCTACATGCCGCGTACCATACACAATCGTAAAAAGGCCCAGCCCCAGCGTTATAAAAAAAGAAGTATCCGGAAACGCTTCTGTTGCGCCAGCCCTTCCGGTAAGTATAAACAAACTGCTGGCAATGGCTTTTAACTGGATAGAGATATAGGGCACAATACCCAGCACACAAATAATGGTAGCTATACTTCCCAATTTTACATCTTTGCCATACCGTGACGAAATAAAATCGGCGATGGTGGTGATGCGCTGTACTTTACAGATGCGGATGATCTTGCGTAGTACCACCCACCAGAGCGGCGCCATTAAGGTGGGGCCAACATAGATAGCCAGGTACTCCAGGCCACCCAATGCCGCCCGGCCTACGCTGCCGTAGTAGGTCCAGGCGGTGCAGTAAACGGCCAGCGAAAGGGCATAGATATACGGGTTCGCCACCAGGCTTCTGCCAGCTGCAGAGCGCCTTTCGGCCCACGAAGCCAGCCCGAAGAGCAGTGCCAGGTAACAAAACGAAACCGCAATAACCAGCCAGTAATTCATGTGTTATTTCTGTTTTGTTTTTTTGATGCGCTCCCTTTCCACGAACCACGCAATAGAACCAATACATGCCAGCCAGGCCAGCATCAGGTAGAAGTATAAAAGCGGCACGCCCATTATCACTTTACTCTTGTTAAAAATGGAAAGCACCGGATAATTGAGCAGCACCAGAAACAGCGCACTGATAAAGAATAATCGCCTGCCTTTCACTCTATCGCGCATAGGGTCGTTCTTTACTTAAAACAGAAATTAGTTGGGTTACTGCTGCTCACTTTGCTTAATAATTTTGCCTGAGTTTTATGTTGCTATTGTTAACTCACTCCTAACCCCTCTTCGGAAGTGATTTCTTGATAGAATCAGGATGCCAGCTCCTTATGGGGAGCAGTTATATGATGACTTAAGTTAGCGATACCAGGCGTAAATCACACCTGTTTTACAAGGAAATGGTTAACCGGCCATTTTTACCGATTAACCATTTTATACTTTTATCTGATCTATACTTCTGCTAATGATGCGATACGGCAGCGCCAGCACCACGCGGAACGCGGATGTCTTCGATCAGTTCCTGCACATGCAGTGGCGGTGGCGGCGTAAAGCGGGATATCACAAAAGATACAATAAAATTCAGGATCATCCCAACCGTACCAATCCCTTCCGGCGAAATACTAAAGAGCCAGTTATCCGGTGTGTTAAGCTCGGGGCTGATGAATTTAAAGTATGAAATGTAGGAGATCGTGAACACCAAACCTGTGATCATGCCCCAGATAGCGCCCTGTTTGTTCATGGTTTTAGAGAAGATGCCCATGATGATAACCGGGAAGAACGATGCCGCTGCCAGACCAAAGGCAAACGCCACTACTTCGGCTACAAAGCCCGGCGGGTTAATGCCAAAGTATCCGGCAATTACCACAGCTACGGCTGCTGCCACACGGGCTGCCAATAGCTCTTTCTTTTCGGTAATATCCGGCACAAACGATTTTTTGAGCAGGTCATGCGCAATGGATGTGGAAATTACCAGTAACAGACCAGCCGCCGTGGAAAGCGCTGCTGCCAGACCACCCGCCGCTACCAGTGCAATAACCCAGTTTGGCAGCTGAGCAATTTCCGGGTTGGCCAGCACCATGATATCCTTGTCAATGGTGAGCTCATTTACGGCAGGATCTTTTACATATTGCACCAGGCCATCGCCGTTTTTATCTTCGATGCCGATAAGCTTTGTTTTCTGCCAGTTGCCTACCCACTGCGGCATAGAATTGATCGGTTTATCGACAGTCGTGTTCAGCATATTATACATCCCAAAGGCGCCTACTGCAGGCGCAGCCGTGTAAAGTATGGCGATAAAAATCAAAGCATAACCAGCCGATAAACGTGCATCTTTTACTTTTGGTACGGTAAAAAAGCGCACGATTACGTGAGGCAAACCGGCCGTACCTACCATTAACGCGGCCGTGATAAAGAACACATCTATCGTAGATTTGCTGCCATCCGTGTAAGCCGTAAAGCCGAGTTCTGTGAGCATACCATCCAGTTTATCCAGCAGGTAGCCTCCTTCTTTCAGTTCGCTGCCTAAACCAAGTTGCGGAATAGGGTTGCCCGTTAAAAGGATGGAAATGAAAATAGCCGGCACCATGTATGCAAAGATCAGCACGCAGTATTGCGCTACCTGTGTATAAGTAATGCCTTTCATACCGCCTAGTACAGCATAAAAGAGTACGATGATCATCCCGATGATAACACCGGTCTCAATCTGTACTTCCAGGAAACGCGAGAACACAATACCCACGCCACGCATCTGCCCGGCCACATAGGTAAACGAGATAAAGATGGCGCACACAACAGCCACCAGGCGGGCAGTTTTGGAATAGTAACGGTCGCCTACAAAATCCGGAACGGTAAACTTACCGAACTTGCGCAGGTACGGTGCCAGCAACAAGGCCAGCAATACATACCCACCCGTCCAGCCCATCAGGTAAACAGAGCCGTCGTAGCCCATAAACGAGATCAGGCCGGCCATCGAAATAAAGGAAGCGGCACTCATCCAGTCGGCGGCGGTTGCCATACCATTGGCCAGCGGGCTTACGCCGCCACCGGCTACGTAGAATTCTTTTGTTGATCCGGCACGCGACCAGATCGCGATGCCAATGTAGAGGGCAAAACTAAGGCCCACAATCAAATATGTCCAGGCTAAAATGCTCATGGTTTTATACGTTTAAAGTGTGGATCAATTAGTCTTCGTGTACATCAAATTCCTGGTCGAGCCGGTTCATCATCCATACATAAATAAAGATAATGACCACGAAAAAGTAGATGGAACCCTGCTGTGCAAACCAGAAACCCAGTTTAAAACCACCCAGCCGGATCGTGTTCAGTTCATCGACGAAGACGATGCCGAACAAGTATGAAACCGCGAACCAAAGGCCCAGCAGCGTGAGCAGGATCCGGACGTTGCGTTGCCAGTATTCCTGCATTTTCTTTTTATGATTTTCCATATGTGTTAAGCGTTAAGTTCTGTGTGAGATGCTTATAAATAGATCATCGCCTGCAGGGTAATTTCGGGGCGGTACTTCAGGTTGTTGATATTGGTGTAATCGGGGCGGTTGCGGTAATTGAGCGTGAACTTGGCATGGTGCCCTTCCAGGTACACATTAGCACCTATATCCAGCACTTTGGCCGGTACTTTGTCGCCGCTGTTGTCGCGCAAGCCTTCAAAATTGTTGTAGCTGAAAGCGCCGTAAGGTTGCAGCCTGGCTTTCTCTCCGAGCAGATCTTTCGGAAGCAGGTAACCCACCTGGGTGTAGAGAATATTACCGGTACCAACAGTTGGGTAAGCATTGCCACGCAATGCGCCGCCCCCTGTAGCCGGATTCATAATCCCGATGCTGCGCACATAATCTCTTCCGAAATCATAGTTATAATACACGGTATAAGCTGTAAGTGCCGTACCCGATTCCTGGTTTAAAGGCAGATCCAGGAAGGCATCCACACCAAAAAGATCGATGTTGGTTTTAACGGTATCCTGGGTTAAACCGCGTTGCTCGGCGTGCCAGGCACCATCGCCGTGGTGCATAAAGCCAGCACCAATGTTAAACACTTTTTTAGTACCCAGGTAAGTGCCCACCATGTAAGGCAACAGGTTAGATTCCTGCTCCAGGAACTGGTAATTAAAATAGCCCTGGTATACTTTCTTATTGTTCTCAGGATTATAATTGGAGGCTGATGTTATCGTTCGGCCCAGCGTGGTAGAGAAGGCATCGTTTACCGCTACCCGGTAATCCAGCTTGCCCAGTTTACCTTTGGCATATACCCCGATCATGCGCGCAAACTGGTCGGTGGCATCGATGGTAGGCCAATTAAAGATAGGTGCATCGATGGCCATGAAATTAAGGGTACTGGTATTGGTCATACGGGAAATGCCGTTCCAGTAATGCAGCCCGGCCCCAACCGAGAGTGCGTTACCAAACACTTTATACTCGGTGTAGGCATCGTGCAGAAACAACTGGGGCTTTTTCCCGTCTGTAGCTGCCAGACCGCCGCTCACTGCATTCTGGTTGTTAATACCAAAGTGCGATACAATTAAAAAGCGTGGCGATATCTGGGCGTAAAGCAATACACGGGAACGGCGCAGGCCAAAGTCGAGGGTATTGTCCTGTTGCTCGTTGTTGCGGATAGAACCCGAGTTGTTTTCGTTGTACCGCGCCCAGACCTGGTGCCAGGTTATAAAACGGATATACTTGGAGCCATCATCGTTTAAAGGCACTTTTATACCTCCTCCGTAGAGCGTAGACCCCTGCGCTTTCGCGCTTCCACCTACACAGCAAAGCAATAGCCCTGCTGCTACCATTCGTAACAGTTTTTTCATTGGTATACAGGATGTTAAAAGGTGTAAGGAGAGGCAGCTGTTTCCCCGGTTAAGTAATCTATATTATGTAAAAAATTACAAGAAAGGTAAACGCGGGTATATATTTGGTAACTAACTATACTTTTTACCTAAAAGCGGATAGTCGCACCCCCCAGAAAAAAGAAGATTACCAGCGAAAGCTGAAAATTAAGAAGCGAAATAGTGGTTGTTGGTAATGTATAGAAACCGGTTACCTGAACCGCAAAGCAGGTTAATCCTTGAAACGTGTCCATTTGATCATCATGTATTTGTCGCCCAGCTCGGTTATCATCATGCCGGCTCCTTTCAGGTTGCTGCTGTTTTTGAGGTGCTCAACCAGCTCGGCGTGGTTCAGGATTTTGTAGGTTGGATGGTACTCGGTTTGCTCCGGCGCTTTGATTTTATACTTCTTCACCCAGTTCATGATCGATACATGGCTGATGCCGAGGATGCGTTCTATCTCGCGGTAACTGATGCCTTCGATGTAAAGCTGCAGGGCTTTGGTCACATAATAACTGTCGATGCCTTTGCCAATTTTATTTACCGTGAAGTAATAAGTGCACTTTTTACAACGATACCGCTGCCGATCATTGATGATACCACTTTTTACAACCTGAAGAGAATCGCATTTGGGACAGGCAGGATTTTTCATCTGTAACTGAAGTATAAACTAAATTGACACAATAGCTATATCAAATTAGCATAACTATAACAAATTAGCAAGAAAATAATCTATCTATATAATTGTAAATCAATGTATAAACACTGATAGCTATACTTTACACTTCTGCTACAGGAATTCGACTTTCTTCCAGAAATCAAAAAACCTGGCTGATACAGCCAGGTTTTTTGATTTTTATACTTTATAAGTTGAAGTTGTTCAGTGTTTTTTTTGATGAATCAATCTCCGCTTTCCTTACGGTGTGTTTTTACCAGCAAGCGCCTGCTGGTGAAAGTATAGTTGAGAGTAAAAACATCAGAATGGCAGGAAGTAAAAGGCCCAACTATTATAGCATTATAGTTGCGCAGGGAAAAGAATTCGTAATTCGTAATTCGTAATTCGTAATTCTATATCACATATCCCGTACAGAAAGCAACACCTCATTATACTTGTCTGTGTTTTGTAGAAAACGTGCGATCTTCTCTCCTACTTCGTCGGGGCTTGCCAGGTCGCCGTTGGCTTTGTATTCCCTGAACTTCTGCACCGTACTGAACTGGCCTGCATCGGCTTCCCGGATATTTTCCTGCATACCCGTATCTACCACACCCGGCGACAGAGAGAATATTTGCACATTGCTGCCACGCACCTCCTGCTCTTTCTGCATGGTCATGGACAACATATCCAGCGCCGCTTTAGAAGCGCAATAAGCTGCCCAGCCATCAATCGGGTATTTGCCGGCACCTGAGCTTATGTTAAGTATCACTTTTGGGCAATCCAGTACGCGGTATACTTCCAGGAAGGTGTTCATGAGCATGGCAGGCACGATCACGTTTACGTCAAACACAAACTCAAAACGCTCGTTCGCCATCCCCTCGCCTACATACCCGATGTCTCCGAGCACGCCGGCATTGTTTACCAGCACCAGTTTTTCAGCATCTTTGTAAGGCAGAAACACTTTTTGCAGGTTATGCTCCACTGCTGCAATATCCGAAAAATCGAGGGGCTGGTGGCGGTAGTTGGGGTGTTGTATGGTGCTGGTTCGGCAAACGCCCACCACATGGTTATTTTCGTCTTTCAGTAGTTCTTCGGCTAGTGCTTTGCCTATGCCTTTGCTGGCTCCGGTGATGATGTAGTAGTTCACAGTCTTATTAAGTTAGAAAGTTAGAAGGTCGAAAGTTAGAAAAGTATACATTCAGGAGTACGCAGGAAGGCTGGATCAGGGTTAAAAAGGGTTTGTGTTTTGATATGGAGTAAATGATTTTAGAAACTGCTGCAAGTATAAAAACTCACCAGTTAAACCCACTCCTAACCCCTCCCAGGAGGGGAATTTATACTTGTACTATCATTTACCTCATCTTAAGTAGATGGAGTAAAAGAGAAAGCCAAAAAAACACTAATTGTTGAAATGATTGCTGGTTCCCCTCCTCGGAGGGGTTAGGGGTGGGTTACTGCAACACACGATCAACCCTTAAAACAAAGCCAAAACAAAAGCCGGCACCTCTGCTTTCGCAAAAATGCCGGCTTTTATACTTTATTCGTAACTCGTAATTCTTAATTCGTAATTATAAAATATACTGGCTTAAATCCCTGTTTTTCACCATATCGGAGAGGCGTTCTTTTACCAGTTCGCGGGTGATCACGATTTTGGCATTGGCTCCGATGATGTCCGGCACATCAAAAAGTATGTCGTTCAGCAGGCGGCTCATGATGGTTTGCAAACGGCGTGCGCCAATATTTTCTACTTCGGCATTTACTTCGTAAGCCAGGCTTGCAATCTCGTCCAGCGCTTCGTCGTTAAAGGTAAGCTCCACATCCTCGGCAGCTAAAAGCGCTTCGTATTGCTTCGTTAGTGCGTTTTTCGGGAACTTCAGGATCTGGTAGAAATCGTCTTTTGTCAGGCTCTGCAACTCTACCCGGATCGGGAAGCGGCCCTGTAACTCCGGAATCAGATCTGATGGCTTGGCTACGTGGAACGCACCGGCTGCAATAAATAGAATATGGTCTGTATTGATAACGCCATACTTTGTATTGACAGAGCTTCCTTCCACAATCGGGAGCAGATCGCGCTGCACGCCTTCGCGGCTTACATCCGGGCCTCCGCCTTTCTTGCTCGAGCTGGCTACTTTATCAATCTCATCAATAAAAATAACGCCCGAATTTTCAGCTTTAAAGATCGCTTCTTCCTTTACTTCATCCATGTCGATGAGCTTGGCGGCTTCTTCATCTAAAAGTAATTTGCGGGCTTCCGCGATGGTTACTTTGCGCTTTTTGGTTTTCTTGGGCATCATGCCGCTGATCATCTCCTGGATGTTCATCATGGAAGCTTCATCCATGCCCGGCCCCATAATGCCTACGCCCGGCGCCCCGTTGTGCTGAATTCTGATTTCAATTTTGCGGTCTTCGAGTTCGCCGTTCTTTATCTTTTCCCGAAATTTATCGCGGGTGCGCTCGTTCAGTTCGTAATCAGAATCCGGAATGGCATCCGGGTGCGCAGCCATACTTATCGGTGTGGTAGAGCGGCCCTGAATGGGTGGAATCAACGCATCCAGTATAATTTCCTCTACCATTTCGGCGGCCTGCACTTTTACTTCTTCTTTTTTGCGCGTCTTTACCATGTTCACGGATTGCTCCACCAGGTCGCGTACCATACTTTCTACGTCGCGGCCTACGTAGCCAACTTCGGTAAATTTGGAGGCTTCTACTTTCGTGAAAGGTGCATCGGCAATTTTAGCCAGGCGGCGCGCAATTTCTGTTTTACCAACGCCGGTTGCCCCGATCATCAGAATGTTATTCGGAACAATTTCGCGGCGAATGTTTTCGTCTGCATTCATGCGGCGCCAGCGGTTACGGAGCGCGATGGCTACGTTGCGTTTGGCGTCTTTCTGCCCGATTATATATTTATCCAGCTCAGCTACAATCTGTGCCGGTGTCAGGTGTTCGATATTATCTAACATAGTTTAAGCTGTTACAAGTATAACGTTCCGTGCTTTTATACTTTTAACACGGAACGTTTCTAACTGTTTTCTATTGGCCTGGCCTATACTTTATTCTTTACTGCAAACCGTATTTTATACTTTACAAAGTATAGCCTGGGACCGAAACCATTATTCTGTTATTGCTGCTTTTGCATCTTCGGTTACCACCAGTTTTAGTGGGTTTTTCACCTGGTCTTTCAGCAACGCAATCTGCACTACTTCGTCTACGCGGTCCACGAAATGAATCTGGATGCCTTTGATGTAATGTGCCGGTATCTCGTTAATGTCTTTCCTGTTTTTCTGGCAAAGTATAACATCCGTAATGCCGGCGCGCTTGGCTGCCAGAATTTTTTCTTTGATGCCGCCTACAGGCAATACTTTTCCGCGCAGGGTAATTTCACCGGTCATGGCGAGGCGCGATTTAACTTTGCGCTGTGTAAACACGGATGCGATAGACGTAAAAATGGCAATACCCGCCGACGGGCCGTCTTTTGGAACAGCGCCCTCCGGGAAGTGAATATGCAGGTCATACTGGTCGAACAGGCGGTAATCAATATCCAGCAGTTCAGCATGCGCTTTCAGGTACGTGATTGCCGTCATAGCTGATTCTTTCATCACATCACCCAACTGCCCCGACAACGTTAATTTGCCTTTGCCTTTGCTCAGCAGCGATTCAATGAAAAGTATATCGCCACCTACCGAGGTCCAGGCAAGGCCGGTTACCACGCCTGCCGTATCAATATCCTGGTAAATTTCTTTGTCGAAGATCTCAGACCCCATGATCTTCACCACATCTTCGGGCTTAATGGTTTTGGCATACTCTTTATCCATTGCCTTTAGTTTGGCTGTGTTCCGGATGAGCTGGCCCAGCTTACGCTCCAGGTTACGCACACCCGACTCGCGGGTATAATCTTCGATCAGTTTCTGAATGGTGCCTTTCGCCAGTTTCACATCTTCATCCAGCAGGCCGTGGTCTGCTATCTGCTTGGGTAAAAGGTGGCGCTTGGCTATCTCCATTTTCTCTTCGATAGTATAACCTGTCAGTTCGATGATTTCCATACGGTCGCGGAGAGCAGGCTGTATGGTTTCGAGTGAGTTGGCTGTAGCAATGAACAAGACTTTGGAAAGGTCATACTCTACATCCAGGTAGTTATCCATAAACGTATGGTTCTGCTCCGGGTCCAGCACTTCGAGTAAGGCCGAAGACGGATCGCCGCGGAAATCAGAAGCCAGTTTATCGATCTCATCCAGTATGATTACGGGGTTAGATGAACCGGTCTTTTTTATCTGGCTGATGATCTTGCCGGGCATAGCGCCCACATACGTACGGCGGTGTCCGCGAATCTCTGCTTCGTCGCGCACGCCACCCAACGACATTCTGACATAAGTACGACCCAGCGCTTTGGCAACAGAGCGGCCCAATGATGTTTTACCAACGCCCGGAGGTCCGTACAAACAAAGTATAGGCGCTTTCATGTCGTTCTTCAGCTTCAGTACAGCCAAATATTCCAGGATGCGCTCCTTTACTTTCTCCAGGCCATAGTGGTCGGCATCCAGTATCTTTTTGGTCCGGTTCAGGTTGAAATTATCCTTGGTGTACTCGTTCCAGGGCAGATCCAGCAAAAACTCCAGGTAGTTGACAGACAGTGGATATTCGGCGGCCTGCGAGTTTAAGCGGGCCAGTTTTTCAATTTCTTTTTTGAAATGTTTCGCAACTGCTTCCGGCCATTTCTTTTTGGCAGCACGCTCCCGGAAACGCTCTATTTCCTGGTCCGGTCCTTCCTGGCCCAACTCATCCTGCAGCACTTTTATCTGCTGGCGCAGGAAATAGTCGCGTTGCTGCTGGTCGATGTCGGTGTGTACTTTGGTATGGATCTCCTGCTTCAGTTCGAGCAATTGTATCTCGCGTAACATCAGCTGCAGCAACATGGTACCGCGCTCTGTGCCGTCGTTTACTTCGAGGAGCTGCTGCTTCTGGGCAACTTCCACGTTCAGGTTACTCGATAAAAAGTGCATCAGGAAACTCGGGCTGTCGATGTTATCCAACGCTACCTGCGCCTCCTGCGGAATTTCAGGGTTCAGTTTCATCACTTTGGCCGCCGCATCTTTCAGCGATTGTACCAACGCTTTTACTTCTTTCACCTTTTTATCCATCGGTGTTTCCTTGCACAAACTCACTTTGGCAGCCAGGTAAGGATCTTCCTGGGTTACTTCTTCTACCTTAAAGCGATTCTGACCCTGAATGATAATCGTGGTATTGCCATCAGGCAGCACCAGCATTTTCAGGATCTTAGCAATTGTGCCAATTTCGTAGATATCTTCGGCAGTCGGGTCGTCGCTGTTGATGTTTTTCTGGGCAACTACGCCAATGATTTTATTTCCTTTATGGGCTTTGCGCACCAGCCTCACCGACTTTTTGCGGCTAACGGTAATGGGCAACACCACACCCGGAAATAAAACGGTATTACGAACCGCTAAGAGTGGCAGCTCGTCGGGCACATCTTCTGCCGCTATTTGTTCTTCCGCATCAGCCGTGATAATGGGAATCATGTCGTCTTCTTCTTCGTCGGCTATATTACTTAGTAGCAAATTATGCAAAAAATTCTTGAGTGTATAGTTCATATAGTAGTAGTGCCATTCTGGCAGAAAATTCAGCTGTGGTAAGCTGATTTCGATCGTGTGCTTATAATTTCAAGACTTGTGCCAAGCCTGTAAAATTGCCTGTTTTCTCTGACATACTTGTAACTTTTCTAGTTTAACTCACAAAAAGCGGCAGTACGCGGCAGGGGTATTGTGTAAATATAGCGTAAAATTTATATCTTTGATTTTCAGGTTGAAACTACTGAGGCTGATGAAACAATTATACCTGATAGCAATTTTTTGTTGCTTGTTTATACTTCCATTTCCGGGAAAAGGTCAGATTAACAAGCAAAAACAATCCGGCTTAACGGTGCAGAAAAAGGCACCTTCGCCCGAACTGCATCTCGACTTTCCGAATTTAAACAAATTAGCTTATTTCCGCGACGATAAAAAGCTTGCCGCCATCCGTAAGCTCGAAAAAAAGAAGCAATACGATAAAGTGCTTCCCATACTCGAAGCTTATGTAGGCCAGTTCGGGATCGAAAATTTTTACAAGGATACGTACCTGCTGTGGCGGTTGGGCCAGTTGTTAGAGAAACAGGGCAGCTCCGAAAAAGCAAAAGCGCTGTACCGGCTTGTACTAAAACACCACCGCACCGATGTACGCGAAGTAGCTTCTTATTACGACTCGCTCGAAGAAAATACCAAAGATTATTACGTGCCGCTCGATTATTACTACGAGCTGGTAGAGTACCGGAAATCGATCGCCACGTTTAAGCCGCCAAAAGGGGTATACTTAAACATGGGCAAGCCAATCAATTCGACCTATGCTGATTATGGCCCTACTATCCGGGGCGAAGACGATACTTTTATCTTTACATCAAAACGAAATACACTGGGCCTGAACGGGCGCGCTAACGAAGACCTTTTTTACTCGAGGCAGCACAACGGTTTCTGGGAAGAGGCAAAGTCTTTCGGTAAACCCATCAACAGCATTTACAACGAAGGATCAGCAACCCTGAGCCGCAACGGCAAGACGTTATACTTCGCCCGCTGCGAATCGCCGGACGGAATGGGTAACTGCGACTTATATGTGGCTACGTTGCAGGAAAACGGTTTGTGGGGCGATATCGAGAACCTGGGCAAAAATGTAAACTCGTCCGGCTGGGATTCGCAACCAACCCTTTCAGCTAAAGAAGACACCTTATACTTTGCCTCCGACAGGCTCGGCGGTTTTGGCCTTTCAGATATTTATTATACTTATAAAGATAAAAAAGGTGGCTGGGCTCCGGCCAAGAACATGGGCCCCGTCGTGAATACGCGCGAAAGCGAAGTGAGTCCGTTTTTCCATCCGCTTTACCAGGTTTTATACTTTAGCTCGCGGGGGCAGCTGTACAATTTCGGTGATTTCGATATCTACAAAACCTATAACGTGCAGGGCCACTGGCAGGAGCCGCGCAACATCGGCCCGCTGGTAAACGGCATGGGCAGCGAATATTATTTTGCGATTGATGCATCCTCTAAAAACCTGTACTACGCCCGCTCCGAAGCCAACGATATTCAGAACCTGGACCTGTACTCTTTCCCATTGCCGATGGAGGCGCACCCACTGGCTATTACCAAAGTAGAAGGCACACTTACTGATTCTGTAACGCTGCAACCGCTTTCAGGCATTGTGTCGGTGGTCGATCTGGAAAACGGTATTGAGATTTCGTCTAAGTATATCCGGCCGGATGGTTCTTTTGATTTTGAGCTGATCGATAATACCCGTTACATGCTGGTGATCCAGAGCCCGGACTTCTTCACGATTGAGCGCGAACTGGCCCTGAAAAATGATACGACCGTTAACATCATGACGCGCGTGATCGACTATAGTATACCTATGGTGTTCAGTAATATTGAGTTCGATCAGAACCAGTCCAACATTAAACCGGACATGCATGCCGTACTGAACCAGGTAGCGCTCTTCCTGTTAGACCACCCTTATTTCAGGCTCGAGATTGCAGGCCACACCGACGCTGCCGGCAACCCGGAATTCAACTTAAGCCTCTCCCAGGACCGCGCAGATGCTATCCGGAGTTACATCGAGAAAAAGATAAACATCCCGCAAGGCCGCATCGATGCCATGGGCTATGGCAGCTCCAAGCCTCTCCGCGAAGAAAAAACGCAGGAAGACCGCCAGGTTAACCGCCGCGTAGAGTTCAGGCTGATAAAGCCGGAAGATATGTAGGTTTATACTTTGGTGGTGGTGATTGGTGGATGTTTAGGTTTTATGTTAGTGAGGCTAATAATAGTATACAAGTGATCAAGATACTCATCAGATTTCTATTTCCTGTAGTGCTTTTTCTTACTGCTCACGTAGGCTTTGCTCAAAACTCAGGAGGCCCTAGAGCGCTAGCTGTTAAAGGGTCATATATCCATTCACAGACGAAAACGGAGTTCCCAAAAGACTTACTTGGTTATGAACGAAAAGGTATTTATTCCTTTAATAAAAAGAAATCTAATATAGGAGCCACTTATAAAAGTAAAAAGGGAGGTACCACTGTTTCAGTGTATCTCTACCCAAGTCGTGAAGCAAGTGAGGATCGGCTTAGAATTGAGTATGCATCCGCTTTAGGTGAGATTACAATGAATTCCAAAAAAGGTATTACTTCTAATCCAGGCCTTACATCATATGCCAGAGATGGATATAAAGTTAATGGAGTCAGAGCACAGGTTACCGATGTCAGAACAGGTTTAATGTCTCATTTATCAGTCTATGAATGTGGTAAGTGGTTTCTTAAACTCCGAATCTCCTCTAACTTGTTAGATTCTGTTGCTGTAAGTCACTTGGAATACAAAATTCTAGACCAATTTGTACCAACCGATCTCGTAAGACAAGACCCTTTTAAATCGGAATCTACAATTTATTTTGCTCCCGCTGCATTTGCAGATTCACTCCTATTGGTTTCAGCAATGGGTGGTGCGTTTAAAAAAGTGAAATGGGCGCTAGATAATGTTGATTCACTGGAAAGAGCAGCCGGCTTCCCTGGTTTGTATTTAGATCTTCATGCAGAATCGTTAACGGAACTTGCTCATCAAGGTCAAATTAAACAAGAGACAAAAAAGTGGACTAGACAACCAGAAACTTCAGCTTATTTGTCAGAATTGAATACGATCATTGAAAGTGGCTATCTAAGAGAATTTATAATGGATCAATACAATATGCTCTTAATTGTACCTAAAGATGTTAAGCTAGATTTTAAAGCTTATCAACAATGGAAACTGATACGCCCTACAAGGATCGACTTGAACGAGAGATTGTATGTCATATCTTACATAAATGAATGAAAGAATTATACATAGCAACGAAGCATATAAATTTGCCTTAGCAAAAACCACTAAACCTTCCTTCCTAAAACATATCCCATCTCTACGAGTTAAATAAACCTACAGAAAGGTTATTTATACTTAGGGTTACGCTATTGAAAATACTGCTTACAGGAGTTACCGGATACATTGCGCAGCGCTTGTTGCCAGCCTTGCTGCAAGAGGGCCACGAAGTGGTGTGTTGTGTGCGGGACAAAAGCAGGTACACAAACAAGTATGCTTCCGAAAATACCAGCGTCATAGAAGCCGATTTCCTGGATGAAGCCAGTTTACAGCAGATTCCGGATGACATTGACGTAGCGTATTACCTGATCCATTCAATGGCTACACAAGCGGGCAACTTCCAACGCATGGAAGAGATGTGTGCCATTAATTTCAAGAACAGAATAGAGCAGACGGCCGCCAGGCAGGTTATTTATTTAAGCGGCATTGTAAACGAAACAGCTTTATCCAAGCATCTGACGTCCCGGAAAAACGTAGAGGACATTTTAGCCAATGCTACGTTTGCCCTTACCACGTTAAGAGCCGGTATTATTGTAGGTTCGGGCAGCGCCTCGTTCGAGATCATCCGCGACCTGGTAGAAAAGCTGCCTGTGATGATAACGCCGCGTTGGCTCAAAACAAAGTGCCAGCCTATTGCCATCCGTAACGTGGTGCAGTTCCTGAGCGGCGTTATTGGCCGCGAAGAAACTTATCATAAAAGTTACGACATTGGCGGCCCCGACATTTTAACCTACAAAGAAATGCTGCTGCATTTTGCCCGGATCAGAGGACTTAACCGTCGCATCTTTGTCGTACCCGTCATGACGCCCAGGATCTCCTCTTACTGGTTATACTTTGTAACGGCTACCTCCTACCCGCTTGCCCGCAACCTGGTGAGCTCCATGAAAACCGAAGTGATCTGTAAGCCTAATAACCTGGCAGCCATGCTTGGTATTTCTTTACTTAACTACGATACCGCTATCAGGCTTGCCTTTGATAAGATCGAACAGAACCAGGTGTTATCAAGCTGGAAAGATGCGCAAACCAGCAGCATTTTCAGGAAAGGATTTTCGCATTACATCGAAGTGCCGGTAAACGGTTGTTTTAAAGATGTACGCACCCGGCAGATCAGTAACCCCGCTACTGCACTGGACAGAATCTGGCGGCTGGGCGGAAAAACGGGCTGGTATTACGGTAACTGGCTCTGGGAAATAAGAGGTTTCATGGATCAGTTGGTAGGTGGCGTAGGCATGCGGCGCGGCCGGCGAAGCGATTCTGAAATAGGACCAGGCGAAACGCTGGATTTCTGGCGGGTACTGATCGCGAACCGGGAAGAAAAGCGGTTGCTTTTGTATGCCGAAATGAAGTTACCCGGCGAGGCCTGGCTCGAATTCAAGATCGATGAAAATGATGTGCTCACACAAACTGCTACGTTCAGGCCTTTAGGTGTTTTAGGCCGGCTTTACTGGTATGCGGTACTGCCTTTCCACGGCTTCATTTTTAAGGGGATGATCGATAACATCAGCAAATCCTAGTTTTGAAAGTATAACCGGTATTGAGCTAAAAGATTTATACTTTCAAAATTGCATTGCTGATAATTCCGGAAAGTATAATCTACGCCTACCCCCATGCCGTCAATTTAAGAAAATTGGCTCATTCGGATTTGTAATCTGAATGTTGCTATAATCCGGATTTACAATCCGCTTTTGCGCCTCTACCCCTTTTACTGGAATTTGAAGTATAAAATCGGATTGCAAATCCGGAAGAGCAAAAGTAAGTTGTTGGTCAGAAGACACAACAACGGCGCATAAACTCTTAAATTGACACCATTGCCCCGAATTATCCAAGAAGGGAATTTTACAGTAGCATTAATTTATAATGATTCCCCTCCTTGGAGGAGCTAGGGGTGTGTTACCCAAGTATAAACAAGATATCATAATTGTTGGTGTTTTCATCAATAATCTATAAACGCAGAAGTAATAACCACCATCTCTGCAACTCTATACTTTGTTATAAGCCTAACCTACTTCATTCCTCCACCAGAAAAACACTTAAAACAAAGAAGCTGTTAGCAGATAAATCTGCTAACAGCTTCTTTAAATTTATACTTGCTCTTGCTGGTTTCTAAAAACTGATTTTCCTGGTTTCTTCGCCGCGCTGCAGCATCACGCTTTCGGTTTTGCTTTTGTAATTCACGTTCACAATGTTCATCTGGTCGCCGAATATCTCTGTAAAGATGGCGTTTTTTACGTACAGTTGCGCCAGTTGGGCTTGCTGAACAGGCACTTCCAGGTATATCCAGACGGCATCAGCTTCTTCTTCTGACCCTACAAATTTATACTTCAGCGGTTTTCCTTTGGTCAGTTCAAATGCCAGATTTGCCTGCAGGTAATTAGCTAAGTATAGGTTGGTCTTTTCTGAATTTGCCTGATACACTACCTTGCTTTTAGTACGCTGCGAAAGTGCATTTTCCAGGTCATCGGTAAACACCCGAACGGCAACTTCCAGGCTTTGGGTACGGCCGTTATACTTCACATCTGTTATGCTGGCGTGGTAATCGTGGGCAACCGCCGGAAAGCCAAGCAAGCAGCTAAAAAGCAATGCCAGCATTAAACCACTATACTTCATACTATCTTATTTACCGGCAGGCAGGTCAGCAAGTACGCGCTCGGCTACTTTGGGCATGTTCTCGCTTACAATGCGCTGCACATCGTTCATGTTAGAGTGATATGGCACTTTTACTTTGTTACCGGATATTAACTCACCTCGGCTGTCGTAGATCGAATAATGAACCAGAAAATTGCGTTCGTAGTTCATAGCGGCGCGGTCCAGGCAGTTTTCGTAATTCGTTTTTACTTCAAACTGATTTATAAAAACGTAATAGTCGATGTCGTACTGGTTGTTGAAATAACTGAAGAAATCGCCGTCTTTTACCTGCACGCCAAAATGCTTGGCGGGGTCTTTGGCAAGTGGCGTAACAGCAGGCGCATGCTGAATGTTGCGCTTTTCTTTCTGATCTTTCACCCAATTTAGTACGCCGCCTTTTTCATCGTTCTTCACAACAGGCTGTTGATTGTATCTGGATTGCTTATTATCCTGGTAAGTATAACTTAACGATCGGTACAGTTTACTCAGTTCATCTACACTATCGCGGTAAACGCCGCCCAATAAATGAATGGTTTCGTAGCCTTCCGGGGCCAGCAGCGCATTTAACCTTCCTCTGAAAACGTGGCGCACGTTCTGCCGAGGAATTTTAGACTGACGCGCAATTTCAAAATCAGCATCTGAAAAGTATAAATAGGGGTCAAAAGGAATAACCAGCAAACGTTGTTTGGCCTTCACTTTTGATACCTCTACACTCGAAGATTTTGCTGTGGTGCTGGGTGTGGTACGCACCGGATTAGTTGCTGTTGATGGCTTTGTAGCTGCCGGTATTGGAGTTGATGCTATGTTACGAACATCGGGTTGTTTGAGGTATAATACCTGGCCTATCTCCAGTTTAGGGCCGTTCCATTTCTGCAACGAATCGATGGGAAGGTTAAACCTGCGGCTGAGGCTGTAGTAAGTGTCGTTTTGCTTTACCTGGTACACACTATCGCCGGGAGCGGCGATAGTGGCAGAGGTTATGTTTAGGTGCGGTTCCGGCGAACCGGCAAACGCGTGAAAGGAGGCAAAAAATAAGAGGAAGGCTAACGTTGTTTTCAGGGCGTACATCACGGTGCTATCTTTTAGAACGCCCTTCTGTTAGAAGAACGTCTGGAATACATCGTTAAAGATAGCAAATCCCATTAAGCACAACAAAAGAACCATACCCACTTTTTGGGCATTCTCTAAAAAAGTATCGGAGGGCTTGCGTCCGCTGATCATCTCATACGTCAGGAACATCACGTGCCCGCCATCCAGCGCCGGGATCGGCAAAAAGTTCATAAAAGCCAGTACCATAGACAGCATACCGGTAAGCGACCAGAACTTGTACCAGTTAAACTCGCCACCGTAAATCTGTGCGATTTTGATAGGTCCGCCAATTGATTTGGTAGGGTCGGCCTCACCTCTGAAGATTTTTCCAAAACCTTTGATGTTTGCCGTAATCACACCAAACGCCTGCTCGGTACCCATCGGAATAGACTCCAGGAAAGTATAATCTTCGGTTGCAAAGTTAAGCAATGGCTTCGACTGGAAACCCAGCGTGCCATCTTCGCCAACCTGCGAACGCAGTTTGATTGGCGTACCTTCGCGCTCTACCTGCAACGTAATGGTTTTGCCGGCATTCTCTTTCAGAAGTTTCTGGAAAACATCAAAGAATTTAGCATCCTGTCCGTTTACAGTTAAAACAAAATCGCCTGCTTTTAAGCCAGCTTTTGCTGCATTGCTCCCTGCCATTACTTGGCCTATCTGGAAGGTCTGGCGCGGCTGCACAAACAGCATGCGGTCTTCTTTATCGGCCAGGCGGTCCATCAGGTCAACGGGCACTTTTACATCTACTGTTTTGCCCTCGCGTTCCACCGTATAATAAGCATTGCGGCCTAGTAAAGCATCCATCGAGTATACATCATCGAATTTCTCGAGTTTCTGACCATTTACCGCAATGATCTTGTCGCCGGTCTGGAAGCCGATTTCCTCACCAATTTCGTTTGCTACTACGCCATACTTTGCTTCGGATGCCGGTAAGTAACTTTCGCCATAATAAAAGGCCAGGGCTGCGTAAATCAGTATACCTGTAATCACGTTTACAATAATACCACCCATCATCACGATCAGGCGCTGCCAGGCTGGTTTAGAGCGGAACTCGTATGGCTTTGGCTCTTCTTTCATCGCTTCGGTATCCATGGATTCATCTACCATACCGGATATCTTTACAAAACCACCCAACGGAATCAGGCCCAGCATATATTCTGTTTCACCAAATTTCTTGCTTATCAGGGTTGGCGGAAAACCAATTGCATACTTCTCTACACGCATCCCAAACCACTTGGCAGTAAGCATGTGGCCGAGTTCGTGTAATCCAACTAAAATTGTAAGGCCCAGTATCAGCTGGCCTGCCATGATCAAAATATCCATCTAACTAAACTAAATTTAAAATCTGTTACAGTTGCCGAAGCCGCTGTATTTATACTTTGGATTGTATTTTATGTATTAATTCTGAGGCCTTTGCACGGGTTTCGCTGTCTGTAAGCACATAATCGTCGTACGAAGGATTGGCAATATACGTAACTTTTGCCATACAACTTTCGATGATCTCGGGCATCTGCAGGAAACCTACTTCGTCGCGCAGGAAAGCACTTACTGCTATTTCGTTGGCCGCATTTAAAATGCAGGGCATATTGCCGCCTTTGGCCATCGCATCAAAAGCCAGCTGCAAATTCCGGAACGTCTTCAGATCAGGTTGCTCGAAAGTCAGTTGCGGATAATCCATAAAATTAAATCGCGGGAAGTCGGACTTAAGCCTGTTCGGGTAGCCTAAGGCGTACTGTATCGGCAATTTCATATCGGGAAGCCCAAGCTGCGCTTTTAAAGAGCCATCTTCGAACTGCACCAGCGAATGGATGATAGATTGCGGGTGCACGACAACTTCAATCTGCTCGTTGGTTAATCCGAAAAGCCATTTTGCTTCAATCACTTCCAGGCCTTTGTTCATTAAAGAAGCAGAGTCGATTGTGATTTTAGCGCCCATGTCCCAGTTGGGGTGTTTAAGCGCCTGTGCTTTGGTAACAAGTATCAGTTCGTCTACAGTTCTTCCTCTGAACGGCCCACCGGAAGCGGTTAGTATAATTTTCTCGATCGGGTTATGGAACTCCCCAACCAGACACTGGAAAATAGCGCTGTGCTCCGAATCTACGGGGTAGATGTTGACGCCATACTCTTTTGCAAGCTCTGTGATAAGCTGACCGGCTACGACCAACGTTTCCTTGTTAGCCAGCGCGATCTGCTTTCCTGCTTTAATAGCCCGGATGGTGGGCTGCAAACCGGCATACCCCATCATGGCGGTCAGTACCATATCCACGGTTCCCATCTCCACTACAGCGCAAAGGGCGTTGGCTCCGGCGTATATTTTAATATCCTCCTGCTGAAGCGCCTCGCGCACCTGCTCATAATAAGCTTCGTTTGCAATAACAACAGCATTTGGCTTAAATTTCAGGGCCTGCGTAATCAACAGTTCAGCATTGTTATTGGCCGTGATCACTTCCAGCTCAAAACTTTCCGGGTTGGCTTCTATTACATCCAGGGCCTGCGTACCGATGGAACCAGTGGAACCAAGTATGGCGATTCTTTTCATATTGAGTTACGAGTTACGAGTATCGAATTCCGAGTTATTTTTACTCATTCCTTTACTCGTAAGTATTATGCTGTTCAAAATTTTTATTACCTCCTGGCAATCGGCGTGTATACTTTCGAAATGCTTTTTTTCCAGATACCCTGTATCATGCAATAATCTGAGCCAATATGAGGTTTCTCTAGCCTCTTTCCTGGCTATACTTAATTTATGTATAAAATCTGCCGTTGATTCGCCACCTATTGCTTCTTCAACATTTGCTCCAATGGAAGTACCACTCCTTAAAATCTGCTTTGACAAAACAAATTCTTTTTTCTCATTAGAAAGGTGCTGATACAGTTTAACTGCCCGAATCGCAAAAGCGTATGATTTTTCTGCTATTATGCTCTTGCTCATTTCCCTATCTATATTAACTCGTAACTCGAAACTAGGAACTCGTAATTGCCAACAGGCCATCGGCCAGTTGGCGGTCGTTGCTCAGGCGCGGTACTTTGTTTTGTCCGCCTAGTTTGCCCTGCGATTTCATGTAGCTCCGGAACGTACCCATAGGCAACACCGATATCTTCAGGTTCTGCAACACATTGCCGGTTATCAGGTCGTTGTAATAGGTATTGATCTGCTGCATCTGCATGTTCAGATCTTTTTCGAAATCACCTAAGTCGTGGGGTGGCCGCGAGAACTCTACCAGCCACTCGTGGTACGACTGGCCCTGGTCCTGGCTTACATAAGGTGCTACTGTAAACTCGATCAGTTCGGCAGACTGGTATTTGGCCATGGTTCTATCCATGGCTTGCTCTACTTCCTCCCCTATCACATGTTCGCCAAACGCTGAAATAAAATGCTTGATGCGCCCACTTACTAAAATTTTGTAAGGTTTGATAGACGTAAACCTGATCGTATCGCCGATAGAGTAAGCCCACAAACCTGCATTGCTGCTGATGATGAGCGCGTAATTTACGCCAATCTGTACTTCGCCAATTGTTAAGCGCGTCGGGTTTTCGTTAAAGTATTCGTCTACAGGTATAAATTCATAAAAAATACCGGTATCGAGTAAAAGGAGAAGACTTTTGTCCTGTTGTTCGTTCTGGTAAGCAAAGAAACCCTCAGAGGCCGGAAAAGTTTCGATGCTGGGTATACAACGCCCCATCGACTCGCGGAGACGCTTGCGGTACGGCTCAAAATTAACGCCTCCATACACAAACAGGGAGTAGTTCGGGAAAATATCCTTTATCGGTTTGCCCGTCTGCCGGATCAGTTTATCAAAATACATCTGCACCCACGGCGGTATGCCCGAAATGAGTGTCATGTTTTCGTCAATGGTTTCTTCGATGATCTGATCGAGCTTTACTTCCCAGTCTTCGATGCAGTTGGTTTCGTAGCTTGGCATCTGGTTGGTGCGCAGGTAACCCGGCACGTGGTGGTTCACGATTCCGGATAAACGCCCGGTTGGTATGCCACCCACTTCCTCCAGCTCCGGGCTCCCGGACAGGAAAATCAGTTTCCCATCCAGGAAACCAGCATTTCCCGTTTCGTGGATGTAGGCCAGAAGCGCATTTTTAGCGCCGTTTATATGGTTTGGGATAGAATCTTTTGTAATGGGAATATACTTGGCTCCTGAAGTTGTGCCAGACGTTTTTGCCAGGTAAATAGGCTTACCCGGCCATAAAACGTCTTTTACACCTTGCTGCACCAACTCAAAATAAGAGGCAAGCCCTTCGTAATCGCGTACGGGTACGGCTTTTACAAAATCAGCGTGTGTTTTTATTTTGTCGAAATGATGTTCGCGGCCAAATTTTGTACCTGCCGCTTTCCGTATAATTTTATCGAAGATTGCTTTTTGTGCTTCCACCGGATGCTGGATCCAGTGCTGTTGTTTTTTATGCACATATGCGGCGAGTGGTTTGCTCAACCATGCTTTTACACCCATACATTCTGTTTTGATGGCAAGGTAAATATAGCGAGATAAACCTGTTTTGCTATAATAGAGTAAAACTAAAATCTGGGCTGCTGCTGTATTTTATACTTCAGTAGTATCGGATTTCTCAATTTTTTCTGGAAAGTTACATTCATTTCAAGACAATAAAGTATAAATCCGGTTTAGTTATAGATAACGCCGCTTACTGGTTTTATACTTTGCATTTTATACTTTATAAATCAATTAACTACATAAAACATGAAACAACACACCGCACAGGCCCGATGGGAAAAAGGATTAAAAGACGGAAAAGGCAACTTAAGCACTGGCAACGGCCAGATAAAAGCCAGTTATAGTTTCGATACGCGTTTTGGCGAAGCAAAAGATGGCACCACACCCGAAGAACTGATCGGGGCAGCCCATGCCGGTTGCTTTTCGATGTTTCTGAGCGCTTTAGTTGGCAAACAGAACATTACACCGGCCTATATAGAAACAACTGCAAAAGTATACTTAGGCGAAAAAGATGGCGGCCCGCTTATTCAAAAAATAGAGCTTACCACCGAAGCAAGTATAGATGGCCTGGAGGATGCAGATTTTCAGAAACTTGTGCAGGAGGCAAAAGCTAATTGCCCTGTTTCGAAAGCGCTGGCTGCCGTACCTGAAGTTATGGTACAGGCTTCACTTAAAAAATAAAATTGCTATATTGCAGCAGTGCC
The DNA here is from genome assembly GCF_003284895.1 of Pontibacter arcticus. GTDB lineage: Bacteria > Bacteroidota > Bacteroidia > Cytophagales > Hymenobacteraceae > Pontibacter > Pontibacter arcticus. The sequence continues at coordinate 208,436 of NZ_QMDV01000001.1, forward strand.
GTATTTTTTGGCCGCGATGGTTCCATCTCAAAAGCCTTCTCTATGACAGCGACCGGAAGCAATGCCAGGTCTTCTTTAATTGTGCAGCTTAGCCCTACGCGCAGCGCGAAACTCTCTTTTGCCGTGCAACTCGGGCTTACCCTTTTATGGCTTGGCTGGGCTGTAATGCTCCTTGTGTTTAACAGAGAAGGAGAGCAGAACTTTTTATATTATATCTTTCTGGGGCTGGCAGTAGCTTTTCTGGGATATGTAGTGCTGCAGAACACATCCATTTTTGGCGTGCAGTCTTACATTGAGGTTACACCGCAGTACATTGTTTACAAGCGCGGCGTGTTCCGACCAAAGCATATTATTTCGATTCCTGAGATTGAGGCTTTACATATTTCTGCGCTGGCACTTCGTATTTCGGGAAGCAATGGCAGTAACACCTACCTCGACCTGAAGCAGGTACGCAAGAAAAAAGACCTCGAAAAGATCAAAAGCAAGATCCGGACAATTGCAACAGCCAATGCGCTGCCGCTAACCGAGCATCCAACTAAACGCTAAACAGCAAGTATAAAAAGAAAGAGGCCGCTATATGTAGATATATAGCGGCCTCTTTCTTTTTATACTTGCTGTACTTCTAAAGTATACTACTTACCCAGCTTTGGATTTAAACTTCTTCTGAAGCTCCTGAATGCTGGCTTTAAATTTCTTATCCGTATCGATCAGGTCTGAAACGGTTTGTACCGAGTGAATAACCGTACTGTGGTCGCGGCCGCCAAAATGGTAACCGATAGACTTAAGTGAATGGCTGGTAAACTCCTTGGCAAAGTACATCGCTACCTGGCGCGCTGTTACAATCTCCTTTTTACGGGTCTTGGCTTTCAGTGAGTCTAAACTTACCTGAAAATACTCGGCAACCGTTTTCTGAATAAAGTCCAGGTTTACTTCGGTTTCCACATCTTCGATAATGTGCTTGAGCGCCTGCTTTGCCAGTTCCAGATCAATTTCTTTTCTGTTCAGCGACGACTGTGCGATCAAAGAGATCAGTACGCCTTCCAGTTCACGCACGTTGGTATCTACGCTGTAAGCTAAATACTCTACCACGTTATCCGGAATATCAATGCCATCGCCCTGCATCTTTTTCTGGATGATGGCCATACGCGTTTCAAAATCCGGGCTTTGTAAGTCGGCAGTAAGGCCCCATTTAAAGCGGGAAAGCAAGCGCTCTTCCAGGCCTTTCAGGTCGCGGGGCGGGCAATCCGAGGTCATTACGATCTGCTTGCCGGATTGGTGCAGGTGGTTGAAGATATGGAAAAACATTTCCTGTGTCTTCTCTTTGCCGCTCAGAAACTGTACGTCATCAATAATGAGAATATCTACGAGCAGGTAAAAATTGGCAAAATCCTGTACGTTGTTGGTCTTAAGCGATTCTATGAACTGGTTCACGAACTTCTCAGACGAAACATAAAGTACAAACTTCTCAGGATAGCTGTTTTTAATGTGGTTACCAATGGCTTGCACCAGGTGCGTTTTGCCAAGCCCCACACCTCCGTATACCATCAGCGGGTTAAAAGAGGTAGTACCCGGTTTGTTGGCAACTGCATAACCAGCCGAGCGTGCCAGGCGGTTACAGTCTCCTTCAATGTAATTTTCAAAAGTATAGCTTCCGTTAAGCTGCGAGTTCAGGAAGTTGCGGTCGATTGTTTTCGACTCAAAAGGGCTTTTTATGAAATTCTGTTCCGGGCGGTACGAGTTAACTACTGCCTGCGGAATTTTTTTGGTCGGTATGTTAACCGTTTGCGGCTTATTCGACTCGTTTCCACGATCTACTATGATCGAATATTCGAGCCGGCCTTCACTTCCCAGTTCCTGGTAAATGACCTTTTTTAGCAGCTGCACATAGTGCTCCTCCAGCCATTCGTAAAAGAACTGGCTGGGCACTTGTATGGTCAGTACGCTATCACGCAGCGATATAGGTTTAATAGGCTCGAACCAGGTTTTAAAGCTCTGTTCGCCTATATTATCCTTAATCACCTGAAGACAGTTACTCCATACGGTTGAGCAGTCTTTGATCATCCAATTTTCCAAAACTTACACGATCCGTTTGGTGAAAAAAACCTCTCCTTATTTGGCAGGGGGGCACAAATTTGCTTAAATAATTCTAAACAAAAAATTATTTATTCACGAAGATAATACAGGGTTATCCACAGGCAGAACTGCTGCGGTTGTGGCTGCTTTTTCTTTTGTCTTTTTATTGAAGGTGAAGTCGATACGGCCCAGATTTATACCTGACCACCCTACCTGGTTCACTAATGTTTCGTGGCCGCTTTCGTGGATAACTTTTGTTGGCTCATCCAGGAAAGTATGGGTATGCCCACCAATAATCAGATCGATGCCAGCAACTTGTTTTGCCAGTTTCAGATCATCAATTTTAGCGGATTTATAGCTGTAGCCAAGGTGCGACAGACAAACGATTAAGTTACATTTCTGGTTATCGCGCAGCTCCTGCACCATATCGCGGGCTACCTGCACCGGGTCTAAGTATACGGTTCCGCCAAAATGATTTTTGCCAACTAAACCGGCCAGCTCGATACCTACACCAAACACGCCGATTTTAATGCCCTGCTTCTCGAATACCTTATAAGGCTGGAAGCGGTCTTTTAAAATCGTATTCTTGAAATCGTAGTTCGCCGTCAGGAACGGGAACTGGGCTATTGGCAATTGTTTCGCCAAACCTTCCAGGCCATTATCGAAATCGTGGTTACCAAGTGTGGCAGCATCATACTTCATCTGGCTCATCAACTTATACTCCAGCTCACCTTGGAAGAAGTTAAAGTAGGGTGTGCCCTGCCAGATATCGCCGGCATCAAAAAGCAACACGTTTTGCTCCTGCTTCCGGATCTGCTCTATGAAGCTGGCTCTGCGGGCCATGCCGCCCATGCCGCCGTTTCTGCGGCCGTCGTTTGGCAAAGGGTCTATGCGGGAATGCTGGTCGTTGGTGTGAAGTATGGTCAGTTTTATAGGCTGGCGTGCTGCCTCCGCTGAAAAGGGTAACCCTAACAGACTTACGCCTGCAGCGCCTACCACTGTCGTCTTCAGAAAATCTCTACGCTTCATGCTGTCGTCGGTTAGAATTAAGGAAGTATGGTTACGCGGGTCTTTGTATCCGGCTCGATTGGTTTACCGGCCGCCGTTAACTGGCGTATCTGCTGTAAAATGGCATCACGCAGTAAGAGTCCTACATTTTCGGTGCTGGTCGCTTTGCTCAGGAAACTGAGGTTATCGCCGCCGTTTGCCAGGTAATCGGAAGTAACCAGTGTATAGCTTTTTGCAGCATCGAATGGCTTCCCTCCAATGCTGATAGCTGTTGCCTGGCCATTTTTAACGGTATAAGTGGCGTTGCCAAGTATGGCAATTTTTGCTTTGGCAGCGAAATCAAACAACTCCTGTACCGTAGCGCCATCCAGTGTCAGCACAACTACCTCGTTTTCGAAAGGCATCAGCTCAAACACGTGGCCTACATTAATAGCGCCTTTCGGTAGCGGCGAGCGCATACCGCCGTTCGTCATCAAAGATAAATCGATTGGTTTGCCGTAAAGTGGCTGACTTTGCTCTTTCTGGAGGTCTACCATAAAGTTGCCGAGCGGCGACTGGTAATCCGCTTTGTTCAGTTCTATGGTGGCTGTGCCTACTACTTCAGACATTTTAGTAGTAACCTGCTGGCGGTAAGGTGCAACCAATGCTTCGGTTTGCGGACTCGGGGCAATGGTGCTGTCGATGGCTACATCGGTTTGAGTAAGTGTGGCCGAACTTTGCCAGGCGCGCGGCTGGCAGGCTGCTACTGCAAGCCCAAGCAGCAACAGGCATGTATTTTTAGAAAGTATGGTTGGCATTCGTCTGGCTTATGCTGAAAGTTATCCACAAAGGTAGCGAGTTAAATTCATCAGCACAACCAAAGAAGTTGATGCGCGGATTTAATTGATTTTATCACATCGAAATAACGTAGTCTATAACTTGATTTAATTCAACTACGCCGGGTTAATACAGGATATATATTTTTTCTATTCAAATTAACTCAAACCAGGCGAAAAATCATACTTTATGCATCCCGCCACTATCAATGCCAGGCAGCACCAAAAATAGAGACTCATTTTATTGTAACGAGCCGTATGAAATCAGTTATTCCAGTGAAGTATCTATCACTCAGGATGGAGATTCTAACTCAGCTATTCAATCACAGCAAAATGGCAGTTACAACATAGCAACCATCCAACAGCAAGGCAACTGCAACACAGCTACACAACACCAAACCGGAAATAACAATACAGCTACTGTAACGCAGGGAAATTAATTTATACTTTATTTATTAAATCAGTAACGGGCGGGCTGGTGCTATGATTACAACACCAGCCCGCCCGTTACTTTTCTGAAAAACAGTTCAGTTATTTACCCTTACTCTCCATGTAATTCAGGGTTAAATTTGTCAGTGCTTTTACGCCCAGCTTCAAGCCGGCCTCATCGATCCGGAAATCCGGGGTGTGGTGGGCTGGTGCGGTAGCCGGGTCCTGGCCTTTTTTCATGCCGCCTACAAACAGGAACAACCCCGGAATTTTTTCCTGATAGAAGGCAAAATCTTCGGCTCCGGTTACAGCTTTAGACAGTATAACATTATCGCGGCCAGCTAGAGTTTGTATTGTAGGCAGCATTTTAGCGGTTAAAGCTGGGTCGTTGTACGTAACCGGTGTTTGCGCCTGGAAGGTAACTTCGGCGGTGGCGCCTGCACTCTCAGCTATTTTAGTGGCGGTCAGTTTTATCTTTTCGTGTATCGTTTTCTGCATGTCGGTGTTCAGGGTGCGTATGGTTCCTTCCATCTTCACTTCTTCCGGAATGATATTGTTGCGCACGCCGCCGTGTATACTTCCAACTGTTACCACAGCCGCATCTTCGGCAAGCTCTGTCTGGCGGCTGATGATAGTTTGTAACCCATTTATGATCTGGGCAGAAACCACAATCGGGTCTACGCCTGCCCACGGGTACGCGCCGTGTACCTGCTTGCCCTTCACGGTTATCCTGAAAATATCGGCGCTGGCCATGGTACCGCCCGGCCTGTACTTTATTTGCCCTACTTCGGTTTGTGAGTTAATGTGTAAGCCGAAAATAACTTCTGGTTTTGGCCCTTTCGTCAGTACCCCTTCTTTCACCATCAGGTAAGCGCCGCCTTCCTCCCCTGCAGGAGCCCCTTCTTCGGCCGGCTGAAAAATAAACTTAACCGTACCCTTCAGATCCTTCTTCATACTTGATAAGATCTCAGCTGCACCCAATAACATGGCAATATGCGTATCGTGGCCACAGGCATGCATTACACCTACTTCCTGCCCGTTGTAAGTGCTTTTCTGCTTAGAGGCAAAGGCTATAGCAGCACGCTCGGTAACAGGCAGGCCATCTATATCGGCACGTAACGCAACCACGGGGCCGGGTTTTCCACCTTTCAAAATGCCCACCACGCCGGTATGAGCTACACCGGTTTCCACTTCAATGCCAAATTTCTTAAGCTGGGTAGCAATTTTTTCGGCTGTTTTTACCTCGCGGTTTCCAAGCTCCGGATACTGGTGAAAATCACGTCGCCATTCAATTACCTTTGGCTCAATTTTATCAGCCATGGTATTGGCTCTGGCTAATAATTTAGTGTCCTGAGCTGTAGCAGGGAGCGCCAGCAGGCCGGCGCCAAGTATGGTAAGTATAGTTTTAGCAGATCGCATGGTAAGGAGTTAATACTTCTGAAAATGATTGTAGGAATATAGTAATTTATACTTCAAAAAAAGCACGCTAACCTACTTCTGCAGTAAAAAAACAATTCTTACAGTTTATAACCCGTAAAAAGAAACCGCTTGCTGAGGTAAAAATGTAGGTTCGTAAAGTAAAAGAACACTTACTACCTCCTACCAGAATGCACGAGAATATATTCTGTCTCTAGTATAAGTTGTGTGAGTGCTTCAGCATCCTTCCTTCAAACCAATCATTCTTACTTATTTGTTAGTAAAGAACCAGTAAAAAGCGTGGCGAATATTTCAAAACCTATACCCGTTTCTTAGAGTTAAATTCTAACGTATAAAACTATATCTTTACAGGAAATTATACCTGAAAGCACGATGACAGACGAGCAGAAGTTATTTTCAGAATTCTCTCCCGCTACCAAAGCCGATTGGGAACAAAGAGCCCAGAAAGATTTGCGCGACACGCCACTCGATGACCTGAAGCAGCAAACCTATGAAGACATCCACATCAAGCCATACTTCGCCAAAGAAGATATCGCCGGCCTGGCGCAGGTAATCCAGCAGCCAGGACAGTTCCCCTACTTGCGTGGCTCTAAAATGGACAGCAATGCGTGGCAAAACATCCAGCAGATTTACGCAGACGGAAATGGCAAGCCAGCCATCGATAAAGCGGCAGATGCGTTGCAGCGCGGCGCAGACGGAATTCATTTTGTCATAGACCTGCCCGGCCTGTTCGATATCGTCTATTTGTTTGATAACATCGATCTGACAAAGTATACTATCAGCTATACTTTAAAAGAGAACCCGGCCGATTTCCTCGAGAAAATATATGCCCGGCTGGCCAAAAAACAGTTATCAGCGGGCAGCCTGAGAGGTTTCGTAGAGTTCGATAGCTATACAGCAACCGGTAAGCTGCAGCACAGCACCATCCGGGAGTTTGTACATATGGCCGAACTTACCAAAGAGAGCCCGGACTTTTATATCCTGCCCGTAAATGGTACCAGCTTCAGCAGCATCGGCGCATCGTTTACTCAGGAGATAGCTTATACTTTAAACGCAGCTGTCGGCTACCTGGATCAACTGACAGATGAAGGCATACCACTGGACTTATTGTTAAGCAAAACACAGTTTTATGTAGCATCCGGCACCAATTACTTTTTCGAGATCGCCAAGCTACGCGTGCTTCGTTTGTTGTGGGCAGCTGTTGTAGAAGCCTATGGGGCAAATCCTGAATTGGCTGCCAAACTGCGCATCCACAGCACAACCTCTACCTGGTTCCAGACCACGTTAGACCCTTATACCAATATGCTGCGCGTTACTACCGAGGCTATGTCTGCAGTTATAGCAGGCTGCGATTCGCTATCGGTAGCACCTTTCGATACCACTTTCAGGCAGTCTGATGAGTTTTCGGAACGGATTTCGCGCAACGTATCCATCATCCTGAAAGAAGAAGCTTACCTGGATAAAGCCATCGACCCGGCTGCCGGTTCTTATTACCTCGAAGCCTTAACAAACGAACTGGCCGACCACGCCTGGAAACTTTTTAAAGAAGTGGAAAGTGCAGGTGGCTTTGAGGCAGCCTACGAGGCCGGCTTTATACTTGGTTCGATCACGGAAATAAGCCGTCGTAAATTCAGGAATGTGGCAACGGGCAAAGATGTGATCGTGGGAACAAACAAATACCCGAACCCAACCGAGCAACTGGATTTTGACCCTGAACAACTCATCCAGAGTGCTGATTTTGATACCACACGTGCTGCATACCCAACTGAGGTAATGCGCATGGCTACAGAATTGCACCTCCGGAAACACAAACGCAAACCGAAAGCAGTTATAGCCACTGTAGGTTATGCCGATAAGCTGCATCTGAATGCGCTTATCGCGAAAGAGCTTTTTGCCTGCGCCGGCTTCGAGATCGAAACGCGCCAATTTGATAATGCTGAACAAGCCACCACCGAACTGCTGCAGGCTACTACTGTAGAAGTTGTAGTCGTGTCGGCTTTGGAGGCAACATTAGCGCGGGATTTCTGGCCGGTTTTAAGCAAGCATACTTCCAAGCCAACTATTATTATGGCCGAAGACCCGCAGCACATGAAAAATGAGATGATCGCACATGGATATGATGCATTTCTGTTTGATGGCTGCGATACTTCCGCTATTCTGGAGCTGGTACACAAGCGCCTGCACATGGATAACGAGGACTCGAACGGCGAAGTATAAAGCAGCAATCGTCCTTATGATGGGGACGCATCGTTGCAGCTCTGAAAAAAAGCAGAGGGACGTTGCATTATTACCTCAGAACACGCGAGTTAAATTAATGACTGAATTTTGAATAATTGAGTAACAGAATAAGAAACAACAATTCAGTTATTCAACCATTCAATAAATCAAAATTGAAAATGAAGCCGGATTTCTCTAAAACAAACATAAATAAATTAGCCTCCGCCACTCCTGCCGCTACTGCGCCAGCCGATGCCAACATATGGAAAACGGCAGAACGCATAAAAGTGAAAAGCTTTTATACTTCTGAGGATGTAGCCTCGTTCGAGCACATGGATTTTGCTGCCGGTTTGCCGCCATACTTGCGTGGCCCATACAGCACCATGTATGTACAAAAACCCTGGACTATCCGCCAGTACGCCGGGTTCTCTACAGCAGAAGAAAGTAACGCTTTTTACCGCCGTAACCTGGCTGGTGGCCAGAAAGGCCTTTCTGTAGCCTTCGATTTAGCAACCCACCGTGGTTACGACTCAGACCACCCGCGTGTGGTAGGTGATGTGGGTAAAGCCGGTGTAGCGATTGATTCGGTGGAGGATATGAAAATTCTCTTCGACCAGATTCCGCTGAACGAGATGTCGGTTTCCATGACGATGAACGGTGCGGTATTGCCGATCATGGCTTTTTATATTGTGGCAGCTGAAGAACAAGGCGTAAAACCGGAACTGCTGAGCGGCACGATTCAGAACGACATCCTGAAGGAGTTTATGGTGCGCAATACCTACATCTACCCACCAGAGCCAAGTATGAAAATCATTGCGGATATCTTTGATTATACTTCGAAGAACATGCCACGCTTCAACTCCATTTCCATTTCGGGTTACCACATGCAGGAAGCCGGCGCTACCGCAGACCTGGAACTGGCCTATACTTTAGCGGATGGCCTGGAATACGTGCGTACCGGCTTGAAAACCGGAATGGACATTGATGAGTTTGCGCCCCGCCTTTCTTTTTTCTGGGCGATCGGGATGAACCATTTCATGGAGATTGCCAAAATGCGCGCAGCCCGTATGCTATGGGCAAAACTGATCCAGCAATTCAACCCGAAAAACCCGAAATCGTTGGTACTGCGCACGCATTGCCAAACTTCCGGCTGGAGCTTAACCGAGCAAGACCCTTTTAATAACGTAACCCGCACCTGCGTAGAGGCACTTGCAGCTGTATTGGGCGGCACGCAAAGCCTGCACACCAACGCACTCGACGAAGCCATCGCCCTACCTACCGATTTTTCGGCCCGCATTGCGCGTAATACCCAGATCTACCTGCAGCAGGAAACAGCCGTTACCAAAGTGGTAGACCCGTGGGGAGGCTCTTATTACGTAGAAACCCTGACGCACGAACTGGCACACAAAGCCTGGGAACTGATACAGGAAGTAGAAGAACTGGGCGGCATGGCAAAAGCTATTGAAACCGGCCTGCCTAAAATGCGCATCGAAGAAGCCGCTGCCCGCAAGCAAGCCCGCATCGACTCCGGCAAAGATGTAATTGTAGGCGTTAACAAGTATAAACCAGACCAGATCCAGGAAATCGATATTCTGGATATTGATAACGCAACCGTACGCGAATCGCAGTTGCGCCGCTTAGCGCACGTAAAAGCTACCCGTAACAACGAAGCCGTACAAACTTCTCTGGTAGCGCTAACCAACGCAGCACAGACTGGCGAAGGTAATTTACTCGCTTTGGCCGTAGAAGCAGCCCGCCACCGTGCTACACTAGGCGAAATATCGGATGCATTAGAAAAAGTATTTGGCAGACATAAAGCTGTAATAAGAGCAATAGCAGGCGTGTACTCCGCAGAAATAACCGACGACGAAAACTTCGCGCAGGCAAAAGCCCTGGCCGATCAGTTTGAAACAATAGAAGGCCGCCGCCCCCGTATTATGGTAGCCAAAATGGGCCAGGACGGTCACGACCGTGGCTCTAAAGTAATTGCCACTTCCTTTGCCGATCTTGGTTTTGATGTGGACATAGGCCCGCTGTTCCAGACGCCGGCTGAAGTAGCCATGCAAGCCGCCGAAAATGATGTGCATATTGTGGGCGTATCTTCGCTGGCAGCTGGCCATAAAACACTGGTTCCGCAACTCATCGAAGAGCTCCGCAAGTTAGAGCGCGAGGATATTATGGTGATTGTGGGTGGCGTTATTCCGGCCCAGGATTACGATTTCCTGTTTAAAGCAGGCGCAGCAGGCGTGTTCGGACCAGGTACCATTATCGCGGTAGCTGCCCAAAACATCCTGCAGAAACTCCTGAAAGGATCGGTAAGCTAACATCTCAAAATTATACTTTCAATAAAAAGCCGCAGCTAGACTTCTAGCTGCGGCTTTTTGATTTATACTTGGTTTATACTTTACAGCAGTATAAGGTATAAGTATTATTTACACTCGTAAGTAAATCTGGTTTCTGTTTCATCGCCGTAGCTGTCTGTTTCCAGTACTTTTACAGGGAAGCCGTTGCTGTTATACTCATACTTGTATGTAACCTCATAAACGCTTTCCGGCTCCGGTACGCCATCCCCGTTTAAATCATACATGATATTTGTAATCATTTTGCCCGGGTTATTTTTGCTGACGGTTTCTTCTACCATAGGCTTTCCCTTTACAGCAACGTAAGGTGCAGGCTTATCATCGTAACCAGAATAAACTGTTCTGCTATCCAGATTGCCTTCATAAAAGCCTTCTTCCTTCTCAATGTTCCCGTTGCCATCATAGGTATACTTAGTCGTATACGTAATCCCATCCGATAACACACTTTTCTCTGCTATGCGTTTGTTGCCATCATACTTAAACGTAGTAACAGACTCGGAAACAGGCTGGCTGTACGTTCGCTTAACAGATTGTACATAGCCGTTCTGGTATGTATAAACTGCCGTATTAATCAGCTTGTCTTTTATGCGGAGCTCTGTTTTGGTTAACTGGTTTGCAGCGTTGTAAGTATAACTTTCGGTAGTTGTAACCGGGTTGCCGTCTTCATCTGTATCGGCAGCAGTTATTTTGGTGATAAAGCCATCTGCATTATACTCCAGCTTAGAGGCTTGCCCGTCTGCATTTATTTCGGTTACCTTACACGGAGCGTCCACTACGGCAGGCGCCGCTTCTTCGGAGTCATCTTTATCGCAGGCCGTTACAGCAAACGACATCGCAGCGATCACATAAAAAAAAGTTCTGTTTAAAAAGTTGCTCTTCATTTTGGCTGGAGAAATCATATACACGAATGCTTGGTTTAACACTTATTCATGGCGTTCCGAAACAGCTTTTGTTTTATAAACTGTTTCGCCGTTAACCGACCCTAATACGGAAACCAGATTTTAAAAGATGATTTCAGGTTAAAAATCGTTCTGACCCTGAATCTCCCGAAAGCATTTTAAATGCCGTACCTTTGCACCGGAAGTATACTTTCATCTTTAAAACTATTTTCTATGTCAGGCCAAAAACTGAAATATATACTAGCCGCCATTGCTGCGGTGCTCATCATCTGGTTTATCAGCGACTCGTTTTCGCAACCCGGCGTTAACGACCTGAACGGCGATTTTAAGGAAGTTGCCTTTTACCGTAACGAAAACAACACCGGTCCTATTATCCGGGTGTATGCCGTAACGGTAAACGATACCTTGTGGCAGGAGATGGAACAGTACGGAAATTTTATGCCGCACACCAAGTATGGCAACACGCAGGTATACTTTTTCTCGGATAAAAATCCGGCTCCAAAACAGGTAAACGGAACTGCCCCTTACTTCGAAGAGAGTTTTAAAACGCTTTGCCTGGCCAGGTACGAGAAAGACTCGATGGGTAAGATCTCATTTCTGAAAAAACCTTATTAAACAGCGCTAATACCCGAACTGCCGTATACGTACCCGTACAACAAACAAAATAAGCTATGAGAAAAAACAGCATCTCGATACTAGCGGCTGTACTGGTAAGTGCATCGCTTAGTTTAACGGCATGTGGTGGCAACAACGGCGATATGCCACCCGAAACAACAACCGGCGACACACAGGAAACCGGTGTGGAAGGCTCTGGCGATCTGCCTGGCACCGGCGCTGCAGACTCTGCCGAAGTAGACGAGACCGGAGCCGAAACAGGTGCACACGGCGCAACCACCGGTCAATAATTTTTTATACTTTGAAACTGATAAAAGACAGGCCCACGCTTGTCTTTTATTTTTTATAACCCATCCGGTAAATAATTATAGGTTGAACAAACAGAAAATGCCCCCGCACACGTTAAAAGCATAAAATCTAATTCTTAAAATAAACTGTTAAGTCTATTAGCTGGCATTCGATTTACAAATGCCACAAAAAGAGCCATCCCTTATGATCAGACTTAAAACTTTAGCAGCTGCCGTTACCCTACTTCTGGCCAGCCATACTTCTTTTGCACAAGGCGAAGCAGCCAACTGGTATTTCGGAAAAAATGCGGGCATCACGTTTAAAGCCGGAAAAGCCCACGCCCTGACCAATGGCCGCCTGATGACCGAAGAAGGCAGCGCCACTATTTCGGATGCGCAGGGCAACCTGCTTTTTTCTACAGATGGCATTACCGTCTGGAACCGCAACAACCGCGTAATGCCCAACGGCAATGGCCTGATGGGCATGAAATCTTCCACCCAATCGGCGCTTATACTTCCAAAGCCCGGCGCTGACAGTACGTATTATATTTTCACGACTGATATCCAGGCACAGGGCAACGGGCTGCGCTACAACGTGGTCGATCTTACCAAAGAGAAAGGGTTTGGCGATATCGTATCCAAGAATATTTTCATGATCGCGCCCTCCACTGAAAAACTGACAGCCGTACGCCACCAGAATGGCCGCGACTGGTGGGTAATTGCACACCGCTGGAACAGTGATGCGTACATTTCATATTTGGTTTCGGACGAAGGCGTTTCGGTGCAGCCGGTTATTAGTAACGTGGGCAGCGTGCATGGCGGCATGAACCGCAAAGCCATCGGTTACCTGGTACCTTCGCCGGATGGCAGAAGGCTGGCAGCGGCTTTGTTTGATGATAACGGCTCTTTTGAGTTGCTTTGGTTCAACCGGGCCACCGGCATAATTTCTGATCCAATTGTGCTGCAGGGCTACGAGGAAGCGTATGGCGTGGCTTTCTCGCCGGACGGCAGCAAATTGTATGGTACTACCAACGGCAAAGGCGGCAACAAAGCGCAAATCATTCAGTTCGATGTAGCCGGAGGTAGTGCCCAAGAAATAAAAGCATCCTCAGAAGTAATAGCCCAGTCCGGTAGCCCGCGTATTGGTGCGATGCAGCTTGGCCCGGACGGCAGAATATATGTGGCCCGCAAAGATAATGTTCATTTAGGCGTGATCAGCTTTCCAAATGCAAAAGGCAAGGCCTGTACCTATAACGATGATGGGTTCCATTTAGGAGGCCGTAAAAGTGATCTGGGCCTGCCAAATTTTCCGCAAGGCATAACCCAAGTGGCCATCAGAGCTACCACAGAACGTTAGCAGTTTTATACTTCAGGAACGGATGAGGGCAGTTTAATCTTAGCTGGCCTCGTCCGTTTTATACTTTATCAGCTTAAGAAAGTATGATTGTGCCTTTGAAACTGGCAGCGGTCGTAATTAATTTTAATTTTGTAAACAGACTCCACCTTTTATACTTCAATAGCCTTGGCCAAACGTTTCGCAGCAGATAAATATGTAGAGGGCATTTTAGCCGGAAACCGCGTACTGCTTAGTCAGGCCATCACGTTAGTGGAAAGCAGGCTGCCCTCGGACCAGGAACTGGCCCACGAAGTAATGGACAAAGTATTACCTCACACCGGCAACTCCATCCGGATCGGGATAACAGGTGTGCCAGGGGTTGGTAAAAGCACTTTCATCGAAACCTTCGGTACGTACCTCATTCAAGCTCAGCAAAAGAAACTGGCCGTACTTGCCATCGACCCAACCAGCCAGCGTTCCGGCGGAAGTATACTCGGCGATAAAACCCGCATGGAACTTCTCTCCATGAATCCACAGGCCTATATCCGGCCTTCTCCGGCAGGCAAATCGTTGGGTGGCGTTACGCGCAGTACCCGCGAAAGTATACTTTTATGCGAAGCAGCCGGCTTTGATGCCATCATTGTAGAAACAGTGGGCGTTGGGCAATCCGAAACGGCGGTGCACGAGATGGTAGATTTTTTCCTGTTGCTGATGCTGGCCGGTGCCGGCGATGAGCTACAGGGGATAAAACGCGGTATTATGGAGATGGCCGATGCCATTGCCATTACTAAAGCCGATGAACAGAATATCCTGAAAGCAAACGCTGCTAAAAGCGAATACCAGAATGCCCTGCATTTGTACCCGGTAGCCGCTTCGGGCTGGTTGCCAAAAGTGAGCGTTTGCTCTGCTTTGCAGAATACCGGCCTGGATCAGATCTGGGAAACGATCACAGAGTACTTACAGCTCACACAAAACAACGGCTTTTTCGAGAAGAAACGGCGCGACCAAAATTTACAGTGGATGTTTGAAGCGATCCGTCAGGGGCTGGAAGAAAAGTTTTACGCCAATCCGCAGGTTAAAATGCAGTTACCGGCTTTAAAGACCGTGGTGCAGGAAGGACAAAAATCAGCGTTTGCGGCAGCAGCAGAATTACTAAAGTTGCTTTAGAAACTCATTTCAAAGTATAAAAAAAAGCAGCTGGCTCTATTTAGGCCAGCTGCTTTTTTTTATACTTCAGTTTATACTTTATCTCGCTTCTTCGAGTGTAATTTTTGCCCATTTGCAGATGCCGCCTAACGGTGGGTTATACTTGCAAACGTTTACTTTTACGGATTGCACAAACGGGAAGTGCTCGTATACTTTGTCGATGATGCGGTGGCCGAGGTGTTCTAACAGGCGGGCCGGAATTTTCATTTCTTCCAGCGTCAGTTTGTACAGTACTTCGTAATTCACCGTTTCATGCAAATCATCGGATTCGGCGGCGCGGCGCAGGTCGGTTTCAATGTACAGGTCGATGCCATACTTGTTTCCGATCTTCTGTTCTTCGTCGTAGTACCCATGGAAGGCAAAAAACTCCATTCCTTCCAGTGCAATCTGCCCCATCTGCTAGCTTAAATCTCGTCGAAGAAAGAGCCTGCCGTTTGCTTTACGGGTGCCTGCGCAGCAAAACTATTGCGCGATGGCTCTGTCATAGGCGGTTGTATTTCCGGCTGGTCCGGCGTTACCGGCTGAATTTCAGGGACGGGCTGCTCGATGCTAGGCGCTGGAATGTGCCCCGGATAATCGGGTGCCGGCTGCTCAATTTCAGGAGATGGCACGTTTGGTACTGGCGTTGTCGGGCTCGGAATTTCAGGATGCGGCTGCGTTACGTCCGGTGCCGGATCGCCGAAAGGCTGAAACTGATCGTTACTGCTTACTGCCATCGGCGCGTTGGCCGCTGTAGAAGCTGGTAACTGAAATGTTTGTGTAGATGCTGTCATGTCGATGTCTTTCAGGGTTTGCAGCAGTTCCGCGTCCTGTACGTTTACACTTGCTGCTCTTGAAAGAATACTAGATGAAACACTTTTAGGTTTTGCTTTTGTCTTTTCTGCTTTCTCGAGCGCCTCATTTGCCAGGTTGCGCAGATCGCGCACCAGCGTATCGAGGTAACCTTCCAGGCGCAGGTGCTCCTGCTCCAGGCCACGTACTTCCTGTTGCATGGCAGCAATTACACTTTCAGCATCTTTCTTGGCTTCTTCCAGCATCTGGCGTGCCTGCGTGCGGGCATGCGAGATCAACTCATTTGCTTTCAGCTCCGATTCGCGGCCTTTTAGCTCTGCCGATTTGGTTGCCTGCTCCAGTATAGAGTTGCCGGTATCTTCCGCAGTCTTTAAAGTTTTGTAAAGTGATGACTCCACTTCACGCAGTTTCTGGGTTTCGCGGTGAGCGGTTTCCAGTTTCATGCGCAGGTCTTTGTTTTCATCCAGAAGTTTTTCCCATTGTTGCGAGAGCGTCAGCAAAAACGCGTTTACCTCATCCTTGTCTAATCCCCTGAACGCTTTCTCAAATGTTTTTTGCCTGATGTCTAATGGTGTAATCTTCATAACGCTAACCTAAAAATTTATATCCCAAACCGAAATGGTGCGGTCATCACTACACGAAACTAACTGATTATGATGACCCGACCAAAATAATTTATTAACCGATGTGCCGTGGCCGGCGCTTCGTACTTTGTCTATTACCTTCAATAATTTAAACGTGGCGGCATCCCATACCTTCACCGATTTATCCATACTGCAGGTAGCAAAATAATTTCCGTCGGGGCTGAAGGTGATGTGGTTGATGGTATACATGTGCGCAATGGTATAGCCGCGTTCTTTATACTCCTGCGTTGTTTCCCAAACCCGCAGGTGCGCATCGCGGCCACCTGTTAGCAGCAACTCGCCATCCGGGGTATATGCTACCGTAAAAACAGAATTGGTATGCGTGGTTAATTCATACTTTACTTCCATACTTTCGGCATCAAAAATCCGGACTACATTGTCGCTGTAGCCTGCTGCCAGTTCGTTGGTGTGTTTATTATAGGCCAGACAGCGCACGCTCTGGTCGGCTTTCCGGATCTGGGTCTGCAGCTCGAACGTGTCCAGCGCAAGTATGGCTATGCTGCCATTGCCCAGCGCTACGTATACTTTGTTCAGCTCCGGGATGGCCTGTATATCAAAAATGGCGGTTTTCGGCAGCGCGACCGATTTAAGAATACTTTTGTTTGCCAGATCGATTACCTGTATACCTTCCTGGTTCTGCCCGATCAGTAAAAGATTGCGCTCCTGCAAATAGTATAACGCGTAAACGGAGGTGGTTACTTTGGCTATCAGTTCGCCGTTTTCGGGGTTTGTAAGGTCCCAGGCGGCTACCATGCCATCGCCGGCAGCCGAAAAAATAATGTGCTCTTCCCCGGACTTTTCCAGGGCATAAACACAATCGCGGTGGCCGGTAAGGGTGGCCAGTTTTTGTACTTGTATTTTACTTGCCATAGCGGCTTTTGCTCTTACTTTTAAAATTTAGCTAAATTTACAATAATTCCGGCTAAACCGCAGGCCGTCCCTAGTTTACTAACCCTGATAAAGCGGCCTTATTGCCCATGCCCCTACTCCTCACCCGAAAAATAAACGACCATACCCTGCTCGGAATCTGGCAACTTTCTGAAACTGAAACCGAACTGCGCGCAGCTCTGCCCGCTTTTGTGGATATCAGTTACCTGAACGAACATGTGCACCAGCGCCGCGTATGCGAATGGCTGGCCAGCCGGGTGCTGCTTTATACTTTGTTAGCGGAGTTTACCGATGAGCAACTGCCGGTTTTACGGGCCGAAACAGGCCAGCCATACTTCAAAAATGCCAACTTCCATGTATCGATCACGCACTCGCCGGAACTGGCTGCGGTTATACTTTCAAGTAAGGCACAGGTTGGCATAGATATTGAATTGATCACTCCGAAAGCGCTGCGGGTAGCAGATAAGTTTTTAACTGAAAAAGAGAAGGTTTATACTTTAGCTTCAGAAAAAGAAACCTGCCTGTACTGGAGCGCCAAAGAGACGTTGTATAAGATGTATACCCGTAAAAAGTTGATTTTTAAAGATAATATTTTACTCTGCCCATCTTCGGAAAGTAATATTTTACAAGGCTGTGTGCAGACAGATAATTTTTATAAATTGTACCAGATTTACCACGAAACACTTTTAGGCCACATCCTTACGTATACTTCGGATAACGACGTGCAGCCTGTTTAAATAAACAAGAAACCATGAAACACTTTGCCTCACTTGCATTTGCACTTTTTTTATCGGCTCAGGTTTTTGGCCAAAGCTACAAGTTAGGCGATAAAGTTGCCGACTTCACTTTAAAAACCAGTACTGAACAAAGTGCTTCGCTCAGCGATTTTGCTAACGCCAAAGCGGTCGTGATCGTTTTTACAAACAACAACTGCCCTTACGCTAAACTATACGAAAACCGCCTGGTTGGCCTGGCCGGTAACTACAGCAGCAAAGGTGTCCAGTTTGTGTTCATCAACCCAAGTATAGGTTCTGGCGATGGCAGCGAAACATTGGCAGATATGGCTGTTAAAAAGTATAACTTCCCTTATCTGGCCGATGAAGGACAAAAGCTGAGCGGCAGATTTGGCGCTACCAAAACACCGGAAGCCTTCGTGCTCAAAAACAACAACGGCGAATTTATACTGAAGTACAAGGGAGCGGTGGATGATAACCCGCAACTGGAAAGCGGTGTAAAAAGCTTCTTCTTGAAAAATGTAATCGACGAAGTATTAAACGACAAAACCGTAACGGTACTGGATAAACGACCTACTGGTTGTTTGATAAAACGTTACTAACAAAGTATAACCTATAAAAAAGCGCCGCCCTGGATTTTCGGGGCGGCGCTTTTTTTATACTTGTTGGTTAAACTACCGGATCTTCGTCTGTGATGGCGGTAAGGAGTTTTGTTACTTCAGTGGCTTTTTCAGGATCGTTCATCTTTTCGAAAGAAAAAGCCAGGTTCCGTAAAGCGCGCCGAACGGTATCGAGGTTAGAGCAGGGCTCGTAAAAAATATCGATCGGGTTCAGGTTAAGCTGCAGAATGTAGTTATCGATATCGGCTTTGGAAAGTATAAGGCCTTTGTTGTACACGTTAATGTAAAACTGAATCCCCTCCATCTTATAAATAAGGATAAACAGGTTAGGCAGGTTAACGCCGTACACTGGCATGCCGAGGCGCTGCGCAATGGTCATATAAAGTACGCAAAGCGTAAGCGGGTTGCCGCGTTTAGTTTCGAGCACCAGGTGCAGCATCGAGTTGGCCGGCGAATGAAAGTTTTTGGTATTGGCAGCAAACTTCTTTTCCCGGAACATGACGTTGTTCAAGGCTTTTACCTGGTCGTAGGGGTGCATCTCGTCTTTCATGTGCGTCCAGGCATCAAAGTATAACTGGTCTACGGCTTTGTTGATAGCGCCCAGTTCTACATCCGGATACAAGTATGAATTAACGAGCCACATACCTTCCAGCAGGTTTTCGGCGCCGGCTTCTTTCCAGGCTTTCAGTCTGCGGAGCAAGCCATCGAACTGCAGGTTATGGATCAGGTCTTCGATTTTGGTTTGTAGGTCCGGGTTCAGCGATTCTTCCCATTCCTCCTCCAGAAAAGGAATTATGCCTTCTCCCAACGATACAATCTTTCTTTCTACATGCGCCATTACTTCGTGGTCGTTGTCATCGAGCAATGAGATGAGCGCTTTAATTTCCTTTTTCGTCACGGTATGTATAATTAGAAATTTAAAATCAGAAACCAGAAATTTTTAAGCCACCCTGGTTATTCTTTCCTATTACAGTAACCTTCATTTCTAATTTCTAATTCATAATTTTTAATTTTCTCACGTTTGTATAACACCTACGTTGTAAGGTTTTTCGATCGGCGCGTGGTTGGCCGCCTCAATTCCTACTGATATTACTTTGCGCGTTTCCAATGGGTCGATGATGCCATCTACCCATATTCTGGCCGCTGCATAGTATGGCGATAATTCTTCGTTATACTTGTCGGTGATGCGGTCCAGGAGTTCTTTTTCAGCTTCCGGCGTAATTTCTTCGCCTTTTGCCTTTAACGCTGATACCTGAATCTGCAGTAACGTTTTAGCTGCCGCAGCGCCGCTCATAACGGCCAGCTGCGCCGTTGGCCACGAGTAAATCAGGCGTGGGTCGTAAGCTTTTCCGCACATAGCATAATTGCCTGCGCCGTAGCTGTTCCCAATCAGGATGGTAAATTTAGGTACCACAGAATTAGCCATGGCACTTACCATTTTGGCGCCGTCTTTAATAATGCCGCCGTGTTCTGATTTGCTGCCTACCATAAACCCGGACACATCCTGCAGAAACACCAACGGAATTTTCTTCTGGTTGCAGTTCATGATAAAGCGGGCTGCCTTGTCAGCGGAGTCGGAGTAGATTACGCCACCCATCTGCATTTCGCCTTTTTTGCTTTTCACGATCTTGCGCTGGTTGGCCACAATACCAACTGCCCAGCCATCAATGCGGGCCAAACCGCAAATTAAAGACTGGCCGTACAATTCTTTGTAAGGCTCAAACTCCGAATTATCCACCATCCGAAGTATGATATCCATCATGTCGTAAGGCTTCACGCGGTCGGCTGGCAACAGGCCATAAATTTCTTTTTCGTCTAGTTTCGGAGCGGCAGGTGTTTCGCGGTTAAAGCCGGCTTTCGGGTTATCGCCCATCTTATCGAAGATGTTACGGATATGGTCGAGCGCCTCTTTATCGTCTTTGCACTTGTAATCGGTTACGCCGGAGATTTCGCAATGCGTAGTTGCACCGCCTAGCGTTTCGTTGTCTATACTTTCGCCGATAGCTGATTTTACCAGGTATGATCCTGCTAAAAAGACAGAACCGGTTCCTTCTACGATCAGGGCTTCGTCGCTCATGATAGGCAGGTAAGCACCACCGGCTACACAGCTTCCCATAATAGCGGCAATCTGCACAATGCCCATCGAGCTCATCACGGCGTTGTTGCGGAACATACGCCCGAAGTGTTCTTTATCCGGGAAAATCTCGTTCTGCATCGGCAGGAAAACGCCAGCGCTATCAACTAAGTAAACAATCGGCAATTTATTCTCCATCGAGATTTCCTGCGCGCGCATGTTTTTCTTGGCTGTAATCGGGAACCAGGCGCCAGCTTTAACAGTGGCATCGTTGGCAACGATTACGCACTGGCGACCTTTAATGTAGCCAATACCGGTTACTACGCCGCCGCTTGGGCAACCGCCTACCTCTGCATACATGCCTTCGCCGGCAAAAGCAGCTATTTCCAGGAACTCGCTTCCTTCATCGGTCAGGTAGGCAATGCGCTCACGGGCTGTCATTTTGCCCTTTTCATGCTCTTTCTGAATCCGCTTTTCGCCACCGCCTAAATATACTTTTGCAAGTTTGTTTTTTAGCTGGTAAACGAGCTGTTTCAGGGTGTCTTCGTTTTTGTTGAATTCGATATCCATCGGGGTTTTATAGATATAGGAGAAACGTGTAGGAATGAAAAATCCGCCCTAAACAGCGGATTCTACAAATATACAATTTTTATAAAGATGCCTTAATTAGATTTCACTCTGGAGGCTTCACCTACAGGTACATAAACCGTATCGGGCACGGCTTGTTTAAAAGCATCCGGATTTTCGTCCTGCATGTCTTTTACTTCGTCCAGGGTAATTACGCGGCCGGTTGCATCCACTTTATACTTGTCTTTGCGGCCCAGCACCGAGAAATGCACGTAGCGTTTCGGGTATGCCTGAATATCGCGCAGAAGCAGGTTAAGAGCTTCGGTAGAGCGGTTCATGTTTTGGTAGAGCCCATCATCGTTCATCAGTTTACCAATTGAGCTTTGATCTGAGTTGAGTTTTGTGATGGTGGTTTCGAGTTCTTTAACAGCGTTATTGGCATTGGAAACCAGGCTTTTAATTTCTACCTGCTTTAACGTATCTGTAATTTCGGTCATGTTAACAGCCAACTGGTGTATCTGGCCCTGCGTGTTTCGGAGTGAAGCCGTTAACAAACTGATGTTAGAGGTAATGTCGTTTATGTTCTTCTGATTAGCTCTTAGCAGTTCTGCCAGCGCAGCAGTGGTAGCCTGTGTATTGGCAAGTATAAGCTGTACATTACCTTTGGCTTCGCTATCGAGCAAGCGATTAACACGGGCAAGCGTAGTATCAACTTTATCAATGATCGGAACTGTTTTAGTCGAGATCAGGTCGGTAATGCTGCTTTCCTTGAATGCGATAAGGCGTTCGCCGCCATTATACTTTTTCACACTTTTACCCAGGTACAACACAACAGCTTTGCCTCCCAGGAAGTCGGAATTTGCTAAACTTGCGATGGTAGAGTCTCCTACCTGCAGGTCTTTGAGCACTTCAATATCAACTTTTATCTTATTTCCTTCTTTTGGCATCAGGTTAATAGCCTGCACCGAGCCTACCTGCACCCCGTTCAGCATAACCGGGTTAGAAACGCTAAGACCGTCTACATTATCGTAAATAATATGGTATTTCCTGCTGTCTGAGAAGAGGTTAGACCCCTTCAAAAACATGAACCCAAAGTACAGGAGTATTAATGCCACTACACCGAGCAGCGCAACTTTAATTTCTTTTGATATCTTCACGAAAGAGAGGTTTGACTTACAGAATTAATTCATTGCTTCCAGTTCTTGTTTGTATTCTTTGAAAGCACGATATATACCTGAAGCCATATACGTTTGGTTTGTCTTATCGTTAAGAAATTTTTCTTCTGTTGGGTTTGTCAGGAAGCCAGCCTCTATCAGCACACTTGGCATCGAAGATTTCCAGAGTACCAAAAAGCCGGCCTGCTTTACACCACGGCTGCTTCTGCCTACTTTATTTTTAAATTCACGCTCTACCTTTTCGGCAAAACGCAGGCTGTTGCCAATATATGCGCTCTGGTGAAGGGCAAATAAAATATGGCTCTGCGGTGAGTTGGGGTCAAAGCCGCCGTAGTTTTCCTTGTAGTTATCTTCCTGCAAAATTACAGCGTTCTCGCGCTTGGCCACTTTCAGGTTACCTTCCGAAGTATGAAGCCCCATGGTATAAGTTTCGGTACCGTGTGCGGCTGGCGGGCCTGCGTTCAGGTGGATGGAAATAAACAGATCGGCGTTGTTTTTATTAGCTATCCCTGCGCGGTCGATGAGCTCGACAAAGGTGTTTGTTTTGCGGGTATACACCACTTTCACATCAGGCAGGTTTTTCTCGATCAGGCTACCTACTTCCAGTGCCAGTTTAAGGGCTACATCAGCCTCTTTGGATACCTGGCCATTACAGCCCACATCTTTGCCGCCATGCCCGGCATCGATCACGATTGTTCTGATTTTATATTCTTTGTTATACTCTAACTTGCCTGAAGTAAGCAGGAAAAATACAAACGTAAGCAGGGTGACGGTAACAATATTTTTCACGTTGTTCGTTAGTTAAAAGTTAAAAAGAATAACTTTGTACAAAATAAATAAAACTTTAGGGAAGTCTGAAGAAGTTGCGCTACTATTTGATTTTTATGCTGCTACTGCAGCTTTTTATACTTTCTCTGCCCGGTGCCAACGCACAGGGCGTAACCAGGTTAAAACCTGTGGGCCAGCCGGATACCATCACCGGCGGCGCCCAGGATTCGCTGGCACTTTCTGCCCCTAAAGGCGACATCGAGACCACTATCAAATATTCCGCCAGAGATTCCATACTTTTTGAGGTTGGTTCCAAAATCGTACATCTTTACGGCGATGCCAAAATCAACTACGGCGAGATTACGCTGGAAGCTGCCTACATCCAGATCAACTACGAAACAGCCACGCTTAATGCTACCACCCTCCCCGACTCTACGGGCAAAGAAGTGGGAACCCCGATGTTTGTAAATGGCTCTGAAAAGTATGCTGCCAAGCGTATTGCCTACAATTACAAAACAAAAAAAGGCCATATTTCTGAAGTAGTAACGCAGCAAGGCGAAGGGTATATACACGGCGAAGTAGTAAAACGCAACAACGAGGAGCAAATTTCAGTGTACCATGCCCGTTATACAACCTGTAACCTGGAGCACCCGCACTTTTACATCAACGCCGACCGTATTATTGCGCAACCCGGCAAAAAAGTATTATCCGGGCCTTTTAACCTGGTAATTGGTGATATACCCACGCCGCTGGGCTTTTTATTTGGTTTGTTTCCACAGCCCAAAGCTAACCGGGCATCCGGTGTACTTATTCCTACTTTTGGAGAATCGCGGGCGCAGGGTTTTTACTTGCAGAACGGCGGCTACTACTTTGCCTGGAACGATTACATCGGTACCAGCTTAACAGGCGATATCTATTCGTTGGGCGGCTATAACATTCGTGCAAACAACTCCTACATTAAACGCTACGCTTACAGCGGCTCCCTAAGTATAGATTACCGTTATTTTAAGAACGATGAAGCTGATCTTTTTGGAGGTTCCCGCTCTACAAGCGATATCCGCAGGCAGTTGCCGCCAAGTTCGCGCTCTATCTGGTTTAACTGGGCACACTCACCTGTACAGAAACCCGGCCGTGGTCGCTTGTCGGCAAACGTGAATGCAGGTAGTACTATTCACCAACGCATAAACTATAACAGCTCGGCAAACTTTCTGGCACCTACGTTTAACTCTAACATCACCTACCAGAAAAATATCCAGAATACCCCCTTCAGTTATACAGCCAAGTTAAGCCAGGGGCAAACAAGCAGCCTGAGCGGCAAAGGCATTATGAACTTTGTATTGCCCGACCTTAACTTCAGTATGACGCCCATCAGCTTTTATGAGATCTTCTCTAAAAACACCCCAACCGGGCAATGGTACGAGAATTTCACGATCGGCTACAATGTAACAGCACGCAACGAGGTATCGAACCTGATACCTGCGACCGGCTCTATTAGTGGTGGTTTGGGCGGAAGTGTAGAAGTGCTGGGTGGCAACCGCCGTTCTGATACGCTGGACATCAGTACAAAAAATTTGGCTGCGCTCTGGAAAAACGGCCGTCGTTCGGCTAACCACAACTTCGCGCTGGGCTTAGGTAGCTTCAAAATTTTAAAGTATCTGAATCTTTCTCCTTCTGTAACTTACCAGGAAACATGGCTTGATAATAAATTTTCGTACACGTTCGATCCGGATTCGCAGAAGGTACGTGTAGATACAACCAACTTTGGCCGTGTATACGATTATAGTGCAGGCGCCTCGCTTAGTACCACTATCTACGGAACGGCTTATATCAAAGGGAAAAGGGTTGAGGCGATCCGCCACCTGATCCGGCCTAGTATTTCGTATAGCTACCGCCCGGATTTTGGGAACGAGCGCTATGGCTTTTACCAGAACACGCTGATCGGCGCCAATGAAACAACGCTGCGACCAGAATATGCTTTACTGCCCCGCTTTAACAGCAATGTGCCGGGTTATGGCCTGCAAAGTGCGCTTAGCTTTAATATAAACAACCAGATCGAAATGAAAGTGAAATCTAAAAGCGATTCTACTTCCAATAAATTCGAGAAAGTCAGTTTGATCGATAACCTGAGTCTGAACGGCTCTTACAACTTTGCAGCCGACTCTTTCCAGCTAAGCCAGATAAACGTGAACATGAGCACCCGTCTGTTCAAGATCATCAACCTGAGCTTTAACTCTACTTTTGATCCGTATAAGATCGGCTCCAGAGTAGTTACCAATAACGGTGTGGAAAGTATACTTTATACCCGCGTAAATGAGTATGAATTTGATTTCTCTAAACTCAAATTTGCCCGCCTTACCAACGCCAACCTGAACATCAGCGCCAACCTGAACCCGGCATCCAGAGAATCGAACCAGCGGACACCACCGCAAACAAATCTGCCTTCTATGCAGCCCGGCATGGACCCGCTTAACCCGTTGCAGCCAAGGTATGTAGACTTTAAAATTCCGTGGACGCTGAACCTGGACTTTACGCTATACTATGCAAAAGCCCTGAACCCGAACGACGAAGACAGGATCGATAAAACGCTTGGCGTAGATGGCTCCCTGAACCTAACTGACAAATGGAAATTTACCTACAATGCCAGTTACAATTTCCGGGATAATAATATTGCCAACGCCAACATCAACATACACCGGGATCTGCATTGCTGGGAAATGAGCATCGGTTGGGTGCCTTTCGGATTTATGCAAGGATACAATGTAACAATAAACGCACGCTCTGCCCTGCTCCGCGACTTACGCTTAACCAGAAACAGATCAGGATTTAACCGCTAACAAAAACAGCTACCGTAAAAGGTAGCTGTTTTTGTTAGCAAGTTTTATAGCTTTACAGCCTAAACCATCTACGCCTATGTCTATTCATAAAAGCGACCTTAAAAAAATAACCACGCACCAGTTACAGAACATGAAGGAGCGCGGCGAAAAAATATCCATGCTGACGGCCTACGATTATTCGATGGCTACTATTCTGGATGCTGCCGGCGTAGATGTGCTGCTGGTGGGCGATTCGGCTTCTAATGTAATGGCGGGCCACGAAACCACTTTGCCAATTACGTTAGATCAGATGATTTACCATGCGTCTTCGGTGATGCGTGGTGTGAACAGGGCGTTTGTGGTGGTGGATCTGCCGTTTGGTTCTTACCAGGGAAATTCGTCTGAAGCACTCCGTTCTACGATCCGCATCATGAAAGAATCGGGTGCGCATGGTATAAAACTGGAAGGCGGCGCCGAAATAAAGGATTCTATTGTTCGGATTTTGAGTGCTGGCGTACCTGTAATGGGCCATTTAGGTTTAACGCCGCAGTCCATCTATAAATTCGGGACTTATACGGTGCGCGCCAAAGAAGATGCCGAAGCTGAAAAGCTGGTTGAAGATGCGCTCTTGTTGCAGGAACTCGGCTGCTTTGCGATTGTGCTGGAGAAAATTCCGTCTGCGCTGGCTAAACGCGTTGCCGAAACTTTACATATCCCGATTATTGGCATTGGTGCCGGCCCTGATGTGGATGGGCAAGTATTGGTGGTGCATGATATGCTGGGCATCACCAAAGAATTTAAGCCGCGCTTTCTGCGCCGTTACGCCGAGCTGCACGATATTATGACCGATGCGGTACAAAACTATGTACAGGACGTCAAAAGCCGCAGTTTCCCGACAGATAAAGAAGCATATTAATTACGAATTTAGAATTACGAATTACGAATGGGTAGTTCGTAATTCTATTTTGAAAAGAGGAAGCTGTTTAGTGTTTTAAAATGAAATTGTTTTCGCTGCCCTTGCTGCGGGTTTTACCATTCCAAGGTAAAACGCTAAACAGCTTTTATACTTCCATTGCTTTGAAAGCATACTTCTAAGTGAATTCTCGTTTATACTTTCCGGAAGCAGTTTTACTCATTCGTAATTCTTAATTTGTAACTCGTAATTAAATGTTAGAGGTTCTGTTCGAAGATAACCACATACTGGCGGTAAATAAACCTGCGGGCTTGCTGGTACACGGCGACGAAACCGGCGACACCACACTGGCCGATCTGGCAAGGGAGTACATCCGTGAAAAGTATAACAAGCCCGGCAACGTGTTCGTCGGCGTAGTGCATCGCCTGGATAGGCCTGTGAGTGGCGTGGTGTTGCTGGCAAAAACATCTAAAGCACTTGCCCGCCTGAATGAGTTGTTCCGGAGCCGCAAAACACAAAAAACTTATTGGGCAGTGGTACAAAACAGGCCTCCTTCCGACCAACAAACGCTTGTGCACTGGCTCTTAAAAGACAGCTCCCGCAACGTAACCAAAGCTTTCAGCAAAGAAAACGCACAGGCACAGCGCTCCGAACTGAATTACAAACTGCTGCGCGAGCAACAAGGTAAATTTCTGCTGGAAGTAAACCCGATAACCGGCAGGCCCCACCAGATACGTGTACAGTTGGCCTCTATGCGTTGCCCTATTTTAGGAGATCTGAAGTATGGCGCACCCCAACCACTGCCGGATAAAAGTATAGCCCTGCACGCAAGGCAATTGCAATTCGAGCATCCTACGCTTAAAACACTCGTAACGATCAGTGCGCTTCCGCCTGCCACGCCGGCCTGGGCCCCGTTCAGGTAATTAACGCAACCCCTGCGTCTGGAAAGATGATTTTCGTCAGTTTCTGAACTTTTATAGTGTTACGGCTATTTAACATTCGATCTGTGTTGTAAATTTGCCAGGATAAAAGCCGGCCTTTTTATCAGCAGGCACTACCAAATTCAGCATTTATACTTTAAGTTGATGATTATTCTTATCTTTTTTGTGGTACACTGGTACCTGTCCCTGTTCGTTCAGACATTTTACCTGCACCGCTATGGCGCGCATAAGATGTTTACTATGAACCGCTTCTGGGAAAAAGCATTTTTCTTGTTAACCTATATGGCACAAGGCTCGTCGTTCCTGTCGCCGCGCGCTTATGCTGTTTTGCACCGCATGCACCACGCTTTTTCGGATACAGAGCGCGACCCGCATTCGCCGCATTTTTCGAGCAACGCCTTTACGATGATGTGGAAAACGAAAGAAATCTATAACAACGTATTGCATAACCGCACCGAAACCGAGCGCCGATTTGAAGGAAACTACCCGTTGTGGCCGGCTATCGAGAAGCTGGGCGACACGTATTATTCCCGTATTGGCTGGGGCGTAGTATATGCATTGTTCTACATCCAGTTTGCAACGTCGTGGTGGATGTATCTCTTGTTGCCCATTCACTTTTTAATGGGCCCGATACATGGCGCTATCGTTAACTGGAGCGGACACAAGTATGGCTACCAGAACTTTGATAACAACGATAAATCCAGAAACTCACTTTTCTTCGATTTCCTGACGGGTGGCGAGTTGTTCCAGAATAACCACCACAAACTGCCTAACCGCGTTAACTTTGGCGTAAAATGGTGGGAAGTTGATCCAACCTGGCCTGTTATCTGGACACTGAATAAACTCAACATCATCAAACTGAAAGAAGCTAAAGTAAAAGCATAAAACAAAAAAGCCTCCTGTATTTAGCAGGAGGCTTTTTTGTTTTATGCTAATTGCTGATTTATACTTTTAATAAGGCCAAGCTTAATGCTTCTTTCCTTTGCCATTATTTCCTTTACCCGGCATGCCTTTGCCTTTGTGCTTGGTGTGGCCCGGGTTGGTTGTGTGCAGGTGGTGCGGGTTATTGGGGTTCTTATACCAGCCTTTGTGGTTGCCGTTATCCTTTTTAATTACATTGTTTTTCTTGCTGATAACGATAACGCGTTCAGGTTTCTTTTTAGAAGTGGTGCATGCCGACACGCTGGTAATAACTGCCAGTACAAGCAAGAGGCGGGTAATCAGTAGTTTCATGAGTAATAAGTAAATTATAAACAAAGATAGCGCAATTAAAACCAGCAACCGGATTTATACTTTGCACCAAAATAAAACATTAAACAGCATCAGCTGAAATTTATTGTTTGTACTTATACTTTGCGCCGGGCTGCCTGCAAACAATCCAAAGAAAATCAGTTAGTTCAAGCGCTATATTTAAAATAATATTTCTCAATTCAAATCAAATTACTACCTTTGCGGTTCTAAAAAGACGGACGGGATCCGTCATAAAATTAAAAAAAATGGCAGTTAAAATCAGATTGGCCCGCAGAGGCCGCAAGAAGGCAGCTATCTATGATATCATAGTAGCTGATGCAAGAGCACCACGTGATGGTAAGTTCATTGAGAAATTAGGTGTTTACAACCCTAACACGAATCCTGCTACAATTAACTTCGACGAAGAAAAAGCTTTCCAGTGGATGATGAACGGTGCACAGCCGACTGACACTGTTAAAGCAATGCTTTCTTACAAAGGCATCCTTTACAGAAGACACCTTCAGATTGGTGTTATCAAAGGTGCTATCTCTCAGGAAACTGCTGACAGCCGTTTCACAGAGTGGAAAGAAACGAAAGAAGTGAAGATCGAAGAGAAACGCACAAGCTTAGGCAATGCGAAAGATGCTGCTAAGAAAGCTGCTTTCGATGCTGAAACTAAAGTTAAAGAGGCTCGCGCAGAAGCTATCCGTCAGCGTGAAGCTGATAAGTTAGCTGCAAACGCTCCGGCTCCTGCCGAAGAAGCTACTGAAGCTCCGGCTGAAGGTGGTGAGTCTACAGAAGAACAAGCATAATTTATTTACGCCATGAACATTGATGCCTGCTTTCTGCTGGGATATATTGTCAAAACACATGGCGTAAAAGGCCAGGTAGTTGCGTTTTTTGATGTAGACTATCCGGAAGATTATGAAGATCTGGAATCAGTTTTCCTTGAACAACAGGGAAGACTGGTTCCTTTTTTTATTGAGTCCATGGAACCGCAGCAGAAAGGCCGTTTTATTATTCGTTTTGAGGATATTAAAACAATTGAACAAGCCGAAAAACTGCGCAACACCAGCCTGTACCTTCCACTAAACGAGTTACCCGAACTGGAAGAAGATCAGTTTTACTTTCATGAAGTGATCGGGTACCAGGTAGTGGATGAGAACCACGGCAAACTTGGTTTGGTAAGAGAGTTTTACGACCTGCCACAACAGCAACTAATGGCCATGGATTATCAGGGCCAGGAAATGCTGATACCGGTAATGGACGAAATACTGCTCCGCGCTGACCATGACGCCAAAGTGCTGCATGTACGCCTGCCGGAAGGGTTGCTGGAAGTATACACAGAACCAGCCAGGCCAGACGAAGCCGACGACATGGACGACGAGCAGGAAGAAGAAAAAGCCTGATGCGTTTCGATATTATCAGTTGCCAGCCAGACCTGCTGGAAAGCCCTTTCAGCCATTCTATCTTGAAGCGGGCCCAGACCAAAGACCTCGTAGAAGTACATATCCACGACCTGCGCAAGTATGCCATTAACAAGCATGGCCAGATCGATGATTATGCTTTTGGAGGTGGTGCAGGCATGGTAATGATGATCGAACCCATTGACAAGTGCCTTTCCGAACTGAAAGCCCAGCGGGAATACGACGCCGTTATTTACATGACGCCGGACGGAGAAACGCTGAACCAGAACATTGCCAACCAGTTTTCGCTGCTGCAGAATGTAATTATACTTTGCGGCCATTACAAAGGCGTAGATGAGCGGGTAAGGCAGCAGTTTGTAACCCACGAGATCAGCATAGGTGACTATGTACTATCGGGTGGGGAGCTGGGTGCTGCAGTGCTGGCAGATGCTATTATCCGGATTATACCCGGTGTGTTGAATGATGAGTCTTCTGCGTTAACAGATTCTTTTCAGGATGGCTTACTGGCACCGCCGGTTTATACCCGCCCTGCCGAGTACAAAGGGCTTAAAGTACCAGACATTCTTTTATCCGGAGACGGACCTAAAATAGATGAATGGCGTTTTGAGCAGGCTATAGAGCGTACACGTTTGCGCAGACCTGACCTGCTGAAAGACACTGATTTTTAATAAAATTATACTTTGCAGTTGTTTTGCCAGTAAATAACTGGCTGACAAAGGCAAAAACCTATATTTTTTTTCTGCAAAGGTTACTATGTAATAAATATTTACATATCTTTGCAGTCCGAATTCTGAAGAAGATATTTTAAGAACATAGCCATTATCATGAGCGAACTAATTAAATTCATTGAGCAAGAATCTACCGAACAGCGCGCCTCTTTCCCAACTTTCGCGTCAGGTGATACTATAAACGTTCACGTTAAAATTCGTGAAGGTAACAAAGAGCGTGTACAGCAGTTTCAGGGTGTTGTTATTCAGCGCAAGAATGTAAATACAAACGGTGAAACTTTCACTGTAAGAAAAGTATCTAACCAGATCGGCCTGGAGCGTATTTTCCCTTTACTTTCTCCTTTCATCGAGAAAATCGAGCTTGTAAGAAGAGGTAAAGTAAGAAGAGCAAGACTGTACTACCTGAGAGGACTTCAGGGCAAAGCAGCTCGTATCAAAGAAAGAAGATAATATTACCTGTTTTCATACATTACTATTATCCCTTAAGAAGAGGAATTGCTACGGCGGTTCCTCTTTTTTTATGCCGGTTTCTGCAGCAATCGTCTGTCTTAAAAGTATCTTCATTTATACGTTGGTGTGCTTATCTTTACGTGTAACCTACAGCCACCCATGAACAAAATTTATACTTCCCTGCTTTTCGTTTTTACCTTGCTAACCTGCATGGGCTGCAAAACAGATTACGCCGGTTTGCCTACTTACAGCCCTGCCAAACAATTACAAGCGGTGATCGAAGTATCGGCTGGCAAAAGCCAGGTGCTCCATTACGACCATCAGACAAAAACTTTTGTACCAGACAAATTAGCAGGCCAGGACCGCGTTATCGAGTTTCTACCCTACCCTGCCAATTTTGGGTTTATACCTTCCACGGAAATAGACCATGCAGGCAAAGGGCTGGAGATACTTGTTATTTCTGAAAGTGCAGAGCCCGGTACGGTGATGGAGGTAATTCCGCTGGCAGTGCTGCAACTACAAACCAACGGCGAGTTGCAACATATTATCATAGCTATCCCTGCGCGGCCAAGCGAACAAACCGTTTCGGCTACGGATTATGCCAGCTTTTCAGAAAGATATCCGGCCATAAAAGAGATTCTTCAGAAATGGTTTACTAACAATACCCCTACTGCACGCACTACTTTTGTTGGCTGGAAAAACGAGCGGTTCGCAGACCAGGAAATACAGCGCTGGATGAAACTGTAAGCTAAGTATAAATATACTTTGGTATTCACTTAAAGTATAAAGCACAAGCCCGGTTACTGTACAGTAACCGGGCTTGTGCTTTATACT
Organism: Pontibacter arcticus; assembly: GCF_003284895.1. Lineage (GTDB taxonomy): Bacteria > Bacteroidota > Bacteroidia > Cytophagales > Hymenobacteraceae > Pontibacter > Pontibacter arcticus. The sequence continues at coordinate 240,716 of NZ_QMDV01000001.1, forward strand.
TTATACTTTTTATTTAATTGCCTGCAGCTTTATCCTGACAGCATCTACAGCCTTTTCCATTTCGGCAACCTGCTGCCTGCTGGCTTCCTGCTGTTTCAGGTTATTTTGTACGTTTTGCTCCAGTTGTTTCAGTTCTTCGGCATTACGCGCCAGTTCGGCTTGTAGCTCCTGCTTACGCTTTGCATTCTTCTCAATGGTTAATTGGATATCGTTTGCTTGTTTTACAACACGGTCCTGCTCCAGCTTGGTAGCTGCTAACACATCTTCTGCCTGGTTTATTTGCCGGAATACATCTTCCCGGTAAACTTTTTTAGCAAAATCGCGCATAAAATTCTCTGCTGCAGCATACTCTTTCGGGGTCGCATTTTTATCTACGTAGGCAGTACCCATATCCAGGTTCCACCAAACGTAGCTGCCCTGCGCATCGCTGCCTACCGTAGAAACCAGCCGCATCGGCGTTGCAGAAATTGTATCAAGTACAGCTTTTTCTGTGGTATACACTCCCTTGTTATACTTTAATTTGCCAGCTTTACTGGTCAGGTGTTCTTTCCAGGTCTTCTCTACTATTTTTGGGTCGAGTTGCACAGAAAGCTGCTGCCCACGTCTCAGAATGCCATTTATTGACTGTTCTTTCTCCTCTATCCGTACTGATTGGGCATGGCACAGGCCAGCCATCAGCAGAAACACACTAAGTAAAAATGCTTTCATGCAGCTGTTGTTTAATTGTACTCTTTAAATTTTGTTTGAAGCTACTAAAGTAGACAATCGACACGAAAAAGTATAAATAACAATTAATTTATTTCCCCTGAAATAGATTTGGCTTTCGGATAAGGTACCGTAACTTTACGGGCTTATACTAGTTATACCCTTGCCTTGTGTAACAAAAGCCTTTTAAAGCACGCAGGAGTTTGAGCTTATGAGAGTAACCGTTTGCCGGAAAGAGCATTTTAATGCGGCGCACCGCCTGTATAACCCAACCTGGAACGATGAGCAGAACGCTGAGATCTTTGGCCTTTGCAGTAACCCCAACTTCCATGGGCACAACTATGAGCTTATCGTAAAACTTACCGGTACTGTAGATCAGGAAACAGGGTATGTGTACGATATGAAAAAGCTGAGCGAGGTTATCAAAACAGAGATACTGAACAAGTTCGATCACAAAAACCTGAACCTTGATACCGAAGAATTCAGGTTGCTGAACCCGACAGCCGAAAACATTGCCATTGTTATCTGGCAAAAGCTACGCAGCAAGATAAGCACGGACTATACTATAGCCGTAACACTTTATGAAACTGAACGAAACTTTGTGGAATACAATGGATAACCACAACCTGCCCGACGAAGAGGAAACACTGCATGACCACATGCCGGGTTCCCTGGAAACACCTTTACGCCCGGATGCCTTTGCCATGCCAGACGAGGAGAAGATCAATATTATTGCCAGCCATTTCAGGGAAATAATGCATACGCTGGGCTTAGACCTGACCGACGACAGCCTGAAAGGTACGCCCAACCGCGTAGCCAAAATGTACGTGAAAGAAATTTTTCATGGGCTGAATCCTATACACAAACCGGTAGCGCGCCGCTTCGAAAACAAGTATAAGTATAACAAAATGCTGGTGGAGCGCGATATTACCCTTTACTCGTCGTGCGAGCATCATTTTGTACCGATCATCGGGAAAGCGCATGTAGCCTATATCCCGAACGAGCACGTGGTCGGTTTATCGAAGCTGAACCGGATTGTGCAGTATTATGCCCGCCGCCCGCAAGTGCAGGAGCGCATGACCATGCAGATTGCCAACGAACTGAAGGAAGCCCTTATGACCGATAATGTAGCCGTTGTAATCGAAGCAGACCATTTATGCGTGATGAGCCGTGGCGTGAACGATGTAAGCAGCAGCACCATTACAGCAGAATATTCCGGTTTATTTGAGCAGGACCAGTACCGTAACGAGTTCTTGAGCCATATCCGCAGCAAATAATACAGAGCCATTAAAGCGCTCGAAAACATACTTATTTGGTAATAAAGTAAATACAGGCAACTGTAACTTAAAGCGTATCCGTAGAACATTGTTATAAATTCTGATGCAAAAGAATTATGCCAGATAAGATACTTATTACAGGCGGTTCCGGGTTGGTTGGTACCCGGCTGTCCGAGATGCTGATCGATCAGGGTTACGAGGTGGCCCACCTTTCCCGGAAGGCGGACAAATTCTCAAAGTATAAAACATTTAAGTGGGACATAGAAAAGCAATACATTGACGATAACGCCATTAAGTATGCCGATTATGTGATACACCTGGCTGGCGCGGGCGTAGCCGAAGAAAAGTGGAGCGACGAACGCAAGCGCGAAATTTACAACAGCCGCATCGATAGCACCAACTTACTGCATCATTGCCTGGCACACACCAACCACCACGTAAAAGGTTTTATCTCCACATCAGCAATTGGTATTTACGGCAACTCCGGCGACCAATTGATGTCTGAAGAAAGTACCTATGCCAACGATTTCCTGGCGGAAGTAAGCAAAGCCTGGGAAGCAGCCGCCTGGAAAATGCGTGAGCTGGACATGCGCACCGTTATACTTCGCTTAGGCATCGTGTTAAGTGATAAGGGCGGTGCCTTGCCTCAGATTGCTAAACCGGTAAAGATGATGGCCGGTGCAGCCTTAGGTTCGGGCAAGCAATTTATGTCCTGGATACACATAGACGATGCCTGTCGCTTGTACATCAAAGCCATTGAAGATACCCAGTTTAAAGGGGTATACAATGCTGTAGCGCCGCACCCTGTTACCAACAAGGAGTTCACCATTGAGCTGGCCGAAACCATGAACAAGCCTTTAATGCTGCCTAATGTGCCGGCTTTTGCCATTAACCTGATGATGGGCGAAATGAGCGAAGTGGTATTGGGCGGCCAGCGCGTAAGTGCCAGTAAAGTGATGCGTACCGGCTTTACGTTTGAGTATACGTACCTGGAAGAAGCCCTCAGTTCTTTTTATGCCAAAGAAGTAGATTAAGACCCAATCCAAGTATAAAAGCAAAAGGCCAGCACTTACGTAGCTGGCCTTTTGCTTTTATACTTGCTTCTACTTTAAAGTATGCTGGTACCGTTCAGTTCTTCCAGAATGCTATCCGTATCGATGGCAGTTGAGTCGGCTTCCACCCTTCTAGGCATTACAGTAGTGCAGTTATACTTTTTGTTGATCTTAACAACCGGGCCAGGAAAACGGCCCATGGTATAACCAAGTTCTTTATCCTGGTAGATCTTCTCCATGTAGAGGCCAAATACAGGTAGTGCCGTTTTAGAACCCTCTCCCATACTCGAGGTCCGAAAGTGAATGCTGCGGTCTTCGCCACCTACCCAAACACCCGTTACCAGGTCTTTGGTAACGCCCATAAACCAGCCATCCGAGTGGTTAGAGGTGGTTCCGGTTTTGCCACCAATTTCATTTCCTTTCCAGAGGTCGTATTCCCAAAGCGCCTGCGATGTTCCGCCTGGCTCTTCTATCCCGCCTTTCAGCATGTGCATCATTAGGAAAGCCGTTTCTTCACTCAGCACTTTTTTCTGTTTCGGCACAAACTGGTGAATCAGGTTTCCGTTGCGGTCTTCGATGCGGGTAATAAACATCGGGTTGGTATGGAAACCCTGATTCGGGAATGTACTGTAAGCGCCTACCATTTCAAAAATTGAAACATCGCTTGGCCCTAAACCAATAGAAGGCACATTTTCAAGCGGACTCGTTATACCTAACCGATGCGCATACTTTACAACCGTTTCCCATCCGATTATTTCTGTTAACTGCGCTGTAACCGAGTTTACCGATTTACCCATGCCGCGTCGCAAGGTCATCGGGGCGCCTGTATATTGCCAGTCTGCATTCGTAGGCGACCACTCTTTACGTTCGCCTTTCTCTACATACTTTATTGTGATGCGCTTGTCTACAATTTTATCGCACGGCGAATACCCGTTATCAATAGCAGCCACATACACGAAAGGTTTAAAGGTAGAACCCGGCTGGCGGCGCGCCTGTTTCACGTGGTCATACTTAAAATACTTGAAGTTGATACCGCCCACCCACGCCTTGATCTGTCCGGAAAAAGGGTCCATGGTCATCATACCGCCATGCAGGAAATGCTTGTAATAAGCCAGCGAATCAAGGGGTGTCATGGTCACTTTTTTCTCCAGCGAGTCATTCTCCCAGGTAAACACCATCATTTCGCGTGGCGTGTTCAGCTCCCGGTTTATGGCAGCCATATCGTTGCCATGTTTCTTTTTAAGGCGCTTGTAAAAATCAGTACGCTTGATGGTCTCCTCAATAAAGCCAGGAATCTCGTTGTTCTGCTCATCTACCCACGGGTTCTTGCCTTTCCAGTGGTTATCGAAGCGGCGCTGCAGGGTGCGCATCTGGTTTTGCATGGCTTCTTCGGCGTGCCGCTGCATTCTGGAGTCGATTGTTGTATAGATTTTCAGGCCATCGCGGTACAGGTCGTAGCCGCTCTGCTTGCTCCACTCCTTCAGATAATCAGCCACGGCTCCTCTAAAGTAAGTAGCTGGTCCGTCGTAATGGCTTTCTACTTTATAATCCAGCACAATCGGCAGTTTACTCAGCGAGTCGGCAGTTGCTTTAGGCAGGTAATTATACTTTGCCATCTGGGCCAAAACCGTGTTGCGGCGGCGCGTGGAGTTCTGTGGGTTGGATTTCGGACTGTAATACGTCGGCGCTTTCAGCAAACCAACCAGCACGGCAGCTTCTTCTATTTTCAAACTATCCGGCGATACATTAAAAAATGTCTTAGCTGCCACTTTCACCCCAAACGAGTTCGAACCAAAATCTACTGTATTCAGGTACATGGCCAGAATTTCTTCTTTGGTATAGCGCTGTTCCAGTTTAATAGCCGTAAGCCACTCTTTGGTTTTGGAGATAACAATATTAGCTCCCGGAATATGCCCTAATACTCCTTTAGAGTCATCGGTACGGGTTTTATAGAGGTTCTTGGCTAACTGTTGCGTAATGGTACTGGCACCGCGGGCATCGCCTTTAAAAGCGCCATATACAGCAGACATGATCGCGGCCGGATCAATACCGGCGTGCTCGTAAAAGCGTACATCTTCCGTTGCAATCAGCGCTTCGATCAGTTTTGGAGAGATTTTTTTGTAAGGCACCGGGCTGCGGTTTTCCTGAAAATACTTCCCGATCAGTTTGCCATCGGCCGTGTAAAGTTCGGATGCCTGATCGGAACGCGGGTTTTCGAGTTTATCCAGGCTTGGCGAGGAGCCAAAAAGGTAAAGCAGATTGTTATCAACACTGAACAGGTAAAGCAGCACAGCAGCGAAACCCAGAAAGAAAAACTTCCAGATAAAGCCTGTAATACGCTTGTATATTGATTTTTTGGGTGCTTGTTCTATTTCTTGCTCTTGCAGCATTTTGCCTAAACAGAGGAGTCCTCTTTTAAATTCCGGTTTAACTTCTTTCAGAAGTAACTGCAAATATACCTTTTGTACTTCATTTCTTTATTTGATGGAGCATAAAACTTAACAGATAGAAAGACAAGACGCTATACTTTGGTTGCAGCTGCCTATATTTGCCTGCTAAACGCATTTTTCAGTTAGTTACGTATGCAAACTCCATCCGAACAGGCACTGTCGCACATCCTGAACCTGCCGCTTACCAAAACCACTCGAAACGAGCTGGTACAGTATTTCCATTTCGGCCATACCCATTACACCACGCCACAGGGTTTGATACTGGATGTAGGTGCTTATACATTGGCAGTGAATTGCCCGTGGCAACTGGCGCACCCGCAAGGTGATGCCATTAAGCACAGCGAAGTATTTATGCGGAAACGCGAAGCCGGCATGCCTGCTCTTAAATGGGACTGGAAAGTGCCCGGTGCCAACCTCCGCGATCAACGCCTGAAAGACCTTTTAAACGAAGGTGCAGCATTGGTGGTAGAGCGTGTGGAACAGACAGAAAATGGCGGATTTATACTTTATTTCGCCAACCATTACCAATTAGCCGTGTCCCCGGACCCCGAAAAAGCAGCTACAGAAGTATGGCAGCTATTCAGTAATCTAAACGATGGCTTCGCTTATAGTCCGACTCATTAATATTTTTTATTTGAAAACTGCTATATTGGCTTCATCAAAAGAACATATCCTTTATGAAGAAGTTAATAAGATCTGTAACCTTTACAGCTGCATTGTTGCTGTGTGCCACCCAGCTGGCATTTGCCCAGGCAACCGCTAAGCCTGCCCAGAAAGCCCCGGCACAACCCGCCCCTGCAAACACCGAACCTCCGCAGCAGCCTATCCAGACCAGAACATACTACATTGCTATCTTAAAAAACGGCCCTTACCAGCCTAAAGACGCAGCAGAAGAACAAACGATCCAGACTGCCCACATGAACCACATGCGTAAACTGGCAGAAACAGGCAAACTGGCTATGGCCGGTCAGATTCCGGAGAAAGACGGGTTGCACGCCATGTTTATTTTCAGCGTAGCAAGTATGGCCGAAGCTAAAGCCATTACTGATGCCGACCCGGCCATTAAAGCGGGAAGATTTACACTGGAACTGCACCCCTGGATCGGGCAGCGTGGTACAAGGTTGCCGTAACAAAACTTTTAAGGCGGTTGGCAAGTATGGAGTGGTAAACAACAACCCTTGAACTTCCGCCTCCACCTTTTCGAACTAGAAGACCAGCCTTGGTTTCCGCATGTGCTGCGCCAGGGAATGCTTGATTTTCTCCGGTTTATGATCAACAGGCTGCACGCCTACGAAGCTGCTATACCCTTACTTGCCAGCCTCCTCCGGAAAACCAATACCATCCATTTCACCGACCTGGGCTCGGGAGCAGGAGGCGGCATCGAAAGTATACAAAAGGCGCTCAGCCGGCAAGTGGGGCAACCTGTACAAGTCACGCTATCAGATCTGTACCCCAACCTGGCAGCTTATACTTACCTGAAGGAAAAATCAGGAGGTAAAATAGATTTTATACCTGCTTCGGTAAATGCAACTTCGGTACCCGAAAGTATAACCGGCGTGCGTACCATTTTTTCGTCTTTTCATCATTTCAGCCCAAAGCAAGCCAAAGCCATATTACAGGATGCAGCCGAAAAGAAACAAATAATTGGTGTGTTTGAAGGCGCATCAAAAAGCTGGCTGGAGTTACTGGTGTTGTGGTTTGGCTTTCCGATTGCTATATTTTTTATTACACCGTTCATCCGGCCCTTCAGATTCAGCAGATTGTTTTTCACGTATCTGGTTCCGCTTATTCCGTTGGGTATAATTTGGGATGGCACCGTATCGCTGTTCCGTATCTATACGCCTGCTATGCTACAGCAAATGGTAGCAAGTATACAGGTACCCGGTTATACCTGGCAAACCGGCAAAGTAGGCAACCGCTTCGGGAAGTATGTTATTTACGTGATCGGTTATCCGGATGAAACGATGGTTCAGGAATAAATACCTACATCTTTAATTAATAGTTTAATACCGTAATATTAAATCCAACAATACGTGGACAAAAGTTACCAGAACGCCCTGACATTAATGCGCATCCCATTTTCGGTGTACCTGATGCCGGTATTCTGGTTTGCATTAAGCGTCGTTTCGGGTTATGACGTATGGCGGGCAGTTGTTGTTTTTATTATTCTGCACTTATTGGTGTACCCGGCCAGCAACGGTTATAACTCTACGCAGGATAAAGATGAAGGCAGCATCGGCGGACTAAAAAAACCACCTAAAGTTACGCGGGAACTTACCCACCTAGTCTGGCTTTTTGATGTGCTGGCTGTTGTGGCAGGTTTTATACTTTCGACTTTATTTGCCGGTTTAGTAGCGCTTTACATGCTTATTTCCAAGGCATACAGTTACGAGGGCATCCGCATAAAAAAATACCCTATCCTGAGCACAGTGATTGTGACGATTTTCCAGGGGGCCTATACTTTTTTACTGGTGCAGGTTGGCTTAAATTATACTTTGCAGGAGCTTTTGCAGCTGCCCAATAGTGGTTTTGCGCTGGTGAGTACGCTGTTTCTATGTGGCTCCTATCCCCTCACCCAAATTTACCAGCACACCGAAGACAGCCGCCGTGGCGACAAAACCTTAAGCCTACTCCTGGGCATTAACGGTACGTTTATGTTTGCCGCTTTCAGTCTGTTGCTCGGAGCCGCCGTTTTGGTTTATTTATACTTTAGCTTAAATCAATGGCTGAACATTTTCCTTTTCCTAATCTGCACAGGGCCGGTTTTATACTTTTTTACAAACTGGGTTTTACGTGCCCAACGCGATCCGAAAGAAGTGAACTTTGAAAACACCATGCAAATGAACAAAATTTCCTCGCTTTGCATGAGTGCCGCCTTTATAAGTATGATCGTGGCAAAATCCTTTTTCTAAAGTATAAATGTCACCTCCCCCTGCCCCCTCCTAAAACAGGAGGGGGTTATTTAGATGAATTGTTTAATTGTCAAAGTGTTGCTCTCTCATTCCCATCATAATCCTTAGTTTGATAAACAGCAATTAACAAGTATATAACTTAAATCACCCCTCCTGTTTTAGGAGGGGGCAGGGGGAGGTAAAAACAAAGCGCCTGCCATACACGAAGTATAGCAGGCGCTTTTTATATAAAGCTAAAGTATAAAACTTAGCTGTTCATCGAAATCAGGAATTCTTCGTTGCTCTTCGTGCCAACCATTCTGTCTTTCAGGAACTCCATCGCTTCAATCGAATTCATATCAGACATAAACTTGCGCAGAATCCAGATACGGTTCAGTTCGTCTCTGTCCATTAACAGGTCTTCGCGGCGTGTACCGGAAGCAGGAACGTCGATAGCAGGGTAGGTTCTTCTGTTAGCCAGTTTACGATCCAGTTGAAGCTCCATGTTACCGGTACCTTTAAATTCTTCGAAGATAACCTCGTCCATTTTAGAACCAGTGTCGATCAGGGCAGTAGCGATGATAGTAAGCGAACCACCATTTTCAACGTTACGGGCAGCCCCGAAGAAACGCTTCGGTTTGTGCAACGCATTGGCATCCACACCACCCGATAAGATCTTACCCGACGACGGAACTACGGTGTTATAAGCACGCGCCAGACGCGTAATCGAATCTAAAAGTATAACCACATCGTGGCCACACTCTACCATGCGCTTGGCTTTATCCAGCACAATGCTCGATACTTTTACATGGCGCTCGGCGGTCTCATCAAACGTAGAGGCAATTACTTCTGCTTTTACGCTGCGGGCCATATCCGTAACTTCTTCCGGACGCTCATCAATCAGCAAAATCATCAGGTATACTTCCGGGTGGTTTTCAGAGATGGCGTTAGCAATCTCTTTCAGCAACACGGTTTTACCTGTTTTTGGCTGCGCCACAATCATACCACGCTGGCCTTTACCGATCGGGGCAAAAAGGTCTAATATACGCGTTGATAACTGGCTTGGCTTGGTCGTTAATTTAAGACGCTCTTCCGGGAAAAGCGGCGTTAAGTGCTGAAACGGGATACGGTCACGAATTTCTTCGGTAGTACGTCCGTTTATCAAATCTACTTTTAAAAGGGCAAAATACTTCTCGCCTTCTTTTGGCGGGCGGATCTGGCCTTTTACCGTGTCTCCTGTCTTCAAACCAAATAATTTGATCTGCGACGGAGAAACATAAATATCATCCGGGCTCGCTAAATAGTTATAGTGCGTGGAGCGCAGGAAGCCATACCCATCCTGCATTAGTTCCAGTACACCTTCATTTAGGATTATACCATCAAACTCTTTAAAGTTGTTGCTGCTTGCCGCATTCTGTTGTTGTGGGTTGTTACGGCGCTGGTTGTTATCGTTGTTCCGATTATCGTTGTTACGGTTATCGTTTCCGCGGTTTTCGTTATTTCCCCTGTTATCGTTGCCACGGTTGTCGTTGTTACGACCTTCCGGACGGTTTTCATTCCGGTTCTCGGTGCGCTCTGCAGGGCGGTTATTCTGTACTTCACGCTGCGGTTGCTCGCGCTCCGTTCTGTTCTCCGTTCTGTTCTCCGTTCGTTCTGGCTGGGCTTCTGAGCGTTCCGGGCGCGGCTCACGGTTTTCCGGTCTTGCCGGTCGGCTGTGGCCATTTTGTTCGCTTCTTACATCGGTCCGTTCGCGGCGTACACGGTCGCGTTGCGGGCCGTGGTCTTTTAAAGGAGCAGGTGCCGGCGCAATGGCAGCTGTTGACGCTTCGCCTCTTACGGCTTGTTCGCGTGCAGGCTTGGCTACAGGAGCGGCCGTTACCGGTGCTGGCTGTGGTGTTTGTACTTCAGTTATGTTTTCTATTAGTTCGGGTTCAGCAGGGGCGGCTGAGGTAGTGGTGGGGTTGTACTTTTTTGGCATTTTGCCGGGAGGAGTAACAGCTTGCTGATCAAGGATCTTGTAGATGATCTCTTGTTTGCTAAGCTTTTTAAAATTCTTAACACCCAGATCCTCAGCAATTTCCTTTAATTCTGAAAGAAGTCTATCCTTCAATTCATCAATAGTATACATAAATAATGGTATGGTAGTTTAGCTCGGCCTGACACATGCGGCAGCACGGACTTCAGCCAGAAGTTTTATTTTTTAATCAGGAAAAAAGAATAGGTCGTGATAGAGTTTGCGAGGCTCGGGAAAATGGCCTTCTGTAAATTGTATCGCAATGTTATCGCAATACCCGTTAATTAACAAATAATACGATACAATTTATCTAAAAAGTTTCAAAATTGAGTTAAAATATATTTGAAATGCCGCATACTACCCAAAAAACTCTATTTTTGTAGGTATATACCCTATAAACTATGCTACAGCTAACCGTTTTAAGAGAGCAGACCGACCACGTAATAGCTAGTCTCAACAAAAGAAACTACAAAAACGCCGCCGAAGAAGTGGCCACTCTGCTGGACCTGGACCAACAGCGCCGCCAGGTGCAGAGCGAGCACGACGAGTTACAGAGCCGCGCCAATTCCATTGCCAAAGAAATAGGCATGCTGATGAAAAGCGGCGAAAAAGAGAAAGCCGAATCACTGAAAGCAGAAACATCAGAACTGAAACAAAAAACAAAAGCGTTGCTGGAACAACTGGCCACGCTGGAAGATACCATCCAGAAAGCGCTGTATAAACTGCCTAACCTGCCGCACAGCAGCGTACCCGCAGGCCGCTCTGCTGAAGATAACGAAGTAGTGCTGGAACATGGCGAAATACCGCAACTGCACGAAGGCGCTCAACCGCATTGGGAGCTCATCCAGAAGTATGATATCATCGATTTTGAACTGGGCAACAAGATAACAGGCGCAGGTTTTCCGGTTTATAAAAAGCAGGGAGCCCGTTTGCAGCGTGCCTTGATCAACTTCTTTTTAGATGAAGCCATGAAAGCCGGTTACACGGAAGTGCAGCCACCTATCCTGGTAAACGAAGCTTCGGGTTACGGTACCGGCCAGCTACCGGATAAAGACGGCCAGATGTACCACGCCACCGCCGACGATCTATACTTGATACCAACGGCCGAAGTGCCGATTACGAACCTGTACCGCGATGTGATTGTGCCGGTAGCAGAGCTGCCTGTTAAGAATGCGGGCCATACGCCATGTTTCAGAAGAGAAGCTGGCTCGTGGGGAGCTGATGTACGCGGCCTGAACCGTTTACACCAGTTCGATAAAGTAGAGATCGTACAAATTACGCTTCCAGAAAAATCCTATGAAACGCTGGAGCAGATGAGCAGCTACATACAAGGTTTGTTACAGAAGCTGGAGTTGCCTTACCGCGTATTGCGCCTTTGCGGCGGCGATATGAGCTTTACCTCTGCCCTGACCTATGATATGGAAGTATACTCTGCCGCTCAAGGCCGCTGGTTAGAGGTTAGTTCTGCTTCCAACTTCGAAACGTACCAGGCCAACCGCCTGAAGCTGCGCTACAAGACAGAATCGGGTAAAACGCAGTTGCTGCATACGTTAAATGGTAGCGCCCTTGCCCTGCCCCGCATTGTAGCCGCCCTCCTCGAAAACAACCAGACACCGGATGGTATCAACATGCCAAAAGTGCTGCACCCTTACTTAGGGTTTGAGAAGATTGGGTAGAATTTGAAAAGTTGGAGATGTGGAGATTTGAAAATGATTCTCCGAAAGTATAAAACCAGAACAGCCGCTGAGAGTAATTTCGGCGGCTGTTCTGGTTTTATGAAATAGGTTATACTAGATTTTACTATTTGATCAACCCACCCCTAACCCCTCCGAAGAGGGGAATTGAATTTTATATTTTAGATTAATAAAGAGCATGAAAATGGTGAAGTTCATTCAGGACAGTTGGCTTCAAAACAGATTTGGAAAGAAAGCAAAATTCCCCTCCCCGGAGGGGTTAGGGGTGGGTTAAGTTGTCAGCTAATTATTTGCTAAGTCGACACACTAACTACCCATACTGCTCCATGTACTGCTGGTAATGGTTTTTGAGTTTATACTTTTTGAGGATATTCTCGCGTACGGCGGTTATACTTTCTTCGGTTAGCGTTTGCTGTTGCAGCAGCGTATCGAGTGGTTTTGTTTCTGAGTCTTCGCCTTCTGCTAAAGTTATTTCCTCATACTTTGTTAAAAAAGCAGCGGTGAGGCTAAACTTGTTTTTTTGCAGGCTGATAAAGCCAACGCTTAGCAGTTTTTCCAGCGCTTCTTCCAGCTCTTTCAGTTCGAAAACTTCGCCGTCCAGCGCATCGCCCATCAGCAGCACATCCTGCAGGGTTACGCCGCCTTCGCCGCCGGTTGCCAGCAGCAGCGCATCCAAAAACTTGGAATCCGTGGCTTGCCAGGTTAAATTATACTTGGGCATTTTAATTAAATTTCAGACTTTTACTTACGCATCTATACTTTACAAGCAGCAAATTCCTACTAATCACTTACAATAACAAGTCACCTACTTTTATTTTGATTTCCTTTCTTACCTCAACACCTTAAACATGACCTTTAAAAACAAATTTGCAGGGCTTTACCTGCTCCTGATCGCGTTCGTGCTGCAGCCTGCTTTAGTTGAAGCACAAAAAGTAAAAGAGCGTTCAGCCAAAAGTATAAAACCGAAAGCGGTAACAAAATCGCTGCTATGGGAAGTGAGCGGCAATGGCCTGAAAAATCCTTCTTACTTGTACGGCACCTACCATTTGCTGAATGACAGTTATCTGAACGATGTACCGGAAGTAAAACAGCGTTTTGAGGGCAGCAAAGGCGTGGTAGTGGAAACCGAATTAGACTCTGCTGTTATGATGCAAATGGGCGCTAAAATGATTATGCCGGATAAAAAAATATCGGGGTTGTTAAGTGCTGAAGATTATACATTGGTTAGCAAAGAAGTAAAGCAGACCATTGGTTACGACATGGCCATGCTCGACCAGATGAAACCGATGACCTTAATGGTAATGCTGTCCGTACTGGAATACCAGAAACTGGACGTGCTGAAACCTTACAAAGGAAAACCGCTGGATGCTTACTTTGCACAACAAGGCCGCTCAGATGGCAAAAAGATCACCAGCCTCGAAACAGTAGAGGAGCAAATCGATTTATTGTATAACCATTATCCTGTAGAGAAACAGGCAAAGCAACTGGTGGAGTATGTAAAGCAAAAAGAGGCTGCGCTTAAAGTGCAGGAACAACTCACTAATTTATACTTCGAAAAAGACCTGGCTGGCATGTGGGCCGCTTCCGAAACCTACAATAAACTCACAGGCGAGGAAGATATTTCGTACATGGTAGATGACCGCAACAAAAAATGGATGACCAAACTGCCAACGATCATGAAAGACCAACCCACTTTTGTAGCTGTTGGTGCCCTGCACCTGCCCGGCGAAAACGGCCTGATCAAGTTATTGCAAAAAGCTGGCTACACGGTTAAGCCGCTACAATAAACGTTATAAACAAAAAATGCCTGCACAGAAAGTATAAATCTGTGCAGGCATTTTTATTTTATAAATTATCATTTAATACAGTATGGCTAGTGCGAGCTTGCAGCTCGTACTTATTCCAAATGGCTACTGCAGCAAGTAATAGTTTTAATATACGGCACAAGCTACAAGCTCGCGCCAGCAATCAACCTTGTTGAAAATATCTCAAAAGATAAATGCAGCGTCAGCAACTGTATTAAAATCAATATCATTCATGCACTTGAAGTGACCTTTCGGGCATTTTTTGTAGCCGATCTTGGAGCAGGGGCGGCAGCTCAGTCCTTGTACTTCCAGCACCTTATACTTCGTCCGGAACGGATACATGCCAAATTCCGGAACCGTATTGCCCCACACGCTGATAATCTCTTTCTGGAAAGCGGCAGCAATATGCATCAGCCCTGTATCGTGACTCACCACTTGCGTTGCTTGCTTCACCAAAGATGCCGAACCGTTGAGGTTATACTTGCCGCAAGCGTTATAGATGATTGTTGATTGCTGATTGGTAATTGTTGTTCGTGATTCGAAAAAAGATGCTATTTCTTCTCCGGTAGCAGCATCCTCTTTTCCTCCTAAAAGTATAACGGGCTGGTTTAGCAAAGCGCAAAGCTCGATAATGCGTTCGGTGGGCAGGCGTTTGGTAAAGTGCTGCGCGCCAATGGCAAACGCTACGTAGCCATTCTGGAATCCGTCGGGCAATGTATCAACTTCCACCTCGTCCTGGGCAGGTATAAAATAATCTTGTCCAAGACCGTCGTCTTTTACGCCAAGCGGGGCAGCAGCATCCAGGTAACGGTTTACGATGTGGGTATCAGGCATGCGGTTGAGCTTAAAATTAACCAGCAGCCACTTTTCGTAGTTGAGTTTATTAAAGCTTTTGCCTGGTTTGCCCAATCGGGTTTTAATGATGCGCGTGCGCAAGTTGTTGTGCAGGTCTACTATAAAATCAAAGTTTTCGGCTTTCAGTTGCTGCACCAGTTCGCTTAAGCTATCGCCGAGCACATGCACCTTATCTACATAAGGGTTATTGGCAAGTATACTTCGGAAAGCAGGTTTGGTACAATAATGTACCTCCGCGCCCGGCACCTGCTGTTTTACGCAGCGGATAACCGGCGTTGTGAGTACGATATCGCCGATAGAGGAAAAACGAAGTATGAGAATTTTTGACATTTTATACTTTGATAATGGCGCGAAGGCCCACACTTATAGCTTGTAATAGCAAGGCCTTAGGTCTTCGTGGTACACTTACCCACCCCTAACCCCTCCGAGGAGGGGAGTCTTCGCAGGTGTAAACATCCCCCTACCCCCTTCAAAGGGGGACTTTTCGCAATTAACTAATTCCCCTCCTCGGAGGGGGCAGGGGTGGGTAAAATCGTTCAGGATTTCTACCCAATCTTCTCTTTCCGCTCCCTGAAATACTGCGCTACTTCCTCCATCGTTCTGGAGTTGAAAGTCATTTCTTTGGTGAGGCCCCCTTTACGGCCAACCAGCACGCCATACTTCATATCGTCGTAGCCACTGGTATGGTGCGCATCCGGGTTTATACTTAGCATCACGCCTTTTTCAAGCGCATACTGCACCCAGCGCCAGTCCAGATCCAAGCGCCACGGGTTTGAATTTATTTCGATGATCACGTTGTTAGCCGCGCAGGCATCAATTACAGCTTTGTGGTTGATCGGGTAACCTTCGCGGCGTAGCAGTAAACGGCCGGTCGGGTGGCCGAGCATGGTGGTATAAGGATTTTCGATAGCCGTGATTAACCTTGCAGTTGCTTTTTCCTCGCTCATGTTCAGGTTGCTGTGGATACTGGCCACTACAAAATCAAACGTCTTCAACATATCTTCTTCATAATCCAAGGAGCCATCCCCCAGAATATCAGACTCAATACCTTTAAATATTTTGAACGGAGCCAGTTTTTTGTTCAGTTCGTCGATCTCTTTTTGCTGGCGCAGCACATCGCCCTCACGGAGGCCGCCTGCATACGACGCTGTTTTGCTGTGATCCGAAATACCTAAATACCCGTAGCCCATGTCGCGGCAATAGGTAGCCATTTGCTCTAAGGTATGGGCGCCATCGGAGTAGGTACTATGGTTGTGCAGGATGCCTTTCAGGTCGGTGAGTTCGAGCAGTTTGGGCAGTTTGTTTTCCATGGCCAGTTGCAGCTCGTTGGTGCCTTCGCGCAGTTCAGGCGCTATATAGGCCATACCTGCCGAAGCATAGATTTCTTCTTCAGAAGTATGTTTTTCCTGGCGCGCGACAGAGAGCATACATTTGCCGGCTGCAAAAACCTGTGTTAAATGCGCCTCCGAAGAGGAACGGATAAACAGTTCGTTCGCAAAACAATCCGGCGCAACCAAACGGATTTCGGTAGCAAGTCCGCTTACCGTATGCCTTCCGCGCCATACATGCGGCCCCGATTTTTTTGTATCCTGCTCCAGTACTTCTAAGCCATCAAGTATAGTTTCTACTTCGGTTATTTTATCGGTGGAAAGTATAAACTCGAACTTCTCAACAATTTCTAAATAACGGCGCACTTCTCCGGCTATGGCAAGTTGTGCGTTGGGCAAAGCTTCCTGTAGTCTTTCTAACAGTTCGTTGGCAGCAGATTCGGCTTCGGCATACAATAATTTACCCCGGTTTTGCTGCGTGAACAGTAAAGCGTTTTTGATGTTTTCCTGCGTTTTGGCGCCAAAGCCTTTTACTTTGCTCAGTTTATCCTGCTCGCAGGCTTCCAGCAATTCTTCCACGGTTTCGGTGCCCAGTTCTTTCCAGATGGTGCGCACTTTTTTAGGGCCGATGCCTTTTATCTGCAGCATTTCTACTACGCCGGGCGGTGTGGCAGCCAGCATCTGGTCCAGTTCTGTAAACGAGCCAGTGGTATTGATCTCGATTATCTTAGCAGCAATGCCTTTGCCAACACCAGCTATACTTTCCAGGCTGGCCTGGTCTTTAGCGGCCAGCGGCTCCTCAATCAACTCCAGTGTACTTACTGCATTTACGTACGAGCGCACCTTAAACGGATTCTCGTCGTGCAGCTCCATCAGTTCGGCTGCCAGCTTAAATAGTTTGATGATCTTCTTATTTTCCACGGCTCAGGGTTGTATTGTACAAAGATAGAAAAACCCGCCAAACGAATTTTATATTCGGCAGCTTCTATACATAAGCAGAAATCCTTATCTTGTCTCTGCAAAAAATGCTGCCCGCGCAGCTATACTCTATGAAATACGCTTCACTTTTTGGCATACTCTGCCTTGTCCTGATGGCTGCCACCTGCAAACAACCCAGCAAACTAGAGGCACAGCTTACCGGTAAAACCTGGCTCCATTCTTTTGAGGACGACCAAAATGATCTTACTGTTTTCAGACCAAACACGTTTAATTTTCCGCCTTCGCGGGGCAGAACCGGTTTTGCGTTAGAGCCGGGTGGCGTTATTATCCGCTACGATATTGCCCCTACCGATGGCCTGGAAGAACATACCGGCAAATGGACCCTCAACGACGACAAAACCATACAGGTAACGCTGGACGAAGAAGATATAAACGACCGCCAGTACCGGCTCGAAATTGTTTCTCTGAAAGATGATGTGCTAAAAGTTCGTCAGCATTTCCAGAACAGGTAAACGTATGTTCAGTTACAGAAACCTGAGCAGCAGAACCCGCACTATTATACTTTTATCACTGCTGGGTTTGCTGATTATACTTATCGTAACCGACCCCAAAGGTGATTTCTTTAACTTCCTGAGAGGGTTTTTGAATGGAATGCTGATCGTGATGTTTTTAGGCGAAGTGGGTTTATACTTTATGAGCCGGAAAAAGTAACGTGGCGTTTTGATGGGCTTTTATTGTATCAGAACAAAGTATAACTAAGACAAAAGCACAAAGCGGCTAAGCACTTTTTATTTTTAACAAACAGAAATACACATGCATTATTGGTTGGTAAAATCAGAGCCGGAAACGTTTTCGTGGGCCGATTTAGTGAGAGACGGACACGTAGTATGGGATGGCGTGCGCAATTACCAGGCTCGAAATAATTTACAGCAAATGCTGCCCGGCGATATGGTATTGTTTTACCACAGCGTAACCGAAAAAGCCATTGTAGGCATTGCCAAAGTTACCAAAGCCGCTTACCCCGACCCTACCGATGATTCCGGCAAATGGGTTGTTGTGGACCTGGCCCCGTACCGCGATTTTAAAGACCCGGTTACGCTGGAGCAGATAAAGCAGGACGAACGCCTGGCACAAATTGCATTGCTGCGCCAGTCGCGGTTGTCTGTTATGCCACTTAAAGCCGAGGAGTTTGATGTGCTGTTAGCTTTAGGTAATTAGAGCGAAAGTGTACTTTCATACTCAGCCAACTAAACGTTAAAGCACTAAATCTTAAAAAGTTAATAGCCCTTACAACGAACACCAGGTAAAAACAGTAAACAGGTTACGCTTTATACTTTTCTTGTACTGAACTAGTATCCTCTCTTACTATGGGTAAAGTACGCTTTCTGTTCGCAGCTTTTCTGTTTTTTGTTGCCACCGTTCTGCAGGCTCAGATGCCAGCGCAGCCGGTGCGCCTAGAGTTGCCATTAAATGCAGCAGAAACGTGGGTAGAGGTAATTCCTGTACCGGACAGCAGCCTGCTTTTATATCACAAAACCAGCAACGCCTGGGGCTCAAAATCAACTTTCCATTTCACGAAGTATGACGCCAGGCTAGAGGAAACCTGGGCCGCCGTGGCAGACCTGCACGCCGATGCTGAATTTGTCCGCCACTACACCGAAGCACCTTATACGTACCTGGTATTCAGAGAAAACATCGAAAACGACTTCAGTTTTGTAAGGCTGCACCTTAAAACAGGCGACGTACAGCTACAAAAGTATAAACTAAGCGATATCAACGCCATTTATGAATTTAACGTACTGCAGGGCCGCTATTTCTTGATCGGGAGAAATCCTAAAAACGGCAAACCAATCCTGCTTTTCAAAAACCCGAACCAGGAAGAAACCAAGATCCTGCCTTCTGTTTACGGCGATGAATCCACTTTTTCTGACCTGCTGACGGACCACGCGAACGGACGCGTAGATGCGGTTATGTCAGAATCGAACGGGCGCGTATCGCGGTTGCAGCTCAAAAGTTTTGATGCCAATGGCAACCTGCTGCGGAGCAATTTTATACTTCCGCAAAATGAAAAAAGCCTGCTGAATGCTGAAGCTACTCCCGGCGACAGCACCACCCAATTATTACTAGGGAATTATGGCACCCGCGATATCCGGTACACGCAAGGTTTTTTTACAGCCGCCACTAACCTTACCAGCGAAGTATACTTTTACAACCTCCTGCAGCTAAAAAACTTTTTTAAATACCTGAAACCCCGCCGCGAAGAACGTACTCGGAAACGCGAAGCCGCCCGGTTAAAAGCCGGCCAGGAACCAACCAACAGATACCGCCTGCTGCTGCACGATTTGCTTATAACGCCAACCGGTTATGTACTGGCAGCCGAAGTATACTTTCCGAATTACTCGAATGGCAACAGCGGCCTTTCGCGCACCATTAATTACAAACGCGAAGCAAGTATTTACAAGCGCACACATGCTGTTGCTCTGGGCTTTGATAAAAACGGACTTCTGCTCTGGGATAACGCTTTCCCGATAAAAAATGTAGAGACAACAGAGCTGGTACACGCCGTGGAAGTAGGGTATAAGCCCGATGGAAAAGTCATTATCGCGTATCCGAAAGACAAAGTGATCCATTACCGCATTTTTGACCAGGACCAATATACCACCGAAGAAACTGAGGTCGAGCTTCTCCCCTACGCCAAAGACGAAAAAATAACCGAAACACAGGAATCCTACCTAGTAAACTGGTATGGCGGAAATTTTGCGGCTTACGGCTTCCAGCGCATCCGCACAGAAAACGGCCCGATGCGCAGCGTATTTTATATAAACAAACTGAACTTCTGAGCAAATAAAAGTATACTTTATACTTGCGCCAGCCATTACTCAAAACTCAAATTAAACCAGTAACAATTTAACAATTAACCTGAACTGTCTATATTTGCAGCACACACTTCAGGCCATGCAGAAAAGACTAATCGTAAACCACCAGCTGCTCGATATTATGGTGCTGCGCCTTTGCCACCAACTCATCGAAAATCACGGCGATTTTTCCGGTTCAGTTATACTTGGCTTGCAGCCGCGCGGTAAGTTTGTGGCCCAGCGCATCCAGCAAACGCTCGCTTCCATACTTGGCAAACAGGTACCCACCGGCTTCCTGGATACCACCTTTCACCGCGATGATTTCAGGCGACGCGAAGTTCCGTTGGCCGCCAACGCCACCAAAATAGATTTCCTGATCGAAGGCCGGAAAGTGATTCTGGTAGATGATGTGCTGTATACCGGCCGCTCGGTGCGGGCTGCACTGGATGCTATGATCTCGTTTGGCCGCCCGGCAAGCGTTGAGTTGCTTGTTCTGATCGATCGCCTGCACACCCGCCATTTGCCTGTGCAACCCAATTATGTGGGCTTAAGCGTGAACTCGCTGCAAAGCCAGCGGGTGCTGGTAGAATGGCAAAACGAGGAAACTGCACAAGATAATATCTGGCTAATTACCAAAACCGAAGTATAAACTATACCCATGCAAGAGCTCAGCGTACGGCACCTGTTAGGCATCAAAGATATTACCCCACAGGATATCCAGCTTATTTTCGAAACGGCGGATAACTTTAAAGATGTTCTGAACAGGCCGATCAAAAAAGTACCTTCGCTGCGCGATATTACCATTGCTAACGTTTTTTTCGAAAACTCTACCCGTACGCGCCTTTCGTTTGAGCTGGCCGAAAAACGCCTCTCCGCCGATGTCATTAACTTTAGCAGCAGCGGCAGTTCCGTTAAAAAAGGCGAATCCCTGCTCGATACGGTAAACAACATCCTGGCCATGAAGGTGGATATGATCGTGATGCGCCATGCCAGTCCCGGCGCGCCGCACTTCCTGAGCAGACACATTGAGGCCAACATCGTAAACGCCGGCGACGGCACACATGAGCACCCCACACAGGCGTTACTGGATGCATTCTCAATTCGGGAAAAGTATGGCGAAGTGGCTGGTAAAAAAGTCGTGATCATTGGGGATATACTGCACTCGCGGGTGGCGCTGTCCAATATTTTTGCCTTGCAGAAACTGGGTGCCAAAGTAATGGTGTGCGGACCTGTAACGCTGTTGCCCAAGCATATAAAAGAGCTGGGCGTTAAAGTGGAACTGAATGTACGCAAAGCGCTGGAATGGTGCGATGTGGCCAACGTGCTGCGCATTCAGCTGGAAAGGCAGCAAATGAAGTACTTCCCGTCGCTACGCGAGTATACGTTATACTATGGCATCGACAAGAAATTACTGGATAGCCTGAACAAGGAAATCACGATCATGCACCCGGGCCCGATTAACCGTGGCGTTGAGATCAGTTCGGATGCTGCAGACTCATCACAATCCATCATACTTAACCAGGTAGAAAATGGCGTTGCGATCCGGATGGCAGTGCTATACTTGCTGGCCTCCAAAAGATAATTCCCAAATTACTATATAGTATTTCCCATATTGGGATGATTTGATACCTGGCACACATACAAAACCGCTTTAAATGTATTTTAAAGCGGTTTTTGATTTTCTGGCACGTGGTTGGGAATAAGGTTTAGCACACAGACACAAACCAAGACCTAAAACTAAACCACGATATGAACCAGATCCTTACTTTCGTAGCTGCCCTTGCCCTGATCTTATCTGTAAACACTGCTTCTGCTGGAAGCAACACTAACAAAGCCGTAGCGCTTTTAAACAAGCAGGTAGACCGCGCCCTGATCAGCGAACTGAAGTTAAACGAGATGGAATACATCAAGTTAAAGGATCTGAATAAAAGCTACCAGCAGGAAGTAGAAGCATTGAGAGTGACTTGTGCCGGCAACACCGAGCTGACCGAGTCGAAACTGGAAGAAGTAAACACCCGTTTCCAGGCAGAACTTGCCAAAGTGCTTTCTGCTACCCAGATCAACAGTCTTAACCAGTACGGCACCATCGCCCTGAGCAAATAACACCAACACACTCCTATACAAAACAGGCCGCTTCCCCATAAAGGAAAGCGGCCTGTTTTCGTTTTATACTTCCCCTGCCTGTTTTTTATACTTTAGGATATGCTGCGGTCGGTTAAGCAACAATGTTTAACTTTATATTGTTGTCTATACAATAATAAGAACGAAGAAATGGCAGATAGAAAGATAAAACTAAGTGTGCTGGATCAATCGCCGGTACGGAAAAGCGGCAGTGCCATGCAGGCGCTGGAAGAAACGGTAACACTCGCTAAGAAAACAGACCAGCTGGGCTACACACGTTTCTGGGTATCCGAGCACCACAATACACGCGGGCTGGCTGGTTCGTCTCCGGAAGTGCTGATTGCGCACCTCGCCGGCGAAACATCCCGCATTCGGGTAGGTTCTGGCGGCGTTATGTTACCGCATTATAGTGCCCTGAAGGTAGCCGAAAACTTTAAACTACTGGAGAACCTTTTTCCTGGGCGCATAGACCTTGGTATTGGCCGCGCTCCCGGCTCCGACCGCTTAACAGCTGCTGCACTTAACCCTTTCAATAATTTTTCGGAGGAAGATTTTTTGCAACAGCTGCAAGAACTGGGGCACTACCTCCACGACACATTTGAGGGCGGTGACATCCCTGAAAAGGTGCGCGCCATACCAACTACCACCTCGGTGCCGCCCGTGTGGCTGTTAAGCTCCAGCGGACAAAGCGGTTTATTTGCGGCGCATTATGGCTTCGGGTTTTCGTTTGCACATTTTATAAACCCGGTGGGCGGCCCGCAAATGGTGCAGGCATACAGGCAGCAGTTTAAACCCTCTGAGTTCCTGAAGAAGCCAGAAGTAACGGTAGCTGTTTTTGTGATGTGTGCCGAAACAGAAGAAAAAGCGCAGGAACTACAGGAAACAATGGATTTGATGATGCTGCGGATTGAAAAGGGAATCAGCGCGGGTGTACCACCCTACGAAGATGTACAGCGAACCACATATTCAACTGCAGAACTGGAACGCATTGGCCTAAACCGCAACCGCATGATCAGTGGCACAGCGCCGCAGGTAAAAGAGAAACTCCAGAAACTGGCCGAGCTTTATGATACAGACGAACTAATACTTGTAACGATAACCCATCAATTTGAAGACCGGCTGCGCTCTTACGAGTTACTGGCAGAAGCATTTGAGTTAGACAAAGTATAAAGCATACCAAAAGAAAGTATAAACAAGCCATTTTAGACTAGGCCTAAAAGCAAAAAAGCGCCGCAGAAATCTGCGACGCTTTTTTTATGGTTACTTATCGTAAGTTATTCCATATTGAGTTTCATGTCCGGCGTGTTAAGCTCGAAACCAACTCGTCTGTTCTTAGATCGTGCAGTTGCAGTTCTTGATTTAGACTGACGCTCGTTCACTTTTACAAGTGGCTGCGTTTCGCCGTAACCTTTTACTACCAATCTGTTACCGTTCTGAATACCTCTTTCCAGTAAGTAATCTTTTACCGCCTGTGCTCTACGCTCAGATAGAATCTGGTTGTACTCAGCAGAACCGATGTGGTCAGCATGACCTTTGATCAATAATACGTGGTCAGGATATTTCTGCAGGGCTACTACGATGCTATCAAGTAATTGCTTGTAACCGTCCTGAACACGAGCCTGATCAAATTCGAAACGAACTTTTTCTTTCATCAACTCAAGTGTACGGGCATCCAGTTCAGGGCAACCACCTTTATCAGCTGGGCCGGCAGAGTTAGGGCAAAGGTCTTCGTTATCTGGAACACCATCACCATCAGAATCTACCGGGCAACCATCAGCACCAACCTGTACACCTGCTGGCGTATCCGGGCACTTATCAGCAGCATCTGCTACGCCATCACCGTCACCATCCGGGCAACCTTGTGTAGCTGCAGTACCAGCTTGGTCTGGGCACTGGTCATTTTTATCTGCTATACCATCACCGTCTTTATCAGGGCAACCACCTAAGTTAGCTACACCTGCTTCAGTAGGGCACTCATCCTGGTAGTCAGCAACACCATCGCCGTCAGTATCAACTGGGCAACCGTTTTTATCTACCGTTACACCAGTTGGAGTATCAGGGCATTTGTCTCTTCTATCCGGAACACCATCCATATCAGTATCTTTAGCTTTACCTAAGTTAAAGCCAAGGCCGATGTTGTGCTGCAGGAAGTTGTCGTTGTTACCAGTCTCATAGCCGTCAATTTTATCAGCACCAGAGATCAGGTAGTTTGTTTCTACGAAGGCACTAACGGCATCAGAGAAACGGAAACGAAGACCAGCACCACCTTTAGCGGCACCAGTAAAGAAGTTTTCATTATCTCCCATAGAGCCATCCTGACGCGTAGCATCAGTTTTACCCCACAAAGCACCACCTGCTATCTGCAGGTATGGTCCGATAAAGGCATCTTCTTTCAGGATTTTGCCGTTGTTAAGCTTTACACGCAGGGCCAGCATACCTGTACCTAACTGAGCATCAAACTTAGCACCTGCACGGTTGGCTTCTGCACTACCGTAAGTTAAGTGTAAACCACCATCAAACGACGGGCTGATATAGCGGTTCAGGTTTAAACCACCACCCCATTCCAGTTTTTCACTTTCCCAGAGCTGGTTTTCAACCTCGCCTCTATACTGTAAAGCACTTCCGTATATCTGAAGGTTTGTTTTTTGGTCAGCGCTTTGTGCTTGCGCAGTGTAACCTACTGTCAGCATGGCTGCCACGGTTAGCGCACTTGTACATAGTTTTGTTAGTTGTGTTCGCATGTTTCTTCGAAATATATTTTGATATGACAATACGTGCATGTTTGCAATCGGTTTTAAAATGCACGAAAATTAGATAAAGCAGTATGCCTGAAACAGGCCAAATGAGATCTCAAAAAGGCTAGGAAGTAAAGTTGCTGCATACATTACATTTTTTTAGTTTCGTTTATAAGAATCCCTAACTTTTTGATACTCATACCTTAGGAGATACTTAATTTGTATTTTAGCAAGTATGGATACTTATAACCCATACTTCTACTTACTTTCAAACTACTTACAGAAAACAAAGTTGTTTTCTGTAAAAAAAATTGTTGTAAGGTATAAAAATCACTTGTAAGCGCTATAAAAAGCAGGGCAAGCGGAACTTAAGCTATACTTTAACGAATAAAATAAAATACGCCTTAATTGCACTTTATTAATATATTTTATAATATAAAACCCTGCATTAAGTTAAATCCAAACCTGATTATTAAGCAAGCAATTGTAATCTGGTGAAAAGTAAGTAAACTGTTACTGCCATGTGGCTTCCTTTAGCACCGCCAGCAATTGCTCGTTCCGGATATCGTAGGCACATTTAAAGTGGCCTTCAGGACAGGCTCTGTGGCCGTGTAAGCCACATGGCCTGCAATGCAAGGGCTCTTCCCGCTCAACAACTCGTGCAAAATCTGCCAATGGTCCGAAACCGAACCCAGGAATTGTAGAGCAGTAAACCGCGCAAGTAGGCGCATTAAGGGCAGAAGCCAGGTGCATGGGCCCCGAATCGTTTACATAATTAAGCTCTGCATCACGCATCAGTGCCGCCGATTGCAGCAGACTCAGGTTACCGCACAGGTTGGTTACCTGCCTGTTTATACTTTGCGAAATGATTTCGTTGCAATATTCTTTATCGGCGGGCGAGCCCAGCAAGTATATTTTATACTTTGAATCTATAGTATTAATAAGTGTAACCCACTTTTCTTTCGGGAACTGCTTTGTAAACCATACCGAAGTAGGTGCCATACAAATAAAAGGCGCTTGTTTGTAAACCTCCACCTTAGCAAAATCAGCTTCGGAAGGGTACAGCTTTGGTTTGGCCGCAACAGCATCGGTTATACTTTGGATGAGCAGGTGGTTGCGTTCTACTTCGTGCGTACCCGAGTTAATATCGTGTTGGTAACGGCGCGTGAACAAGAGCGAGAAAGGATTTTTATCGAAACCCACCGTTTCTTTGGCCCCGGATAAAGCGGTAAGAATCCCTGTAGAGCCAAAGCGCTGTACATTTACTACCAGGTCATACTTTTGTTTGCGGATGTGCGCCAGTAACCGGAACAGGCTTTTATACTTACCTTGCTTTTTGTCCCAGATCAGGGTTTGGTTTAAAAGCGGATGATCTTTCAGTAATGATTCGTTGCCTTTCCGCACCAGGAAATCCAGCTGCGCCTGTGGGAAACGGGCGTGCAGTTTTTCGACCAGCCCAGTTGCCAGCACCACATCTCCTAAAAAAGCCGTCTGTATAATAAGAATCCGGTCCATACTTTATACTTGTGTGGCAAAGCTAGTGTTTATAGCGCTTAGTTAAAAATAACAGGCATTTACGCCCTCATTATACTTTAAAAAGGCTTTTGCCGCAGTATGATTCATACTTCAGAAACTACACTTCCGGACTGCAGCTCAATCCTTACTTTTAAATCAGAATCTCAAATAAAATATGGAAAATCCCTAATTGTGTCTTAATATTGATGCCCCATTGCAAAAGCTGTACGCCTGTTGCTCATACTTTTATATACTTAAAAGTATATATTAGCAGCTGAAGTTCTTGCAAAAAGAAGCTATCGTACCTTTAACCGTTTTCCAGCTGAGCGTAAGTATGATCCTCAGTGACTAATCGCTGCTTATGAAAAAGTCCGCTTTATTTTCTGCCCTATCGCTTGCCTTTTTGCTGTTGCTTTCGGGTTGCGTTTCTACGTATATGCCCAATGTGCCCAACGTACCCATGTTTACCCAGCAAGGCGAAATCAGCGCAGCCGCCCACATCACACCCAAAGGAAACATAACGTTTAACTCTGCCTATGCCGTTACCGATAAATTTGCCGTAATGCTGAACGGGTCTTACTTAAACAGCGAGCGTCGCAAGCGCGATTTCCAGCACCAGTTACTGGAAGCAGGCGGCGGTTACTTTACAACTTTTGGCCCTGGTGGCAACAGAGTGCTGGAAATATACGGCGGTATTGGCAGCGGCAGCAGCGAGCGTGTTGAAAAAGACGAAGACGAAAAAGGCCTGATGACCTACGACCGCCGCGAAGCCGATTTTATGAAATACTTTGTGCAGGTAAACTTCAGCTCGAAACGTAAAAAATCATTGCGCCTGTTAAAGCAGGAATTTCCGCTAAACTATGGCACAGCGCTGCGTGCCAGCTACGTAAACATGGGCGACCATTTTGTAAACGGTGCGGCCGGGCTCGAAGAAGACAACATTTTTCTGGAGCCTATTTTTTATACCCGCCTTGCCCTTTCGCCTACTGTGCAATTGCAGTATACCAGCGGCGCTAACGTAGGCCTCAGAAACCGCAAATATCTGACAGCCGGCTACTCGGTGTTTTCGCTGGGCTTTGTAGTAAATATAGGTGGCAAAAGATAACCTCCCCCTGCCCCCTCCTAAAAACAGGAGAGGGTAATTGTTCAATTGTTGAAACAATTAATCTTCACAATAGATTTTGATAAGGTTTACTAACAAAATAACAATTAATTAATTTTAATAACCCCCTCCTGTTTTTAGGAGGGGGCAGGGGGAGGTACTTTTAACTCCTAACTCTTTGGCGTACCTTTGCAGGCTAATTTAGACACTGAATGCTTGATTACCATATCCATACATTACCGAACGGTATCCGTATCGTTCATAAACAAGTAAGCCATACTAAAATTGCCCACAGCGGTTTTCTAATGGACATCGGCAGCCGCGACGAACTGCCACAACAACAAGGCCTTGCCCACTTCTGGGAGCACATGGCGTTTAAAGGCACCCAAAAACGTAAATCATTTCATATTATAAACAGCCTGGAGTCTGTAGGCGGCGAACTGAACGCGTACACAACCAAGGAGAAAGTATGTTTCTACAGCTCCGTGCTGGATAAGCATTTCGAGCGCTCGTTTGAGTTGCTAACCGATATTACATTTCGCTCTGTTTTTCCGGAGCGCGAAATAGAAAAAGAACGTGGCGTTATTCTGGAAGAAATGGCCATGTACCTGGATGCGCCCGAAGAAGCCATTGTAGACGAATTTGATGCTGTAGTATTTGAAGGGCATCCGCTTGGCAACAACATACTGGGCACCAAAGAAAGCGTATCCAGCTTCCTGAAGCCGGATTTCCAGGATTTCATCGGCCGCAACCTCAGCACCGATGCCCTCATCTTTTGCTCGGTTAGCAATCTGCCATTCGGGAAAGTAGTGAAGCTGGCCGAAAAATTTCTGAACGATATTCCGCGCATCTCAGCAAAACGGGATCGAGTTCCTTTTACAACTTATACCCCAAAACTGATCACGCTGGAGAAACCGATTTCGCAGGCGCACTGCGTACTGGGTTGCCCGGCTTACGCCCTGAACGACGACCGACGCATTCCACTTTTCATGCTGGTAAACATTTTAGGCGGCCCCGGCATGAACTCGCGCCTGAACCTGGCGGTGCGCGAAAAACATGGCCTGGTTTATACCATTGATGCCAATTATGCAACCTACGTAGACACCGGCATGCTGAACATCTACTTCGGCACAGAGAAAAAGCAACTGAAACGCACGACTTCGCTGGTATTAAAAGAACTAAAGAAGCTCCGCGAAAAACCGCTTGGCTCGTTGCAACTACATACGGCAAAAGAGCAGATGATGGGCCAGCTGGCTATGGCCGAAGAAAGCAACATGGGCCTGATGATGATGATGGGCAAAAGTATACTCGACCAGAACCACATCGATTCGCTGAACGAGATCTTCGACCAGATAAAGAAAATCACTTCGGGCGAACTGGTGGATATTGCCAACGATGTGTTGCGCGAAGACCAGCTTAGCTTCCTGAATTATGTACCGGCGTAGCGAAGCTATAATTACGAGTTACGAATTGTTGAGTTAGCACGTTATCACATTAAAAAATTAGCACATTAACCTATGGAATTTCTGGATGAGGACCTGCAACGTTACGCCGAAGACCATACATCTGCGGAAAGCGAGCTGCTGCACAAAGTAAACCGCCAAACTCATTTGCAGGTACTGAAGCCGCGCATGTTGTCGGGGCATTTGCAGGGGCGTTTGCTGGCTATGTTCTCGCAGATGATCCGCCCGAAACAGGTGCTGGAAGTAGGTACTTATACCGGCTACTCGGCTTTATGCCTGGCCGAAGGACTGCAACCCGGCGGCACCCTCCATACCATCGATAAGAACGACGAGCTCGAAAACCGGGTACGTGGCTATTTTGCTGATGCCGGCCTCACACAAAGTATAAAGTATTACCTCGGCAACGCACTGGATATAATCCCAAGTATAAACGCCACCTTTGACATCGTTTTCCTGGATGCCGATAAGATCAACTACCCTACTTACTATGATATGGTGTTTGACAAAGTAGCGCCGGGCGGTTATATTATTGCGGATAACGTGCTCTGGAGCGGCAAAGTACTGGAAAAGTATAGAAAGAAGCTCGACGAGGATACGCTGGCCGTTATCAACTTCAACAAAAAAATACACGAAGACTCCCGCGTAGAAAACATCCTGCTGCCCGTTCGGGATGGCTTACTGGTAGCACGGAAGTTGTAGCAAGTATAGATTTTATAAACCACTAGAGGAGCCTACGTACAGTAGGCTTTTTCTTTATGGCTGCTATGCCCCTGCCGGCTCCCAAAGCCTATCGCTGCAAATGTTGATAACTTGAGGATAACTACCTTCCCTAAAATTTCCTAGACAGCAGGTAATTAACTTAATTTTGCTTTCGTTAAAAAGGTGTCTGAACAGATTAGCTTTTAGCACTTTACCCGCTTCTTTTTCAACTGAAAGTAGAGGCTGCCCCTATTAAATTTTAGCTAAAGTATATTTTACAAGATTATCCATGAGAAAACAGCTTCCTCTTCTCGTTTTATTATTTCTACCGTTGCTGGCCTGGGCGCAGGCAGTAACTGTTCCTAAAAATGTTTATTTCGCTGATATCCATTTGAAAATTTCGGATGGCGCACAGCAGGAAATTCAGAAAAAAGTAGATGCCCTGCACCGCAACCAGACCTATTTCAGAATGAAAGTAGACCTGGCCGATGCTTACTTTCCGATCATCGAGCGCGTTTTTAAAGAAGAAGGCGTTCCGGATGATTATAAGTATCTGGCACTACAGGAAAGCGGTTTGGTAGGCGATGCTATTTCTACCTCGAATGCAGTAGGCTACTGGCAGTTCAAGAAAGAGGCCGCATCGGATTTTAACCTCCGGATGGATAATAAAGTTGACGAACGCCGCCATATTATTGAAGCCAGCCGCGGTGCTGCCAAATATTTTAAGCGTAGCAACGTGTACTACAACAACTGGTTCAACTCGTTGCTTTCATACTATTTAGGGCCAACAGGCGCAAAGTCTTACACCAACCTGGCAGACAAAGGCGCTAAAAAGATGGATGTAACGGAGAAGTCGCACCAGTATGTACTGACCTTTCTGGCGCACAAAATTGCCTATGATAACTTTGTTGGCAAAAACACCCCTCCTGCTATCTCACTCCGTGAAA
Source organism: Pontibacter arcticus (assembly GCF_003284895.1). GTDB lineage: Bacteria > Bacteroidota > Bacteroidia > Cytophagales > Hymenobacteraceae > Pontibacter > Pontibacter arcticus. The sequence continues at coordinate 271,163 of NZ_QMDV01000001.1, forward strand.
TGCGGGGCACACCCGGCCAGAGCCTGGGCGATATTGCCCTGGCTACCCGTACCGACTACGCCGAACTGGAACGCTACAACAAATGGCTTTTAGGCAATTCTATTCCTTCGGATAAGGATTATTATGTGATGGTGCCGATCAGAAGTGGTTCTACTACTCAGATCGTTGCTTCAAATACAACTACCCAACCAAGTGCTGTTGCCAAATCTGTTCCGGCAAGTATGGCTGCGGCTGCTATGGTAAAACGCAACAACCTGAACGCCCTGATTGCCCGCGAAGGCGATACCAAAGACAGACTGGCTTTACAGGCAGGCGTTTCGACACGCAAGTTTTTGAAGTATAACGACATGCGCAACTTCGATAAAATTGAAGCTGGTGCAGCGTATTATGTAGAACCTAAGCATAGCTCCGCGCAAACAGAGTTTCACGTGGTACAGCCCGGCGAAAACATGCAGCAGATATCACAGCATTATGGCATTAAACTGCAATACCTGCAGTTTAAGAACCGCATGGGGCGCAACGAGGTGCCGCTTCCGGGCCGTGTACTTTGGCTGCAGAAACGCAGGCCAGCCAGCACACCTGTTGAAGTACGCGACCTGAGCCAGAAACAAGCCGCATCCACCCAACCAACTACTACTACTGCCCCAACCACTGTAAAAAGCACACCGGCAAAAGTAGCAACCGCAAAGGCCGATGCCCCGAAAGAGAATTTCTTTACACGCTTTATCAATAGCTTTAAACGCAAAAAAGCAGCTCCTGCTGAGGCCGCTCCTGTACTGGAAACACCTGTTGCTGAAGCTCCGGTAACCGAAACGGAGCCGGTAGCACCGACAGAGGTTTTTGTTGAGCCTGCCATCGACCCGAATGCAAACAAATCGGCGATGTACCCGGGCCAGCGTACTTTGCCGGCCACTAACACAACGCCTGCTAACACTGCGTCAGCTCCAGTTGCATCAGGTGAAGCAGAAATTGAAGATATAACACCGGAAGATGAGGGTGCCTTTACAGAAACCGCAACTGCGCCAGCACCAAAGCCTGCCGTAGTACCTGTTAAAAAAGCAACTCCGGCTCCTGCTTCTAATAAAACAGTTGCTGTTACGCCAGCTAAAACAGACACAACGCCTGTAAGCAGGCCTGTTATGAAAGCGGCAAAACATGCAGTGCAAAAAGGCGAAACGCTATATGGCATTTCAAGAATTTATGCTGTAACAGTTGCTGATTTAGTTGCCTGGAATAACCTAACCGACCAGCCATTAAAACTTGGCCAGGAACTGATTATTGCAGAGCCATTAAATGTACCTGCGCAGCAACAGCAAACCACTTCAACTCCTGCTGCTGTAACCGGCACACACACTGTACTTGCAGGCGAAACGCTTTACCAGATTTCTAAAAAGTATAACGTATCGCTGCAGGACCTGAGTACCTGGAATAACCTGGTAGATAATGCCATAAAACCAGGTCAGGAATTACGTTTAACGGCACCTGCAGGCGAAGAAGAAGTTGAAGAAGAGACAAGTTCGCAGGCCGTAACTCCAATCCAAGGAGAAAGTATGTACCACACCGTGGCTTCCGGCGAAAGTATGTACCAGATATCGCGCAAGTATGGCGTAACGATTAAAGACCTGATGGAATGGAACAACAAGTCAGATTTTAATGTGAAGCCCGGCGACAAGTTATTGGTTAAACGTAAGTAGGACTAAGATTTTTTGGCTTAGAGGATTGTAAGATTCTTTCTACACCCAATGATAAACGCCTGCCGAAGTATATCCGGCAGGCGTTTTATTTATACTTTAAACTATCTCGAAATATTATTTGTCATAACTTCCTTTGTCGTTAAACTTATCTTTCTTCCGGTGGTGCTGTCAGGCTGGAAGCGGTTTGCAGGCCTGTTGCTATCTCGGGGAGGATACCCAGGCGCTGATAGATCGGATCAACTAATGCCCGGAGTTTGCTTAGGTTAAGCGCAAACGGAATGATACTGATCGCACATAAGAATCCGCAGCCGGCCAATGTATACGCTACGCCAATTTCTTCGGCAACCGTACCAGCCAGCATACTTCCGAAAGGCGCCATCCCCATAAAAGCCATACTATACAGGCTCATGACGCGGCCACGTTTGTTATCATCTACTATCGTTTGCAACAGTGTATTGCAGGAGGCCATGGTCACGATCATACCAAAACCACTGAACAGCATACACACCAAGGACACCAGTAAGATTTCTGAAAAGGAAAAAGCGATCAGCGCTACACCGAAAAGCGCCATGGTAAAAACCAGTACTTTACCCAGCCCGACTACCGTTTTACGTTGTGCCAGAAAAAGCGCACCTACCAACGCACCCACACCCGAGGCGCCCATCAGATAACCCAACGTGTTGGCACCGCCATGCAGAATATCGCGTGCAAAAACCGGCATCAGCACACTAAACGGCATCCCGAACAAACTAAGCAAGGCCACAATAAGTATGAGTGCACGGATCGGGGCAAAACCAAATGCGTAATTCACCCCTTCTTTTAAAGATTGCCATACTTTATGCTCCTGCTTTATACGCTCAAAAGGCTTCAGGCGCATCAGCAATAAAGAGCCCAGCACCGCCACGTAACTTACTGCGTTAATTAAAAAACACTGCCCCTCGCCTACCGTCGCAATTAAAACACCGGCCACCGATGGCCCAATCAAGCGCGCCATGTTAAACATCGAAGAATTAAGTGCAATAGCATTACTGACATCCTCACGCTTTTCGACCAGCTCAATTACAAATGCCTGACGCGTTGCAATATCGAAGGCATTAACTGTTCCTAAAAAAGCGCTTAAAGCCAGCACATGCCATACTTCCACGGTATTGGTCAGCACGAGTGTAGCCAGCAGCGAAGCCTGTAGCATAGACAGGAACTGGGTAAGCAAAAGTATGCGGTGGCGGTTAAACCTATCGGCGAGCACTCCTGCAAACGGCCCTAGTAAAAAAGAAGGTATCTGGCTGCAAAACGTAACGGCCCCTAACAGAAAAACAGAATCGGTGAGGCGGTACACGAGCCAGCTTAAAGCAATCTGCTGCATCCAGGTGCCGATAAGTGAGATGCCCTGCCCCATAAAAAAGAGCCGGTAGTTGCGGTATTTCAATGCCCTGAACATGCCACTTAATTTTCCCTCCGCCCCTATTGCCTGCGCCATATTAGTAAGTATTTCATTGTATGAAGTTCGCCTCTTGCTTACGTAGCAACCAGCTATACGTGTTATAACTAGCTGCCTGATACATTTACTTTTTGTACTTACTGCGTTACAAAAAGGCACCGAAAGAGTTTTTTAGCTAACTTGTTCGGGTCTCCATAAGGTTTTTTATACAAATTTAAAAGGTAACATTACCGGCAAGGCGGGGTATAAATAACCTGCTTTTTATTTATGATAGTATAACAGCATGAACGACCTACTTAACCGAATATACTTCCATAACACCATACAGGATTACCTGATCGCCCTGACCATCATCATTTTAGGCACCCTGATTATTAAGATTTTTAAGCGTTACGCCCTTACCAGATTAGAAAAATGGACAGAAAGCACCAAGACCAGCTTCGATAATTATATAGTAAAAAGTGTAGAGCGTTTTGGCATTCCGATTTTGTATGTTGGGGTTATTTATGCAGGTTTATTTTATTTAAACCTACCGGCCAGGTTAAATACGTTACTGGCATCTGCTACCACTGTTGCTGTTACAATACTGGTCATCCGGTTTATATCTTCTACTATTCTCCTGATCATACGGGCGTACCTGCGGCGAAAACATCCGGGTTCGGCTAATGTAAACGAGTTGGGCGCCATTCAGCTTGTGGTGAGTGGTGTTATCTGGTTTCTGGGGCTCGGCTTTTTGCTCGATAACCTGGGCTATGACCTTACAGCCATTATTGCTGGTTTAGGGATTGGCGGTATTGCCGTGGCGCTGGCTGCCCAGAATATCTTAGGCGACCTTTTCAATTACTTCGTTATCTTTTTAGATAAGCCATTTGAAGTTGGTGATTATATTGCAGTAGGGGATAAAAGCGGAACGATCGAGCACATCGGTGTAAAAACCACCCGCCTTAAAAGCCTGACCGGCGAGCAACTGATTATTGCCAACAGCGATCTAACCAGTTCACGCATCCATAACTTTAAGCGCATGGAAAAGCGGCGTATAGTTTTCAAAATCGGTGTCACTTACCAGACCTCACACGAGGATCTGCAGAAAATACCGGATCTCTTAAAATCTATTGTAGAATCTCAAAACCCGGTATTGTTCGATCGGGCGCACTTTGTTTCCTTCGGCGATTCCAGCCTTGATTTTGAAGTGGTGTATAATGTGCTCAGTTCAGAGTATAACAAGTACATGGATATTCAGCAAGCCATAAACCTAGGCATATTTAAAAAGTTTGAACAGCTGGGCATCGAAATGGCTTATCCTACCCGAACACTTTTTGTAGTTAACCAGGAGCAGGAAACAGAAGAAGCAACTAACCTCAGGTCTTTCGGATCCCGGACTATGTAAGTATAAAGTAAACGATCCGTTAAGTATGGCAGCTTTATAACAAAGGCTGCCATACTTATTTTAAGCCTAACCCTGCGACTAATTTCAAGTTGATTTTGTTCTCTCCGAAGCACTCGAATTGTTTGGGCAGCCGCCCGATTTTCCGTAATTTTAACATCCCGAAAACGACCGGCAAGTATAGATTTCAGCTAATACAAAGGTCATTCGTAATTCATACTTTTAAATACGTAATTCCTCCAGATGCCTGTATTTTCGCATTTACATACCCATACCCAGTATTCGCTTTTAGATGGCGCGGCCAGCATTGGTGCCCTCATGAAAAAAGCGCAGGCCGATGGCATGCCAGCCGTAGCCATGACCGACCACGGCAACATGTTCGGGGCGTTCAATTTTGTGGCCGAAGCAAACAAGTATAACATCAAACCGATTGTTGGCTGCGAGTTCTACCTGACTCTGGATCGCCACCAGAAAAACTTCACCAAAGAGCAGAAAGATGTGCGCCACCACCAGTTGCTGCTCGCCAAAGACCAGGACGGCTACAAAAACCTGTCGAAGCTTTGCTCGCTTTCTTACATTGAGGGCGTGTATAGTAAATGGCCCCGCATCGATAAAGAACTGCTGGTAAAGTATAGTAAAGGCTTAATTGCGACCAGTTGCTGTATTGGCGCCGAAGTGCCGCAAGCCATACTTTGGAAAACCGAGGAAGAAGCCGAAGAAATATTTAAGTGGTGGCTCGATCTTTTTGGCGAAGATTATTACATCGAAATACAGCGCCACGGGCTGCAGAACATAGATGGCACCGGCAAAAGCCAGGAGGACATCAACCAGGTTTTGCTGAAGTGGGCCAAAAAGTATAATGTAAAAGTTATCTGCACCAACGACTCGCACTACGTGAACCAGGACGACTGGAATGCGCATGACATTTTGCTGTGCGTAAACACTGGCGAAGATCAAAGCACACCAGTAGGAGATTTCCAGACGCGTTATTACCGTTTTTTGTCTGATGACCAAAAAGTAATCTATGATACGGTAGAGAATGTGCGGAACAAGTATGGCAACAGCCCAGGCATACGCCATATGCTGAACCGCATTGAGGAAGCAGGGCCACGGACACGCTTTGGTTTCCCGAACGACCAGTTCTACTTTAAAACACAGGCCGAAATGAACGTACTGTACAGCGATGTACCAGAGGCTGTAGACAATACAAACGAAATTGTAGATAAAATTACGCCTCCGGTGCTTAAGCGCGACATTCTACTGCCAAACTTCCCGATTCCGCCGGAGTTTGCCAATGCCGATGATTACCTGCGCCATTTAACGTTTAAGGGTGCTGCTAAGCGCTATTCGGAAGTAACCGCTGAGATTGAAGAACGCCTGGATTATGAGCTGCGCATTGTACAAACGATGGGCTTTGCCGGTTACTTCCTCATCGTGCAGGATTTTATCAACAAAGGCCGTGATATGGGTGTGGCTGTTGGTCCGGGCCGTGGTTCGGCGGCCGGTTCTGCAGTAGCGTATTGCATCGGTATTACTAACATCGACCCTATAAAGTATAGCCTGCTGTTCGAGCGATTCCTGAACCCGGAGCGTGTGTCTATGCCCGATATTGATATTGACTTTGACGACGTGAACCGGCAACGCGTGATCGATTACGTGGTAGATAAGTATGGCAAAAACCAGGTAGCGCAGATTATTACCTTCGGTACGATGGCTGCCAAATCATCTATCAAAGATGTGGCCCGCTCTACCTCATTGCCGCTTGCCGAGGCCAACGAACTGGCTAAAATGATACCAGACACCCCAGGCACGACGCTGGCGAAAGCCTTCATCGAAAACCTGGAACTGGCCGCCATCCGCGAAGGCGACGACCACCGCGGGCAAACCCTGCGCCTCGCCGAAAAACTGGAAGGTTCTATCCGCAACACAGGTATTCACGCGGCCGGCATCATCATCGCCCCGGACGATATCACCGAATACATTCCGGTTTCCACATCCAAAGAGTCTGAGTTGCTGATTACGCAGTTTGATGGGAAAGTAGTAGAAAGTGCCGGCATGCTGAAAATGGACTTTCTGGGCCTTAAAACCCTGACCATTATTAAAGATGCGATTGAGCTGATCGAAAAAAACCACGGTGTTAAGATAGACATTGATGAGATTCCGATAGACGACGAGAAAACGTACCAGCTTTACCAGCGCGGCGATACCATTGGCACGTTCCAGTTCGAGTCGGAAGGGATGCGCATGTACTTGAAAGACCTGCAGCCAACCAACATCGAAGATCTGATCGCCATGAACGCCTTGTACCGCCCGGGCCCGATGCAGTTCATCCCGAACTTTATCAACCGGAAGCATGGCAAAGAGGAAGTAGAATACCCGCATGAGCTGCTCGAACCTATCCTGAATTACTCGTACGGGATCATGGTGTACCAGGAGCAGATCATGCAGACGGCCCAGATTCTGGCCGGTTACTCGCTGGGTGGTGCCGATTTGCTGCGCCGCGCGATGGGTAAAAAGGACATGAAGAAGATGGCCGAAGAGCGCGAGAAGTTTATTGCCGGAGCCGCAGAAATGCATAAGATTCCCGCGAAAAAAGCCTCTGAGGTGTTTGACGTGATGGAGAAATTTGCCCAGTATGGCTTTAACCGCTCCCACTCTGCTGCTTACTCTGTTGTAGCCTACCAAACCGGTTACCTGAAAGCACATTACCCCGCTGAATACATGGCGGCGGTACTGACCAACAACATGAACGACATCAAGAAAGTAACCTTCTTTATTGAAGAAGCGCGCAAGCTTGGTGTTGCCGTTCTGGGTCCGGATGTAAACGAATCGTTGCTGAAATTTAATGTGAACGAACAAGGGCAGATCCGTTTCGGTCTGGCTGCCATAAAAGGAACCGGCGAAGCGGCTGTAGATGCCATTATTTCGGAGCGTGAAGCAAAAGGTCCTTACCAAGATCTGTTTGATTTCTCGAAGCGCATAAACCTGCGTGCTGTGAACAAGAAGACGTTTGAAAGTATGGCTTTGGCCGGTGCTTTTGATTCGTTTGGCTCGTACCACCGCGCGCAGTTTGTAGATATTCCGGTTGGCGAAAGTATAAGTTTACTGGAGAAAGCGGTGCGCTACGGCAACAGTTACCAGGCAGAGTTGCAGGCTGCGCAGCAATCGTTGTTCGGTGGCGGCGCTGCGGTGGCGGCACCATTGCCTAAAGTACCGGAAGTTGCGCCCTGGACGCAGGCCGAAATGCTTCGCCGAGAAAAAGAAGTGGTAGGCTTTTACATTTCCGGGCACCCGCTCGATCAGTTTAAGCTGGAGATAGACTCGTACTGTACCTGCGCTTTAAACAACCTCGAAGAGTATAAAAACCGCGATGTGAACGTGGCCGGTATGGTTGCCGAGGTCGTGATCAGAACAGCAAAAAATGGGAATCCATTCGCGCTTTTCTCGATAGAAGATTACGACACTACATTGCAAATGGCGCTTTTCGGTGAAGATTATGTAAAGTTCTCGCCTTACCTGAAACAGGGCTTATACTTGTTTATCCGGGGCAAAGTACAGCTGCGGTATAAAACCGAAGACCAATGGGAACTGAAACCTACCAACATCCAATTGTTAGGCGATGTGATGGATAAAATGGCACAGGGCGTTCATCTGCACATCAACATGAACACCTTTACACCGAACATGGCCGAAGCACTGGAAACCGCCATTGTCGCCAGCCCAGGCCAGAAACGCCTCGAAATGACACTGCACTTGCCCGAAGAAAAACTGGCCCTGCCTGCTTACTCCCGCAAGTATAGAATCGATCCGAAGTTATTTCTGGGTTCGATTAAAGAGATTGGTTTAGGCGAGTGTAAACTCATTTAAGTTGATTTGAAGATTTGAAGATGAGGAGATTTGAAGATAATTCTTCTCCTTGTAATAAGTATGAAAGAGGTATGCTGCTACGGCGGCGTGCTTCTTTTTAGTTTTCCCTCCTTTTTTCTTACTGCTCTTTCGGACATCCATGTCCGAAAGCACTCTGCTGGGGACATCCGTGTCCCCGTATTACAATAATCCTCATCACAGCGATTAATCCAGAAATTCTACTTGCAATTGCCCTCCCAAACCTGCATAGTTACCCGCAGAACTATAAAGGTAATGTTCAGGCTCTGCCACTATTTCGGTACGTACCGGGTTCTGATGGATATAATTTAGCTTTTGTTTTATAAACTCATTTGAAATTAGCTCTTTAGCTTCATTACCTTCCTGCCATAGTTTGTAATGTCTTACTTTTGAATTAAGCTTTGCATTGAACTCAAACCGGTGCAGCATCCACTGCTTACGACTCTCCGACTCAGCTTGTATGGCCTTTATAAGCTGGCGGCTCGTAAAACCTTTAAAGTCGCGGAGTATATCTGATAAGCTTTTACTTTCTTCTGCGGCGGCTATCCAATGAAGATGATTACTCATCAGGCACCATGCATATAGTTTCAGCCCTTTCTTTTCCTGACAGAATTTTAGTGCATCTACAATAATATGCTTGTACACAGGACGGATAAATACATCTACCCACTCTACCACCGTCATTGTCATAAAGTATAGGCCTCCGGGCACGATGCTATTTTTTATCCCCATATAATTTATACTTTGTTGCACTTGCTACTGTTACGGCTATTATACTGTTTGTGGTACGGGGACATGGATGTCCCAGACAGATTGCATCCGGACATGGATGTCCGAATGAGCGGTATTGTTTTGATCAACTAACAATCCCAAACATCAGTTGTAAACACTGCCAAACTTTTCCCGGATTCACTTGTTTATACAAATCAGATAGACATTCTATAATAGCGCTCGTAAGTATAACGTGTTGCACATGTAGCAACACATAACACGACAGCTTGTCAGATAGCCTGGATTTGGGTTAAAATTTGACAAGCTTATTATAGTTCTTATATTTATAACACAAAATCGAACACAACAAAACGTTAAAGTTATGGCTAACAAAGCATTAGAAATCACTGACGCTAATTTTGATGAAATCATCAATTCAGATAAACCAGTATTAGTAGACTTTTGGGCAGAATGGTGCGGACCTTGCCGCATGGTGGGCCCAATTGTAGAAGAGCTGGCCGGCGAGTACGAAGGCAAAGTAATTATTGGTAAAGTTGATGTAGATGCTAACCCGCAGGTTTCTGCTAAGTTTGGTATCCGCAGCATTCCAACTTTACTTGTTTTCAAGAACGGCGAAGTTGTAGACAAGCAGGTTGGTGCAGTTCCTAAAAACGCGCTGGCTTCTAAACTGGATGCGCAATTAGCATAAGTTAAAGTATAAATCATACTTAGAAAAAAGGCCTCTCCTGCTATTGCGGAAGAGGCCTTTTTATGTCTTTTAAAGTATACTTCTACTCTTTGCAGATAATACTGATATCGCCGTTACGCTCCAGGCAGGCGACAGCTATCGTACTAATATCGGGTTGATGACCAGCATGGCGCAAGGCTTCCAGTATGTCGTTTTCCGTTACGCTGTTGCTGCGCATAACATCCCATTGCAGTTGCCCGTCTTTTACCAGTTCCTGTGATTTGCCTTTGATCAGATTCCCAAAACCACTATTTGTTTTAAAAGCAAGTATGGCCAGCAGCTTATGCAACAAGACAAGGGTTAGTGCGGCAGCAATGGTAGGCCAGAAAGGAGAATTACCTGTAATAGCCCGGCTTAGTACAGAACCGTAAATAATACCAAGTACAATATCAAAAGCAGTATTCTTCCCAAAAATACGGTGGCTTCCCAGCCTTATCAAAGCAAGTGCAGCCATAAATACAACTACAGCCCGCATCGCCATATGCCACCAGGTAAGCGAATCCTGGCTTACTCCTATACCCAATAAGGAGTTGAATGTATCTACAACAGTCTCTACCATACTTTAACAAACGCACTGTTGGTAACAGAGTTTGCTTCAGCCTTCTTCCGGGCAATCGCAGAGGCTTTTATCCAGCGCTACAATCACCTGAAAATTGTCTTTTACTTCTTTTATCTGGTGTTGCAACCGGGCGTTGTATTCCTGCACAACTTGCGGGCCGGGGTTCTGTATCTCCAATTTGCTTAAATTATCGAGCGTTTTAATGGTATTGGCCAGGTCCTTGCTTTTTTCATGCAACCGGCTCAGGTACAGGTCTAGCCCTTCGTTAGCAGAGGCCACAGTCTGAAGGTTGCGCTCGATGCAACTTTGCTGTTTCAGGTGTTGCAGCACCGTTTTTTCGGCAGTTAGCTGCAGTTCTTCTTTCAGTTTAAGTGCCTGTTTCAGTTTATAACTTTCGTAACGTTTATTATAAGCTGTTACGGCCTCGCGCACATTATCCCGGCAGGTTTTACATTTACTGCTGTTGGCTTTATCCAGTAATTTGTTTCGCTGGTCTACTGTTTCGTCGGTGGCTGGCAGGTCTGATAGTTTCTTTACTTCCTGGTCAAACACATCTTTGTACTGCAGGTCTTCGAGCTTTGCGATCAGTTTCAGAACAGCTTCGCCTTCTACGGATGTAGCCAGAAACTCCTTTCGTGGTAACTCAATTGCATACAGTTTCGCTAAAGCTGCCTCGCGTTTATCCGGTGTGTTCCAGGTCTTGGGTTCGTTTTCCAGTTCGCGCATGGTGTTTACCAGTTCTTTTCCGCCTTTCAGGTTATGGTCCGCTTCCAGGTACAGATCGGCGTTGGCAAGTATGGCTTTGTACTCGTTCCGGAAGATATTCTGATACGTACTATTCTTACTGAACTCCGTTTCGCGGGCATCAAATGTAGCTTTCAGGCGCTTGTATTCCTGTACAATGCCGAACAGGTTTTTTGCGTTTATTTCGGAGCTGTTGTTGCGGTAGTTCAGGCGGTAGGTGTTCAGGTTCTGCTTCATTTCAGCAAAAACCCTTAAAAACTCCACGTATAACTTCTCCTGCCGAAACGTTTCGTCGTTTACCAGTTTCTGCTCGTAGGCGTTCTGTACTTTTTGCTTGCGTTTTTCGATCAGGTCCAGTGTTACTTCATCGCCGGTCAGCACATCCATCCTGTAAAGCGATTTGTAGTTGGCCACTACCATAAACGGATAATCTTTATACCCTGTCATTTCCTCAATCATCCGGCGGTCGAGTTTGTTCGGGTTTTTAGAGAGGTAATCTGTTAGTTTGATAGATTTGATGGTAACCGTTTTAACAGTGCCCGGCACAAACACATAAATGCGAACAGAGTGCAGGCGCGTATCAAAATCCTGGCCTTCGTAGAGGCGGATCGTGGAGTTGAATTTATACTCTTTCTTATTGTTGCGCGTGTTCAGCAGATTACCAAACTCACCCACCAAAGAGAGCATTGCCCCGGACGGGCTGGTCAGTTTCGAGATGTTTACAAGCTGGCTGGCCACCATCCCGAATATTTCGTCGCCCTGGCTATTGGTGATGGCTTTGGCATTTATAACAGCATCTATACTGCTTTGGGTAGAGGTAAGCGGCATTTTATCGATTACACGCACTACTTCCAAATGGTCGCTTACCTGGGTTTTATATTCTTTATTATCGGTGTTGATGTAGAAATTATAAAGCGGGTACACAATGCCATCGTTGCCGAACAGCTTCATGTTTTTGAGTTGCGCCGTTATAAAAAGATATTCCAGAGCGTTGCCATACTTTTTCTTGGGTTTTCGTACACCTTTTTCCAGCTCGTTGAGTACACGCGGAAAGCGGTTTCCATTAAAAAGGTAAATGTCCGTAGAAAGGTATTGCCATTCATCCGAAAACTTAAAATCGTCGTTATAACTATAGCCCAGGCGTGTTTCGATGTTGTTCTGGGCGCTAACCTGCTGGCCGAATAAAAGCAGCGAAAGTATAAAAACTATTTTTTTCATTATTTTGTTATAAACGCGAAATACCGGGCAAATAGGTTAAAGTCTGAACCTTAGCGCTTTCAGGCATACTGATTTAAATTACAAACTTAGTAAAACAACGGTTCATTTACAGTACCATTATATGTACAAGTTCTTATTATCCGTAATATTTCTGATGGCTGCGTTGCAACCAACCCAGGCCGTTACTACACTACCTTTTGCTGCAAATGCAGTTTATACTTTGCCGCTGGATGATAAAGCCGAGAGCGCAAAAATCATGCAACTTATCACTTACATTAAAACCCTGGAGGGTGCCTCGTTTATCCGGAATGGCAGCAAGTATAGCTGCGAAGAAGCCGCCAAGCACTTGCAATCGAAATGGGAGAAGCACAACGATAAAATAAAAACGGCAGAAGAATTTATTCAGAAACTGGCCTCACATTCAGGCATGTCCGGGGAAGAGTATCAGATACAGTTTGCTGATGGCACCACAAAACCTACTGCACAGGTTTTGCTGCAGGAACTGAATCGCTTGCAAGGCAAATAACATGTGCTATAACGCAGCAATTTTATACTTTGTAAGTATGGCCTGATGCCCGTTCGGAATAAATAAAAAGCCCTGTATCTTCTGATGCAGGGCTTTTTATTTAGCTACTCTCTATCTATACTTGCTTTGTAGTTTGCTTTCAGAAGTATAAAACTAGAATTAACATCTAAAAATAGAAATAACGCAATATAGCAGTTCATGTTTCGTTTAGGAGAAAGATGTTAACAGATCAGCGTTAATTTCTGATAGTTTGTAGGTAAAAGGCTAGTTATTTTATCATATTTGTAAATCTTAATCTATTTAATTTTTTAGTCCACAAATCAAGTAAAACATGAAATTCAACTTTGTTAAAGCCTCCTCTTCGTTGGTGCTGTGCGCTGCCCTGCTGGCATCTTGTGTATCTTCTAAAAAGTATGAAGATTTAAAAGCCAGTAAAGAAGCGCTGGAGCGCGAGCAGGCTGCATCCAAACAAAAAGCAGACGAACTGGCAACCAGCTTAAAAGACCGCGAGCAGAAACTGGCCGAAATGGAACGTGCCATGAACGAGCAGCAGAAAATACTGGATAACCTGCGCAACGAAGTAAACAATGCCCTGAAAGGCTTTAACCAAGGCGACCTGAGCGTATCTGTGCGCGATGGCAAAGTATATGTATCGTTATCTGACAAGCTGCTTTTTGCAACAGGCAGCACCAAGGTAAACACTGAAGGACAGCGCGCCCTGAACCAACTGGTAGATGTATTAAAGAAAAACCAGGAAGTTGGTATTATGGTAGAAGGCCACACAGATGATGTGCCGGTTGCCAAAGGTACAGCAGGCATGCAGGACAACTGGGACCTGAGCGTACTGCGCGCTACTGAAATTACACGTCTGATGGCTAACAAAGGTTTATCGCCGGACAGAGTTACTTCTGCAGGCCGTTCGTTCTATCAGCCAGTTGATACAGGCCGCACGGCAACTGCCAAAGCCAAGAACCGCCGTACCGAGATCATCCTGACACCGGATTTCTCTGAACTGTACAAGATCCTAGGTATCAAATCGTAAGTATAGTTTTTACATAAAACAAAAGCCGATGATCAGCAATGGTCATCGGCTTTTGTTTTATAGCTTGGGTAAACGGATTTTGTTTTAAGATAATAATTTTTTTAATGCATCATAGGTTTACTTGAAATTTTAAGAATTGTCTTATTTTTTTCTTTTGCAACTCTTCAGAATCAAATACATAACCAAAAAAATCCTGATAGCCATATCCTGTTGCATCTGCTATAATCACTGTCTTAATATTAAAGCTATTTAGATTTTTATCCCGTAATAACTTAGGATTCAGACTTTTGATAAAGTTATCAGCATTAAAACTTGTCATTTCTGCAGGAAGTTGTACCAGCCAATTACTATGAAGCACCTTCGCATCAGTTAATAAGTGCAAAGCATAATATGTAGGTTTTTCTTTTGAAAATTCGATTTTGAAGTTATTAAATGCTTTGCTTACTATATTATAGTTCGGTTTACTGATAAAGCTAAGATCTGCAGGAATGTTTTTGACAACGCTATAATAGGAATATGCATTTTTGTCTGCATCTCCAAGCGTTGTTAAGAGTTCATATTCTTCAAATATCTTTTCTGGATACATCAGGTGAGGAAGCGATGGTTTTTCAGCGGGTGGATAGAAAATATTAACCATTACTGTATGGTATATCTTTAAAGGATCCTGGTAAATGCCAGCTTTCTGATACCCGTCTAAATAAACCGAGTTAACTGTAAACTTCTCCGGCAAAATGAAATTATGCTTGGTGACATCCTTAGCTTCAGACTCCTCTACTCTCACATTGTCTGTAGTAACTTCTTTAAAAAAATATTTCCCTCGTTGAGGCAAAAGTAAATAGGTTAAGCTAGAAGGTAGCATTCTCTGATAGGTGATATCATAATTATCCGAGGAGTACGTTCCTCCAGAACCCGGATAATTAGTTGCTGAGAAGTAATGATCATAATAATTAAAATTCTTATTAAGCGTTGGAATATTATAGGTTATCTTACTTCTGGCTTGTGCAGTATGTGTGTAGGAAGCAGCACCATAAAAATTATCATAGGATTCGGTGATTTCCCATGTATCAGGATCAACCTGCATAAAAGTACTTATACCATAATAAGCTGGATCAATATCGGTGTACTTCGTTATTGTTGTGATGTTTAATTTAGCATCTTTAGAAGTTATTTTCAATGGGTGATCATACGCGGCATTTAAAAGCGTATCCAGTAATACCTTACCATCCTGCTGCGAGATAAGTACCTCAAATTCAGCAGTGGCCAAATACGGAGCTTTAAATGTGATGTTAAATTGATTAACCGGTTCAGGCGTAGGATCAGATTTTTTCTCGCAGCTAAATAAACAGAGAGTAGAAAGGGCTAATAGCAAAAGTTTGTGCTTCATTGCAATAACATAAAGGGTCCAGAATGAAACCTTAAGTTACCACGAATATTGAAATAACAGTATAAATTAATTTTCCTGGAGGCAGTAGGTGTTGTAAAATGTATCATACACGTACCGGAACCAGTAGGTATACTTTTCAGGATTTTCTTCTAAATCAGTTTTCAGGGAATCGAGGTTAACCCAAGCCCAGCTCTCTACTTCTTCGGGGTTTGGCGTTGGGTCTTGGTTATATCGGCCTACAAAAACGTGGTCCAGTTCGTGCTCGGTCAGGTTGTTATCGAAAGCGATTTTATACTTGAATTTAAACAACCAGATAAGCGGACAGGTAAAGCCCATTTCTTCCTGCAATCTTTTTTGTGCCGATGCCTGCAACTCTTCCCCGGGCGATGGGTGGCTGCAACAGGTATTGGTCCAGAGGCCCGGCGAATGGTACTTGCCGCTGGCACGCTGCTGCAACAGAAGTTCGCCTTTATCATTGAGAATAAAAACCGAAAAAGCCCGGTGCAACACCCCATCCAGGTGCGCTTTCAGCTTTTCTTCGCGCCCGATCTCGTTGTCCAGTTCATCTACCAATATAACTTCTTGTAAGGCCATGCAGGGGTAAAGGTGTTGATTTGTGAAATTAGCTTCGTCTTTTTGTTGCCGCATTTTTAACAGCCTGACGGTGCACAATGTTTTAGTAAAGTATCGCTATACTTGTTTCATACTTCTGGCTGCCCGTATCGCTTCAAATAATGCGTCTGGTTCCTGCGACCCGATGAGTAGCGCCGGGTGGTTGTAAAAGTATAGCAGCACGCCCTCGGTCCCAGACATGTTGTAGGCTTTGCCTTTAACGCCCCACCGGATGCCCCAGCCGCCATAATCCTGTATGGGGTTATACGTTTTGCGCTCAAAATCCCGTACCAGGTGCAAGGGTATTTTTACTGGCCGCCTATGGAAAGGGTAAAAACGCACCTGCAGCTCGCCGGGCCATACTTCCGTTCGCAGCGAAATATGGTAAAAAAAGTAGGGCAGCCCGATTCCTATTACTATTGTAATGATAGTCAGCATTACGTCTGGCACCGGTCTGTTCCCGAAGGTTTCGCCTAAAAGTACTTGGTATACAAACCCAACCCAGAAAAGTAAGGCCACACCAAGTATAACCGCCCAAAGCCATACTTGCGTAAAGTGCTGCTTCTCCCTGAAAAGGATATGTTGTTCGGCGGTCATGTGCTGCTTCTTGGTTTATACTTTAAAGTTAAACCTAATATAATACAAAAAGACCGTTTGCCCTAAAACAAACGGTCTTTAAAACTGATTTATACTTCGGAAAGCTTAGCCAATTGCCTGCTCCAGGTCAGCGATCAGGTCTTCCACGTCTTCAATGCCTACGCTTAAACGAATCAGCGAATCGCTGAGGCCGGCTTTCAGGCGTTCTGCACTTGGGATGCTGGCATGCGTCATGGTAGCCGGGTGGCCGCACAACGACTCTACTCCGCCCAACGACTCTGCCAAAGCAAAGTAATGCAGCTTTTCCAACACGGCTGTTGCATCTTCTATTTTATCGCCTTTCAGCACAAACGAAATCATGCCCCCGAAATCGCGCATCTGCTCTTTGGCAACCTGGTGGTTGTTGTGGTCTTCGAACCCAGGCCAGAATACTTTCTCTACTTTCGGATGATTTTTGAGGTACTCGGCTACTTTACGGCCGTTCTGGCAATGGCGCTCCATGCGAAGGTGCAATGTTTTTATGCCGCGCAACACCAAAAAGCAATCCTGTGGGCCAGGCGTGCCGCCACAAGCATTCTGGATAAAGCTCAGGCGCTCGTGCAGTTCATCGTCGTTTACAATAACAGCTCCCATCACCACATCCGAGTGGCCAGCCATATATTTAGTAAGCGAGTGCATCACAATATCAGCGCCCAGATCCAGCGGCGTTTGCAGGTATGGCGTTGCAAAGGTGTTATCGGCTACCAGCAGTACGTTGTGTTTTTTAGCAATAGCAGCGCAGCCTTTTATATCGATGATGTTCAGAAGCGGGTTTGTGGGCGTTTCTACCCAGATCATTTTGGTGTTTTCGTTTACCAGCGCTTCTACTTTACTCAGGTCGGCCATGTTGGTGAAATGGAACCGGATGCCGTAGTTCTGAAAGATCTTTGTAAAAATGCGGTAGCTTCCGCCGTACAGGTCGTTTGTTGAGATTACCTCATCGCCTGGCTTCAGCATTTTAATGATCGCATCGATAGCAGCCATTCCGGAAGCAAAGCAAAGGCCGTGCTTGCCGTTCTCTAAAGCAGCCAGCGAGTTTTGCAGGGCAGTGCGGGTTGGGTTGTGCGTACGCGAGTATTCGTAACCTTTGTGGTCGCCCGGCGATTTTTGTACGTAGGTGGATGTCTGGTAAATCGGCGTCATGATCGCGCCTGTGGTTGGGTCTGGTTCTACACCAGCATGTATAGCTTTTGTTCCGAATTTCATAGTGATGATTTAAAGTATAAACGAAGCGTGCAAGTTACTAAAAATACCTTTTACGAAAGCCCGCCTGCTGCGATGGAATAATACGGTTTTAAAAGCCGCTTAAATCTTTTGTACTTTGTACTTCGTCTATACGAGCTAACCTGTTATACTTTTTATGAAGCAAATTACCCTGCTGCGTAACCTCATCCGCGAAAATGCTTTTACGTTTGTATCGATGCTGCTGCTGGTAGTGGTACCGGTGGTGGTAAGTTCTACGCTGGCTTTTTTATTGTATGAGCACCAAGATCTGCTGCAGGACCTGAGCGCCGGGCAAATGTTTTTATACTTTGTGGTGGTCTCTTTTACCATGGCGCTGGCCCTTACGCCTACTACTTTTGTGGCGCTGGTAAGCGGTTTCTACCTGGGCTGGCCAGGTTTTCCGGGCGTGGTGGTTTCGTATGGCATTGCGGCGCTGGTTGGGTATACGTTGGCCAAGCTTGTAGACCACGGCAAAATGATGAGTTTCCTGAACCGCTTCGAAAAAGCCAGGAACCTGATGCAGGAATTGCGCAGCCAAAGCTGGAGCCTGATCTTTTTATGCCGCATCTCCCCTGTTCTGCCGTTCGCGCTCATGAACTTTGTACTGTCGTTGCTGCAGGTCACAAAGCAAAAATTCCTGATCGCAAGTGTGGTGGGCATGCTGCCCCGCACGCTTTTCTTCTTTTGGGTAGGCACACAGGCAAAAGATATCATTCAATTATTGCAGGACCCGGACAGCGGTAAAGGTGGGCAACTGCTCATGATCGCACTGATTATCATTTCGATAGGTGGTTTATACTTCGTTTTTGACCGTGCCCTGAAGAAAGCGCTCAAAAAATCGGTAGTAAAAAACAGTTAAAATTTTGCGCAGGCACTTGCGTATAATCAAAAAACGCCGTTACTTTGCATCACAATAACGGAAAACGGTCACGTAGCTCAACTGGATAGAGCATCTGACTACGAATCAGAAGGTTAGGGGTTCGACTCCCTTCGCGACCACTTGAAAATCAGCCACTTACAGATAAAACTGTTAAGTGGCTTTTTTTATTTGCATACATTTTGCATACAATGCAGCCAATAATGCCATTTCTCATTATTGGCTGCATTGTATATCATTCCATAGCCTCTCATTCTAATTACAGTAAAATTTAATTCAATCCAAGCATTAAACCTTCAAATTGATTAACTTGACTTTAGTATAATAGAGCTATACTTATTGATGTTTTTCTTCAGTCCAATTCCATCATATCTAAGCAAAATGTGGATAACTTATAATTGGCAAAAATAAGCATAGTGCAATTTAGTATAATTAGTTGATTATAAGATAGTTATACTAAAAAAAATGGCTACTTGAGAGCAACAAGATATTTTTTTAAGCAATATAAACAACTGATTATCAATAACTTATATTATGTCACCTTCATCCATGAGGGGAACATTTCAAGTTATCCACATAATTTTTCTTATGAGAGACTTAACTGTTTCAGCAATAGACCGTCAGAATATTCTTAATAATCTGAGTGCAGTCGCAGACATACAAGCCTATCTAGGCATAAGAGGTATGTTTTTTCAACATGAATATAGATTTACAAAAGCCCAAGTAGCTGAATTTTATGAGATAGATTATTCAACTATCGAAAGATATCTTTCACAGCATGAAGAAGAACTAAAACATAATGGATATGAGATTTTCAAAGGTAAAAGGCTAAAGGAGTTCAAAACTGAATTTGGCTGGTTATTAGGAGATGGTACAAAAGCTCCTCAACTAGGAGTTTTTAACTTTAGAGCATTTCTCAACTTAGGGATGGTTCTTTCTGAAAGCGAAAAAGCCAAAGCACTCCGTAGTGCTATGCTAAACATCGTAATCGATGGTTTAAATAAAAAACTTGGAGGAGCGACAAAATTTATCAATCAACGGGATGAAGAGTTTTTAGTATCTATAGCACGTGAACCTGTTTATAGGAAAGAGTTTACAAGTGCCCTAAATAATTATTTAGATATGGGCCTTTATAAATACTCAGTTTATACTGACGCTATATACAAAGCAATATTCAATGAGAACTCATCGGAGTATAAACAGATACTTCAGCTAGAGGATAAAGAGAACCCTCGCGATACTATGTATGCAGAAGTGTTAAAACTGATAGCTTCTTTTGAAATTGGCATTGCAGATGCGATGAAAGAGAAGTTTGAGGAACTAGGCAGAAAACTTACCCCCGGTGAACTTAACATATTAATAAAAAAATTCTCAGAACAACGTTTTTGGATTCCTCAGTTGGAGGATGCTAGAAGCAAAATGGCTAGTAGAGACTATGGGTTGAGAAACATTATTCATGATAGATTGAAACCTTATCTTAAATGCTTATCTGTTGAAGACTATCAAAGATTCTTGGGAGACAAAAGCAAAGGCCTGCAAGACCGAATAGATGAAAGCATAGAAGTATTCAAGAGACTAAAGGATAGATAGGTGGATTTGATTTATTTCGACATACAGCATGCCATCGAAGTACATGATGAAATAATCCGCAAATCAGGGGGAGTTATGGGCTTATTAAATATAGGTCTACTAGAGGCATCATTAGAGCACATTAAAAATGATGTTTACTACCCTACGATACAAGAAAAACTTACACACCTATTTTATTCAGTTAACAAGAATCACAGTTTCAATGATGGAAATAAAAGAGCATCTATTGCCCTTTCTGCATACTTTTTAGAAATCAATAATTTAGATTTTTTAGTCCTGAAGTTCATAAAGCGAATGGAAGATGTAACAGTTCATGTTGCTTCTAATCTTATATCTAAAGATTTACTATATGAGATCATTTCATCCATACTATATGAGGAAGACTATAACGAAGAGCTAAAACTTAAAATTTATTATGCTTTAAGTTGAAACCTATGTAATAATTAGTTTAAGGTAATGGCACCCTTAGATACCAGACAAAGAAGATTGCTTACTTTTCTTTACCTTCTCTTTCGCAAATAATCCGGTTGTGTAGCGCTCATATAGTTCAAATAAGTATTCTATGCGCTTTGCTTCGGAAATGAACGCCTGGGGTCTGTAACACAGGTCCACAGCTTTGTCTAGTTCTTGATGCGCTTTCACTAAAACTGAAGGCATCGTAAGCGGGTCGTAGAGATCAGCTAGTGAGCTTCCGGGATATTGTAGCCGTGCATCCAATACTTTTTGTGACGCTGTTTCTATAGCTTTTACCTGTTTATCTGTAGGGGCTTCCGGCCACGGGAAATTGTTATAAACAATAGTATTAGAGTAGCTATAACGACTTTCTAATCTACCACAAGTATACCGCATCCATGTCATATGCATTAATGATGTAAGAATGCCAAAATGAAACGGTGTAGTATTTGGGACTATAAATGTTTTATCTGATACGATATTATCTTTAGTTAAGTAGGCAATAGGAATATCCTATTCTTAAAAGCTTAAGCAGTTTGCAGGAAAGGTATCATAATAAGAAAAGTAGTGAGAGTAGTTGTAGTTACAGACTGATATGAACATCAATAACTTTGCTATTAGCATAATACACTTACTATAATTTAATTGCAGCTACCATAATTAGATGTAACACTTTTCCTGAATTATGTAACAAGATTAACTACTTACTTTATACTTTTGCCGTAGTATTACACAAGACATGAAATTTTTAAAGCAAATCATACTTCTTACCTTAACACTGCTGGTGCTTTTCTCTTCGACAGGCATTTCGGTAGGGATGCACTTGTGCGGAGGTGAGGTAGCAGATCTTGCTTTATTCGGTGAAGTGGCTGATTGCCCGATGGAGCAGCAGAAAGAACCACTACCTTCTTGCCACAAAGTTCCTGTTTCAGATAGTACAGCTGATTGCTGCGACGACCAGACCTTCGTTTTCGATCATTCGGATGCTACTTCAAGTTCTAAGGCACTTATACTTAGTAAAACTTCAGAAATCAAATTCATAGCTGCCATGAAGGTAGTTATACTTCAGCTTTTCGCTCCTGAGGCTGATCCTAAACCGACTTATGCTTTCTACGAGTCGCCTCCATTAGCACGAGACATTCCGGTGCTGGTGCAAGCCTTCCTGCTTTAACTTTACAGATTTCCTGATGCCTTTGGTTGGCTGGCGCAGCTGTGTCTTTATCTAAAGAGATCTGCTGCTCAGTTTTCCTTTTCATTTAGGCATCACCCCTGCTGGCCACTTTCCTGTGGCGCTTAAATTTCCTGTTAAGGTTAATCCTATACTTACATGATTGCGAAATTAATTTCTCTTTCGCTCCGTAACCGATACATCGTGCTGCTTATTGCGGCAGCGCTGTTTGGCTGGGGCTTATATGCTGTACAGACAAACAAGGTAGATGCCATCCCTGATCTGTCTGAAAACCAGGTTATCGTTTTTACTGAATGGATGGGACGCAGCCCCCAGATCATTGAAGACCAGGTGACCTACCCGCTTGTCACTAACCTGCAGGGCTTGCCTGAGGTGAAGTATGTACGCGGCAGCTCGATGTTTGGCATGAGCTTTATATACGTCATTTTCGAAGATCAAACGGATGTATACTGGGCCCGTGAGCGGGTGCTGGAACGCCTTAGCTCTGTTGGTAATATGTTACCCGAAGGCGTTACACCAACCCTTGGCCCGGACGGAACCGGTGTAGGCCATATCCTGTGGTATACTTTGGATGCACCCGGCATGGATCTGGGTGAGCAACGCGCGCTGCAGGACTGGTATGTAAAATTTGGCTTACAGAACGTGAAAGGCGTGAGCGAAGTAGCTTCTTTCGGCGGATTCCAGAAGCAATACCAGATCACGCTGGATCCTACCAAACTTACCTATTATAAGCTTTCTGTGCCGCAGGTTATCCAATCTATCCGGTCTAATAACAATGAAGCGGGCGGGCGCAAGTTCGAGCTTTCCGATATTGGCTATATCATCAAAACAACCGGCTACCTGCAATCAGCAGAAGAAATACAAAATATAGCCATTGCTACCAACAACAGCATTCCCGTGCGGGTGCGTGATGTAGGGTCCGTGCAGATGACGGGAGAAAGCCGCTTGGGTATATTTGATCTGAATGGAGAAGGTGAAGCGGTTGGAGGCATTGTAGTGATGCGCTATGGAGAAAATGCTGATGAGGTGATCGACAACGTGAAAGTAAAGATGGAAGAAGTTGCAAAGGGGCTTCCGAAAGGTGTGAAGTTCAACATCGTCTATGATCGCAGCGGTCTCATCAACGAGTCAGTAAATTCCATTAAATCCACGCTGATTGAAGAAATGCTCGTGGCTTCTGTAATCGTTTTCCTTTTCCTGTTTCACTGGCGCAGTGCTTTGGTGATCCTGATCCAACTGCCCCTTTCGATTGCCATCGGTTTTATCCTGCTCAACGCTTTTGGCATCTCTTCCAACATTATGTCCCTAACCGGTATTGCCCTTTCTATAGGCGTGATTGTGGATGATGCTATTGTGATGGTCGAGAACGCCTACCGTCATCTGGCAGATGCCACGAAAGGCAAACAGTGGATGGAGGAAGAATAGAGTTCTGAATAAACGGATTTTGAATAACTGAATAAGATGAACACAGAAAGAAAAGAATTTATTGAGCAGTTTCAGAATAGGACAAAAAAACTGGCTATTGATGTCATTCTCTTTTCAAAACTGCTCCCCAAAACGGAAGAAGCGACTATCATGAAGCGACAGTTGTTGCGCTCAGCTACTTCTGTCGCTGCCAACTATAGAGCAGCCTGCAGAGCCAGGTCATCTGCCGAGTTTCACTCCAAAATCAGCATTGTGATAGAGGAAGCCGACGAAACACTTTTTTGGCTGGAGCTGCTTGAAGAGTCAGGTACCACATCAAGAGAAACAGCAAGCCATCTGATGAAAGAAGCGACAGAAATACTATCTGTAATGGCAAAAGCCCGAAAGAATACGACCCGGTAGCACTCAGTTATTCAAAATTCAATTATTCAAAATTAGAATAGTATGAACTTATCACATGAAGATAGAATCCGGATCATCGAAAAGGCTGCCAAGCAGGTAGGCCCCAGCGTGTTCTGGAGTACCATAATCGTAATTACTTCCTTCCTTCCGGTGTTCCTACTTACAGGGCAGGAAGGAAAATTATTCGGTCCACTGGCCTGGACCAAGACGTTTATACTTATTGTAGATGCCATCGTGGCAATCACGCTGACACCTGTACTTATTTCTTTTTTACTTAAAGGCAAATTCAAAAATGAAAATGCCAACCCGATTAACCGGGCCTTGGAACGGGTTTACGGACCTGTATTACGTTGGTGCCTGAACTGGCGCAAAACTACGATTGGCGTAAACATCCTGGCTTTGCTGGTAGCTATACCTATGCTCTTTAGCTTGGGCACAGAGTTTATGCCGCCGCTTGATGAAGGCTCCATCCTGTTTATGCCGGTAACCTTGCCTGATATCTCCAATGCCGAAGCTAAGCGCATATTGCAGGTACAGGATAAAATCATCAAGTCGGTGCCCGAAGTAGAAAGTGTGTTGGGTAAAGCAGGCCGGGCTAGCACCGCCACTGACAACTCCCCTATCAGCATGATCGAGACCATTATCATGCTCAAGCCGCAGTCAGAGTGGCGGGAAGGTATAACCAAACAGGATATTATCCGGGAACTGGATACGAAGCTACAAATTCCAGGCGTAGTGAATGGCTGGACACAACCGATCATCAACCGGATTAATATGCTGGCCACCGGCATCCGAACTGATGTGGGCGTGAAAGTATACGGCCAGAATCTGGACTCTATCGCTTCTGTTTCTGAAAAAGTACGGACTGCCTTGCGCGATGTGCCAGGCGTGAATGATCTGTATGTAGAGCCGATAACAGGTGGTAAATACCTGGAGATAGACATTAACCGTGACGCGCTGAGCCGCTATGGTTTGACGGTAGATGATGTGAATCTGATTGTGGAGTCTGCCCTGGGCGGTACACCGATCGGTAATACCATTGAAGGCCGACAGCGCTTCTCTATCAACGTACGCCTGGCGCAGGAGTATCGCAATAGTGTAGAGCGAATACAGCGCATCCCGATTCAGACTGCTTCGGCAGGTACTATCCCGCTTTCTTCAGTTGCTGCTATACGCTTTACGGATGGCCCTCCTATGATCAACTCTGAAAATGCACAGCTGCGTGGTGCCGTGCTCTTTAACGTGCGCGACCGCGACCTGGGCAGTACCGTGGAGGAGGCGATGGAAAAGATTAACAGTGAAGTAACGGGCTTACCAAACGGCTATTACCTGGAATGGAGCGGGCAATGGGAAAACCAGGTACGTGCCACGCAAACCCTAAAGCTTATTATTCCGCTGGTAGTCCTCATTATTTTCCTGATTTTATACTTCTCTTTTAACTCTCTGAAAGAAGCATTCTTTAGTCTGATCACGATTCCATTTGCGCTGATTGGAGGAGTGTTTATCGTCTACTTCTATGGCGTGAACCTATCAGTGGCAGTGGCAGTGGGCTTTATTGCCTTGTTTGGTATGGCAGTAGAAACAGGCATGCTGATGGTTGTTTACCTGAATGAGGCTATGAAAGAACTGGTTGAACTGAAAGGGAATTCTTCTGAAACAATCACCAAGCAGGACATTCGTGACTTTGTATTTAAAGGAGCAGTAAAACGTCTGCGCCCTAAGATCATGACCGTATCGGTATCGCTGTTTGGCCTGATCCCGGTACTTTGGGCGACAGGAGTAGGTACAGATGTGATGCTACCTATCGTGCTTCCCTTGATAGGAGGCGTTTTTACTTCCTCTATCCACATCCTGCTGGTAACACCTGTTGTGTTTGAAATAATAAAAGAGTACGAACTTAAAAAACACGGTAAACTAGATCTATACCATGTCGAGCATTAAGAAAGTAAAGTGGTTGTTTGTATTTGTAATGTTACTGGCAGGCACTCCGGTACTGGCACAGCAGCAGCAAATTTTAACCCTGGATAGTGTACTGCAACGGATCAGTACCAGCAACCCCATGTTGCAAATGTATACTTCTAAGGCTGACGCAGCTAACACGTATGCGGAAGGCGCTAAAAGCTGGATGGCGCCTATGGTTGGTGGTGGCGTGTTTATGGCGCCCTATCCTGGAACTGAGGTAATGGAAGAGCGGGATAAAGGGGCCTGGATGATTTCTGCAGAGCAGGAGATTCCCAATCCCATCAAACTACGCACCCGCGAAAAATACATGAAATCAAGAGCAGGCATTGAGCAGGCTACCAAAGAGGTAACTTATAACCAGCTGCGTGCGCAGGCCAAAACTGCTTATTACAACTGGGTAGTGCTGGAGAAAAAACAGCAGGTACTCAAAGATAATGAGCGCATCATGGAGTTCATGCTCAAGCTGGCCCGTATCCGTTATCCCTATAGCCAGGGCAAACTAGGCAGTATTTATAAAGCAGAGGCGCGGCTGCATGAAGTAAAGAACATGCAGGAAATGACTGCCACACAGATCAGGCAGCAGAATGTGCAGCTTAACATCCTGATGAATATGCCCAAAGACTTGCAGTACCGAATTGATACTACTGTAGCCCTTATGGACCCAGCGCATCAGCACACAAACCTGGATACTACTTACCTTACCAGTGCCCGAAGCGACGTTCGCAGGCTTGACAAAACGATAGAATCCATGCGCCTGAACGTGGAATTGGAAAAACAGCAGCGTCTCCCGGATTTTAAATTGCGCTTTGACCATATGTACCCACGCGATAACATGATGCCGCAGCAGTTTACAGCAATGGGCATGGTTTCGATACCAATTGCTCCCTGGTCTTCCAGAATGTACAAAGCCAATACAAAGGCAATGAACCTGGAGATAGCGGCGATCCAGCAGGAACGGGAGGCTGTCCTGAACGAAGCCGAGGGCATGATGCAAAGTATGCTTCTTGAGCTAAGCGCCTTGCACCATCATGTAGAAAATTATAAAGCTAAAATTTTACCGGCCCTGCAAAAGAATTACGATGTAACCATGCTGTCTTATGAACAGAACAGCGCACAGCTTCCCGAGGTGATCGATGCATGGGAAGCGCTGAACATGGCGCAGATGGAATACCTGAATAACCTGCAGGAGCTTTACTTAATGGTGGTAAATTATGAGAAAGAAATTGAGAAATAATATCCTGCCGCTGTTGGCCTTGCTTATAATGATCACACTGGGGGCATGCAGGGATAATGAGCAAGAGCAGGCAGCAGGCAGCACCGCATATACCTGCCCTATGCACTCGCAAATTGTGCAGACCGAGCCAGGCTCCTGCCCTGTCTGCGGCATGGACCTGGTAGCCAAAGCTGCGCAAGGTAATGGCATTACTGTAACCGAAGATCTTGCTTTCCTGATAAGGCCGACAAATACTTCCGTTGTTGCTTCTATTGCCACTGTTTCCCCTATAAAGAAAAACGGGCAGGCAAGTATAAAAATGGATGGCATCATTACCTACGACCCGCGCCGTGTTTATGCCGTGCCTGCACGTGTGAGTGGGCGTATTGAGAAGCTGTTTGTGAAGTATAATTTCCAGCCGGTCCGAAAGGGTCAGAAACTGATGGAAGTATACAGCCCGGATCTGATCACCGCACAGAAAGAGCTTTTATACTTAGTAAAATCTGCTCCGGAAGATAAAAATCTGATCGCTGCTGCCAGGCAAAAGCTACAGTACCTGGGCGCAACAAGCGAGCAAATAAACCGCCTGCTCCGCAAGGGAGAAGAGACCTATACCTTCGCACTTTACAGTCCTTACAATGGTTATGTTATTGATTTAAACACTTCGGCACCGGCATCAACAGCAAGTATGGCTGCAGCTCCTATAGCAAGCGCAGGCACTATGGATGCCATGGGTAGCAGTAGTGCTACAACTACCCCAACTTCAGTACCAACAACCGCAACCGGGCAGCAGGGCATCCAACTCCGTGAAGGCATGTATCTGAATGCAGGGCAACAGCTTTTACGGGTAATTAATACAGCACAGCTTTGGGCCGAGTTTAACGCATCTGCTAGTGAAATTACTGCCCTTATTACCAAGGGTACTCCGTTGCAGATCACGTTTCCACAACTTCCTGAAGAAACACTGGCTGCAAAGATCGATTTCGTTCAGCCATACTTTGATGAAGGACAAAACTTCGCAAAAGTGCGGGCTTATATACCGGGTAGCCAGAAGCTAGCCATGATAGGGCAACTGGTAACAGCGGAAGCAACTTATAGCACTGCCCCTGCTCTCTGGGTACCAAAAGCTGCTGTACTAGATATTGGCAACAAATCAGTGGCCTTTAAAAAGATAAAAGGAGTTTTTGAGCCGGTTGCAGTTTCAACG
This sequence comes from Pontibacter arcticus, assembly GCF_003284895.1. Taxonomy (GTDB): domain Bacteria; phylum Bacteroidota; class Bacteroidia; order Cytophagales; family Hymenobacteraceae; genus Pontibacter; species Pontibacter arcticus. The sequence goes on from NZ_QMDV01000001.1 coordinate 299,286, forward strand.
GGTATAGTGTCAGGCAATATGATCGAGCTCGTAACGGGCCTGCAACAGGCTGATACAATTGCGGCCAACGCACAATTCTTGATCGACAGCGAAAGCTTTATTAAAGTTAAAAACTAGCAGGGCAGATTATGAAACGATACAAAAACATCCTTTTTCTGCTATTGGCCATACTTACAGTTGCCTGTTCCAGCGAAGAGAAAACACACGCAGCAGGAGAAACTACAAGCTATACGTGCCCGATGCACCCGCAAATAGTACAGGACAAGCCGGGCACCTGCCCCATCTGTTTTATGGATCTGGTATTGGTATCACAGTCAGGGAAAGAAAGCGGTGAACTTGTCCTTATGGAAAGCCAGGTAAAATTGGGCAACATCACCACAAAGCGAATCAAGTCTGGTTCTATTGGCAGCAACTCCATCCTGACGGGTAAGCTGGTACTGGATGAAACCCAGACGGACGTTGTGAGTAGCCGCGCTGCCGGACGTATCGAAAAACTGTACCTCAAAGAACCCGGACAAACAATACAGAAAGGCCAGCCACTTTATGAGCTATATTCCGAAGTGTTATTAACACTGCAGCGCGAATACCTGCTGGCTTTGGCGCAGCATAGGGAGTTAGGAAAGGAGAATCCACGTTTTGCATCCTTTCTGGAAGCAGCTGAAAAAAAGCTCCTGCTGTATGGCTTAACCCAGGGCCAGGTCCGCAACCTGGCTCTAAAGCAACAGTTAAGCTCCCGCATCACGTTTGTAGCGCCTGCCGGTGGTGTAGTAACTGAAGTTGCCGCAGTTGAAGGCCAGTATGTGGCGGAAGGCGCTGTATTGTACCGTTTAGGCAAGCTGGGCAAAATCTGGGTAGAAGCTGAGTTATACCCCCAGGAAGCAGCAAATGTTAAAGAAGGCGATGCCATCAATGTTTCGGTAGCAGGTTTTGGACAGGAGCTGGCTTCAGCAAAAGTTACTTTCATCAGCCCTGAGTTAAGAGCCGGTAGCCAGGTAGTAGTGCTGCGCGCTGAACTGCCAAACCCGAATGAGAAGTACCTGCCCGGCATGCAGGCCAATGTTATACTTCCCGGCTCAGGCAATGCGACTTTAACTTTACCCACAGATGCCGTGATACGTGATGAAAAAGGAAGCCATGTCTGGGTGCAGTCAGGGAAAGACACCTTTAAGGCGCAGATGGTTACGCTCGGCCCGGAAAGTGCTGAAAACGTGGCTATACTTTCCGGATTAAAAGAAAACGATAAAGTAGTGGTTACAGGTGCTTATCTACTTTATAGTGAATACATTCTTAAAAAAGGTTCTCATCCTGTGCCAGGCCATAACCATTAACTTATACTTTGCATGAAAGATTGTTGCAAAACCGGCGATGAAGAACCAGATACTAAATGGCGCAAATGGTTCATGCGGACTCTGGTTAGCATCTTAATAGTGCTGATTCTTTTAGTTCTTTATTTCCCAGTTGACTTTTAAATAAATCTTCTACACAATAACCTAATACCAATCATGAAAAAGACACTTCTAACCGCTGCCCTGGCAGTTTTCATTTTCACTTCCTGCTCAGAGAATAAGCAGGAAACAAGCACGACTGCTGAAACAGAAAACCACGAGCACCACGAAGGCATGGCACATGGCGATAACATGCCGGCAACAGGTAAAACTGTAGTCGAAACGCCTGATTATACTTCTGTGGAGGGTCCTGTGAAAGAACAATTAGCTGCTTTGCTGGATAGTTACCTCCAGCTAAAAGATGACCTGGTAGCCTCTGATGCCAAAAAAGTGCAAACTGATGCGCAGGCTGTTATGGCCACCGCAGATAAAATAGAATTTTCTGCTTTACAGGGAGAGCAAAAATCATTTGCTGAGGAAAAGCTTAACGAAGTAAAACAGAGCGCTGCTAACATGGGAGAGTCGGCAGATCTTGCTGCCCAGCGTGGCCAACTGGAATTGCTTTCTGAAGCAACATTTGCCTTATCAAAAGCCTTTGGCGCTGCCGGTCAGACGCTTTATTACCAGCACTGCCCTATGGCCAACAACGATAAGGGGGCTTACTGGCTGAGTTCGAATGAAGAGATCCGAAACCCATACTTTGGTGAAAAGATGCTTAAATGCGGCAGCAACGAAGAAGTACATAAAAACTAACAGTCCGCAGGTAATGTAGAAATAAGTACCCAGGGCTACCTACTTTAAAGTATCTCACAGGACAATAGTTTTATTATCCACAATCAAAGACTTAGTCAACCATCCGAACCCAGTTCTAATGATTAGCAAGGACTCATTACTGAGATTGGGGTAATGCCCTATCAGCCAAAAAAAAGCCTCTCATATTTCAAGGAGAGGCTTTTTTATTTTTAGCTTAATATGCTTCTACTTCTCTACGAATATCCAGGTGTCTGGTATAGTTACTTAGGGCATGGAGCATGGTTTCTGAAACACCAGCCTGCTGATGATCTTCTTCCAGTTCCTGCCACGAGAAAAACACTTTCCAGACAGGCGTTTTGCTGCCAGCAGTTAGTTCTGGTTCTGTTGCGTTGCGCTGGTAAAAACTTTCTAATTCGATGTCTTCTTCGCGGGTGGGTACCAGTATAAACCGTGACGGGTTGTTAATGATCATGATAATTTCAGCAGGCTTGCCCTGCCGCTCCGGCATAAAAAAGTAATCCACTTTTATGGATTGCGTTAATGAAAAGCTTTTCTTCATTGCACTAAGGGTGTGGTAGCCTGGGTAGCAATTCGCAAATGACGTGTTCAGCACAAGTTTGTTTGTAGGGATCATAGTGTCGTCATTGGGGCAAGTTAATGCACCGGCTAAGTAGGTATAAGTAGGTAGTAGTTTGCAGCGGTCCAATCAAAATAAAGGGGTTTAAAAAATTGTACCTTTTTTGTCTGACTTCAGAATTACGGTCTGGGAAAAAACTTCTTCCGGCATTGGCTGTTCTGTGCTACAAGCGGTGTTTACTGATTATGGAGTAACGGAGTTTTCCGAAATCAAAAGTTCATTAAACTGTACCACAAATTGTTTTTTAAGTCTACTTTGTGCGAAAAAGCAAAAACCAGAAGTATATTTTGACACCTTTTTATGCTATAATTTTGTTACTTTTGCAGCAACTAATTTTTTAATTTAAATTGATCTGTTATGGGAATGTATCCTGAATATATGGTAGCTCCGATTCGCGAAGATTTGACATCTGTCGGGTTTGAGCAACTGGCAACTGCCGAAGAAGTAGAGCAGGCGCTGAAAGGCGAAGGCACTGTGTTACTGGCTGTAAATTCTGTATGTGGTTGTGCGGCTTCTAAAGCGCGCCCTGCCCTTAAAATGGCGGTAGCCGCTTCTGATAAAAAGCCTGCAAAAATGGTAACCGTATTTGCTGGTATGGAGCAGGATGCTGTAGCCAAAGCCCGCGAGTTTATGCTGCCTTACCCGCCATCATCTCCATCTATCGCTTTATTTAAAGACGGTGAGCTGGTGCACATGATCGAGCGCTACCACATTGAAGGCAACGAACTGCAGCGCATTGTAGATAACCTGCAGGGTGCTTTCGAAGCTTATTGCTAGTACTTCATAAAGTATAAAACAGAAAAAGCCGGTACTGCTACCGGCTTTTTCTGTTTTATACTTTATATTATTTAACTGATACCTGTGTTAAATCGAAGCCTATGTCGTGGCGATAGTAGCGGCCTTTCCAGTTAATAGTTTCGGCGGCTTTATTAGCTTTAGCCAGTGCTTCTTCGATCGTATTGCCAAGTGCCGTAATGGCAATCACACGGCCTCCGTTATTTACTACTTTCCCGTTCAGTTCTTTTGTACCTGCATGGAAAACCAGCACATCACTTTCTACCTGGTCCAGGCCGGTAATTTCTTTGCCATTCTCATACCCTTCCGGATACCCGCCGGATACCAGGAAAATAGTAGTGGCTGCTCTCGGGTCAATTTCCAGTTTATAGTCGGCGAGCTTATGTTCGTGCAGTGCCCTGAATAACTCAAACAGGTCCGATGATATGCGTGGGATGATCGCTTCTGTTTCCGGATCGCCGAGGCGTACGTTATACTCTATTACATAAGGCTCACCGTTCACATTCATTAACCCGATAAACAGGAAGCCGCTGTAATCAAGGTTATCATTCTGCATGCCTTGCAGCGTAGGCATAATAACGCGTTCTTTCACTTTCTGCATAAATACGTCATCGGCAAAAGGCACCGGCGAAACCGCTCCCATACCGCCTGTATTTAAGCCAGTATCCCCTTCCCCGATGCGCTTGTAATCTTTCGCTTCGGGCAGCATCACGTATTCTTTGCTATCGGTAAGTATAAATACAGATACTTCGATGCCCTGCAAGAATTCTTCGATCACGACAGTACTGCCGGCATTTCCGAATTTCTTGTTACGCAGCATATCTTCCAGTGCATCCAATGCCTCTTCAAATGTCTGGGCTATGATTACGCCTTTCCCTGCTGCCAGCCCGTCGGCTTTCAGTACGGCAGGGTATGAATGCGTACGCAAGTAATCTACAGCTTCGCCATACTTAGCTTCTGTAAAAGTTTGGTAACGCGCCGTCGGGATGTTATTTTTCTGAAGGAAAGCTTTGCAGTATTCTTTGCTGCCTTCCAGCATAGCGCCGGCTTTTTTAGGACCAACTACCAGCACGTGCTTCAGAAACTCGGAGTTCTGGAAATAATCGTGGATGCCTTCCACCAACACGTTTTCCGGGCCTACCACTACCATCATAATATTAAAGTCGCAGACAAACTTGGCTACTTCCTCAAAGTTATAAATATCGATGGCTGCATTTGTATGGAACTCAGAAGTACCTGCATTGCCGGGCGCTACAAATACCTTGTCGCAATATTCACTTTGTTTCAGCTTCCAGGCGATGGCGTGCTCCCGGCCTCCGGATCCTATAATCAGTATATTCATAAGGTTAATGCTCTTACTGGTTGTTTGGTTGTGTTATACTTGGCTGTATGCCGCGAAGTTAAAAATTTATACTTGCGCTTGTGTCTTCCACTATAAATTATACGATTTTCTAAACTAGTAAAACAAAAAAAGCCGTCGCAATTCGGCAACGGCTTTTTATACTTTGGGTTTTATACTTGTACAGTGATCATCTGCTGCAGTTTATACTTAATTGGCATACTCCGATAAGAATTTGATACGCATCAGGCGCAGGTCTTCTTCGGTGTAGTTATCGGTTCCCAGTTCTTTTACAGCTTCGCCGATGTTATCGGTGCTGGCCTGCATAAAGTAATCGTAGATCTCGTCCTGCCGCTCATCATCCAAAATGCTATTGATGTAATAGTTCAGGTTAAGCTTGGTGCCGGAGTAGCAGATATGCTCGATCTCTTCGATCAGTTCGCGCATGGTCAGGTCTTTAGACGAGGCGATTTCTTCGAGGTCCACTTTTTTATCGATCTGCTGGATGATGTAGATCTTGATCTTTGATTTGTTGACCGTTGTTTTTACAACCACATCGGCTGCCGTTACAATATCATTCTCCTCAACATACTTTACGATCAGGTCCAGGAACGGCTTTCCGAACTTCTGTACTTTACCCATACCTACACCGCCAATGTGAGCCATGTCTTCTTTGGTGGTTGGGTAAACAGTAGCCATTTCTTTCAGAGACGGGTCCTGAAACAGCACGTAAGGCGGCAGGTTCTTTTCTTTGGCCAGTTTTTTACGCAAGTTCTTCAGTAGGTCGAACAGCACTTCATCGTGGCCAGCAGCAGCTTGCGTGCCTTCTTTCTCCTCGTCTTCTTTTACTTCCTGCTCAAAGTTATGATCCTTGGTGATTTTTATACTTTGCGGGTTCTGAATAAAATCAAGGCCCTTCTGTGTAAGCTTTACTACACCAAAGTTCTCGATATCTTTCTCTAAATACTCCGATAGTAATATCTGGCGCAGCAACGAGCTCCAGAACTGTACGTCGTGCTCTTTGCCTGCTCCAAATACTTCCAGCTTGTCGTGGTCGTAGCTGGTGGTGTACTGGTTTTTAAGGCCTGTAAGTACGGCTGTAATATGTTCTATGGTAAAGCGCTGGTTGGTTAGCTGCACTGCTCTCAGGCCAAGCTGTACTTCGTGCTGTGCTTCGAAACGCTCTTTCGGGTGCAGGCAGTTATCGCAGAAACCACAGTCTTTTTCGTAAGCCTCGCCAAAATAATGAAGTAATTGCTTCCGTCGGCATACAGCCGAATCAGCATAAGAGGCCATCTCCTGTAGCAACAGTTTGGAGTTATCGCGCTCTGTTACAGGTTTATCTTTGTTGAATTTCTCGAGCTTTACAATATCCTCGTAGCTATAAAACATCAGACAGTTGCCCTCCAGACCATCGCGGCCAGCACGACCGGTTTCCTGGTAATAGCCTTCAATGGATTTCGGCGTATCATAGTGGATAACGAAGCGCACATCCGGCTTATCAATTCCCATCCCGAAGGCAATGGTCGCCACAATCACATCCGCATCTTCGTTCAGGAACGCGTCCTGGTTTTTCATGCGTACGTTTGGCTCCAGACCTGCATGGTAAGGCAATGCTTTCACATCGTTTACCCGTAACAATTCGGCAATTTCTTCTACTTTTTTGCGGCTCAGGCAATATACAATACCGCTTTTGCCTTTGTGCTTTTTAACGTACTGGATCAGCTGCTTTTTGGTGTTATGCTTTGGCCGAACCTCATAGTATAAATTGGTGCGGTTAAACGATGATTTAAATACCGATGCTTCGTCCATCTGCAAATTTCGCTGGATATCGAGTTGTACTTTAGGCGTAGCTGTAGCGGTAAGCGCAATAATAGGCAGTTTCCCGATCTGGTCGATAATGCCCCGTATGCGGCGGTATTCTGGTCTGAAATCGTGGCCCCACTCCGAAATACAGTGTGCTTCATCTATGGCTACAAACGAGATATTAGCCCCGCGCAGAAATTCTACAGTTTCTTCTTTTGTAAGGGATTCCGGTGCTACATAAAGCAACTTTACTTCGCCAGCCATTATTTCCTTCTTCACTTTATTTATTTCTGATTTAGATAAAGTTGAGTTGAGGAAATGGGCATTCACGCCAAACGCATTCAGCTGGTCTACCTGGTTTTTCATCAGGGCGATGAGCGGCGAGATCACAATGGCGGTACCCGGTAATGATAAAGCAGGCAGTTGATAACACAACGACTTGCCCGCGCCTGTAGGCATAATCACAAAGGTGTTACGGTCGTTGATAATGTTATTTATTATCAGTTCCTGATTTCCTCTGAATTGATTATACCCAAAAACTTCCTTTAATTTGTTCTTGAGATTTATCTCTGGTTTGGCTGGCATGAAATTTTAAAGAAAAAGTAATCTTATTGTAACATATCCTTTTACGGGATGCTCTAACACAAATTTAATTTGAATATAGTTAATAATATAGTCCTTTCTGCAAAAAAAGTATTGCACGCGGAATCCGAAGCAATCGGCAGACTGGCAGATTTTATCGACGAAAGCTTTGTTGGCTGCGTCGAAGCCATTTTGAAGATTAAAGGTCGTGTAGTGGTAACCGGTATCGGCAAGAGCGCCAACATCGCCTCTAAAATTGTGGCTACGCTTAACTCGACCGGTACGCCTGCCTTGTTTATGCATGCCGCCGATGCCATCCATGGAGACCTGGGCATGATACAAGCCGAGGATTTTGTGATCTGTATTTCTAAAAGCGGCAATACTCCCGAAATAAAAGTGCTTGTACCATTGCTTAAGCGCAAAGGCTCTCAGTTAGCTGCCATGGTATCGAGCACGGATTCATATTTGGCTACCAGCGCCGATTTTATATTGAACGCCAACGTAGAGCGCGAAGCCTGCCCTAACAACCTTGCCCCTACTACCAGTACTACCGCAGCTTTAGCTTTAGGCGATGCGCTGGCCGTTTGTTTGTTGGAAGCACGTGGTTTCAGCAGCACTGATTTTGCCAAGCTGCACCCGGGTGGCTCTCTCGGAAAAAGACTATATTTGCAAGTGGGCGATATTTACCTCCAAAACCAGGCACCGGTTGTGGAAGAAAACGCCAGTTTAAAAGAAATTATTATAGAAATTTCCTCTAAACGCTTGGGCGCCACTGCCGTAGTAAAGGAAAATTCGAAAGAGCTGATAGGAATAATCACTGATGGCGACCTGCGCCGCATGCTTACTAATTTTGATTCTATTGAACGTATAAAGGCAGCCGATATCATGACTCCTTCCCCCCTGACGATAGAACCTGAGCAATATGCAGCCGAAGCACTCGCTATTATGCAGGAGAAAAGTATAACACAACTGATTGTAACTAAATCAGGAAACTTCGAAGGCTTTGTGCACCTTCACGATCTACTTAAGGAAGGATTAGTTTAATCACATGGAAAACAACACGTATGTGGTAATTATGGCAGGTGGCATCGGAAGCCGCTTCTGGCCTTTTAGCCGGACCAATTACCCAAAGCAGTTCCACGATGTGCTGGGCACAGGCGAAAGTATGCTACAAATGACCGTAAGGCGCTTTAAGGATATCTGTCCTCCTGAAAACATCTTTATTGTTACAAACAAGGATTACGAGCACCTGGTAAAAAAGCAACTTCCGCAGCTGAGCGATAACCAGATCCTGCTGGAGCCTGTTGGCCGTAATACGGCACCTTGTGTGGCTTATGCTTCCTACAAAATTGCACAGATCAACCCGAACGCTAACCTGGTAGTTACCCCATCAGACCACGTTGTTTTAAAAGAGCAGGTATTTACGGATGTGATAAAAGAAGCCGTAGCTGCTGCCGATAAAGATGATGTGCTGATAACACTGGGCATTACGCCCAGCCGCCCTGATACCGGTTATGGCTACATCCAGTACATCTCAGACGAGGCACAAAGTATAAAAAAGGTAAAAACCTTTACCGAGAAACCGAACCTGGAACTGGCCGAGATGTTCCTGAACAGCGGCGACTTTGTCTGGAACTCCGGCATCTTTATCTGGAATGTGAAAAGTATACTGAAGGCTTTCCGGCAGCATTTACCCGAGATCAGTGAGATCTTTGATGAAGGCACAACAGACTTTAACACCGAGACCGAAAAGAACTTTATCACGAGAGCCTACTCCCATTGCCGCAACGTATCCATCGATTATGGCATTATGGAGAAAGTGGACAACGTATTTGTATTACTCAGCGACATCGGCTGGTCGGACCTGGGCACCTGGAACTCGCTTTATACCATCGGCGAAAAAGACGAACATGACAACGTAGTAGACGGCGAAGTTATACTTTACGACACAAAAAACACGATCATCAAAACGCCGAAAGAGCGCTTGGTTGTAGTGCAGGGTCTGGAGGGCTACATTGTAGCAGAACACGACAATGTATTGATGATCTGCAAACTGGAAGAAGAGCAGAAAGTAAAAGAATTTATGGCCGACGCAAAAAACAGAAAAGGCCCAGACTTTATTTAAAGTATAAAATCCAAAGTATAAAAAGAAAAGGCGCCGTAGTTACAGCGCCTTTTCTTTTTATACTTTCTGAAATGATCTTCTTCCTGCAGAGTATAATACATCAGTTATACTTTGGCTTCGCGCAAACGCTGGCTCATGGCTTCGTAAAGTATGATACCGGTAGCTACCGAAACGTTTAAAGAACCAATCTGCCCCATTAACGGAATACGCAAACGGGCATCGGCACGCTTCAGGTACTCCGGTGAAATACCATCTTCTTCGCTACCCATTAAAATAGCGGTCGGCCCGGTCATGTCTACTTTGTTATCAGTTAGCGTATCGTCGGTTTTCTCGGTACAGGCCACGATCTGGAAGCCGTAATTTTGCAGGTAATCGATAGTTTCTTTCAGGTTCGCTTCGCGGCAAACAGGGACTAAGTGTAACGCACCGGCAGATGTTTTAATCGCATCCGGATTAATTTGCGCACCGCCACGGCTCGGAATTATAATGGCATCCACGCCCATACACTCTGCGTTACGGGCAATCGACCCGAAGTTACGCACATCGGTTATCCTATCCAGTATAAGTACGAGCGGGTTTTTCCCTTTTTCGAACAAAGACGTAATAATCTCATCTAAAGGCGAATAAGAGATAGCCGAAAGGTAAGCAACAGCGCCCTGGTGGTTTTTACGCGTCAGGTTATCGAGTTTCTCTACCGGCACCGTTGCGATAGGCACTTCGCGGTGGCGGGCCAGCGTTACTATTTCATCTACAGTCGGGTTTTTAGCTCCTTTTTGCAGAAATATTTTTTCCAATGTTTTTCCGGCCAGCATCGCTTCCAAGATGGGGCGCGACCCGAAAATCATTTCCATTCTATCTTCTTTTGGCTTTCTGGGGCTACCGTAGCGGTCGCCTACAAATTTGTTATTCCTGCTCTCCATTTTGCGACTGTGTTGTACCAACTCTCCTCGTATTCGCGGCGCCGTACCAACTCATAATTATTTTCGGTAAAGTTATCTTCTTTTTTGGTAAAAACGAACCGCATGTTTGGCGATGTCTCAGATTGGCGGTAGACCCACGTGGTGTTCGCGCCGGCGTAACTGATGTTGGCAGGCTTCCCGAAAATAATGTAGATCATGCCTTGGTCGGTGGCCCAGCCTGGCTTGTGCGAAGTATAAAGTCTGTTAGCAGCTTCTACGCGCAGATAAAACTCCCGGATCAGTTCACGTGCCTGTGCTTTATTTTCGCTTATCCCCAACCAGAATTCGTCTATCGCTTTTTTGGTATTGGTGGCTTGCAATAGTTTTTGCCGTTCTGCGCTGGTAGTTAAATAAATTAGCGGCTCCAGCATTTCTTTGGAGGTTGTTAATTGCGGGTAAGCAGCTGCTTTTACAAGTATGGCTTTTGAAAACCCGGAACCAGGTGCAAGCACGTATAAGCCTTCTTCCGAAAACTGGAGTGTGTCGTTTGTAGCTGCAAACAATGTATCCAAGGCGACTTTTTTAGGCAATGCTGCCGGCTGCTTTGCAGACATGGGTGGCAGGGCCGTGGCAAAATCAGAAGCAAACCGGTGTATCTGCATCGTATCCGTACTCTCTGAAAAACGTCGAACCTGTAATTTGTCTGTACTTCTGATGTAAGGCTTAAAAACCGGCTTGCCATCTTTTGCAAACGTGAGCAGGTAATTTTTCCGCAGCATAGCCACTTTTAACGCCACCTTCTGCTTCATGCCGAGTTGGTCTTGGGTGCCCTGCTTCTGCCAAAGCCTTACGTGCAATACGTTGGGCTCTTTTATATACTGTTTCTCTAAAGCAATTTGCACATAAAGCTGCCCTTCTGCGTCGGTAAGCTTTTTACCAAGTATAACCGAATCCTGAAACAAGAGCGGATCCCGTTCTGCCTGCCCGCTTCGCACATCAAACGTGAGCATCGCTGCTGATTTTGCTACCTCAACAGCCTGTTGTATATCCTCGAAACGAAGGAAGAAATGCAGACTATCCTGTGTGGCATAGAACTCGGGTTGCATCACAATCTCTGGTGTTCTTTGCTGTGCTGTGTAAGCAGTGGTTACGACCGGCTGTATCTGCCTCGAAGTGTTGTTTGGCTGCCCGCAAGCACTTACGAGCAACACAAGTATAAAGTACGCGATTGGGAATTGCCTCATCTGTAAAAAATTAAAGCTCATACAAAAAGTATAAAAGCCGGACTACATTCCTGATAGCCCGGCTTTTATTACTGTATACTATTGTTTTTTGTTTAGCGGCGCATGCGTTGCATGTACTGCATAAACTGTTCCTGCAGTTGGGCGGCACGCTGGTCTTTGCCTATTTGCTGTGCTACCCCGATCAGTTGCTGCAACATAACCATGTTCGTCTGGATCTCCATATCGAACAAAGGGCCTTTCGTAAAATAGTAATCCAGGGCCTCCTGCGAGTCTTTTGCCATTTTCTCGAGCATCTGATCTGCTTTCTGAGTTTCGCCCAGTTCAGCATAAATTGCTATAAAAGGAGGCGTAAAATAATCGTAAGGGATAGTAGACACAGGCATTACCTTAAAGCAATAATCTGCTATTTCCTTGGCGCGGGCTTTGTTGCCATCTTCTAAATAAGCTGCAGCCAGTATCGCATATTTTTCGCGCGCCTGGGCCGAGAAACGGTAATAATTCTCATCATAGAAGATGCCTTCTTTATCGAAGTTCCTGAATCTGAATTTCTTCATCAGGTTCTCATACATTACTTCTTTGTTGATGTTCTCGCTTTCCTCGCTCGCCTTAACAGGCACTATGCGGTAAGCCAGGCCTTCTAACTGGAAGTATTCTGATAAGCCCATAAAATCAGCTCTGTTTACCGTAGAGGCAAAGTATACCGGGCGCTCCCAATTATTCGTAGCCAGCAGATCAAGTATGATCAGGTGCTTTTTCTCGAGCATTGATTTATTAATCGTCCACTGCATGCGGTCTGTTATTTCCGTTTGCCTGTCTTTCGAAACGAAGCCCATATTCTGCACTTTCGCCTTATCCACATTCAGGAAATAATTTTTGGTTGGCATGGTAAGCAAGGTTGTTCCTGCACCATACTGTACCTTCAGTGCCGGATGGTCGTCTTTCACCAATTGTACAAACTGCTTCAGGTCGATGCCTGCCGTTACCTGTTCGCGCTCTACAAAAGGGAGGTAATCGTTTGTGCCCTGGCGGTAATCTTCGTTTTCAAGCGACAATGGCCACGGATCAGATTTATAGGCCTGGCGTTTCATCTGGTCGATGTACCAGTCGGTGTTCAGGTAACTCAACACAGATACACGCACATCGGTACGGTAACCTTCTACTTCCTGTGCATACCACAGCGGGAAAGTATCGTTATCGCCATTCGTGAAAAGTATACCATTCGGCGCAACAGAATCCAAGAGGTTTTTAGCGGAGTCTACAGACTGGTAACGCTCAGAGCGGTCATGGTCATCCCAACCTTCAGCAGCCATAATGCCTGGCACAGCCAAACATACAACAGTTGCGACAGCGGCTCTGGCTTGCTGGCTCTGGATAATTTTACCCAGCAACTCCGCAAGGCCGAGTACGCCCAATCCGATCCAGATACAGAACGAGTAGAACGAGCCTGCAAACGTATAATCGCGCTCGCGTGGTTCAATGGGTGGCTGGTTCAGGTAGAGTGCAATGGCAATACCTGTAAAGAAGAACAGCAACCCAATCACAAAAGCATCGCGCTCATTTTTACGCACCTGATAGATCAGGCCAAGTATACCCACCAGCAGCGGCAACAGGAAAAAAGAATTACGCGCTTTGCTGTTGGCAACACTTGGCGGTAAACTATCCTTGTTTCCGTCAAACCAAAGTACGCCGGATTGCTGCACATCGCTTTCGCGGCCTATAAAGTTCCAGCCGAAATAACGCCAGTACATATGGCCTAATTGGTAACGCAGCAAAAAGCTCATGTTCTGCCCAAAAGACGGTGTCTGGCCTTCTTTCAGATCAACCCACTTGCGGTACTCATCTAAATGCTGCGGTGCATCGCTGTAGATACGTGGCAGCAGCACTTTATCCTTGCTTTCGTAGATCGGCTCTATTTTAGGGCTGCTGGCTACATACTTGTCTTTACCTTTTACATAGCGCACTTCGCCTTCTTCCTGACCAATTGGTTGCGCGTTATACTGCGGACCATACAATAAAGGACGATCGCCGTACTGCTCACGTTTCAGGTAAGACACAAAGCTCAGGATATCGTCCGGGTCGTTTTCATCGATTGTAGGATCGTAAGAAGAGCGGATCGGAATCATCATATAAGAAGAATAACCAATCAGAACGAAGATAAAACTAAGTATAACGGTATTAAGAATGCGGTTATTTGTTTTGATAGAGTAGCGTAAACCGAACCCGATAGCTGCAATAACCAACGCTACAAAAACCAAGATACCCGAGCTGAATGGCAAACCGAGTGAGTTTACAAAGAACACCTCGAAGTTACCGGCAATGGTTGGCAAGCCCGGTATAACGCCCCAAAGTATGGAAACCACAATTACGGCACTGATCATAAACGCGATTACGCCACCCCAAAAACTTGGCTTGTATAAACGGAAATAATAGATAAACGCAATGGCCGGAATGGCAACCAGGTTCAGTAAGTGAGCACCGATGGAAAGGCCTACCAAATAAGCAATCAAAATGAGCCACTTATCAGAATACGCCTCGCCTGCTTTAGCTTCCCAGCGCAGTATAGCCCAGAAAACAATAGCGGTAAAGAAAGACGACATCGCGTATACTTCGGCTTCTACGGCAGAGAACCACGCAGAATCAGAGAAAGTATAAGCCAATGCACCAACCGCGCCACTGCCCATTATAAGCAAGGTATTTCCGGTTGTTGGAGCTTCGCCGGCTTTGGTCAGTAAACGGCGGGCAAGTATGGTGATCGTCCAGAAGAGGAATAACACGGTAAACGAGCTGCACAGCGCCGAAAGTAAGTTTACCCACCAGGCAACCTGCGTAGGGTCTGAGGCGAACATCGAGAACAGGCGGCCCATCAGCAAATAGAAAGGGGCCCCCGGCGGGTGCGGCACTAATAACTTATACGAACAGGCGATAAACTCTCCTGCATCCCAGAAACTGGCTGTTGGCTCTAAAGTAAGCACATAAACAATAGTCGCGATCAGGAACACGACCCAGCCAACGAGGTTATTGATCTTCCGATAATCTGTCATAGCGGTTGTTGATTCAGCCCCGAAAATACTAAATAATGTAAAGCGGCTGCTTAAAATTAGAACTTTATACTAAAAAAGCCGACCATTGGGCCGGCTTTATACTTTAGAACTGGTTTTAGCAGTTATTATTTCTGAAGAATCAGTCTTTTTGTTTCGATGGTCTTATCGTTTACCAACAGGCTGTAAAAGTAGATACCCGACGGCAAAGTGCTCAGGTCGAACTCATACATATTGGTAGCACCGGATGCCGGCAGATCAGCGCTTTGTACCACTTTACCGATCGTGTTTGAGATACGGATGCGGTAGTTATCCTGGCTGTTCTGGTTTAACGTAAAGCGCGTTACACCATGCGACGGATTTGGGTATGCATTGATCGTAGGGTTCTTAATATCACGGCCCGGCGCAAACGATGCCATTGCAACTGCTTTATACATGCTCTTATTGGCTTTCAGCTCCATCGTATGAAAGATATCGCTTACTGCTGATGCATAAATGGTAGAGCAGGTATGTTTCTCAGAAGTGAAAAAAGCATCTAGCTTCGCGTTGGTAGCCGACACGGTTAAGGTTGATTTTGGTTCCTGTTGCTGCAGTTTCCAGAGCGTAGCACCACCTTTGTAAGCGGGTGCAACCCCAGCAGCAGCTTCGTCTGCAATTGCATTGCAACGCGCATCCAGAGCAGTGCCCAGTAGTTGCGTGCTTAGCAGCGTGACCATTAAAAATATTTTTGTAGAAATTTTCATAGCATCTGGTTTCGGTTTCGAAGGCAATCCGCCTATATGGTAAACCTATTCAAAGGTAACCCAAAAAAGCAATTTTAAAATATAATTTTTAAAATATTTCGAAAGGATTTATACTTTTTGTCAGTATAGAAATTCAATATATACCTGTGCTGGCCTATTTCAACAACCGTGCCTGCAATTGTTACTTTTTAACCCGGTAGCAGCAAAGCAAGTATAAATTACAGTTCAAGGCTATCAGATAACAAACCCGATTTCCTTAAAAGCGAAATACTGCAGTTCATTTGCGATCTCTACGGCAAGGCGGCCATCTTCGTCCACTCCTACAATCTGGCCTTCTACCTGCTTGTTAGCTACCAAAAAATGGTGCGTTTCCTGGTAGCGGTACAATGCCTGCAGGTACTCATATTTCAGCCTGGCCGTTTTATTACTCCGGAGCTCCAAGTATCTTTTTTCAAGCAGTTCCAGCAGGCGGTTCTGCATTACTTCTACACTCATTTCCTGCCCAAGCAATAAGCTCACAGAAGTAGCCGTTGGAAACGTAAACTGTGTCTGGTTAATATTTAAACCAATTCCGATAATACTATGTTGAATAGCATAACTGTTTATCGTATTTTCTATTAGTATTCCGCCAAGTTTTTTATCTTTAAAGTATAAATCGTTTGGCCACTTTACCTGCGCCTCTGCCAAACCTTGCTCACGTAAGAGATCAAGCACTGCCAGCGATACGATGATATTCAGGTAAAACTGTTGCCTGACAGGCAGGAAAGTTGGTGAGAGCACAACAGACAAGGTTATATTACAGCCAGGCGCCGCCTCCCAAACATTGCCACGCTGGCCGCGGCCATGGGTTTGTTGGGCAGTGTAAACTACGCAGCCTTCTATGGCTTCATTTTTGATAAGAAGCTGTTGCGCCTCTGAGTTGGTAGATTCACAAACTGGCAGAAAAATCTGCTTTTGGCCAATAAACAGCGTATTAGGCAACATACTTTAACTCAGAATTTAATACTTTTGTACCTCAAATTTAAGTAGCACAAATGAAACAACCCAAGATTGAGGCTAATTCAGACAAATTGGCAGAACTGATCGTGCGAGGCATGCAGGAAAAGAAAGCCATAGATATTGTTGTAATTGACCTTAAATCACTCAAAAACGCCGTCTCTGATTACTTTGTAATAGCATCAGCAAGTTCCGACACCCAATTAGACGCCATCGCCACTTCTATTGAAGAAGAGGTTTTTAAGGCCGTTCGCCAAAACCCGTGGCAAAGCGAAGGCCGCCAAAACAAGGAGTGGGCCTTATTGGATTATGTAGATGTAGTAGCACACGTTTTCCTGAAAGATAAACGTGACTTCTACGCACTGGAAGAGCTCTGGGGCGATGCCGGCATTCAGCATATAGAATCTGTTTAAACAATTTAACACGGGTACCGTCTGTTTCTTAAACAAATAGCTGGCACCCGTGTTTTCCGTGTATCCGAAACAAACTATTCATGGCAGAAAATAATAATAAAGGGACTAAAAAGAAAAAACCCATCATCCCGACTACGCCTCCACGGCCTACAATGCAACTGTGGATGCTGGCCGCACTGATTCTTTTAATATTCGGACTTGCCTGGTTAAACAAAAGCAGTGCTTCCATCGAAACTACCCAACAGGATTTTGAAGAAATGCTGGTGAGTGGCGATGTAAACAAACTCGCTATTGTGAATGGCAAGGTGGTAGAAGTATACCTGAAAGAAGAAGCCCTGCAGAACGATAAGTATAAAGCAGAACTTCAGAACCGTGGCAACTGGGCAATGGATGCCGGGCCACAATACCATTTCCAGATCATCTCACCGGAGGTATTTAAAGAAGACCTGGAGAAATTACAGGCAAACGTGCCTAAAGAACAACAGATCGGCTACTCCTTGCAGGATAGAACCGGCCTGATGGACTTTTTTGCAACCTGGGGCTTTGTAATTCTGATGTTATTTGGTTTCTGGTTCCTGATGCGCCGCGTTACAGCTGGTGGTGCAGGTGGTCAGATCTTTAACATCGGCAAATCTAAGGCCGCTCTTTTTGATGCAGAGAACAAGGTAAAGATCACGTTTAAGGATGTGGCTGGCCTGGAAGAAGCCAAAGAAGAAGTACAGGAGATTGTAGAATTCCTGAAGACACCTTCTAAATTCACGATTTTAGGTGGTAAAATACCGAAAGGTGCGTTGTTGGTTGGCCCTCCGGGTACAGGTAAAACCTTATTGGCAAAAGCTGTTGCCGGCGAAGCAGATGTTCCGTTCTTCTCCCTTTCAGGTTCCGACTTTGTGGAGATGTTCGTGGGTGTGGGCGCTGCCCGTGTGCGCGACTTGTTTAAGCAGGCCAAAGCAAAAGCACCGTGTATTATCTTTATTGATGAGATTGATGCCATTGGCCGTCACCGTAGCCGTGGCACTTCTCCGGGCGGTAACGATGAGCGCGAAAACACACTGAACTCCCTGTTAGTGGAGATGGATGGTTTCGCTACCGATTCTGGTGTAATCATACTTGCAGCTACCAACCGACCTGATACTTTAGACTCCGCTTTACTTCGTCCGGGCCGTTTCGACCGCCAGATAAGTATAGATAAGCCGGATATCAACGGCCGTACCGAAATATTCCGCGTTCACCTGGGCCCTATTACCCTGGCACCAGATGTAGATGCCCGTAAACTTGCTGCTCAGACGCCAGGCTTTGCCGGTGCCGAGATTGCTAACGTTTGTAACGAAGCCGCCCTGATTGCTGCTCGCCGTAACAAGAAAGCAGTAGACCAGCAGGACTTTAACGATGCTGTTGACCGTGTGATTGGTGGCCTTGAAAAGAAAAACAAGATCATTTCTCCGGAAGAGAAAAAGATTGTTGCTTACCACGAAGCCGGCCACGCTATTGCAGGCTGGTTCCTGGAGCACGCTGACCCATTGGTAAAAGTAAGTATCGTGCCGCGTGGTGTTGCTGCGTTGGGTTATGCACAATATTTACCAAAAGAGCAGTTCCTCTATAATACAGAGCAGCTGATTGATGAAATGTGTATGGCGCTTGGTGGCCGTGCTGCAGAAGAGATCGTGTTTGGTAAGATATCAACAGGCGCTTTAAGCGATCTAGAACGCATCACTAAAATTGCTTACAGCATTGTAACCATGTATGGTATGAATGCCAAAATCGGTAATGTTTCGTTCTACGATTCGAAGCAGACAGAGATGACATTTAACAAACCATACTCGGAAGCAACTGCCGAAACAATCGATAACGAAGTAAGGGCTATCATTGACTCTGCTTACAGACGTACTATTCAGCTTTTAACCGATAAAGGCCGCGAACTGGAGTTGGTAGCACAAGAGTTGCTTGAGAAGGAGATACTGTTCCAGAATGATCTGGAGCGTATAGTGGGGCCACGCCCGTTTGATACACTGACTGCGTACCAGGCACACACTGCCGGTACAGACCGTAGCCAGACCAAAAGCGAAGTAGAAGGCTTGCATGTTCCGTTAGATCAGGAAAACTCAGAAGTTGCCGACCAGAACGGACAAGGCACTTTGCCGGGTATGCCGATTCAGAACAATGCCCCCGACCAACTGGACGACACCTTTAACTCGAGAACGGCTTGATCTTAAACAGGCATGTACGAAGCTAAAACAAAAGAAATAGTACTAAGAAGAGTAAGAGAGGCGCTGGCTATGTCGGCGCCTTTTCTGCCTCCTACCCCAGACTTCACCTCGCCGCTGCACGAACCCATTTCGGAAGACATGACGGTACAGTTTGCAGAAAACTTTATTCGCAACAGCGGCACCTTTGTGTATTGCGAAAACGAGGAGAGCTTCTTCGACCAGCTTTACGTTTTTAAGAAGGAACAGCAGATCGATCATCTTTTTGTCTGGAATAAAAACCTGCAGCACATCCTTTACCACGCCGGCATTGAGTACACCGGCGATGAAGAAAAATTCCTGACCAACGCGCAAGCTAGTCTTACTACCTGCGAATCTCTTGTAACACGTACTGGTAGTTTACTGGTTAGTTCTGCCAATGCAGGTGGCCGCCGCCTGAATATCTATCCGGAAGTAAGTCTGGTGGTTGCTAAAGCCAGTCAGTTGGTGCCCGATATTAAAGACGGATTACAAAAGCTGCGTGATAAGTATAAAACAGGGTTCCCGTCCATGGTTTCGTTGGTAAGCGGGCCAAGCCGTACAGCAGATATAGAAAAAACATTAGTAATGGGTGCCCACGGGCCTAAACAATTAGTTCTTTTTCTGATTGATGACCTTCCGCATTAACGAGCTACAGCCCGGCAAAAAAGTATACTTTGCTTCTGATTTCCATTTAGGTGTGCCCGATGCTGCCACCAGCCGTGCCCGCGAACAGAAAATTGTACGCTGGCTCGAAATGGCACAACAAGATGCAGCTGCCGTTTTTCTGGTAGGCGATATTTTCGATTTCTGGTTTGAGTACAAACACGCTATCCCCAAAGGTTTTATTCGCCTGCAAGGCAAACTTGCCGAACTGACAGATGCCGGCATTCCGGTTATGTTCTTCACCGGCAACCACGATATGTGGATGTTTGATTACTTTACCGAAGAACTTAATATCCCCATTTACCGCAAGCCAATTTCTACTTCCATCAATGGTCATACTTTTTACATTGGCCACGGCGATGGCTTAGGCCCCGGCGACCATACCTATAAACTGCTCAAAAAAGTATTCGATAATAAAGTATGCCAGTGGCTGTTTGCCAGGCTGCACCCTAATTTTGGTATAGGCATGGCTAATATGTGGTCGCGTAAAAGCCGCATCAGCAATGTTAAAAAAGACGAACAGTTTTTAGGCGACGACGAATGGCTGGTGCATTACAGCAAAGAAGTTGAAGCCAAACAACACCACGATTTTTACGTTTTCGGACACCGGCATTTGCCCCTCGATCTGCCCATCGGCGATAAAAGCCGTTATGTGAATTTAGGAGAATGGGTTAATTTTTGTACATATGCCGTATACGATGGCAAAACCCTTAACCTGGAAACTTTTGAAGGCTAATTTATACTTTATACTTGGCTTACTGCTGATTATAGTAACATTAACTGCAGCTGCACAGCCGCAGTTAACCTTCAGCCATAGTATACCTGTAAGCTCTGCCACTGCTATTTCAGAAGATCAGAACGGCAATATTTATTTGCTGGATACTAAACAAAACCTGCTCCGACTCGACTCGCTGGGCAAACCGCTCGATACCTTTTCGCCTCCTACCCGTGGCCGTATAACATCCATTTCGGCCTGGAACTCCATGAAGGTGCTGCTTTTTTACCAGGACCGGCAGGAGCTTTTATTACTTGACAGGTTTCTGCGACCCATCGGAACAACCCGCTTACTTGATCTGGATTACCTGAACACAGTACGTGCGGCAACGCTTGCTTCCGATGAAGGATTCTGGCTTTTTAACGAAACCAATTTTTCGCTTGATAAACTGGATTTGCGCTTAGGAAAGATCACATCAGAAACACCTTTAAATTTAATTTTAGAGCGCGAGCGATTTGATGTGCGTATGGTACGCGAGTATCAGAACATGATCTACCTGCTTGATTTCAACAATGGCATTTACGTGTTCGATAACCTGGGGAATTATAAAAGCAAGCTGCCTTTTACGGGGGTTAGTTACATAAACTTCCGGAAGAACGAGTTATACTTTGTAAAGCAGGACAAACTGATTTTCCATCAACTTTATACTTCGCAGCAAAGAGAAATACTGCTTCCAGCAGATAAAAAGTATACTTCCGGTTTGGTAAGCGATCGTAACATTTACCTCTTCTCGGCTAAAAAGCTGGACGTTTATACTTTGGAGTAAAGGTTTATACTTTGAAGCTGTTCAGCGTTTTTTAATAAATCAAAGGCCGCTGCCCTTGCTGTGTGTTTTCACCAGCAAGCTCCTATTGGTGAAAGTATAATTGTTGGTGGTTCCACCAACAACGGTGGGTTAAGGCGCTGTAATTGGAAACGCTAAACAGCTTCTTTGATTAAATAGTAATGCCAGCAAAAGTATAAATTTATACTTTGTAAGATGCGCTAAACAAGTGGCAGTAACATTTCATACTGGCTCAACACTTTCGAGAAATGCTTGCGCTCCAGAAACATCAGCATTTGTTCGGCTTTGGTATCAATATTAAGCAACATGAGCGCTTTATGGTCTGTATGTTCGCAAACCTGCCGCAGCAATGCCGTCCCGATTCCTTTGCAACGCGCATTGCTATCTACTGCCAGTTGCGCTATTGCCCCGTTATCCGGGAAAAAAACGGTGTACCCGATCAGATCCTGGTGTTCGTCATAAGCTTCAATAATTGTTTTCTTATTTGGGCTGCGCGTGATGGCCCACGAAGTATTCTGCCAGCCAGGCTTTACATCTCCAAAACAACCATACGATTTCCAATCCGGTTTAAGTACCGTTTTAAAACTAATAGCATACGGTGTCTTGCTTTGTACTAACAGCTCTTTCTTTAAACTCCTGAAGCAGTCGAACGTGCGGGTTATGCTAAAGCCGAGGCGTTTGTAAATTTTTATGGCGGCAGCGTTTTCAGTTATTACTTCCAGGAGGCATTGTTCAATTCCGGCTTCTTTAAATTTAGGCTGCATAAAGGTATAAAGCTGCTCTGTAATGCGGTTACCCCGGTACGTTGGTATTACGCCAGTTCCGGCATTGTATGCTGTTGGCTTGCCCTCCCACTCACCTAGGCCGGTTAGTATAAACCCTACCATCAGGTCGCCGCTGTAAGCTGCCGCGCTAAAACTAAGCTCCACTCCTTCCCGTTTCAGTTTGCTCCTGAACTGGTTTGTATCCAGTTGTATCGGCACCAGGTAATCCGAAAAAGCTTCCAGAAAGGTAGCATGCAGCTTCGGAATGTTTTTTTCAGTGAGAAAAGTGAAATGTAAATTTTCCATCTGTGCCGGGTAAGTATAAAGTATAACAATTGCGCCTTTTCTTATACGCCTGTTTCGTGTTTGTTTCTGTTGTAAATTAATACGTTGGATATTTTTCTACAACTCGTACTGCACTAAGCCGTTAGAGTTATGTACTATTCCGCTTCGGTTTCCGGAGCCACGATCATATTATATACCTACTAAAAACAAGCTATGAAAGCAGCAGTATTTCACAATCCAAAAGATATCCGAGTTGATACAGTTGAAGACCCGATAATTGAAGAATCGCGCGATGCCATACTTCGTGTAACTTCTACTGCTATTTGTGGGTCAGATCTTCACATATACAATGGTATGTTTCCGCAGCCCCGCAACATGGTATTAGGCCACGAGTTTATGGGCATTGTAGAAGAAGTAGGCAGAGGGGTTAAAAACCTGAAAGTAGGCGACCGCGTGGTAGTTCCGTTTCCGATTTCGTGCGGCACCTGCCACTTTTGCAACATGAGCCTGCCAACTCACTGCGAAAACTCCAATACCGAACATTATGGCCCGGAAGGCGGCTTATTAAAAGGTAAAGGGGCGGCCTTATTTGGTTATACTGATTTGTATGGTGGCTACAACGGCGGCCAGGCAGAACTAGTACGCGTACCTTATGCAGATTATGGCCCGCGCAAAGTGCCCGAAAATTTAACAGATGAACAGGTACTTTTTCTGACTGATATTTTCCCGACGGGCTGGGCCGGTATAGATTGGGCTGATATGAAAGGCGGTGAAACGGTTGTAGTATGGGGTTGCGGCCCGGTAGGTATTATGGCCATGAAATCGGCGTGGCTGCGTGGCGCAAAACGTGTCATTGGCGTTGATATCCAGCGTTACCGACTCGAAATAGCCCGCAAAAGTGCCAATGCAGAAACCATAAATGCCGGTGATGTGGATGCCGTAGAACTGATCAGGGAACTGACAGGCGGCTATGGTGCCGATGTTTGTGTGGATGCAGTAGGGATGGAAGCAGACCGAAATGCTTTGGAAAAAGCCATGAACGTGCTGCAAATGGAAAAAGGAAGTATGAAAGTGCTGGAGAAGTGCTTTGACTCGGTTCGTAGAGGCGGTACAGTGAGCGTATTAGGCGTTTATGGTACGCCTTATAACAACTTCCCGCTGCACCAGTGGTTCGATAAAGGCATTATCCTGAAAGGTGGCCAGGCTTGGGTACATAATTACATCGATCACCTGCTTGACCTTGTTAAAACCGGAAAAGTGGTGTTGGATGATATTATTACACACTCTGT
Organism: Pontibacter arcticus; assembly: GCF_003284895.1. GTDB lineage: Bacteria > Bacteroidota > Bacteroidia > Cytophagales > Hymenobacteraceae > Pontibacter > Pontibacter arcticus. Next base: position 322,826 of record NZ_QMDV01000001.1, read on the forward strand.
TCCGTTAGCCGATGCAGCCAAGATGTATGATATCTTCAACAAAAAAGAAGACAACTGCCTGAAAGTAATTTTGAAACCGTAACCGTAACAGATTTATACTTTAAAAAGGAGGACTTTGGTTCTCCTTTTTTTATGCCTTCAACTTTTTATTGGCATACAGAAAACCCACTCCGGCTACCAAACCTATACCTGCCGTAAGCCATACTTTGCTACTAATCGCACTATCAGCCAGGCTGTAAACTAACAATAAACTTAGTACCGTTACCGATAGCCAGAACAATGGCCAGTAATTAACCTGCGTAATCTGCTTGTATTCTTTCAAAAGATAGCCCGAGTAGCCCATGTACATCAGTGCTGCAAATGTAGTAAACGCCGCCGCCTGAATCCCGAAAACAGGGACCAGCGCAAAATTAAGCACCAGATTCCCGACACCAGCCACGGTCGATACTTTCCAGAGCACTTTTGTATGTTCTTTGTAAACCAGTTGGTTAATAGCACCTAAATACATCGGCCTGAAGTTATACCCCATCAGCATAATAATCGCCAGCTGATAAGCTTGTTGCAGTTCATCGTTCCGGATCAGAAGTATAAATATCTCTTTCAGCCAAAGCCCGATCAGAAAAGTGATAACCAGGAAGAACGCCTGCATGGCAAAGGTCATGGCGCGGGCTTTAAGCGCTGCACTTCTATCAGCTGATTCCCTGGAATAATACTGCATGTAAAAAGGCGCAGAAGCTTGCACAACGGCATTGGAGGCTGCCATAAAATATAATCCAAAACTACTGGCCAGGTTGTAAAAACCAATGCGCGGCAGCGGCACATGCAGGATATCCAGCACCAGTTTATCAGAAGTATCCAGCAGAAAAAAAGAAAAATTATGCGGAACTACAGGCAAAGCCGTACGCAACGAACTTTTAATGCGGTGCCACTTAAACCGGAAAATCGGCCACATCTGCTCTTTCAGGAAATAGGAAGAGCCATAAAGTATAAACCCAAGCAAGGCACCGATAAAATTACTGTAGAACCAGCCCATATACCCCATTTTGAGGTAGGCGATGGTATAAATATTGAGCAACACGACAACGGTGCCAACTATAAACGAGCGTATGGCAATCCGGAATGGCTGTTGCTTCATTTGGTAAAAAAGCATGGCCTGCAGATCGGTGCTGTTAAAAAGTATGGCTGGCAATACGCAAAGCCAGATTATAGCCCAACGGTTTTGGGCAGCTTCTTGGGGTATGCCCAGGTATAAAGTTACGCCCAATATCAACCCGAACACCAACCCCCAGAGCAGTAAAAAACCATGCAGCTGCCGCCAGATCCACTTATAACGTGTTGGGAAGCGGGCAAAACTGTTTACCATAATGGTAGATAAGCCCAACGACTGCATAATGCCCAAACCCCAGGTATAAGCTCCCACAATGGCAGCAACTCCATAGTCGGCAGTGGTAACGTGCTGCGTTATAACAGGCAATGCCAACACACCCGCAAAACGGGGAATCTGGGCTGCCAATCCGTAAATGGCTGCATGAGAAAGTAATTTCCGGAGCATCACCCAAAATTATACTTTAATTTCCAGCAGATTGTCAGGTAACTAAATAATTCGTACACATGGCTTCGTGCACTAAAATGAGCAATGGCTTGTTAGGGAACAGGCACATTTCAGGGTTACAGCACAAAAAGCTCGAAAAATTAGTATATTTGTTACTGAGAGAATGTTGATAATTCATTTTTTTAGCTACAAATTGTTTAAAAGGCAACTTGGCTTCATACCGTTTTCGCTTGATTGTATTTGCTATTAAGCGTTAAAATTATTTTGTTAAGCTGCTTTATTCAGAACTTTTGCCTGCTAAAATGATACCTGACATGCTCAGATCATATTTTGAAAACAAGAATAGCCCAGGCTATATAAGGAGATATAAAAAGTGGGATGTAGTTCATGTTCTAGTGGCGGTTGCGGCACCAAAAAAACCAGTGCAGATGGCACAGAGGTGGTTGGTGGCTGCAAAAGCAACGGCGGTTGCAGCACGGGAGGCTGTAATCGTTTAAATGTATTTGATTGGCTTAGCGACATGGAAATTCCGGTGTCGTTTGAGGAATTTGATATTGTAGAAGTAAGATTTAAGGGTGGTCGTAAAGACTTTTTCCGAAACATAAACAGAATAGACCTGACTACGGGCGATGCCGTGGTGGTAGATGTGCCAAATGGCCATCACATCGGGTTTGTATCGCTTAAAGGTGAGCTGGTACGCTTGCAGATGCTGAAAAAGAAGGTGGATAACAACGAGGAGATCCGCACGATTTACCGTATCGCCAATGAGCGCGACATGGAGAAATTCAACGAAGTGCGCGACCTGGACAGCGGCACCATGTACCGTGGCCGTGAGATCATTCAGCAACTCGGCCTCCGTATGAAGCTTTCTGATGTGGAGTACCAGGCTGATAAATCGAAAGCTACGTTTTATTATTCTGCTGATGATCGCGTTGATTTTCGTGACCTGATCAAAAAACTGGCAGAAGAGTTTAAAGTACGCATTGAGATGCGCCAGATCAGCCTTCGCCACGAAGCAGGGCGTTTGGGTGGCATTGGCTCTTGCGGCCGTGAACTTTGCTGCTCTACCTGGCTCACCGATTTTAAAAGCGTATCTACTACAGCGGCCCGTTACCAGAATTTGTCGCTTAACCCAAGTAAACTTTCCGGACAGTGCGGCCGCTTAAAATGCTGCCTTAATTATGAGCTGGAAACTTACATGGATGCGCTCAAAGATATACCAACTGTAAACAGGCCATTACAGACCCGCCAAGGCGATGCCATACTTCAGAAAACGGATATCTTTAAGAAGATGATGTGGTTTGGCTACAAAGGCGATAATAACTGGTACCCGGTTCCGGTAGAGCGTGTGCACGAGATCATCCGTGAAAACCTGAAAGGTGTAGCGGTGGATAGCCTGATGCCGGTTGTGGTAGAAGAGCCGAAACAAAATGAGTTTGTAGCGCAGGTAGAGGGCAGTCTCGAACGCCTGGACGATAAATTCAAGAACAAGAAAAAGAAGAAAAAGAAGAAAAAGCCAGGCGAAGGCGGTACAGCAGCTCAATTTGAGCAGGCACTGGAAGCTGGTACGCAGGAAGCTGTAAGAACTACAGACGCACCTCGTACGGAACGGGAACAACGCCCGCGCAGGCCACGCCCTGAACGCAGCAATAACACGAACAATAACAGGAACAGAGAAGGCGCCGAACCAAGAGAACGCAGGCCGGACAGGCCACCGCGCGACCGACAGGAACGCCCGGAAAGAGTAGACAGGCCTGAAAGAGCTGAACGCACCGACCGTCCGGAAAGAGCGCCACGCCCTGAGCAAACTGCCAGACCGGAGCGCATTGAAAGACGTGAACGCCCGGAACGAAACGAGCGAAGAGAACGTGGTCCGCGCCCTGAAAGAGCCGATAATGCTGTACGTGCCGCCAATCCGCCGAAAGCTGCTGCGCCTGCAAACGGGCCGCAACCTACCGGCGACCAGCCTGCACAACCAGCCAACAGGCAGCGTTCCAGAAAACCGTTCAGAGGCAAAAAACCAGATCAGAATAAACCGCCACGTACCGATGCGTAAATCCGTTATTTTATTATCGGCTATACTTTTAATGCTGCTTACAGCCTGCGAGCCGGGCCGTATCTACGAGCAAAATGCAGACTTCGAATCTCAGAACTGGGAAATTGATAACGCCCCTGTTTTTAGCTTCGAAATTACGGATACTACCAAAGTATACGATGTATACTTTAATGTGCGTTACAACCTGCAGTATGAGTTTTATAACCTGTATGTGCGCCACCAGCTAACCGGCCCGGATAATACCATGCTATCTGCAGCACAACACGAATTGCTGCTGCTGGATGCCAAAACCGGGAAGCCCCTGGGCAAAGGCTCCAGCGATATTTATGATCTGCAGGTGCTGGCGTTAAAGGATGTAAAGTTCGAAAAAGTTGGAAAGCATACGTTAACATTAACGCAGTACATGCGCCGCGATCCGTTGCCTCATATACTGGCAGTAGGCATTAAAGTAACCGAAAAGTCTAATTAGCAGGCAGTCATACTTTTAATATTATAACCCCTCTTGCAGTAAATGCCTGCAAGAGGGGTTATTTTTTTGATATGCGAGCATCCCTATCTGCTTTACGTTAAATACGTAGTATAGCTATGTTTCCAGCTAACCGTATCGGAAATATTACGTTCCATACGTTCGCCCTTATTAAACTTATTCTTTTCTATGAAAGATACCTTATTAGTGCTGGGATGTATCCTGGCCCTTTTCTCTTTTTTGCCATTGATAAAAAGTCCGCTCTGGTGGATCAGAGTATTAGACTTTCCGAGGTTGCATGTGGCCATACTTCTTACAGCCGTACTCATTTTTTATGTAAGCAAGTATGATGTTACAAGCCTTTCAGAAATAAGTATGATCGTGCTGTGGGCAGCTGCTATTCTGAATGAGATAAGGTATATTATTCATTTTACGCCACTTGTAAAAGTAGAAGCACTCAAAACAGAAAAAGCCGTTCCGGAAAATGCTCTAACTGTCGTGATCTCTAATGTGCGCATGGTAAACCGTAAGTACCAGAAATTCCTGGATGTAGTGCTGGCCGAAGACCCGGACATTCTGATTATGAACGAACCCGACGAGAAATGGCATGAGCAGGTGCGCCCCAAACTGGAAAAGCGCTATCCTTATAGCATTAAAAAACCGCTTTCCAACACGTATGGCATGATGCTGTGGAGCAGGTTTAAACTACACGACAGCGAAGTGAGATACCTGGTGGAAGATGGAATTCCTTCTTTTTATACCTTGGTAGAGTTACCTAGCGGCCATAAGTTCAGCTTTTTTACGGTGCACCCGCAACCTCCGAGGTTACTTAAAAATACCGAAACCAGGGAGGCAGAACTACTATTGGTGGCAAAGATGGCAAAAGCATCACCTTACCCAAGTATAGTGGCCGGCGATATGAATGATGTGGCCTGGTCTAAAACTACGAAGTTGTTTAAGCAGATAAGCGGCCACATTGATCCGCGTGTGGGGCGTGGTTTTTACAACACGTACAATGCCTATATCCCTTTGTTCCGCTACCCCCTCGACCACGTTTTTTACGATCCCGTTTTCCGGTTGGTCGGCTTAAAGCGCCTTCCTAAATTTGGCTCTGACCACTTCCCTATTTCTATTACTTTAAACTACGAGCCGCAAAACCAACACGAGCAGGAACACCCGAAAGCCGACCAGGAAGACAAGCAGGAAGCAAACGAACTGATACAGGAAGGGCTGGAGAAAGGCGAAGAACGCAATAGCGAGAAGAAGCAGGAAAACACAAAAGAATAAAGTATAAAAAAACCCGCTCAGTTAAAACTGGACGGGTTTTTTTTAGACTAGTCTTGCCCGAAGGCATTATATGTCTACTTAGATTTTTTCTACGTTAATAGCGTTCAATCCTTTTTTGCCATCTTTCACTTCGAAAGATACACGGTCATTCTCACGAATTTCGTTGATCAAACCAGTCTGATGAACGAAGATGTCTTGGTTGGTATCATCAGCAACGATAAAACCGAAGCCTTTAGATACATTGTAAAACTTAACTTTACCTGTTTTCATTATAATAAATTTTAAATAATGGCTCAAAGTTAACTATTTCAACCGATATAACAGCAGGTAAGCTAAAATATTAGCAAAAATAGGAGTATCAGCTTCAGGCATCTGCAGTTAAATAAGTTACCGTTTATGGTTTTATACTTTTCTCCAATCTCCGAAATCCGAGCTGCAGCTTTTCATAAGCTTCAAAATCGGCCGGATCGTATATAAGTAAAGTCCTAAGGCAATAACCCTTGCACTTGCTGTTCGTATAGTTAAAGCGTTCTGTTACACTAAATAAAAAGGTGTGATCACCATTTCAAAAACAGTAACAGCAACAAAATACAAACCCCATTTGCTGCCTTCCTTATTTAAAAGCAGGTAGCTTTTGAAAACTAACTTATCTAAAATAACACAAGGAGAACAAACTATGAAAGACTCAGAAAAAAACCAGGATTCGAATCAGTCATCAAACTATTCGAGTGACAGTTCAAACAACGCATCTTCCTCATCAGGTAATACATCAGGTGGCCAGAGTTCATCAGGCTCTTCGTTAAGTTCAGGATCAGGCTCTACTTCTGCCTTATCAGGTTCGGGATCTTCCTCATCAGGTTCAGGCTCACAGGATAGCAACAGCTCATCTTCTATGTCTGGCTCAGGATCATCTATGTTATCATCCGGTTCCGGCTCCTCTACTTCGGGATCTGGTTCTAAATCATCAGGCACTAAAGCAAAATCGGACTCTTCTTCCTCAGCGAAAAAAATAACGAAAACACCTGATGCCAAAAGCTCAAAATCATCTGGTAGCTCAAGCAGTTCCTCTTCTAAGAAAAGTAGCAGCAATAGCAGTAACAGCAACAGTAACCAGGATTCTGACAATAGCTATGGCTCTATGAGCAGCAGCTCACAGCAAAACCAAGGCGATAACTATGGTAGCCAGGGTGGTTACGGTTCATCGTCTCAGGGTGGCAGCAATTCTGATTATTCGCAGGGTGGCTCTTCGCAAGGCTATGGCTCGCAGCAGCAAGGTAACCAAAGCGGATACGGCTCGCAGGGCGGCTATGGCTATGGTTCACAGAACAGCAACTACGGTGGCCAGAGTGGCTATGGTTATCAGGGCGATTATGGCTCATCACAACACCAGGGCGGCTACGGTTCGCAAGGCAGCAGCCAGCGCAGCTACGGAAGCCAGAGTGGCCAGAGCAGCAGCGGTTCTTCTAACTATGGCGGTAACCAGGGAGGCTATAATTATGGCAACCAGGGCGGCATGGAAGGAAACAGAATGCGTGCGCAGGATAACTATTCGCAAGGTTCTTACGGCGGCTATGGCGGCATGCAAGGCGGATACGCTGACAGAGAAGGCGATGAGCAAGGCAGCTACGGCGTAATGAACGACCAAGGCGGCATGGGCAGCTACAACCAGCAGAGTGGCTCACAAGGCAGCAATTATGGTAGCCAAGGTAATTATGGCTCACAAGGCAGTTCTGGCTCACAGTCTGGCTATAACTCCGGCAGAAGCAATTATGGCTCGCAAGGTGGTAACCAGGGTAATTATGGTTCTGGTTCGTCTTCACAAGGCAATTACCAGCAAAACTACGGACAAGGCGATTACGGCTCACGCAGTGGTAATTACCAGGGTGGCTACGAGCAAGGCAACTACGGCAGCCAGGGTTCGCAAGGCCGCTCTTCTTACGGATCATCTCAGCAGGGAGGTTACGGTTCTTCTTCGCAGGGTGGTTACGGATCGCAGTCTGGTTATGGCTCGCAAGGCACGCACAGCGGAAGCCACGGCGGTTATGGCTCTAATGTAAGCGGATCAGGAATGGGTAACTCCGGCAGATCATCTTCTAATTCTAACTATGGTGATTCTGATCGTTACAGTTCACAAGGTTCTTCATCCAGAGGCATGAGCGAATACGACAGAGATAACCGTGGTTCGCAGCGTGGCTGGGACTCTCAGAACTCGATGCAGGGCGGTTATGGCTCGCAAGGCGGATACGGCTCAAGAGGCGGTTCTTACAACGATGAGTACCGTTCGCAGAGCAGCAACAGAAACAGCAGCTACGGACAAGGCCAGGGTAACTATGGTTCCGGTTCGCAGGGTTCTGGCATGAGCGGTGGCTACAGCCAGGGCGGTTACGGCCAGGGTGGCCGGGGCGGCGACCAAAGCCAGTACGGTTCTATGGATAGCAGAACGTCTTTCTATAGCGATAATCAGGGCTCTAACTCCCGCGATAACTACCGTTACGGACAGGAAAACCAGGGTGGCCGTTCTTCATCATCACGTAACAACGATGATTACGAAACGCGCCGCAGCAACCGCTACCGCGATTTAGATAGCGAATAATTTAAAACAGACCTATAGCAAAAGCCACTCCCGCAAAGGAGTGGCTTTTCTTTTGGCAAAGCAGTAAGTTATACTTTAAAAGTACTTAGCAGAAAGCACTTTTGTGCGTTAAAGCAAAATCCCGGAAAGTGTTAGGTTTGTCGCCTGTTACTATTTCTATTGTATTATCTACAGTGCTTGCTTGTCCGGCTCTCTGCAAAGCATAAAGCTCGAGCATCGCATCAGCCATCCAGCCGGGCATTTGCTCCACCATAACCTGGCGTGCAGCATCTTCCGGTACATCAACAAAGCTCACTTCGTTGTTCGTTACCTCACTTAAGATCTGGGCAATTTCTGCGTTTGAGAGTGCTTCAGGGCCGGTTAAAGTATAAATTTTGTTTTCATGGCCTTCGGTTAACAGTACCTGCACAGCTACTTTGGCAATATCGTTCACATCGACATAACCAGCTTTGCCCTCGCCGGTGGGCTGGTAAAATTTGCCCTGCTGCTTTATACTTTCGCCACTGTAATTACTGAAATTCTGCATAAAAGAAGCTGGCCGCAGGAAAGTATACGGTATGCCGCTCTCCTCGATATATTGTTCCATTTCGCGGTGCCAGTTGCCTAATGTAATGCCTGGCTCCGATCCTGCACCCAACGCCGAAAGTTTCACGATGTGTTTTACGCCGGAGCTTTTGGCTTTATCTACCAGCGTTTTGCACCAGGCTACCTGGTTTTCGGTAAAGGGTGTTATCAGGAAAAGTTTATCGATGTGCGTAAAAGCGGCTTCAAGCGATTCGGGTTCGTCAAACTCCACCTCTACCAGTTCCACGCCCGGCAAGCGTTTCAGGTTTTCGCCTTTTACCACCGAGTGTACGCCTGCTCTTATTCTCACATCTTCGCCCAGCACCGAAAGTTCTTTTACCACTTCGCGGCCTACTGTACCTGTAGCTCCGGTAATTAATATAGTTGTCTGCATTTTAAGTCTGTTAAGTTTATACTTTTCTACGGTTTTAGCTCTGCCAAGGCTGATATGCTGTGTTGCTTTCTTTCCGTAGGTTGGAAGTATAAACCTTAATTTTTCGGCGAGATCGTTACCAAGTATAACTTGCCTCTTTCGTTTGTGATGAGCAGTGTGGTTGGGTTCAGGTAAAGCATGGCTTCGGCCTGACCGGTACGGCCAAGTGGCAGGCAATAGCGTTTGCCTGTTAAGTTTATGTTTTTAGCTTGATGATCGAAAATGTAAAGCCTGCCATAACCCAGCAAAGCAAACTGGTTTTGTGCCGGAGAGATAGCCGCCGCCGTGATCGGTGATTTTAAACGGAGACGATATTGGGGCGTTAACGTATAATTCCCTTGCCTTGCCGCCAATGTATAAAGTTGGGTTATAGGTTTGGCAGCGCGGCTTTTGGTAAAAAGGTAGAGACTATCGGCGTAGTAAAAAAATGCTTCCAGATCGTAATGGCGGTTACGGCGCGCCGGCGGAAATGCCAGCTGGTCAGCATAACGGAACCTGATCGTATCCTGTACCTGTGCCAAATTTTGCTGTAATTTGTAAATCCGGAGGTTTTGCCGTGTATTAAAGTTATTCCCAAAATCGCCAATAAAAAGCTGCCCGTTCTCGGCCTGAGCCAGGTCTTCCCAATCGTTATTTTTCAGGGGTAATTTTATTGTATGCAGGAGTCCGCCTCTCAGGTTAAACTCGTATAGTTCGTTCAGCGGCCCGCCGTCGGCATGTGTCCGGAAAGTTGTATCTGACGCAAAGGCCAGCCCCGAACTTTCGCTAATACGCTTGTCTAATTTTCCTATCCGTTCAATTTTTATGTTATACTCCGATCGCAGCGTTGCAAAATCGCTGTTGCGTTTATCCGGGCCACAGCCGCAAAGCAGGGTTTCGAGGTAGATATAAAGTGTGAAGAGTTTCAGCATAAAAGCAGCCGGATTTATACTTCGGATTTATACGTGGCAGCCATACGTTGCAAACTATCATAAAAAGCTTCCTTATCTTCCCAGAACTGGCGGCTGTATACTTTCCTGTAAGGCCAGTGGCGCTGCTGCAAGCGTACCGGCACATCGGCATGCGATTGGCGCACCGAAAGGTGGCTGTAGTACAGATCATCGTCCGTTAAAATCAGCCCGTTTATACTTTCACCCTGCGAAAGTGTAAGGTCTGCAAAAGGAACTTTCGGTGCAAAGTATGGCAACGCTTGTTCAATTTCGGATTTGAGCAAGGGCATGTGGCCGGGCAGTTGCGCTTGTTTAGGCATAAAACTGAAGTTGCCGGCACTAACCTGTTGCGCATATTGCAGATAGGCTTTTAATAGTTTAGGGCCTTCGTGCATCGTATTTTCTACCTGCAATAGTTCGGGGCGCAAACTGCAAAGTATAACAATCTCTTTTCGGGCGCGGGTAATGGCCACGTTCAGGCGGTTTTCGCCACCTGCCTGGTTCAGGCTGCCAAACTGCATGGCCAGTTTGCCCTTTGCATCCGGCGCATAGCCCACCGAAAGTATGATTACATCGCGTTCATCGCCCTGCATGTTCTCGATGTTCTTCACAAGTATGGCAGGCGGCAAAACTATACTTTGCTGTGCGGCTTTTTGCTCCAGTATATCCTGTACCAGTTGCTGCTGGTTATAGTTAAATGTGATGACGCCGATATCCTGCTGGCCTTTTTTTAGCAAGTCAAAAATTGTTTCAACTACTTTTTGGGCTTCTGTCGGGTTGGTGTTATCCTGCCAGGTGCCTTGTACGGGTATAAATCTGATGGCCGGTTTACGGTGTTGCAGGTGCTTGAGATCGGGAATTAACTCGAGTTTACCGTTGTAAAAATGTTTGTTCGAGAAATCGATCAGTTCCGGGTATAAGCTGCGGTAATGCTGCGTCAGCATGGTTTGCGGCAAGTATAACGTGCACAGCTGCAACAACGATTCTGCCAGTAACTCTTCGGCTTCGTCGTCTGCAGCGGTGCTCCAGCGGGTGCGGTACAAGTCGGATGGTTTTAGTTGCTGCGCATCGCCGGCTACTACTACCTGCTGCCCGCGCAAAATGCCGGGTATGCCCACTTCGGAAAAGCACTGCGATGCCTCATCAAAAATAACCAGGTCGAAGCATTGCTCGAGTGGCAGCACCGCCGAAACTGTTTCAGGAGAGGCCAGCCAGCACGGGATCAGGTCCAGCATCTCTTTCCGGAATAACGAGAACAATTTACGGATCGGATATAAACTGCGCTTTTTGCTGACCTGTGCCTGTAGTTTCCGGTAGGTAACGGGGTTGCCGAGGCGGTTGTGTTCCAGGTTCCGGTAGGTTTGCTCGCGCAGTTTAGATGTAACTATTTCCTGTGTCAGGATTTCTTTCTGAGCCAGCAACAGCTGCAATTCGCTTTCCAGCAGCTCCATTTCGCCGTTAGACGGGATGCGCAAAACCGGATGCTGGGCTTCCAGTTCGTGGAGCCAGGCCAGGTACAAACTGTTAATAAACAACTGCTCACTTTCTTCGGCTTTGATGCGTTGGTCAGCGAGTTGTGCAGCAATTTCCCGTTCCGGTTCGGTAAAGGAATTAGATAAGGTATCGAAAGCAACAAGCAACTCGAAGTGCTGGCGCAGGGCTGCTAACATTGCAGTAGCTTTTTCCTCTTCTTCCAGCAACTGCTGCATCTGCGGTTCAGTCAGCCACATTTCCCATTTGGCAGTGGCCGTAACGGCTGCATGTATACTTTGAATAAGCTCCTGTAACTGCTGCGTTAGGTCAGTGTTAAGCAGATGTTTTTCGTGGAACACTTGATTTCTATGCAGCTCTTTCAGCAACGTATAAGTAGCCATGGCCTGCTCGGTTACGGCCAGTTCGTGGGTTAACCTTTCCGGCGAAATGGTGTTATCTAGCTGTCTGTTTATACTTTTGCCGATACTTTGCAGCAGCTTTTCGGTTTCCTGTTGTTCTTTAAAATGTTGCCGCAGTTTCTGGATACCATCTTTGCTCAGCTCCAGCCCGTAGGTTTCTGCTACCAGCGTAAGCGCTTTCTTTTCTTCGGAAAAACTCCACTTCAGGCGTTTAAAAAAGTTGTTGTATTGCTGTTCGTAGTGTCTAACTGCTTTTTCTGCTTCCCGTATCTGATCTTCAGGTAACGTTATGGCAAAAGCTTGCCGGGCAAAGTATAAACTTCTTACTTTTCTGATGTTTTGCTGCAGCTCGCTGAGGTCTGTTTTCTGTTCAAAAAAGGCTTGTATCACGTTTAAAACTTCCTCCTCAGCTACTTCACTTTTCAGTTTCGCAAGATTCGGAATCGCAGCTTTATACTTTGCCAGCACATCGCGCGTAAATGTGAAGCCGCTAAGTTTATTTATACTTTGCTGCACCTGCCTGTACTGCTCCGGAAAATGCTGGATAGTACTTTCGAGTTCGTGGCGCTGCTGCCAGCTGAAGCCTTCCATACTTTTGCGGCCTGCCAACACCTGGTTTGCCTGCACCAACTTTTCGCTGAGCTGCAGATAATGCCGTAGGCGCGGCATAAAAGCGGCCACCGTATCAGCAGTTAAACTTTTAAAACTGGCCGGCAACATCACAAAAGGCTGTTTTAAACTGCTGCGCAAGTATAACTCCTTCGCCGACCACCCACACCGGCTGGTATCAAACAAGGCCTTTTTAAACGCTTCCAGCTTCTGAAGATGCTGGTTTATGCTTCGGCTTACCTCTAAAAAAGTACGGTCAGTGTAGATGCTGTTAAGCGCGAGGTTCTGTTTCTTATAAGCATCGAGGTGCGTGATCTGGTGCAATAACTGCGCGTAAACGGCTTTTTTATCTGTATTAAAATCATGCACCACGGCTGCAAAATGGCCAAGCCCTTTGGATGCCAAGCGTTGGTAAACCACATCCAGCGCTGCGCGTTTCTGGCTCACGACCAATACTTTTTTGCCACGCGCCGTGAAATCCGACACCAGGTTACAGATCAGCTGTGATTTGCCTGTACCGGGTGGCCCCTGCACCACAATCGACTTGCCTGCTTTTACTTCCTGCAAAGCCAGCTCCTGCGAGGCATCCAGCTCAAACATTGTAAACGTATGCTGCGCCTGTGTGGTGTTGGTTATACTTTGCTCCGGGGCCTGAAACAGTTCTTCCAGCTGCAGCAACTCGTCCTGAGCAAGCAACGCATCGTAATCTGCTACCAAAAAAGAAGATGCCTGCGGAAATAGACCTAGTACTGCTTCCTGCTCCAGGTATAGTTGCCCGGGTTTTACCAGCTCCTCGAAGTCAGCTTTTTTATAATCCCTGAATGATCTTAGCTTCTCTGCAAAAAAATCGGTACCGGCATTTATCGTAAGCTGATGCTCTTTTAACAGCTCATAAATCTGCGTCCGGAACTCCAGGGGATGATTGGAAAGTGTGCTTAGATCGAGTTCGGTGAGTGGCTCGGCCAGCGGCGTTTGCATGTAATGGGCATACGCCAGCAAAAAGCTTTGGTTAAACTGCGCTGTGCGGGCATCGTCTGGCCTTAATTCCCATTCCTGGGCTATGTTAATATGTAGCTGCACCGGGAAAAAAAGTAAAGGACAACGCACCGTGGTTCCATCCGGAAACTGCCCATGTACAAATGGCCACCCCACATACAACTCCTGGCTGCCGCGCTCTTCCAGCACCATTTCGGTTTTGCGCTTAATGGTACGCAGGCGCTGGCTCACAGGCGCAACGGGTGCAAAACGACTGTCGGCAAGCGGGCTGAGTACGATCTTTTTTTTGCCGATGATCAGTTTCTGAATTATAGAAAAAGCCGGCTCACTGATGAGATAATCCATCTCCTGCACATCCAGGTGCCACTCTTTAGAGAGGCGAAGCAACAGCAGCGCCCGGTTACTGGAGCTAAGGTTAAGAAGTCTGCGCTGGTAGTTTTTAAGGATATTTCTCATGAGGTAAAATAGATAAACGGGCTACCGCGTATCTTGTTGGGTTACCTGGCAGGCAAGTTAGCAGGTTTTATGTATACTTTTAAACTTACCGGAAAGGGCGCTGCAGGCAAACAATAAAGCAAAAGTAAGAAGCGTTCCTATAAAGGCAGCCCGCAGAAAATGTTTATTTTTCTTTGCTATCCGGTTCATCATCTCACTGCAAGTTCGCGTAGTATAATTCGTTCGGTTTCAGAAAAAGTATGGACGGAAATTCCCGTAAAAAAACTTTTCTTTCGGGAAGGTGTTTTGAAGCTATACAACTCCTGCGTAAGTTTAAACCCGATACCAGAATAATTATGCCCTATACGCTCAGACATACGAAAACAGGTACTTTCTTTTTCCTGGCGATGCTGTGTGTTTGGCTAACAGGCTGTACAAACCAGGAGGCAAACGGGCAAACCGAAACGTATCCGAAAACGGTGAGCCGCATGGACGAGTTCAGCACCACAAAGAAGTACACCAAATTCGGCGACGAAAGTATAAAAGTCTGGAACGAGAAAATCCCGGAAGTTGAACAGGTGGAGATCACCTCTACTTACGATGGCAAAAAAGAGCCTGCGCTTATTTACACTTCTAACACACCCAAAAAGAAGCCTTTACTTGTTATTTTACACAGCTGGAGCAGCGGGTATCTGCAGCAGGCCAGTATTCCGTATGCTTTGTGGGCCAAAAAGTATGACTGGGTTTTTCTGCAGCCAAACTATCGCGGCAAGTTCGATCATCCGGAGTCTACTGGTTCCGAAATGGCGATACAGGATATTGTGGATGCTGTAAATTTTGCCAAGGGAAATGCTGAAATAGATCCGTCACGCATTTACGTGGTTGGTTCGTCGGGAGGGGCTATGTCGGCTTTGCTGGTGGCGGCGCGGCACCCGAACATTTGGGCGGGCGTGGTGGCCTGGGTACCAATTTATGACTTAGCTGACTGGTATACTTTCAATAAACAATACCCGCACCGTAACTACAACAACCAATTGCTTTCGTCTATCTGCGGCGAACCCTTGCCGGGCACCAAAGCAGGCCGGGAAGCTATCCGCCGCAGCCCAAGCACCTATATGCATTTAGCTAAAGATGTACCGATATTTATAGCACAAGGCAACATCGATCCGTTGGTATCGCCGGCCCACGCGGTACGTGCCTACAACGCCCTGGCCGATACGGCAGACCAGATTTCCGGAGAGCAGATCATGCACCTGCTTGTGGAAAAAACAACTCCACCCGATTTGGTAACCGATAACCCGGACAGCACTTTTTTTGGCCCGAAAGACCCGAAGGTGATCTTTATGAAAGAATCCGGGAACGTACGGCTGGTGATGTTCGAAGGCGTACACGATATGGCCTATAACCCTACCTTGCTCTGGCTAAACCAGCAACGCAAAAAACTACAGGAAAATACGCAGTAAGTATAAATGCAGTAAAACAGCATAAACATAAATGCCCGGGGAACGCGAATTCTTCGGGCATTTATGTTTTCGGTAATATAGAGCAGCCTTTTAATTAACAATTTCATCTCATACAAAAGCCTGGTAAATTGCAAATTTTCAAGAGATTTGTTAAAACAGTTACCATACTAATACATATTCGAAACGCGTTATACTTCAAATTGCTAATGTATTGCTCAACACAAATGAGGTTTTTACAGCCTGCTACTAAAAATTCTAAGCAGCCTGTTCTCCTACCCGACTCCGCTTTATCCAAACTATGAAAACGATCATCTTCTTTATTTTATTGGTGATTTTGCTTTTTACAGCAGAAGCCATTTTATCTCTGGAAACCACCATACACCCAGAACAAGACAATGACAACCTGATACACGAGTTTATCGTGCTGGTGCTTTGCATGGGAGGCCTTCTTGTAACTGGCAAAAGTATATTCCGGAAGTATTCCCGGTAAAGGGTTTTATACTTTACAGCGCTAGGTAAGGCTCCAGTTTTGTGTACAATTCTGATGAGATCAGCTTTATGTTCCTGATTTCGGCCACCTGCTGATACGGGCCGTGCTGTTCGCGGTAAGCTACAATGGCGCGCGCCACATTAGACGAGATGTAAGGGTGCAGCCTGAGTTCTTCGGCTGTAGCTTTGTTCAGATCAATCTGAGTTACAGCATTTGCTTTTGGTACGAACGTATACTTTTGCAGGCTATCTACCACCTCCGGGCTAAGGCCGAAAACTTCCTGCACCTGTGCCATACTCCTGAAACCTCCTAAGCTATTGCGGTACTTAATAATGCGTGCCGAAAGTTTGCTACCGATGCCTCTTATCTGTTTTAGCTGTGTTGTATCGGCTGTATTAATGTTGAAAGGGGCCAGTACAAATCGTTCTTTTGGTTTGGATTCCCAGTTGGGTGTCGGCCTGGTGCGGGCATCATACTGGTTCCGGTTATACTTGCCGGGTCGCTCAACGGGTAGTTCTATATAAGGGTATAAGCGCTGAAAAACAGAATCGGGAAGGCCGTAGATCTTGCCCAGCTCTGCTTTATAGGTAAGGTCTCCTACTTTTTTGCGGTAGTTTAAGATACGTTGCGCCAGATATTTGGGCAACCCGAATGCCTGCCATTCTTCTGCACTCAGCTTATTGGGGTTAAATAGCCGCAGCGGTACAGTTGCCACGGCGTATCTGCTTTTGTAATCAGGTTTTTGTTTGGCTTCCAGCAAGGCAACCAGGCTATCCAGTTTTTGCTGGTCACTGGCACTTTTGGTGAAGCCGTTATCCGGTTTATAAAACAGGTTAAAAAGAAATGGTGCTGCCGTAAGCAGCACCATTAAGATGATCAGAAACAGAAAGGCGTTTACTTCGCGCTGCGAAAAGGCAAAATAACGTCTGATCCATTTCCTGAATTTATTCATACTTGCCTAGTGAGCTACATTCTGACGGGTTAGGTCATCATCGTTACCGAGGAAAGAATCCGGCTCAGGCTTAGGAGGCGTATTTAATACTCTGTAAAAAAAGTATAACATTAAGCCCGTTACCAGACTAAGCGTTGTAAGCATTACAACAAGTGCAGATGTATTCATAGCTTTTTATATTTTCCCTTCTCTAACTCTTTTTTTATACGCAATATATACCAGCAGGGCGATGCTCACGAACACACCAACCAGTAAAAGACGAGACGCATTCACGAAGAACAAGGTATCTTCCAGGTGCTTTATCTTTTCGGTATCCATAGCAGCTATGGCATTGGCCAGATCTTTTTTCAGGCTTACGTTTCTGATCTTGCTGATGATCGAACTATCGTCCAGTACCCAGTTGCCACTCAGGGCCGCTCCCCAGTCACCACCTTTTGGCGTAACCAACGAGCCGATAAATACCCAAAGTAAAAGTAACGGCGTTACAAACTTGATAATGAATTTGTAGATGCCCGGTACCTTGATATCGGCGCCGGACGTAATCTCGCGCCAGCCTTTTTTCATACCAAATACCCACGCAAACAGGATAGATTCGAAGAGTGCGAACACTACCAGCGATACGGTACCTGCCCAATAGTCATACTCATCAAATACACCGTAGTTAAAGAAGATTACGGTTGGCAAGCCCAGTACCAATACAATAAGGCCAAACGACCAGGCTGCTGATTTACGTTTCCAGTTAAATTCATCCTGCAGGAAGCCCATCCATGGTGTACCCATGGCAAGCGAAGACGTGATACCCGCAAAGAACAACAAGCCAAACCACATCATACCGGCAACAGCGCCCAATATTGGCCCCCACTGCAGGAACAGGTATGGCAATGTTTTAAAGCCAAGGCCCAGGCCACCAAACTGTACAAGTTCTGTTACACGATCGATGCCCAGGTATCCAATTGAGATCGGAATTAGGATAGCGCCACCCAGTACAACTTCCACAAACTCGTTCATCCAACCAGCCGACATGGCATTCAGGGCGATATCGTCTTTGCCACGCACATAAGAAGCGTAGCAATGCACCGTACCCATCCCTACCGAAAGTGTGAAGAAGATCTGACCGGCAGCTGCCAGCCATACAGAAGGAGACCATAGTTTGGTATAATCCGGTGTCCAGAGGAAGTTAAGGCCAACAGAGCTATCGTTGATAGCGCCATCTACACCAGCTGAAATTGTAAAGCCTTTGTAAGCCAGGAAAACACCGAAAAGAATAAGTAACGGCATACCGATTTTGGCAACACGCTCTACACCACCCGCTAAGCCTTTGGAAAGAATCCAGGTGTTCAGCAGCAAACAGATCAGGAAAAATACGATAGGCTCGTACGGAATTCCCATGGTAGAGGCGTCGAGGTTAACGTAATGGTTAAAGAACTCGGCTACACCGTTCTGGTCCATGCCATTAAAAGAGCCGAATGCAGAGTGCATCATGTAAGAAAGCGTCCAGGACTCGAGGTAGCAATAATAGGCTGCTACCGCAATGTTCGTCCAGATACCGAATACGCCAATGTATTTCCAGAAACGGCCTTTGTGCATCGTATCCAGGATAAACGGCGTTGAGTGGTGTCCGAATTTACCACCGAAACGGCCCATCGACCATTCGATCCACAGCAATGGGATACCCATTACTAAAAAGCAAACCAGATAAGGGATGATAAAGGCTCCGCCCCCGTTTTGTACTGCTTGCACCGGAAAACGGAGAAAGTTTCCGAGGCCCACTGCGTTTCCGGCCATAGCCAGAATCAGACCGACGCGCGAACCCCACGATTCTTTGTTAGCACTCATAAATAGAAGTAAAAGTGTTTAGTTTAGGTTGTAATTAAGGTGTCGTGAAATAGAATTAAAGGTACAATTTAGCCAATGGTTTTGATTAACCGAGTTAAAATTCAATATTTTTAATATCAGTTAATAAATGGATAAGAAAGTTGGCGAGGTGTTAGGGCCGTTTTTAAATCGATTAAAACCCTGAATTTATACTTTCATAAAAACCAAAAGCCTGAGCGGGTATGAATGTATACTTTGCTCAGGCTGAAGATGTAGGGGAAGTTAAGCTTCTGCCTGCTCGGCTACCATCCGGATACCTTCCGTGAACGTATGAGGCTTGTACCCCAGTTGGTTTTCTGCTTTGGTGATGATGAAACCGGTACGGGCGGGGCGTTTGGCAGGTTGTGTAAATGTAGAGCCGTCTGCTTCTTCGATCAGGGAGGTATCCAGTTTAAAATAATCCGCTACCAGCAGTGCCATATCATAAGGCGTCAGCATTTCTTTGCCGGATATGTTGTAAATGCCCTCCGCATCTTTTTCGGCGGCAAGCCAGCAGCCCATCGCTAAATCTTCGGCCAGCGTCGGCGTCCGGAACTGATCGGTTACGACTTTAATGGTTTTACCTGCACGCAGGCTGTCACGTACCCACAATACAATGTTGGAGCGGCCGTACTCGTGCGCTACGCCATATACCAGTACGGTTCTTAGTATGGCCCATTTGCAGGAAGCCTGTTTTACAATTTCCTCGGCCTGCAGTTTGGTTTTGCCATAAAAGTTAACCGGGTTTGCTTCGGCTTCTTCGGCGTAAGGGCCTGCTTCGCCATCAAAAATAAAGTCGGTGGATACGTGGATCAGGTGTACGTTATACTTTTCGCAGGCAGTTACCAGGTTTTGTACAGCATCGCGGTTTTGGGCTAAAGCGCCTTCGCGGTCCGTTTCGCATTGGTCTACGTTCGTCATAGCAGCCGTATGGATGATATGCGTCGGCTTGAAAGCGCTTACCACTTCATCAACCTGGGCTGGGTTGGTTACATCCATCGCCCTGAAAGCGAGGTTAGGGTATAAAGTTGCCAGTTTGTTTTCGCCTCGGCTGGTTGCCAGCAGCTCTACTTCTGTATTCGGTAATAATAATTTCGCTAGTTTTTGGCCCAGCAAGCCGTTAGAACCTGTAATTAATATCTTTTTCATACTTTCTATCGTGTCTGTGGCTGCTGGTTATAGTCGTATTTATACTTTTTGGCGATCTTCTTTTTCTTGACCTCCTCTACTTTTACCTTCATGGTGATGTTGGAAAGCGGGCGGTCGCGGCCATCTTTTGGTTGTTCTGCAATTTTATCTACCACATCCAGCCCATCCACTACCTGCCCGAAAACGGTATAAGCTTCATCGAGCATGGGGGTGCCGTCATGGTTCTCCACAATGTAAAACTGCGAACCGCTGGAGGCACGTGTCGGGTTCGCAAAATCACCCTGACGAGCGGCAGCCACAGCACCGCGCACGTGTTTGTGATACGGTTTTATTTCGGCCGGAACGGTATAACCCGGGTTTCCGGAACCATCGTTACGCGGGTCTTCGTCTTTGCTGTTAATGTCGCCGCCCTGTATCATAAAGCCATCTATCACGCGGTGAAACGTGGTGCCATCATAAAAGCCATCTTTCGCCAGTTTCAGAAAATTGTCTTTGTGCAGCGGGGTGTCGTCAAATAAAATCAGCTTTATCTCGCCCTGCGGCGTTTCGATTGTGACAAGTTTATCTTTTCCTTTCAGTTTCTGAGCGGAGGCAGCGATTGGCAAAAGTATGATGGCAACGAGCGCCAGCATTGTTCTGATAAGTGGTTTCATGGGTGCAAAAGTTTGTTTAATATTCAGGGTTATACCTGGCGCAGAAGGCCGGATGTTCAAATTTACTCTTTTTAGTTTTTGGTTTATACTTTCCGAGTGATTAACTGAATTTGCAATTACCCACCCCTTACCCCTCCAAGGAGGGGAATTATTCTGCACGAGTAATCCTACAGGTCTAAATATATAATAGATTCTTTATTCCCCTCCTTGGAGGGGTAAGGGGTGGGTTTATACTTTGAAGCTAATTAGGATTAACAACCAGCCATTGTTGGTGTTTTCACCGACAATCCAATCGCCAGCCTTTCTGCTTGCTGGTGAAAACACGCAGCAAGGGCGAAAGACATCTGCTTTTGGAATGAATGTAAAACAGATTGTTTACCGGTTAAACGAATCTCAACGTAGCATCAGCCTCTTCGCAGCACTTTTAAAAGTATAAATCCCTGCAACGTCCGGGTGAGAAGTTGCAGGGATTTATACTTTATCAGCGAATTTATACTTCGGTTCGTTGTGCTTTTATACTTCTGAGTATCTCATCGCCGCCTTGTGAAAGTATGGTTTTAGCCAGCTTTACACCAACTGCTTCGGCTTCTGTAACGGGTGCAGTAAAAGTTTCCTGCAGGTGTGTTTCGCCATCCAGACTTACAATACCGCCGGTTATACTTACGTTGCCATCTTCTGTTAGTGTAGCCAGGGCAAAAGACGGAATGCTGCAACCGCCTTCCATCGTCCTTAAAAATGCGCGTTCTGCTAAAAGGCGTGTGTGGGTTTCCGGGTGGTCGAGTGCTGCTTTCAGGCTTTGCTTGATTTCCGGGTCCAGATTGCGGGCACACTCTATGGCTACACTTCCCTGACCGGCGGCCGGTACAAACTCATCCAACGGAAAATGATGTACGATGAGGTTATCATACTCCATCCGGTATACGCCGGCATAAGCCAGCATCAGCACATCAAACTGGCCGTCTTCCAGCTTCTTCAGGCGTGTCTGCAGGTTACCTCTCGATTCGGCGGTGCTTACGTTTGGGTAATATTTCTTCAGCAAAGCGCGGCGGCGCGTAGACGAGCTTCCAATCAATACTTTGCTATCACGCTCCAGTTTAAAATCAGGGTTAAAAGAAAGGAGTACATCATGCGGTTGCTCGCGCTCCATAAACGCTACCAGTTCCAGATCATCCGGAATAGTAGATTGTACATCTTTAGCGCTATGCACGGCGATATCTATACTTCCTTCGCGCAGGCCAACTTCCAGTTCTTCCGTAAAAACACCCTTAGACCCCAGTTTAGCCAGCGATTTATCGAGAATTTGGTCGCCTTTGGTGCTGATGATCACGATCTCGGTTTTTAAGCCGGCAGCCTGCAGCTTTTCGGCTGTGTTTTCTGCCTGCCACAAGGCCAGCTTGCTACCGCGTGTGCCTATGCGGATCGTTTTAGTTTCTATATCGTTCTGCATGAAATCTCTCTTTAATGTGCTGATGTGTTAATGTATTAATGTGCTGATTATGGATTTGAGAAGCTGGAATTTTAAAGCTCTACCCTGTTCAGCAATCATTAATCTAACAAAGCAGCAATTTAACAATTAACAATCAATTTACCCTTTACGCAGGAAGCTGGCCAGTTGGATGGAGGTATCGACAAATACCATTTTTGGGTTGGCGTTCCGCTCGATGTGGTAATGTGCTTGGCTTAGTTCTTCGGTTAGCTGGCCTGCGTTAGCGCTGGTTATCACTTTCGAGAACTTCTGAACAAACTCCAGCTCGGCGGGCGGCAGGTAGGTAATCAGGCTACTATCCACGCCAAACAACATCACCTTCCGGAACAGGTTGAGTGCGTAGAGTAAAAAGTTTTTCTGGTTCTCGCGGCCTAATGTCTGGAATTTCTCACTCATCTCGATCACTTCCGCAAACTTATAACTGTAGCAGAAACGCATCCAATCTGTAAAAAAAGCAAAATAATCGCTGCTGATCTCGGTGGTTAGTTTTGCGGCTGCACTTAGATTCCCTTCTGACAGTTGCGCAATCTGGTAAGCCGTATTTTGGTCTACAGAAGTATAATGTTGCTGCAGGTAAGCGATCACTTCATCCTCAGTAAAATTACGGACCTGCACAATCTGCGTGCGCGACGTAATGGTAGCCAGCAACTTTTCCGGTGATTGTGCTACAAGTATAAACAGCGTTTTGGCAGGTGGCTCTTCCAGCAATTTCAGCAGGGCATTGGCGGCAGACGGGTGCATAAGTTCGGGCAGCCAGATCAGTACAATCTTATAATCGCCTTCAAAAGCTTTCAGCGAAACCAGTTTTACCAGTTGCCGGCTTTCTTCTTTTGTGATGAGGCCCTGCTTGTTTTCAGCACCGATAAACTGCATCCATTCGTTCAGGCTCTGGTACGGGCTGGCAAGTATAAACTCGCGCCACTCATTCAGGAACTTCTGGCTCAGGACATCCTTGGTAACAGATTTAGTACTGGTTACGGGCATCACAAAGTTAAAATCCGGATGCACCAGCTTGTTCATTTTTGTGCAGCTGCCACACGTTCCACATGAATCGTGGGGCAAACGGTTTTCGCAGTTAATGTAGGTGGCATACGCCAAAGCCAGCGCCAGATTCGCGCTCCCCTCCGGGCCCAGGAACAGCTGCGCATGCGCCACATGCTGCTGCTGCACCGAGTTTACCAGCAACTGCTTGGTTTCGTTATGGCCGATTATCTGTGAAAACTGCACTTTATTTAATTACGAATTAAGAATTACGAGTTAAGAATTGACTATTTGAAACAACAATCAACAATGTAACAATCAACAATTAAACTTTATCCCAGACCCTGTACTGCTGTGTCTGCTCGAACACGTAGGCAAGTATGGCCTGCTCTGTTTCGTCGAAGGGTTTGCTGCGGCGCTCCATTACTTTTTCGGCCACTTCGTAGGCTTTGCGCAACTGAAACGTCTCGAAACCCGAAGCACCGCCCCAGCTAAACGACGGCACAAAATTACGCGGGAAACCCGAGCCAAAAATATTCGCGCTTACACCTACTACCGTACCTGTATTAAACATGGTATTGATGCCGCACTTGCTGTGGTCGCCCATAATTAAGCCGCAAAACTGCAGACCGGTATTCTTGAAACCGCCTTTTGCGTAGTTCCAGAGCTTAACCGCTGCGTAGTTATTTTTCAGGTTGGAGTTGTTGGTATCGGCACCCAGGTTGCACCACTCGCCTATCACAGAGTTACCCAGGAAACCATCGTGCCCTTTGTTGGTATACCCGAAAATAACCGAATTGCTTATCTCACCGCCTACTTTGGAGTAGGGCCCCACGGTAATGTCGCCGCGCATTTTGGCACCCATGTTCACGTGGCTGCCTTCGCATAACGCAAACGGCCCTTTTATAAGAGAGCCTTCCTGCACCTGTGCGTTTTTGCCAATGTAAATTGGTCCGTCTTCGGCATTCAGTACAGCGGCTTTTATACTCGCACCTTCTTCTATAAAGATATTTTCTTCGCCGTAAACAGCCGTATACTTATCTGTGATGGGTTGGCTTGTGCGGCCATCGGTTATTAAGTTAAAGTCTGCGCGTATCTGTTTACCATTCAGGCTAAAGATTTCCCACACGTCTTTTATAAGCGTACAATTACTTGTTTCGCGGCTACCAACCGGGCTGTAATTCAACAACAACTCTACTTCATTCAGATTCAGGCTATCACCGTTCAAAGCGATCAGGGTGCCCTGCTGGTAAAGTGCCTCGCCTAGTTTCAGATCCAGAATCTCGTTTACAAGCGCATCATCCGGGCAAACAGCTCCATTTACATAGATGTTATTGGAGGCCATATGCAGGGTATACTTTTGCTGCAGATAAGGCTGCGTAAGGTACGATGCGGTTACGCCCATGTGCCTGCGCCATTTTTCTGCAATGGTCAGTATACCTATTCTGATTTCGGCCACCGGCCTTGTGAACGTGAGCGGCAACAGGTTTTGCCTGATCGTAGGGTCATCAAATAAGATAATGTTCATAGTTTGCCCGGGAGATTGGTGTTTACTGCACGAAAATAAAAAAGTCTTCCCGAATAATACGAGAAGACTTTCTTTTTAAAACGTTTTAACCGGTTATACCGCTTATTTTTTTGTATAACGTTTGTTGAATTTCTCAACACGACCGGCAGTATCAACGAAGATGTTTTTGCCTGTGTAGAATGGGTGTGAGGCAGAAGAAACTTCCACTTTAATTACAGGATACTCGTTTCCATCTTCCCAAGTTATTTTCTCATCCGAATTCATGGTTGAGCGAGTTAGGAATTTGAAATCACTTGTCATGTCCTGGAAAACAACCTTTCTGTATTCTGGGTGAATGCCTTTTCTCATTATTATAAACGTTAATTAACCTTAATTTCTATATCGGACTGCAAAATTAACAAGTTTTCCGGAAAGTAAAATGCTTATAGCTAAATTATTTTACACTTCCTTTAAAATATAGCCGCAGCAAAGAATATCTTCTTAAATTTGTTTACTGCCAAAGGCGCAGTATATCCTTTAAAAGCCTCTGAATCATGACACCAGCCACACTTCCCAACAATCTCATACTTGATAAGGCACAGATCGAGCAAAAGATCAAACGGATCGCCTACGAGATTTATGAGCGCAATTTTGAAGAAGAAGAACTGGTATTGGCCGGCATTTATCCAAACGGAAACACCCTTGCCGAAATGCTGGCAGCGCAACTACGTGCCATCTCGCCGTTAAAAGTACAGCTTTTAAAACTTACTTTAAATAAAACATCTCCTTTAGTTGATCCTGTTGAGATAGAGCCGCAATATTTCAGTTTAACTGATATGCCCGTTGTGCTGACGGATGATGTACTGAACACTGGCCGCACGCTGGCGTATGCACTCCATACTTTACTGCAGCATAATCCTAAGAAGATTGAAGTAGCCACGCTGGTAGACCGCCATCACCCGCAGTTTCCGGTGGCCGCGACCTATACCGGCTACTCGCTTGCTACCACGCTGCACGAGCATGTAGTAGTGGTTCTGAAAGAAAATGAAATAGCAGCTTACCTGCAGTAACAAGTTATACTTTAGATCATACTTATTTACCATGACCGAACTTTGCTTTGCCACCAATAACCGCAAGAAAACCGAAGAAGTAAGCCAGATGCTGGAAGGCAAGTATAAATTACTGACGCTGGAAGATATTGGCTGCCACGAAGAACTGGCCGAAGACCAGGATACCCTGGAAGGAAACTCGCGCCAGAAGGCAGAACAGGTATGGCAAAAGTATAACATCAGCTGCTTTGCCGATGATACCGGCCTGGAAGTGGAAGCTCTGAACGGAGCCCCCGGCGTGTACTCGGCGCGTTATGCCGGCCCACAGCGCCGCGACAGCGACAACATCCAACACCTGCTTAAAAATATGCAAGGCCAGCAAAACAGGAAAGCCCGCTTCCGTACCTCTATTACCTTGATTTTAAACGGAGAGCAGCAGCAATTCGAAGGCATCGTGAACGGGCATATTACAGAAGAGTTAAAAGGCGACAAAGGCTTTGGCTACGATCCGGTTTTTGTGCCCGAAGGATTCGATAAAACATTTGCCCAAATGAGCCCGGAAGAGAAAAATGCCATCAGCCACCGTGGCCGCGCCGTACAAAAACTGGTAGATTTTCTGAAGGCTGTTTAAATTTCCCCGGATTTATACTTTGCACTGCGTACCAGTAGGGTGCGAAGAAGAAAGAAGTATAAAAAAGTGGGAAAGTAGGCGGTTCGGATCAAATATTTATGGTCGGCTGCAGGCCTTTTCTGCTTAAAGTCTTACTTTTGTAACCTGAAACTAAAGCTTCCAATGCAAAAGCCATTTATCGTCGGGATTACGGGAGGTAGTGCTTCAGGCAAAACCACTTTCTTAAATAAATTACTTGCCTCATTTGCACCTGAGGATATCTGCCTGATATCGCAGGACAATTATTATAAATCACGGGAATTTCAGTTACAGGACCACAACGGCGTTACCAACTTCGATCTGCCTTCCTGCATAGACGACGAGGCCTACGCCCGCGACATTCTTAAAGTTAGCCAGGGCGAAACCGTACAGCGCACCGAGTATACCTTTAACAACCCCAATGTTATACCCAAGCAACTCGAATTTAAGCCTGCCCCGATCATTGTAGTAGAAGGCATCTTCGTTTTCTATTTCGAAGAGATTGCCCGCTTAATGGATCTCAAACTATACATCGACGCCAAAGAATACATTAAACTGCAGCGCCGCATTATCCGCGATAAAGTAGAGCGTGGCTATGACCTGGATGATGTACTTTACCGTTACACACACCATGTAGCCCCTACTTACGAAAAGTATATCAAGCCGTATAAAAACGATGCGGACATTATTATCCCGAACAATAACCATTTTGAAAAGGGCCTTGCCGTAGTTACCACTTTCCTGAATACGAAACTCAACGTATGAAACACAAATTCGCAGTAATCGGCCTTGGCATATTTGGTAATTCCATAGCCCGTACGCTGGCTGAGCGCGGCGCAGAAGTGCTAGCTATTGATAACTCGGAAGATCATGTGGAGGATATCAAGGACGACGTAGCCTATGCCGTTACCCTGGATGCCACCGACCTGCGTGCCCTGGAAGCTCAGAATATCCAGGATATGGATGCAGTGGTAGTGGCAATTGGAGAAGATTTCGAAGCCCTGCTTATTACGACAGCCAATCTCCAGGAGCTCAAAATAAAGCGTGTTATTACGCGGGCATCCAATAACCAGCAGCGCCGCATCCTCGAAAAAATGGGTGTGCAGGAAATCCTGTCACCGGAAGGTGAAGTAGGTAAAACAGTGGCAGAGCGCCTGCTGCAACCAAGCATGCGCACTTTTTTGCCCTTACCCGATAACTATGAGATCGTGGAGATCCATACGCCAAAAGGTGTGGCCAATAAAAGCCTGTCCCAGATATCGCTGCGCGAAAAGTATAACCTCAACCTGATCACGATCAAACGCTTTTTTGAGGAGATAAAAGACGGAAAACCAACGCAGGTCGAGCACATCATCGGTGTTCCGAAAGCTGACACCGTTATCTATCCTACTGATATCCTGCTCCTTATCGGAAAAAAACACGATATCAAGCGCTTTATCGAGATAAACAGCTAAGCCGTACTCTTTTTTAAGAAAAATAGTTACATTTGTAGCTATTCATGCTCAACACTAAAACCATAACCTCCCATTTCAGGCATCTTTTGATGTCAGTTACCTTGCTTTGGGCACTTGTGCTTAATGGGCAGGAAGTGGTGGCTTATGCCGGTTCGGTGCCTGGCACAACGCAGCAAACAAACTCAAAATTTGCTGTACCTTCCGAAGATTCCAAAACAGTTGTAAAACAGAAAGTATCGCTGGAGGCAACCACCTCTTTTGTGGCCCTCAACTTACAGCAAGCCTTAGAGCCGGTACCTTTTCCTGTTTTCGCTTCCACAGCTCATGACATTCTGCCTGCCCATACTTCGGTACCGCGTGGCGCCAGTTTTGTGCAGCAATTGTTTCCGGTTACCATACAACCAAACGCTCCCTAAACAGCTTTCGCAGCTTCTATTCTTTTCTTACTGCTAATGCCTCTCTTCTGAAACCGGCATTAGGGTAAGCATCCGCACAACTTATACTTTGTGCACCTTCAACTTTTTATCTTATTTATTATACTTTATCTATCTATCAACAATGCGGAATAAAACCTTTATTATTGTTCTGACAGTGATCGTATCGGTGCTTTGCCTGTACTACCTGTCGTTTTCGCTTATCTCGCGCAACGTGCAAAAGGACGCCGAAGCCTACGCGACGGATGCACAAGGCAATGTAGACATGGCCAGAAAGCAGACTTACCTGGATTCTATCTGGAAAGAGCCTGTGTTCATGAACTATACCTATCAGGAAATTAAAGACAACGAGCTTGGCCTGGGCCTTGACCTGAAAGGTGGTATGCACGTGGTACTGGAAGTTTCTCCGATCGAGATCATCAAATCACTTTCCAACAACAGCAAAGACCCTAACTTCCTGAAAGCGCTGGACCGCGCCAAAGAACTTCAGAAAAACAGCAACCAGAGCTTCACTACCCTTTTTGGCGAGGCTTACCGCGAAGTAGAACCAAACGGCCGCCTGAGCAGAATCTTCTCTACATCAGCTAACCGTGGCAAGATCAGCTTCGATTCTTCTAACGACGAAGTAATTAATGTGATCGACAAAGAAGTGGAAGATGCGATCGATCGCTCTTTTAACATCCTGCGTACCCGTATCGATAAATTTGGTGTAAACCAGCCAAACATCCAGCGCCTGAAAGGCAGTGGCCGTATCCAGATCGAGTTACCAGGTATTGACAACCCGGACCGTGTGCGTAACCTGTTACAAGGTATGGCTAACCTGGAGTTCTGGGAAGTATGGTCGCCGCAAGAGTATAGCCCATACTTTGCACAACTGAACGATTACTTAACAAAACAGCAGAGAGCCGGCAAAACAACTGCTGCTGCACCAAAAGCTGATGATGCGTTAGCCGCAGCCGCTGCTACAGATACTACCGCAGATGTACTGGCACAAGCTGCCGGCGACTCTACTGCCATTGCCAAAAATACGCCAGCTGCCAACGAAGCTTCTACGCTTGATTCGCTTGCTGACGCACAAGGTGGCGCTTTAGCTAATCTGTTCACACAGATGCCAGGTGGCTTAGGTGCCAACGTGCGCGATACTGCCCGAATCAACGAAATTTTCGCAAGACCGGAAGTACGCGCAATCTTCCCTCCTAACATGAAGTTCTTATGGGGTGTTAAGCCGGTTGAAGGTGATAACCGCCAGGCTTTTGTAGAGTTTTATGCCATCAAAAAAGGACGCGACGGCAAAGCACCAATGGGTGGCGACGGTATTAACGATGCCCGCCAGGATTTCGACCAGACAGGCCGTCCGGAAATTACCATGACCATGAACCCGACCGGCTCTAAGCGCTGGGCGCGTTTAACAGGCGAGAACGTAGGCCGCCAGGTTGCAATCGTGCTTGATAACTATGTATACTCTGCGCCGGTA
Source organism: Pontibacter arcticus (assembly GCF_003284895.1). Taxonomy (GTDB): domain Bacteria; phylum Bacteroidota; class Bacteroidia; order Cytophagales; family Hymenobacteraceae; genus Pontibacter; species Pontibacter arcticus. The sequence goes on from NZ_QMDV01000001.1 coordinate 352,233, forward strand.
GTGCAGGGCGAGATTACAGGTGGTAACTCTTCTATTTCTGGTAACTTCACCATCGAGGAAGCGCAGGATTTAGCAAACATCCTGAAAGCTGGTAAGATGCCGGCTCCAACCCGTATCGTGGAAGAAGCAGTTGTTGGTCCGTCATTGGGTCAGGAAGCTATCAACCAGGGCTTACTTTCTACTATCGCCGGTTTAATTGTAGTGGTTGTGTTTATGATCGCTTACTACCAGCGTGGTGGTTTTATTGCTGACTTAGCCCTTGTGTTCAACGTTTTCTTTATACTTGGTATCCTGGCACAGTTTAATGCTGCGCTAACATTGCCTGGTATTGCCGGTATCGTGCTCACGCTGGGTATGGCCGTAGATGCGAACGTACTTATTTTTGAGCGTATGCGCGAAGAGATGACCAAAGGGCTCGGTATCCGCAACGCAATTGATAAAGGATATGAAAAAGCATTCTCTACTATTTTGGATGCGAACGTTACTACCTTCCTGGTAGGTTTTATACTTTACTTCTTCGGCTCTGGTCCGGTAAAAGGCTTTGCCATTACGCTGATGTTAGGTATCGCTACTTCATTCTTCACATCAGTATTTATCTCCAGAATTCTTGTTGAGAATACATTCAGAAAAAGAGGAACGCTTAACTTCTCGTCTTCATTTGCAGACAAGCTTTTTAAGAACATTAAGTTTGATGCCATGAAGTTAAGCAGGCCTGCTTATATCCTATCGATTGGAGTTATTGCCTTTGGCTTTATTGCCATGTACATTAACGGTGGCCCTAACCTGGGTGTAGACTTTAAAGGTGGCCGTTCTTATGTGGTTAACTTCGATCAGGCTGTACCAGCTTCTGATGTGCGTACGGCGCTTTTAGATGAGTTTGGTGAAGCCGGCACAGAAGTTAAAACGTATGGCGCCTCTAACCGCCTGAAAATAACAACCAGCTTCCTGGCTGATAACGAAGATGTGCAAGCAGACAAGCAGGTAGAAACAGCCCTTCTGAAAGGTTTGGAGCAATACAGCAACCAGAACCCTGAAATCCTGAGCTCTGCTAAAGTTGGTGCTACGATGGCCGATGATATTCAGCGTACTTCGCTTATCTCTATGTTGCTTTCGCTGGTTGGTATCTTCCTTTATGTTATACTTCGTTTTGGTAAGTGGCAGTTCAGTTTGGGTGGTGTTGTAGCCTTGCTGCACGATGCACTCATGATCATTGCTGTATTCTCTATCCTTGATCTGTTCGGAATTTCTTATGAAATGGACCAGGTGTTTATTGCGGCCATCCTGACGATCATCGGTTTCTCTATTAACGATACGGTGGTAATCTTCGACCGTATCCGCGAAAACCTGAACGAGAACCCACGTGCTGCAGTAAAAGATATCATCAGCCCTGCCCTGATCTCTACGTTCAGCCGTACCATCATCACGTCTACTACCCTGTTATTCGTGGTGCTTGTGCTGTTCTTCTTCGGTGGCGAGGTGCTGCGTGGTTTCTCACTGGCCATGATCATCGGTATTATAGCAGGTACTTATTCTTCCCTGTTCATTGCAGCACCGCTTATCGTGGACACTACAAAAACATTGAAGCCGAATGCAGCTGTTACAGCTTAACATTCCCTGAAATACATGAAATAAAAAAGCGGCCGGAGTTTATACTTCGGCCGCTTTTTATTTTTTGTATAAAGTTTAAACCTACTGCCAGTTTATACTTCTATTAGTTGCTTTCTGGATTGCCTGTAAAACAAAACAGCCAGCCTATAAATAGGCTGGCTGTTTTGTTTTATACTTTATATACTTATACGGTTACGCCATCGGCAACAACTTCTGTTACTTCCGGTACCATACGCTTCAATAAGTTCTCGATGCCGGCTTTAAGCGTTACCGTAGCAGATGGGCAGCCGCTGCACGAGCCTTGCAAGTGTACCGTTACAACACCTTTATCATACGACTTAAACGATATGTTACCGCCATCCTGCTCTACCGCCGGGCGAACATAGTTGTTAAGCAGATCGATAATTTTCTTTGAGATCGCTTCGTCTTCTTCAGAAGCTACGCTGCCATCGGCGTTTGTAGTCTGAGGCCCTGCTTTAGCACTGAAACCTTCGTTAAAAACCGGTCCGCCTGCTTCTGTGTAAGATTTCAGGAACGTACGCAGTTCGGGGATCAGTTTTACCCACTCTATATCCGAGTTTTTGGTTACGGTTACAAAGTTGCTGGCAATAAATACACGCGATACATAATCAAAGTTGAAAAGCTCCTGCGCCAACGGCGATTCCATAGCGCTTTCAAGGTTTGGATAATCAACGCTCTGGCCTTCCGGCAACAAAACAGCGTTCATTACAAATTTCATCGATTCAGGGTTCGGGCTGGCTTCCGCGTAAACAGACACCATTTTTTCTTTATTATCTATCATGTTAATATCTCTTTAGATTAAAACTTTCGACTATGTCTTAAAGTTTCCAAAATTAAGTATTATTTCTGAGAAGTATATACGATCCCATACGTAAGCATCAATGTTGTAACGCGCAAAGCAGACCACTGCTAGCTATTTATACTCGAAAATGTATCTTTGCAGCGCGGTTAAATTTCTGACTTTCCTAACCCCACTCACTTAACATGCTAACTAATTTTATTTTACTGGCACAGGCTCAACATGAAGTTGCTGTTTACCTGATCATACCTTTCCTGCTGCTGATAGGCATGATCGCCAGTGGCCCTGTGTTGTTCGGCCATTTCTGGGAGCACAATTATAAGAAAGTTGCCGTAACGCTTGGCCTTACCGTGCTTGCCTATTACTTGTTCGTATTGCAGGACCAGCACATGCCGATTCATACTTTTTTTGAATATGCTTCCTTCGCTATACTTTTAAGTTCGCTATACATTGCAGCCGGCGGCATCTACATCAATATAAATGCCAGCGCTACACCTGCCATGAATGTGGCTTTAATGGCATTAGGCGCCGTGATGGCCAATATCATAGGCACGACCGGTGCTTCGCTGCTGCTGATCAGGCCTTTTATCCGGCTTAACATTCACCGTATCAAATCTTACCAGATCGTATTTTTTATCTTTATAGTAAGTAATGCCGGCGGCTTGCTGACACCACTCGGTGATCCTCCGCTTTTTATTGGCTTTCTGAAAGGCGTACCGTTTTTCTGGACATTGCAGCATTTGTTTGTCCCTTGGTTATTGGCCATTGCTGCCCTATGCCTGATCTTTTTTGTAGTGGATAGCCGCAATAAACTATCGAACTATGCACCACGCCCCGAAGTTATTGCGGCCAACGAAGCCAAAACAGAATTTTATATCAGTGGCAAGCGCAATCTGCTTTGGCTTGCCATTATTATTGGTGCCATTTTCCTGGACCCGAATGTGATCGATGGCCTGCCGCATATCTATTATGATGGCAATAAGTTCTCTTTTTTACGTGAGATCATTCAGCTAACAGCAGCTTTCCTGTGCTACCGCAATTCAGATAAAACAGCGCTTGCCGGTAACCATTTTACGTTCGGCCCTATTCTGGAAGTGGTGTTCCTGTTTTTTGGTATCTTCTTTACGATGATGCCGGCACTGCAACTATCAGCCAAAATCGCTTCGTCTCCTGAATATTCGCAGTATATCACGCCTAACTTTTTGTATTGGGCTACAGGCTCGCTTTCAGGCTTTTTAGATAACGCACCAACCTATGCCAACTTCTTGTCTTTAGCAATGGCAAAGTATGATATGGCACAGAACAATGTGATGGAAGTACGGCAGTTTGCCACTGGCACTGGTCTTGAACCGGGTACGATCATATTGCTGGAAGCCATCTCGCTGGCATCTGTTCTTTTCGGAGCGTTTACTTACATTGGTAACGGCCCTAACTTTATGGTGAAAGCCATTGCAGAAAGCGCTGGCATTAAGATGCCTTCTTTCTTTGCTTATGTATTTAAATACTCTATCCCGTTCCTGTTGCCTGTTCTTATCCTGATCTGGTACCTGGTAGTAGAGCTGAAGTTGTTTTAATAAAAGTATACGTATAGAAAAGCCGCTCCTGCTTACAGGGGCGGCTTTTTTTATTTAAACCGATTTCTGTTTATATTGAATAATACAAAGCTCCGCGATGCAATTACTCAGGTTACATTTTATGTTCTACAGAAGCCTCCTAAGCTTTATGCTTCCATTTACACTGTTGGTAAGTATACTAAGCCTGGCCTTTGCAGAGCATAGGATTATTGGTTTTATAAATGCTTTCAGTATCAGTCTGCTTACCGGTAGTTTTATACTTGCTTTATACTTTTACGAACAGCGTTACCAAAATCAATATTACTTTTATCATAACCAGGGCATCAGTAAGATGGGGCTTATAGTTGGTGCTTATCTTTTTAATGTAGCACTTGTGTTTGTGTTATTCATCCTCAAACTATACCTGTATGCCTGAAAACGAACTGCAGGCTGACAGCATTTTATACCGTATTAAAGAACGGCAGCTGCTTACGGATATTTACATTAGCTGCAAAACAGGGGAAATTGTAGGCTTATTGGGCCGGAACGGCTGTGGCAAATCGACATTGCTCAAAATCATTTTCGGAACATTACTCACAGATAACAAGCACATCCGAATAAACGGACAGGTATATCCAGCACCTTATAAACAGAAGAACCTGCTGGCGTATCTCCCCCAACAAGATTTCCTGCCTGCAACTATCAGGTTAAACAAAATTGTAGATCTATACTTTTATGAACCTGAAAAAAAGGAGGCGGTAAAACAAAACGAACGGGTACAAAAGCTCTTAAATAATTATCCAAACCAATTATCTAAAGGTGAGTTACGCTATTTTGAGTTACTCCTGTTACTGCAGCTGGATGTAAAATTCCTGTTATTGGATGAGCCTTTCTCTGGTGTAGAGCCGCTGTATGCCGAACGGATCGAAGAACTTTTAAATTCGCACCTCGGCACCAAAGGCTTTATTATTACAGACCATGATTACCGTTCTGTATGGCGTGTTAGCAACAGAATTATACTTTTAGCCAACGGCGCTTGCAGGCCAGTTACTCATGAGCAAGAACTGGCGGAATGGGGTTATATCCCGGCAAACGACTTCAGTTAAAATTCCGCATTTATACTTTACTCGCCTGCTGTCGCATTACGAAATCTGCCAGTACTAAAGCGGCCATGGCATCTACAATAGGCACGGCACGCGGCAGCACACAGGGGTCGTGGCGGCCTTTGCCAACCAGCATAATTTCTTCGCCGGCATCGTTAATGGTTTGCTGGGGCTGCAGAATGGTAGCTACAGATTTAAACGCGACATTAAAGTAAATATCCTGCCCGTTGCTGATGCCACCCTGTATGCCGCCGGAGTTATTGGTACGTGTTTTTATAGCGCCGTTTTCATCGGTAAAAAACTGATCGTTGTGCTCGGAACCGCGCATTTTTACGCCTTCAAAACCGCTGCCATATTCAAAGCCTTTCACGGCATTTATACTTAGCATCGCCTTGCCCAGTTCGGCGTGCAGCTTATCAAATACAGGTTCGCCTAAGCCGGCCGGCGTGCCGGTTATCACGCAGCTCACTACACCGCCTACCGTATCCAGGTTATCGCGCACTTCTTCGATCAGGCTGATCATACGGGCAGCTGTTTCGCTATCGGGGCAGCGCACGATGTTGCTGTCAATCTGATTCAGGTCGAGTTGGGTGTACGGTTTTTCCAGCTTTATACTTCCCACCTGCGCTACATACGACTTTATGCTGATGCCATACTTCTGCAACAACTTTGCAGCTAAAACACCCGCCGCTACCCGGGCAACGGTTTCGCGGGCAGAACTGCGGCCTCCTCCCCTGTAGTCGCGCAGGCCATACTTGGCGGTATAAGTATAATCGGCATGCGATGGCCGAAAAGCGTGCTCGATGTGGCTGTAATCGTGGCTTGCCTGGTCTTTATTATTTACAACAAGCGTAATAGGCGTGCCCAGCGTCTTTCCTTCAAAAATACCTGAAAGTATGGTGGCTTTATCTTCCTCTTTGCGCGGCGTAGTTATACTTGACTGGCCGGGCCTGCGACGATCCAGGGCGTGCTGTATTTCTTCCAGGCTGATGTCGAGGCCAGCCGGGCAACCATCTATAATAACACCAACTGCCGCCCCATGCGATTCGCCGAAGGTTGTGATCCGGAAAAGTTTTCCGTAGGAATTGCTCATACTTTATTTTTTTTCAGAAACACAAACGTACCTACCGCCAGCAACACTACCAACACGATGTTGGCATATCTTCTGATTTCGTTTGCCTGGTTAAGGCTTTGCAGTTTAGTGTCTTCGTTTTCGATGATGTTATAGAAATCTCCCAGGTCCCTGGAAAGCACCAGCGCGTCAGTATCCTGCAGGCCTGTTACCTGCACCTGCACCGTCGGCCGAAGTGTATCGTAGGCTGCCGTTTCCGGGTTAAAATAAATTAGTCCGAGGGCATCCGCCAGTTTAAAGGTACCCGGCTCGCGTGGCATAATGTTGTAAGCAAACGTTTTGGCACCTACTACTTGCCCGTTGCGCCGGGTAATATCCTGTCGCACATCCGGCGGGTAAAAGTCCAGCTCAATCGGGTTTGCTGGCACAGGTGGCATCAGGGCATCAAAATTACCTTCGCCTGTTACGGTAAACTGGTAATTAAAGCTTTTGCCAACCGGCACTTTGCGGGCAGATAATTTTTGCTGGATACTATACACGCCCACCGGCACTACGTCGCGCAATGGGTGCGGCGGCAACTGTTTTACGCCTACCACTTTTTCCCTCGAATAAAAGGTCTTAAAGCCTTCCTGCCGGTCTTCTTCCAGCAGATTCGGGTTTTTGGCCACTTTATACTTAATCATCCGCAGTTCTAAGGCCGGAAACCTAACAGGCTCCAGGTTAAGGGGGTATAATACGGCTTCGTAAAACTTAAACCGCAGGTAGGGTTCGCCTTTCACCAACACGTTTTCTGGCGTTATTTCCGTAAAATCAAAGGCTTCTTCCCAGGAATTAGGCTGCTTCAGTTGCCGGACGATGCCGGTTAATTGATTTGCAAAATCATGAAAATCGAGGAGTTGCTGGTCTTTTTCGGCCAGGTAAAAGTATAGCACCACATTTACACCTTCGCCTACAAATACCTCTTTTTTATTTGTATATATCGTCAGGAACGCATTGTCTTCTTTCGAGATAAATTCCGGTTCCTGTTCCACCACCGGGTCAGTGGTTTCGTTCAGCGCGTTCAGGTCGGGTAGATTTATACTTTGCGGGCCATTGGCAGGCGCAGGTACAATTTTTATACTTGCGCCGGGGCTTTGCACAGTTTGCCCGTTCACTTTCATGGTAAAGGGCCGAAGTGTAAAATCTCCTTCATCGAGGGCTGCGTAATTCTGCGTGATGGTCAGGATGGTAGTGGTTTCGCCGGCGGTGGTAATGGTTTTGGTAGTGCTGTAGCGGCTGCTTTTCTTAAAACCTTCTATCTCCGGAAACGGCGTATAGTCTTTTAAAGGCTGGTTCTGCAGCCTGATTGAGACGGTATAATACTGGTTAATGGGCAACGGGCTTTTGCCAAGTTCGATGCTGATCTGCTGCCCTTGCGCAGGTAGCACAAGCACTTGTACAAGTATAAACAGCAAAGTAAAAAAACGCATAAACGGGCTCCGGATTTGGTGCAACCTTCAACTAAGGTATAAAAAACTATTTTCGCAATTTTTCAGGCTGATTTATACTTCACATTTTCAGCAGCAGCAAGTATACCTGTCCGCTTTTATACTTTAGTGATCCCATTTATACTTCAAAAAACGCTTCCCAGCTTACTCTGTTTGGCTCATTTTTTCTTCTCAGACTGGCAGCAGTCAAATAAATTTAAAACTGCCTAAATCCGGTCTTTTAGCTGCAGCGTAGGTCAGCTACATTGCCAGTTATACAACAGCGGATTTTAAGCCCGATTCAGAACTGGTAAACGATACTATCCATCAACACTAAACTTTTACGATTATGGAGAAAATTAACCAGCCTGAAGAAAATGAAGGCGGCATTAGCAAAGCTTTAAAAGCCCAGATGCAACGACGTACCTTCTTCCGGTATGCAGGTGCTTCAGCTGCCGCTGCTACATTATTACTTACTACCTCTTGCGATGACGACGATGACCAGATAGATCCGCTGCCACCTGTTGGAGATGCCGTTGACCTGGGCTCCGGCGATGTGGGCATTCTGAACTACGCCTATGCGTTGGAACAACTCGAAGCGGCTTTCTACACGCAAGTTATCGCAACCAAGTATGCCGGCATGACGGCTGCAGAAACGCAGTTACTAACCGATATCCGCGACCATGAAATAGCCCACCGCGAGTTCTTTAAGGCCGCACTTGGAAACAATGCAATTCCGGGCCTGGAAGTAAACTTTACTAAGATCAATTTTAACGACAGAGCCAGCGTATTAGGCACCGCCAAAGCCTTTGAAGACCTGGGCGTATCGGCTTACAACGGCGCAGGCCAGTTATTTACAGATACCGGCGTTGGCTTAACTTACCTTACGCTGGCAGGTAAAATTGTATCTGTGGAAGCACGCCATGCAGCTGCCATCCGCGATCTGCTGAATCCATTATCGAAAGATTTTTCGGGTGATGATGTGGTAGATGCCAAAGGCCTGGACGTATCCCGGACGCCGATGGAAGTACTGACCATTGCCGCTGATTACATTAAAACAAAAATTAACGCGAACAACTTACCTAAATAACCGAACAGCACTATGAATATTCTTAAACTAATTCAGGACATTGAGAAAGCTGACCCGGAAGTATACGGTCGGTTGGATTCGCGCAGAGCGGCCTTTAAAAACATAAGTGGTTTCAGTAAAAAGATAGCTGTTGCTGCTGTGCCGTTGGCGCTAGGCTCCTTGTTTACAAAGGCTTACGGCCAATCGAACAACGCTATTGTGGATACGCTGCAATTTGCACTTACTTTAGAATACCTGGAAGATGAGTTTTACCGTTTAGGCCTGGCCTCTTCTACAGCAGTTGCTGCTGCCAACCGCCCAGTTATCGAGCAGATCAGCAAGCACGAAGCGGCACACGTAAAGTTTTTACAGGATACCCTCAGATCGCTTAACGCTACACCGGTACCTAAGCCTACTTTCGACTTCTCGGCCGGTGGCGCTTTTGCCGATTGGAACACAAACCCAGCTACTTTCCTGGCTCTAGCTCAGGCGTTTGAAGATACCGGCGTACGTGCTTATAAGGGGCAGGCTGGTAATTTAATAGCCAGCAGTGCGGTGTTAACAGCTGCCCTGCAAATACACTCCGTAGAAGCGCGCCACGCAGCTGAAATACGAAAAATACGTGGTTTAAAGAGCTGGATAACCGGGAATGAACGTGGAGCAGGAATGCCTGCTCCAACACAAGCAGTATATAATGGCGAAGAAGTAACTACCCAGGCTACGGTTAATATTGCTTCTGGCGGAATTTCTGTAGGAGCGGCCTCCGAAGCGTTTGATGAACCTTTGGAAAAACAAGCTGTTCTGGATATTGCCAACTTGTTTATTGTACAGCCACGCTAGTTATTGATACCTTATTTAGAAAAGAGGACCTGAAGATCAGGCCCTCTTTTCTGGTTTTGAGGGCTTGTATTATGGTAACAAAAAATATTTAATTTCTTTACCCGGAACCTGTCACTTTAGCGGATTATCTGCGTATTGCAAAGTATAATTTTTATTACTTAAACGAACCATGTTAGAATATATGAAGACCATTTTGCTGAAGGTTAGCTTCGACAAAATGCTGTTTGAAAAGGAACTTAGAAAATCTTTTAAATTTTTAGCGGCAGATGAGCTGACGCAATTTAAGCAGTGGTGTTATACCGAGTTCTCGGATGTATACCATCGCATTCTGAACAACGTATTTTCCAAGTGCCCAAGTATAGCTTAATCATTTTCAGGGGGTTGCTGCAAAAACTGAATGTTACGCAGCAGCCCTTTGTACCCTGTCCGCTTCACTGCTGATTTCTTGAAAAGCTGCGAAAACACTTCCTGCGTCAGCTCCTGCCAATCGTTTGTTTTCATGTTTTTAAGTTCGGGATGCGCGTTAAAGGCCGGCTCCTGGTGTGGCTTACTGAAACGGTTCCACGGACATACATCCTGGCAGATATCACAACCAAACACCCAGTTTCCGAATTTCCCGTTCATTTCCTGCGGCAGTTGGTCTTTCAGCTCGATGGTAAAGTATGAAATGCACTTGCTGCCATCCACCACATAAGGCGCTACTATCGCATCGGTCGGGCAGGCATCCAGGCAACGGGTACACGAGCCGCAATAATCTTTTATCGGCCCATCATATTCCAGTTCTAAATCAATAATCAGCTCCGCAATAAAGTAAAAGCTGCCTACTTGCGGTGTAATTAAGTTTGAGTTTTTGCCTATCCAACCCAGTCCGCTTTTTTTAGCCCAGGCCTTGTCCAGCACCGGCGCCGAATCCACGAAGCAGCGGCCACCCACCTCTCCTATTTCTTCATTGATAAGGTCCAGTAAGGTTTTCAGCTTGTCTTTTATCACAAAATGATAATCGGTGCCATACGCATACTTTGATATTTTAAGCGTATCGGTTTCGGGCTGCTTTTCTTCCGGATAGTAGTTGAGCAGCAAGGATACCACAGATTTGGCACCATCTACCAGCAGACGCGGATCCAGGCGCTTATCGAAATGGTTTTCCATGTAGTGCATCTGGCCGTGCATGTGCTGGTTCAGCCAGCTCTCCAGGCGCGGCGCTTCCTCCTCCAGAAAATCAGCCTTGGAAATGCCGCAATACATAAAGCCTAGCTCCTGTGCTTTTTGTTTGATGAAATGGGTGTATTGCGCTTTGTTCAAAATTTATACTTCAGAGCTCGGTTTATACTTTGAGGAAGAACAAAATTACAGAGAAATAAATCCGTTTCGTAGAATCACGCAGCAAAGGTTTATACTTACTAACTCAAGTTGCGATCTACTGTATTGTATAGGTGTAAACCCACCCCTGACCCCCAATGCCGTCAACTTAAGGTAAAGGATCTTCCGGACATCCATATCCCTGTATCAAAATTTTAACTATTAGGTATGAAACTGAAGCGGCCAGAGGCCGCAGGTAGCTCACACTCGCCAGAGGCGAGCGAGGGCAAAAATCTTAAGTTGACGACATTGCCCCTGACCGCTCCAAGGAGGGGAATTTTGATTTACGATTACAAAAAATAACTCAAAAATTACTCTTACAGAACAAATTCCCCTCCTCGGAGGGGTTGGGGTGGGTAAATCGCAACTAGAGTTTACTAGTAAAGTACTCAAATGCAAAAAGCAGGCTCCGGAAAGCCTGCTTTTATACGTTACTCCTCAGCAAACAAACCGCCGCCGGTAACATGCTGCGGCGGAATTTTACCTAAGTGACGGTAAGCAGCTTCGGTTGCTTCGCGGCCGCGGGCGGTGCGCTTAATATAACCTTCCTGAATCAGGAACGGCTCGTATACTTCTTCGATGGTTTCTGCTTCCTCGCCGCAGGCTGTTGCGATGGTTGAGATACCAACCGGGCCACCTTTATACTTATCGATGATGCAGGAGAGAATTCGTTTGTCCATATCATCCAAACCGTTGTGGTCTACATCCAGCGCATGCAGAGCAAACTTTGCAATTTCTACGGTGATGGTGCCATCGCCTTTTATCTGGGCAAAATCGCGGGTACGGCGCAGCAGGTTGTTCGCAATACGCGGTGTGCCACGGCTGCGGCGGGCAATCTCGAAAGCAGCATCATCGTGTATAGGTGCACCCAGCAGAGCCGACGAACGTTTTACAATGGAAGTTAACAACTCGGCATCGTAATACTCCAAACGGCTGTTAATACTGAAACGGGCACGCAACGGCGCTGTCAGCAAACCGGAACGTGTGGTTGCACCGATCAGGGTAAACGGATTCAAACTGATTTGTACAGAACGCGCATTAGGACCGGAATCGAGCATGATATCGATCTTGTAATCCTCCATCGCCGAGTACAGGTACTCTTCCACGATTGGGTTGAGGCGGTGGATCTCGTCAATGAACAGTACATCGTTTGCATCGAGGTTCGTGAGCAAACCCGCCAGGTCGCTGGGCTTATCCAGTACCGGCCCGGATGTCATTTTGATGCCTGCGTTCAGTTCAGAAGCAATAATATGCGATAGTGTGGTTTTACCCAGGCCCGGAGGTCCGTGCAATAATACGTGGTCCAGCGCTTCGCCACGGCGGCGGGCGGCGAGCACAAATATTTTCAGGTTCTCAACAATTTTGGCCTGCCCTGTAAAATCGCTGAAACTGAGCGGGCGCAGCGCTTTATCTATGTCCTTTTCGGCGGGCGACATGTAGTCGTTTTCGCCGGTCAGATAATCTTCTCTCATGGTATAAGTAATACTTTTTATAAACCGGAAGCGTGTGCAGGTATAATAGATTTATACTTTGTTTCGCTCCATTTACAGCTTCGAATTTACGTAATTTTGCTAATTATTTTATACTTTTATTATACAAATCTAACCTTATTAGCAAAGCATTTGCCATAGCTTTACTTTAAGAGAACCAAGAGTAACTTACGGCGGCTAAAATAAGAAATACATGCACCCAAGTCATCAAAAAATTACCAGTCATGCTTTTTTCAGTCCGGGAGATGCTTGCCTGAACGCTATCATCAGCGCTATCGAAGCAACCAGGAAAACGATGAAGATCTGTGTTTTTACGATCAGTGACGACCGTATTTCGGAAGCCATTGTGCTGGCTCACCGGCGCGGCGTACGTATCAAGATCATTACGGATAATACAAAACTGCATGATATGGGCTCCGATATAAGGGAATTAGCTGCAAAAGGCCTGCATGTGCGCATCGATAAAACACGCAGCCACATGCACCATAAGTTTGCCATTTTCGACGAAGCCAGCGTACTGACCGGCAGCTACAACTGGACCCGAAGCGCCGCCCTCTACAACCACGAAAATGTACTGATAACCGATAACATCAGTATTGTGCAGGACTACAGCCGGGAGTTTGACAGGCTTTGGGAAAGTATGATTTCCTACAAACCACAAGGAAAATTCAGAGACCAACCTGACGAAGAAATCAGCTAAAACGGCCTTGACCATTGTTACTTAAAGTATAAAAGGCAGCCACTTTCGTAGCTGCCTTTGTTGTAATAAGTCCTCCCCTGTTTTTAGGGGAGGATTGGGAGGGGTTATTTAAACGCCTGAATGCCGGTAATATCGGCACCTGTTATCAGCAAATGAATATCGTGCGTTCCTTCGTAAGTGATCACAGATTCCAGGTTCATCATGTGGCGCATGATCGGGTACTCGCCTGTAATGCCCATACCGCCGTGTATCTGACGAGCAATCTGGGTGATGCGCAGCGCCATGTCTACGTTATTGCGTTTGGCCATCGATATTTGCTGGGTAGTGGCTTTGCCTTCGTTCATGAGCATGCCTAAGCGCCAGGCCAAAAGCTGTGCTTTGGTAATTTCAGTCAGCATTTCGGCCAGTTTTTTCTGTGTCAGCTGGAATGCGCCAATTGGTTTATCGAATTGAATGCGCTCTTTGCTATACTTCAGAGCCGATTCGTAGCAATCGATGGCAGCACCAATTGCACCCCACGAAATGCCATAACGGGCAGAGTCCAGGCAACCAAGTGGTCCTTTTAAGCCATCTATGTTCGGTAACAGGTTTTCTTTGGGTACTTTCACGTTATCAAAAACCAGTTCGCCGGTACAGCTGGCGCGTAAGCTCCATTTGTTGTGTATCTCTGGCGTTGTAAAGCCTTCCATGCCGCGCTCCACAATTACGCCTTTAATGCGGCCTTCATCGTTCTTCGCCCATACTACCGCTACCTGGCACTCCGGCGAGTTAGAAATCCACATTTTAGCACCGTTCAGCAAATAATGGTCGCCCATGTCTTTGATGGTGGTCATCATGCCGCCTGGGTTTGAGCCGTGGTCCGGTTCTGTTAAACCAAAGCAGCCCAGCCACTCGCCGCTGGCCAGTTTCGGTAGGTATTTATTGCGTTGCTCCTCAGAGCCATACTTGTAGATGGGGTACATGACCAAAGAGCCCTGCACCGATGCCGTAGAACGCATACCGGAGTCGCCGCGCTCGATTTCCTGCATGATAATGCCATAGCTGATATAATCGAGGCCGCCCCCGCCATACTCGGTTGGTATAGTCGGGCCGAAAGCACCTACATCGCCAAACTTCTTTACAATTTCGGAAGGGAAATGTGCATCCTGCGCCCATTGTTCGATGTAAGGAGAAATTTCACGCTTCACAAAATCGCGCATTGTCTGGCGGATCAGTCTGTGTTCCTCGGTCAGGAGGTCGTCTATGTTATAATAATCAGGCGCGCCGGTAGATTCGTAAGCCATAGTTCTGTTTTAAGATGTTGGAATGAGTAGATGCAAAGTTAGAATTTTCGGGTAAAGTAGCTATTTATAACGCCACAAAAAGAAATCAGCACCCAGAAGTCTTCGGCAAAGTATAAACCGGACAGAATAGCTCCGACTGGAAAGCATTGTCTCTTCCAAAGTATAAATCATCCTCAAAACAAAAAGCCCCACCAGTGAGGCAGGGCTTTTTTACGTAATCAATAATTCTATCTAACATTAAAACTTTACTCCAAACGAAAGTAAAAAGTTGCGTGTAGCCTGCGGATAATAAAAATTATAATCGCTGCGGGCAGGCAGGTTGTCGAACCTGCTGCTGTACGTATACCCGTTAGCCTCATACTTGGTATTAAGTACGTTATTAACCAGCAGGGCAATTTCCATTTCGTTCACAAAAACCGGTTTTAAAGTATAGCGCAGGCGCAGGTCGGCTACCTGGTAACCGTTCAGTTTGCGGTTTTCGCTGCTGGTGTTATCTAAATATTGCTTGCTTACGGTTTTATAAATAAAGGCCGCTCTTAAGCCTGTCACCGGTTGTACTTCCAGTAAATGCGACGAGATGATTTCCGGAGAAAAAGCAATGTCTGCTTCTTTGTAAATAGTTACTTCCTCGCCGGACGGGTTGTAATCCTGGTCGTTGTCGTAGCTGTAAACTGTTTCCGAGTAATTTCTGATCTTGTTACGACTAACGGTCAGGTTGCTGCCCAGCGTTACCAGTTTGTGCAGTTGTACCTGGGCTGCCAGTTCGAGGCCGGTGCGGTAGCTGTTTTTGATGTTGGTACGCAATCCTGTTCCTACATCGTTCAGCTGGCCGGTTAGCACCAGTTGGTTTTTGTAATCCATGTAGTAAAAGTTGGCATCGAAGGTAAAAGGCATACTTCCGTTACGGCGCAAACGGTAACCGGCTTCCCAGTTGTAAAGCGTTTCCGGTTTTGGCGTGATGCCGTTCTGCTCATCGGATTGGGTACGGTCTGTAAAATCTGAGCGGACCGGCTCGCGGTTGCCTACGGCAAAGGAGGCATATATACTTTGGTTCTCATTTAAAGTATAAGTTGCGCCGGCTTTCGGGTTGATAAAGTTGTAACTCGCTTGCTGCGTTACGTCGCGGTTATCATCATCGGTGCCTTCGAGTTCGTAATTAACGGTGCGGTACTGCAAATCTCCGAATAAACTCAGGTCTTCGGTTAACTGGTACGTTGCTTTCCCGAAAATATTGAAATCGGTTTTAAGGGCGTTTCCAAAGTAATAACGCTGCCGTATCTGGCTGTTGGATGCGTAACGCGCCCAGATAATTTCGCCGTAATGGTCGCCATCATACTGGTTGACAGCGCCGCCGAGCGTTGCGTCCAGTTTGCCATTTTCCGAAGTATAATTTAACGCATACGTAGCGCCGTAAAAATAATTATCGAGCCACTTCTGCCGGATCAGGTCGGTGCGCGTTATACTTTCTGTACCTAGTACAACCGGTGCCAGGCCGTAATTAGCTAACCGCTGAGACTCTTTGTACTGCTCGTAATAGCCACGCCCACGGGTAAAATGGAACGCGCCGCCCAGGTTAAGCCGTGGTGCCAGATCTTTGGAGTAATGCAGTTGGTAATGGTCCTGCTGGTAGTTGTCGGTTTCGTTGTCGTAAAAGGCTTCGTTTCCGTTGGCATCGGTGTACAAACCAGTGGAGTTATAGGTGCGGTCGGTTTCCAGTTTGCTCTCCTCCAGTCCGTTCCAGGCCTGGTATGTTTTTTCCTGACCCGAGAAGGTAATGAATTTCAGCATACCGGTTTTGCCATGATAGCCCGCCGAGAAATAATAGGACTTCAGATCAGAGAAAGCGCGGTCGATGTAGCCATCCGAGGATACTTTAGACAGGCGGCCATCTACTGTAAATTTATCGTTCAGCAAGCCGGAGCCAAACGAAACGGTGTGTTTCCAGGTGTTGAAAGAGCCGTATGTGTTCTGCGTTTCGGCGTACGCTTCGCGGTTCAGGCCCATGGTCCGGATATTCATACTTGCTCCGAAAGCGCCGCCGCCGTTTGTAGATGTTCCTACGCCGCGCTGCACCTGTATATCCTGGATAGAAGACGCCAGATCAGGCATGTTCACGAAGAAAGCACCATGGCTCTCGGCATCGTTCACCGGAATACCGTTTACTGTCACATTGATGCGCGTAATATCGGACCCACGGATGCGAATGCCTGTATAGCCCACGCCAGCGCCTGCGTCAGAATTTACCACTACAGAAGGTGTTCGTTCCAATAAATAAGGCAGATCCTGCCCGAAATTCTGTTCTGCGATCTGCTCTTTAGTAACGTTGGTAAAAGTGGTTCCTGTTTTTTCGTTTGCCCGGATGGCTGATACTACTACCTCGCCTGCCTGCAGCGAGGCGCGCTGTAAATGTACTTCGAATAAGCCGGTTTGCGGCAGGGTAACTGTTACCTGTTTTTTATCGAACCCTACAAAACTGACCTGTAACGTATAAGTTCCGGCCTGCAGCTCCTGGAATTCGAAAAGGCCGTTGGCATCTGATACGGTGCCTTTGCCCGCACCTTGGAGTTGGATGGTAGCGCCTGCCAGCAGTTCGTTTTTAGCTGCATCGCGTACCTGGCCGCTCAGAGTATACTGGGCAAGCAACTGCAATGGAAACAGCAAAGTAGCCGCCATTACAAAAAGTAATTTTTTCATTTAAAAAAGTAAGAAAATTGAAACATACAGAACCACCAGGGGTCGGCATCCTGCTATAAAATGTTTCCCTCGTTTTCCCTTCGCCGGCATTACCCGGATCAGGTTCAATGGGTATGATCTCAGCCCGTTATTATAAGGCACCCCTAAACTGCTGCAAAGGTAGGGCGTTTTTTGGGAGAATAAAAAGGAGAAATTGTAGTAAGGCGAAATAACTCGTAACACCGGGCAAAAGGCGCCTGTATTTTTTCTGCTTTATAGGATAACCCCTTGCCCGCAACCTACGTTGAAATCTATAATAGGCATGATTTCCTGCAAGTATAAACTTCGCCTTGCCCCAAATCGCTGCCCGCCTAAACCTAATTTAGTTAAGTGTAAACGCAATGATGATCAGCATTTTATACACGTTGGCCTTACTTACGATACTGGCATATTATGCATTCTCGCCTCAAAAGCAGCTTAAACGTCCGCCTACCTCGGGCAACGACGATGACGGCGGCGAACCGCTTGGCGATGACCTGCCAGATCTTGACCTACCGCCCGGCATATCATTACCTATAAATGATTTCGAACCGGAATACGCCCCCTTGCGACTTACTTTTCTGCGGATGCCTGAGCCTTCGCTAAACTAATTTACCTGTAAGCAAAAAAATCCCTGCTACTTCTTAAAGTGTAGCAGGGATTTTTTTGTGTGCTTAGGGCACTGCGTTTATACTTTTAGAAAACGGTTATTGAGAAGGTCCGCTCAAAGGTTTCGGCAGGGCGCAGCGCGTTTATACCTTCTTTTTCCTGTAGCTCGCCGCTATCACCTACGCTGCTGGCAATACCGCACCATGGCTCGATGCACACGTAAGGCGACGGCCCCGGCTTAGCCCAGATACCTAAGTATGGAAAACCTTCAAAAGCCAGCTCAATGCGCCGCTGGTTGGTACGGTTGGCTAAGGTTACTTTTTCTGATTTCGGGTTTTTGAAGACAATCGCGTCTTTATCAAAGTATGAATGCTGTAAAGGCAGGATATTAGTTTGGTCCAGCAGCAACTCGGCTTCTCCGTTCAGTAAACCGTTTTCGTTTAACAAATAGCGACTCAGAGTTTCTTCGTGTTCAAACTCCAGGTAATAATCCTCATACTTTTCGTTGGGGTAAAGCGGGACGTTAAAACCCGGATGCGCGCCCAAACCAAAGTATAACATCTGCTTATCGGTATTTGTGAGCTGGTAGGTAACAAAAAGCTTATTCTCTTCGAGGCGGTACGCGATCAGGAAACGAAACTCGAATGGGTAAACAGCCAGTGTTTCGTCATCATACTTCAGCTGGAAAACGAGTTTGTTTTTAGACGAATCTATTAATTCGAACTCGCGGTGCCGCGCGAAACCGTGGCGCGGTAACTGGTACGTTTTCCCCTCAAAAGTATAGGCCTGGTTTGGAAGCTCGCCTACCACCGGAAACAGGTTGGGTGCATGTGCGGCCCATACAGCAGGATCGGCCTGCCAGATCAGTTCCAGGTTTTCGTCTGTTTTAATGAAGTGCTGCAATTCGGCTCCCAGGCTCTCGACTGCCACCTTAAAAGTATCGTTCTGAAGAAAGTATAACATAGTTGGTTTTACAAAAGATTGTGTTCTCGGAGCAGGGCATCCACGTGTTCCTGCGCCAGTTGTTCGCGGGCTTGCTCGTGGCCTGTTATCTCTACAAACCTAACGCCCAGTTGCTGTAATTCGCGTTTGTACCAGTCGTAAAAAAACTGGCGCAGGTGCGGGTGCTCGCGTTGCGGATCAGGCTCCCAGGGCAAATCAACGCCCATGAGCAGGTAAAGGTTATAGGCTTGCTGCTGTAATTTTTCTTCGATCCAGTCGGGGCAATGGCCAAAAGCGTGTTTGCTCCATATTTTAAGTACCAGCAGATCGGTATCGCAAAATAAAAGTTTGCGGGCCTGTTGGGCTGTTTCGGCTTCCAGGGCCAGTTGGCCGCGGGCAATGGCTTCGATGTCTTTTAAAGTATAAGCGCGGCCCAGATGCCCGATATACTGCCGTGCATACTCGGGCACCCAAGCGGTTTGATAGTGTGCGGCCAGCTTTTGAGACAACGTGGATTTACCTGTAGACTCCGGACCGGTAATGGCAATTTTCAACATAAAGTAACAATACTGCTGCGGTGCGCCTTAAAGGTAGGTATTTGAAATGTGATTCTGGCAGCCGGCGTACGCTCGAAAAGTATGGGCAAAAAAAAAGCTGCCCGTTCTGGGCAGCTGGTCTCTAACTTTCCGAAAAACTATATCCGAAAAAGTTATAGACTTTGATGATCTTAGGATTTTGATCGCCTTGTTGTGCAAAACAGACTTGTTTAGGATTTTCGTCCGGAGACTCGTATCCCCATTTCATCCGGTTTACATACTTTAATTCTTCAGGCAATTCGAGTTTACGTTTTTGCATGGTGCTACAGGGTTACACTGTTGAACATGTCAGCCTTATATCGGAGGCTTAGCCCGAAGTAAATCACATTAGAATTGTACGCAAACCTAAGCCCTCAGATTAGAACAAAACCAAGTATATACAGCACGCTAACAAGCATTTAATGGTGTAACAGCGTTTTGAGATTGTATATATTCTTTTTTCCAGTCGATATATCCTTTGGTAGCCAATATCAGGAAAACAAAGTATAGAAAGCTGGTTAGATAGAGATCTTTATAATAATAAATACCTACGTATACAGCATCCACGGCCAGCCAGAGTAACCAGTTTTCCAGTTTTTTGCGGGCCATCATCCAGTACCCGATAAGGCTAACTGCTGTTGTAGCCGAATCAATGTAAGATAGGTCGGCGTTCGTGAAATTCTCAAGAAAGTAGCCCAGTACTGCTGTAAACAAAACACCCAGTATAGCCGAAAGTATAAATTCCTGTTTGGTAATCCTGCTCACTTTTATTTCAGAATGGTTTTTGCCTCCGTAGCGCCAGCTGTACCACCCGTAAATGCTTGTAAAGAAATAAAAAATCTGCAGCCCCATATCAGCATACAGGCGCACGTCATAAAATATCCAGACATACATGGCCACACTTACTAAACCCAGCAGCCACGTACCAATGTGCTGTTTAGCTGCCAGCCACACGCCGGCTATACCTGTAATTACCCCAATTACTTCTACCAGGCTCATGGCCTGCAGTGCTTCTGTTAAATTATTCAGGATATCTGTTATCATACTTGCTTCTGCTTTCGTAGCAGACCATCTGATTTTGTAAGTTTGCAGCCTGATTGAATAATGGCCGGCTTCGTAAAAAGGCTGGTGTAAAGATAAAGAGTTATGAATGAGATTACCGTACAGGAACTGAAAGATATGCTGGCCCGCAACAACAAGCTGCAGCTACTGGATGTGCGCGAACCCTCCGAATTTGAAATATGTAACCTGGGCGGCGAGCTGATTCCGTTGGGCGATCTGCCAAAACAAACCAGCCGCATCCGACGGGATATACCTGTGGTAGTAGTATGCCATCATGGGTTCCGGAGCGCGCAGGCCATTCATTACCTTACCCAACGCCTGGGCTTCGAAAACCTGCTTAACCTAAAAGGCGGCATCCATGCGTGGGCTGTGCAGATAGACAAAACAATGGCACAATACTGAAGTATGAAGTAAGATGTTTGAAGTATGATGTAAAGACAGACCATTCATACTTTACAGATCATATTTATACTTTACAATTCATACTTCGTCCTTCATAAATCTTACTTATTTAAAATATTCTTTACTGTGTAACTACTTATTACAAAAAGTTTTCTTTAATTTTACGCTGCAAATAAGAACCCCTAATTTATTTGCCATGATCTCCGATCAGTCTAAAATAGTTTTTGAAGCCCTCACTTACGATGACGTGCTTCTGCTCCCGGCCTACTCCGAGGTGCTCCCCAATCAAACAGACACTTCTTCGCAGCTTACCCGCAACATCCGTTTAAATGTTCCGCTTGTTTCTGCGGCCATGGATACGGTTACAGAAGCTGATCTTGCCATTGCCATGGCGCAGGAAGGTGGTATCGGTATCATCCATAAAAACATGTCGATCAAGAAGCAGGCGAACCAGGTGCGTAAAGTAAAACGCTCGGAAAGCGGCATGATCATGGATCCGATTACTTTACCCGATACCGCTACACTGGGCGATGCCGTTCAGATCATGACCGACAATAAGATCGGTGGTATTCCGATTGTGAACCAGGAAGGCATCCTGACAGGTATCATTACCAACCGCGACCTGCGCTTCGAGAAAGACCTGACGCAACCCGTTTCTGCCATCATGACAACCAAAAACCTGATCACGGCCGCCAAAGGTACTGATCTGGCACAGGCAGAAGATATCCTTCAGAACTATAAGATCGAGAAATTACCTGTAGTGGATGAGACCGGCAAGCTGGTTGGTTTGATTACCTACAAAGATATCCTAAAGAAAAAAGACCGCCCGTTTGCCTGTAAAGATGAATTTGGCCGTTTGCGCGTAGGTGCAGCTGTAGGTGTAACGCCTGATGTGCTGGACCGTGTAAAAGCCCTGGTTGATGCCGGTGTAGATGTGATAAGTGTAGATACGGCACATGGCCACTCGAAAGGCGTGCTGGAAGCTGTACGAAAAATTAAAGACCTATTCCCTAACCTGGATCTGATTGCCGGAAACGTAGCAACAGCCGAAGGCGCTAAAGCACTGGCCGATGCCGGCGCTGATGCGGTAAAAGTGGGCGTTGGCCCGGGCAGTATCTGTACAACCCGTATTATTGCAGGCATTGGCGTACCACAACTTTCTGCTGTAATGGAAGCTGTAAGAGGACTGAAAGGCACAGGTGTTCCGGTAATTGCCGATGGTGGTATTAAATTTTCAGGTGATATTGTGAAGGCACTGGCTGGTGGTGCAGGCACTGCTATGATCGGCTCTTTGCTGGCTGGCACCGACGAAGCACCCGGCGAAATGCTGATCTATGAAGGCCGCAAGTATAAAACTTACCGGGGTATGGGCTCTGTGGAAGCGATGGAAGAAGGCTCGAAAGACCGTTACTTCCAGGGCAACGAAACAGATGCCAGAAAGCTGGTACCGGAAGGTATAGTGGGCCGTGTGGCATACAAAGGCTTTGTAAATGAGGTACTTTACCAATTGGTTGGCGGCATCAGAGCTGGTATGGGCTATTGTGGCACACCTACTATTGAGAAGTTGCAGGAAGCCAAAATGGTAAAAATAACAGGTGCCGGTTTGCGCGAAAGCCATCCGCATGATGTGCACATTACCCGCGAAGCGCCGAACTACAGCCGCTAAGCTTTAGCCTGATTTATACTTTGTTGTGCCATGTGTTTGTTCATACTTTATGAACAGACACATGGCACTTCCTTTTTAAAAGTCCGTGAGGCTATAGTCAACAATTTTTCAGGGTTTGGCGTAGGAGTATTTTTTTAGTACCTTTCAGCATATTTTATGCTTTAATAACCATATCCTTTCGCAGCAAAAACTACAAACGGGTATCCGTTTTATGTTATACAAAACAAACGCAAAATCACTTTCGATCTTAACGGCCATAATCAGCTGGGCGCTGTTATTAGCCAGCATTCTGCTTTCTGTTGAGAGCACGCGGCAGGCCGGTACCGTAAAACTGGTATTGCCTTATATAGATAACTTGCTGATTGTGGTATTTATAGTGGCCGTTTTTGTATCCCAGCGCCTCAGCACCGAATCTCTGAAAGGAATAGATTTTATAAGTTACCTCTGGAATTTATTTTCCAAAGCAGGCGTGGCCGCTTACCTGAGCGTTGCGTTATACCTGGGCTATCGTTTATCCACGAGTTATGCCAACCTGAGTTCCCCGTTGCTGCTCCATATCGTGTACCATATTAACTTCGGGATGCTGGTGCTGTTCCTGGCGAAGGCTTTTTACATCTGGCGGCAACTGTTGCTCTACCATAAAAGCCGTTTCCTGCAGATTGCCTGGGATTGGTTTGAGTTGTTGCTGGGCGCTACCCTCCTTCTTACGCTGCTCAACTTTAATTATACCAGCTTTATCTTTTTGCCGCTGCTGGCTTTACTGGGCATCTACATTCTGTTTTTATGCACCAATTTAAAGTGGGTTGCCTTTCTCAATTTCAATAACAAAAGCCGCTCGCTTATACTTTTAGGTGCCATCCTTTTGAGTTGCTACATTTTCGCGCGCTTCTTTTATCAATTATCCGGTAGCCCCGAACTTGTAATTGATTATACCGATGTCGGGTTTCTGCTGCTGGCTATGCTGTTTGTGGGTACCTATACCTTGGCGGCTTTCCTTGTATCGCTGTTCAGTTTGCCAACTTCCAGCGTTTTCGAGCAGAAGAGCGAAGACCTGCTTAATTTCCAGCGCCTCAGCCAGTCTATCCAGCAAGGGCAAAGCGAAGCGCAGGTGTATGATATGTTGTTCGAAAGTACCATAAAAGCTGCCGATGCCAGTGCTGCCTGGTTTGAAGTGATCAGGAACAGCGAGCCTGAAGTAACGCATCTGCTCAATATCAACAACGAGCAAACCGACCGCATCCGCCATCTGCTGCTGGCTTATAACATCCATAACATCGATTACATCAACAATAACCTGGACCGCAACCCTGGCTTCCGGGAATTGCTGCTGCCCTGGAAATCGCTGATCATACTTCCGATCAAATCCAAAAAGCATCTTTCCGGCGCTTTATACCTGCTGAAGGATATTGAGCAGGGTTTTGACCGTGAAACCGTAAACGTGCTCCGGACTTTTACGAGCCAGACCATACTTACTATCGAAAACCTGCGTTTAGTAACAGAATCGTTACAGAACGAGCGCTACAAAGAGGAACTCAAAATTGCTACCCAGGTACAGGAAAGCCTGATTCCGAAAACATTTCCGGCCGATAGCTGGTTTGAAATAAGTACGCATTCGGCGGCGGCAAAAGAAGTGGGCGGCGATTTTTACGACTTCCTGCAACTAAGCGAATCCCGGATCGCTATCATCATCGGCGATGTATCGGGTAAAGGTATTTCGGCGGCCTTCCATATGGCACAGATGAAAGGTATTTTTCATGGCCTTATGCAGCAGGACATGGCACCAAGCGAGTTTATGAAACAAGCCAACAGTGCTTTAAGCCGCTGCTTAGAGAAAACATCTTTTATCACTTCGGCCCTTTACATTATAGATTACCGCATGAAAGGCTTTGTGTTTGCACGCGCCGGCCATTGCCATACGTTATACTATAATGCCATGATGGATGATGTGTTCTATTTCCAGACGGAAGGGCTCGGACTGGGCATTATCCGGGATAAGAGCTATAATAACCACGTAAAAGAGATGTATTACGATTACAACCCCGGCGATGTAATGGTAATTTATACGGATGGTATTGTAGAGGCCCGGAATGCGAAAAACGATGAGTACGGCGAGGACAGGCTGAAGTATATGCTTTCGCAGACTTACCACCTCGAGGCAGAAGACATCAAATACGCGATCATAAACGACCTGCAGGATTTTACCGGCCCAGATAACCTGTATGATGACCAGACGTTACTCGTGATAAAATTCAAACTTACTCAACCTAACGAGTAGACAAACGTAACTTATGTCCATGAAAATAACCAACGAAATCAAAGACGCTACCATCATCATGACGCTTGATGGTGAACTCGATGCCAGCTCCTCTGTAGTGTTAGACGAAGAGCTTTCCGATCCGGAAATTATGAAATACCACAAGATTCTGGTTGATTGCAAAAACCTGCATTACATCTCCTCGGCCGGTCTGGGCGTATTTATTTCTCATTTGCAGCGCTTCGAAGATGCTCAGATCAAGCTCATCTTTTTTAACATGCAGGATAAAGTTCGTAACGTTTTCGAAATCTTAGGACTGGATCTGCTGATGACGATCGTGGGAGACTACGAGGAAGCCACTACTATTGCTAATGAATAACTCCATCCGGGTAGAATGTTCTAAGAAAAACCTGAAGCTTATACGTGATTTCGTGACGGATTACCTGCAAGCGCACAACTTGTCGGATATCCTGATGAACCAGATCGTATTAGCAGTGGATGAGATATGCGCCAACCTCATCATACACGCCAACCACGAAGACCCCAGTAAATACATTACCCTGGTAGTGGATAAGCAGAAAGACGGTGTTCGGTTTGAGATAACAGACAACGGAGCCGCCTTCCAGCGCACCAACTACAAAGAGCCGGACATAAACGAAAATATCCGTGTGGGCAAAAAAGGCGGCGTTGGCGTGGCGCTCGTAAACCGGATAATGGATAAAGTAGAATTCAAATCCAACGGCACCAAAAACACCTGCCTGCTTTACAAAAAAATAGCGTAACCCCTCCGCAGGCAATATTAAGTATCCCCTATACGTTTCGGGAACAATATCATTAACAATAGCATTATAGTTATGTTTTTTGACTCATCTGTCAGAAAAAATAATTAAAATTGCATGGCTCGCGTTGAGCCGGATAAACTTTAGGTTTGTTTTAAATTTACTTATGCGCAGCAACCACTTACTTGTTGCGGCAGCTGCCCTGCTTATAGCAGGCTGTACCGCAACCAAGAAGAACGACAAAAAAGAACCCGCTATTGCTACGCTGGGCACCCAGCCAATTTCTGCAACAGAGTTCCGGTATGTTTACGAAAAGAATAACGGCGACAACGAAGATGCCTATTCCAAACAAAGCATTACTGACTACCTGAACCTTTACACCAATTTTAAGCTGAAAGTACTTGAAGCCGAGAAAAACGGTTTAGATACCACGATGGCTTTTAAGCGTGAACTGGAAGGGTATAAAGAACAACTGGCACAGCCCTACCTAACAGATAAAAGCGTTACCGACCAATTAGTAAAAGAAGCTTACGAGCGCCTGAAGCAGGAAATCAACGCTTCGCATATCCTAATTGGTTTACCAAACGATGCTGCCCCGCAAGATACGCTGGCAGCCTATAACCAGGTACTGGCCCTGCGTGAACGAGCACTTGGCGGCGAAGATTTTGCAAAGCTGGCAAGAGAGTTTTCACAGGATCCGTCTGCCGCTGAGAACGGTGGCAACCTGGGTTATTTTACGTCTATGCAAATGGTGTATCCTTTCGAGGATGCTGCTTATAAACTAAACGAAGGCGATGTATCGATGCCGGTACGTACGCGTTTCGGCTATCACCTGATCAAAGTAAACGATAAACGAGCGGCGCTGGGCGAAGTAAAAGTAGCGCATATCATGGTACGCGCCATGCCCGGTATTCCAAAAGCAGACTCGTTAGCAGCTAAGCAGCGCGTAGATGCTATTTACAAGCGTGTACAACGCAAAGAAAGCTGGGAAAAACTGGTAGCAGAGTTTTCAGAAGATGCCAACTCGGCTTCGAATGGCGGCGACCTGCCCTGGTTCGGAACAGGCCGTATGATCCCTGCTTTTGAAGAAGCTGCGTTTGCCCTCGGTAAGGCCGGTGAAATATCAAAGCCTGTCTACACGCCTTATGGCTGGCATATTATAAAACTGGTGGATAAGCGCGGCCTCCCTCCTTACGAGGACATGGAGCAAAACCTGCGCAACAAAATAGCCAAAGACTCGCGCTCGGAACTAAATAAAACGGCCTTCCTGAAGCGTATCAAAACAGAAAATAACTTTACGGAAGTTGCCGCTACCAAAACCACAGCATTAAGCAAAGCTGATAAACAATTACTGGGAGCTAATTGGGATTTTGATCAGGAAGATAAAGCACTGAAGCAGACTTTGTTCACGATACAGGGCAAACCTTATACAATAAAAGACTTTTATACGTACGCAAAAACACAGCAACGCCCACGCACTACAGGCACACCGGAACATGCCATGACGTTGCTGTATGATGAATATGTAAACCAAAGCCTGCTGGAGTACGAGAAAGCTAACCTCGAAAACAAACATACTGACTACCGCATGCTGGTACAGGAATACCACGACGGTATCTTATTGTTTCAGTTGATGGATGAGAAAGTATGGTCTAAGGCTGTAGAAGATACGGTTGGCTTGAAAACTTATTTCGAGCAGAACCGTGAAAAGTATAAATGGACCGAACGTGCGCAAGCTATTGTGATCAGTGCGGCAAATAAAGACTTACTGACGCAGGCACAGAAACAACTGGCGCAACGCCGTTACCCGGTGCGTACTTCCAACATCACGGATATTCTTTTTGAAGCAGGCAAGACCGAACTTAGCAGAGAAGCAAGTGCCAAACTAAACGAACTGGCCGATTTACTGAGAAACAACCCATCGTTGTCGCTTACCATAAACGGCCATGGCGATGCACGCGAGCTGGCTGCAAACAAAGAAGTAGCCTGGCGCAGAGCTGCCGCAGCTAAAACTTATTTAATGGAGCAAAGCGTAGCAGCTGCCAGCCAGATCCTGACAAATGATGCGGGCAAAACCAAACAGGCTGGCCCGGATAATACTGAAACTGGCCGCCGCCGCAACCGCCGTGTATCCTTTACACTGTACTCTTCCGACCTGGGAGCCCTGGCTGATAACCTGAATGCGAGCAACCCGCTGGCTGTACAGATCTCAGAAAAGAAATTCCAGAAAGGCGAGAACAAAGCGCTGGATGCTGTAAACTGGCAGCCCGGCACCTATACTTTACAACAGAATGGCCGCGAGTACCTGATCATTATAGAGAATGTGCTAGCACCTGCTTATAAGCAACTGAACGAAGTACGTGGCCTGGCCATTTCGGATTACCAGAATTACCTGGAGCAGCAGTGGATAAACGAACTCCGCGAAAAGTACCCGGTTAAGATCAGGGAAGACGAAGTAGAGAAGCTCACTAAAAAATAAATTTACAGAAGGGCTGGCTTATTTTATTGCTGGCCCTTTTGTTGTTTCGCGGTTTTATACTTATAATGAGCTAATTACAGCTCAAAACACCGAACAAAAAATTTACCCAAGTATAGAATCAGAATAAAGCCGTAATTTGCGCGTTGTTTTAAAACGCTTGCTTGTAAAATGCCCATAACCTTGAAAAAGAACAAGATTTCCCTTCAACTAGTGTATACGGCCGTGTGCTTTATACTTACCTCGGCCACTGCTTTTGCCCAGGCACCCGTGCAGCGCAAGGTAGATGGTATCATTGCTAAAATAAACAACCACATTGTACTGCGTTCCGATCTGGAATTTGGCTACCAGCAATACCTTGCCCAAACCAAACAGCAGCCAAATAACAACCTTAAATGCGAGGTTTTAAAATCGTTGGTGCAGGATAAATTATTGCTTGCCCGTGCCGAAGTTGACTCTGTAACAGTAGAGGAAACGATGGTAACCAATGAGCTGGACCGCCGCGTGGAGTACCTGACAGCGCAAGCTGGCGGAGCAGAACGACTGGAGCAATACTACAACAAAAGTATAAAGCAACTGAAAGACGATCTGCGCCGCACGGTAAGAGAGCAAATGGTGATGCAGAAGATGCAGAGCGAGATAACGAGTAAGGTGACGGTAACACCAAAAGAGATCAAGCGTTATTTCAGCACGATTCCGGCAGATAGCCTGCCATACTTTTCAAGTGAGGTGGAGCTTGGCCAGATCGTGAAGTTTGCACAAATCAGCAAAACACAAAAGCAGAAAGCACGCCAGCAGTTAGAAGACCTGAAGAAACGTATACTTGCCGGTGAAGATTTTGCGACGCTGGCAAAACAATATTCACAAGACCCGGGATCGGCAGCGGCAGGCGGCGAGCTTGGATTTTTCAAGAAAAAAGAACTGGTACCAGAGTACGAAGCAGCCGCCTTACGCCTGGAGCCGGGCCAGATGTCTAATGTGATCGAATCTCAGTTTGGTTTCCACTTAATACAATTGATCGAGCGCAAAGGCCAGGAATTTAACACCCGCCATATCCTTTTAAAGCCGGAAACAGCCACCGTAGATATGGAAGAAGCCATTGTGGCCCTCGACAGCATCCGCACTTTAATTAAAAGTGACAGCATTACGTTTGCAAAAGCTGCCAAAGACAACTCAGACGATAAGGCTACAAAAGATAACGGCGGCATACTGCAGAACAGAAACGATGGCAGCACCTACATATCCATGGAGCAAGTTGATCCTTCTATTTTCTTTGTGATCGATACGATGGAAGTTGGTGATATTACAAAGCCCTTGCCTTATGTAACCGAAGATGGCAAACAAGCCGTTCGCATTCTTTACCTGAAAGCGAAATCTACACCGCACCAGGCAAATCTAACTGACGATTACCAGCGTATTGCTACAGCAGCCATTAACCAGAAACGCGAAAAAGCGGTAGACGATTGGTTCAAGAAGAACTTTGATACCGTGTTTATCGAGATCGATCCGGAGTTTGACAGCTGTAAAGTACTGCAGCTAACCCAATAACCTACTTTATGAAGCAATTTTCCTCTGACAAAGAAGCAGCAGATGCCTTGCATCAGGCGTACCATACCCTTACATCCGAGATCTCTAAAGTTATTATAGGGCAGGAAGATGTGGTCAGGTTAGTTTTAACAGCTGTTTTTTGTCAGGGGCATTGCTTGTTAGTGGGCGTTCCGGGCCTCGCCAAAACCCTGCTTATCCAAACCATTGCTTCATCTTTGGATATGAGCTTTAACCGGGTGCAGTTTACTCCGGACCTGATGCCATCCGATATTGTTGGAGCCGAAACACTGGACAAGGACCGTAACTTTAACTTTGTGACAGGCCCGATCTTCGCTAATATTATCTTAGCTGACGAGATTAACCGAACACCCCCTAAAACTCAGGCAGCGCTACTCGAGGCCATGCAGGAACACGCCGTTACGGTAGCAGGCCACCGGTATACCTTGCCAAAACCGTTTTTTGTACTGGCAACCCAAAACCCGATCGAGCAGGAAGGCACGTATCCCCTACCCGAAGCCCAACTCGATCGCTTTATGTTCAACATCATGCTGGGCTATCCGAGCTACGAATCGGAACTCCAGATCGTAAAAAATACAACCGGCGCCTTACAGCAATCCCTGAACAAAATTTTACACGCAGATGATATTCTGGCATTCCAGCAATTGGTGCGCCGCGTGCCTGTAGTAGATAATGTAGTGGAGTATGCCGTTAAACTGGTTCATAAAACACGCCCCGACCAACCACACGGTTCTACACTTGCAAACCAGTATTTAGAGTGGGGAGCGGGCCCGCGCGCTTCACAACACCTTATTATAGGGGCCAAGTGCAACGCCATTCTTAACGGCAAGTATAGCCCGGATATTGAAGATGTGCAGGCCGTAGCACTTCCTATATTGCGCCACCGCATTGTGCGCAACTTCAAAGCCGAAGCAGAAGGCATCACCGTAGAAAAGATTATCCAGGATCTGCTGTAACGTATACATCAGTTCAGCTCTTTTCTTTTACGCATGTTATCAGGCACGCCAGTAATTGGATGTAAGCCAAATTGGTGTAATTTTGCAACGATCTATTTTTTATCTAACCCTCATACTTATGGAAGCGGCTGCTTTATACTTTCGCTTTAAAGATAACCTGGCTACAATTATTGGTGCGCTCAACAGCCCATTAGAAGTACGCTCGATGCCCTACAATATTTCTATCCCCCTGGAAGTAGAGTTGTTTGCTGATATCATGCGCCTGCACGGCCTGCAATTTAATTCTGATAAGCAGGCCGCAGCCCGTTTACAGGATTTGCAGCAGTGGTACGCCCAGCACGAGGAAAGTATAAACCAGATAATGCACCGCGTGCTCGAAGATAAAAAGGCGATGATGAAAACCGCCACCGGCGTTGTATTGCAAAAAGAGATGCTGATCAGGAGACTGGAGTATTTTAACGAAACAGCCCATACGCTGCAAGTAATGATGACCCAGCAGCAACTGCACAGCCCGAAACATTTTGTATATCCTTTCTTAAATTAATAAGTAAAGTATAAAAAGAGAAAAGCCAGCTTAACAGCTGGCTTTTCTCTTTTTATACTTTAGGCCATCCTTTTATTTCCGAATGGAAGTATGGCCGTCTTTGGAGTGCTTTAATTCCAGTTCACCGTCAGGTTGCTTTTTCATGGATGCATCTGCTTCGGTGCCCACGCCGCCTTTTGCTACCGTAATGCCGCCATCTACCATATAAAGCGCGCCCGTTACATAAGATGCTTCCTCCGAAGCCAGGAACAAGTATACATTCGCTACTTCTTCGGGTGTACCTCTACGGCCCATCGGCGTGGCTTCTTTCATGGTCTTCACCATCTTGCTATCCATTGGGCCGGTGCTGTCATGGGTCCAGGCAGTATCAATCGGGCCAGGGCCTACAATATTGCAGCGTACCCCAAACTGCGCCTGCTCTACGGCCAGGCCTTTCATAAAAGCATGTATAAATCCTTTGGTGCCGCCATAAGGAGAATTTTGCGCAATCCCGATCATGCCAGCTTCCGAGCCTGCCGATACAATATTTCCTTTCGTTTTATGCAGCTCTGGCAACGCCGCTTTCGACATCTGGAAAGCTGAGTGGATGTTGTTCTTGAGCATGTACTCAAACCCTTCAGTCGTATAATCCTGCAGCAAGTTCACTTCCGGGAAAACGCCTGCGTTGTTGATCAGGATATCCAATTTACCAAATTGTTTTACGGCCAGTTCCACACAGCTTTTCGCGTTTGCCTCCGAAGAAATATCGCGACTAAAGGCAATAGCTGCGCCGCCTTGTTCCATGATATCTTTTGCTACCTGCTCCACCGGATCTTCCGGAAAACCGGCTACTACTACACTTGCTCCTTCGGCAGCAAATTTCTTGGCAATGGCCTCGCCAATACCTGTTCCGCCACCGGTTACAATGGCTACTTTACCTTCTAATCTGTTTCCCATAGTTGTGTTATATTTTTAGATGATGATGCGGCACGTATACTTTACCAAAGTATGGAATTGTAAAAAACACAGATAACACACGTTATCAGCTTTTTAACGTATACTTGATTTTGCACTCATACTTATACCTATAACTTTAAAGAAGCGTTTCATGAGCTTTTTATATAATACCCTCGCTACTTCTTTTGAAGATCGCATCGAAACTCCGCATCTTATTTTAAGACCTTATGAAGAAGGCGATGAAGTAGATTTTATACAGCTGATGCAGGAAAATACCTCAGAGCTTGGCCCTGTCTTTAAAGGGCGCGCCGCCCGTGTGCATATCCTGGAAGATGCCCGCATGCAGGTAAAACAGTTGCGAACCGATTGGGACAACCGGAAAACATTTGAGTTTGGCGTATGGCAGAAAGAAACCAGTAAATATATAGGAGCCATCGCCCTGAATAACCTGGACAGAAGTATACCCAAAGCGGAGCTCGGTTTATACTTTACACGGCCTTCGGAGATGCAGCCATTTATACAGGAAGCGATTACAGAAGTGATCCGGTTTGGTTTTGATAAGCTTGGCCTGAATAAAATATTTTTGCGTTGCACCGCCTTCAATGATTATTATGGAGCACTGGCAACAGACAGCGGCTTTGTGAAAGAAGGTATTTTGCGCTGCGATTTCAGGGGGGCCGATACAACCGAACTGCTCGATTTAAATTACTACGGTCTTACCCGCCCTGATTATGAAGAAGCTTTTAATACGAAGGATTTAGAGCACCACAAACCAAGTATAAATTAGCGCTTCGGTTTCGCCACAAAGAAGCCGGTATCAAAAGTAAGGTAGATAGAATTAGCAAATTCGAGTTGCGGGTTGTTAAAGTCATATACAGGTTCCAGGCGCAGCGTCAGGTCCAGGCCCTCCATTAACCGGATATCCTTCATTAACCGAAGTATAAGCAGGCGGCGTTTTTCTTCCACATAACCCGCATTTTTGTACGTCGTAGATACAGCCTGGTAAAGTTGCCCACCCCGGTTTGCCATATACCGGTTGCCCTCCCAGTAGCTCAGCATCACATCCTGGTATTTTGTATCGATGCCGGCATTCAGGTAATAGCCGTATCCATCCTGGTAAATGTACCGATACTCATTCGAGAAATCTTTGTACCCCACCAGATAGTTTTTAGTATAGATGCGGTGCACGATACCTTTACTATACTCTTTTTCAATTTCGAGGCCTAATGCTCCGTTTGCTACTGTCAGCAAAGGCAACTCGGACGCATCGATCTGGCCGCCCCGGTGCTGCGCCGTAAACTGAACCGGGAGTGTAATGCGTATGCTATCGCCGCCGCCTTTCTTATCATCCATCTCCAGCAACTTTAATCCTATGCTTGCTCCGCCAAATACATCTTCCTGGTCATCTTCTGCCCTGTACAGCATATTGCTCCACTCCAGCCAGGCATCCAGTTTTACCCGGTCGCTTTGCAGCAAATACTGAATACCGTTTTCGATTCGGTTAGTAAATACGCGTTCGAAATCGTATAAAGGTTCGATGTAGCCATGGTTGAGATTGCCTTCAAGTGTTCCGAAAAGAAAGGCGTGGTTCTGTTTCTGTATTTTAATGGTGAAGGTGGGCTGAATATTTTCGTAGCCGCTGCTGCCAAAGTCTTTTTGCAACAGTGCACCCGCCTCTATGCGTACAAACTCCGACGGAAAATAAGTTAGGCGAGGGTTTAAATGGTAGCCAAACAAAGTATAACCATCGGCTATGTTATTGAAATATTCGTTATTTTTTGAGAAGCCCAGGACGTGCAAATTAAACCTAAGCTCATTAGCATTTTTAGGATTGACAGGTAGCTTTTGTTCAAGCGCCGAATTATTAAGCTGGCCGATACACAACGAGCTGTTGAGTAAAATAAAAAAAGTGAAAATAATCTTAGATACACGCATAAATAATGATAAATAAAGGCACAAATTAGCAATTCGGTTTGTTGTAATCAGACAGCAGAAAGCAGCTAAAATAATTAGCAAAATAGACGTACGCTTTTTTGCATATTGCTGCCGGAAGTTGTAATTTCACCTTAATATAAAGAAGCAAATTAATTAACACACACATGAGCGTAAGCAACGAAAAACTTAAGGCCCTGCAGCTAACCATAGACAAGCTTGACAAGACCTACGGTAAAGGTACTGTAATGAAGTTAAGCGATAACCGCGTAGAAGATGTACCGGCTATTTCTACAGGTTCGCTAGGGCTTGATATAGCTTTGGGTATTGGTGGTTTACCACGTGGCCGTGTCATCGAAATATATGGCCCGGAATCATCTGGTAAAACTACGCTTACTATGCACGCCATTGCCGAAGCACAAAGAAAAGGTGGCCTGGCTGCATTTATTGATGCGGAGCACGCATTCGATCAGGCTTACGCCAAAAAGCTTGGGATTGATACAGAAAATCTTTTGATCTCTCAGCCAGATAATGGCGAGCAGGCACTTGAAATTGCAGATCACCTGATCCGTTCCGGCGCTATTGATATTATTGTAATTGACTCTGTTGCTGCACTGGTTCCGAAAAGCGAACTCGAAGGCGATATGGGTGATAGCAAAATGGGCCTTCAGGCGCGTTTAATGTCGCAGGCATTACGTAAACTGACCGGTACTATCAACAAAACAGGATGCTGCTGTATTTTCATCAACCAGCTTCGCGAGAAGATCGGGGTGATGTTCGGTAATCCGGAAACAACTACGGGTGGTAATGCCCTTAAATTCTACGCTTCCGTTCGTCTGGATATCCGTCGTATCGGCCAGATCAAAGAAAGCGCAGATAACATTACCGGTAACCGCACCCGCGTTAAGGTGGTAAAAAATAAAGTAGCGCCTCCGTTTAAAGTGGTTGAGTTTGATATCATGTACGGCGAAGGTATTTCTAAGGTAGGCGAGATTCTGGACCTTGGTGTTGAATTCGGCATCATTCAGAAATCAGGCTCTTGGTTCTCTTACAACGGAAGCAAGTTAGGCCAGGGCCGTGATGGCGTAAAACAACTGTTGCTGGATAACCCGGAACTACAGGAAGAATTGGAAGAAAAAGTAAGAGCGTTTGTGAAAGGCGATCCGGATGCAGCCGCTGCTGCGCTGGAGGATGCTGCCGCCGCAACTGCAGAATGAACTCTTTTTAATCAGGATAAGTAATAAAAAAGGTGCTACCGAAATTGTAGCACCTTTTTTATTGTTACTGAGTTGAATAGATTTATTTATCTACCTAACTTAGTTAAAAGATAGGTGCTTGGTATAAAACTTGTAATACAAAAAGCATCACCTGTCTAATTTGCGAGATCATATGAAAAGGATATTCCCTGTTCTGTTAATAGCTCTGTTAATTTCTGTCGGTTTTGTAACCAAAGACAGAATGCGCAGCGTGCCTAACGAGAGTTTTTCGAATGGCGAGGTACTGAAGTATAAAGTACACTATGGCCTTATTACCGCTGCCGAAGCTGTGATTGATACATCGCCTGAATTACATTACGTGAACGGCCGTGCCTGCTACCGCGCTACGGTGAATGGCAAAACCACGAGTTCTTTTGACCTGTTTATACGCATCCGCGATACGTGGCAATCTTACATTGATACGGCAGCCATACTTCCGCAACGCTCTTACCGGAACATACAGGAAGGCAGTTACAGAAAACGCGAAACTGTTGATTTCGACCATTACAAGAATACAGCTTTTGTAGCTTACAAGAAGAAGAAAGAAGAAAAATCCGGCAGCTACAAAACAGCTGATAATGTGCAGGATATTGTAAGTGGTATTTATTACCTCCGCACGCTCAACTTCGATAAAATGAAAGCAGGCGAAAAAGTAAACGTAAGAGGCTTTTTTGATGAAGAGAACTTCGATATGGAAGTAACTTTTAAAGGCCGCGAAACGGTTAGCACCAAAGCGGGTAATATCCGGGCGTTAAAGCTTGTACCTACCATGCCTGATAATAAAATGTTTAAAGGCGAGAACGCAATCACCTTATACTTGTCTGATGATAAAAACAAGATACCGGTGCTGATACAGGCCGAGATGTTGGTTGGCTCTGTTAAAGTGAACCTGTACGAGTATAAAAACCTGAAACACAAAACATTATTAGCCAATAAATAAAAAAAGGCCGGTTGCACAACCGGCCTTTTTTTATTTATACTTCAGCCAGCAACAACCTGGTATGTTAACAAACTATTAAGCTTTTGTTACAACAAATTATATTGCCACGAATGCTATTACCTTTGAAGTATAAATAAGGCTGATAAAGCGACGTAAGTATAAAATATAAGCTTGAAGTTGGCCTGATGAACATACCTTAACTCTTTAATTTCCTACAGCATGCAACCTACATCACACTACAAAGTACTGGTAGTAGACGACGACCCGGACATCGTTGAAATGCTGCAATACAACCTTACCCGCGAAGGATACGACGTAGCACAGGCCGAAAATGGTTTAAAAGCAATTGCCGAAGCACAAACGTTTAAGCCGGATATTATTCTGATGGATGTGATGATGCCGCAACTCGATGGTATTGCCGCCTGTCGCCAGCTGAGGGAGTTTAGTCATTTCCGGAACACGCATATCATCTTTTTAACTGCGCGCTCCGAAGAGTTTTCGGAGGTGGCCGCTTTCGATGCCGGTGCCGATGATTTTATAACCAAGCCTATCAAGCCGCGTGCTTTGCTTAGCCGCCTGGCCGCATTTACCCGCCGCGAAACTGCCCAGGAAGAACAGGATAAAGTAATTGACATAGCTGGTATGCGCATCGATCGTGTTAGCTTTGCAGTGTATAAAGGCGAAGAAAAGATAACGCTTCCGAAAAAAGAATTTGAGCTACTTGCTTTTCTGGCTGCTACGCCCAACAAGGTATTTACCCGCGAAGAACTGCTGCACAATGTATGGGGAAGCGATGTATATGTAATTGCCCGTACCGTGGATGTGCACATCCGGAAAGTGCGCGAAAAAATAGGCGAAGACAATATTAAAACAATTAAAGGTGTAGGCTACAAGTTTAACACCGATTAGCAAATGAACTTAAACTCCCGTACGCTTGCTTTTTTAACTTCATTGGCGGTGGCTTTGGTGCTTACCGCCTTTCTTGCTTTTGCTGATCGCTTTTCGTCGCAGGGCTGGCTGGCCGCTTTGGTCGTGGTTTTTATAAGTAGCTTTTTGCTGGTGCGCTATTCTTACGAGTCGCTGGTGTTCCGGGAGATAAAAAATGTATACTCCAGCATCGAAAAAATCAGAAAGCAGGATTTCCGGAAAACAGAATCCCGCTCCTCATTCACCACCAATCCGCTCGAAAAAATAAAAGATGAGATCTATCTGATCACGGAGCAGAAACAACAGGAGATTGATGAACTGAAACGCTTGCAACTATTGCGGAGCGATTTTCTGGCAGATGTATCGCACGAGCTGAAAACACCCATATTTGCTGCCCAGGGCTTTATTCATACGTTGTTGGATGGCGCCATGGACGACATAAACGTACGGGATAAGTTTTTGCTGAAAGCCGCTAAAAGCCTGGACAACCTGGATGCACTAGTACTTGACCTGATCAATATTGCGCAACTGGAACGCGGTGTGGTCAAAATGCAGAAACAGAATTTTGATGCCGTACCGCTTGTGCGCGAAATTTTCGAACAACTGGAACAGAAAGCCACCGAAAGCCAGATAAAACTGCACCTGGAAGCAGCGCCACAAGAACAGATCATACTTTACGCAGACCGCAACCGCATCCGGCAGGTACTCATTAACCTGATTGATAA
This sequence comes from Pontibacter arcticus, assembly GCF_003284895.1. Taxonomy (GTDB): domain Bacteria; phylum Bacteroidota; class Bacteroidia; order Cytophagales; family Hymenobacteraceae; genus Pontibacter; species Pontibacter arcticus. The sequence goes on from NZ_QMDV01000001.1 coordinate 389,855, forward strand.
TGCCATCAAGTATGGAAAAAAAGGCGGAAACATCTGGGTGCTGTTTGATGAAGGCAAGAAAAAGTATACGATCACGGTAAAAGACGATGGCAAAGGCATTGCCCAGGAACACATCAACCGTATTTTCGAACGCTTCTACCGCATCGATAAAAGCCGCGCCCGCGATACCACCAGCACCGGTCTTGGCCTGGCCATCTGCAAACATATCATAGAAGCACACAAATCGTTTATAGCCGTAAAAAGTGAGGTTGGCAAAGGCTCTACTATGGCCTTTAAGTTGCAGCGCGAAAAGAAGGTTTAGTTGCTAAGTTGATCCTTGAGAGCTTAAAAAAGCCACGCTAAGATGTTACCGCGCTCAGCAATTCAACCATCCAACAATTATTATCAGTATCTTTGCAGTATGTGGAGCAACGTTTACCCACACCTGAACAAAGTATAGTAGCGCAAAAGATGAAATACCCGGTTTTTGAAGACCTGATTATATTTGAGAACGACGATTATCTGATCGTGAATAAGCCTCCTTACCTGGCCACGCTTGAAGACCGTACCCCTAATACCACCAACTTATTGAAGTTAGCACGCCAGTATAACCCTGATTTGCAGGCTGCCCACCGCCTCGATAAAGATACATCCGGTTGCCTGGCTTTTGCCAAAAACGCCGAAGCGTACCGCCACCTTTCGATGCAGTTCGAGCACCGCCAGGTTTATAAAGTGTACCATGCCGTGGCTTGGGGTATTCATAAATTTGAGGATGAACTGGTGAGCCGTGCCATTTTACCAAGTGCCAAAGGCGTAGCCAAACTTACACCAAAAGGCAAACCCGCCGAAACATACTTTACTACCCTCGAAAATTTTAACCGCCACACCCTGCTGGAATGCATGCCCGTAACCGGCCGACTGCACCAGATACGTGTGCACCTGGCGTACAAAGGCGCTCCTATTGTAGGCGATGAGTTGTACGGTGGCGAAAACGTATACTTAAGCACGCTGAAAAGAGGCTTTAACCTGAAGCAGCAAACTGAAGAGCAACCGCTCATTAAACGCTTTGCGCTGCACTCGTTTACGCTTGGGTTTACTTTATTAAATGGCGAACCGATCAAGATCGAAGCGCCTTATCCAAAAGATTTTGCTGTGCTTGTAAAGCAGCTGCGCCAATATTCAAGGTAGATTTATACTTAAATTTAAAGTATAATAGAAAGCCCCGGTTTAGTGCCGGGGCTTTTTGTTTTAAGCGGATACTTTGAGAACGATTTTTCCGATATTTTTATTTGCTTCCATGTAGCGGTGTGCTTCGGCTGCTTCTTCCCAATCAAAAACAGAATCCACGACCGGTTTTATTTCCCCGCTTTCGAAGTAAGGCATCGTAAACTGGCTCATCTCCTGCGTTAGTTTTGCCTGGTAGGCCGGTGTACGCGAACGTAACGTAGAACCTATCACCTGAAGCCTTTTTACTAATATTTGTCGCAGATCGAACTCCTGTACTTTACCGCCACCCATGCTGGCAAGTATAACCAATCGTCCGTCGGTTCGCAGGCAGTTGATGTTCTGCTGAAAGTATGGCCCGGAAATAAAATCGATGATCACGTCTACGCCTTCGTTGTTGGTATGTGTTAATACTTCTGTTTCGAAAGATGTCTTTGTATAATCAATGGCTTTGTTCGCGCCCAGCTCTAAACAGGCCTGTATTTTTTGTGATGATGCCGTAACGAGCACCTCTGCTCCTATGGCCCGCGCTAATTGAATGGCTGCTGTGCCTACGCCGCTTGCGCCGGCATGTACCAGTACACGTTCGCCGGCCTGTAACTTGCCCAGCCAAACCAGCGCCTGGTAAGCAGTTAAAAACACTTCAGGTATAGCAGTGGCTTCTTCCATACTTAAGTTTTCGGGAACAGGCATGGCCATGGCTTCGTTTATCACAGCAAATTCTGCATAACCGCCGCCCGGTAATAAACCGAATACCTTATCGCCTTTTTTATACTTCGTACAAGCTGCGCCAGTTTCTACTACTTCGCCTGCAATCTCTAACCCCAACAACGGACTAGCACCTTTCGGAGCCGGGTACTTGCCTTGGCGCTGTAAGGTATCGGCACGGTTAAGCGCGGTAGCGTGTACTTTTACCAGCAACTCATCTGGCTTTGGCTGCGGTTTTTCATATTCCCCAGGTATGAGTTCTTCCGGCCCGCCGGGTTGTTTTACAAGTATGGCTTTCATCGTTTTTTGTTGGTTTCTTACTTTATACTTGATTTTATTCTCTTCGGATAGCTTCTACAGGGTTTAGCCTGGCAGCGCGCATAGCAGGATACGTCCCGAACAAAATTTCAATCAGAATGGCGACGATGGTTATAAGTATAAAAGTGTCGGAAGTATAAGCTGCCTGAAAAGGGACAGCTAAGGAATATTCCATAATATGCATCATACTTCCAAATACAGCAAACTCAGAAAATAATGGTATAGCTTTACTATAATAGAAATCCCTTGCCTGTTGACTATATGTATTCTAAAACGGCAGTAAAGTACAGAATGTGAACGTGCTATTTAACTGATTCACGGTAATTTACAAGACATAGTTGCATAAGAAATAAAATGCGGTTATCTTTGTGTCCATTTTAGAGAACCGAAATAACAATTTTCATTAAATAAATCGCTTACAACCACCAAAAATGGATCATTTAAGTTATAAAACCCTGTACGTTAACAAAGCTTCAGCCAACAAAGGCTGGGTGATTGTTGATGCCGGGCAAGGAAACTTGGGTCGTGTGGCATCGGAAGTTGCCAAGATCCTGAAGGGCAAACACAAGCCTTCATACACTCCTAACGCTGACTGCGGCGACAACGTGATCATTATCAATTCTGATAATGTACGTTTCTCAGGCCGTAAGTGGGATCAGAAGTATTATTTGACACACACGGGTTACCCAGGTGGTCAGAGAAAAACTTCTCCACGTGAGCTAAAGGCTAAATCTTCTACACTGCTTGTAGAGCGCGCTGTTCGTGGCATGTTGCCTAAAAACAGACTTGGCGCCGAGCTGTTTAGAAATCTTCATGTTTTTACAGGAAGCGAGCATCCATTTGCAGCTCAGCAGCCTAAAGAATTAACCCTCAACATCTAATTTTAATGGAAATTATCAATACATCTGGTAGAAGAAAAACCTCGGTGGCTCGTATCTATGTGACGGCCGGGCAAGGGAATATCACTATTAACGGTAAAGATATCAAGGCATACTTCCCTAACGAAGTACTGCAGACTATAGTTAATCAGCCGTTTCAAACCTTGGATCTGATTGGCAAGTACGATGTTACTGCTAATTTAAAAGGTGGTGGTGTAAGCGGCCAGGCTGAAGCACTAAGACTTGCTATCGCAAAAGCACTGGTAGTAGAAAACGCCGAGTCTAAATCAGCTCTTCGTAAGGAAGGCTTCATTACGCGTGACCCACGTATGGTTGAGCGTAAGAAATTCGGTAGACGTAAAGCACGTCGTTCATTCCAGTTCAGTAAACGTTAATATTTTAGGTGTATCAACAACATGGCAAGCACTAATTATAAAGAATTATTGGAGGCAGGTGTTCACTTTGGCCACCTTACCCGTAAATGGGATCCGAAAATGGCTCCGTACATCTTCATGGAGAAGAACGGAATTCACATTATCGACCTGAACAAGACGCTGGTTGCAATTGATGAAGCTACGGCTGCTATCAGAAACATTGCAAAATCCGGCCGCAAAATTTTATTCGTTGCTACTAAAAAGCAAGCACAGGATATCGTTGCGGAAGAAGCAAAGCGTCTTAAAATGCCTTATGTTACCGATCGTTGGTTAGGCGGTATGCTTACTAACTTCGCTACTGTGCGTAAGTCTCTTAAGAAAATGTCTACTATCGATAAGATGGTAAAAGACAACACAGCGTATGCAGCGATTGCAAAGCGTGAAAGATTAATGCTTTCCCGTGAGCGTGAGAAACTGGAAAGAGTATTAGGCGGTATCGCTGATCTTTCAAGGCTGCCAGCAGCTCTTTTCATCGTTGACGTGAAGCGTGAGCACATCGCTGTTAAAGAAGCGCACAAATTGAATTTGCCAGTTTTCGCTATCTGCGATACAAACTCTAACCCAGAGACTGTAGACTTCCCTATCCCGGCGAACGATGATGCTTCAAAATCAATTTCTCTTATCGTGTCTCTGATCGGTAAGGCTATTGAGGATGGCTTATCTGAGCGTAAAGTGGACAAAGAAGAAACTGAGCGTAAGCGTTCTGAAGAAGAAGGCATCAAAGCTAAGCAAGAAGCAGACGAACAATAAGACGTTGTTCCCATTGCTATAATACCAAACTGAACATTGGGCAACACTGCTTCAATGTTCAGTTTGTTTTAGGGAAGTAGTAACTACTTAATACAAGCTTAACAGCCTAATTAGGTATACCTTAACAGGAATCAGTTAATTTCCCTCCCTAGTGGAATTCTTAATTATTAATTCGTAATTCTTAATTATAAAAATCATGGCTATTACAGCACAAGACGTTAATAAACTACGCCAGGAAACAGGCGCTGGTATGATGGATTGCAAGAAAGCGCTTACTGAAGCTAACGGCGACTTTGAAGCAGCAAAAGATATTCTGCGTAAAGCAGGTCAGAAAATTGCAAGCAAGCGTGCCGATAACGTTACTTCAGAAGGTATTGTACTGACGCAAGTGAGCGAAGATGGCAAATCTGGTAAAGTAGTTGCTATTGCCTGCGAAACTGAGCCGGTATCTAAAGTTGAAGACTTTAAGACACTTGCACAAGCCGTATTAAATGCTGCCGTTTCTACGAACGCTGCTTCTAAAGAAGAATTATTAGCTACACCACAAGCGGATGGCCGTGCGTTGGAAGACCACATCACTGACCTGATGGGTAAAATCGGTGAGAAGATCGATGTTGTTTCTTACCAGACGGTTACAGCTGACCAGGTAGTTGCTTACAATCACTCTAATGGTAAATTAGGTGTATTGGTAGCGCTTAACAACACAAACGGTACAGATGTAACTGAAGTTGGTAAAGACGTAGCAATGCAAATTGCTGCCATGAAGCCAATTGCTTTGGATAAAGACGGTGTTGATTCTGCTACCATCGAGCGTGAAATCGAGATTGGTAAAGAGCAAGCGCGTGCGGAAGGCAAACCAGAGAACATGCTGGAAAAAATTGCGCAAGGCAAACTGAACAAATTCTACAAAGAAAGCACGTTGTTAAACCAGGAGTTCGTAAAGGATTCTTCGTTAACCATCGCGCAGCTGCTTGAAAAAACAAGCAAAGGCTTAACTGTATCTGAGTTCAAGCGTGTAGCGATCGGTTAATTCAACCCATATTCATAACAAAAAAGCCCGCTCTTGAGTGGGCTTTTTTGTTTAATAGCTTTACTGATACTTAATCCAAGTATGGATTCTTAGCTGTTGTTTCAAATAGAGTTGAATCCAGTACTAAAAACAACTATGCGTTATTCCGCCGCATCGTACTTACAAATGCGTCGCGCATATCTACAAAACGGTTTACAACGGCTTCAATAAATTCTTCGTCCAGCAACGCTTTCGCGCCTTCATCACCCATTACTTCGGTTTCTTCTATTTTATAGATCTGCTCAAAATTGGCTTTCTCCAGCTTCAGAATATACTTGCCGTTATAAGAGTGCAAGGTAATTTTAACGTGTGGATTCGAAATATCGGCTACTACTCTCATAAATTTAATGTGCTAGTGAGTTAATTTGTTGATACGCTAAAGTATAGAATAGAGTCTTTTGTCCTAAGTCAAAAAAATCTTTTGTCAGAATTTATACTTGCTCTTCGATGGCAATGCCCATTAATTGCATCAGTTTGCTTGCATTAAAGCTTCGACAAATGCCAGGCGTTAACTTATAATCAAAGTTGATCTCGTTGCCGGTAATGGTGCTGTTGAAGCTGTAATTTTTCACGCTGTCGGGTAGCTCCTCCTCCATCGCGCCCAGTTCAAGGTCGTGGGTGGAGATGAGGCCCGAAGTATGGCGCTGGTGTAATTGCCGGATCAGGGTCATGGCACCTAAGTGGCGGTCGCGGGAGTTGGTGCCTTTCAATATTTCATCGAGCAGATAAAAGACCGGTTGCCCCAGTTCTGTTAGCTCCAATAGCATACGCAGTCGCTTCAGTTCGGCATAGAAAGACGATGTATTCTCGGCGAGGTTATCTACAGTGCGCATGGCCGTATATACCTGTGCAGGTGCTACTTTCAGACGTGTGGCACAGGCAGGCGCGCCTGTAAAAGCCAGTACCATGTTTATGCCAATGGTACGCAGGAAAGTAGTTTTCCCTGACATATTAGAACCTGTTACTACCATCGTTTTACCGGCACCTTGCATCTCAAAATCATTGGCTACCGCAGAAACCGAGAAAATAAGCGGATGCGCCAGCTGCTGCGCCCGAAACTCGAAAGGCTGCTCGCTTAACTCCGGAATGGCATACTGCGGATGGGCATGCTGAAAGGCGGCTATACTTGCCAAAGCTTCAAACTCGGCTAGCACCACAAGCGCACTTTCGACCTGCTCCAGGTGCTTTGCTTTCCAGGTTTCGAGGCGATAGATCCAGTAGAAATCCCACATCAGAATCGAGTTCAGGAAAAAAGCCATCAACGTACTCAATCGCCACGAAAAGAAATCGATGATATTAGCCAGTTTGTTGATGGCAACGGAAGCTTTTATACGTTGGTGTTGGTGCAAATCTGCCTGCAGCTGCTGTAATCTTGGGGAAGTAAAAGTATGGTGTTCGATCTGTTTCAGCTGCAACGTATAACTACGCATCGCTTCGTAAATGCTGATGCTGTTTTCGTAATACTCATCGCGCTGGACAGCAAACCGGTAAGCAAGTATAAACTGAACCAAAATAAAAGCTGTCGGGATGTACCCGCTAAACCCGTACGCCCACAGTATAATAGCACCTATCGTTAGTACCGGAAGTATAAATAACAGCACTTTCAGCCAGCCATATTTCGGGTAAAACGAGTGGTTCCGGAACCAGTTTATAAACGTGTCTGCGGGCTTCAGGGTGTGTTTGTAATGCCTGGGCAGAGCCAGAAAATACTGCAGCCAATCCAGTTTGCTTTCGGTTGCCAGCTCTGCTACGGCTTCCTGGCGCTGTTTTATTTCTATTGCGGGGGCAGCCTGTTGCAACCAGCCGGCCAGTTTATACTTTCCTATACTTGTAACTGACCTGTTCACTAACTGGAAAAGCGAGTTCTGTCCGAAAATATCAAGATCCGAAGTATAAGCATGCTGGGCATTAATAAAGTCATCGCCACCATCGAAAGCTGTTAGTTTGCCTTGCAGGCGGGCGTTCTCTTCTTCGTTTAATTTCCGGGTTAGTTGCAGTTGCTTATACTTAAAATCGAGGCGTGCATGCCAGCGCAGCACAACGGTAAACAAAATATAAAATCCAAGTATAGAAAGTATACCGTACGCATTTTGCCCGGAATTAAAGAAATGATAGGCTACTGCAACACCCGCCATAAACACGCCCAGGCGCAGCCACGATACTGTACTCGATTTGCCCGATGCTTTTTTCTCCTGTTGCCCGAACTGCAGGGCCCGGTCTGTAAATAATTGTTTTCTGCTTTCGCTCACGTTGTAATGGGTATTAGCTTTTTGTTAGATAGTTGCGATGCACTTTAACTCTATCGCAATAGGTGTGGGTAGTTTATTGATTTCTACTGTAGTACGGCAAGGCTGGTTTTCTTTAAAATAGTCGGCGTAAATGCGGTTATAGGTGGCAAAATCGTCCTTCATGTTCGTTAGATAAACGGTAACATCTATCAGTTGGTCCCAGCCAGAACCCGCTTCCTCTAAAATATAACGCACATTCCGGAATACAGAATGGCACTGCGCCTCGATGTCATAAGAAAGTATAGTACCCGCTTCATCTAACTCAACGCCAGGTATCTTTTTACTTCCGCGCTCGCGGGGCCCTACGCCAGACAAAAAAAGCAAATTGCCTACTTTGCGGGCATGTGGGTAAAGCCCGACTGGCTCAGGCGCTTTAGAAGAATTCAGGATTTCTTTTTCGTTAGCCATTGTGGTTTACGTTTGTTCTATCCTTAAAATTAAACAATAAACCCGAACTTCATTTAAAACAAAAAGACCGACTTTAGAGCCGGCCTTTTGTTACATTAAACACAAACACGTTTTATAAACACACCATATATTATTCCGAAAACTGTACATCACCAAACTTGGAGTTGATACTGATCAGCCCTTTGGAGGAAGTGCCGCCGAACCGGCCTTTGTACTCTGCTGAAGTATGATCTTTGACAAGTGACGTTATATTCACTAAAGATTTATCGTAGTTAAAGCTACCGAACTTCACATTTACATCGAAGTTAAAAGCGGCCTTGTTCTCGAAGTTTAACACTACTGGCGTAAAACCAATATCCAGGTTGATCTTGCGGATATCTTTGTTGATGTTATCTACCCGGAATGTGCCATACTTCACTTCCATGTTCAGTTCATCGCTTAACTTACCCAGTTTAAAATCGCTGAACTTTGAGAAGCCCTGCAGGCCGTTGGTGCCCTCGATCTGCATATTACCATACGATACTTCTACATTGCCCTGGTTTATAAAACCGCAGTTGCCAGCGCCATACGCTACTTTCACAGAGTTCCCGACATTACTTAAGTTACCTGTCTTAAGCGAGCCATACTTCACGTTCAGGTCTGCTTTTCCTTTCAGCGCGGATACGTACGCATCGCCAAATGTCTGTTTCAGTTTCAGTGCGTTTTCGGCTGGCATGTGTACCGTATAATTTATCTCGAAGCTCTTGTTGTTGCTTTGCACAATTTTCATAGGCGCAATATCCGTTTTAATGGCGATGCTCTTGCCTTCGCGGGTATCTTTAACAGAGATCAGATCCAGTATTTCCTGGGCTTTGCTGTCGGTGCTGGCGCGAGTAATAATTTCTACCTTCACCTGTATTTCGTTGCGTGGCCAGGTATTTACGTGTATTCTTCCAAATCTATTATCGAGACTTAATAGGTCTGCGGTTGTTACTTTGTAGGTTTTATCAAAGGTTTTGCGCTTCTCCGCAGCAAACATAACAGCCTCTTCCTCGCTTGGCGCCGGCTGATCCTGCGTACTTCTGGCTGGCTGTGTTTGGTTAGGACCGCTAACACGGTATCTGGTTATCTTAGGCTGATGTTGTGCTTCTACGAACTTTGCAAGGGCAACAAGTTCGGTGAGCTGCTGTCCGTTTATATTTACCACAACAGGGCAAGGAGGCGCTGGCGCTGGCTGCTGGCCAACTGTAACCAGTGGCAGAAACAGCCCGGCTAAGAGCAGGTAGCATATAGATCTATACATTCGTTTTTTCATTGGTTTGGGTTTCTGAAGTAGGCTGTAGCGTTTCTTTGTTGATGTTCTGAAGTATTTCCAGTTGGTGGTTTAGCACTTGCGTCCGGATTCGCAGGTTTTGAATCATCGCTTCTACCACTCGTTCGGTATTCGGGGTTGATAGTAATTGTTTTTTCAGCTGGTTATAGCTGCTGTCCAGACGGGCGAGTTCACGATCTATTTCGTTTGTACCGTCGAGGCCGAGTACTTTTAAATCATAGGCACTTAATCTTTTCTCTTTTTCTTCTATCTGATTGATATAGTATACTTCAGCATCTGCCAGTTCAGGGGCAATGTTCCGGATAGTGGCAGGCTGCACAGTAGCCAGGTTATTGGCAGTTTCAGGTACGTTAAGCTTTGCTAAGTATAAAGTCAGTCCGCAGCCCAGCAGCAACAAGATGGCAGCTGCCACGCGCATCAGCATCATATCAGCAGTAAGGCTGCCGTGCCCGCCAAAATTAAACTTGATAACTTTTGTAGTTTCTTTCTGCGGAGGCGGAATCTGCTGACAGATCTGCTGCCATAATTCCGGCCGAGGCTCGAAAACATCGAATTCCTCCCGGTTCTCGCTCACAAATTTCTTTAATCTATCTTCCATGGTATTCGTTCTCGGTTTATACTTTTAAGCTACTAACTGTGGCTCCCGCATAATATCTATTAACTTTTTCCGGGCCCTGCTGTACTGCGATTTAGACGTTGACTCCGATATTTTGAGAATCTCCCCTATTTCTGCATGGTCGTATCCTTCCAGCAAGTATAAAGTCAGCACAATCCGGTAGCCTTCCGGCAGTTTCTGGATGGCGGCACGCACTTTTTCTACCTGCCACTCCATATCATCTTCATCTACCTGGTCCGGTATTTCGCCGGCTTCCCGCTCATCCAGCGCAACAACTTCTTCGCGGCGCTTGCGGATGGCGTTGATCGAGGCATTTACAACAATCCGTTTCAGCCAGCTGCCAAAAGATGCTTCGCCTTTGTAGCTATGCATGTTTTTAAAAGCGCTGATAAAGGCTTCCTGCAGCACATCTTCGGCTTCGGCATAATCGTTGGTGATGCGCATGCACACGTTAAACATAGCTTTGGAGTATAGCTTATACAGCTCGTACTGTGCACGATTTTCGCCATTCCTGCACCGCTCGATCACGTGCTGGTTAACGTCCTGATAGCTGATTTTCTCCAATGTGTTTGTGTTTGCGTAATTCTAAAACTAAACCTCCGATCTCTGCCTTCTGCTCATCTTCCTCTCTTTTTCAACTTCTGCATTAAAGACACGCGCAATTGCATTTGGTTGCACCTAATTGCAAAAATTCTTTTTCTTTTCAACTATACTTTCATTCCATCGACCAAACCAGCCAGCATATCTGCCAGTTTTTATTTTATTGTTGTGATCCGACCTACTCCAAATCAGAAATTTCATTTCAGAAATCATACTTCATAAAAAAAGCCGGTCCTCTACAGAACCGGCTTTTTATACTTTTATACTTTAAAAAAACGGATAATTAGTCCATTATTTTAAAGGTGATACCTTGTGCCAATGGCAGCTCACGGCCATAGTTGATCGTGTTTGTCTGGCGGCGCATGTAAATTCTCCAGGCATCAGATCCCGACTCACGGCCACCGCCGGTATCTTTCTCACCACCAAATGCACCGCCTATTTCAGCACCGGATGTACCAATGTTCACGTTGGCAATTCCGCAATCCGATCCCCAATGCGTCAGGAAAGCCTCTGTCTCCAATAAATTGGTAGAGAAAATAGAAGACGAAAGGCCTTGCTTCACACCATTCTGTAGCTCGATGGCGTTTTCTACATCGCCGCTATACTTCAGCAAGTATAAAATCGGTGCAAATGTTTCTTCCTGAACCATTTCGTAATGGTTTTCGGCTTCCACGATAGCTGGCGTTACGTACGTACCAGTCTGGTATTTAGCACCGCTCAGCACTTCGCCGCCAATAATCAGCTTGCCACCTTCGGCCTGTACTTTTTCCAGTGCACCTAAAAATGTTGTAACTGCCTCTTTATCGATCAGCGGACCAACCAATGTGGTAGCATCCAGCGGGTGACCGATTGGTAAGCCCGGGTATATTTTAGTTAGTCTTTCTTTAACCTGCTCGTACACATTTTCGTGGATGATGAGGCGGCGCGTAGAGGTACAACGCTGCCCACACGTACCAACTGCACCAAATACAACCGCCATCAGCGCCATTTCAATATTAGCATTTTCAGTGATGATGATTGCGTTGTTGCCGCCAAGTTCCAGTAATGATTTGCCCAGACGTGCGCCTACAGCTTCGCCTACTTTTTTGCCCATACGCGTAGAGCCCGTTGCAGAAACCAACGGAACGCGTGTATCATGCGCCATCAGGCTACCAATTTCAGCATCCCCGATGATCACGTTAAAGATACCTTCCGGCAACTCATTCTCGGTCAGTACATCCCGGATAATATGCTGACAGGCAATGGCAGTAAGCGGTGTTTTTTCGGATGGCTTCCAGATGGTAACATCGCCACAAACAGCGGCCAGCATGGCGTTCCAGCTCCACACAGCAACCGGGAAGTTAAAGGCTGATATAACGCCTACTATGCCCAGCGGGTGGTATTGTTCATACATGCGGTGCTCCGGCCGCTCTGAGTGCATGGTATAGCCGTGTAACTGGCGCGACAGCCCTACAGCAAAATCACAGATATCGATCATTTCCTGTACTTCGCCCAAGCCTTCCTGCAGAATTTTGCCCATCTCGTAGCTTACCAGTTTGCCCAGCGCTTCTTTGTGCTGGCGCAGCTTATCACCTATCTGGCGTACAATTTCGCCGCGCTTGGGTGCCGGTACTTTGCGCCATACTTTAAAAGCTGCTGCTGCGGTGGTTACTACTTTTTCATAGTCTTCCGGGGTAGCCATACTTACCGCAGCAATCTTGTTTCCGTCTGCCGGCGAAAGTATGGTACGCGTTGTTCTGCCTTCTCCTTCTGCCCACTGCAGACCGGTACTGTACGCCGGGTTCAGCTCTTTTATGCCCAATTGCTGCAGTACGTCCTGAATAGCTTTGGTTATGGGAAGTTCTTCTATGGTCTGTTTCATTTATTTATACTTGAATCAATGATGTCTTTTACAAAGCTAAAAAATAAAAAAGCTCCTGCAAGGTTGCAGAAGCTTTCTATGGTATGGTAACAGGTTAATTTTATCCTTTACCGATAGGGTAATAGGCTTTCAAGCCATCCGGATAAACACCTTCAATGTAAATAACGCCACCGGAAGTATCTTTCAGGTATTTTTCAATGTCCTTCGGCTCGTTTACCGGGTACTTATCAATACGGGTGATGATAAAACCATCTTTCATACCTGTTTCCCGGAACTGGCTGTCTTTTATACCAGTGATCTTAGCGCCGCCATCAATACCGAGCTTGCTCATTTCCTGCTTGGTTACAGGTGTAAAGGTAGCTCCTTCGTAAGTGATGGTTTTGGCCACGCTGCGCTTAGTAAGCGTTGTGCTGTTCTCCAGGCTCTTTAAAGTTACATTAGTAGTTTTCTCTTTGCCATCGCGCAGGTAAGCTACTTTTACTTTATCGCCAGGGCGGTAACGGGCCACCTGCTCCAATAACTGGGAAGATTTGCTTACAGCTACACCATTGATGGCCGTAATAACGTCACCGGCCTCAATGCCCGCTTCTTTAGCACCACTCTTTTCTTCTACGCCGGCAATGTAAACGCCACTTAAAGTTTTAAGGCCTTTCTCTTTTGCGAAAGCTGCATCAATCTCCTGGATAGATGCTCCTAAAAGCGCACGCTGTACTTCACCATACTTTAAAAGGTCATCAACCACTTTACTTACAATAGAAGACGGCACTGCAAACGAATAACCGGCAAATGTACCTGTCTGCGATGCGATGGCAGTATTTATACCTACCAGGTCGCCGTTCAGGTTTACAAGGGCGCCACCGCTGTTACCAGGGTTTACGGCTGCATCTGTCTGTATAAAAGATTCGATGCTCATGTCGCCGCGCTGGTTTGCGTTACGCTGGCTGGTACGTAAAATATCAATGTTACGGCCTTTTGCACTTACAATACCTGCTGTTACAGTAGAGGTCAGGTTCATGGGGTTACCAACGGCCAGCACCCATTCGCCTACGCGCAGGTCATCGGAGTTACCGTACCGGATGGCAGGCAGTTTATCGGCATTAATCTTTAGCAGGGCAATGTCGGTTGTCGGGTCTGTACCAACTACCGTAGCTTCAAACTTACGCTTGTCATCAAAAACAACTTCGATCTTATCTGCTTTATCGATAACGTGGTTGTTTGTAACGATGTAGCCATTCGAGGCAATTACAACTCCGGAGCCGGAGCCCAGTTGAGGCCCGCGCGGTACACGCTCGCCGAAACCATCACCAAAGAACTCGCGCAGGAACGGGTCCATCGGGCTGCCACTGTACCGCTGCGAAGAACGGACACTGTATTCCGTCATAACGTGCACAACAGCAGGCGTGGAAACCTCTGCGGCTTTTACAAAATTAAGGCCTTCCGGCACAACAGCATTGCTGCTTCGCATAGAACTGGTGTAGCGCACCGTCGGAAATTCTTCTTTTTCCTGGGAGCTTGCGGAGGCGGCAGCGTCGTTTTCGAGCAGCTTATAGCTACCCACAGCAACACCACCACCTAACATGGCTGAAAGCGTTAAGCCTACGATAAACTGTTTGGTCTTCATGTATGTATAACGTTTATATTTTCTGAATATGTATGATCTTCTATATAACTAACCCCTAACGTTTAGCTTGTATACGATAGTATAAGGAAGTAATACATCGCTTGTAACTGCTTATTAATTTAACAAAAAAGAGGCCAGAAATATATGGCCTCTTCAATTAATTTGTTTCTGAATGTTAGTTCTTACTTTTAACTTCCTTCCTACCGTTTTCAGATGACGCTGCGCTGCTTTCCGACGAATCTGAAATGCTGATCTGGCGCTTCTTGGTTTTATGTTCGTCTTTCGGAACAAACACTTCCAGTATACCATCGTTTAACCGGGCTTCTATTTTATCCGGATTTACTCTGTCTGGCAAGTATAATGTTCTGCTGAAAGCGCCGTACTGTGTTTCGAGCAGGTGGTAGCGTTTGTTTTCTTCTTTGCTCTCCATGCGTCGCTCACCTGAAATGGTTAAGGCTCCTTCCTGGAAATCAATCATAATATCTTCTTTCTTTACACCCGGCAATGCCAGCGAAAGTTCGTAGCCTTGTTCTGTTTCGCAAGCATCTAGCTGCGGTGCAAAACCAGTAAAGGTTCTGTTATTGACAGACTCGTTAAAAAATCTGTCTAACATCGAGCTGAAAGTGCTAGGCATGCTTTCCTGCATCCCATTGCGTCTGTTGAGTAACATAGCTTTTACCTCCTATACTTTGTTTAACATCTTTTCAGATAGCTACTCATAAAAAGTATACCAAGGGGTAAATTCTATTTAATCCTGAAAAATTGTCATATTCAACATACTAGAAACCAGGCTTTTACTGAAAATTTTTCAGTTTATACTTTCTTAATAAGTAAAACTGGCAGTTTGAGGAGCAGCGTTAAAAGTATACTTCAGCTCCAGGCCGAAAACAGGTGATACACGGTTGCGCTTGGCAGTATAGCCATCTTCTACCAGCACATTATTGTCGTTATAAACCGGCGGAATAAGCACATAATAATAATCTGTTTGCCGCATAAAGTATGGTGTTAATCTAACCTTATCTGAAAGCTCGTACGTCAGGTTAACGCGCAGGCGGGTGCGGTCTATGGTGCGTTCTTCGCCTTGCCCTTCATACTTTTGCCCGAGTTTAGAAATAACCATGGCCTCGTAACTAACAGAAGGCGTCAGGAATTTTGAGCCTGCGGCAAACTGTTTTCCCAGTTCTGCCATCAATCTGAAACGGCCGCGCGCATCGTAATCTTGCTGGTCTGCGTACTCGAATTGCAGCTGCTTGTTAAAGTATAAACTTTTGATTTGTCCGTTGTGGCGCAGAAACAAAGTATAAAACATGGTTTTGGGATAATCTTCGGCGGCATATCGCAGCAACGCCCCTCCGCGCCAATGGTCGGTAAAAGTATGTTCGTAGCCAAGCGTGAGTTCGATGCGCTCAAAGTTGCTCAGGATTCCGCTTTCTTTCAGGTCGTTAAAATTCTCGTCTGTATTGATGCGGTACTGGTTCCTGAAAAACAACATGCCTGCGTCATTAACGGCATAGTTAAGTTGCAGTTCGGGCCAGATGGCTGTGGGCGCACTTATCTTACTTTGCGCTTCGGAGAGTAACGGATAAAGTATAAGCAGCAGGAAGAGTAATCGCTTTTTCATAAACTGGTTTTTAGAGAGTCTGCCGATATCGGTATAAAGTATAAACTACGCCTGGAGTTCCTGCACAGCCAGCCAGGCCATTAACCCTATACTTGTTTCCAGCGCTTTTTCTTCGATATCGAATGTGGGCGTGTGTACCGATGAGGTAATGCCGCGCGCTTCGTTGCGGGTGCCAAGCCGGTAAAAGCAAGCCGGCACCTGCTGCGAATAATAGGCAAAGTCCTCGGCTCCCATCCACAAATCCAGGTTTACTACGTTGTCTGTACCTAAGTATACTTCGGCTGCGGCTTTGGCCCGGCCCGTTAAACCAGGGTCGTTTTGCAGGAACGGGTAGCCATTTTTTATATCGATCTCGCAGCTGCCGCCCATACTTTCGCAGAGGCTTTCGGCTAGTTTTTTGATGCGTTTGTGCGCTTCGCGGCGCCATACTTCGTCCATCGTCCGGAAGGTACCTTCTATTTTTACTTCGTTCGGGATAATGTTGGTTGCGCCTTTCGCTTCTACTTTACCAAACGACAACACCGTCGGGATTTTAGGGCTGGCATGGCGGCTAACAATCTGCTGCAAAGCCACAATCAAATGCGCCGAAATCAGAACAGGGTCTACGTTCATTTCGGGGATGGCTGCGTGGCCGCCTTTACCGGTTACGGTAATGTAAATTTCGTCGGCGCTGGCCATGTACATCCCGGACCGGAAACCAACTTTGCCTGCCTCCAGCGGCGGAAACACATGCTGCCCGATTATACTTTCCGGCTCCGGGTTTTGCAGCACGCCCTCCCCGATCATCACCGAAGCCCCACCCGGAAATTTCTCTTCGCCCGGCTGAAATATCAGTTTTATACTTCCTTCAAACTCATCGCGCAGCTCCTGCAAAATACGGGCTGCTCCCAGCAAAGAGGCCGTATGCACATCGTGTCCGCAGGCATGCATCACGCCTTCATTCTTCGATTTATAAGGCACCTCATTCTGCTCCAGTATCGGCAACGCATCCAAGTCGGCACGTAAAGCCAGTATTTTTTTAGTCGGATTCCTGCCTTCGATAATGGCAACCAAACCTGTTGTAGCCATTGGCGTTGCTTCTATGCCGTAAGTTGCGAGCGTTGCCTTTACGTAAGCGGCTGTGTTATACTCTTCAAAAGACAGCTCGGGGTTGGCATGCAGGTGCCTCCTGATTTCTATGGTATCAGAAGTATAGGCTTGGGCTAACTGCCGGATTTTATCTGGAATATTCATGCTGAGAAGTTACTGCCGGTGTACGGTTTATACTTTAGAAATGGCTTGTATACCGGCTGTTAAAGATAGTAAAATAAAAAAACGCTGCGACCACGGCGGGCCACAACGTTTTATACTTTGTAAGTATACTTTTGCTGTTAGTTTTTGATGATGTTGATCTGGTCCTGCACGATCTGGGCATTCGGCATCAGATCGGTGATCTGGTTAAGGACTTGCTGGGCTTCTATGCGGGTAAAAAAATCGCCTACCTTCAGCCTGAAATTGGGTTGGGTATAGGTCAGGTAATCTTTTACTTCGGGCACGCGGTACAGCACTGCTTTGCGCAGCTTCATAACGGTTTCGCGCTCTGAGCCGTTGTAAGCCAGAATTCTGTAGCCCTGCGCATAACGGATGGTTTTGTTTGAGGCACTAACTGCCGTCATCAGCTCCGCTACCTGATCGTTTACATGGTTGGTGGGCGTAACAACTGCAGTTGCAGTGCTGGCTTCTGCTACCGGGTATTTCGGGCGATACGCGCTCAGGTCTTCTTTTATACTTGCTTTGCCAGCTGCTTTATCAGTAGCCGTTATTGTACCACCCGAAGAGGAGGCACAGGCTGTTGTAAGTATAAAGCTGAAGGAAAGTAAAAGGCTTGTCAGTTTATTCATGATCTACAATTTGTATACTAGCCGAACAGCCTAAACGGTCTGCACCTGCTCTGATTAACGCTTCTGCATCGGCAAATGTTTTTATGCCACCGGCGGCCTTGATTTTCATAGTTGCAGGCAACACCCGGCGCATTAACCGTACATTTTCTAAAGTGGCTCCGGCACTGGCAAAACCTGTTGAGGTCTTTACATAATCTACACCGGCAGCGGCACAGATTGCACAGGCTTTTTCGATTTCCTCAGAAGTAAGCAGCGCTGTTTCAATGATAACTTTTAACTCTGCGTTGTTCAGGTGGCAGAAGTTGGCCAGGTCGCTTAGCTCGCTTTCTACTTCTTTATACTTCCCGGATTTGAATGCAGAGATGTTCATCACCACATCAATTTCACTGGCTCCGTCTGCAATGGCCTGGTGCGTTTCCAGAAGCTTAACCTTGGCGTGCTGATAGCCTAACGGAAACCCAACTACCGTGGCAACTTTTACCATTGTACCCGGCCCCAGCCTTTCAACTGCCAGCTGCACATAACACGGTGCTATGCAAACTGCTGCAAACCCATACTGACGCGCTTCGTCGCAGAGCAGTTGTACTTGCTCGGCGGTGGCCTCGGGGCGTAACTGGGTGTGGTCTATGTAAGAAGCAAGATCTGCTATGGCCATTTGTCAAGTATAAATTCGATCTGTATACGTCCGGAAATTTCTGCAAAGATAGCTAACCAAACACCACAGCGCTACTACGTACTGCCATTAAAAACAACAGCCATTAACTTTTGGCTAATGGCTGTTGTTTTTTGTTTTACTCTTCTATCAGAACGCAGCGGTTGTTCAGCAGATCGTCTTCTACTGTTTTATACTTTACGTCCTTCAAAACGCGGCCATCACTGTACTGCACGTTTACGCGGTCGTTACGGCCGGCAATTCTTTCTGCATGTACCGGCATCATGCGCGATGGCTCAGGAGCCTGCATGGAAGTCTGCCCGTCTTCATTTTCCAGTGACGAATGTATTTCTGCTTTCTGCTCCTGCAACACAGGCGCTTTTGGTGCCATCGGCGGTCGAACCGGCTCCTGTACCTGCTCTGGTGCCTGAATCGGAATATAAGCGTGGAACAGGAAGTTGATCGTTTCTTCGTTTACTTTTCCGATCATGCGCTTGAACAACTCAAACGATTCGAATTTGTAAATCAGTAACGGATCTTTCTGCTCGTACACCGCATTCTGTACCGATTGCTTCAGGTCGTCCATCTGGCGCAGGTGGTCTGTCCAGGCCTGGTCGATGGTGCCTAAGGTGATGATCTTCTCCATTGCCCGGATCAGCTCAGCACCATGCGATTCGTACGTCTTTGTCAGGTTGGCAACAGCCGTAAGCTGGCGCTTTCCATCTGTAAATGGTACGGCAATGTTCTCGATCATCGGCCCACGGTTCTGGTGGATATCGGCAATAATCGGGAAGGCATGCTCGCCGGTTTGCTTGTTTCTGGTCAGGTAATAGGTAAGCGCTTCGTTGTAAAGGTTCTCTGCCAGTTTATTGGCCGGCAACGATTTAAACTCCTGCTCGGTTATCTTCGGCTCCATGCCGAACACACGGATGCTGTGCAGCTGGAAGTTATCGTAGTCATTGCTGTTTTTATAGTTCAGCACCATGTCTTCGCTGATATCGTAGATCATGTTCCAGATGTCCAGTTCCAAGCGCTCGCCATACAGGGCGTTACGGCGGCGTTTGTACACCACTTCACGCTGTGCGTTCATCACGTCATCATACTCCAGCAAACGCTTACGCTGCCCAAAGTTGTTTTCTTCTACTTTCTTCTGAGCACGCTCGATAGAATTCGTGATCATGGAGTGCTGAATCACTTCGCCTTCTTCCAGACCCATGCGGTCCATCAGTCGGGCAATTCTATCCGATCCGAACAAGCGCATCAGGTTATCTTCCAGCGAGATGAAGAACTGCGAAGAACCTACATCCCCCTGACGACCGGAACGACCACGCAACTGGCGATCTACACGGCGGGACTCGTGGCGCTCTGTACCAACAATGGCCAGACCACCTGCCGCTTTCGACTCTGGTGTAAGCTTAATATCCGTACCACGACCGGCCATGTTGGTGGCAATGGTTACAGTACCCGGCTTACCAGCTTCAGCCACAATTTCGGCTTCTTTCTGGTGCATTTTGGCGTTCAGTACCTGGTGCTTTATCTTACGCAGGGTAAGCATACGGCTCAGGAGCTCCGAAATCTCAACCGACGTGGTACCAACCAGCACAGGCCGGCCGGCTTCCGTTAAGGCTACAATTTCGTCTGCTACGGCGTTATACTTCTCGCGGGTGGTTTTGTATACTTTGTCGTGCTCGTCTTTTCTTTGGATCGGGCGGTTGGTAGGTATAACCACTACATCCAGTTTGTAGATATCCCAGAACTCGCCTGCTTCTGTTTCGGCAGTACCCGTCATACCAGCCAGTTTGTGGTACATACGGAAGTAGTTCTGCAGCGTAACGGTAGCGTAAGTTTGTGTGGCGTCTTCTACCTTCACGTTCTCTTTCGCTTCAATCGCCTGGTGCAAACCATCCGAATAACGGCGGCCTTCCATCACACGGCCCGTCTGCTCATCTACAATCTTCACTTTATTATCCGGGGTAACGATGTACTCGGTATCCTTCTCAAATAAAGTATAAGCTTTTAATAATTGGTTGATAGTATGGATACGCTTCGATTTCTCCTGGAAATCTGCAATAAGGGTTTCTTTGGCGTGCAGTTTATCTTCTGCGGCAAGTACTTTATCGTTTTCGATGTTAGCGATCTCCGTTCCGATATCTGGCATGATAAAGAAAGTCGGGTCTTCGCCCTGGCCTGTAATCAGGTCGATGCCTTTCTCGGTCAGTTCGATCTGGTTATGCTTTTCGTCGATGGTGAAGTATAACGGTTCATCGGCTTCCGGCATCTGGCGGGAGTTATCCTGCAGGTAGAAGTTTTCGGTTTTCTGAAGGATGGCGCGGTTACCCTGCTCACTCAGGAACTTGATTAGCGGCTTGCTTTTTGGTAAACCACGGTACGCTCTGAACAATGATACACCACCTTCCTGAGTATTACCTTCTTTGATGAGGCGCTTGGCTTCTGTCAGGAAGTTGTTTACTACTTTACGCTGCGCCTCCACCAGCATCGAAATGCGTGGCTTCAGTTGGTAAAATTCATGCTCATCGCCACGCGGGACCGGACCGGAAATGATCAGTGGCGTACGGGCATCATCAATTAAAACGGAGTCAACCTCATCGACCATAGCATAGTGGTGCTTGCGCTGCACTAAATCCTGCGGCTCGCGGCTCATGTTATCGCGGAGGTAATCGAAACCGAACTCGTTGTTGGTACCATAAGTAACATCGGCGCGGTATGCGTTACGGCGGGCTTCCGAGTTTGGCTGGTGCTTGTCAATACAATCGATCGTCAGGCCATGGAACTCAAATAAAGGAGCCATCCATTCCGAGTCACGCTTGGCCAGGTAGTCGTTTACAGTTACAACGTGCACGCCACGGCCAGACAAAGCGTTCAGGAACGACGGTAGTGTCGCCACCAATGTTTTACCTTCACCTGTGGCCATCTCAGCAATTTTACCCTGGTGCAGCACAACGCCACCTATCAACTGTACATCGTAATGCAGCATATCCCAGGTAATTTCGGTGCCGGCAGCTTCCCATTTGTTCAGCCAGATGGCTTTGTCGCCTTCTATCCTTACATTGCTTTTATGGGATGCCAGTTCGCGGTCTCTTTCATTGGCTGTAACAACAAGCTGTCCGTTCTCTTTCCAGCGGCGGGAGGTTTCTTTTACAATGGCAAATGTTACCGGCATTACGTCCATCAGCACTTTTTCAAGGCTTTTGTTACGCTCTTTTTCCAGGTTATCTATCTGCGTAAAGATGGCTTCTTTCTGCACAATATCCAGCTGCGTTTCGTCGGCTACACGCTTGTGCAAAGCGGCTATCTGCTCATCGATCGGCTTTAAGAAAGCATCTATGGTGCCTTTTACCTCAATGGTTTTCTGGCGGAGCTCATCATCTGAAAGCGTGCTTAACCGCGCATATTCTGCATTTATAATAGATACATAAGGTAAAACTTCCTTTATATCTCTGTCGGATTTGGTTCCGAATAGTTTCGCAACGGTTTTACCGAAAAAATCAAACATCTGTATGTGGTGCTTAAAATGAAATCCTTAGTTCGCAATATCATCAAAAATAAGGTGTTTTTCTGATATTTCTAATCTCTTGCACTAAAACAATACCATAATAACACCTTCGCGTAGTTACTGCCAAATTTACAGGCAAAGTATAGCTGGTTTGCTATTTACTGGTTTTGCCTGCAAGGCGCTGTGCCAGAACAGGTAAGTTTGGGGTGAGTTTATACTTTGCGCGTAGCTTATGTCTTTTTAACTTTTAAAGTATAAGTTGTATGGTTGGATTTTTCGCTCCAAGTCCGCTGGGACTCGTTCTCGGGCTTCGCGCTGTTTACTTGAAGCTTGCCGGGGGTAGGGGCCCTCTATTCGCTCCGCTGCGGGCTGCCACTGGCGTGGCACCGCAACAAGTAAAAGGCGCTCAACCCAAGAACTGGGATAAGTTTTTTTTCTTAGATCAGCTTAAATTTTTATTCTCAATAAAGTATGAATTATACTTCTGTTTAAAGCAAATGTCTTTGACGGAGCTAACTCCCCTCCTTTTTTCAAGGAGGGGTGCCGCAGGCGGGGTGGTTAACTAGATCAAAAAACACGCTGCATTTCCACTACATCGTCCCACCCATCGGGTGTGCGCAACCATTGTTTCCGGATGCCTACCTGCTCGAAAGCTGCTTTGGTGAACAGGTTTATACTTGCCAGGTTGTTGGTGGTAACCGAACAATAAACCTGGTGCAGTTGCAACGTTTGCTGGCAGTATTGCAGTAATAGTTTAAGGGCATCAGAAGCATGGCCGTTGCTGCGGTGTTCTGCCAGTATCATTACGCCAATGCCGGCACGGCGGTGGAGCGGGTCAAAATCGAAAAGGTCGATGGCACCTACGGCTTCGTGGTTCTGGTTGCAGATAACGAGGCGCAACTGCTTGATGGTATAAAGATCGAGGGCTGCGTTTTCGAGGTATTGCTCCAGCACAAATTTAGAGTAGGGCATCAAGGTGTTGCCAATATGCCAGACCGTCACATCGTTTTCCAGGGCGTACAGGAAATCGATGTCGCCGGGCTCTAAGGCCCGCAGAAAAGTATGGTCTGTTTTCAGGAACACGTGCGTCTGGGTTTAATTTATATTTTATAAATACCTTTTTCAAAAAGAGGCTAAAACTTAGAACACAATCATTAAATAATATCTGCCGCGAGTTTTCAACTCGTGGTTTCTCATAACAGCAAGCTTTCAGCTTGCGTGAACCAATAGCAATTTCAATTTATACCTGGCCATACTTACGCAAGTTGGAAACTTGCTCCATAAATAACCACAAGATAAAATCTTGCGGCAGGCAATATATTTATACAGCACCCACAAGAGGCCATACATTTATACCTGGCTATACCGGAACGGTGCCGCTAAACACCAGTTTGGCCGGCCCGATGAGGTAAATGGTTTTAAAACCGGCTTCGTTTTCTACAAAGGTTACCTGCAAATCGCCGCCAGGTGTTTTTACTTTAATGGGGCTACTGAAACCGTTGCGGCTGGCAACCAGTGCGCAGGCCGTTACGCCTGTCCCGCAAGATAAGGTTTCGTCTTCCACGCCACGCTCGTACGTGCGCACATAGATCTCATCTTCGGCTAGTTTCTGAACAAAGTTAACATTGGTGCCTACAGCGTTAAAGCGTTCGTTGTAGCGTATAGCGCGGCCTTCCGCAAATACATCCAGCGCCTGCACATCGTCTACAAAGCGTACATAATGCGGTGAGCCGGTGTTTAAGTAATAATCCTCCCCTACTTGCTCTATTTCTTTCACATCGTTCATGTGCAGCAGGATCAGGTCGCGTTCTATACTTGCCTGGTGCTCGCCGTCGGCTGCCAGAAAGCAGGCTACATCTTCTATCACGCCCAGTTGCTTGGCAAAACGTACGGTGCAGCGCGCACCGTTTCCGCACATAGAACCCAGTCGGCCGTCGGCGTTAAAGTATACCATCTCGAAATCGTAGTCCGGGTGGTCCTGCAAAAGTATAAGGCCGTCGGCACCAATGCCTGTGCGGCGGTCGCAGAGGCTTTTTACAAGCGCTTCGTCTTCGGATGGAAAACTAAGTTTACGGTTATCGACCATCACAAAGTCGTTCCCCGTGCCCTGGTATTTATAAAAGCTTAATGGCATAATATCTAACGTATAAAACAGCAAGTGCGCGCCTTTTTCAGGTTAGCCGGATTAGTCGTACTTTTGCCTGACGGGGCACGCAGCCTCTTTTAAACCACAAAGATATGTATTCCTTTCTTACAACAGAAAACTGGCCTGATTACGAACTGGTAGACAGCGGAAATTTTGAGAAACTGGAGCGTTTTGGCCCCTATTACATTGCCCGCCCTGAGCCGCAGGCCATCTGGGACAAGCACCTGCCCGCAACAGAGTGGCAGCGTATGGCCCAGGCCACCTTTACCCGCGACAAAGGCAGCCAGGAAAAAGGCCAGTGGAAACTGAAGAAGGAAATGCCCGAGCAATGGTACATCAATTACCAGTACAACGACCTGAAGCTGCGTTTCCGGTTGGGTTTATCGTCTTTTAAGCACGTGGGCCTGTTTCCGGAGCAGGACAGCAACTGGAAGTATATTTACGACACCACCCGCCAACTCAAGACAAAACAACCCAAAGTACTGAACATGTTTGCCTATACCGGCGCTGCCACATTGGCTGCCAAAGCCGCCGGCGCGGATGTAACGCACTTAGATTCTATCAAACAGGTAAACTTCTGGGCCCGCGACAACATGGAAGCCAGCAACCTGGACAACGTGCGCTGGATTGTGGAAGATGCCATGAAGTATGCCCGCCGCGAAGTAAAGCGTGGCAACAAGTATAACGGCATCATCCTGGACCCACCCAGCTATGGTCGCGGCCCTAACGGCGAAAAATGGCAACTGGAAGAAGAACTGAATGAGATGATCAAGCTTTGCCGCGACATGCTGGATGGCACTGATTATTTCCTGCTGATTAATTTATACTCAATCGGCTTTTCGGCGATGGTGCTCGATAACCTGATGCGCCTGACTTTTGGGGAACAAGTAAAGAACGAAGAGCTCGGCGAGTTATACTTGCACGATAGCGGCGACCGTAAGTTGCCGCTGGGGACTTTCTTCAGGTTTAGTTCTGTAGGGAAATAGTCCGTTGCAGAAGTATACTCGCCCGAACGATTACGTTGTCGGTCGTTTTCTACAAAAAGCGTTTGTTTATTACTTATATCCCGGAGTTGGCAGTTAATTTATTAATATATGCAACCAAATGGCTAAATAAAGAATCCTAAATAAACCGGTTAATAAATATACCTTTCGCCATCTTGAAATTATGAAAAAAGAAATTCTGACGTTGCTTTTTGCTATTTCATTTTTAACTGGTTGCGAGGACTTAGATATTGCTCCAGGAGTTCCTAACTGTCTTGAAGATAAAATAAAAACACTTAAAAAAATGTCCCCCTGTGATACTGGCAATTCTGTCAGAGAGTTTAGTTTCCAAGACGAAACAGTCTATGTTCTCAGTCCTGGAAATTGCCTTCGTGACGGCAGTGCCGAAGTTATAGATTCTGACTGCAACACTTTAGGAAAATTAGGAGGTCTTGCTGGAAATGACGAAATTAATGGAGTAGTTTTTCATACGAATGCAACCTTTGTTAGAACAGTCTGGGAGGATTGAAGGGTAAAACATCTCCTAACCACACCTTTACCGTAGCTACGCCACGGCAAAGTCGAGCCCGTTGAGCCGTTACTTTCATGAATAAAGAATTTATTGCTCTCTTTTTACTATTGTTTCTATTAGCTGGAGTATGCGCAGGGCAATCTTTGGCAGAGTTCAATAAACTTCCACAGCCAGACTCTCTGACCAATAGGGATTTTGAAGCTATTGCTCCGTTCTTTGGGAATAAGCGAGTTGTAATGGTAGGTGAGGCAAGTCATGGAGGGAGCGAGTTCTTTACTGTGAAGACAGCTCTCTTAAAATATTTAGTTGAAGAGAGAGACTTCAGGCACTTTGTATTGGAAGAGAACCTGGCCGTGTGCGAGAAGTTCAATGCCTTCATAGTAGGTGATCTGCAAACAGACTCCAAGAGTTTGGCTAAGGAAGCATACTACACATGGCCCTATCACACAGAAGAGTTTAGCCGGCTCCTGGAGTGGATGAAGGACTATAATGCCACTAAGACATCAGATAAAAAGATCAAGTTCTGGGGGATAGACATACAGTTTGCCTACCAGTCACTTCAGTTTCTTACCGAAAAGTTAAATAAGATTACAAGTACCAGTAAATTCACCATATCTGAAGTTCCCCGTCAGGAGCACTATACGCACCGAGTGGACGATTCAATGCTTGCTCATATTAAAACTATGGTTAACAAACTGGAGAGCAACCACCCAGACAAGGCAAATCTACAGCGGCATCTGGAAGCGGTGGAAATGAAGAACATTTATAGTAGTAAGCAGCGCGAAGGACTCTATCCGACCGAAGCCTCTAGTAGGTATCGTGACAGTTGCATGGCAGCAAACGTTGTACGAATTTATGATAGTGTCGGCAGCAGAGATAAGCTTATGGTATGGGCGCACAATGCACATGTTGTCAAGTCATTCAATACAACATACTATAAGGCTCCGATGGGAGCTTTCTTAAAGGAACTCATACCAAAAGAAGTTAAAATCATTGGCTTTGATTTTAGTCAAGGAGAGCTGCTTATGCATGTGCCTAATCAAGGGTTTAAGCCTGTTAGTATTAAACCTAGGGATGATCATCATTTGGCAAGGCTGCTGGATAAGGAGCGCTATGAGCTCATGTTTATTGCAAACTCAGAACGCAACAAACCTTTGTTCTCACGCCCGCTCTTCATGCGAAATAATCATGTCTTGGTAGAAGGAACTTATGGGGAGCTTTATGACGCCTTGTTTTTTGTAAATAGAGTGGGCGCCACTACTCCTCTTAAATAAAAGCCGTGGCTAACAAAGCACAAACGTCATGCTCGGCTGACGCCTCACCCATATTATGCACAAGCATGTTAGTGGTTATTGTAAAGACTATTCCATGCCATATCAACAAAAGGAACTTAAATTGATAATTAGCTAATATAAGTAGAATATGGAATTCTCGCCCTTCAACAATGTGGTAAAACTCTGTCTTCAAGGTATGGATATGGAAGAAAATGGTAAACCTGAAGAGGCAATCAAGCTATTTCAGAAGGGTTGGAACGAAGCGTCTAACAATTTTGAAAAATTTCTTGCAGCCCATTATATAGCCCGAATGCAAACAACTGCTGCCGAAAAATTAAAGTGGCTTGAATCAACTTTGCAGTTTGCTTTATCAACAAATAATGACTCCGTTAAAAGTGCTCTACCTGCTCTCTATTTGAATATTGCGAAATGCTATGAAGATTTACATGACACAAAGAAAGCAAAAGAGAATTCTGAATTGGCAATTTCATTTCAAAATAATCCTTCTGACAAAGGTCCCTTTTACCATGGCACGAAAGCAGATTTGAAGGTAGGCGATTATTTAAAGACAGGTGGTAATTCTAATTATAAATCTGAAATTAAAATGAACCATATTTACTTCACAGCCCTGGTTAACGGAGCAGGACTTGCTGCTGCATTAGCAAAGGGTGATGGGGTTGAACGAGTGTATATGGTTGAACCAACTGGCATTTACGAAAATGATCCCAACCTTACAGATAAAAAATTCCCAGGCAACCCGACTCGTTCATACCGTTCCGAGTCCCCATTGAAAATTGTAGGAGAAGTAACAGATTGGGTCCGGCAAACTCCCGAAGAACTTCAAAAATTTCGTGAAAAATTGGCGAATAATAAAGGAGAAATAATTAATTAAGCTGTGAAACAACCAACCGCTAACAATGTACAAACGGCAGACGGCCTCCGCCGCCATTTACTTAAGTCCGATATATAACAAAAACCCTCCCTATGAAAAAACGCCTCGCCCTCATCGATATGGGAACCAACACCTTTCACCTGCTTATAACCGAAGTAGATGAAAACGGCCAGCGCCACGATTTTGTAAAAACCAAAGTGCCGGTGCGTTTGGGGCAAGGTGGCATCAGCAACGGTGCTATTGCGCCGGAAGCCTACGAACGCGCACTGCAAACCCTGCAGGATTTTAAGCGCCAGATTGATGCCCACCAGGTACAAACTGTCAGGGCAATGGCGACCAGCATGGTACGCAATGCAGCGAACGGCGAAGCCTTTGTGCAGGATATTCTGGAACAGACAAGTATAAAAGTAGAAGTAATAGACGGCGCCCGCGAAGCCGAACTGATCTACTACGGTGTGCGCTCGGCTGGCGTGCTGGATGCACAAACGGCTTTGATCATGGATATTGGCGGCGGAAGCGTGGAATTTATACTTGCTAACAACCAGGAAATCTACTGGAAACAAAGCTTCGAAATTGGAGCCCAGCGCCTGATGGACCAGTTCTTTACCCAGGATCCGATCCCTGCAGAAAGTATAGCCGCCGAGAAAGCCTACTTAGCAGAGAGATTACAACCACTTACCGAGGCTATCGCGAAGTATAAACCCACTGTATTGGTAGGCTCGTCGGGTACGTTTGATACGCTCTGCGATATAGAGGCGCTGCGCAAAGGCGATACCTCGCGCCAGCAACATATACCGGCCGCTTCTGAACTCAGCCTAGAAGCTTATTACGCTATCCACGAAGAACTGCTCCGCAAAAACCACGACGAACGGCTGGCAATACCCGGTATGCTGGAAATGCGCGTAGATATGATCGTGCTGGCAAGTATACTGGTAGATTTTATACTTCAGACTTACAACTTAGATCAGATACGGGTATCGGCGTATGCACTAAAAGAAGGTGTGCTCCAAACTGTACTGCACGAAGTATAATCCGGGAATGTGTTCTATCTTTGCGCCTGTAATAATAGATCCAATGAAAATTAACAGAATTTTATTTTTCAGCCTGGCTGTTTCTTTTCTCGCTTTCACTACCGCCTGTGATAATGAGGAAGATACAAACCCTTTAGCCAACAAAACCCTGTATGGTAAAAGCGTGGCGATGGGAGACGGCACAGGCCGCACCTGGGCAACTTTTGATGTAAACGGCAAACCCCTGGAGGTAGGCGTAAGTATATCGGAAGAAGCCGTAAAAAGCCTGCCACAGGACGACCACTCCAATTATGAAGGCCACATTATCTATTATGAAATGGAGCTGCCTGCGGAAGTAAAGCAGCATACTCCTTTTAACCATGTAGTGGTAGACTGGAACCCGATGGGCCATCCGCCGGAAATTTACCAGGTGCCGCACTTTGATGCCCACTTTTACATGATCACGAGCGAGGACCGTAAGAAGATAGGCCCTGATAACCTGGACCCTAAAATAAAAGAGATTCCGGATGCCAAATACCTGCCAGCAGATTACATTGATATAAATGTAAATGTGCCGGAGATGGGCAAACACTGGCTTGATAAGTTTACGCCCGAATTTAATGGCCATCTGTTCAATCAGACCTTTATTTATGGCTCCTATGCCGGTAAAGTAAGTTTTTATGAGCCGATGTTTACGTTGGAATACCTGCAGACTTTACCAAACGATACGTATACATTAAAGCAGCCTGCCGATTTCCTGAAGCGAGGCCTTTACTACCCAACCAAGTATAGCATCCGCTACAACAAAGAGAAAAAAGAATACAACATCTCGATTGGTGAGATGCAGCTGAAATAAAAAAAGGCGCTTTAGAGAAATTCTAAAGCGCCTTTTTTTCTGAAGTTATACTTTGTGGGCTTTTAAGATTTCATCAATTTCCTGCGTTCTTTCTGGTAGGCCTTGCCCAGATTTTTAAGGTCTTTGCTGTTTTGCGTGTGCTGGGCTGCCAGCGTTTCTATACTTCCGGTTGCGGCACGCGCTACATCTTCGGTTGCAAGTTGCTTGCCAAGTTGCTCCTGTACTTTTTTGGTTTTGCGTTTGGCATAGCCTTTCACCAGCAAACTGTTTAAGAGTTGTATGGCTACCTGCTCCTCTCCTAGGGCTGCAAAATGATCTACTACCGCTGCTGTAAACGGCTGCTTCTGGTGTTCTTTCGAAAAGTTGAAAAGCGAGATATGGTCCAGGCCAAACCGATTCACTTTATCAGCCAGGTATACTTTCTCGGCTTCGGAATATAACGTAATAGCTTCAAGATAACGGTTTTTAGCGACCTGTCTGTTTATATCTTCCAGTTTCTGCTGATACGCTACGGCTGGCGCAATGGCTGCCCGGGCATCAGTTGCCGTAAACGAGGCAATAGTACAAACCGTATTTGCTTCTGCTATTTTGATGGCTGCACGATACGCCTGGTCGGCGGCGATGAATTGCTTTTGCTGCGCTAACGCCTTACCATTCTGGAAATGTTTGTCGTAAAGCGCCTGTGCATTCAGGCATTCCTGGGTAAAAATCCGTTCGCGTAGCAGTGCATTTTGTATCTGCACATCTTTGTCCTGTTGCAGGGCATAACGGTTTTGCAGCGCCGTTGCCTCAGCAGAAGCATTACGCGCATCAGCCAGTTTGTTGCCTTGTGCCAGTTGGTAGCCTTCGGTTAATTTCAAAAGTATAACGGGTTTAGCTGCTTTTTTAGCCAGTTGCTGTAGTTCGGGTATAGGCTTGAACGTATACTGTTGCTCCAGTTCCAAGGCTTCTTCAAACTGCTCCAGGGCTTCGGTGTTGTTTTGCTGGCTCAAACTGCGTTTACCCCCATCAATGTACTGCAAGTAAAACTGAAACTTTACCTGGTTCTGCAACTCATCTGCTCCGCGTTCATCCTGCAAAATAATAGCATACTGCTCCTGAAACTGAAAAGCATCCGCCACTACACGCTCGGCACCGGCCAAATCATTTTTAGCTAGCAACTGTTTGCCTTCCCTTAACATGTTCCGGTAAGCGCCGGTTGCAGCACGGGCTTCGCCATCATTTATAGCAGGCAGGTTGCAGCGTAAACCGCCAATAGTGCTGCAGAAAGCGCGTGCATCGTTATAAGCAATTAAGGCTGTACGGTAATCGCCACGGCTGTTCAGGCTATTGCCCTCACTGATAAACAACGTATAAATATCGTGTGCCAGGCCCATTGCCATTTCTTCTGTCTGGCGGTCGGTGCGCATTTTGGTAAGTATGTCGCGGGTGCGGCCTGCTGCTTCACGTACGCTACCAGCGGTAAAATCGATGCGGGCCAGTTGCAGGTGTGCCGGTGCAAAGGCAGAGTTTACTTCCACTGCTTTTACAAAGTAAGTATGTGCCAACGTATGGTTTCCCCTGCCTAAGAGTGCATAACCTTTGTTGTAAAACTGCTGATCTAAAGTTGCCAGTGCATAGTTTATGGCTTTGCGTTTTTCTTCCAGCAGTTCGTTTACCTGGCGTAGGTTTGCCAGCATTTGCTTCGGGTCGTGCTTCTGCAGGTTCAGTTTTTCTCTGAGTGGCGCTACTTTTATACTTTCTGCTTTCTCTTCCAGCGCACGCAGTTCGCGGTCCTGTGCCCGCAATATGTCCACATCGCCGGGCTGTATGCGCTGGCCTTCTTTAAACAAGGTTTGCACAGTTGCATGCGCAGCATAATATTCTTTTATCAGATCGAGCCGGGCCTGCACACGGGCGCTGTTGCTATACACCAGCTCTTTCTCCACTATTTGCAACGTATAATTTTGCGCTTTTGCTGAATCGGGCACGAGCACATCCAGCAACACCACTTCATTTTTAGCAAGGGCTATACTTTCAGAAAAGGTTTTCAGGACACGGCCACCACTTAACAGGTTAATTTTATAAGTGATCTTATCCGGATAAAGCGCATCGGCCAACTCAAAATCCCGGAAGGTAACATCGCCTGCAGTTTCCAGTTTAGTGAGTTTTACGTTAAGCTGTAATTCGTTTCCCTGGTTGGCAATGCGGGCCTGCTGCTCAAAACGAAGTATAAATTCGGGCATCCGGTTTGGTCGGCCACCCCCTTTTGCAACTACCTGGTTTGTCTTCAGTAAATTGATAATGTTATTTACAGCCGCCTGGCTGTTGCCACCTCCGTTGTATTTCAGGAGGTAAGCTTCTGGTTTTGTTTCTTCGAAAACCAGTTTGGTTTGCGCCTGCGCCATCAGCACCAGGGCAAAACACCACAAAGAAAGTATAGTTCTTTTCATAGGTAAAGTATGAGTTGCGTCCATTTTAGCTTTTACCAAATTCTGAGCCACATTTCGGATGCAAGTCCTAAAGTATAGAAAAAGAAGAATATTTCTGAATGGCCTGCGTTATATCAGATCCCAGTAAGTAAAGTCGATGTTTTGGAAAGTGATGCTAACTGCGGCTTTGCTGTGATAATTTATTTAATTTGCCGCTCTAACTTAGATTTATACTATGTATTCATATCAACAGCTTTTCCAGTTTACCCAGGAGGTTTTTTTAAATATGGGTTGCCCGCCCGAAGATGCGCAGCTTGCTACCGAAGTGTTGCTTGAAGCAGATCTGCGCGGCGTAGACTCGCATGGCGTTGCCCGTTTAAGCGGGTATGTGCGCCTTTGGGAAGCCGGCCGGATCAACGTAAAACCAGCCATCAAAATAATACACGAGCGCCCTGGCACTGCCACCGTGGACGGCGACGGCGGTTTAGGTTTGGTAGTAGCGCCGCGCGCTATGGATATTGCTATTGCTAAAGCTGGCAATGTAGGCACGGGCTGGGTATCGGTTTGCAACTCGAACCACTTTGGCATTGCCGGTTACCACGCCATGAAAGCTTTGGTGCACGATATGATCGGGATGGCCATGACGAACGCTTCGCCGCTGGTAGCACCTACTTTTTCGACGCAACGTATGCTGGGCACCAACCCGATTGCCGTAGCGGTGCCAGCCAATCGCCAGCCACCGTTTGTTGCCGACTTGGCCACAGCTGCCGCCGCAAACGGGAAACTGGAAATCCTGCAACGCAAAAATAAGAAAGCACCTATCGGCTGGATACAAACTGCTTCCGGCGGACGAACCTCTAACCCACACGAATTAAAAGATGGTGGCGCTTTGCTTCCGCTGGGCAGTAACAAAACAATGGGCAGCCACAAAGGCTATGCGTTATCGGCGGTTGTAGATATTTTTTCGGCGGTGTTATCCGGTGCCAATTATGGGCCGTGGGTCCCGCCGTTTGTTAGCTTTTTGCCGGTAGCCGAGAACCTGGTAGGCAAAGGAATCGGGCACTTTTTTGGAGCGATGAGCGTGGATGCTTTCCGGCCTGCCGAAGACTTTAAAGCGCACATGGATAACTGGATCGAAACTTTCCGGAATGCAGATGTAGTAAAAGGGAAAAAAGCTGTACTTATTCCCGGCGATCCGGAACGTATAATGACCGCCAAGCGCCTGAAAGCCGGAATTCCGTTACTGGAGCCTGTAGAGCGTGACCTCGAAAGCTTAGGCAAAAAGTTTGGCGTGCAGCTATAAACTGAAAGTATAAAGCCGGCTTTTAAAGTATACATCTAACCTGAACCCGTCGTGAAAAGAATTATAAAAGCTGCTGATACAACAGACTGGGAGTGGATAGATTTGCTGAACCCAAGCAAAGAAGAACTACAGGAAGTTGCTGCAAAGTATGGCCTGCACCCGGCTTCTGTAATAGACTCGCTGCAGCCGGAGCATTTGCCCAAGTATGAGGAGATCGGGAACGATGTGTTTATGATCGTTCGTATTTACGACCCAACTGCGCACGAAGAAGCCGATACCATTCAGGAACTCACCAATAAACTGGCCATCTTCTTTTCAGATAAGTATATCATCACCATCCACAGGCACGAACTGGCTTTTATTGATGAAGTGAATGAAAAGTATGTGCAGGCGAACCTGGGCCGAAATTCTTCGGGTTTGCTGATAAAACTGTTGAAAGCGGCTTTTAAAACATTTGAGCCCCCTACCCGCTTTCTCGCTGAAGAGCTGGATAACTACGAAGCGGAGATTTTTCTGACGAGCCGGATGCCAGCGCTTACAAAAGGGCTTTATCACCTGAAACGCAAAGCAAGTGTCTGCAAACGTTTGTTTCGGCTTTCCGAAGTAATTCTGAGCAATCTACAGCTAAACAGTACCCTTGCTCCCGAAGTACAGGATCTGAAAGACCTTTACGTGCACCTGGAAACGCTTTTTGATGAGATCAATGAAAGTACAAATAACCTGATCAATATTTACTTGTCGCTGTCTTCGCAGAAAACGAATGAGGTGATGCGCGTACTCACTATTTTCTCGGCTTTCTTTCTGCCGCTTACCTTTATAGCTGGCGTTTACGGTATGAATTTCGAGTTTATGCCTGAGCTGGATGAGCGGATCGGCTACCCGGCCGTGATGGGTCTTATGGCAATCGTTACAGTTTGTATTTACCTTTGGTTTAAGAAAAAGCATTGGTTGTAAGTATACTTCATTAAAAAGAAGAGGCCGTTATAAAGTATAACGGCCTCTTCTTTTTAATGAAGTATAACTAAGCGAGGTTACTCGATTTTCTTGCCTGCCATTGCCTGCTTAATGGAAATCTGCATCACGCGCTCCGCAAACGGGCTCGTTTGCTCTTCCAGTATATCTACCGCTTTCAGGATCTCATCTTTGCTGCCATTATTAGCTAGTACACTGCGTAAGTTCTGCAGATTCTGGTTTGTCAGTTGTATTTCTGCTTCGGTTAAGTGCTGTCCGTTTTTCTGAACGAAACGCTCTACCTGGTACAGCATCTGGTCTGCTGTGGTACGGGCCTCAATCACCATACGGGCTGCTACGTCTTCACGCGCATGCGTAATCGAATCCATCAGCATCTGCTCCACTTCTGCATCGGTCAGGCCATACTGCGGTTTTATCTCTACTTCCTGCCTTACACCCGAGCGCAGTTCTATGGCTTCCACTTTCAGGATGCCGTCTGCGTTCAGTATAAAGTTTACATCTACTTTCGGGAAGCCGGCCGGCATGGCGGGTATACCTTTCAAGTCGAATTCGGCCAGCTTTCTGTTTTCTTTTACAAGATCGCGCTCTCCCTGGTACACGGCTATTTTCATGTTCACCTGCCCATCAATAGATGTGGTGTACTGTCGGCCGGCCTTGGTTGGTATTTTGGAGTTACGCGGGATGATCGAATCCATCAGGCCGCCCATTGTTTCGAGACCCAGCGTAAGCGGCGTAATATCGAGCAGTAAAATATCCTTGCGGTTACCTGCCAGAATATCAGCCTGAATAGCAGCACCAAGCGCTACTACTTCATCAGGGTTAAGCGAATTGTTTGCCTGCTTTCCAAAGAAAGTAGACACTGCTTCGTACACCATCGGCACGCGTGTAGAGCCACCCACCATAATAACCGCATCTATCTGCTCCGGCGATAACTTTGCATCAGCCATTGCCATGCGGCAGCTTTCTACGGTACGGGCTACTATCGGGGCTATTAGTTCTTCGAACTTGTGCCGCGTAATACCGCATTCTATACTTTCGCCAATCTTACCCAGGTATATCTGCTGTTGGCTAAGCGCTTTTTTCGCTTCTTCGGCTTTCAGGCGCAACTCCTGCGAGAGGTTTTTATCCTGGTTCACAGTATTAGCTGACAGTTTATTCTGCTCGATCCAGTAATTAATGATCTCACGGTCAAAATCATCGCCGCCTAAATAGGTATCGCCGTTTGTGGAAAGTACTTCGAAAATGCCCTGGTGTATACTTAAGATCGAAATATCAAACGTACCGCCACCCAGATCATAGACCGCTATGGTTTTCTCTTCTGTTTGGTCCAGGCCAATGCCATAGGCTAAAGCTGCGGCTGTTGGCT
The DNA here is from genome assembly GCF_003284895.1 of Pontibacter arcticus. Lineage (GTDB taxonomy): Bacteria > Bacteroidota > Bacteroidia > Cytophagales > Hymenobacteraceae > Pontibacter > Pontibacter arcticus. The sequence continues at coordinate 425,333 of NZ_QMDV01000001.1, forward strand.
CGTTTACAATGCGCATGACTTCCAAGCCTGCCAGTTTGCCGGCATCGCGTGTTGCTTGCCGCTGCGAATCGTTAAAGTAAGCGGGTACAGTAATAACAGCGCGGTTTACCGGCGTTTTAAGGGCGTGTTCGGCGCGGGCACGCAGTTCTTTCAGTATTTCTGCGGAAAGCTCGATCGGAGAATAAAATTTATCCTGTACACGTACTTTTACCAGGCCTTCGCTGTCATCGTCGATGATCTTGTAGCCGAAATAATCCTGGTGCGTGCCAACGTCCTGATAAGATTTGCCCAGTAGCCTTTTAACTGAATAAATGGTATTAGCCGGGTCAGAAATAAGAAAGTCTTTAGCCTCAGTACCTATAATTGTTTCGCCGTTGGCTGTAAAGTGCACAACAGACGGGACAATGGTACCACGACCTAAATCATTAATTGCAGTTGGTGTTTTTGTATCAGGATGGATGTAAGCAACCAGGCTGTTTGTGGTGCCTAAGTCAATGCCTACTATAACTTCTTCCTGCTGAAGGGACCCTGTGGAGAGATTTATTGCAACTTTTGCCATCGTATCTATACTTTAGTGAGGCCGCTACTTTATAGTTGCAGCACAATAGAGCAAAGTTACGAATATTTGGGGAGGGATTAAGTATGGGTTTGGCTTATACTTGTATACACATAAGTATAACGCAAGCCGCTGAATTTACTGCTCCGAAATTACTCTTCTTCTTTCGGCACAATGATGAAGACATCCTCATTCGGCCGCTTCATCAAATACTTTTCGCGGGCAAATTTTTCTAAAAGCTCTGAATTACTCATCAGCTCTTTTCTGTCTTTCTCTACTTCAATGATCTTCTCAACATAATATTCCTTGTCCTCTTCCAGATCGCTCAGCTTTTTGCTCATCTGGTACTGGGTTATAAAATCATTGGAATCGAAGAAAAGCATCCAGGCCAGAAAAAGCACGGTAGAGATTAAATAGAAATTGCGGAAAATCTGAGGGATGCGTTTTAACATAATGCGTAATCTTGGGTACTAATATACAAAAATAAGGCTGTGCATTTTATAACGCACAGCCTTATCTCAAATTATTTTAACCTGAAGATCCTTAGAACTTTCTGCCAGGGTAGTAAGCTATTTCTCCCAGCTCTTCTTCAATGCGAAGCAACTGGTTATACTTTGCCATACGATCTGAACGCGAAGCAGAACCTGTCTTGATCTGCCCTGTGTTAAGCGCAACGGCCAGGTCAGCAATGGTGTTATCTTCTGTTTCGCCGGAACGGTGGCTCATTACGCTCTTATAGCCGTGGCGCAGGCCAAGGTTAATGGCGTTAATCGTTTCAGTAAGAGTACCGATCTGGTTTACTTTGATCAGGATGGAGTTAGCTACACCCTGATCGATGCCTTGCTGCAGACGTTTTACGTTTGTTACAAAAAGGTCATCACCTACCAGCTGCACGTTTTTGCCTATACTTTCTGTTAGTTGTTTCCAGCCTGCCCAGTCGTCTTCAGCCATACCATCTTCAATCGAAATGATCGGGTATTTCTCTGTCCACTCTTTCCAGTAGCTCACCATTTCAGAAGACGTTAATTTATCTCCTGTAGATTTTTTGAAAGTATAAAGTCCGGTAGATGCATCATAGAACTCAGAGCTGGCAGCATCCATCGCGATCATCATATCATCGCCCGGCTTGAAGCCTGCGGCCTCGATTGCCTGCAACACCACCTCAATTGCCTCTACGTTAGATGCGATGTTCGGCGCAAAACCACCTTCATCCCCAACATTAGTAGAAAGTCCTTTTTTCTTTAATACATTCTTCAGGTGATGGAACACTTCGGAACCCATACGCAGGGCTTCAGAGAACGAAGGCGCACCAACCGGCATGATCATAAACTCCTGGAAGTCGATGGCGTTATCTGCATGGCTACCACCGTTCAGGATATTCATCATCGGTACCGGAAGTGTATTGGCATTTACGCCACCTACGTAACGGTAAAGTGGCATGTTAAGCTCTTGTGCAGCAGCGCGGGCTATAGCCAGCGATACACCAAGTATGGCATTTGCTCCTAAGTTACCTTTGTTATCAGAGCCATCCAGCTCCACCATAATTTTATCGAGCAGGTTTTGCTCATATACCGGAAAGCCTACCAGCTCTTCAGCAATTTTCTCATTAACGTTGTTAACTGCCTGCGATACGCCTTTGCCCATGTACTTGCTCTTATCGCCATCACGCAGCTCTACAGCTTCATGAATACCGGTAGAAGCACCGGAAGGAACAGCAGCACGCCCCAGAACGCCACTTTCAGTTATAACATCTACCTCAACAGTTGGATTACCTCTTGAGTCAAAAATTTGTCTTGCTTTGATGTCTGTAATTAAGCTCATCGGTTTGTTTTAACTATAGTTTTACTTTGATTTATATTGCTCTAATAAGGCAACGAAGTCATCGAACAAGTACTCGGAATCGTGAGGCCCTGGTGATGACTCGGGATGGTACTGAACCGAAAAAGCAGGTTTCGACTTCATCCGAATGCCTTCAATGGTATTATCATTCAGGTTAATGTGCGTAACTTCTACTTCCGGATGATTTTGTAGCTGTTCTGCATCTACTACAAAACCGTGGTTCTGACTGGTAATTTCACAAAGCCCGGTCTTTAAGTTCTTAACCGGATGATTAAGCCCTCTGTGGCCGTTATGCATTTTATAGGTAGCAATCCCGTTGGCTTGTGCAAGTACCTGGTGGCCCATGCAAATACCAAATAGCGGCCGTTCTACTTGCAATATCTTCTTCACGTTATTAACCGCATCTACTGTTGCAGCCGGATCGCCAGGGCCATTCGAAATAAAATAGCCATCAGGATTCCATTTCTCCATTTCTTCAAAAGACGTGTTATAAGGGAATACCTTTACCTCACATCCTCTGTTTACTAAATTATGAAGGCTGTTTTGTTTTACACCTAAGTCTAAAACGGCTACTTTATACTTTACTTCTTCCGGCTTGAACTCATACGTTGATGTTGTACTCACGCGCGAAGATAACTCGAGACCAGCCATCGATGGTACATCTGCCAACCTCTTACGCAATTCTTCCACATCAGTTATCTCTGAAGACACAATTGCATTCATGGCACCTTTATCGCGAATGTAGCGCACCAGTGCTCTTGTATCGATCTCGCAAATACCAACAATTCCCGCTTTCTCGAAATATTCCTGTAAAGAACCCTCAGCGGTTTTTCTGGAGAAATGGTGCGAGAAATCTTTACATACCAAACCGCTGATCTGTATTTTATCAGATTCAACTTCTTCGGGTTGTACACCATAATTACCAACATGTGAAACAGTGGTAACAACCATTTGTCCGTAATAAGATGGATCAGTGAAAATTTCCTGATAGCCGGTCATGCCTGTATTAAAGCAAAGTTCGCCGCCAGATGTTCCGATACGTCCCAGGCTCTTACCTTTAAAGATAGTTCCGTCTTCTAGAAGAAGTATAGCCTCAGTTGAAGTTATTTTTTTCATGGTAAAAATTTATACAAAAATAAAAAAGGGATACGACTTACGTCATATCCCTTTTAAAATATTCATTAATAAAACTTACTCAGCATCTTTCGCTTCATCAGTTTTAGCTTCTGCAGCCGGAGCTGGAGCAGCAGTTTCTGTAGTTGCAGCAGCTTCAGTAGCTTCAGATTTCTTGCCGCTTGAACGACGACGAGTTTTCTTAGCACCTGCAGCAGCTGTTGCAGAAGAAGATACCATATCCTCGTTGTAGTCAACAAGCTCGATCACACACATTTCAGCGTTGTCACCAAGTCTGTAACCAGTTTTCAGGATACGCGTGTAACCACCTGGGCGATTAGCAATCTTAACTGATACTTCATCAAAAAGCTCTTTGATAGACTCTTTGTTCTGAAGATAAGAGAAAACTGTTCTTCTTGAGTGAGTTGAATCGTTCTTAGATTTAGTAAGAAGAGGCTCAACATACTTACGAAGGGCTTTAGCTTTAGCAACAGTAGTAGATACGCGCTTGTGCAGAATCAAAGACGATGCTAAGTTTGATAGCATTGCCTTACGATGTGAAGCTGTTCTTCCTAAGTGATTTATTTTTTTACCGTGTCTCATTATTGTAAATTGTGCACGTGCATACCGTCGATCAACCTAAATGGGATCGGGAATTATGCCGCTGATTATTAATCTTCTTCTAATTTATACTTGGAAAGGTCCATACCGAAGGTAAGGCCTTTTTCCTGCACTAAGTTTTCAAGCTCTGTCAGAGACTTCTTACCAAAGTTTCTGAACTTCATCATATCAGAGATATCAAGCTGAACTAAATCACCAAGTGTTCTGATATCGGCGGCTTTAAGACAGTTATAAGCTCTAACTGATAAGTCCATATCCTGTAGCGAAGTTTTCAGAACTTTGCGCATATGCAACAGTTCCTCATCAACAGCTTCCTCTTCTTCGGGCTTAGCAGTCTCGAACGTCATCGTGTTGTCAGAGAATAGCATGAAGTGTTGGATAAGAATATTCGCAGCACCTTTCAAAGCATCTTCCGGATGGATAGAACCATCTGTCTGAATATCCAGTACTAGCTTTTCATAGTCAGTCTTTTGTTCAACACGAGTATTTTCTACGCTAAACTTAACGTTCTTAATAGGAGTATAAATCGCATCAATCGCAATAAGACCAAAAACCTGATCAGCTGGCTTGTTCTCTTCAGCAGGAACATAACCACGACCTTTTTGTACAGTTAGTTCTACTTCAAGCGACATGTTCTTATCTAAATGGCAGATAACCAGATCAGGATTAAGAACTTCGAAAGAAGAAGAGAACTTGCTTATATCACCAGCAGTAAAAGTATCCTGACCGCTGATATTAACTGTAATTCTGTCATCGATTAAATCGCTTATTTTTTTGAAGCGAACCATCTTTAAGTTAAGAATGATATCAGAAATATCTTCTACAACTCCTTCAACAGCAGAAAACTCATGCAGTACACCAGGAATGCGCACGCTTGTAATTGCAAAGCCTTCTAAAGAAGAAAGCAGAATCCTGCGTAGAGCGTTTCCGATGGTTACACCGTAACCTTTTTCAAGCGGCTTGAATTCAAATAATCCATGAAAGTCGTCGGCTTTTTCCATGACAACCTTTTCTGGCATTTGAAATGCTAATATTGACATACTTGCAGTGTTAAAGGTTAAAAATTGATTATGCAGCTTACTTAGAGTAAAGCTCGACGATTAATTGCTCCTGAATTTTCTCAGGGATTTGATCGCGCTGCGGAGCAGACATAAATTTACCAGCCATCTGTGCAGCATCCCACTCTAACCATACAAATGCACGCGCATTACGTACAGAAAGGCTAGTAGAAATAGCTTCTAGTGACTTCGATTTTTCTCTAACAGCAACTACATCACCAACCTTCAAGCTGAAAGAAGGAATATTAACAACTTCACCATTTACAGTGATATGCTTGTGCAATACAAGCTGACGAGCAGCTCTTCTTGTAGGAGCGATACCTAATCTGTAAACTGTATTATCTAATCTGGATTCAAGAAGCGCTAAAAGGTTTTCACCTGTGATACCACCTTTGCGGTGAGCTTTCTCAAATAGATTAGCAAACTGCTTCTCCAGGATACCGTAAATATATTTTGCTTTTTGCTTTTCAGCTAATTGAATAGCATACTCAGAAAGTTTCTTACGACGGCCACGGCCGTGCATTCCCGGAGGGTAAGCTTTCTTCTTTAATGCTTTGCTTGGGCCAAAAATCTCTTCGTTAAATTTTCTGGAGATTTTGCTTTTGGGACCAGTATATCTTGCCATGTTATTTAATCTTCTTTAGTAATTAAACTCTTCTGCGTTTAGGAGGACGACAGCCGTTGTGAGGTAATGGTGTAACGTCTCTTATAGCAGTTACTTCAATACCTGAATTTTGCACAGTACGGATGGCGGACTCTCTACCTGCACCTGGGCCTTTTACAAAAACTTCTGCTTTACGCATCCCTAAGTCGTGAGCAACTTTAGCGCAATCAGAAGCTGCCATTTGTGCAGCGTAAGGAGTGTTCTTTTTAGAACCTTTGAATCCCATTTTACCAGCAGAAGCCCAAGAAATAACTTGACCTGTATTGTTGGTTATGGAGATAATGATGTTGTTAAAAGAAGCTTTAATATGTACTTGACCTACTGCTTCTACAACTACAACACGCTTTTTAGCTTTATCTTTTCTTTTTTGAGCCATGATCAAATATTATTTAGAAGCCTTCTTCTTATTAGCAACTGTCTTACGCTTGCCTTTTCTTGTTCTTGAGTTGTTTTTAGTACGCTGTCCACGAACCGGAAGACCCTTACGGTGTCTTAATCCACGGTAGCAACCAATATCAAGAAGACGCTTAATGTGTAACTGAACCTCAGATCTTAAAACACCTTCAGTCTTATGTTCAGCTGCAATAATATTTCTGATCTCACTAGACTCTTCTTCAGTCCAGTCTTTTACTTTCTTGTCAAGATCCACCCCGGCTTTACTTAAGATAGATTTTGAAAGATTACGACCTATACCGAAAATATAGGTTAAAGCAATCTCACCTCTTTTGTTATCCGGAATATCAACTCCTGCTATTCTAGCCATACTTAATTAATTAACCTTGTCTTTGTTTATATCTTGGATTTTTTTTGTTGATAACATAAAGCTTCCCCTTACGGCGAATAACTTTACATTCAGCACTTCTCTTTTTTACTGATGCTTTGACTTTCATTGTATTTATTTATAACGATAAACAATTCTGCCTTTGGTGAGGTCATAAGGAGACATTTCTAACTTTACTCTATCTCCCGGTAATATTTTAATGTAATTCATTCTCATTTTACCTGAGATATGAGAAACTACCTGATGACCATTTTCTAACTCTACCAGGAACATTGCATTAGATAATGCTTCAATGATAGTTCCATCTTGTTCGATAGAGGACTGCTTCGCCATGAATTAATTTTTAGCTTGTTCTATATAATCAAAAGTTGTTAAAATTTCGGCCTGTCCTTGGCGAACAACAACTGTATGTTCAAAATGAGCAGATGGTTTGTTATCTCTTGTTCTAATTGTCCAGCCATCTTCTTCCTGAACAATGTATCTTGATCCTAAATTAATCATTGGTTCAATTGCAAGGACTAAACCCTCCTGCAATTTAAGCCCTTGTCCACGCTTACCATAATTAGGTACTTCAGGAGACTCGTGCAAATTTTGACCTATGCCATGTCCTACAAGTTCACGAACAACACCAAATTTCTTAGCTTCGGCATGTTGTTGAATAGCGTAAGCAATATCACCTATCCTTAACCCAACTATCGCCTTTTCAATTCCCTTGTAAAGAGAATCTTTGGTAACATCAAGCAATTCCTGAACTTCTGGAGATATATTACCAACAGCATGCGTATAAGCGCTATCGCTATGGTAACCTTTGAAATATACTCCGCAATCAATAGAGATTATATCACCATCTCTTAATGTATAATCACTAGGCATCCCATGCACAACTGTTGAATTAACCGAGATACATAAACTAAAAGGAAAGCCATTATAATTTTTAAAAGAAGGAATCCCACCATTGTCTTTGATAAAATCTTCAGCGATCTTATCAAGCTTTTTTGTAGTGATCCCTTCTTTTACAAATTTAGTTATTTCGCCGTGTGCTTTACCTAAAATTAAAGCACTTTCACGAATTAAAGCAATTTCATCTTCTGATTTATAAACAATCATTAATTATGATGCTATAACAACATTATCAGTTCTACCTCTAAGTTTGCCAGTTTTCATCATGCCATCATAATGTTTCATTAGCAAGTAACTTTCAATTTGCTGAAGAGTATCAAGTACAACGCCTACCATGATAATCAAAGATGTACCACCAAAGAATTGAGAGAACTCACGTGTAACACCTAACATCATTGCGATAGATGGGAAAATAGCTACAAGAGCTAAATATATTGCACCAGGCAAAGTAATTCTAGTCAGAATAGCATCAATATATTCAGAAGTGGTTCTTCCTGGTTTAACACCTGGTATAAAACCACCACTTCTTTTTAAATCATCAGCGATCTGATTAGGATTTACACTGATAGCAGTGTAAAAATATGTGAAGATCAAAATCATTAATCCGAAAACCACATTGTACTGCCAAGAGGTAAAATCAGAGAAAGTTGATCCAATATAATTAGCTGTTTCATTTGTATCAGCCCAAATAGAAGCTATCATTGAAGGTAAAAACATCAATGATTGTGCAAATATAATAGGCATTACCCCTGCAGCATTAACTTTAAGTGGAATAAACTGACGTTGTCCACTATATAACGAGCTACCACCAACTTGTTTTGCATATTGTACTGGAATCCGTCGGATAGCTTGAGTTAACATTACTACAGACATTACAACGAAGAAAAGTACGATAAGCTCAAACAAGAACACTAAGGCTCCACTAAGTTGTTTAGAAAGAAATTCAGCTACAATAGCACCAGGGAAGCGAGAAACAATACCTATCATAATAAGCATAGAAATACCATTCCCAATTCCTTTATCAGTAATTTTCTCACCTAACCACATACAAAAGACTGTACCCGTTGTAAGTACAATCATAGAAGTGATAGTAAATAATGTGGTATTAATTGCAATGGCCTCGCTATTTATAGTTGCAACGAAGCCAATGGCTTGAGCCATAGCAATGATAATTGTCAGAACGCGGGTGATTTGGTTGATTTTTTTTCTTCCAGACTCACCCTCCTTCTGCATTTTTTGAAAATAAGGAACAGCTATAGTTAACAACTGTAAAACAATCGAAGCCGAAATGTAGGGCATTATACCTAAACCAAAGATAGATGCATTGCTAAATGCACCTCCTAAGAAAGTATCCAATAATCCAAACAGTCCAGATGTATTAGCTTGTAACTGGTTAGGATCAATACCCGGTAAAACAACAAAGGAACCTAATCTAAAAATAGCTATGAATCCTATCGTATTTAAAATACGAATACGTAAATCATCAATAGCAAAAATGTTCTTAATTGTTGTTATAAACTTCTTCATATTCGATTATAGCGTAACTGTTTTACCACCTGCTTTTTCAATAGATGATATAGCTGATTGAGAGAAAGCATGTGCGTGTACTTCAACAGTTTTGCTAACTTCACCTCTACCTAAAATTTTCACTTTATCGTTTTTAGAAACTAAACCATGAGATTTGAAGAATTCAAAATTGAAAACTGTCTCATTAGTTGATTCAGCTAAAGCTTGTAGTACATCTATGTTGATAGCTTTAAATTCAACACGGTTGATGTTTTTAAAGCCATACTTAGGTACACGACGCTGTAGTGGCATCTGACCACCTTCAAAACCTGATTTCTGTGAATAGCCAGAACGTGATTTAGCACCTTTATGACCTCTAGTAGAAGTACCACCTCTACCTGAACCAGTACCTCTACCTATTCTCTTTCTGTTCTTAACAGAGCCTTCTGCAGGTTGTAATGCGTTCAAATACATTTAAATATCCTCCTTTACTACTACTAGATTATGAACCTTATTAACCATACCAGCAATCTGAGGAGTAAATTCAACAGTTACTGATTTACTGATCTTACCTAAACCTAAAGCTTGAATTGTAAGCTTTTGAGACTTTGGTCTATCAATAATGCTTTTTACCTGGGTGATTGTTACTTTAGCCATCTTGATTAACCGTTAAATACTTTCTGAAGATTAACACCACGTTGCTGAGCAACAGCTAAAGGATCACGCATTTTAGAAAGCGCATCAAAGGTTGCTTTCACAACGTTATGTGGATTTGATGAGCCTTTAGATTTGCATAGTACATCCTTAATACCTGCACTTTCTAAAACTGCACGCATTGCACCACCAGCTATTACACCAGTACCAGCAGCAGCAGGCTTAACTAATACAAAACCACCAGAGTATTTACCTTCCATTGCATGAGGTACAGTATTATGATAAAGAGGAACTTTAACTAAGTTCTTCTTAGCATCATCAATACCCTTTGCAATTGCATCAGTTACTTCATTTGCTTTACCAAGGCCGTATCCAACTACTCCATTACCATCGCCAACAACGACAATAGCAGCAAAGCTAAATCTTCTACCACCTTTTACAACTTTAGCAACACGATTGATAGCAACAACTTTTTCTTTAAGCTCGATATCGCTTGCCTTTACACTACGTATATTGTTCTTCAACATAACTAATTAGAATTTAAGGCCTGCTTCACGGGCACCTTCTGCTAATGATTTTACTTTGCCATGATACAAATAGCCAGAACGGTCAAACACAACCTGTGTAATACCTTTTTCTATCGCTTTTGCAGCAATCTCTTTACCTACAGTATTGGCAGTTTCAATATTAGCTTTTGCTTGCTCAAGGTTAGCTGAAGAAGCTGCTGCTAATGTTACTCCAGTAGCATCATCAATGATTTGCGCATAGATAGAACGGTTGCTTCTGAATACAGATAACCTTGGTCTATCAGAAGTACCAGAAATTTTATTTCTGATACTTCTTTTAATTCTTAATCTTCTTTTTGATTTATTATCAGACATGATGATGATTATTTAGATGCTGTCTTACCAGCTTTTCTTCTTACAACTTCACCAACAAATCGAATACCTTTTCCTTTGTAAGGCTCAACTTTGCGTAGTGATCTGATTTTAGCAGCAACCTGACCTATTAATTGCTTGTCATTACTTTCAAGCGTAACAATTGGTGCTTTACCTTTATCAGTTACTGCAGTAGCTGTAACTTCATCTGGCATTCTTAAGAAGATGTTATGAGAGTAGCCTAAAGCAAGTTCAAGAATTTTTCCCTGAACAGTAGCTTTATAACCTACACCAACAAGTTCTAATTGCTCTTTATAGCCTTCACTAACACCAACGATCATGTTGTTAATAAGGGATCTGTAAAGACCATGCATTGCTTTATGACGCTTTTGCTCAGTAGGCCGCTCAACAACCAGTTGGTTGTCTTCTTGCTTTATGATCATATCTTTATCAACAGGAGTTGACAAAGTACCTTTAGGGCCTTTAACGATAACAACATTATCATTACCAATGGTAACTTCAATATTATTAGGTAGCGCAATCGGCAGTTTTCCTATACGTGACATTGTCTATTCTCCTATTAGTAAACGTAACATAAAACTTCACCACCAACGTTAAGTGATTTGGCTTCCTTTTCTGTCATTACTCCTTTAGAAGTTGAAAGAATTGCTACACCTAAACCATTTAAAACACGTGGTAGATTTTCGCTTCCTGCATATTTTCTAAGCCCTGGCTTACTAATTCGCTCTAACTTAACAATAGAAGGCTGTTTAGTAGTAGGATTATACTTCAATGCAATTTTGATAGTCCCTTGCACAGCAGCGTCATCAAATTTGTAACTTTGAATATAGCCTTTGTCGTAGAGAACCTTAGTAATCTCTTTTTTAATTTTGCTAGATGGTATTTCAACTATTCTGTGGTTAGCTTTAATTGCATTACGCACACGAGTTAAAAAATCTGCTATTGGATCTGAGTTCATTATGAATCACTTAAATAATGATTGCTTATTATAAGCGAGGGGCAAAGATAGTAATATCTTTTGCTTTTTCTTAATATGATAAGAAAAATTTACCAGCTCGACTTTGTTACACCAGGAATTTTACCCATAACAGCAAGTTCTCTGAAAACAACACGAGAAATTCCGAATTTACTCATGTAACCTCTTGGTCTTCCAGACAATTTGCAACGGCTATGTAATCTAACAGGAGATGCATTGCGGGGTAATTTATCTAAACCCTCATAATCTCCTTTAGCTTTTAGTTCAGCTCTTTTAGTTGCATATTTAGCAACTAGCTTTTGTCTTTTAAGCTCTCTGGCTTTTACTGATTCTTTTGCCATTATATTATTTCTTAATATTACTAAAAGGCATACCAAAGGCTCTAAGCAACTCATAACTTTCTTCGTCAGTGTTAGCTGTCGTTACGAAAGTTATATCCATACCAGAAATAGCCTTAATCTTATCGATGCTAATTTCAGGAAAAATGATCTGCTCTTTTACACCTAAAGTATAATTGCCGCGACCATCAAAACCTTTTTCATTAACACCTCTGAAGTCACGCACACGTGGGAGTGCTACAGTTAAAAGACGATCTAGAAATTCGTACATTTTCTCGCCTCTTAAAGTAACCCTGGCACCAATCGGCATCCCTTCACGAAGTTTGAAGTTAGATACAGATTTCTTTGCTATAGTAGCAACAGCCTTCTGACCAGAAATTATAGTTAATTCTTCAACACCGATATCAACCAGTTTTTTATCAGATACGGCAGTTCCGATACCTTTATTGATAGAGATCTTAGTGATCTTAGGTACCTGCATAATATTCTTATACTGGAACTTTTCTCTCAAGGCAGGTACTACCTCATTCTGATATTTCTCTTTAAATCTTGTAGTAGCCATCTTAGATTACTTCTCCTGTCTTTTTAGAATAACGCTCTGATTTACCTTCGCTGTTTGTTCTTCTACCAACTTTTACTGTTTCACCTGACTTTGGATCAAATAAAGCAACATTGCTAGCATGGATTGGAGCTTCTACTTTAGAGATACCACCTTGAGGATTCTTAGCACTTGGCTTAGAATGTTTCGTTACAAGATTTAAGCCCTCGATAGTTACTCTTTGTTTTTGAATATCTACAGCAGCTATGCGGCCTGTCTTACCGCGCTCATTACCGGCTAAAACTTTAACTGTATCGCCAGTTTTAACATGAAGTTTTTTCTTATTCATTTTCTCGTGAATTAATGATTAAAGAACTTCAGGTGCTAACGAAACAATCTTCATGAATTGTTTTTCTCTTAACTCACGAGCAACTGGTCCGAAAATACGTGTACCACGTGGCTCATTGTTAGCATTAAGAAGAACAGCCGCGTTGTCATCAAATCTGATGTATGAACCGTCTTTTCTTCTTATTTCCTTTTTCGTTCTTACAATTACAGCTTTAGAAACTGTACCTTTTTTAACGTTACCAGAAGAAAGAGCTGATTTAACCGTTACCACAATTCTATCACCGATAGAAGCGTATTTTTTACCTGTACCTCCTAAAACACGGATGCAAAGTACTTCTTTAGCTCCACTATTATCAGCAACAGTAAGTCTTGATTCTTGCTGTATCATGTTATTTAGCCCTTTCTAAAATTTCTACTAAACGCCAGTTCTTGTTCTTGCTAAGCGGACGAGTTTCCTGAATTCTAACAGTGTCGCCAATGTTGCACTCATTCTTCTCATCGTGCGCCATGAATTTAGTGGATTTGCTAACGAATTTCCCGTACATAGGGTGTTTCATTTTGCTTTCCACTAAAACAGTGATAGACTTGTCCATTTTGTTGCTAACAACCTTACCACTTCTTTCTTTTCTTAAATTTCTTTCGTTCATGATTTAACTAAGTATTAAGAGTTAGCCTCAATTTCACGACGACGAATTTCAGTATTCAGACGTGCAATAGTTTGCTTAGCCTCACGTATTTTCATCGGGTTCTCCAAAGGAGATATAGCATGTGCAAAACGCATGTTCTGCAGGTTGGCACTCTCTGTGTTAAGCTTTTCTTTAATCTCTTCTAAAGACAAAGCTGTTATCTCAGAATTTTTCATATTCTATTTCTCAACGTAATCTCTACGTACTACAAATTTTGTTTTTACAGGTAACTTTTGAGCCGCAAGTCGTAAAGACTCTTTTGCAACATCAAGTGTTACTCCATCAGATTCGAACATGATCGTACCAGGCTTAACAACTGCTACCCAATACTCAGGAGAACCTTTACCTTTACCCATACGCACTTCTGCAGGCTTCTTGGTAATAGGCTTGTCAGGGAAGATACGGATCCAAACTTGTCCCTCACGTTTCATTGCTCTTGTCATCGCAATACGAGCTGCCTCAATCTGGCGGCTGGTAATCCACGATGCTTCAAGAGATTTTATAGCAAAAGAGCCAAATGAAATGGTACTGCCTCTATGAGCCAGTCCTTTCACGCGACCTTTCTGCATTTTTCTATATTTAGTCCTTTTCGGCTGTAACATTTTCTAAAACTTAATAATGTTAACTAACAATTATTGACGACGCTTGGTGTTGCGTTTTGGAGCACCGGCATCCGACTTTTTATTTCGGTTATTACCAGCATTATTTCCTCTTCTATCACCACCCTGAGATGCGCCTGGCCCTTTGCTTTCTAAACCTGCATTAGGAGTTAGATCTTTCTTGCCATAAACTTCGCCTTTAAAGATCCATACTTTGATTCCGATCTTTCCATACACAGTCTGTGCTTCAGACAATGCATAATCAATATCAGCTCTTAAAGTATGAAGAGGTGTTCTGCCTTCTTTATAATGCTCGGTTCTTGCCATTTCAGCACCACCAAGACGACCTGAAACCTGTACTTTAATACCTTCAGCACCTACACGAAGAGCACCAGCAATTGCTTGTTTCATTGCACGTCTGAAAGATATACGTGCTTGTAACTGCTGTGCAATTGACTCCCCAACAAGCTTTGCATCTAACTCAGGACGTTTAATTTCAAAGATGTTAATCTGAACATCTTTGTTAGTTAACTTCTTAAGTTCTTCTTTGATCTTGTCTACTTCCTGACCACCTTTACCGATAACAACACCTGGACGAGCAGTGTTAATTGTTACAGTGATACGCTTAAGGGTTCTCTCAATGATGATTTTAGAGATACCACCTTTAGGAATACGAATCAGGATATATTTTCTGATTTTTTCATCTTCAACCAGCTTCTCAGCAAAATCTTTACCGCCATACCAGTTAGAATCCCATCCCTTGATAACTCCGAGGCGAAAACCTATTGGATTTACTTTTTGTCCCATATTCTTAACTATTTGGCGCTTTTAGATTTTTTTGTATTTACCGCTAGTTGCTCTTCTGTCATGCTGTCAATAACAACAGTTACATGGTTAGATCTTTTTCTGATTCGGTATCCTCTTCCCTGAGGAGCAGGACGAAGACGTTTTAACATCTTACCTTCATCAACAAAAATTTCTTTAATATAAAGGTTCGCATCTTCAATACGACCTTCCTCGTTACCCTGCTGCCAGTTAGACAAAGCAGATAAAAGAAGTTTTTCTATTCGCTCAGCTCCAGAATTCGCTTCGAATTTTAGAAGAGCAAGTGCTCTTGATACACTTTTTCCGCGTATCAATCCTGCTACTAACCTCATTTTACGAGGTGAAGTAGGCACATTTTTTAGTTTTGCTACTGCTTGCATCTTAGCGCTTACCTTTATCTTTTTTCGCAACGTGACCTCTGAAATTTCTGGTTGGTGCAAACTCTCCAAGTTTGTGACCTACCATGTTCTCAGTTACATAAACCGGAATAAATTTATTTCCATTATGTACTGCAAATGTATGACCTACGAAATCCGGAGAAATCATTGATCTTCTTGACCAAGTCTTGATAACTGATTTTTTACCAGACTCGTTCATTACATTAACTTTATTCTCAAGCCTATAGTCAATATAAGGCCCTTTTTTTAATGATCTAGCCATTTATTATTTCTTTCCTCTATTAACAATAAGCTTTTCAGAATATTTATTCTTGTTTCTAGTCTTAAGACCTTTAGAATACAAGCCTTTACGTGAACGTGGGTGACCACCTGATGATTTACCTTCACCACCACCCATAGGGTGATCCACTGGGTTCATCGCTACACCTCTTACTCTTGGTCTCTTGCCCATCCATCTGCTACGTCCTGCTTTACCAAGCTTAACGTTCATATGATCTGAGTTTGAAACTGTACCTACTGTTGCATAGCAATTCACAAGTACCATTCTTAATTCACCTGATGGCAACTTAATCGTTGCATATCTTCCTTCTCTTGCTACTAACTGAGCATATGAGCCTGCACTTCTTGCAAGTGTAGCACCATTCCCTGGTTGTAACTCAATATTGTGGATGATTGTACCTAGAGGAATATCAGATAATGGTAAACAGTTACCAACTTCAGGAGCAATACCAGGACCAGATAATATTACTGTCCCTACCTGTAAACCAGCTGGAGCAATAATATAGCTTTTCTCGCCGTCTGCATAAAATACTAAAGCAATACGAGCAGTCCTGTTTGGATCGTACTCAATTGTTTTAACAGTTGCAGGTACTCCGTACTTTGTACGCTTGAAGTCAATTACTCTGTACTTTTTCTTATGTCCACCGCCAATATAGCGCATGGTCATTTTTCCTGAGTTATTGCGTCCACCAGATTTTTTGATAGGTGCCAACAAAGATTTTTCAGGCGTATTGCTTGTGATCTCGTCAAAAGCAGGCGCTATTCTAAATCTTTGACCTGGTGTTATTGGTCTTAACTTTTTTAAAGCCATTTTGAATTAATTATATGCCGCTGTAAAAGTCTATTACTTCACCCTCTTTCAGGGTTACAATTGCTTTTTTAATCATTGAGGTTTGGCCAGTTACAGCACCAGACTTTGTATGTCTGCTCTTCATTTTGCCTAAAGCTCTCATTGTAGCTACTTGTGTTACTGTAACACCATAAGCTTTTTCCACTGCCTTTCTAATTTCTACTTTATTAGCCTTAATATTGACTTCAAAAGCATATTTACCAACTTCGTTGATAGCAGCGTACTTTTCAGTGATTATTGGTCTCTTTAAGATATTCATTACCGTTCGCTATAGAGAGTTTCTAAAACATTTACAGACTCTTCTGAAATTAGAAGTTTCTCTGTGTTTAGCAGATCATATGTGTTCAGATCTGAAGCTACAGAAACTTTAAATTTTGGAAGGTTTCTGCTAGATAAAATAATGTTCTTATCTAAAGCAGGTAATACCATTAATGTCTTTCCTGTAATATTCAGATTAGACAAGATGCTTTTAAATTCTTTTGTTTTAGGTGCTTCTAAAGAAAATGATTCTAATAGAGCAACTTTATTATCACGCGCTAATAAAGAAAGCGCTGAAAGTCTTGCTAAGAATTTTAATTTCTTGTTTAACTTAAAAGTATAGTTTCTTGGTCTTGGACCAAATACTCTACCTCCACCAACAAAAACTGGTGATTTTAAGCTACCTGCGCGAGCGCCACCAGTACCTTTTTGCTTCTTGATCTTCTTGGTAGATCCAGCTACTTCATTACGCTCTTTCGACTTATGCGTACCTTGTCTCTGGTTTGCCAAGTACTGCTTTACGTCAAGATACATTGCATGCCCATTTGGCTCAATACCAAATATAGCATCAGAAAGTGTTACCTTTCTGCCTGTATCCTCACCTTTAATATTCAATACAGAAAGCTCCATTTTATTTCTCAATTAACACGTAAGAATTTTTGGCACCCGGTATAGAGCCACTAACAACTATAAGGTTTTTTTCTGTGATCACTCTAACCACTGTCAGGTTTTGAATTTTCACTCTGTTACCGCCCATTCTACCAGCCATGCGCATACCTTTGAATACTCTTGAAGGCCAAGAGCATGCACCAATAGAACCAGGGTGTCTTGCTCTGTTGTGCTGACCGTGTGTCTGTCCACCAACACCAGCAAAGTTATGTCGCTTAACTACGCCTTGGAATCCTTTACCTTTTGATGTGCCAACCACATCTACAAATTCACCCACTAGGAATAAATTTGCATCAACGATATCCCCCAGGTTAAAATTAGCTCCTTCAACATCGAACTCAGCGATTTTCTTTTTTGGAGTTGTGTTTGCTTTTTGAAAGTGACCAGCTTGTGCTTTCGTTACTCTTTTCAGCTTTTTGTCGCCATAGCCTAACTGAACAGCTGCATAGCCATCTGTTTCGACTGTCTTCACCTGAGTAACTACACATGGTCCTGCTTGAATAAGCGTAACTGGTGTGTATTTACCATCTGCTGTGAAGAGGCTTGTCATTCCGATTTTTTTACCGATAATTCCAGGCATTCAACTTGTTTTTAAAAGATGGAAATTATATTTTCTTCGCCCTCAGTTTTGCTAAGGGAGTGCAAAGTTAAAAAATATTTGTGCTTTTCCGCAACTTTTCTCTAAAATATTTATTATCAATACACTATTATAAAAAAAGGAGAGCTTTTGGCTCTCCTTTTTTTATAATAGTGTTGTTCATCAAACTTTTATTTCAACATCAACACCACTTGGTAATTCAAGCTTCATTAATGCGTCAACGGTTTTTGAACTTGTAGAATAGATATCAACTAATCTTTTGTAAGTACATAGTTGAAACTGCTCACGTGCTTTTTTGTTCACGTGTGGTGAACGTAATACTGTGAACTTATCTTTTTCAGTTGGAAGTGGAATTGGCCCGCTTACTATAGCACCGGTAGCCTTTACAGCCTTCACAATTTTTTCTGCTGATTTATCAACCAGATTATGATCGTAAGACTTCAGTTTAATTCTGATTTTCTGATTCATTATTTATACAACTATTTAGCTGAAGTTCCTTTCAATTTCGCAATAATGCCATCGGCCAAGTTCTGCGGTACTTGCTCATAATGAGAGAAAGTAAGGGATGCTGTTGCTCTACCTGACGTGATCGTACGTAGATCGGTTACATAACCGAACAGTTCTGATAATGGTACATTGGCTTTAACAACAGTTGCTGTTCCTTTTGTATCCATACCTTTCATCAAACCTCTTCTTCTGTTCAAGTCACCTGTTACCGGACCAGTATACTCATCAGGAGTAACTACATCTACAGCCATGATTGGCTCAAGAAGTTTTGGTGCACATTGCTTACCTGCTTCTTTGAAACCTTGGCGAGCTGCCAATTCAAATGAGAGTGCATCAGAGTCAACATCGTGGAATGATCCGTGGAATAAACGCACTTTCATCGAATCAATAGGGAAGCCTGCAAGAATACCATTTTTCATAGCTTCTTCGAAGCCTTTCTGAATAGCTGGTATAAATTCTTTTGGAATAACACCGCCTACAATGGCATTCTCAAACTGAAGACCTTGTTTGTCATCATCACGCGGCCCTAAGTTAAATACGATATCGGCAAACTTACCACGACCACCTGATTGCTTTTTGAACACTTCACGGTGCTCTACAGTCTTGGTAATTGTTTCTTTGTATGCCACTTGTGGCGCACCTTGGTTCAATTCTACTTTGAACTCACGCTTCATACGATCAATGATGATCTCCAGGTGAAGTTCACCCATTCCTCTCAGAATAGTCTGACCTGTTTCCTCATCCGTATTAACTTGAAGTGTAGGATCTTCTTCGATCAGTTTAGCAATAGCCATACCCATCTTATCTGCATCGGACTGTGTTTTAGGTTCGATAGCATAGCCAATTACTGGCTCAGGGAATTCCATTGACTCCAGAACTATCTTCGCATTTTGATCACAAAGCGTATCTCCAGTCTTTATATCTTTAAATCCAACTACTGCACCAATATCACCTGCCTCTAATCTATCAATCTGATTCTGCTTATTAGCATGCATCTGGAAGATACGAGAGATACGCTCTTTATTATTAGATCTGGTGTTATATACATAAGAACCTGATTCTAAAACACCTGAGTATGCTCTTACAAAGCAAAGGCGACCTACATATGGATCTGTTGCAATTTTAAATCCTAGTCCAGCAAATGGCTCCGTAACACTTGGCTTACGGGATACTTCATTTCCAGTATCTGGATCTGTACCTGTAATGCTTTCTTTATCCATTGGTGATGGACAAAGCGCCATTACATAGTCAAGCATTGTTTGAACACCTTTGTTTTTGAAAGACGAACCACAAAGCATTGGAACAATAGCTAAGTCGATTGTAGCAGCACGAAGAGCAGCAAGAATTTCATCTTCAGTAATTGATGCAGGATCTTCGAAGTATTTCTCCATTAATCTCTCATCATAATCAGCTACTGCTTCAAGAAGTTTTTCTCTGTATTCCAGAGCTTCTTCCATCATATCGTCTGGAATTGGAACTTCAGTAAAGGTCATACCTTTATCTTGCTCATTCCAAACAATCCCTCTGAAGTTAACTAAATCAACTACACCTTTGAAGTTATCCTCAGAACCAATTGGTAACTGAAGCGCTACAGCATTGCTTCCAAGCATTTCTTTCACTTGCTTACATACAGCAAGGAAATCAGCTCCTGAACGGTCCATTTTATTAACGAAACCGATACGAGCTACTTTATAGTTATCTGCTAAACGCCAGTTAGTTTCTGACTGAGGCTCAACCCCATCAACTGCACTGAAAAGGAATACTAAGCCATCAAGTACACGTAATGAACGGTTAACTTCTACTGTAAAGTCAACGTGACCCGGTGTATCTATAATGTTGATATGATATTGCTGACCTCTGTAATCCCAGTTTACAGTAACAGCAGCTGAAGTAATTGTAATACCTCTTTCCTGCTCTTGCTCCATCCAGTCAGTAGTAGCACCACCTTCGTGAACTTCACCTAACTTGTGAGATTTACCTGTATAATAAAGTATACGCTCAGTCGTAGTGGTTTTACCAGCATCAATGTGCGCAGCAATACCAATATTTCTTGTGTATTTTAAATCGCGAGCCATTAATTAGAATCTAAAATGTGAGAATGCTTTGTTGGCTTCTGCCATTCTGTGTGTGTCGTCTTTCTTCTTAACGCCTGCACCTTCACCTTTAGCAGCTGCAATAATTTCGCCTGCTAATTTGTCCTTCATTGTTTTCTCACCTCTCTTGCGTGAGTAGGAAATCATCCATTTGATTCCTAGAGATACTCTGCGGTCCGGACGAACCTCAGTCGGCACTTGAAACGTAGCACCCCCAACCCTGCGGCTTTTAACTTCTACACTTGGCATGATGTTATTCAATGCTTTCTTAAAAGTCTCAAGTCCGTTTTCTTTTGTTCTTTGCTCTACTAGATCTACAGCATCATAGAAGATACCATAAGCAACGCTTTTTTTGCCATCTACCATCAGGTAGTTCACAAAACGAGTTACTAATGTTTCTTTGTATTTCGGATCAGGAAGGAGAATTCTACTTTTAGGCTTTGCTTTTCTCATTTTATTAAAATTCTATCTACTATTTTTTCTTACCACCTTTACCTTTTGCTGCTACAGGAGCTTGCCCTGGCTTAGGTCTTTTGGCACCATACTTTGAACGGCTCTGAAGGCGACCACTTACACCTGCAGTATCTAACGCTCCACGAACTATGTGATAACGAACTCCTGGAAGGTCTTTTACTCTACCACCTCTGATAAGCACAATAGAGTGCTCCTGCAGGTTGTGTCCTTCACCTGGTATGTAGGCATTCACCTCTTTACCGTTTGTTAATCTTACTCTGGCCACTTTACGCATGGCGGAGTTTGGCTTCTTAGGCGTTGTAGTGTATACTCTCGTACAAACTCCACGACGCTGTGGGCATGAATCTAAGGCAGGAGATTTTGATTTTGATGTTAATTTTTCTCGTCCCTTTCTTACTAGTTGCTGTATAGTAGGCATTTACAATCTGTTAATTATAGATTTTTCCATTGTAAAATTTAGTCTGCAAAGGTATACAAATCACCTCGCAAATTCAAAATTTTAATTCACTTATTATTAGCATCTTAAGCTTCGCCCATCGTTCCACCAAAATTAATTGGAAACGATGGCGTATCCTTCGCATACTTTATTTCACCAAAACTGCTTTCATACTTTTGAATATTATCCGCCAGAGCAGATGCCAATCGTTTAGCATGCTCTGGCGTAATAATAATTCTTGATTTGACTTTCGCTTTTGGTAAACCAGGCATCAACCGGATAAAATCAATTACAAATTCACTGCTCGAATGGGCTATCATGGCAAGATTTGAATACTCACCTTCTGCAATTTCCTCGGTTAGCTCAATATTAATTTGATTCTGCTGGTCCTCTGCCATTGTTATTTATTTTGAAATTCCTGTTGCTTAGATCGTACGCCCTGTTTTTTAGATTCTACTAATGAATCATATTCTTCCTGGCTTCCAACTATCTGCTTCTGGTATTCTCTAAGACCAGTACCTGCCGGAATCAGGTGTCCTACAATCACGTTTTCTTTCAGGCCTAACAGCTCATCAGCTTTACCTTTAATAGCTGCTTCACTCAGTACTTTAGTAGTTTCCTGGAATGAGGCTGCTGAAATAAAGCTTTGAGTTCCTAATGACGCCTGCGTTATACCTTGCAAGGTTGGTCTCGAAACGGATGGTTGTGCATCACGAACAGTCGCCAATTTAAGATCTCTACGCTTTAAGCTTGAGTTCTCATCTCTCAATCTGCGCGCTGTTACAATCTGACCTGGTTTCAGATTTGCTGAATCTCCGGCATCTTCAACTACTTTCATGTCAATGATTCTGTCATTTTCTTCCATGAAGGTAATTTTATCTACCACTTGGTGCTCAAGGAAGCTTGTATCACCCGGATCAACAACAATAACCTTTTGCATCATCTGGCGAACTACCACTTCAATGTGCTTATCGTTGATCTTCACACCTTGTAAACGGTATACTTCCTGTATCTCATTTACTAAGTATTCCTGCACTGCACCCGGACCTTGTATGTTCAGAATATCGGATGGCGTGATTGCACCATCTGATAATGGCATACCTGCACGGATAAAGTCGTTATCCTGAACAAGAATGTGCTTGGAAAGCGGAACCATGTATTTCTTCTTCACCCCATCTTTCGATTCGATGAAGATTTCACGGTTACCTCTCTTCACATTACCATAAGATACAACGCCGTCAATTTCAGAAACTACAGCTGGGTTTGATGGATTACGCGCTTCGAATAGCTCCGTTACACGTGGCAGACCACCTGTGATGTCTCTTGTTTTACCGATTGCACGAGGAATCTTAACCAGAATTTGTCCGGCTTTGATCTTCTCTCCATCATCCACTGTTAAGTGGGCACCTACCGGAATGTTATAACCTTTCGGCTCGCCATTCTTCGGCTTCACGATAATGGCAGGGTTTTGTGTTTTATCTTTTGTATCAACAATAACCTTTTCACGGTATCCTGTTTGCTCATCAGACTCTTCACGGAACGTGATACCCTCAATAATGGACTCATAAGCAATCTCACCATCAAATTCTGAAAGTATAACTGCGTTATATGGATCCCAATTACAAAGCTTATCTCCTTTTTCTACCAGCTGACCATCATTCACAGTAATAAATGAACCGTAAGGAACGTGGTTACTTATGAATAACTTACCTGTATTTGGATCAACGATCTTAACTTCACCAGAACGGCCCATTACCACTTTTACAGGCTCGCCTTCGTTGTTAATCGTATCGATTGTTCTTACATCTTCATACTCGATCTTACCATTGAATTTAGCGAAGATCGTTGCGTCTACAGCAATGTTAGATGCCGTACCACCTACGTGGAATGTACGAAGCGTTAACTGTGTTCCTGGCTCACCAATAGATTGAGCTGCAATAACACCAACGGCTTCCCCTTTTTGCACCATAAAGCCTGTTGCCAGGTTACGGCCGTAGCACTTAGCGCAGATACCACGCTTAGACTCACATGTAAGTACCGAACGGATCTCTACGAACTCAATAGCTGTGTTTTCAATTACACGGGTAACCTCTTCAGTTAGCTCTGAGCCAGATTCTATGATAAGCTCATTCGTGATTGGATCATACACATCATGTACAACCACACGGCCAAGTATACGCTCGGAAAGTGATTCTACGATATCTTCATTATCCTTCAATGCGCTTACTTCCAGACCACGTAAAGTACCGCAGTCTTCTTCGTTCACGATCACATCCTGCGAAACGTCTACTAAACGACGGGTTAGGTATCCAGCATCCGCTGTTTTAAGCGCTGTATCGGCAAGACCTTTACGTGCACCGTGAGTAGAAATAAAGTACTCGATTACATCCAGACCTTCTTTGAAGTTAGATAGAATTGGGTTTTCAATGATTTCTCCAACCGAGCCTTGCAATGATTTCTGAGGCTTAGCCATCAGACCTCTCATACCACCTAACTGACGGATCTGCTCTCTTGAACCACGGGCTCCTGAGTGCATCATCATAAAGATAGAGTTGAAGCCTTGGTCATCATTCTCCAGACGACGCATCAATGTTTCAGTAATCTGATTGTTAATACGGGTCCAGATATCAATTACCTGGTTGTAACGCTCGTTATCCGTGATCAGACCCATAGAGTAGTTTTGCCATACAGCATCCACATCTTTTTTAGCCTGACCAACTAATATATCTTTCTCTGCTGGGATTGAGATATCGCCCAGACCCATTGACAGACCACCTTTGTAAGCCGACTGGAATCCAAGTGTTTTAATATCATCCAAGAAGTGAGCAGTACGCGCCATACCTGTCTCCTTAAATACGCGGGAGATGATCTGCTGTAGCTTCTTCTTCGTTAATAACTCATCAATGTAACCTACTTCTTCCGGTACAAACTGGTTGAAGATTACACGACCTGCTACAGTTTCAATTAACTTATACTCCAGTTCGTCTTTTTCATTTCTGATCTTAGTCCGTACTTTGATATAAGCGTGCTTCGAAATTCTACCTTCGTTGATAGCAATGATAACTTCTTCCGCAGAATAGAAGCTCATTCCTTCACCAGCAATTGTTTCTGTTTCTGTCGTGCGCTTTCCTTTAGATACATAGTATAAACCAAGTACCATGTCCTGAGAAGGTACCGTAATTGGAGCACCGTTTGCAGGGTTAAGGATGTTATGCGACGCAAGCATTAGCATAGAGGCTTCCAACACGGCAGCAGGCCCCAGAGGAACGTGCACAGCCATCTGGTCACCGTCAAAGTCAGCGTTGAATGCTGTACATACCAATGGGTGTAACTGGATTGCTTTACCTTCGATCAGTTTTGGCTGGAAGGCTTGTATACCTAATCTGTGAAGCGTAGGAGCACGGTTAAGAAGTACCGGATGGCCTTTCAGAACGTTCTCTAAAATATCCCATACTACAGGATCTTTACGATCAACTATCTTTTTCGCAGATTTTACTGTCTTAACAATACCTCTTTCGATCAGCTTACGGATGATGAACGGCTTGAAAAGCTCAGCTGCCATATTCTTAGGCAAACCGCACTCATGAAGCTTCAATTCAGGACCAACTACAATTACCGAACGGCCAGAGTAGTCAACACGCTTACCAAGTAAGTTCTGACGGAAACGTCCTTGCTTACCTTTCAGCATATCAGAAAGTGATTTCAGGGCACGGTTACCTTCTGCACGAACTGCATTCACTTTACGTGAGTTGTCGAACAGGGAATCCACAGCTTCCTGAAGCATACGCTTCTCATTACGAAGTATAACTTCTGGTGCTTTGATCTCAATCAAACGCTTTAGACGGTTGTTACGAATAATAACACGTCTGTAAAGGTCATTTAAGTCAGATGTCGCAAAACGACCACCATCCAATGGAACAAGCGGACGAAGTTCTGGTGGAATAACAGGCACCATGCGGATAATCATCCACTCAGGTCTGTTTTCTATACGCGTAGCAGCATCACGGAATGCTTCTACCACACGCAGACGCTTTAAGGCATCAGCCTTACGTTGCTGTGAGGTTTCATGCGCAGCTGCGTGACGTAGCTCATAAGATAAGTTATCCAGGTCAGTGCGCTCCAGAAGCATCTGAAGTGACTCAGCACCCATCTTAGCAATAAACTTATTTGGATCATTATTATCCAACGCTTGGTTTTCGCGCGGAAGTTTATCAATCATATCCAGGTACTCATCCTCTGTCAGGAAGTCCAGCGTATTAACGCCATCTTCTGCCAGAATACCTGGTTGGATAACTACATATCTTTCATAATAGATAATCTGATCAAGCTTCTTAGTAGGTAAGCCTAATAGATAACCAATTTTATTTGGAAGAGATTTGAAGTACCAGATATGGGCAACAGGAACTACAAGCTCAATATGGCCCATACGCTCGCGACGCACTTTTTTCTCGGTAACTTCTACACCACAACGGTCGCAGATGATACCTTTATATCTGATTCTTTTATACTTCCCACAGTGGCATTCCCAGTCCTTTACCGGTCCGAATATTCTCTCGCAGAATAATCCGCCCATCTCAGGCTTATAGGTCCTATAGTTAATTGTCTCAGGCTTTGTTACCTCTCCGTTAGACCGCTCCAGTATAGACTCTGGAGATGCTAAACTGATTGTTACTTTTGAAAAGTCCTGAGTTAGCTTTTTATTTTTTGCAAATGCCATATTATCACAATAATGTCAATACAATGAATATGCCTTTCAGCTACATCTGGTAAAGTGCGTTAAGCGCCCGGTAATTTCCTAAGCGCTTAACGTATACTTTACTATTCTAATGTTATTTCTAGAGCCAGACCTCTTAACTCATGAATCAATACATTGAATGATTCAGGGATATTTGGTTTAGGCAATACATCACCTTTCACAATTGCCTCATAGGCTTTTGCACGGCCGATAACGTCATCTGATTTAATTGTAAGAATCTCCTGCAGAACATTAGATGCACCAAAGGCTTCCAGAGCCCATACTTCCATCTCACCAAAACGCTGACCACCGAACTGTGCTTTACCACCCAATGGCTGTTGTGTAATAAGAGAGTATGGTCCGATAGAACGTGCGTGCATTTTATCATCTACCAAGTGACCCAGTTTCAGCATGTAGATAATACCTACAGTAACCGGCTGGTCAAAGCGTTCCCCACTTAAGCCATCGTATAAGTATGAACGGCCATAGGTTGGAAGTCCTGCTTCAGCAAGTTCAGCCTGAACCTGCGCATCAGTAGCACCATCGAAAATTGGAGTAGCATACGTTCTGCCTAATTTTCTACCAGCCCATCCAAGTACAGTCTCATAGATCTGACCAATGTTCATCCTTGAAGGTACACCAAGCGGATTCAGTACGATATCCATTGGCTGTCCGTCTTCCAGGAACGGCATATCTTCTTCACGCACGATACGGGCTACAACACCTTTGTTACCGTGACGACCTGCCATCTTATCCCCTACTTTAAGCTTACGCTTTTTAGCAATGTATACTTTAGCAAGCTGAACGATACCAGCTGGTAACTCATCTCCTACCTCAAGTGTGAAACGCTCACGCTTAAAGTGTGCAGAAACGATATTACGACGCTTGTTATAGTTTTTGATCAACTCAATAAGCATCGAGTTAGCCTTCTCGTCTGTAGTCCAGTTTTCCAGAATCAGATCTTTGAACATGTTTACCTCTTCCGGAACCGCATAGTTACTTTCGTCCTTATATGGGTTCTTCTCAGGGAACAATACTTCAATGATATTTTTTCTACTGAACTTAACTCCTTTAGAAAGAATCTCATCACCGAATTTGTGTTTGATACCTTGTGATGATTTGCCTTCCAGCAAAGCAACCAGTTTATCAACCATTACATTCTTGATCGCATTCAGATCTTTAGAGTATTTAACTTTTAGCTCTTCAACCTCTTTCTTAGACTTAGCACGAAGGTTTTTGTCTTTCTTAGGTCTTGAGAAAAGTTTAGTATCTATTACTACACCATTCAATGATGGCGGTGCCTTAAGCGATGCATCTTTCACATCACCAGCCTTATCTCCAAAGATAGCGCGCAGTAATTTCTCTTCCGGTGTTGGGTCGGTTTCTCCTTTTGGAGTGATCTTACCAATCAGGATGTCACCTTCTTTTACCTCTGCACCAGTTCTGATAATACCGTTCTCATCCAGGTGTTTAACAGCTTCTTCGCTAACGTTCGGGATTTCAGAAGTTAATTCTTCTTCACCACGCTTCGTTTCACGTACTTCCAATTCAAACTCCTCAATGTGGATAGATGTAAATACATCATCCCGAACAACCTTTTCAGATATTACAATAGCATCTTCAAAGTTATAACCTTGCCAAGGCATGAACGCTACCTGAAGGTTTCTGCCTAAAGCAAGCTCGCCTTCGTTTGTAGCATAACCTTCGCACATTGGCTGGCCCTTTATTACCCGCTGACCTGTTTTCACAAGCGGCGTTAAGTTAATGCATGTATCCTGGTTTGTTCTTCTATACTTAATCAGGTTATAAGTCACATACTCAGCATCAAATGAAACTAACTTTTCATCTTCCGTTAAGTCGTATCTTATAACAATTTTATTTGCATCAACAAAATCAACCTCGCCATCACCTTCAGCAATTACTAATGCTCTGGAGTCAATAGCTGCTCTTCTTTCTAAGCCTGTTCCTACAATAGGAGCTTCTGCCTTAAGAAGTGGAACTGCCTGACGCTGCATGTTCGATCCCATCAGGGCACGGTTAGCATCATCATGTTCCAGGAAAGGAATAAGGGAAGCTGCAACAGATACGATCTGGTTTGGAGCAACGTCCATATAAGAATATGTACCTGGGTCTTCAACCGGGAAGTCACCTTCAAAACGGCCTTTTACCTTTTCGCTTATAAAGTTACCATCATCATCGATCAAAGCGTTTGCCTGAGCAATGTGGTGTGTATCTTCTTCCTCAGCTGTTAAATACTCTACTGAACCCGTTACATTTACTTTACCTTCTTCTACTCTTCTGTAAGGAGTTTCAATAAAGCCCATGTGGTTAACACGTGCGTGTACACATAAAGAAGAGATCAGACCGATGTTTGGTCCCTCTGGTGTTTCAATTGTACAAAGACGGCCGTAGTGAGTATAGTGAACATCACGTACTTCGAAACCAGCACGCTCTCTTGATAGACCTCCTGGCCCTAGTGCAGATACACGACGTTTGTGTGTAACCTCTGCTAACGGGTTTGTCTGGTCCATAAACTGAGACAACTGGTTCGTACCAAAGAACGAGTTAATAACAGAAGACAATGTACGCGCGTTGATCAGATCAACTGGCTTAAAGTCTTCATTGTCACGCACGTTCATACGCTCTTTGATAGTTCTGGCCATACGAGCCAGACCAACACCAAACTGTGCGTAAAGTTGCTCACCAACCGTTCTTACACGGCGATTGCTCAAGTGGTCAATATCATCAACTACAGCTCTTGAGTTAATCAGACCGATCAGGTATTTAACTATAAGAACAATGTCTTCATTTGTTAATACTTTCGCGTCCCAGTTTTTATCAAGGCCTAATTTCTTATTTATTCTATAGCGTCCTACTTCCCCTAAGTCATAACGCTTATCGGAGAAGAATAACTTTTGAATAATATCTCTTGCAGTTTCTACGTCTGGAGCTTCGGTATTTCTAAGCTGACGATAGATCTGCTCAACAGCTTCCTGCTCTGAGTTTGAGTTATCTTTCTGAAGTGTGTTATAGATAATTGCATAATCTGCAATATTTACATTCTCACGGTGAAGAATGATAGATTGCACACCAGAGTCAATAATAACACTTATATCTTCAGCCTGAATTTCAGAGTCACGCTCTAAAAGCACCTCATTACGGTCGATAGACACAACTTCACCTGTATCTTCATCCACGAAATCCTCTGTCCATGTTCTAAGAACACGTGCAGCTAATTTTCTACCAACCGCATTTTTAAGATTTGCTTTATTTGCCGGCAACTCTTCAGATAATCCGAATAAATCCAGAATGTCTTTATCTGTGCCATAACCTATTGCACGCAGAAGCGTTGTAACAGGAAATTTTTTCTTACGGTCGATGTAAGCATACATCACGTTATTTACGTCTGTTGCAAACTCAACCCAAGAACCTTTAAATGGAATTATTCTGGCAGAATATAATTTGGTACCGTTTGTATGCTTACTTTGCGCAAAGAATACACCCGGTGATCTATGAAGCTGTGATACAATAACACGCTCTGCACCATTGATTACGAAAGAACCTTTTTCAGTCATGTATGGGATATTACCCAAGAACACTTCCTGTTCGATAGTTTCGAAATCTTCGTTATCTTCATCATTACAGATAAGCCGAAGTTTAGCTTTAAGTGGAACAGAGTATGTTAAACCTCTGTCAATACACTCATCAACTGAGTACTTTGGCGGATCTATATGATAATCTATAAATTCCAGTACAAAGTTTTCTCTTGAATCTGAAATTGGGAAGTTCTCGGCAAATACCTTGAACAAACCTTCCTGAGCTCTATTTTCAGCAGGGGTTTCCAGCTGAAAAAAGTCCTGGAACGACTGAAGTTGAACATCTAAGAAGTCTGGGTAGTCAATTACCGCCTTTATAGAAGCAAAACTGATTCGCTGTGTCGTTTTATTCTTAGCCAAAGCTTTGGAATTTTACGTTTACAATAAATTACAAGCACACAGAGTCCAAAACAACTGTGGGCAAAAAAAAGATTCAATTATATTGAATCCTTATACAAACAGGAAAAGACCTGACTAAATCGCCAGGTCTACCTGTTCTCGGTATGTTGGTAAAGTGAGATTATTTAACCTCCACTTCAGCACCAGCTTCTTCTAAAGATTTTTTCAGAGAATCTGCTTCATCTTTAGCTACACCTTCTTTTAGAGCTTTTGGAGCGCTGTCAACTAGTTCTTTAGCCTCTTTCAGACCAAGACCAGTAAGCTCTTTTACAAGCTTAACTACTGCTAGTTTCTGAGCACCTGCTGCCTTAAGGATTACGTCAAAAGAAGTTTTTTCTTCTGCAGCAGCTCCTCCTTCAGATGCACCACCAGCAACCATAACTGGGGCTGCAGCAGCTGGCTCGATGCCATACTCA
Organism: Pontibacter arcticus; assembly: GCF_003284895.1. Taxonomy (GTDB): domain Bacteria; phylum Bacteroidota; class Bacteroidia; order Cytophagales; family Hymenobacteraceae; genus Pontibacter; species Pontibacter arcticus. Next base: position 455,942 of record NZ_QMDV01000001.1, read on the forward strand.
TCCTTCAGAATAGTAGCTAGTTCATTAACTTCTTTAACAGTTAAGTTAACTAACTGCTCAGCGAATGCTTTCAAATCTGCCATTTTTATTGAAATTAAAAGTTACTTATTGATTACGTTTTTTAAATTATTCTTTTTCTGATAATGTTTTCAGGATACCGGCAAGCTTGTTACCACTGCTCTGTAGTGCAGACACCACATTCTTAGCAGGAGATTGAAGTAAACCAATGATATCACCGATAAGTTCATTCTTAGACTTGATGTTTGCAAGTGCTTCCAATTGGTCATCACCAATAAAAATACCGCTGTCTATGAATGCCCCTTTAATAAGTGGAAGGGGATTGCCCTTCTTTCTGAATTCTTTAATAAGTTTAGCTGGCGCATTTCCTGACTCAGCAGAGAAAAGAATACCAGATGAACCTTTTAATACTCCTTCTAAAACAGAAGTGTCAGCTTCTAAAGTATCCAAAGCCTTTTTGATCAAGGTGTTTTTGTATACTTTATACTCTAATCCTCTGTCGTAGCACAGTCTTCTGAATGAGTTGATGCTGGCTACAGTCATTGTAGAAGCATCTGTGATATAGAAGTAGTTCGTATTAGAAAACTTCTCACTCAATTCGTTTACAATTATCTCTTTTTCTTCCCTGGTCATATTCTTAGATAGTTGCGTTCTTATCAACGATTACAGCAGGGCTCATTGTGCTTGACAATGTTATACTTCTGATATATGTACCCTTAGCAGATGAAGGCTTCAGTTTGTTTAATGTCTGAATTACTTCAGCAGCATTTGCAGCTAGCTGTTCAGCAGAAAACGATACCTTTCCAACACTTGTATGAATGATACCAGTTTTATCAACTTTAAAGTCAATTTTACCAGCTTTCACTTCTTTAACTGCTTTACCTACTTCAGCAGTTACTGTTCCAGACTTAGGATTTGGCATTAAGTTACGAGGACCTAATATTCTACCTAAACGACCAACTTTAGCCATTACTGCTGGCATCGTGATGATTACGTCAACATCTGTCCATCCTTTTTCGATCTTTTGGATATAATCATCCAGACCTACGAAGTCAGCACCTGCATCTCTTGCTTCCTGCTCTTTATCAGGCGTAACAAGCGCAAGAACTTTAACGTCTTTACCTGTACCGTGTGGTAATGTAACAATACCTCTCACCATCTGATCAGCCTTACGTGGGTCTACTCCTAGACGCACATCAATATCAACTGAAGCATCGAATTTGGTGAACGTAATATCCTTTACTACTGAAGCGGCATCTGTTAAAGAATACTCTTTTGTCAAGTCAGCTTTAGCTAAAACTGCTTTTCTGTTTTTTGAAATCTTCGCCATTATCCTTTAACTATTATTCGTTCCACGGAGCATTTCCAGACACTGTAATACCCATGCTTCTGGCTGTACCAGCTACCATTCTCATAGCTGAATCCAGTTTCGGAGCATTTAAATCAGGCATTTTCAGCTCTGCAATCTCTCTGATCTGATCCCATGTAACTGAACCTACTTTGTTACGGTTCGGCTCTTTAGAACCGGCCTTAATCTTAGCAGCATCCATTAACAATATTGGAGCAGGAGGCGTTTTAATAACGAAGTCAAAAGACTTATCTGCATATATTGTAATCAATACTGGTAACACTTGACCAGGCTTATCCTGTGTTCTGGCGTTGAACTGCTTACAGAACTCCATGATGTTAAGACCTTTAGAACCAAGTGCAGGTCCAATCGGCGGCGATGGGTTCGCGGCGCCTCCCTTTACCTGAATTTTCAGGTAACCTTTAATTTCCTTTGCCATTATTTGTATTTACTACGATTCTTTTTCTACCTGTATGTAATTCAGCTCAACTGGCGTATTTCTTCCAAATATTTTCACCATTACGTTAAGCTTTTTACGCTCTTCAAACACCTCTTCTACCGTTCCGGAGAAGCCACTAAACGGACCATCCATCACTTTTACCATCTCACCTACGATGAATGGTGTATCCAGCACTTCAGCTTGCTCTTCTGCCTCATCAACAGTACCTAAGATTCTATTGATTTCAGATTGACGAAGTGGAACAGGCTTTTTACCAGCTACACCTTCATTTGAACCTAGAAAACCAATAACTCCTGGTGTGCTAATAATTATGTGCTCAGCTTCTCCATGAGAAAGGTCTGCATTTACTAATACATACCCCGGGAAGAAGTTACGCTCTCTGATTCTTTTTTTCCCGGCACGCATTTCGTAAACTTTTTCAGCTGGAATAAGTACTTGTGGTACATATTCATCTAGTTGCTGTCTTACGATTTCGTTTTCCAGATAAGCTTTTACTTTTTTTTCCTGCCCACTAACTGCGCGAACCACATACCATTTTAACTCTGCCATCGCGTATGCTTAAAATTGGTTGTAAAACCATGTCAGCACCGAGTCAAATGCAAAGTCCATTGCACCTACTACTAGAGCAAAAGCAAGTGAACCTATTAACACTAACACAGAACTATTCTGTAGCTCTGCATAAGAAGGCCATGAGACTTTCGTCTTCATCTCTTCTACTGTTTCGTTTATATAGTTGGATACTTTGCTCATGGTTATACGTTACCAGAAAATTTGTTTGCACGGGTGGAGAGACTCGAACTCCCAGCCAATGGTTTTGGAGACCACTACTCTACCAATTGAGCTACACCCGTAAAAAAATGCACACCATTTTTTCTAATGGAGTGCAAATTTATACATTATTTAAATGAAAACAAACCCGTTCTGAAAAAACTTCTTCAGTAACGGGTTTGCAACATTATAATTAGTCAAGGATCTCAGTTACCTGACCGGCACCTACTGTTCTACCACCTTCACGGATAGCGAAACGAAGACCTTTTTCCATTGCTACTTTGTTGATCAACTTCACAGTAATTGTGATGTTATCACCAGGCATAACCATTTCTACGCCTTCTGGAAGCATGATCTCACCAGTTACGTCTGTAGTTCTTAAGTAGAACTGTGGACGGTATCTGTTAAAGAATGGCGTGTGACGTCCACCTTCTTCTTTAGAAAGAACGTAAACTTCAGCCTTAAACTCTTGGTGCGGCTTAACTGAACCTGGCTTGCAGATAACCATACCACGACGGATATCAGTTTTCTCAATACCACGAAGTAAAAGACCTACGTTATCACCAGCTTCACCTCTGTCTAGGATCTTGCGGAACATTTCAACACCAGTTACTACTGATTTCATGTTCTCAGCACCCATACCCAGGATGTCAACTTGCTCACCAGAGTTGATTACACCACGCTCGATACGGCCTGTCGCAACAGTACCACGACCAGTGATTGAGAACACGTCCTCAACTGGCATCAAGAATGGAAGATCAGTTAAACGAGCTGGAATCGGAATGAAGCTATCTACTGCTTCCATTAATTCCTCGATAGTTTTAACCCATTTCTCATCACCGTTCAAGCCACCAAGAGCTGAACCCTGAATTACTGGAATGTTATCGCCATCGAAATCATAGAAAGAAAGAAGTTCACGGATTTCCATCTCAACAAGCTCAAGAAGCTCTGGATCGTCTACCATGTCTACTTTGTTCATGAATACTACTAGCTGAGGTACACCTACCTGACGAGCAAGAAGGATGTGCTCACGCGTTTGTGGCATTGGTCCGTCAGTTGCAGCAACTACCAGGATAGCACCGTCCATCTGAGCAGCACCAGTAACCATGTTCTTCACATAGTCAGCGTGACCAGGACAGTCAACGTGTGCATAGTGACGGTTTTCAGTTGCGTATTCTACGTGTGAAGTATTGATTGTAATACCTCTTTCTTTTTCTTCAGGAGCGTTATCAATTGAAGAGAAGTCGCGAAGTTGAGCAAGACCTTTTTTAGCCAATACTGTAGTAATGGCAGCAGTCAAAGTTGTTTTGCCGTGGTCAACGTGACCGATTGTACCGATGTTTACGTGCGGTTTGGAGCGGTCAAATGTTTCTTTAGCCATTGTATGATATTAAATTAAGGTTAAAACGTTTAAGTTTATGCGCGCTTTTAAAGGACACGTACCGGAACTTAGAGCCAACGATGGGAATTGAACCCACGACCTCTTCCTTACCAAGGAAGCACTCTACCCCTGAGCTACGTCGGCTTCTTATCTCCGAAAATCAAAACCTCTATTTACAGTAATAAGGAAATCCATCTACACAGAATTCCTTCTTTTAATAACCCGTAAGAGATTAAATTTATTCTTTAGAGAGAGCGGGAGACGAGGTTCGAACTCGCGACCTATAGCTTGGAAGGCTATCGCTCTACCAACTGAGCTACTCCCGCTTTTAAAATTTTGAATGACTGAACCCCGAATTCATTGTCTTGCCTTAAGCAAAACGCAATTCAAAATTCAGTCATTCTTTTGTGGGGAGAGCAGGATTCGAACCTGCGAAAGTTTACACTAACGGAGTTACAGTCCGTTCCATTTGGCCGCTCTGGAATCTCCCCGATTGCTAATCTTACATTAAATCAGCAGAACTTTTTCCTTTAACCTTTTCGCTTTGCAGCGCTTCTTCGTTCTAAGGAGATGCAAAATTAAGCGCATTTTGTTTTAAGTCAAATATTCTTGCAACTATTTTCAAATATTTTCTGCCGGGCTACTGCATCTGGTTATACATTTCCAGTACGCGTTCGTCTTTTTCAGCTTTCTTGATTTCTTCGAGCAGAGCCTTAACTTCTGATTTATTGGACATTACAGTTAAAGCCTGGTAAGCCGAAGCCCGGACATAGTACTGATTGTGATTCTGAGCCAGGTCAGAAAGAATTTTTATGGCTTCGGGTGTATTTGCTTCTTCGTTGCCGGCTAAGTAAGCTCCGAAGCTTTGTAACAGGTAATACAAGCTGCTGTTTTTTCCTTGTTTCAGTTTATCTAAAAACCATTTATACTTTGCTTCCCCGCCCTGCATGGCATACAGGTTTGCAAGCGCCAGTACTATTTCTTCATTTTTTTCATCATCAAACCTTGCTAATTTCTGCATGGTATCAGTTGCGCCGCTACCTGCATAAGCAAGTATAGCTGCTGCTGTAACCTGGTACGAACTATCGTTTAAGGCTTTCTCAAATAAAGTTCTATACTTGTCTCCGTTCCAAGCAGCCAATGTTAGTATGGCATCAGCCCGCACAGCGCCTCGCTTGTCTTTTTGCGCCATTTGCGCTATTGTGGGTTCAAGTGTTGTGGCTTGTTCTTTTGACAGGTTACTTAAAAGGTTAATAGCTGTACTTCTGACAACCCAATAGTCATCTTTCAAGGCTGTTTCTAACAGCTTTCTTACTTCTGGTTCAGCTACTTTTTCTTTTAACTTTACTATTGCCTCCATTTTAGGAGCAAACTGTTTGGCGTTATAGAACTGGTAAGTTAATTCAGCGCCTGTTTTCGCATGTGCTATTGTTCCGAGCAACTGGTTTTCTGCATCAAATAAAACGGATTGCGGCTGTGTACTTACCGGAAATGTAAACGTCTGCTCTGCTTTTGTGATCTCAATCGGGTACAGGCTTTTCTTTCCTTCGTTCCAGATGGCTATTTGTAGTGGCAGCCTGTAAACCGGGGTATAGGTGGTATCCTGAAGTTGTTTTACACGAATAGCAAGTTGCCCATTGGCATAGGTATGATTCACTTCCAGTTCAGGGTGGCCAGGCTTCATAAACCACTGGTCGAAAAACCACATCAGGTCTTTGCCGGTTATGTCTTCAAAGGCCATGCGCAGTTCAGCTACCTCCACTGCACTAAATTTATTTCTGGTTAAGTATAAATTCAGCGAAGCCCAGAAAGCCTCATCGCCTACATACTTGCGCAGCATGTGCAGCACACGACCACCCTTTGCATACGAGTGGCTGTCAAACATATCATCCTGGTTTTTATAATGATACCGGATGAGCGGTTCGCGTTTCGTTTCTGCCTCATCCAGGTACTGGTTTAATTCATCCAGCTGGCTGTAAGCTGCTTCATCAGGGCCATACTTGTGTTCTGCCCACAGGTATTCTGAATAGTTGGCGAACGCTTCGTTCAGTGGCAGATTAGCCCATGATTCCGTGGTTACATAATCACCGAACCATTGGTGGAAAAGTTCGTGCGCTATAATGCCATCCCAGTTCTTATCCAGCAGTTCGCGCTCGTTTAGTTGCAGGTCTTCCATAAAGGTAGAAGCTGATGTATTCTCCATCGCACCAGATACAAAATCGCGCACAACAACCTGCGAATACTTCGCCCACGGATACGCCACGCCAAGCTTTTTAGAGAAGAACTCCATCATTTCCGGCGTATTGCCAAAGATTTTCTTTGCAGTGCCTTTGTAAGCCGGTTCTACATAATAATTTACTTCCTTGTCGCGCCATTTATCTTTTACTACAGCATACTCTCCTATAGCCAGCATGGCTAAGTATGGTGCGTGCGGTAATTCCTGTTTCCAGTAATCTGTTTTGGTACCGTCGGCGTTCTGGCGCGAGTAAATAAAAGCCCCGTTAGACAGCGTGGTATACTTTGGATCTACCGTAATATAGATCTCCTGCGTCATGCGCTCGTTGGGTGTATCTATTGTAGGGAACCAAGCGGAGTTAGCTTGGGTTTCGCCCTGCGTCCAGATCTGCTTTGGCTTATCTGGCTCCTGCCCTAACGGATTTATAAAGTATAAACCTTTGTCTTCCGTAATGGCATCGCTCCCGCCTTTGGCTAGTTCGTTTGGTTTGGCTGTGTACTCTATCTCGATTATGTATTGCTCGGTGCGGGTATAGGTCTTATTTAACTGTATGGTCAGCTTGCGGCCATCGTACTCATATTTTAGGGGCGTTCCGTCGTTATCTTTCAGCAGGTTTATACTATGTACATCGAAACCCTGTGCATCCAGTACCAGTTTATTCTGCGGATAAAAGTATGGCTTTAAGGTAAGCTCGGCTAAGCCGTTGAGTTGCTGTTTTTCCCAGTTAAAACTAATGCGCAGCTTGGTGTGCAGCAGGTCATGCTCCAGCGTGCGCGATGGGTTGAACGTATGCTTTTGAGGCGCTATTGTAAGTATGGAATCTGTTGGCGCTACTTGCGGTTTTGGGGTTGCAGCAGCTGTAGTGCCGCCGGCCGTTACGCCTTTATTTGTGTTACAGCCAGTAGTAAAGGCCAGCGTGGCAGCCATACTTATAACACTCAAAAACCTATAATTCATGATGGATTGTTTAATTTTGGGGACAAGTTCTAAAAATACTGTAAGAAATCAATTAACTTTAAGGTCGGAAACCACACATACTTCAGAAAGATGCTCCAGATAAAAACCGCTGAAAACAAAGCATGGCAGGTTGATATTCAGAAAGACGCCATACTTCTCAATGGAACACCTTTTGATTGGGACATATCTCCGATCGGCCCTTCTACTTATCACATCATAAAAGGAAACAAGTCGTATACGGCAGAGCTGGTTCAGGCAGATTATCAGTCAAAATCATTCATTTTTAAAATTAACGGCGCCAAGCTGGAAGTTAGTGTAAAAGATCGTTTCGATTTGTTACTCGACAAGCTGGGTATGAGCAATGCCAACGCCAGCAAGGTAAACGACATTAAAGCGCCAATGCCCGGTCTTATACTTGATATTAAAGTAGAGATTGGCCAGGAAGTAAAAAAAGGCGATACCATTATGATACTCGAAGCCATGAAAATGGAAAACATCCTCAAGTCTCCGGGCGATGGTGTTGTACGCGATATCAAGGTTTCTGTAAAACAAAATGTCGAAAAAAATCAGGTCCTGATTTTATTTTAATTCGTAAGGCAGCTTACAGCAGTTAACTTCTGTTGTTTACCAGATCACCATTCACAGTTATTTAAATTCTAAAAGTATAGATCGTGAAGTATAAAAGAATATTGCTGAAACTTAGCGGCGAATCGCTTATGGGAGAACAGCAGTACGGGATAGACTCGGGCATGCTGTTAAAATACGCCCAGGAAATTAAAGAAGTATCAGCGATGGGTGTAGAGGTAGCTGTAGTTATTGGCGGTGGTAACATCTTTAGAGGTGTGCAGGCCGATGAGTTTGGCCTCGACCGCGTACAAGGCGACTACATGGGCATGCTGGCAACCGTAATTAATAGTATGGCATTGCAAAGCGCCCTGGAGAAAGCCGGCGTTTATACACGTTTACTTTCCGGTATCAACATCCAGCAGGTTTGTGAGCCTTATATCCGCCGCAGAGCTGTTCGCCACCTGGAAAAAGGACGTGTGGTTATTTTTGGTGCCGGCATCGGTAGCCCATACTTTACAACAGATTCGGCTGCCTCTTTGCGTGCGATAGAGATCGAAGCCGATGTTGTGTTGAAAGGCACACGCGTAGATGGCATTTACTCCGCAGATCCGGAGAAAGATCCGAATGCAGAATTCTACTCTAATATTTCTTTTAAGGATGTGTTTGAGAAAGGCCTGAACGTAATGGACATGACCGCTTTCACCCTTTGCAAAGAAAACAATCTTCCTATCATTGTATTTAACATGAACAAAGCCGGTAACCTGAAGCGCCTGGTAGATGGCGAATCGGTTGGTACGCTTGTATCGATGACGGATATGGAAGAAACCCTTACACAGTAGAGAAAAGCGGCAAAGCTTAATCTGATAAAAAATAATAATTTTGCCAAAAAGGAAGGCAAGTATACTTTCAACAGAACTTAAGTTACAATTGATATGACGGAAGAAATTCAGTTCTACCTCAGCGACGCCGAGGAATCGATGCAAAAGGCGGTAAATCATACAAACGCCGAACTAACTAAAATCCGTGCCGGCAAAGCTTCTCCGTCTATGGTAGAAGATTTACGTGTTGATTACTATGGCACAGCTACCCCAATTTCGCAGGTTGCTAACATTATAGCCGTTGATGCCCGCACGCTGATGATCAAGCCCTGGGAAAAGAACATGCTGGGCGAGATCAACAAAGCCATCAAAAACAGCGACCTGGGTCTTAATCCGCAGCAGGAAGCAGATGGCGTACGCCTGAACATTCCGGCATTAACGCAAGAGCGCCGCCGTGAGCTTGTAAAGCAGGTAAAGAACGAAACTGAAAGCGGTAAGATCAGCATCCGTAACATCCGTAAAGATGTAAACGAAGCCCTGAGAAAACTGCAGAAAGAAGGCACTGCCGAAGACGCCGTGCGCGATGCCGAAGCCAAAGTACAGAAAATGACAGATGCGAACATCGTAAAAATTGACGAGTTGCTTTCTAAGAAAGAAGCTGAAATTATGACTGTATAAGTATACTTCATACTTTTTGTTAAAAGAGAAAGGGCTTATGGTTTAACCATAAGCCCTTTCTCTTTTAACAAAAATTTCTATTTTCTGCTAATATCCCGGCATGAAGACCTTGTTTATACTTTTAAAGCCTTATCTGTAAAGCTTGTGTACTTTTATGTAGTCTGCTACTTCATCCGGTACCAGGTATTTTATACTTTTCTCTTCGCGTATACACTGCCGGATAAAAGTGGCAGAAATATCCAGCATCGGCGCTTTCACAAACGAGACATTAGGCAGATTCGTAATTTCTGTTGTATCTGAACCGGAACGCGGGTAAACGTATACTTTGTAGTATTTCAGCAGGCTTTCGGCATTCTTCCATTTAGGCAACAGCGCCAGGTTATCTTCCCCAATGATCAGCACAAACTCGTAGCTCGGATATTTTTCCTGCAGGTATGTAAGCGTATCAATGGTATAACTTGGCTTGGGCATACTGAACTCGATATTGGATACTCCCAGGTTTGGATTATCCGCGATGGCCAATGTAGCCATCTGCAACCTGTCGAATTCATGGGCCAGCGTGTTGCTTGGTTTAAAAGGATTCTGCGGCGATACAATTAACCAAACCGTATCCAGATCAGTGTTAGTGGCCATAAAATTAGCCAATATCAGGTGCCCGGTATGGATGGGGTTAAAGGAGCCGAAGAGCAGCCCTACTTTCATACGATGGCAGGTTCTGACCGTAAGAACTCATCTACAAGCTTGGTGGCTTCTGCAAAAGCTTTTTCGAGGTTATCGTTCACGATCACTTCATCAAACTGATCTTCGAACTCCATCTCGAATTTAGCTTTAAATACCCGGCTGCTTATACTCGACGAAGAGTCGGTGTTGCGGGCGGTAAGGCGGTTAGCCAGCTCTTCGATGGAAGGTGGCTTTACGAATATGGCTAATGCTCTTTCTTTGTAAAAATGCTTTATACTTAATCCTCCTTTAACGTCTACATCCAGTATCACATGCTTGCCGCTGTTCCAGATGCGTTCTATTTCTGATTTTAATGTGCCGTAAAAGGCACCTTCGTATACTTCCTCCCACTCCACAAACTCATCATGAGAGATTTTCTCGGTAAATTCTTCGGGAGTCATGAAGTAATAATCTTTTCCGTTTTCTTCGGAGCGGCCGCGCTTATCGCGTGTGCAGGCCGAAATAGAAAAGCTGAGGCTTGGGTTTACCTGCAGCAAATGTTTTACGATGGTCGTTTTGCCGGCACCGGAAGGAGCCGAAAAGATAATGATTTTGCCTTGCATCAGGGGCTATACGGTTTCTTGAATCTTCGCTTTGATGGAAAGCGCCAGGCTTTCTGGTACAATAATACGCTTTAAATGCCCACTTACCAGCCCTTTTAGAAGTTTTTGCTTGTCATGGCTCTCGAAACAACTGATACAATCCTCAATATGAGCGTTAAAAAACTCTTGTTCTTCGGCTGTTACTTCGCCATCCACTACGGCATTTAGAAGGTCAGCAACCTTCTCGCAATCCGTGTCATTACATCTTTCCGACTTACCGGAAACTGCTTCTTTAAATTTAGATTCCATCTTAATTCAATCGCTTGAAATTTTCTTTATTAACTATTATAACCCATGCTTTTTGCATACTTCTCCAACTTCTCCTTTAAAGAATTTCGCGCGCGGTGCAACCTGGAACGTACTGTACCAATTGGTATATCCAGGATTTTGGCCATTTCCTCGTAAGTAAAGCCTTCCAGGTCACAAAGTATAATTACGGTTCTAAAATCGACAGGCAAGGCATTCAGGGCACCGGCAACCTCATCTCCAATCAGATCCTGCACACTTTGGGTGCGCATATCGCTGGTAGTGGCCACGCCGGACTCGCCTTCTACATCATCAGTATTATAATATCCTTCTACTTCGCTATAGTCAACTTTAGCCGGCTGCTTGCTTTTTTTGCGAAATTCGTTGATAAACGAGTTCTTCAGGATGCGGAACAGCCATGCTTTTGCATTAGTTCCTTGCTCAAAATAATCAAAAAAGCGGTACGCCTTCAGGTATGTTTCCTGAACAAGGTCATTTGCATCATCTTCGTCTAAGGTTAACCTGTAGGCAAAATTGTACAGGGGGTCGAGCACGGGTAATAATTCTGCCTCGAAGCGGGCGTCCTTTTCCTCTTTGCTCATTTGTTTACCTGTTTGATCGCTCATCTATATTGGGTTTTTGTACTTTACAAAAGATTTCAAAGATGCCTATTACGCAAATATAGAAACTTTACTTACATACCTTACATGCACCGTTTGGGTTGCAGCATACACCTTCTGTATCAAATTTTATAGGAACAGACTTACATCTGATGCGGCAGCTAAAAGTTTTTAAACTCTAAACCGGTTCTTTTATAAACGTTTTAGAGTTTAAAAACTAATTTTGACCTTTTAGAGGATTACCATGCATCTTCGATAAATATGAATCAGCTTATAGCAGTAACCATACTTACCAAAAATAGCCAGAAGTATCTTCCTGCATGTCTTGGAGCGCTTCAGGCTTTTAAAGAAGTAATCATACTAGACAACGGTTCCACAGATGATACGGTAAAAATTGCAGCAGCATTTGCTAATACCAAAATAGTAAATTCTCCTTTTATTGGTTTCGGACCGTTAAAAAACCTGGCTGCCCAACATGCTATAAGCCCCTGGATATTATCTATCGACAGTGACGAGGTACTTTCAGAAGAATTGGCCCGCGAGATATTACAACTCGATTTGAGTAATCCGCTTCTGGTTTACTCTTTTCTGCGGCACAATTATTACGGCACTAAACTGATAAAAGCCTGCGGCTGGGACAACGATTATGTACTTCGCCTGTACCATAAAAGCACTACCCGCTTTACAGACCTCCCCGTGCATGAGTATATCCAGACGGATGGACTGATAACACAGCGGCTTAACGGTACCCTGAACCATTACTCTTTTGATAACATTTCGCAGTTGCTCCACAAGATGGACCATTACACCACATTGTTTGCAAAAGAGAACAGATTCCGGAAAGCATCATCTCCAGCCAGGAGTTTTTTTAAGTGGAGCTTCTCATTCTTCCGGAACTATATGCTGCAACGCGGCTTTTTGTATGGGTACGAAGGATTAGCAATCGCTTTTTCTAACGCTAACGGCACTTTTTATAAGTATATGAAACTGCACGAAGAGAACCAGCACCTCAGCATCAGCCTGATCGTGACTACTTATAACTGGAAAGAGGCGCTGGCTGCTGTCCTGAAAAGTGCCTTTAACCAATCTGAACTGCCAAAAGAAATTATTGTAGCCGACGATGGATCCAGAGATGATACCCGTATGCTGATCGAAGAACTGGCAAAGATATCGCCGGTGCCACTGCTGCACAGTTGGCAGGAAGACAGGGGTTTTCGGGCGGCTGAAAGCAGAAACAGAGCAATGGCATTGGCAACAGGCGAGTACCTTGTTATCATAGACGGAGATATGGTGCTCCACCCTGATTTTCTAAAATCACATAGGCAAGCGGCAAAAAAAGGCTGGTTTATACAAGGCAAACGGGTGTTGCTAAACCCTAAAACTACCAGTGCTGTAATTGCCGGCACAAAGCAACACATACACCCTCTTTCAAAAGGGATTAAGAACAGGCTGAACGCTATAAGCTCCGGCTTTCTGGCTGGCATATTCCATCAGGAGCAAAAAAACCTGAAAGGCATTCGTAGCTGCAACATGGGTTTTTGGCAACAGGATGTGCTGCACATCAACGGTTTTAACGAAGACTTTGTAGGTTGGGGCCGCGAAGACAGCGAGTTTGCTGTACGTTTGCATAATAGTGGGCTGAAACGAAGGAATCTAAAGTTCGGCGGAGTTGCTTATCATCTTTTCCATAACGAGTTTTCACGCAAAAGCCTGCCTGAAAACGACCTCATTCTCAACACTTCTATTAACGAAAAAATAGTTTTCTGCCCGAACGGCATTAACAAACATTTACCTGCCTCATCTTAATAGTCAGGTGGTATTTTCTGTTCTGTTGAATATTGAATGAGCTATTATAGTTTCTACATTGACTTCTATTATATAAATTACCCTTTAAAAGCTTTAAACCCAACGATTGCTCTCTTTTGGGCAAGTATAGATTCTCTAAAGGCTGGTACTGACTTTTAAAATTTGCTACGCCTTTGTTTACCTACGGAAAAACCTGCTTTCTACTTCTGCGAATCTTAGCACTCATCATTTTTTATCTTTGTTTAGCTCCTATAATGTAACTAAAACAATATTATTTTTTGTTTTGGCACCATTTATAAGAAATCAACGTAGAAACAAATGCTATGCTAAAACCAAAGATTCTTATTTCGGAAGACGAAGTTATAATCGCGGAAAATCTTATTAATTGCCTGGAAGGCCTTGGTTACGAAACCTGTACCATAAAACCCGGCGAAGACGCCCTAACGATTATCAGAGAGAAAAGCCCGGATCTGGTTTTGCTTACTATCTGCGCGCATAGTACAAAGGATGGCATAGAAACCGGTATGCATATAAAGCAGGAATTCAGTATCCCCGTTATTTACCTTACCACCCACGCCGATACAGCTACTTTAGAAAGGGCAAAAAAAACAGAGCCTGCCGGCCTTCTCTTAAAGCCTTACAACGAAAACAGCCTGCGCTGCGCCATAGAAATAGCCTTGTATAACCATGGCCATCAGCATAAAGATGGTAAGTTAAACGGCCACCCTTACGCACACAAAGGCTATGAGGTAGCTGCCGATTATATTTTTGTGAAGGTAAAGCACCGCATCATTAAAGTGCTTTACAAGCACATACTTTGGGTGGAGGCTTATGATAACTACTCTTTTATTGTTACAGCTGATCAGAAGTACCTGGTAAGCTCTACTTTAAAGGATATGGAAGGGAAACTGCCGCCTCATACTTTTGTACGCGTACACCGCTCTTATATAGCCAACCTGGATATGATCGAAGCCCTAGAGGAAAATTCCGTTGTTTTTGCGAAAGGCGATATTCCGATTGGCAAGTCTTATAAGAAAACTCTGATGTCGCGGTTCAATATTATTTAAAACACTAACACTTATAAACAGAAAGGCCGGTACAACTTGCACCGGCCTTTCTGTTTATAATAAGGGAAATATCCCCAAATTAATATCTGTAGTATTCCGGCTTAAACGGACCTTCTACTTCTACGCCAATGTAAGATGCCTGGTCAGGAGAAAGCTCATCCAGCTCAACACCAATTTTGCTCAGGTGCAGGCGGGCAACTTTCTCATCCAAATGCTTTGGTAAAGTATAAACCTGGTTTTCGTAAGCAGCTGCATTTGTCCAAAGTTCGATCTGGGCAAGCGTCTGGTTAGAGAACGAGTTAGACATTACAAACGACGGGTGGCCAGTTGCACAACCAAGGTTTACCAGACGGCCTTCAGCTAATACAATCACATCTTTTCCGTCAATGTTGTAAAGGTCAACCTGTGGCTTAACGGTATCTTTTGTATGGCCGTAGTTGTCGTTTAACCAAGCCATATCAATCTCGTTGTCGAAGTGGCCAATGTTACAAACAATCGCTTTATCTTTCATGCTGCGGAAATGTTTTTCCGAGATGATATCTTTGTTACCGGTTGCTGTTACTACGATATCTGCTTCTTTAACGGCATCTACCATTTTCTTAACGGCATAACCATCCATTGCAGCCTGCAGCGCACAGATCGGGTCAATTTCAGTAACGATGACACGGGCACCGGCTCCACTTAACGAAGCGGCAGAACCTTTTCCAACATCACCATAACCAGCCACAACCGCTACTTTACCAGCCATCATCACGTCTGTAGCACGACGAATAGAATCTACTAAAGACTCTTTGCAGCCATACTTGTTATCAAACTTGGATTTTGTAACAGAGTCGTTTACGTTGATAGCAGGCATTGGAAGTGTGCCGTTTTTCATACGCTCGTACAGGCGGTGTACACCTGTTGTAGTTTCTTCGGAAAGGCCTTTGATGCCAGCAGCCATTTCAGGGTATTTATCTAATACCATGTTAGTCAGGTCACCACCATCATCCAGGATCATGTTCAGTGGCTGGCGATCTTCACCAAAAAATAAAGTTTGCTCGATGCACCAGTCAAATTCTTCTGCAGTCATACCTTTCCAGGCGTAAACCGAGATGCCGGCAGCAGCAATGGCAGCGGCAGCATGATCTTGTGTAGAGAAAATATTGCAGGAAGACCAGGTAACTTCAGCACCCAGCTCAACCAGTGTTTCAATCAGAACTGCCGTCTGAATCGTCATGTGAAGGCAACCGGCAATGCGGGCTCCGGCAAGTGGCTTGCTTGGGCCATACTCTGCCCGGATAGCCATTAAACCTGGCATTTCTGCTTCAGCAAGTTTAATTTCTTTGCGGCCCCACTCAGCCAGCGAAATATCTTTTACTTTGTAATTAAGCTGTGTATCAATCATTATATCTGTTATTTATTCTCAAGAACAACAAAATTACACAAATTGTTGCGGAACATCAACTTTTGGTATTAACGGCCTGGGCCTGCCGCCTATAAAAAAGCACAGCCAATTTAAAACGGCTGTGCTTTTGGTTTTATACGTAGCGTTCAGGTTATTATTTATTTACAATAATCTCCGCACCGAGCGTGTTTGTATTGCCGCTGGGAGGAGTAAGAAAGCCTTTCGCAAATACAGTGTAGATCTTACCGTTCTGTAACTGTACGTTAGGCACTGTTAATACAACTGTGGTTGTGCCGGCCGGGCGGACTTCTAAAGTATACGTTCCGGCAGCTACCGGCGTGAATGCTGTAGCGGATTCCAAGCTTCTGTTGGAAAATACAACCGGGCCTCCTTGAACTGCAATATCAACTGCTGGCGCATCTGGTGCCAGGTGTACAAAACGTAAGTGCGCCTGGCCTGATGCCGGAGCTGTCAGGTTATCTTCTAATACAATAGGTTTAATACCCGAAAGCCTTCCGGCTGCGAAGACAGTATAGTTTGCGCCTGCTTTCAGGTCAAGGTTTGCATCAATAACGGAAGTAGAAGTACCAGCCGCGTTAATTTTAATGTTACGTCTGCCTTGTTCTACAGTCAGGTAACCGGTGTTGTTAGGGTACATCAGTGCTGCTGAGTTAACCTTTTTATTATCTACCAGCAGGTCAACGCCAGGGGCATCCGGAGAGGCGTGTACCGCCATTACCTGAGCATTACTCACCATAGGTAATTCATCATCGTCGTCGTCGCAGGCCGTAAAAGCCAAACTAGGGACAACTAAAAGCATTAAGAGTTTCATCCAGTTTTTCATAGAGGTAATTTTTAAATTGTTTGTGGATTAGTAAGGATTAGTGTAATAATCAATAAACTAGCCGTTAATTATTTTGTTTAACATTTTTTGAAAAAATTTAAACAAAATATTCTTTTCAACTACTTCTCCAAAACCAATACCTTTGCCGGGCATACCAGTTTATACTTTGATGCGAAGATTTACTGCAGAAGAAATAACGTTTATACAAGCACATTTGCACCAGGATGCAGCCACACTGATGTTGCAGGCCAGCCGCTATCCGGGTTTGCCCGTGCTTGAGTTGGTGCAGCAAATTAAGGCCCGCCAGAAAGCCACTACAAAACTCCCGACCTGGGCTGAAAATCCGGAAACCGTTTTCCCGGTCACGTTATCTGTAGAGCAAAGTTCCTCTGAAGCCACAGCGGCCTTTAAAGCTTTTTTGGTTAAAGGAAAACTGCTGATAGACCTGACAGGTGGCTTTGGGGTGGATAGTTTATACTTTGCCAGGAGCTTTGAACAGGTCATCCACGTGGAACAGAACCACGAACTTCAGGAAATTGCTGCTTATAACTTTAACCTGCTGGGCGCAACCAACATCCAAAGTATAGCTACTACTGCCGAAGCTTTTCTGAACAGCTTTACACAAAAGGCGGATGTTATTTACCTGGACCCGGCCCGACGCGGCAACCGCGAAGAAAAACTGCATTTGCTTCAGGATTGCGAACCAGACATCCTGGGCCTGTTGCCTGTACTTTTAGCCAAATCAGATGCTATTCTTCTGAAAACTTCGCCAATGCTGGATATAGAACTGGCGCTGGAGCAACTACTGCAGGTAGCTAAAGTGTGGGTAATAGCTGTACACAACGAAGTGAAAGAGGTTTTATACTTGCTGCAACCCCACACAACAGCACCCGAGCTGGCAGAACGAAAAGCTGTGAATCTACTCGCTAGCGGGCAGCAACAGACACTAACGTTTACCAAAGCCACGGAAGAAGCAGCCATACCGGTTTATACTTTGCCGCAGGCATTTGTATACGAACCCAATGCAGCCATTTTAAAAGCCGGCGCTTACCGGTACCTGGGCGCACAACTGGGCTTAAATAAATTGCACCCCAACAGCCATCTTTATACTTCCGAACAACTGGTCCCTGACTTTCCGGGGCGCTCTTTCAGGTGCGTGCACGTAAGCAGCTACAACAAAAAAGAATTATTACGGCTGGTGCCGGGCAAGCAAGCCAATATCACGGTTCGTAATTTTCCTGAATCGGTAGCTGAAATCCGTAAGCGCACCGGTATAAAAGAAGGTGGCCGTTTATACTTGTTTTTCACTACAGATATGCAGCAGAAACCTACGGTCCTGATCTGCGAGAAAGTATAAACTGCCATCCTTTTGCAGTAACCAAACAGGTAAGATTATACTTTCCGCTTCCCTCTCCTACTTATTTATACTTGTAACTGCTACTGCTACGCAGGATTGGCTACTTGCTGCACTTTAAACTTTAGCAGATAGAAAAACAGGTTTTGCACAGTTTTTCGTGGCATTACATGAACCCATCCTGGCACAAAGCGTAAACTATTAGATAATCAACTAGTTAAGTTTACATGCTTTGTATTAAAAGTTCTTGTTCTATTTAACCTATTAAAGTTATGAAAGACAGCAAAGACAAAAAGCAACCGAATATCAGCCCACCAATTTCTAAGGCGAATCCGAATACTGCAGCAAAAGGCAGCGCTTCGGGTGCACGTAGCAACAGTGCTTCCTCTAACGAAGGCCGCGGCTGGCACGGCGACCCGGAAGGCCACGCCAGAGCAGGTAGTCAGAGCCATAAAAACTCTGACTCAAACAAACGAAGTTCTTAAGTATAGACGTTACGTAAAAAGCTTTGGCTATAATGGCTTTTTTAATGGTGATGTACTGCAAATACCTTAAACAGAAGTAACCATGCAGCAGGATAAAGGGAAGATAAACCAACCCGGGAGCAACCCGGAAAAAAGCTTTGAAACAGGCAGGAAAGGTGGCAGTTCTCCTATTGATGCCGCCAATAAATCATCAAACCAAGTCAACAACTCGAAGCCGACCGGCCAGCAAAACATCAGAAGTAAGCAAAATAACCAGGACAAAGACCAATCATTAAACTTTATAGATTAACCTTCAAAACTAAAACTATGGATAAGAACAAAAATAAAAACCAGCAATCTGAGTTAAGCGACAAAAGCAAAGGCAACAAAAAAGATATTAGCAATAGCCTAAACCGCGATGCGGTGGGCAAAACAGGATCGAATAATCCTACGCCTCAAGCCCGCACCGATAACGAACAAGACAACGAAAAAAGAAAACATACTTTATAAAGTATAAACCAGGTAAAAAGAGCAGCGCAAATCATAACCTTGCGCTGCTTTTTTTTAACCCTACTTTTTCCTGCTTACCCACTTATTTTCTTTTAGCCAGAAGCGCCACGGCAAGTTTGCATCTTCGCCGGCATAATCAATACCTATCCTCGGGCCGGCAGCTATACTTGCTGCAGGTACTATATTACCCTTGTCTTCTATCCAGATAACATTACCAGTCAGGTCGGCGCCGTAGAGGTTGCGGTTTATGCCCAACGCTATACTTAGCACGCCCGGCCCTGCGGTTAAGTTAGGTTTTATACTTGCCATGTTGCGCCGCAGCAGCATTTCTTCGATACCTTCTTCCGGCTCAATAGCCCGGATAAGCACGGCATCGGCTTTGCCTGCCACATTTGTGATAATGTTGAAGAGGTTATACATGCCGTAAACAAGATACACATAAGCCACGCCGCCTTGCTGGTACATAATTTCGGTGCGTTGGGTGCGGCGGCCGAGGTGCGCATGGCAGGCTTTGTCGTTCTCTCCGGAGTAAGCTTCTGTTTCTACAATTTTGCCGCCGGTAAGTACGCCATCTATGTTCGTGTACAGGTATTTGCCAACCAGTTCCTGCGCCAGTTGCACTACATCGGGGCGGGTATAAAAGGAAGCAGGTAATTTCATACTTTGTAGTTGTAAGAAAAGATCGCAAAAGCAAAGCCTGCCTTCCGGTTCAGAAAGCAGGCTTTGCCATACTTGATTTTATGTTTATTGCTTTTGGTTGGTACCGTTGCCCTGGCCATCGCCGGCATGTACAGCGCTGCCAGAATCGTTTCCGTCGTAGTATTTACTTTCCAGCGTATCCTGTGTTACATCTGTGTTATTATTCGTAGCCGGGTCATCAACTGTCATGGAGCCTTCTTCTTCCAGGTCGCTGCGCTCTGTGTTTGTTTCGCCGGGCTCGGTGCCGGTGTTGCACGAAGTTAGGCCAGTAAAAGCAACAAAGGTTACAGCAAGTAAAGCAGCTTTTATTTTGATCGTATTCATAGTGTTTCTGGTTCAGGTTATACATAAGGCTGTATACTCGATAGCAGCCTGCACTTGCATGTACGACCTTCGGGCAAATAGAGTTAAGCAACAGCCAGCGCATTGCCACGTAAACCAATCAGACTATCATACTTTAAAAACCTGCTTATGCATCCGGATAAAGCAACTACCTCAACAGAAAAAGAACAGAACCAAAGAAATGAGCCCGCTCAGGAAAGCCAGCCACAACAGCCTCATCCCGAACAAGAGATTACACAGCAGCAGGAAGAAGCGGAAATAGAAAAAGGGCACTCCTGATAGGGGAAAACTGTAAAATGTTGCTGTAATTTGCACCCTAGATTACAGCCTGATGAAAAAGCCATCACTTACCAAAAAGAATAAAGTAAAGTTATTTGTTGTTGCCCTGATCAGTTTGTTACTGGCCCTGGCCCTGGAGCTTTATACGTTTGGCGTGGCTTCGGATTTTATACTTCGCTGGCTGCGCGCTTTCTTCGTTTTCTTTGTGATGATCGGCAGTACAGTATTTGTTATTGTTCCGCTGGTAGCGTATGGTGTGGCAAAAGCAGGTCGCAGCTAAACTGTATTTATACTTAATAGAGCGTAACCCGCAGTATTTTATCTACGGGTTGCTGCGTTTGTATCAAATCTTTTCCCGGACTCCAGGGAATGTATAGCAGGTTTTCCGGCTAGCGCAACGCGCGCGCTAACCGACTGCATTGCTTTTGCAAGGCTGTCAAAACCGATCATATCCAGTGATAAGAAATCCTGATCGGTTATCTTTTTGGTTTCAGCTTTCGATAATTCTTCTGAAGTAGCGCTTAACGTATGTTGATCAGGCAATTGGTGAGGAGTAGTTGCTGGCGGGTCGAGAGACAGCGTGAAAAGATAAGGTACACGAATATCTTTTTCGAATAACGGACAGGCGGCTGCAAGGAGCAACAACACAGTCGTTACGACCATCTGAGTATTTTTCCAGAAGTTCATGGCTAAAAAGTAAATCTGTTTTCTAAGGGGTAAGCAGGCGCGAGTTCGTAATATTATTCAATCCGTTCTTTTGATTGAACAATACAAAATTAAGCAAACTTCTCAGTATATAAAATATTTTAGAATAAATATTCTGATTAATTTATATAAAAGGTTACCTATGTTGTTAAATAATTTCTTATCCCTGAACCCCTTTCTGTAGCCGGCTGTTTAAAAAAGGCTGGCTTTTTCTTAAATAGTGCCGGAAGCCGTACTTTTGTTTTAAGCCCGATTGCCCTTTTATACTTTAGATTTATACTTTGGAGAAGCCCCATATTTTAATCATTACCCCGCCGCTCACACAACTTAACACGCCTTACCCGGCCACAGCCTACATTAAAGGCTTTTTAACCGGGCAAGGCTACCAAGTAACGCAAGCCGATTTTGGCATCGAACTGGTGCTGCGTATGTTCTCCAAAGCCGGACTGACACGTATATTTTCAGCTATAGAAACCGGCAATTTTGAGCTTTCTGATAACAGCCTGCGCATGCTTCGTTTAAAGCGCGAATATCTGCAAACCGTTGAGCCTGTTATCCGGTTTCTGCAAAACAAAGACCTGACGCTGGCACAGCAGATCAGTTACAGCCGCTACCTGCCCGAAGCCGCGCGTTTCGACCAGGTGGAAGACATCGACTGGGCTTTCGGAAGTATGGGCATTACCGACAGGGCACGCTACCTGGCAACTTTATACCTGGAAGACCTCGGCGACCTGATTAAGGAAACCGTTTGCCCGCACTTTGGCTTTAGTCGCTACGCCGAAAAACTGGCGCTTTCCGCTATATCGTTTGATCCCTTAGAAGATGCCTTGCAGCAGGAACCCGGTGTAGTAGACCAAATGCTGCTGGAATTGTTCGAAGAACGATTACAGGCAGTAAACCCAGCTATTGTTGGCTTCTCGATTCCGTTTCCGGGCAATTTGTATGGTGGCCTGCGACTGGCGCAATACATCAAACAAAAGTACCCGGGTATAAAAACCATTATGGGCGGCGGCTACCCCAATACAGAACTCCGCAGCTTACGCGAGCCCCGCCTGTTTAAGTACATTGATTTTGTAACGCTGGATGATGGCGAAGGCCCGTGGCTGAAACTGCTGGAATACCTGCAAGGCAACCGGCAAGTAGATTTTCTGCAGCGCACCTTTATACTTTTGAATGGCAAAGTTGAGTACATTAACGGTTGCCTTGATAAAGATATTCCGCACACCGAAGTAGGCACGCCTGATTACAGCGACTTGCCGCTGCGCGATTACCTTTCCGTAATTGACGTGATAAACCCGATGCACCGCCTTTGGAGCGATGGCCGCTGGAACAAACTAACCGTAGCCCACGGCTGCTACTGGAAACGCTGCTCTTTCTGCGATATCACTTTAGATTATATTAACCGCTACGATGTGGCCCCGGCCTCGCTGCTGGTAGACCGCATCGAACAGATCATTGCTCAGACCGGCCAAACAGGTTTTCATTTTGTAGACGAAGCTGCCCCTCCTGCCCCACTCCGCGACATGGCCATCGAGCTTATCCGGCGCGGCGTTAAAATTTCGTGGTGGGGAAATATCCGCTTCGAGAAAACCTTTACCCCTGATCTTTGCCGCTTGCTGGCTGCTTCAGGTTGTATTGCCGTTTCGGGCGGCCTGGAGGTAGCCTCGGACAGGTTACTGACCTTGATGGAGAAAGGCGTAAGTATAGAGCAGGTGGCCCGTGTTACCGACAGCTTTACCCAGGCCGGCATTATGGTGCACGCGTACCTGATGTATGGCTTCCCGACACAAACTGCCCAGGAAACGATAGATTCTTTAGAAGTAGTGCGCCAGCTTTTCCTGAACAATGTGATACAATCCGGTTACTGGCACCGCTTTAGTATGACCGCCCACAGCCCGATCGGTAAGAACCCGGCGAAGTATAAAGTTGTAAAAGTTGGCCCTGAAGAAGGCGACTTTGCAAACAACGACCTTTGGCACGACGACCCAACTGGCACCGACCATACGTTATTTGGCGCCGGCCTGGCAAAAGCCTTGTATAATTACATGCACGGTATTGCCCTGGAAGAGCCGCTTTCGTTCTGGTTTGATTTTAAAGTGCCGCGCGTTACCGTAAAGCCTAACTTAATTGGCAATGCCATCGCGCAGCCGCACCGCCCGGATAGTATGAAACTATCAGCCCGTGTACTGTGGCTCGGCAACCTCCCGGAAATAGAGTTCACCATGCTCGCTAAAAAAGGCCAGACCATTGAGCGTTGCGTGCTCACGTTTTACGAAAAAGCCGAAGACTTCGAAATTAAGACCACCGCAAGTATAGGCCAGTGGCTGTTTGATGTAGTGCAGAAAGCTACTCCGGATAACCCGGAAGCAGTTACGTTGAGACAACTGGAAGAAACTTACCCGGCCGAAGCTCACTTAAATTTTGCAGAGTTCCTTGCCTCGCCAAGCTGGTTTGATTTGCGGGAAAAAGGATTGCTGCTACTGTAAGTACAGAGTTCCTTGCCTCGCCAAGCTGGTTTGATTTGCGGGAAAAAGGATTGCTGCTACTGTAAGTATAAAGTGATATTACTCTAAACAAAAACTCCCCTGCAGGTTTATACTTGCAGGGGAGTTTTTGTTTGTATAATTTATACTTAGTAGGTAGCCATGATGTACTTATCTTTCCGGAGTTTACTGAAAAGTGAGCGCGCCAAGTGATTGTTGAGTGTATCGTACCCGGCAGAAATGCCATACACCTGCGAATCGGCATACCAGACAGGCTGCAATGTGTTTGTATCAACCAGGTAGGTATGGAAAGCAGCATTGGGTTCTGAATCGGCAAAGGTGTTACTTACGTTTGTCTGATGTATAGTAGTATAATCTGTGGTATACCAGTAATTACTTTGCTTCACAAAAAGTATTCCGTCAACGCCTGTTCTCCTTACTTTCTCCAGAAACTGGCTGTAGCTTAAATCAGTGTTCAGGTCAAATACATCCGAAGATTTAACCAGCCTGGTTTGGGCACCGGGTCTGTCGAAGTTGCGGGCAAGTGTTTTCTCGAGTTGCTTGCGGTAAGTTAAGTTCTCCAGGTTGTTAAATTTCCCTCTGATGTGCTCTTCATACGTCAGCGAGTCCAGTCCCTTAAAATCTATCTGTGTGTTTACCACCAATGTCATCAGGCCATTATAGTATTTATCAGTTTTCCTAACCTTTGCTGTTGAGGTAGAGGTAGTTGCGCACCCCGAAAAGAGTAGCAGAACAGAAAGCAGAACAGGAAGTATAGTTTTCATAGCTGAAGCTTAAAGGTATATTTTATTCACCTAATATATAAAAATTATCAAAACCAAGCAAACTTTGTATCTGAGCATTTATAGCATTAAGCGCTATTTATAGCCTGACGATGTCGAGGTTAAGGTTAATAGTATAGTTATTACATGCTTTACTCTTGCGTTACAGTTTTGGTGCAATCTTCCGTTGTACCACAGGGCGTGCAGCTTTGGCCATCTGCCTGAGGTATGCAGCCATCACCATTACCACAGTTCTTTGATGTACAGGAAATTCCTGCACTAACCAAGGTGTTGCCTTCTCCCTTTTTCAACAAAGTAGTAGACACATATTCGTCATTCTTAGCAACT
Source organism: Pontibacter arcticus (assembly GCF_003284895.1). Classification (GTDB taxonomy): domain Bacteria; phylum Bacteroidota; class Bacteroidia; order Cytophagales; family Hymenobacteraceae; genus Pontibacter; species Pontibacter arcticus. Next base: position 480,431 of record NZ_QMDV01000001.1, read on the forward strand.
AAATAATAGGCACCGTCAATTTTTTTGAGCTCTGAGGTACTGAAAGTTATCACCGAATCCGGGTTTCCGGCCGATAAACTCGCTTCTAAACCCTTTAGTATTGCTTTGGAGTCTGCTGCTTCAAGCTTTAAGTTGCCTACAGTAAGCTGATCATCTAACCCATCAGAGCAGGACGCAGCTACAATCAGAAAGAACATAAATGTTACTTTTTTCATAAAATAAACATTTAGGGAATAATAATTTCATTAGTAAGTATACTAATGAAAATAACACAAGTTCCTAAAAAGTACAATTTATACTTACTATTTTTATTATTAATTTAATAACCTTATTATTCATTAATTATAAAAAGGCATTGATAATATTAAGGCTATTAGCAAAGTATACTTTCGTTGTTTTCAATTAATTACACTGGGGCAGACCTATTAACCATACTTCGCTGTAAGAAAAAGTACATTTTGCCCATTTCAATTTAAACCAAAACACCCCGGCAAGTATAAACCTGCCGGGGTGTTTCCAATTCATACTTTATACTTCTAATCCCGCTTCGTTTTCAGCAATTTGCGGAGTTCGGCTAGTTCGTCTCTGTACTTGGCGGCTTGCAGGAAGTCGAGGTCTTTGGCAGCGGCTTCCATTTGCTTCTCAGTTTTCTTGATAAGCTTTTCGAGGTCGTCGCGCTTCATGGTCTGGATGATCGGCTCGGCTGCCAGCGATACTTCTTCCGGACCGGCATACATGTGCACTTCGCGCTTGCGCATATCGGCTACAGAAGTCTGCTCAAAAATCTCACCTTTCGATTTAAGGATAGTGCGTGGCGTAATGCCGTGTTCCTCGTTATAAGCTATCTGGGTAGCACGGCGACGGTTGGTCTCGTCTATCGCGCGTTGCATAGAACCCGTAATCCGGTCGGCGTACATAATTACTTTACCCTGGTCGTTACGGGCGGCGCGGCCTATGGTTTGTATGAGCGAGCGCTGGTCGCGTAGGAAGCCTTCTTTGTCGGCATCAAGTATGGCTACCAAACTAACTTCCGGTAAGTCAAGGCCTTCGCGCAACAGGTTTACACCAATCAAAACATCAATAGTACCTAAACGCAACTCACGTAAAATCTCTACACGGTCCAGGGTTTTTACTTCGGAGTGCAGGTATTTTACTTTGATGTTGAGCTTTTCCATGTACTTGGTCAACTCCTCAGACATGCGTTTGGTAAGCGTGGTTACCAGTACACGGGCACCGGTTTTTATACGTTCATCTATTTCGTCCAACAGGTCATCAACCTGGTTGGTGCTTGGTCTTATTTCGATCTCAGGGTCCAGCAAACCAGTTGGCCTGATGATCTGCTCCACAATAACGCCTTCTGCTTTCTGCATTTCATAGTCGCCGGGCGTTGCGCTTACAAACACTACTTGTCGCATCATACTTTCGAACTCGTTAAAGGTAAGTGGGCGGTTATCCATAGCAGCCGGTAACCGGAAGCCATACTCTACCAGCGCCACTTTACGCGAGCGGTCGCCGCCCCACATGGCACGCACCTGGGGTATGGTGGCATGGCTTTCATCAATCACCATCAGGAAATCCTTCGGGAAATAATCGAGCAAACAGAACGGGCGCGCACCTGGCTCCCGCCGGTCGAAGTAACGGGAATAGTTCTCGATGCCGGAGCAATAGCCCAGTTCGCGTATCATCTCCAGGTCAAATTCAGTGCGTTCTTTAATGCGTTTTGCTTCGGCTGGCCGGTCTTCTTTCAGGAAGTACTCGTTTTGCGCCACCATATCAAACTGAATTTCCTGGATGGCCTGGTGCAGCGTGTCTTTTCCGGTTACGAATAGGTTGGCCGGATACAAGGTAACTTCCTTCTCATCCGACAGCTTTTTGCCCGACTCCGGATCGATGCGGTGAATCTGCTCCAGTTCGTCTCCGAAAAAGTATAAACGGTAAGCAAAATCAGCGTAGGCCGGAAAAATATCGACGGTATCGCCTTTTACTCTAAATGTTCCACGTGTGAACTCGGCTTCGGTGCGGCTGTAAAGTATCTGTACAAACGTATAAAGCAGGTTATTGCGGGTATATTTTTGCCCGGGCGCCAAGTAGATCACGTTCTTGCCAAACTCCTCAGGGTTACCAATACCGTAGATACACGAAACCGAAGCAATTACGATAACATCGCGCCTGCCCGAAAGCAGTGCCGATGTAGTATGCAGACGCAGTTTCTCAATCTCCTCGTTTATCTGAAGGTCTTTTTCTATAAACACATCCGATGAAGCGATATAGGCCTCTGGTTGGTAGTAATCATAGTATGAAATAAAATACTCGACGGCATTATCTGGGAAAAACTGCTTAAACTCACCGTATAGCTGGGCGGCCAGTGTTTTGTTATGGCAAAGTACCAGCGTAGGCTTTCCTGTGTTTTTGATGACGTTGGCCATGGTAAAGGTTTTACCAGTACCGGTTGCGCCCAGCAGTACTTGTGCAGGCTCACCATTTTTTACGCCTTCGGTGAGTTTGGCTATGGCCTTGGGCTGATCGCCGGTCGGCTTGAATTCTGATGTTAGTTTAAAATCCATTCGGTTATATACGGATAGTAAAGATAAACTTTATCCTTTAAAACACGCCGGAAGTTTTCAGGGTTTCGGATGCACTCTAAAAGTATAAGTTTATACTTTGAAGTATAAAAAAAAGCCTGCCGAAAGATCCGGCAGGCTTTTTAGGAATCGTCTCGTTCCTAATTAAAAACAACATTAATTCAATTGTAAAACCTTAAATTCTTATCACTCATTTTTGCAGATGCGTTTCACTTTTACAGCCGGGTACATGGTATGGATGGCGACACAAACCGGGCCATCCTCGCCATTTAATTCCAGTCCAAGCGATACTATTTTGCCTTCCTGCTGATAGGCTGCAGGCAGATTATCCGTCGTTACCAAACCGGATTCTAACTGGCCTTTAAAATTGCCTCCAGCGTTTCTGTTCGGCATATCGTCTTCCAGCACTTTCAAAATAAACCAGCCGCTTTCGCAGGGGTCCGGGCCTACTACTTCGGCTGTGATGCAGGCAGGTTCGGGCTCATTTTTAGTGCAACCTATACTTAACCAGGCAAGCATTACGTATACCAGCGAACTATATAAAAGGCTTTTCATAGTTTGTAAAGTATGGCAGCCTGAATTACTCCTGTGGCAGTAAAACAGAAAAGAGAAGAAGGGCCAGTAACACATACCAGCCCGAAAGGTTGCATTTTGTAACAACCTGTATTGTAGTGAGCGCGTCTGACATTGTTTTCATAGTTTTATCCGGCTTTTGTGCTTGCGCTGGCTCCTTCTTTTATTTCTTGTCTTTATGATTCCAAATGGGCACTTAAGGTTGCATGGGTATGTACAAAAAGTAAATTATTTTTTACCGCCCAGGTCGTAGCTCACGGCCATGTTAAGGCCAACCGTGTAAGGCCTACCCTGTGGGGCCAGCGCTTTTTCAGAATCTGATAGCATGGTATCAAAAAAACCACGCAGCTCCGGCCCAGCCGACACACTGATGTTATTTGAGATGCGCTTGGCCACACCTACCGATACGTTACCTGAAAACTGCATTTTGCGGAAAGGCGAATGGTCGGTGCGGGAATAATGCACGTCTTCAACTTCATTGTTCGATGCCATCACAGATGTTTCCAGGAGGAGGTTGGCCGCTATACTTCCGGCTGCGTACCATTGCCACGATTTACTGATGTTACTTTCGAACTGCATCCCAACCGGAATGGTCAGGTGGCGGTAGCGGTAGTTCACATAAAAAGCATCGGTCTTGGCTACACTAACCGAGTCGGTGAAAACGCTGCTGCCTAATGATGGTAGAAAAACAGTAGTAGTGTTTAGTTGCTCCTGCTCTTTTGTATTGGGTTTAAGCCAGAACTGTTTGATGATGTAGCTAGATTTAGTACGTGCGGTGTTCTGTGTAAACCCTAACCCTGAAAATATTTTCCATTTTTTACCGATCCGGTAGCCGGCCTTGGCCTCTACAGCAAACGAAAAGGCCGGATCTGTATTTTGCTCAAACTCGCTTCGGGCCTCCTGCATGTTCTGCTCCATTTCAGCCTCAGCAGTTGTCGCGCTCATTCTAAAGCCCATGATATTTGCTGGCAATACACTGCCCATCTGCTGGGGTATGCCAATGTTCTGATCAAAATAGCTGGGCACATAAGCCATCCCGATGCTCCAGCGCCCTTGTTCTTTTGGTTCGTCTTCTTTTAGTGCTTTACTTTTCTGATCTGCATTCACTATATCCAAAGAGAGTAGCTTTACAGGTTCAGTTTGTGCGCTGGCTGCCTGGGTTGTAAAACTGTTATTCAGCTGCCTGAAAGTTCCAGGAAGTTCAGCAGGTGCCGCTGCCTGTTGCTGCAGTAATTGGTTTGCTGCGATCGGATAGCGTCTCATTTCGTCTGCAGTTGGCATGGCTGTCAGCATTTGGCGGGCAGTGGTGTAGGCGTTAAAACGTACCTGCGGCTCCGGAGTGATTACTGAAGTTCGGGAAAAATTATTCCCGCTTGCAAAGTAACTGCTTGTGTTGCCCGTGTTGCTTTGCACTCTAACTTCCGTCTTATCTACTGTTAATACTGAAGTATAATTTTCCGCATTCTCCTTATTTGCCTGCGTTACTTCAGCCAGCATACTTTCTTTCTCAATAACTGAAGCAGGCGCTGCATCCTTTTCAGCAAGTATAAAGTTATCTGTGGATGGTTGCTGTATGGTTTCCGCTGAATTCCCGGTTCCGGAAGTAGCAGCTATACTTGCAGCAGGCAGTTGTTTTGTCTCCTGCACGGCTGGTTGCGCTATATGGTTGGCCTCCTCAGCTACAGGTATATGTTGCTGCTGATCCGGAGCCGTTCTGGCAAGCGGTTGAGCCGCCTGTTGATTATCTTTGCTGATTTGGTAGAAAAATATGCTGCTCGCTGCTACAAGTAATACCAGGCAGGCGGCTGCCAGCTGGCGGTACCAAACCATACTACTTTTATAGCGAGCACTTTCCTGCACGGTCAGGTCGTGGTCTATGCGTGCCCACAGGTCCGGAGACGGCTTCGCCTCAGCGTCGTGCATCCGGCCCCGGAAAGCATCTTCCAGGTTGTCGTGCTTATTGTTTGCTGCTGATGACATGCTCTTTATATAAATTGTCCTGCCGAGAAATCATACTTTGAAGTATGGCTCTCGCTCTTGAATACTGTGATTTTGATGTTCCTTCCGAGATATCCAGCATCTCTGCTATTTCTTTGTGGTTGTATCCCTCAATGGCATATAAGTTAAATACCATGCGGTAACGGGGGGCCAGGCTCTGGATCATAGTTACCAGCTCATCCATAGTATAACCAGTCAGGTTTACAGATTCGGAAGGCAGGTTGGTTATTTCTTCGCCCTCGTAAGAAACGGTAAGCAGTTGTTTGTTTCGGATGTGTTTAAGGGCCGTATTCACCATGATCCTGCGAATCCAGAACTCCAGCGGGCAATCCTTTTTAAAGGTGTGTATGTTGTTAAAAACCTTTACAAAAGCATCCTGCATCATATCTTCGGCTTCGAAGGTGGTAGGTGCATAGCGCAGGCAAACCAGCATCATTTTACTGGCATACTGCTCATACAAAAGCCGCTGCATCTCACGCTTACCCGCAAGGCATCCTTCTAAGAGTTTATCTTCGTCTGATTTTGACTTTGTAAAAAGCTTCAATGCCTTGCGTTTTATGCCTTACATACCACTAAGAGCACTGCAACGCCAAAAGGGTTGCAAGCATGCTATAATATTTATCTGATACAGATTTACTACCTGATGAATAACTCTTAAAGATAAAGAAAACGAGATATAAAGAAATTTAAGAAGAGGTATACTTTAAGGAATTGCAGTTGCAGCTGCTAAAGTATAAACACAGTAGTAATGGCTCTAAATAGCGAAAGCCTCCCAAAGGAGGCTTTCTACAGTTAAAGTAAGTTTAATTAGTTGTAAATCATCTTAAACCATACTCAACTATCTTTCATATTACAGAAGTTGTATAAACATAAATTTATAGCAGAACATAAAAAGCAATGTGAGGGCAAGTATCCAGAAATAACCAATTATTCTGTACGCCAACTGGTTATTACCTATCTCTTCGTATGCCTTTAATCTCGTTTCGTTTAATATGGTCTTATCTATCAGATGATATGAGATACTAAAGCCCAGTGCTACAATAATTACATCATCCAGAAAACCAAATACGGCTACCAAATCCGGAATAAAATCGATCGGGCTAAGCGCATAGCCAATAACAAATGCCAGTAACACAGGGATATACCACTTAACGCGGCTATCTTTGTAAGCTAAATAAGACGCGTAAATCTCCGTGTTAAGTGCGTGCGTTTTTTGTTTAAGAGTATGTAATTGGGCCATAGCAGGTTTGGTTCGGTATAGCCTCTTATACGATGCAAATATAGTTGAAAGTTGCACATAATCATGGCATTAACCCATGAACTTAATTGTACTATTTTCTTATTCCTGCCAGATTGCCCACGCTTCCTTTGCCTGCCGGTATAACATAGGCAGGCCGCTCAGCACTTTTGCGCCCTTGTCTAGTCCTTTTTGCATGAGTAAGGTAGTTTCCGGATTGTACACCAGATCGTAAATATAGTGCTGCGGTGTTATACTTTGGAAAGGCAGCAATGGTACTGTATCCTGATCGGGAAACATACCCAGTGGTGTTGTATTAATGATCAGATCATACTTTTGTAACACTCCCTGGTCTATTTGCTCATAAGTAAGTGCGTTGTTACCACCCTGCCTGCTAACAGAAGTATATAGTATTCCCAAATCCTGCAGCGCTACGCAAACTGCTTTGGCTGCGCCACCTGTACCTAGCACCAAGGCCTTACCCGCACCAGTATAAAACTCCGAAAGGGTCGCGCTGAAGCCAATGTAATCGGTATTAAAGCCTTTGGTTTTTCCATTGGATATCCTGATCGTATTTACTGCGCCAATGCGTGCAGCTGCTTCGTCCAGTTCATCCAGGAAAGGAATAACAGCTTCTTTGTAAGGAATAGTTACGTTGAGGCCGACAAGTTCCGGCTCCTTTGCAAGCAGGCCGGGCAGCTCATTTATACTTTCCAGTTCGTATAGATCATATGCGGCATCATGTATACTTTCATTTTTAAATTTTTCGGTGAAATAGCGTTTAGAGAACGAATGCCCCAGCTTTTTACCGATCAGACCATACTTGCGCATAAGCTACAATTCCGTTAAAAGATGTTAGAAAGTATAAACCTGTTAAAACAAAATTGCCCGTTCGGTAGCTCCGACGGGCAATTTACTATTTCTATATTTTTGATTTAGCAATCTTTCAGGTTACCAGTTTCCTGGTTCAGGAAATGAAAGAACGTATCGCCGCGTAAGCCAAGACGTACAGTTTCGAGTGGTACGATTTCGCTTGGCGCAATATTTCCCAGATTTACGTTAGCGCCCAGCAGTTTCACAAACCATACTTGCTGTGCTTTTATAGGAGCTTCCCAGATTATCTTTTCAAACGGAATTTTGGTCAGGATCTCTTCTACCAGGCCGCTTCTTACCTCGCCCGTAGACCGGAATAAACCAACATTACCACCTTCGCGGGCTTCCCCGATCACTTTCCAGGCGCCTGCATCCAGTTCGGCCTGCATCAGGTTTATCCACTTATAAGGCGGAATAATCTTCTCTGCATCTTTCGACCCCACCTCAGATAATACAGTTACCTGCTCTGCCAGGGTTTTAATATAGCCGCACTTCAGATCATGGTCCAGTTCAATCGAGCCATCCGATACTTCAGCGAACGTCATTTTATACTTGTCCAGCACGCGGCGGTAATCATCAAACTGATTGCGCACGATAAATGCTTCGAAAAGTGTGCCTCCAAAATAAGTTGGAATGCCGGCTGCGCGGTAAACATCCAGCTTTTTCTCCAGGTTTGGCACAACATACGATGTACCCCAACCCAACTTCACGATATCAACATACTCTCCGGCTACTTCCAGAAAATCTTCTACTTCCCGGATGCTCAGGCCTTTGTCCATGGCCATCGTGAAACCTCTTTCACGTGGTTTAACTTCACGTGCAGGCAGACTGTTCAAACTATAGTTCATGTAATTTTATTTGCGGTACTGGTCAATTAATCGGGCTAAGGCACGCTGCGATTCCAGTTCAGGAAAGAACTCGAACAGCAGCTTGTGCTTATCGAAGTCCAAAATTAATGCATTTTCCAGATAATTGTATGCTTCGCGGTATTTTCCTGCAGAAAGCATGTACGCGCACGCTCTGTAGTATAACTCAGCCTCGTTGGGCTGCAGTTCTATGGCGTTCAGTATAATATCGATCGCTTCCTCAAAATTGCCCTGCTCATATAAGATAATAGACCAGTTGAGATAAATGTTCTTATCATCCGGCTGAATCTCGGCGGCTTTTGCATAGCTTTCCAGTGCAGAAACCACATGCCCCACATGATACTCGGCGGCGGCCAGCGCTACCCAGTATTCCGGACTATCATCGTACAGGTCTACTGCTTTTTTAAAGAAATGTATAGCTTCGTACCACTTACCCTGCGCATCCAGAATAACACCGATCCCAAACCAGGCTTCGTCCATTTCCTGGTCCAGGTCGATGGCTTTCTGATAGTAGCGCCGCGAAAGGTCCCATTGCAGCAGCTTTTCGTAGCACTCCCCGATGTTGCAGAACGCCTCAGCTGATGGCCCGCCATGCTCTACAATGGCATTGAAGCCTTCGATCGCTTTGGTGTATTGCCCCAGAAAAACATAGGCATTTGCCATGTTGTTGTAAGCCGTAATAAAATCGGGTTTGATGATGGTAGCATAATCGTAAGCGGCAATGGCTTTGTCGTAAATACCCATCTTGTTGTACACATTCCCTAAGTTAAACCAGGCTACATACGAGTAAGGATCTTTATCAACAAACTCCTGAAAGAAACCGACGTGCTCTTTAATGGTGCCGGTTAGCTCCATGCAGTAAATTACTTCCTGCATCGCTGCCTCGTTCTCAATATTAAGGGCAATGCACTTTTTGTAATACTTGATGGCCGATTCGAATTTAGCCCAGCTCTGGTAAGCCAATGCAATGTTAAAGTATATATCATCGCGGTCGTCGGCGTAGGCAAGGGCTTTCTTAAAATGATCTATGGCATCGCGGTAATCGCCCCGCTGCGTAAAAATAATACCCAGCGTTAAGTATACATCCGGATTGGCGGGCTCTACCTGCGCTACTTCGTTAATTACTGTAAGGGCATCATCAAAATTACCGGACATAGCCAGCAACTGCGCCTTGTCTATCTGCAGCTCCCACGAAAAAGGATATTGCATGATAGCAGAGTTGCAGGCTGCCAAGGCTTTGGTGTAATCAAAGTTTATGGTATAATGATCTATGATAAATTCATAATCGCTTAAATCGAAAAAAACGGTTTCATTTGTTCCGAGCATCTGCTCAAACCGTTGTATCAGTTCCAGCTCTTCGCTGTTGTCGTCAAAGTTGTCTTTCATCTCCAATATCCAACAGGCTGCAAAAACAGCCTTTCCTAACTACATTTTAAGAAGGCAAATAGTTTAATGGTTATACTACCTGCCAGGTGCGGCTGCTGCTGTCCTGAAATTTTCCAGAAGCTGCGCGCAGCACCATGCAACAGAGGCACTCACAGGCCTGAATTGTATGTTTGTTACTTTTGAAACTTTCCGGTTGCTGAACACATGGTTTTTGGATGCAACCCGAGCCGTTTCTTTTGTGATAAGTGGCCGGCTGCCGGTTAATAAAGATCTGAGGTGTTCGGCGCGCCATATTATTTCAGAAATGGCCGACGGCACTTTAATGGAAGGCGCTTTCTTGCCAAAACACGCTGCCATTTGCCCGAAAAATTCTTTATAAGTTACTTTTTCCGAAGTCAGGATAAACCGTTCTGCCGTTGTTTCCGAAAAAGTAAGCTTTAGCATGGCTTCCACCACATCGCGTACATCTACAAAGTTGGCAGCGCCATCGGTATAAAACGTATTCTCGTTGTACACATATTTAAACAACTGTGTGCTGCTTCTGTTCCAGTCTGCGGGCCCTAAAACCACCGATGGGTTTACGATTACAGCATTTAATCCTTCGGATATGCCCCGCCATACTTCCAGCTCGCCAAAGTATTTAGAACTTGCATAAGCAGAGTGTTCGTCTGCAGCATCCCATTTATTTTTTTCGGTGAGCACGTCTGCGGTTCTGGAGTGACCAATAGCAGCGATAGAGCTTACATGGCAGAGTTTTATACTTTCGTGGGCAAGACACGCATTTACGATGTTGGCCGTACCCTCTATGTTCACCTGCTTCAGAAGTTCTTTATCCTGCGGCGCATAAGATACAAGTCCAGCGCAATGGAAAACATACTGAACACCTTCCAAAGCATCTCTCAAAAACAAAGGATCCAGGATATCGCCTTCGGCCCATTGTGCTTTTTCTGCCTGCGGGAATTGCGGGATTTGATTGCGGTAAATAGCCCTTACCTCGTGCCCACGCGCGATAAGTGTTTCGATCAGGAAACTTCCTATTAAGCCACTGCCTCCTGTTACCAGAACCATTGTTACGGATTTTTAAAAGTAGGAAGCTTCATTTATAATTGCTGGTTACGCAGTGGTAAAGCCAGTATTTTAGCGTAATATTTGCTGTTGAGCACCTTCCAGAGTGTGTTGGTATGCTTATGCCCATGTGTATCGGAACCAACAAAATCTACTAAACCTTCATCTATCAATAACTCTGCCTGTGTTTTGGCGTTGGGCGTATAATAGCCGGTTAGCGAGTTTAAGTTTGGTTGAAACAGAACACCCAGTTCGCGCAGCGAGGCAAGCTCATTAAATTTACCATAAAAGTATGAATACCGCTCCGGATGAGCCAGCACCGGATTGTAACCGTTCGAGCGCATCTTAAAAATAGCTTCGCGCAGGTTTAGCGGCTCGTTCAGGAAAGATGTCTCGAATAGCAGATAGTTATTTCCGAACGTCAATAACTCTTCGCCGGCATCCAGTTTCTGCAAAAGGCCTTCGTCCAGGTAATATTCGGCAGCACAGCCCAACTCCATCTCAATGCCGGCCTGCGTTACTGCGGATTGCAGTAATTGCAATTTTTCGCGGATGCCCTGCGGCGTATTTTTGTAGAAGTCGTTCATGATGTGCGGCGTCATGATCAGCTTTCTATAGCCCAAAGCCTTCATGGCCTGTACCAACTCTAAAGACTGTTCCAGGTTCTCTGATCCGTCATCGAGGCCCGGCAGAATATGGGAATGCATATCCACACCAATAGCGCTGAAGGATTCCTCCTGCGCCACGTTCCCATTAAACAGACTCTTTAGGTAATGTATCATCTTTTGGCCTCCTGCGCCTTTGGCATTTTAGCCTTAGAGGTGCAAACTAACTTCAAAATAAAGCAAATTTAAGGCGGCATCAAAATACATGCCTTTTATGCCTTAAACAAGTATAATTATACCTTCGCTTACGTCAATTTATACCTGGCAGATTGGCTCTTTGGCTGTAATTGCCTAACTTTGTAAACGATGGCATGTGTAGGCCTTGTAAATACACAACAAAACACTACAAAAAACTACGAATGGATTTTAAAGCTACTGAAAACCAGCGCATGATCGCGGACATGATCCGTGAATTTGGCGCCAAACAAATCAAGCCAAAAATGCGCGAGTGGGACGACAGCCAGGAATTTCCGGTGGAAATATTTAAGCAGTTAGGCGAGCTTGGCCTGATGGGCGTGCTGGTACCAACGGAGTATGGCGGGTCTGGTTTCGGATACCTGGAGTATGTTACAGCCATTGCAGAACTTTCTAAGATTGATGGCTCTATCGGACTTTCGATGGCAGCGCACAACTCGCTTTGCACCGGCCATATCCTGCAGTTCGGAAACGAAGCGCAAAAGCAAAAATACTTACCAAAGCTGGCAACTGCCGAGTGGATTGGCGCATGGGGCTTAACAGAGCCGAATACTGGTTCTGATGCCGGTAACATGCGTACGGTTGCTGTGCAGGATGGCGATTATTGGGTAATTAACGGAGCCAAAAACTTTATTACACACGGCAAAAGCGGTAACGTGGCTGTTGTAATTGTACGTACCGGCGAAGTAGGCGATTCGCATGGCATGACTGCTTTTGTAATCGAAAAAGGTACTCCAGGTTTCAGTGCAGGCCGCAAAGAAGATAAAATGGGCATGCGTGCTTCTGAAACAACAGAGCTTATCTTCCAGGATTGCCGCATACACAAAGACCAGATTCTGGGCAATGTAGGTGAAGGCTTTATTCAGTCGATGAAAGTGCTGGATGGTGGCCGTATTTCTATTGCAGCTTTATCATTGGGTATTGCGCAAGGTGCTTTTGAGGCTGCTTTAGCGTATTCACAGGAGCGCCACCAGTTCGATAAGCCGATCTCATCTTTCCAGGGCATCGCTTTTAAACTGGCTGATATGGCAACCGAGATCGAAGCTGCGTCTTTGTTAACCTACCAGGCTGCTGATATGAAGAACCGAGGCTTAAACGTGAACAAAGAATCGGCTATGGCAAAACTGTACGCATCTGAAGTTGCTGTAAGAACAGCGAACGAAGGTGTTCAGATTTTCGGTGGCTACGGCTTCACGAAAGATTACCCGGCAGAGAAGTATTACCGCGATTCTAAACTTTGCACGATTGGCGAAGGAACCAGTGAGATACAGAAACTGGTTATATCAAGAGCTATACTTAAGTAATACCGCTGAAATGTGCCTCTAAAGTATAAACCAGCGGTACTTTTGAGAATATTTTATACTTCGAAATAAAAAAACATTCAAACTGTTGATTTTTAAGTAAAAGCTTGCTTAAATTTGCATCCCTAATTCTAAGAGACGAGAACTAAAAAATGATTATTGTAAACGTAAAAGATAACGAGTCAGTAGACCGCGCATTAAAGAGATTTAAGAAAAAATTCGAAAGAACTGGTGTTCTTAAAGAGCTTAGAGCAAGAACTTTTTTCTTGAAACCATCTATTTCTAAAAGAAAGCAGAAGGAAAGAGCTAAGTATAAGCAAACGCTTTTCGCAAAGGAAAACTACTAGTCTTTCGTAGCTACATATTTTATTTTTCCATAACTTAGTATACCTGCTGTTTAAGTAGGGTATACTAAGTTATGGAATTATTTTTTAAGTACCTGCAATACGAAAAGCGGTATAGCCCGCACACCCTTACCTCCTATCATACCGATCTGGGACAGTTTGCGCTGTACCTGGAGCAAGTATACCAGATTACTGATGCTGCCGAGGCAGATCATACAATCATTCGTTCCTGGCTCCTGACGCTTGTTCAAAACAACATCCAGCCCAGATCAATCAACCGCAAGATAGCCTGCCTCCGGTCTTACTACCGCTTTCTGCTTGCCCAGCAACGGATTCCGGCAAACCCCATGCTTCGTATTAAAGCACCAAAAGCTTCTAAAAAGCTGCCTGCTTTTGTAGCCGAAGAGCCTTTCAATAATTTCCTGGATAGCTTTACTTTTGAAGATTCTTTCGAAGGGCAACGCGACAGACTTATACTTGAGTTTCTGTACGGAACGGGTATGCGATTAGCAGAACTTATAAATGTGACAGAGGCTGATGTAAACTTTTCGGCTAAAACAGTGCGTGTGCTGGGCAAAGGGAACAAAGAAAGAATACTGCCCCTGAACGAGTCTTTGGTACAAAGTATAAGCAGTTATTTGAAGTATAAGAAAAGCCTGCAGGCAGATAACAATTCTGAAAAGCTCCTCGTTACTACTAAAGCACTTCCACTATATCCGAAGTTTGTTTATCGTGTTGTAAAAAAACATATTAGCTTGGTAACCACATCCGAACATAATAGCCCGCACGTGCTGCGCCATTCTTTTGCTACACACTTATTAAACAAAGGCGCAGACCTGAATGCTATAAAGGAATTACTTGGCCATGCCAGCCTTGCTGCCACGCAGGTTTATACCCATAATTCGATTGAGCGGCTTAAATCAATTTTTGAGAAAGCTCACCCAAAAGCATAAGTTTAATCTTTTAATTTTAATGATTATGAAGCTACAGATGCATTCAATCCACTTCGAAGCTGATAAACAGCTGAACGATTTTATCCAGGCTAAAGTAGATAAGTTATCAACTTTTTATGATCGGATTGTGGAAGGGGAAGTTTTCCTGAAACATAATAACAGCGACGGAAACGATACCAAAACTGTGGAAATAAAACTTTATGTACCGGGCTCAACGCTGTTCTCTGAGGAAGATGCCCCCTCTTTTGAAGCGGCTGCCGACGCTGCTGTTAATGCGATGCGCCGCCAGCTAAAAAGGTTTAAGGAAAAGCAACTTGCCCATTAACCTGTCATGGAATTTATACTTAGTATATAGCTATAAACAAAAAGGCCTGCTTTAAGAAGCAGGCCTTTTTGTTTATAAAAATTAGTCTGATTACAAATTAAATTCAGCTTTGATCTGATCAACAAAATCAAGTTTCTCCCAGGTAAAGGTTTCAAACTCTTTTGTTGTCTTTTTGCCATCTACCAGTACTTCTACCATCTTCGTACCAGGCGTTCTGCCCATGTGGCCGTAAGCTGCAGTCTCAGAGAAGATAGGATTTTGCAATCCAAAACGCTGCACAATTGCATATGGGCGCAGATCGAACAACTTGTTTACTTTGTCAGCAATCTCTCCATCGCTTATTAAGTTACCGTTTGCATCTTTTACTTTAGTAGAGCCATACGTGGTAACATACACACCTACCGGGTTTGCAACTCCAATAGCATACGCTACCTGTACCAGCACCTGATCTGCAACGCCTGCTGCTACTAAGTTTTTAGCAATGTGGCGCGTGGCATAAGCTGCTGATCGGTCTACTTTAGAAGAATCTTTACCAGAGAAAGCGCCTCCGCCGTGTGCGCCTTTGCCGCCGTACGTATCTACAATAATTTTACGACCGGTTAAGCCTGTATCGCCGTGCGGGCCACCAATTACGAACTTGCCGGTTGGGTTGATATGATGAACGATATCGTTATCAAATAACTTCTGGGTGCGCTCAGGCAATAGCTTCAGTACACGTGGTATAAGTATGGATTCGATGTCTTTCTCGATCTGCTGGAGCATTTCTACTTCAGCTGTGTTCTTCGCCTCATCCGAATCGCCCTCAGGGAGAACAAACTCATCATGCTGCGTGGAAATTACGATCGTATCGATTCTCTGAGGTACGTGGTTGTCGCTATACTTAATTGTTACCTGCGATTTTGCATCCGGGCGCAAATAGGTCATCTCTTTGCCTTCCTTACGGATAGCAGACAGCTCCTGCAGCAGCAAATGCGAGATGCTAAGTGCCAACGGCATATAGTTATCTGTTTCGTTTGTTGCATACCCGAACATCATGCCCTGGTCGCCAGCGCCTTGTTCTTCCGGGTTGGCACGCTCAACGCCCTGGTTTATATCACTTGATTGCTCATGTATGGCTGAAATAACACCACAGGCATCTGCATCAAACTTATATTCTGATTTTGTATAACCAATTCGCTTGATAACATCGCGTGCTACTTTCTGCACATCAACGTAAGCTTCTGTTTTAACTTCACCGCTAAGTACCACTAAACCAGTAGTTACAAGCGTTTCGCAGGCAACTTTGGATTGTGGGTCCTGCTTTAAAAATTCATCTAATAATGCATCCGAGATTTGATCGGCAACTTTATCCGGGTGCCCTTCTGACACAGACTCAGATGTAAATAAATATGGCATTTTACAATTGTGTTATAGGTACAAAGTATAAAAGCATCTGCCTACGCGGCAGCGGGTACAAATGTACGGGTTATTAAACACTTTAAAAATGAATGTTTGCATAACCTTATTTCATACTTGTACCTCGTTTAAAAAATTAAAAATTCAGGTTTGTAAAAAGTAAAGCATTCGGAAGTCTAAATGTTTACATAACAACCCGCCTGAGTGCATAACTTTTTAAACATTGACTCGTTCCTTACCTTATCCAATTTATACTATAGGCATACAATACTTATGAAGCGATTAATAACCCTACTCTCACTTATCACTATTTTTACACAACATACTTTTGCTCAGGATGATTCTCCATATAAAACAAGCGTAAAAGTTGATTTACCGATTATAGCAGCCGGCATGGGTCTTAGCTACTATGGCTTAACATTGATGCAGGATAAAGATGGCCTCTCAGAAGTTGAAGCGGCTAACCTGAATAAAAATGATGTAAATGGTTTTGACAGGTTCTCTGCCGGTTACCATTCTGAGCGTGCAAATACAATCAGTGATTATCCTTTTTACGGTTCTTTTGTAGCCGTGCCGGTTCTTACCTTACTTAATGAGAACATGCGTGGCAAGGCAGGCCAGATCTTTGGTTTATATGTAGAAACGATGGCCATAACAGGTGCCTTGTTCACTATGACCAATGGTAACGTAGTACGTAACCGCCCTTTAACGTACAGCCCCGAGGTTGATTATTCTGAGAAGAATTCTTCTAATGCACAAAACTCTTTTTATGCAGGCCATACAGCTGCGGCTGCTACAGCATCTTTCTTCGCTGCAAAAGTGTTCCATGATTTTAACCCGGATTCGCCGATGCGCCCCTTCGTTTGGGCTGCCGCCGCTACAGTTCCTGCTGTGGTAGGTTATGCCAGACTAAAGGCCGGTAAACACTTTTTAAGTGATAACTTATTAGGATACGGCATCGGTGCAGCGGTAGGTATACTTGTACCACAGTTGCACAAAAAATCAAACAAGACGAACTTAAGCTTATTCCCTGTTTCGGGCGGCGATTACAATGGCGCCATGATGACCTATTCTTTCTAAAAGTATAGCCTAAACAAAAAAGGCCACCCTATATAGAGTGGCCTTTTTTGTTTGAATTAAGCTGAATTAACTCATTAGTTATTCAGTACCGGGTTGTTGAGTATTTCTGCTTGCGGGATAGGGAAAGTCAATTCGTCAGAATCCCAGGCAAAAGATTTACCAGCTTCAAACAAGTGGTTTTCGCCTCTTGTAACAGTAGCTTTATTTCTCTTCATGGCCAAGTAGGCTTTACCTTCACCCCATAGCTCAATACGAGTTTGCAGGTAAATTTCATCTTGCAAAGCTTTACCGCTCAAAGCATCTAAGTAGCTAAGATTTGGAATTCTGCTGGCTAATACTTCCTTCAGTCTGTCTCTTGCAGGGCCATCCTGACCAAGCTTTGCTTTCGCTTCTGCATTAAGCAGATACATTTCTTCAATACGCATGTATACGTAATCAGTTATTACAGTGCGTTGGCCGCCGGGTATTCTGGATGGATCGAAAAACTTATTTACAGGCATCAGGTCAAAGCTACCTTCCGTGTATCCGTCTCCTTTATAAAACTTCTCGATTCCACCACCAATCGGATCAAACTGCCTTTTTCTGATATCATCCGTTCTAATAGCATCATACAGGCTTTTGTCAATTACTTTCGGGTCGCCGGCCCAGGTATAACTGTAAGTAAAAATATCCATTTGCCCCCACCACGAAACAATATCCAACTCATTAGCGATAGTTAAATCCACGCCCCACATCCAGCTCGGATTTGCAACATTGTTAAAACCTGCCTGTGAGTTTGTTACAGTTCCGGTTTCCGGATCCACATTAGCGACTAGTTCAGTAGAGGTCATTAATCTGTAGCCACCAGTTGCAATAACTTCGTCTGTTAATGTTACTACACGATTCAGATCTGGGGTAGCCCCCCTCGCAGCTAAAGCATAAGCTAAAAGCCCTTTCACTACTGATTGATCTATCTGATCTTTAGACTTCCGTTTAAACCCTTGCAAATTTACCAAAGCATCATCCAGATCACTAATAATCAGATTGTATACTTCGGCTGAGGTACTTTTAGGCTGATTAGGAACTTTGGTCGAAGTATAAATCGGCAATATTTTCTCAGAGCCTGTTCCATATCCAGTTGCATAAAACTGCGCTAAGTAAAAATAAGCATATGCTCTCACTGCTTTTGCCTGGCCCATAATCAAACGATTTATAGGTTCTATCTGCTTTGCATCTGTTCCTCCCAAAGCATCTATTACAGTGTTTGCTCCCAGGATCAAACGGTAGTAGTAACGCCAGGGCTTATACGCATCAATTCTGGTAAAATCTTTGGTAGACTGATGCCTTACTAAGGTCTCATACCATCCGTAATTCAATCCAGCTACTGCTACATCAGATGCAAGCATATCGCTGTAAATGTCATATCCTTTCTGTCCGAAATCATCATGATCAAGGTTATCATCACTAATACCACCTGTGCCTGTATCATACATAGTGGCATACAACCCGGCTATACTTCCCATCAACAATGAAGGGTCTTTTGCTGCTGCTGCTGCTACTTGTTCTGGTGATAGTTCTTCGTTGGGCTGCTTTTCCAGAAATTCATTTTCACAACTTGTTAATGTAAAAGACAGCATTGCTGCTGTAAGTATGTAAAAGATTTTTTTCATATTGCTTAATTAAATCTTAATTTTTAAACCTGCCGTTACAGTTGATAAAGGAGAATAGCGGTAAGAACTTGATCCTCCTGCTTCTGAAGTAGTAGGGTTAAAGCCCTTCCGTGCCGAGTTGATCCATAAATTATCTCCTGAAACCCATACAGAAAGGCCCCCTATACCAAATTTGTTTGTATAAGATGCGGGCAGCGCATATCCTAGCCTGATATTATTAAGAATCAGATAATTTGCTTTGGTTAAGAAGCGGGTTGATGCCGAACTAGCATTTGGATCATAGTTATTGGAAAGTCTTGGCACGCCATTTCCTGGGTTTTCTTCACTTTGCCATCTGCCTAATATGTCTGTATGCCAGTTATTTCTGCCTACTATCCCATTGTCCATTAACAGAGCATAAGCACCATCATAAGCATATCCGCCAACACTATATAACATTTGCGCGCTGAACTCAAAGCCTTTGTAACCTGCTACTAGATTAAACGCTCCCCGGATTTTAGGAATAGAAGATTTGCCAACAAATCTGGTGGTAGCTAAAGAATATATTTTAGTTGTAGTTGATTTCAAACTCCCCTCTTTAACATCAGGATTGTTTGCTAAATAATCGGCTAAACTCTGAATACCTTCTCCTTCATCAAGTATATCGTTGCTATTTGCATCAGCATAATACCTGTTCCAGGTTCCTACGCCTTCTATAGGGTCTACGCCAGCCCACTCACGTAAATAATAATCGTATACCGAATGTCCTTTTGCCCAGGCAACAGTACCTTGCACATCAAGAAATTCTTGCTGGCCTTTAGTAGGATCGATTGGCATAGAAGTGATCTCGTTATCGAACATCTCACCGTTTACACCCAAGTCAATAAAGAGATCCTTTTTCTTTATAAGATGCCCGGTCAAATCAAACTCTACTCCCCTGTTTCTAAGTTTACCATCATTTACTTTTATTGTAGCATAGCCAAGGGAAGGTCCAACTCCTCTATCAAAGATAAGGTCTTCGGTATTTTTAATATAATAGTCCACGGACCCTGACAGGTAGTTACCAAGGCCGAACTCTATACCTGTCTGGAACATTTTAGATGTTTCCCAGGTCAGATCCGGATTACCTTTTGTACCGTTAGATAAAGCAGGTTCATCATTCAGGTTACCTACTTTAAGCAGATCATATCCTGGGTAATAGCCTACGCCAGCCTGATCACCGATAAGGCCGTAACTAGCTTTCAGTTTCAAGGAGTTGAATATATTCTGATTGGCCATAAAGCCTTCGTTTGAAAGAAGCCATGCTGCACCAACTGAGCCGAAATTGCCCCATTTATCATTCCTGAATTTAGAGGATCCATCCCTGCGGAGGGTAGCCGATACAAAATATTTCTGGTCGAAGCTGTAATTGATCTGCCCAAAATAACTTTCTAAAGCATACTCTTGTGTAAAAGACTTTGAGGGCTGAGAAACGACTGCATTGTTTAATTCTTCAATATTCGGATCAACTAAGTTAAAACCGGATGCAGTTAAGGTATTAAGATTCCAGTCAGTTGCTTCGTGGGCGCCCAGTACTTCGAGATTATGCTGGCCGAAGGTCTTGTTATACCTTAGTAGATTTAAAAGATTGTAAGTAAACAGCTCCCTTCTTTGATGCGTTAAACTGCCATTCTGCGAAGCTGAATTGCCGTAGTATTTATTTCCTCTGTTGATGAATTTATTGTGATAGTACTGTACGCCTATGCGGTTCTCCAGTGTTAAGCCATCCAGAATAGTAACGTTCAAACTTGCGCTGCCATTTAGCTCGTTACGGTTGTTTCTGTTCGTATTGTATGTTGCATCTGCAATAGCATTTGTAAAACCTCCAAAACCACGTGGTGTAACTGTACCATAATCAAACTGGTTGCCGCCAAAGATCGGGTCAGTAACAAACTGACCGGCAGCATCCCGCATAAACAAAGGATAAATAGATGGAATGTTATCTACAAACCAGAATATACTTCCTGCATCTGCAGTCTGGCCTCCGTTATTGGTTTCGGTTCTGGCATATCCAATATTTACCGATCCATTCAACCATTTATTTATCTCCTGATTAACATTTAAACGTGCCGAAGTACGCTCGAAATCAGATTTAAGCAAGTATCCCTTATCCTTTAGGTAGCCGAACGAAGAAAAGTAACACGTCTTGTTAGACGACCCGCCAAACTTAACATTAACTTCTTGCCGTGCAGAGTTCTGAAAGCCGTAGTCTTCCCAGTTTTCAGGCGTATACTTTCTCGTTATACCTTCTCTTACATTTCTTGTAACAGGGTCAATCAGTTGAGCGCCGTTGGCTGCATTCCACATATTATACCCCGGGCTTATTCCATTAGCAGAAAACAAAACTGAATTTGCATAGTTAGTAGGGTTTGCCAGGTTATAAGCTGCACCTTGGTTATATAAGCTTTCCCATGCTAAACCGATATATTGCTCTGGTGATTTAATAGTGCTGTATCGGGGTAATAAATTCATGTTTGTACCTACATTTACATCAGCTTCAATGTAAGACTTTTGCCCTTTACCAGTTTTGGTAGTAATAAGAACTACACCGTTGGCACCTCGTGCGCCATATATAGCAGTCGCAGCCGCATCTTTCAAAACAGTAGTAGACGCAATATCAGCAGGGTTGATTGAATTAAGGCTACCAGAAAAAGGAATACCATCCACTACATACAAAGGATCACGGTTACCGTTCACAGAACCCAGACCACGGATTCGGATTGTTGCTACTGTACCAGGCTGGCCACTGGTATTTACAACACGTACACCTGCCACTTCTCCGGCTAACGCCTGTGAAACGTTAGAAACACTCTTGCTTTCTAATTTAGCTGCGCTAATTACTTTTGCAGTACCGGTAAAAGATTCTTGTGTACTGGTAGAATAACCAACTACTACAACTTCGTTGAGTGCTCTGGTATCTTCAGCCAGTTGCACATTTAAAGTATTTCTACCATCTAATGCAATTTCCTGGGTTTGATATCCTAAGAATTTAAAGAGCATAGTAACATCTCCTGATGGTGCATTTATGGTATAGGCTCCATTAGCACTAGTATAAGTACCAACAGAAGAGCCGTTAACAGTTACTCCCACACCGGGCAAGCCCTGCCCGGTAGTAGCATCCGTTACCGTTCCTGAAACAGTGTGACTTTGCGCCCATGCCTGATTAATCAGACAAAGCAACAGAGCCAAATTCAATAGTAGAATTTTTCTCATATAACTCTAATAACAAAAATTGATTTAATTAGAATAGTGTAACAAATTGTATTTAGTCCTAACTTCAAAGATATATTATTCTAATAACATTAAATAAACTAAGAAACAGAACATGTTTTCATACAACTTTATGTCTTATCCAAGATTCAATCTAGCTATATCAAGCCACAAGGATTTTCATATTTTTTCATTAAGACACATCGACTAGTATTTACTTTAGCAAGTATAGAAGCGATTAAAACTTGATTTTTTTACCTGCCATAAGTTCACAGAACCTCCTTTTTTAGCTTTTATAACTCTACAAATAAAGCATAATAAGAATTAAAAAATACAATTTAATAATCTTAAAATTTATAAAATAAAGAGATAGCTCACGAAGGAAACCACCTCTCTATTTTGCAAATAAACTTCTAATCTCAGCTATATCTTCCTGAGACTTTCTTTAAAGATTTTATAAATTATCTTACAAAGTCTAAGTAAGTATACCATACGATATTAGCATATATGTAAAACAAAAAGGCCACTCATGTGAGTGGCCTTTTTGTTTTACATACCAATAATGGTTATGGGTTTTGCTGCCCTTTCAATTTTGGATTGTTATCTATCTCTACCTGAGGTATCTGATGGATAAACATATCTGAATTGGCTTTCGTCTCACCTAATACTGCCGTGTGGTTACCCGTACGGATCAGAGGCTTTTGCAGACGTTTGATGTCAAGTAAGCCAAAGCCTTCGCCATAAAGTTCTTTTCTTCTCTCTACAAAGATCTCTTCCAGCAGAGCATCTCCTACAGCCAGTGTTGGCAACACAAGCATTGCATCTGTATAACGCTGCTTACGCAGCTCTAACAGCAGCAGCTGGGCAGCCGCTGGGTTGTCTAGTCTTGCCTGAGCTTCTGCCTCTATGAGGAGCATTTCAGCAGAGCGCATCAATGGTATATGCCCCCCGAGTGTAGTAAGATCTTTGAACTTGGTGATGGTATAACGGTCAGAAGTCCACACTTTATTGCCATTGCTGGTTACAAATGCTTTCTCATCTTCCTGGAACTCACGACGCGCATCGTTTGCATCAAATAACGCAACGAAGGTATCATTCGCACGCAGGTTGTTATAACCTACACGTGTATAGGCGCGGCTTCCGCTGGCAGACAGAGTATAGCGGCCATCTATGAAAGAGTAAAAGGAAGCAAAGGCGTTGTTCTGGTCAGCTGACTGTGGCAATCCCCAGATCCACTCACCATTGCTATAACTATTGAATCCGCTTTTATAAGTTGCAGCAGTCATCAGAGGATAACCTGTACGTGCCTTCTGGGCAAATTCAACAGCTTTAGTCCACTCTCCCATCTCCAGGTAAACGCGTGCCAGCATACCTTGCGCTACGTTCTTGTTGATACGGCTCTTGCTTGGACGGGCATCTGTAAGAGTTCCTTCCGCAGTAGTCAGATCCAGCAGGATTTGTGCGTATACCTGCTCCAATGTTGCTCTTTCCTTGCCCTCTGTCTGAGGAGTAGCAGGTTCCAGCATAAGCGGAACAGCCAGCGCATTTTTATCTTTCAGGTACGTGTGCTGATACGCACGAGCCAGGTTAAAGTAAGAGAAAGCTCTGATTACTCTTGCTTCAGCTTCCAGAGACTTTATCTCAGCTTCTGTAGCATCCGGCAACTTGGACGAAAATGCAATGATGTTGTTTGCATTCGTAATCAGGTTATAGGCATGGCCCCAGAGAATACGCGTACCACGGTATGTGGCAAGCTTATTCGCATGTTCGTACTGGAAGACAAACCAGTTCGTGTTTGCCATAACATCCTGTCCCATCACGTCGAATGTCATCATATAGGAAGGAACCCCGTAGCTATCATGGCTTATAGCTCCTTGATTAACAGGTGCCTGGCGCATCAAACGTATGGTGCCTTCCAATGCTGCCTCAGCACCAGCTTTATTGCTGAAAGCCTGATCATAAGACACCTTGTTGGACGGTACTGTCTCAAGGTAATCTTTTTCACAAGCAGTTAAGCTCAGCGTAGCGCCAAGTATAACTGCTAAAAATTTTATATTCTTGATTCTCATTTTATCTTAGACTAAAAAATTGTTCTTATAACGTCACACGCAGGCCAACAGAATATGTCTTCTGTGTAGGGAAACGGCTATTTGTAAGACCATCTATACTTTGCTCTGGATCTAACCCATCTGTTTTGAAAGCTGTCCATAGGTTGTCGCCTTGCACAAACACACGTGCATTCTTCAACCCAACACGCTCCTGCAGAGACTGTGGCAACGTGTAACCAAGCGTTACGTTACGCAGGCGTAGATAAGAAGCATCAACCAGAAATCTGGAAGATTGGCCGTTCGTATTCAAATCCTGCGATGTACCTAGTCTTGGCACATTAGTTACGTCGCCTGGCTGCTGCCATCTGTTCAAGATGTCTGCATTCCAGCTTGTACCGGCTCTGTCGCCACCATGCATCAGACCGCTGTAATCCGTGTTCAGGATTTCGCCACCAAGGCTATAAGTGAAGAATACGCTTAGGTCAAAGCCTTTGTAAGCAAAGTTATTGGTAACACCGCCCGTTACATCCGGAAGCGCATTGCCTACATAATAACGGCCAGCCTCGTTGTAATTAGAAGTAGTTACTCTCTCAGTCACATTGCCATTAGTGTCCTTTACATCTTTGTACCACAAACTCAAACCTGTTTGTGGATCCACCCCAGCAAACTCCTGGATAAAGAAATCATAGATAGAATGACCAACTTTCAGCTGCTTGGTTCCCTGAAGAATAGTCTCCTGCGGAAGCTTGGTCAGTTCATTTCTGTTGTGGGCCGCATTGAAGTTTGCATTCCAAACAAAGTCACTTCCATTGATGATGTCGGCGTTCAGGTTAAACTCAACACCTCTGTTTCTAATAGCTCCTAGGTTATCAAACACGGTAGAAAAACCAGTAGAAGGAGACAATGGCTTGTTAAACAACAGGTCTTCAGATCTTCTATCGTAGTAGTCTAAGGAAACATCAAATCTGTCGAATATTGTTGCGTCTATACCTACGTTGAAAGCCGCCTGCTTTTCCCAGCTCAGGTTACGGTTTTCCATTTTCTCCAGAATAATACCAGGAGCAGAAAGATTGCTGTAACCAGTCTGGTATAAACCTCTGAACGAATAGTAGTCAGCGCTGCCTCCTGAAGTCAACAACCCTTCGTTACCGGAAGTACCATAGCTTGCGCGGATTTTAGCATCTCCTATCCAGGATAGGTCGCTCATAAAGTCTTCCTGAGAGATTCTGTAAGAACCGCCAATAGAGAAGAAGTTACCCCAACGTTTTTCATCAGCAAAGCGAGAAGAACCATCACGTCGGAATGAGCCGGACAGGTAGTACTTGTCCATAAAGTTATAGTTAACCTGACCCAGGTAGCTCATAAGTGAACGTCTGTCGTTTTGGCTATCTAGTGAGGTTAGCGTAGAAGCGTTGTCAAGCTCAGTTAAGCCAGGTAGTGGCAGGAAATTGGTCTTCTGGCCATAGATGTAATCATACTTGTTGTTGAATGCCTCAAAACCACCCAACGCGTCGATTTGGTGTTGACCAAAAGATTTGCTATAGCTTAATATGTGGTTGATGGTGTATTCTACAAAGGAACTTCTCCACTGTGTTCCACGACCACCAACACCAGCTCCGTCACCGTAAAGTGGGTTATAGAAAGTAAAGTCTTTCGTGTTGTCGCCGGTTAGCGCAAAAGTAGTCTTATACTTCAAATCAAAAGGAAGTGCAACTTCTCCGAATGTGTTTAAGCTCCAGGTAAGTACATTGCGCTTTAACATGTCCAGTTCAGTAGTACCTACTGGGTTACCATTACCACCGTAAGGTCGGGAGGTATTGAAGTCGTAAATAGATGGGTTAGCGATGAAAGAGCCATCAGCATTTCTTCTATTCTGAATCGGGTATACCGGCGCAATATTTCTACCCCAGGATACTACGTTACGGAAAGATGTACCGCTTGAAGTTGGAGAGTTCTGGTCTGTATTCGAGATCAAGGCGTTTACACCAAACTTAATCCTATCAGTAACTTGTGACGTTACACGCAGACGGGAAGTATAACGCTCAAAACCAGAAGTAATGAAAGCACCTTCCTGATTTAAGTAGTTTCCAGAGAAGTAGTAGTTGGTTTTATCATTACCGCCTTGAATGCCGAAGTCATACTCCTGGCGAACAGCTTTTCTGAAAAGAGCATCTCTCCAGTCATCTTCCCAGGCTGGCGTAAGACCTGCTTTCAATTTACCATCAAGTCCAATCGGTTCATTGTCGTTGTATGGGTTGTATTGTTGGCCATTGGCACCTCCACCCGCAATGCGGCTTACAACGTTTTTAGCAGCATACTCCTCAGGCGAAGCAAATTTACCTTGCCACAAAGATGAAGTTGCTCTTGCATCGTTTCTTAAAGCTTCCCAGGTAAGCTCATAATACTCATTTGAGTTTACGTTCTTATAATCTTTTACAGCGAAGTCAGAAACACCATAAGTAGCACCAAATGTAATGGTTGGACTCTTAGGAGCGCTTCCACCTTTAGTTGTGATCACGATTACACCGTTCGCAGCGCGGGATCCGTAAAGGGCAGCGGCACTGGCATCTTTCAATACAGTCATCGACTCGATGTCGTTCGGGTTGATGGCATTCAGATCACCTGAATAAGGAGCACCATCCACAACATACAATGGAGTTGAGGAGGAAGCAACTGAGCCTACCCCACGGATACGAACCTGGCCGGTTGAACCAGGCTGGCCGCTTGTCTGAACAACCTGTACACCCGGTGTTAAACCACCCAGCGCTTTGGTCACATCATTCACCTGAAGCTTCTCAATTGATTCTGACTTGATAGCAGATGCAGAACCTGTAAATGATTTTTGGTCTGCTGTACCATAAGCCACAACTAATACTTCCGCTAATTGCTTGTTATCAATCGGAAGTGCCACATTTACTACATTTCCCGCTATCGGGCGTTCTGTAGTTATATAACCTACAAAACGAAATGTAAGCGTGTTACCTTCAGCAGGTAAATTCAGCGAGTACGTACCATCATAATTGGTAGCAGTACCTACTGTTGTACCTTTAACAATTACTGCAACACCTGGCAATGGCTGTCCATTGGAGGCATCTGTAACTGTTCCGGAAATGGTTCGATTCTGCGCCCACGCCTGAGTTACCAGCGCAAGGAACATAACCAAACCAAATAATAGAACTTTTCTCATAAAGTTAGATTAGAATAATTGGTTAATTTGTTAATTGTTTGTTTCCAAATATAACTCAATGTTACAACAATCATAAGCAGAAGCTTATTTTTTTAACTCTACCCTAACTTTGTGTTTACACTTTAATGTCAAAACATTAATATCACTTTCTTAAATATCTGTTATTTAGAGCATTACAAGCCATTTTTTTTGAAAAATGTTATTCCCAACAAAATGGACTTTGATACACTTAAATCACATTTATAAAGCAAAAGCAAAAACTGGATTAGTTAAATAAAGTATAAACCAGGACTCAAACACAATCACATGAACAATATAACATTATCACTATTTTTAGACCACCTCTAACCTGTGTTAAGAAACTCTAACACTTTTATTTACTTCAATGTTTATCTTAGATGTAAAACAGAAAAACGCAGAGCACTCTTGGCACCCTGCGTTTTTTCAAATTGAAGAATGTTTTTCTACTTTTTCTTCAGATTCTCTTCGAAGAGTTTATAGATCCGCTTATACTCGTCTGTCCAGCTGGATGGTTCTACAAAGCCATGGTCCTCGACAGGGTAAACTGCCAGTTCCCAGTTATCTTTACCAAGCTCAATCAAACGTTGCGATAACCTGACAATATCCTGGAAGTGCACATTGGTATCGATCATCCCGTGGCACATAAGCAATGCTCCTTTTAAACCATCGGCATAATAGATAGGTGAGCTTTTAGCATAAGCTGTGCTGTCTGTGTAAGGAGTATTCAGGATATTGGAAGTATAACCATGGTTGTAATGTGCCCAATCCGTTACAGAACGCAGAGCTGCTCCTGCTGCAAATACATCCGGCTCAGTAAACATAGCCATCAACGTAATAAAACCGCCATACGATCCGCCGTATATACCGATGCGTTTCGGATCTACGTTATACTTATCTGCTAAAAGCTTTGCCCCATCTACATGGTCGCTTAAGTCTTTGCCACCCATAAACTGGTATATACCGGTGCGCACATCACGGCCATAACCAGCACTGCCCCTGTAGTCAATATCCAGCACAGTATAGCCTTGCTCAGCCAGCAAGTTATGGAACATGTACTCTCTGAAGTATGAGCTCCACCATTTATGCGCATTCTGAAGGTAACCTGCACCATGCACAAAAATTACTGCGGGGCCATTCTGAACAGCATTGGCAGGGCGGTAAACACGTGCATACACATCCACGCCATCCTGTGCTTTATAGGAAATAACTTCCGGCTCACGCCATTTGTAGCTCTTAAATTCTGGAGTAAGGGAGTTTGTTACCTGCTTAGGTTTTGCCCCTTTCTGGTTGTCCATTAAGTATAACTCCCAGGGTTTATTGCTATAAGAGTAACGGATGGCCAGCTTTTTCTCGTCCGGCGACATAGTTACTTCCGAAGCGCCCGGCATTGTTGTAAGTTGCACCATTTCGCCACCTCTTACAGGCATCCTGTAGAAATGCTTCTCACCCGGGTGTACTTTATTTGCCGTGAAATACCAGTTCTTTTTGTCTTTAGATAAGTACACATCAGACACTTCATACTTACCGGACGTTAATGCCTTCTTAGCGCCTGAATTAACATCTACTGTATAAAGGTGCGAGTAGCCACTCTCTTCGGATTGGAACCATACTTTATTATCAGGTAGCCATCCCATTTCTCCGGTGCCATACCCAATACCAGGTCCAGCAATCCAGGCATCATCATGTTGTCTGTCTAATAAAGATACAGTGCCTGCGGCTGGATCCAGTTTCATTATCCAACGGTCTTTATTGTCTGCAGCACGCGCAACTACTACGGCATGCTTGCCATCTTCTGACCATACAGGGCCAAACATGGATGTTGCTCTTAAATCAGCTGCTCCGTTCGGTTTGCCGGCTTGCTTGGCATCTGTACTTTTTATGTAATGCGGTTTGTCTGTAATGCCAGCTATCCCTTTCATCGTTACCTGGTAGGCTGTGTCGCGTCGGGCATCATATAGAAAGAATTCTGAGGTCGTTTGCGCATCTCCTACTTTGGTGCGTGTGTTCAGATCTTCTGTATAACCACTTGCTGTTACAAAATCCGGAACGATCGTAATTTTAGCGTTTTTCGGACGGCTGATCAATTGATAGGATATGTAGCGCTCATCTGGACTCAGAGTGACATTACTTACAATTTTATCATCCAGGTAAATTTCAGCCGGGCGGGCTGGTGCATCTATTTCCTGTTGCTTTTTAGTAGCTTCCTTTGCAGCTTCTCTTTCCTTGATAACGTCAAAAAGGCCTAGCTGCTGTTTTTTTAACCAGGCGCGCTGCGGGTCTTTGTCGTCAGTGGCAGCTGGCTTCCTTCCTTTACGGAAATCTGTTAACTGGTTTAGTTGGCTCGTAGCTGTATTAAAAGCATACAAGTTGCTATCTCTCAGATAAAGTACTTTCTTTTCATCAAAACTGAAAGACGGGCTGCTTTCACGTTCTACTGTGTTGGTAAGCTTTTGCGTTTTCCCTGATTTAATATCCAACAAAAAGATATCTCCGTTTTTTTCGTACACTTTTTTTGTTCTGGCCTTGTTGTAACTGCCAGCCATGGAAGGCAAGTTGCGGCGCTCACTTGCAGCAACCTTTTTTATATCTTTCCCGCTTGTTGATACACTGTAGAGCGAATCAAACTTTGTCGCATCCGGGTTCCAGTTAAAGTATACTTTCTTTCCATCTTCCGACCAGAAGACGTTACTTGGCGAAGTTCCGATCCATTTAGGATCCCGCATAATCTTTTCAACTGTTAATCCTGGTGTTTGCGCTTGTACAAATACTGTCAGCAGCAATAACCACGAAAACATTAACCCTTGTTTTTTTGATAGCATATTCAGATTAGATAAGAAATGATATGTATACTTTAATATCCAAATAAAAGCAATAACTATAAGTTTGACAAACTGAAGTATATAAGATGCTTTTATTGGCTTTTGCATTTACCGTATGTAAAGCATTTTACTGTGCTGACTAAAAAACAAAAGGTGATGCTAGATCTAGCATCACCTTTTGTTTAATTGTATTACTATTATATCAAATCAAGTATTAACCCTTATTGATAAGTATGCCTACACGCTTATCAGTTGGATTAGGACTATACTTTGCATTTCCCTGAATTTCTAACACGATCAGCTTTTCAGTAGCTAAAGGCTCAACAGAATTCAGAATTTCTAACTCGATATAACCAAAGCTTGAGTTAGCAGGAATAGTAAACTTACCAGATGTTTTAAAATGAGTACCCTGTACAGCAGCTTCACCGTTAATAGTTGCTGTAGTATATGTTTCGTTAGGAACAACAACATAAGTAAACTCCTGGGCTACATCAGATTGTCTGGCTACTAAGTTCACCCTTAACTTAATTATCCCGGTAGATTTTGAAATCAATGGATCTGCTGTAGTCCCTTGCGTAAGTACTTGTCTGCCTTCTCCTGGTTTTCTATTCAGAACTGGATAGTCTTTTCCTAAAGCATTTGAATTGTAAGTAGCAGCATCTATTTCAATGAACTCCTTGGTTGGAGTTATTTCATCGTTCTCTATGCAGGATGTAGCTGCTAAAGAGACAAATGCTAATAGAGCAAATAATATTTTTTTCATGATGTAAATTCTAAAAAATTAATAACCTGTGTTATTCACTAAATTCGGATTACCATCTAACTCTCTAACTGGCAGAGAAGGAAGAATTTTATAATCAGAGAATGGAAGAGTTGCAGGAGATTTTACGATGTCTCTACCTAATCTCTTAAGATCGAAGAAGCGATGACCTTCGAAAGCGAACTCAATTCTTCTTTGACGAATGATTTCGTTTAATAAGTCCTGCCCGCTAAGTAACAGATCCGAAACTGCAGCTGTAGAAGCCCCATAATCTGTATATCTGTTCTCTTTGATCTTTTTCAGATCTAAACGTGCTGCAGCTTCATCCAATACTGGAGACCCAGGTGTTGAAAGCGCTTCAGCTCTGATCAGGAACATATCCGAGATTCTCAAAACAGGTACGTTGTCTAAGTTGATAGAACCGTTCTTACCTAAGAATTTGGTAGTTTCTACAAAAGCAGCACCACGACCAGCAGTACCTATTTCATATAATAAATTTCTTACGTCTGTAGAACGGGAAGCTATTGCAACTGCTGCAGTACCACTTGTGCTAGCACCAGTTGCTGTTTTGGTCATTACAATACCTAAATCAGTAAGTAGAGCTTCTGTTGGAACTAGATCACCGAAGCCACCTGTCTGAGATCTATTGCCTGCTATTACTATAGTTGTAAATGAAGTCTGTAATGATTCGTTTACACCAATGTTTTCAGCATTAATTGTAAAAGCAACTTCGAATAAAGATTCTGGGTTAACTCTATTTCTCCAGCCATTTACATAGCCACCTGCCGTTAATAAACGGCTGCCGTGTGTAGCTATTACTTTATCAGCATATTCTTTAGCTGTTGCATAATCCTTATTATACAAAGCTACACGTGCTAATAAACCTTGAGCAGCTTGCTTAGAAGCTATAGAAGGAGTTGTAGTTAAATTACCTAATTTAGCTTCTGCTGCTTGAAGATCTGCATAAACCTGCTTATAAACATCAGCTACAGATGAACGGGCTGGCAATCTTAAAACAGCATCCTCTAAGGTTTTAACACCATTCAATAACAAAGGCACACCGCCTTTATCCTGGCTCGAAATTGCAGTACCCGGATCATATGCATAACTGCGTACCAGATCAAAGTAGCATAATGCTCTCAAAAACTGCAACTGGCCTTCCCAAGTTGCTTTTTCTGCATCTGTTACAGCAGGAGTAACATTAAGATTAGGGATTGCCTCCAGTGCCAGGTTTATATCATTAATCGCATAATAGTAATTCTGCCAGTGAATGAAATGAGCATTCGGCTGATTATTGCTTTCGTTAACAAATCGACCTGATCTATTTGTTGCACGACCGTTATCTGAAAGAGCTTCCGGTAATGCAATCATATCTCTGCCGTAAACACGGGCAGATTTTAAGCGTGAGTAAACCCCTGTTATAGCTGCGTTCACGTTTTCTCGTGAATTTAAAGCGGTGGCAATATCAACAGATTGCCTTGGGTCTACCTCTAGTGCTTTCTCACAAGAAGAGAAAGTTAAAGCAGCAGCTAAAAGCGCTATTGACGATAATTTATATTTGATATTCATTTTCATTTTTCTAAAAAATTAAAAACCTAACTGGATACCTACAGTGTAATTTTTGCCTTGTGGTATGATACCAGTTGCTGAACCAAAGAACTCTGGGTCATAACCTTTGAAATCATCATATGTGAATAGGTTAGAGCCCTGAGCATACACTTTAGCGCTGCTTAATCTAGCAAACTGCAGGAATGGAGTTGGGACATTATAAGCGAAAGTGATTGATTTCAGACGGATATAATCTACTTTATTGTAAATGCGGCTTGAAGCTGATACATGGTTCACGCCACCTGGTTCAATACCATTATTGTATGGTCTTGGTACGCTGGTGATCTGGCCTGGAGTTGTCCAACGGTTATCAAAGAAATATTGCAATGTATTGAACTGACGGTTACCATTTTCTGATAAGAAGTTTAACTGTCCGTCCGACTGAATTCTACCATACTCATACTGGAACATGAAGTCTAATTCAAAACCTTTGAATGCAAAAGTGTTTGTTAAACCACCATACCACTCAGGCTGTGTATCACCAATGATTCTTCTGTCAGCAAGCACAGGAGTATATGTAATGTTATCGTTGATATCATAAAACATCGGACGACCAGTTGCAGGGTTTACACCAGCATACTTTTGCGTAAAGATCGTTCCTACAGGATATCCAACACGAATTGTGTTATCAGAAGGAAGTACATCTAAGCCACCATAAAGCTCCATTACTTCGTTTTCGTTACGAGCAATGTTGAAGTTGGTATTCCAGGTAAATCCACCAGCACTCTGAATGTTTGCAGTTCTGATTTCCAGTTCGATACCACGGTTGCGTAACTCACCCACGTTTGAAGTGAAGGCACCATAACCTGCAGTCCATGAAACTGGCTGATCTAATAATAGATCTCTGCTCATTCTATTGTATACTTCAATAGTACCAGCGATACGATCGTTAAAGAATCCGAAGTCTAAACCTAAGTTAACCGTTTCGTTTCTCTCCCATTTCAGGTCTGGGTTAGGCAACTGTGATGGGTTGATACCGGCAGAACCATTGTAAAGAGCACCTGAACCATATAAACCTCTGGAAGCAAAGTTTGAAATCTGGTCGTTACCAGTTGTTCCGTAAGATGCACGCAGTTTCAGGAATGAAAGAAAGTCAACTGATTTCAAGAATTCCTCTTCTGAAACATTCCAACCTAACTGAACTGATGGGAATAAACCAAACTGGTTGTTTGTACCAAATCTAGATGAACCATCGTATCGCGCTGTAACAGCAACCAGATATTTACCACCAAAGCTATAGTTTACACGGCCGAAACCAGAAATACGCTTGAAGTTTGTAAAGAACTCACTTGCAGAAAGTGGATTAGCAGCAGAGTTCAGGTATCTGAATTCCGGAGACGGGAAACCATCTGCTGACGTGAAAATACCTTCCTGTTGCTCAGTTTTGTATTCGAAACCAGCTAATGCTGTAACAGTGTGCTGATCATTAAACGTCTGATTGTAATTTAAAGTCTGGGAAGTGATGAAGTTAGTATTCCAGGTACTTTCTACTTGGCCTAAACCTTTTCTTGCGTATGCATCAGATGTACGAGGGTCACGGTAAGATCTACCCTGAACTATTCGATAATCAAGACCATAGAATGACTTGAACGATAAAGAAGGGATGATCTGATATGTTGCAGAAATATTACCTACAACAAAATTATTCCGCTGACTTGCATCATTATAATCATTTACAGCAACGATGTTCTGGTTCAGAATTCCAGGGAATGTTTGACCACTACCTAACATACCAAAGTAAGAACCATCTTCATTATAGATTCTATTGCTTGGAATTATCAGAGAGGAAGAGAACGCTGGATTTCCTAAAGAAGAACCATCTGTAGCAAATGGAGCTTTCTGACTGAAAGAAGAAAGGTTCACAGAAGAGGCAAGCGTTAACTTGTCAGTAGCTTTGTGCGTAAGATCCATTTTAGCTGTACCTCTTCTAAAGTCTACTTTCTTAAACATTGCTTCGTTCAGGTTATAAGAACCAGCTATATAGAAAGTGGTTTTATCATTACCACCGCTTGCAGATAATTCATAATTCTGAATTTTACCAGTCTGCATTACTGCATCCTGCCAATCATAAGTAGGAAGCGCAGCAATTTGCTCCGGAGTTAAGGTAGCCCCATCAGGAATTCTCATTTCTGTACCAATAACAGCTTGACGGTTTGCATCCAAACCATTCCTGTTAGCGTTATTAGTTGCCTCTGTACGCATCTGGATGTAATCCTGCGTGTTAAGCACATCAAGTTTCTTAAGTGGAGCAGAAACACCACCGTAAGCATTTGCAGTAAATACTGTTTTTCCGGCTTTACCTTTCTTAGTGGTAATAAGAACTACACCGTTTGCAGCCTGAGCACCATAAATGGCAGCCGTTGCTGCATCTTTCAACACTTCAATAGAAAGAATGTCATTCGGGTTTAAGAATGCAAGTGGGTTTGATTGCGTAAATGAAGCATCGCTACGAACGTTTAACTGCACTCCATCTACAACGTAAAGTGGTTGCGTACCAGCCTGAATTGAACCTACACCTCTGATTCGCACGTTAATAGCACCACCAGGGATACCATTGTTAGCTTGTACTAATACACCTGCAGCCTGGCCTTGCAATGCTTTATCAAGTGAAGGCATTGGCTTGTTCTCGATGTTTTTGGCAGCTACCTGAGAGATAGCACCTACAGCATCGCGTTTTGTCTGTACTGTACCGTAACCTGTAACAATAACTTCAGAAAGTTGCTTGTTATCAAGCGCTAAAGTAGTGTTAATAGAAGTTTGCGAACCTATAGCTACTTCTTTCGCTACATATCCGATAAACCTGAATACAAGTGTATTCGCATCAGCTGGCACACTTAATGTGTAAGAGCCATCTGTGTTGGTAGCCGTACCAATAGTGGTACCTTTAACAAGAACAGCTACACCTGGTAGTCCCTGACCATTCTCCTGATCAGTTACTTTCCCGGAGACTGTCCGATTTTGCTGAGCATACGTTTGTACGACAAACGCAAGCAAAAACAAGAAAGTGAGTAGTAAACTCTTTCTCATACTAGACATTGTTTAATTAGAAAATTAGTGGATTTGTTTGATTGTGTTTCCAAATATAAGTACAAATTTAGAAATGCAAAATTATTATTCATCCCTAAAGCCGCAATCTACTTTAATATTCATAAATTTATATCTATTATATCAAAAGTTATAAATTTGAAGTTTAAACATCAAATATTATTTTATTTTATCCTTGTTTAAACATTAATTAACCTTCTTTAAAAGTTTCTTTAAATAGTCATATTCTTAAATTAATACCACAAATACCAATACCAGTAAATTTTTCATGATTATAAAGAAAACCTCTGCAAGCATTAAGAAAAAATGTGAAAATAATTATACTTTGTAAAGGATCTATATTTTATCAGACTATTATACTGCTGCTTTTAAATATATTGTAATTCTATCATATCATTACTAATAGCTTATATAGTATTTGTGCACTCTAATATAATATAGCACACCCAGGAAGTGAATCATATGCTCACAATTCCATATTACTTCAATAAGTAATTGTTAAAAATCAGTACAATTATTACCTACAACACAAAGAATTTTATGGCGCAATTTAAGTTACTTATCTACCTGATATACTTCATGTTTCCTGTGTTATCAGCAGCGCAACCTCAGCAGGTGAGCAGGATAAATACACACCGCCTGGCAGTTGCCAGCCCTGAGCATAAGCACCTGATGGACCAGTATGACGTCACGTTTTACAAGCTGGATCTTAACCTGGAGCGCAACACTACTTACATAGAAGGAAGCGTAACCATAGAGGCTAACGTAAAAGCAGCACCGTTAACAGCTTTCGGGTTCGAGCTTGCTTCTGATTTTGTAATTGAAAGTATAACAGTAAACGGCGTACCGCAACCAAGTATAAACCGCACAGGCAGCGACGTTACAGTGCAGTTAACCTCCGCTATTGCCACACTTGGAAAAGTAAGCACTGTGATCAAGTATAAAGGTACTGCCCCATCCGGAAACAGCGCAGCTATTGGGAATGGATTTAATACAGCTACCGAAGGCACCTGGAAAAACCAGGTAACCTGGAGCCTGAGTGAGCCTTATGCAGCCTACGAGTGGTGGCCCACCAAACAAGTGTTAACCGATAAAGCAGATTCGGTGCATGTGTTTGTTACCACCAGCCCGGAAAATAAAGTAGGATCTAATGGGTTACTGAAGCAGGTAGTTACCTTACCAAACGGCAAACGCCGCCACGAATGGAAATCCGGTTACCCAATTGCTTATTACCTGATCTCGGTTGCTGTTTCTGATTACGAAGAGTACACCACCTTTGCACAACCAGCCGGCGCTCCAAAACCTATTCCGATCGTGAATTATGTATACAAAGGAGGCGCAGCCAATTATTTTAAACCGCAACTGGACGCTGTAGCACCAATGGTGGAGTATTTTTCTGAGATCTTTACGCTTTACCCTTTCGCTAAAGAAAAGTATGGCCACAGCATGGCTCCCATTGGCGGCGGCATGGAACACCAGACCATGACCACCCAAAGCACCTTCGATTTTACGCTTACGGCGCACGAACTGGCACACCAGTGGTTTGGCGATAATGTAACCTGCGCATCTTGGGAAGATATCTGGCTGAACGAAGGCTTTGCTTCTTACGCCGAATACCTGGCCTTGCACAAACTGCAATCACCTCAGCAGGCCACACAATGGATGCAGAATGCCCACAACAATGTTTTGAGTCGCTTGAATGGAACATTGCGTGTACCCGACACAACCAACGTAGGCCGCATTTTCGATTACCGTTTAACTTATAAGAAAGGAGCCGCTGTTGCGCACATGCTGCGGTTTACGGTAAATAACGATGTTTTATACTTTAAAGCCCTCCAGAACTATCAGCAAAAGTATAGTGGCAAAACGGCTACCACATCAGACCTGAAACAGGCTTTTGAAGAAACTACCGGACTGGAACTGGATTACTTTTTCGAGCAGTGGTACAATGGCGAAGGCTATCCGGATTTTGAGGTGGAATGGGAACAAAAAGATGGCCAGCTACATATCACCTCAAAACAAAAAGGAAGCGGCGCTACACCCTTCTTTAAAACGGATATGGAATACCGTCTTACCACCGCTTCCGGCGATACCACCATCCGTGTAACGCAAAACCTGCCGGAAGAAAAATATAGCATCAAAACAAAACGACAGGTACAAGCCATGACCCTTGACCCTGACAATTGGGTACTGAACACCAACTCGTCGCTCATCCAACTTGGTGTACCGCTTGGCTTGCCCAACGAACTGCCATCTGATAAAATAACGCTGTACCCCAACCCTGCTTTCGATAAGCTATACTTTGCAGACGTACCATTTTCGCCTCTGGAAGCCCGCATTTACGACACCACCGGCCGAACTGTAAAGCAGCTTATACTTTTACGGCAAGGCCAAGCCATACTTCAGATAGCAGACCTTCCGGCCGGGTTGTACCATGTCGTGCTTAGTGATGAGCAAAACAGCATCCGGAAAACTTTCGTGAAAGTAACTGAGCCTATTAAATAATATCGGTCTGGCATTTTATACTTTAAAAGGACACCTCCAACCTGTAACCCCTTTGCTTATACTTTGTTAGCCTATCAATTTATCTGGATACAGTTCTAAGTTATACTTTGCAGCGCATCACGTTGTGAAAAGTGCTTAATTCTATAGTAATTGCAGAACAGCTAAATTCTGCTTTAAACGTATTGCTAAAACAGGCCTGTAATTCAGGCTTTGCTGCAACAGCCAACCATGGAAATACTCGTAATTTTTATACTTACACTTTTAAACGGATTTTTTGCGCTCTCCGAAATTGCGCTTGTATCAGTTAAAAAAAGCCGCATCGAGCAACTCGCTTCTGAAGGAAGCAAAAAGGCAAAAACCGTTTTAAAACTCCTCAATAACCCCGAAAATTTCCTTTCATCGGTGCAGGTGGGCATTACCCTGATCGGGATTGTGGCAGGTGCCTATGGCGGGGCGGCTTTGTCCGATGACCTGACCCCGTATATTGCCTCCATCGAACCACTGGCCCGGTACGCTTCCCAGATTGCGATCACAATTATCATCGGCCTGATTACGTATTTTACCATTGTTATTGGCGAGCTTATCCCTAAAACCATCGCCATGAAAAACCCGGAAAGTATAGCCCTGAGTGTAGCGCCGGTTATCAGAATTTTTACAGCCGTTACGTTTCCGCTGGTTAAACTTCTCTCGGGCTCTACGAGCTTATTATTACGGATTTTCGGTTTTAAAAAAGATGCTGATGGGGCGTCGCTAACAGAAGACGAACTGCGCCATTTGATAAAAGTAGCCGGAAAAGAAGGCGTGCTGGAAGCTGAGGAAGAACGCCTGCACGACAACCTTTTTTACCTCTACGACCTGCGCAACCGCAGTCTGATGACTTACCGCACCGAAGTAGAATGGCTGGATGTAACCTGGCCCCAGGAAAAAATCCGCGAAGTAATCACCTCGAGTGCACATACCCGCTTCCCGGTGTGCGAAGGCGATATTGATAAGGTTATTGGCGTGCTGTCGGTAAAAGATTATTACCAGTGCCCGGAAGGTACACCGCTCAAAAGTATACTGAGTAAGCCTATTTTTTTATCGGAGCACATGCTGGTCATGAGTACGCTGAAAGTTTTCCAGAAGAAGCGTAAGTATATGGCCTTTGTTGTGAACGAGTTTGGTACGGTAGAAGGTATTTTAACGCTGCACGACATTATGGAGGCCATCGTAGGCGACCTGCCGGATGTTGATGAATCGATGGAACCGGATGTTTTTGAGCGCGAAGACGGCTCTTATCTTGTAAACGGCGCTGTTATTATCCGCCACCTTAACCAGGCCCTGAATACCAACCTTATTCCGGATATACCCGAACGCTATGCCACCCTGGCCGGATTTATACTTTACGAGCTATCCAACATCCCCCGGATCGGTACTAAGCTCACCATCGAAAATTTTGAACTGGAAGTGATTGACCTGGATGGCAGCCGAATAGACAAAGTGCTGCTGACGCGCTTGCCTGAACCTGTATTGGATGAAGACGAAGACAGCATTTTCTAACGTATAAATTACCTACTTTTGCTGTGTTTTACCTACTCTTTATACTTTGGAGAACAAAATCAAAAATCAACTGAAGGCGCTGGCAATTTACCAGGTAGCAGGTGGTATTTTAGGAATTGGCTTGCTTGTATGGGTACTGTTTAGTGGCAGCGTGCCTGTTACCATTCAAACGCTTCGTATTAGCTTGTTCGGAACGGCACTATTTGTGTTTTCTATACTTTGCGGCCGCATGCTTTTCCGGAACGCCCGCCGCGGGCTTATACTTTCATTGGTAAACCAATTGCTGCAGGTCGTGTATTTTGCCTTCGGGTCGTACGGCTTTTTGTATGTAGCCGGCGTGCGCATCGGCCTTGGTTTAGACCTGGTTGGCTCCTGGACCTTTAAATTCAGGTTAGCAATTTCGTCGTTTGAGGTTTACTTTAATACCGATACCGGCCAGAAGCTAATTGGTGTTAACCTTGTTGCTCTGGCTCTTATTTTCTGGATTGAGAGTTTGTTACAGAAGGTAAAGGCGTAGGATGAGCTTATACTTTGCTGGCGTAGCTTCCGTATTCTTGATTGTAAGTTTTTTGTTGTATAGTTCGCTTTTCCGCTCCAAGTCCGCTGGGCCATACTTTTTTGTTTGATGAGTTTAACCACCCCGCCTGCGGCACCCCTCCTTGAAAAAAGGAGGGGAGTTAGCTCAACCAAAGCCACCTGCTTTGAACAGAAGTATACTTTATACTTTCTGTAAAGTATAAATCGGCTGATCGAAGAAAAAAAATTATCCCAGTTCTTGGGTTGAGCGCCTTTTAATTGTTGCGGTGCCACGTGAGTGGCAGTCCGCAGCGGAGCGAGGACAGCTTCAAGTAAACAGCGCGATGCCCGAGAACGAGTCCCAGCGGACTTGGAGCGAAAAAGCCAGCTATACAATAGGACCTTCCTAACTAACCAAAGCAGCCAGTCACGCTAGCAAAAAAATATATACTCTCATATTCAAATCCTTAACACGCCAGCAAAAACCCCAACCTACTTCTTCTTTTTCTTCGCTTTCTGCTTTGCCTTCTTGCTTTTCATCGCTTTATCCTGTTCCTCCTGCTGTTCGGCTTCTTTCATCAGGGTTTTCCAGTCATAGGTAGCGGCGGCGCTGAAATCGATGGTGGCCTCGTAATCCTCTTTATCAACTTCCAGCACTTTAATTTCTTTCGTCAGATAGGTTTGAATCTCCTGTAATATTGGTTTTTCTTCAGGGGCACAGAACGAAACAGCAATTCCTTTCTCATTCCCGCGACCGGTACGGCCCACACGGTGTACATAATTTTCGGGCTGTTCTGGCAGGTCGTAATTCACCACATACTCCACGCCCGAAATATCAATACCACGCGCACTTACATCGGTAGCAATCAGCAATTTAACATCACCTCTCCGAAACCTATCCATGGCTACGTTACGGTCTTTCTGGTCTTTGCCGCCGTGCATACTTACCGCTTCTATTTCTACGCGCTCCATAGCAGCTACCACACGCTCTGCCCGCACTTTGGTGCGCACAAAAGCCAGTATTTTCTTATCCGGGTTCTCTTTTACCACACGCTCCAGGAAAAAGCGCTTGTCATCCATGCTTACATACATCACCGAGTGGTCTACGTTTTTAGCAACAGGGTCTTTTGGCGAGATCTGGATGCGAACCGGCTTGTTTACAAGCGAATAGGCCAGGTCTTTGATCTTTTCGTTAATGGTAGCCGAGAAAAACAAGGTCTGCCGCTGGCGCGGTAGCTTTGTGATCAGCTGCTTGATATCATGTATAAAACCGAGGTCCAGCATGTGGTCCGCCTCATCCAGTACCAATACTTCAACAGTACTCAAATCAATATAGCCCTGACTGGTAAGGTCGAATAAACGGCCTGGTGTAGCTACCAGTATATCAATTCCAGCTTCGAGTTTAGCAATCTGCGGCCCTTGCTCCACTCCTCCGAAAACGCAGAAGGTCTCGACGTTGGTATAGCGGCCAATCTCTTTAAAAACCTCGGTTATCTGTACGGCAAGTTCGCGTGTGGGCACCATAACCACGCACTTAATGCCGGCGTTATGACGCTTGAATTTAATGTACTGCAGCTTATCTAAAACCGGAATAGCAAAAGCGGCTGTCTTGCCTGTACCTGTTTGGGCAATGGCTAGTACGTCCTCTCCTTTAAGGATCGGTGGGATGGCTTTATATTGAATATCCGTAGGCTTTCTGAAATCGAGCTTATGCAGGCTTTTCTTTATTTCGTCGGAGATGCGGTAATCTTCAAACTTCATGGTGCTGGTGTTTATACTTGGTGGCTGCCTGTGTTTTACGGCAACAGTAGGCCACAAAGGTAAAGCTAATTGTTGATTGTTGAATTGTTAGATTATTAAAAGGACCTGGTAGGGCTTTCATACTGCTGTTATACCAGCTGCCTGCTCTATACTTTTAAAATAATCAAAAAAATTTAAACTAAACACTATACTTCTTTGTATGATAGCAATACTATTATTCAAGAAAGTTTAAGTATTATTGCATTACTAACTATACTTCCAGAGTAAAACGCAGCTTAAACCCTTTCGTAATTTTATTTAGTAACCAGACCAATGGCCGCCAATATCCACATCAGCCTTAAACACCAGTCTTACCTGCGCGATCCGGAGAGTACAGAACTAGGTAAAACCATTATTGCCCAAAGTATAAACCTGCTGGATGAACTGGGTTTTGAGGATTTTACATTCAGGAAACTGGCCGCTGCCATAGGCTCCACGGAAGCATCTGTATACCGGTATTTTGAGAACAAGCACAAACTGCTGGCCTATCTGGTATCGTGGTACTGGGCATGGCTGGATTATCTTGTCACGTTTCAGACACATAATATACCAGACCCGCGCGAACGCATGAGCCGCGCCATTGAGGTAATTGTGAAAGCAGGCCAAAACGATGATCCAACCATCGTATACATAGATGAGCGTGTGCTGCACCGGGTAGTGGTAGCCGAATCTGCCAAGGTACACCACACCAAGGAAGTAGATGCCGAAAACAAAGCAGGCTATTTTTTAGAGCTGAAACATTTCTGCCACTCGCTGGCGCTGCTTATACTGGAAATAAACCCTGCTTACTCCTACCCGCACGCGCTTGTAAGTACGATGCTGGAGGCAGCGCATCAGCAATTATTTTATGCACAGCACCTGCCTTCCCTTACCGATGTTAAAGCAGACCGTTATAACGAGACAGCAGATTTTCTCAAACATATCGTATTTGCTGTAGTTGATAGTAAAAAACACGCTAATCCTGAGCAGAATGGGTAATAAATCAGATAAGAAGGCCACGCCTGTACAACGCTTCCTGCAATTACTGTCGTTGGAGCGGCGCGAGATTGTGTACCTGTATGTTTACGCAATTGCGGCCGGAATCATCAGTTTGGTGCTTCCGTTGGGTATCCAGAGCATCATCGGGTTTGTATCCAGCGGGCAGGTAACGGTATCGGTTGTAGTACTGATCAGCCTGATCGTGCTGGCGCTTTTAATAGTGGGAGGCCTGCAGGTAATGCAACTTTGGCTAGTGGAGTATATGCAGCAACGCCTGTTTGCGCGCACCGCTTCCGATTTTGCGTACCGTGTACCACGCCTGCAACCCGAAGCGCTGCGCAAGCACTATCCTCCCGAGCTGATGAACCGCTTTTTTGATGTTGTTACGGTGCAAAAGGGCCTTGCTAAAATTCTGATAGACTTTTCGACGGCAGTCATACAGATCGTTTTCGGGTTGATCCTGCTTTCTTTTTATCATCCATACTTCATCGTTTTCGGTTTTATTTTAATCCTGACGCTAGGGCTTATTATCTGGCTGACAGGCGGCAAAGGCATCGAGACAAGTATAAAAGAGTCTACTTACAAGTATAAACTGGTTGCCTGGCTCCAGGAAATGGCTCGCTCGCTCAGCACGTTTAAGCTGGTAGGACACACCAACCTGCCCATGGACCGCACCAATAATTATGTACAAAGCTACCTGAATGTCCGGAAGAAACATTTCAGTATTCTAATGACGCAGTATTTCAGCTTTGTAGGGTTTAAGACGTTTATCACAGGCGGCTTGCTGGTGCTGGGTTGTGTGCTGGTGGTGCAGCAGGAAATAAATATCGGGCAGTTTGTAGCTTCCGAGATCATTATCATCCTTATCATGACCGCTGTCGAAAAGATCATCATCAAATTGGATACAGTATATGATGTATTAACCAGCCTCGACAAAATAGGGCATGTAACAGATTTACCTCTTGAACCAGAAGGCGGCTTCAACCTGGACGAATTAGCTTTGAATGGCGGGCTAAGTATAACAGCCAGGAACCTGAGCTATAAATTTGAAAACGCTAAAAAAATGGCTTTGCAGGATATTAGCTTTACTATAAATCCTGCTGATCGTATCTGTCTATCAGGGTTTGATAGCTCGGGCAAAAGCACACTCATTAGCCTGATGCTTGGGTTATTCCCGTCTTATGAAGGCAGCCTGGTATACAACGGCATTTCGCTGCACGATCTGCATAAAGGCAACCTGCGCA
The DNA here is from genome assembly GCF_003284895.1 of Pontibacter arcticus. Classification (GTDB taxonomy): domain Bacteria; phylum Bacteroidota; class Bacteroidia; order Cytophagales; family Hymenobacteraceae; genus Pontibacter; species Pontibacter arcticus. Next base: position 524,216 of record NZ_QMDV01000001.1, read on the forward strand.
GCCTGATTGGTGATAACATTTCGAATGAACAGGTTTTTGACGGCACATTGCTGGATAATATAACGCTTGGCGCCGATTTACCTATACAGGATGTGTTATGGGCCATTGAACTGACGGGCTTATCAGAATTTGTACATACCCTGCCGGATGGCTTGCACGCTTACCTGACCGGCGGCAGTATGCGGTTGCCAGGCAGCGTAGCCCGTAAAATAGTACTGGCCCGTAGCCTGGTGAAGCGCCCGAAACTCCTCATCATCGAAAACCTGTGGGCAGGCATGACCAAAAAGGAAAAGATAAATTTCTTCCGGCTGCTTGCAAGCCCGCAATTCGACTGGACCATTATTATTGTATCCAACGACAGGGAAGTAATGCAGTTGTGTACCCAGACCCTGGTGCTACAAGACGGCAATCAGGTAGCTTTTGGCCCGTACGAAGAACTAAAGCACCTTGCCATTTTACAAGAGTTAACCGATATAACAGCTTAACCTATGGCACCCGAATTAAAAGGAACCGAACATATAAGCACGTCCCGTCCGGACATCATGCAGCAGGTGCAAACCCCGCGCTTCGGCCACAGAGTAACCTACTGGATCGGTGGTATATTTCTGGTCATTTTTCTTTGCCTGTTTCTGCCCTGGACGCAAAACATCCGGTCGCAGGGGGTGCTAACGGCACTTTCGCCAGAGGACAGGCCCCAGACATTGCAGGCCACTATTGCAGGCCGCATTGAACGCTGGCATGTGATGGAAGGCGCTTTCGTGAAAAAAGGAGATACCATTGCCAGCATTTCAGAGATCAAGGAAAAGTACATGGACCCCGATTTTCTGGCCCGTTTAGGCGAACAGGTAGATGCCAAGAAAGGAGCGGCACAGGCCACACAGAATAAAGCGGAAGCGATGCAGGAACAGATAAAAGCATTACAATCCGGCCTGGGTTTCAGCCTGCAGAAAGCACGCAATAAAATAGAGCAAACCCGCCTTAAACTGCAAAGCGACAGCATAGATGTCGTGGCTCAGCGTACAGAATTGGCTATTGCCGAATCTCAGTTAGCCCGCCAAGAAAACCTGTACAAACAAGGCCTGAAATCCCTGACAGAGTTGGAGCAGCGGCGCTTGAAACTGCAGGAAGCACAGGCAAAACTGTTATCGCTCACAAATAAGTATGATGCCACGCGCGCCGAGCTTCAGAACACCCAAACTGAGCTCAGCTCTCTACGTGCAGAATATGCCGATAAAATTGCTAAGGCAGAAGCAGAGTTAAGTTCTACCCGTTCCTACATTTATGGCACCGAAGCCGAAGTAGCCAAACTGGAAAACGAGTACAGCAGCACCCAGATCCGCAGCCAGTATTACCAGATCGTAGCGCCGCAGGATGGCTTTGTCGTACAAACGCTTAAAGCAGGTATCGGCGAAACGATCAAAGAAGGCGAAGCGCTGGCTACTATAATGCCCGGCAACCCGCAACTGGCCGCCGAGTTATACATTGATGCCCTCGATTTGCCGCTTATAGAGCGCGGCGATAAAGTCCGGCTCCAGTTTGAAGGATGGCCGGCGCTTGTATTTTCAGGATGGCCGGGCACCAGTTTCGGTACTTTTGGCGGCACAGTGGCCGTAATCGATAACACGGGCACCAACGGCAAATACCGCATGCTGGTTATACCTGATAAGAGCAGCACTGCGTGGCCTTCAGCTTTGCGTGTTGGTTCGGGAGTGTATGGTTGGGCGATGCTAAGAACCGTGCCTATCTGGTATGAGATCTGGCGACAGCTCAATAACTTCCCAGCAGATTATGTGGCCCCGGCAGAGAAAGGAAAAGGTGCAGCAAAACCACAGGAGGAGCAAAAGTGATACGTTATTTCCATACTTTTTTCAGCTTGTTTATACTTTTGCTGGCCTGGCAGCCGCAGCTGCATGCCCAGGATACAGCACAGGTACTTACACTACAGGAGTTTCATAAAATCATACTGGCACACCACCCGGTTGCTTCGCAGGCACAGTTGCTTACAGAGCAAGCCCGGCAGGAATTACGAATGGCCCGCGGCGCTTTTGACCCTGAGCTTAGCAGCAAACTCTACCGAAAAGAATTTGGCGGCAAAGAGTATTTTACAACCTGGGATAATACCCTGCGTGTGCCGCTTTGGTTTGGCCCGGTGTTAAAAGCCGGTTTCGAAAAAAACCAGGGCGAGTATCTCAACCCCGAAAACAGTATGCCCGCCGAAGGTCTGAGTTATGCCGGTATTTCGGTGCCGCTGGGCCAGGGGTTGTTTATTGATGAACGCAGAGCTACCGTACGGCAAGGACGGCTGTTGCAGGATGTTGCCGAAGTAGAACGCATAAAGCTTATAAACAAACTATTGCTCGAAGCGACCAAGGCTTACTGGGAATGGTGGGAGCAACACGCGACTGTAAAATTATACCAGGAATCCCTTGCGTTAGCTGATATCAGGCTGAAAGGTATAAACATGCGGGCCCGCGAAGGAGACCTTGCCGCCATTGATACACTGGAAGCACTAATGGCTGTGCAGGAACGCCAGCTGCAATTGCAACAGGCACAGCTTAACAATACCAACAGCCGCCTGAAAGTAGCAGTATACTTGTGGACCGATAATGAAGTGCCCTTAGAGCTGCAGGATACCACCATTCCTGCTTCGCCAACCAATGTGCCTGTTGCTTTACAGCCTGATTCCTTAAACCAGCTACTGCAATTTGCCCGTAATAACCACCCCGAGCTCCGCAAACTAAACTTAAAGACAAGCCAGCTGGCACTGGAGCAACGCTTTGCCGCAGATAAACTAAAACCCAAACTCAACATTGATTATAATGTATTGCAGCGCGATTTTGATGTAAATTCTGAGATAATAAATGAGCAATACCTCCGCAATAATTATAAGTTAGGGATGAGCTTTAGTCTGCCTTTGTTTCTGCGCGAGGAACGTGGCAAGCTACAACTTACTAAAGCTAAGCGGCAAGCTAACTTCTTAGAGTTAACACAAACAACCCGCGAGGTAGAGAATGCCATACAGGCCGCTTACAACGATTGGCTTACCCTGGAAGAGCAGATAAAACTACAGCAGCAACTCGTAGCCAATGCACTTATACTTCGCAATGGCGAGGTAACCCGCTTCGAAAATGGTGAAAGCTCAGTATTTTTAATCAACTCCCGGGAGGTGAAGCACCTGGAGGCGCAGGTAAAGCTTTACGAGTTACAAACAAAATATGCCAAAGCGAAAACATACTTGTACTGGTCGGCTGGCGAGGTACCGATCAGGTAATTACCCTAATTTACTAGCCCAATTCTGGATGGCGGTGCTTAGCTTCACAAAATCGCTGCCACCGGTGCCGTAGGTATCATAGGCAAACTTAAGAATGATGCCTGTTACCACCACCAGAAAAAGGGCCCGGACAAAACCTGTTCCTTTTTTTAGTGCCGTACGTGTTCCTAACTGCGAGCCGATAACGCTGCAGATGGCCATCGGAATAGCTACTTCATAAAGTATAAATCCTTTGTAACCAAAGTATAAAAGTGCCGATAAATTGGTCGCCACATTCACTACTTTAGCCGCCGCCGAAGCTGCCAGGAAGTTAAACCCGAAAATCCCGATAAAGATAAAGATCAGGAAACTGCCTGTTCCGGGACCGAAAAAACCGTCGTAAAAGCCAATGGCAGCTCCAATCAGCAAACCATATAATTTTTCCTGAGAGTCGGATAGCTTAGGCGCATGCAACGACCCAAAATCTTTCCGGATAAACGTATAAATGGCTACCAGAATCAGCAGTACCAGGATAAGCGGTTTCAGGAGGCTGGCATCGAGGTGGCTGAGGGCGCGCGCGCCTAAAAACGAACAGATAAAAGCAGCCGCTGCAGCCGGAAGTATGGCCAGGTAATTTATTTTAACATTCCGGACATAGCGCACCATCGCTGAAGTTGTACCGGCAATGGAGGCCAGTTTACCTGTACCAAACACAGTAGCGACCGGCACACCCGGCAGAAAAATAAGCAAAGCAGGCAACTGAATCAGGCCACCGCCCCCCACTACCGCATCAATAAAACCAGCCAGAAAAGCGAACAGGCACAAATACAGGATATTCTCCACTTCCAAAGTATAGCTAAAAGTATAAACAGGCTAAAAAAGCGGCGCAAGTTAAGTGATTGTACTCGAAGTATGGCACACTAACTAGCTGTTATTTTGAAGGATAGTATACTTGGAAGCTGAAAGAACATGATCTGTAATTCTTTAAAGCTTATATTTCGTTCGTGTCCATTCCATTTCCAAATACTCGCCTCCAGAGGGATTAATTCATTACTACCTCTGGAGGCGATCTTGTATTCAAACTTTGATAAATTTAATTTTTCTTATAGAATATCATTGTAATACTATAGACGAATATATATATTTGCCACTTTAACCTTATAACTATTTATGAAAACATCCTTACTTATCTTTTTAGCTTGCCTGTGTACTGCTTATACATCTGATGCGCAGATGTTGCCTTCTGATTCAACTGCTGTCACTGCTTTAAAGGCGCAGGCTAAGCACGTTGCTACAGAACTTAATGTAAACCCTTTTAATGGTACTTTAAGCTTAAACAACTCTATTAATCAACTTAAATTCAGGTATTTCACGACTCCCAATTTAGCTATACGATTAGGCTTTAACGGAAACCGGGTTAATGATTTTTCTGAAAATTCAACCCCTTATGGGACTAATCCTTCTATCTATAAAAACGAGCGGAGCAGTACAACACTTGGTGTAAATTTAGGTATTGAGAAACACTTTGCCGGAACCAGAAGGCTTTCACCATATGTGGGTGCCGACCTCATTATTGAAAACAAGACTTCCGAAAACGAAATTACCAACGGGCAGACAGTTAGAACTATAACAGGCGGCTGGCAGACATCTACATTCTATCCGGCAAACACTTCTTACCCTTATAACAATCCTTCTTACACGGTATACAGTTATGATGAGCGCGGTTTTTTCCGATATGGAATTAACCTCGTATCAGGCTTTGATTTTTATATGGCCAAGAACTTCTTTTTCGGATATGAAGTGAATTTTGGTTTCAGCCAGAAAACATTACAGGATTTGGAAATAAAAACAAGTAACTCTGATAACTCCCCTATTGAAAACAGAGAAGTAAAGGACACTTCCTTTTCTTTCGGGCCAAGCCTGATGAATGGCGTGCGGGTTGGTTATGTATTCTAAGGATTCTGTTATTGTAACTTACATGAAACTATACATATTCCGCTCTCCATTCCTATTAATAATCTTTTCTTTTCTGCTGCTACAAGGTTGTGAAAAAGAGGATGAACAAATACACCCCGAGATAAAGACAATGCAGATTACTGCACTTTCGCCCTCCAGCGCTACGCTGGAGGGGAATATTATTCATACGGGTAAATTTCCTGTATTGGATTTTGGCTTTGTTTATGGCTTAACGCCGGAACTTGGTGAAACGATGGGCACAAGGCTTTCTTTAGGAAAAGATGCAAAACCAGGTACGTATAAGCAAGATGTAAAAAACCTGAAAATTGCTTCCGGCTATTATACCTCTAATCATAATTTTTATGCCAGAGCGTATCTGACAAATGAAAAAGGAACTGTATTTGGGCAGGTAGCCAGCGTTACATTGCCATCGCCAAATATACAGTCTATAGTACCTAACACCGGAAAAGCAGGTGATAAGATAACTATCAGTGGAAGCTTTTTTACAAGTGATGCAACTGAAGTAGAAGTTTTGTTTGCTAATGTTGCCGGTAAAGTTATTGAGGTTAGCCCTTCTAAAGTTGTGGTCGAAGTACCATCCGGAATCACATCTTCCAGTTACTATGATTACAGACAGGTTGGTGTGGTTCTTAAAATGGCAGGACAAACCTACAATGTTACTTCTACTTTTAAGGTAAACCCTTCAGTAACTGATTTCTCACCCAAGTCTGCTACACTAGGCACCGTAATTACTATTAAAGGAAATAACCTGCCTGGTTATTATTACTACAGTAATCTTAGAGTTTCTTTTGGGGAGGTAGATGTTCCGATTACAAGTTATAGTTCAACAGGGATACAGGTACAGGTACCACATCATATTGGAGCAAAAAAAGTACCTCTATCTGTAATAATAGATGGTGTTAAGACCACCCTGCCAGGTGATTTTACGGTAATCCCGCATACTGTAACTTCCATAGCGCCAACTTCGGGGCTGTCTGGAAGCTACTTCTCTCTTACCGGTGATAATTTCCCAAGCGACTTCTATTACAACTATAATCAGGCTGTCGTTACGGTAGGAGATATTCCTACTACTATATCATATGTATCTTCTGGTGAGATGCTGGTACTTGTTCCATTCAATCTGAAGGAAGGAAACCACAAGATAAAGGTAGCTTTCGGACCCACTGTAATAGAAGCCACACAACAGTTTAGTGTTGTAGCGTCATCTATTACCAGCTTTTCCCCTACTTCAGGAGGAATCGGCAGAGAGGTTATCCTGAAAGGAAATTTCCTTCCTGACACCTATTATATTGTCAACTTCGGATCTGTCAGGATAGGTGGCTATAGCACTTCCTCCAGCACAATTCAAACTTCTGTTCCGCAAGGAGCAACACTTGGTGCAGTAAAAATTTCTGTGGAAAACGACTATACCAAAATAGAAGCAAAAGATGAGTTTACTGTATTAGCACCAACATTCACGGCCTTTTCGCCAAGTTCTGGTGTGGCAGGTTCAGTAGTCACTATTACAGGTTCCGGCTTTTCAGCAAATGCTTATACTGTGGTAAGATTCGGGACAGTTTCAACTAACATCCTTAGTATAACTGATACAACAATCAAGGCTGTAGTCCCATCCAATGTTACAGGAGCGATGAAAATCACTGTCCTGCAAAATGGCCAAACAATGATTAGTAAAGATAATTTTACAGTAACAAATTAAAATCAGATTACTTCATTGAAAAAAAATAAAGGCTGCTCTAAACTGAGCAGCCTTTATTTTTTTTCAATGAAGTAATCTTTCTCTATGTAATGAATAAGAGAATACTAATTCAAATTAATACTCTCTTAAGTAGTTAAAAGTGTAGCCGACTTAAGTATCTACAGCCTGCCGCCTATTACCACCTTCTCTTTAAATTCGCTTTTCTCGCCGTTCAGGGTAAAGAGTTCGATGTAGAGCAGGTAATACCCAATGCCAGCTTTAGCACCATCATCATGCAGGCCATCCCACCTAAAAAAGCCGTTGGCAGCCAGCAGCTCGTTCCGGGCCAGTTTCCTGACCTTCCGTCCCTGGCTATCAAAAACCGTGATATTGGCAACGAAACCTGTTTTATCAGTGCGGTAATTAATGGTCGCAAAATCTTCGAAGCCATCGTTATCAGGGGAGAAAACTTTGGGTGTAATTTCGAAGATACGTTGCACCAGAGTGCTTGCCTGCGTTTGTGAATTCTGGTAACCGGGCGTGGCCAAAACGGCATTGCCCGCCGAGTGGAAGTTGCTTGATACAGTAGGCGCACCTAATTGTAGCCGTTCCAGCGAAACACCGTTTACATCATCGAGCAGCCCGAAATGCATCTCAGAAGTATAACTAAACCGGTCTGCTACGCGCTTGTCTGGTTGCAGCACCATAACCGTTCCTTCGCTATCGGGATAGCTGGGCAGCGAGGCCATTTGCAGAAACGTTTCCTGGCGTGCTGCCGGGTAGTTTGCTTTTATATTGGCTGCGTTTGTGGTCAGGACTACATATTGTTTCGGGGCCAATACATAATTTGCCATTGTAATAGTCCGGAAATTAGCAATACTATCGTTGCTGAGGTTGGCGAGCTGCCAGTTTTGGATGTTGATGTATTTATCGCTGCGGTTCACGAGCTCAACAAAATCTACCCCACCGGGCCGCGGGTTAAACAAAATTTCGTTGATCACCACATCGCCGGGTTCAGGATCCGAGGGCAGCGCAAACGTGGCTTGTTGCTGTTGACTTAAATTGCCGGTGCAATCTGTAATTTTGTTGGCCGTTAAAGTATAAACCTGGCGTTCCTGTAAGGGTGTTATTAATTGAAGTATAACTTCCGTAAACAAAGGCCCCTGCACTTGCACTCGCTGCACATTTATACCTGGGCTGATCGTATAGTTAACAACTTGAGCTGCCTGCAAACTATCCAACCGCTCGTTAAAGCGCAGCAAAATCCGGTCCGGGGTTAAAGCAATGGCTTCTGTAAGTATGGCTGGGGTATTATCCGGGTTGGGAGTTGCTACCGAATTGGGTTGCACCGGTGTGCCGCCTCTCGGGTTTTCGGAAGCTATCCAGTTTTCTATTGCGCCGCACGGGTTACCGACATCGATCATCTCTAAACTCCAGCCACCGCTGCGTTTGCTGTTATTTTTGTACCAGGTATCAGCATAATTTACTGCATAAATAAGTCTGCCATTGGGCTGGCGCAGTTGCAGCAATTCGCCGGCATTGTTCAGCCCCGGGAAATTCGAAATACCGATCACTTTGCCAAACTGGCTGAAATTCGAAACCTGAGTATTGGGTACCACAACGGCATACTCTCCCGGTTCCAGTTGCACATTCGGAAAAGTGGTAGTGGTGGTAGCATCCGAAAACCGGATTCCCTGCAGCGTAAGCAGCTTATCAGTTGGGTTATAAAGTTCAACATATTCCTGTTGCGGTAACCCAACACTCGGGTCTTCATCAGCCATAATTTCGGTGATGAGTAATTCGTTGTAACCGGGCAGCACGGCAGGCAAAACAAACGAAAAGTTAACCTCCAGCGGCGCAGCAAGTATGCTTCCGGCCAGGTCCGCAAGGTTAGCAATACTAAGCATGTTATTCCCGTTCCGGAAGGTTTGGCTGAACACCAATCTTACTGCTGTACCTTCCTGCGTAAGTTCGGCTAACGCCGGTTTTATATTTCCGTTCAAAGTATAATTTGCTACATTTCGGGCTTCGGTAGTGCGGAGTGGCTCGTTAAAGTATAACATGAGTTCCTGCAGGCTTTGGGTTTGCACATCTTCCAGGGCAGGAGGCTGAGTATCTACAACTCTAAAATCATCAAAGAAAAACTTCTTGCTGTTTGCCGAACTATACCTTGCCAGCACTCCAAAAAACGCGGAACGCTTGTAAACGGCATCGGTGGCAATGCCCTGCCTTACAAAATTTTCGCCGGAGCCGGTGGCATCCAACAGCAGTTCCCATTCGTGGTTTATACTTCGGTTTACGCGCACGCGCACTACGTTATTGCTGGTTGCTACTGTTTTGTCGGGGCCATTTATAACTGTAATAGGTGTTTTGCCGGCATCTTTCCGGAACAGGCTTACCTCGTCTGTTGTGCCACCAATGCGCACATAATACCCGCTGGTAGATGTGTTTTTCAGGTCTTCGGAACTGGCCATCAGGTAAACATCGGTATAATTGCTGGCAGATGTAGCGAACTGCAGGTTAGCCCAGAACTCCCAGGTCGTGCCTACCGCGGCCTGCGAGGGCGTGACTAACTGTAGTATTGTTCCTGTTACAGCTGGCCCATTGCTTTGTAGTTGGTTTTGTGCGTTGATAATAAAGCTGGTCTGGTCGCCGCGCCAGGTTGGGTTTTGGGTAAAGTCGCCGTCCGAGAAATCGTCTTGCAGTTGTGCCTGCACCAGCAGCGGGAGAAGTAGTAGACCTCCCCCCAGCCCCCTCCTGAAAACAGGAGAAGGAGTACAAAGAGCCAGCAGTCTCTTGGTCAAAAGGCTCAGATGCAGCGCACTGCTTATATACAAAACTGCATGAGCTAGTATGCTAAATATTTGTACAAAAGCTTTTGGTAAAGTTTGTTTCATGTATAAGATTTTGCCTAAAACTTACGAACTTGCAGCTGCTTTGCGTGCCGAATAGAGCCCGCACCCCGTAGCGCAGCGAGGAGTACAGGCGAAAGTCGATGATCCTGTACACTTTCGGGGCCCGGCCTGCTTGCGCAGCAAAAGGACACGCCCATACTGCTTTTTACCTTGTAGCATTTACGGGAACCCGGCCGGTTTTGGCGAACAGATAGCACACTTAAAGCTTTAGGGCTCATATATTTGGCATTTTTTAACACCCTGATACCTTAAAAATTTACCCGAATAACGAAATGAAAGTAGCAGTTGTAGGCGCCACCGGACTGGTAGGCGGCGAAATTTTGAAAGTACTGGCGGAGCGTAACTTCCCGGTAACAGAATTATTGTTGGTTGCTTCTGAGAGGTCTGTTGGTAAACAGATAGCGTTTAAGGGTAAACAGCTAACAGTGATCGGGATGCAGGATGCCATTGCAGCGGCTCCGCAAATCGCTATTTTCTCGGCGGGTGGCGGCACTTCTACGGAGTGGGCCCCTAAGTTTGCCGAAGCGGGCATTGTGGTAATCGATAACTCCTCGGCGTGGCGCATGGACCCGACCAAAAAGCTGGTTGTACCGGAGATTAATGCCAAAGAGCTAACAAAAGAAGACAAGATCATCGCTAACCCGAACTGCTCTACCATCCAAATGGTGGTAGCGCTAAACAAGCTGCACGAAGAACTGAAAGCGACGCGCATTGTAGTGAGCACCTACCAATCGGTAACCGGAACGGGCGTGAAAGCGGTGGAGCAAATGATGAACGAGCGCGCCGGCAAAACAGGCGAGATGGCCTACCCCTACCCAATTGACCTGAATGTGCTGCCGCATATTGACGTGTTTACGGACAACGGTTATACCAAAGAAGAGATGAAAATGATCCTTGAAACCAAGAAGATCATGAGCGACGACTCTATCCGGGTAACAGCTACAGCAGTGCGTATACCTGTAATGGGTGGCCACTCGGAATCTGTGAACGTGGAGTTTGAAAAAGACTTTACGCTGGATGAAGTATACCGCATCCTCAACGAGACCGAAGGCGTGAAAGTGGTGGATGATGTAAAAAACTTAGTTTACCCAATGCCGAAAGATGCGCATGGGAAAGACGAGGTACTGGTTGGCCGAGTTCGTTTAGATGAGACGCAGCCGCGTACGGTAAATATGTGGATCGTGGCTGATAACCTCCGCAAAGGTGCTGCTACCAATGCTGTGCAAATTGCAGAGTATCTGATGAAGCACGAGTTGGTGTAGGTTCAAGTATAATCAATAAAAAAGCTCTTTCGGAATATAGGTTCTGAAAGAGCTTTTTTATTGACTCGTAGGCAAATATACTTTTGAAAGCTTACTTCTCAACAAGGGCAGCTGCACTTCTTTTTCCATCAAACAGCTCTCACCAAAGCAAAGTATAAATACATCAAAGAAAGCCGGCGTTAACCGGCTTTCCCTACTTCTTCGCAACTTTCTCCTCGTTACACTTCTGCCCCATCAGTTGTTGTATGTTTTCTACACAAGGTTCAGGGATGAAAGTATAAACTGTTTTCTGGTCTTCGCCGGTGGTGCAGTATTTAAAGCTGGCGAACGTGGCGCGGCTACGCGGATAGATCCAGCGATCCTGGTTGCAGCCGTAAACCGAAAGCAGAAATTCTTCTTTAAAGTTATAATCTACAAAACCCACTACTTTACCTTTTCCCACAAACAAGAACCGGTGGTGAAAATTAGGTACAGCTGTGCCATCCCACATAAATCCGATCTCGTTACGGATATCCAGTACGGGCGTTGCCTCCTGGAAAAAATAAGCCGTATCCCATTCAAAATCAGTGATATTTGCCAAGTTGATGACGTTGTACCCTTTCGGCCCGACATTTTCACTTTCTACAGCAGCCTGTAGTTTTTTTAACGTTGTATTATCGCTGCCAGAACAACCCAATAAGCCGATCAGCAAGCCTAAAAACCAAAAATTCTTCTTCATTTTATTAAATTTAACAGCAGTTTATACTTTAAGCTTATCCGCTGAAAAGTGTTTAGATTAATTTAAATGAAACAGCCGCTTTATTAAAAGTCGACTTTAAAAATGTATTCCATCTGCCGTTTTGTGGCGAATGCAGGCGTTGTGCGCAAAAGCATGTTCCGGGCTTTGGTTAATACCGGATGCTGCCATTGCGCTACCCAACCCAACAGCCGCGACAGCCGGATAATTTTGGTGGTTCGGGCAATCCGGCGTTTTTCATATTTCCTAAGGGCTGCCTTTAAGTCTTTATGATTTTGCAGGCACTGGCCCAGCACAACCGCATCTTCTATGGCCTGGCAAGCGCCTTGCCCTAAATTTGGTGTGGTAGCATGGGCAGCATCCCCCAACAAAACTACACGGCCATACACAAACTGCTTTAACGGCGCCAGGTCCGCGATATCCCCCCAGATTAGTTGTTCGGGTTTGGTAGCGGCAAGTATGGCCTGCACAGGTCCGTGAGCCCCTGAAAAGTGCGCTGAAAGTTGGGCTGGAGTCATTTGCTGCATTCTTGGGTCGCGTTCAGGAGCGTTCAGGCAGACATACCAATATACCAGATTTCCGGGTAAAGGTGCCATGCCGATCCGGCCTTGCGGTGCCCACGTTTCAGCGGAAACCATTTTATTGATGGGCAAGCCGGGGTTTTCGATAACGGCGCGCCAGCACGTATAACCGGCATAACGGGGCTTGCTATCTGGTAGTAATTTTTGGCGAATGACAGAGTTAATGCCATCGGCTGCAATCAGCAGATCAGCGGAAGTATGGCTGCCATCGGTAAAAGTAACTTCAACTGTATCGCCTTGCTGGTTTATACTTTCGCAGCGCTTATTCAGGAAAAGCGAGCCGGGTTTTAAATGATTTTGCAGTACCTGGTGCAGCGCAGCCCGGTGTACGACGAAGTTGTTAACGCCATACTTTTCGCTCAGGCTACGCGTATCCTGGTTACTGATCACGTCGCCGTTTTCGTCTAACATGACCAGGGCGGTCAGCTGTTTTCCCAGTGCTATTACTTCCTGCGCCACGCCCAACCGTTCCAGGCCTTGAATGGCGTTGGCTGCTAAACCTACGCCGGCGCCTACGGGTTTCAGTTCCGGAGCGGCTTCGTATACTTCGGCTTCAATTCCTGCTTTCTGCAAAGCAATCGCTGCACATAACCCACCAATACCGCCACCAATAATGATCGTTTTCATAGGTCTGTTTTCAGAAAGGGAAGGCTGCACACGTCATTTCGGCAAATAACAACTAAACAGCTTCTTCGGCCTCCAGTAATTGTAATACCTGCGTGGTTGCGCCATCTGCAGTTGTAATCGCGAAATCGTTGAAATCTTCGCCGATCTCGATGCCGATCATGTTCAGTTGCAACATATCCAGTATCGCCAGGAAATTGAAGATCATCCCTATTTTATCCGGAAAGGCAAGTATAAGCTCCGAAAAATCGATGCGGCTTTGCTCCTGCACGCGCTGCATAATGTAGTCGCGCTGGCCATCTAAGGTATAAGGATAAGTAAGTACGGTGTGTTGCGGGCGGTTCTGTTCTTCTTCAAAGCGCGTCATCACTTTCTCGAACACGCGCATGATTTTGTACAGGCTCAGGTCCTGCAGTTCGTACTCGAAGTGGTTAGCGGTGGCTATCTGCTGCAGTTCGTGGTGCAGGTTGCCACGGCTTTCCTGGGCCAGGCGCTGGTCTTCCATTGCCTGCATATCCGGAATTATACTTTTAAACTTTTTATATTCCAGCAGGTGCTGCACCAGTTCCTTGCGCGGGTCAATCTCGTTGCCTTCGTCGTCTTTTTCGGTGCGGGGCAGTAGCATTTTAACTTTTATGCGCATCAGGGTGGCCGCGGTAAGTATAAAATCGCTGGCTACTTCCATGTTCAGCTGCTCCATTTGCTGGATGTAGCCCATAAATTCGTTTGTGATCTGGAAGATCGGAATATCATGGATATCCAGCTCATCGCGCTCAATAAAGAAAAGCAACAGGTCGAACGGCCCCTCAAACAACGCTAATTTTATCTCGAAACTCATACTTTATACTTTGCTATGCTGCACGTGGCTATAACTGAAAATCAAAAATAAACATTTTAACCTGAAGCCCGAAATTAAGAAACTGCCTGCAGATAATCTGCTATCTTAAAACAAGTTGCCGGTATTAGTGGTATAATTGTTCAGGTAAAATAAAAATTCCCTTTTTCTACTTCGCCCGAGCTCAAATTAAAGTAATTTTCAGTTTACAGAGGGCTTTTTTTATACTTTCTGATCTGCAAGTTTCGTTTACAGCCGGGTTTGTACATTTGTAAAGAAGGCGCTTTTCTTATTAATTTATTACCTTTGTGTTTTGTCCGGTCTGGTGCGTTTGCCGCATTTAAACTTTGGCAACTAAATTTTGTTAGAGGTCTATAAAGACGATTCTATGATCATTCAACCGGGAGAGCTCCTAGCTTCCATCCATACCCCTGCCGACCTGAGGAAACTCAAGCCAACCCAATTACTGCAGGTTAGTCAGGAGCTGAGACAGTATATAATTGATGTGGTATCCATACATGGCGGTCATTTTGGGGCTAGCCTGGGTGTTGTAGAACTTACTACGGCGCTGCATTACGTCTTTAATACACCTTACGACCAGCTGGTCTGGGATGTGGGCCACCAGGCGTACGGCCACAAAATACTGACAGGCCGCCGCGAAAATTTCCATACCAACCGCAAGTATAAAGGCCTGTCCGGTTTCCCGAAACGCAAAGAAAGCGAATACGATACCTTTGGCGTAGGCCACTCCAGCACGTCTATTTCGGCAGCGCTGGGTATGGCTGTTGCCTCCAAGTATAAACACGAAGAAGACCGCCAGCACATTGCCGTTATCGGAGATGGCGCCATGACGGGCGGTATGGCTTTTGAGGCTATGAACCACGCCGGTGTTGCCAATGCCAACTTATTGGTGGTGCTGAACGATAACTGCATGAGCATTGACCCGAATGTGGGCGCTCTGAAAGAATATTTAACCGATATCACCACATCCCGCACTTACAATAAAGTACGCGACGAGATCTGGAACATACTAGGCAAGATCAGCAAATTCGGGCCAAATGCACAGCATATCGCTTCAAAAATAGAAAGCGGAATCAAGGCTACTGTACTTAAGCAAAGCAATTTATTTGAAGGGCTTAACTTCCGCTACTTCGGCCCAATCGACGGACACGATATCAACCACCTGGCTTCGGTACTGGAAGATCTGAAACATATACCGGGTCCTAAAATACTGCATTGCCTTACCACCAAAGGCAAAGGCTTTGAACTGGCCGAGAAAGACCAGACCAAATGGCACGCGCCCGGCCTGTTCGATAAAATAACCGGCGAAATCTATAAAACTACTTACGATACCCCACAACCGCCTAAGTACCAGGATGTGTTTGGCCATACGATGGTAGAGCTTGCCGAGCAGAACCCTAAAATAATGGGCGTTACGCCTGCTATGCCATCGGGCTGCTCGCTTAACATTATGATGGCAGCCATGCCGGATCGTGCGTTTGATGTAGGCATTGCCGAGCAACATGCCGTTACGTTCTCGGCTGGCCTGGCCACACAAGGTATGATTCCGTTCTGCAACATTTACAGTACGTTTATGCAGCGCGGCTACGACCAGGTGGTACACGATGTATGCTTACAGAACCTGAACGTAGTTTTCTGCCTGGATAGAGCCGGTTTTGCCGGTGCCGACGGCCCAACACACCACGGCGCTTACGATATTGCCTACATGCGCTGCATCCCGAACATGATTGTGGCTGCCCCCATGAACGAGCAGGAACTGCGCAACATGATGTACTCCGCTTCGCAGGATAATGTAGGACCGTTCACGATCCGTTACCCACGCGGCGAAGGTGTTATGCCGCACTGGCGCACACCATTAGAGTTGCAACCAATTGGCAAAGGCCGCACCATACAGGAAGGCGAAGAAGTTGCTATACTTACCTTTGGCCACATTGGTAACTATGCGGTGGATGTTTGCAAAAAACTTGCTTACGACGGCATTAACCCGGGCCATTACGATATGCGCTACTGCAAGCCACTAGATGCCGAACTGCTGCACCACATTTTTACAAAGTATGATAAAGTAATTACCGTAGAAGATGGCTGCCTGCAGGGTGGTTTCGGAAGTGCGGTGCTGGAGTTTATGGTAGATAACGGGTATACTTCTCAGGTGAAACGCCTGGGCATGGCCGATGTTATTTACGAACATGGCTCGCAAATGGAACTTCACCGCGAAGCAGGCTTTGCACCGGAAGACATCGAGCGTACCGTTCGCGAACTGATCGGTGTAACTGTTAAAGTATAAGTTTTCCAGACAAAGGAGTTTTTGACAAAGGACATAAGACAACCCTCACAGTTTCCTCAGAGATTGTGAGGGTTTTTGTTTGAGCTGTGAATTTATCAGCATCAAAATTTACAGGATTAAAGGATTTCCAGGATATTGTAGGGACAAGTCGCGACCTGTCCGAATCGTGCACAGTATTTATCTGAAACAGGATTCTGAGGATTAAAAAAGGATGAACAGGACGAGGCATTTGAGTATTAACAATTCTTGCTGCATAAACCTGTCCTCGCGCGGACAGGTCGCGACCTGTGCCTACAACTGAACAAATACGACTAAACTATGACAAAGCAACACCCTATCGATACCATCGTTTTTCTGCACGGCTTCTGCGAAAGCAAGCAAGTATGGCATGAGTTTGTAAAGCTGCTTCAAAACAAATTCAATGTTATACTTTTAGACCTGCCCGGCCACGGCGAGCATACCGAAAACATCTCTGATTTTTCGATGGAAAGTATGGCCGAGGATGTGAAAGCACAATTAGATGCGTTGGATGTAAAGAAATTGTTGCTGGTGGGCCACTCGATGGGCGGCTATGTAAGTATGGCTTTTGCCGAGAAGTATGGCAGTATGCTCAAAGGCCTGTGCATGTTCCACTCCTCTGCCCTCCCCGATACCGAAGAAAAGAAAGAAGCCCGCGACAAAAGCATCGCCTACATCGAAAAACATGGCGTAGACAACTTCATCAATCCGTTTATTGAGCCACTCTTTTATGGTGCGAACCGCGCCAAACTGAAAGCTGAGATCGAGATGATGAAAGACATTGGCAAAGCTACACCCAAAGAAAGTATAACCGGCTGCCTGGCTGCCATGCGCGACCGAAAGGACAGAACAGGTGTACTGGAGAAAGTAAAGTTTCCGGTATTGTTTATTTTTGGAAAGGAGGATGGTGCCGTGCCAATGGAAAAAGCACTGGAGCAATGCCACCTGCCACCCAATAGTATGGTTAATTTTCTAGGCAAAACCGGCCACATGGGCATGTTCGAGCGGCCTTACGAAACCCGCAAAGCCATCGAAAAATTTGCCGAAACGATCTTTTAAATTAAAATTTAAAACGTCAGCAGGTTAGAAAGTGGTTTCAATTTACTTTAAACTCCTATCTTTCTAACCTGCTGACTTCCACACTTTCTAACTCCGCACATGCCTCCTGCCCGGATTCTGCCTGTTATCGTGTTTTCGCAGTTTGCGGGCACCTCGTTGTGGTTTGCCGGTAATGCCGTGCTTCCCGAACTACAAAGCACCCTGAAACTGCAAAACGATGCTTTGCCCCTGCTTACTTCTGCCGTGCAGTTGGGCTTTATATTGGGCACCTTCTGTTTTGCCGCCCTTTCGCTTGCCGACAGGTATTCTCCGCGAATGTTGTTTTTGTTTTGCGCCGTGGCAGGTGGCTTAGCGAATGCAGCTATTCTGCTGGCTCCTGAAAGTATAAGTGCCGTTTTAAGTTTGCGTGCAGTAACCGGTTTTTTACTGGCAGGTATTTACCCGGTGGGCATGAAAATAGCGGCAAGCTGGTACCAGGGCAAGCTTGGCAAAGCAATCGGCTACCTGGTGGGTGCGCTGGTTCTGGGTACGGCTTTTCCGCACTTGCTGCGTGGGTTTGGCACCAGTTTATCATGGCAAACCATGCTGATCAGTATAAGTATATTAGCTGCGCTGGGAGGGCTCATGATGTACCTGCTGGTTCCGGATGGCCCTTTATCCGGTAGAGGAGCTGTGTTGAGGCTCGGTAATATGCTGGATGTTTTCAAGCTGAAAGATTTCAGGGCAGCGGCTTTCGGGTACTTTGGCCACATGTGGGAGCTGTATACGTTCTGGGCTTTTGTTCCTTTTATACTTGCCTATTCCTTACCAACCTTATCAGCCCAACAAACTTCGCTTTATAGTTTCGCCATTATTGCGGCGGGCGCATTGGGTTGCATCGGCGGCGGATATCTGTCGCAGTGGTGGGGCAGCGAGCGGGTGGCTTTTATGCAATTGCTTTTATCCGGTGTTTGCTGTGTCCTCAGTTTCTGGGTATTTAACATGCCTGGCCTGGTTTTGCCATTGCTCTTGTGCTGGGGTGTGGTGGTAGCCGGCGATTCGCCTCAGTTTTCGGCGCTTACAGCACGTACGGCTCCGCCGCAGTTGGTTGGTACGGCACTTACCGTGGTGGTTTCCATCGGGTTTGCTATTACCATTTTCAGTATTCAGTTAATAGGGTATCTGCTCTCTCTTTTTCAGCCACAGCACGTGTTTATATTTTTAGGCATTGGTCCGCTATTGGGCCTGCTAACCATGCGACGGCTTCTGAAACGGGCATAAAAAAAGCCGGTTTCTAGCCGGCTCTCTGTTAATGTATGCTTATTTTATTTGGATGATAAAACCATTTCAGAACCATCCGGTGCTTTCAGTCTCATCTCATCTTCTGTTAGTTTGGTAACATTAAATACCTCTTGTGTGGCGGCACCTTCAAACTGAAGCGATAATGTTTTAGCTGCCTGATCAAACGTCCAGGTTCCGGTTTGCAAAGCTGCCCCACCGCTGGTAGAGAAACGGCCGTCTGCAAAAAACTGCAAAGCTTCGTTTTCTTCCTGGTCTGTCAGTTTTTCTTTATCGCCGGTTGCATCAATAGACTTATCTGTTTTCCAGGTTTTACTGGAGGCTCCTGTTATCAGACTTGTAGAACCTACTTCTTCTTTGCCCGAGCAGCTTACCAGCACAACCATTACCAAAGCTGCAAGCGTATACTGTATTTGCTTTAACCAATCTTTAGAATTTCTCATTTTCATAGTTTTAAAGTTATATAGTCATCTCCTGTTATTCTCTCAGAAGTTGCCTGATGTCCTTACGGGTATATGCCCTTATGGGTTGATACAAAAAGCATTGCTCCGGCAGCACCACAACTAAGTATAAAAACGGGCGTATTTAATCTGAACGGAGTTACGATACCAGACTCCAGTAAAATACAATTTTAAACCAGCATAAAAAGACTTAAAATATGGGACTGTTTGATTTTTTAAAAAAAGGAAAAGAAGAACCGGCTAAGCCTGTCGCTAAACCAAAAATTACACAAATGCCCGGCCAACAGGCTGCACCAGCTCCAAACGCTGCCGCTTCGCCACAACCGGCTGCTATCAACCAGGATACTTATACTGTACAATCCGGCGATTCGCTTTCTAAGATAGCCCAGAAACAGTATGGCAATGCCAGCGCATGGACGAAGATTTACAACGCGAACAAAACAACCATCGGCGATAACCCGGACCTGATCAAACCGGGCCAGAAACTGACCATCCCGAGAGACTAAAAAGCTTAAAGTATAAAACAAAGAAGGCCACTCTTTAAGTAGGGTGGCCTTCTTTGCTATATAGAAAGTATAAAAAGGCGGCCATACTTTTAAAGTATGGCCGCCTTTCCGTAATCAATAAGTATACTTTACGGGTGCTTAGAAACGCTCGTCAGCAGCGAAAAAGAAATCACCTTCGATCTGTGCGTTCTCATCAGAATCAGAACCGTGTACAGCATTCGATTCGATTGATTTAGCATAGGCCTTACGGATTGTACCTTCAGCAGCCTGCTCCGGGTTGGTAGCGCCAATCAGGGTACGGAAATCTTCTACAGCATTGTCTTTCTCCAGGATCATCGCCACGATCGGGCCTTTAGACATGTACTTCACCAGGTCGTTGTAAAAAGGACGCTCTTTGTGAACTGCATAAAACTGACCGGCACGCTCTTCTGATAAGGCCGTCTTTTTCATCGCTACAATACGGAATCCACCCTCTTCGATCATCTTTGTGATGCCACCAATATGATTATCTGCAACCGCATCGGGCTTAATCATGGTAAATGTTCTGTTCTCGGCCATGTTGTCTTTAGTTTATAGTGTGTTATTTCTTATTTCCGGAGTTGCAAAAGTAGCGCATTTAAAGGAAAAACTGCACATTATCCTTCACTCTTTCAGCAAATCTCCTGCTTAAAGTATGGCCTGCGTGTGCCGGCAAAAAAGTAATTTAATTGCTTTAGAAGATAATTCTTCAGAAATTGGCGCCTTATATCCTTA
Organism: Pontibacter arcticus; assembly: GCF_003284895.1. Lineage (GTDB taxonomy): Bacteria > Bacteroidota > Bacteroidia > Cytophagales > Hymenobacteraceae > Pontibacter > Pontibacter arcticus. The sequence goes on from NZ_QMDV01000001.1 coordinate 544,451, forward strand.
TTAATCAGAGGAGTTTAGCAAGAGTATGCACGATATTAATGCGCTGAAAGAGCTTCTGCAGGAGCCTAAAGAAGTGATGATCACCACGCACCATAAGCCCGATGCCGATGCATTAGGCTCATCGTTAGGGTTGGCGGGGTATCTGAAAAAGAAAGGCCACCGCGTTACTGTGATCACCCCTTCCGATTATCCATCGTTCCTGAACTGGATGACAGGCAACAGCGACGTACTGGTTTATTCCGAAAAAAGCGATGCCCTGGTGCAACGTATTATAAAGGAGTCGCAGGTTATTTTCTGTCTTGATTTTTCTGCCTTGTCCCGCATCAACGAGATGGGCGAATATATCCGCGAAGCACCCGGCACCAAAGTACTCATCGACCACCACCTGCACCCCGAAGATTTTGCCCAGCTTACCTTCTCGGATACAAATGCCGCCGCAACAGCCGAGCTGGTATACGATATCATAAAAGAGCTAGGCGACGGCGACATGATCGATACGGCTATCGGCGAATGCCTGTATGCTGGTATCATGACGGATACAGGGTCGTTCCGGCACCCGAGCACTTCTAAAAACGTGCACCTCATTATTGCCGATCTGCTGCAGGTTGGAGTAAATACATCCAACATCCACCGCCTTATTTATGATAGCTCCACGGAACTACGCCTGCGTTTTCTGGGGTTTGCTTTAAAAGATAAGCTGGTTGTAAAGTATGAATATAAAACTGCTTATATTGCCATTACAGCCGATGAGCTGAAAGCGTACGACTCTAAAACCGGCGATACGGAAGGGCTTGTAAACTATGCTTTATCGATTGAAGGCATTGTATTTGCCGTGCTGATCATCGACCGTACCCAGGCCGTAAAAATGTCGTTCCGGTCGGTGGGCAATTTTTCGGCGAACGAGTTTGCACGCACCCATTTTAACGGTGGTGGCCACAAAAATGCAGCCGGCGGTATTTCGATGGAGCCCCTGGAAGCTACCATCGCTAAATTTGAAAGTCTGCTGCCGCTTTACAAAGAGCAACTCGAGCAGGCTGTTTCAACGAATTCCTAATCACAACATATAAAACGAATGTTATCTAAATCTAAATTTTTACTGCCGGTTTTAGCTGGCGCGCTTCTGCTGCAAGGCTGCAAAGGAAACAAAGACGAATTTCATACGACAGACGGATTGACGTATAAAATCTATTCTCAGAACGATAAAGGCGTTTACGAGAACAAAGGCGAAGTAAACCTGGCAGACTCTACAGGCGCTAAAATAGGCCAGGTAGTTACGCTGCAAATGTCTTATAAAAATGCGGAAGACTCTCTGTTGTTCAACTCCCGCGAAAACAGAACACCAATTATGCTACCTGTTATGAAGTCGCCTTTTAAAGGTAGCTTAGAGCAGGCGTTAATGTCTATGCAGGCAGGCGATAGCGGTGTGTTCAAGATCAATGCTGATTCACTTTTCGCAAAGTCTTTCGGCGGACAGCCACTTCCTCCTTTCATCAAAAAAGGATCTGACCTTACATTCTTCATCAAAGTGGATAAAATCCAGTCTGAGCAGGATGCGATGGCATCTCAGCAGAAAATGATGGAAGAGCAAATGAAAGGCGCTGCTGAGCGTGCTGAAAAGCAAACAGTAGTGGATGATGCTAAAATCCAGGAGTACATCAAGGCGAACAACCTGCAGAATGTTCAGAAAACAGAATCAGGCGTTTATTATGTGATCACGCAGCCAGGCAAAGGTCCTAAAGCAGCAGCCGGTAATCTCGTGTCTGTGCATTACAAAGGCATGTTCCTGGATGGCAAAGAGTTCGATTCTTCTTACAACAACCCAATGTCTGGTGGCAAGCCGTTCGAGTTTCCGTTAGGCCAGGGCCAGGTAATACCAGGTTGGGATGATGGTATTAAAATGCTGAACAAAGGCAGCAAAGCAATTTTACTTATTCCTTCGCCTTTAGCTTACGGCGAGCAGGAGCGTGGCCCGGATATGCCGGCAAACTCTATTCTGCGCTTCGATGTGGAGCTGGTTGACGTGAAGAATTAATTTTAGCATACCGTTTTTATTTTAACATGAGCTTACCAATCCTTACCCGATCTTTAGCCAAAGCAGGCCGTGCTTTTATGATCTGTGGCCTGTTGGCTGGCGCTGTTGCCTGTAAAAAGGACGACGTATCGCTGAACGGCCCTTGCTATCCGACGCAGTCCCAGAAAATGGAACAGAAAGTGAAGGATATCGAGGTCATCCAGAAATACCTGACCGATAACAAGGTAGATGCGAACCTGGTAAAAAGCACAGAATCTGGTTTGCATTATATGAACCTGCAGCCAGGCACAGGCCGCCAGATAAAAGTGGGCGATAACGTGCAGGTGCATTACATTGGCAAAACACTTTCCGGCAGCACGTTCGATTCTTCTTACGACCGCAGCCAGACTTTCCCGGTGATGGTTGGCTACTCGCAGGTAATTGCGGGGTGGCAGGAAGCATTGCCATTGATGAGCGTAGGGGAAGAAACTCGTTTCTATATACCTTCTTACCTAGCGTATGGCCCATGCGGAAGTCAATCGCTCGGCCCGAATGCAGTGCTTATTTTCGATATAAAAGTGGTAAGCGTTCAGTAGAACAGCCTCATTACAAGTATAAAAAAGCCGTTGCAACAAAAATTGCAACGGCTTTTTTATACTTTATACTTTGCAAATGCTTATCCCAGCACTTCCGAAAGTATGGCCAGGGATTTTATTTCGCCTAGTTTATCTACGTGCAGTTGGTAATAGCGCACCAGCACATCCAGCAGTTCTCTTCTCACTTTTCCGTTCGGAATGTTGGCATGGCCGGCATCCTGCAGCAATTGATCAAAGTAGGTTTCATAGGCCTGCAGATCCAGTACGGATGGCGCAGAAGTAGCACTTTGGGCGTTAGCGGAGAAGGCAACCTGCTCTACTATCTCGGTGCCGGAACTTGGCCCGAAACCCAAATGGTGGCTTAACTCCAGCAAAAAAATAAGATGGAAATTCTCGAAGTGCTGCGTCTGCTGATCAAAGTATAAAATGGAGTTGAACAGAAACTGGAAGAGTGGCTGGTTTTCTTCTTCTTCTTTAATGGTGCGGCCCACTACTTCCGATAAAAAAAGAAGGATGCTGCTTTTCCGGATATCAAACGGAATAGAAACAAAGGGCGCCGCAGTTTTATACTCTGAGATCCGGGTAAGGCCACCTCTGTGCGAGGTATAAACCACCATATCGAGCAACGTAAACGGCTGGAAAAGCGCGATGCGTGAGCCACTGCCTTTCCTGCGCACGCCGTTTACAATATAAGATTGCATGCCCAGCGCCTCGGTGTATACTTTCGCGATAATCGAGGTTTCCCTGAATTTGATGGTGCTGAGTACGAGGCCTCTTGTTTTAACTAACATGTGCTGGCATACGGCTTTTAACAGGTTCTGGTCTGCATTTAGTAAGGCTAGCAAAGTATAAATTATACTTTACGGGTGGCAGCAGCAGTTATTTTTTGGCTTTCTGCCCTTCCAGGAAACAATGGCGGCAACGCGCCTCATACGACTCTGTCTCGCCGAGCAGCACCTGCGACTCTGCGGTTACACTCCGAAAAGAGTAGGTGGCAATATCGCCGCACACCACGCAAATAGCATGTACTTTGGTTACGTATTCGGCTACGGACATTAGCGCTGGCATCGGCCCGAACGGTTTGCCGAGGTAATCCATATCCAGGCCGGCAGCAATTACGCGAACGCCACTGTTAGCCAGCTTTACGCATACTTCGGCCAGGCCTTCGTCAAAAAACTGTGCTTCATCAATCCCTACCACATCGCAACTGCCACCCAGCAACAACATATCCTGTGCAAAATCGATGGGTGTGGAGCGGATGGAGTTCTCGTTATGCGATACCACATCGATCTCGTGGTAACGTTTATCAATGCCTGGCTTAAATATCTCGATCTTCTGGCGCGCAATTTTTGCCCGGTTCAGGCGGCGAATAAGCTCCTCGGTTTTGCCCGAAAACATAGATCCGCAAATAACTTCTATCCATCCCCGCCGGTGCCCATGGCTTTCCCGGCTTACACGTGGCTCTATAAACATTTATTTACTATAATTTTGAATCTTGAATAACTGAATTTTGAATGAGTGATTGCGTAAATGGATAATTAAATATTCAATTTTTAGATATCGAAGTTCGAACAGCTTATTTATAATTCTGTTATTCAAAATTCAGTTATTCAAAATTCAAATTTTCTAACTACTATAGGTCATGTGCGGCAATTTGGTTTGCTCCGGCACTTTTCCGGTTGCATTTCCGTGCGCCAGCATACACTGGCAGGTTAAACGCTCGTTAACTTTAAGGCGCCCACTTTCGCGGTAACGTAGTTCTGCTGCCGTAAGCGGTCCAAAATTATCCAGGCCCTGCAGCACAATTACCCGGCACGAGGTGCAGCGGCCTTTGCCTCCGCAGGCGTGCATCCAGTCAATGCCGGCAGCCTGAAGCGCTTTTAGCAGTGTTTGGTCCTGCGCTACTTTCACCTCGCGGCCGGCAAGGTTTTGGACAATCAACTCAGGCATGTTAACTTTATACTTTAGAGAAGAAAATACTCCCAATGGAAAGCAAATATAATCAATTACAGTTAGAGCGCTACAGCAAAGAGCTGGCAAACGTACTCTGCGACCGCTATTTCGCTACTCAGCATACCCTGAACGGCCCTCAACTGATCAGCTTTACGCCTGTAAAACAGGTAAACCTTTTCGTGATAAAAGAATTGCTGCTGAAGTGGCACGCCGAAATGGCAAACCTGCGCAGCCCATACTTTGATTTTGAGCACGAGGAAGTAAAAGAAGCGCTGATCCAGTTCATGAATGTGCTTTCCCGGAAAATTAAACTGAAACGCGAAGCTTTTGAGCCCTTGCTGCAGAAAGCTATACAGGATACGCTCTTGGTTTCGCTGGCGCCGCTTGCCGTATTCGAAGAAAAATTTCTGAGAGTACAGGAAGAAGTACAATTACCGAAACTGCAGGAAAATCTAAAGTATATCGATATCGACAAAGCGCTTTTCGCCGGCTTCCTGGAAACCCTTACACCTACTGATAACGACAGAGGCGATATCCGGAACCGCTTTAAGGTATACCTGCACGCCCACGACGAGCAGCGCCGCCCGCTACAGGACCTGATCGATCAGTTTAACAGTTTGTTGCCTGTAACACTAACCGAACTTACCGAAACAGCAGCACCTGCCGCGCCTGTTTATGCCAAGCCAACACCACCGGCCCCCGAAGAGGAAGTTGATATTGTAGCGCCTATCCATATGGCTCAGCGCGAAGCTTCTGTGCCTGCACCTGCTATCAGGAAGCCGTTAACCATTGCTGACGAGGAAGAAGAACATGTGGCGCCTGCCCGCCCAACCCTGAACGATAATTTCCGGAAAGCACCCCAGGCATCTTTAGCCGATACGCACAGCAACCAGCGCATCGACTCGCTTAAGAATTCTATTTCCATTAACCAGCGTTTCAGTTTTATAAACGAGTTGTTTGATGGCGATAACATGCATTACTACCAAACCATACAAGCTCTGGACACGATGCCAGATGAGACAACAGCCAAACAATATGTTACCGCAGAGCTGGCCACCAAGTATGACTGGACCAAAAAACAGGACCATGTAAATAAATTACTTCGCCTGATCGAAAGAAAATTCGGAAATTAACCCCTCTCTGATTTTATACTTCAGGCTTAAAGTCAGACAAATAACCGCAGGCGGCAAAAGCATGCGGTTATTTTTTTGCCTCTTGCTGCCATCCCCTGCTTTTAATCATTGCAAATAAGTAACCGAAATATTAATTATGCACTTGGATTATACTTGCACACCCAGCTGGCGAAGTTGAATAGGTTCGATTAAAAAATTTAAAAAATCGAAACTTTTACGACACAAACAGCATTTTTAGCCCGTACCTATATTACTTTAATCAACTTTATTAGCAGCAGCCATGAGAGACGAATTTGACTACGACGAGGACTTGAGCTTTAGCAATTTTGACGATGATGAAGAGGATGAAGACCTCGGTATTACGTTTGAAGAAGATTTGTACCTGATGATTCGCGAGAAGCTTCGCGATACGCTACAGGAGTTTAAGGGGCAGTATCCGATGTTAAAAAAACTGGAGAATGCTGTTAGCTCATTTAAGGTAAACGCAAAAAATACCGACGATTCTAAGTTCTACCCGATGGCGGCCAAGTTGCTGAGCGAGCACATCAAACCATTAACCGCAGAATCTGAAGAGATAGAAGAGATTTACGATAACATGCAGGCCGATATAGCACGTTTTAAAAACCAGCGCGCACACGGTTTCGAAGGTGATTTATACTTATCGAAATAAATAAAAATAGCCTTTACAAAAAAAGCCTTTCCTGGTAATCCGGGAAAGGCTTTTTTTGTAAACATTATCATCACTTCCTAAGTATAAATAAACCGCTGTATAACAGCAACTTACGTTATAATGGAGCAAATTTATATTTGTTTTAATTATTCTACGTTAGGATGACATAAAATAACTTTACCTTTACGGTTATTTTATAATGCAACCCTTTTACAACTACTAGGGTCTTAATAAAAAAGATAACTGTGCTATTGACATTACAACGCCGCCTAACACTACACAAACTTAATATTTCAGTCCCTATGGTTCAGACAAAACTGTTTGACGGAGAGCAGTACCTGATGCAGACGGTAGACGAAAAGCTTGCCTTTACAACGCACCGGCTTATACAAAACCCTACGCCCTGGTCTTTCAGAAAGAGCAAACATATTTTGCTGGAAGATATACAAGATTGCGAAGTAAAAGTTACAGGGAAACCCATTTATTTAATTTTGGGTAGTATTGCAGCTTTGTTTATTTACTATGATAACTCGTTTGTACTGCTGGGCAGCTTCTTTCTGATGCTGTATATCATGACCCGCGGTCAGCGCATTCATATCACAGCAACTGATACTTCGATGGTATTGCCGTTGCAGGTAGAAGAGCAGCATTTTAATAATTTGCTGGCCATGGTACGCCAGGCCAGAAAGGCAGGGAAATCTAAAATAAACTTTTCTGCAGAAGAGTTAAGCCTGGCATCCGCTTATCACCTGAAGCAAACGGCTTAACCGGCCTCCTATCTTATTTAAAGCGCTTTATAAGCGCTTTTTTTATTTTCGCTTGCACAAGCATACAGGCCAGGCAATAGCCAATGGCTTGGCTCTAATGGGGTATTATTGTTATATTTAGGAGTTTTACAGAACCCCGGATAGTTTATGCCAGCAGAAGATTTCATACAACAGGACAGGATAAAAGCCAATCAGCAGAAAATACGGCAGGTTTTTAGTGAAGTAGGCAATGTGGTGGTAGGGCAATCCTATATGATCAACCGCCTGCTGATCGGGTTATTTACCGGCGGCCATATTTTGCTGGAAGGTGTGCCCGGGCTGGCTAAAACACTTACGATCAACTCGCTCTCCAAGGCGCTCCGCCTCGATTTCCAACGGATACAGTTTACCCCGGATCTGCTCCCCTCCGACCTCATCGGGACGATGATCTATAACCAGAACGCCTCGGTATTTGAGGTTAAAAAAGGCCCTATCTTCTCTAACCTGATTCTGGCTGATGAAGTAAACCGCTCTCCGGCCAAAGTACAGTCGGCGCTGCTGGAGGCGATGCAGGAAAAACAGGTAACGATCGGCGAAACAACTTTTCAGCTCGACCTGCCTTTCCTGGTGCTGGCTACGCAAAACCCCGTAGAGCACGAAGGCACCTACCCTTTGCCTGAAGCGCAGGTAGACCGCTTTATGATGAAAGTATACATTGATTACCCAAAGAAAACAGACGAGTTGGAGATTATGCGTCGTATGGCCAATATGTCTTTCAACGACTCTATTTCGAAGGTTTTATCAAAAGAAGATATCTTTAACATCCGGAGCGAAATAAACCAGGTACAGATTTCCGAAACACTGGAACGCTACATTATAGAGTTGGTTTTTGCTACCCGCCGTCCTGCCGAATATGACCTGGCCGAGTTTGCGCCTTACATCCAGTTCGGGGTTTCGCCGAGGGCCAGCATTGCCCTGCACCGTGCCGCCAAAGCCATTGCCTACTTTGATGACCGCGATTATGTGCTGCCCGAAGACATTAAAGAAGTGGCCCACGATGTTATGAACCACCGCATCATACTTAACTACGAAGCGGAAGCCGACGGCATCCGGACAAAAGACTTTATTGAAGCCATACTTCGCAAAGTGCCAATCAGTTAAGCATACCTGCATTTTATACTTTAAACAGCCCGTTTATACTTGCGTAAAGTATAAACAGGCTGTTGCATTTATGGCTTGTATCAAATTATACTTTGGAAAATCGTTATGCTGAAAGGTATACTTAAGCTATTGCTGCTTCATAAGTTTATGGGCGGTGCCGGGCGCACGCCAGAGTCTAACCGGGGCTGTTTAAACCTCTTCGGCATAAGTATACTTGTATTGGTGATGATTGTCGTTTTTTCGGCGGTCAGAAGTTGTACCTGATAAAGTATAAAAAAAGAAACCCGCTATGGTAGCGGGTTTCAAGCAGCGGGGGAGACTAAGCCACGCTGCAACTGATCGCACTTATGTTACTCACCTAACACACACAATCAAATTCTAGTAATCCGTGTTCTGCGGATCGAAGTTAGTCCACTTTTCGGTCCAGTCTGTTGTACCGAAGGCACCTTTGTAAGTAACCGTTTCGAAACCGCTTATACCTTCAAAGCTGGCACCTGACAGTAAAGCCGAGCCCGAACCTGGCAGAAGCGTTGGCTTGCCTGTTTGCGTAAAGGAGCCCTCAATTTTAAGATCAGCGTTTGCAGCCAGTTGCGTGTTGCCATTGCTGGTAAACCAGGTAGCGGCATTGTAAGTACTTCCTTCTTTAAGAGCAATCTGGGTAGTATTACCTGCCAGCACGTTGTTCTTAAACTGAAGTTCACCTGAGGTTGCGTTTGCTTCCATCTTCGCATCGTTCAGTAAAATACCTTTTGGCCAGCCTGCTATAACAGAGTTGTAAACTGATATTCTGGTGTTGTTCTTAAAATGCATCCCGCTTCCGAAGTTAGCATCTGCGGCGGTTGTGGCTGTTGCCAGCGGGCCAAACAAACTCACATTCGAGAACCTTGCTTTAGTAAACGGATTGGTATCGTCGCCGGCTTTATTGTTATCCGACTCAAACCCATTAGATTTTGACGAATCGGCTACTTTCGGGTCTGCGATGCCCAGCATAAACTGCACATTTCCTGAGAAACCGTTATCGGTATCAAACATATCATCCACGGTTTTGTAAGCTACCAGGTGCTTTGCATTGGCTGTGCCGCCAAACCACTCAAAGGCATCATCCCCGCTATAAGAAACCTGCACAAAATCAACTTCGGTGCCGCTGCCTACGCCTGCCAGTGTAAGGCCGTTAATCTCGTTGCCCGGCGTAAAGGCAATACCGGCAAATTCGATACGCACATACTTCAGTACACCCGAGTTATCTGCTGGCTTGTCGCCGCCGTACTGTCGGTCTATACTTCCTTCCACTACCGCGTTGCTGCCCAGGTTGCCAGGCGCATTGCCAAGTATAACCAGGCCACCCCAGTCGCCGGCTCTGCGTGTGCCTTTTGCCATGTTAGAGGTAAATACGATCGGCTTATCCACAGTACCACGCGCGATGATCTGGGCGCCGCGCTCTATAATTAAAGAGCCTTTGGATGGTGCATCACCTTTAATGACAGTACCTGCCTCGATGGTTAATTTGGCTGGTGCCTGCACATATACAAAGCCCTGCAGTAAATACTGCTTATCGGCTTTCAGGGTCATGTCTGCGGTGATGTTACCTTTTAACGTAACAACTTCGGTTGGTTTCTCAACAGGCGTTATTGGGTCTTCTTTATCATCGCAGGAAATAGTGCCTACTCCTAATAAGGCCAGCAATAACAGAGTGCTTACTTTTGTGGTTACTTTTTTCATGTCTTTGTTTAAAGTTGATTGTTCAAGTATGATTGGCTAAAGTATGGCCTGGTTAAAATTTGTAGTTGATGCCCAGCGTGGAGTAACTCCCTCTCCTGAAAACAGTGTAATCCTTATCAGTGCTGTTTATTTTGGCGTCCTCGTTTAGGTCTTGTTTAAGCAGCACTTTCTGGTTTAAGATATCCTGGATGCCGGCTTTCAGTTCGAGGTGTTTGCCGATGCCTTTTGTAACGGCAAGGTCGATTACGTTGCGGGGCATTTCGTAAATGGTAGGCTCCTGCACGTTACCGGCTGCAAAAATGCGCTTCCCGATCACGTTGTAAAGCAGATTTACCTGGAGGGCTTTTTTATCATCCTGGAAGTATAAACCGGCGTTCACGATGTAAGGCGATTGCCCGTACATGGCCCTGTTCCGGCTCTGCCCTTCTGCTTTCACGCCATCGCCTAAATCCACTTTACTTTTGATCAGGGCTGCGTTCAGCACCAGACTCAGGTTCTGGATAAAGCTTCTGTCAGAGAGGTTCAGGAACGACTTTCTGATCTCCGTTTCGATGCCATAACTCTGTGCCGTTTCCGCGTTGCCGGGCGCATAGATCGGGTTGCCCGAAGAAGGACGGTTGTATAATTCGATCGGGTTGATGAAGTGTTTGTAGAAGGCCCCGAAGGAAATCATTTCGGTGGGGTTCGGGTAGAATTCGTAGCGCAGATCGGCGTTGTGGATGGTAGCTGTAGTCGTATTTTCATCCCCTAAGATATCGGCGTTCTGCTGGAAATCGTAATAGGCAAACGGTGCAAGCTCCCTGAATTCGGGGCGGTTTACGCTTATACTGTACCCGCCGCGCAGCACCGATTTCTGGCTCAGTGTATATATGGCATTTAAAGATGGAAGTATACTTACAACCGGGTTATCTACATCGATGGCTTCGCCGCTGGCGCGTTCTGTTTGTAGTTGCTGTCTGTTATACTCTACCCGTACGCCACCCGATAAATTTAGCTTATGAAGCGGTAACGTTCCGCCCACAAACCCGGCTACCAGCGTATTGGCAGCATCGTAATGGTCTGTTGGGTTGGTACCTTCCGATAATGTAAAGCCTGTGGTGCCGTTAATATTTTCTGGTGCAAACAGTTGCTCTATCGGGGTCTCTAACAGTGCATCGTTAAAATCTGCGCCACGGTTATACGACATCCAGCGGGCATCAAATACACGATCTTTTCGTTCGGCATAAAAGCCTGCGCGTATTTTCGGCTGATTTTCTGCCAGGGTATCTTTGCCAGTGAACTTGTGCTCGATCTGTGCATTTGCGATAACGGTGTTTTCATTCAGATCAGAGTAAAAGCGGCCGGCATCAAAGGTACTGGCTCGTGGCGCGAACTGCCATATAAAAGGGTCATCCGTGTTCAGGTTACGCTGCGACCTGATGCGTTTGTAATCCGGTTCGTTGCGCTTAGAGTAGTTGTAGCCTGCTGTCCAGGTAAAGGTTGTCTTCTCGTTGTTGCGGTCATGTGTGCCTTGCAGCTGTCCGGAATAGATTGTGCGGCTTTCGTAGCGCATGGCGGCATTGTTCACGTCCACGTTGGCGCTGTTGGCCTCGTAACCAGTTCGGCCAATGTACTGGTTCTGGCCCATCTGGTTAAACATGTTCCGGAACTCAAGCTTGTTATTATTATTGAGCCTGAAAGCAAAGTTACTTAGAGCGCTTACCCGTACGTTGCTGCTGTATTCCTTGTCGTTATACTTATATTCTTCCTGATCGAAGTTTACATAATTGTAGCGCGTTACTTCGTTAAACTGGCTGGTGTTGCTGTAAGAAAGTGCCGAAATATTGCTGCCCTGTATACTTCCTAAATTAAAGCGGCGGGTAAGGCCAGCCGAAAGGCGCAGGTCCGGTAAGGCTGTTTTTGTATCGGAGCCCCAGGTGTTCGGCAGTTTTCGTATTTCATTCAGCTTGGCATCACCGGAAAGATTTTCGAGGTTAGCTGGCAACGAGCCTGGCAATGCTCTGTAACCGTTATCGAACCCAAGCAAATCTGTCTTGCTGCCTTTCGGTTGAATAAAATCATTGAACGTAGTTCCGGCACGTACGCCACCTGTTATACTTAGCGCAAAGGTATTTTCGTCTGCAAAGTTTTTTGTGTATACTTTAATTACACCACCGCCAAACTCGCCCGGCAACTCTGGTGCTCCGGATTTGTAAACCAGGATACGATCAAGCACGCTGGTTGGCAGCACATCAAAAGAGAAAGCACGGGAATCGGTTTCGGTGCTGGGTGCCAGCGCATCGTTTAGCAACACGGTGTTATAGCGCTGGCTCAGGCCGCGTATCATAATGTAGCGGTCGTTCATCACAGTTACGCCCGGAATACGCTTTACCACAGCTGCCGCATCACGGTCCAGGGATTTGGCAATTTGCTCGCCTGATACCCCGCTTACCACTATTTCGCTTTGCCTCAAATCCTGCATCAGCGCCATTTCGGTATTTGTTTGCCGGGTGGCTACAATTTCTACAGCTTCTAACTGGGTATTATTTTCTTCCAGCTGCACATCAACTACTGTCGTTTGGCCGGGCTTGATGGTGATATTGGGCGTTTCGGAGGGCTTGTAGGAAATAAAAGTGACGGAGAGCGGATAGGTGCCTTGTTCCAGTGTGAGTGTGAAGCTTCCTTCGTAATCTGTGGCGGTGCCTTTGTTTGTGCCTTTTACAAAAACAACTGCTCCTATTATACTTTCGCCGGTGGCTTTATCTGTTACTCTGCCTTTTAAGATGCCTTGCTGGGCAAAACCTGCTGTTGTAATAGCTACTAGCAGGAGCACTGTAAGTATAAGTCTCATGTGGTTGTGGTGATAATTAGTCTCGCCACAAAAGTAGAACACGCACTTTACCCCAATTTTATCCCGTTGTTATGCTATCGTTAAAGTTCCGCAAGCAGTATTATGCCTGTATTACGTACACATTATCTATACTTTAACGTAAGGTTAGGTTTGTGTTAAACAGACCTTTAGTTTATACTTTCCAGAAAAGTCAAATGAAGTCACCATATCAGCATTGCGTTCATTATCAATCAATTACACTTTATACTTAACTAATAACCTGTTAACATACAGTTTACAATGATAATATTAAGATAACTTTGGAATAACAGTTTTGTAATGCCTGTCCCTTAATTTTGCATCGTAGTAAAGAACAAACTGCCGGTAGCCTGACTAACTCCGGCAGAAAAGACTACGATTGCCGTACCTATATTATTAAGAAGTAGTGATGCGGCAGATTATGATTAATTCTCACCCTTAATCAACAGAAGTGAAACGTATTTTTTCCTGTAATTTCGCGCTGCTGCTAACAGCCGTCTTTCTCTCCTATAATGCTTCGGCGCAACAAATCAGTAATACTGCTATTCCTGCATCGGATACAACGGCACAAGTAACAGCCGTTCAGAAAGAGGCTCCGACAGAAAAGAAATCGAAATGGTACGATAAAATATCATTGCGCGGCTATGCCCAGATCCGCTACAACCGCCTCCTCGAAACAAACGACCAGCTTAAGGCAGAGCAGGCCGACCGGTCTTTAGGTAATAACAACACTTTATTTATACGCCGGGCACGCCTTGTTATAAGCGGCGATGTAAGCGAAAGACTATCTATTTATATACAGCCGGATTTTGCTGTTTCGTCGGGAAGTTCCTTAAACTTTTTACAGCTGCGCGATGCCTACTTCGACCTGGCGCTCGACAAACAAAAAGCGTTCAGGCTGCGTTTTGGCCAAAGCAAAATTCCTTATGGTTTCGAAAACCTGCAATCGAGCAGCAACCGCCTTACCCTGGATAGAAACGATGCTTTAAACAGTGCCCTGGCCAACGAGCGCGATCTGGCAATTATGTTTTACTGGGCGCCACCTAAGATACGCGAACGCTTTAAAGAGTTAACAGATTCGGGTCTGAAAGGTAGCGGCGACTATGGCATGTTCGGGTTAGGCTTATTTACCGGGCAAACTGCCAATAAAGCTGAGGCAAATGATGATATGCACACCGTTGCCCGTTTCTCATACCCTATGCAATTGCCAAACGGGCAGTTTATAGAGGCAGGCATACAGGGTTATACCGGCAAGTATGTGGTAACACCAGACCAGCTTTCTACAGGAGTAACAGCTACGCCAGAGCAGCTTTCGGATGGTTTTAAAGACCAGCGTGTTGCAGCCTCGCTTATCATATACCCACAGCCTTTTGGTTTCCAGACAGAGTATAACATAGGCGAAGGCCCGGAATTTGACCTTGCTACTTCCTCAATCAAAGTAAAATCGTTGCACGGTGGTTATGCCCAGGCCATGTATATGTTACAGCTCGGCGATCATTTTATAATTCCTTTTGCCAAGATACAGTATTATGATGGGGGCAAAAAACACGAGCGCGACGCTACCAGCCACCTGGTATATGAAACAGAGATTGGCGCAGAATGGCAGCCGTTCAAGAATTTTGAGCTGGTAGCCCAATATACCATCTCTGACCGCACAACCCGCAACATAACTGACCTGAATAACCGCCAGCACGGAAACAGGTTAAGGCTGCAAGCCCAGTTTAATTTCTAAACTTCTTTCTGAACAGCCCAGCCACCACAGAGCTAGGTTATTTAGATAAAGCTTAACAATAACATAATACAACATAATAGAACGGTAATCTGCATTGTACCAACTTTGCATCCGGAACGGCTGCTTATAACAAAGCTTATCCGGCCAAGGTATAAACAGGTAGTAAAGGATTTTACAGAACGCTAACACTCTTGACAGCAGAGCATACGCACTTTTATTAAATTAATCCACTTTAATTTTATGCAGACTTTCAGTTTTAAAAACTACAGTGCTATTATACTTAGCTGCGCGGCGCTGCTAACGGCTTGTAATGGCGGCAACCAGGATAGCAACAACCCTGACATGGCAGGTAATATCCACATCGACGGGTCTTCTACTGTTTACCCGATTACCGAAGCAGTGGCCGAAGAGTTCAGGCTGGAAGCAGGCAATGTGAAAGTAACAGTGGGTGTATCCGGCACAGGGGGCGGGATGAAGAAGTTTACCCGTGGCGAAATTGATATTGTAAATGCATCGCGCAGCATGAACGAAGCCGAAGCCAGCCTGGCCAAAGAAAATAACATCACTTACATAGAGCTACCGGTTGCCTATGATGGCCTTACGGTTGTGGTAAATCCTGAAAACAACTGGGTAAAAGATATTACTGTAGCAGAACTAAAAAAAATCTGGGAACCTGAAGCGCAGGGCAAGATCAAAAAATGGAACCAGATCAGACCGGAATGGCCTGACAAGGAGATTCACTTGTATGGTGCTGGCGTTGAGTCCGGCACTTACGATTATTTTACCGAAGCTATTGTAGGCAAAAGCCACTCGAGCCGTGGCGATTATACAGCCAGCGAAGACGACAACGTACTGGTACAAGGCGTATCTACCGACCCGAATGCGCTTGGCTTTTTTGGCTATGCGTATTACGAAGAAAACAAAGCCAAATTAAAAGTAGTACCGGTTGATGACGAGAACGACGCCAATGGCAAAGGCGCCATACTTCCTTCTCTGGAGAATGTAAAGAACGGTTCGTATGCGCCGCTTTCGCGCCCGCTGTTTATTTATGTAAACTCTAAAGCAGCTGTGCGCCCCGAAGTTGATTCTTTTGTAAACTTTTACCTGGAAGCCGCAGCCGAACTAAGCGAAGAAGTAGGGTATATACCAATGCCTGCAGCCTTGTACAAAGAGCAACTGCAAAAGTATAAAGCATTCAGCGAGGGAGCTGCTAAGAAATAAGCACGCACTAACTACATGTTTTTGTTTCTAATATCTTTCTGTCTATCAGTTTAACAAATAACATCTTGAAAGTATCAGAACGAATAATCGAGGGCTTGCTGTGGTTATCTGCCGTTATCACCATACTGGTAACCATCGGCATTATCTGGGTGTTGCTATCCCAGTCCATCGGGTTTTTCCAGGTAGTTTCGCTTACCGAATTCCTGACTGAAAAAGAGTGGACTCCCCTGTTTGCCGATAAAAAGTTTGGCATCATGCCCCTGGTGGCTGGTACGCTGCTTACCACCTTTATTGCCATAGCAGTTGCGCTTCCGCTGGGGTTAACCATAGCAGTATACCTGAATGAGTATGCACCTGCCCGGATGCGCCAGATCGTGAAGCCTCTGCTCGAGATTCTGGCCACCATCCCGACAGTAGTATATGGTTTCTTTGCGCTTACCGTTGTTACGCCATTTCTGCAGCAGTTTATTCCGGGGCTTGCAGGCTTTAATGCCCTGTCGGCGGGTATGGTGATGGGAATTATGATTGTGCCGATGATCTCTTCGCTGAGTGAAGATGCCATAAGTGCCGTACCGCGCTCTTTACGCGAGGCTGCTTACGGCATGGGCTCTACCCGTTTGCAAACCGCCTTTGGCGTGATGGTGCCGGCAGCTTCGTCGGGTATTGTCGTATCGGTTATATTGGCTATTTCCAGGGCGGTAGGCGAAACCATGATCGTGGCCATTGCCGCAGGCCAGCAGCCGCGCCTCACCATGAACCCGCTTGTACCCATCGAAACCATTACCACCTACATCGTACAGGTAAGCTTAGGCGATGTACCACACGGCTCACTAGAGTACAAAACGATCTTTGCGGCTGGTATAACCCTGTTCGTTTTCACGTTTGCCCTCAACAATATCAGCTTCTGGATCAAAAAGAAATACCAGGAAAAGTATGACTAATTCTGATAAAAACAGGCTCAAAGACAAAGCATTCCAGGTATTTGGTATTTTCTGCACCCTGATCGGGCTCGTAGTTTTAGCTGTATTCCTGATTGATATCCTGATCAAAGGGCTTGGCCGCATCGACTGGGAGTTCCTGACCAGCTTGCCATCGCGCCGTGCTGCCCGCGCCGGTATACTTACTGCCTGGGCCGGTACCCTCTGGATACTGGTGCTGACAACGATCATCGCATTCCCATTGGGTGTTTCGGCGGGTGTGTACCTGGAAGAATATGCCCGTAAAAATCGTCTTTCCAACTTCCTGGAGATCAACATTTCGAACCTGGCCGGTGTGCCATCCATTATTTATGGTTTGCTGGGCATGGAGATATTTGTGCGCCAGATGGGCTTGGGTGGCAGTTTACTTTCGGGTGCGCTTACGTTATCGCTGCTTATACTTCCGATCATCATTGTAACTACCCGCGAAGCCATAAAAGCAGTACCGGGTTCTATCCGGGATGGCTCTTATGCCCTGGGCGCATCTAAGTGGCAAACCGTCTGGAACCAGGTGTTACCGGCCTCTTTTGGCGGTATCCTTACCGGTATTATCCTGGCCTTATCCAGAGCCGTTGGTGAGGCAGCACCACTGATCGTGATTGGTGCGCTGGCGTATGTACCATTTATACCTTCCTCGCCATTAGATGAATTTACGGTTTTGCCAATCCAGATATTTAACTGGACCTCAAGGCCGCAGGAGGCTTTTTTAATTAATGCCGCCGCTGCTATTATCATGTTATTATTCATTACCTTTTTGCTGAATGGCATTGCCGTATACCTGCGCAACAAGCAGCAAAAGAAAATTAAGTGGTAACCCCGACCCATGGCTAAAAATAATATAAAGCTGGAAGCAAAAAACCTGAACGCTTATTACGGAGATTTTAAAGCGCTTAAGGATATCACTATTTCGATGGAAGAAAAGGCTGTTACTGCTTTTATCGGCCCGTCCGGCTGCGGTAAGTCTACTTTTCTGCGCACCCTGAACCGCATGAACGATTACATTGATGGCTTTAGAACGGAAGGCGATATCCTGCTGGATGGCAAAGATATTTATGATAAAAACATCCGTGTAGATGAGTTGCGCAAAGAAGTAGGTATGGTGTTTCAGAAGCCGAACCCTTTCCCGAAAACCATTTTCGAAAACGTAGTATACGGCCTTAAAATTCAGGGCATCAAAAACAAAGCACACTTAGAGGAAGCCGCAGAAAAATCTTTACGCCAGACTGCCCTGTGGGAAGAGGTAAAAGATAAAATGCATAAGTCGGCGCTGGCACTTTCGGGTGGGCAGCAGCAAAGGCTTTGCATTGCACGGGCACTGGCTATTTCGCCTTCTGTTATCCTGATGGATGAGCCAACCTCTGCCCTTGACCCTATTTCTACGGCTAAAATCGAAGAACTGATTTATGAGCTCAAGAACGACTATACGATTGTAATTGTGACGCATAACATGCAGCAGGCTGGCCGCGTGAGCGATAACACTGCTTTCTTTTATATGGGAGAACTCATAGAATTTGGGAAAACAAAAACTATCTTCACAAGCCCGAGCAACGACCGTACCCAGAATTACATTACTGGCCGTTTCGGTTGATCGGTGTTATACTTCAAACACATATTAGCAGCCAGGTAAAATAATATGCACCCCTTTAAGTTATACTTGTAAGATGTCTCATATAGATAAAGAATTAAAACAGATACAGGAAAAGCTGCTGGAAATGTGGGATCTGGTGGAGTATCAGTTGATAAGCAGCCGCGAAGCACTTTTGCACCACGACCTTGTACTGGCTGAGCGCGTAGTAAAACTGGGCAAAAAAGTAAACCGTTACGATACCAAGATAGACCGACAGTGTGAGAATTTTTTTGCGCTGTTTACACCAGTTGCAGTTGACCTGCGCCAGATACTGGCCACTATAAAAATAAATGCTAACCTGGAGCGGATTGGTGATACAGCAGAAGGCATCTGTCGCATAGTAAAGAAACTGAACGGCCCTCTTTCCGAGCCTCTGGCACAGGAAAGCCGCCTGCTCGAAATGTATGACATCACATTGGTAATGCTGGCTGATGCGCGCAAGGTCTTGACAAACTATGATGCAGACACAGCGCACGCCATTCTGAAACAGGACAAAGTGATCAACAAGATCTACCGCAAATCAGATAAAACCCTCGTTGATTTTATGCACCAGAACCCGGCCAATGTAGCGACTGGCCTGCAACTTTACACGCTTATCAAAAAAATGGAACGTGTCGGCGATCAGATCACAAACATCACCGAAGAAATAATTTTTTACCATGATGCCAAAATGATCAAGCACCGGTCAGACAAAAAAAAGAAAAACAGAAATAAAGACGATAATTAGTTTGGGTGATGCCCTGCAAAGTATAAAGCACAAGCCATAGCGGTTTGTGCTTTTTTTATGGCCGGCAAAGTATACACGCTTACCAAGGCACACGCCAGCCAATGTGAATAAAATGCTTTTCTCAGAAAATTGTGTTGTAAATTGCAGCAAAATTAAAAAACAGTGCTGTTTAAAGAGATTTTATACCTGATCCGGAAAGACCTGGTGCTGGAATGGCGGCAGAAGTATGCCTTTAATGGCATGTTGCTGTATGTGGGCAGTACCGTATTTGTATGCTACCTCAGCTTTGGGTTGCGCTCCAATGTGCTTACCGTACCTGTCTGGAATGCGGTACTCTGGATCATACTTTTGTTTACATCGGTTAACGCCATTGCCAAAAGTTTTATGCAGGAAAACCGGGGGCGGCTTTTATACTTTTATTCTATCGTGAGTCCGCAGGGCGTTATACTGGCCAAGATCGTTTATAACACCTTGCTGATGCTGGTGCTGGCGCTCGTCTGCTTTGTGTTTTATGCGGTGGTGCTGGGCAACCCGGTACAGGATGTGCCGATGTTTCTGCTTTCTATTTTGCTGGGTGCAGTTGGTTTCTCCACGTCACTTACCATGATCTCGGGCATTGCCTCCAAAGCTTCTAACAACGGAACGCTGATGGCTGTGCTTAGTTTCCCGGTTATCATTCCGATGTTGCTGATGCTGATCAAAATGTCTAAAAACGCGATTGACGGCCTTGACCGCAGCACCAGCTTCGACGAACTGCTTACTTTGCTTGCCATAAACATGATCGTTATCACTGTTTCTTACATCTTATTCCCGTACCTTTGGCGTTCGTAAAAGAGACCAGAGACACAGGATTTAAGGTTTTAGATATAAAATCTGGAAAGTGTAAAATGGAATCATGAAAACAGCGCACAAGAAGTTGATCATTCTAAATGAAGTCTAACATCTTATGTCTAACACTACTATCGAAGTATGAAAAACTGGTGGAAAATACTGACTGTGCTCCTGCTGGTATTTACAGTGGCGGCCGGTATGTTATCGGATGTTCCCAGGCTTGCTATTCTGAACGAAACCATCCGTAATTTATACTTCCACGTGCCCATGTGGTTTGGCATGATCCTGATCCTGCTGATCTCTGTTGTCTACTCCATCAAATACCTGCGCAAGCCAAGTATAGAAAGCGATATTATTGCCCACGAAGCTGCCCGGGTTGGTATTCTGTTTGGCGTATTAGGCATTGTTACCGGCATGGAGTGGGCTAAATTTACTTGGGGCGAATACTGGAGCAACGATCCGAAACAGAACGCTTCGGCCATCGGGTTACTGATCTATTTTGCTTACCTGGTGCTGCGCAGTTCCTTTGCCGAACAGCAGCAGCGCGCCCGCATCAGTGCCGTGTATAATATCTTTGCCTTTGCAGCGCTCATCCCATTGCTATTTATACTTCCGCGCCTGACCGATTCGCTGCACCCCGGCAACGGCGGCAACCCAGGCTTTAACGCCTACGACATGGACAGCAGCCTGCGCCTTGTGTTTTATCCGGCCGTTCTGGGCTGGACGCTGCTCGGCATCTGGATCGTGAACATCAAATCAAGATTAGAAATTCTCAGACAACGCTTATATGAAAATGCTTAGAATACTTGCCCTTTGCTGCTTTATACTTTGTGGCGCACTTGGCATCCATACAACTCCTGTACAGGCACAACCTGAGCAAACTACTGTAGAGTTCTCGGCAGCACAACCCGAAGTAGAAATGGCAGACCAGATGCGCCAGGATGGCAAAATCTATATTGTAGTAACCGTGCTACTTACTGTGCTGGGCGGTTTATTATTTTATGTGATAACAGTAGACCGTAAAGTAAGTAAGCTGGAAAAAGAACTGAAAGAAGGCCTGGGCAGGTAATTTTATACTTGCCCGTACGCCTTTGTAAAGTATAAAAAAGCCCAGGTTCATGGATTTAATCTTTTGTTCCGGGTGTTAGGCTTAAAGTAAACAATTATCCAAATTAAAGTATAAATGAAAAAGTCACATATCATCGGAATAGTTGTAATAGCCGTTGCCATCATGATCATCATGTCTACGGCTGGCGATGCAAGTACCTATGTTTCTTTTGGCGAAGCGATTGAGCGTGCCGAAGACGGCGACATGACCAAAGTACACGTGGTAGGCCGCCTCAAAAAAGACCAGCAGGACCACATCGTTGGCATGCAGTACGACCCGATCAAAGACCCGAATTACTTTACGTTTATGCTCGTGGATACCAACCGCGTAGAGCAGCAGGTAGTGTATTATAATCCAAAGCCACAGGATTTTGAACGCTCGGAACAAGTAGTGATAACAGGAAATATGCAGCAGAACGTGTTTGTAGCTGATAAGATCCTGCTGAAGTGCCCTTCCAAGTACGTAGAAAAAGACGTAGCAAAAACAGCCAGTCTATAAGCCAATTAGAAAGTTAGAGAGTCTGAAAAGATAGCTCTTTAACATTTTAACTTTCTAACTTTTTAATCTTTAACTTTTTAACTTCCAAAAATGATAAATACGCTGATCGGGGATATTGGGCATGCCAGTGTGATCGTAGCTTTTGTAGCCGCCGTCGTATCCTCTTACGCTTATTTCATGGCTGCCCGTAACCGTACGGAAGCCTCCGGCGATACCAGCTGGCGCAACTTTGCACGCATTGCCTTTTATGTGCACAGTGCAGCCGTACTCCTGATAATTTTCAGCTTGTTCAATATCATCTACGAGCACCGTTACGAGTATTATTACGCCTGGAGCCACTCATCCAATCATTTACCGCTTCATTTCATGATCTCCTGCTTCTGGGAAGGCCAGGAAGGCTCTTTCCTTCTCTGGATTTTCTGGCATGTAGTATTGGGTATTGCCCTGATCGGGTTTGGAAGAAAAAACAAAGTATGGGAAGCGCCGGTAATGGCGATGTTCTCTTTTGTACAGCTTTTCCTGACATCCATGATTTTGGGTGTGGTGATCGGTGATCTGAAGATTGGTTCTTCGCCGTTTATTCTGATGCGTGATTTCATGTCGGATGCACCGGTGTTTGCCATGGACCCGAACTTTGTGCCGCAGGATGGCACCGGCCTTAACCCGCTGTTGCAGAATTATTGGATGGTGATTCACCCTCCTACCCTGTTCCTGGGTTTTGCGGCTACACTGGTTCCGTTTGCTTTTGCGATGGCTGGTCTTTGGAAAGGTAAGTTTACCGAGTGGGTAAAACCTGCATTGCCCTGGACGCATTTTGCTGCCGTTACACTGGGGGTAGGTACTATTATGGGTGCTTACTGGGCTTACGAAACACTGAACTTTGGTGGTTACTGGAACTGGGACCCGGTTGAAAACGCTGTTTACATTCCGTGGCTGGTACTGGTTGGTGCTATTCATACAATGGTGGCCTACCGCCGCAGCAAGCAAGGTTTGCGTGCCAGCTTTATACTTGTCATCGCTACTTTCATACTTATACTTTATGCTACCTTCCTTACCCGAAGCGGTATTTTAGGGAACGCATCGGTACACTCTTTCACTGACTTAGGTTTATCCGGTCAGTTGTTTACGTACCTGGCTGCTTTTGCAGTAATGGCCGTTGCTTTGCTGATCTACAGATGGAAGAAGATTCCGGCTACGCAGAAAGAGCTTTCTACTTACAACGCTGAGTTCTGGGTATTTATAGGTGCCGCTGTGCTTTGCCTGGCAGGTTTCCAGGTATTCGCAACCACATCTATCCCGGTGTATAACTCTTTTATGGGCTTTATCGGTTTCGAAACCAACATTGCCCTGCCAGCCGACCAGATTGAGCACTACACGAAATTCCAGTTATGGGCTGGTGTAGCCATTGCCGTACTTACCGGTATAGGGCAGCTGCTCTGGTGGAAAAAAGCAGATAAACAAAGCTTTAAAGATGCGATCACGATGCCTTTAATGCTGACGTTGTTGTTCTCAAGCTTGATTATCATCTTATCCAACAGGTTCGATATTTTTGACTTTAAGCTGGATAACCCGGTCTATATTACACTATTTGTAACGTCTTTATTTGCGGTGTTTGCTAACCTGAGCATCATACTTGGGTTACTGCACAAAAAGATCACCTTATCCGGTGGCGCTGTATCGCATATTGGTGTTGCCTTGATGTTGCTGGGTATTTTATTCTCGTCTGGTTACTCTAACATCATCTCTCAGAACAACTCCGGTTTGCTTTACTCGCGTGAGTTTTCGGATGAATTGAACCGCGATAACGTGTTACTGTGGCGCAACGAGGCTATCGACATGGACAAGTACAGTGTGAGCTACCGTGGCCAGTTTTTCGAAGTGAGCGATGTACCGGAATATGTGAGCAAAGAACTTATTTTCCGGACTGCGGATGAGTATATGGCTATTGCCCGCGGCGATATTAAAGTAGGCGATAAAGTATACTTTAAGACCGGCGATACCATCGAACTTCCTTCCCCGGAAAACACGTATTACCAACTTGAGTACAAAGAGCGCGAAGGCAACAACAGCTTTGTACTTTATCCGCGTGCGCAGGTAAACGAAAGTATGGGATTGCTGGCTTCTCCGGATATCAAGAGTTTTGCTACCAAAGACCTTTACACACACGTAAGCTCTATACCAGATCCGAACGAAGAAAAAGACTGGGGCGAACTGAAGGAGTATGACGTAGCCGCTGGCGATACCCTGATCATCAACGATTACATTGCCATCATCAATGGTATCGAGCCTATCAAGCAGGTACCGGGTGTGCAAATGGCAGCCGGAGATGTAGCCGTACAGGCAGATATTAAAGTGATGGGCGAAAAGAAAACATACCATGCCCACCCGATTTTCCTGATCAAAGACCAGATGGTTGGGCGATTGCCAGAAGAAGTAGAAGACCTTGGTCTGCGTATCACCTTCATGAATATTGACCCTGAAAACAACCGTTTCAAGATTGGTGTTAACGCCACGCAAAAGGATTACGTGATTCTGAAAGCGATGGAAAAACCATTTGTAAACGTACTTTGGATCGGTTCTATCATCATGTCAATTGGTTTTATTATGGCCATCTTCAGACGCAACGAAGAAGGAAATCCTAAACCTAAAAAAACCAGTAAGCCGCAAAGCAAACGCGAAGTACAGGCGGTTTAATCTTCCGGAAAATATACTGTGAAAAAAGGCAGGCTTGTAAAAGGCCTGCCTTTTTTGTTTTTAATTGTAACGTTAAAATTTTGTAAACTGCGGAATGCTAGCAAGACTAAAGCGTGTATATAACAAGCTAAAAGATTACAGGTATACTAGAATATCGTATGCCCAGGAAGGAGAAGACCTCCTGCTGGCACGCATCTTTGAGTCTGATACAATAGGATATTACATTGATGTTGGGGCACACCACCCAAAGCGTTTTTCGAACACATACCTCTTCTACCAAAAAGGATGGCGGGGCATCAACATAGATGCATTGCCAGGAAGCATGGTACACTTTCATAAAAGCAGGCCGGCAGATATTAACCTGGAAGCAGGTATATCCGAGGTTCCGCAAACATTAACCTATTATATGTTTGCGGAACCTGCTTATAACAGCTTTGATAAAGAAATATCAGAGAGCAGACCATTTGCAATAACAGGCCAGAAGCAAATAACAACCTACCCGCTCCGTATATTGCTGGATAAATACCTGCCGGCAAACCAGGAAATATCTTTTTTATCGGTAGATGTGGAAGGGTTTGACCTAGAAGTCTTAAGATCAAATAACTGGGAGAAATACAGGCCAAAAATCATACTTGTAGAAATACTGGAAGCACTGGAGAAAGATGTTTTCGAAACAGAAATTCACCGCTACATCCTTTCCCAGGGTTATACCTTCTATTGCAAATCCCCTAATACCGTTTTTTATAAAAAAGTACAATAACTATACAGGCTATACTTCAAAGCAACAGTTGCGCCTGACGAGTATAGGAGAAGTAATCGTATATTAGCCCCAAGCATGGCAGCCTCCTTTATAAAAATACTGAAACGAAAACTAAACAGCGCCTTTTATGTAGCGCTTAGATGGGTTAATTATTACCCTTATTATGATTATTTGCATGGCCGGGGACAGAAAATAAACCTTACTCCGGAATATGAGATCGAGTTAACTGCAGAAGAGAAAGCGTTTTTAAAACTATGTGCGGCATCCTATAATTATTTCGAATCTGATTATGCTTTAGGCCACCGGCAAAAAGAACTTTCCCTGTATAAATTACAAGATGTAACCTTCTTTAGCCATACAGGTGTGATCATGATTAACCAGAAGCTAATCGTAGAATCTGGTTTAAGCGTAGATAGATTAACACGGTCAAAAGCGTTCCGGGATTTTACCCTTATGCTGCCCAGCCGTCTTAAAAAGGGAATCTACACCACCATACAACACAGCCATTGGGCCGATAATAATATATCGCTTTGGTTTATCGATAGCCTTCCCCGCGCTTACATTCTGGCTAATACTGTTCAGGAGCCAGTTACCCTTTTAATGTGGAAGGGAGCGCATGCATACCAAAAACATACGTTAGAATTTTTACTGAAGGATTATCCGCACATAAAGATCAAGTACATTAGTAAACACCATAAGATCCGTATCTCAAACTTCTACCTGCCCTCTTTTGTAACAGCATCATTCAGCGGATATCTTCCTCCGGATGTAAGTAATTGGCTGCGAGAAAAAGTATGGCAGAGTTACGCAATCAAACGGGATAACCCAAAACAACGAATTTATATCAGCCGGTCTAAAGCCAGATTCCGGCGTGTGTTAAATGAGACAGACCTCTATCCTGTTCTCAAAAAATTCGGTTTTAAGATAGTGTGGCCCGAAGACTTAGATTATGGCCAGCAGATACAGCTGTTCTTCGACGCTGAAGCTATCATCTCACCACATGGAGCGGGCTTAACAAACATCCTGTTCGCTGAAAAATGTAAGGTTGTAGAATTTCATCCTGCCAAGATCGTAAAAGGACGTTACATGCTTTTGTGTAAAGGCTTAGGCTTTGATTATACGCCAATAATAGGTTCTAAAGGAGATGAAATCGAAGACTTTACTATCCCGGTTACTGAAGTAGAAAACTGGTTGACTTCACAGTATAACCTGATCCCATCATGAACATAGCCCTCATCGGAGCAGGTAACGTGGCGTGGCATCTGGCGCAGGCTTTCACAAAAGCAGGTCATAAAGTAGTAACTGTGTATAGCCGCACAGCTACGCAACGCGACGAATTATTGCAATTGCTTCCAAATGCACGCGCTACCGAAAAAACGGACTTCACGAATTTAGCTGTTGATGTTGTTGTGCTGGCTGTGCCGGATGCAGCTATTGCTGGTGTTGCAGCGCAACTACAGGTAAAACCCGGCACCGTGGTAGTTCATACTTCGGGTTCACAGCCATTAGCTTTACTACAAAGTATAACCGGCGCTAAGATTGGTGTTTTTTACCCGCTGCAAACATTTTCTAAGCAAAAGGCTCTAGATCTGAAGCTTGTACCCTTTTTAGTTGAAGCCGAAGACGAAGCCACATTAGATCAACTTACACAACTGGCCCAAAGTATAAGCAACCAGGTACAACAGGTTAACTCAGAGGCACGAAAGCAACTGCACCTGGCGGCGGTTTTTGCCTGCAACTTTACCAACCATTTATTGGGCATCAGCCACCAGTTGCTGCAAAACGCCGGATTACCGCATACGCTGCTGCAGCCCCTTATTCAGGAAACTATTGCCAAAGCCGCGCTCTATCCTCCTTTCGAAGTTCAGACAGGCCCCGCCAGCCGCCACGATGCAACAACCATACAGGCGCACCTGCAAATGCTGGAGCAACAACCCGTTTTTCAGGAGCTATACTTAAAGCTAACTCAAAGTATACAGGCACAATCTTTAGCGAAGTAACAGGCAACAGCTTTACTTGTCCGTATATATCAGCCATCAACCTGCGCTATACTTTGATTCGGAAGGCAGGCTTTGTAACTTTGCACTTTAAAAGTACCTTACCAAGAAAATGAAAGTTGTTAATATAACCTTTAAGTTTGCCGATGGCACCCCGGATAAGATCCATACAGCCGTAGAAGGCGAATCTGTGCTGGATGTTGCCCTGGACAATAACATACAATTACAACATAACTGTGGCGGCGTGTGTGGCTGCAGTACCTGCCATGTATATGTAGAAGCAGGCATGGATGACCTTCCGGAGATCTCTGATAAAGAAGAAGACTTCATCGACCGTGCCGTAGACCCTCGCCTGAACTCCCGCTTAGGTTGCCAGTGCGTGATACAAGGCAACGAAGACATCGTTGTAACTATTCCGGAGCAGGATTTCCTGGGCCATTAATATAACCTGTTGTATGCTTTAATTACTGAATGGCTAAGCCAGCGTTTTATACTTTGAAACCGACAATTCAGCAAGCAACAATTAAACTCATTTAAAGTATGGATAAGAATTACGAACCGCCTATTACCTGGCGCGACTACGAAGATATTGCCATGGCGCTTTACGAAAAGTTTGGCGACGATTTCACAGAATCAAAGATCTATCGCATCCGTTTCACGGAGTTACTGGATTGGATCCTGACACTGCCTAACTTTGAGGGCACCCGCGAAGAAGCCAACGAAGGCCACCTGGAGCAAATACAGGCAGCCTGGGTATATGAGTGGCGTGATAACCAGGATTAAAAACATCCGGAGCGAAGTATAAATTAAACTTCCTGTATATTTAAAGGTTCTTTCTAATCGAAGAACCTTTACTATTTTAGAACTATGCCAACCACACAACCAGACCTTTCGCAGATCAATACATTTATTTTTGATGTTGATGGTGTTTTAACCGACGGCCTGTTATATGCTTTTGCCGATGGCGAACAAGTACGGGCTTTCAATATAAAAGACGGCTTTGCTATAAAACATGCCATCCGCCAGGGATACCGCGTGGCCATCATCTCAGGCAAAAACGAACCGGGAGTGCGCAGGCGTCTGGAGCAGCTCGATATTGAAGATATTTTTCTGGGTATTGAAGATAAAGTTGAAACGCTGGAAAATTACCTGTACATGCAAGGCGTGAGTGCTGCTACTGCCGTTTACATGGGCGATGATATGCCTGACCTGGAAGCGATGCAGCTTTGCGGTATAGCTGCCTGCCCCGCGGATGCCGCCGAAGATGTAAGAGCCGTCAGTGCTTTTGTAACTACCCGGGGTGGAGGAAAAGGTGCAGTGCGTGAGTTAATTGAAACAACCATGAAACTGCAGGATACCTGGTAGTCCTACTTAACTCCAACTAAATACCAAATTAATTTTAATATAATCTTGCATATATAGAACTGGTTTTTTATTTTACAGAGGAATTAGTTAGTATTATTTTTTTTAAGATTGTATGAAAACAGGAAAAGTAAAGTTCTTTATCGAGTCTAAGGGGTTTGGTTTTATAACAGAAGATGAAACCAACGAAGATTTTTTTGTGCACGTAACAGGCCTTAACGGCGTTGAAATTCAGCAGCACGACCGCGTTGAGTTTGATACCCAGGACGGAAAAAAAGGCGTTAATGCAGTTAATGTGAAACGTATCTAATACACTTATACGGATCTTTAAAAAGCCCTGCTCGTCAGGGCTTTTTTTATGCTTTGCCATTTAGCTTTCCTCGTGTAACTTTACCCGCAGCACCTCCTGCCAACCCATGAAAGCTTTTTTAAGCCTTATTCGTTTTCCCAACCTCCTCCTGATCATACTTAGCCAGGCATTGGTGCAGGCATGCCTGCTGGCGAAAGGTATAAACTGGGGCCTGGTGCTCACCTCTGAGTTTCTGTTGCTTACTTTATCTACTGTTTGCATTGCGGCAGCCGGCTATATCATCAACGATTATTACGATGTGAAGATCGATGCCATTAACCGCCCCGACCGGATGTTGGTTGGCAAAGAAATCAGGCGGCGAAGGGCTATGTTTGCACATCTTATACTTTCGGCAGTTGGCGTAGCCATTGGTTTCAGGCTGCTACTGCCGGTCGGCCTGATAAACCTGGGAGCTGTGTTGCTGCTTTGGGGCTACTCGGCCAGGCTGAAAAAGATGCTGCTGGTTGGCAATGTTTCTATTGCGATACTATCTGCCTCCATGTTGCTGGTAGTGGCGGTTTATGCCGATAAAGTGAACATGATCACGCTGGGATATGCTGCTTTTGCCTTCCTGATCTCGCTTATCCGGGAAATCATCAAAGACATGGAAGATGTAAAAGGTGATGCCTCTTTTGATTGCCGCACGCTCCCGATTGTGGCTGGTTTGCGCACCACCAAATTCGTACTTTATCCGCTTATTGCTTTGTTTCAGGTGTTTTTGCTGGTTGTCATACTTCATCCGAGGTCGGAGGCAGTGTTCGATAGTTACATGGTCTTGCTGGTGTTGCTGCCCAGTGTGTGGCTGGTTATCAAACTGGCTACCGCCGACCGTAAACGCGATTTCACATTCCTGAGCAACTTAAACAAACTGATTATGCTGACGGGTATTTTATCGATGCTGTTGATGGGTTAAGTTTATACTTGGTATAAAACGAAAGTATAAATCTGATTTGCTGGTTTGATAGTGTGCCGGGTAAATCGTACCTTAAGTATAATTGCCTGATTTAATAAGGCAACCCGTATTTATACATGGCTACTTCTTCTGCAAATTTCCTACAGTTAGTTTCTTCGCCGGCCAAGTTCCGGCTGTTTATGCTGGCCAAACTGCCCATGGCTTACCTGGCCGGGCTCCGCATAAAAGCTGTTTCCCCGGACCACGCAGCAGTTACCATTTCTTACAAATACCTCAACAAAAACCCGTTCAATTCTATTTATTTTGCCTGCTTAAGTATGGCCGCTGAGTTATCGACTGGGGTGCTGTGCATGATGCATGTGTACAAATCAAATCCGTCCGTATCCATGCTGGTGGTAAACCTGGAGGCTGATTTTACTAAAAAAGCGGTTGGTAAAATTACCTTCTCCTGCCACGACGGGCAGATGATACAGGAGGCAGCCGATCGTACCAAACAAACCGGCGAAGGTGTAACGTTTACTGCAACCAGTATTGGCATAGATGAAAAAGGCGATCAGGTGGCAGCTTTCAGGTTTACCTGGTCGATGAAGGCTAAAAATAAGCGGCAAGTATAATCAGCAAGAGAAAATGCCCGTAACATTTGTTATCTGAAACAGTTACTAGCTAAACCAGAACAAATGACGAAAATAGACTTCTCCCCGCTTAGTGCTACTTTTATAAACTGTACTTTAAAGAAATCACCTGAAAAAAGCCACACGCAAGGCTTAGTGGATGTCGCCATCGGCATCATGGAAAAAGAGAAGGTGAAGGTGAACCAGATCCGGCTTGTGGACCACGAAGTACCGCCCGGCGTGTACCCGGATATGACCGAACATGGCTGGGACAAAGATGAATTTCCGGAATTGCTTAAAACCATACTCAGCTCGGATATTCTGGTAATAGGTACCCCGATCTGGCTGGGCGAAAAATCATCTGTAGCGCATAAACTGATCGAGCGGTTGTATGGCATGAGCGGCGAACTGAACGAGAAAGGGCAATATTTATACTATGGCAAAGTGGGTGGCTGTATTATTACCGGCAACGAAGATGGCGTAAAGCACTGCGCGATGGGCATTTTATACTCCTTGCAGCACATCGGGTACTCCGTGCCGCCCCAAGCCGATACTGGCTGGGTTGGCGAAGTTGGCCCCGGCCCAAGCTACCTGGATAAAGAAGCCAATGCTGCCGAAAACGACTTTACCAACCGCAATACCACCTTTATGACTTACAACCTGCTGCACCTGGCGCTCATGCTGAAAAATGCAAACGGCTACCCAACCTACGGCAACTCAAGCAAAGACTGGAAGAAAGGCGAACGCTGGAATTTTGAAAACCCGGAATACAGGCAGAGCTAAGTAATATCTGTCACACACATTTACCTTTTTATACTTTAAATTCTGGCTTCTGTGCCCAAACCCGCTATATTTGCAGCTTCATTTCAAGCTTATACTTTTGGCACAGCCTGATAAAAAAAATATAGTCATATTCGCTTCGGGATCGGGTAGCAACGCGCAACGCCTGCTGGAGCACTTCGAGCACCACCCTGGCATACGTGTGGCAGCGCTTTTCTCGAACAACCCGAATGCCTATGCCCTTAAAAGAGCCGAGACCTACCAGGTCCCGGCTCTTTTGTTTAACCGCGACACGTTCTATAACTCCGATAAAGTACTGGAACAGGTAAAATCGTTTAACCCTGACCTGATCGTGCTGGCTGGTTTTCTGTGGCTGGTGCCGGCATACTTGCTGCAGGCTTTCCCGAACAAGATCATCAACATACACCCTGCCCTGCTGCCCAAGTATGGCGGCAAAGGCATGCACGGCCAGCACGTACACGCAGCCGTACTCGCAGCCGGCGAGCCAGAATCCGGCATCACCATCCATAGTATAGATGAGGAGTACGACAAAGGCGAATTTATACTTCAGAAGCGCTGCCCGGTGCTGCCAACCGATACACCCGAAGACCTGGCCGCCCGCGTGCTGCAACTCGAGCACAAATACCTGCCGCTGGTCGTAGAACGCCTCCTTTCAGAACAAGAGCATCCAAAAAATTTACGTTAACCATACCTGCCATTCTCATGCAATCTGTTAAAATTAAATCCGCACTTATCTCTGTTTACTACAAAGACCGCCTCGAGCCGTTGGTAGAACTTCTGAAACAACATAATGTAACCATCTATTCGACGGGTGGCACGCAAACGTTTTTAGAAGAGCAAGGCGCTGAAGTGGTAGCCGTAGAAGACCTGACCGCTTATCCGTCTATTTTTGGTGGCCGTGTAAAAACGCTGCACCCGAAAGTATTTGGTGGCATCCTGCACCGCCGCGACAACGACAGCGACCTGAACGAGCGCGAGAAGTATGAAATTCCGCCGATTGACCTGGTAGTAGTAGACTTATATCCTTTTGAGGAAACGGTAGCATCGGGTGCTTCGGAAGCAGACGTGATAGAGAAGATTGACATTGGTGGTATTTCGCTTATCCGTGCG
The DNA here is from genome assembly GCF_003284895.1 of Pontibacter arcticus. Taxonomy (GTDB): domain Bacteria; phylum Bacteroidota; class Bacteroidia; order Cytophagales; family Hymenobacteraceae; genus Pontibacter; species Pontibacter arcticus. Next base: position 576,606 of record NZ_QMDV01000001.1, read on the forward strand.
GCAGCCAAAAATTTTAAAGATGTGCTGATCGTATCGTCGCGCAACCAGTACGATGAAGTGGTAGAACTTCTGAAAGCAAAAGATGGCGCCACGGATCTGGAAGACCGCAAGCAGTTTGCAGCCAAAGCCTTTAATGTGTCGTCGCATTACGATACCCACATTTTCAATTACATGAACGGCGATGAGAACGCTGGCTTCAAACAAAGTATACTCGAAAGTACACCGTTGCGCTACGGCGAAAACCCGCATCAGAAAGGTACTTTCTATGGTAAACTGGATGAGTTGTTCGAGCAACTGAACGGCAAGCAGCTTTCTTACAACAACCTGGTAGATGTGGACGCAGCCGTTGCCCTGGGCGCTGAGTTTGAAGAACCTGCCGTAGCTATACTTAAACATACCAATGCCTGCGGTTGCGCCACCGGCGAAAGTATAAAAGAGGCCTATTTGAATGCACTATCTTCTGACCCGGTTTCGGCATTTGGCGGCGTTATCATCGCCAACAGAAGTATAGATTTAGGTACAGCCGAAGAACTGAACAAACTTTTCTTTGAAGTACTGATCGCCCCTGAATTTGATGCCGATGCGCTGGAATTATTGAAGTCTAAAAAGAACCGCATCCTGTTAAAGCAAAAGCCGGTTGAGCTAAGCAAAAAGCAATTTAAAACCTTGCTGAACGGCGTAATAGAGCAGGACAAAGACTTGCTAACTGAAACAGAAGCCGACTTTAAAACCGTAACCAAACGCGAGCCAACTGCTGAAGAACGCAAAGCGCTTGTATTTGCCGCTAAAGTTTGCAAGCACACCAAATCGAATACAATTATACTTGCAACCGATAAGATGATGTTCTCGAGCGGTGTAGGCCAGACCTCACGTGTGGATGCGTTGCGCCAAGCCATCGAAAAAGCGAAAAACTTCGGATTTGATATCAGCAAAACTGTGATGGCTTCGGATGCTTTCTTCCCGTTCCCGGATTGTGTGGAAATTGCCGACCAGGCAGGTATAAAAGCAGTGGTGCAGCCAGGCGGCTCTATTAAAGACCAGGACTCAATTAACTACTGCGATGCGCACAACATGGCGATGGTCATGACGGGCGTTCGCCATTTCAAACATTAATAAACAAGCCAGGCATTACATTGATTTTTAAGATGATGCACCGCTTTGCAAGTATAATTTAATTAAGCTTTAAAGCAGTCTCTACCTGCAGTTTATAAAAAAACCTGACTCCATACGATGTCAGGTTTTTTTATACTTTTGATTTACCCTATTTACTCACCTCAAAAGTACAAATTAGCTGTACATGCGGCTCCCTATCCAATTTTATACTTCAAAGTTGCGTTATAAAAGGGGCCAACGCCAGGTATAACCGTAACAACAGAAGAAATAAACTTTAAATGTTTAATACAGCCACGAACAACAGTATTATTTCCGCTGAATTTAACTAATTTTACCGTTAGCTTTTAGTTAGAAATATTATATATTTAAATATAAAGAGGCTTTACAGGCCTCATCCACTACAAAATGGGACTATTTAATTTTTTCACAAGTGATATAGCCATTGATTTGGGTACCGCCAATACCCTGATCATACATAACGATAAAATTGTGGTAGACGAGCCTTCTATTATCGCCGTTGACCGTACCACAGGCAAAGTGCTTGCTATTGGCCGCCAGGCCATGCAGATGCACGAAAAAACCCACGAAAACATCAAAACCATACGCCCGCTGAAAGATGGCGTAATTGCCGATTTCCACGCTGCTGAAGAAATGATCCGTGGCATGATCCGCATGATTGATACGGGTCGCCGCTTGTTTCAGCCTTCGCACCGCATGGTTATCTGTATTCCTTCGGGCATTACGGAGGTAGAGAAACGTGCCGTACGCGACTCTGCCCAGCACGCCGGCGCCAAAGAAGTATGGATGATACAGGAGCCGATGGCTGCTGCCATTGGTATTGGCATAGACGTAGAACAGCCGATTGGCTCTATGATTGTGGATATCGGGGGCGGTACAACTGAGATTGCCGTTGTGGCCCTTTCAGGTATTGTCTGCGACCAGTCTATCCGTATTGCCGGCGATGTGTTTACCAAAGATATCCTGGATTACATGCGCCGCCAGCACAACCTGCTGATCGGGGAACGCTCCGCAGAAAAGATCAAAATTGAAGTGGGCGCTGCCCTTCCGGAACTGGAAAACCCGCCAGCTGATTACGAAATCCGTGGTCGCGACCTGATGACCGGTATTCCGAAAGTTATAAAAGTAACCTACCAGGAAATCGCGATCGCACTGGATAAATCAGTTTCTAAAATTGAAGAAGCCGTTCTGAAAGCGCTGGAAATAGCGCCACCGGAACTGTCTGCTGATATTTACGACAACGGTATTCACCTGACGGGTGGCGGTGCATTGCTGCGTGGCTTTGATAAGCGCCTGGCTGCTAAAACCAAGCTTCCGATCCATATTGCAGAAGATCCGTTGCGTGCCGTGGTACGTGGTACTGGGGCTGCCATTAAAAACATCGAAGGCTTTAAAAACGTCCTTCTGACGTAATACAGGCACATGCGGAATCTTTTTGCATTTATTTACCGGTTCCGTGCGTTCCTGCTGTTCGTTCTGCTAGAGGTGCTGTGCGTTTTCCTGATTGTGCGCTACAACACGTACCAGGGCGCAGCTTTCTTTAACTCAGCTACAAAGTATGCAGGGCAGGTACTCGAGTTTCAGAGTGGTGTTACGGATTATTTCCGGTTGGCTTCCATTAACAATACGCTGGCGCGCGAAAATGCATTGCTACGCGAAGAACTGCTGGATTTCAGGAAACAAAGTATAACAGACAGTACGCAAAGCCTGGATACAACCTATTATGCGTCTGCCGACACCCTGAAACAGTACCCATATCTGCTGCATGCTGGCCGTGTGATCAACAACTCGGTGCGCCGGACAAACAACTACCTGACGCTCTCGATCGGGGCGGCAGATGGCGTAAAGCCGGGCATGGGTGTAATTGCCTCTAACGGTACTGTAGGCCGCATCAAAACCGTTTCGGAAAAGTATGCAACTGTTACTTCTTTGCTACACTCGCAGTTACTGATCTCGGCTAAAATTAAAAAGAGCAACACCTTCGGCACCATTAAATGGACGGGTGGCAATTATCGCCTTGCCAACCTGGAGTACATTCCGCTACACGTAAAACCCGCTAAAGGCGATACCATTGTAACAAGCGGCTTCAATACGGTATTCCCGGAGGGCATTATGGTAGGCACGATCAGCTCTGTAGAAAAGGAAATGGACAAAAGCTTTTATACCATAAAGGTGAAGCTGGCCGTTGATTTTGCACAGCTCTCCTACGTGTATGTAGTGGAAAACCCCTATAAAGCAGAACGGGATACGTTAGAACAAAACGCAGGTATACTTCCAGATGAACAGTAGTTTCGGCATAAAATACATTGTACAGTTTATACTGTTTGTAGCGCTTCAGATTCTGCTGATGGATAATCTGGTGCTTTTCAGTACGGGTTTCTGCTTTATTTATGTGGCTTTTCTGTTGTTTCTGCCAATTGGTATAAACAAAGTATGGCTATTGTTTCTAGGGTTTCTGGTTGGGTTTACGGTGGATATTTTTTACGATACCATGGGCATTCATGCAGCTGCCAGTGTGCTGCTTGCTTATCTCAGAACACATCTTTTGAACCTTCTGACGCCACGTGATGGTTACGATACAAACGATGCAGCTAACATACACATAATGGGTTGGCGCTGGTACCTGGTTTATACGTTTACACTGCTGCTTTTTCATCATCTGGCGGTCTTCTTCCTGGAAACAATCAGCTTTGGAACCGTCTGGTATACGCTGTTAAAAGTTGTAGCAAGTACCTTGTTTACCGGCATCGTCCTGATTATTGTGCAACTGCTGTTCTTTTCATCCAAAAGGGCGAGTAGAACTTAAATGAATTATTTAGAGAACCGAAAATATATTATTCAGGGCATTTTTCTGATCGTAGGAATCGTGTTTGCCCTGCGCCTGTTTCACATTCAGGTAATTGATAGCAGTTACAAGCAAGCCGCTGAGACAAACGCGATCAAGTCCATTATCCAATATCCTTTCCGGGGTTTGATTTACGACCGCAACGGCCAGTTGATGGTGCAGAATACGCCCGTTTACGACCTGATGGTGATTCCGAAAGAAGTAAAGCAACTGGATACTTTACACCTGAGCCAGGTACTTCAGCTACCCCCCCTCGAAATCCGCGAGCGCCTGAAAAAAGCCCGTACTTTTTCGTATGTGCAGCCTTCCGCTTTTTACCAGAAACTAAGCACCGAAGAATTTGCACAGATACAAGGCAGCCTAATCGACTTTCCGGGGTTTTACATCAACGCCCGTACGGCACGTGGTTATCCGCACCAGAGTTTATCGCACGCCTTGGGTTATATTGCTGAGATCAGCCCGAGGCAGCTCGAAGATTCCAGTTACGCGGGTTACCGCCCTGGCGATTATATCGGAAAAAGCGGCATCGAGCTGGAGTACGAGAAATTTCTGATGGGCAAGCGTGGCGTAAAGTATAAGATGGTGAACGTGCGCGGCATCGAGAAAGGCCCTTTTAAAGGAGGAGCTTTTGATACGCTTTCGGTAGCCGGACAAAACCTGATCAGTACCATTGACCTGGATCTGCAAGCGTATGGAGAATACCTGATGAACGGCGCAAAAGGCAGCATAGTAGCCATAGAGCCTGCTACCGGCGAAGTACTGGCCTATATCTCTGCCCCTTTCTACGACCCGAACCTGTTTACTGGCAAAGATTACGGCAAGAACTACATGAAGCTGCTGACTGACCCGGATAAGACCATGTTTAACCGCCCGATTATGGCGAGCAGCAACCCGCCCGGCTCTATCTTTAAAATGGCCCAGGCACTTGCTGCCTTACAGGAAGGCATTATTACGCCTGGCACTGGCTACCCTTGTAACCAGCGCCTTGTAAAATGTTCGCACGCACATACCCCGCCTTCCACACTAGCTATTGCCATCGAAGAGTCCTGTAATCCATACTTTTACCAGGTAATGCGGTCTATGGTTAACCAGGGTAAATCCAAGAATATCTTTACAGATACTTCCATCGGCCTGAAAGAATGGCGGAAACATATTACCAGCTTTGGCTTTGGCACAAAACTAGGCATCGATCTTCCGAACGAGAAGCAGGGTATCATAGCTTCTCCTGAGATGTATGATAAGATCTATGGCAAAAACCGCTGGAAATTCTCTACTATTTATTCGCTGAGTATAGGCCAGGGCGAACTAGGCGTTACGCCTCTGCAGATGGCCAATTTTATGGCCATTATTGCTAACCGGGGCTATTATGTGGCTCCGCATATTATCCGATCGGTTGGTGAAAACGGAAAGCCGCTGCCTGAGTATCTGAAAAAGAATTACACAACAGTAGACGCCAAACATTTTGCGCCTGTAGTAGATGGCATGGCTGCCGTAATAACATCGGGTACAGGCAGAAACTCATCTTTAGCGCATATCGGCATTCAGGTATGTGGCAAAACCGGAACAGCGGAAAACCCACAGGGAAAAGACCACGCCGTATTTGTAGCTTTCGCACCAAAGGATAATCCAAAAATTGCCATTGCAGTGTATGTAGAAAACGCTGGTTTCGGAGCGCAGTCTGCTGCCCCGATTGCCGGCCTGATGATGGAAAAATACCTTACTGATTCTATCTCTGCTAAAGTACAGTGGAAAGAAAAATGGGTATTAAGCCGCCAGTATTTGAATATTAAGTAAGGATGCCAGCAGAACCAACCATACCAAAGTATAAAATAGCGACGCGCAGCAGTAACCGCACATCGCGCAGTTTCCCCGTTCACATAGATTGGGTAACAATACTGCTATACTTCCTGTTAGTTGGCCTGGGCTGGATGAATATTTATGCCGCCGTTTACAGCCCCGATAATGTAGTAAACATCCTGAGTTTTGATATTAACTCCGGTAAGCAGCTTGTCTGGATCTCGGCAGCGGTGGTGCTCATTATTATACTTCTGGTGGTTGATTACAAAGTATACGAACACCTCGCCTACCCCATTTACGGCACCATTATTTTACTATTGCTGGTCACGCTGGTGGTTGCAAAACCGATTGCAGGTTCCAGGTCTTGGCTCGATCTGGGTGGCGGAATCAGGTTACAACCCGCCGAACTGGCTAAATTTGCGACAGCTTTAGCGCTTTCCAAATACCTGAGCAGCGTGAGCCTGCGCCAGCAAAAGTTAATGGACCAGGTTAAACTGGCTGCTATTACCCTGTTGCCGCCTGCTATTATCATACTTCAAAACGAAACAGGATCGGCGCTGGTGTTTGCCTCGTTCATACTTGCTTTCTTTAGAGAGGGTATGTCGCCGCTTATACTTATTATCGGCGGAACGGCTGCGGCTATTTTTATACTTACGTTGCTGGTGCCCAAGCTCTACCTGATCATCGGTATTATACTTTTGATGGGCGCTGCCGTGTGGCTGGATTACCGCCTGATGCGACGCATTAAAACCATGATCGCCATGCTGGGCGTTGTAATTGCGATGATCTTTAGTGTGGATTACTTTGTAAACAGCATTCTGCAGCCACACCAGCAAAACCGTATCAAAGCACTTATAAACCCCGAAGCCGACCCGCTTGGCTATGGCTGGAACGTAACACAATCCAAGATTGCAATTGGCTCCGGTGGCTTAATCGGGAAAGGCTTCCTGGAAGGTACACAAACCAAATTCGATTTCGTGCCCGAGCAAAGTACCGACTTTATTTTTTGTACCATCGGCGAAGAACATGGCTGGGTGGGCAGCACCATCCTGATCGGTCTATTTCTGTTTCTGCTGATCCGGATTGTAAGTATAGCCGAGCGCCAGAAATCCGTTTTCGGCCGGACGTATGGCTATTGTGTAGCGTCTATTATCTTCTTCCATTTTGTAATTAATGTAGGCATGACAATCGGGCTGGCACCTGTGGTGGGTATTCCGCTGCCATTCTTTAGTTACGGGGGCTCGTCGTTGTGGTCGTTTACCATCCTGCTTTTTATCCTGATCGCTATCGATGCCAACCGCAGCCAGGACCTGTCACGCTAACGTATAAATTTATACTTTACTTTTTATACCTGATAATAGAAGTATAGGTTAAGGCGCTGATAGTTTGCCCTGTTTTGGGATTCACAAAAATTACTTTGCCCTGCTGTTTTAGTATCTGGTAAGCAACTTTGTAATTATCACGGCTGTAGTTTGTGCCAACATTGTCTTTTTCGTAGATGCTTTGCAAGGTCTTGTTGTTATAAACACTTGCTTTCTGCAAAATGGTATCTACCAGGTTTACAACCGAATACATATAATACTCCTGAAAAAGCCCCATTTGATTTTGCTGTAGGTTTGCTCCAAATAATGGCACAGCATCCTCCTGAAACTCAGTATACCCTAACATCAGCTCTTTCAGACTTGTATAAGCGGCATCTGTTTTCACAGCAAGGAGTAGGTATTGGTTGGTCTGCTTTTTATCAAATGCGTTAATCCTGAACTCAAATAAAGTATAGCCTTTGGCTGCGAATACTGTTTTAAACGTAGCCAATGCAAAAGCTTCTCTTTTTGCAGCATCTCGTACCGTTTTATAATACGCTTTGATATCGGTTAGTTTTTCGCTGAATAACTCCTGTAGCTGGGGACTTGGTTTTTTGGTTTTAACAGCGGCATTTATACTTTCAAAATCGAAAAGCATGACCAGGTCAGCGTTCCATCGCTGACCCAGCCCAAGTATAAATTCCTGCGCCACCACATCCTGAAAAGGGTTCAGGAAAGCTAAAGCAGGCAAACCAGTACCTATTTGCTCTGGCAACAACTCCTCATTTTCTGCTGCCGGAAAGCGGATAGGCTTATGAACCAGTGCATCATAATAAGGCAGGTTATTTATACTTTCTTCCAATTCGGCTAATGTTGTTTCTGCCGGATCATGAAATATAACCTGTACTGCCTTATTCAGATCGAAGTTGGTGCCGGAGCTCCTGAAAATGGTATCCAGAATTTTGAAAAGGGCAGCCGGTCCCTGCCCTGCACTCAAATCAAAGTATAAAATGGCTGGGCTTAACCTTTCTCTCTGGTTCGATAATATGACTTTGCACCAAACCACAAAATACTGGCTCAAGATCTCTGTTTTTATGGCAGATAAGCTTCTTTCTTTTTTGAAAAAGTCATTGGGTTTAATGTCGGCCATGCAATTTAAAAGTATACGCTCTTGCTTCCGGTACAAAATTAAGGATATAAATTTTATAGCCTTTTGGTTACACCGAAGCCTGTTTTTACTGCGCTGCCAACTAAATAGTTTATGCTAAACTAATAAACCGGTGCTGCCCAACAACCTGCCATCGTTACCCGTACTGAAACTGCATGTTGCAACCTCATAAACAGGAAGCTTTATAATTAAGCTAAAGGCTAAATTTACATTAGATTTTAGTTCAATAAAGCAGCTGTACTTTCATCGTTGCTTCACCCAATTTTACTTAAAACATAGTGGATAAAAGAGATTTTGATGCGGTTGTGGTGGGCTCTGGCCCTAATGGTTTGGCAGCTGCCATTGCCATGCAACAGGCCGGCCTTTCGGTGCTCCTCCTCGAAAGTAAAGATACCATTGGCGGTGGCCTGCGCTCAGCAGAACTAACGCAACCCGGTTTTGTACACGATATCTGTTCGGCTATACACCCACTTGCTGCTGATTCTCCATACTTTAAAACACTGCCCTTACACGCGCACGGCCTCGAGTTTATTACGCCGCCAATAGCAGCTGCGCACCCGTTTGATAATGGAACAGCTGCTGCGTTGGGTCTTTCGCTGGATGAAACTGCCCGCCAATTAGGCAAAGATGCAACTTCATACTTGCGCCTGATAAAACCTTTGGTCCATAATTGGGCAAAACTTGCTCCCGACACACTGGGCCCCTTAACTATCCCGAGTCACCCGGTTGCCATGGCACGATTTGGATTAAGTGCCCTGATGCCTGCCACCGAGTTAGCAGCTATGCATTTTAAAACTACTGAAGCCCGTGGGTTATGGGCAGGTATGGCAGCGCATTCCATTCAGCCGCTCTCTAACCTGGCTACTTCGGCTATTGGTTTGGTTTTGATGGCGATGGGGCACATTAATGGCTGGCCTATTCCGAAAGGCGGATCACATAGCATCGCAAAAGCCCTTTCCTCCTACTTTGTTATGCTGGGCGGAAAGATCGAAACTAATTTCCATGTCAGTTCGCTTAAACAATTGCCTTCTGCACATGCTGTGTTACTGGACGTAACACCCAAGCAGCTTCTGCAAATTGCCGGGCACACGTTCTCGCCGCTTTACAAGTGGCAACTGGAGCGGTATCGTTATGGGATGGGCGTTTTTAAAATAGACTGGGCGCTGGATGGGCCTATTCCGTTTACTGCGCCAGCATGCAGGCAAGCCGGCACCATACACCTGGGCAATACACTGGAAGAAATTACCCAAAACGAAGAATTAACATCTAAAGGCAGGCATCCGGAAAAACCTTTTGTACTGCTGGCGCAGCAAAGTTTATTTGATGCTACGCGCGCTCCTGCGGGCAAACATACAGCCTGGGCGTATTGCCATGTACCAAACGGTTCCGAAACAGACATGACCGAAGCCATCGAAAAACAAGTAGAGCGCTTTGCCCCTGGCTTCCGGGATCTTATATTAGCCAGGCATACCATGCATACTTCCCAGATGGAAGCCTACAATCCCAACTACATCGGCGGAGATATTAACGGTGGCATAATCGACATTGGCCAGCTTTTCACGAGACCGGCCCTGCGTCTCTCTCCTTACCGAACCTCCACAAAAGGCATTTACATCTGCTCGTCCTCCACGCCTCCCGGTGGTGGTGTACACGGCATGTGCGGTTACCATGCTGCCAAGCGTGCTTTAAAGGATATCTTTAAGTTAAAGATTGCGCCGCTGGGGTGATTAGTCTATTCCTACGCTGATTGCCAGAATCTTTTATAACATTAACTATCGTTTATAATACCATGCTATAAATTCAATTTTAATCGAGGCTTTACTTTTGTTTTGAACTAAGTTTATACCTGCCCACGCTGCTTAGGCAGTATTTATTTATCTTTAAAGTCTCATTTAAAGATATGCACCAAAACCTAAAACAGCCCAACCATTATTATTTTGAATTAATAATTACGATAGGGCTTTACACCATAATTCCGTTCCTGCTGCTTTGTGCATTTAACCAGCCTACAGTTGATGATTTTGACTATGCCTTCAGGGATAACCAGAATGACTTTTTAGCCACACAAGCAGAAACTTATTATAACTGGTCGGGCAGGTACTTTTCCACAGCTATTTCAAGAATAAATCCTATTAGGTTTGGATCTTGGGTTGGGTATAAAATAGGTTCGTTGTTAATAATAGCAAGTATTGTTCTATCAATATATGCGCTGATCTCTACCCTATCCAGGAAATCAAAACTTAAAGTAAAGCTTTCACTTACAGCTCTTTTTACAATATTATACTTCAGTCTGCTGCCAGACATTTCCCGCGGCTTTTATTACATGACACATTATTTTGTCTATCAGCTTCCGAATATCCTGACTATAGTATTTCTGATTCTGCTACTAAACTTTATTAAGCTAAGTAACCGATCAACTAAACTTATTTACCTGGGAGGTATGATTGCAGTATGTGTTGCTATTGTTGGCATCAATGAACTATCACTCATTTATTTGATGACGACTTTAGCATTTATCGTATTTAACGCATGGCGCAGTTCACATCCGGCATTTAAATATATGCTCTTCGTTTTTACCTGCAGCCTGATAGCGTGCCTGGCTATGATATTAGCACCAGGCAATTACGTTCGGATGGGCCTTCAGTCAGGAGACACAGGCAATTTTCTTTGGTCAGTTTTAGCTTCTATTATACTTATACCAACCTACTTTTATAAATGGGGTTTGTCTTTGGCGATAGTTTCTATCCTTTACTTAATGCTTTGGAGAAAGGTAATTACATTTAAGGCAGGTTATAACGCGCTATTCAAGGCTCCCTTAAGTTTATCGGTTTCGGTTTTTCTGATAACACTTTTCTTAATGAACTTTGCCTATACCTGGTCAGTGGGAGGGGTTCCGATGGATAATGTTGAAAATGTGATTTACTTCTATTTTGTATTAGGCTGGTTTTACAATTTACACATCCTGATGGAGAAGTTTTCTTTGCAGTTCAGGCAAATACGATACTCGCCTGTTCTTGCTTCTTTTGTTATGTTTACTTTTTTGCTGCTTGTATTCAATGTAGATAATAACATCAGCACAGCTTATCTTGATCTATTATCAGGGAAAGCTGAGAGGCATAACAGAGAACTTAATGACCGTTATGCCTTCCTAAAAACTTCCGGTTGCCAAAACTGTATTGTTAAGCCGCTAACCGAAATGCCTAAAAGCTTGTACATTTATGACTTAACGCCATACATTGAAGGGACAGAATCTCCGGTAAATGCTGCTATGAGAAAGTACTTTAAAAAGGAAAGTATTTATTTATCATCCCCAGGACCTACTGGCTATCCCACAGGAGAGGATAATTTAACAACTCTACATGCTATCGGAAGAAAATTAAAGCATAAAGTTTTAGGGGATGGGCATTAACATTTCCACTTACTAAATCCAAGTAGTAGCGTTACACAAGTTGTAATTGAAGCTTGTACAAGCTAACAATAAGTGAGACGTGCCGAGTAAATCAAAACAATAAACCTTTTAAGTAAATGGTTTATTGAATTATACAGCTTCTCATGCTAATATAATTTATAAAGCTGGAGCATATATAATGCGCTTTAATTTTTGTCAATGCTTTAATACTACATAAGAAAGTATCAATTTTGCACTTGCTAAATTGTACGATTTTATGTTATTCAACTCTTTTGAGTTCCTCGTCTTTTTCCCGACAGTCGTTCTGCTGTATTTTCTATTGCCTTACCGCTTCAGGTGGGTGTTGCTGCTGATTGCCAGTTATACCTTTTACATGTTCTGGCGTGTGGATTATGCAGTCATTCTGGTTATCTCAACCGTCATTGATTATGTCTGTAGCAGGATGATGGACAAATATCCAATAGAGCGGAGCAGAAAACGTAAGCCCTGGTTGTGGCTTAGCTTGCTTTCTAACCTGGGTATTCTGTTTACCTTTAAGTATTATAACTTCTTTAATACTGCTGCCAGGGATCTGGCTCAGGTGCTGGATGTGCCTTATGCGGCCCCTGCCTTTGAACTGCTTTTGCCGATGGGTATCTCTTTCTATACCTTCCAGACCATGAGCTACACGATTGATGTATACTATGGCCATATAAAAGCGGAAAAGCATTTTGGCATTTTTGCCCTCTTTGTAACCTTCTTTCCCCAACTGGTAGCAGGCCCGATTGAACGGGCTGGCAACCTGCTGGACCAACTCAAACAGAAGCACGACTTCAATTACCAGCGCGTAACAGACGGTCTGAAGCTGATGGCCTGGGGCTTGTTTAAAAAAGTAGTCATTGCTGACCGTTTGGCTGTTATGGTAAACCAGGTCTATAACAACCCGACAGAGTATGAAGGCATACCCTTAATTATAGCCACTGTTTTCTTTGCCTTCCAAATATATTGCGATTTCTCCGGTTACTCTGATATTGCCATTGGCTCGGCTCAGGTAATGGGTTTTAAACTGATGGAAAACTTCAGGAGGCCTTACTTCTCTAAATCGATCAGGGAGTTTTGGGGCCGCTGGCATATTTCCCTTTCTACCTGGTTCAGGGATTACCTGTATATTCCCTTAGGGGGTAACCGAGTAGTGAAATGGCGCTGGTATTATAATCTCTTTATAGTTTTCCTGGTAAGCGGGCTCTGGCACGGGGCCAACTGGACTTTTATCGTATGGGGTGCTTTACACGGCTTCTATCAAATATTTGGAAGTATAACGGCTGACAACAGAAATGCTATTATAGAAAACAGTGGCCTCACCAAATACCCGGCCTTGTATAATGTCATACAAGTAGGGACTACCTTTGCCCTTGTTTGCTTTGCCTGGATCTTCTTTAGAGCCAATAATATCACAGATGCCTGGTATATTGTCACTCACATGTTCACTGGCCTTGCTGAGAGTGCTAAAGCTATTGTTTCTAATCACGACTTTGCCAGGGAACAGTTCCTTTATTTAGGACAAGCAAAGGAGGTCTTTTTCTTTACTGTATTGTTCATGCTGATACTCTTAACCGCAGAGCTGGCGAAGAGGAAACAGAGTTTAAGAATCGCGCTTAGCGCATCACCTTTTTATATTAGATGGGCTCTTACTTATGCATTATTATTAACAATACTTTTATTCGGGTTTTACCAAAGAAATGAATTTATATACTTCCAATTCTAGTAAAACAAACAGACGTCTGCTTATAAGGTGTGTTGTTTTTTATTGCGGCTTTCTGTTATTAGGCACCCTAATCGAGAAGTATATATTTTCGGTAGCACGCAAAGCGACTATAGGTCCATCCGGCAAAATAGCCATGATCATGAATCATAGTATTGATGCTGACATTCCAATATTTGGTTCATCGGTTGCGCTTGAGCATTTTAATCCTGCTTTACTAACTAAAGCAACAGGCCATAGTGCTTATAACTTTGGATTTGAGGGAACCAAATTAAACCAATATGGGGGATTACTCGAAGAGTTTAACACATACTCAAATGCAGAGTTTGTAGTGATTGCAGGAACAGTTAATGAATTTTCAGAAAGCAACTTCGCAACCTATAAATCAAACTACATTCCATTTTTAAAGAATGGCAAAATCTATACTTTTCTAAGTAACCTTGAGCCAAGAACATTTTTCCTACTCCGTTATGTGCCCTTCTATTCTTTTACTTTCTTTAACAACAACTATTACAAAGAGATTTTTGATAGTAATAATGTAAAAGGAGATCCACTAAAAGGTTTTTACCCTGAAAATAACGTATGGGAAGCAGGTGATTCGAAATCGGCTATTAAGTATAAAATTGATTTGGAATCAATAGAAAGATTCAGGCGTGTAGTACAGAAAATAAATTTAAAGGAGAGAAAAGTAATCCTTATTCTTGCTCCCATTTACATTGAAGGACAAAAACAAATTACTAATTTAAATCAGATAAGAGAAATCTATAAAAGCCTAGCAGGAGCCGAAAATATATTTATGGATTTCACAGAAAGTAATATCTGTAACAGGAAAGAGCTTTTTTATAATAACACCCATTTAAATATTGCTGGAGCAGATTTATTTTCAAAAGAATTTTCGGAGAAATTCTCAGCGCTTTAAACAAGTATCTTAACTGACTTATTGTTTAATAGTAAATACTATCACAGTAAAAGCTTTATACTAAGCATGTTCCAGTAACAAAACGCGCTAGAAGAAGTACTAAACAAAGAAAAGCAGAAAACCCCTTAAACATGAAAAACCCGCTTAAACAGTGTTTAAAGCGGGTTTTTCTGATTTTGTGATCTTCTAAAAATACTAAAAATGTACCAGGAGCGGGAATCGAACCCGCACGAGCTTGCGCTCACAAGATTTTAAGTCTTGCGTGTCTACCAGTTCCACCATCCCGGCATCACCCGAGCGTTATCGGAGTGATTTCATTAAAAAACAAAGACGTTGTTTTTAGTACAACGTCTTTGTTAAAATGGAGCGGGAGACGGGGTTCGAACCCGCGACCTCGACCTTGGCAAGGTCGCGCTCTACCAACTGAGCTACTCTCGCATTTTGCCGTTTACCAAACCGTTTCAGCGATTTAGTGATACAAAGATATGGACTAAATTTTAGAAGTCAAGAGCCGGCACCAAAAATATTTTCATCAAAAGTGCTTTTACCTGATTTTCAGCCACAAAAATTTAAAATTATTTTCAATGGGCTTCAGATTTATACTTCTAGCTCTATCTCAGAGCTGGTTTTTGCTTGTCATTTAAGAGTAATTTCAGCTCGTTGAGCTTCAAAAGTGCTTCTACCGGTGTAATGGTATTAATGTCAAGTTGCTCCATCAGCTCTTTTATGCGCAACAGTTGCGGGTCGTTGAGCTCGAACATACTAAGCTGGTAATTATTTTTGGGCGCAGACTTCAGGCGCTGCTGCGGAGCCTGCTCGGCTACTTTCTCTTTTTCTAGGTGATGCATGATCTCATCGGCGCGCAAAACCACACTGTTCGGCATACCGGCCATCTGGGCCACGTGTATCCCGAAGCTATGCTCGCTACCGCCTTCCACCAGTTTGCGCATAAACAGGATCTTTCCTCCTGCTTCACGTACCGATACATTGTAATTCTTTACGCGTGGCAGTTCTTCGGCTAGTTGGTTCAGTTCGTGGTAATGCGTTGCGAAAAGTGTTTTGCCTTTATACTTCGGGTGGTTGTGCAAATGCTCCACAATGGCCCAGGCAATCGAAATACCATCATAGGTACTGGTACCGCGGCCAATCTCATCCATTAGCACCAGGCTCCTATCTGATAAATTATTTAATATACTGGCTGTTTCAGTCATCTCCACCATAAACGTGGATTCGCCTTTGGATAAATTATCCGAAGCACCTACCCGGGTAAAGATTTTATCGATGATGCCGATACTTGCCGCCTCAGCCGGAACGAAAGAACCGATCTGCGCCATCAAGACAATAAGAGCCGTCTGGCGAAGCAGGGCACTTTTACCGGCCATATTGGGGCCTGTAATGATGATGATCTGCTGCGTTTCGTTATCTAAAAATATATCGTTCGGGATATACGTTTCACCTAAGGGCAGTTGTTTTTCGATAACCGGGTGGCGGCCCTTCTTAATATCCAGCACGTGGCTGTCGCTCACTTCGGGCTTAACATAGTGATGGCTCAGCGCTATGCCTGCAAACGAACTGAGGCAGTCGATTACGCCGATTACTTTGGCGTTTTGCTGTACCTGGGCTACATAATCCAGGGCGTGCAACACCAGCTCATTAAACAAGCCAAATTCTATCGTATAAATGCGGTCTTCTGCATTCAGAATTTTTTCTTCATAAGTCTTCAGTTCTTCCGTGATGTAGCGCTCGGCATTTACCAGCGTCTGTTTGCGTATCCAGGTTTGCGGCACTTTATCCTTGTGGGCGTTACTTACTTCCAGGTAATAACCGAACACCTTGTTATAAGCAATTTTCAGGGAACTGATGCCGGTATTCTGTGCTTCGCGGCGTTGCAACTGTGCCAGGTAATCTTTGCCCGAAAAAGCTATACTTCGGAGTTCATCCAGCTCGGCATGTACGCCTTCGTTTATCATATTGCCCTGGTTGGCCAGCATCGGTACTTCTGGCTTCAGGATGTTTTTGATCTCTTCGCGCAGACCGTCGCAGGGTGCCAGTTGGGCCGCCAGTTTTTGTAGTGCCGGAATATAGCTTAAGGCCAGTTGGTTCTGAATCGGGACAATCGCATCGAGGGCTTTTGCCAGTTGTACCAGCTCCCGCGGGTTTACACGCCGCACGGCCACTTTCGAGATCAGGCGCTCCAGGTCGTTTATACTTTTGAGGTGTTTGGTGAGATCAGCCAGTAAACTTTCATTCCTAGTCAGCGCTTCTACCGTATCCAGTCTTTTCTGTATCTGCACAGCATCTTTCAGCGGCAGCACGACCCATTTCTTAAGCAAACGCGCTCCCATTGGCGTTACGGTATGGTCGAGTACCTGAATCAGGGGCACACCTTCCTGATGCTGCGGGTAAAGCAGTTCGAGATTACGTACCGTAAACCGATCGAGCCATACATACTTGTCTTCTTCGAGGCGCGAGATGGTAGCAATGTGGCTGATCTCGTTGTGCTGTGTTTCGGAGAGATAATGCAGTATAACGCCCGCCGAAATGATGCCTTCGGTCATACCTTCGATACCAAACCCTTTAAGCGAGGCCGTACCAAACTGGCGGGTTAAAGACTCATAAGCGAAGTCATAGTTGAAAACCCATTCTTCCGGGGCAAAGTATCGGAAATCCGGTCCGTAGCTCTCAAAAAAGGTTTCTTTCTCGCGTTTACAGAACAGCACTTCGGCCGGAGCCAGGCTTTGTAGGAGTTTACCAATATAATTCTTATCGCCCTGCGCCGTTATAAATTCTCCTGTGGATATATCCAGAAAAGAAATACCGGTCTCGGATTTGCCAAAATGAACGGCCGCCAAATAGTTATTGCTGCGGCGCTCCAGCACCTGGTCGTTAAACGATACGCCCGGCGTTACGAGTTCGGTTACGCCACGCTTCACAATGCCTTTCACCGATTTCGGGTCTTCGAGCTGGTCGCAGATGGCCACGCGCTCGCCGGCACGCACCAGTTTTGGCAAATAGGTATCAAGGGAGTGGTGCGGAAAACCGGCCAGCGCAATTTCGGAAGGCGATCCGGCACCGCGTTTGGTAAGTACAATGTCCAGAATCTTACTTGCCTTTACCGCATCTTCGCCAAAGGTTTCGTAAAAATCCCCTACCCTGAAAAGCAGCAAAGCCCCCGGATGCTTCGCCTTGATGGCGTTGTACTGCTTCATAAGTGGGGTTACGGTGCTTTCTGCTTTCATACTTTATGTACTGATTATGAATTCTGAATTTGAAATCAGGATGGTTTACCCACCCCTAACCCCTCCAAGGAGGGGAATTTATACTTTATACTTTCTCAACAACGTCTCGCTGTTTCGGATCTGTGATCCGGAACCCACGCAAAAGCAGATTTGCAATCCGCATACACTGCCTGTAGCAACAACCTTAGCAATTGTGGATCACAGATCCGGGTTTGCCATACTTTCGGATTGCAAATCCGAAAGAGTTTTTAACTTCAATTAGGTTATACTTTCTTAACAATTTAGCCCGCCAACTATTTAACCATGCAGCTATAATTTGATTTCTGCCTTATCTGCCTGACCTTTGCAGCAATGCAGACAACGTTAAATCTAACATCTATTGTCTAGCGTCTAAAATCTAACTTAGAATGCGTAAACTATCCATGGACGACCTGAACCGGGATTCGGTTGAGGACTTCAAAAATAAGAAAAAAATACCGTTAGTCTTGGTGCTTGATAACGTGCGAAGCCTGAACAATGTAGGTTCTGTTTTCCGGACGGCCGATGCGTTTATGGTGGAGAAAATTTATCTCTGCGGCATTACCGGCACTCCTCCGCACCGCGATATTGAGAAAACTGCGTTGGGCGCAACCGAATCTGTGGCATGGCAGCATGTGCCCGATACTTTGGAACTGGTAAAAGAATTAAAAGCTCAGAGTTATAAAATCGGTTCGGTGGAGCAGGCCGAGCAAAGTATAAAACTGAATGCTTTTCAGCCGGAGACGGGACATGCTTATGCGCTGGTGCTAGGCAACGAGGTTTTTGGCGTGGAGCAGGACGTAATTAACCATTCGGATTTTGTGCTGGAGATTCCGCAGTTCGGCACCAAACATTCGCTTAATATTTCGGTAGCGACAGGTGTAGTAGTCTGGGATTTCCTGAGTAAAGTAATGTCCCAGGAAGTATAAATCTATACTTTTAAAGTATAAAGTAAGCACAGGCAAAGTTCCCTTATTGCGAGGAGGCTTTGCCTGTTTTTGTTTTATCCAGAAGCACATCTTTTCCATCCGGTTTCTAAAATAAGTATAAAAAATTAAACTAAAGTGCTCAGTGGCTGTCTTATACTTCAGGTAATCGCGTTAGTATTTTAGAGCATTCTACGCCACTAACAAAAACCTGCATCTGGCAAGCCCAGCATTTTCGCGCCTTTTTACACGATTAAAACTATGAAACCGATGAGCAAATTATACTTTTTTATACTTCTGTTTTTAGCATCCCCGGCTATACTTCTGGCGCAGCAGCCAACAGGTTCTGGCAAGGTAAGCGGCAAATTAACCGATGCTGCCACCAACGCGCCGCTCGGGTTTGCCAATGTGGTATTGCTTTCAGCTGCGGATTCGAGTTTGGTAACGGGCGCTACTTCGGATATAGAAGGTACATTTTTACTGGACCGGGTGCCGATGGGCCGGTTTATACTTCGGATTTCGATGGTAGGCTACCCAAGCCGGTTTATACCCAATGTTATACTTTCGGCAAGCGCGCCGCAGGCTGCGGTGGGCACCATCGCGTTAAAAGGAACAGCCACGCGCCTTAACGAAGTAGAAATTACAGCCCAACGCCCGTTGGTGCAGTATGATCTCGATAAAAAAGTAGTGGATGTAAGCCAGGATATTGCCGCAGAAAGTGGAACCGTAGCTGAAGTTTTGCAGAACGTACCCGCCGTAACCGTAGATGTGGATGGCAACGTAAGCCTGCGCGGCAACACCAACGTAACAGTGCTGATAGATGGAAAACGCTCATCGCTGGCTAACCTGACGCTGGATCAGATTCCGGCCAACCTGATTGAAAGTATAGAACTGATCACGAACCCTTCTTCTAAGTTTGACCCGGAAGGCTCATCGGGCGTCATCAACCTCATCCTGAAAAAAGAGAAAAAACCCGGTTTTAACGGCTCTGCTACCGTAAACGCCGGCACTTACGATAACTATAACACCTCGCTCAACCTGAATTACCGCTACAACAAATGGCAGCTAAACAGTGGCTACGATTTCAGGTACCGTACCAGGCCCGGCAACAGCAATAGCTTCACTACTTACACACCCGAAAACGGCCCGGTTACATTTCAGGACAGGCAAAGCGACCAGGATAGCCGCGACGTATCGCATAACTTCCGTTTTGGAGCTGATTATTACCTGACGCCCCGGCAAACCATATCGGCTTCGGCGCTGTACCGCTTTGGCAAAGACACTGGTAGAAACAATGTAACCACCCGTTTCCTAGACCAGAACAGGTTACTGAACAGCACCGAAATACGCAACACCAACGAGCAGGAAAACGAAAATGCCATCGATCTGACATTGGGTTATCGCCTGACATTTGATAAAAAAGGACAGGAACTGACAGCGGATGTTTTGTACAACACCAACGTAGATGATGAAAACACGGATTATTTCGAATCTATACTTGGTGCCGAAACACTGCCCGAACTACAGAACACACTAACCGATGATGCCAATACCCGCTTTACGGCGCAGGCCGATTATGTGCATCCATTGGCTGAAAACAGCCGCTTAGAGGCCGGTTTCCGCAGTTCTATTCAGCAGCTCGATACAGATGCGCGCTTTTTCGATTTTAATTATGAAACCAACACCTGGCAGTTCAACAACCTCATCAGTAACCATTTTGTGTATGATGAACAAGTGCACGCTGCCTACGGAAACTACAGCAACAAGTACAAAAGTATAAGCTACCAACTAGGGCTTCGTGCCGAGCAAACGATTACCACCGCCAACCAGATTACACAGGAACTGCCGCCCTTCGAGAACAACTATTTCAGTCTTTTCCCGAGTGTGTTTGTTACCAAAGATTTTAACACGGATAACAAGCTACAGTTCAGTTACAGCCGCCGCATTAACAGGCCGCGCAGCCGCTTCCTGGACCCGTTCGTGGACCTCAGCGATAAGTATAATGTGGATTACGGAAACCCGGAACTGAAACCCGAATTTATTAACTCGCTGGAGTTGGGCTACCTGAAATACTGGGGAAATTCTTCGTTCAATATCACGACATTTTACCGCCACACCACCGACCAGATTCAGCGCTTCCGGACGGTGCAGCCTTTGTTGGGCGAGAATGGCTTACCGGAACTGGATGAGCAGGGCAACCCGGTTAACCGCACCGAAACTACCTTCCTGAATTTATCAAGCGGCACCTCTTACGGCGTAGAATTATCTGCTACGCACAGCCTGACCAACTGGTGGAAACTGAACGGTGGTGTCACCGGCTTCCAGACAGAGCTGAACGATGCAGGGGGCGACACGGAACTTAGTAATAGCCAGCTCAGCTGGAACGCTAAACTAAACTCTACGGCCACCATCCTAAAGAACCTCGACATACAACTTTCCGGGAGTTACCGCGCGCCGATGGTGACGATACAAGGCCGCATGGAAGAAATGTTCAGCGCTGACCTGGGCCTGAAAAAAGATGTGCTCAAGAAAAGAGGTACCATTAACCTGCGCCTGACCGATATTTTTAATACCCGCGAATTTAATTTTGTGAGTTTCAACGATAATTTCCGGTCGGAGAGCAATAATAAACGGCAGTCGCGCATTTTATACTTGGGCTTTACCTATCGCCTGAATTCTGATGGTAACAATCAGCGCAACCGTCCGCAACGCGAAGAACAAGGCGGTGACCTGGACGAGGATATGAACTAAGAAATTGATTCCAAAAAAATAAGCCTAAAGTTTTATACCTTAGCCAACTGTAAAGAAATTAACTATTTATGACGCAAACACCTGCCACACGCCTCCCGATCATTGATACGCACTGCGACCTGCTGGTATATTTAACCGACGTACCCGGCGCAGCCACCGACAAAGCTGAAGACATTGGCTGTTCGATGCCCCGCTTATCAGAAGGAAACGTGAAGTTGCAGGTAATGGCCATTTACTGCCCCACCGAAGCTGGCAGCACACAATACGCAGGTCTGCAAAGTAAAATGTTTAAGCAACTAGCCGAAGCGGAAAACTGCCTTACTGCCATAAAAGATGCGGCCGGCCTTAACCAGATATTACAAACCACCGACCAACGTGTGGGCATGGTAGCCGCCATCGAAAACGCTTCGGGCTTTTGCGAAGAAGACGAACCGCTGGAAGATGGCTTCAAGAAGCTGGAAAAAATAATTGATGAATGCGGCACTATACTTTACATCAGCTTTACCCACCATGCGGCCAACCGCTTTGGCGGCGGAAACAACACCACGCAAGGCATTACCACCGACGGCCGCATGCTGCTCGATTACCTGCACGGTCGCCGGATAGCCGTGGATTTGTCGCATACCAGCGATGCATTGGCGCATGATATATTGCGGCACATAGATGTGGAG
This sequence comes from Pontibacter arcticus, assembly GCF_003284895.1. Lineage (GTDB taxonomy): Bacteria > Bacteroidota > Bacteroidia > Cytophagales > Hymenobacteraceae > Pontibacter > Pontibacter arcticus. Next base: position 598,522 of record NZ_QMDV01000001.1, read on the forward strand.
CGACTGGATATTCCGCTGCTGGCCAGCCACTCTAACTTCAGGCCGGTTTGGCACCACAACCGCAACTTACCTGATGAACTGACACAGGAACTTATCCGCCGCAACGGCCTGATCGGCATGAATTTCCTGAGAGCTTTTGTAAACGACGACGACCCGGAAGCACTGGTGCAGCACATCTTATATGGTATAAACAACGGAGCCGAAGACGCTATCTGCTTTGGGGCCGATTATTTTTATACGCTTGGCAGCACCGATATTTCCCGGGACCCGTATTATTTTAAAGAGCACGATCAGGCATCCAGCAGTTATCATTATATCCTAAACCGCCTGAAAGACTTGTTGCCCGAGCAACAAGTACACAAGCTTGCTTACCAGAATGCCGCCCGCTTTATAGAACGCATCTGGTCTTAAAAAAACTACATTACTTAACACTACCCGTGGAGTTGGCAACAGGTAACAAAAATTTATATATAGATTGTCTGCCATGTTTTGAAAAATTGCGTATACGCTGAAACAGTTTCTGTACCACCACTTGTATAGCCACTGTTCTATGTTAGAATTAAGCTAAATAGCCTATGGATGCTCTGGACTATACACCGCACTACGTTCAAATAAATGAGCTTTACATCGATTCTGTTGTAATAGACGATACCGAGTTTATTACACTCTGGTGCTTTTCGGTGCTGGATGATGAGTACAAGTTCATTTACCTGGGCTGTGATTTCACGCAGTTTAACCAGATCCTGATCGCGGCCGGTGAAAAAGGCAACGAGATTGCGTTGCACATGGCAGGCATCCTGAACAAGCCTTACGACACGCCCACTGTTATCCCGATAAAAGAGCAGTTTAACGAATACCTGGAGCTTACCGGCCACGACATTATTGTATATGAGCCCCTAGCTGTAGAGGACGATGAGGAAGAGTTTGAGGAGGACGATGATGACATTCCGATCGAACAGCTTTTTGGTGGTAAGCAAAACAAGACGCAACAGAAATACCTGATCTATCAATTAGATAAACTATACCCTTCCAAAATTTTTGACCCTGAAAAGAAGCCAACCAGAAGTATAACCGGCTGCTTTGAAGATGATTCGCTGGAACTGGCCCAACTCTACTACGATTACCTGAATGCGGTAGAAAACGGTTATTCTGAAACCGAAGCACGGCAAGTTGCCGGTTTAGAGCGTGAGCTTTTCTTTCGGATGGCGCGTAAGGCGTCTGAGTTATGGAAGTAGATGGTTTTATACTTTGCTGGCGTAAGTACTGCCTTTCCAACTTTTAAAGTATAAGTCGTATGGTTGGCTTTTACGCTCCAAGTCCGCTGGGACTCGTTCTCGGGCATCGCGCTGTGTTCATTCCCTGCCGGGGGTAGGGGCCCTCTATAAAACGGCTGCTGCGCACCGGAAATTCACAAGGCGCTCAACCCAAGAACTGGGATAAGTTTTTCTCTTCAATCAGCCGATTTATACTTTACACAAGTATAAAGTATACTTCTGTTCAAAGCAGACGGCTTCAGCGGTTCTAACTCCCCTCCTTTTTTCAAGGAGGGGTGCCGCAGGCGGGGTGGTTAATCCATCAAGCAAAAAAGTAAGGCCTAGCCGGCGAGGCGAAAAGCTAACAATGAAATTTATACTTTAAAAGTTGAAAGCATCTTCAACGCCAGCAAAAACTTAAACTCAAAGTATAACTCCCCCTAACCTTTAGAAAACATACGTTTTCTGGACAACCGTTAAATTACTATCGCGGCCCTGCTCAGCAATAACATGCGGAGGCTTTGGCGTTTTAACCAGCGTTTGTGGCAACCCTATACTTTGGTCGTAAAGCAGCAATTTAACTTTAGCGCCTGCCGCAAGTTTTATTTCCAGCATCGCTTCTTTAGAAACAGGCAATCCATAATATCTGAAGTATAAATAGGCGCCTTCTTTTGTAACGATTGGTTGCAAGCGGAGCGGTTCGCTGTCAATTTTCAACTCCTGAATACCTGCTTTTTCATCGGACTGTAATAACACTTCCAGGTGTGCTGCATTACGTTTCGTAGCTAATTTTAATGTCAGAAACCTTTCCCCTCCTGAAGTGGAGTCTGTTAGCACTTCTGCTGTTGGTGCTGGCATAGCAAGCAGGTCAGCAGCGTTTTTCAGGTATACTTTTTCGGCCATGGGGTATACTTCTGAGAGCGGTGCTGTTGTGGAGGATGTAAAGAATTGTGCGTTCCAGCTGTCGGTGCGCTGGAAGTTTGATACCCAGAATGCTTTGTTGGTATCGGCATTTTGGTAATAGCTAACGTGGCTGTGGAGCGGCTGCCTTTCGGAGGGTTGCTCGGCTTGTACGGCACGCATTATTTCGAGGGCACCAGCCAGCAACAACACCAATGGCAACAACGGAATAGTATGCCAGCTAAAGCTCCGCTCAATAACAAGCAACATTGGTAAAAGCAGGCCAAGCAAAAGCACAAAAAGCGTCAGCGGCCCAACAGGCAACTGCAGCTCAAAAGCGGTAAACACAATCACGACCAGCGGCATCAACAAAAGTATGCCGGGCACCGAAGCAGCCAGCAAGATCAAACTATACTTCAGATCAATCTTTGTTTGACGGTGCATTTCCTGGAGCAGCACAATCAGCATCCCGCCCAGGCTAAACAGCAACGGAAAAAGCAGCACGTAGGTAGCCGATGGCACGGTGATAAAAACCATGCTCATCAGGATAAACCAAAGTATAAATACGCCCATCAGCAACGCATAAACCCGAATCCATTTAAGCACAACCCAGGTCAGGAGCAGGAAAAGGCCAAGCGCGAGCAGCAGGTACGCCAGCAGAAACAGATCTGCGTTATACAATCCGTTGTACCCATGCGCGTAGGGCAGCAGGCTCTTTACAAACGTATTGATCGGCATAAAAAGCCCCAGTATACTTACCAGCAAAAGCACGTATAAACCAAAGCCAAGTATAACCTGCTTCATGGTAAAGGCACTTTTGCGGATGCCCACCCGAAACGTAACAAACAACAGCAGCGTAGCCAAAGACACCCAAAGTATGTTCAGGCCGACGGAGTAAATAACGGCCCAGTTGCCAATTACATTGAAAAATACGGCATCAGGTGCTTTTGTTTTATTGAGTGGGATGCTCGCAAAATGGCTGGTTAATGCCAACAGGTTACTGCCGTGGTGCTGCAGGCTGTTTTGGTTCAGGTTTTCAGGCGAGTCGGTGGCTTTGTGGTAATGCACGAAGCCATCTATAAAGGCGGAATTTAAACCCGAAACACCTGCTTCTTTAAAAACAGTGAAATCGGTATCGTTGGGCATGCGGCTATAGATCTCATATGCCAGCGAGCTGGCATACGGGTAAGGCGCTGCTTTTAAGAACTGGCGGGCCACCCAGCCGTTTCCGGGGCTCATCTCAAAAGTCATACTTGGGCCGGTGTTGCCGCGCGCCTCTACGTTCAGCACCAGCGCTACTACCTTTGCCCATGGGTGCTTTTCCCGGAAGGCTTTTGCCCCGAACAGGCCATACTCTTCTCCATCGGTTAATAGAAAAATAACATCGTGCTGTAAGGGGCTGCTCTGTTGTAGTGCGCGTGCTGTTTCGAGCAAAGCTGCCACGCCTGCACCATCATCGCCGGCGCCAAGCGCGTTTGGCTGCGAGTCGTAATGGGCCATTAGCAAAACAGCTTTCCCGGATTTACCTGTACCTTTTAAGCGACCCACCACATTATACACCTGTCCTACCGATGCGCTGCTGCCCATTTCGTTTACAACGGTTGCCTGCTGCACCTGCGGGTTCAGGTTAAGCTGCTGCATTTGTGCTACCAGGTAATCGCGTACTTTGGCGTGTTCGGCGGTGCCCATGGCATGGGGGGCTCGGGCAATCTGTTGCACATGCTGCATCGCTCTTTCCGCTGAAAAATCGGTTGCAGGGGCACTTGCCGGTACAACAGCCGGAGGCGTTAAGGCATAAATACTTAGCAAGGCCAGGGCCGTGAGTGCCATCAGCAAAAAAGCTGCTATGCCATAATTCCGAAGCTGCATCGTTTTAATCTGGGTCCCCATTTATCAATGTACTATAAAAATAGCATTTTATACTTGGCTTGTATACTTCCGGGGCTACTCTTTAAAAAGAAAAAGCGCTGCCCGTTGCTGGCAGCGCTTTTTATGCGTCAGGCGTTTATGGCCTGCTTTATTCTGTGTCTATGATCTCGCTTTGGCGCAGGTGCACCGGCTCGGTTTTCTTGCGGAGTTTCGAGTTAAGCATTTCCACCATCAGCGAGAAGAACATGGCAAAGTAAATATAGCCTTTCGGAATCTCTACATGGAAGGCCTCAGCCACCAGCATTACGCCTATCAGGAGCAGGAACGACAAAGCCAGCATTTTTACAGTTGGGCGGTTGTTCACAAAATCACTGATCGTTTTAGCGAATATCAGCATGATCACCATCGAGATAATAACAGCAATAATCATAATACTGACATGGTCTACCAGCCCGACAGCCGTTAAAATAGAGTCGAAGGAGAACACGATATCAATCAGGATGATCTGGATCAGGATTTTGCCCAGCGTAGTGGTTGCTTTGCCGGTTGTATGATGCTCTTCTTCGCCTTCCAGCTTATTATGTATCTCGGTGGTACTTTTAGCAAGCAGGAACAAACCACCGGCAAACAAGATAATATCGCGCCACGAAACGGCCAGTTCGCCATCGGTAAACGGCAGATCGAGTGTAAACAGCGGCTCTTTGGCCTGTACTATGGTGCTGATGAAAAGTAACAGGATCACCCTGAAAACAAGTGCCAGTAACAACCCGATGGTACGCCCTTTTGCTTGCTGCTCTTTTGGCAACCTGGCCACAATAATGGAGATAAACACGATGTTATCAATACCAAGTACCACTTCCATAAAGGTAAGTGTCAGTAAACTGATCCAGGTATCCGGATTAGCGAAAATTTCCATATAGCTTAATTGTTAATTGTTTATTGCTGATTGTTAAATGATAATTCAACCTTCGGATATTCAGCAAAATAACTGTGATAAATAATAAGTTTCAGACTATTGTTGAGCGGGATTTTTAACATTATACTTTCCAACAATCAACAATTAGCAACTAACAATCCAGACCTTAGCTTTTCATGTTCACGAACTGCAGCGGCATGCCGATCATTTCGGCGTTGGCGCGCATCAGCCCGATGGCTTCCTGCAGGTCGTCGATCTTTTTGCCGGTTACCCGGATGGTCTCATCCATGATAGCAGCCGATACTTTGAGCTTGCCGTCTTTGATGAGCTTCATGATCTTCTTGGAAGTTTCCTTATCGATGCCGGCTTTTACCTTGATGTCTTTTTTCACCATCGGGCCAGACTGGTAATGGTCTTTTGAGAAATCGAGGGCGGTGGCATCCAGGCCCTGCTTCACCATTTTGCCGATCAGTACATCTTCGGTATGCTGCAGGCGCATTTCGTTTTCCATGCTGATGTGTACTTCACTTGATTTCTTATCGTATTCGAGTGTGCCTTTGGTATCACGGAAATCGTAACGGTTCATGATCTCTTTACGTGCTGTGTTTACGGCGTTATCCATGATCTGCGGATCAACTTTACTTACAATATCGAAAGATGCCATAGTTCTTGTTTTGGTTTTAGATTTAAGTTAAGACGCGTGAAAGGCAACAAAGTTATTCTAAATTGTTAATTATTGAATAGCTATATGTTGCCGTTATACTTTCCGGAAGTATAAATTTATACTTGCGCCTTGTGCGGTGTGCTTAGCCACGTTTCTGTTGCACCAGCTTCACGAGGCGGCGCAGCAAGGGCCGTGGCGTCAGGTTTACGATGTAAGGCAGCAGGTTACTTTTCACATCCGAAAACGCGACCACTTTACCGGCCATCATACTTGTATAGCCGGCTTCGGCCACACTGCGGGCATCGGTCATGCCTTTTTCGTTGAAAGGAGCTGAGCCATCGAGGTTGGCGCGGTCCTTAAAATCGGTGTTGGTGGCGCCGGGGCAAAGTACGGTTACGGTTATATTTTCATCTGCCAACTCGGCTGCCAGCGCTTCCGAAAACGACAGTACATATGCTTTGCTGGCATAGTATACCGCCATCATCGGGCCCGGCAAAAACGACGCTACCGACGCTATGTTCAGGATTTTGCCTGCACGGCCTTTAGGTAACTGCGCCAGAAAAAGCTTGCTCAGCTGCGTGAGCGCCACAATGTTCAGTTCGAGCATGGCGTGTTCTTTAGGCCAGCCCGTTTCCCGGAAATAGCCGTAATTCCCGAAGCCTGCATTGTTTACAAGCACATCCACCGTTATGCTTTCCTGTTGCAAAGCGGCAAAAACCTGCGCTGCTGCATCCGGCGCAGCCAGATCCTGTACCAGCACTTTGGTGTATACTTTATACTTGATGGCAAACTGCATTGCCATTTTTTCGAGTTTGTCTCCGGAGCGTGCCACCAATATTAAGTTGTGGCCGTCGCGTGCAAAAAGTTCTGCCAGTTCGTAGCCTATTCCGCCCGATGCGCCCGTAATCAGGGCTGTATAGTGGTGTGTTTGGTTTGCCATTTCTTTTGTGTTATTGCTGAATTTATACTTCCCCCACTCTTTACGTAACTTTTGATTTTCTGCAGAGAGGTTTGCTGTATCTTATACTTTGATTTTATACTTTGTCTTTTGCTGTCTTACTTTATACTGTACCTCTGTAGTTATACTTCGTATGCAGGTTAAATAACGATCCTCATGAAAAAAAGAACCTATTCTATACTTGCTTTTATACTTTGCCTGAGTGCCTGCACCAGCGAAGCCCCAACGGAAACCGGCGCTGCCGCCAACCCAACCGAAGAACCGACCGACACAACCCCGGCGGCGCCAACCCAAACCGATAACACCATTAGTTACCAGGAGCAGCTTGAAAGTGGTGGTATGCGCTTCGATATCCGGACGACCGGCGAAGGCACCATGCGCAGCCTGGCCATTAGCGTAGAGCGCCCCGGCCTCGACCCGGTCCGGATTGATGAGCAGTTGGAAGGAACCGTAGAAAGCACCGTAACCACCGACCTCAACAATAATAAAAAGCCGGAGCTGCTAGTGTTTGTAACCGGTGCCGGCACCGGAAGCTACGGCAAATTATACGGCTACGAGTTCGATAACCAGTATTGGGGCGCTTTGCAATTACCTGAACTGACAGAGGCGCAAAGTAAAGGCTACATGGGCCACGATGAATTTGAAATAAAAGAAGGACGCCTTACCCGCACCTTTCCTGTATACCTGGATTCTGACCCCAACAGCACGCCGTCAGGCGGATTCCGGAGCATCGTGTATAGCCTCGGCAACGACCTGCATTTTAAAGTTATCGCCACCAACCAGGCTGCCGAATAACGTATCAGTTGCTGCTTCAGAAACGGCTTAAAACGCAAGAAGGCCATACTATTAAAGTATGGCCTTCTTGCGTTTTATGGGTAGCTGTTAGCTTATTTTTTAGCTGTGATCGCCACAGGTATTTCCATGTTCTCCCACTTCAGCACAATGCCCTGGCCTGTTACATCATACTTCAGGCTTTCGTTAAGTGCGGCGGCTTTACGAGGTTTTACGGTAACACGCAGCGCATCCTGTTTTTCGTCGTAATTGGTGCCCCATTGCTTGGCCGTTTTGTTAAAGATCATGGTCCAGTCTTTTTCTGTTGGGATGGCATATACGCTGTAGGTACCGGCCGGCAACGCTTTGCCCTCAACCATCACATCTTTATCCACTGTTAGCGTTGTTGCTTCGTTTGCGCCGGCTCTCCATACTTTGTTGTAGGGTACCAGATCGCCCCAAATTGTACGGCCTTTAACCGACGGGCTGCTGTAATTAATGGTAACAGTAGCATCTCCTATTTTGCCCGTAGCTGTTGTAGCCGGACTTGCTTTTGGCTTGGCAGTTTGTGCCCAAACAGTAGTGCTCATCAGCAGACAAGCCATAAGGAGCATCATCACCGGAAATATGCGTTTGTTTTTCATACCTTTTAATTTATTTATATTCTTATATAAAACTAAATTTTAGCTAGAATGTTGTCTCTGCCCGGTATTTTTATTTAAAACTATACTTTCGTTGAGACTAGATCATACCGGCACAATACTTATCCCAGTAGGCTTCGTATTTTTTGCTTGCATTGGTGGTATAGCCATAGCCCATAGTAGGCGTAGGTGTAAATTCCCCGAAAACAGCGCCTTTGTCAGTTGCATAAAAGTCTATTCTAACAAAAATGCCATATGCTTTGCTTAACCTTTTAGCACATGCCACCATTTCTTCCAGGCAGGCAGGAGGCTCCTGGTAACTGCCGGCCGGGTAACTTGTATTATCAATTTCTATCTCGTTCCAGTCTGCATCATATGTACCGAAAAAGCCTTTGCGCACCCCTACCCTGTTTATAAGCCGGATAGAGGCGATCTCGCCGTTAAAAGTATAGATTTTGTAATCATCGGGCAGGTTGTATTCTCCTTTCTCGGTGCGCACAAACTCCTCTACCAGAAACTCTAAATAGGGATTCTCTTCTACTGCACGGCTCATTTCTGCCTGCAGCTCTTGGATGCCATATGGCTTTTTATCCAGTAGGTTTACGCCTTTCTGCATCACAAACACCATTCCGCACGAGTACCCAATGGTTGGCCTGATTACGTAATGCTCTGGTAACTTATCAAAAGGAATATCTTTTACGTTACGGCCACGCCAGTACAGTTCTGCCACGCGGCAACCATGCATTTTTGCAAACTCTCTGGAGTTGTGCTTATTGCTTAATTTACGCTGCCAGTTCTCAACATCCATCCACTTTTCGATCGGGTCGCTGGCACTCATGTGGGTATTACGAATAACTTCCGCATTAGGCGCTTCCCAGAATATTTTGTGTCTGCGTCTGATGCGTTTGGTAAATTCGCTTTCTTTCCGGTTTGGAAATGAGCTAATTACAGAGCGAATTTTTTTACCTATGAAGGATTTCATAGTGATAAAGTTTGTATTAAATATTTTATTAAAATCAATCGTGCTAAAGCCTGTTGTCTCTGATATGGTATATAGCCATTTTCTAAAACCGATACCTATTCTGGGCTTTAACATACGTGCGAACAGTGCTTATAACTTCACTTTACTACTTGTATTGTCTGAACGTCTTATATTCCTTCACCGATACAATCACATAAAAGCTACTACATGTTATAAATGCGCTTATACCTTACGTCATATAATTTGCTTAGAATCCCTCTCTAAAACTTGAATAATTTTCATCCGACGTTGATTTTAAGAAATATCCGGATATACAAGAATAGACTTAAATTTATATAAAAGATTATTACTATACAAAGCCAGACCTTTTATTAAACGGCGTACGGCAATCTAAAATTGAATAAACGCTGCCTGGAATCGTTATTTTACACAACAATACACAGCCCTTATTTATTTGTAATACGCTATATTTAAAAAAACATCTATATCAATATTAAAAATTTTAACCTGATTGCCTAATTATTTACAGCTACAAAGGTAATAGGCTTTAATCTGTTGTTGCGATGAGGTGTTAACTTTGTACACAAATGCTTTATGGCTACGTTTTATACTTTTAATTACTTTCTTACCAATATTTTCCCCTATGCCAAAAGCTACTGCACCCGCTCGCATATTTTTACCTCAGATAAGTGCACCGGACCAGCAGGAGCTTACTAACTTACAAACTGCCTTTAACCGCAAAATCCAGCAAATAGATGCGCTGAAGCAGGATTTGATTGCGCGTGAAGTAAGTATAGCCCTGGCACGCCACCGCATCCAAAACGAACTGCAACCCCTGACCGACCAACTGATAGCAAAACGGCTGGAACTTTTATACTTGCTTGATGCGGCGTATGAGCAGCCCGTATTCGGGAAACGGGAAAAAGTAAAACTCGCCAGTTTAATCGAATCCCTTGCCGCTTCACTGATCAGGAATTACGGAAAAACCGAACTGTTGCCGCTGCACGATAAATATGCCAGGCACCCCTATGCTGAAAGTATAACCGAACAGGAACAGCCACAAGGCAAACCCGAACCTGCAGCACCAGAAATAGACTGGGAAAACTTATCGCCTGAAGAAATGCAGGCACACCTGGATAACGAAACAGCGCAACGCGACCAGGAGAAACGAAACCGGCAGGCCAACCGCAAAACCAAAGCACAGCAGGTAAAAGAAAAGCAGGTGAAGGAAGCGCTCAGCAACATCAGCAAAGCCAGCCGCCGCGTGTACACCGACCTGGCCAAGCAACTGCATCCCGATACAGAACAGAACCCGGAAGCGCGCGCCTGGAAAGAGGAAGCCATGAAACAGGTAACCAACGCCTACCACAACGACGATTTTTTTGAACTGCTGCGGTTGCAGATGGAGTTTATGCAGCGCCAGAATAATCCTTTAGCTAAACTCCCAGAGGAACAACTGGGCTTTTACCTTAACATTCTGGACGAGCAGATAAAAGAACTGCAGGAAAAACTACACGAATTTAAGTATGGCACCGACCCCGACCACTTTGACCTTTACAGCGGCACCCCAAAACAAATGGACCAACGGTTTAAACAAACAAAAGAAAGCTTACTGCAAACCTTGGCTCAGCTTAAACAGGAACTGAAAGAACTCCACGACCCACAGCAGGTGAAAGTGCTGCTGAAGAACATGCGTTAAGCTTAACCTGCCTTTTTTCTGAATGAACGAGGATCATTTCAGGTAGCGCACACGTAGGCGTAGGTGTAGCAACTTATTACATAAAATTATGAAGATATACCACACATATGCCATTATTGCTTCTCTCGGTTTGTTAGGCCTCTCTGGCTGCAACTCCGACTCGGCTGATGGCAACTACAATAGCCCTGCCAGCGATGAACTGATAGAAACGCAAATAGATTCTGCCACCAAAGCCTCCGTTGATAGTGTAGCACAAGCTACAAATGAAGGGAATATTATGTTTCCTGTACCTGATACACTCACCAACTTGCTGAAGCGGTACCAGCCGCAGGCCCGCCTGGCAAACCTAACCGATCAGGCCTTATCAAACAAAACAACCCAAACAGGCAACCCGGTATACTTGTATGGCAACTTTAATGGCAAAGGCTCTCAGGATTATGCCGTACAGGTGCAACAAGGCGACTCGATCCATATACTTGCCTACCTGGATTACAGGAACCAGCCCCGCGAAATGAAAGTGGCTGCTTATCCGGCAACGAAACTAAATAACGCCTGGTACAGCACCTATCAATTAAAACTTGCCCCTCAGGATTCGCTGGTACGCGACAACCGCAGCCGTAAACAAGTGCCGCTGCAAACCGATGGCATCTCGATAATGGAAGAAAACCGCACCACGCTGTATGTACTGCAGAAAGGCCGGTTTATACCTTTTGATGCTACCCGCTAGGCAACATCACTTTTGCTTACACAGCTATACTGCCGCCTGAAGTATGATGCAGGCAGCAGGTATAGCTGTGTAAGCAAAAGCAACTATTTTTTAACGGAGCAGGCTTTAACGCAGGTACGTTAGCCTAAGCATGCAGGTAATTTTCCATCACCTCAATAATTTCTAAAGGTGAGCTGAGGTTGGGGCAATGGCCGGTAGCTTTTAACTCTACGAAAGTTGATTTTTTTATGGCCTTGTGCATGTAGTTTCCAACTTCGGTAGGCGCAATAATATCTTTGGAACACTGCATGATCAGTGATTCTGTTTCCAGTTTAAGCAAGTCTGGGCGGTTATCAGAAAGGAAAGCAACTTTAGCGAAGTGCTTTGTGATTTCAGTATCTGTGTTACAAAAGCTTTGTATAAGTTCTTCGCCTAACGATGGGTTATCGGGGTTGCCCATAATAAGCGGCGCAAACGAACTGGCCCAGGAAAAATAATCGTTTTCCATGTAATCCAGCATCGATAAAACATCTGCCCGCTCGAATCCGCCAAAATAATCCGCATCGTTTATGTAGCAAGGCGATGGCCCGATCAGAATCAGTTTCTTAAAAAGCTCCGGCTCCTGCAAAGCACCCAGTACACCTATCATGCTGCCAACCGAATGCCCTACAAAGATAACTTCTTCCAGATCAAGGGCAGCGCATATTTCTACTACATCGGCGGCATAGCCTCTAAGCGAATTATACTTATTTTTATCGTAGGCCGCTGTATCGGAGTCGCCGGAACCTACATGGTCGAAAAGCAGGATTTTATATTGCTGCTGAAATGCAGGCGTTACAAAGCGCCACATATTCTGGTCGCAGCCAAACCCATGCCCAAACATGATCGTTTGTTCCCCACGCCCAAATAACTTCACATTATTTCTTTTGATCACATCCATTGCTTCAAACTCTTATCGCTATATGAAATATACAAATATTAAAATATAGCTTTCAACCCCAAAATGCATTTGCTAATATAATACGAAAAGGTTGAATATTAAGAATTTGCAAGATCAATTTTTGGGATTAAAAAGAGCTTGATTATAACAGATAATCATACTTGTAAAAGTATAAAGTCTGATGAAAGTGATGTTGATGGATGATACAGGGCCCGAAATTACAAGCAAATTATTTCAGAATGCCGTGTAATACCTCCCGGTAGGTTCTGCCCACTGGCAGCTCTGTACCTGCCACTTTTACCTGGTAGCTTTCGATCACCTCGATGTGGGCAAGCGCTACTACAAAGGATTTATGGATCCGGAGGAACTTGCCGGGCGGCAACAGTTTCAGCGTTTCGCAGAGGCTGTTCAGGGTAATTACTTTTTTCTCGCGCGTCACGAATGTTACATAATTGCCTGCTGCTTCCAAGTATAAAATATCGCTTAGTTTGAGCTGGTACGTCTGGATGCCGCTTTTTACAAGTATGGTTCCGTCTGTAGCGCGTGTAGCTGCATGCTCTGGCTGCCTGCTTTTTAACCGGAAGAGGGTTTCGGCTTTACTAACTGCTTTTATAAACTTCTGAAAATCGATGGGCTTCAGCAAATACCCTACAGCCTCCCATTCGTACCCTTCCACGGCATACTCCGAATAAGCCGTTGTAAAAATGATCATAGGCGGGTTAGGCAGCGCTCTCAGAAACTCTATCCCGGTCAGGTCGGGCATGTTAATATCCAGGAAGATAAGATCGACAGGCTCGTTGTTTACAAAATGCAGCGCATCAATGCTGCTCCGGAAAGTTTTCACCAGCTCCAGGGAAGGCACTTTGGCAGCGTAATGGGCTACAACTGCCAGCGCTTTGGGCTCATCGTCTATGGCAATGCATTTCATGGTTATTGCAGAGCGGTTATTTCGACTTTCGTTTTCTGCAGATCAAGGCGCAGCTCAGACTTGTACACATTATCCTGCTCGGTTATGGTTAACATATGGCGGTCCGGGTACTGCAGTTGCAGCAACTTTTTTACGTGCTCCAGACCAAACCCGGCATGTTTTACCGATGATGTGGTGTTTTGCCTGTAAATAGAATTCTCAACTGTAAAGTATAAATTATTTTCTGTAGTGCGGAGCTCGATCAAAATAAAAGATTCCTGTTTCAAGCTGATGCCGTGTTTGAAAGCGTTTTCCACAAAATTAATGAGGAGCATCGGTGAGATCCGCACATGCTGCAGGTCGCCGTCCACTTCAAACTTAATCGTGATAGATTCGTCGCCGGTAAAGCGCAATTTCTGTAGTTTTATGTAGTTTTCGATGTATTCTACTTCGCGGTAAAGCTCTATGAAGGGCGTGTTGCTTTCGTAAATAGAGTAGCGCATCAGGTGTGTAAGCTGAGCTATACTTTGGGCAAGCTCGTCAGCGTTTTTCTCGATCGCCATCGAGAACAGGTTGTTTAGGGTGTTGAACAGGAAGTGCGGGTTAACCTGATTTTTGAGCAACGCCAGTTCCGCTACTGTTACATCCAGTTTCTCTAACCCCTCCTTCTGCCGCAGCCATTGCTTGCTGGCCCAGTACCCGAAAGCAAGTATAAATACAGCTACAAAGGGAAGCAAACCGTTGTTTATAATCTCATACTGCAAGTTAAAAGAATATTCGTCGTTTGTATTTAACCGGAGGATATCATATTCCACTAAGTAAAAGATTAGCACTTCAGCGGTAAAACACCATCCAAAACATACCAGCAGCGGCAGTATAATTTTCCACTTACTATCGGCTTCTTTATACCTCGGAAAAATCAGGAAGACGGTAACATAAAAGAACACGATTTTAAAGAAAGCCAGAAACACCAGGTTCCAGATTGCTTCATGGGAGGCATACGTTTCCATCAGCCTCATTTCCTCCAGTTCCTCTCCCGAAAATTCATCACCTGAGAAGGTGGAGGGTTGATTTTGAAGTATAACTACAGCTACCACTACAATCCAGAAAGTCAGGTGCAGCAGTAGTTCGCGGTGTTTGTTCAGAAAAGATAACTTGTTCATCGGCTTTTATTTTGATCTAAAGCTACCAGTCTCTTCAAATATTACCTCATCCGGTGTACGAACGTCTTCTTTTTATATATGAACGGTTGTTATATTTACCATCTGTAGCCAAAGTATGTTTATCCTCTAAAGCCCTTGTGATTTTTTACAAAAGGGCTGCCGGTTTACATTTGCTGATACAGCACATCCTCCCTCCATTTTTGCGGGTTACTCAGAATGTAATTTTTAATCAGAAAATAGGCTCTGTCGTGACGGATAATATGGTCATGAAAAGACCGCTGCCAAGCGAATTCCGGTAAACCAGCTGCCCGAATCTGTTTGGATGTAGTAGTTTTATAAACACCCATCAACTCAGAAAGGGATTTTATTTTGTTTATTCTGGAAGTATAAATTGTTTCATCATCAGGCCGTTGCGCGGACAGGTCGCGATCAATTTCAAGAATACCATGCACGTGATTCGGCATCACCACAAAAGCGTGTAACAGCACATAAGGATATTGTTCTGCCAGCCAATCCCATTGCCGCGCTGCTATGCGGCCGTAGGCATTCAGCTGCATTTCTTCGTTTACTACGCCACCAAAAACACAAGTTTTGTCTTTTACACAGGATGTTACAAAGTATAAAGCATCGCGGTTGTAGTCAAAATCACCCAACCTGTTCAGTTTTCGATCCGGCCATTTCATAAAAAAGTGTACGTGTATTAAACGCATTTGTAGGGACAGGTCGCGACCTGTCCGCGCGATAAGCTGATCGATGAAACAAAGGTTAAGACTACAACAGCCCATCCTGTGTATCTTTTCATCCTGTAAATCGTGATTCAGACAAATTTGGGGGAATGACTGTCGGTGCACGATTCGGACAGGTCGCGACCTGTCCCTACGAAGGCCGTGGCGAATAATTTAAAAAGTTAAATCTTTAACTTCCGTTTTAAGGTCTTGGGCAATCTTACCTAATTCTTTTAACGCTTGTGATTTTTGTCTCCTTTGAACCACTAAAATTTTTGTCCCATCACAAAGGTTTATATAGCCATCAAAAAAGATATGCTGTGAAACGATTTTGGCAACTTCACCATGAGTAATGTGCGTTGATCTGTTTTTCTTAAGAAAGAGAAATTCTACCCCAGGATAAGGCCTTTCTTGCCCAAACGTTTTACCAGCAATACAATACCCTTCACTATAAACTCCTTCATATAGTTTAAAATCAACATAATTGTACATAACAAATGGTAGTAAACCCAAAACAATAAAAAGTATACTTACTAGAGGAATACTAAAGCTAACATAAATTCCTCCTAACAGCATTAAACTAGCACATGTCTTAATTGCTAATGATGGTTTCTCAGTTATATAATGTAGCTTCTTATCGATCAAATCAATCATCTTATTGCCCCACAATTTAAGCGTAATATATTCTAATGCGATTAATTTTATACCACTAAGTTTTATCTCAATTCATATCTGCCCGCAACCTTCTACCCCTCCTCACAGTTCTCTAAAAACTGTATCTTTGTTAATGATTTACAGCAGAACACGGCTACACGATAAGCCTTGTGTTCTGCCTTTGCTGTTTTGTAATAAAACTGAATGAAAGTATCTGATTTTTTAGAGCTGTACCGCCTCGATAGCGTGGTGCAAACCATAGCCAAGCGCCTGGCAACCGACGCACCGTACCGCCTGCAGTTAAAGGGCCTTACCGGTAGCCTGGATGCCGTGCTGGCTTCTGCTATTTATACTATAAACCACCAGCACCAGCTTTTTGTATTGCACGACAAAGAGGAAGCTGCTTACTTTTATACCGACCTCCGCAACCTGCTCGGCGATACCCAGGAAGTATTACTTTTCCCGACATCGTACAAGCGCCCGTATAGCTTCGATGATACCGAGAATGCCAACATTTTAATGCGCGCCGAAGTGCTGAACCGCCTGAATCAGAAAACCGGCAAAGGCGAACTGATTATAACCTATCCTGAGGCACTGACCGAAAAAGTTATCAATAAAAAATCGTTGGTGGCCAATACACTGGGCGCAAAAGTAGGCGAAAAACTGGACGTAAATTTCCTGAGCGAAATGCTGGCAGAGTATGGTTTCGAGCGCACCGAATTTGTGTATGAAGCCGGACAATACGCTGTGCGTGGTGGTATTGTGGATGTGTACTCTTACGCCAATGATCTGCCCTACCGCATCGAGCTTTTCGGCGACGAGATTGAAAGTATACGCTCTTTCGATCCGGATACACAGCTGAGTGTGGAGACGAAGAAAAGCATCTCCATCATACCCAACGTGCAAACCAAACTGCTCCAGGAAACCCGCGAAGCTTTCCTGGACTTTCTGCCGCAAAACACCACGCTCTGGTTTAAGGACGTGCGCCAGACGCTGGATGTAATCGACGAATATTTTGAGAAGGCCTCTTTTGCTTTCGAGAAACTGATGGCAGGCAGCGGTGGCACCCAGATTGTGTCGGACCCGGAACAGCTTTTCCAGACGCAGAAACAGTTTAAAAAGCTACTCGATAATTTTAATATAGTAGAGATCGGCAAACGCTTCCATTTTAAAAGTGCCGAAGTTGTACCCTTCCAATCCAAACCGCAGCCTTCGTTTAACAAAGATTTTACACGCTTGGTAAAAGACCTGCACGAGCAGCAGGGAGCCGGTTTTACGAACATCATCGCCACGGATTCGCCGCGCCAGATCAACCGGCTCACCATGATCTTTGATGAGCTGGACCATGACGTACGTTTTCAGCACCTGGGCATTTCGTTGCGCGAAGGTTTCATCGATTCCACCTTAAAAATAACCTGCTACACCGACCACCAGTTATTCGACCGCTTTTACCAGCACAAAGCCAAAACAGGACATTCCAAGTCTAAGGCCATGACGCTGAAAGAACTGCGCTCGCTGCAGCCCGGCGATTTTGTAACGCACGTGGATTATGGCATCGGGCGCTTTGCTGGCCTCGAGAAAGTAGAAGTGGGAGGCCGTTTGCAGGAAGCCATCCGGTTAGTATACCGCGACGATGATCTGCTTTACACCAGCATTCACTCGCTGCACAAGATAAGCAAGTATAGCGGCAAAGAAGGCGGTCCGCCAAGTATGAGCAAACTGGGCTCGCCGGAATGGGAAAACAAGAAGAAGAAAGTTAAGAGCAAGGTAAAGGATATTGCTGCCGAACTCATTAAACTTTATGCGCAGCGCAAAGCGGCACCGGGTTACGCTTATTCCAAAGAAGGCTTTTTACAGGCCGAACTCGAATCATCGTTTATTTATGAGGACACCCCCGACCAGGGAAAAGCCACCGAAGATGTTAAAAACGACATGGAGCAACCGCACCCCATGGACCGCCTGGTGTGTGGCGATGTGGGCTTCGGTAAAACGGAGATTGCGATCCGGGCAGCCTTTAAAGCAGCCTGCGACGGCAAGCAGGTCGCTGTGCTGGTACCTACCACTGTATTGGCGATGCAGCACTTCAAAACCTTCCGAGACCGTTTGTCAAATTTCCCGGTTACGGTTGATTATGTAAACCGTTTTAAAACAGCCAAAGACACCAAAGACACCCTGAAGCGTGTAGCCGAAGGTAAAGTAGATATCCTGATTGGTACGCACCGCATCGCAAGTAAAGACATTAAGTTTAAAGACCTGGGCCTGCTGATTATTGACGAGGAACAGAAATTTGGTGTAAAGACCAAGGATAAGCTGAAGGAAATGCGCGTGAACGTAGATACGCTTACGCTTACGGCCACGCCAATTCCGCGCACGCTGCACTTCTCGCTAATGGGTGCCCGCGATCTTTCGGTTATTGCCACCCCGCCGCCCAACCGCCAGCCGGTACAAACGGAACTGCATGTGTTTGATGAGATCCTGATACGGGATGCGATAGCGGCAGAACTGAAACGTGGTGGTCAGGTGTTTTTTGTGCACAACCGCGTGAAGGATATCGACGAGATCGCGAACATGATCCTGAAACTGGTGCCGGATGCGCGCATCACTTTTGCGCATGGCCAGATGGACGGCGAACTGCTGGAAAAGCGCATGATGAAATTTGTGGAAGGCGAGTATGATGTCCTGGTTTCGACCAACATCATCGAGTCTGGTCTGGATATTCCGAATGCCAACACCATCATCATCAACCGCGCACACATGTTTGGTTTATCGGACCTGCACCAGATGCGTGGCCGTGTGGGCCGGTCAAACAAAAAAGCGTATTGTTATTTGTTAACACCACCGGTTTCTGGCTTGCCAAGCGATGCGCGTAAACGTTTAAGTACACTCGAAGAATTCTCTGATCTGGGCGAAGGCTTTAAAATTGCGATGCGCGATCTGGATATCCGGGGAGCAGGTAATTTACTGGGCGGTGAGCAAAGCGGCTTTATTACAGACTTAGGTTTTGAGATGTATCACCAGATTCTGGATGATGCCGTGAAAGAGTTAAAAGAGACCGAATTCCGTGACCTGTTCCTGGGTGATAACCTGGAGCAATTTATAGAACCGGTACGCGATTGTAACATCGAAACGGATATGGAAGTGCTGATACCCGACTGGTATGTTGGCAACATTTCGGAGCGCTTAAACCTATACAGTAAACTCGACAGCACCAAAGACCTGCAGGACCTCGAAAAACTGCGTGTTAATATGGTAGACCGTTTCGGGCCGCTGCCGGAAGAAGTTCAGAAACTGATCGAGATCGTGCAGCTACGCTGGCAGGCGCAACAGCTGGGATTCGAGAAACTCACCATCAAAAAGGAAACCCTGAAAGGTTACCTGCCGGCTGTAAACAACGAGCCATACTTTCAATCAGAAACATTCGGGCACATACTTTCTTACGTACAGCAGCACCCGCGTAAATCGAGGTTAAAAGAAGCTAAAGATAAACTGATCGTAATTGTGGAAGATATCCGAAGTGTAGCCGATGCAAAAAAGGTATTCGAGGCGTTTGGTGTGTTACAACTGATGGCGGCCAAATAAAGTCTGCTTCACAATTGTTCAGAAAGAACATCATGGCTGAACAACTAAAAACAGCCCTCGTAATTTGCTTCGGCGCAGGTTATGAGGGCTGTTCTTTTTAAAGCATAAGCTACTCATGTACAGGTAAAAGCCAACCAGATGATTCGTGCTGTATTTTTTACTCGTACCGAGATACAGCTTATACTTGGCAAACTGGTTAAGCCCCGCACAGCCTGTTTCCTGTTCACAAAATTTTTCAGCTGTTTCACACTTATACATTAGTTTTAACAGTGTACAGCTAGCTGAATTTCAGGCTTATTTTATAACTTACGGCGGAAAGGGTTAACATTCCTTCTGATCCATGGAACATAATATTCCGCTGCACATACCTGCGTTCGAACTCCTGTTTCAGGCGTTGCCTTCCAGCTACCTGATCCTATCTCCTGACCTGCATATTCTGGCTGCGAACGACAGTTACCTGCAGGCTGCAGGTAAAACACGCGACGCTATACTGGGCAGATATATCGGGGATATTTTTCCGGAAAACCCGCAGCCTGGCGAGACGGCATCTATAAAAATCATGCTCGATTCTGTGCAGCATGTGCTCCAGCATAAGACAGCGCACCATATCCCCTCTATCCGGTATAATATTCCGTCTCCGCAAAGCGAAAAAGGTGATGTTGAAAGCCGCTACTGGGCTATTACAAATACGCCGATACTGGCAGCAGATGGTACTGTTACCTTTATAATTCAGGAAGCCCGTAACATAACAGAGCAGGTAAAGTCGGAACAGGAGTTTATTGTTAACCACCACAACCTCGAACTGCTTTCCAAAGCATCGGGCGGTACCGTTTGGGAAGTAGATTTAAAGCAAAACAAATTAAAGTGGAGCGAATCTATCAGGACTGCTTTCGGGTATGAGGAAGCAGCTTTATCATCCGATATATCTTTCTGGGTAAACTATATTTACCCGCCAGACCTTGGGTTTATAAAACAATATTTCAGTAAAACCTTTAAAACCAGAGACCGGGTTTTCTCGATAGCTTTCCGTTTTAAAAAGGCAGCTGGCAACTATACCAATGTCCTCTCGCATGGCTATGTGCTGTATGATAAAGCCGGTGTTCCGCTGCGCCTTATTGGCTCGTCGCTGGATACGGATACACACCAGCAGCAGCAACAGCAGCTTGCTATCAGCAACCAGCGCTTTGAGTATGTTGCTAAAACTACCAGCGACGTAATCTGGGATATGAACCTGCAGGATGATACCATCTGGTGGAACGAAGGAATGGAAACCTTATATGGTTACCGAAAAGATGAAATAATCCCTGACAGCTCGTTTTGGTCGAGCCGCGTACACCCGGATGATGTGGATCGCGTAACGCAATCGTTAAACAACGTTATTAAGAGCACACATACAGCCTGGCAGGAGGAATACCGTTTCCGGAAAGCAGATGGTACTTATCTGCTCGTTAAAGACATCGGGCATATACTACGGGATGCTTCCGGCAAACCGATCCGGATGGTGGGCGCACTGCGCGATGTAACCGAAAAAAGAAGGTATCAGCAGGAGGTGCAGGACAACCTGAACTGGACCAGGGATTTATTAAACTCTTTGCCGCTGCTGATCTGGACCGCCACCCCGGAAGGGAACATCGATTTTTACACGAACCGCAGCTCTGAGTATACCGGCGCCAACTTGCATGAACTCAAAATGAAAGGTTGGGCAGACTTTATTCATCCTGATGATAAAGAAGAGTCGATGACCTTATGGGAAACATCACTTAAAACAGGCAAAGCGTATACTGTCGAGAACAGGTTCCGGTCTAAGTACGGGGAGTATCGCTGGTTTATGGTTAACAGTGTTCCTATACATGATGAAGGCGGCCATATCATCAAATGGGTTGGCTCTTGCATCGATATCGAACCTCAGAAACAGGCGCAGCTGGCCCTTGAAAAAAGTAACCGCAAGTTTAAAATGCTGGCAGAGTCTATCCCACATATTATCTGGAGTGCAACACCTGCCGGTGAGATAGATTACTTTAATAAGCGCTACTACGATTACACTAAAATGACAGCGGAAGCTTCGCTTGGCTCAGGCTGGCTGCTTTCTCTTCACCCTGATGATCGTGCACGCGCCATCAAAGCCTGGAAGCTAAGCATTGCCACCGGCCAGCACTTTTACATAGAAACCCGCTTCCAGAATATAAATACAGGTGATTACCGCTGGTTCCTGACGCGCGCTGTACCTATCCGGGATGAAGCAGGTACTATCGTTAAATGGTTTGGCACTACTACAGATATCGAGGACCATAAGAAAGCAGAAGAAGAGCTGTTGGAGAAAAACATGGAACTGGAGCGTGTAAACAAAGACCTGGATAGCTTTGTATATGCTGCCTCTCATGATCTGAAAGCGCCTATTGCCAATATGGCCGGCCTGTTCAGAGAACTGACGCGCCGCACTGAGTTTAAAGACATTGCCACTGCCAAAGTAGTTGAGATGTTTAACAGGTCGCTGGAACAGATCCACAGCACCATTCAGGATCTATCAGAAGTGGTACGGGTACAGAAATCTAAAGACCAACCCCTGGAACTGATAGACCTGGCCAGGGTAACCGACGACGTAATGTTGAGCATACAGGATATGATCACAAAATCGCGCGCCGTCATCACAACTGATTTTTCAGAAATACCTGCTATTCCTTTTACCAAGTCCGGCCTTACCAGTATCCTTTTTAATTTGATCAGTAACGCCATAAAATACAAATCACCTGACCGTAACCCTGAAATAAATATCACTACCAAAGTAAAAGGTGACTATATTGAGCTGAAAATACAGGATAACGGTTTAGGAATAGATATAAACAAACACCAAAACAAACTGTTCCAGATGTTTAAGCGTTTCCATAACCATGTGCCCGGTTCAGGGCTGGGGTTATATATAGTAAACAGACTTCTGACAAACCAGGATGGCTACATTACTATAGAAAGCACGTTAAATAAAGGAACTGCTTTTTATTTATACTTTAAACAACTAAGATAGCAAACACAGCAGGAGTTATATGAGACAGCTCAACACGATTTTATTAATAGACGACGACGATACTACTAATTATTTAAACCAGCGTTTACTATCGCGTGCCGTGACAGATGCCACCATACGTGTTGTAAAGAATGGGGAAGAAGCGCTCCAGTATTTAAGAAGCGCCGCTAGCCAAACCCCGGATTTCCCGCGCCCCGACCTGATACTTGTTGATATAAAAATGTCGGTAATGGATGGCTTCGAGTTTTTGGAAGAGTATGAAAAACTCGAAAACAACCTGAAAGATAACATTGTACTGTTGATGCTTACGTCTTCGGCCAGCTTCTACGACCTCGAGAAATTAAAGCAGTTCCCATCTGTACTGAAACACTACGCAAAGCCACTGGCTGATGCAGATGTGCGCGAGATCGTACAGAAATATTTCAGCTGATTTATACTTTATTTTAGTTCTTACAACAGGCAGTTTCTGATACGG
Source organism: Pontibacter arcticus (assembly GCF_003284895.1). Classification (GTDB taxonomy): domain Bacteria; phylum Bacteroidota; class Bacteroidia; order Cytophagales; family Hymenobacteraceae; genus Pontibacter; species Pontibacter arcticus. The sequence goes on from NZ_QMDV01000001.1 coordinate 621,343, forward strand.
AAGCTGCCTGTTGCATTTACACCCTGCCCAACTATAGCTACCCGATGTGCGTAGAAATAAGGCCGCTAAGGCAAAGATACAAACCTACACACGTTCAAAAAACAAAGCTATGGCAGACAACACAGATAGAAACTTTACAGACCGCGGAGAACACAATCAACGCAAAGGCCAGCAACTCCATAAACAAGATCAGCAGCAACGTTACGGGTACAGAGGCGCACCGGAAACCAGGCAATGGGGCGAAAACAATTTTTTCCATACAGGCCCCAGCCCGAGAGGTGCGCAGGACAGAGACCCAGGCAGAAGCCAGAACCCATCCGGGTATAACAACCGCCCGGCCTCGTACGAGCAGCAAAACCAAAGCAACCATTATGGCACCAGCCAGAACAGCCCGTACCGCAACGAGCGTAGCCATATAAATCATGGCGATAATTACGGCAGCAGCAATTACCAGAGCAACCAAAACAACCAGGGCAGTGCCAATGCCGGAGGTTCGCGCCATGGTAATTTTTCTGATCAGAGCGATCAACGGAATAACCTATACCGTGAAGGACCGGGCAGCAGCAGCCGTTACAAGGAAACCGATTTCAGGTATGGCAGTGGCTCTCATAACTGGTACCAGGAAGGCCGCTATACCGCAGATAACGAAGATGAGCGTAACCGCGACGGCCGCGGCTTTATGGACCGCGTAAAAGATACCTGGAACGATATTTGGCATTCCGATGATCCGGATTACAGAACAAACAATACAAACAATCGCCAGGATTATTACGACAACCAGCGCCACGTACCACAAAATACCAGCCGCAACTTTAACAGAGGCTACGAAAGCGGACCGCGCTGGGCTGATGAAACCGACTCAGGAAACGACAGCTATTATCAGAACAACGACCCGAGCAGACGTTAGAAACTTGATTTAACCTGTTCCCTACATTCTTAACTGAAACAGCCGGCTACCAAAGCTGGCTGTTCTGTTTTTAGCCCGGCTCAGCCAACATCCTGATTAACAAACCGTAAACTTAGTACAAGCACCTTATCTATACTTCCGACTTAACAAACTATAAACGTATGCGTTACCCAGAACATCACTCCGAACATCAGCAACACAGATATGCTGAGCAGCACAACCAGCAGCGTTCGCAAAACCGGCCAGAGCATTACAATGATGCCGGCAGCCGCTGGGAAGAACCCGCTCCTTTTAACCTGCATCAGAACCGCCAGATGCAGCACGAAGGGCAATACAGAAGAGAAGAACAATATCAGCAACAATACAACGCACCACATTACAGACAGGAACACGAGCATTATAACCAGAACCAAGGCAACTTTAACAGAGCCCCAAATTACAGAAGGCCGGATTGGGAAAGATACCAGCACCAGTCAAATTCGCAGCAGGCACCAGACCGCTGGCGCGAACATAACTGGCAACCAAAAGTAAGAAACGAACATCGCCGCCCTTACATGGATGACCAGTATTGGAACGAGCAGAGCATTTAAATAAATTTGCTTTATAAAACATCTCACAGCCTTCGTTGCTTTAACAAAGTAGCGAAGGCTGTGCTGTTATCTAAGCTTGCCTATACTTTTATTATTATATTTATACTTGATGGAGGCACTGGAAAGTTTATTGGAACAGGTAAGAGCATGCCGTATCTGCGAAGCACATTTACCACTTGGCCCAAATCCTGTTTTACGCGCGCAAGCCTCTGCCCGGCTTTTAATTGTAGGCCAGGCACCCGGCACCAAAGTACACGCCAGCGGCATTCCGTGGCACGACCAGAGCGGCAAAAAACTCCGTACCTGGCTGGGCCTGAGCCCTGAACAATTTTACGACGAAAGCAAAGTAGCCATTATCCCGATGGGGTTCTGTTACCCGGGCAAAGGCAAAAGCGGCGACCTGCCACCGCGCCCCGAATGCACCCGGCATTGGCACCAGTTATTGCTGGCACAGTTACCTAACATCGAGCTTACTTTACTGATCGGGAAGTATGCGCAGGACCATTTTCTGGGAGCAGCTGCCAAAGCTAACCTTACAGAAACGGTTGCTGCCTGGCCGGAGTATTTGCCAACGTATATGCCGTTGCCGCACCCATCGCCGCGCAACATGTTCTGGTTGCGCCGCAACGCGTGGTTCGAGCAGGATGCCGTGCCAGTTTTACAGCAACTCGTACAACCACTTTTTACCTGATTTTAATACGCATAAACTCAACACAACTTATTACATTCGCATACAAGCAGTAGCCATAAACGATGAAAACATATCCTGAAAGTAAACTTCCTGACGTTGGTACCAGTATTTTTGCCGTGATGTCGGGTTTAGCCAACGAGCAGCAAGCCATCAACCTTTCGCAGGGTTTCCCGGATTTTAACTGCCCGGAACCGCTGATGCAGCTCGTTACCAAATACATGCACGAAGGCCATAACCAGTATGCGCCCATGCCCGGCGTACTGAAACTCCGCGAAAAGATCAGCCTGAAAACAGATTTATTGTATGGCTACCTGCCTAACCCGGATACCGAAATAACAGTTACGTCCGGTGCTACGGAAGCTTTGTTTGCAGCGATTATGGCCGTAGTTACGCCCGGCGATGAAGTGATTGTGCTGGAGCCTTGCTACGATTCGTATGCGCCTGCTATCCGGTTAAGTGGTGGTACGCCTGTGTATGTTCCGCTTTCGCTACCTGATTTTAGCGTGGACTGGGATCTGGTTAAAAGTCGGATTTCATCACGTACGCGTCTGCTCATCATCAACACGCCGCACAACCCAACCGGCGCCGTCATGACGAAGCAGGACATGGATACGCTGGCCAACTTACTGGACGGAACAGATATTTTGCTAATAAGCGACGAAGTATACGAGCACATGGTATTTGACGGGCAGCAACACCACAGTGCCTTGCAACACCCCGGCCTGCGCGAGCGAAGCTTTGTTATCTCCTCTTTCGGGAAAACCTACCATACTACCGGCTGGAAAATTGGCTATGCCATTGCGCCCCCAATACTGACGGCCGAGCTCCGCAAAATGCACCAATTCCTGACGTTTTGTTCGGTTACGCCTTTGCAGCTGGCCATCGCTGATTTTATGGATGACCAGCAACACTACCTCACGCTTCCGGATTTTTACCAGGCCAAACGCGACTACTTTTGCGAACAGTTGAAAGGATCAAATTTGGAGATTATTCCGTCGGCGGGCACTTATTTCCAGCTGGCAAAGTATGACCGTATCTCGGATAAGTATGACCTGGAATACGCCAAGCAACTGGTACATGAAATTGGCGTGGCAGCAGTACCCGTATCGGCTTTCTATCATGATAAAACAGACCACAAGCTGCTGCGTTTCTGCTTTGCCAAAAGTGAAAACACCTTAAAAGCCGCCGCCGATCAATTAAAAAAGCTGTAATGGTTGGGTTGCTGAATTATCATCAGAATCATTTGTCAATTCGTAATTCTTAACTCGTAATTCTTAATTCTCAACGTGGACCTTCGCATAACGCTTGTACAAACCGAACTGCACTGGCAGGATGCCGCTGCTAACCGCCAACTGCTGGCCGAAAAACTGGCGGAAGCAGCGCCCAAAACAGAACTGATCATACTTCCGGAGATGTTCACGACCGGCTTTAGTATGAATGCTTCTGCATTAGCCGAAGAAACAGCAGGAACTACCCTTAGCTGGATGCGGAAACAAGCGGGAACCTACCAGGCTGTAGTAACCGGAAGTATAATTGTGCAGGAAAACGGCCACTTTTATAACCGCCTGCTATGGGTACGCCCGGATGGCAGCTACGACAAGTATGACAAACGGCACCTCTTCCGGATGGCGAGAGAGCAGGAAGTATACCGGGCCGGCTCGGAGCGATTAGTGGTTGAGCTGAAAGGCTGGAAAGTTTGCCCGATGGTATGTTACGATCTGCGCTTTCCGGTCTGGAGTCGAAACTCGGGTAATGCTTACGATTTATTGTTGTACGTAGCCAACTGGCCTAAAGCACGCAGCCTGGCCTGGAGTACGTTATTGCAGGCCCGCGCCATCGAAAACATTGCTTACGTGGCAGGTGTAAACCGCATCGGAACAGACGGCAACAACCACGCTTATTCCGGCGACTCAGCCATTATCCACCCGAAAGGCCACAAACTTTTAGAAACCTCCGAAGCGGCTGGCATCCATACTATCACACTCAGCAAAAAAGAGCTGACAGAGTTCAGAGAAGTGTTTCCGGCGCACCTAGATGCAGATGCTTTTGAGCTTAGTTAAAGTATACGCTGTTTAATAACAGCAGTCCAACCACCCCCGGCCCCTCCTTTTCTAAGGCGGGGAGTTTTACCCCTCCCCAACCCTCCCCTAAAAGCAAGGGAGGGAGTTACTACTTCATTAAGTATAGTTAAAGTTTCTCTATTTACTTAAAAGCATAGAAACAGTGACTATAAAACTTATACTTTGCTAAACTATAAGCAGACTCCCCGCCTTAGAAAAGGAGGGGCCGGGGGTGGTTGGGCCCGGCACTGAAAACATACAAGCACTTTTGCCACGAAGCATTTCTAAAGATCAGAAGTAAATTTTAATCTAATTCTCCAAAAAACACTGCTGCTTGCTGCACTATTTCTGTCTCCGACTGCACCTGCTTAACAAGTAACTGCGGCCTTGCCTGTAGCATGCGTAGTAGCCGGGCGGGTTGGCCAAGTATAAGCAGTAGCCGGTTTTGATGCGGCGTTAGCAACGCTTCAAACAAAGGAAGTATACTTCCGAAACCGGCTTGCTCCTGCTCACCTTTTATACATACAACAGCCTGCGTTGCTTCTTCCAGCAACCGCGTAGCCATCTGCAATGTCAGTTTATCTGTGTCGAGGTCTATGTCTAAAACCGTTACATCGGGCAGGGCTTCTTTAACCGCTGACAGTATGGGTTGCTGGTAAGGCAGGTCTTTTCCGGCTGATAGTTGTATGTATAAAAAGGCTTTCATCTAGTAAATAAGCACTTTGGTAATAACCTGCCTGTCTGCAGCAGTCGTTCCCCGGATCAGGTACAGGCCTTTGCCGGTTGGCGTGGGCAGTCTGTGCGTACGGCTGATAGCTGGCGAGGCATATACTTTTTTGCCGGTTACATCATACATATTAATACTTACCTCCTCGGATGCCTGTACGGTTAATTGTTGATTTTTTGATGTATGCAATGGGTTCGGAAAAGCTTGTAACGTCAGCGCCTCCGTGCCCAGGCTCCCGTTAAAACCAGCGGTTTGTTCCAGCAGGTAAATGCCACCGTTTATACTTCCGATGGTCAGGTACAGCTTCCCTGCTCCGCCCAGTTCTGCTGCGGTTATACTTAGCCCTTTTCCGAAACGGGTGGCTTGCGGAGCATCAAACAATGCATTTTCCAGCAGCTGGTTTTGTGCTGTAAATTTACCGGTCAGGTTGGTGGTGATGTTCAGGTATACCTGCAACTGGCCGGTATCATCCACGATCAGTAAATCAGCGCGCTCGTTCCCATCCAGGTCGGTTATAGCCGGGTAGCGGTTGCTTTGCGCGGAGGTTGTTTCCAGCTTCCCGAAATCAGTTTCGGACAAAGTATAAACCGGGTTTACTTTGTTGCCTGTATTCAGGTATAGCTGCAGACTGCCTGCTTTCCGGCCTAACACATAATCCAGGTCGCCGTCGCCGTCAGCATCAAAAAAAGCAATTCCGGCTGCATCGGGGTGCGTAATGGCAGTTGGTTTCAGGTAGCCAGGCTCATACTTTACGGGTGCATTTTTAGCAGCGCCGTTCGGGTAGTAGGAAGTATAATGGCTGCCACTTTTGCCTTCTTTCTGAAAGTAGGTAACCACAAAATCCTGTGCGCCGTCGCTGTTCATATCAGCAAACGCAGGGCGTATATTCAGCCAGTTTTTCGCACTTAAATTGAGATAATCTTTCGTGATGAGTTTGAAAGCGGGCGCTGTTCCCGTGCCTGTGTTTTCGTAGTGGCTCACAGATGAAGTATAAATTCCATTCCGGAACGACACATTGTTCCCAACCAGCATATCCAGATCGCCGTCGCCATCCAGATCAGCAAAAGCGGGGTACGCACCTTCGCTTTCGTCGAGCATCAGTTGTTGCAGAAAATCATCCTGCACAAACTCAAAAACAGGCTTATCAGCTGTGCCGATATTCTTGTAAAGCCACACCGATTGCTCGAAATTGATGTTATTAAGATCATGGGTAGAAGTGGGTGCAACCAGCAGGTCCGGGATGCCATCAAAAGTAACGTCTTCGTAGTACGCCGATGGGAAAACTGGGAAACTGGCAGGCTTGGTTGCGTTAGGAAAAAAGGCTTCAAAATCTGTCATTTTCGCATTGTCCTTGTCGCCTCGGTTCTGCATAAAAACCAGGTTCTCGCATTCCAGGCCGCCCATTACTAGGTCTTTGTCGCCATCGCCGTCCGTATCCAGCAATAGTATAGATGAGCCGCTATGGCCGGTATGCAACGGTGCCGCAATAGCTTTCTGGGTTATACTTGCGCTATGCGGTGTTGTGCCCCGGCATTCTTCTCCGAACCTGAAGTTTGTGCAACCTTCGCACTCTGTAATGCCACCCCACCAGTTGCTCTGCTGGATAAAAGTTAAAGCGCCGCAGCCCAGGTTTTGCTCAGTTTGCATGTTGCGGTAATGCTCCAGGCGGTAGCCATCCGAAAACTCAGCCATTACAATATCCAAATCACCATCGCCATCCATGTCTGTAATGGCGGGCACATCGGAGCTGTTGAGTTGCATGTTGATGTTGTTACCGCTGCTGCTTTTATAAGATAAGAAATCAGCAGCCAGCGCAAATTTAAGCTGCCCGGCTGGGGCTGTTTCCTGTTTGTATACCCGTATGCCAAGCGCGGTACTGGTAAAAATATCGGCTAGGCCATCGCAGTTATAATCGCGCAGCAAAACCCAGGCATTTAGCTCCTCCGGGAAAAAAACCTCATACTCGGGTGCGTAGCTATACTTCCAGGTGCCGTTTTGCTGCACGGCCAGCCAGGTGTATACTTTGCGTGCTGTTCTGTCGAAAATAAAAAGGTCTGGCTGCCCGTCTTTGTTCAGGTCGATGGAAGAGAATTGCGGCGTGTTCAGGCCACCGCTCCACGGGTAAGCCAGTTGGTTTGCAGTGGTTGTAACCGGCACATCAGGCTTCAGTTTGAACTGTACCTGCGTGTGGCCCAGCAAAGGCAGGCAAAGTATAAAAAGCAGCAGAAAATATCTTTTCATCATTTTAAGGGAACTTTGCGGTGCAGGCTTTCGGGTTTTGCATGTATATTGCCATCGGTTTGCGTACTTTTTATACAACGATCAGCAGGCCGGTTATCACATCAGCATACGATAAAATTAAGCAATTCATGCAGAACAGCATCGAACTTTTATACCAGAAATTCAAGGAATGCCACCACGTGAGCACCGACTCGCGCGCCAGCCAGGACCAAAGTATGTTTTTTGCCCTGAACGGACCGAATTTTAAAGGCGCAGGCTTTGCCAAAACCGCTTTAGAGAAAGGTGCCAGGTATGCTGTAGTAGATGACCCAAGTATGGCTGCGGATAATGTATTTGTTGTAGACGATACGTTAGTGGCTTTGCAGGAACTGGCGCGTTACCATCGCAAACAACTGGCTATTCCGGTTATTGGTATTACGGGTTCTAATGGCAAAACTACTACCAAAGAGCTTATCTATGCTGTGCTTAGCCAGAAATTTAACACGCTCTACACACAGGGCAACCTGAACAACCACATCGGCGTGCCGCTTACGCTGTTGCGCATCAAGCCGGAACACGAAATGGCGATCATCGAAATGGGCGCTAACCACATCGGCGAGATCGAACTGCTTTGCACAATTGCGCTACCCACTCACGGCCTTATCACAAACATCGGGAAAGCGCACCTGGAAGGTTTTGGAAGCCTGGAAGGCGTGGCTCGTGGCAAAAGTGAATTGTATGTGCATTTGCATAAAACCGGTGGTACGGTATTCATCAATACTAAAAACGAGCATCTGGTACGCATGAGCCGCCTGATCGAAAGCAAAGTTACTTACCCTGCCCCTTCCGATTTTTACCACAGCGAATTACTGGAAGCTTCGCCTTACGTGGTGTACCGCGACGAAGAAAATAATAAAGTAGAGACACAACTGGTAGGCAGCTATAATTACGAAAACATGGCCGCCGCTGCCTGCATCGGGAAATATTTTGGCGTACCGTTAGCTAAAGCCAATGCGGCCATTGCCGGTTATGCGCCGGTCAACAACCGCTCGCAGGTACTTACTAAAGGCAGTAACACCATTATTCTGGATGCCTACAATGCCAACCCAACTTCGATGGCCGCTGCCGTTCGCAATTTCGGAAGTATGGCTGCTCCCAAAAAAGTGGTGATACTGGGCGATATGTTTGAGATGGGAACTGAGAGCGCTTCCGAACATAAACTGCTGGGCGAAGTAGTGGCTGAACAGAATTTTGACTACGTACTGCTCTGCGGCAAGGATATGAAGTATGGCGCGAAAGTAAACAAAGACTTTTTATACTTTGAAACGAAACCCGAGCTGCAAGTATGGCTTCAGGAAAATAAGATTTCGGAGAGCTATATCCTGATCAAAGGTTCGCGCGGCATGGGCCTGGAAACGCTGGTGGAAGTGTTTTAGGTTAACTTGTTAATTTGAAGCTTCTTTCTATACTTCCATGCTGATAACCCACCCCTAACCCCTCCGAGGAGGGGAACCCGGAAGTATGAATTACTCATTTTTGAGATGCTGAAATTTATAAAATCTGCAAGTATAATTCCCATCCTCGGAGGGGTTAGGGGTGGGTAAATTGTAAATAAGTTCAGCTATAAAAACAGGAAAGCCGGCAATTTATACTTGCCGGCTTTCCTGTTTTTATACTTTGCGCTCCTTAAAACGGAGAATCGAAATCCTGTAATAGCGGCAATATTTCATCTTTCGGCGATACGAGCGGATCGGTAAGTCCCCAGTCAATGTTCAAAGCCGGGTCGCTCCAAAGCAGGCCGCCTTCTGTAGCAGACGCGTAAAAGTTAGTGCATTTGTACAGAAAAGTGGTTCCTTCTTCCAGCGCTACAAAACCGTGCGCAAAGCCTTCGGGTATGTAAAATACGTTCTGCTTTTCCGAGTCCAGCAGGCAGGTTACGTGCTGCCCGTAGGTCGGCGAATTTTTACGGATATCTACGGCTACATCTAAGGCTTTGCCGGTTGCAACGCGCACCAGTTTGCCCTGCGCGAACGGCGGTTTCTGGAAGTGCAAACCACGCAAAACACCCTTTTTAGAAACAGATTGGTTGTCCTGCACGAAGTTGGGTTGTATGCCAACGGCCTCAAACCACTTCATGCTGAATGTTTCCAGGAAATAACCGCGGTCGTCGGCAAATACGCGTGGCGTAAACTCAACCAAGCCTTCAATATCAAAAAGTTTGTGGTCCATGGTGGTAATTTATACTTTATACTTTCTTTTTATACTTGCCGGCTGCCGTTACTTCTTCTATCGCCCGGAAATATTGCTGTATCACAAAGGTATCATCAAAACGCGAAACGGCCAGTTCGCGGCTGTTTATTCCCATCTCCTCCAGCTTACTATCCGGTAGTTCGAGTAGCTTCATCATCTTAGTTGCCAGATCTGTAGGGTTACGTACTTCGCACAAAAAACCGTTTACGCCTAGCTGTACCACCTCGCGGCAGCCCGGCACATCGGTTGCGATAATGGGTTTGCCCATAGCGGCGGCTTCTAATAAGGTACGCGGCGTGCCTTCGCGGTAAGAGGGCAAAACCACACAATCGGCATGGGTTATGATACTGGCTACTTCGTCGGTAGTGCCCAGGTATTCTACGGTGCCGGTGGCCAGCCATTCGTACAGTTTTTCGCGGGCTATACCGGAACGGCTGCGCTCATCTATCTGCCCCAGCAACTGGCATTTCACATGCGGGAATTTTTGCTGCACCAACTTACTGGCCTGCACAAATTCCACGATGCCTTTATCATACAACACACGCGCCACCATCAGGAAAACAAACTGTTCGTTTCGCTTAAAGACAGGTGCGGGCACAAACTTTCTGGTATCGATTCCGGAGCCGGGTAACACGGCGGTTATACTTTCGCGCACGAGGTTGTGCTGCAAAAAAAGCTGCTTATCGTCGTGGTTCTGGAAAAAGACTTTAGCCGGATACCGGAAAGCGAGTTTATACAGCCGAAGCGCTATCTCTGAAATATAATCTTTGGTGATGAAAACGGTGCCCAGCCCGGATACATTATTTATACTTGGGATGCCTGCCCAGTGTGCTGCAATGGCCCCGTAAATATTGGGTTTGATAGTATATTGCAGCACCACATCCGGTTTAATCTGTTTGTAAGCGCGGTAAAGCCGCCAGATAAGTTGCAGATCGGTGAGCGGATTTATACTTCGGTCCATCTCTACGGGTACAAACGTACAGCCGGCTTCAATCAGTTTATCAGAATACGCATCCTGCGGCGCCACTGCTATTACCTCATGCCCTTCGGCCAGCAGCGCCCTGATCAGGCTCAGCCGGAAATTGTAAATGTTCCAGGAGGTGTTAATAACAAGGGCAATGCGCATACGTGCTCAAAAGAGAGATCTGATACTCTATAAAAAGCCGCAAGTTAGCCATTTTGCCGTACCATCAGAAAATTAAAGTAAATTGCCCCGTTTATACTTGCCGGCTACTGTTATATATACAGGCAAATGCGCTCCGCGGAACAAGGAAATCACAAGTATAACTGTATACTTATATAGCGCAACTTTAGCCTGCACACACGTATAAACGTACTCCAAAAATAAACGCGGCTATACTCCTGCTTTCAGAAGTATAAAGCTGACCACACAACGACGCTAAAAGATTACTAAATGGCCAAAAAGCAATTCTACGAAACAGCTAAACCACAGGAAACTGCGGTGCTGGTAGCCGTACCAAGCTACAAGCAGACAGATGCCCAGACAAAAGAATACCTCGACGAACTTACTTTCCTGACCGAAACAGCGGGCGCTACTACCCTGCACCGTTTTGTGCAGAAGCTCGACAAGCCGGACCGGGCAACTTTTGTAGGCAGTGGCAAGCTGGAAGAAATAAAAGCCTACGTACTGGAGCACAGCGTGGATATGGTGATCTTTGATGATGACCTGAGCCCCTCGCAAGTACGTAACATCGAGCGCGAACTACAGGTTAAAATTGTAGACCGCAGCTTACTGATACTTGATATTTTTGCCATGCGCGCCAAAACTGCGCAGGCACACACGCAGGTGGAAATGGCGCAGTACCAGTATCTGCTCCCACGCCTCACTAACCTCTGGACCCACCTTTCCAAACAAAAAGGGGGTATCGGTATGAAGGGCCCTGGTGAGACCGAAATTGAAACGGACAGACGTATTGTGCGCGAAAAAATATCGCTCCTGAAAGAGCGCCTGAAAAAGTTCGAAAAGCAGAATTTTGAACAGCGCAAATCAAGAGCCGGCATTGTGCGCGTGGCGCTGGTGGGGTATACCAACGTAGGTAAATCCACGATCATGAATTTGCTTTCGAAAGCCGATGTGTTTGCCGAAAACAAATTGTTTGCAACCGTAGATGCAACCGTTCGCAAGATCGTGATCGACAACATTCCGTTCCTGCTTTCGGATACGGTTGGGTTTATCCGGAAGCTGCCTACCAAACTGATCGAGTCGTTTAAATCTACGCTGGATGAAATTCGGGAAGCCGATCTGCTGCTGCATGTAGTGGATATTTCGCACCCTTCTTTTGAAGACCAGATCGAAGTAGTAAAAAATACGCTGACCGATATCAATGCTTCCGATAAACCGGTACTTCTTATCTTTAACAAAATGGACCAGTACCTGCAACAGCGCGAAAAAGAGCTGCAGGAGTTTGGCGAAGAACAGCAAGTACGTCCGTCTCTGGATGACCTGAAAGCTACGTATATGGCCAAAGAGCATGCGCCGGCCCTGTTTATTTCGGCTACCGATAAGCTGAACATAGACCAGTTGCGCGAAGAGCTGTTCAGAAGAGTGGCAGAACTGCATTACGAACGCTACCCCAACAACGTGTAAAGGCGCATCAGCGCTATTCGGCAAGCTGTTTCTGCCTGCTACACAACTATTTTAGAAGTCTATCAGTAAAATCACGAAATCAAGAGCTGGATAACCGGCCCTTGTTTTCGTGATTTTATACTATGAAGACGCTATACATTCTTAGACACGCCAAATCGAGCTGGGACTTTAACGAACTAAGTGACCACGACAGGCCGCTTAACAAACGAGGCCGCACCGATGCCGCTATCATGGGCCAGGAACTGGCCTCACGGGATGTTAACCCCGAAATTATTATATCCAGCACCGCGGTACGCGCCCTTTCTACAGCCACCCTTATCAGTAAAGAACTAGGCTTTAACCCACAGGATATCTTGTTGCGCGAGCGCGTGTACGGTGCCTCCAAAGAAGACTTACTGGAAGTGGTGCAGGAAGTAGCTACCGAAGTACAGACGGTAATGCTGGTGGGCCACAACGAAACCATTTCCGAGTTTGCCAATTCGCTTTCGCCGGAGCCTTTGGCAGCTATGCCCACCGCCGGCGTTATTGCGCTGGAATTTAACTGCGACAGCTGGTACGAGATCAGCCGCGACAATGCCCGCTTACTTTTCTTCGACTTCCCTAAAAACTACGAATAAGCTTATTTGCCCGCCGCAAGTATACTTTAACCCTTTTTATTGCCCGATTTTATGATGCAAAAACATACCGATACAACTGCTTCTGAGCAACAGCAGGCACCTTTTATAAACCGTGAGCTTAGCTGGCTGGCTTTTAATTACCGCGTACTGCAGGAAGCCAAAGACAAGACTGTTCCGTTGCTGGAGCGCATTAAGTTTATGGCTATTTTCTCTTCTAACCTCGATGAGTATTTTAAAGTACGCGTAGCCACGCTCAAGCGCCTCATCAACCTTAAAAAGAAAACACTCCAGAAGCTAGGCGATGACCCGACCGATACATTCGGGCAGGTGATAGCAGAAGTAAAAAGGCAGCAGGAAGAGTTTGGACTTGTGTACCGCGAAAGTATACTTGCCGACCTGCGCAAAGAGCACATCTATATGCTGACCGAAAACGACCTGAGCCCCGCGCAGCAGGAATGGGTAAAAGCATACTTTGCCGAAACGGTGCAGCCATTGCTCCAGACCATTGTGTTAGATGATACCGAAACCGCGCTCTTCCTGAAGGACCAGACCGTGTACTTAGGCGTGCAACTGCTGGAGCCGGTTACAGACGAATGTAAACCGGTTGGCTATAGTATGATCGAGATCCCGACTAAAAAGCATGGCGGCCGCTTTGTGAAACTGCCCACCGAAGGCGAAGAGCGCTACGTGATGTTTGTGGATGATGTGATCCGGTTTTGCCTGCCGGCCTTGTTTCCGAAGTATAAAAAGTTTGATGCACACGCCGTAAAAGTATCCCGTGATGCCGAACTCGACATTGAAGAAGATGTATCGGATAACTTGATGGCCAAGATTAAAAAAAGCCTGAAGAAACGCGAAAGTGGCTACCCGGCCCGCCTCCTCTACGACCCTGAAACGCCACAGGATTTACTGGATGCGATGATGGCACACACCGGCATTTCGGAAGACGAGCTGGTGGAAGGCAGCAAATACCACAACTTCCGCGATTTTTTCGGATTTCCGGATTTTAACTTGCCCGGCCTGAAGTATGAACCGCAGCCAACCTTAACACACCCGTGGCTGGAGCAGGAACCAAGTATAATTGAGGCCATTAAAACCCGCGATGCGCTGGTGCATTACCCTTACCAGTCATTCGGGTATGTGCTGCGCCTGTTCCGCGAAGCCGCCGAAGACCCTAAAGTACGCGCCATTAGTGTAACCTTGTACCGTGTCGCCGAAGACTCAGCCATTGCCAAAGCCCTTATAAAAGCAGCTAAAAACGGCAAACTGGTTACCGTAATTGTAGAGCTGAAAGCGCGCTTCGACGAAGAATCCAACATTTACTGGGCTGGCAAACTGCAGAAGGCCGGTGCTAACGTCATACTCGGTGCGCCCGACCTGAAAGTACACTCTAAACTTGGGTTGATCACCCGCAGCGATGAAGGCAAACTGGTAAATTATGCCTACTTAAGTACAGGCAATTACAACGAAGACACCTCTGCCATTTACGCCGACCACGCTTTGTTTACAGCCGATCCGCGCCTTACCAAAGATGTGGAACAGGTGTTTAATTTCTTTATTGATCATCAGACCGATAAAAAATTCAAGCACCTGCTGATGGCACCTATTAACATGCGCAAAGGGTTTGAAAGCCTGATAGACCAGGAAATAGAAAATGCGAAGCAAGGACTGCCAGCCAGTATGATCGTGAAGCTGAACGCACTACAGGACGAACGCATGATCCGGAAACTGTACAGCGCCAGCCAGGCCGGTGTTAAAATACAATTACTGGTACGTGGTATCTGTTGCCTGCAACCGGGCGTGGAAGGCATCAGCGAAAACATAACTGTGCGCAGCATTGTAGACCGTTACCTGGAACATGCCCGCGTCTATATTTTCCATAACAACGGCGACGAGCGCTACTACATTGCCTCCGCCGATTGGATGACGCGCAACCTGAACCGCCGCGTGGAAGTAGCTTTCCCGATCTATCAGCCTGAACTTATAAAAGAGCTCCGCCACATCATAGATCTGCAGCTGAGCGATACCACCAAAGCCCGCCACGTTGATAACACCTACGCTACGGATGGCACTGAAAAAGTAAGATCGCAGTACGATACCTATGCTTACCTGAAAGCCATGCTGCCAGCAGACCAGAAGGAAGTATAATCAAAGTATAACGCACAAAAAAGGAGCCTGCTGCAATGTATAGCAGGCTCCTTTTTGCTTTGGGTATAGTATAAACCGGAGTTTATACTATGTTATCTTCTTTTTCGGCTTTTATCCAGCATGGCACGCGGCGGCACAATAAACAGTTCTACGCTCACGTAGCCGGCCCCGGCTATATCATTGATGATCAGCTCGTCCCGGGATCCTATTTCATCGAACACGCGATTGCGGTAGTTCTGCCGGAAGCCGCCTTCCACGCCAAACCACAAAAAGTCATAAATTTCCTGCTCCAGGCGCAGTTGTGCTTTAACATCGGTGCGGCGCAATTCTATATTCCCGAACTGCGAGAGCGGCTCATCCTGCACCGACAGGTTATAGCTGGCACCTTCCAGGCGGTAGCCGGCATATAGCAGCGTTTTATCTGATACATTGTAGCGCACCTTTACGTTTGCCGGGAAGATCGCCTCTACCCCCCATTTATCGTTGTAGGTTCTGTTGTAGATAATGGCCGGGTATATACTGCGTCTGCCAAAGTTATACCCGATCTGGAAGCCAACGCCCCAGGCAAAGTAGGGGCTTTTTTTCCAGCCATACCCTACATCAATGGTCGTTCTGAGGTAGTCTGTTGTGTTGATATTATCGCGGGTATAGTCACCGTTAAGCTCACCTTTCAGGCGCACCAGGTAAAAGTTCTTCTCGTTTAAGGACCGCAGGAACACAACCTGTGCCCCTATACTTTTGAGGTTCTTGTCTTCCAGGTTTTCGTAGAGGCTGTAAGAACCGGAGTTTACGTTTTCAAAGTTATATTCTTCAAACTCGTAATCAAACCCAACTACTACCTTAGTACGAGGCTTGTTTACAACGGGCGCATTCACCTTCAGGAAAAACTGGTTGAAACGCCGCACACGGCTGTTGCCATTTCCTACGGCCGGGTTATCCGATTCGGAATCTATATCAAACTGAGGCAAGCGCTCATACCCGATCACGAGGCCTTTGCCACGGCCGGTGCCTAATACCGACGGGCTGGCATATTCAATTTCGCCTTCATCTATAACCGTTTCTGTAGCTTCTGTTTCAGTTTGCTGCGCACTGGCAACATAGGGAGCCAGTAAACAAAACGCTCCGAGTAAATATATTTTTAGATTCATGTGATGTAGTAAACAATTGATTTTAAAAGTATAAAGTATGATTTTATACTTGCCTGATGTTAAAATAAAAATCCGAATTCCAGCATCCAGAGTTTATCATACTGCCCCACCGCGTAGGTAGCCGATATTACGTTTCGGTTCAGCAGATCAACCCAAACGCCGCCGCCATAGGCTGTATGCAAACTCCGGAAGAAGCTGCCGCTCGGGTCGCTGTCCGTGTATACGCGTCCGGCATCAAATAATCCGAGTATGCCGATTTTGCCCGGCGACAAGTATAAATTATAATCAAAAAGCTGGATGCGCGCCTCCGCGTTGGCGTAGATGGCCGATGTGCCGGCAAAGCGCGTACGGCGGTAACCACGCAGGTTATCCATGCCGCCCAGGGTATTGGCCTGGTAAAAACGATAATCCCCGAAGTTATGCGAAGCGCCTACCCTGCCTGCCCATGTTAGCTGTATCGGGAAGTTAGGACTAAGGTAAAAACTGAAATCAGAAGTGATGTTGGTAAAGCTCAGTCTTTCGGCATCTACCTGCTGGTTGTAGCTGATGCGGTTGTTCATGCGCAGCCCGATGCGTGGGTTGGCCCTGGTGCCGCCGCCAATTACATCGAGGTTGGCGTACGCCACGGCTCCAATGTAATGCTGCGAGTTGAATTCGCCTTTCTCAAAGTTATAGGTGCCAGGTTCTATTCTGCCTTCGCGCGCCTCATTCCGCAGGAACGTTTCTTCATCATCGTTCAGTACTTTAAAGCGGTCGTAAGTCGGCCCGATACCCATTTTCAGGAAATGCGTGACATCCTTGTATATGGTCGCGCTGGCTCCGATGCGCTCGTACCGAACCCGGTAAAAGCTGTCATCGATATCCGCGCCTTGCTCGCTGGTATTGCCCAGGCCATAATAATTCCGTTGGAACTGAGGCCCCTGCACTAACCCATTTAAGGCTAGGTTCCAGTCGTTTATAACGTGTTTCAGATCGCCGGTGTAGCGCACGTTAAAAGAGCTCGACAGGAAAGCATAGTTCGCCTCCAGTAAGTGTTCCGATGCGTACGGCTTCTTCCTGAACTTCTGGGTGCGCAACAGTACGCCTGCTCCTAAAAATACGCCATCATCCACGTTATACTCTAGCGATAACCTCGGCCCTACATAAGGCAGCAGGTAATTATCGCGGTCGTATACGTTCACATCCGGGTAAGGCGATAATTTGAGTTTCGTTTCGGAGCCGGCATGCAGCTCGTTTCCTTCTTCGGTATCATAGAGGATGGTATACTTTTTAAGGCCTTTCACGCTGGAGCTGTCGGTGATCAGGTCTTCGTCGTTGCCACCGATAATGCGCACGATAATCCCTTTGCTCACATCCCCTGAAAGTATAAATTCGTCTTCGCCGCCCAGCCCGTACAGGCGCAGCTCTTTGGTTTCGCTTGTCAGGAAAGTGCGGTCGTATAACAGTTCGCGCACTTCACTTTCTTTCGTGATCTTGTATACCTGTAATTGTGTTTGTTCATCGTTAAGGCGCTGCACTACAAAGCGTTCGTGCTTGTCGCTTCCTGCCACATCTACCATGCGGCTCAGGTGCTCGTAAAACTCCTCGGCGGCGGCAGGCAGCTTATCTCTCCTGGATTTCAGCTTCGCCTTAATTTCCTGCCCGGACATTTCGCGCACGCTTGCCGGGAGTTCGTTTATGGCATCTTCTATCACGGCATCTGTCATGTTGGTCTTGATATCCTGGGCAATCCGTATCCAGTCCTGGCGGGTTACGCTGGAGGCAAAGGTGCGGTCAAGCGTTAAAGCACTTAAGTTCAGGCCAACAATGTCATCAAAATCATACCCAAAGTTTTGGATGTTCCGGACGCCCCATTTGCGGGTAGCCAGCCAGGGCATAATGCCGTCAGCCTTAAAGAAAGCCTGGTCACGGTCTTCGGGCACAGGGATGTAGCGTTTGCTTTTGCCATCTTCCAGGCGTTGCTCAGCCCAGCGCCATTGCCCTTCATGGCGGTCCCAGTCTCCTATCAGCATATCCAGCAGGCGGGCGCGCGCAAATTCCTGTTCATCTACGCGATGGTCGTTATCCTGATGAAGCTCTTCGAGCACTTTATCGGTGCCTACCAGGTTTTTTGCGTTTCCGAGACTGGCTGTTTCTTCGTGGTTTTCGTCGGCATCTTCTTCTAAAAACGCCATGGTGTTGCCAAACTCATCTATGTACTGGCGCAGGTACGGCGTGTTGGGTATGTATACCAGTTTGGGGTTGGCATGGTATACACCGGCGGCATCGGCCAGTTTCGGAATCACCAAAGCGCCATAGGGGTGTTGTGCCGAAATCTGATCCTGTAACAGGGCACGCGCTGCTGTTTCGCGCAGGTAATCGGGTAAGGCCAGGGTCGGGTCTTTGTCTATACTTCGGAGTTTATACTCGGTGGCATCGGGGTTCCGTACTTTAAGCGAAGCCGTTTGTTTACCGCCGCCTTTCTGGTACGGCACCAAGCCGCCAAACTCGTTTTTCATGTCGAGGACAGGTATGGTAACCGGCGTTGCCCACTCCTGGCGGTAATGTTCCCCCAGCAGCAATTTGCGCATACCGGAGGCCGTGTAGTTTTTACTGGCCGCAAGGGTAATGGTACTATCTTCGTAGTTGATATTATCCTGTACCAGCGGTTCTTCGCGGCGCGGCTTTTTGGCGTAGACAGGTGTTTTAAACGTGATCTTTCCGGTAGATCCATCTCCTTCGGGCACCCAGAATTCCGTCCATACTTCGCCGTTCTCATAGTATAACATCTTGGCAAAACCTTTGATGCGCTGCGCGTAAGCCGTTGCTTCGCCACCCGGGTTAATGTACTGGTCTTTGCAGCCGGAGCCACTAACAATGTGCGGCAGGTTGTTTATCTTGAAATACTGCAGGGCGTGCTCGTGGCCGGCAGCGTATACAATGTTATCATACTTGTTAAAGATATTCTGAAGGCCTTTTATATACGCCTGGTAACGTGGGTGTGGTATATCCTGCAGAATGCCGCCATACTTGCGCGCAAAGGGGTAAATAGAACCCACAATTGGCAACGGCAGGTACATCCAGTCGCGCAGCATGGTAAGCGGGAAAAAGTGATCTTTCAGCGTGAAAAAGCCACCATGTGCGCCGCGGCTCATCATCGGGTGGTGGCCTACTACCAGAATATCGCTGCCGCTGTTTTTTTCAATGATATCTTCCAGCTGAATAAGGAAATCGATCTCTGAAACGGCTCCGCAGTTACTGTTTTCGCCGTACGGCCTGTCGAAGGGGTGCAGCCACCATTCCGAGTCTATGGCGATCAGTACCAGGTCGTCGCTTATTTTGACCTCATAGGGGCCGGGACAGCCATTACCGGGTACAAAAAAATCGCCGCCAACTACTATGTTTTCTTCTGTGAGGTAGGAGTTTACGTAATTCTGTTCGCGCAGAATAGCTTCCAGACCACCGCGGCCGCTGTGGTTCCAGTCGTGGTTACCAGGGATCATGTATTTTTCGCCGGCATACCCTTTCAGAATATCGAGCTGGGCGTTGAGTCGTTTTTCGGATATTTCGCGGTCATACTTGCCTGGTTCCGGCAAGCCGTTGTGGTACACGTTATCACCCAGAAAGATGGTTGCACTTTTCTCGCCGGCCTCCTCCATCTGCTTTCGCATTAGGCGCAGCGATGGCTCGCCGGTTTCGAGGTTAGGCGCTCCTACATCTCCTATCAGGAAAACAGTATAAAGCAATTTATTATCCGGTGATACTTCGTTACGCTCCCAGGTAGAGGCCTCCCGGCTATAGTATGGCTCGTACGAGGCGCAGGCTGTTATAACAAAACAAAGGGCTACTTGCCAGAGGGTGCGGGTAAATAACCGCGGCAGGTAAAGTATAATTTTCTTCATAGTAACGGGAACAGTTCAGGCTTGCCGCCACAGCGCTTCATACAATGCGGGTAGATAAAAGATACTACCAATTACGATGTCTTTTATACGCGATAAAAAGGTGCTGCAGGCATGGCAAGGCTGGAATTGATAACGAGATGCGCCAATTTTTAGTTGTTGCCACTACAGCGCATATTTTGAAGCTTATCGGGGCAGGTACACTAACAATAAACTACCTTTTACCGTAACGGCAGATTAACGGGCAAAGCATCCTAAAACCCGCCTGCCATACTTGCTGCCCCGGAGACCGGCCGCAGAAGAAATATCCTTATGAAAGATTCAGAACTAATAACAAAAGCCAGCGCATACGTTTACCAGCTTTTTAAAGAAAGGCTTTCCAGAAAACTGGTATACCACAATTACCGCCATACCCTTGATACCGTAACAGAAGCGCAGAGCCTGGGCCACCTGAGCCAGCTGCCTCCGGACGAAATGGAAGACCTGCTGCTGGCTGCCTGGTTTCATGATACGGGTTATATTAATGCCTACACCGGCCACGAAGAGGAAAGTATACGCTTTGCAGAAGAGTGGCTGAGCCAGCAAAACTTTGACCCGGAGCGCATCAAACGTATTAGCGGGTGCATTGCAGCCACCAGGCATAAAACAGTGCCGCAGGGTTTGTTACAGGAAATTCTGGTAGATGCGGATATCTCCAATATTGGCAAGCCTACTTTTGTTGCAACAGCAGAACTGCTGCGTGTAGAGTGGGAAATTTACCTGGATAAGTTTTTTACTGACCAGGAATGGGCGCAGTTTCAGATCGACTTCCTGCTTTCCACGAGCTTCCATACAACGGCGGCACAGCACAAATTTGCGTCGCAGCTGGGCCTGAACATACAGCACCAGCGCGGCCAGCTGCACCAGGAAGTAAAACAGAAAAAGAAACAGCAGAAAAAAAGCAGGGAGACTTTAGCACAGCCCAAACGCGGCATCGAAACGATGTTCAGGAACACGTACCGTACGCACCTGAACCTGAGCGCCATCGCTGATAATAAAGCCAATATGATGATCAGCTTAAACGCCATCATACTTTCTGTTATTATTACCTACCTGAGCACCAAAACCTCTATAACCGGCGCCGAATTTGCACAGCACCGGTCGTTGCTTATTCCGGTGGGTACTTTGCTGCTGACTACTCTGGTTTCTGTAATTTTTGCCATCATCTCAGCGCAGCCCGAGGTCACTAGCTTATCTTTCAAAAAGAACAAAGCAATCAATACACGCAAAGTAAACCTGTTGTTCTTCGGTAACTTCACCAACCTGCCGCTCGAAGATTTCCAGAGCGGTATGCACGAGATCATGCGCGACAAAAAATCGCTGTACAATAACATGATCACGGATATTTATTATTTAGGCCATGTACTTGACCGTAAGTATAAAATCCTGCGGATTTCCTACACAGTCTTTATGGTAGGGCTGGTCTTAACAGTTATTGCTTTTGGTGTTTCGGTGGCGCTCTATTAATACACAATCTTTTTATAATTATATTTTTCTCAGGGTTAAATATTTCTCTCTACAGAATACAAAAACAGCATTTGGGCTTTTAAAGCAGGTTTCTTTGCATGTAATTGCAGTTTAAGTATATAAAGTTCGCAATTTTACGTAGCAGGATAATGCATTTCCGGTAAGTTTCTATTAAATTAGTGACTTATGGCAACTTTTGAAGAAACTAAAAACCTGCTCGAGGACTCCACTTTTTACTATATCATAGCTACAAATATGGAGGGCAAGTATACCTATATTAATACTTGCTATCGCAAAACTTTTGAGCCTATACATGGCCCTATCGTGGGCGAACCCTACGATATTACGATTCACCCAGACGATACACAGATATGCGAGGAAGTATCGGAGAAATGTTTTACACATCCTGAAAAAACTTTTCCGGCCACTATTCGGAAGCACGATGGCCAGGGAGGCTATGTCATAACCCAATGGGAATATAAAGCGCTATGGGACGAGCATAACCAACCGGCTGGTATCTTTTGCCTTGGCTATGATATAACAGATTACATGGCCTACCACGATGAACTGAAAAATACGCAATCGTTGCTGAGCCAGAAGGAAATTGTGTTGCAGGATATGCTGTTCCAGCAGTCGCATGTTATCCGGAGGCCGCTTGCCAACATTATGGGGCTGGCTAAAATACTGGAGCGGATGGATATAGATAAGAATCTGTACAACATCTGCAAAATGCTGGTTGATAGTTGCAACCAACTGGATGCCGTGATCAAAGAATCGGCAGCAAAAGCAAATAATCAGTAACTTTTTAGCACCTGATGCCCGGCTTTTTTCCAACAACCCAAGCCAGGATTATTACGGTTCTTATATTTTCTGTAGCTTTGCCAGTATAATACGCTATGCTTAAAAGTATAAGCTGATTCGGTTTATTTACTTTCAGCGGCGTTTTACTTGTCTTAAAGTATGGCCTTGTAGTTCAACGGATAGAATAGGAGTTTCCTAAACTTTAGATAGCAGTTCGATTCTGCTCAAGGCCACAAAAAATTAAAAGCAAAATTTTTTATTAAACAAGTACTAAATTTTGCTTTTAATTATACTGTGTATCAACACCTTATATACTCCTGTCTTAAAGTGATCCATTAAATTGATTTTTCGCTTTGCAGTAAAAATCAGAATTCAGCTGAAAGCATTTTGTTAACCGCATATTAGCCATTACCTTTGTGGTACTTTACAGGAAAATAATATAAAGCCTAGCCGCTTTAGTAAATATTTTTAGGTAAAGAATCGCTTCCTCTATTTCCTTTACAAGCTTAATAAAGTATTACTGCGCCGTAACAAGCAGCCAGTTTTTGCCTGCATACACCTTTATTATTTGTTTTACTGAATATGCTTAAGAAGATTTTTGTAGTAGACGATGATGAGATAAGCTTATTTGTAACAGAAATGCTTCTCCAGACTCAGTTAATGCAGGCCAACATTTCTACCTACTTCCAGGCAGAGCAGGCGCTGCAGGAACTGACGAGTTCTATTGAACGCAATACCATTCCCGAGCTTATTTTCCTTGACCTGAACATGCCTTATATGAGCGGGTGGGATTTTCTGGATCTGCTTACGCCGGTGCAGCAGAAACTCGAAAAATTGTGCCGCATTTACATTCTTACTTCAGCGGTAAACGACATCGAAGTAAACAAATCTAAAACGTATGGCCTGGTAGCCGGCTTCCTGAACAAGCCACTAAACGAAGACGTACTCGCAGACATTCTCCTGACACACTAACATATCTATCCGGCAACTTTATTTAACAGGCTGCATATAGCAAAGTATACCTGCGCAACCTGTTACATGAGAAAACAGCTATACCTTATACTTCTGAATGCCCTGCTTGTAGCTACTGGCTGCCAGGATAAAAATCATACTTCAGATACAGCACAAAGTATAAACAGCGAAAAGCTTCCGGATGATGTTATTGCTGCTGTTAAACCTCTTATTCACGGTAACCTGTATGGTACCCCGGATTTTGAGGCCAGCATTATAGCCAGTTATGATACCTTGCAAACGCTGTATATACTGGATGCCTCAGACCCCTTATTTGTAAAAGCCCGCATTAAACAAGATAGCCTCCTGACAGGCTATATACCCAAGGTAATTTTACCGGATTACACCAGGCGCTAACTTTATACTTTTTTTAAAATGAGAAAGGCTGCACTTTAACAAATGCAGCCTTTCTCATTTTAGTTTATTGCAGTTACTTTATCACAACACGCCGGACCACACTGAAGCTATCTGTTTCCAGTTTTACGTAATACAAGCCTTTGGCCTGGCTGTTCAGGTCTACTGTTTTGCTGAACGTATTATCGGTTCTGGTGAGCGTTTCGCGGTAAATCTCGTTCCCGATCACGTTCATGATGCTGAAACGAGCCTGGCGGTCGGTCAGGTTAGCAACCGAAATCGTAAAAACACCGTTGCTTGGGTTGGGGTATATTGTTATCTGCTGTTCGTTGCGGTCGGTGTATAAAGCTTTTTCTTTCTCCTCCTGTTGCAGGCTTCCGGCAGCGGGCTTGCGCTCCTGGCCCTGTACCTGCAGTACAGATAAAGAAATAAAGACAAAGAGTATAATTTTTTTCATAGAATCCGGTTGATTTAACTTCTTAATTTCCGAACAAAAGTCGTTCCATTAATAAAACGGTTTGCCCTATAATTTGTTCTTGTATTTTACACTAAATAAAATGCACTGATTATCAGGCAGTAAAAGTAATGATTGGACAAATTTGATACCTACTTCTAACCCAAAAATTTTGCAGGAAATCGTCATTATCGGAGGAGGGCTAGCCGGCCTGGTAAGTGCCCTGGAGCTAAGCAAAGCTGGCAGGCAGGTTATACTTATCGAGAAAAAAGGATATCCTTTTCATAAGGTTTGCGGCGAGTATGTATCAAACGAAGTGCTGCCTTATTTACACCGTTTAGGCCTGAACCCTTCCGATCTGGGAGCCGCTACTATTCATCAATTCCTGTTATCATCCCCAAAAGGAAATACTCTTACCGCTAACTTAGCAACCGGCGGATTTGGCCTGAGCCGCTATACCTTGGATAACCATTTATATGAAATGGCAAAGGCGGCAGGTGTTAGCTTTAAGCTCCATACTTCGGTTAACCATGTTACATTTGCTGACGATACTTTTACGGTGCAGTTATCGGATGGCGGGCAACTGGAAGCAAAGGTGGTTTTAGGGGCTTATGGCAAGCGCACCAACTTAGACCGCCAGCTGAACCGCCGCTTTTTCCGGATGCGCTCCCCGTATATTGGTGTTAAATACCACATCCGTTACCCCGCCCCTGCCAACCAGATTGCGCTGCACAATTTTAAGGATGGCTATGCCGGTATTTCGGCAGTGGAAGGCGGTACGTACTGTTTGTGTTACCTCACCACGCGCCAGAACTTAAAACAGCATGGTACCATTGCCGCCATGGAACAAGCCATACTATACCAGAACCCACACCTGAAGCATATTTTCGAGACCGCCGAGTTTCTGTTCGAGCAGCCCGAAGTGATAAACGAGATTACCTTTGCCACCAAAACCTGCATCGAAAATCACATACTGATGTGCGGCGACGCAGCCGGTATGATTACGCCTTTATGCGGCAACGGCATGGCCATCGCCATCCATACCGGTAAGCTAGCGGCAGAGCATGTGCAGCATTACTTTAGCAACGGCCATAACCGCCAGCAACTCGAGCAAAACTATGCCCGCTCCTGGAAAAATCAGTTTGAGAACCGCCTGCGTGTAGGCCGTACGGTACAGCGCCTTTTTGGCGCCGAAATCTTATCCGAAGTGGCAGTGGGCACTTTAAAATATATGCCAGCTGCAGTAAAGCTTCTGATCGCGCAAACTCACGGCAAACCTTTTTAAGGGGATTGCGCGCCTGGCTACATCTATTATACTTTTGCTTGCGTAGTGTAGAAATGTGTTTCAGGTGCCGGGCTTTTAGTTTTAAGCTGATCGGACGGTTTCTCTTTCTTCCTTTACAAGAACTATTGGGCCGGTTTCCGGTTTAGCAATTGTTTACTTATCCATGAAGCACAGCATAAAACAAACTACCCAAAACCTACTGCATGAAGAGCTACCTATGCGCCATCGGCACGGCTAACCCGCCGCATAAAATACCCCAGATGCAGATTGCTGACTTTATGGCGACGGCCTTACAATTTGATGAAACGGAAACGCGTAAACTCAAAGCCTTGTACCGGGTTTCCGGTATTGCGCACCGCTACAGCGTACTGCAGGATTACGAACGGCAGAACGGCGATTTTACATTTTACCCTAACCACGTAACCCTCGACCCTTTTCCGACCGTGCAGCAGCGCATGGATGTGTATAAAGAACATGCCGTAAACCTCTCGGAAGAAGCTGTGCGGAATTGCCTGCAGCAAGTGCCCGCCGTTACCTTGGAAGAACTCACCCACCTGATAACAGTAAGCTGTACCGGTATGTATGCGCCCGGCCTGGATATTGAGCTGGTGGAGCGGCTTAATTTAGCACGGAGCGTACAGCGCACTGCCGTAAACTTTATGGGTTGCTATGCTGCTTTCAACGCCTTAAAACTAGCCGATTCTATTTGCCGGGCCAACCCGGAAGCGAAAGTGATGCTGGTGTGTACCGAGCTTTGCACCATCCATTTTCAGAAGTATACACAACCAGACCATCTGGTATCGAATGCGCTTTTCGGGGATGGCGCCGCAGCTGTGCTGATGCAGGGCAAACCATGCCAGGAACTCAGCCTGGAGCTGCAGTCTTTTCATTGTGATCTAGAGCCAGCCGGCAAACGCGAAATGGCCTGGCACATCGGCGATACCGGTTTCGAAATGACGCTTTCCTCTTACGTACCCGACCTCATCAAAAACGGCATCAAACAACTGACCGAACGACTGCTGCAAGGCTTAAAAACAACTGTAGAAGAAATAAAACATTTTGCCATACACCCCGGCGGCAAACGCATACTGGAAGTAATAGAACAGGAACTCAGCCTTACCCGCCACGACAACCGCTATGCCTACCAGGTACTCCGTGATTTTGGAAATATGTCGTCGGCTACGGTATTGTTTGTTCTGAAAGCGATGATGCAGGACCTGACCCTGAAAGATGCGAACGAACCGGTCCTCAGTTTCGCGTTTGGCCCCGGCCTGACCCTGGAATCTATGCTGCTAAAAGTACACTATGCCCCGGCTGACGCATCGCTCTAACGAACCCGAGTTGATGGACGACCTTACCCTTTCGGGGGAGGAACTGCGCCGCAACCTGGACGAGCTGGAAGTAATTAACCACTGGCTGGGCGGGCATAAAGTAGTGCTGGATGCGCTGAACAAACTTCCGCTCAAAAAAGGCCAAACCCTTCGGATGGCAGATATAGGTTGCGGCGGCGGCGATACCCTGAAAAGTATAGCCAAATGGGCGCGGCACAAAAGTATAAAAGTGGAATTGACAGGGATAGATGCGAACGCGTTTATGGTGAATTACGCCCGCCAGAGATGCACCGAATTTCTGGAAATTGCCGTGCAACAGTACGATGTTTTTTCGGAAGATTTTGCCGCACAAAAGTATGATGTGATTGTTTGCAGCCTGTTTTGCCATCATTTTACAGACGAACAATTAACAACTATGTTCCGGCAGTTTTATAGCCAGGCAAGTACAGCTGTTATCATCAACGATTTGCACCGCCACTGGCTGGCGTATTACAGCATCCACTATATCACAGCACTTTTCTCGAAATCATACTTAGTAAAAAACGATGCGCCATTATCAGTTTGGCGGGCCTTCCGAAGAAATGAGTTAAATCAACTGGCAGCGCAGGCCGGCATTACGAAGTATAAACTACGCTGGATGTGGGCTTTCAGGTGGCAGCTTGTCTTTCTGAAGTAATTTATACTTTGCGCTAAAAGAAAATGTGCTGCGCCAGCCTGAACGTATTGGCGTGTGCCTCCACAATATGCGCGATCTGCTGCGAGTAGCCACCTCCCATACTTACCGTTACCGGTATTTTGTTTTTGTGGCAGATTTCCAGTACCAGTTGGTCGCGGGTTTTGCAGCCTGCTATACTCATACCCAGTTTGCCCAGCTTATCGGTTGCTAGCACATCCACCCCCGACTGAAAAAATACGAATTCTGGTTGCTGCTCTTCCAGTAACCGCGGCAACGTACTCTCTAAAATCGTTAAGTACGTCTTGTCATCGGTGCCGTCTGCCAGCTCAATATCCAAATCTGATTTCTCTTTATGGAACGGGTAGTTTTTGCCGCCGTGCATGCTAAATGTAAACACGCGTGGCTCGTTTCGGAAGATCTGCGCCGTACCGTTGCCCTGGTGCACATCCAAATCCACGACCAACACTTTTTTTATACTTTTATACTTTAGCAGGTAGTTGGCCGCAATGGCAATATCATTCAGCAAACAAAAACCTTCCCCCCTATCCGTGAACGCGTGATGCGTGCCGCCGGCTATGTTCATCCCAATACCAGCTTCCAACGCGAAAAGGCTGGCTTGTAACGTACCGTTCATGATGATGACTTCACGGTCGATGAGCTGCCCGGATAAGGGGAACCCCGTTTTGCGAATCTCGGAAGGCGTTAGCTGCAGGTTACGGAGCCGGTGCCAGTACGTTGCATCGTGGGTATCGAGAATATACTTTTCGGCAAGTGGTTCGGGTGCGAACAGGTTTTGAGGTGTGATGGTGCCTTCGTACAAAAGCTGTTCGGGCAGTAATTCATACTTCGCCATCGGGAAGCGGTGCGCTGCGGGCAGGCTATGCGCAAAAACATCAGACCAGGCAATTTTTAACATCATGCAAAGCTAACATAAATACAGATACTGATGTTTTGCAACCGTTCCAAAATAGCTTTTCAGGAGTGCTTGCTTTACAGAAACAGTGCAAAAACTAATGGATTTAGCAGCAATTTAAGCAAAGTGGATAAGTTACCCAAGTATGGAGAAATGAAGCCGTTTAAACCTTTCCGGATGTGGATAAATGTGGACAACTCTGTTTATTAACACTAGTTATCCACTTTTATGTGTTAAGCAACCGTTAATAAACACAAATTTGTGTCAAAAATGGGTAAGAACTCCTGTAATTATCAAATTTTTAGCATGGCATGCTAACAACTTTACTAAACGAAATAAGCTAATGCAGCACATTTAAACATCCAATTTTTAAAAGTGCTTTTCCGTAGCGTGGATGCAGAAATTCGTAAAGTATACTTCCTGTATTTTAACCCGTATAAAAAGATTGCCTCCCTTAAAGGCCGCATCATTTATATAAGCATTAACCTATGAAGAACATTCTACTTATACATTCATTTCTCGCTTTAAACTTAACCGCAGCCGCCCAGATAACCGGACCAACCATGCAGCAACAAGACCATAATGTGTCTAGTTATGCGTTTGCTCCTAATGCCGGCATCGGTATAAAAGGCGGCGTTAACTTTTCGAATATCCGAGGCAGCGACACAGGTAATTTAGGCAACACAAGTGGTCATACTAATTTCCATGCCGGTGTTTTTGCGCAGTTCCCGATCGGCGACCATTTTTCGGTGCAGCCCGAAGTACTTTATTCGCGCAAAGGTTATGAGCTGAACGATGCCATTTTCCGTTTCGATTACCTGGAGCTTCCGGTGCTGGCCGCTTATAATATCACAAACCATATTAGTGTGCACGCAGGCCCGCAGGTGGGCATTATGTTATCGGCGAAAGAGGAAGGTAAAGAAGTAGACCTGGAACCTTACAACACGTTTGATTATGGCGTTGCCGCCGGGATAGAAGGGCACTTCAGCCGTTACAGAATTGGCGCACGCTATAACCTGCATTTCGCAGACCTCCGAAGCCAGGACCTGAATGGCAACAACATTAACGAGGACATCAAACACCGCGTGGCACATATTTACGTGGGTGTCAGCTTCTGAAAGCGTTGTTTATACTTCCGGATTTATACTTTACAAACGCCTGTTTTTATACTTATTTGGCCGCATCGGCAATCATCGCCCTACACTCACATTAACATGGATTTGTTGTTTGCTGATTTATACTTTCAGAAGTAAAGTATGCGAAAAGCGGCCTTGTTACGTTTCAACACCGACACCAAAACAATAGCTTATGAAAAAATTGTTTTGCCTGATGCCTGTTTTATTGATGGGTTTCGCGGCTCATGCGCAAAACGAACCACTGGTATCTTTTAACGCCAGCCAGGCCGAAATTATACGGATCGGGATGCTGGTGCTGGGCGGCTGGGCTATTCTGAATATTGTGATCGGTGGGTTTAAACTAACCAAGGCCAGCAGAAGCAAAAAATTCTTTTTCCAGATGAGCCTGTACTGGAACATCGTTAACCTGTGCATTGCAGGTGCCTCGCTTTATACGTTGCTTTCCGAAGATGTGGCCGTGCGCACGCTGGCAGAAAGTTTACAACAACACGAGTTCTACAAAAAGATCTTATACTTGAATATCGGGTTGGATGTGGCGTACTTTTTCCTGGGCAAATACCTGCAGCAACGCGCCAGCCTGTCGGCTAAAACGGAGCAACTGCAGGGCTGGGGAAGCGCTATTGTATTACAGGGTTTGTTCCTGTTTATACTTGACCTTGTGCTGGTTGTGTTACTCGAGGGACTTGCGCCGCAGCTTTTCAGGTTAGTGGCAGCAAGCTAAATAAGCGTAAAAATAAAAGCCCGTAAGTATAACCTACGGGCTTTTATTTTAAAGTATAAATGGTGCTTAGCTATTATGCTTTCCTTCTGCAAATTCCTCGATCATCTTTTTATTGAATGCCGGGATATCGTCTGGTTTGCGGCTTGTAACTAATCCATTGTCTACTACCACTTCTTCATCTACCCACTCAGCGCCGGCGTTTTTAAGGTCGGTTTGCAAAGTATGGTAGCTGGTCATGCGGCGGCCGTTCAGTTTCCCGGTTTCGATCAGCGTCCAGGGGGCGTGGCAGATGGCGGCTACAGGTTTGCCCGCTTCCATAAAGCTGTTCACAAAAGCTACGGCTTCTTTGTTCACGCGCAGTTTGTCTGGGTTCATAACGCCGCCAGGCAATAATAAACCATCGTAAGTTTCCGGCTGTACCTCGCTTAATTTCTTATCTATTTTAAAGCTGTCACCCCAGTCGGTATGCTGCCAGGCTTTTATTTCGCTGTTCTTGTTAGGTGAGATGATGTGCGCTTCGGCTCCGGCTTCTTTTAGCGCCTCCATCGGCTTGGTAAGCTCTTCCTGCTCAAATCCTTCTTCTACTAATACTGCTATTTTTTTGCCTGCTAGTGTTGCTGCCATGTTAAGTTTGTTTAGGTTAAATGTGTGTATCTACATGAATAAACGAACACAGGTACTTTTAGTTTTGAGGAGGTATCAAAGTATGGCTTCCGGGTAAAGTATGATTTCTGGTAAAATATATTTTTTGAATATTCTTTGGTGTGAACGGAATTAATGCATTAAGTTTGCACTGTTTAGAATAAGTCTAAATAAATTCAGAAGACTAAAAGAGATAACAGCTCCCAGCCATTATCCCTTAAAGCCAGCTACTTATATTATACTAATCACCTGTTTACATCATGATCCGGAAAAGTATACTTCTCTGTTCGCTTACCTTGTCTGTACAATTTGCCTGGGCCCAAACCATCAAAGGCTATGTATTTCAGAAAAACGGCGCGCCCTTAACCTCTGCCAGCGTAGTAATCGAACAGACACCTTACAGCACCATTACCAACGACGAAGGCGCTTTCGAACTGCCTAAATTACCGAAAGGCACCTACAAGGTTAGAGCCATGCTGATGGGGTATGAGAATGTTAGTCAGCAGATCACATTCAACAGCCTACAGGATACGACCCTTACGTTTAAACTTTCCCCGAAAGAGCAGCAGATCAGAGAAGTAGAAGTTTTCGGGGAACGCGATAAGCAACCGGAAAAGCTGGATGCCATTACGCGCCTTCCGCTAAAGCCAAGCGAGCAGATACAAAGCATTTCGGTTATTTCAGAAAAACTGATCGAGCAGCAGGGCGCCCTTACCGTAATTGAAGGCGTACGAAATGTGCCGGGCGTTTATACGTATTCAACCTATGGCGGCGTGCGCGAAAGTATCTCATCCAGAGGTTTCCGGGGCATACCAACGCTTAAGAACGGTGTGCGCGTGCTAACCGATTTCCGTGGCATGGGTTTTTCTACGGATATGCAGGGCGTGGAAAGTATACAGGTTCTGAAAGGTGCTTCGTCTATCACGATGGGTGCGGCTACTGACCTGGGCGGACCAGGCGGTATTGTGAATATCGTAACCAAAACGCCAAAGTTCGAAAACTCGGGTGCAATTTCGTTTCGTGCCGGCAGCTGGGGCCTGATCCGTCCTACGTTTGATGTGCAGCGCGTGCTGGATAAAGACAGTAAAATTGCGGTTCGCTTAAACGGTGCCTACGAAAATGGCGGCAAGTTCCGGGATAACATGGACAACGAATCGTTTTACATCAACCCGTCTGTGGAGTGGCGACCAGATGCCCGCAACACCCTTACCCTGGAGATGGATTACTACAAGGAAGAACAGGCAATTGATGCCGGAACTGTAAACTTATCTGTTGGCAACAAGGAAAATAAGATCTACGACCTGCCGACAAACCGTTTCCTGGGTTTCGAAACAGACAAGACCGACATTAACCATACTACCCTCACGGCTCGTTACAAATATGATATCAACAACAGTTTGTACTTGCGCGCCGCCGTTTTCTATTCTGATTACGATGCAGATGGCATCCGTACCGGTTTGGCAGCAGCCAGAGGAGCAGGCATTAACACCACACAGGTAAACATCTACAACCGCTCTATCGCGCACAACCAGGCCCGCAAAGACCAGAGCACTGTAGCGCAACTAGACTTTGTTGGTAAAAAAGTAAAGACAGGCAGCTTCCTGCATACGTTCCAGTTAGGAGCTGATTACCGCTATATCGACCTGAGCCAACCAGTTTACAATACCATCGCCATCGACCAGATCGATGTACTAAACCCAAATACGGTAACAAACAAACTGCCTGAAAACGTACCGGCTTTCCAGCAGACAGGCGGCACACAATCTTATGACTACCGTTTCGGGGCTACGTTCCAGGATGTGATCCAGCTTACAAAATGGGCGCGTGTGTATGGCGGCGTACGGTACAGCACAAACAAAACCAAAGACAATGGCCAATCAAGTGTTACGTCTGAGTTCTGGAACCCACTGGCGGGCGTTATGTTCTCGCTAAGAGAAGGCCTCAGCGTTTTCGGATCGTACACCAACAGCTCTAACCCACGCTCCGCTTCTGTGGTAGATGCAAACGGCAACCCGCTTGGCTCTGAGCGCATCGACCAGCTGGAAGCAGGTATAAAATCTGAGTGGTTTGCGGACCGCCTTCGCTTTAACCTGACGCTTTTCAAGATTAACAACAAAGACATGAACCTGCAGGCGTTTGAAGTGGATGCCAACGGCATTGTGCAGCCAACCGGTTACTATGTAAAAGGAGGCAACGACGAGCGCAAAGGTATTGAAGTAGAACTGACAGGCCGCATTCTGGATAACCTGGAGGTAATTACGGGCTACTCTTACATTGATGCACAGTTTAAAGACCATACCACTTTTGTACCTGGTTCGGCTCCGAACAATACACCGAAACATACTTTTAACGCCTGGGCTAATTATACCATTGCTACCGGTTTATTTAAAGGCCTGAATGCTGGTTTGGGAGCTTACTACTTAGGCGAGCGCCCTTATAACGACTGGACGCAGGAAGGTGTACAATACCACGCCATCGACCCGAACACAGCGCCCTGGTATAACAAAGCTTACACCATTGTAAATGCACAGCTGGGGTACGAGTTTCAGAAGCAATGGAGCGCGCGTTTACTGCTGAACAATATCTTTGATAAAACAGGCTACGATGCGTACAGAACCAGCTTTATCGATAGAATTCAGCCACGAAATGTATCAGGTGTAGTTACCTATAAATTTTAATTAGAATAATTCTAAATAATTAAAAAAAGCTGCCGATATTTGTTACGGCAGCTTTTTTATTTTCTAAACTTTAGCATCAACCTGTTCAGACCCAAACGTTTAAGATCATCTAACATGAAAAAGAAATTTACTTTCAGAAAACTATTCAACGATATCCACTTGTGGCTGGGTATTGCCAGTGGCCTTGTATTGTTTATTGTTTGCCTGAGCGGTACGGTGTACACGTTCCATACCGAAATAGACGAAGCCCTGAACGCACCCAAGTATACTGTAGCGGCCGCTGCCAACATGCAGCCTTTGTCGCCGGATGTACTGAAAGCGCAACTTGAAAAAGAACTGAAAGGAAAAGTAACTTCTATTGAAATACCTGCTGCCAAAGACAAGCCCTACCGTTTTGGTGTAGCGAAAGCAGAAGGTGGCAAAGGCGAAGACAAACGTGCCCAAGCTGCAGCCGGGCCGGGCAAGGAATCAAAAGGCAAAGAAGGTGGCAAACCGAAAGAAGGCAAAGGAGGCGGCGGACGTGGCACCACGTACCTCGTAAACCCTTACACGGGCCAGGTACAGGGCACAACCGAGAGTGCTACTTCCGAGTTTTTCTCCACCGTTATGAAACTGCACCGCTTCCTGCTGGTAGAAACCGAAAACCCAGAGGAGGTGAACATTGGCAAGATTATCGTGGGCGGCTCTACTATCATCTTTATTTTCCTGATCATTTCGGGCCTGGTAATCTGGGTACCGGCTAAAGCGAAAAACTGGCGACAAGGCCTTAAAATAAAGACCAGCGGCAACTGGAAACGCACAAACCACGACCTGCACAACTCACTTGGCTTCTACTCCTCTATCCTGCTTTTGATTATGGCAATTACCGGCCTTTGCTGGTCTTTTGAGTGGTACCGCGACGGCTTAAGCGCTGTGCTGGGCGAAGAAGTTTTTAAAGGACGCAAAGAAAAGCCGCTTCCGTCTAACTTGCCGGCCAACGGCGATTACGCCACACTCCCGGTAACTGATTTCGTGCAGCGCGCCACAACTATTTTACCTTACGAGGGCAACACCCGCATCTCGCTTCCCGCCGATTCGGCTGCTTCTGTAGTGATCACAAAGTATAAATCAGGCTTCTTTACGCTAACCGCTTCCGATAAAGTACAGCTAGACCAGTACACCGGCGAGCCACTTAAAATAGATATCTTCTCTGAAAAACCATTGAACGTACAGCTCGCGGCTTCTATCAAGCCTTTGCACTTAGGCGATATTTACGGCACGTTCTCCAAGATCATTTATTTTATTGCCTGCTTAATTGCTACCAGCTTACCAATAACCGGTACTATTATCTGGATAAACAAGCTGCGCAAGAAACCGAAGAAACGTAAGTCTCAGAAAGCCGAAAGAGCCGTTAGCGTACAAGGCGTGTAACATTTTTTGTGCAGGCTGGTTTTATACTTCCGAAACGAACTATACGTTATACTTTTTATGATGAAATTACTCGTTAAAAGCATGTTAGGCGCAGCTATGCTGCTGGCAAGTATGGCTGCACCTGCATCGGCACAAAGTATAAAAGCGATTAAATTTGACGGGTTGCAACAGCTCCGCAACCAGCCCCACGATACGCTGTATGTGGTAAACTTCTGGGCGACGTGGTGCAAGCCCTGCATTAAAGAGCTACCTTACTTCGAGGCCGTTACCGAAAAGTATAAAAACCAGCCGGTAAAAGTGATTCTGGTAAGTATGGATGCCGTAGAAGACCTGGATACCCGTGTGAAGAATTTCGTGCAGAAGCGTAACCTGAAATCGAAAGTGGTGTTGCTGGATGAGGTGGATGCCAATGCGTGGATCGATAAACTGGAGCCTAAATGGTCGGGGGCGATACCGGCTACGATGGTTTTTAATAACAAACGGAAGCAGTACGAGTTTGTAGAAAGCGAACTGAGTGCTGAACAGTTAAATGCGCTCATTTTAAAGTATAAACCTTAACTAAAACTGTATGAAAAACGCTAAAATCCCGATGATCTACACGCTGTGCCTGCTGTTTGTGGGCCTGCTGCTGGCAGCTGTGCCACGCTCCGAATCCGGTTATGCGGTAGGCGATACGGCTCGCGATTTCAAGTTGAAAAATGTGGATGGCAAAATGGTTTCGATGGCCGACCAGAAAAATGCGAAAGGCTTTATCGTAACGTTTACCTGCAACACCTGCCCTTATGCTGTGGCTTACGAAGACCGCATCATTGCCCTGCACAACAAGTATGCGCCCAAAGGTTACCCGGTTATCGCCATCAACCCCAACGATGTAAAAGCATCGCCAAAGGACTCTTACAGCGATATGCAGCAACGCGCCAAAGACAAGAAATTCCCGTTTGCTTACGTGTATGACCAAACCCAGGAAATTACAAAAGCCTACGGCGCTACCCGTACGCCACACTTATACATCGTAGAAAAGCAAAAAGACGGCACCTTTAAGGTAGCTTACATTGGCGCGATAGACGACAACTACAAAGACGCCAGCAAGGTAGAAAAGAAGTACGCCGAAGCTGCCCTTGATGAACTGATCACCGGCAAACAGATCGCCCAACCAACCACCAAAGCCATCGGTTGCACCATCAAATGGAAACAATCCTAGCCGTTTAGCTAAAGTATAGAAGCAGTTGTTCGAAGTTCGGGCAGCTGCTTTTTTTTGTTTGAGTGGGTAAGGAATAAAAATCAATGTTCTACATATAAAATGCTAAATATAGATATAGTTGCATTTAAGATTAATACCTATATGTTTGTGTTTTAAACAGATAAAAACTCATCTGAACATATACATGAAAAAAATAATCTATCTGAGTATTTCACTATTACTTTTCTCGTGTTCAACTACAGAAAAGATAGTAAAAACAGAACTTAAAGATAACCGAACCTTCTTATTAACAGAAATTGCAACAGATCCAACGTATGGCTTGTCTAATAAAAATCCAGTTGAAGTTGGTGGGGTAGATAAAGAGATAGGTCCATTAAATGAAAGAAGATTTTTGAATAGCTTAGCTGGACCCAATGGAGAAGCTGTTAGTTATTACAGAGCAGGAAGCTGCTGTCCGGTAAACAGTAAAAATGGGTATATGGGCAAGGCCATGCTGGATAATTACAGAGTAACTTGGGAAGGCTCTAAAGACACAATATCAATCTTTATAAACATGTATGATTATGGCGAATTGAAAGCTCCAGTTGGGTTTACAATAAAGAGGTATTAGTTGATATAATCATGCGAAGCGATAGCAGTTTAATCTAACTGTAAAGTCAATCTTCTCATCTTAAAATATTAAATTGCGCCATGTCTGAAGAAATGAAACAATGCCCGAACTGTAGCTCGCCGTATGGCTACGCTTCAGGAGAAGATACCTACACTTGCCCGGATTGCGGAACCGAGTGGAACCCGGCAGAAGCGACTGAAGAAACCGGCCTGCAAGTGCTGGATGCGAACGGAAACGTATTGCAGAACGGAGATTCGGTAGTGGTCGTAAAAGACCTGCCTGTGAAAGGCGCTCCGAAACCTGTAAAGGCCGGTACCAAAGTAAAAAACATCCGCTTAACAGACGGCGACCACAACATTGATTGCAAAATTGACGGGTTCGGTTCGATGGCCCTGAAATCTGAATTCGTCAGAAAAGCCTGATCAACCTCAAAAGTATAACAAGGCTGGCACGCACGAGTTTCTCTTACAAAACGCTGTTGTATGCCAGCCTTTCCTTTTTATAACCTTCCAGGTTTATACTTCGGATTTATACTTTAAAGCTGTTTAGCGTTTTAGCTTGTCATGGCAAAACCCGCCGTTGTTGGTGTTTTCACCGACAACAATACGTTAGGCCCATAGAGCTTGCTGGTGAAAACACGCAGCAAGGGCAGCGAGAATAATTTCAGTATAAAAAGCTAAACAGCTTCTTTCTCATCTGTGGGCAAAGGCAAACTGCCCGGTTTTATTTCTGGGGAGGTGTCAGCCATGTACCGGAGCTGGTGCAGATGCTTTGTTCCGGCTATCCGGGCTTCCACTTCATACTTGTTATGGTAATAGCCTACGCGCATACTTTCGAGCAGGTACAGCCACAAAAACCTGAAAAAGCCGTGCTCTTTAAACTGCCGGATGTGGCAGAGTTCGTGCGCCACCCAGCCTTCGTCCCGCAAAAAAGTATGGCGGTCTACGCCGCTTAAATGGATGCTTTTGCCCAATACCATCGCCACATTTTTACTTTTTAATACCATCCGGGCAATACGGGCAAATAAAGAACGTTCTACAATTTTATACTCCATTTTTTGCACTCCCTAATTGTACTTTAAATTATCGTTTAAATAGCGTCAGCCTGCTTTTATGCTTTAATACGGCACCACCAGCAAGCAGATCAAC
Source organism: Pontibacter arcticus (assembly GCF_003284895.1). Lineage (GTDB taxonomy): Bacteria > Bacteroidota > Bacteroidia > Cytophagales > Hymenobacteraceae > Pontibacter > Pontibacter arcticus. The sequence goes on from NZ_QMDV01000001.1 coordinate 659,064, forward strand.
ACGATACAGGTTAGCCTTAAGTTTGATGGCAAACTTGCTTTTAAAATAATTGCACTTATCTTTGCAACCAGTTAAAGCAAAGCGAATTGCAAAAACGGGCTTCCAGCTTAAATAGTACCATTTCGCTTATCATTCACTAAGTATAAGGTGACCACTGTTTACCCTTTTTACATGGGTAGGAAACACGCTAAACCGATGACAAAAAACATTATCCTGAGCGCGCTTGCATTATTTTCGCTCATTCTTTCTTATTTCTACGATGCTACGCCGGCCCAGTCGGCAACACCCTCAGAAACTGTAGCCGCCACCTTTATTTCTCCTTACGCTATTAACTCGCCCGAGGACATGGTGCTGGCGCTTTCGTTGCCTGCCCCAACCCTGCCGGATGAAGAAACAAAACCTAAAAAAGAAGCTGCCGAAGAGCGTTTCTACTCTAAAAGGTTAGGCCTGTGGTTCGAGACAAGTCAAAACAAATCGCTGGTTAAAACAGCTGCCAAATGGATTGGCACCCCGTACCGCTACGGCAGCAGCTCGAAACGCGGCACTGATTGCTCCGGGTTCGTAACCAGCATTTACCGCGAAGTATACGGCATCGACCTTAGCCGCAGCTCACGTTCCATGTTTGATGATGTGGAGCGCATTAAAAAAGACAGCATGCGCACCGGCGACCTGGTATTTTTTAAGCGCAGCCCCAAGCAACCCATTTTCCATGTGGGCATCTACCTCAAAGAAAATAAATTTATACATTCTGCCACCAATGGCGGCGTCATGGTAAGCTCTTTACGAGAGCCATATTACCGTAAAAACTTTTATGCGGCTGGTCGTGTAAATTAACTTTTAGCCAAACCAGAGAAAGAAGCCCTGCAGCCCATACTGCAGGGCTTTTTGTTTGTACCGGCAACAACAAATTTACAGCTTGTAAGTATAGCAGGTTACCAATTGTTTAAGCAACTTGCACCAGTTTTAAGCGCAGGCAATTCCCGCTTACAAATCCACGACCTATACGTATATAAACACATGAACACACAACGACCAGAAGGAAAGAACATAGCCGACAGCCCGTTTTTTAAACGCATACTCGAGAAGGCAGAAACCTACCTGAAACACCCCAGCAAAGTAGCACAACTGCTGAATGATGCTTTTAAAAAGGCAACTGCTAAAAAAAGCGTAGGCGCCATAGCTGGCGAAGTATGGGAAAACCTGCAGATTCTTTCCAGGATGATAAAGGCCGCCATGGCCGGGGAGTACAAAGGTATTCCTACCTCTACTATAGTGGGCGGCATTGCCGTTATACTTTATTTCCTGATGCCGATAGACCTGATTCCGGATTTTATTCCGGTGCTTGGTTTCCTGGATGATGCCACGTTGATTGCCTGGTTTATGACAAGTATAAAATCAGAGCTCGACAGGTTTACCGATTGGGAAGCAACACAACAGTCGGCACCACAGGCCCCGGAAACCCATCCAACTTCTACTGATATCGTACACAATGCGGACAACTCCTTTGGCACGCCTAAGTACAGCGACCGCGGCCAGGGAACTATTACTGAAACGAACAGCGAATTTTAAACCTAACCAACTACGCTATGGATCAAAATAAAGGAGAATGGAAAATTATTGCACAGGATTCCACGGCAAAGCAAAAAGAGCAGCACACCGCTAACACAACTGGCTCTGCGGACAACACAAGCGCACAGGATCATGCTGCCAAAAGCAAAGAGCCTATTGCGCGCGCCGTTACCACAGACAGTAGCCGTGTACCTAAAAACCCCAACGATGATGTACCTGCCGGCGGCAATATCCGGTAGGCATTTTTAAAGTATAAAAAGGCCCGGATCTTATGGATCCGGGCCTTTTTAGTATATAGCAGTTTTAGCATTTTTCTAATCAAACAGGCATTCCAGGTAAATTAAAGTAGCAAAATATAGTACAATATAAATATCAATTTTTAATAAAAATCTTTCAAAACGGCTTGATACACTAGCTTTTAAATGAAATTATTTTCTATCTTTGATTCGATCATTTTGTACTTTAACATTTAGCCAAGTGTCATCATCTTTCTTAAGACTTAGTTCATTAAATCTCCACATTGATGGCATCGGGAAGGTGCTGATCGAGCGCAGCGACAAGGCCAAACGCCTTAGCATAAGTGTGAGGCCTCTAAAGGGCATACGGGTAGCCGTACCCCCGCATATCAGTTTCGAAAAAGCTGAGCAACTCATTTATACCAAGTCTGACTGGATCCGCGAAAACCAGGAGCGCATGCAGCAGCAGGAAGAGAAGCTTACCATTTACGACGACTCCAAAGAATTTAAGACCAAGTTCCATACGTTGCGCCTGCTAACGCACGCCAAGTATACCATGAGCTGTGTGATCGAGAACGGGTATATCAATGTGTTTTACCCGGCATTTAAGGATGCTTCGGATAGCGAAGTACAAAAGTTTATCCGTAAATCGGTGGAAGAAGCGTACCGCATCGAGGCAAAAGAATACCTGCCGGCGCGTGTGGCCTACTTTGCCAATAAATTTGGTTTCAGTTACCAGAACGTGTTCATCAAAAATGCCAAGGCCAGATGGGGAAGTTGCTCTTATACCAACAACATTAACCTGAACCTGCACCTGATGCGCCTGCCTGATGCACTTTGCGATTACGTGATTCTGCACGAACTGGCCCATACTGTTGAGAAAAACCACGGCCCCGGCTTCTGGACGCTATTGGATAAGATCTGCGGTGATTCTAAAGTCCTCGACAAAAAACTGAAAGCATTCCGGATTTCCATTTACTAAACAGCACGCTATCGCAAAACTCTACTTCTATTTTACTTTTATACTTCAGATAAGCTTATACTTCGTTTTACGAAGGCAGAAAGCCATATACAAAGTATAAACCGACACATATTTTTAACCTGAAAACAGAAAAAGCGAAGAGGTACCTCTTCGCTTTTTCTGTTTTCTACTTTGGTGTTAGCTGGCCTTCCGGATGGTATGGGTGGCTACAAAATCAACAAAGTCCCCTACGGTGTCAATAGGCACTTCATCCGGAATGGTGATATGGAAACTCTTTTCCAGCGCCAGGATGATATCGACCAGGTCGACGGTATCAAAGCCAAAATCACGGTCTAAGCGCTTATCGATCTGCAATCTGTCAGGCTTTATTTCTTTGGCTTTGCTAATGATGCGGATAACCTCCTTTTCAATAGCGGTATTGGTTGTAAGCATGGTTTTAAATCGTGTATTCTCTTACTTTTCCGTTTTTGTGCGGTTCGCTTACTTGTAGTTTCTGCGCCGCACGCTTCTTTTTTCCTATTATGCTGTCTTTCACTTTCTCATTTAGCAGGTACATCACCGGCACGATCAGAAGCGTTACTATGGTTGCAAAACTTAACCCGAAAATAATGGTCCAGGCTAAAGGGCCCCAGAAGGCGGCACTGCTGCCACCCATAAAAAAGTGGGGCTCAAAGGCTGTAAATAAAGTATAAAAGTTAAGGTTTATTCCCAAAGCGAGGGGCACCAATCCCAGAATGGTAGCTGTAGCGGTTAACAGAACAGGGTTCAATCTTGTTTTGCCCGCCTCTACAATAGCATCCTTTAGTTCTTTGCCTTCCGCTAAAAGTACGTCAGTAAACTCCACAATTAATATACCATTTTTAACGACTATGCCGGCCAGCGCAATAATTCCTACGCCTGTCATCACAATGGATACATCCATTCCGAAAATCGCAAACCCGATCAGTACACCTATAATGCTGAACAACACCTCCGAAAGTATAATAAAGGGCTTCGAAACGGAGTTGAACTGTGTTACCAGGATCAGAAAAATAAGCAGGAAGGCTGCCAAAAATGCGACAGTCAAAAACTCAAACGACTCCTGTTGTTCTTCCTGCTGCCCGCCCATTTTTACCTGGTAGCCTTCCGGCGTCTGGAAATTCTGTAACGACTGCTCTATCTGCCCCACAATTTCGTTGGCGTTATACCCTGCCAGCACATTAGACTCCAGGGTAACGACACGCTTCAGGTCTTTGCGTTTAATGCCGCCATAGGTGTTGCCATACGTTATACTTGCCACTGATGAGAGCGGTATCTGGCGAACCAGCCCGGTGTTCATATCGCGGTAAGTAATGCGCATATCCAGCAGGGCATCAATGTTCTCTCTGTACGGCTCGGCGTAGCGCACCTGGATCGGGTACTCGTCTTCTGCTTCTTTAAACTTAGAGGCCTCGGCTCCAAAAATAGCAGTGCGTATTTCCATTCCAATCTGCCCCGTAGATAGCCCTTCGCGGTTTGCCCGTTCCCTGTCAATATTTATCAGGATCTCAGGTTTGCTGTCTTCCAGGTCAGACTTCAGTCCTTCTATACCAGGTATGCCCTGCTGCGCAATGTACTGTTCCACGCTTTTAGATAAACTGATCAGTTCTGTAAAGTCTTCGCCTGCTATTTCGATACTGATCGGCTTGCCCACCGGCGGCCCACTCTGCTCCTGGTCTACGGTAACTTCGGTGCCTGGAATTCCTTTTACCGCTTCCCGAATTTCCGTTAAAACCTGGGCGGAAGATTTCTCTCCGGTCCGGTCCATAAACTCAACAAAGGCAACGGTCACTTTTGCTTTGTGCGATTGCGCCGTTGTGCTGCGGTCGTTCATATCGCCTGCGCCAATGGCCACATTCGAAATAACCGATTCTACATCCGTGTTATCTGTACCTATCACCTTATAAATGCGTTTTTCGATCAGTTTGGTCACCGAGTCAGTTACGGCCTGGTCGGTACCAACTGGTAACTGGATGTAGGTATACACAAAATTCGGGTCGCTTTCCGGGAAAAAAACCACTTTAGGCGACCGTATACCTATTAACATAACGGATACAAAAAGCAGCATAAAAATGCCGATGAAAATGCCAACTGGTTTCCGGCCGGCCAATGCCCAGCGCAACAAGCGCTCGTAACTGTTCATAAAGCGCGGCAGCAAATCATGCTGGAACCTTCGGATCAGGCCGGTCAGGACATACTTGTTCAGCAAGATCAGCAACACAAGTAGCATGATAATGTTTGCAGTACCCCACCAACCCGCTATGTAACAGATAATTGCTATTAGTGTAGCAGCACCTGCTATACTTAAAAACCGCTTGCTGGCTTTGGGCGCCTGTTGGTTTTCAGCATCTTTCTCCATAAAGGAAACCGCAAAAACCGGGTTCATAATAAAGGCTACCAGCAACGAAGCAAACAGGGTAATAATTAAGGTAATGGGCAGGTAAAACATAAACTCGCCTACAATGCCGGGCCAGAAAGCCAGCGGCAGGAAGGGTGCTACCGTGGTAAGCGTGCCTGCCAGAACTGGCAGAAAAACTTCACCGGCCGCTACTTTTGCCGCTTTTGCCACCGGTAAATCAGACTGGTGAAAAATGCGGTGCGTGTTCTCGATTACTACAATGGCGTCATCTACCACTATCCCTAGCGCCAGCAAGAAGGAGAACAGCACGATCATGTTCAGTGAAAACCCAAGCACGGGCAATACAATAAACGCCAGAAACATGGAGATAGGAACCGACAAACCAACGAAAATGGCGTTGGTAGTGCCCATAAAGAACATCAGGATCAGCGTTACCAGCACAAACCCGATGATGATGGTGTTGATCAGATCATTTAAGGTATGGCGCGTATCGGTGGCCTGCTCGCCTGTAACCGTAATTTTCAGGTCCCGGGGAAGCGTGGAGGCCTGCATTTCTGCCAGCAGGTCGTCTATTTTATCGGAAGCTTCGATCAGGTTTTCGCCGCTCCGCTTGATCACGTTCAGGGTAATAACCGGGGCATTATCTAAGCGGGCATAGCTTTCCTGTTCTTCAAAACCTTCTTTTACTTCGGCTATCTCTTTTAACTGGATGTTGGCGCCTGCCGCTGATTGGATCACAATATCGCCGATGCGGTTGGGGTCTGCGTACTGGCCTGCTACGCGCACAGAGCGCTTCATTTCGCCTACGGTTACGTTACCTCCCGATATGGTAATGTTTTCGCGGGCAATGGCTGTCTGGATATCGTTAAACGTAACCTGCGCGGCCTGCATCTTATACATATCCACGTTTACCTGTACTTCCTTATTCAGCGCTCCAATCAGATCCACGCGGGTTATTTCGGGCAGGCTTTCGATGCGGTCCTGTACATCTTCGGCATACTTTTTCAGTTGGTCCAGGCTATACTTTCCAGATACGTTCACGGACATGATCGGAAACTCAGAGAAGTTCATTTCCTGCACGTTCGGGTCCTGGTCCAGGTCGGTGGGCAGGTCGGTGCGGGCTTTATCGACGGCGTCTTTTACCAGTTGCTTGGCTTCCACTACATCCACATCAGTGTTAAATTCGACCGTGATCATCGAGAAATCCTGCATCGAATTGGAGGTGACATCCTTTACACCAGACAGCGCTTTCAACTGCTTTTCGATGGGGCGCGTGATCAGGTTCTCCATATCCGTAGGCGACGTGCCGGGGTGTATCGTACCCACAAAGATCATCGGCACCACAATATCCGGGAAGCTCTCTTTCTGTATCTTGATGTAAGAGAAAATGCCGGCTATGGCTACGATCAGCGTGATGATGTAGATACTGGTCTTGTTATCGATGGACCAGCTGGTCGGTTTAAATTCTTTCATGGCTTTGCGGCTTGGGGTTTACTTGCTCGCTGTACCTAACTGACTTACTACCAATGGCTGGCCTTCGTTCAGGTTCTGATAACCGGCTGTTATCACCTGTTCGTTTACGGCAAGCCCTTTCAGTACTTCTACCTGACCTTTATAGGTCATACCGGTTTCGATCTCTTTCTTGCTGGCTATATAACCGTTACCAGTTTTAGTAGCCACGTACACATACTCCGATTCTTCATCTTTCTGTACCAGGTTAACAGGAAGTATAAGTGTATTCTCCTTTTTGTAATCCTGAATGCGCACCACTGCTACCAGGTTAGGCCGCAACTGAATATCCTTTTGGTTTTTTAAGCTAAGTTCTACCGTAAAGGTGCGGCTGCCGGGGTCTATAAACTGGCTGACTTCCCGTACCGTCGTTTCAATTTCTTTATTCAGATCAGGAAAGAACACCATAGCCGGATCGCCTTTCTTAATTTTGGACAGATAAGCTTCCGATACCTCCGCCACAATTTTGCCACCCTGCGTATTCACCACCCGGATAATACCCACGCCCGGCGCTACGGCCTCTCCTGCATTCGGCATCACATCATCTACCACCCCACTGATCGGGGATTTTACATTGTACTGGTCGCGTTGCTGCTGCAGCGTTGCCAGGCTGCGCTCGAGAGCTTCTTTGTTATTTTTGGCTGTGAGGTATTGCATTTCGGTGCCGATCTTCTGGTTCCAGAGGTTCTGCTGTTTTTCGAACGCGATGCGGGCCAGATCGAGGCGGGTTCTGAGTTCGGCTAAACTTTGCTCCAGCACCTGCGCATCTATAGTAGCCATGGTTTGTCCTTTGCTTACCTTATCGCCACGCGTTACTTTTATACTGGTGAGCACGCCCGGCACTTTAGAACTCACGAGCACGTTCTGGTCAAAATCTGCTCGCCCCTGCATTTCGAGGTAATGCCGGAACGTGTCTGTCTCCATTGTTTCCACCGATACCGGAACCGTTTTCCTTTCTGCTACGGTAGCATTGCCGTCTGCTTTCAGTTCTTTTTCGAGCGCCGCAATCTGGCTTTCAATTTCAGCCTGCTGTTTTTTCAGGGATGTGAGTTGTGTCGCTTTATCGTTACTTTCGCCGCAGGAAGCCACCCCAAAAACCAGGGCAGCTGCTACCATCAGAATTATATTTTTCATGTGTTGCTGCTTTTCTTCGTTTTATTTTGTGAGGAGTTTGCCGGTAGCTTTGTCGAGGTTTACCTTCGCAATTAAGGCATCATACATGGCGGCGTAATAGTTGGTCTGGGCCTGGCGGAGTTCTGTTTCGGCGGTTACTACTTCCAGGTTAGCGCCTACGCCTTCCTGAAACTTGATTTTGGTCACGCGCGCAATTTCCTGGGCAAGGGCGAGGTTTTCCTGCTGCGAATCGAGCACATCCAGGGCGTTGGTGAGTTCGGTGGTTGCTTGCACCAGTTCGAGGTCTATACTTTGCCGGATGGTTTCGAAGCCATACTTTGCATTTTCTACGGCCAGCCTGGCTTGCTGTATCTGGTAATGCTTGCGTAAGCCATCAAAAACAGGCACTTGCAACTGCACGCCCACAAACCCGAAATCGAACCAGTTGCGGTCTATGTTATTATTGGCCCCGGCGCGCACATTCAGCACATCCGACAACGAACTACCCACACCGTTATAGCCATAGCGGGCTGTTAAGTATAATTTGGGCAGGTAACCGGATCGTTTGTTGCGCATATCCAGGTCTGCCAGGTCGCGCTGCGTTTCCAGAATAGAATACTCGATGCGGCTGTTGTAATTAAAATCGTTTGTATTGATTGTGGCAATATCTACCTGTACTTCTGCCAGCTTATCGGTTAGCAAAATGGGCTGGCGTTGCGGCAAGCCCATCTGGAATTTAAGCAGGCTTTCGCTTAAGGCTGCCAGTCGTTCTGCTTTCTGCTTTTCAACTTTCAGGTTATTTAACGATACCTGCAGGCGGTCTACATCCAGTTTTTCGGCTACACCATTCTCAAACATCACTTTTGTCTGGTACAGCAAAGTATCCAGCCGCACCAGGTTTTGGTCGAGCAGCGCCATACGCGCTCCGCTTACCAGCACGCTGTAATAAGCTTTACTTACCTGCTCTGCAATGTCTATTTCGGTTTGGGCGGTTGTTTTGCGGGATAACTCGGTATAGGTTTTGGCGGCTTTCAACCCGATCAGGTACGAGCCATCGAACAACAACTGGCTCCCGTTGATGCCTATACTTCCGGTATAAGGCTGCGTGAAGGTGATAACCTGGAGCGGCGTATTTTCCGGGAGTTCGCGGTCTGAGTAAGCAGGCGTTAAAACGATGGGCTGCTGCCCGTTCAGTTGCTCCGGTGTAATCACAAACGGATCGAGCTCCGGGCCGGCAAAACCGCTGGGGTCGAGCAGGGTTTTCTGTTGTATAAAGTTGTTGCTTACATCGGCTGCAATATCGATCTGCGGCAAGCCCATCGCCCGGATCTCGCCCACACGGGCTTTGGCAATTTTTTCCTCGTTCTGGTTGGCTTTCAGATTTGGCCGGTTTTGGAGGGCGTAGCTTATACTTTGCTGCAGGCTAAACGCTTGCGGTGCCTGCTGCCCGCTTGCCCGGAAGGCTCCTGACAAAGCAAAGCATATGGCCAGCAGGTTTATACTTTTTTTCATGGTTTTATTTTGTGTAGGTAGTGGTCGGGTTATTCGTCTTCGGTGATGTGCTTGTAGTCGTTTATCAGCTTATGGCCTTTTAGCGTGGCCATTCCCATCATGTAGAGTTCTAAAATAGATAGCTGCACCTGGGTTACTTCAAAATCCTGGGGCGGAAAAAGCAGCGGGTTAAAGGGCAGTTCGATCATGATCAGGCGCATACGGGCCAGTACTTCCACGTCCAGGTCTTTTCTGTAAAGCCCTTCGTTTATGCCTCTCTGTATGTTCTGCCGTATCTTTTCGAGTATAAACTGCTCTTTGTGCTGCACCCAAAGCTCCCAACTGGTGCGATGGTACTTCTGCAGATCAAAAAAAATGGACGCGTGCAGGGTAGAAAAAACACGCTTCGTCATGCCGATAACTTGAAGTAGTTCTTCTATGGCGTTGGCTGAGTTCGTGATAAAATCCTCGCATTCCTGCTCTGCTGCCTGCAGGTAGCTGCTGGTGGAGGCGTAAACGATCTGGTCTTTATTGGTGAACCATTTGTAAATCGTTTTTTTGGACATGCCCAGATGCTGCGCAATATCGTCCATGGTTATACTTTTGATGCCTTTCTGGCAAAAGAGGCCAAAAGCCGCAGTTGCTATTTTGTGTTGATGAGTGGTTGGTTCGGTTGTTAGCATGGCTGTAAATTCGCCATAAAACTATGGAAACATTTTTCATACCCAAAGTTTCCTGCGTCATTATTTTGTAAAATCCTTTGAAATTGAATTCTTAAATATTATTGATTTACAGGACCTTACAAAGTACAAAAACGCAGATGGCACAGATTATTTAGTAGATCAACCTAAACATAAGGCAGAGCAGAAGCGCGTTAGAGGCTACCCTCACCATCTGAAAGTATAAACTTTTGCGCCGACTTATAACCCTAACACGGCACGTAGTTTTGTGTAGCCGGCTTTGCTGAGCGGTACACGAACGCCATTTTTAAGCAAAGCGACATGGCTGTCTTTCTCGAAGGGTTCGATGCGGGTAAGTTGCGCCACCGGCATCATAAAAGAACGATGCACCCGAACAAACTGTGCCGGATCCAGGGTTTGCTCGTAATAGCCCATTGTTTTCTTTTTCAGGAACAGGCCGTCTTTGGTATGAATCTTTACATAATCATCGTAGGCTTCAAAGTATAAAACATCCTGCACCGCGATAATACGGATATCGTTTCCGGCTTTCACCACGATGCGGGCACGTTCTTCAGGCTGTTTAGCGGGCGCCTCGTTTAAGGCTGCGGCCTGCTTTTCTATACTTTCCATACTTCGTTTTTCCTGCCACTTTTTAAGTGCGGCATCAAAACGCTCCTGGCTGAAAGGCTTCAGCAGGTAATCGATTGCATTGGTTTCGAACGCTTTCAGGGCATAATTATCGAATGCAGTTGTAAAGATAACGCCCGGCTTCTGGTCCAGCAGTTCCAGCATCTCAAACCCGTTTATTTTCGGCATCTGTATATCCAGGAAAATGAGGTCGGGCTCGTGCTGCTTTATCGCTTTTATACCTTCAAATCCATCGCCGCATTCCTGCAGAATTGTCAGGCTGGGGTGTTGCATCAGATACTCGGCTACGATGCTGCGGGCAAGCGGCTCATCATCTATTATCAGGCATTTTATCATAGTTCTGCGGGATTTTGATTGTGGTTGTAAACTGATTTTCCACTTGCTGGGTGTGTAGCAGATCGTGGCGCGCAAACAGCAAGTATAACCTGCGTTTTACCGAGCTCAGGCCAAAGCCCGTGCCTTCGTTGGTGCGCACCGAATCCGCATCGAACGGGTTCCGGATAAGTATGACCAGGTAATTTTCTTCGGCCTGCGCCTGCACCGTAATGGTGGTATCGCCGGTAGTGCCGTACAAACCGAATTTAATGGCATTCTCAACGAGCGGTTGCAGCAATAAAGCAGGCAGCTGCATGTTTTCAGTGCCCTCACCTACTTCTACAGCTGTTTGCAGCCGATGCCCGAAACGCACTTTTTCTATCTCGAGGTAGAGTTGCAGTTGTACCAATTCATCGGCTAGTGGTACCTGTTGCTGGTTTTCTTTGTGGAGCGTCCCTCTTAAAAAATCTGACAGCTGCTGCACCATCAGGCGGGCTTGTTTGGGCTGCGTCACTACCAGAGCACTGATCGAGTTCAGGCTGTTGAACAGAAAGTGCGGCTGCAATTGCTGCCGTAAGGTATAAAGTTCTGCTTCGCGGGCCAGTTTTTCGGTTGCCGTTTTGCGTTCTTCCAACAGGCGCTGCTCTTTAATGTAGTACCAGAACCAGTTTATCAAAAGCAACACCAGCAGTAGCAGCCAGCCAAAAACCACCCGCATCGGCAACGTATTATCTATAAATGCCAGGTACGCCTGTTCTTTGATGAATTTGCCTACCAGGTAACTGTACACCAGCGTACAAAGACCGGACAACCCCATGCTCCAGCCCAGCAGAAAAGCGCCCTGCCGCAAGTTAGGTTGGTAATAACGCAGACCTGAACCTGCCGCATAACCCGCTATGGTAAGCAATGTATTGTAAAGCAACGCATCTTTTATGGTAAGGTGCAGGTTGTAATGCGCCGGCAAAAGTACCAGCACCAACACCCCCGACCAGAAAGCCGCCCATGCCAGGTATAGCCAGATTACACGCTGTGGAGCCATCAGCAAAGTATAAATTAGTAGCTTTTGATATCGAGGCCGCCAAACAGTGCGGTGCCTTTAATGATAAGCACTTTGCTTGGGTCGTAGCCGCCGGGTAGCATCGTTCGCTTATCTGATACACCACCCATGATAGCCACCACTTCCGATCTTACTTCCCAGTGCGGGGGTACAACCAGCGTGGTGCCGCCAAAAACCTGTGTCGTTTCCAGCACAACCGGGTGCTGCATATCAGCCTGCGATAAATTAAGGTCGTTGCCCCCAAATACACTCACCACTTCGCCACCCTTAAAATTCTTGGAAAATACAGTTCGTTTTACACCACTGAAAATGGCAGTACAGATTAAATAATCGTCGCCTGAGGCAACATTATCACCATAATAGGCACTTTCGGTATAGTCATCGTTTGGGTAGGCGCCTGCGGGCGGCATGGTTGGGGAGCCTTTATAGCTTGGGCTGTGGCTGTGCTTCGGTTTTAGTATCACCCAAAGCCCGATCGCGATAATGACAATCGGCCAGATGTAGTTGCGCAACGAAATGCCCGGCACGAAATCATCAATCAGGAAAATCACACCCAACATCACCGGTAAGATCCAGGCCGGATTCCGGAACGAATGCTTGAAGCCAATATACAGACCAGCCAGTATCGGGATCATCTGCCACGAGAAAACCCAGCGCGGTAAAAAGAAAACATCCATTTTGTGGGCTAGCAGCGCTACACCTATCAGCACGAGCATCATCCCGCCCATAACTCTTCCGTTTCGGTTGTCAGCAGGTCTTTTCCATTTTGCCTGATCTTCGCGGGTACTTAATTCCTGATTTTTCATGGTAGTTACGTTTAAGTTTCTGATCAAATGTACTTCAATCAGCAAGCGGCAGCCATAGCAAATAGGCTGCCCGGGGCAAAAAGTCGGTGAGCCGGGGTATTGTGTCGGTAAACAAAAACAGGTTTATACTTACCGCTGCATCGCAACATAGTAAAGGTGATATATTATAACTAATTCTGAAAATTATACTTTACAATTTTTATTGTGATCAGAATGAGGTTGACAAAAAGTATAAATACCCGGCAGGTTGGTGCTATACTTCTTCTATAACTGGAACTACAACTATGGCTTAGGCCCTTCCCCTGTTTTTAGGGGAAGGTTGGGGTGGGGTAATCCCTCAAATTATTATCTTTGCATATGATGGTTGAGAAGATACAAACTGTAGCACAAGAGATAGAAGCGGCATCGCTGACGAATGCTGCCGAATTGGAGCAATTCCGGATAGCGTACATGGGCCGCAAAGGCCGCATCGCCGATTTGTTTGATAATCTGAAAGAGGTGGCACCGGAGCAGCGCCGCGAGGTGGGCCAGCAACTGAACCAGCTTAAAAACAAAGCACAGGAGCGGTTCGACCAGGCGCAGGAGCAACTTACCCAAAACGCCGGCGCTTCTGCTTCCGAAAATACATTTGATTTCAGTTTGCCGCCGGTGCCTAACACGCTGGGTACGCGCCATCCGCTTTCGTTGGTGCGCAGCGAGATCGTGCGTATTTTTGAGCGTATCGGTTTTAACGTATCCGAAGGCCCGGAAATGGAAGACGACTGGCACAACTTCTCTGCCCTGAACTTCCCTGAAAACCACCCGGCCCGCGAAATGCAGGACACGTTCTTCCTGAGCGAAGACCGCGATAAACTGCTGCGCACTCATACTTCTACAGTGCAGGTGCGCCTCATGGAGAACCAGAAACCACCGCTGCGCAGTATTATGCCCGGCCGTGTGTACCGCAACGAAGCTATTTCGGCACGTGCGCACATGGTATTTCATCAGGTTGAAGGCTTGTACATCGACAAAAACGTAAGCTTCGCGGACCTGAAACAAACCATTTATTACTTTGCCAAAGAGATGTTCGGGCAGGATACTAAAATTCGTTTCCGTCCGTCGTTTTTCCCGTTTACTGAGCCCAGCGCTGAGATTGATATTTCGTGCCTGATCTGTAAAGGAAGTGGCTGTAACATCTGTAAGCAAAGCGGTTGGGTAGAGATTGGCGGTTCCGGTATGGTAGACCCTGCCGTTCTGGAAAGCAGCGGCATCGACCCGGAAGAATACACTGGCTTTGCCTTCGGGATGGGCATTGAGCGTATCACCATGCTCCGTTACCAGATAAAGGATCTGCGCCTGTTTACGGAGAATGATGTGCGCTTTTTAAGACAGTTTGAAGGGGTTTTATAATCACCAGATCAAGTATAAACAAGAGAATGCTTTCCGTGTTTTAAGTAATTAAAGTATGGTAAAGCATTCTTTTTTCGTTTCAGAACAAATACAGAAACAATGAACTTCGAGAACATAAAAACAATAGGCGTTGTAGGTGCCGGTACCATGGGCCAGGGCATAGCCCAGATCTGTGCGCAGGCGGGCTACACCACCATCCTTTTTGATATAAATGCCCAGGTGCTGGAAAAGGCCGAAGCCTTGATCATCAAAAATCTGGATAAAGGCATTGAACGAGGCAAGGGCACCGAAGCCGATAAGCAGGCTACGCTCCGCAACCTTTCTTTTACCGGCGACACCCTGAAACTGCACTGCGACCTGATCATCGAAGCCATTGTAGAGCGCCTCGAGATAAAGCAAACGCTGTTTAAAGAACTTGCCAGCATTAACAACCCTGCTACCATACTTGCTTCCAATACCTCTTCTATTCCGATCACGCAGATTGCGGCGGCCATCCCAAACCCGGAGCGCGTTGTAGGCATGCACTTTTTTAACCCGGCCCACATCATGAAGCTGGTAGAAGTTATTTCCGGCGCGGCCACTATCCCTGAAGTTGCCGAAACCATCCGCCAGCTGGCTCTGAAACTGGACAAGAAACCTGTAATGGCCCAGGATTCGCCGGGCTTTATTGTGAACCGTGTAGCGCGTCATTTTTACGTAGAAAGCCTGAAAATACTGGAAGAAGGCATAGCCGATGTGCAGGGCATTGACAAACTAATGCAGGCAAGCGGTTTTAAAATGGGTCCTTTCGAGCTGATGGATTTGATCGGGGTAGACACCAACTTTTCTGTGACCAGCGCCATGTACGAATCTTTCCACTATGATGCGAAGTTCAGACCGAGCCGTATACAACAACAGAAGGTAGATGCCGGCCATCACGGCCGTAAATCGGGCAAAGGCTTTTATACTTACCATGATTAAACTGTTTTTATACTTCCTGCCACTTGTATGTATACTTGCCGGTTGCAATAACAGCACTGTAAGCCCCAGTATACCCAACGTGGTAGTAAGCGAGCAAATACCGGTAAACAGTCTGCAATACCCGGAACTGCGCCAGGATGGCGGTTATGTATACTTAAACAGTGGGTATAAAGGCATCATCGTTGTGCGCGAAAACGCTAATACGTACCTGGCCTTCGAGCGCGCCTGCCCTTACGACCCAACTGCCAGTTGCGCACTTGTAAAAGTAGACCAGTCCCGGCTCTTTCTGATTGATGAATGCTGCAAGTCTCAGTTCAATTTTCAGGGCAATGTAACGGCTGGGCCTGCTGTTTATGGGCTTAAACGGTACCAGACGGCGCTATCCGGCAACCTGCTTTATATTTCAAACTAAATTTTTGAGTTGATTTACAGGATTTTATACTTTAGTTGAAAATATTTTCACGCCCATACTTGCGCTATATCAAAAACTACAGTAAGTTTGCATTGTAATTCAACGGTAACACTACCACAGAATGACACTCTTCCTTAGCTCAGTCGGTTAGAGCATCTGACTGTTAATCAGAGGGTCCCTGGTTCGAGCCCAGGAGGGAGAGCTTGAAAATCAGCCACTTACAGGTAAAACTGCTAAGTGGCTTTTTTTATGTGCATACAATTTGCATACATCTCCCTGTTATTTCTCTACTTTCGACTCTACAGCCAAGACGATTCAAGTGAATTCTTATGCAACAAGTAAAAATTTAAATTATTGTTGCCTGCCTCTAAAATATGGCTTTATTGAACAATTACGAAGATCCTGCTACTGCTCTAGAGGTTAATAGCAGTTTGCGAGTAGGGTATCACAGGACAAGGAAAAAAAGAGCAGGTGTTGTTGCTCGCTTATCTACGCACTTTAATTTTATTTCCGAGTCAGCACCACAGTGACCCATCTCCATCTGGTTCTAATATCTACAGTGGGTCTTATGTTTTACAGGCTCTAACACAGGAGATGTACATGATAGTATATCTTGAGGCACCTACTTCATAGCTTATAAGTTGCAGAAGGCGTTTATAAAGGCTTAGATGGCATTAGGTTTATTAAATCCAGTATACCATCAAAGGACTACCCAGTCAAGCCAAAGGCGTTTAAAACCGCTTAAACTACCCCACCATTATGTAACTAGGAGCAAGCAGATATGGAATAGATTTTAGGTGATTTGAATGTTATATATATGATACTTTCTTTGCTAATGTGTTCGTGTAAGTAGTAGCAGAGGATGTCGTTTACACAATGTTAGCTGAAGCCTTATACATTTAAATCATCAATTAAATCCCAATCGTCAAAATCTGTAAAATCTTCAAAATATTTGCTTTCGATATTAGTAGTGTCGTTTTCATATTCGTCATAGTAATACCTTGCATACCAATCAGATTCAATAAATGCAAGTGGGCGAAGTTTCAAATGCAAGTGTAAATAAGGGAGCTTTTGGGAGTAATAAGATGAATGATATTTAAGAACTAATAAATTAACTTGTCTAATTGCCTCCCTATAATCACTTATGAAGTAATCAATTATTTCTTTTATTAGTGAAAAATTGAAAGTCGCACTCCTTAATCCACTTACACCATTTTGCATTACCAAATGTTTATCGTACCATTCAGAGAGTTGGACTGATTTCTTTCCAAGAATATATCTAGTTAATAAATTATAGTATCCATAATGCTGAATCAGCATATATTGTATAGTACTCGAACAATATTCTTCATCTTGTTTTCTTTTGCACATTAAAATAAATGGCCCTAAAGAAGTAAAGAGCATTAGAGAATTTTCAATTGCATTTTCCACGGCAGGCCAATACTTCTCCCTATAGTAATTTGATTGGAATTTGATAATGCTATCTAGGTTACGGTCCTGGCTTAAGGACGTATAATATGTATTTGAGGTGCCAATAATTAATTTGTTAGATCTATGGGCTTCTCTAATATTGCACCAGTAAGATTTCTTAGTTTCTAAACAAACTACTACAAAGAATACAGGAACTGGAAGGTTAAGCCAATAATTAATAGTTGAGCGCTTTATAGAATAAAATGTAAATGTTTTATCAGGCTTGAGATCAATTTTTTCTTTTCCTTTAACCTGAAGAGCAATTAAATCACCAGTGACTCTCTTGTCTTTCTTTACAATTTCAATGTACAAGTCAATACCATAATCCCTTTCAGTCATTTCCCGAATAATCCATTCTCTTGGTAGTTGTTTGTTTAGTATATCAATTGCATCGCGCTCTATAATATGTGTTAAATCCCTTATGGGAAAATTATCTTCCATGTTTTCAATTTTGTTTTATTAAGTTTCAGCTAACCTATTGTACAGCCAAGCTTCAAACAAAACAAGGTTAAAACTGCACCCTTTCTAACTGATGTATTTATTTTGAACGTAATCTAACACTTTGCATGATTTCAGGAATCTCTTTCCAATCATTTATCCAAATTGTCTTTACCCCAAAAGATGTTGTATCTGACTCTTCAAACCTTTCAATAATTTCGATTAAAAATCTTACTGTTTCATTAAAATTTAATGCAGCCAGTGACTTATCATTTAATAATTCTTTATTTTCCGTTAGAAGAGTACGAAGACGAACTTGAACATCTTCTTCTTTATGTCTCATCTTAAATATAAAATGGTTCTCTTGAGTCTCGCCACTTTGTTTTTTTGCAATATCAAGTAGCCTTCGAATATTAGGATCTGTAAGAGAAGAACCAATAAATAGACAGTTTGAATCTCTAAATTTGTTGATTTGGACAATATTATTCCAACTATAGATATCAATATATTGCTTATGGTATATGGATTCGCCAAAGGTTATTTGGTTTTGTTCAGTTAATTCTCCCTTTTGTTGCAAATATCCATGAACATGAAAAATAGGTAATTGACCATCTGGATTCATCCCAATACCATAAATAGGCTTATGAGGAACTTGAACACCAACCTTTGAAAGTCTTTGTTCTAATATGTCATCAAAATTGTATGTAATAATACTATCTAAATTAGGGCTCTTGCCTGGTGCCACGCAAAAGTTGATAATTTCATCCATCAATTCTGAAGGTTTATCTATATCAATTTCCTCATAAAGAACCTTGCGTACAGCTTCTTCGAAAGATAGCTTTTTGTCATCATAAAACTTCTGAAGATATCTTCCTGCGATTAATGGGGACGGAGAAAAAACACTAGTAAAAAGTCTTGATAATACTGTTGAAACATTCTGCTCTTTCTCAATAGTGGTTATCATTAATTTTTGCAGTAAAGTATCCCAATTTGGTAGACCAAAACCCATTGAAACACCTGCCCCAAGTACCAATACTAGACTCTCCTTTTCATAACAGCTTATTAATTCACTTATGATTTGTTTTTTTGGTAAAGACTTTGATTTAGGCAGATTATTAATAAACTCAGACTTTGTTCTATTGTTTTTCAAAATCTGTAATGCCTTTTTTATAGTCTCACTAGTTAATTCAGTAAGGACTTCTGATTCTGTATTCATTTATGTTCTTTTAAATTGTAGGTAACAGCCTCGTGCATGAGGCGTGTAACGCTGTCGGCCGAAGCATGACTTACGCACTATGTTGGGCGTTATTATTTCTTGATTTTAATTCCTTAGCTTTTAATCTGCCAGCTAAAACACCAAAGTTCTTTACTTCAATACGTTTCCCAATATTCCACTTACCACCAAGATATGGTCTAACAAAATTTACATTCCTTAACACTCTTAAATCTTTATGATACTCAGAATCTCTTTCGAAGCTTTGAGACAAAATCACTTCTTCCTCATGAACATAAATGTTATTGTAAATCTCTAAAAACAGCTCTTTTTGTCTATCATTTAATATACTAACTGCGTCATCCAACTCATTAAGAACCGGTTTGATGAGAACCTCAATTGTTTGCTTAGTAGCTGTAAATTCATAATCACCTACCTTAAATTTTATTTCTGAAGCATTTAAGATTATCTTTCTAATTAATGGGAATAGCATAATAGCAATAACCATTACTATTATTGGCCATAAAATATTTGCAATAGCTTCTATCAATTTAGGATCAGCTTCCATATAATTTTAATAGTATCCAACTACTGGATTTAAGACAATATACTCTCATTTGCCCAATCTACTTAATTGCTGCAGTCTGCTTTTGAGCTTGCTAGTGGAATGGACTAATGTTATCAGGCACATGATCATATGTGTTTTAGCTAATGTAATAGTTTACTAGAGATTATACAAAGGACTTCTAATCTTATCTGTAACTAGTTACCTACATGTACCGCACACGAAAATGAACTCATATTGCTTCTGTCATGACTATGGTTACTTGCTACTACCAGCTAAAAAAGTGCTGATCATTAATTGGTAACCCTACATGTAAGAGTGAAGCTAAAGGACTAGTCTGCAACTGTATTGCATAAAGCTATAATTTATCTGATTAATAAAATTACAACATTGTATATATCACTAAATGCAAGTTTAGTAATGAGGATAATCCAACTTAGTCCCAAAATTAAGTAACTTAAGATGGAGTCTTCAATGAGGTATTGTTGTATATTAGCACATCGCTGATACACAACAATACCTAATTGAAGACTGATAATACTTTAATACCATTTCTAAAATGGCCAGGGGGTAAACGATGGTTTGTTAAAAAATACTCGAACCTGTTACCTAATACTTATAACCGGTACATTGAACCATTTTTGGGTGGAGGTTCTGTTTTTTTCTACTTACAACCTAAAAAGGCATTGCTTGGCGACATTAACCCTGATGTTATAGCGGCATACCAAGGTTTAAAACAAAATTGGGAGTATATAGATTTAGCTCTTAGATTACATCAACATCAACACTCCTCTAATCACTATTACAAAATACGAGAGAATGAATATGCAAATTTACTAGAGCAAGCTTCTCGTATGATTTATTTGAATCGAACGTGTTTCAATGGTATTTACAGGGTAAATCTTAACGGTAGATTTAATGTTCCATTAGGTACTAAAACAAAAGTTACCCTTGATACAGATGACTTCAGCGCTATTTCTAAACTTCTAAAAAAAGCAAAAATTCATCTATGTGATTTTGAAGTTCTGATCAATAAAGCACAAAGAGATGATCTTCTCTTTGTAGATCCGCCATATACTGTACGCCATAACTTAAATGGCTTTGTTAAATATAATGAAACACTCTTCTCATGGGAAGATCAAGAAAGACTTGCTAGATCCTTGATACGAGCAAGAAATAGAGGAGCTAAAATAGTAGCAACAAACGCAAACCATGAATCAATCCGGGAGCTTTATCAAAATCATGGCTTCTACTTGCAAACTGTCTCTAGATATTCATCCATAGCAGCAGCAGCAGCAAACCGAAAACAATTTGAAGAACTTGTAATCCTTTCACACTTAACTAACTAAACTATGGCTATGCCAAATCTTTCAAGCATAATAAATAATTCTGCTACACAAGGTAATCCTATTGAAGCTCTAAGGATATTCCTTGAAAGAGAGGAAAGAATGGAGACTGCAAAGCAAATAGATAAAATGCGATTTGTAGGCTACGTTCTTGAGTTAGGTTATGATACAGCTAAGATTATTACAAGTGACCCTTACAAACTAGCTGTAGGAGGTATACCTAGAGGATCTTTTCTAATAATGTCCCCAGTAAATACTGCAGCTAAAGCACCTCCACATTTTACCCTTCTTAGGGTAACTGGTGTTTCACCAACTCCGTTAAGTAATCAAGTTCAGCAAACATATTTTGAGTTACACAAAAAGTCTATGCCAGAATTAGATGTGTGGACACAAAGTGAATTACAATGGGGTGCATTAAATTGTGATGTATTAGGTATGTTCTATGCCGATCCAAAAAACATGCAGATACTTGCTTATTCTGGAGATGTTAATAACGTAGTTAGTGCCCACAGATATAAAGTTTTTGCGCCAGATGAACCACTTTTAAAGCTCATAGTTAATGGAATGGTAAATGAGGAATTTAGTTATTCTCTCGGAGAGCTGCGAACAATGGAATGCAGGCTTTTTAGTGATGACTCACCTAATACTGTTCCTGTTAATATATCGATGCGTGACTTCAAAGGAACGCGAACTGCAATGTTCGGTAAAACTAGGTTAGGAAAATCGAACGTGGTTAAGCTTATAGCTCAAGGTATAATAGAAACTACTAAAAACACGAATAAGGTAGGTCAGATTATATTTGATATTAATGGTGAATATGCGAATGATAATCCTCAAAATCTTTCATTAAAATCTGCTTACCCAAATAGATGCCAAGTTTATGCTTTAACACAAAGAGCAGGTACAATATCAAATCCGCTTCGTCTAAATTTTTATGAGCAACCTGATACAATCTTAGATGTACTTGCTTCTTTACTGGACTCAGATAATAGAAAATCTATATACATTACGAGTTTTACTAATGCAAAACTACCTTCAATCGAATCGATAGCTTCTCAACCTGAAAATGAAAAGTGCAGGTCGATCCGGAAAATACAGATATTTTGGGCCATTTTGAAGAAAGCTGGGTTTACATCTGACGAAACAAGATTACGGGCTAAGGGGTTGATCAGTAATAATGCCAGACATTTTGATCCACATTTTGCTGCTGGTTTGAGAACCGCTGCTTATCAAGCAAAAAATTTAAATCTTCCTAATCCACCTAATAGCTTACAAGAATTAGTAAATGAGTTAGAGGTTATCTC
The DNA here is from genome assembly GCF_003284895.1 of Pontibacter arcticus. Lineage (GTDB taxonomy): Bacteria > Bacteroidota > Bacteroidia > Cytophagales > Hymenobacteraceae > Pontibacter > Pontibacter arcticus. The sequence continues at coordinate 680,944 of NZ_QMDV01000001.1, forward strand.
TGAATTTAGAAGGGATAATGCAAACAACAGGTTATTTTTAACAGGCAGTGGTAATGCATTATTTGATGCTGATGATATTGCTATGTTAAATTTCTTAAATCCATCTAGCGGATCTGGGCCTACAGTGCTTAGAGCATATTCAAGTTACCACTCATCTGATGCAAGTGACTTTATCAACGATATTGTTAATTTAGTTGATAAAGGGATAACAGTAATATTAGATTTAGGAAATGCAACTGATCAAATTCGTCGCTATTTTGCAGATATGATTTCAAGAGCGGTATTTTCTCATCAAGAGGTGAAATTTGTAAATAATAATTTAGGTGAAAACTTTGTTCAGCTATACTTTGAGGAAGCTCATAACCTTTTTCCTCCGGATAATAAGGACTTGACAGGTATATATGCAAGGTTCGCTAAAGAAGGTGCTAAGTTCCATATAGGCATGGTTTATTCAACTCAGTCACCATCAACTATAAATAAAGAGTTATTAGCTCAGACTGAAAATTTTTTTGTAGGTCACTTATCAAGCCAAGACGAAACCAAATCACTTTCTCGGGTGCAAATTGCTTTTCAAGGTATTGAAGATGATATTATGCGCTCCAAAACACCTGGATTTATGAGAATGCTAACAATGTCGCATCGTTTTGTAATACCAGTACAATCAAGGCTATTTGAAGCAACAACTAATCAAATCTAATCATGCCATACTCACCGGGATCTAGATTACCAGGAGAGACAGCTTCTAAGCTAGGTCATCTTGCAGTTGTTGAAAGCGAATGGGTAAAGTCTCTAATAAAGGATTTTGAAGATTATCAATCAGACTCATCAAATGTTAATGAGGAAATGTGGCAAATATTTGACCCAACCGGTCATGTGCCATTGCGAAATATTTGGGCAGTAGATGGATCTTTCGTTGCTATAAAGACAGATAGCCACCCTCCTAAAGAAGTTTCTTTTGTAAAAACAGCATTATTATCTGTTGATAAGGGTAGGTTAGATTTGATAGACAAAGAGCACCCTCATCCTTTACTTCTACAGGATATTTTAAAAGATAGTGCTGTTTTTCATGCTACCGTATTTCCTTTAAAGAATGTCAAAACTTCATTAGGCAATAACTATGAAGCTATAAGACATATAGTACGAGATTCGATGAAAGTTGACGAAGGAGGCATATTTTACGAAACTTTAAAATGGCTTGCATATCGCAAGTGGGAAACCAATTCCAAATTTTCAAGCCCATCTTTTGAATGCCCTCATTGTCATGAAATACAAACTATAGGTTTAACTTATGATGCTAATGAAGGGAAATGCGAAAAATGTAAAAATGAAGTTTTCTTAACTGATATGATCGGATTCCATCTAGATATGGATGAAGATAGTGCTCCTGACTCTATAGCTTCTGCATACATGTTGATTATGGAAACCTTAATGTTGTTTACTGCTGTAAGGCTTTTATGGATACATAGCGATAAGAGTTTAGTTACCGACACGCTCTTCATCAAAGACGGTCCTTTATCATTAAGAAGCCAATATTCTAAACTTGTTCCCAATATTCGCTCATTTTTAGAATTTGCAAAAATAAAAAATCGCCCGATACATATAATTGGGCAAGAAAAAAGCGGTGCATTCTTTGATCATTTATCTTCAATTTCTAGGCATGTACCACCTCATGAAAGAGGTGCTGGTTTACATTTTGCAGCATTATCTCATCACTATGTTCGCCAAGAGGTATATCGTTCTCCTGATTTAACTAATCCTTATGGTAAGCGGACAAATTGGGGTGAAAAATTATATGTCAAAGTTGATCCAGGTACATTTATGGTTTTGAATTTAACAACCGGAGAATATATAGATGATCCAGAATACCCTACAGCAGATACCCTTATAGGTTTATCACGCATTTTGACTACTATTCCAAGTCTCGTTAGTAGTAGGTTTGAAGGTGCTCTATTTCCTATTGAGTTAGCTAACGGCATAGCTTCAATGTCCAGTTACCCCTCAGCTAGTATCCTACAGAAATTTGTTGAACACCAATCTAAATAATCAAGTTTAACGTAAAAATTAAAAAGGAGAAGCTTAACTAAGCAAGTTAAGCTTCTCCTTTTTTTGTTCTTAAAACTGCAAAAAATTATAAAAAAAATTTACGTGTACCCATGTGTATTTTAAAATGAGCGGGGGGAGGATGGGGAGTAACTCGATACGGGCCCCTGGCCCCGGTAGAATTAACTAGTTTAGATTGTTTTGCACACTTATTCTATCACTTAAGTACCTATAACCTACCATTATAGTACAGTAAATAATAGTTAAGGTAGATATAAATTTAAGTGCATATTTTTAGCTTTAGCACTCAAATTTATATCTCTTTCTTTTCTCCTAAACATCTATACTAATGCTCTTGCTTATCTTAAAAAAAGGTAAGCAAGAGCATTAGTTAAAAAATACATCATAAATTACTTTACTCTTCCGTTTCTTAATTTCCTCACTTGAACTATTAAACTTGAAAGATTTGATATAACCCTGAGTAAGTTTTAAATATTCCTGCTTACTAATTTTGTTACCATCTATTAAACTATCTCTATTAGAGATATTAGATAGTAACCTATGTTTTTCATCGCTTATATAACTTTTTATAAGCTCTAAAGCATGGTGGCTTCCGCTACTGATATAGATATAAAGTAAACCCTTAAAATTTCTTTTAATTTCGTACTTCCTCAAAGTAAGTATAGCATCAGTTTTCTTTAGTTTGTTAAGCGAATTTCCTCTAAAACTACTGTAATCAATAAGCGACCATTGCTTACCTCCTAGAGCTACTGGTATTTCTGAATAATGATCATAAAATGAAAGGCATCCTCTAGTAAAGCTTTTATATATCTCCTCCAAACCACATTGTGAACTTAGCTTTTCAATATTAATATCATATTTGCATAGATAATTATTATTCATGCGTAGCTCTACCCGGTCTATAATCTTACTAACATCTAACCCATTTATTTTATGGTATTGCCTGATATATACTTTATTACTTTTTATTATTTCTTCCGATTTATTATAAATAACTATAGATTTTCCGGTAGCTTTTAGGGCTCCTATTTGAAACATTGCATTGTTGTTGAAAGTCCCAATTTTAGACTTACCAGCATGCTTAAATCGTTCTTTCCCGCAGCTTATAGAGTTAAAGTATAGTTCTTTAAACATCTCATACTTACCATAGCTATCAAATGCTATTTCTACATAAGCTATCTTATAAAATTTTAAATTTAGACATTTTAAAATGTTTAAATAATGCGCATACCAATCTTCTTTATAGAAAACATAGTTTAAAAACTCTAGCTGAATAACTCCTTTTAGATTGTTGCGCTTGTCTTCCAGGTAAAGGTGGCCTATGATTTCATTATTTGAATATATATCTAATACATACCTATAGCCGTTCTTCTTAGGTTTGTATCTATTCCTATAATCATCATCTAGCTTAAATATTAATGTCCCCTCTCTATAAATTATTTTGTTATCCTCTAGAAAGTCTCTTTGTTCAATAAGTAATTTTAAATTTCTACTCTCATCAATAGTTACAAGGTCAATAGATAACCTATCAATATTCAAAGTAAATTTAGGATTGATAAAAAGAAAACTAAGCTTGTTAGATAGCGCTTTGTATTCTTGAACCGGTTTGTTTTGAAACACTTTATTCTCATTTATAATGGGTAGCCATAAGCTACCGGTTATGTCAGGTGCCACTCAAAAACGGTGGCGGTTTCAACAAACTTGTGTGTTTTGAATGAGAAGTGTATGGAATAAAGTAATTTATTTTATTAAAGCTTTAAAAACTCTCTAAGTTGGCTCAACACTATAACTTATATTTGAAAAAGCTACTTTTAAGTATTATGAAGCCAGAAGTCCATTTTGTAAATATCCGTGAAGTTATAATCAGAGAAATAAAGCGATCTGAAGAATCTATCAAAATTGCTATGGCTTGGTTTACTGATAAAGAGCTTTTTGATGCTTTACTTGAAAGATCGAAAAAGAAGAGTATCAAAATAGAGTTAATTCTCAACAATGACGCTATAAATATAAACTCTGAAATCCAGTTTGAACATTTATTTGTTTATGGAGGGAATGTATACTTTCCGACTAATGAAGAGAAATTAATGCATAATAAGTTCTGCATTATTGATAGTAAAAAAGTGCTTAATGGTTCATTTAACTGGACAAATAAAGCAAACTATAATAACGAAAATCTTACAATCTATGATGACGTTGATTTTGCTGCCAAATTTATAAATGAGTTTGAATCTTTAAAGCGAGCGTCCTACAGTATTGAGAAATTGTTAGATATTGAAGAATTACAGCGTTTCAAAGAAGAAGAAATTCTAACTATTAACGAACTTAAGAAAAGAGCTTTTAATAGAAGGGATATAAAAAATCATACTGCTGCCCTAAGAGATTGCATAAGAATTTATGAAGCAGAAGTAAGCTGGGTTAATTACTTAGAAATAGCTCAATGTTATATTGATTTAAAGAAATTGTACGCTGCTATTCAGATATATTCTGAATATCTGGAAGGGCATCAAACTGATGCGAAAATATTTAATTTAAGAGGGTCTATATATTTAGAAACTGACCAGTTAGAATTAGCTATATTCGATTTCACTCAAGCAATTAGCATCAATAACCAAGAACCAGAATATTATGAAAATAGAGCAAAAGCTTATGTAAAACCATTTGACTTTTTTTCTACTAACGATACTTTAAACAGAATGTACCCTGATTATTATCATAATGGTTTTAAGGGTGTTCAAAACTTGTATTCCTACTTCTATAATCTAACATATGATAATAAGATAAAGCCTCTTGAAGAGAAAAAATTGCCATGGATATTAAATTACCCTAGCTGGGATACTTTTGAATCTGCATTAGCAGGTTTTGAAGGGCTCGGAGAACAGGCTCTTAATGATTACCATGCGGCTATTCAATTAAAAAGTATAAATACAGCGACTTTGTATGAAAAGATTGCTCGCTTGCAGGGGATTTTAAGTTATAGTGCGGAACAACAAGTTATAGCTTACTCTAATTGCATTAAATACAACCCTGATAATTTGCACCATTATTTTTGGAGAGGCATATGTTACAAAATTATTAAGAAATATCCTGAAGCACTTCTTGATTTTGAAACAGTACTTAGCGTAAACCCAAATCACTCTTCCTGTACCTCTTTCTATAAGCAAGTTAAAGACCTAATGGAAAAGGAGAAAGAGATTAAAGTCGAAAAAAGTTTTTGGAAAAGCTTCTTCAAATAGAAGTTGTTTAGTGTTTTGAGGTATACAGCTAATAACTGCCCGAGCTGTGTGTTTTCACTAGCAATTACCTCTTGTTTAAAATAAAGTAGTCGATGAAAACACCAATAACGGCAGGTTGAGATATTATAATCTTAAACTCTAAACAGCTTCAGAGCTAAGAAAGCAATATGGATACAAAAGAAAAGGCTAACTTTTAATTGAGTTAGCCTTTTTACTTTATGTTTATTTAAGCTTCTAATGTTCTTTAGAGGTATTGTAAGGCTCGACCTCTTCAATCCTGATGTCTGTGATATCTCTGTTCTCAAGCTTCTTATGCAATTCTAGTGTTTTATCCTGCAAGAACTCATAACGCTCGATAGTAGTTTTGTCTTTGCTTACCTCAATATTAATAATTGTAGTTCTTTAATAGAGCCTCAAGACCATGAATTAACATTAATTGTTCTGCTCTATTAATGTTGCAAATCTTTCTCATATCTCCCATTGGCCATAGGCCAATGTACATTTTAAATTTTTCTTTTTGTACTAAGGCCAAAGACCACAGGTTAAAATAATTTAAAAATTTTACAGAAAACTTGTAACAATTTTCTTCAAAAGATTCCCCTCTTAGTCAGTAACAAATTGCCTAGAACCTAGTATAATAGGTTATATCGATATAAGGGTTGCGCAACCTTCAAAAAATCCAAAATATTTTTTTCACTTAAAACCAATTTTAGCTAATAAATCATCTATTAGCACTAAATCATTATGCATTATCAACAATAAAAAAATTATCATAATCATTATTTAATACAATATTTATAAAAAAATCAACTAATTTAAAAATGAGAAAATTCAATTCTATTACAGATTTATATGTTAAAAATACTGCAAACCATGTTGATATAGTCAGCTTATTAGGTTTCGTCGATATCCTAGAAATAATGGATTTAATAACCACCAAAGGACAGTTTACCGGCTTACACATTCCTTATAAAGGTCTATCAAGCAAGTTTATTAACCTGATTGATGCAGGTTGTTTAGCCAATCCCAAAAAGGTAACCGGAGAAGGTGATATAGACTATGTTTTGTATCACGATATATACTTCAAAGCTCAAGATGAGTCTTACACTAAAGTTCCTATGTCGCTGAAGTCAACTTTTGAAAAAGTATTGATAAATGATCAACCAGATACTGTTTGGATGAAGTCAGAAATGATAATCATTAATCGTGTTACTAGAGCAGCTATTGACGAAGCAATAAAGGCACTATAATTATATTGGGTGGCGCAAACTAGCGCCACCTAAATCTTAAATTAGATCTAAACATGAGTAATCCCTTTGAAGAACTTAGCGAAAGGTTATTAAATATTGAGAAGATATTATTTGAGTTGAATTTTAGAGATAATCTTCAATTTAAATCGTCTAATAGCTCTCACCCCTTAACCGTAAAAGAAGCAGCAGAATTTTTAAATTTAGCTGTTCCTACAATTTATAGTTTGGTCAGCAAAAGAAAACTTCCGGTAAATAAAAGAGGAAACAAGCTCTATTTCTATGAACAAGAGCTATCAGAGTGGGTTAAAACCGGTAGAAAGAAAACTTTACATGAAATAGATAATACTGCATTTTTAACAAAAGGCAAAAGCCAGGTTAGCTAATAACCTAGCTTTTGCCTTTATTATAGTAAAACTTAAAAAGAACAAATTTTTAGCTAAAGTCCATTAACTTATCAGCGATTTCCTGCTTCACACTTTCTTCAAATCCGCCCCAGTAACTAAGAGTAGTCTTAAGATCATTATGCCCCAAGCTCTCTTGAATAAACTCAAGACTAGCTCCATTGCGAACAGCGTTTGTAGCAAATGAGTGTCTAGCCCAATAGGTTGAGATATCCTCAGTTAATTTTACTGATTTAGCCAGATTTTTTATGTGTTGATTAATAAAGCGGGTAAAGTTTTTTATGGCTCTATCCTGCTCATTATGATCCATGTAATTAGTAAGGATTGGGAAAACAAAATTACTTAAACCCTTATCAGCGTTACCGTACTTTTCAATTACTGAAAGTGGAAAAGAAGTTAATGCCACCATTATAGATTTATGATTGGATTTTGAAGTATCAACAGTTTTTGCTCTACTAAATATTAATCTATCTTCTTTGATATCCCTGAATTTGAGATTAGCAATATCTTTTATGTTCATGCCATTACAGGCATAGCTAAAAAACCAAAAATCGCGTGCCTTCTCTTGCTCAGGTATTAGTGCTTGAGCTTTAAAAAGTATTCCTAACTGCTCTTTACTTAAAGCTTTTTTAATGTTTTTCCCAGCCGGTATCTGATACTTTCGCTTACCGAACGGATAAGTATCTTTATGTATATCCCCTGTTTCTATAGCATTATTAAATATGGCTCTTAAAGGTCTCAGATAAATACCTACCGTTGTACGGCTCCTACCCTGCTCCTGCATCCAACGCTCATATCGACTAAGGAAGTCTACTGTGATATTATCAAAATACAAGCTATCAGATGAGATCCGGTTCTTGCTGTTTGCATACGCTAACAAGCTCTTTAAGCTTAAGTGATAGCTGGAAGCAGTAGTAACCTTTCCTCGCTCCTGTAGCCCCTTTATATACTCTTTATAGTGATATGATACATCATTTGCAGCTAGCTTATCCCGAAACAATTCTCTTTCAAATTTTTCTAGAATGAATACTTTTAAACTATCTGCTACGTCAATAGCTCTTTGTTCCAAACCAATGAGTTTCAACTTTAAGTCTTTATGATCTCCTCTAGGTTTTGTGGCCTTATATGATCTTTCGAAATCATCCACTGATAAATCAATACCAAGTGGGTAAAGCTTTTGAGTACGCTGTTTACCCTTACTTAAATATACTCTTAGCTTTACCGGAAACAGGTTATTTGTTTTTGCTTTTCTGGTATCTAAGTAAATACTAATGCTTGGCCTCACCATCGTTGATCAATCTTGATATCTATTTTGAAATTGCATACTATTTGCATACGAATATACGAAATAGATATAAATGAATCTTAATCATCAACACTTAAATATGGATCTAAACGTAAATAAACTAACTTTTATAAAATAACATATACCGAATATTATAACTTCGTTCTGACTGTTAATCAGAGGGTCCCTGGTTCGAGCCCAGGAGGGAGAGCAAAAGCCACTTAGAAATAAGTGGCTTTTTTGTTTTTATATAGTTCGCATACGCTGTTTATCTTCTGGTTCGGAGCTGGCAAAACAGAGGGTGCAACTGGCAATCTCTCCGCTAAAGCAGCGGGCTTATCTACTTTAAGTATAGAAATTCAGCAAGTATAAAGAATACGCATTAAATGCTATATTTAGCATTCAATGCCCTTGATGCCTCATACCGCCTGATAACTATGTTAAAACTTGAGACCATTTTCCATAAAGAAGCGCTTTTAGTACAAGTAGATCCGGATCATAATTTTTTAAAGGCCGTTTGGCTAAAGCAACCTACCAGCAGCGAATTCAGAAAGTATATTTTACTGGTTACAGAATATGCCCTGGCAAGGAACATCAAAATTGCGCTTTTCGATATACGTCGGCGCTCTTACATGGAATACTGCGATCAGAACTGGACCCTGAAGGAAATTTTCCCGTTGTTTGAAGGTAATTTCGTAAAGTTCGCCTACCTGACTAAAATTGAAGGCCTGGACCTGATGGATACACTCCGTTTGCAGGAGGCCCAGGACAATTCTACGCTTCAAAAGACAACTTTCAAGATAGAACACTTCCTGGACGAAGAACAAGCACTGACCTGGTTATTCGAATAGCAAACCAGCCGTACGGTTGTTTAAGGACTGTATTGCTTTGATATTTTCCCCTTAAAAGAAGTATCCCGAACAGCAGCTATCGAAACAAGTTATACTTTCAAAGGCTTCTTAAAATAGGTTAAAACATATTCCTTTCTAAAAGCAAAAACACCGTATCAAGCGACCCTTAACACAGTGCTTTTTGCTATACTTTAATAAAATCTTATCCCGGTTTGGTTAGCCCAATTACCAAGACTAGCTGCTATGCAATGTTTTTGTTGTATAACTTCTGTAAGCCCCTTCCATTGATTTGGTTTTCTTTGTCTTCTTTTTCTTATTCCACCATACCAGAAAACCTGTTATAGGTAAGCTGGCACAAATCAGACTAATAAAGAAAGCAAGCAGTTTACCTGGCAAGCCCCCCACTACTCCGATATGGAGATCATAATTCAGCATCACCAACTGATCTGCCAGACTAGCCTCTGCATATCTATCGCCTTTTACGCGGTAGTGTTCCAACGTATATTGGTCATAATAGTACTCGTTGCGGTTATACCACGAACCATGGTTCTGGTAGGCTGTAATTTCAATGGCGTCTTCCTTGTCATGCAGTTCCGGCGTCATGTAAAAACCTTGCGCATTTGGCTCCTGTGTGAGGGTCTTATACCAGGCCTTGTCCAGCACAGATACTGTATCGTTGGCAAGTAAATGGGCTTTAGAAGTATCGGAATGAGGATGATGATGTTCAGGTCTTTCTTCTCCGCCGGAAGTAACATAATAGAGAGAATCAGCGAACCACTCAAAGCTCCAGACCAGGCCTGTTACTGCCAGCACAAACGCTAAAACCAAACTATAGAAACCTACTACATTGTGCAGGTCATAATTAACGCGTTTAAAGCTACCCTTCCATTTTATCTTAAAGCTCTTATCTCTGTTAGATTTGTTCCATTTTTTTGGCCACCACATCACAAGCCCTGTTAGCAGCAGAATCACAAAAATAAGTGTGGCTACGCCTACAATCGGCCTGCCGATATTATAAGGCAACCATAACGCGCGGTGCCCATCAATAATGAACCGGAAGAAATCGAACTGCCCCTCCCCGATGCTTTCCTGTTTTTGCAAAAACTCGCCGGTATACGGGTTCATGAAGATAGCCGTAAAGGTGCGCTTACCATTCTGTTCGCCTTCAAACCCTACCGCCGCCGCTCCTTCTTTGTTACTGTAGGTTAACCCGGTGGGTTCTGCACCGGGCATGTATACATTGGCAGTATCCAGTAACTGGCTGGGTGGCACAAAGGCTTTATCCTGTACTTCTACAAAACGCCAGGGCTCCAGCGCATCTTTTATTTCCTGCTCAAACGCATAAAAGCACCCCGTAATACTCACAATGAATACCACAAGCCCGGAAGCAAGGCCCAGCCAGAGATGCAGCCAGTCATTTACTTTTCGGAAAACACTATTGTTGCTTTTTTTGCTTTTCATATGCAGCGGAAATAAAATAACGGAACGAAATAATACCAGTCTCACCTGAAATGGGTGAGGCTGGTACCTGAACTCTCTTTACTGATTTATAACTTTGAAAAACCGGCTACAAAGGTTGCCTGCACTTCTGCGCCCTTGGTTGCAGTGTAATTCTGCGTATTTATTTTATAAACAAAAATCGCCTTGTTTTCTGGTATAGTCATGTACACGTTGTTGCCATCCTGCAACGCTGCCAACCTGCGCCCCTGGCCGGCGTGCTCTGGCAATCCTTGGATGTAGTTAATGGTTTTGCTGTTCAGATCAATTACAGCCGACTTTAAAGGGCCATCAGTCCAGCTGGCTTGTTGTGCACGATCTGCTGTGTTAATTTCAACAAATACTTTCCCGTTGCCCAGGTACATCATGTGTGAGATTGTTTTGCCACCGGTAACTGCTGCCACATCAAACAGGTAAGACGGATCAATTACCGTCTGGCCGCTTTTAATGCGCACGATACCGGCTGGTTTTGTTGATTGGCTGAAACCATTGGCCTTGTTAGAATGTGACATGGCATATACATCGCCCTGCTCTGTTTTAATTAAAGCCGTTTTTGTGTTAAATCCACCAATCGGACCTATGCGGGTATCTTCGATAACTTTCTGAAACTCGAGGCCGGGATAGGTAAAAACTGCTATTTGCGCTTTATCAGTGTTTGGTGTAGCAAACGTTTTCGGATCAGCAACATAGTAACCTAAGTATAAATAGCCGTTGCTGATGCTCATTCCGGCATAGAAAGGCGCTTTCAGGTTGGTGATAGCTGAAACCGGGTGCTGTTTAGTAGATTTTACAGTAAGGGTATTGGTGTTGAACGTATGGAACTTGATCACATCTGAGTTGGGAGCCATTTCTACGGCAACCAGTGTGTTTTCATCGGCTTTTACAATGTCAGCAAGGCTGTTGGCAAACGATACATCCCCGATCTGCTTCAGTGCTCCTTTTTCATCTCTGGAAATGCCTACCACGTTCACATCATCCAACCCACCAATACTGTAAATAGTTTTGTCGATCTGTGTGAAGTCATAATAACCTGGTTGTTCTATCCCCTGCCCAACGGCCGAAAGCTTGCCTGTCATTACATCATTAAACGGTACCGTGTAGTAAGTAAAAGTAGCATCGTTGGCTTGCAGGGCAATCGAAACTACAAATTGTTCTTCTCCAGTAGTTGGGGTAGGCTCAGCGCTATCATCGCTGCAGGATGTGATAAAGGCTGCTGCACAAAGGCCAAGCACCGACAGCGTCAGTTTTTTTGTAAGGTTGGTTAAGGTCATAGTGTTCTGTGTTTTAGTAAAATTCATAGTTTAAAGGACGTACCGCAGTTTCAGATAAAAAGCACGCCCGGGCTTCTGCAATAAAAATCTATCGAAGAGCAGCTCATCTGTCAGGTTGCGGCACTCTGCCGAAATATTATACTTCCCGTTAGCCAGGCTCAGCAAAACTTCCAGGTTGTGAGATAATTGCCTGGGGATAACTGCTTTGCCTTCTCTGGTACCGTTTTGGGCCCAGGTATAAAAGTATCTTTCCGCGAAGTTGTAGTAGTAGTTCAGGCCGATAGTTGAATTGGGAGCAACCAGATTTTTAAAGGTGAGCCCGGCATTGGCATTGGCAAACAGGTAAGGCTTATTGGGTTGCCGGAAACCTTTGTTAAAATTTCTGCTCCAGCCGCTGTAATCGTCGTAAAGCGAATCAGCCTGGTCTGTTATATCCTGAAATGTGATATTACCGCCAAGGTTCAGTAGCTCGCGCCAGTTATACCTTATACTTCCTTCTACTCCCAGTGTGCGCACTTCACTCAGGTTGCCGTAAGAGGTATATGGGCTGCTAATTTTAACGTTCTGAAAAATAAGGTCTTTTGATTCGCGGTAGATAAAGCTGCTTTCCAGGTTAATCTCGTGGTCCGGAGCAAGCTTGAAACCATAGGCAGCGCCAAGATTAAAATTATCACTTTGCTCGGGTCCTAAATCCGGATTTGCAAGTATAAACAGGCCATCCCCAAAAACTTCGGAAGGTTCAGGCAAGCGGTAGGTATGCTCGTAAGATGCCTTTAACTGCAACGCAGGAAGCAGAAAATAAGAACTTGCAAAGCCATAACCCACTTTGTTGTTGTTCACCTTCACACCCTCTACCCGGCGTGTTTCCGAACCAAAGCCAACTTCTTTACTTGTTTCGGTTGTAAACAAGTATACTTTACCAAACAGCGTGGTCGTCCATTTTTCAGATAGATCCGCTTTGTAGGCTAGCCCTGCTACCTGCTTGTTCAGGCTTTTCGGGAATCGGTTTTCGGGTTTGTCCGGGTCCTCTTTATCAAATGCCTCTCTTCTGAAATAAGAAAAGGCGTAGTTTAAGGCCAAAGAGTGTTTCGGGTTTATAGTATAGCCTATATTTAACTGGCTGTTAAAATCAGTATCATCTAACGTATTAAATGTTCGCAATACTTCCCCGTTTCTGGAGCCACGCGTATAGGTTGTATCGCCAAACCAGTTATATCTCACGCCGCTTAGCGTATCTATTTTTTCGCTTTTCGTATAGTTAAAGGCCGTATTCAGGCTTACGTTCAGCCCTTTGGTAAATAAATCGTCTTTGCTATACTTGAGGGTAGGCACCACCGACTGGCTGTTGCTTAGAATACCGCCGTACACCGATGACATGGTAGCGCCGGTCTGTACCTGCTGGTCGTTGCCGGATGCGATTAACCCGAACAGCAGGTTATCTGCAAACTTGCGGTTTATCCAGCCAGTTTCCAGCATAAGCGTAGCCGAACGGTACCGGTCGTGGAAGCGCTCGACATCTGCATACGTTTCTACGTTGCCGTTTCGTACAATCGGCACCCGTACTTTATAGTTGTTATCGGAGTAGTTGTAGTTGCCGCTTCCCCTGAAAGTAAAACCACTTGCGGGGTTAGTATAAGCGCCATTCAGCGAGGTGCGGTGCGTATTAAAAGACCCAACCGAGTAGGATGCATCCAGGTAATTGGCTTTTTTGCTGGTGATGATATTAACGGCTCCACCCAAAGCATCCGTGCCCAGCCAGACCGGAACCACGCCTTTGTATACTTCGATCCGCTCAATGGTATTAACCGGTATATCGCTGAGGCGGAGCGAAGATGAGAAGTTATTCATCGGCAGGCCATTCAGGAAGAACTTTACCTGGTCGCCGGAAAATCCGTTCAGGCTAAAACTTGCGTTAGAGCCCAGGCCACCCTCCTCCAGTACCCGTACTCCTGCTACCCGGTTTAATACTTCTTTTGCATCTGATGTGCTGTTCTGCAGCGCTTTTGTCGATATGGCTGTAACGGCATAAGCCTGTTGGTTTACCTGCGTCGTAGCAGATTTACCTACCACTTCAGCACTGTTTATTTCAAAAGCTTTCTCTTGAAGCGTAATAGCAACGGTTAGCTGCTCAGAAGCTTTTACCTGTATTGCTTTTTCCTGCGTTTCGAATCCGATATAACTGAAGCTTAACGTATAGGCGCCAGGTGCAACAGCTGCTAGCGTAAACCGGCCATTTGCATCTGTGCTGGCTCCCAAGCCTGCTTCTTTTAGTACCACCGTAACACCGGTCAGGGGTCCGCCGGAGGCAGCGCTAACTTTCCCGGAAACAACTGCCTGATCTATACTTTGGCCCTGTACTATCGTGCACAAACTGAGCAGAGCCAGCGCAAGGGCAAGTAGCTTCGTGTAGGTAATAGACTGTTGCAACGTTTCTACTATTTAGAATGAATTTAAACTATTGCAAATGTAGAACGAAAATCACCCCAGACAAAACTATTTAGACTATTTCTAAATAGTTTTTAGCATTGGTTATTATTTGTCACGATGCTTCTATTCAAATCACCGGAACCGCTATTAGCTATACTTATCATTTCCTATAATAAATTTATCAATTGAAGTTTAAAATAGGCTTTTAACAGGCTTAACTATTGTAACAGCTGGTATCAGTTGTGCATATCTTGTTTAATTTTTATAGATTGGTTTTGCTGTTGCGCTTGGCAATAACTATTTAACTTAACCCTGTGAGTACATCCCAAACGGCTAAGCAGAAGAAAGATCAACTCGTTGGCAGTCTCCGTAACTACCGCGTGTACCATAAATACCTGGGCCTGGGGTTACTGGTTATGCTCATCATCAGCAGCGCAACCGGCTTATTATTAGGCTGGAAAAAGAATGTGGACTTGCTGCAACCTGCCACACAGGATGGCAGCACCCAAAACCTGGCAGCATGGGTAACGCTGGCAAGTATGGCTACCACCGCCACAGCTGCCCTGGATTCTGCCGCAGGTATAAAAAACAGCCCGATAGACCGCCTCGAAGCCCGCCCGGATAAAGGAATAGTAAAAGTCCTATTTAAAGAGGGTTACTGGGAAGTACAACTGGATGGCGGAACTGGCAAAGTATTATCGGTTGCACGCCGCCACTCTGACTGGATAGAACAGATACATGATGGCTCTATTATAAGTGATCTTTTTAAACTGATCACGATGAATGTGCTGGGGCTCGGCTTGCTGATCTTAACAATTACAGGGTTTACACTTTGGTTTTATCCTAAAAAAATAAGACAGTTAAAAGATAAATAAGAATACATTAAAACGAGATTAAACCTTCTCTGATAACTTTCATCTAAACTCATTATCAGAAAACTATAGTCAGGGCATGCATTATTAACACGGTTACCATATGAGAAAAGGTTTACTCACAGGTTTATTCTTTATAACTACCCTTACAGCTTTTGCACAAAAAATGACGGTGCAGGAGCAGGTAACGCACCAGCCTCTCTCATCGGTAACACTACGCAGCAATACGTCTTCCACAACTATACTGACTGATACCAAAGGCCAGGCCGATATTTCCGCTTTTCAGGAAGCTGATAGTATAACGGTTCGCTTTGTAGGGTACAAAACGGAAGTGCTAAGTTACCAGCAGTTAAAGCAAAAAGGCTTTAAGGTTTTTCTGGCTGAAGACAATATTTCTTTAGATGCTGTGGTGGTATCGTCTACGCGCTGGCAACAGGCTAAAAAGGAAGTACCCGGCCGTATTATCACGATCTCCCCTAAAGAAGTTATACTGCAAAACCCACAAACGGCCGCCGATCTTTTGGCCCAGTCCGGGGAAGTATACATTCAGAAAAGCCAGTTGGGCGGTGGCAGCCCCATGATACGCGGGTTTGCAACAAACAGGGTATTACTAACCGTGGATGGCATCAGAATGAATACCGCCATCTTCAGGAGCGGCAACCTGCAAAATGTGATCTCGCTCGACCCCTTTGCAACTGAAAGAACTGAAATACTTTTTGGGCCGGGCTCTGTAACATATGGTAGCGATGCCATAGCCGGTGTTATGAGCTTTTATACTTTGTCTCCGCAGTTAGCAACCGACGGAAAGCTCACTGTAAAAGGAAATGCTGTTACCCGCTGGTCGTCTGCAAACGCTGAGAAAACCGGCCATTTTGATCTGCACGCAGGTTTTGGCAAATGGGCGTTTGTTACAAGCGCCACCTACACGGATTACGATAACCTGAAGATGGGCTCGAATGGGCCAACCGATTATTTAAGGCCGGAGTATGTCGAAACTACCAACGGTCTAGACAAGACAGTTACTAACGCAGACCCGAAAATCCAGGTAAATACAGGTTATAACCAGGTTAACCTGATGCAGAAAGTACGGTTCGCACCCGGCAAAAACTGGGACCTGAACTATGGCTTCCATTACTCTACCACTTCGGATTACGCCCGCTACGACCGCCTGACACGTTATAAAAATAAAGTACTGCAGGCAGCCGAATGGTATTATGGCCCACAGGAATGGATGATGAACAACCTGATCATTAACCAGACTGCTACTACCCCCGTTTACGATAAACTAAGTATAAAACTGGCGCATCAGTTTTTCAGAGAAAGCCGGCACAACCGCGACTACAACAAGCCTATCCGCTACGACCGGCAGGAAAAGGTAAATGCCTACTCCTTTAATGTTGACTTTGAAAAAACGTTAAGCGAAAAGCACCTGCTCTCGTATGGCGCGGAAGCTATCTACAATAAAGTTAACTCTACCGGCGAAGACGTAAACATCCTGACTGCCGTTACTGTGCCCGGCCCTCCCCGCTACCCCGACGACTCAGACTGGAAATCGTATGCCGCTTTTGTAACGCACCGTTATAAGGCAACCGAAAAGTTAAGTATACAATCCGGCATCCGCTACAACCACTTTATGCTGAATGCTGCATTCGATAATACTTTTTACCCGTTCCCTTTTTCAGAAGCGAATATTAACGCCGGTGCTCTGACAGGCAGTACAGGCATAGTTTACAGCCCAACCTCATCCTGGCAGGTAAGCGCCAATCTTTCCACGGGTTTCCGGACACCGAATATAGACGACATCGGTAAGATTTTCGATTCAGCGCCAGGCATGGTTGTTATTCCTAATCCAGACCTGAAAGCGGAGTACATTTATAACGCGGATTTCGGTATTGCTAAAACCTTCGGCAATTTCCTGAAGTTGGATGCTACCGCTTTTTATTCTTACCTGGATAATGCATTGGTACGGCGCAACTTCTCTTTTAACGACCAGGACAGCATTGTATATGCCGGCGAGTTAAGCCAGGTACAGGCCATTCAGAATGCGGCAAGCGCCCGTGTGTGGGGTATACAGGCAGGCGCTGAACTAAAGCTTCTGTACGGCTTTAATCTTTCGTCGCACTTCAGCTATCAGAAAGGCGAAGAAGAACTGGAAGATGGCAGCATTGCACCACTCCGGCATGCGGCACCCTACTTTGGCAGCACGCACCTTACCTATACCATCAACCGTTTCAGGGCTGATTTATACGGTACTTATAACGGTGAGCTCAGCAACGCAAAACTAGCCCCCGAAGAACAGGATAAAGCCTATTTATATGCTTTAGATGAAAACGGGAAGCCCTACTCGCCGGGGTGGGCTACCTTAAACTTAAAAGCACTTTATAAGATAAATGATTACTTACTGGTAAGCGCCGGGCTCGAGAACATTACTGATAAGCGTTATAAGCCTTATTCATCTGGCATCGCCGCACCTGGCCGTAATTTTATTTTTTCGCTCAGGGCTTCATTTTAGTAGCATATATCTGGAATTCTGTACTTTAGAATAAATTTTTATTTTTTTTAAAGACAGATTATACAAACAAATAGTACTAGTTTTTACCAAAGCAGTCAGCAGGACTCTTCCACATCTCAATATTCTTACCCAGCCCATATTGTTAAGTATAAACCTGACTTTTCTGAAGTATTGACACTGTGCAATGCTTCAGAAAAGCCGCTATTTTTAGTTTTATAACTAACACTATAATAGCGCTTTAAAAGTATATTGGGTAATATTGGGAAAGATTGAGAAATATAAATAAATTCATAAGAATTTGTTAGAGATGTCTTGCCACTCGCTAGTGCCCGTTCCCGTTCAGAAATTTAGTAGCAGAGTTTAATATCAGTAACTATAATTTTTTTAGCTATGAAAGTTATTCCATTCAAAGTTCCAGTAACGCAGGCAGAGTCTGTCACTGTAAATGAGGATATTCTCCCTTTCTTTTATGGCCATGTGCACCGGCACAAAGAAATGCAGCTTACCCTGATCCTGAAAGGAGAAGGCACTCTTATCGTCGGGAATTATACACAGGCCTTTAAGCCGGGCGATATGTATATCATCGGTGCCAACCAACCTCACATTTTCAGGTCTGATGACAGCTATTACCGGGAAGTGGCCGTTGATAATGTACATGCTATCCATATTTTTATTGAGCATGAGAACACGCTGCAGTTCCTGAGCAACTTGCCCGAGATGGAATTCATTAAAAAGCTAATGGATAATACGCTCCCTGGTCTGCAGGTTCCGGACGAATATCTGGCACATGCTTCCCGAATGTTCTTAAAGGTGAACCGGGTATCAGGTTTTAAAAGACTGATCACTTTTATAAAGCTAGTCAGATACCTGACCGAAGAGGTAAAGCATTACAAGTCGCTATCTACGGGCCACGACAATATGCCTTTTAGCGGCCCCGAAGATAACCGCATGAACCAGATCTATGAGTATACCATACAGCATTATTCTGAAAACATTACACTCGAAAGAATTGCTGCAGTGGTACATATTACGCCTCATGCTTTCTGTAAATATTTTAAAAAGCACACCCGCAAAACGTATAAGCACTTCCTGAACGAAGTAAGAATAAATGAAGCCTGCAAAAAAATCATTAACGGCGATTTCGATTGTATCTCTTCTATAGCCTACGCTACCGGTTTTAACAGCCCCATCAACTTTAATAAAGTGTTTAAAAAGATGACGGATAAATCTCCGAGTGAGTACATAAAAGAGTACAAGCACAACTGGGATAACGCCGTCAGGATGCTGAAAGAGCCCGCTTAATTATACTTGATTTATACTTTAAAAAGCCGCCGCATTGATCAGAATTATACTTTAAAATATCACCTCTAAAACTATAAAGACATAAACAAGAAAGGCAAGCTATACGGCTTGCCTTTCTTGTTTATGTAACCTTACAACTTCTTGGTTCTACTTAGTGCTGATGCGGGTCTACGCCGGGTTGTGTTATCTTAAATCCTTTCTTTTCCTTATCGGCAGCTACCATCTTTTTAACCTGAGCCAGCAGCTCTTTTGCATCGTAAATAATTCCGTCTTTGATGGTATACTTTACACCACCTACGCGGGTAACTTTGTTGTTTTCCACGAGCCGGATAGCGCCTGTGCCGTAAAGCACTTTAAAATCTTTCAGCGGGTTTTCTTCTACAATCACAAAGTCGGCCAGCTTCCCAATTTCAACGCTGCCTATTTCCTTTTCCATGCCTAAAAGCTCTGCTCCGTTTAAGGTAGCAGCCTGTATTACTTCCAGTGGGTGAAAACCAGCCTCGCGCAACAACTCCATTTCGCGCGGATAAGCAAAGCCGAACAGCTCGTAAATAAACCCGGAATCAGTGCCAACGGTTACCCTGCCGCCACGGTTCTTAAACTCGTTTACAAAAGCCATCCATAACCTGAAATTTTCGCGCCATTGTACTTCCTGCTCTGTTCCCCAGGCGTGCCAGTATGAGCCGTGTGCATTCCAGCTGGGTTCGTAAAATTTCCAGAGTTCGGGCATGGTATAGTCTTCGTGCCATTCGGCGCGGCGGGCACGCATCAGGTCGCGGTTTGCCTCGTAAATATTAAAAGTAGGGCTCAGGGTAAAATCCAGTGTGATGAGCTCATCCATTACCTTGTTCCATTTCTCTGAGTTGGGCGCAGCTGCCTGCTTCCATAAAGTACCGGCATCACCGAAACGATCCTGTTCGTTTGTGTAGTTATAATCCAGGGAGTAATGCTGAATGGTACGGTCTGTAAACATGGCTTCAGGCAAACCATACCAGTGTTCCAGCGAACTTATTCCTGCCTTTGCGCTGCTTAGCGCGTTCCAGCGTGCTACATCGGTTTGGGCATGGTGTATGGCCGAGCGCAACCCCAGTTTCTTGTTTTGTTCGGCGGCTGCCTGCATAATTTCCGGCGCAGCGCCAAAAAACTTAATGCCATCAGCTCCCGCTTTTGCATTTTGTTTTACCCAGTCACGTGCCTGCTTGGCTGTTGAAATAGGCGTTTTACTTCCCATCCCAAACCGGGTATAGGCTTTGATGCGTGGTGCTGTGATGGTGTTTTTTTCGCTTTTCTTTTTCTGATCCAGGGTCCATTGCAGGCCGTTGCCAGCCGATGGCTCCCGGATGGTGGTAACACCGTGCGCCATCCAAAGTTTGTAAACATAGCTGGCATCTGCTCCGTTGTTTCCGCCGATGTGGGCGTGGGTATCTACAAAGCCAGGCATCAGGTACATGCCGGCCGCATCCAGTTCTTTGCCTCCTGGTTTCAGTTGTGGCCGACGGGAGGCTTCTATGGGCAAGCCTGTGGTACCAACTACCCGGATATCGGTGATGCGGTTATTTTCTACTACAATATCTACCGGCCCAAGCGGAGGTGAACCGGTGCTGTTTACAAGTATAACGCCCCTGATGATCAGTTGCGGCCAGGGGCCTTCGCCTTCCTGCCTGCCCGGCACTTCCGGAATTTGCGCTATACTCCAAAACTGCGTTAGAAAACAGACGAGCAGTAAAATACCGGTTTTATACTTTGTCATAGAAGGATGCATGAAGTGATGTATACTTTAAGGTAAGTATAAAAGCAAAGGCCTTTAAACCTGACAGATCATCAGCATTTAAAGGCCTTCGCTTATTTATACTTATTTCGTTAACTGGCTGGTAGTTGTGCTTCTGTCGCCTGCTCTGCCGCGAATGTACTGGGCCGGCTGGCCTGGCTTCGGAAGCGACTTTTGAATAAACACGCGGATATCTTCGTTTGAAGTAGCCAGGTCTTCGCTGCGCAGGTACATCATGTGCCCGCTGCGGTAAGCTCTAAAACTCATACGGTCTTTCAGTTTTCCGCCTGGGTCCATTTGCCACATGTTATACTTGGCATTAAAGTAATCGCAGGCGCCATCGTAGTAACCGGCCTGTACCATCAAATGTAAATTAGGATTCTGAGCCATGGCCTGACGCAGGTTCTCGCCGGTGTTGTCATCGCTGTTATCCCAGGGGCGAACAGGGCCAAACATGTTATACTTTATATCAGTTTTATACTTGAGGTGCTCCTTAATATACATGTTGATGGCGGGCGTAAATGAGTGCAGCCATGAGGTAAGTTCAGGAGAATAATCCGGGCGTAAGCCAACTTCCTGCTTATCGATACCCAGGTAGCGGGAATCCAATCGGCCAATGGTGTAGCCTTCTTTACGAAGTAGCTCTTTCCAATAGAAAGCAGGTGGCACGTTCAGGTTTTGTTGTAAGATGATATCTTCGGATAAGCCTGAGAAACGGGCCATTTTAGCGGCAATCTCTTTTTTCTTCTGGTCCCCTAAATTCCATCCTCTTGCAATGGCCGGCAGCAGTTCGTTTAAAGTAAATTCTTCTACTTCAGGCAGCATATCGGTGAGGTCTTTTTGCTGCAGGTCCGGGCTTAGCGCTTTGTGGTGCCAGGCAGTTGCGGCATAATATGGCAGCATGTTAGCCATTTCTACAGGTCCTTCGCGTTTAATGCCCAGGTCTGTTGGCGATACCAGTATAACGCCGTTCAGGTACATCCAGTGCGAGTTCTGCAACTCTAAAGCAAGGCCCGATACGCGGGTTGTTCCGTAGCTTTCGCCGATCAGGTACTTAGGAGATGCCCAACGGTTTTTACGGCTTACAAAGGTATTGATCCAGCCGGCCAGGTACTTGATATCGGCATTGATGCCAAAAAACTTCTTCTGGGTGTCTTCTTTAGATAATGTGCTTACTGCTCTCGAAAGGCCTGTGTTTACAGGGTTTATATACACAATATCAGCTACATCAAGTATAGAGTGCGGATTCTCTTTTATGCCATAAGGCTGTAGTGGATAACCTTCATCATCGATATTTAAAAGCCGCGGGCCGGTGTAAGCGATGTGCATCCAAACCGAAGCGGAACCAGGTCCTCCGTTAAAAGAAATGATCAGCGGGCGGTTGGCTTTGTCTTTCACATCTGTGCGCTCATAGTAGGTATAGAACAGGCCTGCTATAGGTTTCCCGTCTTCATCCCAAACCGGCTGCGTACCCGCTGTAGCGGTATAGGAAATGCGCTTGCCTTTAACGGTTACCTGGTGTTTTGTTGTAACCGTTGAGTCGGTTTTAAGGGTAATGCTTTGTGCTGAAAGAGGCAGGCTAAAAACAGCCAATACCAGTAGTAAGGTAAAGAATTGCTTCATGTTAGTTTATCATTTTATCAGACTTAAAAACTACACTGCTCGGGGCAAACTGCAAGGTCCGCTATTACAGTAAGTTATACTTTGCGTTTGAAGTATAAAAGCATTCCCCTGTGCGGGGAATGCTTTTATAAAATAATTATTGACGGGTATCCCAGAAAACTCTCTCCAGCATGGTTTGCTTCTGTTTTGCGTTCGGGTTACTGGTTATTTCCGAAACAGGATAGAACAGCGATCGTGGCAACTCATCGTAAATGGCAACCGGTGTTTTTAACGAAGTAATAGCAGGATACCCTGTTCTTCTCCAGTCGTTCCATGGCTCCATCATCACACCAAAATTAGCGATGTACTTCTCCATAATGATTTGCTCGAGTTGCTGTTGCTGCGAGCCAGCTAACGTACCATTGGCGGTAATATAAGCTTCTGTTTCAGCAGAACTAATACCGGCATCACGCATCGAAGCTCTTATTCCTTCCTGAAAGAAGGTTTGCACAACGCCTGGCGAACCAAAGCGTAACGCAGCTTCGGCTCTTATAAAGTTATACTCTGCAAAGGTCAACAACCGGATCGGGGCATCTCCACCATACAAAATCGCATCGTCTCTTAAGCTGCCATCTGCATTAACCTTTGCTGGGTCCACGGCTGTTGGTGTTCCTTTCAGGAAGCGGTGCAACCTAGACACAGAGGTAGTCGGAGGG
Organism: Pontibacter arcticus; assembly: GCF_003284895.1. GTDB lineage: Bacteria > Bacteroidota > Bacteroidia > Cytophagales > Hymenobacteraceae > Pontibacter > Pontibacter arcticus. The sequence goes on from NZ_QMDV01000001.1 coordinate 703,992, forward strand.
CTATCTATACTTTGCCCTTTATAAGTAGGGTTAATTGCATTGTAAGGATATGATACAAAGTATGAAGCGCGTCTTGGGTCAGCCTTTGCGTTCATCATATCTACAATGGTGCGGTTCGGAAACAGTTGGTTCTTAAACTGGCCGCCTTCAATGCTGGTAAGCGGGTTCTGCCGTTGTGGCTGGTTCAGGAACATCATCTCGAAGTTATCGGCTGGTGAGGTCATGAACTCGGCTCCGCTATTTATCAGCGCGTTTATACCCTGTGCTGCAAACGCAGGATCTTTCTCGCTGTAATGCAGGTACATGCGCAGTTTTAAAGTATTAGCAAAACGGGTCCATTTTACTGCTCCTGTTGCCCAGTCCGAAGTCGGGTAGATAGTTGTGTAGCTATTTGGCTCCAGCACAGAAGCTGTTGCATTCAGATCTGCTATTCCTTCATCTATTATCTTAAAAAGAGCCGGGTAAATAGCGGCATCATCATCAAACTTCGGATAAAAATTAGCCTGAAATTTGGATGCTTCTGAAAACGGCACATCACCCCATGCATCCACTGTTACCTGGTAGGTAAAAGCTTTCAGTATTTTGGCAACTCCTGCATAGTGGGGGCTACCCTCCGCACTGGATTTATTAATTACCTGCTCCAGGTCGGCGAGGATAACAGAAAATATCCTGTTCCAGAGGTTATTTACGTCCGAGTTATTAATGTTGTAGCGCTCATACTCCTTAGTGGTACTTGGGTTAGCAGGCCCCTGACCAGAAAACTGCTGCATAATCAGGGCGCTGTAGCGGAGCATATCACTGCCTCCTATAAACCCAATGTTAACTGTAGCGGCAGGCAATACCTCAGAAACACGCGCTTCCCTGATGTTATTTGGATCATCGTTTACATCAAAGAAACTTTCGCAGGAAGTAAACATCAGTCCAACTGATGCTAGTGCTATATATAGTAATTTGTTACGTTTCATGGCGGATAAGTTAAATTAGCTGAATACTTTAATTAAAACGTAGCTCTTAGGCTTGCTCCTACTGTTCTGGCAACCGGCTGTATACCAAATTCCAGACCGCGAGAGTTACTTACACCCAGCAGGTTTTGCTCCGGATCAAGGTCCGGATAGTTAGGTGCATAAGTAATCAGGTTACGTCCGTATATTGATAGCTGCAGCGATTTTACGAAACCTGTTTTGGACAGTAAAGCCTGTGGCAGGTTATAGCTGAGTGTGGCCTCTCTCAGCCTTGCAAACGATGCATCACGCACATAACCTTCCCAGGCAACATACTTGCCTCTGGTGCCCCAATACTGTTGCGCCGTTACCTGGATATCATTTGGTCTGCCATCTTCCAGCACGCCTTCGAATAAATATGGTGTAGTTGGTGTACCGTCTGCATTAAAGCGTGGGTATTCTGCTGTTTCTTCGGCTACGCCATTAATTCTAAGATCGCCTACTGTTCTGGATAAGATGTCTCCTTTATACTTCACATCAACCAGGAAAGACAGGTTAAAGGCTTTGTAAGAGAAATTATTGGTAAGGCCTGCTGTAAATTTAGGGTTAGGGTTACCAATTATGCCAACGCCTCTCGGGTCTACGCGCGGCAAGCCATCCGGACCAATTACCATCTGGCCCTGGTCGTTACGCTGATAGCGGGTAGAGTAAATCAAGCCATACTGCTGGCCAACTACGGCACGTGTATCCGGTGAAGTAAAACCTCCCAGTACAATAGCTGTAACGCCTTCCGTCAGTTCATCAACTTCTGTTCTGAAAGTGGTAAAGTTCAGAGTTGTTTCCCAGCTAAAGTTCTGGCCTTTGATAGGTGTACCGGATAATAATACTTCGAGACCTTTAGTAGATAGTTTACCGGCATTTGTGATAGCACTTGTAAAACCGGATGAACCAGGAACAGGAACAGCAAAGATCAGATCACGGGAATCTCTTCTATAAACAGAAGCATCCAGGAACAAACGATCTCCGAAAAAGCTTAGTTCTGTGCCTAACTCGATCTCACGTGTAAACTCCGGCTTCAGATCGTACTTTCCTGCCGAGTTATCATACGTGTACCCTGCCAGTCCATTAAAAGGGAAGTTTACTAATGTGGAGTTGAAACCATCAGTAGCACTTGCCTGGCCATAGTATGTATAAGTCTGGTAAGGTTGTGCACCCTTGCCTACTTCACCTACGTTAGCTCTGATTTTGGCTGACGTAAGTATATCGCTCTTAAGGCTTGGGAATGCTTCCGTAGGAACAAAGCTCACTGCTACCGCCGGATAAAGGATAGACCGGAATTCTGGTGATAAGGTAGAGGAGTAATCGTTACGGGCTTTCAGGTTTAGTGTCAGGAAGTTTTTGTAATCAATTACAAAATCCCCGAAGTATCCCATCAAACGGCGTCTGGTTATACCTGCCGAAGGGTTGTAAGACAGAAAGTTTTTCAGGTTATCGAAGCCCGGCACTACTATGCCCAGGCCAATAGCCTGCAACGTGTTATCGTAGTTTGTAACAATCTCGTTACCCAGTGTTACGCCTACTTTAAAGTTATCGCCTATATTGCGGTTACCCGTTAAAGTAAAATACGTGTTAATGTCCCGCGACAGTACTTCTCTGTCTCTTATACCACCTTTACCAGCAGAGCTTGTATTACCATTGCCTCTGATGCCTCTGTTATCAAAACCTTTGCTTTTGGTAGAGTATACATCGCCACCCAGTTTCAGGTCCGCACGCAGCCAGTCGGTAAAATCGTAGGCCAGGTTAATGTTACCATAGAATCGGTTTGTTTCTTCATTGTATAACACGTTGTTAATCGCCCAGTATGGGTGATCCTCGGCGGCAAACCATAACTGGTTACCAGACTCGTCCTCATAAGGTAAGCCGGATAAGTTATAACTACGTGGGGTATAAATTCCTCTCCAAAGCGGGTTTGAGCCCTGGTTACCAGCCTGTGATCTTTCTGACTGGTTATTGATATAAGAAAGCGATGTATTGATGGTAAACTTATCGGTAATGCTGGTTCCGGCGTTTACACTGAATGTATTCTTCTTCAGTTCGTTTCCGGGTACCAGTCCGGTCTCGTAGATATTACCATAGGATACTCTGTAGTTGAACTTATCGGTAGCGCCCGAAAAGCTGATCGTATTCTGGGCATACTTGGAGCTCTGCAGAATGTCTCGTACGTTATCCGGATAGGCTTGCAGGGTTTCGTCCTGGCCTAAGAAGTTCTTTACTGTTTGGCCATTAATGCGTGGGCCCCACGAACCGGCATAGTTACTTAAGTAATTACCGGCGTTACCCTGTGCATATTCGTTCTGGAATTCAGGGAAACGGTTAACCGTGCCTACACCATAGTTAGAAGAGAAGGTAATCTGGCTTTTCGTTCCGAATTTTCCTTTTTTTGTCGTGATCAGGATTGCGCCGGAAGCCGCTCTGGACCCATAAAGCACAGTAGCCGCAGCACCTTTCAGTACACTTATACTTTCAATATCATCCGGGTTGATATCGGATGCCCTGTTAGAAGTGGATACACCCGTATTTACCGAGTTATCGCCACCGGCATTATCAATCGGTACACCATCTATTACAAATAGTGGCTGGTTACTACCTGTTATACTTGTAAAACCACGGATGGTAATGTTTGAGCTGGAAAGCCCGCCACCTGTTCCAGATATCTGCACACCTGCCACTTTACCGGCCAGTGCGTTTGTAACATCTGCTACCGGCGATTTGGTTATGGCCTCAGCGCCTACCTGTGTTACACCGTATCCCAATGATTTTTTATCACGCTCAATACCAAACGAGGTTACCACCACTTCCTGGAGTTGCCTGGTGTCCTGGCTGATGGCAATGTTGTACACGTTCTGGGCAGTCACTTTTACCTTCTGCGTTGCAAAGCCGATAAAAGACACAGATAGTGTCGCGCCTTCCGGGGCCTGCAATGTAAAATTGCCTTCCACATCGGTTTGGGTACCCCTTGCGAGGCCCTCTACTACAACTGTTACACCCGGCATCGGGGAGTTATCTTCCTTTGAGGTAACTTTACCTTTGATTTCCTTATCCTGTGCATAAGATATACTATAGATACTTAAGAACAGGAGAAATAAGAGTAGCTTTTTCTTCATAACATTCAGTTTTATTTCCTAATGAAATATACCTATTAAAGTGGTAGGTTGTGAGTGTGTTATCCCGAAAATGGCCCTTATATTAACTTTAGTTTAGTAACAGACAATTTTTATTAACCTGAATACTCTAACTTGAATCCAGATTAGTAATCAACCTATTATCATCGGCCAGAATACCTAATTAGGCGAAACAGGCTGATAAAAAGGAGGTGCCTTTATCTGATGATATTATAGTTATACAGGTGTAATGCAGCAGGAAATGAAGGGTGTTGAAGCAGGTTTATACTTCACTTTTAAAGTATAAAATCAAAAATTAAGCCACTGTAAAACACCCGAACTACTCCTTATATTATATACCGGATTTTTAAACGAATTTTACTTACCACTTATCAAACTAACCTAATCAACATATGCAAAAGCGTATACTATCCGTAGCACTTCTGATGACCCTTGGAGGCACGGCAGCAGTTGCTCAGAAAAAAGTGAAAGAACCAAAAGCAACAGCAGCATCCGAACGGTTACAAGCTTTTGAGAAGCGAAAGCAACTGGAGCAGAAATCTTTGGTGAAGAACCTGAATTTCCGGAATGCCGGCCCTACCATTATGAGCGGCCGTATAACTGATATAGAAGGCTCACCTAAAGACGCAACTACGTTTTATGCCGCTTACGCCTCCGGTGGCCTCTGGAAAACAACAAATAATGGTATCACCTTCGAGCCTATTTTTGATGAGCAGGCCGTAATGACCATCGGCGACATTGCCATCGACTGGAACAACAACGAAACGATCTGGGTCGGAACAGGCGAAAGCAACTCCAGCCGTTCTTCCTATTCGGGTGTGGGAGTTTACAAAAGCACGGATGGCGGTAAAACCTGGCAGCACATGGGCCTGGATGATACGCACCACATCGGCAAGATCATCATCCACCCAACAGACCCGAACACCGTTTGGGTAGCAGCCTTGGGCCATCTTTACTCTCCTAATAAAGACCGCGGCGTTTTTAAAACTACAGACGGTGGCAAAACCTGGAAGAAAACACTTTATATAGATGATAACACCGGCGCCATCGATCTACAGATTGATCCTAAAAACCCGAACAACGTTTATGCAGCCATGTGGCACCGTTCGCGTCGCGCCTGGAATTTTGTAGAGAGCGGGAAAACATCCGGCATTTTCAAATCGACAGATGGCGGCAACAACTGGTCAGATATCAGCACCGCAGCGCACGGCTTCCCGGATACGGAAGGCATTGGCCGTATAGGATTAAGTATTTACCCTGCCAACCCTTCTATCATGTATGCGCTGGTAGATAATTTCGGAGCACGCCCTGCAGCTAACAGCAACCAGCCGAAAAGCTCGCTTACCAAAGAGACATTTGCCGGCATGCAGACTGATAATTTCATGAGCCTGAAAGATGAGGACCTGAACAAGTTCTTTGATGAGAACCGTTTCCCGAGAGAGTACACGGCTGCAAGCGTAAAAGCAATGGTAAAAAGCGGAAAAATAAAGCCCGCTGCCATTAATGAGTACCTCGTCGACCCCACAAACGAACCACTGCCTGATGTAATCAGCTCTGAAATTTACCGTACCGACGATGCCGGCAAAACATGGAAGAAAACCCACGAAGGCTACTTCGACGAACTGTATAATACCATCGGGTATTACCTGGGCGTTATTCGCGTTGCACCCGATAACCCGGATAAAATCTATATGCTGGGCGTGCCCCTTTATACTTCTGATAACGGCGGCAAAACTTTTAAAGAAATTGGTGCCCCTAACGTACACTCCGACCACCAGGCACTCTGGATTAACCCTAACAAACCAGAGCACCTAATCGAAGGAAACGATGGCGGGATTAACATCTCTTATGATGCCGGCGAAAACTGGTCTAAAGTAAATATCCCGTCTGTTGCGCAATTTTATGCTGTAGAAGTGGATATGGCAAAACCATACAATGTATATGGCGGCCTGCAGGATAACGGTACCTGGTTTGGCCCGAGTAACTACAAGTATAGCAACGCCTGGCAGGGCACAGGCTTATACCCGTACCAGCGTTTGGGCGGAGGCGATGGTATGATGGTGCAGGTAGACTGGCGCGACAACAACACGGTTTACCTTGGTTCACAGTACGGTAATTACTCCAGGGTTAACAAACAGACCGGCGAGCGTACTTCTATTAAACCAAGTCATAAATTAGGCGAGCGGCCATTGCGCTTTAACTGGGAATCCCCGATCCACTTGAGCCGCCACAACCAGGATATTATATACCTCGGATCAAACAAACTTCACCGCTCGCTTAAGAAAGGCGATGACATGGAAGCATTATCCGGCGACTTGACAAACGGCGGCCGCAAAGGCGATGTAAGCTACGGGACCCTTACAAGTATAGAAGAGTCTCCGATACGTTTCGGGCTGTTGTACACCGGCTCCGATGATGGCGCTATAAACGTATCAAAAGATGGCGGGTATAACTGGGAACGTATTTCGGATAAGCTGCCGCAAAACCTATGGGTATCCACTTTAGTGGCCTCAGATCATAAAGAAGGACGGGTTTATACATCGCTTAACGGCTACCGTTATGATGATTTCACGCCTTACCTGTATGTATCGGAAAACAATGGCAAGAACTGGGAGCGCTTAGGGAACGGCCTGCCGCAGGAAGCCATCAATGTTGTAAAAGAAGATCCTAAAAACCCGGACCTACTGTATGTTGGTACCGACCATAGCTTGTATATTTCTCTGGACAGAGGAAAGAACTTCATGCGCATGGCCAGCCAGATGCCAGCCGTTGCCGTGCACGACCTGATCGTACACCCACGCGAAAACGACCTGGTAGTAGCCACACACGGCCGTGGTATCTACATCACTAACGTAGAGCACCTGCAGCAGTTAACGCCGGATGTGATCGCTAAGAAACTGCATGTGTTTGCAACGCAGCCAGTGCAGCACAGCCCATCATGGGGCCAGCAGCGTGAGTCCTGGAGACAGGATGCCGCACCGGAAGCCATGATTCCATTCTATACTTCGGCAGCCGGCAACAGCACCATCCGCATTAAAACAGCTAATGGCAAAGTAGTAAAAGAGCTGACCGATAAAAGCGAGCAGGGCCTGAACTACGTAGCCTATGACCTGACCGTAGATGCAGCCAATGCCAAAGCGTACGAAGAAGAACTAAACAGTGCTAACAAGCAGGGTGTAAAAGTAGCGCCAGCCGATAACAAACTAATTTACCTGCAGCCAGGCAAGTATACCATCGAGGTACAGACTGCCAATGGCGCCACGCAAACGCAGGAGCTAGTTGTTAAAGCAGCACAAAGCAGAGCCAGAAGCTAAGTTATACTTTAGTCCATCAGTTAAAGGCGGTAACCGTGTAGGGTTGCCGCCTTTTTATTTTATGTGCATCTAATTGGTTTAGCTTTACTGATTTGTACTAATTCTATACTTGCAGGATTAACCTTTTAAGTATAAATCCAGTATCTAGTTTTATATATGGTAATATTATCATATCCCTGAAGGTAGCTGGCCGGAAATTCCGGAGTGGCAGCCTTCTCACCTTAAACTATAAAACTATGAAAAACATAAGACCATACCTGATGTTTGTATTTGTACTATTAGCTACAACACTAAGTAGTTGTGAGCTGGTAGGAGATATTTTTGAAGCCGGCATGTGGACGGCAGTCATCATCATTGTACTGATTGTGCTGCTGATCGGCTGGTTATTCCGGAAGTTAAGAAGATAGTAAAACAAAAAAGGAGCTCCTCAGAGCTCCTTTTTTTATGACCTTTTCGGCATCGTACCCAGCAAATAATCCCAGAGCGGCGATGATACGCCATAGGCTACATGCGGGTCTTTGTAATGGTGAATGCTGTGGTGTATCCATAACTGCTTCAGGAAGTTTTTAGGAGGCGCATACGCGTGTACCGCATAATGCACACCCAAGTATAAAGCGTAACCAAACAGCAGCCCGGCTACCACGCCAAACACAAACTGCCCGAAAATCAGTTTAAAAACAAAAAAGAACAGCGACGAAATAAGCAAGCTTACTATCGGAGGCATAGCCAGGCGCTCTTTGTCTTTTGGGTAATCGTGGTGGTTGCCATGGAACGTATACTGTATCCGCTCTTTTATCGGCGTATCGGTTTCCATATGGAAAATGAAACGGTGCGCGCAATATTCTATCAGCGAAAAAATAAGCCAGCCAAGCAGGAAATACCCGATCGCTTCCAGCACATTAATAAAGCTATAGGTAAGGCCATAGTATAACAGTCCGATAGCAATCAGGATAAAGATGGAGATGGGCAACGCAATATGCGTTCTCGTTAATCTTTCCAATACAGGATTCTCAAAAATCTGAGCACGGCCTTTATGGTTAGGTTTCATAGTGGTGTATGTGTGTAAATTTCTAAATGGCGGCAATCTACTCTAAAATCGTTTGTTGTCATAACAACAATTTCAAAATATTGTTCTTAAGTTATAACGGATAGCACTAGTTATAGTTGAGTAGTTTTAACAAAGCCTGTACTGTAAAATCAGGGCCATTTAAGGTATAAACTGCCTGTTCGTAGCAGGGTTTTCGGGCGGCTAATGTATTGGTTAAAAACAACCTACGCTCCTCTTCCGTTTTGTTCGCCAACAGTGGCCGCAATGCCAGATTGGAGCCCGATAATCGGGTAAAAATTTCTGAAAGAGGGACATTTAAAAAAATAGATTTCCCCTGCCCATTTATGAAATCCATGTTATTGAAAAAGCAGGGAGTACCGCCGCCCGTCGATATAACGGCCTTGGTGTTTTCTGTTACCACTGCTTCGAGCGCCGCGCGTTCCAGTTCCCGGAAACACTCCTGCCCTTCCTGCTCAAAAATCTGCGCTATACTTTTCCCTTCGCGCTTCTCAATAAAATCATCCAGATCCACGAACGAATAACCCAGCTTGTTTGCCAGTTGCCAGCCCAGCGTGGTTTTGCCAGCGCCCATCATACCTATCAGGAAAATCAGCATCTTTTTAATTACGAATTATAAATTAAGAATTACGAATTGGTGTGATGATGTACAGAAGTATAAAATTAATTCACAATTCGTAATTCTTAATTCGCGCGGTGTTAGTCCAGTTTAACGCGTGGATCGAGGGCAACGTATAGCAGATCGACAAAAATATTGATCAGTACAAAAAGGAAAGCCACAAACAGCGTGGCGCCCATCACCAACGGGAAATCCAGGTTCTGCACACCTTGTATGGTAACAGCTCCCAGGCCTTTCCAGTTAAAAATGTACTCGATAAAAAAGGCGCCTGCCATAAGCGAAGCCATCCAGCCCGAAGCAGCCGTTACAACCGGGTTAAGTGCATTTTTAAGGGCATGGTCTGCAATAACATGGTAGCGGCTCAGGCCTTTGGCGCGCGCCGTCCGGATATAATCCTGCGACATGACATCAAGCATCGAGCTACGCGTAAGCTGCACAATAACCGCCAGCGGCCGTATGCCAAGTGCCACTGCCGGTAACAGCAGGTTGCGCAGCATCAGTTGTTTACCAGTAAATGGATCGATTTCATAAAGTTGCCCGGTCAGGCTAAGCCCGGTCCAGCTGCTCCAGTAAAACCCAAACGTAATCGCAATAAGTATGGCCGCTACAAAAGACGGAACAGAAATACCCAATACAGAACCTGTAACCAAGGTATGATCGAGCCAGCTATGCGGCCTAAGCGAAGCCAGCACCCCGAAAAGTATACCAAATACGGTTGCAATCAGCATAGCAGCCAGCGCCAGCCAGAGCGTACCCGTAAAATGATCGAGCAGGATATCGGTTACGCTTTTGTTGCTTTGGAAGGAGCGCCGCAGATAGGGTGTTTTCCAGACCAGCACGTCTCCGCCAAAATCTGCTATGGTGCTATATTCATACTTCAGTTGGTTGGCTTCCGTATTCTCGTGCACCGATACCGGCGATACATCGTTTACATAGTATAAAAGCTGCGCTGGCAAAGGCTTATCCAGGCCAAGTTCTTTTGTGATGGCATCACGCGTAGATAAGTCGGAGCGCTGGCCGGCCAGTAAGGCCACCGGATCGCCGGGCAGCACATTAAACAGGAAAAACACCGCCACCAGCACTCCCAGCAGTATCAGCAGGCCATGCCCCAGGCGGCTAAGTATAAATCCTAAGAACTTCATGTATTGGTTGTAAAATGATGATCTGAACTATAAAATTGGCGCTGTTTACACTTTAGAAAATATAAAGTATAGATTTTTATTACTTAACCAGCAACTGGTTTACTTCCGCAATTTCCGGAGTGTCGTTGTGGTGCCACATGCCTTTTACAGTGCCGTCCTGCATCAGAATAGTGCCCGGGTTTGAGCGCATCATGGTTTTAAGCAGCGTGCCATCACCAAAAAAGTAAGGCGCAGCTAAGTTTACTTCGTGCCGGAAAGCCTCAAATTCCTGGCTGCTCGCAGAGGTAAGGACAATCGGTTTAATACCTTGTTTTTCGGCGTCGGCTACCAGTTTGTTGATTTCCGCAAAATTGTCGCGGTTGGCTTTGGGTACGTTCTGCACAATGATCAACAGTTTCTTGCCTGTAAGCACTTCCTGTGTAAAGTCGCCTTCATCGTTCCAGACATTAAATTCGGTGATCTTCGGGCCGTCCTCGGGGTTAATGGCGATCATTTCCTTGAACTTGTAGGTAGTGTCGGTTGGGTATTCTTCAAACTCCTGCTCGTTGCCATCTTTCACCATTACATACTTGTAGCGCAACGGCGCCGATGCCTTCATGAGCGTTGGAATATGGTTGCCGATCTTATAAGCCCTGAAATCGATGTAAGGCAAATGCTCGTAGGCATACCAGCCTACCACTACGGCAAGTATGGCGGTTAGCGCTGTAATGGCTGCTCCGGTTTTCTGGGCTATAAACGGTTGTAAATGTCGTCTGGTTAACAGCAGAATCACGATCATCACCAGCAGCACAATGTCTTTAGTAAACGACTCCCAGGGCGTTAGTTTAATTGCATCGCCGAAGCAACCGCAATCCGTTACCTTGTTGAAGTATGCCGAATAAAACGTCAGGAACGTGAAGAAAACCGTCATGGCGAGCAGGGCGGTCAGTACACTTTTCAGTTTCCAGCGCAGCAGCAAGGCCACACCCAACACAATCTCCAACGCACTCAGAAAAATGGAAAGGAAAAGCGCCAGCGGCTTAAACATCAGAAAGAATGGCGCAATATCCGATGAGAAAACCTCAAAATATTCTTCCAGTTTAATCGCCGTACCCACCGGATCGTTTATCTTGATCAGACCCGAGAAGATGAACAACACACCTACAAAAAGCCAGCAAAATTTACTTATATATTTCATCTCAGTTAGAGAGTTAGAATGTTAAAAAGTTGGTTATCTAACTGCCCCCTCCTAAAAACAGGAGGGGGTGTTTTAGAGAGGTTAAATGATATTAAATTTCTTTTCCACTCAACGCAATGTTAGGCACGAAGTGGATATAAATATTCTCTTTACCCCCTCCTGTTTTTAGGAGGGGGCCGGGGGAGGTTATTCTGCCCCCAGCTTTATCAGCGCAAAAACGGCGTAGTTGATCATGTCGCGGTAGTTGGCTTCTACGCCTTCCGAGATCAGGGTCTGGCCTTCGTTATCTTCTATCTGCTTGGTGCGGTAAAGTTTCATCAGAATAATATCCGTGATAGAACTTACCCGCATATCGCGCCAGGCCTCGCCGTAATCGTGGTTTTTGGCGTTCAGCAATTTGATGTTTTCCTCTATCTGTAAAGTATAAAGGCGCTCTACTTCTTCGGCGGGCAGCGTCAGTTCGGTGCTTTCCTGCAGGTCGAGTTGCATCAGCGCAATCACGCAGTAATTGATAATGCCCACAAACTCGTCGCGGATATCATCTTCAACCAGCTGCACGCCTTTTTCCTGGACAGAGCGGATGCGCTGCGCTTTGATGAAGATCTGATCGGTGATGGAAGGCAGCCGCAGAATACGCCATGCGGTGCCGTAATCTATCGTCTTCTTTACAAAGGTTTCCTTGCAGCGGTTTACTACCTGATTATATTCCTGAAGCGTTTGACTAATCAACTTTTTAGCTTTAATTTTAAAATCTACTGACCTGTATGGCTATATTGAAATCGAAAGATAAGCTTTTTCAAAAAAAAAGCACGCTTAACTGCCGCGGAAAAATCCTCTCTTTGGATATGCCCCTCGTGATGGGCATCCTGAACGTAACGCCCGATTCTTTTTATGCCGATAGCCGGCTTGCCTCTTTACAGGAAGTAGTAAAACAGGCAGGCACCATGCTGACTGATGGCGCTGATATACTGGATATTGGAGGTTATTCGTCCAGGCCCGGCGCTGCCGATGTAACCGAAGCCGAAGAACTGGCGCGTGTTGTGCCTGCCATCGAAGCCATACTTGCCGCCTACCCCGATGCTATACTTTCGGTAGATACGTTCCGGGCGGAGGTAGCTGTGCAGGCCGTAAAAGCCGGAGCTGCTATTATAAATGATATTTCGGGCGGCGAACTGGATGCGGCCATGTTCGAAACAGTAGCTAAACTGCAGGTGCCGTACATACTCATGCACATGCGCGGCACACCGCAAACCATGTCCACGCTGACCAATTACGATGATGTGGCGCTGGAAGTATTGGATGAACTGCAGCAAAAAGTAGCAAAACTGAAACAACTTGGCGTACACGATATCATACTTGACCCCGGCTTTGGCTTTGCAAAAACCATCGATCAGAACTTCGAATTGCTGAACCGTTTAAATGAATTGTGTATATTGGAGCTTCCCATACTTGCCGGCATGTCGCGCAAATCGATGGTGTACAAAGCGCTCGGCATACACCAGGCCGATGCCCTGACCGGTACAATAGTCGTTAATACACTGGCGTTGATGAAGGGTGCGGACATTTTGCGGGTGCATGACGTAAAAGAAACTAAACAGACCATAGAACTTTACAAGAAAACCATACTTTGATTCCATTATTTACCATAGGTTTCTTAGATATCGACCTGATCGATATTGTTGACATAGTGCTTGTTACGGTGCTTTTGTATCAGTTGTACAAACTCCTGACAGGTAGTGTGGCACTGAAGATTTTCCTGGGGTTGCTTTCTGTTTATTTGCTTTACCTGGTGGTGCGCGCCGCCGGCATGGAGCTGTTAACGATTATACTTGGCCAGTTTATGGGCGTAGGTGTGTTGGCAGCCATTATTGTTTTCCAGCCCGAAATAAGGCGTTTTTTGCTGATGATCGGAAAAACGACAGCGCTGAACCACGACCGCTTCTGGGGCTTTTCGTGGCGCCGCGACCAAACCGAAAAGCTCAGCCTCACGCCTTTTATCGAAGCAGCCAAATCGCTGGCAGGTAAAAACACAGGGGCTCTTATTGTATTTGCCCGAAGCTCCGAACTAAAGTATTATGCCGAATCCGGGGATCTGATCGATGCCGTTATATCGAAGCGATTACTCATGTCGATCTTCAACAAAACCAGCCCTCTGCACGATGGGGCTGTTATTATTTCGAATAACCGCATCAAAGCTGCCCGCTGCATTCTGCCTGTAACCGAAAACAACGATATTCCGGCCTCGATGGGTTTGCGCCACCGTGCCGCCATCGGCTTAACTGAAGTAACTGATAGTATCGTGTTGGTTGTATCCGAAGAAACCGGCCAGATTGCCCTGGTACGCAACGGCGAAGTATACCGCAACCTTTCTTCCGCAGACCTGCGCGCGCGCCTCAATCAGTTCCTGTTCGATACCGACCAGAAAGCAAGTATAAGCCCCGTAGAAAAGACGATAAATGTGGGGTAACTCCTGCTTTATACTTTAGCACAACATAACTTAAATACCTGCCGCTGGTGCGAGCTTGCAGCTCGTACCTTTCTGCTTTAATTCCGGCTAACTAACTTTCTACCCCTGCTCATACTTTTACAACTCTATACTTAACGCGCATATGAAAGTACGAGCTGCAAGCTCGCACTAGCGGAAGTAACTCCAGATTTGTACTTCAGCAGAACATATTAAAACAGCATAAAAAAGGCCACTCCGGAAATTCCAGGGTGGCCGTTTTTTAAAGTATAGATTTGCTTACTGGATCACGTTCAGCTCTTTGCCAACTTCAATAAATGCATTGATACACTTATCCAGGTGTACGCGGTCATGCACCGCTGATAACTGCACGCGGATACGGGCCTGGCCTTTTGGCACTACCGGGTAATAGAAACCGATCACATAAATGCCTTTATCCAGCATACGCGATGCGAACTCCTGCGCAAGCGGTGCATCGTACAGCATCACCGGTACAATCGGGTGGTCGCCGGGCTTGATGTCAAAACCTGCTGCCTTTATCTGCTCACGGAAATATTTGGTGTTCTGCTCCAGTTTATCGCGCAGCTCTGTAGTAGAACTTAACAGATCAAGCACCGCAATAGAAGCGCCTACAATAGACGGAGCCAGCGAGTTAGAGAACAGGTACGGGCGCGAGCGCTGGCGCAGCATATCAATAATTTCCTTACGGCCGGATGTAAAGCCACCCATAGCACCGCCTAATGCTTTGCCCAACGTGCCGGTAATGATATCGATCTTACCCATTACGTTGTGGTATTCGTGGGTTCCGCGGCCGGTTTTGCCCATAAAGCCCGAGCTATGGCACTCATCGATCATGATCAACGCCTTGTACTTATCAGCCAGCTCCACAATCTTATCCAGCTGCGCTACGGTGCCATCCATCGAGAAAGCACCATCGGTTACAATAATGCGGTGCTTGGCACCCTGGGATTCCTGCAGTTTAGCCTCCAGGTCTTCCATGTTATTGTGCTCGTACCGGAAACGCTGGGCTTTGCACAAACGCACGCCATCAATAATAGAAGCATGGTTCAGGGCATCCGAAATAATAGCTGAATCAGCATCAAAGAGCGGCTCAAATACTCCACCATTCGCATCGAAAGCGGCTGCGTAAAGGATGGTATCTTCTGTTCCTAAAAACTCTGATATTTTACGCTCCAGCTCTTTGTGGATATCCTGTGTGCCGCAGATAAAACGTACCGAGCTCATGCCATACCCGTGCGTATCAATGGCAGCTTTGGCCGCCTCAATTACTTTAGGATGTGCCGAAAGGCCCAGGTAGTTGTTGGCGCAGAAGTTAAGTACATGCGCCTGTTGTGTGGTATCGATATTGGCACCCTGCGGTGTTGTGATGATGCGCTCATTCTTAAACAAGCCGGCTTCCTGTATTTCGGCCAGTTGCTGTTCGAGGTCTGGTTTTAAGGTTTCGTACATAGTTGTTTCTGTATAGTATGATTCGTTTTCTCTGATTTAATTTTCTTCTGTTGCTCCTGCTTCATCCGGCTTGGGCGTTGGCCGCCGCATAACCGGGCGTGGTCTGGGTGGCTTAGGCTTCTCTTGTGCGGGTTCGGTAGCAGGTTGGGTTTCTTCCGAAGCAGCTTTTACTTCAGCTTCGTCAGGTTTTGCGAGTACTACCGGCCTTTTGATAACAGGCCGTTGCCTTGGAGGTTTAGGAGCTTCACTAACCGGTACTTCAGGCGCGACTGCTTCAGGTAGCTTCTCTATACTTTCTTCCGCTGGCTTTTGTAACGCTACCGGCCGTTTGATAACAGGGCGCGGCCTGGCTGGCTTTGGTGCTTCTGGCGCTGTTGTTACTGGTGGCGTTGTTTCTGCTGTGTTTATACTTTGCGTTTCGTCCTGAGTTGGCTTTTGCAGTGCTGCCGGGCGTTTGATAACCGGTCTTGGCCTTGCTGCGGGCTTTGCCGCTTCTTCAGAAACAGTTTTATCCGGATTTATACTTTGATCTTCTGATGTGCTTTCCGCAACTGGCTTTTGTATAACCGGCCTTCTGATTACCGGACGTGGTTTAGCGGATACAGCTTCATCCGGATTTTTCTCAGGTATAGCTTCTTCTGTTGTCGGTTTTGGCAACGCAGCTGGCCTGTTAATAACCGGCCGCGACCTGACTGGCGCAGCAGGTTTTTCAACTGCAACCTCAGGTGTAACCGGTGTTTCCGTTGGCACTTCAGTTGCAGAACCAACCGGCGCAACAGCAACGGGAGCTGCTTTTCTGGCTGCCGGGCGCGGTGCCGCAGCGGGCGCTGCCACTTTAGGTACCTTATCTTCTGCCAAATGATATTTTAGCCGCACCGGGTTAATCACCATTTTAAGCGCTACATAAAAGCTGTTTGGGTGCATCTGGGCATACAGCTGCTCCCAGGCTTTATAGCGAGCCGTATCATCTGCTGCAAATGCAGCTGCATCTATGCGTTTTTTTATCAGGTACTCTTCAAACGTCATGCTTCAGGGCTCACGGCTTTTTCTGTAGGGCAAATTTACGGCTTCCGGTTCAAAATGCGTCATCTTTACCTAAAACCGTTCCGCGTTATCACAAATATAAAAATTACTGCTTTAGCACGCCTATACTTACGCAACACAGTTATACTTGCCGGATTACTATCAGGCTGAAATTTGCAGTTTATACTTTGCAGGTAGTGTATACTTCCGGCAGCTGATTACGTTCTACTCTGACGCTGCGCTTAGGCGGCGTTATTTAATTTATACTTTCAGAATTGCACCGGAATAAGTTACTTTGTGCAAACGATTTTTAGTGAACTATGGCAAATTCAAGTGATACGGTATTGGTGATTGGTGCCTGCGGGCAACTGGGTTCTGAGCTTACAATGGAGCTCCGGAATATGTACGGCGGATCGAATGTGGTGGCAGCAGATATTGCAGCCCCAAAGCAAACCGACCTGCTGGAGTCGGGGCCGTTTGAGACAGTGGATGTACTGGATAAAAATATACTGGCTGAACTTGCCGCAAAGTATAAATTCAAGCAGATCTATCACCTGGCTGCTGTTTTATCGGCTACCGGCGAAAAAAACCCGAAATTTGCCTGGCGCCTGAACATGGACGGCCTTTTTAACGTGCTGGACATGGCCCTGGAATATAAAACCGAGAAAGTATACTGGCCAAGCTCTATTGCTGTGTTCGGACCGGGCACGCCCCGCGAAAATACCCCGCAGCATACCGTCATGGACCCGAACACCGTGTATGGTATCAGTAAACAGGCTGGCGAGCGTTGGTGCGAGTATTACTTCGAAAAGTATGGCCTGGATGTGCGCAGCCTGCGTTACCCTGGCCTGATCGGGTACAAAGCCTTACCGGGCGGCGGCACCACCGATTATGCCGTGGATATTTACCACCAGGCCCTGGAGGCGCAGAAGTATGAGTGTTTCCTGAGCGAGAATACTTACCTGCCGATGATGTACATGCCGGATGCCCTGAAAGCAACATTGGATCTGATGCACGCGCCGGCCGAGCAGGTAAAAGTACGCAGCTCGTATAACCTGAGCGCCATGAGCTTTTCCCCGAAAGAAATTGCAGCCTCCATTCAAAAGCATATTCCTGAGTTTGAAATTTCTTATAAGCCGGATGCCCGCCAGCAGATAGCCGACTCGTGGCCGAAAAGTATAGATGACAGTGCCGCCCAGCAGGACTGGAACTGGAAGCCAGCTTATACCCTGGATACCATGACAGAAGATATGCTCCTGAACCTGAATAAGATGCGAACGACCGTTTAAGCTAACCAGGCACATTAAAGTATAAAAGGCGATGCAACGGTATCGCCTTTTATACTTTAAAACCTTTCCCTAAAAGAACAAAAGTTCAGGATTTGCCCAACTTTTCGCTGTTCTTTCAGTATTACATCGGGATATTAGAACGTAGCAATTACTACATATTGGTTGTATAGCTGATTGGCACTAACCTCATCCTTTTAAAAAATTATATAGTTACCCTTCTCCTAAAACTCAAACTCAAGAAATTATGAAGCGTATTTTTATTGCATTTGCACTTCTGCTGGCAACTGTGTTCTCGGTGCAGGCACAGGATAGCGACAATACTTATTACAAGCCAAACACGGGCGCTTTAACTACCGAAGTGCTCTTTACTGATTTTGCCAGAATCAGCCTGAACAATGGCCTGGTTCGTGGCCGCTACTTTCTAACTGAGCAATCTGCTTTACGCCTCGGCCTGGGCATTGATTACAACTATAACCAGATAAACGACGAAGCACATTCTACATCGGTTGGCATTACGCTGGCACCCGGCATAGAGAAGCACTTTAATGGCACCAACCGCTTATCGCCTTACGTTGGCCTGGAGCTGCCTTTAAGTATAAGAGCATCCAGCTACGATGATGAAGACCTCTCAATTACGGGCGCTACAGATTTTAACGGTGATGGCAGAGGCTATATTGGCGCAGGCTTAAACGCAGTGGCCGGTGTTGATTTCTACTTTGTAAAAAACTTTTATGTTGGCCTTGAGATTGGTGCAGGCATCAACTACAGAAAATTCTCTGACATGGAAATCAGCAGCGACGTAGCCGGCAACTCCAGAAGACAAGGCTTCAGCAACCTCGATTTTTCTCAGTTCGCGAACGGCGGCCTGCGCATAGGTTTCGCTTTCTAACTCCGTAAAACTCAATCATTGAAAGCCTCCGCTACATGGTTTTGTAGCGGAGGCTTTCGGTTTATTTGGCCCTGTGTTTTAAACTGCCATGCCACTTTCCCGTACCATCAGGTAAGTTTTAAACCGGGCCGTGATGACGATAATAGAATCCAACGATACAGAATTAAGGAAACTGATCTTCGAAAAAGATAAGGTAATAGTTAAGTTTACTGCTGAAGATTGCCCTGTCTGCAAAGAGATTTCCCCTGTATTCTTAGCGCTTTCAGCGGAGTTTTCACCTAAAGGAATTACCTTTTTACGAATGAGCGCACATGAGAACCCAGTGTCGCGGAGTGAAGTAAAATTAACGGGTACCCCCTTTTTTGCTACTTACAAGAACGGGACAATTTTGGATTGCGGCATTATAAACTCAGAGCAAGGCCTCCGCAAAATACTGAACCGTTTGCTGTAAAAGTGCCCACCTGGTTAAACTTGTGCCATCTGGCTATAGCTGATATCGAAAAGCCGTTGTAACTTGCGCCGCTTTTAATTACCAGCTTAGCCGTGAGAAAGTTACCCTCCCTGTACTTTGCCCTTTTCCTTTTTGCGCTTACCAGCCTATTTATACTTGCCGGCTGCACCAGCACCGAAAAACTGACGACTGCCGCACCTGCCAGCAAAGCTGCTGCCATACCTGCCTACCAGCCAAAGCTCTCTTCGGTTACGGTGCCGGTTTCGGTTTCGCTGGCCACGATAGAAAACAAGCTTAACCAGGAACTGACCGGTATACTTTACAAAGATGATAACCTGGAAGGCGATGATGTAGCCGTAACAGTGACCAAAAACGGCAGAATGACCATCCGGGCTGAGAAAGACAAAGTATACTTTAGCGTGCCGCTGCACATCTACGCCAAAGGCCGCTGGAAATGGGACCCCTGCAAATACTGCCCGGCCATCGATAAAGCCGAAGACACCAGCTTCGATATGGTTATCAAAACAGAAAGCAAAGTAAACCTGACCGATAACTATACGATAAACACCATTACGAGCGGCGATTTTGAGTGGGGCGCTACCAAACCAGTGCTGGAACTGGGCCCTTTGAAGATTGGATTGGCGCGTTTTGTAGAGCCGGCCATGCGCAAGCAAATGGCTACGCTTACCGCCCAGCTGGATAAAGAACTGCAGAACTACCTGAACGTGCGCAAGTATGCAGCCCAGGCCTGGCAACTGGTGCAGGAACCCGTAAAGCTGAACGACGACATGAACGCCTGGCTTACCATTGTGCCCAAAGATGTACGCATGGCGCCGTTGCAAACAAAAGATGGCATTTTAAGCACCCGCATCGGCATTACTTCTTACCTGGCAGTAACTACCGACGGCAAGCCACAAGTGCAATTCAACAAAAACCTGCCTAAACTTATCATCGACAGCCGCCTGCAGGATGCTATACAGGTCGGGTTAACAGCTACCATTCCGTACGCACATGCCAGCCAGTTGCTGCAGGCGCAGGTTAAAAACCAGACGTATACTTTTGATGAAGGCAAAAGTGAGATTACCGTAAACGATGCCGCCATTACCCCAAGCGGCGAGCAACTGATACTGATGCTGGATATCAACGGCAAATCTAAAACAGGCATGTTCACGAAAAAGATTGTGGGCAAAGTATACCTGCGCGGTACTCCCTACTACGACCCGGAAACAACCTCCATCAAAGTGCGCGACATTGATTACACCCTCGATACCAAAGATAAACTGCTCAGTACGGCCAGCTGGCTCGCCAAAAACAAGTTTAAGGATATGATTCAGCAGCAGGCCAGCATTCCGGTGAAAGCCCAGTTGAACGATACTAAAAAGATGCTGCAGCAAACCCTCGACGCTTCAGGCCGGGTACATGAATCAGTGCTGTTGCGCGGCACGATACAGGATATCGCACCCGAGAACATTTACCTGACACCGGAAGGTATAAAAGCGGTAGTGAACGCAAAAGGCAAGCTCACGCTGCTGGTTGATAAACTGTAGAATTACTTTATACTTGCTTTACTTACCGGGTTGGGGCTGTTAAATACCTTATCCGGAACATTGGCCGGAGCGGCCAGATCAGTCAATTTGAAATCGCTTAGCGGGTTGCTGCGGTCGGAGGCCAGTTTTATGTTTCCGTAGGTTTTGTAATCTGACCAGCGGCGGGTAAAGGTTGGCTCAGCATCAGTGCTGTTGCGGTAAAAAGCCCATTGTGTAATAAGGCCTGTATCTTTTGCTACCCATAGTTTATACTTATTCTGTGGTGTGAGGCCCACGCTTTCAAAGCTCATTCCCAGGATGTCAGCCTTTTCGTTCGCGAGTGTTTCGCCTTCGCCGGCATACTTCAGTTGTACGCCCGGGTCCTGCAATTTAAACGGCATCACAAGCCAGTACGCATTGTTTATCCAGAGCGCGTAGGTGCGTTCGAGCAGTTTCTGCTTTTCTTCTGATTCAGGCATTTCCTGACCGGCTACGTATACTTTCCCGGCTTTCGTTTGTGTATCGATGATCGAAACCAGGCTATCGCGTTCCCACCTGAATTTGTTCTGATGCTTATCCCAGATTTGGTATTGGTTGTTAAAGGTCCAGGCCAGGAAGCGGGTATTGTTCCAGTTCTGCTCCCCGCCCATGCTGTCCATCACTTTTCTGGCCAGCGCAGCCGCTTTTGCATCAGGATTTATACTTTGAGCGATGGCCTTATGGCCTTGCAACGCTACCAGAAACAGCAGCAGGATCAGCAATTTGTTTAGTTTCATACTTATCAGGTTATCAGGTAAATACTATACGGGTTTTCGTTATTCGTGATGCCAGCCACATCAGGAACCAAGAAAGCTAATTTCGATAACTTCTAACCAAAGAATGTTGCTCCCGTATCAGAAAATATCATTTTAACGATAAAAACTACCTGCATTATATGGCTAAATTTACTGTAAAAGAAGTCTGGCCGCTTCTAAAATCTACCTTTACGGGCTTTAATGACAACAATTCGCTTTTACTGGCTGCGGCATTGGCCTTTAATGCTATTTTCTCTATTCCGCCGCTCATGGTTATTATTATCCGGGCTGCCGGGTTTTTCTTTGGCGAAGAAGCTATTTCCGGCGAGCTTTCGAACCAGATATCCGGTGCTATCGGCCCCAATGCTGCTATCGAGATACAGAACATTGTAAAAAACGCTTACAAAGACGAATCGGCCAGCACGTTTGCATTCTGGATCGGGCTAGGCACCCTGATCTTTGCTTCTACCACCTTCTTTGCCACCCTGCAGGAGTCGCTTAACCGCGTCTGGAATCTCAAACCCAAACCAACCAACGGCATCATGAAAATGGTAAAAGTCCGTTTGTTTTCCTTTGGGATTGTGCTGAGCATTGCGCTGCTAATGCTGGTTTCGCTGTTGCTGAGTACCGTTATTGCTATTCTAAGCGATTACCTGACAGAACTCATACCTGATATCGGCGTTTTCTTTATAACCTTAATGGATTTTATACTTTCCATTGGTATTATTTCGGTGCTGTTCTCGCTTATTTTCCGGTTTCTGCCAGACGGCCTCATCCGCTGGAAAGATGTTTGGATCGGTGGTTTGATCACGGCTATCCTTTTCGCCATCGGTAAGATTCTGATC
The DNA here is from genome assembly GCF_003284895.1 of Pontibacter arcticus. Classification (GTDB taxonomy): domain Bacteria; phylum Bacteroidota; class Bacteroidia; order Cytophagales; family Hymenobacteraceae; genus Pontibacter; species Pontibacter arcticus. Next base: position 726,184 of record NZ_QMDV01000001.1, read on the forward strand.
AGTTGGTTTATCGGCACCAGCGATCCGGGCTCGGCTTATGGAGCAGCAGGGTCTATGATTGTTATACTTGTATGGATCTATTATTCGTCGCTGATCGTGTTGTTTGGGGCTGAGTTTACACAGCAGTTTGCCTGTGCCTTCGGTCAGGAGATCAGGCCTAAAGAGCACGCCGTATTTTACCGCGAACAGGAAATACACGACCATCCACACGATAAAAACAGTGGCCGCCCGCCTGCAGAAGGCCGCTTCGACAAGAAAAGCTAACAGCTGGACAAAGGTTGATTTGACAAAAAAACTCTCAGAAACAAAAAGCGCGAGTTCCAGAAACGGAGCTCGCGCTTTTTGTTGATCTTAAATAAATCCTTTATCCTTCTTTGGCTAAGAGTTAAGCAGTTTTTTTAAGCTTCTTTTTGCTCTTTTACGGCTAGCTGGCCACAGGCTGCATCAATGTCTTTACCACGGCTGCGGCGCACGTTTACCTGCACACCACGGTCTGCGAGGTAATACAGGAATTTCTGCCAGCGGTCATCGTTCGTGTTCACGAAATCGGCATTGGCAATGGGGTTATACTCAATTAGGTTTACTTTGCACGGGATGATCTTCGAGAAACGATAAAGTTCTTCGGCATCCTCCAGCGTATCGTTAAAGTTCTCGAACACAATATACTCGTAGGTTACCTTGCGGCCTGTTACTTCGTGGTAATGCGTCAGGGCATCTTTCAGGGCTTCCAGCGAGTTGGTTTCGTTGATCGGCATGATCTCGTTGCGCTTCACATCATTGGCAGCGTGCAACGACAGCGCCAGGTTGGCTTTCACCCCATCATCGGCCATCTTCTTGATCATCTTGGCAATACCAGCTGTACTTACCGTAATGCGGCGAGCAGCCATACCTAAGCCATCGTGGGCGGTAATGCGCTCTATACTTTTCATGACGTTGGCATAGTTCAGCATTGGTTCGCCCATCCCCATGTACACAATGTTGGTAAGCGGAGTGCCGTACTGCCGCAAGCTTTGCTCGTTAATGCGAACTACCTGGTCGTAGATTTCGGCAGCATCAAGGTTGCGGAGACGATCCATGTAGCCGGTCGCGCAGAATTTGCAGGTAAGCGAACAACCTACCTGGCTACTCACGCAGGCTGTTTTGCGCTCGTCGTGCGGTATCAGTACACCTTCTACTATGTTGTTATCGTAAAGTTTGAAAGCAGATTTGATAGTGCCGTCGTTGCTGAGTTGCTCGGTAGCAACCTGCACGGCGTTAATGGCAAAATGCTGCTCCAGTTTTTCGCGCAGGGCCAGGCTCACGTTGTTCATATCCGCGAACGAGTTAGCCGAGTGCTTCCAAAGCCATTCGTATACTTGTTTTGCACGGAACGGCTTCTCGCCCTGCTCCACGAGCCAGGCTTTCAGATCGTCCAGTGAAAACTTACGAATATCCTTTTTATTGATAATGTTGATGTCTGCAATCAAAGTCATACTGCAAAATTACAAAAATACTCAGGCTTTAGTTTCAAAACGTGCCTTAACTTCAGCCGGAAGCGACATTAATTTGCGCTCGGTATAATTAAAGCACAGCATTCCGGTTTTTGCCCTTGCTACTTCTTTGCCGTTTTGGTTCAGTACATGGTAGGTAATATCGAAACCATACTTGCTGAGGTCGTTAATGGCCAGTTTCAGGGTTAGTACATCGCCGTAAAAACCTTCCCCTTTGTAAGCAATTGCTACATCGGCCATAATAAGGCTGGCTCCGCCCAACTCGAGTTCGCTGTAGCCAAAGTGGGCCAGCAGCTGCACACGCGCTTCATGCAGAATAGAAAGCAGGGCATCGTTGCCCAGGTGTGCACCATAGTTCAGGTCTGTGATGCGGATCGGGATCTGGGTTTCGAAATGCGTATGTGCCGGAATTTCTACTTCTATGCGGGCCATATTTTATTGTTGGTTGTTAGTTGTTGGTTGCTGAGACTATATACTTTGCTGACTGGCGCGAAGCTATGCTTTACTGTTATATTAAACGTAAGAATTAGCGTAGCTTCTGTTGCAGGCGGGCCGCTGCTTTGCTTATATTTGCAAAGTAACACAATAAACATGCACCTCGAAATACGACAGACAAAAGACGGCTCCAATACCTTATACTTACCCGACCTGAACGAGCATTACCATTCGGTGCACGGTGCTTTGCAGGAGTCGCAGCATGTGTTTATCAAGCATGGCCTGGAGCATGTGCTGTCCTCTAAAAAAGACATCAAGATTCTGGAAGTTGGCTTCGGTACCGGCTTGAACGCGATCCTGACGTTTCCGTGTGCGCTTGCCCGCCAGTCGTTTATACAGTACGATACGCTCGAGAAGTTTCCGTTGCCAATGGATGTGATCGCGCAGCTGTCGTACGAAAAACTGATTCTGAACCCGGAACTGCTGGATGCTTTTAACCAGATGCACCTGGCCCCCTGGAACGAACCAGTCGAGCTGATCCCATACTTTACGCTGCAGAAAATAAACGAAACGCTGGAAGAATTCTGTCCGCCGGATTCGTATTACGACATTGTATACTTTGATGCCTTTGCGCCGGACAAACAACCCGAACTCTGGACCGATGACATTTTTGCCAAGCTTTACAAAGCTATCCGGCCGGGCGGTTTGCTGGTTACGTATTGCGCCAAAGGCTCTTTTAAGCGCAGCCTGAAAGCGGCTGGTTTTGAAGTAGAAGCCTTACCGGGCCCTCCGGGCAAGCGCGAAATGACCCGTGGCAACAAGCCGCTCGCAGATTTTTAGCACAACTTATACTTTGGGTACGTATTTATAGCACCCTCATTTGGTGTAGTAAACATTTGCGCCAACAGCAGGTTAATAGCTTCTGACTATTACATCAGATCATCTAAAAAATTACGCTGAACATATGGCTGAAAATAAGAAATTTTACGAGCAGGCTGCTACTACGCTGCAAGGCAAGGAAGTAACCATGGACCAGCTCAAAGGCAAGGTAGTAATGGTAGTGAACACAGCCAGCCAATGCGGGTTAACGCCACAATACGAAGGCCTGGAAGAACTTTACCAAAAGTATAAAGACAAAGGTTTGGTTATACTTGGTTTTCCGTGCAACCAGTTTGGCAACCAGGAACCCGGTGATGCGAAGGATATACAGGAAGGCTGCCTGATCAATTATGGCGTGAGTTTCCCGGTTTTTGAGAAGATAGAAGTAAACGGCCCGAACACACACCCGATCTTTAAATACCTGAAATCCGAGCTGGGTGGTTTTCTGGGGAGCCGCATTAAATGGAACTTCACCAAATTTTTGATTGATGCGGACGGCAAACCTTACAAACGCTTCGCTCCTATCACCAAGCCGCAAAGCATCGCCCCCGATATCGAAAAGCTACTGCCAGTTAAGTAGTTTATACTTTCTGTTGCTGCTTTCCAGCATACTTTATAAGTATACAAAACCCGTTCTTGCTGTTGATTTCCTACAGTAAGAACGGGTTTTTGCTTGCTGGTGAAAACACACAGCAAGGGCAGCGATATTTTACTTCGAGCATTGCCAGTGCTTTATAGTTAATTAACTTCCTTTTCTTCTTTATTCAAATCCATCCCCTCCCAAAATTATTTTCCGGATGCGCTGTTATTCAGGAACTTCCTGCTACATGTGTTGGTTCTCAGCGCGAAGCTTCTGATCTTATAATTTTAGAAGATTGGCTTTATTTATACTTTTAACCGCTTCACAAAATATTACTATTCCAAAGTATATTGTAATAGAATAAACAATTTGCGCTTTTAAAGCAAAATAAGCTGAAATTGATCGCTAAAAAGGGATTTAGAGTATGGAAGCTTGAAAATAAACTATTAATTTGTAGAACTTAAATCGCCCTTAACAGAGAATAATATATGAAACGACTGCTACGTAAAATTGACTTTAAAAAAGTTATCAAGCCTTTCCTGCCAAAGTATGAAGTGGTTTGCACCAATTATAACCTGATTCCAGGCTTGCCGGTAAACAAAAACTCTTCGAAACATACGTTCGAGCGTGGCGAAGGACTGGCAGCTAAAGAGTTTTATGCGAAAGTGATTTCTTCTGACGTAACCAGAACAATGGCACCTGTAGAAGTACAACTGCGTAAAATTTACCTGCGTACCACCACCATCGATCAGGCTGAATTTGGCCCGGTAAGCAGCTTTAAAAAATAAGTAACCGCAATTTTAAAGTATAAAAAAGCCCTGCCAACATAATTGGCAGGGCTTTTTTATACTTTAAAGGTTTATTCTCCGCCAAATACCATCCGGCATTACCACTGCATCCAGCGGCACATCAAATGGGTTGGTATCTGCGATAGCCTCTACAGGCGGCACCAGCGACAAACCTACTTTCAGCACATTCGGACGGCAGTCGGCCAGAAAGCGGTCATAGAAGCCTTTGCCGTAGCCCACGCGGTGCCCTGCTTCATCAAACGCCAATAACGGAATCAGTACCATATCCACTTCGGGCGCAAGTATGATCTGTGCATTTTGCGGCTCCGGAATCCCCCATAGGTTATCTACCAGTACAGCCTCATCGGTCAGGTGATGGTGGGTAAGTATGTTTTGCGCCACATCGGTTACGGGTACAGCCACGCGCACTCCCGGGTGTTGCAGCCGCAGCTCATCAATAATAAGCCAGGTGTTAACTTCATTATTTTTGATAATCGGCAGAAAGATATGTACTGTCTGGCCTACCTTTAGCTCAAAATTCCGGAAAAACTGCGTTGCAAGCTGCTGGCTGCGCAGCTGTACTTCCTCTTTCGGAAGTGCCCGGCGCTGTTGCAGCATCAGTTTACGTAGCTCCGCTTTCTGCATTATTCTTCTTCCAGGATGGTAAATTTAAACGCAAACGGATCGAACGCCTCCACCAAAGCTGGTATAAAATCAGGGTTGTTGGTTTGGTACGAAAGCAGGTTATCCTGGCGCTCCTGCAGGCTGTTATTTGGGAACAGTTTATCTCTCAGCGTTTCGAGCTGCTTGAAAGTCTGGTCGTGTTTGGCGTCGCGGGCTTTGGATATCTTCTTTTCCAGCATCTGCAGCGCGTTTACGGCTTTCTGGGTTTCGGCGGCAACGGCTTTTACTAGAGTCGGATCTATACTTTCGGCCAGCTTTTCTACTTCGCTGAACACGGCAGTTATACTTCGGCGCTGTGCTTCCAGGTTTATTTCTTCGTCGTGCAGCCTGGCAGAATAGCTTTTCTTCAATTCCTGGTAATCAGCAAAGAGCTCTTCCGGCTTTAGGCCCAGTTTGTGCATTTTGCCAGCGTTGCTACGGTTTATGTAAAGTGCCGAATTACGCAGCATCAGTACCGGATAGGTAACGTTACAGGCTTCGAACACCTTCTTTAACTGGAACCAGTATACTACCTCCGCGCCACCGCCAATATAAGCCAGGTTCGGAAGTATAAGCTCTTCGTACAACGGCCGAAGTATAACGTTGGGACTAAACTGCTCCGGATGCTTTTCTGCCAGCTCTAGTATTTCTTCTTTGCTGAAGCTGGTATCGGTGTTCAGTACGTTGTAGGTTTCGCCATGCTGCACGATGCGCTCACGCAGGCCGTTATTCAGGTAAAACAAGTTTATTTCTCTGGAGAAAACCTGCGGTTTATATCCTAAGCTTTCCAGTTGTGCATTAGCTTCCGTTACCAGTTTATGTGATAAGTTTTCGGTGAGTTCTTTTTTAACAACGGGCGTTAAGGCTTTTTTTAATTCCGGATGGTCGCCATCTATACTTACCAAGCCATAGGCCCCAAACAGGCTGTGCGTAATGGCCCGGGTGGCATCAGCTAAGGTTTTGCTGTGGCGGTAGGCTTCTTCAAAAACAGGGTACGCTTCCGGTAATTCTGCCAGTACTTGTTCTAACCCTTCGTTGGTAAAGCGGCCTACTGCGCCACTTTGCTCTGTTTCCCAAGTATACTTTTTCCCGAACAGGTTAAAGTGGTTTATCTCTGCAAAATCGTGGTCTTCGGTGGCCATCCAGTAAACGGGCACAAAGTTATAATCCGGGTACTTCTCCTGCAGCTGCTTACACGTATTTATAGCCGTTACAATCTTATAAACAAAGTATAAAGGGCCGGTAAAAATGTTAAGCTGATGCCCTGTGGTGATAGTAAACGTATTGGGTTGTTTCAGCAGTTCGAGGTTTTGCTGTACACTTGGGTTGATATCCGGAACGGAAGTATACTGTTGTTGTAAGGCATTGTAAAGTACCTGGCGTTGCTTCTCGCTGAAGCTTTTTTCCTTTAATTGTGCCTCAAAAGCTGCCACCGTCGGGAAGCGGCTATAGAACGGCTTTAGCTTTTCGTTTTGCGACAGGTAATCGGTTATTGTCTGGGAGAAGGCGCCTGTCGCGGCGTATTCTATCGTTGCTTGTTTCATAGTGGATACTTCCATCAACGTATGCGCTTTTTTGTTTAGCCTCTTTAACAGCTGAATCAGGTTTGGGTTTCGGTTAATTTATACTTTACCGGCCACGCTGCAAAGTACGCTTTTATTTTTTTGTCTGAACCAGGAGAAGCAAGTATAAAGTATAACAAGTATCTTACTTACATAAACCACTAAAAATAAAACTATGGGATTATTAAGCGGACTAATGGGGCATGCCTCCGAAGTATCCATCGAAAAACTAACGACCGAATTCCAACCGATCCTGCTGGACAACGAACACATCGAAAAGGCTTACAAGCTGATCCGGGATATGCTGGTATTTACCAACAAACGCCTCATATTGGTAAACAAGCAGGGCATCACCGCTTCCAAAACCGATTATCAAAGTATACCTTACAGCAGCATCAAAATGTTTTCGAAAGAAACGGCCGGCATGATGGATTTAGATGCTGAACTGAAGATCTGGCTGACAGGCGAATCTACGCCTACCATTAAACAGGATTTCAGGAAAGGTGATAATATAAACGAAGCTTACAAAGTGTTGAGCAAGTATGTACTGAAGTAAAATCTAAAATGATTTAAGCCAGTTTTCGGCATCTTCAAACGTATCGAAGCCTTTCACGATGCCTTTCTGTACAAGTTTGATTGCCTGATCGGTAGATAGCCTGCTGAAGTGGCTTTGCGAATAAATAACAGAATGGTAAACCAGACCGGCTGCTTCGGCACGCGGATACCAGTTATAAGCGCACCACTCTGCCAATTCTGCCCAAAGCCCCTGTACTTCATAATGGTTATCCAGCAGTTTATGGCAATACTCTTTTTTAAGAAAGAACAGGATATCTTCGTAGCCCTGCATAATGGCTTCGTTTGTTAGAGCGCCCTGCCAGTTTGCTAAAATATAATCATCTACTGCATTGTATTCCAGTTTCAGAAAATCAGTGGACAGAAGTTTAATATGTTTCATAAAAAGAGGACGTAAGTGGGCAACGTAGCCTTTTTGCCTAAATGTTACGGTAGTCTTCCGTATGAAATCAATCTTACGCAAAACTTCTGATATGTATAAATATAAACAAAAACTCCTTACCAGTTTTAGCTGATAAGGAGTTTTTAGTTTGATCTGCTTTAATATTTACAGCACTATCTCGCCATACAAATCGAAATCGGTGGAATCTGTGATCTTTACGTTGGCAAAATCGCCTAAACGCACATAGGTATTATCGGCTGGCACCAGCACTTCGTTGTCTACCTCCGGCGAGTCGTATTGCGTACGGCCCACAAAATAGCCACTTTCCTTACGGTCGAAGAGTACTTTATACGTATTGCCTATTTTTGCTTCGTTCAGTTCTACGGATATACTTTGCTGCAGCTCCATAATGGCATCGGCACGCTCCTGTTTTACTTCGTCCGGCACATCATCCACCAACGTATGAGAATGTGTATTTTCCTCGTGTGAGTACGTGAAAATGCCCAGGCGGTCAAATCTTGTTTCAGCAACCCAATCATACAGCTCCTGGAAATCTTTGTCTGTTTCGCCAGGGTGGCCTGCAATTAAGGTTGTTCTTAAAGCGATATCCGGTACGCGTTGGCGGATCTGGTCTACCAGCTCAATGGTACGGCGCTTGCTGATGCCACGGCGCATTGTCTTGAGCATGTTATCTGAAATGTGCTGCAACGGCATATCCAGGTACTTACAGATGTTGTCGCGCTCGTTCATCACATCAAACGCTTCCATCGGGAACTGCGACGGGTACGCATATTGCATTCGTATCCACTCAATACCTGGCACATCAGACAGGTTACGCAGCAGGTCAGCCAGCTTGCGCTCGCCGTAGTGCTGCAATCCGTAATAAGTCAGATCCTGAGCAATAAGTATAAGTTCTTTTGTACCCATACTGGCCAGGTGCTTGGCTTCTTTTACCAGCGATTCTATCGGGCGGTCTACGTGCTTGCCACGCATTAACGGTATCGCACAGAAAGAGCAAGGGCGGTTACAGCCTTCGGCAATTTTAAAGTAGGCGAAGTGCGAAGGCGTCGTGATCAGGCGCTCGCCGATAAGCTCGTGTTTGTAATCGGCCTCCAGCTTTTTAAGCAACTGCGGTAACTCCAAGGTACCAAAGTAAGCATCCACCTGCGGAATTTCAGCCTCAAGGGAGTCTTTGTAGCGCTGCGATAAACAGCCGGTTACATATAATTTATCTATCTGGCCAGCTTCTTTGGCATCAGCGTAGCGCAGAATAGTATCAATGGATTCTTGTTTTGCGTTATCGATAAAGCCACAGGTATTTACAATGATAATGTTGGAATCATCTTTGTCAGACTCGTGCGCCACTTCAATGGCATTGGCCTGCAGCTGCCCCATCAGTACTTCCGAATCCACCAGGTTTTTAGAACAGCCCAGTGTAATTACGTTTACTTTATCCTTCTTTTGGCTTCTTACTTTCACTTTACTATTTCTTATTGTGTTGATCTTGTGTTAATGAGAACTGCTACTGGTAGGCATTAGTTCGTTTTAGGAATGTAGCTGCAAAAGTACGATTAGTTTGTGTAATAAAAGAACAGCCTGCTAGTTGGCAGGCTGTTCTTTTAACTTTATCTTAATTAATCAGTACTTGCTTTGTAATTACTTCTTTATCCATTGTAAACTGAAGTAAATAAACACCTTGGGGCTTATCTTTTACGTTGATGGTTTGCCTAATCTCCCCTGCTACCTCCCCGAATACCTGACTATAAACGGTCTGCCCTTTCGCATTAATTAGTCTTATAGCTAAATTCGTTTTACCTGACAGAGGCAACACAATGTGCAGCGCTTCACTTGTAGGGTTCGGAAATATGGATATTTTCTTAGGGGTTTCGATTTCCTTTATACCTGTACAGGTGGAGACGATTACGTCTTTTGTAGACACTGCTACACAGCCATTCTCGTCTATAAAAGTATAAGTAAGCTTATGTATTCCAACTCCAGCAGTATTTGGATGAAATATGCCTTTGGCAGTAACTGCAGTGCCCGTCCAAGTGCCGCTATCCGGACTAAAGCCAGTTAAGGTATAGGTAGGTATAGTTGAGCAGACTGTTTCATTGATGCCAGCCGTAGCTACAGCCGCCGGTTTTATTATTGCTGTTACGGCAATTCTTGCACTCTCACAACCTTCAGCTGAAACTACAGTTGCATAGTATAGAGTTGATTGTGTAAGCAAAGGAGTTGTAAACACCTGCCCCAAGGCAAGTGGCTCTATGGCGCTTGTTGAAGCATACCACTTGTAAGTGCCGCCTTCAGGCGCACCGGTTGCATAAAAGTTTACACTACTGGTGCCGCACTTAAGACCTGAGAGAACAGTTGGCCCTACTGGAACTCCTGTCTCAATTGATAAAGATTGCCTTTCGCTATATCCACAATGATTATAGGCTGTTACTGTAATTACCCCTGCTTCTGCTCCTGCTTTAACTCTTATCCTGGGAGAATCCTGTCCCTCAAGAATTACCCATCCAAAAGGCACGTTCCACTCATACCCGGCCGCATTACTTACAGCAGGCACTTCATAAATAACTTGAGCGCCGGCGCATGGCTTTGCAACTGAAGCAGAAATACCATTTGGCATATCAGGCTTAGAATTTACGTTTAAAGTTAACTTAATTCGTTCTCCTTCGCAGCCATTGCTAAACCGTATGGAAACATAAAAATTTGTTGTAATACTAACCACTGGTGTATAAAATCTGGACTCCGATTCCGAAGACCGATCTTCCCAAATTGGGTCAGGAGATGTTGCGGATGCATACCAACGGTAAGTTGCACCATATGGCGCCCCACTTGCAACAAAGACTGTATTGCCCGTTCCGCAGGTTTTTTTAGAGAGGTCCCGCACGGTTGGCGCAAAAACATTAGCAGGAGCAACAGCCAGGCTTCTTTTAATTTCCTGCCCACATGCTCCAGGTATTGTAACAGTAACCTCTCCGGCCGATGCCCCTACTCTTACTTTGACTTTATTTGTTCCCTGGCCATCAGTAATTATCCATCCTTCAGGTACTACCCAAGTATAGGAAGTGGCCTGGTAGGCTGATTGAGCTGTATAGGTTACACCTGTTGTACCCGGGCAGGGGTTGGATACACTTGCAATAATTGAAGGAGCAGGCTCAACGGATAAACTGATGTTGGTGCCATTATCAGTACCTGTAATAGCAGGGGCTGAGCTGATAATTTTAATCCGGTAACCATTGCCGCCGTATATATTTGCCGGAATAGTAGCAACGATTTTATTATCTTCACCTGTACCGGTGCCAATAATTTTAGACTCTACAAATGAGCCTTTTTCATCTGAAAGCAGTGCCGTATATGAAGTGCATCCACTATTATTGCCTGTAATAGAAAAGGGTATCTCGATAGTTGAGCCAGGGCATATAGCCGCCCCGGAAACATTACCTGTAACAATTACAGGCAGTTCACCACTCAAAGCGCTCAGTTTAGCAACATAATATTGCTCTGATGCTGAAACACTATTCTTGATTGTATGGCATCCGAAGTTTACGGTTTGATGCGTACCTGTTCTGTTGAACGAACCAACTAAATAGATATTCTGTCTGCTATCAACGCTTATTCCTCTGCTTACTATATCATATAAAGGAGAGGTCGTTGCTTTTTCTGCCCAGACAGCGTTGCCGTTTACATCATATCTGGTTACATAAATGCCATAATCAGTATTCCCGTATTTTGCATTACCAATTACCAACTGCCTGGACCCGAAAATAGCTGTGTAACTAAAAACGCCGGTAATATAAATATTGTCTTTCGGATCGATCGTAAGTCCAGTTGCAAAGGCAAAGATTCCCCCGGTTTCTGTTACCCATTTAAAATTCCCTTCAGTATCATATTTTGCAAAGAAGCCATTCGTACCGGCAATAGACGCTGTAAGTTCAGGACCAGCTTCAAATCTTGTATAATTATTAAACCGGCCTACCAGGTAAACATTTTTGTTCTTATCCACAGCTATCAGGCTGCTTCTGGTTTCGCTATAATCTTCCTGGTTTTGATTAATGAGTTTTGCCCAGTGCAACTGCCCGTTTGGCTGATATTTTGAAACAAAAGTATTGGGGCCTCCTTTACTATTTGTTAATAGCAGGGAGCTAAACTCCAGAGTTCCCACAGAAATTGAACTAGTGATATAAACAGCTCCTTCCACATCTGTAGTCATGCCAATCTCATAGTTTTTACCACTAGATCCTTTGATCGTATTTCCCCATTGCACTTTACCATGCACATCATATTTCACAACAAAAAATGCGTTGTTAGTGCCACTCGAAAGTGTAACATCGCTAAAAGAGGTACTACCGCTGAAGGTACCTGTTATGTATAACTCCCCGGCAGGAGAAGCAGCAATAGCAGCAACGTTATAATGGGATCCATTTGTTTGAGTAGCCCAGATTACATTTCCTGATTCACTATACTTTACCGCAAAGTAATTAGACCCGGTACTCGCAGTCAGTTTATAATCTCCCAGCGTCATCGTGCCGAGAAAAGAACCCATCAAATACAGATTATCTTGCGCATCTACTGCCATATCGACGACATACCCCGGCAACTGCTTCGCCCACAGCACCTGCCCTTCTGCATTATACTTAGCTAAAAAAATTTGCTTGCTGCCATCATTGATCGTGAGTGTAACCGAACCAAGCTTTAAACTTTCTGAAAATTGCCCGGTTGCATAGACATTACCCTTACTGTCAATTACACTAATATCAGCCGAAGAATATCCTGTATTTGTTTCATTTTTAACCCAAGACCACTCGAAAGCACTGCCTGCAACTGGTACTGGTTCTACTCTTACTGTAACAGTAGAAGTACTGCTGCACCCATTTTTTATACCTGTTACCGTATATGTGGTGGTTGCCTGGGGCGATGCAACAGGATCAGCAATATTCGGGTCACTCAAACCTTTAGCCGGGGACCATATATAAACATCTGCGCCCGAAGCATAAAGATTTGTTGAAGAACCCTCTTGTATGGCTCTGGCCGCTGCTGAAGCTATTACTACTGGCGGTTTATTCATGGTGAGGCTTTTCTCATTACTTGTCCCGTTAACTTTAGGGGAAGAGGCTACCACTCTGATTTTATAGCCAGGGCCTGTAGCAAGCCAGGCAGGTATGGTTGCAGCAATTGGGCTTGTGGCACCGCTGCCGATCACTGTAGGATCAGAAAAGGTCCCATAAGAATTTGAGAGTTGTACAGAGAAAATATTATCTGTTCCGAAATCACCATTTGTTGAAAAGGGAACTTCCATAGCTACCCCCGCACATAAGACAGCCGTTTTAAGATCTCCTGTGGTTATGGATGGAACAGGCTTTGGCATAGTCATAGAACTTAGCTTCCCTACCACAATACCTTGCTCCAGTGTACTTGAACCAAATACAGCGGGGCCACTGAAATCACCTGTAAAGTAGATAGTGCCATTCCCGCTTATACTTAGCTTCTTTACAAGGTCCAGTCCAGCGCCCCCGGCTTGTGTGGCGCCCAGTACATCAGCCGTCGGGCTGTACTTTATAAAGAACATGTCGTAAGCACCAGTCGAAACTAAAGCAGTATTATCAAAAGAGACAGATCCTTCAAAATGGCCTGCTATGTATAGATTCCCGTCAATATCTCTGCCTATACTGGCGCTTCTTGCATCTCCGGAGCTTTCCTGCTTTTTTATCCATTGTAAAATACCTGCCGCACTATACTTTGCCAGAAATATATTACCTGTTGCATTGCCTGAAACAGCAGCAGAGCCAAAAGTTGCCCTGTTTTGAAAAAATCCTGATATGTAGCTATTTCCTGTTTCATCTACGACAATACCTGTTCCCACATCGCTGCCCTCTGGGCCTCCGGCCTGTTTTGCCCATAATGCATTTCCATTTGTATCATACCTTGCCACGAAGATATCAGCTGGCCTGGTTACATCGCTGTGGTTAGTTAAGGTGGTGGTACCAAACGCAGCGGTCATCCAAAACTGGCCTGTCAGGTATAAGCTCCCACTCTGATCGGTTGTTATATCATGTGTAAAGCAGCTCCCTAAGCCTCCTGCCATTTTCACCCAGCTTATATCACCCTCACTGGTATACTTTGAAATAAAAAGCTGCTCATTTTTTGTTGCCGTGATAATGACCTCTCCAAACGTAGCTGTTTTAAAGAAATTGCCGGTTACATAAGCGCTACCATTTACATCAACTGCTATGTTAGTACCCCTTACATCTCCATCCGCACTGCCAGCTTTCTTAGCCCATACAACTTTTCCGCTCTGATCGAACTTTGTAACAAAGGCACTTCTATCTTCGGAGCTCGTGAGCGTAAATTTGCCCAGCGTAACAGTTCCTTTAAAATTACCTGTTATGTAAGGATTACCACTGGCATCGACAGCTATATCTGCGCTTTCAACAACCGAAGTGCCTGTAATTGCATTAGCCCATATCATATTTCCATTGCTATCATACTTGGCAATAAATGTATTACCATCCGGGCCGCCTGTAAGGGTTGTGGGGCCAAAAGAAATAGAATTGGCAAAGCCGCCGATAACATAGCTATTCCCATTTACATCTGTTACCATACTTTTGCTCTCATGAGCATGAGTACTTCCAGCTTCTTTTATCCACTGCCAGTCTTGGCTTGCTGCAGGTAACGAGAGAACAATAAAGAACAAAAGAAGTAACTGTTTGAGCATAAGCTTACAGGTATGGGGAAGGATTATCAATAAGTTTTAAAGTTTTTTGATAACAGCGTTTTATTAAGAAGAAGTAATAGCCTGACGTCAAGAAATAATAGTTCTTTTACCCGATAGTAGCTAATACCTAAATTAGCTACTATTATAATTCTTCAAGTATATAAATATACTTATATACTTGAAGAATTAAGTTTTTTAATAAGTTAAGTTGCAGATTGAGCTACATCATTGCAATGCGGGCCTCTGAAATAGCAGGAGGAAATAAGGCATGCGCCTGTGTTAATGCTGGTACACGGCTGTAAAAAACGACGTTGATAGTTTTACCCTTCTGCTTTATCTTATTGCTTCCAGTTTATCCTTACACGAAAACCACTTTTTCGCAGCGGAACGGCTTTCTAGCATACTGATCTCAATTGGTAAGCTGTAACTGGTAATGAGTAGCGAAATAACCTGAAACAGATTATCGTCCCAGAGATAGTCCGGTGATTCCAGTAAAGCGATTTTTCGCAGAGGTGTATGAGGAATATTCTGAATAAAGCAATGAATAACTTCCTCGGTTAGTATACCGCCCGCAGGCATGCCAGAGTCTATAATCAGGTTAGCAACTTCTTTTTCCTGAATGGTGCGGAATAGAAAAGCAACAGTTTGCAAAAACCGGGAAGATTCTACACTTAGCTCATCAGACCATGAAACATTTAACACGTTGCCGGTCTCCTCATATACCAACTCCATTAAGTCATACTTAATTACACTCATTGCAGGCGTAAATTAGGCTTAAAACTATAAAAAATTAAGGTAGTTTGATTTCAGGAGCTATTATACAGCTATGCTGCAGCTGTTAGTTTATGTAGTATGTAAGAAATAAACTGTTTATGCAGGCAACACAGTTTAAAATACAGCCATACTGTTGCTAACGCTTAAATTAGTAAGTGGCGTTGTAATTTATCAAAAACTCGATTCTGGTAACCTGATTCTGCTGCACTTCAACCGGATAAATATTTCCTTCTCCATCCATCAGATTGGCAAAAAGTCCTTCTTCCTCTTTCGTGAAAAGGCTGTACTTGCCAGGCTCCAGCGAAACAGTAAAATTGCCGTTAGCATCTGTAATAACCTGTGTTACCAGTTTAGTTTGAATGTTGGAATAAAAAACACCAGTAGCTTTCGCTTTGGATGTGTTTGTGAGGGTATAAATGTACACGGTGCGCTGTACACCATTTTTGGAGGATCTTCGTGGCGCATCCGGCGAAGGCATTTGGTTCCCTTGCTGCCAGAACACTTGCCCGGCGATGCCCTGTTTTATACTTGGCTGCTGGCTTTCTTTGGTTTGATCTGCACCTACTGAGATAGCTTCTACCGGGGATTGATTCGGCAATTCAGCTATAGGTTCGGTTTCAGAAGCTGGGCTGTCAGGAGCGGCAGGCTTTGAGTTCCGGCAACTGAGCAACAGCAAAACCAGCGGCAATAGCAGCAGCTTTTTCATAGAAAGGCTTCAGGTTACTTACGCGAAAAGAATGACTCTACGAATGCGTTCTTATCGAACAGCTGCAGGTCCTCTATTTTCTCGCCTACTCCAATATACTTCACCGGAATCTTAAACTCATCTGAAATACCGATTACAACACCGCCTTTGGCTGTACCGTCCAGTTTTGTAATGGCCAGGGCCGTTACATCAGTAGCTTTGGTAAATTCGCGTGCCTGCATAATAGCATTCTGACCGGTGCTGCCATCCAGTACCAATAGTACTTCGTGCGGTGCTACCGGAATCACCTTTTCCATTACGCGCTTAATCTTGGAGAGCTCATTCATCAGGCCCACTTTGTTATGCAGTCGGCCAGCCGTATCGATGATCACCACATCAGCACCTAACTCTACTCCTTTTTTAACGGCATCGTAGGCCACAGAAGCCGGGTCAGTATTCATGCCATGCGAGATAACCGGTACACCTACGCGCTCACCCCAGATAATCAGCTGATCAACGGCAGCAGCCCGGAACGTATCCGCAGCGCCTAATACCACTTTTTTACCGGCTTTCTGAAATTGCGAGGCCAGCTTACCAATAGTGGTTGTTTTGCCTACACCGTTCACGCCTACTACCATAATCACGTAAGGTTTGGTATCGGCTGGCAGATCGAAATTAGCACCGTCGCCGGCTCTGTTCTCTTCGAGTAAGGCAGCAATTTCTTCGCGCAGAATGCGGTCCAGTTCGGAGGTGTTCACATACTTATCACGGGCCACACGTTTCTCGATGCGGTCAATGATCTTCACTGTTGTTCCTACTCCTACATCGGCATGTACCAGAATTTCTTCCAGCTCATCCAGCACTTCCACATCAACAGTGGATTTGCCAATAACGGCCTTGCTTAACTGTCCGAAAAAGCTTGACTTGGTTTTTTCAAGGCCCTTGTCCAGCGATTCTTTTTTCTTCTCTTTGCTGAAAAAGTCAAAAATGCCCATACCGGTGTTTTATGTAAGGATGAAAAGGGGTGCAGTGAACTGGTAATATACTAAAAAAGTCCCAATAGTGGGACTTCTTCATGTAATGTATCTATAAGCAGAGTAGGCTTAATTACTTTGCAAGAACGTCCTGTACTTTATCAACAGGCACCATTTCTTCTCTAAAGCTGTAAGCACCAGTCTTAGGCGACTTTACGGCTCTGATTACTTTTGCCCAGTCTTTACCTGTGGCGGTTTTTAGGGTTGCAACTACCTTCTTAGCCATGGTTATTTAATTTCTTTATGAACAGTTACTTTTTTCAATACAGAGTTATACTTCTTAAGCTCTAAACGCTCAGTTGTATTCTTTCTATTCTTGGTAGTGATGTACCTCGAAGTACCAGGCATGCCAGACGCTTTGTGCTCTGTACACTCCATAATCACCTGGATTCTATTACCTTTTGCTTTTTTAGCCATCTCAACAGTAATTTTTTATTTAGGATTGCAAATATAATCGCTTAGATCCTTAACTACAAACAAAGTATAAATTTTATTGTAAACTCCGCAGAACTTTTCCCGGATCTTACACCAATCTGTCACTCACTTATTTACCCTTTACTCAATTTTGCAAAATCGCCTGTTGCTGTTAAGGCTGCACAGATGGTTTTAGTGGCTAAGCAGGGCAAAAACTTAAGCCAAAGTCAAAAAACAGCAACGGAGCGAGCAGGTCTCGCCTGGCTCCCTCCGTTGCTGGTATAATTTTATCTAAAATATCAGATGGCTTACGGCGCTACGCTACCGGATGGCTGTTTTTAGAAAACGATATAGCCCTGCTCTACTGATTTTTTCAATACAGCTGAGATACCGTTTTTGTTGATTGTTCTCAGTGCTGAAGTAGAAACTTTAAGCGTTACCCAAGCATCCTCTTCCGGGATGAAAAAACGCTTTTTCTGAAGGTTAGGGTAAAATCTACGCTTCGTTTTGTTGTTAGCGTGAGATACTTTGTTACCTACCTGTACTCTTTTTCCTGTTAAATCGCAAACTCGTGCCATCTTGTATGTTCTTCTAAATTATTCCAATAGGGGTGCAAATATCTAAATTATAATACACAAAGTCAAAGGATGCGCTAAAGTTTTTCCTTTTTGTGTGTATAAAGCAGGTCAAACGGCCGGTTTTGGGTACAAAATTTATACTTGCCCGCCGGTGTTCCCTGTTTGTTTTCGCTTCTTATTAAACCCATAAGGGCAGTGTTTGCAGCCGTTTTCGCAGCAATAGCCGCGCTTTAAATGATACTTGGCCGTAAACACCAGTAGCCCCTGCTCGTTCAGGTAATAATCTTCTTTTTCTTTTAATGGCTGTCCCAAAACAGTGTTGTTCTAATTTTTCTTCAGGCAAATATACTTGCTTCCACTAAAAGTATTCCTTTCTGCATACCTCCGCCTATGTTTATACGTTTTAGTTCTTTAACAGCCTGCACTGTAGTGTGTACGTTGCGCGTTACCGCTTACCCTAAACCAGAAAGCCTATGCCAAGTTACAGCACTTTACAAGAAGCCATCGCAGCGCTACGCGAACAGGGTTTTACGCATACGTTCATTATTCAGAACAAGCAGATCTTTTGCCCCGACCGTGAGCAGACTATCAACCCTGAACAACTGACCCTACTGGAACGCCATCCTATTGCTGACCCGCAATTGGGCCAACGCGAGTTATATGGTTTCAGAACACACGATGGCGCCCTCGCTCTGATGACAAATACGTATGCTGAGTATGAGCCGGAAGTATTTGAGAATATTTTCAGCAGATGCGTGCATCATACAACACGGCGCGCGTAGGAGTTTATACTTGCATATGTTTTAAAATAGCACCGCTTTCCCTATTTTTACACAACCTGCCCATTTTATACGTTAAGTACAAAGCAAGCTTGCAGCTAACCACATACCAAAAAACACACAAAACTATGAATACCTCAACCATCACGACAAGCCAGGAGGCTATCGATATAGAAGATAAATACGGCGCACACAACTATCATCCGCTGCCGGTTGTACTCACGCGTGGCGAAGGCGTACACCTGTGGGATGTAGAAGGCAAGCAGTATTACGATTTCCTGTCAGCATACAGCGCTGTAAACCAGGGCCACTGCCACCCGCATATCATCAACGCACTTGTAGAGCAGGCGCAGCAGCTTACACTTACGTCGCGTGCTTTTTATAACGATAAGTTGGGCATTGCTGAAAAGTATATCTGCGAGTATTTTAAGTATGACAAAGCCTTATTAATGAACTCAGGTGCCGAAGCGGTAGAAACTGCTTTAAAAATGGCCCGCAAGTGGGGCTACATGAAAAAAGGCATCGCGGCAAACAAAGCGGAGATACTGGTAGTAGAGCATAATTTCCACGGTCGTACAACGGGTATCATCTCATTTTCAACCGACCCGGATTCTACAAAAGGCTTTGGCCCGTACATGCCCGGCTACAAAGTAATTCCTTACAACGATATAGCTGCCCTGGAACTGGCCTTAAAGGAAATGCCAAACCTGTGCGCGTTTATGGTGGAGCCGATACAAGGCGAAGCAGGCGTAATGGTTCCGGACGAAGGCTACCTGGCTAAGGCACACGCGCTTTGCAAAGAGTATGATGTGCTCTTTATTGCAGATGAAATCCAGACAGGTATTGGCCGTACCGGTAAGTTACTGGCCAGCTATTATGATAACGTAAAAGCCGATATACTTATACTTGGCAAAGCATTGTCGGGTGGCGTGTTGCCTATTTCAGTGGCGCTCGCTAACGATGACATCATGCTGTGCATCAAACCAGGCGAGCACGGCTCTACGTTTGGAGGAAACCCGCTGGCCGCTGTAGTAGCCATTGCTGCTTTGGAAGTGATCGAAAACGAAAACCTGACCGAGAATGCTTACAAATTAGGCGATATTTTCCGGGAGCGCATGAACAGTATCAAAGCCAAGCGCCCAGACCTGGTAACACTGGTACGCGGCAAAGGCTTGCTGAATGCCGTTATTATTAAACCAACCGCTGATGGCCGTACTGCCTGGGATGTATGCGTAGCGCTGAAAGACAACGGCCTTTTAGCAAAACCAACGCATGGCGACATCATCCGTTTTGCGCCGCCGCTGGTTATCACAGAAGAGCAGTTGCACGAATGCTGCGATATTATCGAAAAAGTGATCCTGGCTTTCTAAAACCCGGACCTACACAAAGTATAAAAGGCGATGCTGCTACCTGCAGTGTCGCCTTTTTTGTTGCTGCTATCCTTTATTCGTCTATACTTCGAAAAGCGGCACATATACGTCGAAAAAATTTCTGGAAGCGAAAGTGTACTGGTTACTTCGGATTAAAACTGAAGCACCATGAAGCACTTATACATTTTCGGACTTTTCCTTTTCGGGATTTTAAAGGCAAGCCCCATACTTGCACAAACAAAACTTACCGGGCAGGTAACAGATGAGAAAAGTATAAACATAGAATATGCCTCCATATTCCTGTTGCACGCCCGCGATTCGAGCCAGGCAGGCGGTACGGTAACAGATGCAGAAGGCAGGTTTCTATTGGCAGCGGTACAACCCGGCAAGTACCTGCTCCGCTCGTCGTTTATCGGCTATCAGCCTAATTTTCAATCTTTCGAGGTAACAGAATCAAAAGCAGACATTCCGCTCAGGGTTATACTTCAGCCGGCCTTTGCCAGCCTGAAAGAAGCTGTAGTTATTGCCAGTCGCCCCACCATTATACAAAAGCCAGACCGGATGGTGATGAACCTCACCAATACTGTGCTGGCTACAGGGTATAATGCCATCGAAGTACTTGAAAAAGCGCCTGGTATTTACATCGACCCTAAAAGTGAAACTATTTCGCTGAACGGAAAGGGTGCGCTGGTAATTATAGACGGAAAGAAAACCTACCTGGCTGCCGCAGACCTTGCTACTTTTCTCAAAAGTATACAAAGCAGCGATATCCAGGAAGTGGAACTGATCGCGAGCCCGGGCGCAAAGTATGATGCAGAAGGCGTGGGAGGCATCATCAACATCATCACCAAAAAAGGTACACAGGAAGGCACCAAAGGAACGGCAACTATAGGTGGCGGATTTTCCGGGAACAGCAGGCAGAATGCCGGTTTAACTTTAAACCACCAACGCGGAAATGTGGCCCTGACCGGAAGTTATAATTTATCGAACCGCCATATTATTACCAGCAACGAATCCAGAACAGATTACCTGGACGAGGCCGGAACCGTAACCAATACGCACCAGATGGATAACTTTTCCGGGGCAGATGCCACCACGCACAATTACAGGCTGGCAGCAGACTGGAACCTGAATAAAAAGACCAGTTTTAATGCCGTGCTGCGCGGATTTAATTACCACAGAACCGGAATAGCTACCGCCACTACCAAGCTGCTCAGCCAGCATAACCAACCGGATTCTTCCTTGTTCAGCCAGACAAACAAGCGCAACCGAAGCCAGCAGTATGCAGGCACAATCGGATTTAAGCAACGCATCAGCCCTACTAAAACCCTAACCGCCGACCTAGATTTTGCCACTTATACTTCCGAAGAAAGAAATGACATTCTGAATGAATATGGTGGCAACACCGATGAGCAGCAAAATCTTTACCTCCGCAATTTGCTGCCGACTGATATCCGCATACTGGCCGGGCAGGCAGATTATGAGCAAACGCTGGGCAAGGGCAAACTGGAAGCTGGCGCAAAGTATAGCATCGTAGAAACCGGCAATAACGCGAAGTATGAAATCCAGGACGGCGATAATACGTGGGTAAACGATGCAGCCCGCACAAACGATTTTGTCTACAGCGAGCAGATTGCCGCCGCATATATAACTTATAGCAGCAAACTGGCCGGTTTTGATTACCGGCTTGGCCTCCGCACAGAATATACCGATGGCAAAGGCAAGCTCCTGACCACCAACCAGCCCTCCAATCGCTCTTACTTCAATCTTTTTCCGTCGGTGCTTATCAGCCGCAGTTTTGGTAACGACCATTTTGTAAACGCAGCCTTCAGCCGCCGCATCAGCAGGCCAAGCTACCAGAGCCTGAACCCATTTATTTACTTCCAGGATGTGTATACTTACACACAGGGCAACCCGTTCCTGAAGCCTGAATTCACGAGCAGTATAGATGTAACTTATACTTTGAAAAACACTTATACGGCCGTTTTAGGTTATGCTGAAACAACCAATACTACATCGTATGTTACCGAGCGCATCTCCGAACAATCAGTGGTAACCAGAACCCGCGCTGAAAACCTGGATAGCCAGACGCAGTATTACCTCAGCCTTTCAGTGCCTGTGGAGGTAGCGCGCTGGTGGAGTATTCACAACAGCCTCTACGGTTCTTACCTGCGCAACTCGCTGCTATCGGTGGCCAGTGCGCCGCAGCAGCTGCAGGGCTTTTCGGGTGTGTACAGTGTAACCAATACTTTTAAAGTGAAAGGCGACTGGACCCCGAGTTTGTCAGCTTATTTCCAGTCGGGGGCACCGTATGGCGCCGTTAGTTTGAAGCCGCAATACATTGTTAATATCGGTCTTCAGAAGAAATTTATGGATGGCAAATTTACTTTCCGCGGCAGCTACAACGATATCTTAAAAACGTCACGCGCCAAATCTGAAACAAACTTCAGCAACCTGCGCAGCACCGGCATTTACCGCTGGGATTCTCACTTCTTTAACCTATCGCTCAGCTATAATTTCGGAAACCAGAAAGTAAAAACGGCCGCTAAAGACAGACGCGCCGCTTCAGACGAAGAAAACCGAATCAACTAACCAACTTATACTTCTGATTTTGCAGTTGCCGGATTATTCGCGATACTTAATAGCTGAACAGGGCAAAGTTTATACTTCAGATCAGAAGACTTAGCCATACTTTTGAACCTGATTTCAGCGCATTTTACAAAGTTGCATGAACGACATCACCAGTAAACTTTCCGCTATTTTATCCGGTACCAGCCACAACAGTAAAGCGCGCGTCTGGCTGCATGTTATCTTTTGGGCACTGATGTACATCTGGTTCGATCAGCAGGCGCGCTGGTTGGTTGGCAATGTGTTTCCAGCGCTTACACTAGCGGTTGCATCCACCAAAATGAGCCTGGCCATACTTTTGTTTTACCTGGTTTCGGGGATAATTGGCAGCAAACTAAATATTATCTGGAAGTGCCTGGGAATTTGCCTGTTGCTTGTAAGTACGTTTCTGACCTACGGGCTGTTCATTTACCAGGTTTATACTTATTTCAGTATCACAAGCCCCACTACCCCCGAATATATAAGAAATTTAGCAGCCAGCATGTCGGCGCAAGGCCCCTGGACTTTTCTGTATAGTACAGATATCCTGTACTTTCATGTGCAGCAATTGTTAATGGGCATCTTGTTGCCACTTATTATTAAAGGGCTACGGTTAGTTTTTAAGTCGAGGTATAAAAGTATGCTATTAGAGAAAGACAACCTGAAACTGGAGCTCGATTTCCTGCGCTCGCAGATAAACCCGCATTTTTTGTTTAATACGCTTAACAGTGTTTATGCGCTCGTAGAAGATAAAGACCAGACGGCAGCTTCGATCGTTTACTCGCTTTCCAATATCATGCGTTTTGCCTTATATGATTCGAACACAACCGAAGTGGAAGTAGAAAAAGAGCTCGATACCATCCGCCATTACCTTGATATCCAGACGGTACGCCACAGCAAACGCCTGACCATAGACTGGGAAATTTCGGAGCAACTGGGCCAGCAACACATTCCACCACTACTGCTGCTTACTTTTGTGGAGAATGCCATCAAGCACGGCGTAGATAAGTACATCAACCAATCCTGCATCGCCATAAAAGCCTACCGCGATGTAGCCGGCGTTTTTTGCTTTGAGGTAACCAACTCTCTTCCGCCACGCAAACAGGTACTGGCAACCAATGGCATCGGGATCAGCAACACGCGCAGGCGGCTACAATTGTTATATCCTGATAGCCATACGTTGCAGATAAATCAAACTGAAAACATGCACCACGTACTGTTAAAAATCTGGTAAAATGGAAGCTAAAATTACCTGTGTTATATTGGATGATGAGCCGCTGGGCCAGGAACTGCTGAAAAAGTATGTAAGTCGGCTCGATTTTCTGGAGCTGGCAGCGGTGTACGAAAACGCAATTGAAGCGCTTGGTAAAATAAGTGCACTGCGGCCCGATGTTATTTTTCTGGATGTGAACATGCCTGAAATGAACGGCATCGAGTTTATGAACACGTTCAGCAGCAACTACAAACCCTACGTGATCATGACAACGGCTTACTCCGAATATGCGGTGCAGGGCTTTGAGTATGATGTGGCCGATTTCCTCTTAAAGCCTGTTACCTTCGATCGTTTTGTGAAAGCCATCCACAAAGTGCAGGAAAAGATGCGCTACAAAAACCCGGTTTCCGCAAGTATAAATCCGGCTGTTACAACTGACCCAAATAAGCAGTTCCTGCTGGTGAAGGAGAACAAAAAATTCATGAACATTGCCCTGGAAGCTATTATCTGCGTGGAAGGCATGAAAGATTACCTCAAAATCCATACTTTGGGCAAGAGCGTGGTTACCCACATGACCATGACCAAGATCGAAGAACTGCTGACCCGGGATTTTCTGCGCGTTAACCGCTCTTACATCGTCCGGAAATCGGCCATCAAAGCCATACACGGCAACACCATCGAGCTAAGCAACAACACCGAAATACCGGTAGGCACACGCTACCGCGACAGCATCCGGGAAATAATGGAAAGCGGTACCTTATAAGTCTTCCAAAAAAGTATACGAAAGCTGCCATTTATACTTCCGGAACTGTGTTCTGTCTAAAAAGCGTTTCAATTCGTTTGCTTTAGCCGTAACTTTGCAGTAATTAATTTTCTGCCAGAAATTTATACTTATGAACAGAAGACCAAGACGTAACCGCCAGACCGAAGTTATCCGCAATATGGTGCAGGAAACCAGCCTGAGCCTGAACGATTTTATTTACCCGCTTTTTATAATTGAAGGCCAGAACCAGCGCATCGAAGTAAAATCGATGCCGGGCATCAACCGCTTTTCCATCGATACGCTGCTCGAAGAAATTCATACGTGCGTAGAGTTGGGCGTAAAAGCCTTTGCTCCATTCCCAGGCATTGCCGAACAATACAAAGATAAAACGGCCACCGAAAGCTGGAACCCGGACGGCCTCTTCCCGAGAGCCATCCGCGAGATCAAAAAGAATTTCCCGCAGGTAGCGCTTTTCACCGACATCGCCATGGATCCCTACAGCTCGGATGGCCACGACGGCATTGTTGAGAACGGCGAAATTCTGAACGACGAGACACTGGAAGTTTTAGGCAAGATGGCGTTGGTACAGGCGCAGGCCGGTGCCGATGTGGTAGCCCCTTCCGATATGATGGACGGCCGTATCGGGCATATCCGCCGCGTACTCGACGAAAACGGTTTCCATAAAGTGGGCATTATGGCGTACACGGCCAAGTATGCGAGTGCATTCTACGGCCCGTTCCGGGATGCGCTTGATTCTGCACCGAAAGCCGGTGACAAAAAAACGTACCAGATGAACTACGCCAACAGCCGTGAAGCCTTGGTAGAAGCCGAACTCGATACAGCCGAAGGGGCGGATTACCTGATGGTGAAACCTGCCTTATCTTACCTGGATGTGATAAAGTTGCTGCGCGATAACTCGAATTTACCCATAGCAGCTTATAACGTAAGCGGGGAGTATGCCATGGTAAAAGCTGCCGACCAAAAAGGCTGGGTAGACGGTGAAAAGATTATGGTTGAAACCCTGACAAGTATAAAACGCGCCGGTGCCGATATCATACTTTCATACTTTGCAAAAGAGTACGCCCAGTACCTGAAAAAGTAAAAGCCATTTTATACTTGCTGTAAAAGGATTTGCAGGATCTATACTTTTAGATTTCAGCAAATCCTTTTTCGTTTTGCAGGCACTTCTTTGTAAAATCTATGGTCGGCTGAAACGCTGTATATCCTGCTCAAAAAAACTTAGCCTCCATTTGAACATCTTTGCCTATCTTATCCTTTCATAGTATCTCACAGGTTATACACGCTGATTGTTGTTTTTATGAAAAGACGGGGTCTCTGGCTCGTTGCCCTTGCCATTATATTCGCTACCCAAAGTAGGGCGCAGCAGGGCTCTACACCTGTGCGTACCAATGCTACGGCGTTAAGTAAAATTGCCGTTTCCGCTGAAAAAGATTATAAGTTAAATCGTGGCAAAGCACTGGAAATGGCCAGACAAAACGGCTGGGTAGTACAGAAAACGTATGCCGATGGCACGCACATTTCGTTGCAGGGCATTGATACGCGCGGTTTACCAATCTATTACATTACTTATAACAATACGCGCGCTGCCGCCACAACCCGCACAGATCAGCTCTGGGCTGGCGGCGCTTTAGGCCTTAGTTTGAGCGGTAGCAGCTCATCTGTAGCCGAAAAACTGGCCATCTGGGATGGCGGCGCCATACGCGCCACCCACCAGGAACTCCGAAACCGCATCATCCAGAAAGATAACGCAACCGAAATAAACGACCACGCCACACACGTAGCCGGAACAATGGCTGCCAAAGGTGTAAATGCATCGGCTAAGGGCATGGCGCACGGCATTACCAAACTGCAGGCGTATGATTTTGATAACGACGTAAGCGAAATAGCTGCTGCCGCCAAAGACTTGCTTGTATCCAATCACTCCTATGGCTCCATTACCGGCTGGCATTTTAACGATGACCGCAAAGGCACCAAAGAAGACCCCAACTGGGAATGGTGGGGCGATACCGGCATCAGCACAAAAGAAGATTACAAGTTTGGCTATTATGACCAGACAGCCGCCAAATGGGACCAGATCGCTTACAATGCACCTTACCTGCTGATGGTAAAATCGGCGGGCAACAACCGCAGCGAAAATGGCCCCAAGGAAGGCGAACCATACTTTCAGCGGAACGGCTCCGGTAAATTTGAGTTGGTAGCCAGCCGTGGCAAAGACATCAGCAGCAACAACGGGTACGATATAATTTCTACTTACGGTACTGCTAAAAATATCCTGACGGTTGGCGCTGTTGCTTCCATCACGAACGGTTATGCGCAGGCCAGTGATGTGGTAGCTGCAGGATTCAGTAGTTTTGGCCCCACGGATGATGGCCGTATAAAACCAGATCTGGTTGGCAATGGCACGTCTATACTATCTGCGTCTTCGGAAGGGGATAAAATGTACAAGATCACCAGCGGCACTTCTATGTCGGCTCCTAACGTATCGGGTACGCTGCTGCTGTTGCAGGAACATTACGCTAACCTGAACAAAGGAAGTATAATGCGTGCTGCTACGCTGAAAGGCTTGGCTATCCACACCGCCGATGAGGCCGGCCCCGCCCCTGGCCCGGATTACCAGTTTGGCTGGGGACTATTAAATGCGGCGAAAGCAGCTACTTTACTTTCGAACACAAACAAAACGCACCTGCTTCAGGAGAACACGCTGCAACAAGGGCAGGTTTATACGTTAAAAGTGACGGCATCGGGCGCAGGTCCTTTGGTAGCCACCATTTCCTGGACCGATCCGGAAAGTACTGTGCTGGAGGCAAACGCAAGTGTACTGAACAACCGCAGTGCACGCCTTGTAAACGACCTCGACATCAGCATACAAAGAGAAAGCACCACTTACCTGCCCTGGATTTTAGACCCCACCAAACCCGACGCTGCCGCCAAACCTGGCAATAACATACTGGATAATGTGGAGCAGATTTTAGTGTCTGATGCCGTTCCGGGCGAAACCTATACTATAACCATAAAACACAAAGGCACTTTAACCAAAGGGCCGCAAAACTATTCGCTGCTGGTGAGCGGCGTGGGCGGTGCCGCTTATTGCAGCAGCGCGCCAGCTTCAGAAATCGGTGCCAGCATAAAGAAATTAACCCTTGGCGTAAGTATGATTTCGTTTCCGGATGCCTGCGCTACGTACCAAAACTTAACAGCCACTACACTAACCTTAACGCGTGGCCAGGCCAATGCTATGGCGTTGGAACTGGGAAGTTGTGGCGCGGCTGCTTCTAAAATTGCAAAAGTATACGTAGACTGGAACAACGACGGCGATTTTACGGATGCAAATGAAGAAGCCGCTGTATCGGGAGTTATACTTGGCGATGGCACTTTTAACGCAAGTATAACGCCGCCTGCCTCGGTAGCTGTAGGAGACAAAACCCGCATGCGCGTGGTGGTACAGGAAAGTATAAATGCTGCCGATGTTACTTCTTGTGGCACTTACACACGCGGCGAAACCCAGGATTATGTAGTGCAGTTTGCCAAGCCGGCGGTTGATATTGCAGTTAGTACGGTGTCTGCTAACGGTACATCATTATGTGCGAACCCGGCTCAAAAAGTAAAAGTTATACTTCGGAACGAGGGTACGGCTGCCCAGCAAAATATCCCGGTGCAGGTCAGTATCCGCAGAAATGGCCAGGAATTACAAAAGTTGACCGGCACCTTTACCGGAAGCCTTGCTCCCAACGCTCAAACCGAGTTTGTGCTGGATGGCTCGTTTGCGACAACTGCTGGCGAAAAGTATGATCTGGTTGCCACCTCCGGCTTAGTAAACGATGGCTTTACTGCGAATAACCAACAGCAAGCTACCTTTACAGTAAGCGCAAACCTCGCTGCTCCCACTGACGCAACGGCTGTGCGTTGCGGCTCGGCTACAAATTATACTTTAACAGGTGCTGGTGCAGGCACACTTTTCTGGTATACTTCTTTAACCGATACTATGCCCGTGGCGGCAGGAAACCAGGCACAGGTAGCGCTCAGCCAAACAACCGGAAAATTGTATGCTGCTTACAACGATTTCAGGGGAACGATTGGGCCGAAACAAAAGAGCTTTGCAACTGGCGGAGGCTATAACCAATTCACGCCTGCGGTTAAACTTTCGGCGAAGGCACCTATGCTGCTGGAGTCCGCGAGGCTGTATATCGGCAACAGTGGCAACATTAGGTTTACAGTGTATAATGCAGAAGGCGCGCCGGTTTCGGAACGTACCCTGGCTGTAACGGCTACGCGCACCACTGCAGGCCCCGGCGTGCAGCCCAACGACCCGAACGATGCAGGCGCTGTCTATTATTTAGGCCTGGAAATACCGGAAGCCGGCGAATACCAGATTGCCATTGCGTACGAGAATGGCGCTACTATTTTCAGGAACAACGAAGGCGTAAAAGGCTACCCGTTCGGGATACCCAATGTGGTTTCCATTACAGGCAATACTGCCACCGAAACGCCCCTTAACTTTTATTACTATTTCTATGATTTGCAGGTAACGGCACTCGGCTGCAAAAGCGACCGCACCGAAGCGATTATGAAAAGCGGTACGCCGGTGGCAAAACCAGTTATCGCCCACCAGGGCACAACGCTTGTGTCCAGCGCGGCAGAAGGCAATCTGTGGTTCCTGAATAATAAACTGATCGCGAACGCAACCGGCAAAGTATATACACCCACAGAATCCGGTGTTTATACGGTGCTGGTGCAACTGGACGGTTGTATCTCTGACGTGTCGCAGGCATTTAACTTTAACCTGGAATCTTCGGAACGAAACCTGGGCCCGGAACTCATCGCATCGCCTAACCCAAGCACCGGACGCTTCGATCTGCGCCTGGAAACTTCCAGCACAGAAGACATTACCTTTGAAGTATACGATTTGCTGGGGAAAGCCATTTATACCGGCAGCGTAGAGCATAACGGCCAGTACCAGGGCACCATCGACCTCAGTAAAAGAGCCTCTGGCGTATACATGCTGCGTGCAAAACATGGCAGCAAAACTTATAGCCGCAAGCTGGTAGTGCAGCATTAGAAACTGATTTTAAAGTATAAACAAGTATGGCTCCTCTCCGGAGCCATACTTGTTTATACTTTATACTTACTGCTGAACTTATGCTTTTGGTTTGCTCAGTTTATTTTTGATCGTGTTGTAATCAATGTAATAAAGCACTTTAACGGATAACGAGTTTGTTTGCGGCGAAGAGAAGGTGCGGCTGAAATTATCGAAGTAACTCGGGATGGCTTTATCTACATCATCCGAGATCAGGTTTTTCCAGACAATGCTAATTTCGCTACCCGGCGCAAACCACCACGAATACACCATATCCACATTAAAGATATTAAAGTTACGGTCGTGGTTTTCGTTATGCCCATCGGCCAGCAGCTTACCTTCCGGCGTTAAGCTAAAGTATTTTTTATTCACCACTTTCGATAAGTAATGACGCGCCCGCAGCGATAACGACATTTTATTGTTGAAAATATAATTGCCGGTAAGCGTATTTTCTACGGTGTTCACATTCCGTAAGCCGAAAATAATGCGTTCTCCTATTACTTTTTCTGCCTCGTCCTTTATCTCATCTTTATCAGAAAATCCCATGTCATCATAGCGCTCGTTCATGCTGTAGCGATACACAAAATTGAGTTTGTTACTAACACGGTAGCGTGGCGACAGAAAGAAAGAAGTAGTGTGGCGATCGTTCTCGTTAAACTTGCGATACGCTATTTCCACATCGAGTGCAAACTTTTTGCGGTAATCCGAAGACAAGTATATACCCGTGTTGTAGTTAGTCGGGAAAGTATAATACCAGCCCGGCGTGCGGGGCTCAAAGAAATCGTAAGTTACAACAGGCTCCAGGTTACTGAAAAGCACCACTGTCAGGAAGTTTTTAAAGGTCCCTTCTGCCCTGGCATAGATCACGAAATTCTGGAATGTATCAGGCTTATAACGGCGCGAGTAAGTGGCACCCAGGTTAGTACGTGCATTCAGAAACTTCCAGAAAGGCTGGTAAACATTATAACTCAGATCCAGTGTTTCGTCTACTGAGTTGTTGTTGAAAAGTATACCCATATCGTTCGGGTTATAGGTATCCGAGATTACGTTGTGCTCCAGGCTGTACAAAAAGTTGCCACTTACTTTGCCCACGTTTACATTATACGTATAACCCAATGCGGTGCTATCAGAAAAATACTGCTGGCTGAGTGCCGCCTTTCCGTTGATGGCATACTTGTTTTCCTTGTTCGCAAACCTGAAAAGGCCGCCCGTTAAGTTGGCATCGTAGGTGCTGCCCTGGCGCATGACACTGGTGTTTACCAGCGTTACATACGAGTTATTTTTAAGCGATTGATCAAGTACTAAAATGTTATAGTTGGTGAGCGGCTGCGTTTCCTTCCCATACTGCCTGCCTTCGCTGTCTTCGATCGTGGCATACTGGCGGCCTACTACCGCGTTAAATATACCTACACCCAAGCCCGACTGTGTTCTGCCGGAAACTTTGGTACCATTTATCATCTTAGTTTCAAGCGGGTTCTCAATTATTTTATGGTCTTCCGGTACATCAAACTCCTCATTTACAGGTGATCCTCCGATACGCCGCGAGTAAAAGAAACCTCCTTTGTTAAACAGCTCCGTTCCTTCCATAAAGAAGGGCCGGTTCTCGTTATACTGGACTTCGAAAGGCCCCAGGTTCAGTACCTGGTTATCTGATTGTACCTGGCTGAAATCCGGGATCAGCGTCATATCCAATGTAAAGGCATCGTTAATACCATACTTCACATCTAAACCGCCACTAAAGTTGAAGTCTGTTTTGGTGCTTATATCTTCGCTGCCTTCTTTTTTATAAGGAAATGAAGCGGCTGATGCTGCCACATATGGCGAAAGCGAAAGGCGCAACGGGGCTTTGATATCTCTGATGCCTGTTAGTTTGCCCCATTGGTTTGTAAAGCCGTCTTTGGCCGGATCGACGTGGTTCCAGAAGTAGCCTTTTCGCGTAATCTGGCGGTTGCGCATAAAATTAAGGCCCCATAACTGCTCTGGCTTGCTACTGAAACGGATAGCAGAGTATGGAATTTTGAACTCGGCTACCCAATTGGTGCCCTGCATACTTACGTTGCTTTCCCAAACGGCATTCCAGCTCCAGTCTTCGCCGCTGGTAGAGTAGCGTGCATCCTGCTGTACACCGGCTGGCGTTGTAAAAAATCCAAAGCCGTTCAGTTGGTCGTTATAGGTATCGAAAAAAACACCAAAAAAGTCTGTATTGCCCAAGTCGTCGCGGCGGCCCAGTTCACGCAGAATACTGTCCTGCGATACATCGTGCATAATAGCCCCTACATAAATGGCTTCGTCATCATACAGAATGCGTACTTCGGTGGGGTGAGTTTCCAACGGGCCGGGGGTAGGCCTGTTCTGCACAAAGTTAGTAGCAATTTCGGCTTGCTGCCAGATCGCTTCGTTCAGGTCGCCGTCAATTTTAATGGGCTCAGTTATACGTAAAGCTTTTAGTTGTTTCTGGGCAAATGCCGGGTTCTGAGCCTGTGCGGGTAACATTGTACTTGCCAGCAGCAACAGGCAAAAACAGACGCATAAAACAACGGGCTTGCGTGTGTAAAAAATATATTTCATAGAAGTATGGTTACAGCGTGCGTGGCTTCACCCCAGAAAGCTGGAATTGTATCTGTAAAAGATGCGACTGGCTGGCTCAAGGTTGCTTGAAGGTACTTATATTTTCAGAGGGAACTAAAACCACTGGATGAACAGCCCGAAAATGTAGATAAAACCCAAAAAACTATATACAAAGCATTTCACCAGAAAAAAACTACTTCAGGATATGGCAAAGCAAAACGAGCCGGAAAGTATACTTCCCGGCTCGTTCGTGTTGTAAAATAAATCTATGTTTATACTTCAGTTTTATACTTGATAATCTCTAGTTAATCCATCATATCAGCCGGACGTGGGCCGTCGGTTCCGTGGTCTTTCCAGCTCATCGGGTAATTCTGGTCCATCATTTCTACAGCTTCTACTGTTAGGTGCAGCGGCCGGAAAGTATCGATCATCACGGCATACTCATGTGTTTCTTTTTTGCCAATGCTGGCCTCTACCGTACCCGGGTGCGGGCCATGCGGAATACCGCCCGGATGCACGGTAAACGAAGCACGGTCTACGCCTTTGCGGCTCATAAAATCGCCATCCACATAGTATAAAACCTCATCCGAATCCACGTTGGAATGGTTGTAAGGCGCAGGTATAGCCAGAGGGTGATAGTCAAATAAACGCGGTACAAACGAGCAGATTACAAAATTCTGCGCCTCGAAGGTCTGGTGTACGGGAGGTGGCTGGTGCACGCGGCCGGTTATCGGTTCGAAATCATAAATAGAGAACGCATACGGGTAAAAATAGCCATCCCAGCCTACGGCATCAAACGGACTGAACTCATAATAATACTGGTGCAGTTCGCCTTCTTTTTTTATCTGAACGAGGTATTCTCCTTTTCCGGTTTCGAGGTTCAGGTCTACAGGCGGGCGCATGTCGCGCTCACAAAACGGTGCATGCTCCAGCAACTGGCCAAAATGGTTACGGTAACGGCGCGGCGTTTCTATCGGGCTGAACGATTCGGTGATCAGCAAACGTACCTGCCCTTCATCGAACCGGAATTTATGAATGATCGTGCGTGGGATAACCAGGTAATCGCCGGGCTTAAA
The DNA here is from genome assembly GCF_003284895.1 of Pontibacter arcticus. Taxonomy (GTDB): domain Bacteria; phylum Bacteroidota; class Bacteroidia; order Cytophagales; family Hymenobacteraceae; genus Pontibacter; species Pontibacter arcticus. The sequence goes on from NZ_QMDV01000001.1 coordinate 759,213, forward strand.
AGGTACGCGACCCATCTGCGTCAGCAAATCGCCGGTGCCTTCGTGTACAAATACTACTTCGTCGGCCTGGCCGTTTTTGTAGTAATAGCTCATTTCGCGCTCGGTCGGGTTGCAGATACTAATGGCAACATCGGCGTTAAACAACACGGTTTTGCGGGCACTCAGGTAATCAGAGCCGGTTGCAGTAATGCCCAGCGTGCGCAGGTGGTGCGGCGCCAGTTTTATACCTGCTGCTTTTTGCGGTGCAAACGGCACAGGCTCGCCAATGCGGCTAATTTTGGTAGGCGGATTGATGTGATACAAAAGTGATGATACACCACTAAAACCTAAGGTACCCACCAGCTGCTCTGCGTACAAACTGCCATCCGGCTGCCGGAACTGCGTGTGTCTTTTATGAGGAATCTCTCCCAGTTTATAATAGAAAGCCATTTTTTGCTGCTATGGTTATAGTTTGTTAAAATGCCTGTGCTACGCAAATATACACAAGCATCGTTATATTTTAAGCACCGCCTTTTGCCAGCCGCTGTGCTCTGCTAAATTGCCGGAGTGCCTGCTGAAACTCTTCATCAGACTCGTGCAGCACCGGGAAAAAACCTTTGTTACCATATACGCTTCGGGCTACAAATGCTTTCAGGTTATTGCGGAGCAGGTTTTTAGAACGGTTAAATTCGGTGGCGTTATACTTTACTTCTGCGCTTGTTGCCATCTTTACAACATCCTGTAGCATGGCATCGGTTACGTTAAACGACTTGTTAAACTTCTCAAACGTCATTTTCTCGAGTTCTTTGCGGTTGTTTCTGTAATAATCCAACGCATACTCCCGGATAACATTTTTGCTGTACAGCTGGCTCAGGTATTCTGATAATTCGGTGGTATCGCGGGGCACGAACACATCGGGCATAATACCGCCGCCGCCATACACAAAGCGACCACGTGCTGTTTTATACTTCAGCGAATCTACAAACAAGGTACTGTCCGGATGGAAATACTCTCCGTTCTCGAAGCGCTTCATCATGTCTTGCTGGTAATTTTCGGAGCCACCGGTATAAGGTTTCTGGATAGAGCGGCCGCTTGGCGTATAGTACCTGGAAATAGTCAGGCGCAGTTCAGAACCGTCGTTTAATGGAATCGGCATCTGCACCAGGCCCTTGCCAAACGAACGCCGGCCCACAATTAAAGCGCGGTCGTTATCCTGCAGGGCGCCTGCCACAATCTCGGAGGCCGATGCGCTTCCTTCATCCAGCAATACGATGATAGGGCCATTCTCGAAATCGCCTTTGGTGCGCGCATAGGTCTTTGAATCATACTTGTCGCCTTTGCCATCGGTGTACACAATCATCTTATCACCGGATATAAACTCATCGGCCATGCGGGTGGCGTGGTCCATGTAGCCGCCGGGGTTGCCGCGCAGGTCAAGTATAAGCTGCTGCAGCCCTTTTTTCTTCAGGCCTTTGAGAGCGTCGGCAAACTCATCATAAGTTTTGGCCGAGAATCGGCTCACTTTTATATAACCGGTCTTGTCATCTACCATGTAACTAACATCTACTGACGAAGTTGGTATCTTATTGCGGTTTAACGTATAGGTAAGCAGTTTTGGAGCGCCCGGCCGTTTAATGCCCAAGCTTACTTTGGTGCCTTTCGGGCCGCGCAAGCGCTTGAAAACACCTTCGTTGGTAATGCCTACACCCGCAATATTTTCGCCATTTACTTTGATGAGTTTATCGCCGGGTTGTATGCCTGCCGCTTCGGAAGGCCCTCCGCTCAGGGGCGTGATTACGTAGATGGTATCTTTAAAAATATTGAATTCGATGCCAATGCCTTCAAAATCGCCTTCTAGGTATGAGCGTGCCATGGCCATTTCTTCTGCTGGAATATAAGAAGTATGCGGATCCAGTTTTTCCAGCATTTTGGTGATCGCAAAGTCGGATAGTTTCTCGATGTCTACTGTGTCCACGTAATCGCGGTCGATGTAGCTGAGAATATCTCGGAACTTCAGGTAACTACGGGCAGTGCCCTGCGGGTTGGTGCTGGACGGGGAAAACATGTTAGCCCCGATCAGCAGCCCTACTACCAGCGCAGCAGCCATAAAGAGCGGCATTTTTATCTGAAACGGCGTATTCCGGAAACCTTTTCTTTCTTCGCCTTGCTCAAAATTTTCCATGATCTTAAAAAAATAAACACGATTGCACCTGGCATTGGGGCAGCCAGCTTACAAGATAATTAAATATACGACACAGGTATCAGAACTAATAAAGCTACAGCAGATTAAAATGCAGGCTTGTTGTATAGTTACTTTCTTAACAGCAAGAACCTTTAAATAATTTAAAAATTACTTATTTAAAGTATAAAACCAGCATTTGGTAGCAAAATTCCCCTCTACTCGTTTTATCATCGGCCACCAAAGTATAAAGATCGGCCATATTCGGGGAGGGCGGGTATATAAAAGCAATAACTAAAATCTGTACCTTTGCACTTTGTAAGACACACATGGGCAGAATTCTGGCAATTGATTACGGTACAAAGCGGGTAGGTTTAGCAGTTACCGACCCACTCCAGATAATCGCGAACCCACTGGAAACCGTACATGCCAAAGATGTGTTAGCTTATTTAAAGGCCTATGTGCAACGCGAACCGGTAGATGCTATTATTATCGGAATGCCTACCCGGCTTTCGGGCGAGGCAACCGACGCCACGCAGCATGTGGTTGGGTTTGTACGTATCCTGAAAAAAGAATTTCCGGCGCTGCCTGTGCATACCGTAGACGAGCGTTTTACTTCTAAAATGGCGCAGCAGGCCATGCTGGCAGGCGGCCTGAAGAAGAAAGCACGTCAGGACAAAGGCACCGTAGACCGCGTAAGTGCGGCCATTATTTTACAATCGTATTTAGAAAGCAGAACCATATGATTTACCCGATTACCGCTTACGGCGATCCTGTATTAAAAGAGCTTGCCACCGATATTCCGAAAGATTATCCGGGGCTGAATGAGCTGATCGAAGACATGTATACAACCATGTACCACGCGCGCGGCGTAGGTTTGGCCGCTCCCCAGATCAGCAAAAGTATACGTTTGTTTGTGATCGATTCGGAGCCGATGATGGACGATGAAGACGAAGGCAAAGGCGTTAAAAAAGCATTTATCAACCCGGAAATTATTGAAGAAGATGGCGAAGAATGGGGCTTTGAAGAAGGCTGCCTGAGCATACCCGGCGTGCGCGAAATGGTGTACCGCCCCGAGCGCATCGTTATCCGCTACTTCGACCAGGATTGGAACGAGCACACTGATACTTATGATGGCATGACAGCCCGCGTTATCCAGCACGAGTACGATCACATTGAAGGTATCCTGTTTACAGACCACCTGAACGGCCTGAAGAAACGCTTGATCAAAAACAAGCTCACCAAAATATCTAAGGGTGATGTAGATGCAGATTATAAAATGAAATTCCCGGCTCTGTCGAAGAAACGCTAAGGATTTTATACTTTGAAAAAGGCCAGCTATACTTTATAGCTGGCCTTTTTTGGTTTTGGGATAAGTATAGAGTAGAGTGCTTGTATAACCACCTTCGAAAGCTGTTGGCAAAGCCAAGATTTACAGTCGGTACGATCTATTTTTCTGTCTATAAATATAAAAGCAAAGTTAATCCTACTTCTTGCAGTTATTTAGATTCTCCGGGCCTATGTTTGTGGGGTTTCAAATTTGGATGCTTTGGTTGAGTTTCTGGAGTAACACGTCTTCTTTCATCAGGTGTTCCGTCTTGTTTTTTTGGCTTTGGTCCTGGCTTGATTGCTTCAATTGCTTGCATATTTTTATAGGATTTAGGGTGAATATATGTATTTCAGCTTTTGTAATTAGTTAGTATAGCATACAACCAGTGATTAACTGGTTGTATGCTTAGCTTATCAATACAAGATAATAAATCAACAGAATAACCAGAAACCAAACACCTCTATTTTAATATATATTCATCACCTTTAACCACTTATACCGCAAATTCCCGTAAACCGCAAGTATGGCTAACCCTCTAAAAGTCATACTTCTTGTGCTGTTACTGTTCCTGCCTTCGCAGGGCAACAGTTGGGGCTTTTACGCGCATCAACGCATAAACCGCCTGGCCGTATTTGCGCTGCCTCCCGAAATGGTGGGTTTCTACAAAAAGCATATCCGTTACATTACCGAAAATGCTGTTAACCCGGACAAACGCCGCTATGCAGTAGAAGGCGAAGCACCCCGCCACTACATCGACCTGGATGTGTATGGCGACAGTGCCCTGTATAAAATGCCGCGTTACTGGCAACAGGCCGTGGAAAAGTATAGCGAGGATACGCTGCAAACCTATGGCATTGTGCCCTGGCATATTAACCTGATGAAGTACCAGCTCACGCAGGCTTTTAAGGAGCGAAACCTGGAACGTATACTTCGGCTCTCAACGGAAATAGGACACTACATTGCCGATGCCTGTGTACCGCTGCATACAACCCAGAATTATAACGGGCAGCTTACCGGGCAGCGTGGCATACATGGTTTCTGGGAGTCGCGGTTACCGGAAATGTATGCAGGTAACTATGATTTTTTTGTAGGGCAGGCCTTATACCTGGAGCAACCGCAACTCAAAGCCTGGGGCATTGTAAGCAGCGCGCATCTGGCTTTAGATTCGGTTTTATACTTTGAAAAGCAGCTGACGCAGGAGTTTGAAGAGGAAAAAAAGTATAGCTTCGAAGTACGCAACAACCTGACTACCCGTGTTTACTCACGGCCTTTCTCGCTGGCCTACCACAACCAATTGCGCGGGCAGGTAGAGCGCCAGATGCGCCTTGCCATCCATACGATTGCCAGCTTCTGGTACACTGCCTGGGTTGATGCCGGTCAGCCGAGTCTGGGAACCTTAGCCAACACCCTCACACCCGAGCAACTCCATCAGTTAGAATTAGAGAAGAAAGCCTACGAAACCGGAAACCACACGCCACGCGAAGAAGGTAACTGATTTATACTTTGAAGAATTCCCCTCCTTGGAGGGGTTAGGGGTGGGTTTACAATAGCAGGAAAAACACTCTAACTAATCTCAACCTAGAGCAACCAAGGCCAATTCAGGCTAATTTCGCACTAACCCGTCATACTTTGCTGTACCGACACAAGTTTTCGGAAGGTGTTAAAATTAAGTATATTGCGCGACACAAATGCCTTATCCAATGAGCAAACGCTATACTTTACGCGCCTCCTTTTCGTGGTTGTGCTTTATACTTTTCATACTTGCCAAGCCGGTTTCAGCGCAGCAAACCAACACAGCCGCTACCCTTGCTAAACTTGATGCCTATTACCAGAAAGCCCTGAAAGACTGGAATGTACCCGGCATGGCCATCGCGATTGTAAAAAACGACTCCATTATTTTTGCTAAAGGCTACGGCGTACTTAACAACAAAACAGGCGGACAAGTAGATGCCAACACACTTTTCGGGATTGCTTCCAACTCAAAAGCCTATACCGCTGCTGCGCTTGGCATATTGGTTGATGAAGGAAAGATCAAATGGAACGACCCGGTTAAAAAATACATCCCGACGCTGCAGCTTTATAACCCATACGTAACCGAGAACATCACCATTGAAGATTTGCTGAGCCACCGCGCTGGTTTCGGCACATTCAGCGGCGACTTGCTTTGGTATAACACCACTCACAGCCGCCCAGAGATCATCAGCAGAATGCAGCACCTGAAACCTGCTTATGGTTTCAGGAACGGCTATGGTTATTCGAACCTCATGTTTATCACGGCAGGCGAAGTGATCGAGAAAGTATCCGGCACTACGTGGGAAAAATTTATTCAGGAAAGGTTCTTTAAGCCGCTTGGCATGACGCGCTCTTATACGTCGGTAAACGATCTGAAGGGCGTTGCCAACGTAGCGTCGCCACACGGAAATGGCGCAGACGGAAAGCCTTTTGCCACGACGCTAAACCCCTGGGATAACTGGAACCCGGCAGCCGGTATTTTCACCAGCGTAAACCAGGCCGCCAACTGGATGCGTCTGCAACTAAACCACGGTACCTACAACGGCAAAAAGATTTTCAGTGAGGCCGCCAGCCGCAACATGTGGACTGCTCACAATCCTTTTCCGGTATCTAAACAAGCCGAAGAGCAAATTCCATCCACGCACTTTGTGGCAGCAGGTTTAGGTTGGTTTGTAAGCGATTACGAAGGCCGGAAACTGGTATACCACGGCGGCGGCCACGAAGGCATGAACAGCCGCACCGTACTCGCCCCTGAAGAAAAGCTGGGTGTTATCATCCTTACCAACAGCATGAGTAGCATCATGACGCCGGTTACAACGTATACGTTAGACCAGTTTTTTGCCGTAAAAAAACCACGCGACTGGAGCCAGCTAGCGCTCGATAACATCGCCAAAGCAAAACAAGCAGAAGCCGCTGCAAAAGCCAAAACATCCTCCGAAAAGAAAAAGCGCAACAGCAAACCAACCATGCCACTTGCTGCTTATGCCGGCACGTACCACAGCATATTGTATGGCGATGCAACGGTAAAAGTACAGGATGGCAAACTGGTATTTCAGTTGGTACCGGCTCCGCTCCTTGGCGGCACGCTCACCCACTCGCAACACGATATTTTTAATTTGAACTGGCGCACGAAGTATGCGCTGCTAACACCTACCAATGTGCGTTTCCTGGTGGGCGAAGATGGTAAAATAGCAGAGATGCGCCTGGATGCCGATAACCCGGATTTCCATTTTGATGAGCTGGAGTTTAAGAAAGTGAAGTAGCCGAGTACAAATTAACCGGGCCAAACCACCCCCAACCCCTCCTTAGGCAAGGCGGGGAGTTTTACCCCACCCCAACCCTCCCCTAATAACAGGGGAGGAAGCTATACTTTTACATTATACTTAAAGTATAAATCAAAAATGGATTGAATTAGCCATGAAACTTATACTTGAGCTAAAGCAACAACAGACTCCCTGCCTTGGATAAGGAGGGGTTGGGGATGGTCTGAACTGGAATCCATACTTATTTGTACTTTACTCAACGAAAAAGGCCGCTGCAATTACTTGCAGTGGCCTTTTTTATACTTCAGAATTAAAATAATTTGTAATTCTTAACTCGTAATTCGTAATTATATTAAACAAGCTTCTTATAACGGATACGCTTCGGCTCTATATTGCCCATACGTTTCTTCTTGTTCTCTTCGTAATCTGAGTAGTTACCCTCAAACCAATACACCTGCGACTCGCCTTCGAAAGCCAAAATGTGTGTACAGATACGGTCCAGGAACCAGCGGTCGTGCGAAATGATCACGGCGCAACCGGCAAAATTTTCGAGGCCATCTTCCAGCGCACGGATCGCGTTCACGTCTAGGTCGTTGGTCGGCTCATCCAGTAAAAGCAAGTTACCGCCTTCTTTCAGCGTCATGGCCAGGTGCACGCGGTTGCGCTCACCACCCGACAGCTTGTCTACTTTTTTCTCCTGATCGCCACCCGAGAAGTTAAACTTGCTTACATAGGCTCTGGAAACTACCTGGCGTCCGGCCATGATCATGTGCTCTGTTCCGCCGGATATCACTTCAAACACCGATTTAGTTGGGTCGAGGTTAGCGTGTTCCTGGTCTACGTAAGAGATCTGTACCGTAGAACCCACTGCAAACTCACCTGCATCGGGTTTCTCCTGGCCGGTTATCATCTTAAACAGCGTTGTTTTACCAGCACCGTTCGGCCCGATAATACCAACTATACCACCTTGCGGCAAAGCAAAATCCAGGTTTTCGAACAGCAGTTTATCACCATAAGCCTTGCTGATGCCATGCGCCTCAATTACCTGCGCACCTAAACGTGGGCCATCCGGAATGAACAGCTCCAGTTTATCTTCTTTCTGCTTGGCATCTTCGCCGGCCAGTTTATCATACTGGCTGATACGCGCTTTGGATTTGGCATGACGTGCTTTCGGAGCCATCTTCACCCATTCCAACTCGCGCTGTAATGTTTTCTGGCGCTTGCTTTCGGTTTTCTCTTCCTGGGCCAGTCGGTTAGATTTCTGTTCCAGCCAGCTGCTGTAGTTGCCTTTCCACGGAATACCTTCGCCACGATCCAGTTCCAGAATCCAGCCAGCAACGTTATCCAGGAAGTATCTATCGTGGGTAACAGCTATTACGGTTCCTTTGTACTGCTTTAAGTGTTGCTCCAGCCAGTCTACTGATTCAGCATCTAAGTGGTTGGTAGGCTCATCCAGTAACAGTACATCCGGCTCCTGCAACAGCAAACGGCAAAGGGCTACGCGGCGCTTCTCACCACCCGACAGGTTGCCGATAATGGCATCTTCCGGAGGCGTACGCAACGCATCCATGGCACGCTCGAGGCGGTTATCGAGTTCCCAGGCGTTGTGATGGTCCAGTTTTTCCTGCACGTTGCCCTGGCGCTCGATGAGTTTGTTCATCTCATCGTCGGTCATCTCTTCACCGAACTTCATGTTGATCTCGTCGAACTCTTTCAGCAAAGCCACTACTTCGGCCACGCCTTCTTCCACAACTTCGCGCACGGTTTTGGTTGGGTCGAGTTGCGGTTCCTGCTCCAGGTAACCAACCGAGTAGCCCGGGCTCCAGACTACTTCGCCTTGTATCTGCTTATCTACGCCTGCAATAATTTTCAGCAAACTGGATTTACCGGAACCGTTAAGGCCCAGTACGCCAATTTTAGCACCGTAGAAAAAAGACAGGTAAATATTTTTGAGTACTTGTTTCTGAGGCGGGTAAATCTTGCTTACCCCGGCCATCGAGAATATAATGGTTTCGTTGCTCATGTTATTTTCTTATAGTTAACGGCTCACTTACAAGTATAAATACACCAAAACCGGGCTCCGGGCATGGCATATTATTCAAATTCCTTAAAAGAATTACAAATATCGTAAAAATTCATGCATTTGCGCCTTACAAAATTGCGCTGAAATACTTAAACTTGTAAAAACTGTATAGGTAAAGCAGGCTTAAACCAAATTTGCACCAGCCCGCCCTGCCTTTGTACTGACGCATAACCCGATCCAAACTAAATGGAAAACAACGACCTATTGGATAAAGCAAAGCAATACGGCTTTATCCAGGACCAGCAGGTGTGGCTGAAACCTTTCATGAATTACCCTGCCCGGCAGGTAGGAGATGTAAAGGAATCTGAAGACGACTCGCTGGTATACTTTGCCAAGCGTTACGATATGTTCCAGGGTAAGGTGAACAACCTGCTCGAGCGTATTGCAACCTCCGATAACAAAGGCTCTTTTATGATGAAGGTGCTACACATGAAAGAGCAGGTAGGCAATTACGATGCTTTAGGAGATTTTGAGCAGATCTACCACACCCTCACCAAAGCCGAAGAAGAAATAAACGGAACCATTCTGCAGAACCGTGGCAAAAACCTAAGTATAAAAGTTGGGTTGGTGCAGGAAGCCGAAGCCCTGCAAAACAGCATTGAGTGGAAAGAAACCACCGATAAGCTAAAAGAACTGCGCGCCACCTGGATCAAGACCGGTCCGGTAGAAAAAGAGGTGGCCGAAGAATTGGAAGAACGTTTCCGGAATGCGATTGAAGGCTTTTTTGAGCGCAAGCGTGAGTTCTTCGAGGATAAAAAGCAAATGCAGAACCGTACTTACGAAAAGTACAAAGACCTTATATCCAAATCGATTGCGCTGCAGAATTCTGAAGACTGGGAAGGTACCACAGCCAAACTAAAGCAACTCCAGAACCAGTGGAAAGAAGTAGGCGGCAATTTACCGCGCAAGGTAACCAGCCAGCTCTGGACCAACTTCCGGAAAGCCCACAACCACTTTTTTGAGCGCCTGAAGCAGAAAATCACCAACGAGAAAACTGACTCGCGCGAGAAATTCTACGAGGTAAACTACGCCCGCAAACAGGAACTTGCCGGCGAAGCCGAAAATTTACTGCAAAACCACGGCCTGAACGATGCCGTGAAACGCGCCAAAGAACTACAGGCCGAATGGAAAAAAGCCGGTCCTGTGCATCCGTCCGTATCAGACCAGGTATGGGAGCGCTTTATAAAAGCCTGCGATAAGGTGTTTGAAATGAGCAGCCTGGAACATTACATCCGCAAGCGCCAGCAGGCATCCGCAGAAAAAATATCGGAAACCGAGAACCTGCACGCACGCATTAACGCCCTGAAAGAGTTTATAAAATCAGATAAAGCGGAGCTGGAAGTGCTGGAAGACAACCTGGATAAACTGAGCGGTGCCCCGGCCAACGATGCTTTCAAAAGTATGCTGCAAGGCAAGATTCGTAACTTTAACCGCAAGATCAACACCAAACAGGAACTGATCGAAGGGTTTAAAAACCAACTGAGCGTAAACAGCTAACTGATTTATACGTTTATACTTCCCAAAAGAGGTGTTTGCAGCAAAACGGCAGGCACCTCTTTGTTTTAGCGCCAGATGCAAGTATAACTGCCTAAAAATCTTCTGATATTATTGACTTCAGCGCAAACATTTGTAATTTATTTGCGTTGTGTTGGTAAAAACAGACAAAAAAACAATTAATTTTTACTAAAAATTTTTGTTTTTAGTTTTATTCATACTTTTGCAAACCATTTCAAAAAGCACATAAGTTTAAGGAGAAACATACTATGTATTGGACATTAGAATTAGCATCATACCTGGAGGACGCACCCTGGCCGGCAACTAAAGACGAATTAATTGACTTCTCTATCCGCTCGGGCGCGCCAATGGAGGTTGTAGAAAACCTGCAGGCACTGGAAGATGACGGACAGCCTTACGAGAACATCGAAGAGATCTGGCCTGATTATCCTACAAAAGAGGATTTCATGTTCAACGAAGACGAGTACTAAAGGAATTACGAGTTAAGAATTACGAATTAAGAATGGTTGTACTTACCTCTTTATAATTCGTAATTGATAATTCGTAATTCGTAATTATCCAAGGCTTGATTGTTGAAGCAAAGCATGTGGTTGCGGGTTATGGACAGCGTGTCCTGATTCGCAACCTTTCTTTTTCTATACCTGCGCCTGCATTTGTAGCTGTTATCGGGCACAATGGCGCCGGCAAAACCACTTTTTTCAAGGCTTTTCAGCAGCAGGTTGCTTACCAGGGGCAGTTACTTTTACAAGGCCACGACCTTAAAAGTATAGCCAACCCGGCTTCAGAAGGTATTCTCTCCTATCTGCCGCAAAAAAATACGGTTACCTTTCCTATTAAAGTTTCGGATCTGGTGGTGATGGGGCTGTTCCGGAAAAAAACTTTTTTCGAGAACTACACAGCTTCGGATCATCAGCTGGCAGCGGCTGTGCTGGAAGACCTGCAATTAAGCCACCTCGCCGACCATGACTTTACCACACTTTCAGGGGGTGAGCAGCAACTTGTTTGGCTGGCGCAACTTATACTTCAGGATGCCAGCATTTGCCTGCTGGATGAGCCTACCCAGCAGCTGGATGTATACTATAAAAGCAAGGTGTTCAGGCTGCTGCAGGATTGGGTACTTACAAAAAGCAAAACCATACTTTGCATTACCCACGATCTGCAAAACCTGCTTCCATTAAAAGGCTACCTGCTTAATTTATCTAAACCAGCACCTACTTTGGAAGTAATTTCGCCGGAAACAGTGCAGGAGAATCTGCTGTTCCTGGAGTCGGGGCGGCAACCGGTACGCTAGTTTATACTTGCTGCGAGGCAAACGCTTCGGCCAGAATCAGGTCTTCGGGGGTTGTAATTTTGATATTGCGGTAACTGCCTTCCACTAAAACAATCTTTTCGCCCAGCGCTTCTACTACCGAGGCATCATCGGTAAAAAAATCCTGTTCGGGTTGCTCGTACGCATTGCGCAGTATACCTGCCTGAAAACACTGCGGTGTTTGTACCAGTTTATACTTGGTGCGCGGCACAGCCATACTTCCCTCCTCCGTCACTTCCCGGATCGAGTCTTTGGGTGCTACGGCCACCACACCGTTTCCATACTTGGCGGCGGCTTCGTAAGCAGCTTTTATAATAGTGGTTTCTATAAAAGGCCTCACGCCATCATGCACGGCTACCAGGGCCTCTCCTGTAATAACATCGAGTCCGTTTTTAACAGAGCCAAACCGGGTAGCGCCACCTGCCACCACCATATGAAACACCTTGAACGCATGTTCTCGACAAAGCTCCCGCCAGGTGTCCAATTGGCTTTCTGGCAATACCACTACCAGTCTTATCGCAGGGTTATAAGTATAAAACTTGTCTATGGTATGCATCAAAATTGGTTTGCCAGCCACTTCTATAAACTGCTTGGGCAGACTTTGCTGCATCCGGCTGCCCGAGCCGCCGGCTACTATAATTGCATATTCTGGGAGTTGCGCCATGCTGTAAAGTTAGTTTTTTGAGTGCTGAGTTCCGAGTTATGAGTTACGAGTCCAGTATATTATACTTTAATGATGCTTGTATGCTTCGTTATTTTAACAAAAAGCCCGATGCTGGTGCGAGCTTGCAGCTCGTACCCCAATATAATCTGGCAAAAGTGTACCTCTCAGCAAGAAACTACGAGCTGCAAGCTCGCACCAGCATCAGTTTGATTTAGCACTAAAATAAATTATCCCGAAAACACAGTGCTACTTGCTTATAAAGTATAAAAAAGGCCCCGGTTCTTACGAACCGGGGCCTTTTTTATACTTTATAAACTTATCAGATAATCAGCATTACATCGCCGTAGCTAAAGAAACGGTAATTCTCTTTTACAGCTTCTTCGTACGCTTTCATCACCAGGTCATAACCACCAAAAGCGGCTGTCATCATCAGTAACGTAGATTCCGGCATATGGAAGTTAGTTACCAGTGCGTTTGCGATCTTGAAATCATACGGAGGGAAAATGAAACGATCTGTCCAGCCTTCGTTTGATTTTAAGCGGCTGTTAGCCGATACCGATGATTCTAAAGCACGCATGGTAGTAGTACCGATGGCGCAAACACGTTTTTTGCTGTCCAGCGCTTTGTTTACTCTTTCGGCTGTTTCGCCGGGTACCGAGAAGTTCTCAGAATCCATTTTGTGCTTGGTCAGGTCTTCCACATCTACCGGACGGAACGTGCCCAGGCCAACGTGCAAGGTTAACGGCGCAATATCAACTCCTTTAATTTCGAGGCGCTTCAGTACTTCTTTTGTAAAGTGCAGGCCGGCAGTTGGTGCAGCAACAGCACCGATATTTTTGGCATAAACCGTTTGGTAACGCTCTCTGTCTTCAGGCTCAGCTTCGCGCTTGATGTACTTTGGCAGTGGCGTTTCGCCCAGGTCGTTTATGGTTTTGTAGAATTCTTCGTCCGGGCCATCAAATAAAAACTTAATGGTACGGCCACGCGATGTGGTATTGTCGATTACTTCAGCTACTAAATCGCTTTCGCCAAAGTATAACTTGTTGCCAACACGTATTTTACGGGCCGGATCAACGAGCACATCCCACAGGTGAATATCTTTGTTGAGTTCGCGCAGCAGGAAAACTTCAATTTTAGCGCCGGTTTTCTCTTTATTGCCATACAAACGGGCCGGGAATACCTTGGTATCGTTCACCACCATTACATCGCCATCGTCGAAATACTCCAGGATGTCTTTAAAGATGCGGTGTTCAATCTTACCACTATCGCGGTGCAGCACCATCATACGGGCTTCGTCGCGGTTCTCGGCAGGGTGTGTGGCAAGCAGGTTTTCCGGAAGTTCGAATCTAAATTCGGATAATTTCATAAATTTAATATTACGGTATTAAACGCAGTAGCAAGGTGTTAATGACACTTTCAGGCTAAAAACTGAGCTGCAGGCACCTATTAACAAATTGCTGAGTAAAATCAAAAAATCAAAACGCAAATTTACTTAGTTTGGCTGAATTATTATTACTTTTAACAAAATTAGTTGTGCACCACTTCAGCTTACCCTTCCAGCAAGATGATCTACCTGCGTTTAGTAATAGAAAGTTTCCGGTTTGCCTGGCAGGCCCTGCAGTCTAATGTGCTGCGCACTACGCTTTCCTTATTAGGTGTTACGATCGGAATTTTTGCCATTATCTCTGTTTTTACCCTCGTAGACTCGCTGGAGCGTAATGTGCGCGATAGTATGAGCTTTATTGGAGACAAAGTATTGTATGTGGAGAAATGGCCCTGGTCTTTTGGGGGCAGCTATCCGTGGTGGAAATATTTCCAGCGGCCGGAGCCAACCGAATACGAATACAGGCAACTTGCCCGTAATCTGACCAACGATGCCGGTGTTACCATCACATCAACAAAAGGCAGTGCCACTTTAAAGTATAAAAACAACAGTATCTCGGATGCTTCTATCTCCGGGGTAACCTTTGATTATAACAAAGTAATAGAAGTGCCCGTGGAAACCGGCCGTTACTTTGTGCAGCAGGAAACAGACGCTGCCCGCAACGTAGCCATTATTGGTTCTGAGATAGCGACCTCCCTTTTTCCGCAGCAATCCCCGATCGGACAGCAATTTAAAGTAGCCGGTCAGAAATTTACGGTTATCGGGGTGCTAAAAAAACAGGGAGAGAACATGTTTGGCATTACGCTGGATAACCAGGCGCTGGTGCCTTTCGGGGCTTTCTCTAAAATGTATGACACCGGCCCGCAAGGAATTGGAAATCAGATTGCTATAAAAGGCATTGAATCTGACATTGGCCTGCAGGAACTGGAATATGAAGTGCGCGGCACCATGCGTAACATACGTGGTACCCGCCCCCGCGACGACGACAGCTTCGCGATTAACCGCCCGGAAATGGCCACGCAGGCTATCTCGGGTTTCTTTAGCGTGGTGGGCCTGGCCGGCTGGGTAATTGGTGGTTTTGCTATTTTGGTAGGTGGTTTTGGTATTGCCAACATCATGTTCGTGTCGGTAAAAGAGCGTACCAACATCATCGGTATTCAGAAATCGCTGGGCGCTAAAAACTATTTTATCCTTTTCCAGTTCTTGTTCGAGTCTGTTTTCCTGAGTGTGCTGGGCGGCGGCTTCGGCATCCTGCTGGTGTTCCTGCTCACCCTGATTCCGCAGGATGCGATGGAGATAACACTATCGGCAGGTAACATTATACTTGGTCTTGGCGTATCGGCGGTGATAGGTATGCTTTCGGGTATTATACCAGCCGTAATGGCTTCCAATTTAGACCCAGTTGTCGCCATCCGATCCAAATAAACTGCATTTATACGTTACCCTTTTAGTTATAACTTTTGCCTGCTCTTTTAGTATAGCAGGCAGCATTTAAATTTTTACGATGATGTGTGCCTTTACATGAAAGGCACAAAGGAGCTTTACTCCTGCTGATGAAGATGAATATTATGAAGAAATTAAGAAAAACCAGCAAAACCAAACTCAACGACGAGTCTCAGAACACGGGCAGCGGCCAGACCATTATACAGCCTGATATCAACGACAACAAAGCCAAATCTATCACAGATCTGCGCGAAAGCGGCCAGGTAACAGCCCCTCCTGCCTCAGAAGAAGATATTAAGATCAGACAGGCTTTTGTAGACAAAGACTGGAACGAGATCAAGATTGCCGACTCATGGCAGATCTTTAAGGTGATGGCCGAGTTTGTGGATGGCTTCGAGAAGCTAGGTAAAATTGGCCCGTGCGTTTCTATTTTCGGTTCTGCCCGCACCAAAGCAGACAACAATTACTACATCATGGCCGAAGAAATTGCCGCTAAACTGGTACGCCACGGCTATGGCGTTATCACAGGTGGTGGCCCGGGCATTATGGAAGCCGGTAACAAAGGAGCGCACTCCGAAGGCGGTAAATCGGTAGGCCTGAACATACAGTTACCATTCGAGCAGTTCAACAACATTTACATCGATGCCGATAAGCTAATCAACTTCGATTACTTTTTCGTGCGCAAAGTAATGTTTGTGAAGTATGCGCAGGGCTTTATCGTAATGCCAGGTGGTTTCGGTACGCTTGATGAGCTGTTCGAAGCGATCACGCTGATCCAGACACGCAAAATTGGCGCGTTCCCGATTGTGCTGGTAGGCCGCTCGTACTGGGAAGGCTTGTTCAAGTGGATCGAAGACGTGATGCTGAACGTGGAAAACAACATCCACAAAGAAGACTTAGACCTGGTACACATCGTAGACGATGCCACCGAAGCTGTTAAGATCATCGACGACTTTTATGGTAAATACCTGCTGTCTCCAAACTTTTAAGGTATTTATACTTTATACTTCAAAGCAGGCTCTCTATGCAGAGGGCCTGCTTTTTTTGTGTTTATACTTCTTCATCCAGCCTAAAGCCCATATAGCTTTCTTCTTGTTATGCATCTGGCAGTAAGCAGACTTATACTTCAAACAAACTGTATTTACCTAAACCTATTGCTCGAAAAAGCTGTTAAGAAGGGTTGGCACATTACCATCGTAAAGCGCCGGCATTTTTGTACATTTGCTATTTAAAATCAACGCACCCCGGATGGCTTTTAACCAGGCACAAGAGAACAACACAGGCACTGCTATCGCTTCTATGAACGGAGACGTACAACAGATCGAAGTATACGGTGCCCGAGAACATAACTTAAAAAACGTATCACTCACTTTGCCACGCTATAAGCTGGTTGTCTTTACTGGCATCAGTGGGTCGGGCAAATCGTCGCTGGCTTTCGATACCATTTATGCCGAAGGGCAGCGACGCTACATGGAAACTTTCTCGGCTTACGCCCGCTCGTTTATGGGTGGCCTCGAACGGCCCGATGTAGATAAGATCGAAGGACTGTCGCCGGTCATTTCTATCGAGCAGAAAACCACCAGCCGTAACCCGCGTTCTACCGTGGGCACCATCACCGAAATTTATGACTTTATGCGTTTGCTGTGGGCACGTACCGCCGAAGCGTTCAGTTATGAGACCGGCGAAAAAATGGTACGCCAGAGCGACGAGCAGATCGTAAATTTTGTACTGGATAATTTCAACGAAAAGCGCCTGGTTATACTTGCGCCCGTAGTAAAAGGCCGTAAAGGACACTACCGCGAGCTCTTCCAGCAGATACTTAAAATGGGTTTCCTGCGGGCTCGTATAGATGGCGAACTGGTAGAGATAACGCCTAAAATGCAGGTAGACCGCTACAAGATTCACGACATCGAAATTGTGATCGATAAAATTGTAGTGAAAGAAGAAGACCGCTACCGTTTATCAAGCTCTATCCAGAATGCACTGACGCACGGCAAAGGCACTACCCTGATACTGGATGTAGATGCCGACAAAACGCATTTCTTCTCGCGCCACCTCATGGACCCCGCTACCGGTATTGCCTACGATGATCCGGCTCCGAATTCATTTTCTTTTAACTCACCGTATGGTGCCTGCCCGGTTTGTAATGGTTTAGGTGAGATACAGGAAATAAGCGAGGAAAGCATCATCCCGGACAAGAATCTAAGTATACGCCGTGGTGGCATTGCGCCGCTGGGCGAGTACCGCGATATCTGGATTTTCAAGCAGATCGAAGCGTTGTTCAAGCATTTTAAAGTATCGGTTGCGACGCCGCTGAAAGATTTGCCTGCCGAGGTAATGAAGGTGTTACTCTATGGTCTGGAAGAAGACCTGGAAGTGAACACTAAAAAAGGCAACTATATTATCGAATTCGAAGGCATTGTCAACTTCCTGAAAGGCCAGATGGAATCTGATTCGGAAGGCATACGCGCCTGGATAGAAGATTATACCCAAACGACTACCTGCCCCGAGTGCAACGGCTACCGCCTCAAAAAGGAATCGCTTCACTTTAA
Source organism: Pontibacter arcticus (assembly GCF_003284895.1). Taxonomy (GTDB): domain Bacteria; phylum Bacteroidota; class Bacteroidia; order Cytophagales; family Hymenobacteraceae; genus Pontibacter; species Pontibacter arcticus. Next base: position 776,926 of record NZ_QMDV01000001.1, read on the forward strand.
AATAGACGGCAAAAACATAGGCGAAATTTCGGTACTCGATATTAAAAAACTGGCTACCTGGTTTAACAACCTCGAAGACAGAATAAGCGAACGCCAGAACGTAATCGCCAAAGAACTGCTGAAAGAAATTCGCAAGCGCATTGGTTTCCTGCTGGATGTTGGTTTGGATTACCTGAGTTTGCACCGCCCTGTACGTACGCTTTCGGGTGGCGAAAGCCAGCGCATACGTTTGGCCACGCAGATAGGAACGCAGCTGGTGGGTGTGCTTTACATCATGGATGAACCAAGTATAGGCCTGCACCAGCGCGACAACGAACGTCTCATAAATGCGCTAAAAGAACTCCGCGATCTGGGTAACTCCATTATTGTTGTAGAGCACGACAAGGATATGATCCTACAATCGGATTATGTGGTTGATATTGGCCCGGGTGCAGGTATACACGGTGGAAATGTGGTAACAGCCGGCACACCGGAAGAGATGATGAATGCCGGCACCACCACCGCCGATTTCCTGAGTAACCGACGCGGCATTCAGGTTCCACGTGTAAAGCGCACGGGCACAGGCGAAATACTCCGCTTATCAGGAGCTACAGGCAATAACCTGAAAAATGTGACGCTGGAGATTCCGTTGGGCAAGATGGTGTGTGTAACCGGCGTTTCAGGCAGTGGCAAATCTTCACTCATACACGATACGCTGTATCCTATCCTGAACACCTACTTTTTCCGGGCCAAGCGCGAACCGCTTCCTTACAAAAAAATAGAAGGCCTCGAGAAAATTGATAAAGTGATTGAAGTAGATCAGTCGCCGATTGGCCGCACGCCACGCTCAAACCCAGCCACGTATACCGGCGTTTTCACGGACATTCGTACATTGTTTGCGCAGCTGCCGGAAGCCAAGATCAGGGGGTATACGCCGGGCCGCTTCTCGTTTAACGTGAAAGGTGGCCGCTGCGAAGCGTGCCAGGGAGCCGGTATGCGCACCATCGAAATGAATTTCCTGCCGGATGTTTACGTGCCCTGCGAAGTATGCAAAGGCAAACGCTACAACCGCGAAACGCTGGAAGTACGCTTTAAAGGCAAAAGTATAACCGACGTGTTGGACATGACGGTGGAGCAGGCCGTAGACTTTTTCGAGAGCCAGCCACGTATTCTGCGACGCATCCAGACGTTATTTGAAGTTGGTCTGGGCTATGTAACGCTCGGGCAACAGGCCACTACCTTGTCGGGTGGCGAGGCGCAGCGTGTAAAACTGGCAACCGAGTTATCGAAAAAAGATACTGGTCAGACCTTATACATTCTGGATGAGCCCACAACCGGACTCCATTTCCAGGACATCGAACACCTGACCGAAGTATTGCACAAGCTCACCAATAAAGGTAATACCGTGCTGATCATCGAACACAACCTCGATTTGATCAAAATTGCAGACCATATCATTGATATTGGCCCGGAAGGTGGCGATGCCGGTGGTACAATTGTAGCGCAGGGCACGCCCGAGGAAGTGGCTGCAACAGGCTTAGGTTATACTTCCCGCTTCCTTAAAGAAGAACTGAGTACCAGCCACTACATAGAGTAAGTACTGCATTCTTTATACTTTGAAAAAAGCCGCAACCATACTTTATGGCTGCGGCTTTTTTTTGATTTTGGTGTGCTTTGGATTTGTAATCAGAAAGTATAAACTGTGAAGCTGTTTAGAGTTTTTAAACAAAAAAATTACTGCGGCCCTTGCTGTGTGTTTTCACCAGCAAGCTCCTGTTGGTTAAAGTATAGTTGTCGGTGAAAACACCAACAGCGGCGGATTGAGGCGCTATAATTGAAAACTCTAAACAGCTTCTGTTTTATACTTCATTAAGCTGCAATCAGAAGCGTCAATATTATTTCAAACATAAACCGCTAAAGTATAAAGAATGGCTTTTCTCTAAATGTTGTCGATTGATTCGGCCAGGCGCTCGGAGCTGGCTAAGTGTTGCTCTATAAGCGGAACCTGCCTGGAGGCATACTGTTTTACTTCCATTACCTTGCCGTTAGCCGCCATATCTTTGTACCTGGCCAATAGTTTTTCGTGTTGCTCTACCATCTCTTTGATATAAGCCAGATCAAAGGCAATGCCTGTTTTATCGTTTATATCCTGGTAACTATTCTGCTGGGCGTTGCCAAGGGTGGAAGGCAGCACAAAATCAGCAGTTGAGGCTAATTGCCGCAGTTCTTCCAGCATTTGCAGGTGGGCCTGCTGCATTTGCTGCGACAAGCCTTTTACTTCGGGACTAACCGCTTTTTCAGAAGCTGCCTGTGCCAGTTGTTCCTGCAGCATCAGCACACTGGCTGTTTCAGCTACAAATAAAGCATCGTTTTCCATGCCCTTCACACCGGCCTGCTCAAATTGTTGTACGCTCTGGTCTGCTGCCTCTTGTATGCTGTCGTTAGAACTACAGCCTGCGCTGCCGAGCATTATCCCTAAAAAGAAAGTATAAAGTATAGCTTTTGCCATCATAGATGAGTTTATAAAATTAAAAAAAGCACCTGCAAGTTTATACTTACAGATGCTTTCTATAGTTATCAAAACCTTTTAACAGGCTTAGTTACGTGGTGTGCTGGCGTTATCATTTCCTTTGTTCATCGATTCGTCCAGCTTTTTGGCATGGTCCAAGTGCTGGCGTAAAACTGGCAATGTAGTAGTTGCAAACGTTTTTACTTCAGCATCTTCCTGGTTATTAGAAGCATCCTCGAACAAACTAACCGCTTCTTCGTGCGAACTTACCATCAGGTCTGCATACGATTCGTCGAACTCCGCACCGGTTTTTTCACGAAGATCATTTAATTTCTCCATGTGCTCGTTGCTCATGCTATCCGGCAGTACTACGCTTTTTTTAGCGGCAAGGGCTTTCATATCAGTGCTGGCTTTGGTATGGTCGGCTACCATTTTCTTTCCATAATCCTTCACCTGCTGGCTCATGCCCTTTTCCTGTGCAAGCTTGCCTGCTTCTATTTCGAGCATGCTGCTGCTGGCGGCTCTGGTCATAAAATCCGATTGGTCTATCTTTACATCTTCCATCGGAGTATCTTCGGCCATTTGTTCGTTTGTTTCCTGAGCGTCTTCTACAGCACCCTGATCCTGGTTACAGGCAACGGTTCCAAATAAAAACGCACTAGCTATTATTCCTGTAAATGCAATTCTTTTCATAGTTTTAGTTCTTTGTACTTTTCGACTTTACTTAAATCATACAGATATACGCCTAACTGCACCCGATGTTTTATTTAGTCGCTTATTTATAGTTATTAGCATTCTTTTTAGCGCAGTCATGCAGCAACCAGAAAGTAAAAATGTTTTATTTCATATAAGATGGATTTTTATCTTCAGATTGTTGTTCTGACAAAAATCCTACTTACATTATCGCATATTTTTACACAATCAGTTTTTATGAAAAAAGAGAAATGGATCTTCTGCCTTTTGCTGCTGGTTTTGCCCTGCACGATGGTTCTGGCTCAGGACCAGGATGATGAAGAAGAGACTAGTTATGGCAAGGAGATTTACATCGAAAGAGACCACGACCGCCACCTGAAACTTTACCCTTTACATGCCGGCGAAATACACCTTGGCTATGAAAAAATGCGCGCAGCCCGCGTATCAAACGAGGTGGATGTGGCTTATGTATACCGTAGCTACCTGAAAAGCGATGATTTCTTTCTGCCCGAAGAGAAAAAGGTGAAAGGTATGAGCGTACGGTTAAGCCAGCGTCATTTTACTTCTAAAAAAAGAAGAGGCACTCCCTTCGGGTTTTTCCATGGGCCTATGTTTGGTTACCGCTACCTGGCTTTTGAAGATAATGCATTTGAATTGCCTGAGCTTTCGCCTTCAGACCCCGACTACCGGTATGTGGGCCAGCTTACACAGCACTCCATCGACCTGAGTTACCAGCTGGGATGGCAATTTAAACTGAGCCGCCATTTCACAACAGAGTTATCGCTGGCTATGGGCGCGCGCGCTAAGTATGCAAAAGCGGTTGGCGCCGCCGAGTTGCTTGGAGAGAATATTATCGGCCATGTTTTTAAGGAAGATGATAACTCTGCGATGCTGATCACGCCAGTGCCGCAACTTAAATTTGCTGTAGGATATTCGTTCTGATGCTTTCAAAGTATAAAAAAAGCCGGCATATTAGCCGGCTTTTTTTATATGTACAGTATCTGTTTACTCGCCTTTAAACTGCGGTTTCCTTTTTTCGTTGAAAGCAGTAACTCCTTCTTTATAATCTGCAGAACTTCCGGCTATTTTCTGGCAGTGCGCTTCATAATCCAGCATTTCATCTAAAGTAGAGTTAAACGATTTATTCAGCATCTTCTTCATCAGGCCGATGGCTTTTGTCGGGCTGGCAGCATAGCGGGCAGCTAACTCTGCTACAGCGTTATCCAGTTCTTCGGGGGCTACTACTTTGTTTACTATCCCTAACTCCAGTGCTTCCTGCGCCGATACTTTAGAACCCAGCGTACTCAGCTCAAACGCTTTAAGCGAACCTACTACACGCGGTAAAAAGAACGACGAACCCGAATCCAGCACAAGCCCTACGTTTACAAACACTTCGATCATACTTGCCGCCGAAGAAGCCACGATCAGATCGCAGGCCAGTGCCAACGAACAACCTGCACCGGCCGCTACGCCATTTAGTTTACAGATGATCGGTTTTGGCAGATTACGCATCGCCCGGATGATGGGATTGTAGCGCTTTTCCAATGATTCAGACAGATCGCGTTTCTCAGCGCTCGCAATGGCTTTCAGATCCTGACCGGAACTGAATGCTTTGCCGGCACCGGTAAGTACAACTACACGCACATTGGCATCACGCGCTACCTGTTTCAGGGCATCCTGCAGGTCGTAGCTCTGCTGGTCGTTGAAAGCATTAAATACATCCGGTCTGTTAAGCGTAATGGTGGCCACACCATTCTCTACTGTATATAGTAAGCACTCGTACGTCATGTTTTTCAGGTTTAGTTTGTAATCAAAAGTACTAAATCATGTTTTATCTGCAAGTATGAAACGGCTTCCCGTGCTAAAGTAAACTTACCAATGACGCTGTAACCGAAAGTATAAACCCGCTGAAAAAACCGGTATATACCTGGGCTGGCGTGTGTACATGCAAGGCCAGCCGTGCCGAAAGCACTGCTCCCGATAACAGCATGGTAACCGCAATTGGCAAGATTAGAAAAGCATCCGGAGCAAGGTGGCCTAAAACCAGCAATAAACCTAAACTACCGCCCAACCCAATACCGTGAGCACTCACTTTCCAGAAAAAAGAGATGATATAAGTCAGGAAAACGGAAGCTGCCATAATGCCCATCACAAAGTAAAATATAGCATCGAACCCAGCCTGGCTCCGGAGCAGGTATGCTGTTGTACCGTAACAAAGGCCCGTAAAAAGCAAGGGAGAACTGCGTTGCTCGCGCTTTTCCATCTCCATGGAGTCGAGCTGACCGGCACGCACCATAGCATACGCGCCAATACCTGGTATCAGAAAAGTTGTAAAAAAGATCAGGCCAAGCACCAGCCAGCGGCTTTGCTGCGGCAGCGAGAGCATTGAAGCAGGTAAGTAATAAAGTATAAGCGCAAAAATGTAAGTCGGCATTAGCAACGGGTGAAAAACTACCGACAACAACTGCGCTAGAGAACGATTCACTTTTGAATAATTACGAATTAATAATTACGAATTAATAATTGACTAGAACGAATCTTAAATGGAGTCACAATTGAGTTGCAGGAGTTGAGAAATTTATACTTTAGATTTGTAATTCTTAACTCGTAATTCGTAACTAACTTAAAGTTCTTTCCTTAACCTGGCTACCGGAATATTAAGTTGTTCCCTGTACTTGGCTACGGTGCGGCGGGCAATGTTATAGCCTTTCTCGTTCAGGATCTGCTCTATCTTTTCGTCGGACAACGGTTTGCGCTTGCTTTCGCCTTCTATAATTTCTTTCAGGATATGTTTTACTTCGCGGCTGCTGGCATCTTCGCCGGAGTCGGTGGCAATCCCTTCGGAGAAGAAATACTTGAGCGGGTAAATACCAAACTCGGTTTGTACGGCTTTGCTGTTGGCTACACGGCTTACGGTACTGATGTCCATGCCAATTTCTTCGGCAATGTCTTTCAGGATCATCGGACGTAATTCGCTTTCATCACCTTCCAGGAAAAACGCATGCTGGTACTTTACAATAGCTTCCATGGTGCGCAGCAGTGTGTTCTGCCGTTGGCGAATGGCATCTATAAACCACTTGGCCGCATCCAGTTTCTGCTTTACAAACGTTACCGTTTCCTTCAGCTTCTTATCTTTTTTGTCTGATTTATCATAGGCATCAAACATATCGGCATACGAGCGGCTAATGCGCAGGTCCGGGGCGTTGCGGCCATTCAGAGAGAGTTCTAGCTGGCCGTTATTATTGGTAAGCATAAAATCCGGAATGATGTACTGGATGCGCGTCATGCCGGCGCCGGCGCCACCCGGTTTCGGGTTCAGCTTCACAATCACGTCCACTGCCTTCTTCAGCTCTTCTTCCGTAATATTGAACTTGCTCTGTATTTTTTGGTAATGCTTTTTGGTAAACTCATCGAACGTTTCGGAAATGATGCGCTCGGCTAATATAGTAGTATCATCCTGCTCGCGGCGGTGCAGTTGCAACAACAGGCATTCCGGCAAGTCGCGGGCACCAATACCAGCCGGATCAAAAGTCTGGATCATGTGCAGGATGTCTTCTATCTCCTCTTCCGTGGTTTCTACATTCTGAGAAAAAGCCAGGTCGTTTACAATAGAACTCAGGTCGCGGCGTATGTAGCCATCGCTGTCTATACTTCCGATCAGCTGCATACCAATCGTATACTGCTTATCGTCGAGGCTCAAGAAACCGAGTTGGTCCAGCAACGAATCGGTCAGCGAGGTGGTCATAGCGATTGGCATTTCGCGGTCGTCTTCATCTTCGCCGCCGCGGTCGCCCTGCATTTTGTACCCGCTTATTTCGTCATCGTTCAGGTAATCGTTTATGTCAACATCGTCGTTGCTGCTGCGGTCGTCTTCGCTGTCATAATCGTCCTGGGTGTTGTCTGATGTATCGTCTGAAGTGTTGTCCACGCCTTCTTCCAGCACCGGGTTTATTTCCATTTCCTCTTTTATGCGCATCTCTAATTCGGCGGTCGGGATCTGCAACAGCTTGATGAATTGTATCTGCTGCGGCGACAGCTTCTGGGACAAAAGTTGTTTAAAATCGAGGCGCTGCATAGTAGTTAAATGGTAATAAGTGCTTGTGTGTGCGTATTCAAATTTAGGTTAATTTTACTGGCATTTACAAAAAAGGTTAAAATATCGTTACTTTGGAAGATTCCGGAAACGGGGCAACTACCGCTTTTCAGTTTACACCACGTATAACGCTGCTTGCCATAATTTACATGCACATTACTAGTGTATAGTTTTTTATTTATACTTTTAACTATTAACCAAAGTCTGCTCGGCAGATAAGCGACTATAATTTTTTTACATGCAACGCACAAAGATAAAAGACCTGCTAACGGGTGCCGAAGCAGGCAACCAAGTACTGCTGAAAGGCTGGGTGCGCACCAAGCGCGGCAACAAATTCGTGAACTTTATTGCCGTAAACGATGGCTCTACCATACATAACCTGCAGGTTGTAGCCGAAGCGGATAAGTTCAGCGAAGAAACCCTGAAAGATGTGACCACCGGTGCAGCAGTTGTTGTAACCGGCGAGCTGGTGGCATCGCAAGGCAAAGGGCAGGCATTCGAGATACAGGCAGCAAATATAGAAGTGGTAGGCAAAGCCGATCCGGAAACCTATCCGCTTCAAAAGAAAGCACACTCATTGGAGTACCTCCGCGAAATTGCTCACCTGCGTTTCCGGACGAACACGTTCGGGGCGGTTTTCAGGGTACGTAACACGTTGGCATTTGCGGTGCACAAGTTTTTTAATGAGCGCGGCTTTGTGTACATGCACACGCCTATCATCACAGCTTCTGATGCGGAAGGTGCCGGCGAAACGTTTCAGGTTACCAACTTCGACCTGGATAATATGCCCCGCACCGAGGATGGCAAAATCAATTTCGCTGAAGACTTCTTTGGCAAAGCAACCAACCTGACCGTTTCCGGACAGCTGGAAGGCGAGCTGGCTGCCATGGCCTTCAGTGATATTTATACTTTCGGGCCAACGTTCAGGGCTGAAAACTCGAACACGGCGCGCCACCTGGCCGAGTTCTGGATGATCGAGCCTGAAATGGCGTTCCATGACCTGAAAATGAACGCCGACCTGGCCGAGGCTTTCATCAAGTATATTATCCGCTACGCTTTAGAAAACAACCGCGACGATATCGAGTTCTTAGGCCAGCGTTTAGTAGAAGAAGACAAAGCCAAACCGCAGAACGAGCGCCAGGAAATGACCCTGATCGAAAAGCTGGAGCTTGTAGTGAACAACGACTTTGAGCGCGTAACCTATACTGAGGCCATTGAAATTCTGCTGAACTCTTCGCATTACAAAAAGAAGAAATTCCAGTACGATGTAAGTTGGGGCATTGATTTGCAGAGCGAGCACGAGCGTTACCTGGTAGAAAAGCATTTCAAGAAGCCGGTGATTGTTACTGATTACCCGAAAGATATCAAAGCGTTTTACATGCGTCTGAACGACGATGGCAAAACTGTAGCGGCCATGGATATTCTGGCACCAGGCATCGGCGAGATTGTAGGTGGCTCACAACGCGAAGAACGCTTGGATTTGTTGGTTGAGCGCATGAAAGCCGTTGGCATACACGAAGAAGACTTGTGGTGGTACCTGGATACGCGCCGTTTTGGTGGCTGTCCGCACGCTGGCTTTGGGTTGGGCTTCGAGCGTATGGTCCAGTTTGTAACAGGTATGGGCAACATCCGCGATGTTATTCCTTTCCCGAGAACACCAAAGAACGCAGAGTTTTAATCTCCGGTTTTATACTTTAGAAAAGGCCCGGCTATACTTTAGCCGGGCCTTTTTTATTGGTATGGCTTAAGCATTAAGCTATACTTTACATACATCAATTTTATATTCTGCGGATGCCGCCCTTGCTGCGTGCTTTCACCAGCAAGTATTTCCAGGTTGGGCAAGTATAAATTCATAAATGCAGGTGAAAATACTAACAACGGTGAAAGTATAAATCACTCTAAAATTGTAACCCAACGTGTAGTCCACATTAAACTTAAAAACATATTCCCGGTTCTGGTAAGTAGCTGTTACTTATTTCCAAAATCATACTTTATAGAGGCAATTATGCTATTATTTGGCTGAATTTTTGCTCTTTACAAGTACAAATCATTTAAGAATCTATCTATATGCGTAAGATAATTTTAGCACTATTTTTTCTGGGTTTGTTTGCCACCACAGCCAGTGCCCAGAAAGAATTTGCAAGTATAGAATTGCAGATGCGGAATGCTGAAGATCTGGTTACGGTGGCAGACGATGAAGGCTATGTGTGCGTTTACTTTTTCCAGGGCGGTAACCTTAATTTCAGGCTGCTCTCACCTACTGGTAAACAGATAGCTCAGCATGAAGTACCCTATCGTTTCAGCCAGGACCCACAGATACTGGGCACCCGCGTAACTGATGAGGAGTTTATTTTTTACAGCCGCCACGTTAACGGCCGCCGCGAGTATGTGCGCCCGTTTGCCATTAACCGCCAGACAGGCGCTTTCAGAAGTATACAGGACCAGCTGCTGAAAACAGAACGCAACTTTACCTTTATTGGTGGCTTCGGCGATAAAGAACATTTTTACATGCTCTACACCGACCGTAAGTATAACCTGCACCTCTTCCGGGATTCGGATGCGGAAGTGGCGCAACTGGAGCGCAGAACCTTTGAAGATAAAATGCCTCGTGCCCGCGACCGCGACAGCCGTTTAGCAGACCTGATCTATGTGTACCCGGATATGGAACAATCTGTATTTACGGGCCACCACCGCAGCAAAATCTACGCGCGCGGCGATAAGATTTACATGATCTTTGACGGCTACCAACTGAAAGGCGAAAAAAACAAAGCTACCACCGAGATCCTGACACTGGACTGGAACACAAACCAAACCGACTACCGCACATTACCTTTTATTGAGCAGAAGAATGAGCCGGTTTTCAACTCGTTCCTGTTTGAGAATACGCTTTTCCGGGTGCAGCTGGAAAAAGAGGAGATGAAGTTAATGGCTTTTGATTTTACGACGCTTCAGCCTAAAAAAGAATACAACTACCAGGGCGAAGAAGAGATCACGATTAAAGCCACGCCTGTGCTGCAGCGCGGAGCCAAATCTTTGTTCTCATCAGATAAAACCATTATCGAGAAAACATCCAAGGTAATGAAAAAGCTGGCCAGCGGTGTACCTGCCATTACAGTAGATAATTTCACGGATAACTCGATACAGTTAACAATTGGCTCTTATGAAGCGCCACAACGCAGCAACATGTACAACGATGCAACCCGTATGGTGCAAACACCAACGCGCTATATGCAAACTTCGCGTGGCCTGATGCTGATACCGGGGCGTTGGGTGCCCGCTTACAGTATCCCGAATTATTACCTGAACTCGCCTTACTACAGCCGCTATTTTTATGACCCGTACAGGCGCAACAATACCATGCAGCCTGTTGGCCCGGGAACCAGCACATATTTCAGGGCGGTACTGGATGGTGATAATTTAGAGAAGGTAAGTATAGACAAAGACATGGTGCCGCTGCCCGAACGCATTATGGCTTTTGAAGAAGAACTAAAACCCGAGCCGGACTTTAAGACCATGTACCGTTACGGCGATAAACTGCACTACGCTTACTACGACCGTAAAAACAGAACATTCAGGATTATGGAGTTTGCCTTAGGCGATAAACCGCAGGAGCAGAACCAACAGCAGTAATTTTTATAATGCATTATAAAACGGCCTCACTGGTAAAAACCGGTGAGGCTGTTTTGGTTTTATACTTGATGAAAGTTTATACTTTGCAAAACTTATACAAGTATGATTTTAGAGTTCTTTACACTTCCTGCGCTTTATAGCTTTTCAGTTTTTCCTTTTCTACCAGTTGCTTTTGGAGGAGTTTCTGTACTTCGGGCTTTTCGTAATCTTCTATACTTCGGATGTGCTTCATCACCTTTTTCATGATTTTATCCTGCTGCCGGCCGGCATCGAGTGCATAAGAATAAGGAAGATCAGAGAAAGTAACCATGGAGTAAAGCGGGATCCATTTCTCGGGGTATTGGGCTGAGATTTTAGTTTCGATTTTTTTGCGGAGCAGGAACCGCGGGTCGGCCACTTTATCGCGCATCTCGAAAAAGTTGAGCACTGCCAGGTCGGCAATAGCGTCGGCATCGGGTTTTCGGCGGCGCTCGAATGCTTTAAAAAGTGCTTCCCAGTTCGCATCACCCATACTATCCAGCATCTTGTCGAGCACGGTAATATCCTCGAAACCGGCATTCATGCCCTGTCCGTAAAAAGGCACTACCGCATGGCTGGCATCCCCTATCAGCAACGACTTACCTTCGAAACTCCACGGGAAACATTTAACCGTAACTAATGCACCCACCGGGTTACCAAAATATTCTTCGGCCAGGTCCGGCATCAGCGCCAGTGCATCCGGAAAAGCCTCCTGAAAAAAAGTATGAAGGTCTGTTTCTGATTTGATAGCTGCAAAAGAACGCTCGCCCTCGTAAGGAAAAAACAAAGTACAGGTGAAACTTCCATCCAGGTTAGGCAGCGCAATCATCATGTAGTTTCCTCGCGGCCAAATATGCAGCGCATTTTTTTCGAGTGCCCAGCCACCGTCTTCCGTTGCCGGAATGGTAAGCTCTTTATAGCCATACTCCAGGTAATCCTGCTGGTAATTGTAGCGCTCTGTTTTCTGCATGGCGCCACGCACCGCCGAAAAAGCACCATCGGCCCCAAAAAGCAGATCCGGGATTATACGTTCGAGTTCGCCGGTTTCGGTGTTGCGCAGTTGTATTTTGTTTTCCCGTATATCAACATCAATGGCTTGCCTATTGAAGTGGTAATCTATGTCAGGGTTTGGTTCTGAAATATTCATCAGGGCCTTGTTAAGCCCACCTCTGGATACCGAGTAAATAGACTGCCCCTCTTTGCCATAAGGCAGAAAAGAAAGATTGCCCTGCTCGTCGTGCATCATGCGGCCATGCATGGGGATGGCTACTTCGCGCACCTGTTCTTCGATACCAATACCGCGCAGGGCACGCCAGCCTCTGTCGCTAAGTGCCAGGTTTATGGACCGGCCGCCATCTATTACGGTGGTGCGCATATCGGGCCTGCGCTCGTACAAGTCTACTTTATAGCCGCGTTTAGCCAGGTATAAAGATAGCAGCGAACCTACCAGGCCAGCTCCCATAATGGCGATATTCTTTTTTCCGGTCATAGAATGTGATACTAGCGTGACGCCTCAAATCTGTGTAAAATAACATTATACTTTCGGCTTTCCCAATGGTTTTATCAGGTATCGCTGCATCAGGTTTTTATGTACCGGAAAGTGAGGTTGATGCGTTCGCTAATGGGTTTTGTTGTTTTAGGTAAACTGTGCAGCCAGTTGCGTTGCGTAGCGCCCTGCATTAAAAGTAAACTGCCATTTGTTAAGTTTATACTTAACGGTTTTAGATCTTTGTTGATGCGGTGCCTGAAGCTAAATCTTCGTTCGGCCCCGAAACTGATGCTGGCTATGCCTGGTTGCAACCCCAGTTCCTGTTCATTATCGGAGTGCCAGCCCATGCTATCCTGCCCGGAGCGGTAGCGGTTTAGCAGCACGCTATTATAGTGCTGCCCGGTAATCTTTTCAATTTTTGATTTTAATTGCAGCAATACCGGTGCCCAGGGTTGCGGTTCGTTTTTTAACCCGGAATACGTATAACTTTTATCGCCGTACCAGGCGGTAAGGCGGGGCATGGGCAGATCACGGCCAAACAATTTTATACTTTCCTGTTTCCAGTTTATACTTTGTGAAAGTTCTGCAAAGTATAAATCGCTCTCTTCCGGCGTAAAAAAATCCGGTATAAAGTATACTTCCGCATCGGGCAGTTTGAGTTTATACTTCGTTAAGTCCAGGGATTTCTCAGGCATGGCAACAGGCGGTAAAGCATTTTAAACTCATAACTCTTCTGGTGTCTGGTCGGTCTCCAGTACGGGGCGCCCCTCCTGCTTCCGTTCTTTATCCAGGCCACGGATAGCCCACGATGCTGTTATGCCATGCAAAATGATCGATACCATCACCACAAACCCGACAATAGACCATAACTGGCCGGCTTCTGCAAATTCGGCTTCATCCAGGGCAAAAGAAAGGTAAAAAAATGACCCAATGCCGCGAATACCGAAAAAGCTGATAGCCAGTTTTTCTTTTAAAGTAGAATAAGTACCTAAAAGGCTTGGAAAGGTAGTAAGAGGCCTGATAATAAAAAGGAAAGCCAACCCAACCAAAGCGCCCTGCCAGGTCAGGTACTCGAGTATACCTGTTACAATGCTGCCGCCAAATAACACCAGCAAAATCACCATCAGGATACGCTCGACCTGGTTAATGAAGTCGTGCATCTTGGTATGGTACTCGTGCTCTTCCTCCTGGCTGCTCATGGTAAGAGCCGCTACAAATACAGCGATAAAGCCATAGCCATGCGCCAGTTCAGTTATACCATACGTAACCAGTGTAGCTGATAGTGCCAGAAAGGCATCTGTTGCTTCCGGGAACTTGGTTTTTTTGGGCAGCTTAAAGATCAGGTATGCCAGGATGCGCCCGATCAGATAACCAATCACAACGCCGGCAATTACTTTGTATAACAGGTCATATAAGAACCAATCCTGAAACCAACCTGTACTGCTACCACCGGCCGCAACAGCCAGCACTATAGCAAGCCAGGTAAACGGAAAAGCAGAACCATCGTTCAGGCCAGCTTCTGCTGTAAGCGAAAAACGCACAACGTCTTCTTCTGCATCATCTGGCGGGCCTACCTGCACCTCTTCGGCCAATACAGGGTCTGTTGGGGCAAGTACAGCACCAAGCAAAACAGCAGCAGCCAACGAAAACCCCAATATGCTCCATCCCAGAAAAGCCAGCACTGCTATACACAACAGCATGGTTATACTTACCAGCCGCAACGGAATTCGCCAGTTCTTTAAACTGAACTTGCGCCTTATTTTTAAGCCTGTACCCATCAGGGAAACGATCACGCTCATTTCCGTAAGCCGGACTACGTAACTTTCGCGCCAAAGCGGGTCCGGAGAAGGCAGGTCTACCCTGAACAGGTACAGCAGCATACCCAGCAACAAGTAGACTACGGGATAAGAGATGTATGTTTTTTCCATGATCTTGGGCACCCAGGCCATGGAAAGGGCAGCTATACCTAATACTGTAATTGCAACTATATAATCATCCATTTTATGCTTCCTTTATCAGTATTAAGGCAGTTGCTTTATAGTAAGAACCGATACCTGATAAAAAGCATACTTTTCTACAGCCCCCTTTGTTACACATCTTCCGGATTCATACTTTGTAAAATACAAAAAGCTGGTACCAAGAGGGCCGGCCTTTGTGGTTAGTATAACAAGGGTTACGACAGTTGTTCAGCTCATTTCGTAGCCAAGCACCTGGTTAATGGTATGAAGTTCTTCGTCATTGTCCGTCATTACAAACAGCACATCCCCTGCTTCTAATACGGTAGCTCCGTTTGGCGTCAGAAATTTTTTGTTGCGGTTGATAAGTACGATCAGCGTGCCTTTCGGAAAGTGCAGATCAACCAACGATTTTCCTACAGCTGTACTGTCTGGGTTTACGCGTATCTCTGTCAACTCATTTTTAATGTCGTACTCCATTTCCAGCTCAAACTGGTGCTTCTTCAGTTTCTTATCCTGCTCACTCAGGTTAAGCCATTTGGCTACCAGGGTTAAGGTTGTCCCCTGCAGCATAACAGAAGTAAGTACAATAAAGAACACTACATTAAAGATGGTTCCGGATTTCTCTACACCGGCAATAAGCGGGTAGGTTGCAAACACAATGGGCACAGCACCCCGCAACCCAACCCACGAAATGTATAGTTTATCCTGTAGCGTGTTTCTGAAGAAAGCCATACTTATAAAAACACTTACAGGCCGCGCTATAAAAATCAGGAAAGTAGAGATAAGTACTCCTACACCTATTACAGGCACAATCTCAGACGGGAACACCAGCAGCCCCAATGTAAGGAACATCAGGATCTGCATAAGCCAGGCCAGCGCATCGTAAAAGCGGGTAAGGCTGCGCTTGTGTATAAAGTTGCGGTTACCCAGCATTACGCCTGCAATGTAAATAGCCAGAAAGCCGTTGCCATTTACAAGGGTGGTGAATGCATAAGTAAAAATAACCATCGCCAGCGTAAGTGCCGGATAGAGCCCCTCCTGCTCCAGTTTAATGCGATTGATGGTAAAGGTCATAAGGCGGCCCATTACAATACCGGATAACGCCCCGATACTCATCTGCAAAAAGAACATCGGCACCAGGCTCCACAAACTGGCATCAGCGTTTATAACTAGGTACGTAAAGCTAACGGTCAGGAAATAAGCCATGGGGTCGTTACTCCCGGATTCGAACTCGAGGGTAGGCCGCAGGTTATTTTTAAGACTGATGTTTTTGGAACGAAGTATGGAAAACACAGCTGCCGCATCCGTAGAAGATACAATGGAGCCCAGCAACAGACTTTCCAGCAAAGTTAGGTCTGTGATGTAATACACAAAACTGCCCAGCAGCATCGCCGTGATCAGTACGCCTAACGTGGCAAGTGTAACGCCCCGCCAAAGAATGGGTTTTGTACTTTCCCAGCGGGTATCGAGGCCACCGGAAAAAAGTATAATGATCAGGGCAATGGTACCCAGCGATTGTGCTGACTTGGCATCATCAAAATGGATATTGCCGATACCCTCGGAGCCAGCCAGCATGCCAACGCCCAGAAATAAGAGGAGCGCCGGCACACCAAAACGACCCAGGCTTTTGCTTATAAAAATACTGGCAAAAAGCAGAATCGAAACTCCGAGCAGTATATTATCAAAGGATATATTCATTTGCTTGTCTTATACCTGTAATTTTCCGGCACAACGATAGCAGCCAAGCTAGCCTTGTGCCGGAAGTATACTTACAGCAGACACTTCAGTATAAATCTCCTGTCAGTTTTGTATGCCTGTGTTTACTAGGTAACAGCTTAAACTGTTCAGCTTTACCTTTGGATGATTGAATCGCCAACCGAATGAAAGTATACTTCCAGATTGGAGAACAGCTTACTTCTGCAGGCACTCGTGCAATATCTCGGAGAAGCGGTATACTTCCTCAAAACTATTGTACAAAGGTGTAGGCGCAACGCGTATTACGTTCGGTTCACGGTAATCCACGATAATTCCTGCTTCCATTAATTTGTTAAAAAGCAGTTTGGCATCTTTTTTTACAAGTATGGAAATCTGGGCCCCACGGGCTTTGGGGTCGCGCGGCGTAATCATCTCCATCACCTCGTTGCCTGCATGCACATCATCGATGAGGTACTCCAAATAACCGGTCAGTTTTTCGCTTTTCAGGCGCATATTCTCTATTCCGGCTTCATCAAAAATCTCCAGCGACGCACGGTGTACGGCCATCGGCAAAATCTGTCCGTTGCTTACCTGCCAGCCTTCGGCGCCTGGCATCGGCATAAAGCCTTTGCGCATTTTAAAACGCTCTTTTGCGTCATGTCCCCACCAGCCGGCAAAGCGCGGCAAATCCGGGTTGTTGGCGTGGCGCTCGTGCACAAACACACCCGACGTGCCGCCCGGACCCGAGTTCAAGTATTTATACGTACACCAAACCGCAAAATCCACATCCCAATCGTGCAGCTTTACAGGTATATTTCCGGCAGCATGTGCTAAGTCGAACCCAACTACAGCACCAGCCTCATGCCCGGCTTTGGTAATGGCTTCCATGTCGAATACCTGACCGGTGTAGTAGTTAATACCGCCCATCATGACCAGCGCCAGCTCCTCGGCATTGTCTTTTATACTTTGCAGGATATCTTCGGTGCGCAGCGTGTGTTCGCCTTCTCTGGGGGCAAGTTCAATTACAGCTTCATCCGGGTTGTACCCATGGAAACGGGTTTGTGTCTCGAGGGCATATTGATCGGATGGGAAAGCGCCTGCTTCGGTAATAATCTTATAACGCTTGCCTTCGGGCCTGTAAAAAGACACCAGCATCAGGTGCAGGTTTACGGTCAGTTGGTTCATGATCACTACTTCTTCCGGCTTTGCTCCTACTACGCGCGCCGCACCGCCAGCCAGCAACTCATGGTAGTTAAACCACGGCTCGTTGCCTTTAAAGTGCCCTTCTACTGCCAGGTTTGCCCATTTATACATTTCGTTATCGATGTACATCTGTGCTGACTTTGGCTGCAGCCCAAGCGAGTTTCCACAGAAATAAATAGCGTCCTGTTTGTTTACCTGAGGTGCGTAAAAGCGTTCTTTAAAATAACGTAGCGGGTCCTGCTGATCCTGTTCCTGTGCAAAGGCAAGTGTGTTCTGGTAGTTCATGGTGGTGTTGAGGTTATACTTCAGGCTGCCGGGGCAGCTTAGGTTTAGTTTGTTTTGTGCTGCGAAGTTAAGGTTTTACGGCCCGGATTTTCCGAACCAACAGCTGTAAAAGGCAAAAGTTTATGCTTGTGTTCGTATTGTCGTTTCTTTCTTCCTTAATATTACTACTACTGTTTTATAGTTTACCTTCCCGCTCCAAGCCCGCGAGGGCTCGTCCTTGGGTTGCGTGCTGTGTATTGAAGCTGCCGGGGGTAGGGGCCCTCTTTCGGCTGCGCCTGTAGGCTGCCCTTACGGGCACCGCATCAATACAAGGCACTTAACCCAAGGACTGGGATCAATTTCAATAGTACAAGCTTTTATTATTTTAAAGGAAGTATAATTTACTAATGCTACGCTTTCACGAACTGTTCTTTTTTCAGGTTGAGCCATTCTAAAGCCGTGCCGCTTAACAGGCGTTCTTTTGTAGCCAGGTCGTAAGGCATGGATTCGATAAGTTTGCCGGGTTCGAGTTCGCCAAGCGGAAAAGGATAATCGGTGCCGAGGGCAATGCTGTTGGCGCCAACAAGGTTAACTAAATAATCGAGCGCCTGCGGGTCGTGTACCAGCGAATCAAAATAAAATTTACCTAAATACTCGCGCGGGTTTACGTTATTATCCACAGCACAAAGATCCGGGCGAACTTCAAAACCATGCGCTATGCGGCCAATGGTAGCCGGAAACGAACCGCCTCCATGCGCAAAAGCAACGCGCAGTTTAGGCAAGCGCTCCAGCACACCGCCAAAAATCATGGAGCAAATGGCAACTGTCGTTTCGGCAGGCATGCCCACAAGCCACGGCATCCAGAATTTGTTTGTCCGATCTTTGCCCAGCATATCCCAGGGGTGTATAAAAACGGCAGCGCCTAGTTCCTGGGCAGCTTCAAAAATAGGGAAAAGTCTAGCTTCATCGAGGTTGCAACCGTTAATGTTGGTTCCGATCTGAATGCCGGCCATACCCAGTTCTTTTATGCAACGCTCCAGTTCTTTTATAGCAAGGTCAGTATCCTGCATGGGCAGCGTGCCGAGGCCGATAAAACGATCCGGATAATCAGCTACAATGCCGGCAATGTGGTCGTTCAGTAACTTGGAAAGGTCATAGGTATGTTCGGGTTTGGCCCAGTAGTTAAACATAACCGGCACCGTAGAAAGAACCTGTACACCAACTTTATGCTGCCCGCATTCGTGCATGCGTACTTTCGGGTCCCAGCAGTTGTCCTGTATCTCGCGGAAGAACTTGTCGTCCATCATCATACGGGCGCAGCAGGGTTTGTGATGCTCCAGCCGTACAAAGCCACCGTAGCCATACCGTTCGCGCAGGTTGGGCCAGGTGGCCGGCAAAATGTGCGTGTGTATATCGATCTTCAGCAGGTTGCTGTCAGTAAGTACAGGTGTGGTTGTTGTAAGCTTTTGCATGTAAAGTAAGGGGCCAAACAGGCACCCGAATTGTGTACGACCGGAAAAAGCAATCCAACAATATACACATTTATACTTTCAGTACATACAAGGTTAGTTTGATTGTTGATTTCTGGATTGTTGGATTACTGGATTGTTGAAGTATAAAAACAATTTCTACCGCGAGTTTGAGCGAAGCGGTAACTTGTGGTTGTGCATGATGCAAGCTTTCAACTTGCTTTCTGCGACAGCAGGAAAAGTACTCTTGCAGAAACAGTTATTGAGTTTTGTCATCCTGTTAAGGATCCTGGTAATGAGTTGCAGGTAATTCACAAGATCCTTCCAGGATGACAGGAAGAAAAGCAGTTCTTATACTTTCCACTACCAAGTATATGCTATTGCAGCCATTGCTTCTGCGAAGCAATGAAGTCTCAGACTTCTATTTATATTCTACCACAAGTTACCGCTGCGCTCAAACTTGCGGTAGGTTATCATACTCATCACAGAAATTATAGTTCAGACAAAAAATCCTGAAAATTATTTTTAATCCTGAAAATCCTGATTCAGACAATTATTTCGCAGGTGGCTGCAGCACATCGCCACATTTGTTGCAGGTACGTTTCTGCTCATCTTCCCAGAAGTTGTTCATGATAACCGGGAGTTGCGTTACGATATTGGTTATTTCGGTAAAATCTTCGTGCAGCTTATTTCCGCAATTTTCGCAGAACCACATAAAACCGTCTTTCTCCCCTTCGCGGCGGTAGCGTTCCATTACCAGACCTACCGTATTAGCTGGCCGTTGAGGCGAATGCGGCACGCGGGGCGGCAGCAGGAAAATTTCGCCTTCTTTTATCGGAATATCAACCGGTTTGCCATCCTCAATTATTTTCAGAACGATGTCGCCTTCCAGCTGGTAAAAGAATTCCTCGCCTTCGTCGTAATGGTAATCTTTACGGGCGTTCGGGCCGCCTACGATCATTACAATAAAATCGTCGTTGTCTTTAAACACCTGCTGGTTGCCTACAGGCGGTTTCAGTAAGTGGCGGTGTTCGTCTATCCACTGCTTAAAGTTGAAAGGTCGTTGTATGGCCATTGTTCTGCTGTTTTAAGTTGGTAGCCTGAAAGTACGTAAAAGTGACTAAAGTTGATAGCTCGATTATATACTTCCGGCTTTTTGCGCGTTAAGTTTGTATCGTTTTATGTACTTTTACTTATGGATCTTAACCTGAAAAATAAACGCGCCATGGTGTGCGGAAGCACGCAGGGCATTGGCAAAGCCATCGCTGTTGAACTGGCCCAACTGGGTGCCAGCATTACACTTGTTGCCCGCAACGAAGCTAAACTGAAAGAAACTGCAGAAGAACTGGATACACAAGCCGGACAGCAGCACGAATATATTGTAGCCGATTTCTCGGAACCATACGAGCTTAACATACGCGTACAGGCCTACCTGAAGCAACGCCCTGAAGTACATATTCTGGTAAATAACACCGGCGGCCCTGCTGGCGGACCAATAACAGAAGCCATTTCTGATGAGTTTATCAATGCTTTTAACCAGCACCTGATCGCGAACCACCTGCTGGCAAAAGCAGTAGTGCCTGCCATGAAAGAGGCAAAGTATGGCCGCATCATCAACATCATCAGCACTTCCGTTAAACAACCGTTAAATGGGTTAGGCGTATCGAACACCATTCGCGGAGCAGTGGCCAGCTGGGCTAAAACAATGGCAAATGAGCTGGGTGCGTTTGGCATTACAGTTAATAATGTGTTGCCGGGCTCCACAAAAACAAGCCGTATTTATTCTATTATTGATAGCAAAGCTGCCAAATCCGGCCAGAGCGCAGAAGATGTGCAACAGCAAATGGAAGCCGAAGTACCAGCCCGCCGTTTTGCAGAACCGGAAGAAGTTGCCGCCGCTGCCGCTTTCCTGGCCTCACCTGCTGCTGCTTATATCAATGGTATAAATTTACCGGTTGATGGTGGTAGAACGGGTTCTTTGTAAGTGAGCATATGTTCAATAATATTAAGCGCAACTTTATATTTTTTAAGCACAGAGTTCAATATTTGATATACACTTTTTTGCTTTTAACCCTCTGTACTGCTTGTGATGTCAGAAATGAAGTAAAAAAATCTATATCGGTAGAATATTCTACTTTAGATTCTACTATTGCTGTCATACCCTATGATACAGCATACTATTGGATTTTTAAAGATGCAGAAGCTGCTCATTTAACGAAAGATGATTTTGAGAATATAGAACTTGTTCTTAACGGTTGCATTAAGAAATACAATAGTAAGTATGATAGTGTTGCTAATAGACTAAAGATTGACTACCCATGGTATAAGCTTAAAAAAGAAAAATACTTTATCGAACTTAAAAACTACAAGAGGCAGTATGTAGCTGTCACAAATAGCAATGGACAAAAAGTAGTCTGGGCTAACTTCTTTTGTCACTCATTTCATGATAATTGGCGAGAAAGTATTGTAATGTTTAGCGATGGAGGCAACTGTTACTTTAAGCTCAAAATCAATCTTGCTACAAAAGAATGTTATGAATTGAGAGTAAATGGAGAAGCCTAAAAAAACTTATTAATTGTAATGGAATATATACATAATTATATAAACGGCCAGTTAATAGCTCCTGCAGCAGGGCAGTACATTCATAACTACAACCCGGCTACTGGCGAAGTATATTCCCTGATACCGGATTCGGGTGAGCAGGATGTGGAACTGGCGGTACAAGCTGCACAGGCGGCTTTTCCGGCGTGGGCTAAAACGCCTGCCGAAAAACGCGGGCGTATTCTGATGAAGATAGCCGATCTGATCGAAGAAAACCTCGACCGCCTGGCTGAAGCTGAATCTTTGGACAACGGTAAACCACTAAAACTGGCCCAGACTGTAGATATACCACGTGCCAGCAGCAACATGCGTTTTTACGGTACGGCTATCCAGCATTTCGCTTCGGAAGCGCATTACATGGAAGGTACCGATGCCATTAATTATACCGTGCGCCATCCGCATGGTGTGGTAGGCTGCATCTCGCCCTGGAACCTGCCTTTATACTTGTTTACCTGGAAAATTGCGCCTGCTCTGGCTGCCGGAAATTGCGTGGTCGCCAAGCCATCCGAAGTTACTCCCATGACCGCTTTTCTTCTTTCTGAAATTTGCATGGAAGCTGGTTTGCCTGCCGGTGTACTCAACATCGTGCATGGCTACGGACATAAAGTAGGCGCAGCACTTACAGCACACCCAAAGGTTCCGGTTATTTCGTTTACAGGTGGCACGGCCACGGGCAAAGCCATTGCTGCAACGGCTGCTCCGATGTTCAAGAAGTTATCGCTGGAGCTGGGCGGCAAGAACCCGAACATTATTTTTGCTGACTGCGATTTCAACAACGCACTTTATACTTCCATCCATTCGTCGTTTGCCAACCAGGGACAGATCTGTTTGTGTGGTTCGCGCATTTTTATCGAGCGCCCGCTGTACGAGAAGTTCCGGGATGCATTTGTAGCGAAAGTACAGGCCTTGACTGTTGGCGATCCGTTGGATGAGAACACGAAAATCGGCGCGCTGGTATCGGAACAACACATGCAGAAAGTGCTTTCTTACATTGAGCTGGCCAAACAGGAAGGCGGCACCATACTTACCGGCGGTGAGCAGATTAAAGTTGAAGGCCGTTGCGAGAACGGTTGGTTTGTAGCGCCCACCATCATCGAAGGCTTAACTTACAACTGCCGCACCAACACCGAAGAAATATTCGGCCCGGTAGTTACGCTTATGCCTTTTGATACCGAAGAAGAGGTTATTCTGTACGCTAACTGCACCGATTACGGCCTTTCTGCTACTGTCTGGACACAAAACTTACAGCGCGCGCACCGTGTTTCGCATCAGCTGCATGTAGGCGTGGTTTGGGTTAACACCTGGCTTCTCCGCGATCTGCGTACGCCTTTCGGGGGCATGAAAAATTCGGGTGTTGGCCGCGAAGGTGGTTTTGAGACGCTGCGTTTCTTCACTGAGCCTCAGAATGTTTGCGTGAAGTTGTAAGTATACTATCTGAGTTTATACTTCAGAACTGCTTGGCATTTAAAGGAAACGGTTGTGGTTGCCCTTGCTGCGTGTTTTCACCAGCAAGCACGAACAGGCTAACGTATGATTGTCGGTAAAAACACCAACAAGGGAAGTATACTTTACATATTTATCATGCGACATATTCATCTTATAAAGTATAGCACTCAATTCTATACTTTGCAGTTATAACAAAATCATACTTCCCAAACCAAAAAAGGCCTCCTGTATCTAATCAGGAGGCCTTTTTATAATTTTATACTTTGATTATTACTGGTTCTTTTTAGTTGCCGGAGCATTTATCAGCTTGCGCTCTAAGAAGTCCGTCATCATATTAAAGCGGTGCAGGCTGGTAATGCCGCCGCCCACGCCGTGGTTACGGTTCGGGTAGTAGAAGCTTTCGAATTGCTTGTTGGCACTGATCAGCGCATCCTGCATCGCAACTGCGTTCTGGAAATGCACATTGTCATCGCCGGTGCCGTGGATCAGCAATAATTCGCCCTGCAATTTATCAGCAAAGAAAAGCGGGGAGTTCTCATCATAACCTTTGGCATTATCCTGTGGTTTTTTCAGGAAGCGCTCGGTGTAGATGCTATCATAGTAACGCCAGTTGGTAACCGGCGCAACAGATATACCGGCAGCAAACACGCCTTCACCTTTGGTTAAGCCTAGCAATGCCATGTAACCGCCGAAACTGTGACCCCAAATGCCGATGCGGTTCTTATCTACGTAATTTTGGGTGCCCAGCCATTTTGCAGCTTCTACCTGGTCTTCAATTTCATACTTGCCCAGGTCAGCGTATGTTACTTTTTTGAAGGCCGCGCCGCGTGCGCCGGTACCCCGGTTATCTACGCTCACCACAATCATACCTTTATCGGCCAGCACCTGGTACCATAAATAGTTAGCACCGCCCCAGCTATTAGTTACTGTCTGCGAACCCGGACCACCATAAACAAACATCAGCACCGGGTATTTTTTGTTCGGATCAAAGTCTGTTGGCTTTATCATCCAGCCGTTCAATTGCGTGCCGTCGGCGGTTTTCATGTTAAAGAATTCCTGCTTGGCTATGTTATACTGCGCCAGTGTGCTTTTCAGTTTGGCGTTATCTTCCAGCACTTTTATCAGCTTACCATCTTTGGCCGTGTGTAAACTAACCGTTGCCGGCGTGTTGGCTGCAGAGTGGTAATCTAAGTAGTACTTAAAGTCGTTGCTCATGTTAATATTGTGCGTACCGGCTTTCTCAGTCAGTCGCTTTTTGTTTTTGCCTTTGCTGCTGATGCTGTACAGGTGGCGGTCGAGTGGCGATACTTCGGTCGAGATAAAGTATAAACGGTCGTTTTTCTCATCAAAACCAGTGTAGCTGCTTACTTCCCAGTTGCCTTTTGTGATCTGGCGCACCAGTTTACCATTCAGTTGGTACAGGTAAATATGGTTGAAACCGTCTTTCTCCGAAGTATGAATAAAGTGCTTGCCATCTTTCAGGTAAGTCAGGTCGTCGGTTACATCGATGTAGGCTTTGTCGGTTTCTTTCAGTACTACATTTGCTTTGCCTGTGGTGGCGTTAGCATGCAGAATCTCGAGGGTATTTTGCAGGCGGTTCATTTTCTGGATCGAAAGCAGGTTGCTGTCGTTTGTCCATTTGATGCGCGGAATGTAGATGTCGGTTTCGTTGCCGGTATCCATTTTCACGGTTTTGCCATCGCCCAAAGTATAAACTGATACGGTTACAACCGAATTTGCTTCGCCTGCTTTCGGGTATTTGAACTTGTAATCCTGCGGATAAAGCTCACCCCACATCTGCATGTTGAACTCTGGTACTTTGGTCTCATCAAAGGTATAAAACGCTATTTTAGAACCATCCGGCGCCCAATGGAAGCCCTGCGCAAAGCTGAATTCTTCTTCGTAAACCCAGTCAGAATAACCGTTGATGATGGAGTTGAATTTGCCTGTGTTAGTGATCTGCGTTTCTTTCATCGAGGCCAGATCCACAAAGAACATGTTGCCTTCGCGGGCGAAAGCTACGCGCTTGGCATCCGGCGAAAAAGTAGCGTACAGTTGCTTGCCGCCGTTGCTCAGTTTGGTGAGTTTCTTGGAAGCGATGTCGTAGATGTAAAATTCTGCTTTGGAAGAACGGCGGTAGATCTGCTCAGTTTCTGTAGAGAACAACACCTTTTTTTCGTCTGAAGAGAAGGTATAGCCATCAAATTTAATGACTTTATCGCTGCCTTCGGGCTTCAGGTTCTCGCCTTCGATGATGGTGCTTACCGGCTGGCCGGTGGTTACATTATACTTTACAATATCGGTTACTTTGTTTTTTTCGTCGGGTACCTGCGAGCTGTAAAACTGGCCGTCGTTCATCCAGTTTACGCCATACACCGACTGTGCCCTGAAGGTACCCTTCTGGTAAATATCTTCGAGGGTTATGGCTTTTTTCTGCTGCGCCTGCGCCACAAACGCGAAGCATAAAAGTACGGCAGCTAAAAGCTTTGTCTTGAATTTGAAATACATATAGTTTTGATAGATTAGTTAGCTTCCTTAAAGTTATCAGAATAATATTGTTTCGCCATAGATTATGGTTAAAACCATACTTTTGAACAGCTGCCGTTATACTTTGTAAAGCAAAAGAGCGGCAGCTTCTTCTGAAACTGCCGCTCTTTCTGAAGTATAAAAACCTGGTTCTAGAAATTAAAACCAAATGTTACCGCTACTTTATTCTGCTTCTGATCCAGGCCGATTACGGGCTCGCCGCCACCGCCGCTGAACGTGTAAGGGGAGTATAAACTCTCGCCTTTGCTGCTTACAAATGCTGCATCCAGGTAATAATTCTGTAAACGGATACCAGCTCCTAAACTGTAGCTGGTTACTTTTCCATCAAAATTAGCGTTGCGGTACGGGTCTCCGTTAACCGCATAACCAGCCCTGAAACGGAATACATCGTAACGGCCTTCCGCACCTAAACTATAGTTGATGGCTGATTTGGAAGTGCTGGAAACGGCATTGTTTACATCATCAAAATAGTCGCTTTCAGAAACAAACTCATCGTCCTGCTCCCTGAATTTGGCTTTGCTGTAATTTACATACCCGATATCTGCCGTGATAAAACCATACTTGCTTACGAACACAGCCACACCCCCATTTGCCCTGAACGGAGTAGTTAAGTTGTAAGTAAACTGGCCTGGTAACATCACTTCTGTAATGGTTTCCGGTGAGTTGGTAGCCGG
Organism: Pontibacter arcticus; assembly: GCF_003284895.1. Taxonomy (GTDB): domain Bacteria; phylum Bacteroidota; class Bacteroidia; order Cytophagales; family Hymenobacteraceae; genus Pontibacter; species Pontibacter arcticus. Next base: position 803,194 of record NZ_QMDV01000001.1, read on the forward strand.
GTTTAACGTTGTAGCAGTTAGTGAAGTCTGGTAATCGTCGGTGAAAGTATAAGCTGTTGGCGTTTGTATACTTACCCCGATCCGTAACGCATCTATCGGCCTTGCGATAACACCCACTCTCAGGTTTATACCTGTACCCCGCGATGTAAACTCATCGCGTAAGCTCAGATTATACTGGCCTTGCAACCCCGGATTGCCATTTGCATCAAACGTAGCTACGTAATTTCCGCTTTCTGAAAACAGATTTTCCTGCTTAAAATAGCTGGTTACAACGCCTACCGATGCGCCCAAGTATAACCTGTCTTTATAACTGGTCCCAACACCAAAATCATACTGGTTCTGTGAGCCTCTGCGCTTTATTTGTTCCTGTTGTTCGCTGATACCAGTAGTATACAATGGTTCTGCATACTGGCCTTGTGCATCTTCAAAAACATCGATCAGGTAAGTGCCATAGGCCAGGCCTTCGTAAGTGGTAAAGCCGCTGTCAAATTCATCGTCCAGGCTTCGGCCCAGTGTTTCGTTTGCTCCTAAAAGTCGTCTGTTGTTAGCCCGGTCGGCAAAATAATCAACTATCGTATTGGGTGCCTGGGATCTGTTCTGATAACTGACCTGCTGATTAAAATTATTGATCTGGCTCAGACTGACACCGAACGTAACACCGCGCCAATCACTTGGATCATCATCGCCTTTACGGTTACTCAATACAAAACCGGCACTCGGAATAGCCAGTGTATTACGATCAGTAGAAAATTTACCTGCTCCGGTGCTGGCATCTGTTGTACCAAACTGTATGGCTGGTGTAAAGCTTGCTTCTGATCTGCGGAACATGCCTAAACCGGCTGGGTTTGCATTCATAGCTGAGATATCGGCGCCTAATGCTGTTTGCGTGCCTCCCATCCCAAGTATACGTGCCGAACCTGTAATACCTAACCGGGAATAACGCAGGGCATCAACTTCGGATTGGGCAAAAGCTGTTCCGCTCCAGCCTAGCAATAGCGCCAGGCTGGCCGAAAGTATCTTCTTATTTATCATGTGGATTTTGCGGATTTACTGTTAATTTCCTCTGCGTGGTCTGCCGCCGCCACTGCTACCAGAGTTGCTGTTGTTACTTGGAGAGTAACTCGGGCTGCTGTCCGAACGGCTAGGTCTGCTTTCGTAGCTTCTGCTTGGCTGGCTTTCCTGTGTTCTGATCTGGCGTTGCGGCTGCTCATAGCGTGGCTGGCTTGGCACACTGCTCTCTTGGCGGCGGGTTCTTCTGGTTTCGCGTGCAGGTGCAGGTGTAGTGCTGCGTTGCTCCTGTGGCTGTACACTTGGCTGCTGCTCATTTACCGAACGCCCCTGGCGGCTACGCGAATCATAGGTTCCGTTTCTGCTTGGCCTTGCCGGCAGCGATTCTTTTCCAACATTTTCGGATGGCGTTACAATTTGTTGCGTCCGGCTTCTGCCGCCACGTTCCGGTCTGCCTCTATCGCCTGCCTGTATGGCTTCGGTACGTTCAGTGCGGGTGCGGTTTGTATTTCTGTCAGATGCTACTGTTCCACCTCGTGTATCGCGTGGGCCATACTGTACACGGCGTTGCTGGCCATACACAATCGGGGCATCGTAATAAAAGTTGTTTCTTCTGTAGTACGGGTTGCCACTGTAAAATCCATCATAGAAACCTCTGTAATACCCGTTGTAAAAATTGTTATGCGGATACCAGGAACTGTAATATGGATTTCGGCCCCAACCCATGTTGTACCCTATGTTAATAGATAAACCGCTTCCCCAATAGCCTCTGCGGCCATATGGATTATAAAAGAATGAATCGCCATAAAAAGGATCGTAGAACGGATCGTTGTAGAAATAGCTGTAACGGCTGCTGTAGCTTGGCACATAATTTCTGCCCCAACTTGGGTCTACGTACGAGTAATTTGGCTGATACCAGTTATCGCGGGCATCATAGGTTCTGCCATCGTAATATTCATCGCCGCTGTAGTTTTGCGTTATAACCTGGCTGTCGTCATATTCTGGATTGGCGTATTGTGTTTCCTGATTTTGCTCAGCCTGGTATTGCTGCTCATCTGCCTGCACTTCAGGCTGGATAAAGACAGTTTTATCAGCTTTGCTGTAATACATATCATCGTACTCCGTGGATTGCATAGCCGTTGGAGTGGCGCATCCTGCTGCCAGTAAAGCCAGCATAGGAGCTATGGTATAGGTTAATATATTTTTCATGGGCTTCCTGGTAAAGATTGGTAAAATGCTCCTCTATCAAAGATAAAAACACAATAGCGCAAAACCTTATTAATAGTATAATATATTAACGTAATTTTGAGGCGGATTGATGTGTCTTCTTATTATTTTGAAGTTGCAAATATTATTCCAAAAACAAGGGTAAGTAGCATTATACAATAACAAATATTTAAACATGAGCAAAGGGTTGCCAAAACGAAGCGAAGATTACTCTTCGTGGTACAACGAGCTGGTAAAAAAAGCAGGCTTAGCCGAAAATTCAGCGGTGCGCGGCTGTATGGTTATCAAGCCATACGGTTATGCCATCTGGGAAAAAATGCAGCGTGTGCTGGATGATATGTTCAAGGCCACCGGCCACTCCAATGCCTATTTCCCGCTGTTTGTGCCCAAGAGCTTATTTGAAGCCGAAGAGCAGAACGCCGAAGGTTTTGCAAAGGAATGTGCCGTTGTAACCCATTACCGTTTACAATCCGACCCGGACAAGCCAGGGAAACTGCGCGTTGACCCAAATGCTAAACTAGAAGAAGAGCTAATTGTTCGGCCAACTTCGGAAGCCATTATCTGGAGCACCTACAAAGGCTGGATCCAAAGCTACCGCGACCTACCTATACTGGTAAACCAGTGGGCTAACGTAGTACGCTGGGAAATGCGCACGCGCCTGTTTTTAAGAACTGCTGAGTTTTTATGGCAGGAAGGCCACACGGCCCACGCAACTTCCGAAGAGGCTATCGCTGAAACAAAACAGATGCTGGAAGTATATGCTACGTTTGCAGAGCAATACATTGCCCTGCCGGTTATACGCGGTGTAAAAACGCAAAACGAACGCTTTGCCGGTGCCCTGGACACCTACTGTATCGAAGGCCTGATGCAGGACGGAAAAGCGTTGCAAGCGGGTACTTCGCACTTTTTAGGGCAGAACTTTGCCAAAGCATTTGATGTAAAATTCGCGACGAAAGACGGCGGACTGGAACACGTTTGGGGCACCTCGTGGGGCGTGAGCACGCGTTTAATGGGTGCGCTAGTAATGGCACATTCAGACGACGAAGGCTTGGTACTTCCTCCGAAGCTCGCACCGATTCAAGTTGTAATCGTGCCGATATACAAGGGCGAAGAGCAACTGGCCCAGATCAGCGAAAAAGTACTGCAACTCAAAAAAGAGCTCGAAGCCAAAGGCATCAGCGTGAAGTTTGATGACCGTGATAGCGAACGCCCGGGCTTTAAATTTGCTGAATGGGAGCTGAAAGGCGTACCAGTACGCATCGCCATCGGTGGCCGCGACCTTGAAAACGGTACCGCCGAAGTAGCCCGTCGTGATACAAAAGAGAAAAGCACGCAGCAGTTTGCCGAGCTTGGCACTTACCTGCCAGCGCTGTTAGACGAGATCCAGGAAAATATTTACAGCAGAGCGCTTAACTACCGTGCCGAGCATACCACCAAAGTAGACAGCTACGAAGAGTTCAAAAACGTACTTGAAAACAAAGGTGGTTTTGTACTGGCGCACTGGGATGGCACTCCAGAAACCGAGGAGCGCATTAAGGAAGAAACAAAAGCGACCATCCGTTGCATTGCCCTGGATACACCTGCAGAAGATGGCGTAGATATGCTGACCGGCAAGCCAAGCAAGCAACGCGTATACTTTGCCAAGGCTTATTAAGACAGTTATTCCCTGCTGATCAATAAGCAGTAATTTATACTGTGGAGCGTCACTTTCTATTCAGAAAGTGGCGCTTTTTTTATACTTCACTTTTGCTTCTCCGGATATAAAACGTGCTTTCAGGCTTATACTTCACATAAAAAATACTATATTTACCTATAACGCCTTGTAACCTATGCTACTCGACTGGATAACTGTTATGCTACTGATCGCTATCGGGCTTGTGCTGATTGTGGTAGAATTAATTTTTGTACCAGGCACTACCTTTGTCGGCATCATCGGGTTTATACTTACTGCAGTTGGTATCTGGCTAGGTTATTCCTCTTTGGGCAATACGGTGGGGCATGTTATACTTGGTTCGTCGGTGCTGGTAGGCGTGGTGTCTGTTTTTTATAGTTTCCGGAGCAATGCTTGGTCCAGGTTCGCGCTGAAAGACCAGATAAACAGCCGCGTGAACGACGAATACAAACACGAGCTTTTCGAAGGCGAAACAGGCCTAACCATTTCAGCACTCCGCCCAGCGGGCACGGCCGTTTTCAGGGAGCGCCAGCACGAAGTACACACCAGCGGTGAGTTTGTAGACGCCAACACACAAGTACGCATCATCAAAATAGAACAAAATAGAATTATTGTAGAAGAAATAAGTTAAACCCCCACAAATGGCTGATTACTCCTTATTGTTTCTGATTGCGGGCGGCATCGTCCTGCTGATCATCTTTTTTTACTTCGTACCGGTTAGTCTCTGGATTACGGCGCAGTTCTCTAATGTGAAGGTGGGCTTGCTCGAGTTGGTGTTCATGCGCATCCGTAAAGTGCCACCCAGCCTTATCGTTAATTCGCTTATCACCTCCACCAAAGCAGGCATCGAGCTTACTACCAGCGACCTGGAAACACACTATTTAGCCGGCGGTAATGTACCGAAGGTGATCAGGGCACTTATCTCGGCTGATAAAGCCAACATCCCGCTTTCGTTTAAGCAAGCCACCGCCATCGACCTGGCCGGCCGCGATGTATTTGAAGCGGTAACCACATCGGTAAACCCGAAAGTGATTAACACGCCAAGCGTAGCAGCGGTAGCGCAGGATGGTATACAGCTAGTTGCCAGAGCACGTGTAACGGTTCGCGCCAATATCATGCGCCTGGTAGGTGGCTCCGGCGAAGAAACCATCCTTGCCCGCGTAGGCGAAGGCATTGTTACTTCTATTGGTTCGTCTGAATCGCATAAAGCCGTATTGCAGAACCCGGACATGATCTCAAAACTGGTGCTGCAGAAAGGGCTTGATGCCGGTACTGCTTTTGAGATTCTCTCTATTGATATTGCTGACATTGATGTTGGCGAGAACATTGGGGCCAAACTACAGATTGACCAGGCGAATGCCGACTTAAAAGTAGCCGAAGCTAAAGCCGAAGAACGCCGCGCCATGGCCATTGCTGTAGAGCAGGAAATGAAAGCCAAAGCCCAGGAAGCACGCGCATATGTAATACAGGCCGAAGTAGAAATTCCGCAGGCCATTGCAGCAGCGTTCCGGAGCGGCAACCTGGGTATTATGGATTACTACAAAATGCAGAACATCCAGTCTGATACCGACATGCGAAACTCTATTGCAACCCCGGATCAGCAAGACCCCGGCAATAAACCACGCGACTAAATATAACCTATACTTTTATCAGAACGGCCATACTTGCAGCAAGTATGGCCGTTCTGGTTTTAGGGTGATCTAAAGTATAAAGTAGAAGCTACTTGATGAATCAGGAACATTTTATACTTTAGAAAGTATAATCCGTTAAGCAGTTACGTGTATGAAGAAACTCTTTTATACTTTACTCGCCTTACTGTTTCTGTTTAAAATTGAAGCCAAGGCTCAGGCTGATAGCTTGCTTGTATTTGTGCATAAGTTTGAGCGTTTTAAAACATCTACGACAGCAAAACAGCACTGGACCGCCTCACCTGATAACCCTAAAAGCATAACGTATAAGATGCCAAACCCGGTAGACGTAACCAAAACATTTATTGTTGACCCAGATTCCGGCTTAAGATATTACCCACATAGCGAGAAAGTAATTGATCCGCAGACAGGATACTCGATTAATTACGATGCCCACCGGTACTTTTTATACCATGTTGATACCAAAGCTGCTAAGATTTACAAAGGCAAAACAGAAGTAAAGATTAAGAAACTGCAACCTATCAAAGAGTAAAATAATCTTTAGCTATAAAGTATAAAAGCCCGCTCTCTTTGCAGAAAGCGGGCTTTTATACTTTATAACCATTTATACTTAAGCAGCTGGCTTCAGGGTAAATGTGCGGGTTACGCTATTAAACGGACCAGGAATCAGATTGCCATTATTATCTACCAGATCAAGCTTAATAGTATTTTCGCCCATTGGCAGGCCTTCGATCATATGCGGCATCCATTTCTCCAGCATAAACTCAGTACCATTAATAGTAGCGCGTACTTTGTTACCACGTGTGCTCAACTCAGTATTTACGAGGTAAAAATCAAGCATGATGCGCTCTGTATCCGGGCCTACATACTCGCCTTTCGGACGGCTGTAGAACATGTGCGGCGCCTTTGTATCAAACTCCATACGCTCTGCAGGGCGGCCAGCCGTTACTACACGCAGGTCGTAAGCGCCCTGGTGCTTTAAGCTCTCGTGGTACGATCTTGATAAGAAAGAAAGCACCACATGGTCGCCTTCTTTCAGGTCTTTCGTGAAAGAGGTTTCGTAATGCGCAGTGTAAGGCTCGTTATCTACAATATTATGAATGTGCTGCCCCTGCTGCGAGTTTGCCATATGGTCGGCATTGGAATGCGGGGTCATGCGGGTAAGCTGGAAATTAGAAACTGAATAATTAAATTCTACAGGTCCTGGCTCTACTACACTGCCAGCTGGCGGTGTATTCAGGCGCAGCTGCGATTCAGGATATTTCTGAGAATCGTCGAACGCAAACACACGCAATCCGTTTTTACTCATAACTGCTCCATCTGGCGTTGGCCCGGTAGCCAATGCTTCAGTAGGGGTTTGGTTTTCAGCCTCCTGCGTCTGGCGAGTGGTATCGCAGGCTGTAAAGCTCAGCGCCAGTGCCGAGGCAAGAAACATGTACGTTTTTTTCATCATTTTATATTTTTGTTATCCAGTGTGGCTAATTTAGCGATTTTATTTTTGCGTATATTGCGCCCCACGATATTAACCTGAAAAAGTATTACAATTATACCTATATGAGCGAGATTTTGTTTGATGAGGTTCCGTCTTTGGACTTGGCGGACTTTACCTCCGGGGATCCTGAAAAAAGAACTCAATTTGTTAAAAAACTCGGCGATGCATACCAGAACATCGGCTTTATTGCCCTGCGTAACCACGGCCTGAGCGATGACCTGACCACCAGGCTATATGCCGCTACCAAAAAGTTTTTTGCCTTGCCCGATGATGTAAAACAAAAGTATGAAATACCTGGCCTGGCCGGACAGCGCGGCTATGTTGGCAAAGGAAAAGAGCACGCCAAAGGCCGCAACACCGGCGACCTGAAAGAGTTTTACCACGTTGGCCAGCACGTAACCGACAACGACCCGATCAAAGAAGAATATCCGGACAATGTGTTCCCGACGGAAATTGAAGAGTTTGAGGAAGTAACCCTGGAAGCGTACCAGAAACTGGAAGCAGCCGGCAAGCAGGTCTTAAAAGCCATTGCCTTGCACCTGGGCCTCAACGAAAATTACTTTGATGATAAAGTACACCATGGCAACAGCATCCTGCGCCCTATCCATTACTTCCCGATCGAAAATTCGGATAGCGTGCCTGCCGATGCTGTACGAGCTGCAGAGCATGGCGATATCAACCTGATCACGTTGCTGATGGGCGCCAGTGCCGATGGCTTACAGGTATTACGCCGCGATGGCAAATGGATTCCGATTACGGCGCTGCCGGAGCAGGTTGTGGTAAATGTAGGCGATATGCTGGCGCGCTTAACAAACAACAAACTCAAGTCTACTATTCACCGCGTAGTTAACCCGCCACGCGAGCTGATGAATACGTCGCGTTACTCGATACCGTTCTTTATGCATCCACGCTCCGAAATGGATTTAACCTGCCTCGAAAGCTGCATAGATGCGCAGAATCCCAAATCTTTCCCGGATGCTACAGCAGGCGAATACCTGAACGAACGCCTGATCGAACTGGGACTTAAAAAAGCATAAATCTGAGTTTACAAAAACTAAATTAAGAGAGATGGCCCACAGGTCATCTCTCTTTTTTATATTTAGGCATGAGTTTGCGCGCCTACATCTTCCTGAAAGACGTATTGCTACTGGCCCTCACTGCATTTGGAGGCCCGCAGGCGCATATTGCCATGATGTTACGGCTACTGGTAAACAAACGGCGCTACCTTACCGAACAGGAACTGATCGAGCTGAATGCGCTTTGCCAGATCCTGCCCGGCCCCAACTCTACCCAGACCATTACAGCGATCGGTTACAAAATAGGCGGACCCAACCTGGCCTACATTACCTTGCTGGTCTGGTTGCTGCCTGCCACCATCATCATGACGGCCGCTGCCATGGGCATCTCATATTTGCAGGAGCAGCATATTTCACTTTCCTTCCTGAAATTTATACTTCCGATGGCAGTTGGGTTTGTAGCCTATGCAGCCTATAGCATCGGTTTAAAAGTTATTCATACCAAAACGGCGGCTACTATTATGGTTGTTTCTGCCGTAATCGCCTACTTCTTTAACTCGCCCTGGGTTTTACCAATATTGTTAATTGCGGGCGGTGCCATTACAGCGCGCCGGTACAGGCAACACCCCATTGAGGAAGGCAAAAAACTGCAGATACAATGGGCCAACTTTATACTTTTTGTACTGGTATTAGTGGTTGCAGCTGTGGTGGGCGGCGCTACACGTAGCTTACCGGTAAGGTTGTTCGAGAACTTTTACCGGAACGGCAGCCTTATTTTTGGCGGGGGCCAGGTGCTGATTCCGCTTATGTATACTGAGTTTGTCGATTTTAAACACTACCTCACCAGCGAAGAGTTTTTATCCGGGTACGCAATTATGCAGGCCTTACCGGGCCCGGTTTTTTCTTTCTGCTCTTACATCGGTACGCTATCCATGCGTAATTTTGGCTTTTGGGGGCAGGTGTTAGGTTCGTTTATGGCGACGGCCGGTATTTTTCTGCCTGGCACGTTTCTTATTTTCTTCGTGATCCGGTTCTGGGATAACCTCAAAAAGTATAGAATCATGAAAGCCTCGCTGGAAGGTATCAGCGCTGTAAGCTCGGGGATGGTAGCAGCTGCCGCCATTCAATTGTATCACCCAATCGATAACACACCGCTTAATTTCGGGATTGTAATAGCCACTTTTTGCCTGCTTTTGTTTACGCGCATTCCGGCACCGCTGCTTATACTTACAGGCTTGGGGCTTGGATTTATACTTTAGAAGTACAGCTTGAAGTATAAAAAGTAAAGCCCGGACAGATGCACTGCCGGGCTTTACTTTTTATACTTTATACTTGATAGGTATTACTTCAGAATATGCAATAAGTAATCACCGTAACCGCTTTTGCGCAGCGGCTCTGCGATACGCTGTAATTGCGCTGCATCAATAAAGCCCATACGGTAGGCTACTTCTTCAATAGAACCGATCTTTAGGCCCTGGCGCTCTTCTATTACCTGTACAAAGGTAGCAGCCTGCATCAGCGATTGGATGGTACCGGTATCGAGCCAGGCAGTACCACGGTCTAGGATGCCAACTTTAAGCTTGCCTTTCTCCAGGTAGTATTTGTTTACGTCCGTAATCTCATACTCACCGCGTGCGCTTGGCTGCAGGTTCTTTGCAATTTCTACCACATCGTTATCATAGAAGTATAAACCCGGCACTGCGTAGTTTGATTTTGGCTGAACGGGTTTTTCCTCAATAGAAATGGCCTTATTCGTATCATCAAACTCTACCACGCCGTAACGCTCCGGATCATTTACGTGGTATGCAAACACCACACCGCCATCCGGATCGTTGTTAGCCTGCAGCAGCTTGCTCATCCCTGATCCGTAGAAAATATTATCGCCTAATACCAGCGCTGCCTTATCGTTGCCGATAAACTGCTCGCCCAGCACAAAGGCCTGCGCTAAACCGTTTGGTACTTCCTGCACAGCATAACTAAAGTTACACCCGATCTGACTGCCATCACCGAGCAGGCGCTCGAACATCGGCAGGTCATGCGGTGTGGAAATGATCAGGATATCCCGGATGCCTGCCAGCATTAAAGTAGACAAAGGGTAATAGATCATGGGCTTATCGTACACCGGCATTAGTTGCTTGCTAACAGCTAAAGTGAGCGGGTGTAAACGTGTTCCGGAACCTCCGGCTAATATGATTCCTTTCATGGAGTTCGTGTTTCGTTTATACTTCTACAGAAGTTTATTTTGAAGTTATACCTTAACGCTGCTCGTATTGCTGTTCGTAGTAGCTCTGGTAGTTGCCTGATGTTACATTATCCAGCCATTCGGTGTTTTGCAGGTACCAGTCTACCGTTTTGCTCAGGCCTTCTTCAAAGGTTACAGATGGGTTCCAGCCCAGTTCGTTTACCAGTTTGGAGGCATCAATGGCATAGCGCATGTCGTGTCCGGCGCGGTCTTTTACAAACGTAATCAGCTTACGCGATTCACCTGCTTCTCTGCCCAGTTTCTCATCCATCACATCGCACAGCATCTTGATCAGGTCCAGGTTTTTCCACTCGTTTATGCCACCAATGTTATAGGTTTCGCCTAGTTTGCCTTCATGGAAAATAGTATCAATGGCACGGGCATGGTCCAGTACATACAGCCAGTCGCGGATGTTATCGCCTTTGCCGTAGACAGGTACCGGGCGGTTATTTTTGATATTGTAGATGGCCAGCGGAATAAGCTTTTCCGGGAAGTGGTTCGGGCCGTAGTTATTGGAGCAGTTCGATAGTTTAACCGGCAAGCCATACGTATGAAAGTAGGCTCGCACAAAATGATCAGAACTTGCTTTAGAAGCGGAATAAGGCGAACGCGGATCATAGGCGGTTTCTTCTGTAAACAAGCCTTCTTCACCTAAAGAGCCATATACTTCATCCGTAGAAATATGGTAGAACAGATGCTCTTTCATGTTATCAGCCCAGTGCTGGCGCGCCGTGTTCAGCAGGTTTACCGTGCCGATCACGTTGGTGTAAACAAAAGCCAGCGGGTCTGTAATCGAGCGGTCTACATGCGACTCGGCGGCCAGGTGTATAACTGCATCAAATTTATACTCTGAAAAAATCCCGTTTATATAAGCTGCATCTGTAATGTCGCCTTTCAGGAAAGTATAGTTTTCGCTGTTTTCGATGTCCGTCAGGTTAGCCAGGTTACCGGCATACGTCAGTTTATCGAGGTTAAAGATCTGGTAGTTCGGGTACTTGGTTACAAACAAACGTACCACATGCGAACCTATAAAGCCGGCCCCGCCTGTAATTAATATCTTCATGATCTATACTTTATACTTTACTTCTGTAGTTGTAATTGCCAGTTCCAGGCGCTCAGCATGGCTTCTTCTAAGGTAGAAGTTGTCCGGAAGCCCAATACTTCGGTTGCCTTGGTTACATCGGCATATATCTTAGGCACATCGCCGGCGCGGCGCGGGCCTACTTTATAATTCAGTTGAATGCCTGAGGCACTTTCGAATGCTTTTATCGCTTCCAGCACGGTGTTGCCGGTGCCGGTGCCGATATTGTAAAACTCGATCGGTTCTGCTTTGCCTTGTAATAACCTATCAATAGCGACTACGTGCGCTTTGGCCAAATCTACTACATGTACATAATCGCGGATGCAGGTGCCGTCCGGCGTGTCATAATCTTCCCCAAAAATGGTGAGCTGCTCGCGTATGCCTGCTGCTGTCTGGGTGATAAACGGAACCAGGTTATTGGGTACGCCAAGCGGCAATTCGCCAATTTTAGCAGACGGATGTGCGCCAACCGGATTAAAATAACGCAAGGCTATACTTCTCACTTCGCTTCCGCTAACAGCCAGGTCCGTTAAAATATCTTCGCATACTTTTTTGGTGTTGCCGTACGGCGAGTTCGCTTTCTGTACAGGCGTTTCTTCGGTTACCGGTAATTGCTCCGGTATACCATACACGGTGCACGACGACGAGAATACCAGGTTTGTTACATTTGTTTCCTGCATTACCTGCAGCAGCGCTACCAGGGAGCCCACGTTGTTGTGGTAATACTTCATCGGCTCTGCCACCGACTCTCCTACTGCCTTAAATGCTGCAAAATGAATAACACCTGCAATGTTTTGTTCCTGCTGAAACACAGTTCGCATGGCCGAGACATCAGTACAATCAATGCGATGGCAGGTAACGCTGCGGCCTAGAATAGATGCAATGCCTTCCAGCGAACGCTCTTCTGTATTCGAGAAATTATCGATAATGATGGGCTCGTATCCCGCCTCAACCAGCTCCACAACGGTATGGGAACCAATATAGCCTGCGCCACCTGTTACTACTATTTTACCTTTTGACACTTCTTATTAAGTTTGATGTTAGCTACTCACTGCGTTTTGCGTCTGATTGGAAAGTATAAAATCAATCGCTCCGCAAAAGTACAATTTTAAAGTATAAATAAATCCAAATCCGGAAAGAGAATACAGTTATAAAGTATAAATAACTACTTCACAGCCCGCACAATACGTTCTTTATCAAACATATCCTGGATGATAACCGCTTCTGCAAACCCTGCCTGCAACAGTGCTGTCCGTACAGCGTCGCCGTAACGCTCGTTAATCTCAAAGTATAATTTCCCGCCTGCGCGCAGTAACCCGAAACCTGCTTTGGCAATTCTGGTGTAATATTTTAGCGGTTCGGTATCGGGCACAAATAGAGCGAGATGCGGCTCAAAATCCAGTACATTTTCGCGCATCAGCTGTTTTTCTTCTTCGAGCACATAAGGCGGGTTGCTGGTGATGATATCTAAAGAGCCCGGATTTATACTTTCAATCGGCTCAAAAACATCCTGCTGCAGCCACGTTACCGGTAATTTATACTTAGCAGCGTTAATTTTGGCTACTTCCAGCGCACCTTCCGATATCTCCAGACCATATACTTCCGAAGTATGCAGGTTAGCCGCCAACGCCAACGGAATACAACCGCTTCCGGTGCAAATATCAAGTATGCGCAGGTTTTGTGCGTGCTTATGTTCTTTGATAACCAGGTGTACCAACTCTTCCGTTTCCGGCCTTGGGATTAGTACGCGTTCGTCTACATACAGCTCGAGGTCATAGAAATGAGCCAGGCCTAAAACATATTGTACCGGTTCGTGTTTCTGCAAACGGCTGATGGCTTTCAGCACCTGTTGTTCCTGCGCGGCTGTTACATCTTTATTTGTATTCAGCGTTAGGTCTATGCGGTTTTGCTGCAGTACTGCTTCCAGTACCAGTTGCGCGATGCTGCCAGCCTCCGGTTCGGGGTAGGCGGTATTTATACTTTGCCGGATGCGTTCCCGCATCTCCTGAACTGTAGCCACGTGTATAGTTGTTTTAGGTATCTTTGCAAAAATAACTCATTTTGAGTTATGAGTTCAGAATTACGAGTTCTGAGTTAAGTATAGTTTAACTTAGCCCTATAGGTTCACTCAAATTAATCTGGAACTGAATTGATAAACGAAATCTACATGCAGCGCGCCTTGGAGCTGGCCATACTTGGTAACGGCTATGCGAACCCGAACCCGATGGTTGGCTGCGTAGTGGTGCACAACGGGCAGATTATTGGCGAAGGTTGGCACAGGCAACACGGCGGTCCGCACGCTGAAGTGAATGCCATTGCCGCCGTTCAGGATAAAAGTTTGTTGCCGGAAAGCAAAGTATATGTTACGCTGGAGCCTTGCTCGCATTTCGGTAAAACACCGCCTTGCGCCGATCTGCTGATAAAGTATGGTGTAAAGGATGTGATCATCTGCAACACAGACCCTAACCCGTTGGTAGCCGGCCGAGGCATTAAAAAACTACAAGACGCTGGCGCAATCGTAAAAACCGGCGTATTGGAGCAGCAAGGCCTGGAGTTAAACAAGCGCTTCTTTTTATTTCATACCCAAAAGCGCCCGTTTATACTTTTGAAATGGGCCGAAACAACCGATGGTTTTGTAGCTGGCCCTGCTTGCGAGCAGGTACAGATCAGCGGGCCTCTGGCGCAACGGCTGGTGCATAAGTGGCGCACCGAAGAACAAGCGATTATGGTGGGTACCCGAACGGCTCAGTTTGATAACCCCAGGTTAACCACGCGGCACTGGAGCGGCAAAAACCCGTTACGCATTGTGATTGACAGGCAACTACAGTTACTGACTAACCTCCACCTGTTCGATAAAAGCCAGCCAACGGTAGTATACAATTACAAAAAGCAGGAAGAGCAGGAAAATTTATACTTTGTAAGACTACAGGAAAACGAACCGCTTTTACCACAGATTTTACAGGACCTCTATCAGCGTAATGTTTTGTCGGTACTCGTGGAGGGCGGGCCTTTTTTGCTGAACAGCTTTATAGAAGCCGGCCTATGGGACGAAGCAATGGTTTTCAAAAGTATAACTAACGCATTAGGGCAAGGCATCGAAGCACCAGTAATGAAAGGCGGAACATTAACACAAACGCAACAACTGGGCAGCGATGTATTATTTCATTATCAAAATAAATCCTAACGCAGCACATATAGACATTTCCTAATTTTCAACTCTTCAAATCATATAATCGTGGCAGAATCACTTATTGTAGACCAAAGCCTCAGCAAAGAGGAAAAGTATAAAACGTTGCTTCCGCAGATTGAAGCACTTGTAACTGGCGAAACAGATTTAATAGCCAACATCTCCAACCTGGTGGCAGCGCTTAAACAAGGCTTCGGTTTTTTTTGGGTGGGCATATACTTTAACAAAGAAGGCCAGTTGGTACTTGGTCCGTTTCAGGGGCCGATTGCCTGTACCCGTATACCGTACCATAAAGGCGTTTGCGGCGCTGCTTATACCCGAAAAGAAACTATTCTGGTGCCGGATGTAGAGCAATTCCCGGGGCACATTGCCTGCGCCAGCGAATCAAAATCAGAAATTGTAGTGCCGGTTATAAAGGACGGCGAAGTAAAACTGGTACTGGATGTAGACAGCGATCAATTAAACGACTTCGACGAGACAGACCAAAAATACCTGGAGCAGTTGATGACGCTGGTTGCCAGCTGGTATTAATTTTTGCGTAGCACGATATGCGTATCACGTAGCATGACTTTTGCGCAATATCTGCAGTTCTTGCTTAAGCTGGTTAATCCGCATTTCATATAATAAAACAGGCTGCTGCAAGTATAAATTGCAGCAGCCTGTTTATTATGAATCTTGATACGTGTGTCGTGATACGAGATACGTCAAAAAAATTACCCAAACAAAGTTGGTGTTGGTGTTTTGAGTTGGGCTATTACCGTAATACCTCCTTTTGTTTTCTGGCCGAGTTCTACTTTGATTTCTGTATCAAGCGGTACAAAAATATCCACACGCGAACCAAACTTGATAAAGCCGAACTCTTCGCCCTGGCTTACTTCATCGCCTTCTTTTACATACCACACAATGCGGCGCGCCATAGCTCCTGCAATCTGTCTGAAAAGTATTTCAGGGCCGGCCGTAGATTCTACTACCACTGTGGTGCGCTCGTTTTGCGTGCTTGATTTCGGGTGCCAGGCTACAAAATAATTGCCCGGGTGGTATTTAAAATATTTAACGATGCCGGCAATCGGGTTACGGGTTACGTGCACGTTAATCGGCGACATGAAAATAGAGATCTGCTTGCGCTTGTCGTTAAAATACTCGGGCTCCTCTACTTCTTCTATCACTACTACTTTGCCATCGGCCGGCGCTACAAGTAAGTCTTCGTGCAGCAGCAGGTTGCGGTACGGGCTTCGGAAAAACTGAAGGATCAACAGGAAAAGAACGACCGAAACGCCTGAGAAGATGCGGTTAAAGGTATTGTTAGCAGCATTAAACTGGTAAAGCACCAGGTTAAGCACTACCAATATCAACAAGGTAAAAAATAATATTCGTCTTCCTTCTTTATGAATCTTCATCCGCTTTCTGGCTTGGCAACAGGTACTTTTAATTTATAATAGCCCATCCAGCTTAATGGATGGGCTATTATCCTGTTTCAAAATTATGGAAACTTTTGATTATTCGTACAAAAATCTTCTGTTAGAAGCCTCCACGATACTTATACGTCATGGCTACTTTATCAATGGCTACAATGTAAGCAGCAATTCGCATTGGTACGTTATACTTCTGCGAGGCAGCATACACACGCTCAAATGCCTCGTTCATGATGCGCTCGGCACGCTCGTTTACGCGCTCCAGCGTCCACTTAAAGCCCATACGGTTTTGTACCCACTCAAAGTATGATACGGTAACACCGCCCGAGTTGGCCAAAATATCCGGCACAACCATAATACCTTTTTCGTTGATGATCTTATCGGCTTTGTAAGAAGTAGGGCCGTTTGCACCTTCTACGATCAGTTTAGCCTGAATTTTATCTACGTTATGGATCGTAATCACGTCTTCCACAGCAGCTGGTATCAACACATCTACTTTAGAGGTCAGCAGGTCGCCTGCATCATCCATCAGTTCTGCGCCTTTGTAACCTTCCAATCGGCCGTTGTGTGCGTTCTTATATTCGATTGCTTCGTCTATATCAATACCTTTTTCGTTCCAATACGCTCCGCTTACATCACTGATGCCCAGAATCTTAACACCGCGCTCAGCCATTAACTTAGCAGCCCAGGCTCCTACGTTACCGAAGCCCTGAATAGCAGCAGTCGTGTTATTTGGGTCCATGCCCAGTTTATCCATGGCAGCCATCGCAGAAACCATCACGCCACGGCCGGTTGCTTCTACGCGGCCCAAAGAACCACCCAGTACAAGCGGCTTGCCTGTAACAACAGCGTGCTCCGTAGAACCTTTCATTTTAGAATACTCGTCCATCAGCCAGGCCATTTCGCGTGGGCCGGTGCCCATATCCGGAGCCGGAATATCACGATCCGGACCAAAGATATCCATCAGCGACTGGGTATAAGCTCTTGTTAAACGCTCAATTTCGCCGGCTGACATGGTAAACGGATCGCAGATGATGCCACCTTTTGCACCGCCATACGGGATATCCACTACAGCACATTTCCAGGTCATCCAGGCTGCAAGTGCTTTTACCTCATCAAGGAACACATCCGGCGCATAACGAATACCGCCTTTAGAGGGGCCAAGGATAGTAGAATGCACTACACGGTAACCCTCAAACACACGCACTTTACCATCATCCATGGTTACAGGTATGTTCACGATAACCTGGCGTGTCGGCGACTTCAGTACATTGTACGTTTCCTCGTCCAGGCCTAATACTTCAGCAGCAATGTTGAAGCGCGACATCATCGACTCGAACGGATTTTCGCGGTCTTTTATGGGTGCAGGCTCTTTATATAACATCATTTACTCTTAAAAATTTAGCGTTTGATTTAAACTAATAGTATTTAATGCGTATCGGCAGCAAAGGTGTGAATTATACCTGCAACCTCCTACGCCCTGAAACAAAAAAGTTTTTAGAAGATTTTAAGGAAAGCCACGATAAACGGGATCGCCATTAAAAGGCTGTCGAAACGGTCTAAAATACCACCGTGGCCGGGCAGTAACGTACCCGAATCTTTCACGCCCAGGTCGCGCTTCAGCAACGACTCTACCAGGTCGCCAAGCACCCCGAAAACTGAAATAATAACGGCCATTCCCAGCCATTGGTATAAGTATAAATCTTTAAAATAATAAGAGAGCCCATACCCTACTGCCAGGGTAAGTATAACACCACCGGCCCAGCCTTCCCAGGTTTTGCCCGGCGAGATGCGCTGAAACAGTTTGTGCTTCCCAAAATTCTTGCCTGCTATGTACGCCCCCGTATCTGATGCCCAAAGCAGCAACATCAAACCAAGTATAGGTTGCCAGCTATATTCTCCTTTCAGGAAACCAAGCAAATGCAACAGCGCAAACGGCACAGCCACATACATAACACCCAGCATAGTAAAAGCAATGTTAGTGAAAGGATGCTCTTTTTTGCGGTACATCTCCAGTATAAACGCCAGAAAAAGTACAGGCACGGCTAAAAGCAATAGCTCAACTGCCAGCATATCTTTTTGCACTAGGAACACAGCCGTATAAAGCAGGAAACCAAGCGCCAGGCCAAGTACAGTATTTGGTTTGATGTTCTGAGCCCCGAGCAGCCGGTAAAATTCTGCTATCCCTAACAGGTTAAGCCCCAGAAAAATAAGAAAATAGGTCCATTCGTTAAACCAGATGGCGCCTATAAAAACTGCGGCACCCAGCACGCCTACTATGATCCGTTGATTAAGATTACTAAGGGAAGATATATTTTGACTCATAAGTAAGAATGCCGCTTTAGAGCAGTAGCAGTTTGTTCGGGTTAAATATAGAAAATTTTTAGAGTTGAGGATTTTGTCCCTGCTCCGCTATACTTACCGTGCGTACAGGTTGCAGCTTAAATTGCCTGTATAAAAAGTATAAAACCGCAGCACTCAGCACCGCCGAAAGCAGCACCGTTGCCCAGGGCATTGCCTCGGTACTTTCCACATCAAAGTCGATGGTTTTGGTTTGCTGCAAGTATAAAAGCAGTACCGTAAAGCCGTTGTTTACAAAGTGAGCGATCATCGGCACAATAATCCGGCCCGACCAGAAGTATAAATACCCGAACAAAGCTCCTAATAAAACGCGCGGCACAAAGCCAAAAAACTGCACGTGTATCGCTGAAAAAAGTATGGCTGCCACCCAAATAGCCAGGTGTGGGTTGCCCCACCAGCGGCGCAGTTGGCGCTGCACAATGCCACGAAAAACGAGTTCTTCTCCGATGCCCGGTATCACGGCTATAACTACCAAACCAACCAGCAATTGCGGCAAGGTGCCAAAGCGGGCCAGTAATTTGGTTAACTCGGCAGCCTGGCTTTCCTGTTCGCGCGCCCATTTCTCGAAACCCTCTAAGGCAGCCGGAAAATCAATGCCTGCATTCCAGTTAATGATAACGGAGTTTAATGGCATAATCAAAACAACCAGTAATCCGCTTAACAGCACCAGCCAAAGTATGGTGTTTTCCTTTCGGTTCAGGTAAGTATCCCAGTCGTAGCCCATCGCTTTTATCAGGGCCAGCGGCGCTACTATAAACATAAAAAACGAAGTCAGGCCCTGGAAAAGCATCAGCGCATTAGCCTGTTCAGGGTGCGCGGAAGGGTTTTGCAGCAGCGTGGATAGCTGTAAAAAGCTCACGCCGGTTATGCCTTCGCCAAGTATCGCATAAAAGAAATAAGCCACAAAAACACCGCCCAGCATAAAAGCCAGCAACAGCATAAACACAACCAGCGGGTGCAAATCTTTGGAGATGAAACCTTTCATAGAGAATTTTAGGTTTAATTGACGTAAATTTACGTGAAAAAACAGATTTAGCTTTGGTAAAGATAGCAAACATAGAGCTTGGCGAGTTTCCGCTGCTGCTGGCCCCCATGGAAGACGTAAGCGATCCGCCTTTCCGGAAGGTATGCAAAGCCAACGGCGCCGACTTAATGTATACGGAGTTTATATCCTCTGAAGGGTTGATACGTGATGCAGCCAAAAGTATACAGAAGCTCGACATTTTTGATTACGAACGCCCCATCGGTATCCAGATCTTTGGTTCCGAAATAGACTCGATGCGCGAAGCCGCCATTGTATCGTCGCAGGCCGGCCCCGACCTGATCGACATCAATTACGGTTGCCCTGTAAAGAACGTAGCCTGCAAAGGTGCCGGTGCCGCTTTGCTCCGCGATATTCCGAAGATGGTGCAGATGACCTCCGAAATTGTAAAAGCCACGCACCTGCCGGTAACTGTTAAAACCCGCCTCGGCTGGGACGAAGACACCAAGAACATTGTGGAAACGGCCGAACGCTTACAGGACATCGGCATTCAGGCCTTAAGTATACACGGCCGCACGCGCGTACAGATGTACAAAGGCGAAGCCAACTGGGAACTGATTGCGGCAGTAAAAAACAACCCGCGCATGAAAATTCCGATCTTTGGCAACGGCGATATCGATACGCCCCAAAAAGCGCTGGAGTATAAAAACAGGTATGGCGTGGATGGCATTATGATCGGCAGGGCAAGTATAGGCCACCCGTGGATCTTTAACGAGGTGAAACATTACATGGCCACCGGCGAAATATTAGCACCGCCTACCCTGGAAGAACGCGTGGAAGTATGCCGCCAGCATTTTACGCACTCTTTGGAGTGGAAAGGCGAAAAACTAGGCATGTTTGAGATGCGCCGCCACTACACCAATTATTTCCGTGGGTTGCCGCACTTTAAGCCGCTGCGTATGCGCCTGGTGCAAACCGAAGATGTGAACGAGATTTACGATATACTTTCTGAGATTTCCCAGACCATGAGCTACGAAGGCGTACTCGGAAGCCCGGAAGAAGTCGAAAATTAATCAAGTATAAAAGTTATTGAAAAAGCCTGCTACCCGTTTTACACCGGCGGCAGGCTTTTCTTTTTCATAGGTTTATGCTGTACTAACGCGCAATTATTGATTAATGTAAGTATGCCGCAAGTTTGAGCGCAGCGGTAACTTGTGGCTGTGTATGATGTATGATGTATGAGTAGAAGTCTGTGACTTCTTTGCTTTGCAAAAGCATGTATAGCAACGGCTTATATTTTGGTAATGACTTTTGAAGCATAAGCTGTTGCCTTTCTTTCTGTCATCCTGTTAAGTCGCAAATCCCGAACTTGATTCCGGGGGATCTTGTGCATTACCTGCAACTCACTCCCAAAATCTTTAACAGGATGACAAAGCTCAATAACCGTTTCTGCAAGCGTAGTTTTTCTGCTCGCGCAGAAAGTAAGTTACAAACTTACATCATGCTTAACCACAAGTTACGCTATCGCTAAACTCGCGGCAGCTATACTTTTCAACTTTCTAACTCCGAGAAGCCGCTTACTGGAAAACAGGCATCGCCGGAAAATAGAACCCTTCGTACGACACAGACTCTTTTAGCGCGCCTGTTGTCGCGTTGTAAAAGTATAGATCATTATACTTTGAGTTTTCGCCATAACCAGGTTTCATGGTTGTTATAACCAGATTATCTGTGCTCTTATCATAGCGAATGGCAGCGCCATAAAACTCCTTGCCTTCCGGAATCGTGATGAACGGAGCCTGCAGCGAACTGTTGTTGCCTGCTACATACTTGTATACTTTACGGGCATCGCCATAATCAGTGCGCGCAATAAATACGGCGTTTTCTTTGGTAGAGGCGGTTAAAGCACCCGCATTCCAGGAAGACCATTCCCAGGATACACCCGCTGTAAAAGGCAAAGCAATTGCCTCGGTAGCGAGCGTGTTTGTGTTGATCTTTAAAAGCGTGTTGCCGCCTGCTGCCCACAATGCGCCATCCGGTGTGCGGGCAAATCCTTCTGATACGCCTGCTACTGTTTTCACGATGCTGTAATCACTGGCTTTTAATACCAGTAGTTCGTCATTAGCTGTTAACGCAAAAATATGAGCGCCTTCTTTGTGCAGAGAGCCTACTTCCACGTTAATACCCGCTACTTTAGTACCAAGTGCCAATGGCTGCAGGTTTACTTCATAAATGCCGTTTGTTGTGCTCAGCAATCCTTTGTTTGCATCCAGCCCTAAAAAGGCGCGGCCACCCGCAGGTAAGTTGGCAATACGGCCTGTTTCTTTTAAGCTATAAGCATCGGTTACTACCAACGGTCCTTCTTTCGATACAAAGTATACCTTGCCGTTGTGTACCGCACCATACTGTGTGGTGATACCCAGCGCTTTGCCTGTGTTTTCTTTGGCAAATACATTCGCTTCCACGGCTTTGGCATCGTACCTGAAAAAGTTAACACTGCCGCCTGCATCGGAACCGAAAAGGCCTTCGTTCAAGATAAAAAAGCCGTTTTCATACTTGCCCCATACTTGTATAGCATACTTGGCAGACGATTCGCCGGCAGGGTTAGATACTTTGTAGGAAACCTCAAAATTACCGCGTTCAGTTGCCGTAAACGTAAAAATCGAATCGGTACTAACCGGCTGTCCGTTCACGAGCCACTGGTAACGGGCCATTACACGGTTGGTCAGTTTTGGGCGTAGTTCCAGGGTTTGGCCGATGTTTATACTTGCCTTGCCATCCTGTAAACCAGTTGAGGTAACAGCAGGTACCGGAATCGAGATCTGGTCTTCATCGTCGGCACACGAAGTAATGCTTGTAACAAGTAAAAGCGACAGAAAGAAGTGTAAAAATTTACTGATTTTCATGTTTATAGAGTAGTTAAAGTAGGATGATCATATTAGTTAAGCAGGCTTAGGTCGGCCACGCCGGCTACTTCAGTAGAGAGTTCGCCCACGGCACCAAGGTCGGCCTGGATGCCGGTTTGTATTCTGATAAAATCAATGCCTGTTAAGGTTACCTTGTTTCCGTTTTCGTCGATGGCGTTGGCAATATCCAGTTCGTCGCCTCCGGGCGTGTTATCGGCGTAACCAAACGCAAACGGTGTACTTGTTCGGGTACCTGTTCCGCTGGAAATGTTGCTGGCTGGCAAAAGCGAACCGGTCAGGGTATAGGTATTGTCCTTGATCCACTCCGGGTAATAGGACTGCGTGTGGTACTCATTTTTCCGGATGATGCCGGTGTTGCCCAGGTTATCGGCCCAGGTTACATTATCTGCCGCGGTTGCGGGCCGCGTGTAAGTAATACTATACTTGCGTTTGTAGCCGGTTTTGCCGTATTCGCTGCCAGCCAGTTCGTACCAGGTATCGTCGGGCTGGCCGTTTTTGTTGGCATCCTGCATCACCCACACCACACCCGGCTCCGCAAAATTGCTCATCGCATTACCATACACGATGATGTCGGGTTTGCCTTCCTGGTTTTTCACCTGGTGGTCGAAGCCAAGTTCTATGTAACCGCCCCAGGCACCCAGGTTCACGAAGCCTTTCTGGCCAAGTATACTTTTGGGGCTTTCCGGGTTGCCCGACGACTGGTTTATATTCTGGCCTGGTGCAGGCACATAAGATATTAGCCTGCTAACATAGGCTGTTGGCACGGCGGCAACAGTTACGATTAGCTGCTGCTCATACTTACCAGATGCGTTGGTGGCAGTATAAAGTATGGTATAGCTGCCTGCTTTATCGGGCGTAAATGTAAAATCTGGTGTTGTGCTGTGTGCTACGCCGTTAATACTCCAGGCATGTTGCACAGCCACGTTATTTTTTACTTCTGCTTTCAGGCTAATGGTCTCCCCCACTGTTGCCTGCATCGTAGCTTCTTTCACAGACAGTTCCACAACAGGTTTTGGATCGGCTTCCTCGTCTTTCTGGCAGGCAGCAAACGAAATGGCCAGCGCAAAAAGCCAGCAGGTAGTCAGTTTTTTCATAGGGATATCAAGTATAAAATTCTTCAGGTAAAGCACAGGTTATTTAATGAAAGCGATGTGTGCGGGTATATCACCGGTGGTAACAGACCATACTTTTTTGCCTTCCTTATTGAAGCAGTACAGTGTGCCGGGCGTTACGTAATCTTTGGCATCGGTCAGGTAAACCGCTTTGGTAACCGGGTCCACGGCAATACCATATGGTTTGCTGATCTCCTTCGCTGCTGCATCTTCTATAAAGCTTTGCGGGAGCAGCTTCTCTTCTTTTATATCAATCAGGCTGTAGCGTATAGTTCGGTTACCTGTTGTTTTATCTTGTACTGTACTTATTATATACCCCAAATCCTCATCTATCCAGAAATTGCCGGCTACATCAAAAGTATGTTTCACTGAAGCCGTTTGTGTGCCGATCACAAAGAGTTTGGCGGTTTCGCCTTTGGAATTGCCGCGGGAAGTTACATACAGGTCGCCATACTTATCGGCTTTGAGGCGGTGCAGGTTATCGGCAACTTCAATGCGATTTGTCTCTTTAAGCGTGTTCAGGTCCACTACAGAAATGGTGCGCTCGAGTTGCTCGGGGTTATAGCCACCTGAGTTTGCCACGTACAATTTCTCGCCAACTATTGCCACGCCTTCGGGCTGCCGGCCTACGGTTACAGTCCGTTCGATGGCAAGTGTGGCTGTATCGATCTGGGCTACAAAGCCGTTAGCTGTACCCGTGCTACCTATATTTGCGTTATAAGAACTCACATAAGCTTTCCCTTGATGGAACGTGATGTAACGGCAATTTTTTATTGAAATCTGCTTTAGCCGCTTGCCTGTGCGCACATCCAGCACCTCCACTTTGCCCGATACATCTACTACCACATACAGCTTGCCGCCATACACCTGCGCATCGTTGCCTACATCGCCCAGCCCAAGCGTTACTTCAGGGTTCGCTTCTTCGTAGATGTTGCGTTTATACTTGCCGGCTTTCGCATCATAAAAATCCAGCGACGCCTTGTTCATGTTCATGTTGCCTTCATTGAGCAAATAAAAGCTGCTGCCCTGCCCCGGCACCTCTTCTACTTCGGCCGGAATCGGTTCTTCGTTTTCGCGGCAAGAGGCAAGTATAAGTATCAGCGCAAAGGCCGACAGGATGGTTTTAAAAGTATGGCGTTGAGATTTCATAACTTAAAAATTTATACTTAACGACACGCGGTACGAACGGCCGGGCATCGGGAAATTCAGGATCACATCGTAGTATTGGTTGAACAGGTTGTTTACTTCTGCGCCTAGTTTATAAGTTAACTTTTGTTGATTTAAAGTATAGGAAGCGGAGAGATCGTGGGTATACCAGGGCTGCACGTAGTTTACCGGGATGTTGGCTTTCTGGCTGTAGCGTTCGCCTGTGTAAATAAAACTGTAGTTAAGGTTCAGGTTTTTCCAGGTGGCGCCGCTCGTAAAAGAGCCGCTGTGCAAGGGCGTGTAGGGTATCTGGTCGCGGTAATTAAAGCTGCCGGGCGTTACATCCAGCGCCTGTTGGAAAGTATAATTCAGGCCGATGTTTAAAAGTATACGCTGCGCCAGTTGCCACTCCGATTGCACCGCCGTTTCCAAACCCCGGATTTCTACTTCATCCAGGTTCAGCATCGTCCAGCGGAACAGGTTAGCCGAGGGCACCGCTACAATTTTATCTTTGATGTAATTCTGGTACGCATCTGTTTGCACCGAAAAGTATCGCAGCGCGCCGTACATGCTTTTAGCGTACGTTACACCGATGTTAAACTGGCGGGTAAATTCGGGGCGCAGGTTACTGGTACCGATGGAAGTATAATAGCGCTCGTTAAACGTAGGCATCCGGAAAATATCCTTGTAAAAAGCGCGCAGCCGCAGATCGTGCTGTTCCGATGGTTGCCACAAAACCGAGAAAGCAGGTGTTATTTTGTGCTGTTGGTCTGAGTTTGGTGCTGCTGTTTCGGAATTTATACTTTCCACCTCATCCGAAATAAAATTACTCAGCAAACTTGCCTGTACTTCCAGTTGGTTGAAATGTAGCTGGGTGGCCAGCGCAACAAGTGCTGTTGTGCGGGTTGGGTTGGCGAAGTTGTAGCTGTTGGCATCGAGGGTATTGTACTGCACATCTCCGGACAAACCCACATCCCAAAAAGAAGTGATTTTATACTTGCCAGCCGCCGAAAAGTATACCTCGCGCTGGGTATAGCGGCTATCCAGTGCACCGGCAATATTGTTGTATTCCGGGTCGAGGTAGCGGGTGTAGTCGTTGGTAAATTTACCGTTCAGCAGCAGCTGGTAACGCTCCCCGAACGTTTTGTTGTAAGACGATTGCACGAAAAAAGTACGGTCCCAGAGGCGCTGGCTGTTTCGGAAACGGTTGGCAACAATAGCGCCCGGCAATCCTCTTTCGGAAGTATAACTATACAATTTTAGTGCCCAGTTACTGCTATCGGGTAGTATACCCTGCAAGCCGGCTTCTACCCTGAATGCATTTATATCGGCGTTGTGGCGGGTGGCAGTGGTATCGTAAACGCCGTTGGTGTACCGGAATTTATACTTGCCGTGCGCCTGCGTCCATTCTGCACTCAGGGTACTGTAAATATGATCGGTGATTTTTTGCTGCCATAAAACGGAAGGGTTGATCAAACCAAACGAGCCTGTCCGGATGCTGGCTTTTCCATGCGTTTTCTCGCCCTCGGCAAAGTGTGGCATCCTGGCTTGCAGGTACAACGCATTGGCCGCCGAAAAGCTTTTGGCCGGTTGCAGCAGGCTGTTCTTATGCCCATTGTAAAGCGAGATTTGTTCCAGGTTATCCAGCGAAAATTTACCCAGATCTACCTGCCCGTTTTGCGCATTGCCTACCTGTACGCCATCCAGAAAAACAGCGGTTTGCTGGCTGCCCATGCTGCGTACGTTCACAGTTTTGAGGCCACCAATTCCGCCGTAATCTTTTAACTGGATGCCGGTAAAATAACGTAATGCATCAGCCACCGAGAGGCTGTTTAATTGCTCGAGTTGTGCGCCCTGCAGGGTTTGTACCGGGTGCGGAGAAGTGTTTTGTTCGGAGAGTCGGTGCGTCCGGATCTCTACTTCGTGCAGACCACCGCCCTGAATTGTATCGGTTTGCTGCGCCCATACCTGCCCCATACCAGTTAAAACCAGTAAGGTGAAAAGTATAAAAGTATAGCGCGCCGTTAATTCCATACATGTAGCAAGTTAACTACACAGCAGGCGGGAGCAGGAAAATTAAAAATGCAAATACACAACGAAGGGTATCTTCATTCTTAGCTTCAATCCCCGAAAGCTATGAATCTTGAGTACTCTGGCAGGTCTTCTGACTTACTCTCCTCGGTTCCGTCTTCCCACTCCGTTTTAGAGCAGTGACAAAAGGGTATGAACCTCGGTTATAGAGCTTACAGCTGCGGGACAGTTCCGGACTTACACCGGATTCCCTTTTAATCGTGCTCGCACACGAACCTAAAGCACTGCAAAGGTAGGAGAAATAAACTACAAAGTATAAAGCGTCCTTTTAATCTTTGATTTGATGAAACGGTAAAGTACCGCAGCTTACGTGTTCATTATAAAGTGTCAACCCACCCCTAACCCCTCCGTTTTTCGAGGGCCCCTTCCCCCGGAGGGGAATTTTAATTCTACCTTTTGTCATCCTGAAAGGATCTTAGTTGAAGGGAGGTTAAACCTATACTACCCGCAACCAGGATTCTTAACAGAATGACAGAAATTAATTTGAATTAAAAGAATAAAACAGTTCTCCTCTTGGGAGGGATTGGGTAAACCGAATTTATACTTCGCGCCTGGAACGGGATTATACTTTGGATTTCTCTGCTTAATTTTGATGTGGCAAACATCACTGCTTCTATCTCCTTTTATACTTTGAAAACAACTACGCCTCCTGCCCCGCTTCCTCAGAAAAACGAAATCCCGGCCATTGCCTGGTTCCTGGTTATTGTACTGGCGCTTATCTGGGGCACCTCGTTTATACTTATCAAAAAGGGACTGGCCGTTTATTCTTCGGATGAGTTGGGTGCGTTGCGCATCACCATTGCCTGCGTTACGCTGTTGCCTTTTGCCCTCAAACACCTCCGGCAGGCATCGCCTACACAATGGAAATTTTTGCTGGGCAGCGGCTTGTTGGGTAACCTGTTTCCGGCGTTCCTGTTTGCTTATGCCGAAACGCGCCTTGCTTCTGGTTTGGCCGGCGTGCTTAACTCGCTTACGGCTTTGTTTACCTTGCTGGTAGGCGCTGTGCTGTTTAACCAATCTATTACCTGGATGCGGATGCTGGGCATTGTGGTGGGTTTGGCGGGTACGGTGGTGCTTATTTTTTCGGGAGACAGCGCGTCTAACTTTCAGAATACGTCTTACGGTTTATACATTGTAATTGCCTGTATCTGCTACGGTGGCAGTGTGAACATTATCAAACATCGCCTGCAAGGCATGAAACCGCTCGTTATGTCGAGTCTGGCGTTGCTTACTGTTGGGCCGGTAGCGTTTATGTACCTGCTTACCACAGATGCGCTTTACAAACTGCAACACGTACCTGGCGCCTGGGAAGCACTTTTATACATTGCCCTGCTTGCCGTTTTCAGTACGGCTATCGGCTTGGTGCTTTTTAACAAACTCATTCATATTTCTACCACGCTTTTTGCCAGCTCTTCTACGTACCTGGTGCCGATTGTAGCCCTGATGTGGGGTGTGCTTGATGGCGAGGCAATCCAGTTGTGGCATATCATCGGAATGGTGATCATACTTGCCGGCGTCTTTATTGTAAACAGGGCCAAATAACAGCATTTCAGCTGCC
This sequence comes from Pontibacter arcticus, assembly GCF_003284895.1. GTDB lineage: Bacteria > Bacteroidota > Bacteroidia > Cytophagales > Hymenobacteraceae > Pontibacter > Pontibacter arcticus. The sequence goes on from NZ_QMDV01000001.1 coordinate 831,354, forward strand.
GCAGCTAGTTAAAACAGAGTTGCTTTTTCGCGGCAGACAGGTAATTCTCTGTAATAGTACAGCGTTTTATACTTTACCTGTGTGGTAGCGTTCGTAAAAAATACTTTCCATAAACAAAAAAGAGCGCCTCTTTGGAAAGCGCTCTTTTTTTATACTTTGTCATACTAACTCTTCTTATCTCCGCATCAGCTTGATTCGGTTTACTTTGCCGTTCAGTTCTACCGTCAGGAAGTAAATGCCTGCCTGTTTAACTGTCTGCATATTCAGAAGAATCGTGCCTGTAGAAGTTACGTTCTCTTTTCTTGTGAAAACCAACTTGCCGACAGCATCGTGCAGGCTAACTGTAGCTGTACCTGTATTTGCATCACTCAGCACTACGAACAGTTCTTCGTCGAATGGGTTAGGGTAAGCCTGGGTTGCAACAGTGGCCTGCGTTTCAAAATCAACTGATTTAGGTCCGTAGTAAGCCTCTGCTCCATCGTTGTCTAGCTGGCGTAACCTGTAGTAACGGGTACCATACTTGTTAGCTTCTTTGTCTGTGAAGCTGTATTGTTGCTTCTGGCTTGAGTTGGCACCTCTACTGTCTACAAACCCAATCGCTCTGAAGCTGATACCGTCTGTTGAAACCTGCACTTCCACTCCTTTGCTGTCAGATTCCATGGCAGTTGCCCATTTCAGTATAGCGTTGTTGCCAGATCTTGTAGCTGTGAAGTAGATCAGCTCAATTGGCAGCGGTGCCATTCTGCCGCCCAGCGTTACCGAACTGAATTTCTGAAATCCTGTAATGGTTACTTCGTTCTGGCTGGTGGCACTTGTCACGTTCCCCGGTGCTAGCAACCAGTTGTCAACGCCATTCTCAGATCTATAGAAAACCAAATCATCTTTGGAGCGCCCATTTAGCTCGTGGTCAAAATAAGTCATACTAACTGTGGCGTTCAGTTGCCCGTTGTTGTCGGCAGGCGTTACGGCAAACTGACGTAACACACTTTTATTTACGATGCCAACATCCTTACCTGTCGTGCGGGTTACAAGCGTGCTTCCGGCTCCGGCTGGCGCTGTGATCTTCAGCCCAAGCCCACCGAAGGCTTGCTCCATATTGGCTGCTACGAAACGGGTTGTTTCTACCAGGCCGGTAACGTAATTATCTTTGTTCTCTACTAAATCTGCAGCAGCACCAAGTATAAACCTGTTATCGCCTGTGTTTATCATTCCATTTGTAAGCCTCAGTTCCTTGGCTACGCTGGCATTGCCTGTCAGTAGTTTGTTCCCACCTCCTGACAATACTATTTTACTGTAGTTTAAACCAGGCATACGCTGCGTTCCGGTTCCGTTAAAATCAACTGTCGTTTCAGTACTTGTAAGGTCAGTTGTGGCCCCGGTTGCAATAAAATCTGCTGCAATACTTGTGGTAGCTGCGAAACGCTTCAAACCAGCATTGCTTAATTTCAGGTGGTAGTAGTTAGTTGGCAACACATCCTGCGCCACGGTGCCGTTATAATCTACAGTTACGCCCGCTGTAGCAGCATTTATACTTGCTCCGACTGTAAGCGTCAAGGCTTCTGCAACGCCAACTGTACCGGCTGCAAGTGTTTTAGTGCCTCCTGTAGTTAAAGCCAGGTTTTTGTAAGGGATAGCCGCCACCTGCTGGTTTCCTGTTCCGTTGTATTCGATAATGGCAGGGGTTACAACCGTTGCGTCCGAAACAGTAAAGTTGCCGGCAATTTTGGCGATGCCTTCTCCAAATGTTTTGATGCCTGCATTCCTGGTTATCAGGTGGCCGTACTGGGTGCTTTCCACTGGTTGGCTCGCACCGTAATATTCAACTGTACTTGCAGGAGCCAACGCATATACATCTAGTTGCGGGATGTTGTTTGTTCCGCCTACTTTCAGGAAGGCGCCATCAGCTACTGTTAAGGTAGTGATTGACTCTTCTTCATCTTCCAGCGTAATTGTTTTTGTTATGGTCATTGTACCCACATCCAGTGTACCAGTTTCCACATGGAGTATCCTTACATCTTCAATGTTGGCTTGTAACGTTACTGATGTTGCAGGGGCGCTTTTAGAAACCCGGAGATTTTCTATACTTACCGTATTAAGAGCGTTAGATGCATTAATGACTGATGCGCCTGTGCCTGTAAAGTTTAGTTCTGATCCATTGGCATCCAGTTCTGCTCCGTTATGGGTCAGATTACCAAGTATGCTTATATTCTTGTTAATACTTATACCGGCATTCGTGCCTATTGTAAGATTCCCAAATGTGGTGTTTCCTGAGCCTTCAATCGTTGCCATTGAAGCAATGTCGTTTGCCCGCCCTGCAGCGTTTGTAAGTATAAAACTACCTCCGGCTCCGTTCAGCACCCCGTTATCTACAATGTTACCACCAATGTTGTAAGTAGTGCCCGGACCAGTTTTAAAGGTGGCCCCAGTATTTACTTTTAAATTACCGCTCAGATTCCAGTTGGTACCCTGGAGCGGTAATGCAGGCGACAGCGACAGTGTTGCTACCCCATTCGGGTGCGTGTTGGCTATTTCGAGGTTATTTAATGACGTCGGCACAACGCCCGCTAATGCTATTGGTAAGTTTCCGCCTATGTAAAGTGTACCCGTACTTTGAAAGGCAGTAGGCAGCAGCCCAAATTTAAGCGGGAAAACCTGTAACCCCTGGCCTAATTGTTCCGGGCTGAAATTTAAGGTTCCGGAGCTAATAATGGTACCACTGTTATCAATAGCCGTCGAGAAGTTATGCGTATAAGGGCCACCATCAAACTTTGCTCCGTTTAACACATAGAAACCTAATTTAACCGTCCAGCCTACGCTTGTACGTATCCCAAGAGGATCTTTATTATCTATAATTACCGTACCAAACGTTGGCTCAGAGCTAGAATTAAAAATTGGTGCTACAGAACCCCTGAACTCTATTGTAACAGGTAGTGGCTCAACCGAAGCCCTTAATGACTCCTGAAGCTGAATCTTTTGCAGGCGGGTGCCGGCAAATGTTGCAATGCCACTGCTTTTTAAGGTAGCTCCCGGTACATTTAAAAAATTACCTTCTATTACTACCTTATGTGTGCCACGGTCTATCTTTCCATTATTGGTTAAATTGCCCCTGATTACCAAGCCAGGCGTTGTTATTACATTGTCCACTTTAATATCAGCGTTTTGTAACAGGTAATCAGCCCCGGTTTCTACCAACAGGTTATTTATAGTTAACGGGTTTCCTGAAAATGTTTTAACAGTTCCTCCGCTATTTGCCAGCACCAGGGTACCCAAAGTATAATCTGTATAGGCCTGGTATATGCCATTGTTGATGAAATTACCGCTCAGGGTTAACACCTGCCCCTCGCCACTTAGCGTAGCGCCGGTTTCTGTTGTGAGGTCTCCTTTTACAGAGGTTGCTCCCTGTAATTTTTTTGCATTCCCTGCCCCATTCCGGAGTATCAGATGACTATAAACAACAGGAGCCACAGCTTGTATACCTGCGCCATTATACACCACTGTACTGTTTGCTTCCAGTGTATTGGTATTAAAATTTGCCGGAAAGTTTGAGGCACCTAGTAGTAGCTTAGCTCCATTACCTACAGTAAATATACCACCTGCGGCGCTACGGTTCATGGTAAAAGTCCCCAGGTTCAGCTCACCGCTTCGTAAGGTTAAACCAGCATTTACAATTACATTACCTGAGGCAGTAAGTGTTGTTCCTGCAGTTTTGGTAATACTCAGGTGGTTAAAAGTGGATGCGCTTATTGTCTGCGGGTTGCTTCCTATAAAATTTACCGTACTTGTGCCCGGAATAAAGCTCCCGCCGCCCGATACATTCCAGTTGCCTTTCACGCTTACAATAGCCCCTCCCGCTTCCAGTGTTCCACCGGTTACATTCACGTTACCATCTACGTTAAGTGTGGCCAGCGCAAACATTTTGGTACCCGCGCCCATCATTGTTAAGTTGCCTGTTACGGATAAGGCTGCGCCGGTAAGTGTTGCCACACCAGATGTTTTATTTGAAGTCAGGTGATGGTATGGCAGCACTGCTACTGCCTGTGCGCCAGTGCCGTTATAAATTACTGTACCTGTACCAGCTGTAAAAGTACCTGTACTTATACCAGGCTTACTATAATTGCCTCCAACTTCAAGTGTACCGTTGGTGCCTAAGTTTACAGCGCTTGTTCCGTTTTGCTCTACATGCCCGGCTACTGCAACTTTTCCAGTCGTCAGGTTTAAGTTGATGCTGTTACCGATACTTCCGTCATTCAGAATCAAGGACCCACCAACCGTAAGGGTTCTGTCATTTACATTTATCTGATGATTGGTAGCAGAACCTGCACCGGTGGTCGATAAATTTCCTCTTACATCAAGTGAGCCTGTATCAAAAATAAGTGTATAAGGTGTACTTCCTTTAAACTGAACAGCCTTTATAGCTCTTGCATCAGTTAACCACGGGTCTCTTGTAAAGGGGCCATTAAATTCCACAATATCCAGTGAACCGGGCACCTGGGAGGCAGGAGAAGTGGTATTGTCTGAATTTACAACAAGCCAGTTTTCTTTTGTTCCCCAAAGATTGCTGACAATACCGTTCCAACGATAAAGACCTGCTGCCTCGGATAGGGTCCAGCTCCCGGATACATCGCCCAGAGCATTCTTACTTACAAAATTATTGGTACTGTTACGCGTTGTAAAGCCGCTCACTGCCCATGGGCCCGCACTTGTGTTAGCTCTGTATAGTTGCAGCCCACCTTCTGAGTTCCCATTCAGATCGGCATCGTTATACTGCAGTTGCATCGTGCCTCCGTATGTGGAGCCCGCCGGTATTGCTTCTATACTTACATCATATCTCCTGTTTATGGCGCCGCTATTTGCGAAAGAGCTTACAATACCGGATGTATTTGTTACAGTTATAGCAGTTATGCCGGTTACGATGGGTAAATTAATTGTATTATACTTTCCTGCAAAAGTATAGTCAGTTGCAGCATTAAAGCTATGCTTGCGCTCGATGGTACCATATACCCAGCCATCACCCGACCTATCGTTGGTAATGGTTATTTTATTGGTTCCTGTTATAAGCGAAGCGGCTGTTGTGAAATCAAGATTAGCGGCTTCTACATTATGGCGTAACGTTACGTTGTTGGCAGCAGCTTTACTTATAACCAGGTTATTGAAAATAGTAGCACCCTCTATGGTTGCATCAGAAGTGCCTGCAAATGTAATATTTCCAGTGCCTGTTCCCTTTGCAAATGTGCCATTGTTTATCCAGTTACCATTTATAGTATGTATCAGATTGTTACCCGCATTGAAGTTAGCCCCATTGTTTATAGTTAGATCGCCATTAACAGTTAAGGCTCCTCCAGCTGTTTTTGGGCCTGCATTGGCGAAAATCAGGTTGTTGTATACACGCCCTAATACCGTCTGAGCAGCAGAAGTATGATTGTAAATTACTGTATTGGGCACATTGGCCGTTACATTCATAGTGCCCGGCGTAGCAAGTGCACCGGCTATACCCATGTTAGCGTTCGCTGCCATGGTCAGGCTTTTTGTAGAAGCAACTGTAACATTAAATAAATCGTGATTACCGGCAAAAGTAGAGGTACCCCCAAATGTAATCGTGCCGTTTGAGGCTGTTAACTTTCCTAAGCCACTAAAATCAGAGTTGATGTTAAAGGAACTGGATGTATTAGTAGGAGCTGCTATATTTAAACCAAACAGCGTTAAAGAGCCGTCAGCATAAATGTTTTTGCCAGCACCTGCCATTGTAACCGTACCTGCTGTAGCAGTAAAGGTTCTACCGCTGTTCGTTGTAAAATCTCCGTTTACAGTAAATACCGCAGTAGAATTGGTTTGGCCGTCAGCAACAAAATTAGAGAGGGTGATATTTAAACCACTCATATCTCTACCTGATCCCGACATTGTTAGCGTACCAGTGCTCTGAGCAAGCGCGCCGTTGCCGGATGTAACCAGGTTACCGCCAATTGTTATGTTCGCCGCTGTTGTTATCGTACCCCCTGTTATGCTCAGGTTATTAAAAGTGGCAGCGCCGGTAGTTCTGTTAATTTGTTTTGCTGCACCGTTAAGTACAACTGTGCTGGCGTTACCTGTAAATGTGGCATTGTCTGTCCAGTTTCCGCCAACGGTATGTGTCCATCCCATCCCTCCGTTAAAATTGGCAGTATTGCTTAATGTAACATCTCCACTTACTGCAATATTTGCCATTGCTGTAAACGATGCTGCACCACTGCCCGTAAAGTTCCCGGCTACGGTCATGGCTGCAGAAGGCATTACTTTGCTCCCGGAACCACTTAAAACCAGGTTACCGTAGAGCGGATTGGCAACAGCTTGGTTTGTACCATAATATTCTACTGTGCTAGTTAGCCCTAAGTTGTTGGAAGCAAAGCCTCCCGGAAAAGTACCTGAGCCGCCAATACGCAGTACAGCTCCATTAGCTACGGTTATTGTACCGCCACCTGCATTTGTACCACCTGTTCTGTCTAATGAGTAAGTTTTAAGATCCAATACCCCTTTCTCGACTATCAACTGCGTTAGTGTTGAACTATTCGCAATAGTAGTAGTGCCAGTTCCGGATAATTCTTTTATGCCTCCTCCGCTGATCTTAAGGATGCCATATACCCTTGGAAGAATTGTTTGTGTAACGCCATCTCCGGCAGCATAATCTATGGTGCTGTTTACGTATAAGGTAGAGGGTTGCCTGGAGTAATTCCCTACGTAGGTGGTAGCTTTTACTTTTATGGTAGCATTGGGATCTACAACAAACCCGCCTAAACCAGCATAGGCATCGCTTTCAGTACTAGGCACACCTGCTGAAGTAGGATCTATCGTAACAAGATGTGTAGCTGGGTCTAAAGTACCTTTAACAAAAAGACCTGAATAGGCATTCGGATCCAGTAGCTTAATTGTTATGGGCGCCAATAAATTGATACTACCGCTTATTACAGCGTAATTAAATGTATTCGTGCCGCTTATTGTTTTGCCCGTTCCGGAAAAATCTATTGTAGGGTAATAATACGTTCTTTTAGACCCGTTACCATTCCCGTTAGTTGTCAGATAAATTTCCTCTCTCAGTATACCATTATTTGTCCAGTTACCGCCAACACGAATATCACCCCCTCTGTTTCTTAGCGTACCATTACTGGTTATGGAAACATCGTTTGCAATTTCAAAAGTATAGGTATCTATAAATAACGAAGCTGTTTTGCTTTCTCCTATTACTAAAGAGTAGCATCCCACATAGCTGGTAGTTTGATTAACCGTAGGCTGGAAACTACCTCTAAAATCAACATCCCCTATAACAACTGCCGTTCCTGCATCAGGTATTCTGCCATCAGACCAATTCGAAGCAGTAGTCCAGTTTGTGCTGGTGCCCCCTCGCCAATAAGCAGTTCTTGTTTGCGCTGTTACCTGCACAGACTGCAGCAAAAGAAACAAGAGCAGGAGCTTAACTGTAAGTGAATTCCTGGTAAGCGTAAAAATTTCCATAAAGGAGTTAGTATAAAATTGACTTATGCATTTCTTATATTATTAAAGCTTTCTGTTAAAAAAACTTTATCACTTTTCTGATTTTACAAATCTTCGGTAATTAACCAAAAATTGCATTTAAGCAATACTACTTATTCAAACCCTTGAATTAGACTTTAGCCAACGCTAATAATTAGTTGCATTATGAAGCATATTTCAATGGTTTTATGATTATTAATATAATTTATACAACCTTTCTAGAGAAAACAAGTAAACTATATTATATAATAAAAATAGTCTAGTATATAATATAAAAAGTTATAAAATTGGGATGATTTTTATAATTAAGGCTTTTTATTATAATTTTATAATCCTAAAATACCTTTCTATAAACGCTTTTATATTAAGAAACCCGAATTGTAACAATAGTAGATTTATAGCAATTAGTATTCTATAAATCAATTAATTACGGAAACCCAGGCATACTTTAGGGTTTCCATTTAATGTTTACACGATGTTGTAATGCTAAGGGATTTTACTGGATGTGTGGGAAAGTAGTATCATGCGTAACCTGATTACAGGAAAAGTTACAAAACGCACAAGGCGCTACCTAAAATTGCACTAAAGATTAGATTAAAGAAAGGAGAATCAAGAAAGGCTCAACGTATAAAAATCATGCACTACCGAGCGGGCACCATAGCTTTCTTTATTCGCAACCAGATTCTCGTTAAGTACCTGCCCCTGCTGTTCCGTTGAAATCCCAAAACTCAAATACTCTTTATGGCAGTATACTGCTGTTAGCAGGTAATGGATCAACATATCCAGGCCTCCGATATCGCGGCCGCGCTGGCTGGTACCAATATACTGGCAATGAGCTACTGCAGGGGTTTCATAAAGCAGAACGCCTGCAAGTATATCCCCTGTTTCAGTAGCCATGTAAAGCTTGATGTTATCAGGAAATGAGGCCGCAAGATTACTGATCTCTGCTGCTGTGTGCACCGGGCTTACCCTATACTTTTGTTGCAGCAATTCCTGCTCCAGTGCCATAAAGGATGCAAAATCTGTGCTCTGGCCAAGGCTGATGTGGTAGCGCTCTGCAGCTTTCAGTTTGCGTTTACGGAGGGTGTTGTAGGCGAGAGGCTGGTTTAAGGCAACTACAGAAGCCAGGTCGCGGCGGCAAAGTATGGCATCGTTCCTGAACAAGGCGTATAGGTCCTCCTCGGCAGGTGCCTGGTGGTAAATAGAAGGTATAGCTTTATAGTGGAGCTTCAGAAAGCCCAGCTTCTGAAAGTATAAACGCAACTGCCCGATTATCTCCAGCATGATGGCAGCTCTCATCTGCCTATCACTTACGATGCCGCCATACGTTAAGCCGCCATGCGACTCGATATGGTTGCCGGCTTCGTTGGCGGGCAGCAGCGCTATCAGTTTGCCTTTGCGGTAAAATAGCAGCGAGTGGTCTGTAAACCGGTCTGCGTGGTAGGCCATGTAATCCCTGAAAAATAAAAAAGTACCGTTCTTAGAGGCGGCCACAAAGGCATCCCATACTTCTTTATGCTCCGGTTTATACTTTACAATTTCTACCACGCGCTCAAATCAACTATCAGCAATCAAACAATTAGGTTACCTGTTCAGTACAATTCTGAAGGTAGTGCCTTTGCCCACTTCAGACCATTTCACGTTTAGCTTGCCATCATGATAATTATCAATAATGCGTTTAGCTAGTGCGAGCCCCAGGCCCCAGCCACGCTTTTTGGTAGTAAAACCCGGCAGAAAAACAGAATCCAGTTTACTTTTCGGAATACCTTTTCCGGTATCTGTTATATCTACGCCAATGTGGCTTTTGCCCAACAGCATAATTTTGATGTTTATACTTCCGCGGCCTTCCATGGCATCAACAGCATTTTTGCAGATGTTCTCTATCACCCAATCGTAAAGCGGCACATTAACTTTGGCCGTAATTTCTGCCGGAAAATCTGAGGTAACCGAAAAAACAACTTTGCTCGAGATGCGGTTTTGCAGATAGTTGATCGCATTTTGCGTAACCTGCAGTATGTTTTCGTCGCGGAGCAGCGGTACAGATCCGATGTTGGAAAAGCGTTCTGTAATGATCTCGAGCCGCCGGATGTCTTTGCCCAGTTCTTCTACAATAGATTCGTTTTCAAATTTCGGGCTTGCTTTCATGTACTCCTGCCACGCCATCAGCGATGATAGCGGTGTACCCAGTTGGTGGGCTGTTTCTTTGGCCAGGCCTACCCATACCCTGTTCTGTTCGGCGCGGCGCGAGTAGCTAAAGGCAAAATAGGCCATCAGGGCAAAACAGGCAATTACTATAAGCTGTATGTAGGGGTAAAAGCGTAGCTGCGAGAGCAAAGCCGAATCTTTATAAAACACGTAATTGACCGAACCTTCGGCCCAGGGCACCTCAATGGGTTGGTGCTGCGCTTTCATCTTTTCTATTTCGCGGCGCAGCAGTTTATTTACACGCTCCTCTGAAATGTTTTCAGGCAGATCAATGTTCTTAGAATCGAGGATATTTTCGTTTTCGTCGGTAAGTATAACCGGCACCGTATGGTTGGAAGACAGGATCTCTTCCTCGATAAATACGATGTTATCATCGCTGGAAGCGTTTATCATGTACCGGAGGCCTTTAGCGTACAATTGTACCAGTTCCTGCTCCCGCTCCGATAACCTGCTGACCAGCACATTAGTATAGGTGATAGTAGCTGCCCCAATAATTAAGGCTATTACAACAACCAGTAGTTTTATCCTGTTCTTTTGGGCGTAGATGGCTATCATGCAGTGTACACGAAATTAATTTAGAATTAGTATGAGAGCCTGTGTAAACTTTATACTTTGATTTACAAAAATGTGTCTTTTAAGCCAGTCAGCAGCCATTTATGTAACAAAAATACTGTTGTTACCCTTAAAATGAGCTTTGAAGGTAGCTCAAATCACGACTTTTTGTATGCAAAAACAAAATTTTTACACACGCTAAAGTAAACATTAACGCCAAGTAAGTTTCTTTTTACAGATATGCGCTTTAAATTTGCGCTTTAGTATTCCATATAATATTATGCTTCAGAATTTTAAAGCAATCAGCCTGTCGTACAAGAAAGCGCCGCTGGATATCAGGGAACTGATTGCCTTAGATGAAACCTCTTGCAGGCAGTTCTTACAGACACTCAAAGGCTTTATACAAGCTTCTGATATTCTTGTTCTGTCGACCTGTAACCGCACAGAAGTATACTATAATGCTGACACCGACCATAGCGGCGCCATCATCAAGTTACTGGGTATCACCAAAGGCATCGATAACATAACACAGTATTTTGATTTTTTCACTATCCTGAACGAGCATAACGATGCTGTAAAGCATTTGTTTGAGGTTTCGATGGGGCTGGAGTCTCAGGTGGTGGGCGATATGCAGATATCAAACCAGGTAAAAGTTGCCTACCAGTGGGCTGCCGATAACGATACGGCCGGTCCGTTTCTGCACCGCCTGATGCACACGATCTTTTACACCAATAAGCGTGTAGTACAGGAAACTTCTTTCAGAGATGGCGCGGCTTCTACTTCTTATGCTGCCATCGAACTGATCAACGAATTAACAGCTGATATAGCAGAACCTAAAATACTGGTGGTTGGCCTTGGCGAAATTGGTGCCGATGTTTGCCGTAACCTGAAAGACAAAGGCTTTAAGAACGTAAAAATCACCAACCGTACCTTAGCCAAAGCAAAAAGTATAGCCGATGAGTGTGAGCTGGAAATGCTCCCTTTCGAGGAAATTGTGCAAGGTCTGAAAGAAGCCGATGTAATTATATCTTCTGTTGCCCGCGAAACACCTTTCTTTACAAAAGAAATGGTAACCCGCCTGAACGTACTGACCTACAAATTCTTTATCGACCTTTCGGTGCCACGCAGTGTGGAGGCAGAAGTAGAGAACATACCGGGTGTATTGGTTTACAACATCGATACGATCCAGAACAAAGCCTCAGAAGCGCTTCAGCGCCGCATAAATGCCATCCCAAAAGTAAAGCAGATCATTGTAGAATCCACGGAGCAGTTTAACGACTGGTCGAAGGAAATGATCGTTTCGCCAACTATTAACCGTTTAAAGAACGCGCTGGAAACTATCCGGCAGGAAGAGCTGGCGCGCTACGTTAAGAAACTGGATACCAAAGAAGCACAACTGGTAGATAATATTACCAAGTCGATGATGCAGAAAGTGATCAAGCTACCGGTGTTGCAACTTAAAGCCGCCTGCAAACGCGGCGAAGCCGAAACGCTGATCGATGTATTAAACGACCTGTTCGACCTCGAAAATCAACCGGTAGACTCGCATTAAGCCACAGTCATACTTTATCAAAATAAAAAAGAGCCGACATTATGCCGGCTCTTTTTATTTTATACTTGCGCAAGTATAAACAGAAGCTGTTTATGCTTTCAGATTTTTTGCCTAAGTCAACAGTTATTAGTGTTCGCACCAACCATTATACTTTCACCTCTGTGTGCTTCCCGGAGGGTAAGAACAGCTAAAACGAGTCAATTAGAAACGCTGAACAGTTACATCGTGCTTGTTTATACTTTAAGCTGCTAAATACCTGATATATTTTAACAGCTACAGCAAAGCCTAAGACTCTCCGGATCATTTAAATCAAAAGGGTCTTAGGCTTAACTATACTAAAATGCGCGAAACCTGTTTCTTAGATATCCAGGCAACACTCTTCCAGGCAATCGATCACATCGATCAGCTTCGGAATAGCCAGCGAGTAATAAATCTTGGTTCCTACTTTAAAGGAAGACAAAACGCCTTTATCTTTTAGGGTAATAAGATGCTGGGAAGCAATTGCCTGCGGAAGGTCCAGGTATTTATAGATCTCGGTAACCGTCATTTTATCTTCTTTCCCAAGCAAGTCCACTATTGCCAGCCTTTTTGGGTGAGCCAGCACTTTAAGCATTGCAGCCGCCTTATCTATCTTTTTCGATTCAATTCTCGATAATAAACTTTTCATAATTTTAAGTAATAATACCTGCTAGGTTTTACATTTCATTTAACATCCCTATTCACAATCATATATATACGGCATCTGCAGTATTTGGCTGACGTTGTATAGAATTATTTTATTTCTTTTTGTATTCTGGTAATAGCTGTTAAAAAACAATGATTGTTGTCATACTCCCCTTAAAATATAACACAAGCTTAACGTACGCAAAAACCGGAAATTGGATATATAATATACTAAATACTCTTTCTATTATATAACTGTAATCTATGGGATGTTCCTTATTTTTACCTTAAGATGCTGTTGAATCACTTTAAAATGGCCTTTTTACTGCTTCAAAAGTTAATTTATACTTTACAGGTACCAATTAATTACAATTAGGCTACTGCCCTGATCAAATTCATCTATACATAATTATATGGCACTTTTGCTATTTTTGTAAATCTTCTTAAAAAACTTCCTAAAACATTTCAACCGATGCCTGTTTGGTTGCTTAACTCCTTATTTTCTGCGTTTCATTTACTCATCTTTTCTCATTTCCGGAAGGCGTGGATTTTATACTTGCTGAGGCAGCCTGAATAAAAGTATGATTACATAGTAGTTATGCAACAGAAATTACGCAGTGGTTCTATGCTACAAGCTAATTGTATACCTTTGCAGTATTAGCTTAACCAACATTACAAACATGAAAGAGTTACTTGAGAAATTTGAGAATAAACGCCCTGAGATAGTTTTTGAGTGGAAAGATGCCGAAACTGAAGCTGAAGGATGGGTTGTTATAAATTCGTTGCGAGGCGGTGCTGCCGGCGGTGGAACACGTATGCGCAAAGGCCTGGATAAACGTGAAGTAGAATCGCTTGCCAAAACCATGGAAGTGAAATTTACTGTGTCTGGCCCAGCCATTGGCGGCGCAAAATCCGGTATCAACTTCGACCCGGCCGACCCAAGAAAACGTGGCGTACTGGAGCGCTGGTACAAAGCGGTTATTCCGTTGCTTAAAAACTACTATGGCACCGGCGGCGACCTGAACGTGGATGAGATTCATGAAGTAATTCCGATCACAGAAGAGTACGGCTTGTGGCACCCGCAGGAAGGTGTGGTGAAAGGCCATTTTAACGCATCTGAGCCCCAGAAAATAAACAAGATCGGGCAGTTGCGCCAGGGTGTTGTTAAAGTAATAGAAGATGCGCATTTCACGCCATCTACCAGCCGCAAGTATACTATTGCAGATATGATAACCGGTTACGGTGTGGCACAGGCTGTTGTGCATTATTATCAACTCTGGAGTAATACTAACCTGGAAGGCAAACGTGCTGTTATACAGGGCTGGGGAAATGTTGGCGCAGCTGCTGCGTATTACCTGTCTTCCAAAGGCGTTAAAATAGTTGGGATCATTGATCGTGCCGGCGGCTTGTTAAACCCGGAAGGTTATACTTTTGAAGAGATCACAGGCTTGTTCCTGAACCGCCAGGGCAACGCGCTAAACCCACAAGGGCTACTTTCTTTTGAGGAAGTGAACAACCGGATCTGGTCTATGGGCGCTGAGATTTTTATTCCGGCGGCTTCCTCCCGTTTGGTAACGCGCGGGCAACTGGAGCAAATGATCGGCAGCGGCCTGGAGGTAATTTCATGCGGCGCAAACGTTCCTTTCCAGGATCCTGAGATTTTCTTTGGCCCTACCGGCGAGTTTGCCGATCAGAACATTGCCATTATCCCTGATTTTATTGCGAACTGTGGCATGGCCCGTGTTTTTGCTTACCTGATGGAGAGCGAAGTAGAGATTACCGACGAAGCCATCTTTACCGATATTTCCAACACCATCCATGCTGCGCTGGAGAAAGCCTATAACAAGAGCTCCCAGAAAACAGAGATCGCTAAAACCAGCTTTGAGATTGCGCTTAGCCAGCTACTTTAACATCAACTGCTTATGCTTTGGAAAGACTTTTTAGCGTATGAGTACCTGGGCAACAGCATCAGCAACTACCTTTGGTTTGCAGGCATTCTGTTGTTTGGCTTTCTTTTTAAAACGATACTCTCCAAACTGCTTTCAGGCATATTATTCAGGGTAGTAAAACACTTTTCGCAGGAAGATAACCTGCCAGCTTTCCGGCGGCTACTGATACAGCCGCTGGAAATGCTGCTTTTCCTGGTGTTTTTATACTTTGCTTTTGAAGTGCTCGAACCGCCTCTTAATCTAACAGAAGCTGCTTCGGCAAAAGAGCCATTCCTGAAACGCCTTGCTTACCGCACCTACCAGATATTTGTGCTGGTAGCTGCCACCTGGGTTATCACGCGCTTCGTTGATTTTTTCGGGTTGATCTTTACGCACCGCGCAAGCAAAACGGCTTCTAAGCTCGATGATCAGCTCATCCCGTTCTTCAAGGATTTCACGAAGGCACTTATCTGGATATTTGCCTTTATGATCATACTTGGTTCTGTGTTTGGTGTAAACGTAGCCGGACTTGTGGCAGGTCTGGGAGTGGGTGGTTTAGCCATTGCTTTCGCCGCCAAAGAGAGCCTTGAAAACCTGCTAGCCTCCTTCACCATTTTCCTGGACCATCCCTTTGTAATAGGCGATTTGGTAGAAGTAAATGGTATAACCGGCGTTATCGAAAAGATTGGCTTTAGAAGTACACGTATCCGGACCCTCGAGAAAACGTTTGTTACCGTACCTAACAAGAACATGATCGATAAGCCGCTCAACAACCTTTCGTTGCGCACGTTCCGGCGGGTAAATTTCGATCTTGACCTGACTTACGATACGACATCAGAACAAATCCGGGCGGTTACCCGCGATGTACAGGCCTTGTTAGATAGCCACCCACGCACAAATCAAGACGGGCGTGTTCGCTTCCATCATCTGGGGCCGCATTCTAAAGTGGTGATGGTGCTATACTTTATAGATACGATGGACTGGAATGAGTACATCGATATCCGTGAGGAGATCACTTACAAATTAGTAGATATTGTAGAGCGGCATGGTGCTTCGTTTGCTTATCCAACCCAATCGCTTGTGCTGCAGCAACCCGGGCAACAGCATACTAATCTCCAAAAGCAACCTATGCCTGCCCCACTGGATAACACAGACCTGAAATAAGTATAAATAAAAAAGCCGGAGAAACTCCGGCTTTTTTTCACCCTTATATTTTTGAAATTTTCTAAAACGTCTTCAGGATCTTGATAAACTACTGTCGTAATATAACCTTATCCGGAATATCATGCTAGAACAAATCTTAATTCCATTAAACTATGCCTTCAATAATTTGTAGTTTTGATTTCTTTAACGCGATAATACAATATCAGTTACATAATAAGTACAAATATTATGATTAAAGTTAAATTTTTTAACGTAAAAGCGTAGTAGGCATCCGTTAACTTTATATATAACTTTGCCGATACAAGATTTATACTTAAAGCTAGGTATGGTCAGAAACCGGAATAGATTCTATTCAATTAAAAGCGCCCAGGTAATGCGTGCACACGTTAATTGCCATCGCCGAAATCAAAATACTCATCTTCTTCCAGCTGAATCTGCTTTTCTTTTGCTTCCGGCTTTTTACCTCTGAAAATATCCCGTATTTCGCGGCCTTCTTTTTTAAGGTCCGTTTTGATTTTCTGGGTTACGCGCTCTTTATCGTAAGCAATTTTAAAGTTATTCTCTTTGCCTTTCAGCGTCAGGAACAGTGAACTGTTTCCGGCGTTCTGATCTTCGGCCACCACGCCGAAAACAGCATCTCTGTCTGGTCGTTTCGAGCTGAACAATGGTAGCTTGATCCTGTAATCCATTGTCTGATCGAATGTATGCGTACCAGATATGGAAACCACAGGCGCCGCCGACAGGTTGGTGCGGATATCCATCTCCGGTATAAAAATGGTGCCTTCCTGTATCCAGAAACTATTGTGCAGCTCTGCAAAGCGCATATTGGCCAGTTCAGAACGCTTCACGAACCGCGACATCTTTTGCATTGGCTCGAAATTGATCAGTTGCCCGTTCCGGATGGTGGCTACTATTTCGGCCTGCAGCAAGTCAGTTTTCGGGTTAAGCTGGCTATCAAAGTATACATCCGAAACAATATTTGCCGTGAGCTGCCCTTTCAGGTGCTTATCCGAAATAAACTGTTGCTGGAAATTTTCGAAAACATAAAACAGGCCGTCTACACTCATGTTATTGAGTTTTGTGGTTGTGCTTACCACCACATGGTTGCGGTTGCGGGCATTGAGGGTACCTTTCACAGCAAAATTACCGCCTATGGCGTTAAAAGAGATGTTAGGACTAGATACCACCTGGTTGCGAAGCGATACTTCTCCTTTTATGTTTTCGCCGGTAAAACGCCTGAATTTTACTTTGCTGATAGAAGCGCTTAACTGAAACGCAATGTTGGGTGCCACAATGAACCTGTAATCCGAATCAGCGCCTTTGCGATCCGCTTCCGGGGTATTTTGCTGCTGGCTCAGAAGCTGATCAAAATTGAGGTAATTGCTTTTAAAATCGGCTTCTACCACCAGGCTCTGCTTACTAAGCAGCAACCAGGATACCACATTCCGAAACATCCCGTTCACCACAAAATCAGATTCTCCCAGCCTGCCTTTAAAATCAGAAACGGCCACATCGTTGCGCTTAAACATGAAGTTACCATTCAGGTTTGTAAACGGCATGGGTACTTCTTTAAAAGCCATGGTTACGTTGTGCAGCGTTACATCTCCGGAGGTTTGCAGGGTACTATTGCCTGGTTTGGCGGTAAACTCTTTTACATTGCCCGCAAAAGCGACCTTCACATCGGCCAGGCCACTGCCGCTTTTTATTTGTTCCAGTTTAGCCAGGCCCAGTACGTACCCGACATCCAGCATACCGCTCACATCAAACGCAATGTAAGGGTTATTAAAATTACGGTACAACAGGTTTCCTTTAAACGCCCGCCCGCTAAGTATACCCGATAAGTTTTTAAGCTCCAGTACCGATGAGTTCGCATTTCGGTTCGCTCCGTTTGTAAAGCTCCCGGCCAGGCTGAGTTTGGTTATTTTCTGTTTTACATCCGGATGATAGAAAGACGCATTACGGCAGCCAAAGCTAACTTGCACAGCAGGGTTCTTTGCCGAAGACATTTCGCCTTTTATAGTGCCGTTAAAGTATATATCGCCTTCGCTACGGTACTCCTTCACTTTCTCTACCATTTCCTGGGGCAACAGCGAGAGCATCGATTGTAATGTGGTATTCTTACCTGTCAGGGTAAGATCTAAGTTTGTAGGGCCGTTATACGCTATTGTTCCGGCCACATCATAGGCGGCCTGCTGTACCTGCACCACTGATGGCTGTAACTGTATCAGGCGCGTATCCCGATTTATACTTAGCGCCGTGCTTAACGTGATGGCTTTGTTCTTGAAATACTCGGCCTCCCCTATTTTCAAAGTATGAATAGTGACTTCTCCGGTAGTCTGGACATCTATTACCGGGCCGTTAATGGCCAAGGCTGCCTTTAACTGGTGGGCAGTGGTCTGATAGGTCTGGTTCAGTTGCTCGTCGGTATACTGGATGGCTACCTGCTTCAGGTTAATTTTCTGGAGGTCGAATGCAAAGTCCTCGTTGCTGGCGGTGGTATCTTCTGCAATGATGTGGTAGTTTACATCGCCGCTTGGCAACACTCTGATGTATACTTCCCCGTTTTCCAGGTGTACCTCTTTTAAAGTATACTTACCACGGATTACATCCAGCAGGTTAAAAGTAAAGTATAGTTTCTGGGTGCGGGCCAGTGATGCTTTGCTGTCCGGAATAGCTTCCAACACATTCACATCCTGCAAGGCAACGGCCACCTGCGGAAATTTATCGAAAAGCGAAAGTGAGATAGTGCCTACTTCTACCTTCGTTTTGATGTGTTTATTAGCTTCTGTTACAAAAAGCTCAATTATTTTATCCTGGTACAAATACACTGCGCCCGCAGCAAGGCTAATAACAGCTACCACCCCGGCTACCAAATAAAATAGTATTTTTTTCACAAGACCTTTCTTCACGGGGCGAAACTTCACATTTATAGTTACTTATAAAAACCTAAAGGTACTGTAGTATTCACATGCACACAATAGACAGCACATCCCGAAAAAAAATATCTAATTTTTTTTTCAAAAGTTTTGCAGTTACAAAAAAACCGCCCATATTTGCATCATCAAACAGGGACAAAAGGTCTCCAAAAGATAAAAAAGGGATGTTAGCTCAGCTGGTTCAGAGCACCTGCCTTACAAGCAGGGGGTCACTGGTTCGAATCCAGTACGTCCCACAAAAGGACAACGTAAAAGTTGTCCTTTTTTTATGTCCATACCTTTTTAAAAAGGTATTTTCCTCTCCTTTTAAATCCCTGATTCTGTTTCATTTATACTTATAAAGCGGGCTGTTTATACTTTACAAGGTGCCATAAAGTATACATTTCAGTAAACTTAGAAGCTTTATACTTTTGAAATGAAATAGGTATGAAGTTCTAAAACCTGCGGTATAAGCAAGGTCTGCTCGTCGTTGTAAATAATATGCTGGGCGCGTTTCATCTTTTCGTCTTCGCTCAGCTGCTTTTCTATAATTGCTTTTATTTCTTCTTCGGAGCGGTGCGCATCGCGTTGCTGCAGCCTTTTCATCCGGACCTCCATTGGCGCGAATACAGTGATGATTTCATCCATCTGTTTCCAGGCGTCAGATTCATACATCAGGGCTGCTTCTTTCAGTATATACGGCTTATTGGTGTGCAACGCTGTCCATACTTCAAAATCGGCACGCACACGCGGGTGCACGATCGCGTTTAACGCTGCCAGGCGTTCGGGGTTATTAAAGACAATGCTGGCCAGGTAGGGCCGGTTTAAATCGCCTTGTGCGGTAAAAGCATCGGGTCCATAAGCTGCTATCAGTTCCTGCCGAAGTATAGCATCGTGATGCATTACCCATTTGGCACGCGCATCAGAGTCATAAACGGGCACACCAAGCAAAGCGAAGATACGGGTAACAATTGTTTTGCCTGTGCCGATTCCGCCGGTAATTCCTATCTTAAGCATACTTGCTTTATTTTAGAATGACCTTTACACGCCCAGGCATCACCGTTACTTTGCGTACACCAGCTGGTTTCCGGATTATGTCTGGTATGATGGTAGAATCTGCAGGATTATACTTGGCGTAATCTAAACCGATATTAAAACTATCACGGTGTAGTGAGGCTGCAGAGTCTTCCAGAAACTGGTAGCGAAGCAATACTGTAGACGGCTGAATGGTTACTTCTTTATCTTCAGGCATATTTACCAGCACAGGTTGTGCCTGGCGTTCTTCCTGTAACAGTCCTTCAATGTTAATAGCCACGATCACTTTCGGCTCATTCACCTGGATCAGCTCTTTAAACTCATATTCGAGAGGTACTTCGATGTTTGCTGAAGCTGTCAGGTTCTGGGTTGGAAGCTTCAGCAGCAGTGGATCAGGAATCTTATTTACCATGGTAGCAGGCCCTACAAAAGTTACGGTGTCCGGCAAAAGGCGAACAGGCGCTACCAGTGCATGCTTTGGGGCTACAAAATTCTGATTTGGCTCTAGTGCTAAAGCAACCGTTCTCCTGACCTTCGTATCGAAATCAAAATGCAGCGTATCGGTTACTACAAACCTGAGTTCCAGGCCATCCATCGCATTTACCAAAGCAGGGCGCAGCGAAGAACCTAACAGATATTTATTCGAAGGCAGGCTGCGGATATAAATTTCGGCAGGTTTTACATCTACGCGCAGGGCTTTGCGGAGTAATTTCCAACCTCTGCCTACAACGTTAATGGATACTTCCTCGGGGAGAGGTTTGGTGGGAATAAGTTGATTTTCGTTGTAAACGAACTTGATCGGGTACGTTGTCTGGGTAGTATAGCTTTTATTGAGCGCATTTAGCAGCCAGAATGTAGAAGCCGCCACGAAACACAGCAATACTACTCTCCAGTATTGCTGTGTTTGCGGCCTTAATGGCTTTACAAACCATGAAATTATATTTTTTACGTTCTCAAATGGCAATGTTTCTTATTTTTACTGCACTTTAGATGTTGCTTCTACTGAGATAGCACTTTTATCAAAGGTGAGCCGGATACCTTTATCTACTTCTATGGTAACTGTGGCATCTTCTATTGCAACAAGTTTGCCATGCAAACCGCCGATTGTTACCACATTCATTCCTTTTGTTAACTCATCTCTGAATTTTTTCTGGTCGCTCGCTTTTTTCTGCTGCGGCCGGATCATAAAGAAGTAAAATACAAGTATGATGGCACCGAACATGAGTACCTGCGGCAGAATGCCACCGTCTCCGGTTGCCTGTAAAAATATAGTTTGCATATAAATAAAAATCTCTGGTAAAGCAGTAGCAACTGCTTATTAGTTAGTACGTAAAGGTCCGTTAGCGTTTGCAGGCACACCGCTTGGCTCTACAGTACCTTTCATCTGAACCTGCATAATATTAGGCTCAGTATTGGCACGTACGGTAATAATTGGCGCCTGCTGGCCTACTTTGCCAGTAGTGTTGAACTGTACCTTAATCTCGCCGGTTTCGCCTGGTGCAATTGGTCCTTCAGGTTTCTGCGGAACTGTACAGCCGCATGTAGCCGATGCACTTTCGATGATAAGTGGTGATTTACCGGTGTTGGTAAACTTGAATGTATGGTCAATTACTTTGCCTTGCGTTACAGAACCAAAATCATACTCTGTTTCTGCAAAAGTGATAACAGGCGCGTTTGGGTTTGCCGGCGTAGTAGCCGATGCATCACCAGATGTTTGTACCACATTCGGGTTTTCCACTACCGGTTGTGTTTGATCTGATGATATTACAGTAGCGTCCGCAGTAGCTTCGCTTTCTGTTGTTTTAGAGTCGCAGCTGGCTGTAAAAACAGCAACCGCCATACTTGCTATGAGGATCAGATTCTTCTTCATTTCTAAATATATTAAATTATAACTATAATTTGGCGATTATATTTTGTGCAAACTCCATTGTGCTTGCTTTTCCGCCTAAATCACCGGTACACTCTGCACTATTGGCAAGTGTAGCTTCCAGCGCTTTTTCTATTCTGTTTGCTTCATCTTTCAGATCGATGTGGTGCAACATCATGATCGCCGAACGCAATAAAGCTGTTGGGTTAGCAATTCCTTTGCCGGCAATATCCGGAGCGGAACCGTGTACGGCTTCAAAAATGGCCATGTTATCGCCAATATTTGCGCCTGCTACTACGCCAAGGCCACCTACTAAACCTGCACAAAGGTCAGAAAGTATATCCCCGAACAGGTTAGTTGTAACCACTACATCAAATTGCTCCGGTTTCATCACCAACTGCATACACATGTTGTCGATGATCTTATCTTCCATCTGGATCTCCGGATAGTCTTTTGCTATCTCGCCGGCTACTTTTAAGAACAGCGCACCTGCACTTTTTAGTATGTTTGCTTTGTGCGCAACCGTTACTTTTTTGCAACCATGCTTTTTAGCGTACTCAAAAGCGGCACGAATAATTTTCTCGCTTCCGGTACGGGTAATGCGTGCAATAGAGTCTGAAATCTGTAAACGCTCATCCCACATTTCCAAGCCTGCATATAAGCCTTCGGTGTTTTCGCGGAACAGCACCAGGTTTACGTTCTCGTAGCGCGAGTTTACGCCTTTGGTGGTTTTGGCAGGGCGCACATTCGAGTACAGATCAAACATCTGGCGCAGCTGCACATTTATACTTTTAAAGCCTTTGCCAACCGGTGTTGTGATCGGGCCTTTTAAAGCTACTTTATTTTTTTCGAGTGAGGCAATAAGTGTGGCAGGAATCAACTCTCCGATAGAATCGAAGGTTGTTTGTCCGGCGTTTTCTTCTTCCCAGGTTACAGGTACGTTAGCGGCGGCAAAAATAGCTTTTACTGCTTCTGTAATTTCCGGCCCAATGCCGTCGCCGGGGATAAGGGTAACTTGTGTCATGCTTATAGTTCTCTTCTGCTGTTTATCTCGTTAATAAGTAAGTCTACATCGCCAAGCAGTTTGTCGGCTTTGTCTTTCGCATCCTGAATAACACGCTGGCCTTCTGATTTTGCAGTAGAGGGCATATTGTCGCGGCTTGCCACTAATTGCTCTGCTAAATCTGATAGGGTATCTCTATACTTTTCTAAGCGGTAGCTTAACCAGCTACGTGTTTCTCTTCCTTTTTCGGGTGCGAATAGCAGACCAGCTACAGCACCAACGGCCGCGCCGGAAACAAAAGCCAGTAAGGTTGTTGTTTTCTTACTCATGGGTTTCTATTTGAAGTTTGTCAGGTACATTTTCCCCCTTTTACGGGTAATTAAGATTCGCGGCCGCTTTATCCAAAAGGCCTATTTGTTATCTATTAAACCTCTGCCCGATTTACGGATCTCGCCTTTATCGGCCAGGTCCTGCGCCATCTTATCCAGCACCCCGTTTATAAACTGTTTACTTTTAGGAGTACTGTATAATTTCGAAATTTCGATGTACTCGTTGATGGTAACTTTAACCGGAATGCTACGGAAGATGTGCATCTCGCAAAGCGCCATCTTCAATATGATCTTATCAAGCAGGGCCACACGTTCTACATCCCAGTTCTTTACACTACCGGATATAAGCGCTTCATACTTCTCGTCTTCCTTGATCGTTTCGCGGTAAAGCTCTTCAAAGAACGCTTTATCATCTTCCCAGTTGGCAGACAGATCCAGCAAAATAGGTTCTTCTTCGGTTTCTTCGCCAAAGATCTTTACCGTCTTGTTTACTAAGCTCCGAACGATGGATTTGTTTTCTACCCAGTTCAGATCCTGCTCTTCAAACAAAGATTGTAAGTTTTTTTCTTTAAAGATAATGTTTTTAAAAATATGTTTCACCACTTCCAGGTCCTCTTCCAGGGTTGGTTCAGCCACATCAAGGTAAGCTAAAAAGGCCTCGTCCTGCTTCAGAATAGCTCTGTACACATTGCGTATCTCACTGATGTCGGAACCCCAGCTGATGTTGCGGCGAATAATGTTATCCTGATAAGATTTACTGTTGAGCAGGCGTTGCACGACACGGTTGCGCAGGAAAAGCTTTACGTTCGGGCCTGTAGACGCGGTAAATCTTTTTTCCTTTTTCTCTTCCTCCTCCTCTATCAGGCTCATGATAACCTGCAGAATTTGAAGGGTGCCCAAATAATGATCGTAGATGCGTTCTACGGCGGCCATCATCTGGTTGTAGTAGTGGTTGTAGTCTTTTTTGAGGGTATTCTGATAGTAGAGAGCTGCTCTGTTTACCGCATCCAGTATCTCTTTATCTGTTTCTTCGGTTTCGAACTGGCGTGTTTCGAACCATTCTTTGAAGAGTAACTGGGAAATCTGCTTTTTGCCTTCCAGCATCTTTTTATCCTGTACTTCCATCGAGTTCAGGTTGGGGGCAAAATCATCGCTGATCTGGTCTAACGCCAGCAGATAATCTGAACCTTCGGCCTGCATATAGGCATAGATTGCTTGCATTGCCTTGATCCGTAGTGTTCTGCGGTTGAGCATATTCTTATTTTAAAGAGCGTGTTGTTGGTAAATCTGAAAACGGCGCTTGGCCAAAGTATAAACAAACGGGTTGCCTGTACGGCAGGGCCGGTTTACTGTTCTTTAAATGCAGGGCAGCTAAAGTATAGTTCCGGTAAGTATAAAATCTGTAAGAACACAAACGCTGCTGTGTTTGGCAGCGCCTGTGTTTTAACAGTAAAGTATTAATTAAGCAAATGCTTAGAAAGTAGATTTTACTTTTCCGATGCTCTGGATACGCTGCTCTGCCATTTTAGTAGCAGCCAGCTGGGTATAAATACCTTCTTTCTCAGCAAGCTCGAAAATATCCAGTGTATAACCGTAGATACGCTCTGTCTGGGCGTAAGCGCTTTCGCGGTTGTAGCCTTGCAGCTCAGAGTATACGTTTATCAAACCACCTGCATTAATCAGGAAATCCGGTGCGTATACAATGCCACGCTCAATTAAAGCTGGTCCGTGTACTGTTTCATCGCGCAACTGGTTGTTAGCACAGCCTGCAATTACCTGGCACTTTAAACGGTTAATGGTGTCGTTGTTGATGGTACCACCCAGCGCGCACGGAGAATAGATATCTACATCTAGGTCGTAGATTTCATCCATGGTTACTGTTTTGGCGCCATACTTTGTAGAGATCTCACGCAGACGGTCTTCGTAAATATCGGTGATAAAGATCTCTGCATTTTCTTTTGCAAGAAGCTCTACCAGGTAACCACCTACGTGGCCAACACCCTGTACCGAAATCTTTTTACCTTCAAGAGAATCAGAGCCATATGCTTTTTTAGCAGCCGCTTTCATACCCATATACGTACCATAAGCTGTTACCGGAGAAGGGTCTCCGCTACCGCCCATAGACTCAGGCAGACCAGACACGTGCTCCGTTTCCATGCGGATATACTCCATGTCTTTTGTAGTCATCCCAACGTCTTCCGCTGTGATGTAAGCACCGTTCAGGTTTTTAACGAAACGACCGAAACGACGCAGCAAGGCTTCATTCTTGTCTTTTTTAGCATCTCCGATAATAACTGCTTTACCACCACCCAGGTTAAGGCCCGAGATAGCAGCTTTATAGGTCATTCCTCTCGAAAGACGCAGCACATCTTCCAACGCCTCGGCGTCTGAAGCGTAAGACCACATACGCGTACCACCCAAAGCTGGGCCAAGTACCGTATTGTGTATACCGATGATGGCCTTTAAGCCTGTTTCCTGGTCGTGACAGAAAACCACTTTCTCATGATTGTATTCTGAAATCTGACCAAAAATCGACTTGTCTTTCTTCAGTTCTACTTCTTTAATTTCGACCATTGATGAAATTGATTAAGGGTTATCCTATATTTGTGAAGGTGAGGCATATTAATCCTCTCCGTTCGAGGCACAAAATTAATTCTTTTTTCGAGTAATTCAATTTGTACTTTGTAAGTCTACGTAAAAGTCTCTTAGCTTTCCGATTCAGCTGTGAAATCATTAAAATATCTTAATAAATATCTGCTCAAGTATAAGTACAGGCTCTTGCTGGGCATTGTATTTACAATCATATCCAACTTCTTCCAGATTTTGCCGGCGCAGGTCGTGCGCCACTCTTTTAATTTAATTAAGGAGGGCATCAGCCTGCACAACCTCTACGAAGGAATGGACCAGCAAAGCCTGGTTTATGATATTTTCGCGAATAGCATCCTGGTGTATGGCGTTGTTATACTTGTAATGGCGCTGCTGCGTGGCGTTTTCCTGTTTTTTGTGCGCCAGACGCTTATCGTGATGAGCCGCCTGATCGAGAACGATCTGAAGAACGAAATCTATACCCATTACCAGAGCCTGCCGCTTAGCTTTTACCGCAAAAACAACACCGGCGACCTCATGTCGCGCATTTCGGAAGACGTGAGCCGCGTGCGTATGTACATTGGCCCGGCTATTATGTATGGCTTAAACCTGGTGGTGCTCTTCCTGATGGTGATCCCCTACATGCTGTCGGTAAACGTGAAACTGACGCTTTATACGTTGATTCCGTTGCCTATACTTGCCATCAGCATTTATTATGTGAACAACATCATCGAGCGCAAATCAGACGAAATACAGCGCAGCCTGTCCGGTATTACCACATTTGTGCAGGAAGCTTTTTCAGGCATACGCGTACTAAAATCTTTTGTGCGCGAAGACGACTCGCACAATAATTTTACTACGGCCAGTAATAACTATAAAGACAAATCGCTGGATCTCAACTTTGTAAATTCGCTGTTCTTCCCGCTGGTTTTATTTCTGGTGGGTCTCAGCACTATTATTACGGTATACATTGGCGGCCAGGAAGTTATCAACGGAAGTATAACTACCGGTAACATTGCCGAGTTTATTATCTACGTGAACATGCTGACCTGGCCGGTTATGTCATTGGGCTGGACGGCAAGTTTAGTACAGCGGGCAGCAGCTTCGCAGGCACGCATCAACGAATTTCTGCACACCAAAAACGATATTATTTCGCAGAAAGACATCCGCAAGCCGATTGAAGGCGACATTACCTTCGAGAACGTGGATTTCGTTTATCCTGACACTAATATTCATGCGTTGCGCAACGTCTCTTTCACGATTAAACACGGCGAAACGCTGGCAGTAATTGGCAATACAGGCTCCGGCAAAAGTACGATCGCTACCCTGCTTCCGCGCATGTATGATGTAAGCAGCGGCCGTATTCTGATTGATGGCATCGATATAAAAGATTATAACATCGAGAGTTTGCGCAGCCAGATCGGTTACGTGCCACAGGATGTATTTTTGTTCTCTGACACGATCCGCAACAACATCGGCTTTGGCTTGCCAAGTATAACCGAGGAACAAATGATCCAATCGGCGAAGGATGCAGATGTGTACGAAAATATCATGCGTTTCCCGGAGCAGTTTGATACTAAATTGGGCGAGCGCGGCATTACACTTTCGGGTGGGCAAAAGCAGCGCGTTTCGATTGCAAGGGCGTTGGTGCGCGAACCAAGTATACTGATCATGGATGATTCGCTGTCGGCGGTGGATACCAAAACCGAAAATGCCATCCTGAACAGTTTGCGCCGCATCATGGCCAACCGTACTTCTATTATTATTTCGCACAGGGTATCGTCTGTAAAACTGGCCGACCGTATTCTGGTGCTGGATGATGGCCTTATTGTGCAGCATGGCAGCCACAGCGAGCTTATCCAGGTAGATGGTTTGTACAAAACTTTGTATGAGCGCCAACTACAAACCGAGGATCAGAATTAAGCACAGGTGTCAAGTATAAATACAATTTAAACTTAGTACTGTTATTAATTTTATAGCTTCTGGAATCTTTTAGGATAGATTGTGTTATAGCACGTATAAGCACTCTAATTATTCACCTTAAAAAATTCTGTATATGGCTATTGACTTACAACAAATCGGCAAAAGATTCAGATTCTATACACACCTGAAAGAAATAGAAATGGACGAGTTGGTATCCCTTACAGGCAGCGACGAACAAACCCTTTCTAATATAATTTCTGGTCAGAATTACTTACTGGATGATTTGGTAGGTATTGTAAAGCACTTTACAGACCTGAACTCGCAATGGCTTATATACGGGGAAGGCAGTATGTTTAAACCGATGGATGAAGATGGCAACTGCCATGATAACCCTAATAAGAACTGCCTGAAAAAAGACCGCTCGGCTTACCTGAAACAAATGCAGAACATGTTGGTAGAACTGGACGCTGCCGAGGTAGCCAAAGGCCACTCGCCTGATGTGGATGCACTGAAAGCTAAATTAGAAGAATACAAAGCGACACTTTAGTCGCTTTTTTCTTTTCGGGCAATGCCGTTCAGGATCAGGTTAACGGTGTAAAGCACGTCTTCCTCTATTTTTTCGAAGTTGATGGAAGGCAGATTATAGAACTGCGCCCGCTCAAACTCCTCGAACTGGATCAGGTCTTTTACCACCATCACAGAGTAACCAACGCGCTCGGCCTCGCAAGGTATAAATACGCCTTTCTCAATGCCTTCTTTTATAACAGCCGCATAATAGTTGGTTTCTTTGGCCCGCGACTCCTTAAACAATTCCTGGAAAAGTATGCGCGTTTCGATCAGTACCTTAATAGAGATGGTGTGTTGCGTTACAATTTCCTGGTAGTACTTTAAAGACGACCGGATATAACGCTGCAAACGCTCGTGTGGGTTGCGCTCTTCTTCGGCAATGCGCTTGATATGCGAGAGGCTTTGCTTCCACTCCTGCGAGAAGGCTTCGATAAAAAGCACTTCTTTGCTTTTGTAGTAATAATACAGCGATGGCTTTTTAAGGCCGATAGCCTGGGCAATATCATCCAGTGTGGCTTTGCTGTAACCCAGCTTGCCAAACACCGATTTCGCTGCAGCCAGAATCAGTTCTTTTTTAGCCTCTGCTTTCTTGCCCAAAAGTATGTGGATGTGGTGTTGGAAGTATAAATATTATCTACCCAAATATAGCTGTTAATTCTATACTTGCAAGGGTGATTACTTCTTAACAGGTACTTCTACAATGCCACGGTTATCAGCAGGAAACCACTCTACATAAAAGTCATCCAGCTTCAGCTTATTCTCCTTGGCGTAATCAAAAACAGCGGTATAGAGTTTTTTGGGAAGTATGGTAATGTTGGCTTCGGTTTCGGCGCGTACTACCTGTCTCCCTCCAGGCACAGTGCGCAATTCATAACCTTCCGGAAGCGTTATACTTGAATCCGGCACTATCACGCCTATAAATGCCCGCAGGCTATCGCCGCTGGTTTCGGGGTTATTGTAATAAATATTGCCCAGCGTGCCTTCCAGTTTTTTGCTTTTCACCAGTTCACCAGCCTTCTGAAAAGCTTCGCCCAGTTGTTTATCCTGCATGGCGCCTTCAAATGGCACACCGGCCACATACATTGTTTTTGAAGTAGTAACCTGCACATCAGAAGCAGAAAAGCCACCGATAAACGTATATGTTACCAGGAAAATAGTCGCCAGCGCAGCCAGCACATACAAGAACTTTCTCATAAATCGATCATATTTTTATACTGCATCTGGTACAGTTGGGCATAATACCCGTTGTGGCGAAGCAGTTCTTCGTGGTTGCCCACTTCTTTTATTTCGCCGCGGTCCATTACAATTATTTTATCAGCTTTCTGGATAGTAGACAAGCGGTGCGCAATCACAATAGACGTACGGCCGTGCATCAACTGGTCAATCGCGTATTGTATCAGTTCTTCCGTTTCGGAATCTACACTGGAAGTGGCCTCATCCAGAATAATAATTTCGGGACTATAAACCATGGCGCGCACAAAAGATATAAGCTGGCGTTGCCCTACTGAAAGTGTTGCGCCCCGCTCCATTACCTGGTAATGCAGGCCACCCGGCAAACGCTCTATAAACTTACGGGCGCCTACCAGGTCGGCGGCGTGCCACATTTGCTCTTCGGTAATGGCTTTATTTCCTAAACTGATGTTGTCGGCTATACTTCCGGAAAACAGGAAAACATCCTGCAAAACCACGCCAATGTGGTGGCGCAGCACACTCAGGTCATACTCTTTCAGGTCGTGGCCGTCGATCAGAATTTGTCCTTTGTTGATTTCGTAGAAGCGGTTGAGCAGGTTAATAACAGATGTTTTTCCGGCGCCGGTGGCTCCTACAAAGGCTATGGTTTCGCCGGCTTTTACCTCGAACGATACATCGCGCAGCACCCATTCTTCGTCGTTGTAAGCAAACCAAACATTCCTGAAGCTCACATCGCCTTTAATTTTTTCCGGCGCATGCGTGCCGTTATCCGGGATCATGTCTTTGCTATCGAGCAGGCGCATTAATCTTTCGGTACTTACCACGCCCAGTTGCAGGGTATTAAAACGATCCGCGATCATGCGTATCGGCCGGAAAAACATCTGGATGTAAAGTATAAACGCCATCAGTGTGCCCAGTGAAGTATCATCATCAATTACACCGTGTGCGCCATACCACACCAGCAAACCTAAACCTGCTGCACCAATAATCTCCGCTACCGGAAAGTATACCGAATAGTAAAGCACCGATTTTACATTAGCCCTAGTATGTTCTTTGTTGATCTCCTTGAATTTTTCCAGTTCGCGTTCTTCGTTGTTGAAGATCTGCACGATGCTCATGCCGGTGATATGCTCCTGCACAAACGAGTTTAATCTTGAGACAGCTGTTCGTACTTCCTGGAAGGTGGCTTTTATCTTTTCCTTGAAAATATAGGTACTCACCAGCATGATCGGGAACGTGGACAAACTGATCAGGGTAAGCTCCCAGTCGATGTAGAACATGAAGCCCACAATAAACACCAGTTGCAGAATATCGCCGATCATGGCAGCCAGTCCTTCGCTGAACACATCCGATAGCGTTTCCACATCCGATACGTTACGGGTTACGAGCGTGCCGATAGGCGTGCGGTCGAAGAACTTAAGGCGCAAATTCAGGATATGGCGGTAGAGCTGAATGCGGATATCACGCACGACGTTCTGGCCGAGCCAACCCGCAAAATACGTATGCAGGTATTGCACCACGGCATGCACGATCAGCAACACGCCCAGTATAACGAACATTTTATTCAGCCCGTCCCAGTCGTTTTTCAGGATCTCGTTATCAACGGTATACTGTATCAGGAAAGGGCGCACCGCAGCCAGTATGGCCGAGGCAAAAGTAAGGAATACGATAAAGTAAAAGATGCGCACATACGGTTTCACAAACGTGAAAAGCCGTTTAAGTACATCTGAGTCAAATACTTTACCTGTTGATTTTGGTTTGTCTTCCAAGGGGTTGCTGCTGCTTCGTAATCGTAAAAAGTATAAACGCAATTTTACCTGTACGCGGTTTTATACTTAACTATCTGTAAAGTTAATAGTTTCGGATTAAGATTTTCAGGTTTTACAGCATGATCTGAAAGTATAAATGAAGTATAAACTCTTGTGTAAAGTGCCTATACTTCATCTAACTTTATACTTCGGAATTATACGTGCGCAAACGCCTGCTCTATATCCGAGATGATATCATCGGGATGCTCTACACCTACCGAAATACGCACCATACCTTCGCCAATGCCCATTACGGCACGGTCGGTTGGGTTGATATCGGAGTGCGTCATCGAAGCCGGATGCTCTGCCAGCGATTCGGTACCGCCCAAGCTAACAGCCAGTTTTATCAGTTTCAGGTTGTTCAGGAACAGGAACGCTTCTTTCTCGCCGCCTTTTATATCAAAGGCAATCATCGATCCTGCTGCGCTGCATTGTTTTTTATAGATCGCTTCCTGCTGCGGATTATCAGAAAGGTCGCCGAGGTAGTACAGTTTTTCTACTTTCGAGTGATTTTTGAGGTAAGCAGCTACCGTTTCGGCTCCACGGGCCTGACACTCCATTCTGATTTTGAGTGTTTCGAGGCTTCGCATCAGCATCCAGCCAGTCCACGGGCTCGCCATCGAACCCATAAACGTACGCATGCCTTTTACTGCTTTGATGATCTCGGCAGAACCGGCACACGCACCAGCAATCAAATCAGAGTGGCCACCGATATACTTGGTAGCAGAATAAATCACCAAATCAGCACCATGCTTTAACGGATGCGAGAATACCGGACCCAGGAAGGTGTTATCAACGGCAACAACTACTTTTTTAGCCTCTGTAGAATGCTTTTTAGCAAGGGTGGCACAAGCTTCGATATCTACGAGGTGGTTGGTTGGGTTGGCTGGCGTTTCGATGAAGATCATAGCCAGTTTCTCGCCGATGCCTTCTTTGTTCACCAGTTCTTCTACTTCTTCGGCGGTAGCGTTTGCCCGGAAGCCCATGCTGCGTATCCCGAATTTCGGAAGTATGTTTTTAATGTAGTAATCAGAACCACCGTAAATAGGCTCGCTGTGCAGGATCACATCGCCGGGCTTTAGCAGCGCTAATAACGAGGTGCTGGTTGCGGCCATACCGCTTGCAAAAACGGCTGCTTCGTCGGCGCCATCCCAGATACGTAAGCGGTTTTCCAGAATTTCGAGGTCCGGGTTGTTCAGGCGGCTGTAGATCAGGCCAAGTTCTTCTTTTTCTTCTTTCTGACGCAGGCCGTAAGCCAGTTCAAAAAAAGCTTTCCCTTCTTCGGCGTTCTTAAAAACAAAGGTAGATGTTTGGTAAATAGGTGCTTTTACAGCCATCTCCGACCACTCGGGATTATAGCCATAACTCATCATTAAACTTTCCGGCCGCAGGTGTTTCCCGTTAAGGTGCGGCCCCAGATGGTCTTCTTCCAGTTGCATAGTGTAGTGTATTAGTTAGTTGTATTAGGTGTTAAGGAACAGGTGCTCCGGATATTCTACCTTGGCTAAGTATAAACCTTCGGATGGTGCTGCGCCGCTGGCTTTGCTCCTGTCCTGGCTGGCAATTATACTTTCGAACTGGATTATACTTAGCTTGCCCCGGCCTACATCCAGCAGCGTTCCTACTATCAGGCGCACCATCCCGCGCAGAAAGCGGTTTGCCCGGATCGTAAAAATCAATTCTTGGCCGTTTTGCTGCCAGCTGGCTTCGTGAATGGTGCAGCGGTAATGTTTGGTATCGCCTTTTACTTTGCTGAAGGTAGTAAAATCTTCGTACTTCAGTAGTATAGCGGCCGCTTCGTTCATCAATTCTACATCCAGCGGTTTGCTTATGTAGGCAGCGTAATGGCGGTTAAAAGGGTTTTTCCGAAGGCTGATATGGTAATGGTAGGTGCGGGCAAAGGCATCAAAGCGGGCATGCGCCTCCTCCGAAACCAGGTATAAATTGTTGGCCGCAATATCGGCGGGCAGCAGGCGGTTAAATTTATAAACAGCCTGCGCGGTATCCAGCTGCTGCGCTACATCGAAATGCACAAACTGCTGGCTGGCATGTACGCCGGTATCGGTGCGTCCGCTACCGGTTGTGGCAATCGGTTGGCGTAGCACTTTGCTCAGGCAATCTTCCAGCACCTCCTGCACACTTAGCGCGTTGGGTTGCACCTGCCACCCATGAAACCGGGTACCGTCGTAGGCTATTTCTAAAAAATACCGCATCCGGCAAAGATAAAAAAATTTACCACCCCCTGCCCCCTCCTAAAAACAAGAGGGGGTGTTATTCAAAATAATACATAAAGAAATAGCCCCAGCAGGTTTCAAAAAGCTAGGGCTTTACTTCATACTTTCAAATAAATCATACATTCTTTACCCCCTCCTGTTTTTAGGAGGGGGCAGGGGGAGGTACTTACATTTTCTCGTAGATGATCGCAACGCCCTGCCCTACACCCACGCACATGGTGGCCAGGCCATACTTTACATCGTTGCGGCGTTTCATTTCGTGGAGCAGTGTAGCCGTGATACGCGCACCACTGGCACCAAGCGGATGACCAATAGCAATGGAACCACCGTTTACGTTTACGATATCCGGGTTAATGCCCAACTGGTGCATACACGGCAATGCCTGCGCAGCAAACGCTTCGTTTATTTCAGCCAGGCCGATGTCATTTATACTTAGGCCGGCACGCTTCAAAGCTTTGAGGGTTGCCGGTACAGGGCCCATGCCCATGTGTGCCGGATCTACACCAGCCACGCCCACTGCAGCTACTCGTGCCAACGGAGTCAGGTTATAGCGTTTCAGAATTTCTTCGCTTACCATTAAAGATGCTGCAGCGCCATCATTAATACCGGAAGCGTTACCAGCCGTTACACTGCCGCCTTTTTTGAAAGCCGGGGCGAGTTGCGCTAATTTCTCTACTGATGATAAACGCGGATGCTCGTCTGTATCAAAAATAATTGGTTCGGCTTTGCGCTGTGGTATACTTACCGGTACGATCTCGTCTTTAAACTTACCGGCTTCGGCGGCTGCTTTATACTTTACCTGCGACTGGTGCGCAAACTCGTCCTGGGCTTCACGTGAAACACCTTCGCGCTCGGCTACATTTTCGGCGGTTTCGCCCATTGTAAACGGGTAGTACAGTTTGGATAAAGTATCGTTGGTAAAGCGCCAGCCAATGGTTGTGTCGTAAATTTCGGGCGTACGGCTGAAGGCAGTTTCTGCTTTGGCCATTACAAAAGGGGCGCGGGTCATACTTTCTACGCCACCGGCAATGTATACATCGCCATCGCCGCAGGTAATTGCACGCGATGCATCCATGATAGCCTGAAGGCCTGATGCACAAAGCCGGTTAACAGTTACGCCACCTATTTCCTCGGGAAGGCCAGCCAGTAACACGGCCATACGCGCTACATTACGGTTGTCTTCGCCGGCCTGGTTGGCCGCACCCAGCACTACATCTTCTATCAAACCCGGATCTAACATTGGGTTTCGGCCCATTAACTCCTTCAGTACATGAGCCGCCAGGTCATCGGGGCGAACAGAACTAAGCGCTCCGGCAAACTTGGCAATCGGCGTTCTAACAATATCAACTATATAGGCAGTATTCATTTATTTTTGTTTTACAGGTCTTTGTCTAATTTTGCATTGCTTTGCAAGTTAAACCAACCACTTTATGATACAAAGAATTCAATCCGTATTTCTATTCCTGTTAGCTGCCGCCATGGTTGCGATGTTGTTCCTGCCGCTTTGGTCTAAGGCAAACCCTGCTACCGGCGAAACACTTGTTTTATCGGCGTGGAACCTAAAAACCGTTATTCTGAGTGCTGAAGGGGACGTGACCGGTGCCGGTTCTATGGCACAACGCGGCACAATCGCGATTGGCCTGCTGGCTATTTTTACCGCTGTAATTGCCGTGTATGAGATATTCCAGTTTAAGAACCGCCTCACCCAAATGAAATTAGGCTTACTGAACACGCTTGTGCTGGCTGCTTTGGCTGGTACTACTGTTTATTACGCTTTATATGTAGGCTCGGCGATGGTGCCGGTAAACAACAACGGCGAATACCAGGCTGGTTTTTACATGCCGCTGCTTGCCCTTTTTGTAAATGCGCTGGCCAACCGCTTCATCCGTAAAGACGAAAACCTGGTGCGCTCTGTAGACAGACTAAGGTAATGTGCTGATTAGTTAATGTTTTAATGTGGTAATTCGTTTTTCAATTAAATAATTAGAACAGCCAAGTATAAACAAAAACTGCCCCGGACCAAGTATGGCCGGGGCAGTTTTGGTATATACTTTAAATAATTTAACAGATTAAGTCGCTTTCATGTAGTATTAGCACATTAAAAAATTAGCATATTACCTTCTGTTTGCGCTGTAACGTTCTAGTTCCTGCACACTGCTATCGTACCGGAACACATCGTAAATATAGTAGAAATGCTCACGGTCGCAGAGGTAATCGTAGGCAAACTTAGCGAACTCTACCTGGGTACTTTCATAGTCGAATTCCTTTATAAGGCGCTTCAGGTCTTCGGCCATGATGCTGCCGTTGCGCACGGCTTCGCGGGCTATACTTAGTTTGGTGCTTTCGAAGTCGCGGGCATCCATGGCTTGCAGTACACGGTCTATTTCGCGGGGAGTTAGCAGGTTGCGGCAGTTATCGTTGTAGCGTGGCTGGTCGCGGTCGTATCGGTCATTATTATATCTCTCATTCTCATACATATCGTCGTTATAGTTGTCGCGTGGGTAATCCGGGTAACGTGGCGTTGGTATAATTACGGGCGGCGCTAACGGTGCTTCACTCATCAACCTTAGGAACGCTTTGCCACTCCGGCCTGCCGTACGCACTATGTAGTTGGCTTCGGTGCCACGGCGCACTTCTACTTTCTGGCCTATGGTATAAACGCCTTGCCTGCTCCTGATCTTAAACTCCACGAAATGCCTGCCCGGCTTCAGGTTAGCGACGCGTACAAAGTTGGAAGCGGCATGGTTTATAGTGCGGCCATCGAGTTTTACCTGAAACAACTCGCCGCGCTCAGCAGTGAAAGTAAGTACAGAAGCTTGCGCCAGTACCGGCAATACCAGCAGCGCAAACAGGAACGGAAGTAGAAGCTTTCTCATCGAAGTATAGGTTTTTGCTTATACTTGCGAGAAACCAATTTTTATGCCAGAAGTTAGAGCTAGATATAAAAGGCGTTTCCTGCTGCTATCTTTAAAGTTTGTAGTTTATCCCAACACCAAGCGATTTATAAAATCGCCGCCCTCTGGAGGCGTACTGTTCCCAGTCATAGTCGAATGAGTTTTTTCCTGTTAAGTTCTGTTTGAAAGCCAGCCACTCTACATAGCCATAAAGCTGCTTACTTACTTTATAGTTAAACCCTATACCTGCTGTTGCAAACAGGTTAATGCCATGCTCCTTTTCATGTTGGGAAGTAGTTACGCCATGCAGCGTTTCACTTAGCTCAGCTTTCGTAGTACCTAAAGCAGTAAGGGCGGTGCCTGTCACATATACCGGGAAACGGTTAAATGCTTTGAGCACGATGACCTGAACGGTCAGGGGAACAGCTACCACATGCGTTTTAGTGGAAATGCTGTATTTTATAGTATCTGTATCCTTATAATTAGGCGACCACTCCAGCTTGTCTTTGCCGCTGCCATAGCCTATACCTGTAAATAATCGAACTCTACTCGTTGCTTCATAACCTAAATTTAAAAACACAGGAGTAAAGTAACCAGACTTCACATCTTTTGGCAACCTGGAATCAGTATAGTAAATATGATAGGTTACAGTTGTAAGCCCAAGTCCAATATATAACCTATCATTTCTACTAAAAGCCGAATCTGCATTTTGCGCCATTACAGTTGATGACAAGCAGAACACCAGCGCGAACAGATAAAAGATTTTCATGGCTCACTTTCTTTTGTTGATTAAGTATCTTGCTTAGCATTATACTTTTAACATAACTAGTATAACCATTTTATTATAAATAATAGCCAACGCGATAACACAATTACAACAAAAAAGCCACAGGCGCTTAACCTGTGGCTCTGAAGTATAAAGTATAATTGTGTTTATCCCTGGTAATAGAACTCGCCATACTTGCTGCGGATGGTGAGTTCGTTTGTTTTGCTGGCTTCCACGCGGCCAATGATCTGGGCATTTACATTAAAGGATTTCGAAATGTCGATCAGACTTTGCGCGTAAGCCTCTGGTACATACATTTCGAGGCGGTGGCCCATATTGAAGACCTTGTACATTTCCTTCCAGTCGGTGTGGCTTTGCTCCTGAATAATACGGAACAACGGCGGCACCGGGAACAGGTTATCTTTGATGATGTGTACGTTCTCAGTGAAGTGCAGTACTTTGGTTTGCGCGCCTCCGCTGCAATGTACCATGCCGTGCAGGTGCTGGCGGTGTTGTTCTAAAATAGCCTTTACAATAGGCGCGTAGGTGCGTGTCGGTGATAAAACCAATTTCCCTATTTCCAGGCCGGTTTCCTCGTTTACGTCTGTTAGCTTGTAATTTCCGGTGTATACCAGATCAGCGGGCAGTTCAGGGTCGTAGCTTTCGGGGTAAGAAGCCGATAAATACTTATGGAACACATCGTGGCGCGCAGAAGTAAGGCCGTTGCTGCCCATGCCGCCGTTATACTCTGTCTCGTACGTTGCCTGCCCCGAAGACTCGAAGCCAACAATTACATCGCCTGCCTGTATGGTGTGGTTTGATATGACCTGGTCGCGGCGCATGCGGGCTGTAACGGTGCTGTCTACAATAATGGTGCGTACCAGATCGCCTACATCAGCAGTTTCGCCGCCGGTGCTGTAAATACCGATGCCGTTATCGCGGAGCATCTGCAGCACTTCTTCGGTGCCGTTGATGATGGCGGCAATCACTTCGCCGGGTATATGGTTTTTGTTACGGCCAATGGTAGAAGAAAGCAGGATATTATCAGTTGCGCCTACGCACAGCAGATCATCCGTATTCATGATCACGGCATCCTGCGCTATGCCTTTCCAAACGCTCAGGTCGCCGGTTTCTTTCCAGTACATGTAGGCCAGCGATGATTTGGTACCTGCCCCATCGGCGTGCATAATAGCACAGTATTCCGGATCGCCGGTTAATATATCAGGAATTATTTTGCAGAAAGCTTTCGGGAAGAGGCCCTTGTCAATGTTTTTGATGGCGTTGTGCACATCTTCTTTTGAGGCTGAAACGCCACGACGCAAATATCTGTTTTCCATAGCCGGGTGATTTGCCTACAAATTTAACAAAGCCCACGGGTTTTGTGCAGAAATAACCTTAATTAAAAATATATTTTACACGACGCCAATGCAACCCTTCTACCTGAAGAGGGCTCCTAAAGTATAGAAACCCATCTGTAACATTATGAAAATCATCACGAAAAAATCCGCCATTTTGGTGCCGGCACTGCTATGCCTTATTCTAAACAGTTACGCCCAGGATGCTCCCACTTCCGAACCCGGAGCCACTGCCCCTTACAAAACAGCCATCGGTTTCCGGACAACCTTTGGCGGTCCTTCCGGACTAACGTCCAATCTTAGCATAAAACACTTTTTCTGGAAAGAAGCTGCGCTTGAGCTACAGGCAGGGCAGACAGGCAACAGAAATACTTACCATACTACGTTATCTTTTATTTGGCAACCACAATTGATCAGTGTCAGCCGTTTGCGTCCTTTTGCCGGTGCCGGAATAGGAGTTGCAGGCACTAACCGTGATGCTTTTGGTGAAAGGCAGAATTTTGAAGTAAGGCCAGTCTTAACAGGAGTTGTAGGCATAGAGTATACTTTCCCGAAGGCTCCAATTTCGATTTCTGCCGATTATCGGTTTCACATACTTGGGGTGAACACCCATAATTACGGAGCTTTCCAGGGTGGCCGGGCCAATGATTTTGGAATAAGCCTTAAATATACTTTTAGATGAGGCTAGTATGATTCCGAAGTTTAAATTCACAAAAAAAGCCTTCGAAAGTATAAATATCGAAGGCTTTTTTATGCACAAGTAAATAATTACTCCTGAATACGGACCACTTTAAACTCGGTGCGGCGGTTGCGCTGGTGCTGTGCTTCGGTTTTGGCATTACGCACCACAGGCCGTGTTTCGCCGTAGCCTTTTGCCGTAATGCGGGCCTTGTCTATACCTTTCGAAATAATATACTTTACAGCCGATTCGGCGCGGCGCTGCGACAGGTCGAGGTTGTAAATATCCTTTCCACGGGCATCGGTATGTGAGCTCAGTTCAATCGAAATGCGTGGATTATCTTTTAAGATCTCTACCAGTTTATCCAGTTCTACAGCGGCATCCGGACGAATAGCAGCCTTATCGAAATCGTAGAATATATTCTCCAGCACAATTGCCTTCTCTTTTACGATCTGGTTCAGAACAAGTGTAGCCGTCAGTCGTATTTCGTTTTGCTGTTGCGGTAACTGGTCTTGCGTTGGGGTTTTGCCAACCGTAGTTATACTTTGGCGCGCCGTAAAGAAGCCGCTTTTCTCTGCTAAAAGCGCGTAAGCAGATGCTGTATCGAGGGCAAATGTAAACTTACCGCTTGCGTCTGTGGCAGTATCACTTAAAATTTCGCCGGTTTGGCTGCGCAGTTCTACACGGTGGTTGGGTACCAGGGTGCGCTGCTTCTCTCCTTCGCGCTGCTGATACAAGGTACCATCCACAAAAAAATTAACCTGCTTGCGCATCGATTTCACAAAGCCATAGAGGTCGTCGCCTCCTTTACCGCCTTCGCGGTTAGAAGCAAAAAAGCCGGTTGTTTCGTCTTTAAAGTATAAACCAAAATCATCGCCGGGCGAGTTTACGGGCGGCCCCATGTTTACAGGCTTCCCATCTTCTATTCTGAACAAATCCAGGTTACCTAAACCCGGCAAGCCATCCGAAGCAACATACAGTGTACCATCCGGCCCAACTGTCACAAAACTTTCGTTGCCAGGCGTGTTGATCTCCATACCTAGCGGCTCCGGAGCAGATAAGCGTCCGTTATCATCTACTGTGGATTTGTAAATATCATTGCCGCCCATACCGCCTCTGCGGTTAGAAGAAAAGTATAACGTCTTGCCATCCGGCGAAAAAGCGGGAGAAGAATCCCAGGCGCGCGGGTCGTTGATGTTGGGAATTAATTTTGGCTCGGTCCAGGCACCGGAGCGGAAATATGAAATGTACAGATCTACGTTCTGGCGGCCTTTGCGTGTGCCTTCGTTGCCGCGGGCAAACACCATGGTATTGCCATTATCGGTAAAGGTAGCCAGCGCCTCGTGCAGGTTTTCGGTGTTTATACCTTCCAGTTTGCGTACAGCGCCGCCCATTTCGGCGTTAGCATCCATCAAAGTAGTCGCAAAAATATTCAGGAAGCCTTCGCCATTGCCCATGTACTCTTTGCCTGGCCCACGTGTAGAGGAGAAAATCAGTTCGTTTTCGCGCACAGAAGGTGCAAACTCGGATGCTTCGGTGTTCAGGGCTTCCAGGTTCTGTATTTTGAAAGGCGCTGTTTTGCGAAGTATGGTGCTGAGGGTGCTGAGGTTTTGTACCTCACTGGCAGCCTGCGTTTTTAGTTGTGGGTTTGTGGCTACCTGCTCAAACTTTTGCAGTTGGTTTAATGCCTCTTCATACTTGCCGTTCGCTTTAAGCGCCAGTCCATAGTTAAAATAGGCATCCTCTCTCCGGAAACCGCCATCCAAAGCTGCTTTAAAGTATAGCTCGGCTTGCGCAATGCGGTTAGACCGGCGGTAGGCTTCTGCAATCTTATAATTTACCTCGGCGGGTTTGGCTGCTTTTGGCAACGCCTGCTTGTAATATTCGATAGCCCGCTCATACTGTTCCTGCTCAAACCGTTTATCGCCTTTGCTCAAGAACTTGCCTGAGCCACATGCCCCAAGTACAAGCATCAGCAGCAAAAGTATACCTGCAATATTAATTTTAGAGGCGGTTGGCTTTTGTAGCGTTAGGTGCATGTACAAGTATAGTTTGAGGTTTGTAGCTCTTTTAGAAATACCGGGACAGCCAGCTGCTTTTGGCCTCGCGTGGCCAGTTTGCCTGCAGGTCTCCGTAATTATTCACTAACGTATCAAAGTATAAGGTGTTTTCGCTTATCTCGCCGCCTGCCACTTTATTTTTCAGTTCCTGCATCGGCACCAGTTCTACTTTGTCGTTTTTCAGAAAAGCGAGTTGAGTACGGTCGAAAAACGAAACGCCAAAGCGGCTTTCCAGCTCACGCACAAAGTTTACTGATTTATCGATTGAACAGCCACTTGCCGAGGACGCGCTCTCGTTATTGGCCAGCACCAGAAACTGATCGTGCAGCAATACTGCTGATGCGTGCAGATCGCGGCCGTGGCTGCTCCAGTCGGCGGCGAAAGCTTTTAACAAAGGTGCCAGTTCTGCCTGCTCGCCTTCTGTTAAAGGCCTGTTTGCCTGGTAAATCCAAAGGCGGGCATGGGGCGGCAATTCATCAAATGCGATATACATAATCTGGTTTTATTTGAGAACGGGTAAGCTGATCTGTAAAGTATACTTGTGTATTCCTCCAGATCAGCCATACAACAATTACTTTGTAAGTCCTTCGGCCTGCGCGATCAGCTCGGCGATATCGAAAATCTTAACGTTTTCTTCCTGGTCTTTATTTTTCACGCCATCGTTCATCATCACCATGCAAAACGGGCAAGCAGTTGCAATAATTCCGTTTCCTGCGCCCAGCGTAGCTAAGGCTTCTTCGGTTCTTTCGATATTCACATCTTTAGTACCTGGCTCTGGCTCTTTAAACATTTGGGCACCACCGGCACCGCAGCAAAGGCCATTGGCGCGGCTACGCTTCATTTCAACTAAGTCGGCATCCAGTGCAGCCAATACCTCGCGCGGCGCTTCGTAAATATCGTTAGCGCGGCCTAAGTAGCAGGAATCGTGGAACGTGATGCGCTTGCCCTTGAACTCGCCGCCCCCCTGAATTTTTACGCGGCCTTCGTTAATAAGCTGCTGTAAAAAAGTAGAATGGTGAATTACTTCGTAGTTACCGCCCAGATTCGGGTATTCGTTTTTGATGGTGTTGAAGCAATGCGGGCAAGCGGTAACAATCTTCTTTACATTGTAAGCATTCAGTACTTCGATGTTGGTAA
Organism: Pontibacter arcticus; assembly: GCF_003284895.1. GTDB lineage: Bacteria > Bacteroidota > Bacteroidia > Cytophagales > Hymenobacteraceae > Pontibacter > Pontibacter arcticus. Next base: position 873,267 of record NZ_QMDV01000001.1, read on the forward strand.
TAGCCTGCATCTGGAAAAGGAACTCGTTGCCGGCACGTTTGGCCGGATCGCCGGTACAGCTTTCTTCTGTACCTAAAACGGCATACTTCACGCCAACATGCTCCAGAATCTGAACAAAGGCGCGGGTTACTCTTTTATAACGGTCGTCGAAAGAACCGGCACAGCCTACCCAAAACAGAATCTCAGGTTCTTCTCCATTGGCCATCATATCTGCCATCGTCGGCACTTTCACTAATCTTTTATTTTCTTCCATCTTGGTATTTGTAAACGACGAAGGACTATTTGACAAATGACAAAGGAATCAAAAATAGCCTTCCCTGTATTTTATCTTTTGTCCTAAGTCTAAAAATTCTTTTATCTAATTTTTACTTGGTACATACAGATCTTCGGCCCAGTTAAAGCGATCTGAAGGCGAGAATGCCCACGGCGCACCATTGTTCTCGATGTTGGTGAACATGGCATTCAGCGAAGCCGGTGCTGCTGATTCTTCCAGTACCAGGAATCGGCGCAGGTCCATGATCGTAGATACCTGGTCGATGTTTACCGGGCAGGCTTCTACGCAGGCGTTGCAGGTGGTACAGGCCCAAAGCTCTTCCGGCGTAATGTAGCCACGCAATAACGTAAGTTCCTCTTCGGCTACTTTTACACGCTCGGTACCGGCATCTTTGCCATACTTGGCCGGGTCGAAAATAGCAGGATGTTCGCCTTTTTCCTCCATGCGGTCGCGGGTATCCATTACTATCTTACGCGGAGAAAGCAGCTTGCCTGTAATGTTGGCCGGACAAACTGAAGTACAACGGCCGCACTCGGTACAAGTATAAGCATCCATCAACTGTTTCCAGCTCAGGTCTTCCACGTCTTTTGCACCAAAACGCTGCACAACCGGGTTTCCTTCAGCATCCATTTCAGGGGCGGGCACTTCGTAAGCCGGGTCCAGCATCGCTTTTATCTCGTGCGTAATAGCCGGGTTGGTGGCAAACTTTCCTTTCGGCTCCAGCTTAGAGTAGTACACGTTCGGGAACGCCATGATAATATGGAAGTGCTTGGAACTAGGCAGGTAGTTCATAAAAGCAAGTATACCAATGATGTGAATCCACCAGCCTACGCGCTCTATGGTATGTAAAGTAGCTTCGTTGCTTCCGAACAGATCCATAAACGCACTACTTACCGGGAAACTACCAGCTACTTCGCGGCCTTGCAACTCGGCCAGCTTCAGGTCGGCGATATTGAAGGCAAACAGCGCAAACATCAACACGATCTCTATAACCAGGATAATGTTGGCATCCATCTTAGGCCAGGCACGCATTTCTACACCAGCAGCCAGGCGTGGCACCTTTGTTACATTACGTCTCCACAGGAACATGGCGCAGGCCACAATTACCAGTGCGGCCAGTATTTCGTTTACAAACATCAGGACATTATACAAAGGCCCCATAAAGCCCAGCACGCGGTGGGTCCCGAAAATACCATCGATCAGGATTTCCAGTACTTCGATATTGATGACTAAAAAGCCGATATAAACAAATAAATGCAGCACGGCCGGTAATGGGCGCTTAAACATTTTCTGCTGTCCGAAGGCCACCAGTAACATCTTATTTACACGCTCCGAAGGGTTATTTGCCAGCTCCAGATCGCGGCCCATGTTTATATTTTTACTGATTTTGCGTATCTGCCACACAAACAGCCCAATGCCAAGGGCAGCTACCAGCAGGAAGATAATATTCTCTAATCCCATCTCAGCAATTTATTCGTTATACATACTAATTTTAATGGAAAGATAGCAGATTAATGGCAATAAATGTACGTGTGCGTATTTTTTAAAACTTTTTTTGCCAGAAAGTTTGCTACTTAAAAGTTACTTGCTACTTTTGCATACCCTTACGGAAAAGGGAGACACAACAAGAGCTGGTGATGTAGCTCAGTTGGTAGAGCAAAGGACTGAAAATCCTTGTGTCGTTGGTTCGATTCCAATCATCACCACAATAAAACCCTCTCCTGCACAGGCGAGGGTTTTTTGTTTTACAGCCTTCCTCTACTACTTTATTCTGGTTGAAAGGTTGTTTTTGAATGGAAGCTCAGGTAACTTAAGTTGCAGATAGGAACAAAATTTTATACTTTACCTAACGCTTTAACTAACCTTAGCAGCCTGACCCCTATGAAAAAGCTGGAATGGAGTGCTGTTTTTGCCGGCATGTCGGCTGGTATCGGAACAGTGTTGCTACTCACTGTTTTATACTTTTATTTCTTTCAGAAAATTCAGTTTTGAGACGCGCAAACAGAAAAAGAACTTTTTGGCTATCGTACCTGGCCGGCTTTCTGGTGGCAAGTATAATTGCTGTATTCTCGGTAAGTATGCTCAACAAGATTGCACCGCAAAAGGTAAACTGGCAAGCCCTACAACTAACCGACCTCAACGGCACACCCATAGTTTTAAGTGATTACAAAGGGAAAATCGTTTTGCTGAATATCTGGGCTACCTGGTCCAAAGCCAGCCTGCAGGAAATGCCCTCGTTACAAAGGCTCCAGCAGCTGCACCCTGATAAAGTTGTTATATTTGCTATTTCTGATGAAGCGACTAATAAAGTAGAGAAATTTATTCAGGCTAACTCCTTTAACCTCCACTTTGTAAAAGCGAACACACCGCTGGCTAGTCAGCATTTAACTATGTACCCGGCTACCTATCTGCTTGCACCCAACGGCGAGCTGGAAAGCATTTACCTGGGCGCCCAAACCTGGGACAGCGAAAAGATGCAAGCCTACCTGCTTAGCATAGATTAACTACCTGCAATTATCCCTAATCTGAAGTATAGCCGCTGAATACCCGAGGTTATAGGCTTTGTAAAGGTGCTGGCAGGCTGAGTCGGGCATTTGTTGCGCCATTTCTGCCCGGCCCAGTAAATAATAGAGCCGGCCGTTTTCTTTCTCCAATGCCAGGCCCATGCGGTAATCGTTTTCCGCAGAAGTATAATTTTGCTGCTTGTAATGCCCGAACCCACGGTAGGTTAAAGCCTCTACTGTAGCTTTTGTACTCTGGGGCCGCTTCAGGAAAGTTGTAAAATCTGCGGTGGCGGCTTTGTATTGCTGCTTATAAAACAGCCGGACTTCCCCTCGCCTTAAATATGCCTCATTCTGGAGACTGTCTAATTCTATAGCCCTGTTCAGATCAGTCTCTGCTGCATCATACTTACCCAACTGTTTGTAACTGTAACCCCGCATAAAGTATAACTTGGCGATCGGCTCTTTAGTTGTTAAGGAAATGGCTTGGTTCAGATCGCTTATAGCGGCATCATAATCTTCGTAAAAATCCAGTTCTATGCTTGCGCGTTGCTGGTAGGCAGCTGCATGGTCAGGTATAAAATGTATAGTTTCCGAAAACATACTATGGGCACTGGTATACTTGCCATGCTTCAGGTAAGTAAGTGCCGTTTTATAGTTATCTTCTCCGGCAATATGATCCATTACATATTTAAAGGCCAAGCTAAATAAAATAACGCCGGCAATAAAGGCAAGCGTTATCAGCCAGTCGCGCACCGAAAATTTTTGATTTTCTCGCTGAATGTTGCGGTAATAGCGCTCAGATACCGGCGCGGGTTCGCGGGTTTGCTGATAGCGCGGGTTGTAGTAAGTCGGCTGGCTTGCCAAACGGCGCTGGGCCAGTTCGTACTGCAGCTGCATATCGTAACGGGCGCGTTTGCCAGGGTTTGATAATACCTGGTAGGCTGCGTTTATTTGCTTGAACTGTTCTTCGGCCCACACGTTGCCAGGGTTGCGGTCGGGGTGGTATTTTAAGGCAAGCTGCTTGTATGCTGTCTTCACCTCCTGCGCGGTTGCAGTAGGGCTTATACTTAGAATAGTGTAATATGTCTGGCTCAAGCAGGAAAACGGTGAAAAAGATTCGTTATAAATTTAACTAAATTCGGCCGGTTTTAGTGCATTCTCCGTACTACAGCTTTAACCGGTTATACTTTGCTATCTTTTTATCAATACTTCGTATACTGGTAAAGCACCAAAAAAGCTTACTAAAACTATGGCATTACAAGACAACGGCTCTAAAGAAAAAAGCACCAATCTAATCGAAAACTTAATGGGGTACATAGATACCCGCATTGATATTATCAGGCTCGAAATTCAGGAAAAGCTGAAGAGCTCTTTTGTAAGCTTGCTACACGCCGTTTTACTTGGGTTTGCAGCCTTTATGTCTCTTATTTTTCTGAGCATCTTCTTAGGCCTGCTTCTTAACCATTTACTCGATAGTTCGTTCTGGGGCTTTGGCATAATAGCCCTCGTTTACATTATCCTGTTAGTTGTATTGCTGGTTGGTTTAGATAAAAAAGTATTTAACAATGTAGCTGATAAGGCTTTCGATAACACACTTTATAAAACAGATAAACGAGAAAAATCAATATGAGCGAGTTAAGCAACCCTTTATTCGATAACCAGCGGGAGTTTTTAGAGCGCCAGAAAGAAGAGTATAAAAATGCCTTGATGGGAGATGTGGAACAGATAAAATCCCAGGGGCAGGAAGTAGGCAAAAAAGTAGCCGTAGCCGGTGGCATCCTGTTAGCTGGTTACCTGATACGCCGCATGTTCGGTGGCAAAAAAAAAGGTAAGGCCGTAAAGGAAAATACTTCCCATACAACTTATGATGCGCCAGTTACTGCAGATGTTAACGCTTACGACTCTTTTGTGCACGAGCAGGAAGACGAATATACTTTAGCATCCGAACGCCAACATCCGATCAAAAAAAAGAAAAAAAGTGCAAAGCAATCTAAAGGCTTTCTGAAATCTGATGCAGCCAAATTCATCAAACAACAAGCTGTGTCTATTCTGTTGGTGTATCTTGCAAAAAAGGCGGAAGAATTGATCAACAGTAACTCCGAAAATAACGATATTGCGGCTTCTCCTGCGCCTGTAGTGGTTACAGAACCAGAGACAACCACGCTTATCGTTCCGGACCCGAATGCCCTTTAAAGATTTCTATAAACAGCAACACGTTTCAGGCAGGAAGTATTTTGCCTTGCTCCTCGACCCGGATAACCTGACAGAGGAGTCCTGCCTGAACCTGCTTACCCTGAGCAAAGCACATCCTATCGATTTCTTTTTTGTTGGCGGCAGCCTCATCACCACCGATAACCAACAGCACATTATCCGGCTTCTGAAAGCAAACGCTGACACCCCGGTCATACTTTTCCCGAGCAACAGCCTGCACATCGATAAGCAAGCTGACGGCATACTTTTACTTTCGCTTATTTCCGGGCGTAACCCCGAGTTCCTGATTGGCCAGCATATACTGGCAGCGCCCATACTTAAAGCAAGCCAACTGGCCGTTTACCCCACCGGCTACATGCTGGTAGATTGCGGCAACCAGACCACTGCCTCTTACATGAGCGGCACCACCCCGTTACCTTACAATAAACCTGAAATTGCTGCCTGTACAGCCATGGCCGGTGAGTTGCTGGGGCTGCGGTATATATATCTGGATGGCGGTAGCGGAGCAGACAAGCCCGTTAGCCCCGAGATGGTTGCAGCTGTGCGTAAATCTGTTGAAGTACCTGTTATTGTGGGCGGCGGAATAAATACAGTAGGCAAGGCCAGAACTATACTTGATGCCGGCGCCGATGTGCTGGTAATAGGGAACCACATAGAAAAAAACCCCGGCTTTCTGGCCGAGGTTTCTGATCTTATAGCTTCGTATAATGTAAGCTTAGGAGTTAACCGCTGATTCGCGACGACGCATTTTGCCGGCTGGTATACCGAACATCATCTTAAAGCGACGGCAGAAGTATGCTGTATCTTTGTAGCCTACATCTTTACCTATCTCACGGATACTCTTCTTAGTAGTACGCAGCAGGAATACGGCACGCTCCATACGCTGGTATTCGATATAATCCTGTGGGTTTATACCTGTCAGCATTTTGAAATACTGGCCTACGTAATCTTCTGATACGTTTGCTACATTCGAAAGCACCTTGTTTGACAGATCGCCACCCAGGTGTTCTTTAATATAGTTGAACAGATCAATGAGGCGTGGATCTTTAAAGTAAGTACTGTTTGTAGCCAACTGCTCCACAAACATTCTGTTACGAAGTATGTGGCGAACAATTTCTACTACAATGTTCTCCGTATAGATATTGATCAGGCGCTCTTTGCCTGGCAGGTCCTGCATGCTTTCCTCTACTACCTTAATTACAAGGTTAGCCAACTTGTTGTTGTTCGAGATCAGGAATGCCGGAAGATCAAGTGATGCAAAGAAGTTAACTGAATCGAAAACTTTTGCTTCAAAGCTCACATAACTGTGGCTCTGCTCGTCATCACCTATCAGGTCAAGATCGTTGTTACTCTTAAAGAACTTATCTCTGTTTGTGATTAAGTCATCATTTGTAATGGTTCTGCCTTCTCCGGCAGGGCCATACGTTATGATTGTGCTACGGCCACCGGGTACGAAAAGCAACTCCCCTTCTTCAACTTCGTGCTCTTCTTCTCCAAAGAAAATGCTGCCTTTGTGCAGCAAAATCAAATTATTGCCTACATCATAGTAATTACGAACCTTAAAAGGCTGCTGCAATACCAGGTTTTTAGACTTGATAAAGCGCACCCCAAGCGATTCAATAATTTTATTGTAATCTTCCATGTGTGATACCAACTAACTTTTATACTATTAACCCTTCAATTTTGGTTTAAAGCTAAGATTAATCTTTGTAAAATTCAAATTATTTTAAAAAATTAATTTTAATTCAAGAAAGACTATTCTTAGCCCAAACCACACAGGAACAAGGTTTTAAGCGGTTTTTTACTTAAGCAATTCTCTCGAAATTACTATTTTTTGTATCTCTGAAGTACCTTCATAGATTTGTGTAATTTTGGCATCGCGCATTAAACGCTCCACATGGTATTCTTTCACGAAACCGTAACCGCCATGTACCTGCACTGCCTCTACCGTTGTTTCCATTGCTACTTTAGATGCAAATAACTTTGCCATTGCCCCTGACTTACCGTAATCCTGGTGCGTATCCTTGTCGTGGGCAGCCTGCAAACAAAGCAGACGTGCCGCCTCGATGTTAGTCGCCATATCAGCCAGTTTAAACTGGATAGCCTGGTGCTTTGCAATCTCCACTCCGAAAGCTTTACGCTCTTTGGCATACTTCACAGCCAGCTCGTAAGCACCTGATGCAATACCTAATGCCTGGGAGGCAATACCAATACGGCCACCTGCCAGCGTAGACATCGCAAACTTAAACCCGAAGCCATCTTCACCAATACGGTTCTCTTTAGGTACTTTTACGTCAGTAAACATTAAAGAGTGCGTATCAGAGCCTCTAATTCCCAGTTTGTTCTCTTTCGGGCCTATTACAAAGCCTTCAGCGCCACGCTCTACAATAAGTGCGTTTATACCTCTGTGGCCTTTTGCAACGTCTGTCTGTGCGATTACAATGTATACAGATGCGGTGCTACCATTCGTGATCCAGTTTTTGGTGCCGTTCAGTAAATAGTAGTCGCCTTTGTCTTCGGCAGTGGTGCGCTGCGAAGTTGCATCAGAACCTGCTTCCGGCTCTGATAAGCAGAATGCACCGATGATTTCGCCGGTAGCCAATCTGGTCAGGTATTTTTGTTTTTGCTCTTCTGTGCCGTACTGCTCAATTCCCCAGCAAACAAGCGAGTTGTTTACAGACATTACTACAGAAGCAGAAGCATCTACTTTAGAGATTTCTTCCATGGCCAGTACATAGGAAACAGCATCCATGCCGCCACCATTATACTTTGGATCTACCATCATGCCCATAAATCCAAGCTCTCCCATCTTCTTGATTTGCTCGGCCGGGAATTTCTGGTGCTCGTCGCGCTCTATTACGCCTGGCAGGAGTTCGTTTTGTGCAAACTCACGGGCGGCAGCCTGTACGGCCAAATGCTCCTCTGTTAATTGAAAGTTCATACTTTTTTTGGTATAGGTATGGTTGATCGATATATTTCCAGTGCAAAATTATAAAATTCACTTGCATTTATTCAACACGGCTTTCTAATAATTATTATGTGTGCCGAATATTTTAATTATTACTAAGGTATACTTTGTTAAAACAAAAGCGCCACCTGCTTTTGCAAACAAGTGGCGCCACATAATGTTACTTATTATCAGAATAAAATACCATTACTTAATCGCGGCGGCCCATTAGGAGCGACACATAGTAAAGTAAGGTTGCCAGAGAACCAAGTGCTGCTACCACATATGTTAAAGCAGCCCATTTAAGTGCATCTTTCGACATGGTAAGTTCCTGAGAAGTTACAATACCACGTGAACTGATCCAGGCCAAGGCGCGCTTACTGGCGTCAAACTCTACAGGCAGTGTTACAAAACTGAATATGGTAGTGAGTGCAAATAATACAACCCCTATTGTTAAGGGCAGCGGTGTGGTCTGCAGCATCAAAATACCAATAATAAGAATCCACTGCATGTAACGTGAGGCTATACTTAGCGCAGGCACCATTGCCGACCTGAACTTGAGGAAGCTATAAGCTCTGGCATGCTGCACCGCGTGGCCACATTCGTGGGCCGCTACGGCCGCTGCTGCTGCGCTGCGTGCTTCGTATACATACTCGCTCAGGTTAACCGTTTTATCAGCCGGGTTGTAATGGTCGGTTAGCTTACCGGCTACAGAGATAACACGTACGTCTGTAATACCATTATCAGCCAGCATCATTTCTGCAATCTCTTTGCCACTTAAGCCAGAGCTTAACGGAACCTGCGAATACTGCTTAAACTTACTTTTTAAACGCCAGCTCACGAGCCAGCTAATCAACATAAATAAAATACCTATTATATATATACCAGCCATGGTTATCTTTAATCTTTAAGTTAACTTAATGTTATTCTCTATCTTTTTTACAATGTTGGTAGTAGAATACCCTTTTACAAGTGGCACCGTTTTAACTTCGCCACCTTTAGCAGTAACAATATCCTGCCCTACAATGTTCTCTACGGAATAATCATCTCCTTTTACTAAAATATCGGGTTGAACAGCCTTTATTAACTCTAACGGTGTGTCTTCGTTAAATAGTACTATGGCATCCACAAACAAAAGCGATGCCATAACCCGGGCCCGTGACATTTCGTCCTGAAGCGGGCGGCTTGGCCCTTTTATACGACTAATAGACGCATCTGTATTAAGTCCAAGTATAAGTTTATCGCCAAGTTGTCGGGCTTTCTCCAGATAATCTACATGCCCGAGGTGCAGGATATCGAAGCAGCCATTGGTAAACACAATTTTACAACCTTGCCCGCGCCATACGTTAAGTTGTTGCTCCAAGGCAGGAAGTGCAAATATTTTATCGTTTGAGTTCATGTGCAGATGCGTGGTTTTGGTAATTTAAGGCAGCGCTATTTTTCTTTTGCTGCAACATACTGATCATAAAGCTAAATACGCCCATTATTACAACGAGCAATGTTTGCGAAGTATGAGCCAGCAAAGCATATGCCATTGCTTCCTCTTTAGGTACGCCATATAAAAGCAACGTAGCCTGTACTACCAAATGGTATACGCCAATACCACCCTGCACGGGCGCCGCCATACCCAGGCTACCTGCCACCAACACCGATAAACCGGCTCCCAAAGGCAAACTCTGTGTAGCAGGCAAGGCGTAAAACACCACCTGGCTCATGCCGTAGTACATTGCCCACACAAATACGGTATGTGCCCAGAAACTAAACTTATTTTCTATTTTGGAGATACTGAAGATGCCTTGCAACATACCCTGCACAAAGCCGACTACCTTTTTGTAGAACCTGTTACTGCGCAGCCTGTTCAGGAATACAACAATAAGTATAACGCCAACAATCAGGAGTGCAAACAGAACAGCGCCAAGGTAATAGAAGGAGTTCAGGCTTTGGGAAATGCTGCTGTACTTATCAGAAAAGAGTCCGAAAAAGAAGTCGCGGATGCGGTTGAACTCTACCAGGAAGGTAAGGCCCGTGATCAGCAACAGCATCACCATATCAATAAACCGCTCAGCTATCACAGTTCCGAAACCTGTATTTACCGGCAGGTTATCGGTTTTTTTGAGTATGCTGCACCTTACCACTTCGCCCATACGCGGCAACACCAGATTGGCTACATAACCTACCATCATGGCATTATATGTATTAAGCAGCGATGGTGTGATGCCGGTTGGCTTTATCTGCATCTGCCAGCGATAAGCCCGGCTTACATAGGCCGCAATACCCAAAACCAGGGATAAAATAACCCAGCCATACTTTGCGCTTTGCAGCTCTGCCCACAATTTCTCGAAATCCAGCTCTTTTAAGGCGTACCACATCAAAAAGGCAGATGCGCCCAGCAACAAGCTATACTTCAGAACCGTGAGCAGGTTTTTCATGCACAGGTTAGATCAGGCGGTTGTGTTGATCCGGGAAGATAACAGTAGGAACGTGTGCTTTTGCGTCTTCGAACTTAATGCTGCAGTAAGAAATCACAATAACGATATCGCCTACCTGCACTTTGCGGGCAGCCGGCCCATTTAAGCAGATAGTGCCGGTACCGCGTTCGCCTTTAATAATATAAGTCTCGAAACGCTCGCCGTTGTTGATATTTACAATGGTTACTTTTTCGTTTTCCACCATATTAGCGGCATCCATCAGATCTTCGTCTATCGTGATGCTGCCTACATAATGTAGTTCGGCCTGTGTTACTTTACAACGGTGAATTTTAGATTTTAAAACCTCAATATACATGGTGCGGGGCTGTAATAAAGCGCAAAGTTAGAAAATAGGAAGGTAAATAACTATCAGAAGCTATGCCTGCCTTTGTTACTGAGCGAAAACAAATTACAGGCTTTATAGATTCACAAGCAAGTTATCGATCAGGCGCACCTCCCCTACAAAAGCTGCTACACAAATAGCTACTTCCTGCTGCGGATTTATACTTTGCAGCGGTTGCAGGGTAAGCACATCTACTATTTCGAAATACTCCACTTCTATTTCATTTATAGCATTTAGGTAAGCTATTGCTTCTTGCTTTATACTTTCTACTGAAGTATGGCTTAGCTGCGAGGCGGCCTGTTGCAAGGCTTTGTATAGATGTATTGCCTGTTGCCGCTGCTCAGGCGTGAGTCGTTTGTTTCTCGATGACATAGCCAACCCGTCTGGTTCGCGTACCGTCGGGAAACAAACCAGTTCCAGGTCAAAACTCAGGCCCTGCACCAACTGCCGCAAGATGGCTACCTGCTGCAGATCTTTCTGGCCAAAATAAGCACGATGCGGCTGCACCAGATGGAAAAGCTTGCTCACTACAGTAGCTACGCCATTAAAATGCCCTGGCCGCTTCTCTCCTTCCATCACGCCCTCTAAGGCGCCAAAACCAAATTGCAACAGCGATGGCTGCGGATACATCTCCGCTGCCGTTGGTGCAAAAAGATAGGTACAGTTTATACTTTCCAGCAAGTCGCTGTCCTGCTCCAGGGTACGCGGGTAAAGGGTATAATCGTCTGGGTTATTAAACTGTGTGGGGTTTACAAAAATACTGCAAACGGTTACATCGTTCTCCCGGCCGGATGCACGCAGAAGCTGCAGATGCCCTTCGTGCAACGCGCCCATGGTGGGCACAAACCCGATCGTTTTGCCGCTACAGCGCAGTTCCTGTACTTTTCGGAGCATTTCCCGGGCCTGCGTAATTACTTCCATACTTTCATTGTTTTGATTTACTCTTAATAAAGGCGTGCGAATGCAAGTTATAACGCATAAAATTGAAAATTAGAATAAAAAATGCTAATTTTGCACGTCCCATTACTGTTGCTTATACATTTTTAATTCCTTATCATGTCTAAATTGCGAATTCTGTACGCTGCCACCGAGATAAATCCTTTCTTACAAACCACTAAAGTAGCTGAGTTTCTGAACACGTTACCACAGGGTATGCAGGAGCGTGGAATGGAAATCCGAATTTTTGTTCCGCGATTTGGTATTATTAATGAGCGTAAAAACCGTTTGCATGAAGTAGTTCGCCTTTCTGGTATTAACATTGCCGTTGGCGAAGACGAAAAACCACTGGTCATTAAGGTAGCTTCTATCCCAAATGCCAAGCTCCAGGTATATTTTATCGATAACGAAGACTATTTCCACAGAAAATCCGTTTTCGTTGACAAGAATAATAAATTTCACGCGGATAACGATGAACGTGCTATCTTTTTCTGCAAAGGCGTGCTGGAAACAGTTAAAAAATTAGGCTGGGCTCCGGACATTGTGCATTGCAACGACTGGATGACAGGCCTGATCCCGATGTATCTGAAAACGACATACAAGAAGGATCCGATCTTTAAAGATGCCAAGTCGATGTTCACGGTTTATAATAACAACTATAAGCATAAATTTGATGGCGACCTGGCTGAGAAAGTAAAGATGCTGGATATTGATGATAGTATGCTGGCGCCTTTACAGTCTGCGGATACCGATGCCTTTATAAAGATTGGTATGGAGTACGCTGACTCGGTGATCAAGACGAATGAAGATTTCAGTGAAAATATCAATGCGCTTTTCAGTGAGTTTATGCAGAAAAAGAACATCAATACTGTAACTCCTGACGATACCCTTTTAGATTCATACTATAACTTATATAATGAGCTCAGCAACTAGAAGACTTCTTCCTTTCTTCTTATCTATCTTCGCACTTGCCTCCTGCGAAGACCCAACTGAAATTGGTATCGAACTGCAGGATGAAAACCTGATAGGCACCACCTATACGGAGTATGAAGTTAAAACGGGAACGGTTCTTTTATCAGATTCAATTCCTGCCTTAAGATCAGTACCGGCACTTTTAGGTAAATTTAACGATCCTGTTTTAGGAAGCAGCGCCGCTACTACCTTTACAGAAGTTGGCCTGAATGCAGCAACTGCCCTTAAATTTGGCGATAACCCGGTTGCTACTTCTTTGGAGCTCACACTGGATTACAGCAACATTTACGGGGACAAGAGTAAGCCGCTTACGATCAATTTATACCAGTTGAAAGAAGGCTTCGATGAAAAAACATCCTACTTTAAAAACAGCAGCCTTCCTTATGAAAAACTGTTGGGTAGCGCAACTATCATCCCTGAGCTTGTAAAGAAAAAAGGTACTGTTAATGACTCTACCATCGCCAAAACTTTTGTAAAGATCCAGCTGAGCCAGGAGTTTACGCAGTCCCTGATCAGCAAATCCGGAACCGGCGACCTTGCCTCGCAACAGGCGTTTAACACATTCCTGAAAGGGTTAGCGATTGTACCTGCAAATGATGCAGCCAGTATGCTGGCACTTAAGCTAACTGCCGACAGCACGAAAATGGTATTGCGCTACATGGATGGCACAACGCCCAAGAAACATACTTTCCTGTTAGGCTCGCAGCGTTATTTTTCTAACATAACCACAAACCGCACAGGTACGGCTGTAGCAGCATTAACTAATAACCGTGATTTTGTTTCTTCTGAAAGCACCGGCGATTTAAGTTATGTGCAAACCAACACCCAGCTATTATCCAAACTGAACTTTCCGGAGCTGGAAAAGCTTAAGGAGAAATTAGGCGATATTATTATTAACAGAGCTGAACTTATACTTCCGGTTCAGAACGGTTCTGATGCTACGTTTACGCCGGTACCGCAATTTGTACTGTATCAGACCAACAATACTAACAGAATTATCAGAAATGCTGCCGGAACAGCTCTTACTGTACAACAAGATGTTGCATATGCATTAAATGGTACAACTTCGCCTGCCACTTTACAGTATAACAGCGAGAAAAAGCAGTATTCCTTAAACATGACCTCGTATATACAGGCTATCTTATTGGGTACCAAACCGAATATGGGCTTGTTATTAGCACCGGCCCGTGTGCAGCAAGAGCAAGGCGGCGGCCTCTCTATCAGCCCAGAACCGTTGCCCTACAGAACTATTCTGAGTAACCCTGCAACCGGCACTACGAAAGCAAAACTGCTGATCTATTATTCGAAAATCGAGAAATAAGAAATTCTAATTAACTATAAATTATTACACGATAGGTGCCTTAACGGGTGCCTATTCTGTTTTACCTGCTAAAACAAACATTATGTGTGGAATTGTTGCATACGTTGGGCATAGAGAGGCTTGCCCGGTTATTCTGAAAGGCCTGAAGCGCCTGGAGTACAGAGGTTATGATAGTGCCGGTATCGCTTTAATGAATAGCGACCTGACTGTATACAAAAAAAAGGGAAAAGTTGCTGATCTGGAAGCGCATTTAGCCGGCCAGGATATAAGCGGAAACATTGGGATGGGCCATACCCGTTGGGCTACCCACGGCGAACCAAACGATGTGAACGCGCACCCCCATTTCTCTACTTCCCGTAACATTGCCATTATTCATAATGGTATTATCGAGAACTATGCAGCCCTTAAAACGCTTCTGGAAGAGAAAGGCCATACTTTCCAGTCCGAGACAGACTCTGAAGTTTTCATTAACCTGATCGAAGATATCCGCATCAATAACAAGTGCTCGCTGGAAGAAGCGGTACGCCTTGCCCTGCACGAAGTAGTAGGAGCTTATGCGATCGTGGTTCTATCGAAAGATGCGCCAAATCAGCTTGTCGCTGCCCGTAAAGGTAGCCCGTTGGTAGTAGGTATCGGCGAAGGAGAGTTTTTCCTGGCGTCTGATGCAACGCCTATCATCGAGTACACAAAAGATGTTGTTTACCTGAACGATTACGAACTGGCAGTTATCAAAGATGGCCAGCTGGATATCCGCACGAAGGAAGACATTAAGCAAACGCCTTATGTGCAGCATCTTGAGATGGAACTTGAGTCTATCGAAAAAGGTGGTTTTGAGCACTTCATGTTAAAAGAAATATACGAGCAGCCACGCTCTATTTTAGATAACATGCGCGGACGTATGGTAGCCGAGAAAGACCATTTAATGATGGGCGGTATCCGTGAGTTCGAAAACAAATTCGTAAATGCAGACCGTATTATCATTGTTGCCTGCGGTACATCATGGCACGCCGGCCTGGTAGCCGAATACCTGATCGAGGACCTGGCCCGTATCCCGGTTGAAGTAGAATATGCATCTGAGTTCCGTTACAGAAACCCGATCGTAAACGAGCGTGATATTGTGATCGCGATCTCTCAATCAGGTGAAACCGCTGATACACTGGCTGCACTGGAACTGGCAAAATCGAAAGGTGCTACTATTTTTGGTATCTGTAACGTGGTAGGTTCATCTATCGCGCGTGCCACCGATGCTGGCGCTTATACCCACGCTGGCCCTGAAATTGGTGTAGCCAGTACAAAAGCGTTTACAGCTCAGGTTACAGTGCTTACCCTTATTGCCATGATCATTGGTAGCAAGCGCGGTACGCTGGAGAACAGCAAGCTTCGCCAGTTAATGGTGGAAATGGAGAACATTCCTGCTAAAGTAGAAGAATGCCTGAAGCTGGATGCCCAGATTCAGCAAATTGCAGCAGTGTTTAAAGATGTAACTAACTTCCTGTACTTAGGCCGTGGTTATAATTTCCCGGTTGCATTGGAAGGTGCACTTAAACTGAAAGAGATCTCTTATATACACGCAGAAGGTTACCCGGCGGCAGAAATGAAGCACGGCCCTATTGCCCTGATTGATGCGCAGATGCCAGTTGTGGTAATTGCCACAAAAGACAGCTCTTACGAGAAAGTAGTTTCTAACATACAGGAAGTGCGCGCCCGTAAAGGACAGGTTATTGCCATTGTTACGCAAGGCGACCAGGTTATCCCATCTATGGCAGATTACGTGATCGAAATTCCGGAGACAAGCGAGCAACTGGTTCCTTTGTTATCGGTTATTCCGTTGCAGTTACTGTCTTACCACATTGCGGTATTGCGCGGTTGCAATGTAGACCAGCCACGTAACCTTGCAAAATCAGTAACAGTAGAGTAAGTACTATACTTTATAAACTAAAAAGAGGAAGCTTAACGGCTTCCTCTTTTTAGTTTATAAAGTATAGTATACCTGGAGGCTGTTTAGCGTTTTAAACAACTAAATTACAGGGGCTTTTGCTGCGTATTTTTACTAGTAAGCTGCTGTCGGTGAAAGTGTAGTTGTCGGTGAAAACACCAACAACGGCAGGTTCAGGTACTATAATTGAAAACGCTAAACGGCTTCTTGGTTTATACGTTGAATTTATACTTCAGAAGCAGAATTTATACTTCAAATGTTTCGCCTTTTAAGTACTTGGTTTTGAGCAACGGGCAGATCTTATAGCGCTCCTCACGGGTATCTTTGTAAACGGCATTCAGCAGTTTATAAACATTTTGTATTCCGATCTGGTTTGCCCACTCAAACGGCCCTTTCGGGTAGTTGGTGCCGAGTTTCATTCCTAAGTCGATGTCGGCTATACTGGCGGTGCCTTCCTGCAACGTGTAACAGGCTTCGTTAATGATCATGCAGATAACGCGTGGCGTCACCATTCCTACACGGTCTTCGACTACCTGGTAATCCGTATTCAAGGCTTTGCATACTTCGGCCATCTTATCCGCATCCTGTGCATCATACATACTTACCTCAAGTATAGTCCTGTTGAAGAACGTAGGCAGCCCATTAAACCCAAACAAAGTACAGGCAGGTTTCTGATTTAAAGTATAAACCAGACTTGCCAGTTGTACAAACGGTGCATTGCAAAACACTACATGGTCAGCTTTGTAAGTTAAAAGGCGTTCGGGTTGCTGATGCAGTAAAAAGTCAAATATAACATCGGCTGTAGCAGCAATTTCCTCATCCGGAACGGACGTATAGGTGATACGATGAATGCCCTCGGAAATTTTCTGACCGAATTCTTCTGCCATTTCCGTACCCGACAAAACAAGTATGTTCATATAATTATGTAATTTGGCCTTAAAGATACAAATTTAAAAGAACCAACTATGGCACATACCATTATCAACTCTCAAAATGCGCCGGCTCCTATCGGGCCTTACAGCCAGGCAACCATGGCAAACGGTACCCTGTATGTTTCGGGCCAGATTCCGTTGCACCCACAAACCGGTGAACTGGTAAGCAGCAGCATCGAAGACGAAACACACCAGGTCATGAAAAACCTGGAAGCTATACTTACCGAAGCGGGCATGGATTTCAGCAACGTATTGAAGTGCAGCATTTTTGTAAAGGATATGAACAACTTCGGCCGCATCAACGAAATTTATGGCAGCTATTTTACCAGCAACCCGCCTGCCCGCGAAACCGTGGAAGTTAGCCGTTTGCCAAAAGATGTGAACGTAGAGATTTCCTGCATCGCTTTTAAATAGGCTTTCCTGAAGGATTCTTGATAAAAGGGCAAAAGAGGAAGGAGTTATACTTTATCTTTTGCCCTTTTATACTTTATTGAGCTTCTGGAGTACCCTTCTCCAGACTCAGATATTTGCTGCATTTGTTTGATCCGGAGCCTGGCCCTTTACTCCATACTCATCACTTCCATAAACCTCTGCTGCATGTTTGCCGGGCTCAGCGTTTACCGCTGATCTGCCCACTTCTACTTCGGTATGCACCACGCGCACCGCGTACTCGGCCGGGTAAATGTTAAAGCCATACTTGCGCGAGTACACAAACGTAAACACCGCCCCGAAAAAGATGATCTGGGAGGTAAAGAAAACCCACGTCAGGATTAACACCACCGAGCCGGCTGCGCCGTAAATAGATGCCATATTGCTGGTGCCCAAGTATAAACCGATAATGCCACGCCCAACAGAAAACAGCAAAGCCGTAACCAGCGCACCTACCCACACATCCCGCCACCTTATTTTGGCATCCGGTAAAAATTTGTAGATACTGGCAAACAGAAACGACATCAACAGCAAACCCGACGCAAAATTGACCAGGTGCAGTACATACACGATCCAGCCTGTGAACTTGGCCGTCAGAAAATCACCGATGTAAACAAGTATGGTATTGGCGAGCAGCGAGATGAGCAGAATAATAGCCAGCACCAGGATCATCCCGAAGGAAAGCAGGCGGTCTAAAAACAGTTTTAAGTACCCATGTTTCGGAACCGGTTTTACGCACCAGATCTCGTTCATAGAATCCTGTAAGGAAATAAATACGCCGGTTGCTGCTATAAAAAGTGTAACTACGCCAAGTATAGTAGCGATGCTGAGGCCGGCAAAGTTATTTATACTTTCTACCATGTCCTGCACTGCCAATGCGCCCTCCGCCCCGATCATATCCCGGATACGAAAGTAGATCTCCCCGGAAATGGCTTTCTGGCCAAAGAAATAACCCGCTGCACTAATAATAATGATCAGCATGGGAGGCAATGCAAATATGGTATAATACGCCAGTGCGGCCCCCTTCTGGAAAGAATTGTTATCGTAAAATTCCAGCCAGGTTTCCTGTAACAGGCACCACGCATCCTTTAACCGCTTACGCACCATGTGCCAACCTTAAATAGAACATACTTAGCAGATACGCATTTCAGGAGTTATGTTTCCTTTCCAGTGTATAAGAGCTGCTATTTCGGTTTACAAAACCATACTTTATTTTGTACCTTTGCCCCACAGATAACCCTAAATCCTACATGGAAAGAGAAGTTAGAGTACGCTTTGCTCCAAGCCCGACCGGGCCTCTTCATATTGGCGGTGTTCGTACGGCCTTATATAATTACCTGCTTGCCCGCAAACTGGGTGGCACCATGATTTTACGTATCGAAGATACCGACCAGAACCGTTTTGTGCCGGGTGCCGAAGACTATATCCGCGAATCGTTGGAGTGGGCTGGCATTGAGCTGGACGAAAGCCCCTGGAAAGGTGGCCCATATGCGCCTTACCGACAGTCGGAGCGCAAGCCGATGTACATGCAGTATGCGCTGCAACTAGTAGAGAGCGGCCACGCCTATTATGCCTTTGATACGGCTGAAGAGCTGGAAGAAATGCGTGAGCGCCTGAAAGCTGCCAAGGTAGCTACACCACAGTATAACGCCATCACGCGTGCCACCATGAAAAACTCGCTGACGCTTCCGGAAGACGAAGTGAAGAAGCGCCTGGCATCCGGAGAAGCGTACGTGATCCGTTTAAAAGTACCGCGCAAAGAAGAGATCCGCCTGAAAGATATGATCCGGGGTTGGGTAATGGTACACTCTTCTTCTATTGATGATAAAGTACTGATGAAATCTGATGGCATGCCGACTTACCACCTGGCAAACATTGTGGATGATCATCTGATGAAAATAACGCACGTAATACGTGGTGAGGAATGGTTGCCATCTGCACCGCTGCACGTGTTGCTGTACCGCTTCCTGGGTTGGGAAGATACCATGCCGGAGTTTGCCCACTTGCCACTGCTGTTAAAGCCAGACGGCAACGGTAAACTAAGCAAGCGCGATGGCGATAAGTTTGGTTTCCCGGTTTTCCCGCTGGAGTGGACCGACCCTATTACAGGCGATAAATCGATGGGTTACCGCGAAAAAGGCTTTATGCCGGAAGCTTTTGTTAACTTCCTGGCATTTTTAGGCTGGAACCCAGGCACGCAGCAAGAATTATTTACGATGCAGGAGCTGATCGAAGCGTTTACAGTAGAGCGCATTGGTAAGTCAGGCACCAAATTCGACTGGCAGAAAGCCCGCTGGTTTAACGAACAATACCTGCGCGCCAAACCAGACGAAGAGCTGGCGCAATACCTTTTAAAAGCCCTGGAAGAACGCAATATTTCCTGCTCGCTGGAGAAAGCAACTAAGATAAGCGGCCTGATGAAGGAGCGTGTAACCTTGCCAAGTGATTTCTGGAACGAGGCGGTATACTTCTTCGAAGCTCCAACAACCTACAGCGAAAAGGTAGCTTCTAAAAAATGGAACAGCCAGGCAGTTGCGGTTTTCACGGCTTTTAAGGATGAGCTTGGCGGCTTAACTGAGTATAACGCTGAAAGTATAAAAGAGCTCCTGAACACGATTCTGGAGCGTAACGCCATGAAGATCGGACAGGTAATGCAGGCGCTTCGCTTAGCTGTTACTGGCCTGGAAGCTGGCCCCGACCTGATGCAGATCATCGAGATAATTGGTGCCGCTGAAACGAAAACGCGCATCGAGCACGCCATCGAAAAGCTTGCGCCTTACGCTGCTGCTTAATCATCATACTTACTAAAGTATAAAAGGCTAACCCGCAACGGTTAGCCTTTTTGTTTGCCCTAAAAGTATGGTTATGTAACCATTTATACTTCTTCCGCTTATACAACATTAAGAGCATGTTTAAAATTTATATTTTACGCTGCAAACTGATCATAAAAGAACCTGACTTCACGTTTTCCTCGCCCCATAGCGCTGCTATGAATCTCAGAAACCGTTTCGCCAGAACCTTTTCTGCCCAATTTTCGCTTGTAAAAATAAAATTTAAATATGCTCTAAGTATAAACCCACACAGCTATGGCAAAGGATAAGAAAGAAAGCGATAAAAGTAAAAAGAAATCGAAGGTGCATAAAGACCTGGAAGGCTTCGAAATAAAAGTAAACCAGCACGGCGAAATCGTTTCCAACTACAGCATCGACCGCATAAACGAGTTTCTGGATGATAACGTGGAAGACAAGAAGCTGGTAAAACGTGACGCTGCCGAGAAAGCCAAACGCGAAGAAGAAGAATTCCATATAGAGGAAGGCGAAGAAGCAGAAGAGACCGACGAGGATTTTGTACGCAACACAAATGCTGTTACCGATAAAGAAGACGACCTGCCGGTAAAACTCCCCGCTAAAAAGGGCAAGCGAAATAAGGATGAAGAAGAGTAAAATCTTATCTTGCTTTTATTAGCAACCTTATCAAAACACTATGAGAAACTCGCATGAAATAGATTACAGGATTTTTGGTAACGACATACAGGTACTCGAAATTGAGCTTGATCCGCAGGAAACCGTTATCGCTGAAGCCGGCGCTATGGTATACATGGAAGAAGGCATCGATTTTGAAACCAAAATGGGCGATGGCTCTAATCCGAACCAGGGCTTTTTTGGGAAGCTGGTATCGGTTGGTTCGCGTATGATAACCGGCGAATCATTGTTTATGACGCATTTTACGCACCGTGGTTATGGCAAAAGTCGTGTTGCTTTTTCGGCGCCTTACCCCGGCACTATTCTTCCGATCGACCTCACAACTATTCGTAACAATAGCATTATAGCGCAGAAAGATGCTTTCCTGGCGGCGGCGCTAGGCACAAAACTCAGCATTCATTTTAACCAGCGTTTAGGGGCCGGTTTTTTTGGCGGCGAAGGTTTTATACTGCAGCGAATACAAGGCGATGGCATGGCGTTTATACATGCAGGCGGCACTGTAGTAGAGAAGCAGTTAAACAACCAGGTATTGCGCGTGGATACGGGTTGCGTTGTGGCGTTTGAAGAGGGAATTGATTTTAGCGTGGAACGTGCCGGTGGCCTTAAATCGATGATTTTTGGTGGCGAAGGAATTTTTCTGGCAACGTTGCGCGGTACTGGCCGGGTGTGGTTACAGTCTATGCCGGTTAAGAAACTGATCGAGGCCTTGATGCCGCATGGACAGAACGCGAGAAAAGAAGGCGGTATGTTCAGCGGCATGCTGGAATAAGGGTCGCTGCGCTCCAAATTAAGAATTACGAATGGGTTATACTTAAAAGTATAAGTATCTCATTTTGAAAGTATAAACAGAACACGTATTTTTAAGTATAAACAACCTGACCAATGACGTTAAAAATTGCGCATATCTGGCACGCTATCAATAAGATCCTGACTCTTATTAATGTGATATTGTTTGGCATCGTAACCGGCAATGTACTTGGGGTTAAAGCTACCCAGGAGAAAAACATTCCTGTTATAGCCAATGTGCTCTTACTGCTAGTTCTGGGGTTAGGCTTGTTTGCTGCAATTTATTCTTTCAGGTAAGGCTTTCTTAGATAGACCAAATAATAAAAAAGCCCCGGCAGTTTATACTTGCCGGGGCTTTTTTACTTTAACTCGTCACTCAGAACGCTTAACTCAGAACTAACTCAGTCCGTTTACCTGCATAATTTCTTCGAGGTACTCTCTGGAGTTGCTTAACCTTGGCACTTTGTTCTGCCCGCCCAGCTTGCCTTTGTGGCGCAGCCAGTTTGTAAACGTGCCTGGCTGTGTGGCGTGCACGATCGGCTCCTGCAGGGCAATATCCTGCTGGCGTTTGGCATCATAATCTGAGTTAATCTCCCGTAAGGTTTCATCTAATACCTGTGTGAAACGGGCCAGGTTATCTGGTGCTTTTTCAAACTCGATCAGCCACTCGTGGCCACCGCGTTTGCCGCTTTCCATAAAAACGGGTGCCGCCGTAAAATTAGTGATGATAGCGCCGGTTTGCTGCGAAGCTCTGGTAATAGCCTCTTCGGCATTCTCAACAATTACTTCTTCGCCAAACGCGTTGATGAAGTGTTTTGTACGTCCGGAAATTTTAATTCTGTAAGGATCTATACTTGTAAACCGGATGGTATCGCCGATTTTGTAGCGCCACAGGCCCGCATTAGTCGAAATAACCAGTGCATAGTTCTTGCCTACTTCTACCTGGTCCAGTGTCAGGGTTGTGGGTTGCTCGGCTTCAAACTGGTCCATGGGGATAAACTCGTAATAAACGCCATAATCCAGCATCAGCAACATTTCATCTTCTGTATCGCGCTGGTCCTGTATCCCGAAAAAGCCTTCGGAAGCATTGTATACTTCCATATAATGCATTTTATCGGTCGGGATAATTTCTTTGAACAGTTGGCGGTACGGGCCAAAAGCTACAGCGCCGTGCGTGAACAACTCCAGGTTAGGCCATACTTCGGTAATGTCTTTTTTGCCTGTAACTTCCAGAATGCGCTTAAACAAAAGGTAGGTCCAGGTGGGTACGCCGCTCATGCTGGTTACATTCTCGTTCACGGTTAGCTCCACCATCTTCTCTATCTTCTCATCCCATTTATCCATGAGCGCCACTTTTAGCGGAGGCGTACGCATGGCTTCGGCCCAGATAGGCAGGTTCTGCATAATTACTGCCGATACATCGCCACAGGACACTTTTGCATTATACTCGCTGGGGCGATGGCTGCCGCCAATAGAAAGGCCTTTGCCCGTAAATAGTTTGGTATCCGGGTAATTATTAACGTAGATCGACAGCATATCTTTGCCGCCTTTGTAATGGCAGTCTTCCAAGGACTCGGGGCTTACCGGAATATACTTGCTGCGCGCATTAGTGGTACCTGATGATTTGGCATACCAGTCTATCTTCGTAGGCCAAAGTATGTTTTGCTCCCCTTTCAGGCCGCGTTCTATGTATGGAAAAAGGTCTTCGTACGTAGAAATGGGCACCCGTTCCTGAAATTCGCGCACAGAAAGGGTATCGCCGTAGCCATACTTTTTACCCCACTCTGTTCCCTTTGCTGTATGCAGCAGGTTCTGAAAAAGCTCCTGCTGTACATCATGCGGGTATTTGCGAAACAGGTCGATGTCGTGGATCCGCTTTTTGATGACCCACGTTACGATTGAGTTTATTATTTCCAATTTGATTGTTGGTTGCTAATTGTTGATTGTTTGAGATTAACTCTTCTGGTTATCGTTCATCAGTTTGATCAGGCTTTTAACCATTTTTAGCAATTTTGTAGTATACAGAGCACTATTAAAAGGAATTATGCATAATTTCTATTCCTCTATCAAGTTGTGAGATTCTATTGTAACAATACCTGCATCTTTGCTTTCTAATTCTTTTATCAAATCCATAAAACATTCAACAGGAGCTGTGCCAAAATCAACAGTAAATTTTAGTATGTTTTTCGACTGCTCAGGAATTGATACACTATGAATTGCTCCCGTTAATCCTTCATTATTCATTTTAAAGGTATCCTCTTCGTCAATCCATCTCTTTGCCCAATCTTCTATATAACTGTAATCTCCTAATTCGTCTTCTATTGTAAATTGGCAACCATGCCAGAATAATGGATAAAGCTCTACTGTAAGTTTACCATTCTCAAACACAACAGGTTCATGATTTATATAAGAATCAGGTGATAGTTCTTCAATCTTCCACTCATCATTTACCCTAATTAAGTAGTCCATTCGTGAGAGGTTAAACAGAAGCCCACTTTCTTCAGTATCAAGTTTTAAAAGAGCCTCCTTAATGCCTTCATCTCTTCCTTCGTAAAATTCTCGTAGTTGTTTAATATATACCTCTCTATGCTTCTCTACTATCTCGTTCAATTCCATTGGTCTTTATTCATTGGTATGAAAGTGTTTTTCCTCATCCGTAAAATCCACCTACGAGAAAAAACAATCAACAACCAGCAATTAGAATCATACTTTGCGTTTGAGCTCAAAATGCTTTCCTAAGTATACGCGGCGTACTTGTTCGTCGGCGGCCAGTTCTTCAGCAGTACCGGATTTCAGAATTTTACCTTCAAAAAGCAGGTAAGCGCGGTCTGTAATCGAAAGCGTTTCGTTTACGTTGTGGTCTGTTATCAGGATGCCGATATTTTTGCTTTTGAGCTTTGCGACGATGCTTTGGATCTCTTCCACGGCAATCGGGTCTACGCCGGCAAAAGGCTCATCCAGAAGTACAAATTTAGGGTCTACGGCCAGTGCGCGGGCTATTTCGGTACGGCGGCGCTCACCTCCCGATAATACAATTCCCTTGTTTTTACGCACATGCGTTAAAGAGAATTCTTCGAGCAATTCTTCTACTTTTTCGTGCTGCGCTTTTTTAGGTAACTTGGTCATTTCGAGCACCGAAAGTATGTTTTCCTCTACGGTAAGCTGTCTGAAAACCGATGCTTCCTGGGCCAGATACCCTACGCCACGCTTGGCACGCTGGTACATTGGCAGCGCCGTAATATCTTCCGTATCCAGGAAAATTTTACCGCTATTTGGTTTTACAAGCCCAACAATCATGTAAAAAGAAGTTGTTTTACCGGCACCATTCGGGCCCAGCAACCCCACTATCTCTCCCTGATTTACTTCCACGCTCACATCGTTTACCACGGAACGCGCTTTATACTTCTTAAATAAATGTTCTGCTCTTAATATCATCGGGGCTAATTTACATATTTAACCTGCATCCTGCAATCACTCGTTTGTGTAGCATTTGTTATGCCAATCAAGTACAATTTTTATATTCTGATAGCATACTTCTACGATTCTGCATAAATGTTGGTAAAAGGCTTGCCTTGAAAAAATTTAATAACTATTTTGTAACTCATTCAATATAAGTTACGTATATGGCGCAATTTCTATCTTCTTTTTCACGCGCTTTGGTTTTATGTAGTGCCGTGTTCACGCTGAGCATAGCAAGTACATCTGTGGTTTCGGCCGGAGGTGCAGGTAATACTCCAAACAATTCTACTGATCTTAAAACAAACACCACAACTACCATCAAGGGCATCGATGTATCCAGGTGGCAAAAAGAAGTGGATTGGGCCTTGGTAAAAGAGGCCGAGATCTCGTTTGCTTTTGTAAAAGCTACCCAAGCCGATTTCAGGCTGGACCCATACTTTGCGCGCAACTGGGAAGAAACAAAACGCCACGGCATTAAACGTGGTGCCTACCATTTTTACAAACCGGAAGCTCCCATACAAGGCCAGATCGACCTTTTCATCAATACGGTATCATTAGAGCCCGGCGATCTACCTCCTGTACTGGATATCGAAGTATTTGATAAAAACATAAGCTCCGAGAAAATGCGCCAGGATATTAAGCTTTGGCTTGAAGCCATTACGGCGCATTATGGCGTTAAACCCATCATTTATACGTATCAGAATTATTACCGCCGCTATTTACAGGGCCACTTCCCGGAGTATCATTTCTGGATAGCGCGTTATAGCCCGGCGCAACCTGAAGTACACCATACTGATAAATGGATGTTCTGGCAATACACTGACAGAGGAACCATAGCAGGCATTAACTCGGCTGTGGATATTAACTTTTTTGCCGGAGATTTGGATAGCCTAGGCCAGCTTTGCCTGCCGGAGTTTACTGCTTCTGATGCATTAAGCCCTTTAAAGCAATTAAAGCACATGCATCCTTTGCAATAGAAAGTATACATCCATAAAAAAAGAGGCTCCCGGTAAAGGGGCCTCTTTTTAGTTTATGCGAATATCTTTTATCCGTAACTGGAGCGTTATGTTGCCCCGGTACACGTTTTCTTCAATGGTATAGCACACATCGAACGGGATGCCTTTAGAGATCGGTTTATAATAATCACTTAGCCCGAAACCAATCGCATCGATGCTGGAAAAGCCATCCTGTGTCAGCCTGAGTTTAAGATGCGAATCTCCTACTACGCGCAACGAGCCTGTATCATACACACACTCCGACACAAATACCGGGCGCATGTTGCCTGGGCCGAAAGGCTCCATCTGCCTTACAATGTTATAAAAATTACGTGTTATCTGGTTTAGTTCGAGATTGCTGTCGATCTCGATCTGGGGTATTTTTTGTTCTTCCGTAATGGTATTGGTTACGTAACTTTCGAAGCGCTCCCTGAACAACGGTACATTCTCTATGGGCAGTGTAAGGCCTGCCGCATACATGTGCCCGCCAAATTGCTCCAGCAGGTCAGAGCAACTCTCGATAGCATTGTGTACGTTAAAGCCATGCACCGAACGGGCAGAGCCCGAGGCTTTCCCATTGGAATGCGTAAGTATAATAGTAGGCCGGTAATACTTTTCGATGCAGCGCGATGCCACAATCCCGATAACGCCTTTGTGCCAGGTTTCTTTGTATAGTACCGTTGAGTTGGCGTTCCGCAGAAAATCATCTGCCTCGATCATCTGCAGCGCTTCCTTGGTAATATCAGAGTCTTTGGTGCGGCGCTCTTTATTTGATTCGTTGATGATATCGGCCATCCGGAAGGCTTCTTCCTTAGTATCGGCCAGCAGCATCCCTACCGAGTTTTTCGCATCGCCCATACGCCCTGCAGCGTTAATGCGCGGCGCAAAACCAAACACGATGCTCGAAATATCCATATCTGTGGTGATGGCTGCCAGTTCGCGTAAGGCCTCCAAACCGGGGCGCATGGGCTGCGGGCTGTTGAGTAAACGCAGGCCATAGTACGCCAGAATGCGGTTTTCGCCGGTTATCGGTACAATATCAGCTGCTATACTTACCACCACTAAATCGAGCAGTTTGTATACCTCCTCCATATTCAGATCATTCTGAATAGAGAACGCCTGCGCCAGTTTAAATCCAACACCGCAACCCGACAGCTCTTTAAACGGATACGGACAATCTATTTGTTTCGGATCCAATACAGCTACTGCTTTCGGAATATCTTCGTCTGGTAAGTGGTGGTCGCAGATAATGAAGTCAATGCCTTTGGTGCTGGCGTATGCAATTTTATCCGCTGATTTAATACCACAATCCAGCGCTACAATCAAACTAAAGCCATGCTCTGCTGCCCAGTCTATCCCTTGTGTGGAAATACCGTAGCCTTCCTTATACCTGTCCGGAATGTAGTATTCGATGCGCTCGGTATGTTGCCGCAGAAAGCTATACATTAATGCTACAGAGGTAGTACCGTCTACATCATAATCACCATACACCAATATCTTTTCAGAAGTATGCAGGGCTTCGTTCAGGCGGTTTACAGCGAGTGCCATGTCCTTCATCAGGAACGGGTCGTGCAGGGCAGTAAGGTCGGGGCGGAAAAAAGCTTTGGCTTCTTCAAAATCACAAACGGAGCGCTGGCAAAGGATGCTGGCTAAGGTAGGGCTAATCTTCAGGCTTGTTGCCAACTGCTCTACCACCTCTGCGGGCGGCGGTTCATTAATTACCCACCTCTTCTCCATATTGCTGTTTTGTTGTGTTATTACCTGCAAAGGTAGCCATTTTAAGAGGACTTTAAATCAAAGCCATACTTGGTGCAGGTTATCCTCGGGGTATTTTTGTAATTTTGTAGGGCTACAACACAACTGAGTATGAAACGATTCAGAGAGATTTTTGAAAAGTATAAAAATTATTCTTTAGACCTGATTATGTACGGGTTCTTCCTCGTATTTATACTTATCCTGTTTATTTTCTTCAGCTGATTTAAAAGTATACTTTATACTTGCTTTAATTGGCTCCATCGCCACGTAGCTTCCGGAAACGCTTGCGGGCTTCGGCTGCAAAAATGCTGCCCTGGTGTTTTACCAGCAATTGGTTATAAAGCTCTTTGGCCTTATCGGGGTTGTTCAGGTTTTCTTCGTAAATAAAAGCTGCTTTGTACAAGGCATCGTCGCTTAAAATATCCTGTTGGGCCTGGATCACTTTCTCAAGCATCGCTACAGCCTGCGTAAAATCGCCGGTACGTTCATAGACGGTTGCTTTCTGAAAGTATATTTCGTCGGTCAGGCTATGGCTAGGGTATTTCTTCAACATCGCATCAAGGGCTTGCAACGCTTTTGGCAAATCATTCTGAAAGATCAACAATTCAATGGCAGCATAATCCTCCATAGCCATTGTAGAGGTATCCAGGCCAGTGTTATCGGTTATCAGTAGGCTCAGGTCCATGGCGTCGTTTGCAATTTCGCGACTGGTAGCCAGTTTCAGTATATCGAGGTGCGCCTGGGCCAGTTCGAAATCTCCTTTAAAATAGCTAAGGCGTGCATTCCGTAGCTTTGCTTCATACCCAATAGGAGTGTCTTTGTTTGTTTTCTCGACCTGCGCATATAGCAGCGTACTTTCCCAGGGTTCTTCTTTCAGCAAATAAATATCACCTAAGGTTAATTTACTTTCTGCTACCAGATCAGGGTTGGCGCGTGGCATAGCAATGGCTTCCTGCAACAGCGTAACAGCCTTTTCTTTATCATTCAGGTAAAAAGCATATAGGTTTGCCATGTGCTGCAGCACTTCCGCCGTTTGCGCCGATCGCCCTACTTCGTTCAGTAAAGCATCATAATCGGCAATCAGCGTCCTTATTTTGGCTACATCCACCGGAAAAGTATGCTGTACCTGTTCTTCGCGGGCGTTTATCAGGCGTTGGCGGGCAATCAGGTAGTATGGCCCTTCGGGATATTCTTTGATGATGTAGTCAAACGCTTCGATAGCGCCCTGGTAATCTTTGTTCTGTGCGCTGATGGTGCCCAGTTCCATGACGCGCGTGCCGCCGCTTCGGGTACGTTTATCTACAGCACGGGCCTGCAGCAAGGCACTGTAAAAATCAAGCTGCTGCACATATAGCCAGATCAGAAGTTCGTTATAGGAAAGTTTATCGGGGTTTTGCTGCACACGAAGTATAAGTTCTTTCTCCAGCGCTTTAAAACCGGTCTCGTCGCGCAGGCTGTTCTGCAGCATATTTTGTACATAGGCCAGTTCCTGTTCATCCTGCTGCAACAGGTTTAAAGCTTCCGGAATAAGGCTGCTGTTTTTCTGGCGATAGGTATAAAGTGCGATTAAGGGGCGGTTATACTCGAGTGGGTTTTTGGTTAGTTCGCGGCTGCGTAAGTATGTTTTTTCAGCATAATCATAGAGCTGGTGCTGCATAAAAACGCTAGCCAGGACAATTGTTTGCTCCGGCTTTAGTTGTACTATCAGTTTATCGAAATGCTTTGCAGCAGCAGCTTCATTGCCGGCAGCCTGGTACACCAAACCCAGATCAACTTCATAGGCTACATTACCGGGGTAGCGCTTTATAGTTTTCTTGACTAATTTTTCGGCTTCTTTGTAATTGCGTTGCGCCAGCAGGGTTTTTAAATACTCGGGGTAAACAGTATCAAACAGCGGTTGCTTCTGTATCAGTTTACCGTAAATATCCTCTGCTTTGCTAAAATCGCCTTTGTTAAAATATTCTCTGGCCAGCTCCAGGTCCTGGGCCTGGGCCACAGCAACAGGTGCCGCCAAAAGTAGCAGAAGCAGCCAGCATACAGTATAAAAGCGTTTTAACGGCATCATAATTCTTTAACGAAAGTATACTTGATTTTGCTATGAAGGATTGGGCAAATGAGCTAAAGAAAGTTAAGTTATACTTTATACTTGCCCAAGCCATACTTTACAAAGGTGCCTTTATAAACCAGAAGCGCCACTCTGGTTAGGGAGTGGCGCTTCTGGTTTATACGTGGTGAGTTTTACTTAAAAGAACTTCACACGGTTATCTTTGATATCAGCTTTTGCTTTGATGGCTTCGAAAGCGTTGTTCTCCGTTTTGGAAGCGCGTGTAGTCAGCATCTGCTCTTTTATACTTTTCAGGTCGCTGGTTACAGGTGCTTTGTTCAGACTCGTAAGCTCTACAACCGTAACACCGCTCTGTCCTTCGAAAGGTGCCGTGCGTGCTCCTGGCTTTAAACCAAACGCTTTACCTACTGCAACCGGCTCCATGCCTACACCCGGAATTACGCCTGATGCTAACGTTACGTTATCAGCTGTTCTGATGATCGCATCCGGGCCATACTTGGCAGCCATCTGCTCTAATGAGCCTGATGCGCCTTTCAGCTTCTGGATGATTTGCTCCGCTTTGATTTCGTTGCGAACAGCAGCTGTCAGTTCTTCTTTGTTATCCTCTATTGTAGCATAGCCTTTTTCGCGCTTGCCGGTAAGTACCGCAACTACAAACTGATTATCGATCTCGAACACAGGAGATACACTTCCTACGTCGGTATCTTTTGCATAAGCCCAGCGCACCAGTTCACGGGCGTTGTTCAGGTTATTTACCAGGATGTTGTTTTTGCCAATGTTTTTTGCTTCTTCTTTTGCAAGTGATTTGTTTTTAGCAACTGCCGCTTTAAACTCTTCCAGGTTACCGCTTGTACCAGAAAGCTCATCTGCTACGCTGTAAGCAGCATCACGCGTTGATTCGCTGGCTTCTACGGCACGTTGCACAGCAGCAATCTTATAGCTTTTCTTGGTCTTAGGCGCTGTAATTTTTACGATATGGAAACCATACTCTGTCTCTACTAAATTTGGCAATAAACCCGTAGAAGCTGCACCAAAAATTGCTTTATCAAAGGAAGCTACCATCTGGCCTTCTTTGAACCAGCCCAGGTCGCCACCTACAGAGGCTGTTCCGTCTGAGCCGTGCTGTGTTGCCAGCTGGGCGAAATCTGCACCGCCTTTAATTTGCGCTAAAATACCTTCTGCTTTCGCTTTGGCAGTGGCTTTTGCTTCCGGCGTGTCGTTTTCAGGCTTGATCAGGATGTGGCTGGCACGTGCTGCGCTGGCACCATCTTCTTTCACATCAATTACTTTGTATAAAGCAACTGCGCCGTTTTCGGTATACGGGCCGTATACTTTGCCTTCTTCTAACGGCATCATACCACGAAGCCTCTCCGGCACCTCGCCCGGTGTGCTGTAAGAACCGTTATAAGGAGCATCAGAGTTGGCGTTTACAAAAGCAGAATCGTTGGTTGCGCTGGCAAATTGCTTGGCAAGCGTAGCCGTTTCCTGCTGGTAATAGGTGCTGTCTTCTTTAGAAGCACTTACCGGAATGGTAACATACTCTATTGAGCGGCCTTCTTCTACTTTGTATAGCTCCTTGTTTTTCTCAAGGTAATCTTTCAGTTGTGCATCCGTTACTTTTATCGCCGAATCAGCAAGAGTAAAGTATGGCACGTATAAAACTTTCATGCTGGCTGTTGCATTTTGCGCATCGTAAAAGCTCTTTGCCTCAGCAGTAGTTACATAAGTTGATTTGTTGAGCAGGTTCGCATACTTGGATTGTACACGTGCCGTCAGGATGCCTTGCTCAAAGTTAGTCCACATCGGACGCGCTTCCGGGCCCATCTGGTCTAAGTTCTGCAGGTACTGCAATACCTGGTTACGATCGAACTGGCCAGTTTGCGGGTTAGTGAAAGCCTGCTGCACGGCCGGGTGGATGTTGTTACCCTGTACCATGTCTGCCAATTCTTCGTCTGTTACTTTTATACCTAAACGGTCATACTCCTTTTGTAAGGCGATCTGGATGATCAGCTGGTTCCAGGCCTGCTCCCGGATCATAGCCATTTCGCTTTCGTTGGCGGCACGGCCGATCTGGTTTTCATAATTAGATTTTGCCTGCTGAAATACAGCATCAAACTCCTGGTAATCTACCTCTTCGCCGGCTATTTCGCCTACTATGTTTGCATCGTTGCCCAGAAGTTTGGAGTTAGGCCCAATCAAGTCACCGCCTACGATAAATACGCCAAGGCCTATAGCAATAACGCCTACTGCCCAACCAGACTTCTCTCTAATCTTATTAATTAATGCCATTCTTCGTTAAACTTATAAAAGGATTGTGCAAAATACGGTTAATCGCGCAAAAATTCAAAATTTTTATATTTCTGTTTTAAGACTGTCATCTACCTGAGAATCTGCCTTTTTAAGTAATTTTACTGCATCGATGCGGTTTTCATCCATTATGATCACCTCAATAATGTAAGGCGGTACTTCCACCTGGTCGCCGGGAAGCGGAATTTCGCCGAAAGCCGACAGAAAAAGGCCACCCAAGGTTTCATAATCGCCTTCAGGCAAACCCAGGCCATACTTTGCGTTCAGGTAATCTATTTCGTGGCGGGCACTAAATAAATAAATGCCTTGCTCAGGAATTACTTTTTCGAGCAACGCCTCGTCCAGATCATACTCATCTTCTATCTCCCCGAAAATTTCTTCTACCACATCTTCTACCGTTACAATGCCGGATGTGCCGCCAAACTCATCTACCACCACAGCCACGCTCCGGTGCTCCGATACAAATTTCACGAACAGCTCACTGGCCAGCATACTTTCGGGCACCAGGCTCACCGGCGATAAGATCTCGTTTATACTTTGCGGCTGCTTAAACATAGCCAACTGGTGGCAGTAGCCAATGATGTTATCAATCGAATCCTGATAAACAAGTATTTTAGAGTGGCCTGTTTCGGTGAATGCCGCACGCAGCGAGTCAATGGATTCATGTACTTCCACGGCTTCTACCTCCATGCGGGGCACCATGCAGTCGCGTACTTTTACAGTCCGGAACTCAAGTACTTTGTTAAATATCAGTTCGTCTACTTCGGGGGTTGCTTCCTGCTCGGGGTGGTAAAGGCGGTTGTTGAGGCTGGTATCCAGGTCGGCGGCAAGTATGGTTTGGTCGGCAAAATCGAGGCGAAAAACCTTTTGCCCCAGCCATCGGCTGCACTTCTCTATTAACCACACTACCGGGAAAAGCAGGTAATAAAAAATCAGTATCGGGATGGCAAGCAAGGCCAGCACGCGGTTGGGGTTAATGGCAAAAAAGCTGCGAGGCAAAAAATCGGCGGTAAAAAGTACGATCAGCCCCGCTATTACCATCTGAATGATTAGGGAAAGCGCATGCGATTGCAGGTATGCGGGCAAGTATAAACCCAGCAACGTATGAAGCAGGGCGGCTATCCCGAAAACGTATAACACCAAAGCCAAGGTGCGGCCAACAAGTGTGGTACTGAACAGGTGTGCCGGCCGTTCCAATAAATGACCGATGATCCGGCCTGACAGGATGCCATTTTTCTCGCTCAGCTCTATCTGAATTTTGTTTGCTGCCATAAAGGCCATCTCAATGCCGGCAAAAAAAACGGACAGCATAAGCCCTGCAAAAAGCAGCAGAAAATGACTGGGGTCTATCATTATAAGTAATTGGCCTGTTTAAGCATCTTTCTTCTTGCGGTATTTATAAAGCGCGTATAAAATAACAGCGATCATAAAAATCCAGTAATTACCGGCAATGTCCTGTTCTTCTATACTTCGGTGAATCCCGATGACGATTGTAACAAATGCCAGTGATAATAGAATGGTATTGAGAAGCTTATGGTTCATTATTCTTTGATGCTGAAGTTACCGGTTACCCTTTTCAAGCTGTATTCCGAAAAATCCTGTTTGGCGCGCAGCCCTTCGCCGGTTATTACTTCTTCGGGCGTCACTACAGTTACAAACTTATCGGTATAGATCTGTGCTTTGCTTTTATCCCAGAAAAGCTCTTCGGTTTTAAGGGTTTCTTTTTTCTGGATGTTGCTTACAATCACGTTGCCGCGCACCATATACACATCCTTGTTTCTATCTTGCTTGCCGTAGTTGGCTTTAATGGTAGTGGTCAGTTGGCCGGGTTCGCCGTAAAACTCCAGGTATAAGCCATCCGGAAAAACACCGTCTCCATTTTCAAATTCCTGCTGCACGGGGGCCGTCAGCTTTATCTGTAACCTGGCCGAATCGCTGAACAAGGTAAGCGCATCTTTATTTTCGATGATTGGCCCTGTGTAGGCTTCTTCCTTAGCTGGGTCTTTCAGGTTATCGTTACAGCCAAGAACCATACTTGCACTACTTATTATAAGTCCGAAAAGCCAGAATTTACGCATGAGCTACTATAACTGTGTAAAGTGAAGATACGAATTTATACTTTAATACGGGCAGGCAAGTATACCTGCTGTATGGCGCAATAAAAGAGGCCGCTCCAGGAACGGCCTCTTTGTAAAGGTTATTTATACTTTGCAGCTAAGCTTAGTCGATTCTGCGTTTCACGAACCAACGGCTGTTTATAGTAAAGCCTATATTAAACTTAAAATAATCTTCTGCAATCAGGCCGTTATCTGTTGTGCCACGGTGCCCATAACCGATCGAAGCGTTTAACTGGTACAGATCATAAATAGTAGAACGGCCTATCGGGAAGCTGAAGCCTGCCGTAACGCCTTTATCTTTTATCTGCTCACCGTTTAATTTATAAGGTGTATTGCCCAGGTAAACACCGCCGCGGTACGTTACGCGCTTGAAATAGCTATTTACTGAGTTTGCATCCGGCGTCCATTCCGCTCCTACCGATACTTTGTAACTATCAGCCAGCTCGGTTTCGTTGCCTCTGTTAAAGTTCTCGAACTTAGACCACTGTTGCATGGCCACATCAGCAGCCACCGTTAAGTTAGAGCCGTTATCCAGACTGATACCTGCCTGCCAGCTTGCCGGTAGCGTTACGTTTCCTTTCAGCGTATCCGGCATAATGTTCTCATCCTTGATATCGTCGTAAATAGTGCGGCGCTCATAAGAAGAAGTGCGTTTGCCGTTAAGCTCTGTTCCGAACGTATAAACACCGCCGGCGCTCATGTTCAGTTTTTCTTTCAGCTCTTTTCTATAGTTGATACCAGCCTTAAAAAGCAGATCGCTGTAACGGGTACGCTCGCTGTAAACAACACGCTCCAGGTTAAGGCCCGAAAGATCTGTATCCTGTACCAGCGATGAAGATTCTTTTGTAATGGTACCAAACAGGTAAGAAGCGCTTGCCCCTACTGTTAAGCCTGGTGTTATCCTGATACCATGTGCGAAATTAAGCTCTGATATGCCGCCTTCACCCTCATATTGCTTTTGCACGATTACACTGGGGCGGCCCCCAATAGCGCCATTATCAGTTATCTGGTAATCTACGGCACTGAAAGGGCGCAGCGTAAGACCAGAGCTCCAGCGTTTAGAAACAGGAACTACCAGCGTAACATTTGCCAGGTTTGCATCGCCATCGCGTTGCGACTGGTTTGCATTCTTGATCGTTTTTACCTGCCCCCTGATACCAATATCGAAAAGCGTGATGCTGTTATAGTATAAAAGAGCCGGGTTAGCTGTATTTGCCTGGTAGCTGTTACCTGCACTAATGCCTGCTCCTGCCATTCCTGCATTGCGTATACTTCCGGTGTTGTCATTTATCTCTCCTAAACCATAACGTGAGTAAGGGGAGTTACCAATATTTTGTGCTGCAGCCTCGTGGGTCAGGCACAGCAGGGCAAAGCCAATCAGTGCTCGGAATGTTTTATGCATTATAAAGTATATTCTATGAAGCCTGATGAAGTATAATTCAGGAAGTACAAAGATGCGTCCTTTTAAGTTACTTTCAAAAAATACAGCCTTTTCTCGGCAAAGTATACGCCGCAGCCTGTTAAATTTTACACCAAAGTATAAATCACAAACTCTTCAGGCTGATTTTGCACTACTAACGTGCTGTTTTCCTCTAAAGTATAAAGCTTTCAAAATCTTATACCCGGGGTTTTATACTTTAATAAAAGGCAAAACCGGTTGCCGCTGCGTTACACAGAAACAACCGGTTTTTAAAGTATAAACTCAGGCATTAACCTACGCTTACATAAAGTATTTCAGACGGATAACTTCTTTCTCTGTCAGGTAGCGCCAGTTGCTGCGTGGCAGATCTTTTTTGGTAAGCGTTGCATACTGTACTCTGTCCAGGCTCACCACATCGTAACCCAGGTGCTCGAAAATACGACGCACAATACGGTTACGCCCGATGTGGATCTCAATTCCTACAAACTTGTTGGATTCGCCTAAAAGCGCCACGTCATCTACATCCGCTTTGCCATCTTCCAGCTCAAGGCCTTCGGCAATCTGGCGGAAATGGTCTTTTGTGAGCGGCTTATCCAACTCTACCTGGTATATTTTTTTTACGTTGTTTGATGGGTGCGTCAGCTTCTGGGCCATTTCGCCATCATTTGTAAATAATAATAAGCCTGTTGTGTTACGGTCTAAGCGGCCAACCGGGAAAATTCGTTCAGTAGAAGCATTTTCTACCAAACTCATTACCGTTTTTCTGCCTTCCGGATCATCTGTTGTCGTGATAAAGTCTTTCGGCTTGTTCAGCAACACATAAACCATTTTCTCGCGGCTTAGTACCTGCTTGCCATACATTACCGTATCGCCTGGGTTTACTTTGTAACCCATTTCAGTTACTACTTCGCCATTCACTTTTATTTCTCCCGATTCGATCAGCACATCGGCTTCACGGCGCGAGCAAACACCTGCATTGGCAATGTAACGGTTCAAACGAAGAGTGCCATCATCTTCTTGTTTGATGTTTGTTTTTTTGATGCGCGGGTTATCGTTGTAACGGCTCAGGTTATAGTTTGGCGTCTCTGGCTTGTCTGCTCCATCTTTAGAACGACGGTCCGAGTTGCTGAACTTGTTTTCTCTGCGCTCTGGACGGAATGTTTTTTTATCGCCAAACTCACGCTTCTCGCCAAAAGATCTGCGCTCGCCACCTTCGCGGTTTTCGCGGTTATACGGGCGGTCGTTGCTTCTTCTGTCGTCTCTGCGATCTGCGTTAAACGAATTCCGTTCGCCGCTTTCTCTGCGATCTCCGCCAAAAGAGCGTTTTTCGCCTCCTTCGCGTCTATCGGAGTTGTACGGGCGTTTTCCGCCGCCTTCATTTCTGTCTGAGTTGAAAGAACGGCGTTCACTACCTTCTCTGTTGCGGTCTGAGTTGAAAGAACGGCGTTCGCCGGTTTCTTCGCGTCGGTCTCCGCCAAATGAGCGGCGCTCACCTGAGTCGCGACGATCCGAATTAAAAGGCTTTCTTTCGCCGTCTTCGCGTCTTGGAGTAAAGCTGCGTTTTTCGCCACCTTCTCTGCGGTCGCCGTCAAAAGAACGTCTTTCGCCTCCTTCGCGGCGGTCATTTCCGAACGAGCGCTTTTCGCCACCCTCTCTTCTATCACCACCAAACGATCTGCGCTCACCACCTTCTCTTCTATCGTTTCCGAAAGAGCGTCTTTCACCACCTTCCGTACGGCTTCCGAATGAGCTGCGGTCGTCGCCTTCTCTGCGATCTCCACCAAATGGCTTGCGGTCGTTGTTAAAGCTGCGTCTTTCTCCGCCTTCGCGTCTGTCTCCACCGAAAGAACGCTTCTCGCTTCCTTCTCTTCTATCTGAATTATATGGGCGGCGCTCGCCACCTTCTCTGCGGTCTCCGCCAAAGCTGCGTCTTTCGTTGCTGCCTTCACGTCGGTCACCTCCAAATGAGCGGCGCTCACCTGAATCACCTTTATCTCTTCTGTTAAACACTTTTTTACCGTCGCGGTCTGTGTTTGGTCTGCCAGTATTTCTGTCAGAATCTCTTCTGCCTTCGCCCGCGTTGCCGCGTGCAGGTCTTTCGTTTTCTATTGCCATTGTCATTAATTTAACGATGCAGTATCGCTACTGTACCTAACGTGCACTATAAGTGATTTTTATACTTTGAAACCGGCTTGCGCAGGTTAATCGGCTATTTCGCCTATCGAATTTTCTTCGGTGGCAAAATCTTTTAGCTGTGGGAGGTCTTTGATGTGGTTGATGCCGAAATAATCCATAAACTTTTGAGACGTGCCGTACAGTACGGGTCTGCCTATGGTTTCAGCTTTACCTTTTATTTCGATCAGTTCTTTTTCTAAAAGTTTGTGGATGGCGTAATCGCAGCCAACCCCGCGTATCTGCTCTACAGCCGATCGGGTGATCGGCTGTTTGTAAGCAATAATGGCCAGCGTCTCTAGGGCAGACGCTGATAGTTTTTTCTTTGATTTCTGTTTGAGGTAGGTGCTCACTGTACCCTGGTATTCAGGTTTGGTCAGGAACTGGTACCCGCCCCCAATGGCGTATATCTGAAACGAAAAACCCGTTTCGCTTAGCTGGCTGTTTATACTTTCTATACTTTCCAGCACATCACTAACGAGTACTTCCAGCCCAAGTGCCTCTTGCAGGCACCGCTGTATTTCCTCTATGCTGACAGGCGACTGCGCACAAAATACGAGCGCCTGGATATGGGTATGCAGAATATTCAAGGAGTAATAAGTACTAGTCTTTGCGCTGCAGTTTTGCTTCGATGGTATGTTGTGTGTGCGGCACGGCGCGTAATCTTTCTTTCGGGATTAGCTTACCGGTTACAATACAAACACCATAGGTACCGTTTTTAATGCGGATCAGGGCATTTTCCAGCTGCTGGATAAACTTCATCTGGCGTGAGGCCAACTGGTTCAGGCTTTCTTTTTCAGCAGTATCTGCGCCATCTTCCAATACTTTAGAAGGAGATGCCGTGTTATCGGTACCTGAATCGTTGCGGCGGCTCAGTGTTTCCTTAATAAACGTTACTTCTTTGCGTGCATTGGTTAGCTTTTCAAGAATGATGTTCTCAAACTCAGCTAATTCTTCCTGTGAGTAACGCTGTCTTTCTTCGTTTGTGCTCATTTTATAGTTTTAGAACTGTAATAACGCCTGTTTAGGATATTTACCAATGGCTTACCATTCCGTTCTGATGCAGTAACAGTACCAATTGATATTAAGTTTATTTAGCGCATTTTTCCTTTAGCTCGGCTCTTGCCTAATAGATTAGGTAGCCTGATTCTGAAGAAAATTTGTGCAAAAATAATAGTAAAATTTATACTTTACTATTATGGTTGTTAATTAAAGATTAATTTATACTTGTTCTAACAAGCTTAACTGCCTGATGTTTACTTTGCAACCGTTAAAAGCTAAGCATGTGGATGGCAGCGGCAGCAGCTTCCACACCTTTATTGCCGTGCTTCCCGCCTGCTCTGTCCAGGGCTTGCTGCATATCATTGGTGGTTACAAGCCCAAAAGAGACAGGCTTGTTATACTTTAACGATACCGTTGTTAAGCCTTGCGCTACGGCATGGTTTATATAATCATCGTGTTTTGTATCGCCTTTTATAACCACGCCAATACAGATCACGGCATCTATCTCTTCCTGCTGTGCCAGAAACTGTGCGCCTAAGGTTAGTTCGTAGCTGCCAGGTACGGTGTTGCGGTAAATGTTTTCTTTTTTAGCGCCATGCTGCAGCAGGGTATCAATAGCGCCCTGGCAAAGCACATCCGTTATTTCGTGGTGCCAGTCGGCTACGATGATGCCAAAATGCTTTTCAGAGATATCTCCGAAAGTGTCTTTTTTATACTCGTTCAGGTTTTTTAATGCGGTGGCCATAGGGTAATGGGCTAATTTTTAAGGTGATCATGTACTGCTTAGCAAGCAAACTAGGTATTTAGTGCCTGCAAAGTTCTATCAAACTAAAAAAGAAGCGCTTTTACCGGGAAGGCAAAAGCGCTTTATACGTAACTTTTGTTAGGTAACTTCTTAGTTAGCTGTACCGGCAAGTGATTCGGCACGGGCTTTATACTTCTTGGCATCATTTACTTCGGCAGCGGCAGCGTAATTTTCTACAATCCTATTGTATACTTCGGCTGCTGCTTTGTAATCGTTGCTGGCTTCGTAGGCAATACCCGCTTTTAACAGGTACTGTGGCGAGAAGAATTCGTTGGCGTTATGGTCGGCTGCTTTTACATATTGAGCCGCAGCTTCATTGTTTTTGCCTTGCTCAGATAAAGCATCTCCTACCAGGCTGTAAGCACGCGCCTGTAACAGGTAATCATCCGAATCAAATTTCTCGAGACGCGCCTGGGCTTCTGCAAATTTTCCTTCTTTCAGGAGCGCAACGCCAGCGTAGAAGTTAGCCAGATTACCTGCTTCTGTTCCCGAGTATTCATCTGCAATCTTCAGCATACCATCATACTGGCCATCGCCGTTAAGAGCTTTGCTCATAGAGTCGGCTTCGAAATGGTAAACAGCCTGAAACATAGCTTCCTGAGCTTCCTGATTTTGCGTGCTGCGGTAATTATAATATAGGAAAGCACCTACTACCACAGCAGCAATTGCTACAAAAATACCGATCAGTGTCGTTTTGTTTTTCTTAACAAAGTCTTCTGACCCTGCAAAACGGTCTGCAAGTGCATCCGGGTTTTCAACAAGCTCTTCAAACTCACTGTGTTTCTTAACTGTCTCTTTTGCCATTAGTTTAATGCGAAGTATAATTTCAAAATTAAAAATTAAAAATGATTCGAGCTAATACTAGCAACCTGTAAACAATCAATTTCTAATATTTAATTCCAGATTTCTGATTTTTATGTATTAATCCATTATGTAAGGATAATCTTTCTCTACATAAATATCAGTGTAGAGCTCAGATGCATCCGGATAAGGGGATTCTTCGGCAAAAGTTACAGATTCGGCTACCTGCTGTTTTATTTTCTCGTCGATTTGCTCCAGTTCTTCTTCTGTAGCCCAGCCTTGCTTTAAGATCGTAGCTTTTACTGCTTCTATAGAGTCACGGCCTTTGTAATCTTCCAGTTCTTCTTTTGTTCTGTACTTAGCCGGGTCCGACATGGAGTGGCCTTTGTAACGGTATGTTCTGAACTCAAGCAAGGTTGGCCCTTCGCCGGCGCGGGCACGCTCAGCGGCTTCTGCCACGGCGTTGTGTACGTTCTCTACGCTCATTGCCTCTACCGGGAAAGAGGGCATGCTGAAGGCAGCACCCAGCTGGTATAGCTCTGTTACATTAGACGTACGCGTTACTGAAGTACCCATCGCATAACCATTGTTCTCGATCACGAAGATAACCGGTAGTTTCCAGGTCATGGCCATGTTCAAGGCCTCATGGAAAGCACCCTGGCGCACAGCACCGTCGCCCATGTAGCAAATGCACAGGTTACCTGTTTTATTATACTTTTCAGCGAAGGCAATACCAGCACCCATCGGCACTTGTGCTCCTACAATGCCGTGGCCGCCCATAAAGTTTACTTCTTTATCGAACATGTGCATCGAGCCGCCTTTGCCTTTAGAGCAACCGGTAATCTTTGCAAACATTTCGGCCATGATAGCATTCGGGCTGGTGCCCAGTGCCAGCGGATGTGCGTGGTCGCGGTAAGCCGTTATCCATTTATCATCTTTGGTAAGCGCAGAAGCAGCTCCGGCCACACAGGCTTCCTGGCCAATATACAGGTGGCAGAAACCTTTTATTTTTTGCTGTCCGTATAACTGACCTGCTTTCTCCTCAAATCGGCGCATCAGTTTCATCGACTCATACCATTGCATGTAGGTTTCCTTTGGAAACGATGGATCAGCCTGTACCTTTGCTTTTGCCGGCTTCGCTTTTGCCTTATCTTTCGTATCAGCCATGAGTAGTTAAGTATTCGTTGTTTTATCTGTTATTCGTTCCGGAGAAAATTACCGGCCCGCACGACAGTTCTGGCGCTAACAGATTTAGCTTGCGAAATTAAGCAAAAAGATAACAAAGTAGAAAAGAATGCTCCTCGAAAATCTAAGTTTACTGTTTTTCAAGAACTACGAAGAAGCTTCGCTCTCTTTTTCGGAGCATATTAATTGCTTTATCGGCGATAACGGAAGTGGTAAAACAAACCTGCTGGATGCCATCCATTACCTTTCACTGACTAAAAGTGCGTTTCCCGGCACCGACCTGCAAAGTATAAAACAGGAGGCCGATTTTTTTATGGTGAAAGGCCGTTTCAGCATCGAAACGGAAAAACATACAGTGCAGGTAAGCTTAAAACAAGGCCAGAAAAAAACGGTAACGCACAACAAAGCGCTTTATGATAAAATGAGCGACCACATCGGGCGTTTCCCGGTGGTGCTGATCTCACCTTACGATACCGACCTGATCCGGGAAGGAAGCGAGGAACGCCGCAAATACTTTGATAGCCTGATCTCGCAGCTTAACCATACTTACCTAGAGCAGCTTATTCAGTATAATTATATCCTGAAGCAACGCAACTCGCTGCTAAAGCAATTTGCCGAGCGCCATACATTTGACCGCGACTACCTGCACATCCTGAACGAGCAACTGGTACCACTTGGCGAGCAGCTGGCGCAGGAACGGCAGGCTTTTCTGGCGGAGTTCGTGCCTGTTTTCCAGAAGCACTACCACCACATTTCCGATAGCTCCGAAACTGTAAGCCTGACCTATAAAGGGCAGCTGGCAGAAGCCGATTTTGCAAAGCAATTGTTGCAAGCCGAACGAAAAGACCTGGCTTTGCAGCGCACGACGGTAGGGCCGCATAAAGATGATTTTATTTTCCTGATGGATGGCAACCCCGTGAAAAACTTCGGCTCGCAGGGGCAACAGAAAAGCTTTGTAATTGCCCTGAAACTGGCGCACTTCGAAGTGATGGTAGACCGCCAGCACCACAAACCGCTTTTGCTTTTAGATGATATCTTCGACCGACTGGATGA
Organism: Pontibacter arcticus; assembly: GCF_003284895.1. Taxonomy (GTDB): domain Bacteria; phylum Bacteroidota; class Bacteroidia; order Cytophagales; family Hymenobacteraceae; genus Pontibacter; species Pontibacter arcticus. The sequence continues at coordinate 915,944 of NZ_QMDV01000001.1, forward strand.
GAAACGCATTACCAAACTCATGCAAATGGTAGCCGCTCATACTTTCGGACAGATATTTTTAACTGATACTCATTTGGATAGAACCGATAAAATTCTGGAAGGCCTTTCGGAAAGCATCCATAGGTTTGAAGTAAAAGAAGGGAATGTGAAAGTGATTGTTTAAGGTCCAACTACGTTAATATTTTCTCACAGTCAGCAGTGATAACTATGAAAATCACATTCAAAGAAGAATTTGCAAAATTCCTCACAGAGCCTACAAGAGATAAATTCAAAAACGTTTTGAATGAAAATTTTGGAGAACAAAATAACTTTGACTTTAAGCAGGATTGGATTGAAGACTCTAAACTGAGTAAACATATACTCGCTATAGCTAATTCAGGTGGAGGGGCCATTATAATAGGGATTACTGAATCAAACGATGGTCTGCTTCCTACTGGCATATCTGAAATTTTAGATAAAGCTATTATTCACAAAAGGCTTCACAAGTATTTACCAGATGAATTAGAGTATGAAATAATTGATTTTCAATATAAAGGAAATGAATTTGGCATAATCGACAGAAAAAAATTCAAGTTATAATTGTGAATCAACAGGATAATTTTTTACCGTTCATCTCTAAAAAAGAAGGAAGTTCATTAAGGAAAAACGCAATATATTGCCGTCAAGGGACAAATAGTGAAGAAGCGTCTTACTATGAGTTACAGAAAATTATCAATAGAAGAATTAAAACCGAGTTTAACAATACTTCTGCTATTGAGTTATCAGAACACATTAGTCAACTAAAAGCTTTGTATGGTCAGCTATCGGAGCATCATTTTATAAACAGTCCTTTTGCAGGCTTAGCAGCAAGCTCAGGCATTGCAACTAATTTGATGGGCACAAAAGTACCTAACCCAAATTACCCTAAAGAGGGCTTTGAACCATTCATTTTAAAAATGATTGAAGAGAAGAAAACTATTATTGAAAGAGAATTAAAGAAATGACATTGCCATTTATGTGAAGCTATTCTACTGAAATTGATTCATAATTTACCATCATTTACAACAACCCACTCGTGCGCTATTACAAAAAGAAAGAGGAGATTGATAAACGCAAGGCGGCGATGCAGCCGATCGGGGATAGTATAAAAGCGCTGATCAAAGCGTACCGGCTCGAGGGCAAGTTAAGCGAAGTACACATCACCGAAAGCTGGGCCAAGATCATGGGCAAACCCATCGCCATGAAAACACAGGAATTATACTTTCGCGACCATAAACTGTTTGTACGCCTCACCTCTGCTCCGCTTAAACACGAACTAAACATGTCGAAAAGTAAAGTAATAGAGCTGCTTAACCGCGAAGTAGGCAACGAAGCCGTGCTGGATGTAGTGTTTTTGTAACGTATAAACCTGCTTTTATACGTTAACATTCAGCATTCTAAATAATTTTCTCAAAAATAAGAAGCCGGCTATTTAGCTTGTGTTGCGTATACTTGCCAAAACTATATTGTATGGCAACTATTAACTTCCGACCTGTCTCTTATTCCCGCGTTACCCTCACCGAGCTGATGATCCCGAGTTATGCCAACTTTGGCGGTAAGATACACGGTGGCATTCTACTTTCTTTGATGGATAAAGTGGCGTATGCCTGCGCCTCGAAGCATGCCGGCAATTACTGCGTTACGGTAACAGTGGATGGCGTACATTTTCTGCAACCCGTGGAGGTAGGCGATCTGGTTTCGCTACTGGCTTCTGTAAATTATGTGGGCAATACATCGCTGCTGGTGGGCATAAAAGTAATTGCCGAAAACGTAAAAACCGGCACCGTAAAGCATACCAACACGTCCTACTTTACCATGGTAGCCAAAGGAGACGACGAAAAACCCACCCAGGTACCCGGCCTCACGTTAGAAACCCGCGAAGATGCCCGCCGTTTCCTGGAAGCAATCCGGCGGCGCGACTTATCCAGACGTTACCAAGCCGAAATGGAAAACTCGAAAACCATACTTCAGGTAGAAGACGAATTATACTTACTGCAAAACGAACGCTGCCAGCTGGCTTTTTAACAGCACCGGCAAGTATAAATTTCTATCTCTGAGATGGAGCATAATGATTTTTAAGCGCTAGTGCTTATCTTACTCTCTCAACGCTATTCACCCTAACAAACATGACGCTAAATTTCCGCTTTCCCCGTTTCTTTAAACTGCTGTTCGTAGCCGGGGCTTTCTTAAGTATAAACACGCCAAGTATAGCCCAGGAAGCCATTCCGCAGAATGATGAGATCAGCAAAATGGTAAAGGAAGTATCCGCTAAAAACCTGGAAAGCCTGGTTAAAAAGATGGAAACCTTCGGCACGCGCCACTCGCTAAGCACCACTACCAGCAAAAAAGAAGGCATAGGCGCCGCCCGCGAATGGGTAAAGGCTGAATTTGAACAATATGCCAAAGCCTCCGGTGGCCGCATGACCGTAGAGATGGACCGCTACATTGTAAAAGCAGATGGCCGCCGCATACCGCAGGATACCGAAATGGCAAACCCGATGGCCATTCTGAAAGGCTCTGACCCCACCGACGACCGCGTTATTATTGTGGCAGGCCACCTCGACTCGCGCGTTACCGATGTAATGGATTTTAAAAGCAAAGCGCCGGGGGCGAACGATGATGCCTCCGGTGTTGCTATTGTCATGGAAATGGCCCGTATCATGGCCTCGCGGCAGTTTCCGGCTACCTTGGTGTTTGTCGCTTTCCAGGGCGAGGAACAAGGTTTGAAAGGCTCTACGCACTTAGCCGAGCGCGCCAAAAAGGAAAACTGGAACATTGTAGCTGTACTTAACAACGATATAATCGGCAATTCTTATTCTGCCGAAACCGGCCTGCACGACAATACCCGCGTTCGTGTTTTCAGCGAAGCCACACCATCCAACGAAACCGAAGCAGAAGCACGCCTGCGCCGCACTTTAGGCTCAGAAAACGATGGCCCCAGCCGCAACCTGGCCCGCTACCTGAAAATGGCCGGCGAAAAGTATGTAGACCAGATACAAGTGATGCTGGAGTACCGCCCTGACCGTTTCCTTCGTGGCGGCGACCACACACCGTTTAACCAGCAAGGCTACGCGGCTGTGCGCATGAGCGAGATGAACGAAGATTTTGACCACCAGCACCAGGACCTCCGCAAAGAAAACGGCAAACAGTATGGCGACCTGAGCGAGTTCATGGATTTTGAATACCTGCGCAAAAACACAGCCGTTAACCTGGCAACCATGGCAAGTCTGGGCCTGGCTCCGGCTGCCCCGCAAAAAGTAGCGGTACTTACCTCCGACCTTACCAACAAAACAGACCTGCAATGGGAAGCGCCTGCAAAAGGTAAAAAACCGGCTGGTTATCTTGTACTGATGCGCGAAACCAGCAGCCCGGTCTGGGAAAAGAAATTCTACGTAACAGATACAAAGGCTACACTTAACTACTCCAAAGACAATTACTTTTTTGCAGTGCAAAGTGTAGATGCCGGCGGGCACGCGAGCTTGCCTGTATTGCCAGTTCCTAAACGCTAATTTATACTTTGATTATGCCGTTCCGCCTGCTTTTTATACTTGGTCTGATATTCGGGTTTGCACAGCTTGTGCAGGCGCAGGAAGCGCGTATACAAGTAACCAAGGTAAAGCCCGACCTCTACGTTTATACTTCGTACGGCACATTTAACGGCGAAAAGGTACCAGCCAACGGCCTGATCATCAGCACAACCGATAGCGTGGTGCTGATAGATACACCCTGGGACGATCCGCAGACAGAACAGGTACTGACCTGGGTTGCAAAAAACCTGAAAAAGCCTGTTACACACTGCATTGTTACGCACGCGCACCAGGACAGAATGGGTGGCATTGCAGCTTTGCAAAAACAAAAAGTAAAAGTATGGAGTACTGCGCTAACTTCTAAAAAAGCATTTGAGCAAGGTCTGGGCAACCCAAGCCCTGTTTTACCTCCTACTGATACAACTTTTACGATTGGCAGAACCGAAATAGAAGTATACTTTCCGGGAGCAGGCCATGTACCGGATAACCTGGTGGTATGGCTGCCCGAAACAAAGTTGCTTGCAGGGGGTTGCCTGGTAAAAGCAGAAGATGCCAAAAACCTGGGAAATGTAGCAGAAGCCAACCTTACGGCCTGGCCAGAAGCGATCAGGCATGTGCTATTCAGGTACCCTGATGCCGCCGTTGTGGTACCCGGCCACGGACCGTTAAGCGATAACAAAGCCCTGCATCATACTTTAAAATTACTCTTGCAGCGGAAGTAACTTAACTGCCTAAGCACAAAAAAAGCACAGCCTTCAGGAGCTGTGCTTTTTTGTGGAATAAGTTTGTACTAGTTCATTTTAGAAATTTTAGCAGCCGCTGATGTTTCGGCATCTATTTTCGGGCTGCCTTTGTACGCTACATTCGATGCGCCGGAAGCATTAATATCCAGGTTTTCTTTTGCAAACACTTTTATCTTGCTGCCGCCGCTTGCTTCTATCTTTACATTTTTGGCTTCCAGTTCGGAGGCTTCTACTTTGCTGGCACCGCTCATATCCACTGTTACCTCATTTGCACGACCCGTTAAGGTTACATTGCTGCCTCCGCTCAGGTCGGCTTTCAGAGTTTGTACTTGCAGGGCAAGTATAACTTTAGAACCGCCACTCATATCCAGATCAAATGTTCCGGTTTTAAAAGTGGATTTACCGGTTACTTTCACGCCGCCGCTAATGTCGATATTATTCAGTTCTTTAACGGTCACAAACGCTTTCATGGGCTTGCTCGAGTTCAGGCTCTTATCGTTGTAAATGTGCAGCACGCCGTTTCTAACGTCTGTTTTAATATTGCTGAGCAGGTTTTCTTCCGCCTCCAGCACAACGCCCTCCTTGTTGCCCAATATAACTTCTACTGCAAATCCGCCACTTACATCAATACCTTTAAAGTTGCTCACCGTTCTGCTCTCGGTTTTTACATTCCCGTTACCTCTTAAAGTTTGGCTAAAGGCCGGGATGTGTGCAAAGAAAAAAGCCATGGTAGCTAGCATAATCAGCGATGCGGCGTGTGTTGAGATCTTCATAGTTTTATTTTGTTTTATAGTGTTTACTTAGAGAATGAATCCTGAAAACCGGAATTTAACTAACAGATGCAGTAGCGAACAGAAAGGTTGCTTCTGAAGTATAATATTTTTTCGAAAAGTTATCACACTGGTTATTTTAACCTTTAGCAAGAAATTTACCTTAAGGCCTAAACTTCAACAAGCGCATCCGCCAAAGTATAAACCTTCCCGTTCAGGGGCATTCTACATTTCAGTTCAGCGGTCAGGCAGGAATTTACGGCTGGTGCACCTGGCAATAACGAACACGCGAGAAGCAAACCGCGGCTAGTTTTGGTCTGTTAAGTTTAAGAGTTGGAGTATGCTTCTTTGTGAGGAAGCGTTTCAAGACTGTTTACCCTAGCGCAGACGTTAGTTGGAAGTGCAAGGTAGTTTCAGCAACATATGAACCAGGTAGAAAACAAGAGACGCACTTTATACTTACTGCCCTGGTTTTTAAAAATTTTGCCGAAATTTCAGTTTTATACTTTTAAGATCAGTTTCAGAGGCAGTTTATTTCAGATTTAAGCGCACGTATATAAAGTATAAACGTCTGAATATCAGCAGATCACAAATCAAAAAATAAGCTTAAAAAAAATGTGCAAAAATTTAAAAAAAACATTGCTGTTTTCTTTGGGATTAGAAAACTAAAAATGTAATTTTGCACCCGCAATAAGGGAGGGAATAGTTGGAAATGCTAAAATAGAAAACGCATAATTCATATGCAAATTTCTGTATTATTTTTTTCAGCAAAAAATTAGTCCGCTCTATTTCAGATTGCTTATTGCCCGTATAAAAAAGAGACGACTTGCCTGTTAAGGCATTAATATAAAGTTAGTTAGAAATTAGATTAGTTTAGTTTGTTTTAAGGTGAGAGAAGGCCCAGCTATTTTAGCCGGGCTTTTCTCATTTATAGCCTTTATACTTTTATTTCAGGTATTTCTTCGGAATCGGATTCTTGGGTGTTTCCGGTGTAAAGACAAGGCTTGCTACCCACCAGCGCCCTTTATCAAATACCAGTTGGTAAATATTAACGCCACGGTCCTGTACTTTTCCAGCAGAGCTGCCCAACCGGGTTTCGTAGGTTTGGAAAGCCGTGGCAATGTTGCCGAACTGCTCTACACGCAGTGCCAGTTGATTTTCGTAGAAGCCCATTTCTGCGTAGGCTGGCCCGTTACGGTCAGCAAATTGCTCTACCGTGGTTAAGCGCACAAAGCTGCTGTCGTTTTTAAAGAACACGCCTCCCATTTGGGCATTTGGCAGGAACAGCGCTTTAAACTTCTCCATGTCGCGCGGCTGCCCTTTTGGCCCGGAAATTATACTTAGTGCCGTTTTAGCAAGTGCTTCTACGGTAGCTACTTCCTGTGGCGGCATAGTGGCCTGCGCAAACAGAGTATGGCTAAGCGCAAAAGTGAAACAGATGAGTAACAGCTTTTTCATAAGTGAAGGTTAAGTTAGCGTAACGTGAATTTGAACGGCATGTGGTATAAAACAGCAACTTTTTCGCCTTCCATTTCGCCGGGCTTCCATTTTGGCATTTTATGGGCAACCCGGAGCGCCTCGTTATCCAGGCCTTTGCTTATACTTTGTGAAACATTAAATTTATCGATACTGCCATCCGCCTTCACTATAAAACTAACGATTACAGTGCCGCTCTCTTTCTGGTGCTGGCTTTTAGCCAAGTAGCGCACGTTCTGCGCAATAAAAGCTCCTATTGCCTGCTCGCCTCCCGGAAACTGGGGAAGTACCCGGAACGGAACAAACGCTATTTCTTTACCATCTTCTGCATAACATTTACCGGATACTTGTTTCCCTGCCGCATACATTTCTTCGCGCTTTAGGGCACCACTTGGGTAATAAGATTTTAATTCTCCGTCTGGCTTACCGTTTGTATACGCTATACTATGTTTCAACTTCTTGTTCTCATACCATTCCATATCGAGTAGCAGCTGCCCATTGTCGTATGATTTAATTGTACGCTTGTTACCTTGCCGGAAGTAGGAGACCAATTGCCCATGTGCTTTGCGCGGATGAAAAACAGAAGTATAAGTGCCTTCTTTCAGCAGAATAAAATCACCGGAATCCGGAGGCATCTCATAATAACGAATTGTACCTGCCTGCGCTTCGTCGGTCTGGCGTTCTATTATCTCTATAAATTTTGCTGCGCGCTTATCATCCGTTTCAATTTCATGGGCATCGAAATATTGTACATGCTTTATCTGCGCTTCGGCGGTGTGGCAAAAGCAGGCAGTTAAGTTTAGTGTAAGAAGAACCAAAGCACTTTTAAGAATTGATTTCATTCTGTTATGTGTTTATACTTTAAGGAGATGGAATAAATCAAATATAAGGCAGCAGCTATATCATTTACAACATAGGCACTGAATTAGAAAGACCCGTGGCTATACTTTAAAACATAATCCTGAGCCGGCTGTATACTTCTCTATCATGAAAGAAGCTAAAAAAGGAACACGCTCCGCAATACAGAACCCCAACGATAAAAAAAGCTTTAAAGAGCAAGTAGGCGCACTCAAAAACCTGCCTAAATTTTTCAGGCTGATCTGGCATACCAGCAAAAGCATGACCATCGGCAACATGCTGTTGCGCCTCGTAAAATCGGCTATTCCGCTGGCGATGTTGTATGTGGGCAAGCTGATTATTGATGAAGTGATCCGGCAATACGGGCTGAACGGCGAACGCGAACTAACTTATTTATGGGAACTCGTAGCGCTGGAACTTGGACTGGCAGTACTTTCCGACCTCATTAACCGCGGCATTACGCTGCTCGATAGCCTGCTCGGCGATCTGTTCTCCAACAAAACCTCTGTCACCTTAATAGAACATGCCGCTACGCTGGACCTAGCCCAGTTCGAAGATGCTACTTTTTACGATAAACTGGAGCGGGCACGTAGGCAAACGGTAACGCGAGTGGTGCTGATGTCGCAGGTACTCTCGCAGGTGCAGGATATGGTTACGATTGCTTTCCTGGCCGTTGGCCTTATCGCTTTTAACCCGTGGCTGATCGTTATACTTTTGATTGCGGTAATTCCGTCTTTCCTCGGCGAATCGCATTTTAACGAACGCACCTACTCCTTATCCCGCTCCTGGACGCCCGAACGCCGCGAACTCGATTACCTGCGCTACATTGGTGCCTCCGACGAAACAGCCAAAGAGATCAAAACCTTTAACCTTTCCGGTTTCCTGGCAGATCGTTTCCGGGCACTTTCGGATAGGTATTATAACCTGAACAAGAACCTGATTGTGCGGCGCGCTGTGTGGGGAAGTATACTTTCGGGTATTGGTACGCTGGCGTATTATGGGGCTTACGTGTTTATACTTTTCAGGGCGGTTTCAGGTGCTATTTCTATTGGTGATCTCACGTTTCTGGCGGGTTCCTTTAACAACATGCGCGGGCTGCTGCAGGGCATCATGACACGTTTTTCGCAAATCGCTGAGAGCGCTTTATACTTGCAGGACCTGTTCGATTTCCTGGAATTGAAACCAAACATTACACCTCCGGTTAACCCGCATCTTATTCCGAGGCCGATACAGAAAGGCTTTACCTTTGAGAACGTCGGGTTTAAATACCATAACAGCGAGCGCTGGGCCGTGCGGCACCTCTCTTTCCATCTGCAGGCCGGCGAAAAACTGGCGTTGGTTGGTGAGAACGGCGCTGGCAAAACTACCTTGGTTAAGCTCTTAGCACGCCTTTACGAACCCACAGAAGGCCGCATACTTTTAGATGGAAAAGACCTGCGGGATTATGATCTGAACGATCTGCGGCACCAGGTGGGCATTATTTTCCAGGATTTTGTGCGGTTCCAGATGTCGGCTTCCGATAACATTGCCATTGGCCAGATCAGCAATATTTTAGATAAAGACCGCATCCAAACATCCGCCCATAAAAGTTTAGCCGATCAGGTTATTCAGAAACTACCAGACAAGTATGAGCAGGTGTTAGGCAAGCGCTTTAACAAAGGTGTGGAGCTATCGGGTGGCGAGTGGCAGAAAGTAGCGCTGGCCCGTGCTTACATGCGCGATGCACAGTTGCTTATTTTAGATGAGCCAACCTCAGCTTTGGATGCGCGCGCCGAACACGAGGTTTTCCTTCGTTTCTCTGAACTGATTGCCGGTAAAACTGCCGTGCTTATCTCCCACCGCTTTTCTACGGTACGCATGGCCGATCGGATCTTGTTTCTGGAGAATGGCCAGTTGAAAGAGCTAGGTTCGCATGAAGAGCTTCTGGCGCAAAACGGGAAGTATGCCGAGTTGTTTACACTTCAGGCTAAAGGTTACTTATAGAGATGTTCCACGTGTGGCAAACCTAAATGGCCAGTACATTATCAAGCCCATGAATAACGCCGTTTTTCGCTTTGCTATCGGCTTGTAAGATGCGCACACCATTTACCAGTGTCTGGTCTTTTTTACGGAAGATACTTAGTTTACTGCCAGCTAAGGTGGGTATAGAACTGCCTTCTTTCAGGTCGCTTTGCAAGTAATTTCCTTTCAGGATGTGGGCGGCCAATGTAGCGCGCACCTCTCCTGCTGATGCAGCCTGCAAGGCACGTAAAGCACTTTCCGGTGGAGCAAGGATGGTATAGGTGTTATCGCAGGAAAGCAGTGGCGCATACCCGGCCTTCGTTAAAAGTTCTGCTAGGATGGGCCTTTCCCGCATTACCTGTTCCAGTAAACAAACAGGTTGCTGCCTGGCCGAAGCATTAAATGAGAGAGCCAGTAAAAGTATAAATAGAGAATATTTCAGGATGATTGGGCTGGTGCGCATGGTGTAGGAGCTTATGTAACTCCTTATACGTAGCCTGCTTACAAACAGCCGGTTAGCCTTATGCTGCTTCTGAGTTTATACTTCTTTAAAAAGGCAGACGCCAGTTGCTGATCTGCTGGAAGAAGTTTGGCAGTGCTTGTGGTACAAAAGCAATGCTCAGTACAAACCCGTAAACAGCGCCGTAAAAGTGAGCGTCGTGGTTAATGTTATCACCCATGCGCTTGCCCTGGTAATAAGAGTAGATTAGATACAGCACACCAAGTATAAAACCCGGAATGCAAAGTATAGCATACAGGCAAATATCCTGTGTAGGATAAAAAAGTATACTTGAGAACACAACAGCGGCCACACCACCTGATGCGCCCAATGCGCGGTAACCCGGATCGTTGCGGTGTTTCAGGTAAGTCGGAATATCTGCTACAATAACGCCGCCCAAATAAATCAGCAAATAAATCAGGATGCCGGTTGTACCTCCGAAAAAGGCACCAAACGTCTGCTCCACGGCATTGCCAAAGAAGAACAGCGTAAACATGTTAAAAAGCAGGTGCGTGAAATCGGCGTGCAGAAACCCGGAGGTCAAAAAGCGGTGCCACGAATTATCGCGCTGAATACGGTATGGTTCAAAGATCCAACCAGCCATTAAGCTGTGGTTCTTCCAAGCGTACCACGAAATCCCAACGGTAAGTATAATTAATATAAGAGTAATGCTCATTTTAGGTAACGTGCTGATGTATTAAATTTCTTAATGTGGTAATGTTAATGGCTAAATTGTTGCTTGTTAAGTTGCATGAAAATTTTACTGCCGCGAGTTTGAGCGAAGCGGTAACTTGTGGTAAAGTATGGATAGAAGTTTTCAACTTCTTTGCTTTGCAAAAGCAAGGACTGCAATGGGTTATACTTTGGTAAAGGCTTTAGAAGTATGAGATCGGCCTTTCCCGTTCTGTCGTCCTGTTAAGGGTCTTATGAATTACTTGCGACTCATTACCAGGATTCTTTACAGGATGACAAATAAGCTAACTGTTTCTGTAAGTGTAATTTTTCTGCTGTCGCAGAAAGTAAGTTACAAACTTACATCATGCAAAACCACAAGTTACGCTGCGCTAAACTTGCGGTAGAAGCTATTTTATACTTCAACCATTCAACAATCAAAATCCTGCAATTCCGTTGGCATCCCGAAAATCCTGATTCAGACAATAACGCAACCTAAGCCTCTCGCTCCATTAGTTGCAGGGCAAGGTTGCGTAAGTCGGTTTTCTGATTTTCTGCCACCTCCACAGCGTCTAAATGCTGCATGGCTTTCTGGAAGTATACTTCTATCTGCTGCTCGGTTTGCTGTTTTATCTGGAGTTGGTCATACACTTCTGTTACAGCTTTTACTTTTTCAGCAGTTATACTTTCGTCGGTTTTGTGGCGCCAGGCTTTTATACTTTGGAGTTGCGATTCGTCAGCTTGTTCGAGCGCGGTCAGCATCAAAAACGTTTTCTTATCCGATAGTATATCGCCGCCTACCTGCTTGCCAAATTTCGCTTTATCGCCATACACATCCAACAAATCATCGCGCAGCTGGAAAGCAATACCAATGTTAATACCGAATGCCTGCAGATGTGCCGAATCCGCTTCGGGTGCGCCCTGCAATAGAGCGCCCATCTCTAAACTGAAACCAAGCAGCACTGCTGTCTTCAGGGTGATCATGTGGATGTACTCGGGTATGCTTACCTGCTGGCGTTGCTCAAAATTCATGTCGAGTTGCTGGCCTTCGCATACTTCAGCAGCGGCTTTACTAAACAATTGCAACACCTTTGGAAGTATGGCCGGCTCAATACCCAGTAACAGTTCGTACGCACGCACCAGCATCACATCCCCGGAAAGTATGGCCGTGTTGGCGTTCCACTTTTCGTGTACGGTTTGCTGCCCACGGCGTAGTGGTGCCTTGTCCATGATGTCGTCGTGGAGGAGGGTAAAGTTGTGGAAAACCTCTACTGCCGCAGCTGGCAAAAGTAGGTTTTCCACATCGTCTTTATACATATTTGCGGCCAGCAGCGCCAATAAAGGCCTTATCCGTTTTCCGCCCAACGCCATAATATACCGGATAGGCTCGTAAAGTTCCGGTGGGTTTTCGCCATAGCGAAGGCTGCTTAATGTGTTATTCAGTTTTTCGGAAAGGGTGCTGCTATCCACAGTTTTTAATGTTGTTTCAGGGTCTCTACTAATTCCAGATCGATGGTGCGTTCGGCCAAGTTGGCGCCGGTTACTTCGACCATCACCTCATCGCCAAACGAAATAATACGCTTGTTCTGGCGGCCTATTACACGGTAGTTATCGGCATCCAGTTCGTAATAATCGTCGTTGAGGCTGGAGAGGCGAACCATGCCTTCGCATTTGTTTTCTTCGATCTCCACAAAGATACCCCATTCTGTTACACCAGACACAATCCCTTTGTACTGGTTGCCGATGGTATCTTTCATGAACTCCACCTGCTTGTACTTGATAGAGGCACGCTCGGCATCTGCAGCGCGTTTCTCCATGTCAGAAGAATGCTGGCAACGCTTTTCGAATTCTTCTTTGTCTTCGTTTTTGCCACCATCTAAATAGAACTGCAACAGGCGATGCGCCATCATATCGGGGTAACGACGGATGGGCGATGTAAAGTGAGAATAGTGTGCGAATGCCAGACCAAAGTGGCCTTCGGGCTCGGTGCTATACTTGGCTTTTGCCATCGTGCGTATCGCCAGGTTCTGCAGTACGTTCTGCTCCGGTTTGCCTTCGGTATCTTCTGCCAGCCTGTTTAGCTCATTCGAAATATTTCCTTCCGGATCTACTTTATAGCCAAATTTACGCGCGAAAATAGAGAAGGTGCTCAGTCTGTCCGGGTCCGGGGCGCCGTGGGTACGGTACACCATGGTCGGGCGTTTTTTATCTTTGCCCAGGTTATACACATATTCGGCTACTTTGCGGTTAGCCAGCAACATGAATTCCTCGATCAGTTTATGGGCATCTTTCCGCTCTTTTACATAAATGTATAGCGGCTTGCCGTTCTCATCGAGCTTAAATTTAACTTCGGTTGTTTCGAAACTGATAGCGCCGTTCTTAAAGCGTTTGTCTTTCAGCTTTTTGGCAATCTCGTTTAGCGTGTTGATTTCCTCGGCAAAGTCACCTTCGCCGGTTTCGATGCGCTCCTGTGCTTCTTCGTAGGCAAACCTGCGGTCAGAATAAATAACGGTGCGGCCATACCAGGTATCGTATAACCTGCCGGTATCGTCCAGCTCAAATACAACCGAGAAGGTTAGCTTTTCTTCTTCAGGGCGCAGCGAGCAAAGGCCATTCGAGAGGCGCTCAGGCAACATTGGAATTGTTCTGTCTACTAAGTATACCGACGTAGCTCTGTGGAAGGCTTCTTTCTCGAGGGTGGTGCGCGGCGTTACATAATGCGTTACATCGGCAATATGCACTCCTATTTCCCAGTGGCCGTTCTCTAATTTCTGAATCGAAAGGGCATCGTCAAAATCTTTTGCGTCGGCAGGGTCAATGGTAAAAGTGGTTACGTTGCGGAAGTCGCGGCGCTTGGCAATTTCTTCTTTTGTGATTTCCTCTGATATCGTTTCTGCTTCTTCTTCCACAGACTCCGGAAACTCGAACGGCAACCCGAACTCCGCCATAATAGAATGGATCTCGGCTTCGTGCTCGCCTGCCGGGCCAAACACACGGATTACTTCGCCAATCGGGTTTTTATCTGGTTTGGTGGGCCACTCTACTATTTTAACCAATACCTTATCGCGTGCCTGTGCGCCGTTAAGCCCACGTTCGCCTACAAAAATATCGAAGTATAACTTTTTAGAATCCGGCACTACAAACCCAAAATTTTTGGAAAGCTCCATGATACCTACCAGTTCGGTACGCTTGCGCTCCACCACCTCTACTACAATGCCTTCGGCGCGGCCACCGCTGCGGGTTGGCAGTACTTCTACTTTTACGATGTCGCCATCCATGGCATACTTCAGGTGTTCGCGGTATACCCGTACATCGTCTTCCAATTCTTCTGATACGATGTAGGCATACTTGTTATTAGCCAGATCTACGCGGCCTGTAATAATATCAACACGCAGGTTTAACGTATATTTGCCTTCTGATAGTAGCAGTTTTTTATCCTCTACCAGTAAGTTCAGCATTTCCGAAACCATTTCGCGGCCTTTCTTATCAGTTACACCCATGCGGCGGAACACCTGCTGAATGGTAAAAGGAGTATCGGGGCTATTAGAGAACGACTCCAGCACAATGCTTTTGGCGGCTCTTCGCTCACCATTGCGGCGGTTATCCTGCTTTCTTAAGTATGAATCTTTTCCGGATGGCTGGCCTTTATCAGAAAAACCTCTGCTGGAAGATGACCTGCCTTTGGAGTTACTGTTTCTGCCTGAGGAGGAAGATTTGCCTCTTGCACTTCCAGCTGCTCCTCTTTCTGAAGATGACTTACTTCTTGCACTTGCACCATCTCTTGCGGCTGAAGAACCGTCTTCGGAGCGTGATTTTCTTTTATCGGGGCGGCCGGTATTATCTCTGCCGCCTTTGTCTTGTTTGCTTCTCATGTATCAATAATATCTTTCAATGGGCTATCCAATCGATAGCTGTCAGAGCCATTCGTTAGCTCTACATAATTTTATGCTATACGCCATAGCAGCCGCTTTGGCTGTTATGTAATCTTAATTTCAGGTGAATTTATAGAGAATGTTCTATATAGAGGCTATCCTGACCGGAATAATAAAGTATAAACTCTGTTAGCAGCACAAAGTTCAGGTATATGAATCTTTCGAAATGAACAAAAGTATGGCATCTACTTTAGCTTGAAGCCGACTTTATACTTTGTTTCTAGACTGAACCTGCTTTCATAAGGTCACGTTTCTGTTGGGCTTTTATAATATCTTCGGGTTCGCCCTTCGGGATGGCGTTGATCAGGACGCGGGTATAGTCCTGCTGCGGGTTTAAGTATAACTGGTCGGGGGTGCCGCTTTCTATGATCTGGCCTTTGCTCATTACCAGAATCCGGTCCGACATATACTTGGCAACTGACAGATCGTGGGTAATGAAAATGTAGGTAATCCCGAACTCCTGCTTTAGTTTGTTGAGTAAATTAAGTACCTGCGCCTGCACCGACACATCCAGCGCTGAAACAGATTCATCACAAATTATACATTTTGGTTGTAATGCTAAAGCCCGTGCTATACAGATCCGTTGCCGCTGCCCACCCGAAAACTCATGTGGATAACGCTGGAAATGCTCTCTGGTAAGTCCTACTTTTTCAAGTAGTTGCATGGTGACTTCTTTTCTTTCCTGGTTGCTGTTGTAAAGTTTATGCACATGCATCGGCTCCATAATGGCTTCGCCTACGGTGTGCATCGGGTTAAGCGAAGCATAAGGGTCCTGGAAAATCATCTGAAAATCCCGGCGGCTTTTACGGAGTTCTTCTGCGCTCAGCTTTGCAATATCTACACCATCAAAAAGTATGCTGCCATCTGTTGGCTCTACCAGCCTGAGCAAGGAACGGCCCAGCGTTGTTTTGCCGCAACCAGATTCGCCTACAAGGCCAATGGTTTCGCCGGGCTGTACCGTGAAGCTGACATTATCTACTGCCTTTACATAATCTGTGGTCCGCGCGAAAAAGCCTTTCTTGATCGGGAAGTATACTTTCAGGTTCCTGACTTCGAGTAACGGCTCTGTAGTTTCCTTTAGCTTTATACTTGCTGGCGCAGGCTGTTCCAGTTCTTCAAGTATACTTGACTTCTTTCTCTCGGTGATGTTGCCCTGCGCATCTTCCACCATAAAATCAGACACAGTCGGAAGTATGGATTGGGCTTTGGCCGTTAATTTAGGGCGACAGGCCAGCAACCCTTTTGTGTAGGGGTGTTGCGGGTTGGTGAAAATATCCAACACGCGGCCTTGCTCTACCAGTTTGCCTTTATACATTACCAGAATGCGGTCGGCAATTTCGGCAACAACTCCCAGGTCGTGGGTAATAAACAGAACGGCCGTATTTTCTTTTACTCTGAGTTCATCAATCAACTCCAGCATACGAGCCTGCACCGTTACATCCAAAGCAGTTGTTGGTTCGTCGGCAATCAGTATACTTGGTTCGCAGGCCATAGCCATTGCAATCATGACGCGTTGCTTTTGTCCGCCTGAAATCTCATGTGGATAAGCGTCATAAATTTTCTCTGGTCGAGGTAGTTTTGCTTTCTCAAAAAGGGAAATCGTGCGGTTTCTGGCTTCTTCTTTCGATAAATTAGTATGCAGCAGCAGTACTTCAGCAACTTGTTTTCCACAGGTATAAACCGGGTTCAAAGACGACATCGGCTCCTGGAAAATCATACTTATCTCGTTGCCCCGTACCTGCTGCATCTGCTTTTCAGGTAAGGTAAACAGGTCTACTTCGCCAAACCGCTCCGACTGAAAAATAGCAGTTCCGCCAGCTATTCGGCCCGGCGGCGTATTGATCAGGCGCATCACAGAAAGCGACGTTACCGACTTCCCTGAACCCGACTCTCCTACTATGGCCACTGTCTCGCCTGGGTATACTTCAAACGATACCTTGTCCACGGCTTTGGTAGTGCCGCGGTGCGTCGAGAAAACGGTTTCCAGATCGGTTACTTTAAGGATGGGTTTGGTTGCAGGCAAGGTAATTTGGGTTTAGGCTTCAGGTAAAAATAAGAGTTTTTGCTGTAATC
Source organism: Pontibacter arcticus (assembly GCF_003284895.1). Classification (GTDB taxonomy): domain Bacteria; phylum Bacteroidota; class Bacteroidia; order Cytophagales; family Hymenobacteraceae; genus Pontibacter; species Pontibacter arcticus. The sequence continues at coordinate 932,513 of NZ_QMDV01000001.1, forward strand.
GCTACTCAACTGTTATAGATAAGTTCTTCCCTCTAAAAGTATAGGCATGTATAATTCCTACTCCTTCGCTAATATAAATCCCCTGTACAAAGTCAATCGGGTATTTTTCTGACCTGGGTTCATGCGCTTCCAGGTAAGGTTGTTTGAGGTACAGATGGTATACATTTTTGTGCGTTACACCACCAACAGTTACCTCTGGCAAAAATTCCTGCTTATAGGTTATTCCATCTAACGTGGTAGTTGCTGCATCCGAAAGTATAAAGGTGCGCCTGCTTGTAAAGTTTGTAATTGTGGTTGTTCCGTAAGGCACCGGTTCAGGATAGATATTGGCGTAACCAACTTCAAATTCTACTACATCGTTTACTTCTTCTTTATCATGGATGGCGTTATAACGATCCGGGTCAGCGTCTTTCCTATACTTTGTTTTGATGCTGAAATGCTTTTCACCTGTTATTTGGCTGGTAAACACCTTTTCTTCTGATGTATAATAATTTTTACAGGAATTAGGGTCGAATTTGCCTGTGTAATTGTTCTTTCCGGCCGGTATCACAAGTGTGGCATTTTTAGCTGGCATCTCATACTTCAGTTGCAGCTTGCCACTTTCTGTTGTGGCGTAATAGCTTGCTACGGATGTGGGCTGGGCAGGCAGAAAAGAAACAAGCTCATTTGTAAATTCCAGTTTCCCCAGGTTTACATCTTCGCACTTTTCACAGGCACTTAAGCCAGCAGCTAAAACAAGAACGGCTAATAGTTTAGGTAATTTCATGTGCTAATAAAAGCTTATAATATAGTTACAGGTAAAAGGCACAAAATATAACCCTATGATTTCTGATTACCATCCTGCTTACAGGCTTATATTTTTGAAAACTGATACCCCTAAACAAAAGCGGCTGTTCCTTAATGGAACAGCCGCTTTTGTTATACTTTATACATTAGCTTATAAGCTCTGCTGCAAACCTACCGATTCGGGGTTGTTGCTTTTCTCTTCTTCGTGCTCCCCGAAAAAACGCTTCTGGTTAAACAGAATCAGCAATACGCCAATAAAAATCGCAGAATCGGCTACGTTAAAGATCGGCCACAGCGACATTGGTTTTCCGCCTAACAAGGGCACCCAGTTTGGTACAATACCTTCCCAGATATCCAAATAAAACATATCGATTACCTGCCCATGAAACCACGGCGTTGACGAACCATACGGAGCATTATCAAACCAAACACCATAAAAGGTGCTATCAATTAAGTTACCGATAGCACCGCCCAGTATAAGCGCAATGCACCATATTAACCCAGTAGGGGCATGATGCTTCACTAAGTAATACAGATAGTAACTGATACCAAACATGGCTACCAACCGGAACAGCGTTAAAATAAGCTTACCATATTCGGAGCCCAACTCCACGCCAAAAGCCATACCCGGGTTTAGCGTATAGTGCAGCTTAGCCCAATCGCCGATCAGGTGAATTTCGCCGGGCATGCCCATTTCCATGTTGTAATGCACGATCAGCTTCACAGCCTGGTCTATCAGGATAATAATAAAGGCCGCCAGGTAATATTTCCAGTATTTCATGTTTGCAGTTTAAGCAGTTGCCAGTCAGTAATGGATGGCTGCTGCACGTATAGAAAGTATAAAAGCACCGGCCGCTTATACAGCAACCGGTGCTTTTTGGTTTAAATAGTTGTAACTACTTCGGTTTGGATGCTGATGTACACCTGGAACTCATCCATCTCCAGCAAGGTACCGCCAGCCAGGTTCTCCACCACCGTAAGCGATAACGCCTGCGTTTCGGTGCAGATGGCTTCGCGGAAATTCTCGACAGCTGCGTTTACTTCCGGCGCGGCCTGTTGCATGGTAATATGGATCTTGTCCTGTACTTCGAGGTTAGAATCCTTGCGCAGGTTTTGGATGCGGTTTACCAGGTCACGGGCGATGCCTTCCTGCTTCAGTTCTTCGGTGATGGTTACATCGAGCGCAACCGTCAGTTTGCCTTCGTTCGCTACGAGCCAGCCTGGGATATCTTCCGAAGAAATTTCCACATCATCCGGCGTAAGCACTGCACTTTCATCATCGGCTATCACTACTTCAAAAGCACCTTCACGCTCCAGGGTAGCAATGTTATCCTGGTTCATTTGCTGCACTGCGGCAGCTACCAGTTTCATCTTTGGCCCGAATACCTGACCAAGCTTTTTAAAGTTAGGCTTGATCTTTTTCACCAGGATACCAGATGTATCATCAATGTACTCGATGTGCTTGATGTTTACTTCCGACATGATCAGGTCTTCTACGGCCTGTATCTGCTGGCGTGTATGCGCGTTCAGTACCGGAATAAGGATGCGCTGCAACGGCTGTCGTACTTTGATAAAGTGCTTTTTGCGGAGTGAGTGTACCAGCGACGAAATAGTCTGAGCCAGTTCCATGCGCTCTTCCAGTTCCTTATCCACGGCTGCAGTTACTAATTCCGGGTAATTAGCCAGGTGCACCGATTCTACCTGGTTTCTGCCGCTTACGTTATTCAGGTCACGGAACAGTTGTTCGGTGTAGAATGGCGCAATCGGAGAAGCAAGCTTAGCAATAGTTTCCAAACAAGTATAAAGTGTCTGGTAAGCGGCAATCTTGTCTTCGTTGTACTCCCCTTTCCAGAAACGTTTGCGGTTCAGGCGCACATACCAGTTACTCATGTCATCCACCACAAAATCCTGAATAGCACGGGCAGCTTTGGTTGGATCGTAATCAGCCAGATAACCATCCACATCCTGCACCAGCGTATTCAGCTTCGAGATAATCCAACGGTCGCTTTCTGTTCTGCGCTCCAACGGTACATCGGCTTCAGCATACGTGAAGTTATCCAGGTTGGTATACAGCGCGAAGAAAGAATACGTGTTCTGCAGCGTTCCGAAGAAACGGCGCTGGGTTTCTACAACACCATCGGCGTTGAATTTCAGGTTATCCCAAGGCGGTGCATTTGCGATCATATACCAACGCACGGCATCCGGACCATACTGGCCAATCATTTCGAACGGGTCGATAGCGTTGCCGAGGCGCTTGCTCATCTTGTTTCCGTTCTTATCCAGCACCAGGCCGTTCGCAATTACGTTCTTATAAGCCACGCTATCTTCCAGCATTACAGCCAGCGCATGCAGTGTAAAGAACCAACCACGCGTTTGGTCTACCCCTTCGGCAATATAATCTGCCGGGAAGTTCTGCTCGAATATTTCTTTGTTCTCCAACGGGTAATGCCACTGTGCATAAGGCATCGCACCAGAATCAAACCAAACATCGATAAGGTCTGGCTCTCTGTACATTGGCTTACCAGATGGGCTTGCCAAAATGATGTTATCCACGTAAGGGCGGTGCAGGTCGTGTATCTCAACTGCTGCATCCATGAAGCCTTTTTCCACAGCCACATCTATCTGCTCGCTCAGTTCGGCAATAGAACCGATGCAACGTTCTTCTTCACCATCTTCGGTTCGCCAGATAGGTAATGGCGTTCCCCAGTAGCGCGAGCGCGACAGGTTCCAGTCCACTAAATTCTCGAGCCAGTTACCAAAACGACCAGAGCCCGTAGATTCCGGTTTCCAGTTAATGGTTTTGTTCAGCTCGATCATTCTGTCTTTTACCGCAGTCGTTCTGATGAACCAGCTATCCAATGGGTAGTATAAAACAGGCTTATCGGTTCGCCAGCAATGCGGGTAGGTGTGCTCATACTTTTCAACCTTAAACGCCTTGCCTTCTTCTTTCAGTTTGATGGCAATAAGTACGTCGGTTGGTTTGTAGTCTGCAGCAGATTCGTCCTGGCCATCGTAGTTTTTCACGTACATGCCGGCAAAGTCTGTAATCTCTTTTACAAAGCGGCCCTGCTTATCTACGATCGGCATTGGTTTGCCATTTTCGTCGGTTACCAGCAAGGCAGGTATATCGTTCTGAGCAGCTACTCTAAAGTCGTCGGCACCAAATGTTGGCGAAATATGCACGATACCGGTACCATCTTCTGTTGTCACGAAATCACCGATCACCACTCTGAAAGCTGGCTTGTCCGGCTGCACATATGGCATCAACTGGTGATACTCTACACCATTCAGGTCTGCACCATTAAATTCTTCTACTATTTTAAACGGCACTAGTTTATCGCCTGGGTTATATGCTTCCAGGGCAATGTCCTTGGCTTTCTCGTTAAAGTAGCGGCTCACCAGATCTTTGGCAAGTATAACTGAGATCGGCGCGTAAGTGTAAGGGTTGTACGTTTTAACTTTTACATACTTGATGCCTTTACCCACTGCCAGACCCGTATTGGCCGGAAGCGTCCAGGGCGTTGTAGTCCAGGCCAGGAAGTATACTTGCTCCGCTTCGCTCTCGAACAGGAACATGTTGCGGGTAATCTTCTTGATCTCGAACTGGGCTGCAATGGTGGTATCTTTCACCATTTTGTAGCAACCTGGCTGGTTCAGTTCGTGCGAGCTAAGGCCTGTTCCGGCACCCGGCGAGTAAGGCTGTATGCTGTAGCCTTTGTACAGATAGCCTTTATCATACAACCTGCGCAGCAAGGCCCAGCAAGATTCTATGTAGTCGTTCTCGAATGTGATGTATGGGTTATCCAGGTCTACCCAGTAGCCCATTTTCTCGGTCAGGTCGTCCCATTGGCTTTTGAAACGCATAACTGTTTCGCGGCAACGCTGGTTATACTCTTCTACCGTTATCTTTTTGCCGATGTCTTCTTTGGTAATGCCCAGTTCTTTTTCTACCTGCAATTCTACCGGAAGCCCGTGTGTATCCCAGCCGCCTTTGCGGTTTACCTGGAAGCCTTTAAGCGTTTTGTAACGGCAGAAAATATCTTTTACCGCACGCGCCATTACGTGGTGAATACCGGGCACACCGTTCGCAGACGGCGGGCCTTCGTAAAACACGAACTGCTTGTTTCCTTCTCTTGTCGCTACTGATTTCCCGAAGATGTTATTTGCCTTCCAGAACGCCAGTACGTCTTCGCCAACCTTGGCGTAATTCAGATTTTTGTACTCGTTATACTTTGCCATTACCGGGTTTATACTTTTACTTCCACTGAAACAAGGCTGCAACAGTAGTGCGCTTGTTTTACAGTTTATAGTTAATTTCTTAGTTCTGCAATAATCTGGCAAAGTTAGGCATTTTGCGTCTTCTAATAAAGTGTAAGCTGCTGCATTAAGCGCTTCATTTTACAAAGTATAAGGTTCTTATAAAAAAAGCCCCGTTTAGTGGGGCTTTTTAATGTTGGGTTTCAGGGTTCAGCTTTTCTTTTTTGAGCCTGCTTTATCAGAAGATTTTGCTTCCGGTACACAATTCGGTACCTGTTTTCCATCTTTATCCTTCATGCCTATCTGCTCATATCCTTTCCAGCAAGGGTCTTTTTCTGATGCTTTTCCTTTTGATGATGTTGCCATAGCTTTCATAGTTTAGTGTACTTATCTATACGCTGCAACATTTTATACTTTGGGAGGAATGAGTGATTATTACTGGCGTTTTTTTATACTTTGAAGTATAGATATTGTTGAAAACCTTACGAAAAATGCGTTTATACTTAATTCAAGCTGATTTTTAATTCAGAATTTCCACAGATGCGTGTAGGATTTTTCTTCAGAATTTTATTTACGAACTTAACATAAGTATTACACTTCAATACCTACAAGTACTTTATAAAAGCAAAAAGCCGAAGGTTTATATCCTTCGGCTTTTTACGTTAATTATACTTTATACTTAGGCCAGCTTTTCTAAAATGCTTCTGAAGTTAACGGCTTTATCAATGTAAGTTCTGAGTTCTGAAATCGGCATGCGTACCTGCTCACGGCTGTCGCGGTCTCTTACAGTTACGGTATTATCTTCCAGTGTTTGGTGGTCTACGGCGATACAGAACGGCGTTCCGATCAGGTCCTGGCGGGTGTAACGCTTGCCAATGCTGTCGCGCTCTTCGTAGATCATATTGAAATCAAACTTCAGATCGTTGAAGATCTCAGTTGCTTTTTCCGGCAGGCCATCTTTTTTGGTAAGCGGAAGTATGGCAGCTTTAACCGGGGCAAGTGCCGGATGGAATTTCAGGAACGTACGCGTTTTTACAGCATCGCCTTCTGTAATTTCCTCTTCCTGGTAGGCATTGCAAAGCGTCATCAAAAACAAGCGATCCGCGCCGGCAGATGTTTCGATTACATAAGGAATGTAGTTTCCGTATGGTTTGCCTTCTTCGTTCAGGTCGTTATCAAAGTACTGCTGTTTCTTTTTGCTGAGTTCCTGGTGCTGGGTTAAGTCGAAATCCGTGCGCGAATGGATGCCTTCAATTTCCTTGAAACCAAATGGGAACTGGTACTCGATATCTACAGCGGCGTTGGCGTAATGGGCCAGCTTTTCGTGGTCGTGGTAACGTAGTTTAGCAGCCGGAATGCCAATGGCTTCGTGCCATACTTTGCGGGTTTCTTTCCATTTGTTATACCACTCCATTTCGGTGCCAGGGCGTACAAAGAACTGCATCTCCATTTGCTCAAACTCACGCATCCTGAAAATAAACTGGCGCGCCACAATCTCGTTACGGAACGCTTTACCAATCTGTGCAATACCGAAAGGCACTTTCATGCGGCCGGTTTTCTGCACGTTCAGGAAGTTCACGAATATACCCTGCGCCGTTTCCGGGCGTAAATAAATAGTGCTTGTATCTTCTGCCACAGAACCAACCTGCGTCGAGAACATCAAATTAAACTGGCGTACTTCGGTCCAGTTAGTTGTACCTGAAACCGGGCATTTAATATCTTCACGGATTATCAGCTCACGTACGCCATCCAGGTCTTCAGCTTCCAGCAGGCGGCCCATTTCAGCCAGCAGCGCATCGCAGGCTTCTTTATTTCCTTCGTTTTCGAGTCTGGCAGCTTTTTCTTCGATCAGTACATCGGCACGGTAACGCTTCTTCGAGTCTTTGTTATCGATCATCGGATCGTTAAAGCTATCGATGTGGCCCGATGCTTTCCAGGTAAGCGGGTGCATAAAGATGGCAGCATCCAGGCCAACTACGTTCTGGTTCAGCTGGGTCATGCATTTCCACCAAAGCTGCTTGATGTTGTTTTTCAGTTCTACGCCCATCTGGCCGTAGTCGTAAACGGCCTGCATGCCGTCATAAATTTCGCTCGACGGAAATACGAAGCCATACTCCTTCGCATGCGAAACGATATCTTTCAGTTGTGTATTTTCGAGGGTTTTATCTTGTGTCGCCATAAAGCAAAGATAGCTTTTTAGAGTTTTAGTATGTTAAATCTGCATTACAGTTTTTAGAACTGTGTTATTTTAAATCTTTTTAGAGGATTTTTTAAAGGATTTCCGGAAATTAAAATCGCTTAACCACTGAATTTCTTAACATAGCGTACCTACTACTTTCTATTTTGCGCTAACTTGCAGCGTTTTTAATTTTCATGACCAGCTAAAATGGCCAAAAACAAAAAGAAGAAAGCACATCATGTAGTGCCCGTTCAGCCGCACAAGTTCACAAAAAGAACTAACCTGATTGATAGTGTCTTTCAGAAAGAAAAGAAGTTTTTATACTTCATCGCGATCTCCCTTATACTTGCCGGCGCTTTATATCCTTATCCGGCTATTGCCATGTGGGTAGGTTTTGCGTTTGCTGGTTACTCGGCCATCGCAAACGACAGTATCCAGACCATCGGTACTTTTATCGGCTCCAACGAAGATAAGAAATGGTACTGGCAATGGCTCTTCATGGGCCTGATCTTCGTTTTTACAGTAAGTTACAGCTGGGTTGTTTTTGATGGCGATGTATCTTATCAAAGGTTGGCAACGCCTGGTTTAGATAAAACACCAACCAGCTTTGTATACCTGCAACTGGCCTCCCCGATCATACTTTTGCTGCTTACCAGGTTCCGGATACCGGTTTCTACTACGTTTATGCTCCTGAGCGTTTTTACAGCTACCTCGGGCACTATTCTAAGTATGATCAATAAGAGCTTAACTGGTTATGTAGTGGCGTTTATATCTGCTCTGATTATTTACCTGCTCTTAACCAAGGTAATCAAGCGCTTTATTAAAGGCGAAGCCCATATCCTCTGGACAGTTGCACAATGGGTGATCAGCGGCTTTTTGTGGTACATCTGGCTGGCTCAGGATCTGGCAAATATTGCCGTTTACCTGCCACGCCAACTTAATGTGGTAGAATTTACCGTCTTCACACTCTTTATTTTCTTAGGGTTGGGCGTCCTGTTTTACATGAAAGGTGATAAAATCCAGAACATCATCAATGAGAAATCTGATGTGCGCGATGTAAGAAGTGCCACCATCATTGACCTGGTTTACGCACTCATACTTTATTACTTCAAAGAGTTGAACAACGTACCAATGAGTACGACCTGGGTTTTTGTAGGTTTGCTGGCAGGCCGCGAACTGGGTATGCGTATTCGTGCGCAGGATAGCAGCGATAAATTTGCGAAAACCTTGCGCCTGATCGGTAAAGATGTGCTGTCTGTTGCGCTTGGCCTTATCATATCTGTTATACTTGCTATTGCTATTAACCCGGTTATACAGGAAGAATTGAAGAACTTCTTATTTAAATAAGCTGCCGTTTATACGTTAGATTTACGGAAGTATAAAAACAAAAAATCCCCGCTAACTGCAGAGCTAGCGGGGATTTTTTTGTGGAAGGTGTTTCTACTTTTTATCTGGCCAAACTACTTCTAGGTTATCGTTAATAAAAACGCCGAAGTTTACAGCAATCAGTTGGTCTTCATCAAAGTATAAATCGATCATGTGCTTTTCGTAAGAGATGCGGGTTTCGCCTTCTTCCATCTCTTCCTCCTCCATACCGGTAATGTCGTTATCAGCGAAAAGCTGTTTTACCTGCGCCTGGCTCATTTCAAAAATGCGCTCGCCCCACAGCTGTACTTCGCGGTTGGCAGTTTCGATGCAGCTCAGGCGGTAGTCGTCTTCCTTATCAAAGTATAACGAGTAGCCTTCTTCCCAGTAATTCCAGGCCTGGTGCTCAAACTCATCGTCTTCATCAGACTCTTCTACTTCTTCGGGCTCGCCAATTAGTTTTTCAACTTCGTCTCTTGTCAGGCCAAACTGAATTTTACCCAGTCCGCGGCCCAGTTTTATGTCTTTGTTAATCATATGCAAATTGATTTTCTTTCTACAAATATATAAGATTTAACTAATCTGTAAAGACCGTATAGTTTTCTTATTTAATTTTTTAATCTACTGAGGTCCCGTAGGTTTCCTTGAAGGCGGCCATCTGCTTTACGTATGTTTCGTTCTCTTTTGCCAGGTACCATTTCTCTTTAAAAATAGCGGCAGCTTCAGCTTTTACCGGGTCCATTTCGCGGGGCAATTGCGCTCTGCCATGTGCGCCGCTTTGCCCTTTTTTATCGTCTGGCACAGGCCCGTCATACTTTTTCCCGGACTTGTGGTTAGCATAACGCCTGGCACGTGTATAGCCCATCTGCAAAAATTTGCGCGCCATATCTGCCCCTACAAAATCGTTTGCTGCTACATACTCCAGAAACAACTCATATATTTTCTTTGATGATTCTTTTGCTATCTCGAGCGTGCGGAAGCGCCAGTGCGGTAGTATTTCTGACTTATAGGGCTCTACCAGCAAAACACCCTGCTCGCCTTTGCCCACGCGGTAAAGCTCCGGATTTTTACGGAAGTCGGTTTTGCTAAAGTCTAGGTCGTAGTTAAAACTCTTCCCCTTTTTCTTCGTCATAGGCTTTCGCTACAGGTTTAATGGGCACAGTCTGGTACTGCGGATATTGCTCCGGATAAATAATAATAAAGCTATTATTGCCATAATTTTTAGACAGTTCGCGGGGTATCAGGTCCATGTTATGGTTATAAGATAAAGTACCTTTTCTGGCTGATATTACGACAACCATGTCATCCGGATTCAGATCAGACTGCATGCCACCAAAATCCTGAATCTTATCAAAAGGCACATAGACCGCATCAATTGCTGGTTTTGAATTGTTAACAACAGGTTTCAGTTTATTTAGCGTACGCTGGCGGCCCCTGAAAACCACTTTTGCACCCAGTTGCTGCGCCAATAGTTTCACTGACCTGATCCAGCGTAAATAGCCACGTTCCAGTTCGGCATTCAGAGGTACTGCTACTACAATTCTGGCTGTAGTATTTAACGGCTGTATGATTTTACATACTAGAATCATCTGTTCTGTATTATCAAGCAGGTTATCGAGTACGGTTCCGAAAATACGATCGCGGGTGGTTATTTTTGCGTTCCAGCCCAGCACCACTTCCGTGATCATCAACTCTTTTATACCTCGTAGTATACCACTGGCCACGTTTACATCTATCTTCGAAACCAGCTGTACGTCATTGTCGGTTGCCGAAGCGTGCTTGATGGCTTCCTGTAGCATTTTATGTTTCTTGTAGATTTCTTCCTCGGCATGTTCGTTATCGATTACAACCGCCAACGGGTAAATAGGCTGGTGGTGCTCCGGATTCTGCAACATGATCGAGAGGTCGAGCAGGCTTTCTATTGTTTTCGGGTTTCCGATCGGTACAAGTATGCGGTCTGGTTTATCGCTTAGATTTGGCTTGCGGCGGCTTTCTATAATGGCCATCTTCTTTCCAATTTTTTCGGTAGTGAAAGAGCTTATGATACTCGAAACAAGGATCAGGGCCACAGCACCGTTCAGTTCGCTCTCTCCAAGCAAACCTATTTCATAGCCTGCCAATACCACAGCCAGCGTAGCTGCTGCGTGTGCACTACTTAAACCAAACATTAAATAGCGTTGCGCAATAGTAAATTTAAACAGCTTTTGGCTAATGAAGGCTGCTATATACTTTGTTGCCGGCGATAGTATTACAATACCAATGGCTACCAGTATGGCTGTCTGGTCTGTAAACAAAACTGTCAAATCTACCAGCATACCTGTACTGATCAGGAAGAAAGGGATAAAGATGTTATTTCCTACAAAATCTATCCGGTTCATGAGCGGCGATGCATGCGGAATGAGCGGGTTAAGGGCCAAACCTGCCAGGAATGCTCCTATTATCGCCTCCATGCCTGCCAGCTCCGATAAAAATGCCGCTGCGAAAACAACTGTTAACACAAATATATACTGCGCACCTTTCTCACTTTCCAGCTGCTTGAACATCCATTTCGCCATTTTCGGGAACAGCCAGATCACAACAATTACAAACAGTATCATTTCGATTACCATTTGTATCCAGAACCCGACGCTTGTTTCGCCCTGCGTTGAATTAATAATAATCGCCAGTACAAACAATACAGCTGTGTCAGTTACAAGTGTGCCGCCTATCGTTACTGTTACTGCTTCGTTTTTTGTAAGACCCAACCTGCTGATGATCGGATAAGCTAACAAGGTATGAGGTGCAAACATGCTGGCCAGCAATATGGCAGGCTTCACATCATACCCATATAAATAATAAAAAACGGTTGTACCAATTATACTTGGTATCAGAAAGGTAAGGGCTCCAAATATCAGGCTTCGGGTTTTATACTTCTTGAAATCGATCATATCGATCTCCAGGCCTGCCAGGAACATGATATATAACAAGCCCACTGTGCCGAATAATATTATACTTGCATCGCGCTGTAGTATATTCAATCCATTTGGCCCCACAATCACACCTGCTACAATCAGACCCACTATACCGGGTATCTTAAATCTCCCTAAAATTACCGGGGCGGCAAGTATAATCAGGAGTACGAATGTAAAAATCAAAACCGGATCCTCGAACGGCAGCGCCAGCGACATTAATAATTTCATAGATTTCTTCTGGTATTTTTTATGCGATATGCCCTAAGATACTTATTTTATTTTTTTCTATTCCTGCTTATTCCCTTTGGCTTTTTACTCAATTCTGTTCCTTTATCCACTTTCCCACATTCTTTAATATTTAATTATTTTTTTTAAAGAATTTCTTAAATCAATTTATCTCCCATTATTAAGCCTGTTCATAAGTTGATAAGTCTACGCTTATATGTGTACTGTTTACAAAATGGTTACACATTGCTGTTTATCACCACGTATTCCACAGTTATACTTTTTATATGAATCTGAAATGTAAATAGTTAACCACATTTTCCACTTTTTACATTTGAGTGTGTATTTCTTTCATCTTAGTTACACACAATGTGGGAAAGCCATATTCCCGGATCAATTTATACACCGCTATCCACTTTTTACACTTTTTGTGTAGTGTAAAGCCAGTGTGTAAATGGTGGTGTGTAATAGTTATCCTTATTTACCCACGCTTGTCCACAGTTATACCCATTGCTTTGTTAATTAATGCCAAAGGATTTAATTACGTAGCTTAAGGTAAGTTTAGCTGGATGATTGTTGTATAAACTGGTTTAACCTTTACCAATTTTTGGGAGAATCGGATGGAAATGGGTTTCTGGGAAGGCAGTTTGATTTTGTAAACGACCGCTAAGTTTTATACTTGGTTGTGTATTCTGAAGTGTAGAGTCTCAGATATTCAACGAAGCTATATGTATAACCAAGGCTAACGAATACACAACCGAACTTTATCGCTTAATAACAAGCGTTGCGGTTTTGTTAGGCGACAGGTAACGCTTTGGATTTATACTGCCTACTTGTTTTTATACTTTGGATTATAAAATTTTGTGCATAAAAAAAGGGAAGCCGAAGCTTCCCTTTCTATACTAGAGATTATAATCTAGAATTCTAATTTGTTATCCTGGATTTCCCAGTTGGCTCTTACATCTAATACTTTCTCGAAAATGTAAACACGCTCTGCTAGCCTTTCCAGTTTCGGGTCCGGGCCATCCCAGATGCCATTGTTATTTTCATCTACTAATACCCTGATCTTATACTGGCCAGGCGCCACATTTCTGAAGTTAAATCGTTTCAGATTTTTTTCAGAACGTACGGGTACATTCTTATCATTTAGCAGCTGAATTATATAAGAAGATGAATTTGTAGTTACGATACCACTCACTGATCCTGTTCCTCCGTTTGTGGCCAGCTTAAAGGGTAGCTCCCTAAACTGCAGGTTTTTTCCTTCCAGCGGAAGTATGGCTGTACTGTCAAGTATAAATCCGAACTCCTGCGCTTTGCTATTTAGCTTTGGCAATGTAAAGCTGATCTCGGTGGCTGTTGTATCAAGTTTTATATCTTCCGGAAATCTCAGTTCTGCTTCGGTTATACTATCTGCCATAATCTTAACCGGATTTGCTTTTGAAATCCTGACCGGCGTTTCAAGCTCCAGCGTTATATTCTGGCCTGTGTAAAACGTATTATCATCTTGCTTACCTGTGTTGGTAACTTTTACCTGAGCGCCCTGTACACGTTGCCCGCGCTGGCCTGAAAAGGCTATCTGAATAGTATCTATGGCACTATTACCTGCAGAATCAACTGCTGTAAATATTGTTTTTCCACCGCTGAATCTAGAAGTTTTAAACAACTCTCCTGTTTTGCCATCCGCTAATAATTTAATTGGCAATGTATCTTTTTTAGCCTCGATAGAAGTAACTGTCAGCTTCGAAATGCCCTCGCTGTAGTTTGCCGTAAACCTATCAGAATTAGTTGTCCTGCGTGATAAGATTGGTCGCTTTGTATCAATCCTTACAGTTTGCAATAAGACTGAATCCGTCTGATATGTTACCTGTATCGGGTTAGCGAGGTAGCCTATTTTTTCTTCTTCAGTATCGTAGATAGCGTTCTTGTTCTTATCTAATAAAGCAAAGATGCGGTAGCTGCCTTCTTTGATGTTCTCTAATGTAAAGTTGCCGCTGCCATCTGCCTGTGTTTGGTAATAAGGTCTGTTCTTGCGGATCGTTAATGTATCGTTCGCCTCATATAAAGCAACTATCACATCTTTTTCAGGGCTTTTTGTAAGCAAATCAATTACGCTTCCTGATACCCTACTCGAATCTATAAAAGAACCGGTACTAAACGAAAGCTTTAGATTTTCGGCTTTATTCGGCTTGGTTATATCTTCTATGCCTCCTCTAAAGTTTAACGTATAGGTTGTATTCTTTTCCAGTTCCTTTTCAAACTCAAGCGTAAGACTATTCTTTTTGGTTTGTACTTTATATTTGTTGTTAGTATTGGGCGTGATCAACAATTCTGTTGTCAGGTTCTTTGGCTGGATCTCTTCATCGAATGTTAACGTGATATTTTTAGTTGTAACATTTAAGGCCTGGTCGGCTGGCGTACTGCTGATGAGTTTAGGTGGTGTCAGATCTTCGGGGCCACCTTCTGGGTTATTAACAGTTGCACAACCGTAAATACCTGCAAGTATGACCGTGAAAACGAGGTGTCGCAATTTCATGTTTAGGTTAGTTTATAAAGTAAAATAGGCAAACTTTCGCTTGCCTTTTACCATTTCAAGTATCTATTTATCTACTTCCGCTTTGCCACAAATATCAGGCTGGAGTAATCGTTGCCATGTTTGGCTGCATAGCTGTTAGACTTGTATCCATTCAGTACACTCGTTAACATATTGCCTTTGCCATCTTTTTGTTTTTCGCTTAACAGACTCACATAATAAGCATCAAACTTCATTGGTAACGCTTCTTCTAGTTTCATCTTGTGTTTCTTCAGAAACCGTTTCATGGTTGCCTGCGTGAAATGATACAGATGACGCGGTACATCGTAAGCAGCCCAGTTCTCTTTGTACTGTTGCGCGTCATGCGAATCAGCGTTTGGCACCGCTATAATCAACGTGCCATCTTCCTGCAGTAAAGAAATTAACTCTTCGATCGTCTCATTCAACGTATGGATATGTTCCAGTACATGCCAGAGCGTTATCACTTCAAATTTTTCGCCTTGTATATCTTGCAGGTCTGTAGCTATAATTTCTCCCGTTTCAGAAGAGGCAATGGCTTTCGCTTTTGCGTTTGGCTCCACACCTCTTATTTCCCAGCCATCTTTTTTACAAGCCGCTAAGAATTTTCCGGTACCACATCCATAATCTAGTATACTTCCTTTCGCAAGCGAATACCTGTTGATAAGTTCGACTTTCTGCTTTGTCGTGATAGACCGAACAACATGGTATGCTTTGTTGATAATCCCGTTTGTTGTATTGCTATGCGAAACGTAATCAGCAGACTCGTAGTAGTTTCCTATACTTGCTGAATCGGGTCGCGGGTTTGTGAATTTGAACGTACAGTTCTCACATTCCACAATTACAAAGCTCTCTTTCGATACTGTATTATCTGTTACTACAAGAAAATTCCTGAACTCAGTTTTGTTGCAAACCGGGCAATTTTCTAATCTTTCGTAGCTCATTTATTTTCCGAGGTATACCATTAAAACTGAAATATCAGCTGGCGTTACACCACTGATGCGCGATGCCTGGCCTATTGTTTCCGGATTAACTTTTAAAAGTTTTTCCTTCGCTTCAGCTGACAATGCAGGGATATTCTTGTAATCGATTCGCTCCTTGATAATATAATTCTCCAGTTCGCTCATACGAGTAGCCATATTATTTTCTTTCTCAATATAGCTTTCATACTTGATAGCGATCTCTGCCTGCTCTACACTATCCGGCATAAACTTGCTTAAGTATTCTTTTACGGAAGGAACAGCCGCTGCAATATGCTTAATCTCGATATTCGGCCTCCTGACAAGTTGTGCAGCACGTTGCTTTTCACCAATAGGAGCTGATCCCAGTTCTTCTAATTTACTGTTGATATCTCCTGCCTCAATAGGTTTATTAGTTAAATAAGCGATGATTTCAGCTGATTCAGTGATCTTCTTTTCCACAGCCTTCAAACGGCTTTCATCAGCTAACCCTAGGTCATATCCTTTTCTTGTTAACCTGATATCGGCGTTATCCTGGCGTAAAAGGATGCGGTGCTCTGCACGCGATGTAAACATACGGTATGGCTCTTCTGTACCTTTGTTTACAAGGTCATCAATTAAAACACCAATGTATGCTTCTGATCTTTTAAGTATAAATGGCTCTTTGTTGTTAATCTTGTTGTGCGCATTTATACCAGCCATTAATCCCTGGCAAGCGGCTTCTTCGTAACCGGTTGTACCGTTAATCTGGCCAGCAAAGTATAAATTCTGAACAGGTTTTGTTTCCAGCGTCAGGTTTAGCTGTGTTGGTGGGAAGAAGTCATACTCGATGGCATATCCTGGTCTGAACATTTTCGCGTTCTCAAAGCCTACTATTTTACGAAGTGCCTTTAACTGCACATCTTCTGGCAATGAGCTTGAGAAACCATTTACATATACTTCTACTGTATCCCATCCTTCCGGCTCTACAAAAATCTGATGACGGTCTTTATCAGCAAAGCGGTTTATTTTATCTTCTATACTTGGGCAGTAACGTGGACCTAATCCCTGTATCCGTCCCTGGAACATAGGAGACTTCTCGAAACCGGTTTTAAGAATTTCGTGAACTTCCGGATTAGTATAAGTTATAAAGCAGTTGCGTTGTTTGGCTAACGGTTTGGTATCTGTGTAAGAAAACTTAGATGGATTCTCATCACCAAACTGTTCTTCCATTACTTCATAGTTCAGGCTGCGGCCATCTACACGTGGCGGTGTTCCGGTCTTCATGCGTCCGGCTTCGAAACCCAATTCTACGAGTTGCTCAGTTAATCCTTTTGCTGATTTTTCAGCAGCCCGACCGCCCCCTAACTGGCGTTCGCCGATGTGGATAATACCATTCAAAAACGTACCATTAGTAAGTATAACGGCCTTTGCACGTATAGTTATCCCCAGGCTTGTTACTACTCCAACTGCTTTTCCGTTCTCTACTTCGATGCCCGACACCATCTCTTGCCAGAAATCAATGTTAGCGGTTTGCTCTAAAGTTAAGCGCCAGGCTTCCGCGAAACGCATGCGATCGCTTTGTGCTCGTGGGCTCCACATAGCAGGACCTTTTGATTTGTTCAGCATCCGGAACTGAATCATGGTCTGGTCTGTAATTATCCCGCTCATGCCGCCCAGTGCATCTACTTCCCGTACGATCTGCCCTTTTGCTACGCCACCCATTGCAGGGTTGCACGACATTTGTGCAATCGTGTTCATGTTCATGGTTGCAAGCAACACTTTTGAACCCATCTTCGCGGCAGCGGCAGCAGCCTCACAGCCTGCGTGCCCTGCACCTACTACTATTATATCGTATTCTGGAAACATGTACTTTGAGAATTTCGGATGTTTCACGTGAAACATCTAAGAAGGGTTGGTAATTCCTTTTGCGTTAAAATTTACGCAAAGATAAACAAGATTCTTCTTGTTTTCGCATAGCAGCCTCTTGTTCAGGAGATTTATCCTTGAAGCCTAGTAAATGCAAAACACCATGTATCAGTACACGGTGTAGTTCGTCATCAAAAGAAGTGTTATGATCAATAGCATTATCACGGACGCGATCGATGCTAATAAAAATATCACCTTCTATAACGCCTTCTTCATCGGCATTATCAAAGGTGATAATATCTGTTAGGGTATCGTGGTCTAGGTATTCTATATTTATTTGATGCAGGTATTCATCAGAGCAGAAAACATAAGTGAGAGCGCTAAGCTCCCACTTATGTTGTTCGATAATATCAGCGATCCACGCGGCTACTTTTTCAGAACTTTTTAACTCAAATTCGATGTCTTCTGCAAAGAACTCAATTGGATGTTCCATTCTGTAAATTAATCACCGTAAAAATCATCTGAACTTTCTTTCCTTCATTTAGGAAATTAACTTCATCACAGAGGTTGCGCATTAAAAAGATGCCACGGCCTCCAGGGTTTTCAAGATTTTCTGGAGCGGTCGGGTCTGGCAGGTTGCCATAGTCAAAGCCCGGGCCCTCGTCTTCTACTTCGAAAAGTAGTTTGTTGTCTTCAACCTGAAGAGTAAGGTAAACATTCTTGTCTTTGTCGAACTTGTTGCCATGTCGGATCGCATTGTTCACCGACTCGGTAACGGCAACCATGATGTTGCCATAGATATCGTCTTCAAACTCGAATTCTTCCTTCGAGTTATCTATAAAGCTTTCAATTACCCTGATGTTTTCGATTAAGGAAGGAATCTGAATTTTAACCTGATTCATACTTAGTTTAATATATGTAGCTTAGGTGCCTGATTAGTTATTATTGCTGCTATTCTGAAAATACGCATTCACTTTTTGTTTGTAATATGGTGTAAGTGAAGGAGGTACGGTTTTCAAAATATCAGTTTGCTTTTGTTTTGCTTTAATATACTTATCGAATGCGGGAGGTACTTTACGCGCAATATCCTGAGCTGTTTTTGCCTCGCGCTTATTATCCAGTTCACGCTCCTTCATTGATCTCTCTGCTTCCAGTAACCTGGTCAGGATTTCGCGTTGCCGCATAATAGTTTGTTCAGTCAAACGCTTATTAACGAGATCAGTTTCGGTTTGTTCCATCATCCTGCTAATATTTCCCAGCTGTCCATTACCCCCTGTTTCACCGGGTTTCTGGCCTAGCTGTTTGCTCATTTCTTTCAGCGCGTTCCGGAGAGCCTCCTGCTCAGCAGCCAATTTAGCTAATTCCTGAGAAAGTGCCTTACCTGACTTGCCTCCTTTTTGCAATTCTTCGATTTTTTTATTCAAAGCGTCCTGCATTTGCCCCATATTTCCGGGTTTAGGCTTATTTCCCTTCTGTTTTCCGGCCATACTTCCCTGCTGCATTTTTTGCATGGCTTCCTGCATCTGTTTTAAAACGTCGTTCAGCATCAACGCCAGGTTATTCATACTTGTCATGGCGAGTTGTTGCTGGCCGGTTGCTTTGCGCGTCTGGCGATCGCGTATCGCTTGCATGCTGTTATCCATACGCTGGTTCATTTCGGCTACTTCGCGGGTAACAAATGCCTGTATTTGGAATACCTTTGTAGACAACGCAACTAAGCTGTCTTCAATAACTTTGGCGTTATCGCGCAGGTTTAACTGCTGTTGCGAAAGGGAAATAAACCGTGGGTCGCTTTGGTTTACGCTCCTGAAATCCTTCATCAGTTTTTCCTGGTCAAACGAAAGCTTGATCAGGTTTTCCAGAATGTCACGCAGGTTATCCAGGTTCAGCTGCATACTTTCCATGCCCATGCTGCTTTGCATTTCCTCCATCTTTTTAGCGAGTTGCTTCATTTGCTGGCTGGCTTTCTGCTGGCTTTCGCTGGCTTTCTGGTTCTGCTCTTTCTGCAGCTGTTCCATACTTTGCTGCATCTGCTGTTCTATACTTTTCTGGTCTTGTTGCTGCTCATCCAACTGGTTTGGGTTTTCCAGTTTATCATTCAACTCTTTTAACTGGTCCATTTCCTCTTTCAGGGCATCAAAGTCTTTGTTAAGCTGCTTTTGTTCTTCTGTAAGCGCCGCATTGTTTTCCTGTTTCTGAGCGGTTTTATCTGCCAGTTGCTGTTGTTCTTTGGCAGTTTCTTCGAGTTGGTTGGCAATGTTATCCAGCTTTTGCTCGAACTGTAGTTGCTTAAATAACTCCAGGGCACGCTCCAGTTCACGTTCCATGTTGCGCTCTTTGTTATCGAGCTTGCTTAAAAGCTGTTGCAATTCGGGGTCGTTCTGCTGTTTTTCCTGGAGCAGCTTTTCGAGTTCTTCATACAGCTTTTTCGTTTCCGGGTCCAGGATATCGTTCATCAGCTTCTGCAGTTGCTGTGCTTTTTCGGCCAGTTGCTTGTCTTGCTCGCTCAGCATGTTTTGCTTTTTGTTGAGCTCGTTATACATTTCCTTCATAGCTTCGATGTCCTGCTCCAGCTGCTTTTTCTTCTGCACCATCTCTTCGAACTGCTTTTTATCCTGCCAGGTAAGGTCACGCTTCGTCTTCATCTTGTCTTCAGACTTAGTCAGTTCTTCGTTCAGCTTCGATGATTTCTGGATGGATTTGCTTAGCTGGCTGGCAATAGACTGGACGTTGCTATTGAGTTCTTTCTGCAGATCCTGTTTATCGGGTACCTTTAGCTCAAACGTAGAAGTGCGGGCGCTCTTTGGTCCTCTGATGCCATCGTTGTCCCATACCTGTATAAAATACTCCAGCTTATCGCCGGGCTGCAAATTATAAGCGGCCGTATTCCATTGGTGATAATACGTCTGGCTGGCCTGTTGCCTGGTAACTGGGAAATTAATAGCCTTAAAAGCTGCTGCAGGCTTTTTATCGTTGCTGATGCGGTAATGGAGCGCTAACCTGGATAAGCCGTAATCATCGGAAACATTGCCGCCTAACACCATAAAGCTGTACAAGGCCGTATCCTGAAACTGCTCCAATGTTATCTGAGGCGCGCGGTCCGGGATGGTGGTAAGCTGGTAATTGATCTGGTCTTTGTTAGCGCTATACTTGTTCTGGAGCTGGATGCTGTAGTTTTGGCTCTGGCTTATCTTTTTACTTACGCTGAAATCGTTTTCATCTTTTGTAGCAAGTATAGTCTGGGCCGGCTCATCAAAAGCTAATTTTATACTTTCGGTTTCGGATGTAATGAATTGCCAGGTAACCGTGCTGCCTTCCGGAATGGTGGCGCTGCCGGTGTTCTGAATGGTTTCTGATTTGCGGTTTAGGTAAGCCGGGAACTGTACCTGCATTTCGAAATCCTTTAGGTTAGGCCGAGAGAGCAATTCCAAAGTATAAGCATCCGAAAAAAAGCCCGAACCCTCCAACTGAAAATCAACAGATTCCTGGGGTTGCTTGAAAGTATAGGTATAGCCGTTGCCTTGTTTGGTTAGCTTTTGCCTGCGGCCGTTGTAGTTTATGTATACTTCGTTGGGTATCGCTTTGCCTTCCAGATTCACTTTCAACGTATAATCTTCGCCTTTAAAAGTTTGCAACTTATCATCCGGAAGTATAAACGCGAAAGGCGGCGTAGGCGCATAGTAAGTTTTGTAATTGATGATGCGCTCGGTGCCCTGCACAAATATAGTTGGGTAAACCAAAGCTATCAGTAACGCCACTACAGCCGGAAAAGCAAAGTATTTAAGTAGCGGTTTGTTTTCGCGGTACGCAACGGCATCGCTGAAACGGAAATGCAACAGTTGCCCCGAACGCTGTTCTATACTTGCCGCAATCAGGTCGTTGGTGCGGTCGAAGTTTTTAAGTTGGATGGCGTTAAGCAGTTTGTCCCGAATCTCGGGGTAATGCCCTCCTACCCTTGCAGCGGCCTGCTCATCAGATAAAGCCTGACTCAGATTAGTAAGCGCCCTCACCGGAAGTATGATCCAGCGGGTAAAAGCATACAGCACAAACGCCACAAACGAAAAAAGCAGGAATGCTCGTACGTAATTAGGGAAGTAGAAAACGTACTCGAGCAGGATGTAAATAATGTAAACAGAAAGCAGCAGCCCTGCGGTAAATATACTGCCACGCAACAACAGGTTCAGGTAGAATTTCTTCTTGAACGCTTGTAGTTGCAGCAGCAGTTTATCAAGGGCAGAGTGCTGGTTCATGCTTCTGTTTTAACATTTATACTTGTATGCGGAGAGTGATCATAAGCTTTATACTTATAATCCTGATGTATAGTATACTTAACGAGCAGAATTAAATCGAGGTATAAACGCGCACCAGCTTCATATGTACAGCAACGCGGGAATCACTTAATCAATCTCCAGCAAAACCGGGCAATGGTCTGAGTGTTTAGCTTCGGTAAGTATGGCAGAGCGTTTTAAGCGGCTTTGTAAGTTTTGTGTAGCCATGTTATAATCAATACGCCAGCCTAGGTTTTTAGCCCGGGCACCGGCACGGTAGCTCCACCAGGTATAGTTATGTGGCTCTGTGTTAAAATGCCGGAATGTATCTACAAAACCGCTTTCGATAAACTTGCCCATCCAGGTGCGCTCTTCCGGCAAAAAGCCTGAACTTTTGGCGTTCGACTTTGGATTATGAATGTCGATGGGCTGATGGCAGATGTTATAGTCGCCGCTGATAACCAAACCGGGTAAGGTTTGTTTCAGATCGCCGATGTAGCCTTCGAAATCATCCATCCACTTAAACTTAAAGCCCTGCCGCTCTTCGCCGCTCGAGCCCGATGGCATATACACGCTCATCACCGAAAAATCGTTGTAATCAGCCCGTATCACGCGGCCTTCGTTGTCGTAGCACGAAATACCGCAGCCAACTTCTACGTGGTTTGGTTTATCTTTGGTAAGTATGGCTACGCCGCTGTACCCTTTCTTTACGGCTGGGTGCAGGTATACGTGGTAGCCCATATCTTCAAAAATGGCACGGTCAAATTTGACTTCGCAAGCTTTTATTTCCTGTAGGCACAGCACATCAGGGTTAGCCGCTTTCAACCAATCCTGAAATCCTTTGGAAATAGCAGCACGAATGCCGTTTACATTATAGGTGATGATCTTCATTTCTTCTTATCGTATCACGTATCTCGTATCAGGTAGCACGACTTTTAAATGTTATCATACAAAACAGCTTACTTTAGCTGTATTCATAAGGCAATCGTGATACTTGATACGTGCTACGTGTGTCGCTTTAAAATTAATCCAGTTGGTTGAAATACTCCAGAATGTGCCAGCGCAGCATTTTTTCCTGTTCTTTCAGGTTAGTGAAGGGCAAGGGCTTTACTGACTGGTAATGTGGCCAGCCTTCTTCATCTACATGCATGAGCTCGTAATACCCGGATAAACTGAAAACCTTGCAGGTGGCAATATGCATCAGGTCCTGCTTTTCTTCTTTTGTAAACTCCGTTATGCCTTTGCCTAGTTCCTGAATTCCGATTAAAAAAAGTATGGCGTTCAGGTCGGGCTTCTTTCCGAACTGCTTCATCAGGAAAGCCCGGAGCTGGGTCCAGCGGTGTTCGAAGTTATCTGATTCTTCTATCATCTTACTTGCTGATTGTTTGTTGCTAATTGTTAATTGTGCTTCTATTTCCTTTTTCAGAAAACAATCATCAACCAACAATTAACAACTATTTGGCGCTTCCGCGTTCTTTCAGTTCTTCCCAATACTCCACTGCTCTCCTGAAATGCGGGATTACAATAGAACCACCTACCAGGTTGGCAATAGAGAATACTTCCATTATTTCTTCATCAGTTAAGCCCTCGTCGTAGCATTTGCCTACGTGGTACTTAATGCAATCGTCGCAACGCAACACCATACTGGCTACCAGGCCCAGCATTTCCTTGGTTTTTACATCGAGTGCGCCGGCTGCATATGTATTGGTATCGAGGTTAAAAAAGCGCTTTATTACTTTATTGTCGTAGGTCATGATGCGCTCGTTCATGCGCAGACGATAGTCGTTGAATTCTTCTACTAAGCTCATTGTTGTGTTGTTTTGCTATCGGTTTAGCTTTAAAATTTATACTATAAAGTTAAGAGAAATTAACTACAATTCCTTAAACCAACGGTACTTGCCAATGTTCGAAGACCTGCTTGCTTTATTGTTCCCGGAAACTTGTTATGGCTGCGACAAAGCGCTGGGCAAAGGCGAAAAATGTATCTGTACCGATTGTAGTATAAAGCTGCCTTACACCAATTTCCATCAAAACGACTTGCACGAACTTAACCCGCTGGAGCGCAGGTTCTGGGGGAAAGTGCCCGTAAAGTATGCGTTCTCTTATCTGCATTTTGAATCGAAGGGGCGTGTGCAGCGCTTGTTGCACCGGCTAAAGTATAAAGGTGCGCAGGATCTGGGAGAGCACATCGGCAAACAGTATGGCTACCAGTTAGCCGAACACAAGTATAATTTGCAGTTTGATCTGATCGTGCCGGTACCGCTACACAAAATTAAGTTACGCAAACGCGGTTATAACCAATCCGATTGTTTCGCTACGGGCCTTGCCGAGGCTATGCAACTCCCCTGGAATGCTAAAGCGCTAGCCCGCACAACTTATACCAGCACGCAAACTAGCAAAACCCGCTTCGACCGCTGGCAAAACGTGGAACAGGTGTTCATGGTAAACCTGCCGGATGAGGTAAAAGACAAGCGTGTACTTTTGGTGGATGATGTGCTAACGACCGGTGCTACACTAGAAGCTTGCGCTGTTGCTTTGCTGGATGCAGGTGCGGCAGAGGTAAGTATAGCTACGATTGCAGCGGCTTAACCAGAATCTCATATGACTGGTTTAAAAGTATAAACCAATAATCTAAGAAGTATAAACGGATTTAGTAATTCTCCAATAGATCATTTTCTTATCTCTTGAGATTTCGTTTAAGCCAAGTTTTCTCAGGATTTTGGCAGACGCTATATTATCTATAAGGCATTTCGCTGTTACATCATGTACGCTTTCCTGAGCCATAGCCCAGTTTAGCAGACCCTTCGCTGCTTCAAAACCATAGCCCTTTCCTTGCTTCTTTTCGATTATCGCATACCCAATATCAATAGTATTTCCTGTAGGTTTGCCTTTAAAACCTGCATCTCCGATCACGTACATGCTTTCCCGTTGCACAACCATCCAAGATTCAAATCCTGTTGGCCTGCCTGCCTACTTCTAAATTTAGTATGATTTTTGGCAAGGTTTCCAGTGCCTCTGTATCAGGCCAATCCTCAGAAAGATTCAGGTTAAAGCTTTTGAGGATATCCAAGTTTCCTTTTAAAAGTGAAGTAGCAAGCTCAAGTGTAAAAGGAATGAGAAGGAGCCTATCCGTGATAATATTATCTACAGCCATTATTGGTTTGAAGTATTAAGGTTAAGCTTATACTTTGTGGTATTATCTATTTATAATGTAAGCCAAGTATAAATCACAATCAGCCTAAAACAAAAAAGCCCGGAATCTCTTCCGGGCTTTTTTATACTTCAAAAAGTAATGTCTATTTGTTAGATCCGGCGTTGATCATAGCGCAACGGAAACCGATTGTAGCAGTAGAAGAATCCTGTGCCATGAAACGGCGTGTACCAGGAGATAACCAGTAAGCTACATCTTTCCAGGAGCCACCTTTAAATACGCGAACTTCGTCGTTAATTAAAGAGTGGTAACCTTCGCTTGAGTCGTAGTTAGCAGAATCATCTAAGAAACCATCTCTACGGAAAGGGTTTAAGTCTTCCACATCTTCGTAAGAAAGCGGACGGTAAAGATCCTGTACCCATTCGTTTACGTTACCAGCCATGTTATACAAACCAAAGTCGTTTGGAGGGTAGCTGTAGATATAATCCGTGATCATGGCACCATCGTTTAATGAACCGGCAATACCGGCATAGTCACCACGGCCACGCTTGAAGTTAGCCATAAACTTACCCATTTCACGACCGTACGGGTTACGTACCTGGTGGCCATCCCAAGGGTAAAGTCTTCTGTTGTTCTGGTTTTCGTCGTCAGAATATTGTGTACCGATCATTGCCTGAGCAGCATACTCCCATTCTGCTTCTGTTGGGAGACGATAGTTTGGTAATACGTAACCAGATTCGATCGTTGGCTTGCTTGCTTCAGCAGTAGGTTCGCTGCCACCTTTTCTGCGGCCAAATAAACCTCTTCTTCCACCGCCGTTTCCGTCTCCGGCTTCTAAAGCAAGGTTTTCGTTTACCTTAGCTGTACGCCAAACGCAGAAATCGTTTGCCTGTAACCAGCTTACACCCACCACCGGGAAAAAGCGGAAACCAGGGTAACGCAGGTAATAAGAAATATATGGGTCGTTGAATGATAACTGGCGGGACCAAACAGTTGTATCCGGTAAAGCGGCTGTGTATACTTCCGGAAGAGAATCTTTCTTTAGGTAATGCAGGTACTCCAGCCAGGTAATATTCGATACTTCGGTTTCATCCATGTAGAAAGAAGCCACTGTAACGGTACGCTCAATATTGTCACGGGTCATGGCAACATCTTCTTCCATAGAACCCAGCACTGTACGGCCACCTTCAATAAACACTAAACCCGGGCCTTGCGGAAACTCAGCGTAATCATTTACCTGAAATGATCCTTCTTCTTCGTTGTAAGCTATGCCTGTAGCCGCACTTACATCGCCTGGGTTTGTGCTGGTTGGCTGGCCTCCCCTGTTACAGGAAGTCATCAGGAATCCGCCTACAACTGCAACCGATAAATACTTAATTAATCTCATAAAAGTAGCACCCAATTTTGATAAGGTTCTTGTAACGTAATTTAATGTGCAATTATAACTAAAATTAGAACGCCGGACAAAAAATGTTCCGTTTAATTTTGTGTCCTAAGTTGTTTTCGAAAAATTTTGTCAGAGACAGTTGTTCAAAAACCAGTGAAATTTCTGTTGCGCCACCCACCTGCTTGCTAAACCCCTTTAAACCAACGTCGTGGCTAAAACCGATCCTGAACTGAGAAAGTTGCACACCGGCCATTAAAGCAAGCGTTTGGTCCTGGTTAGCATCGCCGGTAACCGGAACGCCTTTATATATTATGCCTAACGAAACAGGTGTGTAATTAGTGCTAAATCCTACATCAAATCTGTTAAAATTTTGTTGGTGGTGGTACGTAAGTGTTGGCGTAAAGCTAACTTCAAACAATTTGCCCCGCCGCTCATAGGCTTTCGCGTAAAATTTATACCCCGCAATAGCCGTATAATGGATAGAGAGCCTTGATTCTTGTTCAAATCCAGTGGATGGCATATTAAGATGCGCGGCGCTTAAACCTGCCCAGAAACGGTTGGTATAAAGAAGTGTACCAACTTTAAAAGTAAGGTAATTGCTTGGTGTAAAGTTATTTACTTCGGCTGATGTGAGTGAGTGTTGCCCGTTGTCGGCCAGCTGATCTCCGAAAACCAGGTTATCATAATTTACGCGCAACGAGTTGATGCCCGCCTGTAAGCCTGCAGACATCGCCCATTTATCAGTAAGAGGAGTGCTATAACCATACATTACAGCGGCTTCGAGTTTTTGTAATCCTCCTATACCGGCCTTATCTTGCTGCACTATCGCCCCGATTGCACTTTTCTCACCTGGCAACCTGAAATCTGCACTAACCTGTTTGGTTACAAAGGCACCGTTAAGCGAAGGCCACTGGTTGCGGTAAGCGGTAGCCACACTCCAGTCGTGGTTCAAGCCGGTAAAAGCAGGGTTCAGGCTTAACCTGTTAGCGTATTGCTGCGTGAAATAAGTATCCTGGGCTGAAGCGTAGGTACAACCGAACAGGCAAAGTATAATCAGGTATATTTTTTTTATATTCATGCCTGTAAGGAGGTAGTTAAGCGGTTGGTACGAGATAAATGGCACATTATTGGGTATGGCTACTGGCGTAGAAAACAAATATAGGTGTATCTTCTTGGTGTGCTATCAGTTTAACCTAAAGCAGGTCGTTATACAAACAGGGTATTAACTATACTTTGTTAACGCATAGTTTGTACTTAAAAACACATAGTTTAGTTTCTATATTCAACAGAAAAGAATTTATAATTCACCCTTGATATGAAAAAAGTAGCTATAGGCTTTTTTATTTTTCTGGCCCTGCTTTTTGCAGCAGCAGCCCTTGTACCCCTTCTTTTCAAAGATAAAATAAAACTGGCCCTCGATCAGCAGATCGCTAAAAGTATAAATGCAAAAGTACTCTATAATACCGATGATGTGAGTGTGTCGCTTTTCAGGAACTTTCCCAACATCTCGCTTGGCGTAGATAACCTGATGATTATTGGTCAGGATTCTTTCCAGACGGATACGCTTGCTCAAATCCCGGCCTTTGATCTGGGCCTCGACCTGATGAGTGTGATCCGGGGCGATCAGCTTAAAATAAACTCGGTTACATTAGATGAGCCGGTGCTAAGGTTAGTAGTTCTGAAAAGTGGCAAGGCAAACTGGGATATTTTTATTCCGGACTCTGTCGCCGCACCAACCGATACCACCGCTTCTGATTTTAGCATGGCGATAAAAGAATGGAACGTTACCAATGCCACTTTATACTATGATGACCTGAGCATTCCGTTTGGTTTGGCTGGTTATAATGTAAACCACAGCGGCAGCGGCGATTTCGAGAAAGATGTGTTCGATATGGTATCGCAGACTACTGCCGACCGCTTTACCATGACCTATGATGGTATAAACTACATCGAAAATGCGAAACTGAATGCAGGCGTAACGCTGGCCATGGATCTGGCAAAATCACTTTATACTTTTAAAGACAATAACATCAGGGTAAACGATTTTCCGTTTCAGTTTGCCGGAAGTATACTGATGCCCGCCGATGACATTGACCTCGACCTCACATTTAACGCCACCGAAACCGAATTCAAGAATGTGCTGTCGGTAGTGCCGGGCATGTTTACAGAGCAGTTCAACGATATCAAAACAGAAGGCAAACTGAGCTTTGACGGCTATGTAAAAGGCCGCTTCAATGAAACATCCATGCCTGGCTTCGGAACAAACCTGAAAGTAACCGAAGGCATGTTTAAATATCCGGACCTGCCACAGGCTGCCCGCAACATTAACGTGGATATGAGCATCGATAACAAAGATGGTATCGTTAACAACACCAACATAGATGTGCGCAAGTTTCACCTGGACTTGGGCAAGAACCCGGTAGATGCAAAAATGCTGGTGCAAGGCCTCGACCCAATGAAGCTGGATGGTAACGTGAAAGCAAGTATAGATTTAACCGAAATCACAAAAGTTTTTCCGGTAGATGGTATGACGCTGCGTGGCCTGCTGAAAGTAGATGCTGACGCCAAAGGTGTGTATAGCAAAACAAGTATGCCGGTTGTAGATGCCGACATGCGCCTGACAAACGGGTATGTAAAGTCAAAGGATTTTCCGGCGCCTATCCAGAACCTGAATGTGATAGCAAACATCCTGAATAAAACCGGCAACACCGATGATACACGCATCAACATCGAAAACTTTAACATGAACCTGGATGGAGAACCCCTTTCCGGCCGTGCTTTGGTGCAAGGTATAGATAAGCCTGCGTTCGATGTAACCATTAAAGGTATACTTGACCTGACAAAACTGACCAAGATTTTCCCGCAGGAAGGCATGACAGTGGCTGGCCGCATTAACGCCAATGTTTCAGCGAAAGGCAAAATGGTCGATATCGAAGCTGAAAAGTACGATAACATTGTTGCCAGCGGTACGATGGGCATCAGCAACCTGAACTTTGTGAGCACCGATTTGCCGCAAGGCATGAAGATTACCAACGCCAACGCCACCTTTAATAACGAGCGCATCCAGTTGCAGAACATGAACGGCTATCTGGGCAAAAGCGACTTTAAAGCAGATGGCTACATTGCAAATTACATGGGCTACGCGTTTTCAGAAAATCAGTCTTTAAAAGGGAACATTAACCTGAGCACCAACAGCTTTAATGTGAACGAATGGATGGTAGATGAAAATACCGGCCAGACGGTGCCGGCTACAGCTTCGGTGGCAGAACAGGCACAAGGCGTAGTAGAAGTACCAGCTAACCTGGACATTACCCTGAACGTGAACGCCAGGCAGGTAAAGTATGATAACCTGAACCTGAACAATGTAAATGGTAGTGTGAAACTGAAAGACCAGATTGCACGCCTGGATGGTGTAAAGTTTAATACGCTGGGTGGCAGTTTTGTAACCAACGGCAGCTACAATACACAAAATATACAGCAGCCTTTATTTGATTTCGATCTGGATATAAAGAACCTGAAGTTTAAAGAGGCTTTCGATGCATTTAATACCATAAAAGTAATAGCTCCGATTGCCGGCTTGCTCGAAGGCACTTTCTCTACTAAGTTTGATTTTGCCGGTGAGATTGGCCAGGATATGCTGCCCGTGTTCAAGACCCTGACGGGCAACGGAATTATTGATGTGGTGCGTGCCGCCGTACGGGATGTAAAAGTGGTAGAAAGAATCAGTGCGCTGACTCGTTTTGATGAGCTCCGTAACTTTGTAGTAGAAAACCGACGCCTGGATGCGCAGATCGTAAATGGCAGTCTGGTGATCAAACCATTCGATCTGAAAGTTGGCGACATCGAAATGAAAGTGGGTGGTAGCAATAATATTAACGGCCAGATAGATTATGTAACCGCCCTGAACGTGCCGACCGGCAAAGTAGGCCAGGAACTGAACTCACGCCTGGCTGGCTTTATGGGCGGTCAGTTAAAAACAGCTGAGCGCGTTACGCTTAACCTGAACATTGGCGGTACGCTGAGCGAACCGAAAGTGGCTCTGGCAGGCGGCACTGTTAAAGAACAGGCAAAAGACCTGGTAAAAACTGCCGTAGATAATAAACTGAACGAAGCCAAAGCTAACCTGAACCAACGCAAACAACTGGCCGAAGATAGTATCCGGAACGAACTGAACAGACGCAAACTGGAAGCAGAGCAGAAAGCTCGCGCCGAAATTGAAAAGAAACGCCTGGAAGCAGAGCAGCAGATCAAGAAAAAAGCAACCGATAAAGTAGGTGGTTTCCTGAAAGGGCTCCAGAAGCCAGCCGCAAAACCAGACACAGCCACAACCGGGAATTAAAATTCTTGACTAAGGACTATTTGACAAAGGATAAAAGAACTCCAGAACGAAGTATAAAGACAAGTCTTAGACTCATATTATATAAAGTACAGTTGCAGTAATAACAGCGATTAAAAAAGGGAGACTCAGCTGAGTCTCCCTTTTTTTCATTTATCAATAAGTCCTTTGTCTAAAAGTCTTATGTCAAACTTAAAACACCTGGCCCATCAGTTCACGCACATAGGTTACATAATCCGTGTTTGGCGGCGTATGGCCGTTATTGCGCAGGTCGGTTGCCGTTTGCGCACGGTGGTATGTAGCATGGTTAAAAGCGTGCGTCAGGATATCGAGTACGCGGGTGCTGTACTGCTGGCCAAGGCTGTTTGTGTAATCTATCAAACGGTTAAACTCAGTCTCATCGGCGTTGGCTACCAATTCTGCAATCTTGTAAGAAGCAGACTGGTGCAAGGCTTTCAGTTCTTCCAGGTTATGCTCCTGCCATACTTTAACCGGGCTTTGCGTGCCAGTGATACGGGCAATCCAGATGGCTTGTGCGTTAAGTGCATGGCTGAAAAGGCGCGCTGCATTATTCGGTACACTCGGCAAGCTGCTGAAAACATCCAGCATGGTTTGGTTTGCCCAAATATTATATTCTGATAAGTTCTTTAGTACGTCGTTTCCGGTCATGATGGTATGCTAAGCTGATTAATCGTTACGCTCTGTTAAAGTATACTTCCCGGGCCATTCGTTTTGTAAACCCGGGAATCGCCGCAAAGGTAAGTATAATTTGTATTTCCGGAACGGGTTACGGTATACTTATAAGTATGAATCAAGAAACTGCAGCACATAAGGTACAAAAACAACCGCCCCGACAAGGGCAGCCGTGAAAGCCGCAACCAGTACAGCACCAGCTGCCAGGTCTTTTGTTTTGCCGGCCAGTTCGTTCCATTCCGGCGAAACCAGGTTTGTCAGCGTCTCGATGGCGGTATTGATGATCTCTGATACGATAACCAGGCCCATACTTAAAATCAGCAGGCACCACTCCCATCGTGTAATATCAAATAAAAAACCAGCTACCGTTACACCCAATGCCGCTAAAAAATGCAGCCGCATGTGTGGCTCCGACCGGATGGCAGCAGCTATACCCCGGAAAGCAAACCGGAAACTGTTGTAGCGTTTCTTAAAGTATGATTCCAAAGGGAAGTATAAGTAAGTTGATTTATACTTTTAGTTGCTGAATTCCGGCTTCAGTTTATCCTGAAACACTTTCCGGAACTTCTCTACTTTTGGCCGCACCACAAATGCACAATATGCCTGGCTGCCGTTATTTAAGAAATAATTATGATGGTCCTGCTCTGCGGTAGTATAATTGCTGAGTGGTTCTATCAACGTTACAATCGGGTCGTCGAAAGCACCGGAGGTATCTAATGCCAGTTTATACTTTTCGGCCAGCTGCTTTTGTTCATCGTTATGATAAAAAACGACAGAGCGATACTGCGGACCAACATCGTTGCCCTGTCGGTTTAACGTAGTTGGGTCGTGGGTTTCCCAGAATACGCGTAATAGTTCTTCATAAGTAATCTGTTGCGGGTCGTAGGTTATTTGCAGTACTTCGGCGTGGCCGGTTGTGCCGCTGCAAACCTGTTTATAAGTGGGGTTATCTACGTGGCCGCCAGCATAGCCCGGCTCTACTTTATCCACACCTTTTAGTTGTTGAAAAACGGCTTCTGTACACCAGAAGCACCCGTTTCCAAATGTTGCTATTTCCATTCTATCTTATTACAACGTAATGTTTTGATTAAACTCTAGCGCATCTGCATTAATGCAATAACGCAGGTTAGTAGGTGTACGGGCATCCTCAAATAAATGCCCTAAATGTTGGTTGCAACGGCTGCACAAAAGTTGGATGCGGTGCCGGCCGTAAGTAGCCAGTGGGTGCTGTTTTACATGATCCTTTACATGTTGCCAGAAACTCGGGAAACCCGAACCAACACTGAATTTATACTTTGCCGCAAATAAAACCTGGCTGCAGTTGGCGCAAGTATAAACACCCGGCAAATCCTGCGGCAACGGTTTTATTTTTTGATTACGCGGCATAAAGTATAAAAGCGGCTCTTATTTACCCAGCTCGTCTGCCGCTACAAAGTTCATCGAAAGCGAGTTTACACAATGGCGCAGGTTTTTTGGCGTCAGGTATTCGCCTTTAAAAACGTGGCCCAGGTGCGCCTTGCAGTTATTACATACAATTTCGGTGCGGCGGCCATCGGCATCCGGCACCTGTTCTACCGCGCCGGTAATCTCATCATCAAAACTTGGCCAGCCGCAGTTCGACTCAAACTTGTATTCCGAAGTATAAAGTGGCGCGTTGCAGCGTTTGCAGACGTAAACACCCTCGGCTTTGTAGTTGTTATACTTGCCAGTGCCCGGGTATTCGGTGCCTTTGTTTTCGATGATGCGGGACTCTTCTAGGGTAAGGGTATTATATTCGGAAGGATCTTTCGCTATTTTCATAAAGTATAAGCTGTTTAAATTATGCTGTAAATCTACTTACTTGTAGTAACAAATAATACCGGCAAAGTGTTACGCGCCCTGCCCTACATGCTGCGATAATCCGCCATCCATAAAATAACTCGAGCCTGTTACATAATCCGAATCGGAGGAGGCCAGGAAAACAGCTACTTTGGCAATTTCTTCGGGCTTACCGGCGCGTTTCATCGGAATGTTTTTTTCGCTTTTCTGGCGGGCTTCTTTATCATCTACCGCTTCCTGGTTCATCGGCGTCAGGATCATGCCGGGGGCAATGTTGTTTACATTGATGCCATCTTCTGCCAGTTCGAGCGCCATGGTGCGGGCCAGGTTTCGTACGCCAGCCTTAGAAGCGCAATAGTCCGCAGTGCCGGCAGAAACGATCTCTTCGTGCACAGAAGATACATTAATGATCTTGCCTTTGCCGCCTTTTTGCTTGCGGTGCCTGATAAAAGTACGGGAGCAGAAGAAAGTGCCATATAAGTTGGTGCGGATGGTTTTATCGAAAACTTCGGTGCTCATATCGGCCACATGTATGCCAGAACCATTTACAGCGGCGTTGTTTACAAGTATATCCAGGGTGCCGAACTTCTCGAATGCCTGCTCAAATAACTGCGCTACATTTTGTTCATCGCTTATATCCACCTGCAGCACAATGCCTTTCCTGTTCAGCTTTTCAACTTCTTTTAGCGTTTCTTCGGCGCCTTCTTTATCAGAATGGTAGCAAATAACCACATCGGCCCCTTCTTTTGCAAACTCAATTGCGGTTGCCTGCCCAATTCCTGAATCGGAGCCTGTTATTAGGGCCACTTTTCCTTTTAGTTTTTCCATAGCTGTTGTTTGGGTGTTTTAGTAGTAAAGCTTTTCTGATGAACAGAGAAGCCTGCCTAAACATACTGCCATGTAGTGGGAATGGTTATTAGGAGCAGCTTCGGAAGCCGGTTACAGAAGTATAAGAAGTTTGTATGGAGGTGGGCGTTACTTCCATTTCAAGGCAGCCCATTTCTGCTGTTGCTCTTTTGTCAGGAACGTCCAGGCTACGATGCGGCTTATTTTGTTGCCCTGCCCCATAGGGATGGTTTCTACTGCTGTAGCGCCGGCCTGTTTCAAAGTATAAAGTATAGGTTTAAGGTTGGCTTCTTTAGAGACCAGCGTTGTAAACCAGAAACACGACGTAGAAAACTGTCGGCTTTCTGAGATCATGTTTTCTATAAACTTCCGTTCGCCGCCTTCGCACCACAGTTCCGCTTTTTGTCCGCCAAAGTTCAGGGTTGGCTTTGTAGTAGGCTTCTGTTGCAGGTTCTTCAGTTTCCGTATGGTGCCAGCCTGCGCCTCAGCCAGCGAAGTATGAAACGGCGGGTTGCAAAGCGTCAGGTCAAAAAACTCATCTTTCTGGATGATGCCCTGGAATATATTTTTCTGATTTGGCTGTAAGCGCAGTTCTACATTCCCTTTCAGGGAGGGGTTTGCTGTTGCTATTTGGTTGGAAGATGCAACAGAAACCGGGTCAATATCAGCTCCAACAAAAGACCAGCCATACACTTTGTTGCCGATGATCGGGTAAATGCAGCTGGCGCCAACACCTACATCCAGGCATTTTACTTTGTTGCTAACCGGTATTTTCCCGTTGTTGGAGGCTGCTAAAAGATCAGCGGCATAATGTACATAATCGGCCCTGCCCGGTATAGGCGGCGTTAAATAACCCTGTGGAATATCCCAATGCTTGATGTCGTAAAAATGGGTCAGCAACGCTTTATTCAATGTTTTTACCACTCTCGGGTCAAAGAAATCCACAGTCGTATCGTCGTACTCATTCAGCTTTACAAAAGGCTTCAGCTCCGGGCAACTTGCTATCAGTGTGTTAAAATCATACCGCTCCCGGTGGCTGCTGCGTGGGTGCAACGTGGTTTTTTCTTTCGGGTGGGTTTTCTTTTTTTGAGGCATGAAGTTTACTATTTATCCCGCAAGTTTGAGCGCAGCGGAAACTTGTGGGAAGTATGGCAGCAAGTTTTCAACTTGCGAAAGTATAACTATAAATTGTGCTATGGCTAAACTTGCGGAATAGTAGATAAAAGGTTTTGACGTGTTGCTCTTATTATGAGCAAGAGTAAGTTTAGCCATAGTGCAGCAATTGCTAAAGCTAGGCTAATAAAAATGTTTATTAGAATATCTCTAATTGTTTAAAATTTTCTTCATATCAACAACATATATTGGTTTTATATATCCTGAAAGTAAGAGCTTGTGAGTAGAATTAGGGAAGTTTTCATCTTCATCCCAAGCATGTGTTGATATTTCTTCTAATTCAATACCACGTCTATTAAATTCGGTTTGATCTTCCTCGCTTACATTCCAGCATACAACACAATTCATTTCGTCAAACATCTTCCTTTCGTCATTGAAATCCTTCAATATGTTTCTTAAGCGAGATTTGAATTCTATAATAACTTTTTTATGACCCCATTTAGCATACAAATCGTACTTATTTCGATAGCCAGAAGTCAATGGTATAATTTCAGATATTTTGCCATTACCGATACATTCAAAGAATAATGCCGCAACACTTGCTTCTTGATCCTTTGGGTTCTTTTGTAATTTTATTCCTTCAGCATTTAAATCTAACATTGTATCAATTTCTGCAAAAACTTGATCTCTATCCCACTGGGTATCAACTCTTACCTCTCCTGATACGTACTTCGTTATATACTTAAGAAATTGATTGAAGATATCTCTTGAATATTCCTTATAAATACGGGCTTGCATGCCATGAATTGATTTTCTGCCAATATCAAATTTTAGAGCTTTGTCCTCGAAAAGAATGAAAATGTTTGACCAATATCCAGCATATCCTGTAGTTGGGTGATCTATTTTAATCCCTGTTGGCATACCTTTTACTGAAGTATAAATTCCTTCGTTGAGTAAAGCGTAACTAAAGTTATCAAGCCACTTTTCATCCTTTAAATTTTCTTCAGTACATAAATTGAATTGTATAGATAAATCATTCCAAAGTTTTCTTTTAGGAATGAAGAAAGCAGTATATTTTATCTCTCGATTATCAGAGTGTTGGTATTTGCCAATTTTATAGATAATCTTATTCTTCAGTTTGTTTCTTTTTTCAATATCAGTACGATCAGCAGACTTTGCATACTCTACAAAATCATCTAAATCAATTGAATAACTTTTTTCTAACTCTTTTGGAAGATAGAAATATTTAAATGGTACTTCCTCGATATGTTCATTACCATTTTGATCAATAAACTGCACAGTGACTTTGATTTTAGAATCACCAAACCATAAATAATCAGTATTACCAATTGCAGTCCGGCTTCTTAAAATATATTTTATTTGATCAAAGGATAAGTTGAATATAGGAGTATTCCTCACATCTTTTATGAGTACAGTTGTTCCTTGGATATGAGGCTCTATTTCTGTAACTTCTAAATCTATTAGTTCCTCATTTGTACTGTTTTTCCAATTAAATGCGTCTTTAAGGATTCCTTTTGATGAACCATTATTGTTACTAGTAGTTATTTCAAAATAATTAGATGAAAACATGACAAAGGTTAGTCCAACACCTTTCTCTCCAATAGTTATAGAATCATTTCTTTTATTAGTACTGAAAGGCCTAAGAAGAACAGGGAGATCGTTTGGAGAAATTCCTACTCCATTATCTTTGATCTTAATTGATTTGTTGATAGAATCTATTAAAATTTGAATTTCACCACCTGTAATAGACTTCTTAATTGCATCAACTGCATTTTGTGTTAACTCGGCAATTATATCCCAAGCATTATTATAACTGTCATCAATATCAATTATACTTTGTCTAATCTGATTTACTTCAGGTGATAGAAAGCTCATGATCTATAGTTTTTATATTCCTTTAAAGATAAGAAAAGCTTACTTGTTATTTCTAAAGATAAACATAAAAAAGCAGCCCCTTTCAGAGCTGCTTTTATCTATAACACAAGTATAAAATCTTGTGTCTAACGTCTAATATCTAGCGTCTCAAGCTTACTTCAAGCTGCCGATCATATCTTCCGGTTTCACCCACTCGTCGTATTGCTCGTTGGTTAGCAGTTCTAAAGCGATGGCTGCCTGGCGAAGTGTTGTACCTTCTTTGTGGGCTTTCTTCGCGATTTTGGCGGCATTGTCGTAACCGATGTGCGGGTTAAGAGCCGTTACCAGCATCAGCGAGTTCTCCAGGTTTTCTTTGATGCGGGCTGTGTTTGGCTCGATACCTACCGCGCAATGCTTGTCGAACGAGTCGCAGGCGTCTCCGATCAGCTGGGCGCTCATCAGCAGGTTAAAGATCATCACCGGCTTAAACACGTTCAGTTCGAAATGGCCGTTCATGCCACCCACCGAAATCGCTACGTCGTTACCAATTACCTGCGCGCAAACCATGGTCATGGCTTCGGCTTGTGTTGGGTTAACTTTGCCCGGCATGATAGAAGAACCCGGCTCGTTTTCCGGGATCAGGATCTCAGCAATACCGGAACGCGGACCAGAAGCCAGCAAACGGATATCGTTGGCGATCTTCATCAACGAAACAGCCAGTTGCTTTAAGGCGCCAGACGTTTCTACCATCGCATCGTGTGCGGCAAGGGCTTCGAATTTATTAGGAGCCGTACGGAATTCGTGGCCGGCATACTGCGATATTTTCTCAGCAACCAACTCAGCATAACCGGCAGGCGTGTTCAGGCCGGTACCAACCGCAGATCCGCCAAGGGCTAAATCTTTCAGGTGGTCCAGTGTATTACCTAACGCTTTCATGCCATATTCCAGCTGCTTCACGTAACCCGAAAGCTCCTGGCCTAGTGTAAGCGGCGTGGCATCCATCAGGTGCGTACGGCCAATTTTCACTACATCCATGTAGGCTTCAGATTTGCTGTGCAGCGTGTCGCGCAGTTTCTTTACCATTGGCAAGGTATGCTCTACTACTTTTTTGTAAGCAGCAATGTGCATCGCCGTCGGGAAGGTATCGTTCGAAGATTGTGATTTGTTTACATCATCGTTCGGGTGAATCTTCTTTTTCTCGTCCATCAGGTCGCCGCCTAACACCACGTGTGCGCGGTTAGCCACCACTTCGTTCACGTTCATGTTCGATTGCGTACCCGAGCCTGTCTGCCATACAACCAACGGAAACTGATCGGCCAGTTTGCCTTCCAGAATCTCGTCGCATACAGTCGAAATGATGTCTGCTTTATCCTGTGCCAGTACGCCAAGTTGCGCATTTGCCTGTGCAGCAGCTTTCTTAAGTATAGCGAACGCCTCAATCACTTCTTTCGGCATTAGTTGGCCACCGATGGTAAAGTTATCTTTTGAGCGCTGTGTCTGGGCACCCCAGTATTTGTCTGCGGGCACCTCTACAGGTCCCATTGTGTCTTTTTCTACGCGAAACTGCATGTTGATTATCGTTAGTTTAAAGAATCAATTAACTGCGGTAAAACTAATAAAAAGAGTTCAGAGTCTTGAGTGCTGAGTTACGAGTTATACTTTATTTGTTAGTTCCTGCGCTTATGTGAGTATTTTGTTTTGTCATTTCGAACTACGTGAGAAATCTAAACCGGCTTTTATCTGAGCCAGATCTCTCGCCACACTCGGGATGACAAGTATAGTATATCAACTCGCGACTTAGAATTCGGCACTCATAACCTCAGTTTTCTCCGAAAACTGGCATCTGCTTTTGCACAACTTTAACCGGTTTGTGCACCTGTCTATTCTCATACTTCTTTTCCTGCTCGAAGGCTACAACTTTCAGCGTAATATCAAGGCCGGTAACGGTATTGCTGTTCCGGAAAGTGGCGTAAAGGGTTCCGTCCGGTGTTTTAGGCGTTTCGGTAGGCAGCACTTTTTTATAGTCTGAGATAATGCCGGTGCCTTGCGCGAACGGATAATATTTCCAGCCTTCCTCGTCTTTTACATACTTTTCGGCGGAGGTGCGGTTCATGAAATAATAATCTATACTTCCGGAGGCGTTCACTTGCGGTAACGTTGGGATCAGGCCCAGGCCGAAGCCAACCACCGGGCTAACAGTAGCCGATGCAAGTGCAGCCGCACCTTTAGCCGCTATGCCTGTCATGTTCTTCAGCTGCTCCACCGACTCCTGCCCTACGCCTATCCAATACACCCAATGCACCGTATTGGCCGGCAGCTTAAATGGCACCGATACACGGCTGGGGCTTAAATTTGCCATCGAAGCAACCCTGAATGTTTTATCAACTAATACAGCAGGCACCAGCTCGCCTTTCACCAGTACTTTTTCCGTAACAGTGGTCCAGGTGGTATCGGGGCGGTTTTGCCAGGTAACGTTGGCGTTGAAATAGCGGTTTTCTTCTTTGGCGGGTTGGCGCTTCAATAGCAACCTGGCCGTAATAGCCTGCCCCGAAGCCGAGGAAAGTATAAACTGGTAAATGGTTTTCTTCGGAACGGTCAGTTTCAGGTCTTTTACTCTTTTTAAGTTGCTGGCTGCGTACACCACTGCCCCGGAGGCATACTCCTTTATTTCGAGCTGAAAGGTTTGTCCGGTTTTTTCAGGTTCGATGTTCAGCAAAACAACATCACCCATCTGGAAACCATAGTACAGGCCCTCCTGCGGTTGCTGTACCTGTATGGCGGCCGGCACAGTTATACTTCGGTCTGTAACGGTAATGGTATTTTTCTGGGCGATGGCTGTTACGTGGCAGAGTAAGAGCAACAGCAGTAATTTATACTTCATTTTATACTTCTCAAAAATCAGCACAAAGATAAGTAATTGCAGAATACCGGAGATAACTCACTGATCAGTAAGTATAAATTAAGCAATACTTTCAGAAATAAAGGAAGCCTAACGCATTACCCGCTTTCCGGATTGCTGCGCCAGCAGGGCAATAGTTTCGAACTGCACCGGTTTCAGGTATGAAGTGTTCAGGATGGTGCCGTCTGTAAACGTGATGATGTACTCGCCTTCTTTGCCCAGAAACTGGATGCTGCTGATATTGCTATGCTGAAGTGTTTTTTGCTTGAGCGTATAATCCGTGATGGTCATTTGCTGCTTATTGATAGTGATGTGCCAGCGGGTGGCGTACCAAGTAATGGCGCCGGCTATAACCAGCAAAAACAGTAGTATAAACGTATAAGTGCGCTTAGATCGCAGGCCTTCCTGCTGCTGCAGGTATGCCTGGTAAAGCTCTGCATCTTCGCCCAACACGGTATTGCGCGTCCACCAGAGCGGCAGTATGGCGAGTATAAGCCCGATGAGTAAGCCAGGCATAAACATCGCCCTGAAATTGGGGGTAAGCAAGTATAAATGGTCCTGGGAGTTATGCAACCCACTGGCCAGCAACGATAATACGCCCGCACTGAAAACGGCGATCGCGCTGGTAAAGAAAAAGTATAACAGCATCAGTTTCCATTCCTGGCGTTGCATATACTTTACTTCGCTTTCCGTTATGGATTCGTTAGAAACACCGGACGTTACTTTCCGGGTCACAAACCGCACAACAGGCAGCAACACTGCAATTACAAAAAAACTTAACAGCAGGCTTTTTAAGATCTCGAGCATAGGGTCAGGTATAAAACCGTAAAGTTAATACGGTATACCCAATTTTCGGTAAATAAATCCAAGTAACCAGGCCGGTCCGATCATCAGGAACTGCAGGTCCTTAAAAAACGATGGTTTTGCGCCTTCTACTTTATGCCCGTAAAACTGCCCGATCCAGGCAAGTATAAAAATAACCAGGCTGATAAGCCAGACCGGAGTTTCTGTAGCATTGTCCAGCGCATGGATCAGCCACAGCACAAGGCCGCAAACAACCGCCATGCCCGCAAACATAGCAACCGAAATCCGGAGGTAAAAAAGAAGGCCAAGCAGCACCAGTATTGTACCAAAATGGATATAAGGCTGCAGTTGCGCCGGGAAAGGCGCTTTTAAAACACCGGCAGGTATACTTGCCAGCAGCCCGATTACGCTGAAGAAGATAAGCGGAACACAGATCCAGTGGATCAGCTTGTTTGTTTCGTTCTGGTGGCTTTGTCCATATTCATCAAACCATTGCTGCATTGATCTCATATTTACAGGCTATATGTAACGTTGATTTTTATACTTTATAAATGTTGCATGCTTTAAAATCCGTGTTGCCAGGTGAAGTAGCAGGTGTACTAATGCGCAGCAATCGAATTTTTTTTATACTTTTTTTGTAAAGGAACAAAGTGCTTTTTTTAGTACATTTGGGGTAAAAGTGCTTAAGGGGCATTTCCTGTCGCCAGGTATAGCAGCAGCCTCAGCCAACTTGGCTGCCAGCTTCTTCGTTAGTTTTCAACACATGAAATTTAATTATTTAACTTCATTTATACGGGATTACCTTATCGCAATTCTTTCTTTTCTGCTGATTTTTCTGCTGACCATTTTCGTGTACCAGGAAACAAGCAAGAAGGCGGAAGAACGAAGTGCGAAATTATTTGACGTCCGGGCTAACCAGGCCACGGAAGCGATCAAATCCAGAATGTATGATTATATACAAATACTGGTAGGCGCAAAAGCGCTGTTTGTTGCCTCCGATACAGTAGAGCGCAAAGCATGGCGGGAGTATTACAAAAACCTGAACCTGGATGAGAACTACCCGGGCATACAAGGCATTGGCTACACACAAAGTATCAGGCCCGGAGAACTAAGAAAAGTAAAGCAAAACTTAATAGCAGAAGGCTTTCCGGATTTCGTAATAACGCCCCGTGGCAAGCGCCCCGAATATACAGCCATTATTTACCTGGAGCCTTTTAATGCGCGCAACAGGCGTGCTTTTGGGTACGATATGTTTTCGGATCCGGTACGCCAGTCGGCGATGCGTATGGCCCGCGATACCAAACAGGCAACCATGAGTGCAAAGGTACGGCTGGTGCAGGAAACCGGTAAAAACGAGCAGACCGGCTTCCTTATTTACCTGCCTGTTTACCGCAAGAATCTGGACCCGCAATCGATAACTGACCGCCAGAAGTTAATTAAAGGGTACATATACAGCCCGTTCAGGGCAGGCGACCTGATGCGCGCTATTTTAGGGGATGATTTTAATGACCTGGACGTGGAAGTGTATGATGGCGCCAATATCACCAAAAAAGGATTGATCTACAGCACTACGCCTAACCTGCTTTATGGCACCAAGAGCAGAGAATATACTAGGCTTAATACCTTAACAATCGGTAACCATACCTGGCGGCTTTACATAACCGGCAAGCCACGCTTCGATCAGTCAGCAGATTCGGAGTTGCCTTTCTTTATTCTGGTAGGTGGCAGTATCATTAGCCTGCTGATGTTCTTTATTATCTGGTCGCTTTCTAATGTGCGCCGCTCCAACCGCCTGAAACAAACCATTACCGATAATGCCACTGCAGCGCTTTTTATCATTAACTCGAAAGGCTACTGTACCTTTATGAACCCGGCCGCTGAGAAAATGACAGGCTTTACGTTCGAGGAAATGGCAGAAGATACCTTGCACAATAAACTGCATTACAAGTATCCGGACGGGAGGCCGATGCCTGCATCTGATTGCCCGATGTACACAGCACTTACCGTTAGCGGACCTTTGCATAACTACGAAACAGTCTTTTTCCGGAAAGATGGCTCAGCCTTGAATGTATCCTGTGAAGTACAACCGATACTGGAAAGTGGCCGCGAAGCATACGCCATTATCGAAGCGCGGGATATAACGAACGAGAAACGCGCCCAGGAAGCGATTGTAGAAAGCGAAAAGCGTTTCAGGATGATGGCTGATAATGCCCCCGTTATGATCCGGATTACAGATGACCGGAAACAGGTCATGTACGGCAACAAACAATGGATCGATTTTACTGG
Source organism: Pontibacter arcticus (assembly GCF_003284895.1). Lineage (GTDB taxonomy): Bacteria > Bacteroidota > Bacteroidia > Cytophagales > Hymenobacteraceae > Pontibacter > Pontibacter arcticus. Next base: position 975,107 of record NZ_QMDV01000001.1, read on the forward strand.
GCTAACCCTCCACGAAACAAAAACTCAGGGCTGGCAACAGCTTATTCATCCAAAAGACCTTGCAGGGTTTAATGAGATATTCTCGAAGGCAGTGGTAGATAAATCCGCTTTCCGGGTAGAGTACCGCATGCGCCGTCGCGATGGAAAGTATAGATGGGTTGTGGGTACCAACACGCCACGCCTGGGCGCAAATAACGAGTTTCTGGGCCACATCAGTTCGATCATCGATATCACAGAAATAAAGAAGGCCGAACAAAAGATAAAACAGAACGCAGAGTTACTCCAGAAACTCTTCCTGGAGGTACCTGCAGTGGTAGGGCTGGTGCGCGTACCGGATTTCCAGTATGTATTGGCAAACCCGCTTTACAGGCAGCTTTACGGCAACAGGCAACTGGTAGGCAAAACCATACAGGAAGCACACAGCAGAACAGAAATAGGCAAACTAAAGCAACGCCTGGAAAAAGTATACGCCACAGGCGAAGTATTTGTGGGCAACGAAATGCCTGTTACGGTAGAGGATGAAGCTGGCAATGAAGTAATGAGCGGCTTCTTTAACCTGGTGTACCAGCCGCTGCTGGATGTAAAGGGGGGCGTGGAAGCAATTCTTATTTTTGCAGTTGATGTAACCGAGCTTGTTAAGACACGCAAAAACATTGCAATTGCAAATGATGAGCTGAGCGAGAAAAATATAGAACTGCTCCGCATCAACAACGACCTGGACAGCTTTGTGTATACGGCATCGCACGACCTGAAATCGCCGATTGCCAACATGGAAGGCCTGGTTACCCTGCTGCGCGATATACTGCAGGGCAAACTCGAAGAACAGGACGGGCAGGTACTGGATATGGTCGCGAGCTCTATTAACAAATTAAAACGCACCATTGCCGACCTTGCCGAAATAACCAAAGTGCAGAAAGATCTGCAATCGGAAGTGGAACCGCTTAAATTCTCTGCCAAGTTACAGGACGTGCTCACCGATATTGAGCCGCTCGTGCAGGAATCCGGTGCTACCATTGAAACCGATTTTAAAGTAGACCAGATTCTGTATGCCCCTAAAAACCTGCGCAGCATTATTTACAACCTGGTATCCAATGGTATAAAGTATAGATCGTCGGGACGCGTGCCGGTTGTGAAAGTATGTACGTACCAGGAGGATAACTTTATTGTGATGGAGGTGTCTGACAACGGCCTCGGCATTAAAGAAGACCAGCAGCACAAACTGTTCAGCATGTTCAGGCGTTTGCACACGCACGTAGAGGGCACCGGCATTGGCTTGTACATCATCAAGCGCATTATCGAAAACAACGGCGGCCGCATCGAGGTAATCAGTGAGCTGGACAAAGGCACAACTTTTAAAGTATACTTCAAGCAAGAAACCCAGAAACTTAAGCCTGTTGCAAGTTAAGAAGCAAGTATAAAACAGGTTCGTCTTAGCCTCTGAATCATACTTTGCATATTATCCCATTCAAGAATTAGCACACTACCTATATGGCTAAAATAAAAACATCGTACTTCTGCCAGAACTGCGGCGCCCAATCAGCAAAATGGATTGGTAAATGCCCGGCCTGCGGCGAATGGAATACTTATGTAGAAGAGGTAGTGCAGCGCGAAGAAGTAACGCCTACCAGTGCCTGGAAAGTGGGTAGCAGCTCCGCACAGGTATCCAGCAAGCCAAAGCCGATAGCCGACATCAGTTACCAGGAGCAGCAACGCATCATTACCCAGGACCAGGAACTGAACCGCGTACTAGGTGGTGGCATTGTGCCGGGTTCGATGGTACTGATCGGGGGCGAGCCGGGCATCGGCAAATCTACGCTGATGTTACAAATAGCCTTAACCTTGAGCAGTTTACGGGTATTGTATGTGAGCGGCGAGGAAAGCGAGCAGCAGATAAAAATGCGCGCCGAACGCCTTGTAGCCCAAACCTCAGACTGCTTTATACTGACCGAAACCGGCACACAGAATATTTTTAAACAGATAGAACTGCTGCGCCCACAAGTATTGATCATCGACTCGATCCAGACGCTGCATTCTACGTTTATTGAGGCAGGTGCCGGCAGCGTAAGCCAGGTGCGCGAGTGTACCGCCGAATTGCTGAAGTTTGCAAAAGAAAGCGGCACACCTGTTTTCCTGATCGGCCACATTACAAAAGAAGGCAACCTGGCCGGGCCTAAAATTCTGGAACACATGGTAGATACGGTGCTGCAGTTCGAAGGCGACCGCCACATGACCTACCGCATACTTCGTACTACCAAAAACCGCTTCGGCTCTACTTCTGAACTGGGCATTTACGAAATGATGGGCTCCGGCCTGCGCGAAGTAAGCAACCCTTCCGAGATACTGATTACCCAACGCGAAGACGCTTTCAGTGGCATATCCATCGGCGGAACGCTGGAAGGAAACCGGCCTTTACTGATAGAAGTACAAAGTCTGGTTAGCCCTGCTACGTATGGCACACCACAACGCACCAGCACCGGTTTTGATGGCAAACGCCTGAACATGCTGCTGGCCGTACTCGAGAAAAGAGGCGGTTACAAACTGGGCGCACAGGACGTGTTCCTGAACATTGCCGGCGGCTTGAAAGTAGAAGACCCGGCACTGGACCTGGCTGTATGTGTGTCCATACTCTCGTCTTTCGAGGATATAGCCATACCCAGCACCACCTGTTTTGCCGCAGAAGTTGGGTTGGGTGGCGAAGTGCGTGCCGTTAACCGCGTAGAAAACCGCATCACGGAAGCAGAAAAACTGGGCTTTACCGATATCTATATTTCAAAGTATAACAAGAAAGGCGTAGACCTGAGCAAATTCACGATCAGAATCCACGCGTTTGGCAGGCTCGAAGAAGTTTTCGGAAGCTTATTCGGGTAAGTATAAAGTATAAATTAAAGTATAAGAGAAAGCCTCTCATCAGAAACAGAGAAAATCATACTTTAAAAGTATAACTTACTGATACCCATACTTCCGGAAATAGAAAGCGTTAATCAAAGTATAAATCTAAACAGAAAGCCGCCCGGTGCCATAGGCAACAGGCGGCTTTCTGTTTGTTTACCGTTCCGTACGGCATACTACACTATAAAAAACTGTTCTTCGACTAATCCGTACTTTAAATTTACCTATCTACTTCAATTACAGATAGTTTTATAGGATTATTTTAATTGTTAGATATTTAACTAAATCCAGTTTACATATGGCTTTGATAAACAAAACAGACATTGAGAAATTGCTCAATGTACAGACAAGTACGCCGAATGCATTATGTATTTCCATCTACATACCCACGCACCGCGCAGGCCACGAAACACTGAATGGCCAGGATGCTACACTTTTTAAAAACAAGATAAGGGAAGCCAGAACCTTGCTGGAGCGCCACGATGTACCTGAAAACGAAATAGAGACCTACCTGAAACCTGCTGAAGAATTGCTGGACGATACAAATTTCTGGCGCCACCAGGCCGAAGGTTTAGCTGTATTTATTACCAAAGGATTTTCGACGCACTATACTGTGCCCGTAACCATGCCGGATGTAGTGTATGTGCTGGATCAGTTCTATTTTACCCCGCTTTTACCAATTCTGAGCCAGAACGGCCGCTTCTTTATACTTAACCTGTTCCGCGAAAAAGTTAGTTTCTACGAAGCTACAGTAGAGCGTATCCGGGCAATTGATATTGCTGGCTTTGTACCTGATAGTATGAACAAAGCCCTTAAGTTTGATATCAAGGGCAACGACCAGGATTTCCATAACTCAACCACCACTACCAACGGAACAAATATTGTACATGGTGCCGGTAGCACGAAAGGCGATGAAGAGCACGAACGCGTGCGCGAGTTTATGCTGGAAATAGACAACAGCCTGCAGCAAATCTTGCATAACGCAACTGAACCGCTGGTGCTGGCTGGCGTAGATCATTATTGCGCTATTTACCGCAACTTCAGCAAGTATAAACATATTGTACCGGGCAACATCAATGTAAATGAAAGCACAGCAGGCCTTAGCCCGAATGCGCTGCACGAAAAAGCGCTGGAGCTTGTGAAACCAATGATGCACCAGAACCATTCTGACTCGCTTAGCCGCTACGAAAACGTGGCTGGCACCGGCGTAACCTCCGAGGATCTGGCAACTGTAGCTGCAGAAGCCGTGCATGGCCGCGTAGATACCTTATTTATTTCACCAAGCGAGCCAGTTTGGGGCTTATATGATGAGAAAAATGCGACTGCCGTTATTCATGAGGAGTACCAGCGCGGCGACCACGACCTGATTAACCTGGCTGCCATTAAAACCATACAGCAAGGCGGGAAAGTGTTTGTAAGCAGCTACGATGGCATGGCCGAAGTAAGCAACGGCAATGGCAACGTAAAAGCTTTGTTCCGTTACTAAGCCTGGCCTGTTGGCACTTTTAACCAGAACCTGTACTTTAGTGGGGCAGCCGCCATGGCTGCCCCTTTTGCTTTGCAGCAAAAATGCTTTTAGAGCCTTTTTAGTTTTACCTTTGCTGCCCTATGCTACCAAACCTGACAGATGGGTTTAATTTTTTATCCAAACTAACACCGCTACGCGCCTTTAATGCCGTGCAGGTAGTTAGCAGCTATATTGTGTCTAAAGTATCCGGTAAAGCGGTGCACTGGGGCTTGCCTTTAAGTATATCCTTAGAGCCAACTACCTCTTGTAATCTGCGCTGTCCCGAGTGCCCGAGTGGGCTTCGCTCCTTTACGCGCCCTACCGGTATGTTACAGCCTGAGCTGTTCAGACAAACCATAGATGAGCTGCACCGCCGGCTTTTATACCTGGTATTCTATTTTCAGGGAGAGCCTTACTTGCACAAAAACTTTTTGCAGATGGTAAAGTATGCATCGGGCAAAGGCATTTACACAGCTACCTCCACTAACGCACATTACCTCGATGACGAAACAGCACGCCAAACAGTAGAATCCGGGTTAGACAGGCTGATCGTTTCGATTGATGGCACAACCCAGAACACGTATGCCGCTTACCGCGTGGGGGGCAAATTAGATAAGGTATTACAGGGAACCAGAAACGTAGTAAAATGGAAAAAAGAGCTCGGTTCTAAAACGCCGCATATTATGTTTCAGTTTTTGGTAGTAAAACCTAACGAGCACCAGCTGGAAGACGTAAAAAACCTGGCGCAGGAACTGGGCGTGGATGAAGTGGTTTTCAAAACAGCTCAGATCTACGATTACGCGCAGGGTTCTCCCCTGATACCTACCATTGATTATTACAGCCGCTACACTAACAACGGAGATGGCAGTTATAGTATAAAAAATAAACTCCTGAACCACTGCTGGCGTATGTGGCATTCGTGCGTCATTACCTGGGATGGCCTGGTGGTGCCTTGTTGTTTTGATAAGGATGCTGAATACAGGCTGGGCGATCTGAAAGGAACCAGTTTCAGGGATTTGTGGCGCGGCAACAAGTATAAGCAGTTCAGGCAATCAGTTTTGCGTTCCAGAGCCGAAATTGAGATGTGCCGCAACTGTACCGAAGGTACCAAAGTATGGGCCTGATCTTAAAAAAACGTTAGATGAAAGCGATAAACAATGCTTTAGACTTACTGCTGCAAAAGCTGAATAACTGGGGCGAACACCTGGTACTAATGTTACCCAACATCTTTATTGCGCTTGTACTCCTGATCGCGACCTTTTATATCGCGCGTCTCCTCCGCAAATGGATCGAACGGTTTATAAATCGTTTCTCGCACAGCGCTGCCCTTAATAACCTGATTACTACCCTGATCTACATTGCTATATTGCTGGTGGGGTTTTTCTTTGTGCTGAGTGTGCTGCAACTCGATGGAGTAGTTATCTCGTTACTGGCCGGTGTTGGTATCATCGGTTTAGCGTTGGGTTTTGCCTTTCAGGATATTGCTGCCAACTTTATATCAGGCGTTATCATAGCTGTGCAAAAGCCGTTTAGTGTAGGCGATATGATCGAAACAAACGGTTATTTAGGTATGATCGAACGCATTACGCTTCGTACCGTGGATGTCCGGAAAACAACCGGTGAGCTGGTGCGTTTGCCTAACAAGATGGTGTTCGAGAATCCGGTTACCAACTTTTCTTACCAGCATGTGCGCCGCGTAGACCTGGATATGGGTGTATCGTTTGCCGAAGACCTGGAGAAAGTACAGCAGGTAATTATTACTACGTTGCAGGATGTTAAGAACCGCGTAAAAACACGTGATATTGAAGTGATGTACGATGAGTTTGGTGATAGCTCCATCAATCTTGTTGTCCGGTTCTGGGTAACGTATAAAAGGCAGTTTGACTATGTAAGCGCTAAAAGTGATGCTATTATCCGCATAAAAAAGGCGTTCGACAGAGAGGGTATTACGATTCCGTTCCCGATCCGGACAATGGATTTTGCTATGAAAGGCGGAGAAACGCTTAGTGAAGAATTACAGAAAGTTACGAACGGGCAGGCGCAAAACGATAAGCCGCAAGACGGGGAATAAACAGATAACAAAAAAGGCCGGTAAAACTTACCGGCCTTTTTTGTTACTTATCTCTTTTATCGAGGTTCTTACCTAAGTCTTCCACCTGCTTCAGGAAGTTATCTACTTTCTCATCGGCATAAGGGCCATACGAGTTTGAGATAGTGCCTTTCAGGCCGTTATCAGTTTCGATGGCATACAATATAGACATATCATCCGGGTTGCTTTCGCCTTCAAAACGATAAAAATCTACTATGCGCACCTGGCCAACTGAAAACACACTTTTATCATCCATCGTGCAAAGTGTGCCATCTGCATTTACTTTAAAATCATTCTTATAACCGTCTTTACGCAAGCGGTTCAGTACGTTTACAAGTGATCTTTCTTCAACTTTATCTTCCATATCGTTACGTTTTTGATGTTCTGTATTCGAGTATAGAACTATACGCAAAAAAGGATTTAGGATACAGTTAAGGCTTCAAAAAAGTATAAATGCTTACGCAGGAAGTATAAAATGCTTAAAGTGAAGCCGCTTTTTTCTGGTCCAGCTCTTTCTGAATCTTTTTGAAATCGATGGTAGAGCAGCTGCCGCAGCCTTTTGCGCAACCGTCTTTTACATTAAAAGCCCTATAGATAACGCGCCCAACGTAAAACGCCGCTACTAAGAAAACAACGAGAATAAGAAGCTCCTGTATCATAGCTTTAAAACCCTGACTAAGTATAAAAAGTTTACGGTAACTGCTGTTTCCAGTGTTCGGCAATAGTTTCGAGCATTTCCGAATGGATTTTGCCGTTGCTGGCCACAATTTCGCGTCCGAAAATATAGTCGCCGCCTTCGGTAAACTTGGTTACTTTGCCACCGGCTTCCTGCACAATAATGGCGCCTCCGGCCACATCCCAGGGGTTCAGGTTATACTCAAAAAAGCCCTCGAAGCGGCCAATGGCTACATAAACCAGATCCAGCGCGGCAGAGCCCAAGCGGCGCACCCCATGCGACTTACCCATAAAACTGCCCAATACCTGTAAATATTGCTGCGTCAGGCCAAAATCATAATATGGAAAGCCGGTCGCGATCAGGGCATTGCCAAGTTTGGGTGCTTCGGATACTTTAATGGGGGCATCATTGCAAAAGGCGCCGCCGCCTTTGTGCGCCGAAAAGCATTCGTCGCGGTTCGGGTCGTATACTACGCCCACTACCACGTCGTCGCCATCAGTCAGGCCAACGCTTACACAATAATTTGGCAGGCCGTGCGTAAAGTTTGTGGTACCATCCAGCGGGTCGATTATCCAGTTATAGCGTTCGCCTTTGGTATTATCGGTTTCCTCTTCGGTTATAAAACCTGCTTCTGGCAAGAGCTCGCGCAGAGCTTCTACGAGTTGCTTCTCGGCCTCTTTATCCACGTAAGAAACAAGGTTATTAAAGCCCTTCATCTCTACTTTTGCCACGTCGAAGCTTTCGCCTTCGGTTTTAATGAAGTTGCCTACGCGGCGTGCAATTATATTCAGGTTTTGTGAGATCTGCTCTAAGTTCATAGCGTTGTTTGTGTATGGAGTGGTGCTTTTTCTTTGGATGTCTTTTTTGATATCCAGCTAGTATACTCCGCTCGCATCATTAAGGATAGGGCAATTGGGAAAATTGCCGGATGCAGGTTCTGTGGCCCTGCTACAAAGAAGACAAAAAGTATAAGTACCAGTATGGCGGTAAGGTGCAGGTACTTTATAAACCATGCAGGCAAACTGGTTCTTCCCAGTAAAAACGCAGCTACAAGGTGCGTTGGCAACGCCCAGAGCAGGTTAAGGTTATTGGCTGCCGCCTGATGGTCGGTGGCAAACCAAAGCAGGAACAACACCACGCCTAGTAAACCAACCGTTGCGAAAAGTATAACATCCAGTTTGCGGCTGCGCGTTTTGTTTTTTATATCCGAAATGGTGAAAGCAAGTATAACTACAAAGAGCAGCCAGCAGGCAACAACCGGCGTAAAGAAACCATTGCTTGCTGCAACCGGCTCCTGCTCGAACAAGGTAGTGCGCGGTGCTACAAGTGGCGTTACTTTTCCGTTTTGGCTAAGTGTGGCGTTCGCAAACCCTTCCGATAAATAATCCGGCAAAAACATGTACTCGTACGGGGAAGCTTCTCTATCAATAGGCACGCCTAAGGCCAGGTCGATCCCGAAATCAGACCAGGGCTGCGGCACTAAGTATAAATCGATCAGGTTTCGGAAGCTGTAATCCTTATCAAACTTCGCAATGTTAAACGTTACCTGGTTCGGGAAAGAAGCCTCTACCCCATCGCGGATGCGGGTGGCACAGTTATCAAAAAAGAAATCGTACAGGTAAAAGCGATTTTCGGGCAGGTAATTGTTTGTCAGGAAGTTCCAGTATTGTAGTTTTTGCTCCGGCGTAAAGTTAAGCACCTGCTCGTATACCGACCGGTTATCGCGGGAGTAGCTGTACAGGAAATCCTGGAAATGAGCCGCCGATAATTTGTAGTTAAGCTTACCCCGGATAAATTTCAGGTAAAAGCCTGGCTCGTTAAAATCAAACGTACCGTAGTTAAAGATAACATCCATGCCGGTGGCCGGGTCCTGTACGCGTACGGCACTGTGTCCGAAAATAGCATACAGATCAGAGCCGCTGGAGCAGGTAATCAGACTGATTCTGGCATCCGGCGACAGCTGCATCCCCTCGAACTGCGCCCAGCCTCGGAACGAACACAAACAAAGTATAAATACCAGTATGGCTTTTAAAAAGTGATTTTTCATGAGAAGTATTAAACGCTACTCTTTAGATTCTTTTGATGACTTGGCACCCGAAACAACCAGTACAAATTCGCCTTTGATCGCTTTTGTCGTAAATAGTTCGACCAGTTCGGTTAAAGTGCCGTTAATTGTTTCTTCGAACATCTTGGAAATTTCACGTGAAACAGATGCTTGGCGGTCTTCTCCGAAAAATTCTTTGAACTGGGTAAGCGTTTTGAGCAGGCGGTGCGGCGATTCGTAAAAGATCATGGTGCGTTCTTCCTGGGCCAGGCTTTGCAAACGCGTCTGGCGGCCTTTTTTTATCGGCAGAAATCCCTCAAACGTAAAGCGATCGGTACCGAAACCGGACTTGACCAATGCCGGAACAAAAGCCGTGGCACCGGGTAAACATTCTAGCTTCAGGTTGTTTTTAAGGCATTCGCGCACCAGGTAAAAGCCAGGGTCCGAAATGCCGGGTGTGCCTGCATCCGAAATCAGCGCCATCACTTCTCCTGCTTTCATTCTGTCCACTAAATGACTAGTCGCTTTGTGCTCGTTATGCAAATGGTGGCTGTGCATGCGTTTATCAATTCCGTAATGCTGCAGCAACTTGCCACTGGTACGGGTATCTTCTGCCAAAATCACGTCTACTTCTTTCAGAATGCGGATGGCGCGGAGCGTTATATCTTCAAGGTTACCGATAGGCGTCGGTACCAAGTATAAATTTGTTTTTTCCTGTTCCTGCATACCCCAAAGATAACACAAAATGAATTGTTGATGGTTAAATTGCCGGAAGGTTGGTTCTTGATTATTTGTTGTAGGGACAGGTCGCGACCTGTCCAATCGTTCCCGAATAATCATTTCCGGAAATACTGTCTAATTAAATTCTGAACGGTTAGGTTCATGCAGCACAATCAGGACAGGTCGCGACCTGTCCCTACACAACACACAGCAAGCTCCATCCTAACATTCAACGCTATTCGCTCTTCATGCTGTCATAGATCACATCTATCTGGCGGGCCAGTTTGTGGTCACGGTCGGTAATGGTATTACCGGCATCGTGCGTAGTCAGCTCGATTGTGATCTTATTATAAACATTGCTCCACCACGGGTGATGGTCCATTTCTTCGGCTATATCGGCTACGGTGTTCATAAAAGCCATCGCTTGCTTAAAATCTTTAAACGTGAGGTTACGCTTCAGCTTGTTTTCTTCTTCAATCCACATAAAGTATAATTTAAAATTAACTGCCAAGTATAAGCTGCCCATCAGAACAAGGGCATGTGCAAGGCGTATAGGTATAATTCCTGAAACAGGTTAAATCTAAGCTAAACTAACAAAACTATGAAGAACAAACCAGAATCTTTACCAGCCCAGGAGCAGGACCAGCAACCAGGCGATGAGTATAAAATGAACCCAGAGCCGGAAGTGATCAGGGAATCCTATAAAGGAAGCGACAAACTGAAAGATAAAGTAGCGCTTATAACCGGCGGCGACAGTGGTATCGGGCGTGCCGTGGCCGTACATTTTGCTCGCGAAGGTGCTGATGTGGCCATTTTATACTTGAATGAGGACAAAGATGCCAAGGATACCAAAAAGATGGTAGAGAAAGAAGGCCGCAAGTGCCTGATTATAGCCGGTGATATTGGTGATGAAGCCTTCTGCCAGAAAGCCGTAAAAAAAGCGGTGAAGGAGCTCGGCAAACTAAACATACTGGTAAACAACGCAGCAGAGCAGCACGAGCAAACCGACCTGAAAGATATTACCGCTGAGCAACTGCAACGCACCTTCCAGACCAATATTTTCGGCATGTTTTATACGACAAAAGCTGCACTGGAGCACTTGCAGGAAGGAAGCAGCATCATCAACACCACTTCTGTCACCTCGTACCGAGGAAGCGAACACCTGATGGATTATGCCTCTACCAAAGGTGCCATTACGTCGTTTACAAGATCGCTTTCGGGTAACCTTGCCGAGAAAAAAATACGCGTGAATGGCGTAGCACCAGGCCCAATCTGGACACCGCTTATCCCGGCTTCGTTTGATGCGGACAAGGTAAAGGAATTCGGGAAAGATGTACCGTTAAAACGCCCCGGCCAGCCTTCAGAAGTAGCGCCGGCTTATGTTTTCCTGGCTTCCGACGATGCCTCTTACATAACCGGACAGATCATACACATTAACGGCGGTGAGCAGGTGGGCGCTTAACCGGAGCTAAACCAAATCCGGCAAAAAGAAGTAAAACCAACTAATCGGCACAACACACAAGTGCTATACTTCCTAAACATCTAAACTATGACTGAAGATACAAACGATAAACCAAAAGCCTCTTTAAAAGGCGTACCCGGTTCGGAGCGGCCCATCCGCATCGAGCCTAATAATACAGACGAGCAGGAGATGCGCGCCGGCCATATTATACCAGATGCCGACCCCCCGAAAAATGAGCACCAGCGTGGCGGTTTCGGGAACCGCGATGGCAAAGAAGGCTATGGCAGCGACACAGCTGGAAACGGACCATCTGCTATTGGTGTAAATGATTATTCTGATGACGGAACTCCCCCACCAGATAACATGCGCACCGAAGACGAAGGTCGCGGAAGTTGATAAAGTATAAAGTATAAATTCGGGCTGATGTAGCGTAATACAAGCGCATCGCCTATAGTTTTAATTTAAAAAAAAGGAGGAAATCATGCCTTATAAGCACACACAACAAAACGGCGGCGAAAACAAAGGAAATCCATCTGGGCAAGGTCAGGACAAAGCTGCTGGCGGCAAGCCGGTAAACCCGGGCCAGAGCGATGCCGAACACGAAGAGCTTAAAAACAAGTATACCGAAGGAGCCGACGAGGCAGCACAAAATGTGCAGACAAACAACCCGAACCGCAACCTCGATAAACCAGACTTAGATAATAACAAGTATAATTAAACCTGATATACTGAAACAAAAAAAGCACCTGCACTGTACAGGTGCTTTTTTTATATACTTACTCCATCAGGCAGAACACAAAGTATACATATGGCCCGCTACGCAATTACAGACATACACGGCTGTCTCCGGACATTTAAAGCATTGGTTACAGCGCAGCTGCAGTTAAAGAAAAGCGATGAATTATACTTGCTGGGCGATTATGTAAACAAAGGCCCGGATAGCAAAGGGGTAATAGATTTTATACTTCATTTACAGAAGCAAGGCTACCAGGTTATCTGCCTGCGCGGCAACCACGACCAGATGTTATTAAGTGCTGTCGAAAAAGGAGATAAAGTACTTAAACTAACGCCTGCAGAAAAAAAAATGACACTGGCCAGTTTTGGAATCAATACGTTTTCGCACTTATCCGATAAGTATACTTCCTTTTTAGATGGTTTGCTTTATTACCTGGAGTTGCCAGATTGCTTTCTGGTGCACGCCGGCTTCGATTTTAACCAATCTGATATTTTTAAGGATAAAGATGCCATGCTGAACATACGCCAGTACAAAACAGATTGGGCTAGATTAAATAACAAGCGCCTTATCCATGGACACACACCTGTTGCTTTACATAGTATAAAACTGGCAGCAACCACAAAAGTAAAGCAAGTTAACCTGGATGCTGGCTGCGTTTATTACCGCAATGCTTCTTACGGCAACCTCGTCGCGCTTGACCTGGACAGCTACCAGATTTACGTGCAACCCAACCTCGATAAGCCTTATAAAGTGGGAGTTAAGAAATAAATATTTTGTTAAAATGTAATAATTCTTATAAAATATTGTTTGTTAAAACAAGAAGAGGGTTAAGTTTCATATTAAAGCTTGCCCTTATAGGTTGATAGGGTAGCAGAAATTTTTGCACAGATTCAGCGTAGTTTTATTCTAAAATTATTTTATTTTTATCCTTTCTGAATGCTAAAAATGGCATTTAACACTGGTTTTGCTAAATAACTGATATATAAAGTATAGCATGTGCATCATATGTTAATTATCCTATAAATTTTCAGAATTATTTAGTAGGTTAAATAAACTCATGCCCCTACGAAAATAAGTTTAGAAAGTTATCACACTCTGAAGAATATTGACTTATTTTGTGGTTATAATTAACACAACAACAAAGTTATTCAACGCATATCTATTACGTTCAACCGAAAGCCATGATGCAACTCTACACTTTTAACCGTAAGCGGTTATTATCTACTCTGCTTCTGCAGTTTATTTTCCTGTTAGGCTTTGCTGGCCAGAGCTTTGGACAGACTCAGATTTTCAGAGAGACGATGGGAACAGAGGTCTCAGATGACATTACAATACACGAAAATCAAAATCGTTTTGATAATGATAACTTTACAATGTCAGGGAATGCTATTGTTGGATTTGCTTCTCAAGATAATGCTTCTTACCCTAATGCTTCGAAGGGTAATATTATTAGTTTATATCCGGAAGAGTTCTTTCAGATTGATGGAATAAATACAACGAATCTAACGGGGCTAAGCCTCTCTGTAGCTATGTGGAGAGATTCAAATGTTGAAACTGGCTCAGGATTAAGTATACAATTTAGTACAGATGGAAGCAATTGGCAAAACTTTTCATTTGCTAACTTAACCACAGGTTCAACACCTTGGGAGGAACGGGTATTAACTCCTGGCTCTGGCGGATCGATCCCGGCAGTTGCTAATCTAAGACTTCGCTTTAGCAACAATAGTAACGATTTTGTAGCTTATGAAATTGATGACATTAGATTAGTGAATGTTTCTAATGAACCAACAATAACAAGTTTTTCTCCCATTTCCGGGCCAATCAATACAATAATTACTATTCTTGGATCGAATCTGCAAAATGTTAACAGAGCAAGTTTAGGAACTACTCAACTAACAGTTATCTCAAGTAGTGCTACAGAAGTAAAGGTTCAAGTTACCGCAGCACCTTCGCGGGCTTCTCAACCAATTCGATTATTAAACGGGAGTACTCTGCTTGTAACATCATCAGCTAATTTTAATTTTATTAGACCGACTATAACATCTATGTCTCCTATGGGAGCATTGGTAGGAACTGAAATTGTTTTTATAGGAACAGAATTAGGCACCACGTCAGCAGTTCATTTTGCAGCAGGGGCAGATGCGGAAATAACTTTCACAAGCCCTACGGAAATTAGAGCTAAAGTTCCAGCAAATGCTATAAGTGGTCAGGTGCAGATTATTACTGCTATTGGTACGGCAGGCAGTCCTCAAAACTTTACAGTATACCGGCCTATCATTAATTCTATCTCTTCTACAAGTGGCAGAGAAGGCGAGACTGTCATAATTAGAGGTACACGTTTGCTCATAGGAGGAACGCCAACCATCAGATTTGGTGGAAACACTTCGGCTACAATAGTAGGAACACCTTCTTCAACTGATGGTATTGACCAAATTACAGTTACAGTACCGGTTGGAGCCCAGACAGGAGCTATCACGCTAACAACAACTGAAGGAAGCGTTCAGTCAGGAAATTTTACAGTTATCCGACCTGCACTAACATTCACAGGAACGCCTTTAGCAAAGTTTGAAGCATTTTTAAATAATTCTTCAGCAGTACAGCAATATCAAGTCACAGGTTCTAATATGAATAGTGGTTTGTCTATAACTGCGCCTCAGCATTTTGAAATAGCTACAACTAATTCAGAGGTCTCATTTGCTGGTACTGCTTTTATCCCAATGCAGGCTGACAATACAATTGCACTTACAACTATTTTTGTAAGATATAAGCCAACAATTACTGATACACATACTGGAAATATTTCGCATATATCCTCAGGTTTAGTAACAAGCAATGTAATTGTACAAGGAGTAACAATAGCTAAACTCCCAGTAGAACTGATCTCTTTCACAGCAGAGCAGCAGCGTAACAGCACCTTACTGAAATGGGCGACTGCATCAGAAAAAGACAATGCTTACTTTGATGTAGAAATGTCTGACAACGCGGCGGAAGGCTTTACGAAAATTGATAAAGTAGAAAGTAAAGTAGTAAACAGCAACACGCTTACAAAGTATACTTACAAGCACCTGTATGCAGGCAAAGGTGGCACCAGGTATTACCGCTTAAAGCAAAACGACCTGAATGGCATGTTCAAGTACAGCAATGTAGTATCTGTAGAAACTCAGAACGAAGTATCGGGAAACTCGGTAAGAGTAGCACCTAACCCGCTTAACTATAGCTCTAAAGTATACTTTACAGCGGCGGCTTCAGGTAAGGCAACGCTGCGCTTAACGGCTATTGCAGGCAAGCAGGTATACCAGAAAGAAGTTGACGTACAGGCCGGGGAAAACGGAATACAATTGCCGGTATATGATACACTGAAAAACGGTATCTATGTACTAACCATCGAAGTAGAGGGCAAGCGCCAGCAGGTAAAGGTGGTAAAACAATAAGTATAAATACTCTTACAAAAGCCCGGTACAATTCCTGTACCGGGCTTTTGTTTTTTACCGGAGTTAAATTTTATACTTCACCTAAATCTATACCAACCCCTGCTTCCGTAGATTAACCCCCAAAGCATTGGTTTATTGGCACACATGCCTTAATTTTGATTGCTTAAATAAACTAAAATCAGCCATGCAGAAAGATACAGCCATATTTGACCTAATAGCACAAGAAAAGCACCGCCAGTTACACGGCCTCGAACTGATCGCTTCTGAAAACTTTGTTTCGGAACAGGTAATGGAGGCCATGGGCAGCGTAATGACAAACAAGTATGCCGAAGGCCTGCCTGGTAAACGTTATTATGGTGGCTGCGAAATCGTGGATCTGTCAGAGCAACTGGCTATCGACCGTGCAAAAGAGCTTTTTGGTGTGGAGTGGGTTAACGTGCAACCGCATTCTGGTGCGCAGGCCAACGCAGCCGTTATGCTGGCTGTATTACAGCCAGGCGATAAAATTTTAGGTTTCGATCTGTCGCATGGCGGGCATTTAACACATGGTTCTCCTGTAAACTTCTCAGGTAAACTATACCAACCGTCTTTTTATGGTGTAGAGCAGGAAACCGGCCTCATCGATTTTGATAAAGTAATAGAAACAGCCCGCCAAGAGCGCCCGAAACTAATCATTTGTGGTGCTTCGGCTTATAGCCGCGACTGGGATTATAAAAAAATGCGCGCAGCAGCGGATGAAGTAGGAGCTTTGTTGCTAGCCGATATTTCACACCCATCCGGCCTGATAGCACGCGGTTTACTGAACAACCCGTTTGAGCACTGCCATATTGTAACTACCACAACCCACAAAACATTGCGTGGCCCACGTGGCGGTATGATTATGATGGGCAAAGATTTTGAGAACCCGTTTGGCCTGAAAACGCCTAAAGGCGAATCGCGCATGATGTCCTCGTTGCTGGATAGCGGCGTATTTCCGGGTACACAGGGCGGGCCTTTAGAGCATGTGATCGCGGCAAAAGCGGTTGCCTACTTCGAAGCACTTTCGGATGATTACCTGGCCTATGTAAAGCAAGTACAGCAAAATGCACAGGCTATGGCCAAAGCGTTTGTTGCGCTTAACTATAACATCATCTCTGGTGGCACTGATAACCACATGATGCTGATCGACCTTCGCTCGAAAGGGATAACTGGCAAACTGGCCGAAAACACACTGGTAAAAGCCGATATCACCATTAATAAAAACATGGTGCCTTTCGATGATAAATCGCCGTTTGTAACGTCTGGTATGCGCATAGGTACGGCAGCTTTAACAACACGCGGCCTGAAAGAAAACGACATGCAGCGCATTGTAGAGCTGATTGACAACGTACTTACTAACCACGACAACGAGAGCAGCATAGCGGCAGCCCGAAAAGATATCAATACCTGGATGCAGGCGTATCCATTGTTTGCCTACTAAGCTTAACTTAAGTTTTATACTTCGAGGAGTAAGAAATTTAGTTGAGCATAAGTATAAAATGAAACAAGCATAACACCCTATTAGACCCTGAGCCCTGTGATGGACCAACAATTTTTAGAGCAAGAGCCGAAGCATGAAATGAGCTTCGTAGACCATCTGGAGGAGCTACGATGGCATATCATCCGGGCTCTGGGTTCTATTTTAGTTTTTGCAATAGTGGCCTTTGTATCGAAAGAGTTCGTCTTTCATGATATCATACTTGCCCCGTCGCGTACGGATTTTTTCAGCTACAGGGTTATGTGCGACCTTGGGGCGAAAATAGGCTCATCGGCTTTATGTATCGATAGTTTGGGATTCACGATACAGAGCAGGCAGATGAGCGGACAGTTTACCATGCACTTAATGGTATCGGCTATACTTGGTTTGGCCTGTGCGTTTCCGTATGCTTTCTGGGAGATCTGGCGCTTCGTAAAACCAGGTTTATATCCGAACGAGCAAAAGAATTCGCAGGGTGCTGTGTTCTGGGTTTCGATCCTGTTTCTGATGGGTTTAATGTTTGGATATTATGTGGCCTCCCCGATCTCGATCAACTTTCTGGCAGGCTACCAGGTCGATCCGTCTATTGCCAATGAGTTCGACTTATCCTCTTACATTTCTACGCTGGCAACCATGAGCCTTTCATGCGCTTTTATGTTTGAGATGCCGGTTATCGTATACTTCTTAACCAAAGCAGGTTTAATGACGCCGGAAATTATGAAGCTATACCGCAGGCATGCCATTGTTGTTATACTGGTTGTTGCAGCTATTATTACACCACCGGATGTCGTAAGCCAGATGCTGATTGGCCTGCCATTGCTTTTACTTTATGAAGCAAGTATAAGTGTTTCAAAATCTATCCGTAAAAGGGATTTAAAGAAATTAAACGAAAATCACACACACGAATAATGGCTTATAAAATTGCAATCGGAGGCGACCACGCCGGTTATACTTACAAAAGCTTACTGGTAACTTTACTGCAGGAACTGGGGCAACAGGTACAGGATTTCGGTCCGGATTCGGAAGCGTCTGTGGATTACCCGGACCACGTACATCCGCTGGCAAAAGCTGTCGTAAAAAAAGAAGCTGATTTTGGTATTCTGATCTGCGGAAGCGGAAACGGCGTAGCCATGACAGCAAACAAATACCCGGAAATAAGAGCTGCACTTTGCTGGCTACCGGAGCTTGCCAAACTTGCCCGCGAGCATAACAACGCAAATGTGCTGTGCATACCTGCTCGTTTTGTAACTGAAGAAGCCGCTGCCGAAATGGTAAAGCTGTTTCTGAGTACCGCATTTGAAGGCGGCCGCCACCAGAACAGGGTAGATAAAATTACAAACTGCTAAAAAGTATAAACGCTACCTGAGCCTGTACACCGATGGTGTCTGGGTAAGCTCGTAAAGGTTAAAAATAGCTGGCAGTTTATACTTTAACGCTGGCATCAAACCCGCCTTATCAATGATATAGGCGGGTTTCTCTTTTCTGAAGTTCTCCTCTATTTCAAAAACCGGCTGGTATTGGTGCAGCTTGCCAAAATGCAGCTGTGCAAAGCGCCAGTTCAGATATGGCGTAACGGGCTTGTTCTGCATATAATAACTGAAATCATCGCCCAGCACCAATATGGTTTTATCTTTTATAGAGGTACCGGGGTTAACGGGCAGGTATAAAGCTGTATCCTTGATCTGGAGCAGGCGGTTGATGCCAAACCATTGGCGGTAGCGCGAAAGTATGACACTGGCCAATAGCAGGAAAAAGAACAGGTTAAGCAGCCATACTTTGCGGGGAGCTGTAAAAAAATATTCGCTGAAGTACGCAATAGGTGGTAACAGCAGTACAAAGCTTTGCCCGGAAATTTCGCCGCGCGTAAAAATGATAACCACGGCGGTTAGCAGCCAAACCCACATCACCTGCTCAAACTTAACCTGAAAAACCAAACGCTGCGGCAACGAAAGCAGGCTGATAACAGAAAGCACCAGAATGAAGGCAGGCCAAGCTAAAAGCTTTATCATATCTACAGGCGCAACTATAAAAACCAGTCTGAACTTCCAGGGCTGGAAAAGATGCAGCGCAAAAAAATCGGATAGAGTGCCGGTATACAAATAATAGGTAAGCAGCACAGCGTACGGAAACGCAAACCCGCATAACATCAGCAGCGCGCTCCGGACGGTGCTGGACGCAAAAAAGATCACTGCAAAAATACTGAGCAACAGAAACAGCGCCAGCGGCAAATAACAAAGTGCAGCCAGCCCGATCATGAAACCACCCACAAAAAGCCGGCTGTTATCAAACCCCTCCCTGGAAACCGTGATGATATAAGGCAGCGAAAAAATGATAAACGTATTCCCGATCAGGAGCGGCGAAAGCAGATTAAAGTGAAACGTTATGCTTCCCAGAATCAGGTAAGTCAGCGCTGGCAGGTAATTTTTTGAATTGTAAACCTGGTGCCGGTTTAAAATATGGTTAAACAGTAAGGCCTGAAGCAACAACAACACCATGGCAGTAAGCCGGTAAGTAAGGTACGAGCGGCCGGCCAGCAGATCAAGGCACCAGTAAAGCAAGGCCGAAAGCGGTGCAGTGTTGTCATAGATTTCACGGTACATCACAAAGCCATCCGCCATCCGCTCGCCTACCAGCATTTGCAGCAGTTCGGGTACGGTACCGGTATCGCTAAATAAGATGAGTGGTAACTGTATGCCCAGGAAAAGGATAACAAGTAAAAACAGTCGGGAGGGCAGTATGCTTCGGAAGTAACTTATCAACGACAGAAAGAGTTAGAAGAGACTATATACGGCCGTTATCAGAAATGAATGGACGGTTCTGGGGTAAAAATGCGAAATTAATATGATATTTGCATCTTGATATGGAAAGTAAAAGACAACAGAAGTTTTCGAGACTTATACAGAAAGAATTAGCCGATATCTTTCAGCGCGAAGTGCCACACCTTTTTGGCAGCGCCTTTATTTCGGTAAGTATGGTACGCGTATCCCCGGATCTGGGGCTTGCCAGAGTATACGTAAGTGTGATGATGGCCCCGGACAGCAAAGCCTTATTGGGCGAAGTACGGGAAAATACAAAAACGATTCGCCATTTGCTGGCCCAGCGCATTAAGAGCCAGGTACGTATTGTGCCGGAGTTGGTGTTTTTCCTGGATGATGGCGCCGAGTACGCTGCTTCAATGGACAAACTGTTTTCCGGACTGGAGATTCCTCCTGCTCCCGAAAACGATGACGAATTCGACGAGATCTACCCTAACAAATAAGCTACTGCACTTCACCCTTTTATGCAATACGATCCGATAAAGCGGGTTTTGGGCGATGTTTTTAACAAAACCCCATTCCTTCGCCGTGTATTTTATAACCTGCTCGATCTGCTTTTGCTCCGCACCTGGCATGTGCACAAAGAGCTGCGCACATGGGCAACAGGCCGCCGCGACAAAGAGCAGCGCATATTAGATGCCGGTTCCGGGTTTGGGCAGTATACCTATTTTATGACCGGCATGAGCCGCAAATGGAATGTGCTGGCAGTAGATGTAAAAGAAGAACAGGTATCGGATTGCAACCAGTTTTTCAGAGCAATAGGCCGTAACAACGTACTTTTCAAAATTGCAGACCTGGTGCAGTTCCGCCAGCCCGAAAGTTATGATCTTATACTTTCGGTGGATGTGATGGAGCACATTCTGGAAGATGTGGACGTGTTCCGTAATTTTCAGGCTTCGTTGCGGCCGGGCGGTATGCTGCTCATCTCTACCCCATCAGACCAGGGCGGCTCCGATGTGCACGAAGACAGTGAAACCTCTTTTATAGAAGAGCACGTACGCGATGGCTACAATATCCGGGAGATTGAAGATAAACTGAAACTGGCAGGTTTTAGTAAAGTGGAAGCACGCTACTCGTATGGCAAACCGGGGCAAGTTTCGTGGAGACTATCTATGAAGTACCCGATGCTGATGCTGAACGTGTCTAAAATTTTCTTTATCCTGCTTCCGTTCTATTACCTGCTAACCTTCCCGATCAGCCTGGTTTTAAACTGGCGCGATGTAAACGGAAAGCATCCATCCGGCACCGGCCTGATCGTGAAAGCCTGGAAGTAGTTTTTTAATTACGAATGACGAGTTAAGAATTACGAGTTGTAGATTCCAAAATGATTTAAAGATAAACAATTAGCAATCTAAGATGAATGTACCTTTTCTGATAGCGAAGCGATATTTTTTCTCCAGAAAGAAGAGGAACATCATCAGCATTATTTCCAATATTGCCATGATCGGGGTGGCCGTTGGCTCTATGGCGCTGATCGTGGTATTATCGGTTTTTAACGGGTTAGAAGACCTGATCCGGGAGATTTATTCCAGCTTTGATCCGAACCTGAAGATCACGGCCATGGAAGGCAAATCTTTCGAAACGGACACCGAGTTTATGAACCGCATCCGCAAAATGCCGGGCGTAGCTGTGGTATCCGAGGTAATTGAAGATAACGCCCTGCTGCGCTACAACGACCGCCAGATGGTGGTAAAAATGAAAGGCGTAAGCGAGAACTTCTTCCGCCAGAACGATATTGATTCTTCTGTAGTGGAAGGCCACAGCCAGCTCATCCTGAATGATAAATATTATGCGCTGGTGGGCCGTGGCGTGCAATACCAGTTATCCATCCGGCCGGGCAACCAGTTTGTGCCGATGCAATTCCTGTATCCGCGCAACGTAAAGTATAACCCGCTAAACCCCGAAGGTGCTTTTAACAACCTGAGCATAGCCCCCGGCGGTATTTTTGCCATCGAGCGGCAGTACGACGATGCCTACGTTTTTGTACCCCTTAACTTTGCCGAAGAACTGCTGGAGTATGGCCGCCGCCGCACCTCCCTCGAAGTAAAAGTAGAACCAAATTACGAGATTGCACAGGTACAGAAAGACCTGAAAAAGCTGCTTGGCGCCGGCTTTAAAGTACAGAATAGCGACGAGCAACACACCAGTTTACTGCGGGCTGTTAAAGTAGAGAAGCTGTTTGTTTTCATTACGTTCGCTTTTATCCTTTTCATCGCGTCTTTAAATATCTTTTTCTCCCTGTCGATGCTCGTTATTGATAAGAAAAAGGACATTGCCATACTTGCCTCTATGGGCGCCACAGCCACTACGATCCGTAATATTTTTTTGCTGGAAGGTGCGCTGGTTGCTTTTATCGGGGCGGCTTACGGGCTGTCGTTTGGGATGCTGCTGTGCAACCTGCAGCAATCGCTTGGCCTGGTAAGTATGGGCATTGCCAGCTCTGTGGTAGACCCGTATCCGGTTAAAATGGAAGTAGATGATTTTGTGCTGACCGGCGTGGCCATTATTGTGGTAACACTGCTGGTTTCTATCAGGCCAGCCCTGAAAGCTGCGTCCATGTCTGTAACGGATCAGTTATAAAAAATCAAAGTATAAATTTCCTGTTTTATACGTTGCTGTAGTAAGCTATACTTCCGGTATATTCTGAAGCTGAATAAGCTACGTATTTTCCACCTTCCTTCAAAACAAAAGGCACTGTTTGGTGTTGAATACGCGAGCCGGAAGTATCGCTTTTTTCGGGACTCAATAATATCATAATTCATAGGAAATCCGCCAGTTTAGGACTACATTTGGAGTCCTACTATTTGTCTTTGGCATGAAAGTATACACCACGCAGCCTTTTCAGGCGATTTATTCGTTGTTTGAACACGAATACCTGGGCTACTTGTTTGAGTCTTTTGTAGTGCAGGTAAATTCGAAGGGCCAGCTCACGTTGCAGCACCAGAATATATCGGCTAAAAACGCTGACGAGTTCTCTTCCCGGCTTGATGCCAATGACTTTAAGTTAATTGCCCTGGTAGACCAGATTCAGCAGGAAGCAGTGGTGAAAAAATTCTCTGTCAAGAAAATGTCGGCCGTAGATTTTTTTCTGAAAGTATACGACCCCGAAAAGGGCGATAAACTGCTTCAGGAGAAAATAACCCAGCATATACAGGTACGCATGGGCAAGATACTGGAGCTGCTCCGCGATAAGAAAACCTTTATCATGGGCAAAGACGGCGAACCTACCTGGAAACAGGTAAACATCGCACCGGAGCGGGCAACTGTACTTTTCAATTTCCGGCGCAATTCCGATAATACACACTACTTCCCTAGCATACGTTATGCCGGCGAAAAGCTGCACTTCCAATACCGGAATGCTTCGCTTATTTGCTATGAGCCTGCCTGGCTAATGCTGGATGATGTGATCTATAGTTTCGAGAAAGCGGTGGATGGCAAAAAACTGCAGCCCTTCCTGAACAAGAAGTTTATTGTTATTCCGCGTTCAGTAGAAGAAAATTACTACCGCAAGTTTGTAGCGCCGCTTGTAGAGTCGTTTGATGTGGATGCCAAGGGCTTTACCATACGCTCCGAAAGGTATGAGCCCAGCCCGTTTCTTACTTTTTCTGAGATCAAAGCAACCTCGCTGCCTGCCATCCTGTCCAACGGAACTTCAGAAAACAAACCCGAAAAAGGAGACAACAGCCGTATACTTTTTAACCTCTCGTTTAAGTATGGCGATTACGAGGTAGAAACCCAGGAAACCAAACGTGTTAGCGTGAACATGGAAATGAAAGACGATTCCTACGTTTTCCATAGGCTGATACGAAACGTACACCATGAGAAAAACTTTGCCGGAGAGCTGCAGAAACGCGAGCTGGAAGTAAAAGACGGCAAAGCCATACTTGACCGGGGCGATGCGTTTGCCTGGCTCAGCAGCAACTTAAAAGACCTGGAAGAACTTGGCTTTACGGTTCGGCAATCAGAACACAGCGCTAAAAACTACTTTATCGGCGAAGTATCGCTTAACATCGGCATCACCGAAAATAACGATTGGTTTGATGTGTACGGCATCGTGCATTTCGGAGAATTCGAGATTCCGTTCATCAAGCTAAAGAACCACATCCTTACCAAGAACAACGAATTTAAACTCCCGAACGGACAGATAGCTATTATACCTGAAGAGTGGTTTGCGCAATACATCGAGCTTTTCGCGTTTGCGGAAGGCAACGAAACCCTGACCTTGCGCAAGCACCATATGGCCCTCGTAAACGATTTGCAGAATGGCAACCTGGCTACCATAACCATGAGCCGGAAACTGGAAAAACTGCGCGAGTTTGAGACCATAGAAGATTACCCGATGCCGGCCGGCTTTATAGGCGAGCTCCGGCCGTACCAGAAAGCCGGCTATAACTGGCTGCAGTTTGTACAGAACTACAAGTTTGGCGGTTGCCTGGCCGATGACATGGGCCTTGGTAAAACCGTGCAAACGCTGGCCATGCTGCAGCACCGCAAAGAGAACGGCGCAGGCGCAGCCTCGTTGCTGGTAATGCCAACCTCGCTGGTGTATAACTGGATGAACGAAGCGCAGAAGTTTACGCCGCAACTGCGTGTACTCAACTATACCGGCACGTACCGCGACAAATCTGTTGCCCAGTTCGAACACTATGATGTGATCCTGACCTCGTATGGCATTGCCCGTTTGGATGTGGAGCTGTTCAAGACCTATTATTTCGATTACATTATACTGGATGAGTCGCAGGCCATTAAGAACCCCGATTCGAACACTTCCAAAGCGGTACGCGAACTGAAATCGAAGCACCGGCTTATACTGACGGGTACGCCCGTAGAGAACAGCACCATGGATTTATGGGCGCAGATGTCGTTTATTAACCCGGGTTTGCTGGGCAACCAGCACTTTTTCCGGAACGAGTTTCTGAAGCCGATCGAACGCGAAAAAGACGAACAGAAAACACGCCGTTTGCACGCACTTATCAAACCATTTATACTTAGAAGGCACAAATCGCAGGTGGCCACCGAGCTGCCCGAAAAAATAGAGCATACCTCCTACTGCCGCATGACCGAAGAGCAGGAACATGCCTACGAAGAAACGAAATCGTTTTACCGTAACAAGATTCTGACGAACCTGGAGGAAAACGGGCCGGGTAATACACAGTTTATGTTATTGCAGGGCTTAACCAAACTGCGCCAGATAGCTAACCACCCGCTCATGACCGATCCCGGCTACGAAGGCGAATCGGGTAAGCTGAAAGAGGTGTTGCGCATGACCAAAAATGTGGTAGGCAAAGGGCACAAATTGCTTATATTCAGCCAGTTTGTGAAGCACCTGAGTATTATCAGGCAAGAACTGGATGAGCGCGGCATTACCTACGCTTACCTGGATGGCAACACCAAAAACAGGCAGGAGCAGGTAGAGTTGTTCCAGACAGATAAAAGTATACAGGTGTTCCTGATCTCGCTGAAAGCAGGTGGCGTGGGCCTTAACCTGACAGCGGCCGATTATGTATTTATACTGGACCCGTGGTGGAACCCGGCCGTAGAAGCCCAGGCCGTAGACAGAGCGCACCGCATCGGGCAGCAGAACAAAGTGTTTACTTACAAGTTTATCACTAAAGACTCCGTAGAAGAAAAGATACTGGCCCTGCAGAACCGCAAAATAAAGCTGGTAACCGACCTCATCAGCACCGACGAAACAATCATCAAGAGCTTATCAAAAGAAGATATCGATAATCTGCTGAGTTAGGGTTTGATAGTTGAATTGTGGATTGTTGAAGTATAAAAACTAATGTCTACCGCAAGTTTAAGCGCAGCGGTAACTTGTGGTGGTGCATGACGCAAGTATTCTACTTGCTTTCTGCGACAGCAGAAAAAGTACTCGTGCAGAAACGGTTATTGAGTTTTGTCATCCTGAAAGGATCTTGGTAATGAGTTGCAGGTAACGCACAAGATCCTTTCATGATACAGAATGGGAAAGGCAGTTCTTATACTTTACAGGTCATTACCAAAGTATAAGCCATTGCTAGAACCACAGTTCAACAACCTAACAATAAGAAACCAACATGCAGCTTCATCTTAAAACACACGTCAGGCAAAATTACGTAACTGTTTTTGAGGCTTTCGATGAAGTGTTGTTCCGGAAGCTGGCGCCGCCTTACCCGCGCTTAAATTTGCTTCGGTTTGATGGCAGCAAGCCCGGCGATGTAGTAGCCATTGAGATGCTGACAGGCCTGAGCCGCCACCGCTGGACCAGTTTAATAACCGAAGAAAGTATAACTGCCACCGAAGCTTATTTTATAGACGAAGGCCAGGAGCTACCTTTCCCGTTGCGGCGCTGGCGGCACAAACATTTAGTTACCAAAGAAGGCAGCGGCGCTATCATACATGACCTGATTGAGTTTAGTACAGGTATTAAGATGCTGGATATCGTACTATACCCGTTACTGCTGGCGCAATTCAGTTTGCGGAAACCGATTTACCGGAAAGTGTTCGGGAAAGTATAAAACAGCTCAAAACTTTTACCAGCGCTTATCAGTTTAGAGCGAAAGAAACCGGAACGGCTTATAGTAGACCTATGAAAAAAGCAGCCATTGTAGGCGCAGGAATTGGGGGCATTGCAGCAAGTATACGGCTGGCCGTGAAAGGCTATGATGTAACCGTTTTTGAAGCGAGCGCTACATTTGGTGGCAAGATGAAGCAATTCTGGCTCGGCAAGTATAGGTTTGATGCAGGCCCGTCGTTGTTTACGCTGCCGCACCTGGTAGATGAGCTTTTTACACTGGCAGGCCGCACTCCTTCAGATTATTTTATCTATACCCGCCTCAACCCGATCACGCACTATTTCTGGCCGGATGGCAGCCAGCTGAAAGCATACGCCGAACCCGCAAAATTTGCCCACGAAGTAGAAATGCAACTGGGCATACCTGCACAGGACGTACAAAAAGCATTGGCTAAAAGCGAGCGACTGTACAATGGCACAGCTCCTACTTTCCTGCATAAATCGTTGCACAAAGCGCAAACATACTTCAGCACTGATGTACTGAAATCGCTGGGTTGTCTCTCTGATCTGGGCCTGACCACAACCATGCACGAGGCAAATGCCGGCCAGTTTAAAGATCCGCGTTTTGTGCAGCTACTGGATCGCTTCGCGACTTACAACGGCTCCGACCCCTACCAGGCACCCGGCACACTTAACATAATTCCGCACTTAGAGCATAGCATTGGCGCTTTTTACCCGGAAGGCGGTATTTATGCCATTGCAGCAAGTCTGGTTAAGCTAGCCGAAGAACTGGGCGTAACGTTCCGGTATAACGAAGCGGTAAATCAGATTTTAACAACAGGAAACAACGTAACCGGCCTGCAAACAGCAAAAGGCAAGTATAAAGCAGATGTGGTGGTGAGCAACATGGATGTGGTGCCCACCTACCGCAGATTACTACCACAGTTGCCTGCCCCTGAAGCAACATTAAAGCAGCCGCGTTCCAGTTCAGCACTTATTTTTTACTGGGGCATCAAGCGGCAGTTTCCGGAGCTGCATGTGCATAATATCTTGTTCAGCGAAGACTATAAAACTGAATTTGAGCATATTTTTAAGTACAAAACAGTAGCCGCAGACCCGACCGTATACATTAATATTACGTCTAAAGCAGATGCTACCGATGCACCTGAAGGCGGTGAGAACTGGTTTGTAATGGTAAACGTGCCGCACAACCAGGGCCAGGATTGGGAAGCCTTAACCACAACTACCCGCCAGGCTGTACTTCAGAAAATAAGTAACATGCTGGGCGTTGCTATAGAGCCGCTGATAGAAGAGGAACAGGTATTGGACCCACTCCTGATCGAGAGCCAGACCTCGTCGTTTGCGGGTGCTTTGTATGGCAGCAGTTCCAATAACCGCATGGCAGCTTTTCTGCGTCATCCCAATTTTACATCCAAAGCAGCTGGTTTATACTTTTGTGGCGGCAGCGTGCATCCGGGTGGCGGCATTCCGTTGTGTTTGTTATCAGCTAGAATTGTGGGAGACCTGGTACCCGCTGCGCATCAACATCAAAGATAAAAATAAACATGCCCGAAACAGCCCAGAACATATTAACAGCTAACCACAAGTATAGTAAGTATAAATTACCGGCTGCGCTGGCAGTGCTGGTTATTTTCCATTGTGTAGGTTTGTGGGGTATGTTGTTTAGCAGCGATGTGGCTTCGTTTCAGAAACTGAC
The DNA here is from genome assembly GCF_003284895.1 of Pontibacter arcticus. Classification (GTDB taxonomy): domain Bacteria; phylum Bacteroidota; class Bacteroidia; order Cytophagales; family Hymenobacteraceae; genus Pontibacter; species Pontibacter arcticus. Next base: position 1,003,185 of record NZ_QMDV01000001.1, read on the forward strand.
GCCGCTAAACCTTATTCTTACCAATGTGCTGCTTTTCGCTTTCCACCGTAACTGGAATTTTACTTTTATACTTTTTGCGGTAGTGGTGGCTGTTGTCGGTTTTATGGCTGAAGTGGTGGGCGTGCACACGGGGCTGCTGTTTGGTAATTATGCCTATGGCGCCTCGCTTGGGACAAAAGTATGGGAAGTGCCGCTTTTGATCGGATTAAACTGGCTGATGCTGGTGTACACGACCGGCCACATTGCCAACCAGCTGAAGGTGCCAAAACTGATAAAAGCGTTGATTGGCGCGGCCTTGATGGTACTGCTTGACTTTTTGATTGAGCCCGTTGCCATGAAGTATGATTTCTGGGACTGGAAAGATGCGGTGATTCCGGCGTCTAATTTCGCTGGCTGGCTGGTGTTGGCATTTCTGTTGCATATATACTTTCAGACAACTGCTATTTTTAAGAAGAACGTGCTGGCGCCGGCCGTTTATGTTATTCAACTTCTGTTTTTCCTGACCTTATACCTAAATATCTAGCTATCAAAACCCGGATTTGCTTCAGTATCGGTTAAATTATTTTAAATTGCCTCTCTTATTTCTGTCACAAATCAGTATACATTATATGGTTATCATATAAGGGGAGGATTCTAATAAATGACATTTCTGGAAACTATACTTGGCGAGATTTTACGCATATTCAAGCAATACGGCATTGAGGCAAATTCAGAAGATGAAATTGCACGGATGCTTGATATCCGGCAGTCTACGTTTCGGGAGTTGTTTGCCAACAAAGCCGATATGGTGAAACAGGTAGTGGAGTTTGATATTGAGCAGCAGAAAAAAGAACAGGCCGATATACACGAAAAAGCTGCCAACCCGGTAGAAGAAATGATGCTGCTGCTGACCAATGGCATTAAAAGAATGCACGAAATAAACCCGGTCATGATTCAGGAGATGAACCAATCTTATCCTCAAGCATGGGCAATAAGCATGGACTACCTGAGCAACCACTCACAGCACCTGAATGCTGAAGTACTGAACCGGGGCATCTTAAGTGGCTATTTCAGAAAAGATATTAATATACAGCTGGTTACCAAGATTCTGCTGGAACAGTTTCATATGCTGATAAATCCTGCAGTCTTTCCGCCGGAGCGTTATAACCTGGCAGAGGTGTTCAGGAGCGTTTATTTATACTATGTGCGCGGTATCTGCACTGAAACGGGTGGCAAACTGGCAGAAGAATATTTTAGTAAAAACAACCTGTAAGCAGGGTATAAAACAGGAACGGCTCCAAAGCATTATACTTCGGAGCCGTTCCTGTTTAAAAATATTTTCTAGTTGATGGATACACGTACTTTTTTAGTGTATTCGCGCAACGAGGTTTTAAAATCAGCGCTGTTGTCCTGCATGTGGTTCAGGATCCAGATAGCAGCTAAAACGTGCGTTAATTGTTCGCCTTCGTCGTCGCCTTCTACTTCAATTGGCAATGCCTGTTCGTCTACGATAGCTGCTTCTGCGGCCATCAGCTCATCCATACTATTGCTTTCTACTAACTTTTTTATGGCAGGTATCTTCATCGGGCTATGCGTTTAGTTTCTGGATCAGGTTTACAACTGCGTCTTCTTTGCTCGCAGCAATGGTGTCTACCAACTGTCCGCCATTAAAAATAGCGAAGAAAGGCAGGTTAGTTACGCTTGCCAGTTTACGTGCTTCCGGGCTTTGCTCTGCGTTTACGTCCACAAACGTGATACCATCGAACTGGGCATCATCAGACATACGCTTAAACTTAGGTGAAAATAAGCGGCAGCTGCCACACCAGTCAGCATAATACTTTACAACTACTTTCTGGTTGGCGTTTAACACATTCGTAAAATCACTATCAGTTGCTACTATAACAGCCATATCGTTTTTTAATTTGAGTTCAGTAAGATAAGTATGTTACCATCATACTTGGTACAAAGGTAAAAGTTTCAAAGCGGAATAACATTATAACGTATATGGATTTAATTTATAAACTGATAAATTAATTCTATAATGTAGCTTTATACTTTCATCAGTATAAAGCTAATGCATAAGTTATCAAAAAGTATGATCAGTTATACTTCCGGTTTGAACAAGTTTTTACCCAAAATTGTATAAATAAAACTACAAGGCAATTTTGTATCTTTGTAGCGTAAAATCAGAAAACAACAATGTTAGATAAATTAAAAGCCATAAGCGACCGTTTTGAGGAAGTAGGTCAGTTGCTGATTCAGCCTGATGTGGCCAGCGACATGAAGAAGTATAAAGCGCTGAACAAAGAATACAAAGACCTTGATAAGATTGTAGTTGAATATAAAAAGTACCTGAACCTGCTCAGCAACATTGATAGCGCCAAGCAGGTTATCTCTACCGAAAAAGACGAGGACTTCCGCCAGATGGCTAAAGAAGAACTTGATATGCTTCTGCCACAGCGCGACGAAATGGAAGATGCGCTGAAAGAGTTGCTAATCCCGAAAGATCCGAACGATAGCAAAGACATCATCATGGAGATCCGTGCTGGTGCTGGTGGCGATGAGGCTTCTATTTTTGCCGGCGACCTGTACCGTATGTACACGCGTTTTGCCGAGAAAATGGGCTGGCGCACTGAACTGATCGATGCGACAGAAGGTACATCGGGCGGCTACAAAGAGATTATTGTGGGCATGCAGGGCGAAGACGTGTACGGTAAGCTTAAATTCGAATCGGGTGTGCACCGCGTACAGCGCGTACCAGCCACCGAAACGCAGGGCCGTATCCATACTTCGGTAGCCTCTGTGGTGGTACTTCCGGAGGTGGAGGAATTTGACATTGACCTGGATATGAATGATATCCGCAAAGACTTGTTCTGTTCGTCTGGTCCGGGTGGTCAGTCCGTAAACACGACCTATTCTGCTGTTCGTTTAACCCACTTACCAACTGGTTTGGTTGCCCAGTGCCAGGATCAGAAATCGCAGCTGAAGAACTTTGATAAAGCCTTAGCTGTACTACGCTCGCGTATTTATGAGCAGGAACTGGCTAAAAAGCTGGAAGCCGAAGGTGCACAGCGTAAATCGATGGTAGGCGGCGGCGACCGTTCTGATAAGATCCGTACCTATAATTACCCGCAGGGCCGCGTAACCGATCACCGCATTGGTTACACCGTTTATAACCTGCCTAACGTAATGGATGGCGGCATTGATGACTTCGTAGAAGAGCTGCGCATCGCTGAAAACGCGGAACGCCTGAAAGAAGGCGCCACTGCTTAAGCACGCAAAAGTATAAAACAGAAAAGGATGCCATGAAGCAAGTATAGCTGCCGGCATCCTTTTCTGTTTTAATTGCTAAATTGCTCTATTGTCTGATAGCGTATACATGCCGCAAGTTTGAGTGACAGCGTAACTTGCAGTTAAATATGGTGCAAGTTTTCAACTTTGCCGAGAGCCTTTGAGATCTGCATCATTTCTGAGAGAGCAGAAAAGTATACTTTCAGAAATGTTTATCCTATTTGTCATCCTGTTAAGGATCTTAGTAATGAGTTGCAGGTAACACACAGGATCCTTTCAGGATGACAGAGCGTGAAAGGCAGTCCTTATACTTTATAAGTCATTATCAAAGTATAAGTTATGGCAGGTTACTTTTAATTTAATAACCCACAACACAACAATCAGAATCTTGAAATACCTGCTTGCCATAATTCCCCTGCTCTTGTTGCTGTCGGTTTTCTCATGCGAACCGAAGGATGAGCACATTACTTCGGACGGAAATGCCAGGCTTACTTTTTCAGGAGATACGATTCTGTTTGATACCGTCTTTGTAACCCAAGGAAGTATAACCAAGCGCCTGAAAGTATATAACCCCAACGCAAAAGCAGTTGAGATTGAGGAAATAGGATTGGCAGGTGCCGAAACATCGGCATATGAGTTGATCATAAATGGTGTGCAAAGCCTGTTTGTGCGTAAGCTGGAGCTGCGTGGTAAAGACAGTTTATTGATTCTGGTAAAGGTCAACATCAACCCAAAAGCAACTGCACTTCCTTTCCTGGTAGCAGACTCCATACTTTTCAGGGTGAACGGCAATAGGCAGAATGTAAAGTTGGTAGCTTACGGGCAAGATGCGTATTTTTATCAAAAGGCAAGTATAGGCAACACTGTTTGGGATAACAGCAAACCGCACGTGCTGCTCGATACCATTCAGGTGCAGGAAGGCGCAACACTTACCATCGAGAAAGGAACCCGCATCTACGCCCGCAACAAAGCAGCTTTACTTATCAATGGCAAGTTAGTAACAGAAGGCACGCCAACCGAGCGGATTGTTTTCAGTGGTTATCGCCGCGAGCCCGAGTATGTGATAGCGGCAGGTCAATGGGCAGGAATCCGGATTTTGGCTAAAAGCAGCGGCAACACCTTAAAGTACACCGACCTTAAAAACGCGACCACCGGTTTATACATTGCCAACCCCGGTATGGGCGAAACGCTGGTTGATGGCTGCACCGTACAGTATGCGCTACAAGATGGCATTGCGGCTTATAATGCTGAGGTGAAAGTGGTCAATTCCCTGCTCTATAATTGCGGACAGTATAGTTTCGGTTGTTTTGGAGGCGGTACCTATCAGGTGCTTTATTCTACTATTGTAAGCTATGGTAACCGATCGTTCAGAGATACGCCGCTGTTTGCCGTACAAGACAATGTCCCGGGTGCAGCAAGCAAGCCCCAACCGGTTTCGTTGCGGTTAGTTAACTCGATTATTTATTCGGACAGAGGCACGGGCCGCGACGAGCTGCAACTGGAAGGCATCACCAACCAGGAAATAAAGTATAACCTACTACTCACTGAAAAGTATAAAACCGAACTGGCAGGCAACGGCAACAAGCTGAACGAAAACCCGAAGTTTAAAAGTATAGCCAAAGCCATTTTTGAGTTGGATACGCTGTCGCCGGCTAGCGGTGCCGCTATTTTTCTCCCTGAAACTTTAACAGATATGAAAGGCAAGACCCGGGGCAGCACCAAACCGGACCTCGGCGCATATGAGCGAAGTATAGATTAGGTTGCTAAAGCAAGTATAAACGATGATGTGGTTCCAGAAAGAAGTAAGATTACCGGCTGTTACGCGGGGTTTCCATTTAATTACCGACCTGCTGACGGCGCAGCTGCCTGAACTGGAAGAGATTGAAGTTGGGCTGGCGCATATTTTCATCAAGCATACTTCTGCCAGCCTCACCATTAATGAAGATGCGGACCCCTCCGTACGTCAGGATTTCGAGAGCCATTTTAACCACATGGTGCCCGAAAAACAACCGTATTACCGCCATACTTCCGAAGGGCCCGATGATATGCCTGCTCATTTAAAAGCGGCTATGCTGGGCAGCTCTATAAGTATACCCATCACGAAAGGCCGGTTTAATTTAGGAACCTGGCAGGGTATTTACCTGTGCGAGCATCGCAACCAGGCAGGCAAGCGCACTGTGGTGGTAACCTTACAAGGCAACTAAACTGTTTATAAGTGGGCAACTATCCGGTAGTGCAGCGAGTCCCCGAAAAATAGCTTTTGTACGCCATCAACTTCGTAGCTTTCCACGTTGCCGGTAGTTGGGTTTGCTTCCAGTTTGAGGTTGCGGCTAGTATAAAAAAGTATGTTCTTATCCTGAATAACGCCTTCCAGTTTCCGTAGTTTTCGGTCTTCAGATAAGTGCAGTTGCATGTAATGTACCAGCGCAGCTGCATCCGGCAGGCGCGTGTACGTCAACAAAGTGCCGCCATCGTCCAGCGCGGTTTCTTTTAAAGTATAATACTCCAGTAAAGTAGGGCGGTTCAGGTCCAATTCTTCAAAAATAGCCAGTTCGTCTACCCAATCCAGACTATCCGTTTCGATGGTTTCTACGGGTTTATCTTCTGTCTGAACAGATTTAAGCACTGTTGGCTTCTGCGCTTGCAGCATTTGTTGCTGCTCTTGCAGATAGGCCGTCAGGTTATAAGCAGCCTCGCCATTTGTAGCTACAGGCGTTGCGGGCCGCTCACAGCCCGTTAAGGTTAGCAGCAACACACTCAAAACAGATAACAAATAGCTGGCTGGCTTCATACTTAGTGGTTTATCAAAGAAATTCCGGTCATGTCTTCAGGCTGCGGCACACCTAATAGTTCAAGTATAGTCGGAGCCAGATCGCCTAATTTGCCCGGGTGCAGACTTCCTGTAAAATCAGTGCTTACCAAAGCGCAAGGCACTAAACTGGTGGTGTGGGCGGTGTTTGGTGTTCCATCCGGGTTGATCATGCAATCAGCGTTGCCGTGGTCTGCAATCACAATCACATCGTAGTTATGCTGGAGGGCAGTTGTAATTACTTTTTCAGCGCACATATCCACGGTTTCGCAGGCTTTAACGGCCGCTTCGAATACCCCGGTGTGGCCTACCATGTCCGGGTTAGCAAAGTTAAGGCAGATAAAATCAGCAGAGCGCTGCTCCAGTTCCGGTATAATCGCATCCCGAATCTCAAACGCACTCATTTCCGGCTTCATATCGTAGGTTGCTACTTTTGGTGAGGGGCATAATAAACGGCGCTCGCCATCAAAAACCGTTTCACGGCCTCCCGAGAAAAAAAACGTTACGTGCGGGTATTTCTCGGTTTCAGCAATCCGGATCTGCGTTCTGCCAGCTTTCGCCAGCACTTCGCCCAAGGTATTATTCAGGTTATCTTTATCAAAAACAGCGGTTACACCTTCAAATGTATCGTCGTAATTGGTGAGTGTAATGTAATGCAGGTTGAGTTTGTGCATGTCCTGCTCCGGGAAATCGCGCTGCGTCAGGGCCTGGGTTATTTCGCGTCCACGGTCGGTGCGGTAGTTAAAGCAGATCACCACATCGCCTTCCTGTATGGTAGCCACCGGAAAACCGTTTTGGTCTACGTTGATGATCGGAAGTATAAACTCGTCGGTAACGCCAGCCTCGTAAGAAGCCAACACTGAGTCTATCAGGTTTTGGGATGGCGTGCCCACTCCTTTTACTAAGAGGTCGTAAGCCAACCGTATGCGTTCCCAGCGGTTATCGCGGTCCATGGCATAATAGCGGCCAACAATAGAAGCTACCGTTCCGCCGGTTTGCGCCAGGTGGCTTTGCAGCTCATTCAGGTACATGGCGCCGCCTTTCGGGTCGGTGTCGCGGCCATCGGTAAAAGCATGCATAAACAGGTTTTGCACGCCCTGCTCGGATGCTGCCGTACAAAGTGCCTTTAAATGATTAATATGCGCATGCACGCCGCCATCAGATAGCAGCCCGATAAAATGCACTGGCCTGTTATTGACTTTCGCGTACGCAAACGCATTGGCAAGCGCAGGCATAGAAGCTAATCTGTGCTCGGCAATAGTTTTGTTGATGAGCACCAGGTCCTGATACACGACACGGCCGGCGCCAATGTTCATGTGCCCTACTTCGGAATTGCCCATCTGGCCTTCAGGCAAGCCAACGGCTACCCCGGATGCTTCCAGTGTTGTTGTTGGATAGTTCTGAAGTATCGCATCTATAAAAGGGGTATTGGCTTTATCTATCGCTGATACGTCGGGGTTGGTAGCAATGCCCCAACCATCTAAAATCATTAAGAGTACCTTTTTATCCATAGCACAAATATAAGTATTATCTTTCAAAGCAGGGGTTGCGCAGGTCGCCCGAAAGTATAGTTTTGCAGCCTACCCATCTTAAATTGTTTCTTTCCGGGTAAAGTAAATTTCAGGGAAAAAAAACCAGGTATAAAGTAACGAAGTATAACGGCCAGCTATACGTTATTAACCGGAAAGATATTAATTTTAAAGTATGAACGCTGTTGCCTGTGGCTGGCATAGTTTTAGCTAACGGTCAGGCATGATTACAAATACTTTTATGAAAAACTTTAAACACATTGTAGTTACACTTTCGTTGTTATTGGTTGCAGCGTTTTTTACAACCGAAAACGCCGTAGCGCAGGGCGATGTAATGGGCAGCGTGAAGTCTGCGATGAAAAGCGGATCGGCTAAAGACCTCTCCCGTAACTTCAGCAGCATGGTAGAAATTACCCTTGCCGGCGGCGACCCGACCAGCTACAGCAACACGCAGGCTGAGTTTGTGATGAAAAATTTTTTCAGTAAGAATGCCCCGGTTGATTTCTCTGTAAACCACGATGGTACCTCTGAAAAAGGCCAGATATATGCCATTGGCACGTATGCTTCCAAAGGCGGATCGTACACGGTACTTATCCGGATGAAGGCAGCAGGTGGCAAATACCTCATCCATTCGATGAATTTTATTAAAGATTAAGCAGATACTGATGATATTTATGGGAAGGCCCGGTATTTATACCGGGCTTTTTTTATTTTTGTAACGTGAAACCGACTTACCTTACCCAACAAGCTATAAGTGATTTTATAGCACAGGCACTCGCAGAGGATATCGGCGATGGTGACCATTCTTCGCTGGCCTCGATTCCGGCTGATGCACAGAACCAGGCCAGGTTGCTGGTAAAAGGCGACGGCATACTGGCTGGCATCGAAATGGCCGGTTATATTTTTAATGCCGTAGATCCGGAGCTGAAAGTAGAAGTTTTGCTAACGGATGGCACACCTGTAAAGTATGGGGATGTAGCACTTACCGTAAAAGGCAAAGCGCAATCCATACTTACAGCCGAGCGACTGGTGCTGAACTGCATGCAGCGCATGAGCGGTATTGCAACTTATACGCATTACCTCAGCAGCCTGATCGAAGGAACCGGTGCGAAACTACTGGACACCCGCAAAACAACGCCTAACTTCAGGATAATGGAGAAATGGGCCGTGTTGATTGGCGGCGGCGTAAACCACCGGTATGGCCTGTTCGACATGATCATCCTGAAAGATAACCACGTAGATTATGCAGGTGGCATCCGTCAGGCAATTGAGGCAACGCAAAACTACCTGAAAGAAAAAGGCAAAGACCTGAAGATAGAAGTGGAAACCCGTACTTTGGATGAAGTGCGCCAGGCCGTAGAAACAGGCGGTATCCACCGCATTATGCTCGATAACATGAGCCCCGACATGATGCGCGAAGCCGTTGCTATCATCGGTGGCAAGTATGAAACCGAAGCATCAGGCGGCATCACGGAAACGACTATACGTGCCGTAGCCGAGTGTGGCGTGGATTATATATCGGTTGGTGCACTTACACATTCCATCAAAAGTATAGACCTGAGCCTGAAAGCATTTTAATTTAGAGTACATTTGCAGTATCTCCGAAGGTTTGCAGCTTATTAACCGGCAGAAGGGACAGGAGAGCATTAAAAGCGTAAAAGATTATCGATAGTTTTTAGATTATGCATCAACCACACCAACGGGGCCAGCGGATGCCCCAGGGCGCTAACCCGCTTGCTATCCGTACAAAAAAGTACCAGCTCGATAAGAAAGTATACAGCAGCATGGCCCTTACCCAAGTTTGGAAAAAAGACTGGTGGCATGCTGTTATTCCGCTTGCTTTATTTCTGATACCGGCCATCTTCAGTTTTTCGTGGTGGTGGGTAGCATTTGCCGTTATCTTTACCATTCTGTTTGTACTGTTGCGCTCGGCACAGGTGATGGGCGTTACGCAGGTAGAGCAGGGCAACCCTTTGTTCGAGAAACTGATGTATGAAATTGACCAGCGCCAGATACTGATGAAACGCAACGAACGCGAAGGCATGGCCCTGACCTGGGATATGATCGAGCGCTCGCGTAAAGACAATGATGGCTTTATGCTGTGGCTGAAGCCTGCTGCCGGCACCGAAATGCCAACCGGCTGGAAAGGCTGGATAGCCCGTACGTTTACAGTACCGGTATTTTTGCTGTTGCCAATGCGCATTTTTAACAGCCCGAACGATATTAAACTGATGGAAAGCCTGCTGCGCCGCAAAAGCCTGTTAGCTTAAGCCCTTAGTTAAATCAAACGAAAATACATTTTTAAAGTATAGCTGTACTTTAATACCGTAAAATACAGCAACTCGCTAAAGTATAAATTAAGTATAACATGAATAAGAACGTATTATCAGTTTTAGCCGCCGCTACATGCGCGTTAAGTTTGGTTTCCTGCGATATACCAAAAGACCTGAGACCAGAAGAGAAAGTATCTGTGGATTTTGTAGAGCCGGGCACACGCTCGACCTACAACGTAAGTGATGCCGGCGATAACAAAGGCGAAGCAGCAGGTACAGACAGCCACTCAGAGCACAAAGAAGATGGTGCTATGCTGAACCACGACCCGGGCGCTAACACCATACAGAAAGGCGACAGCATTCCGGAAGCAGCAAAAGCAAACGCTGCCGAAGGTGTAGATAACCGCTAAGCTATAAACACATATAAACTGCCGCCGGATGTAACGCTATATCCGGCGGCAGTTTTTTTATTACTTTCAGCAAAAGAGCCGTACTTCCGTAATCCGGCGCCGTATACGGAGGGTTTACCGAATTACGCTATATTTGCAACTTATTTGCTATTAACCTCCCGATATGGCCCAACAGGCAGAGTGGTTTAGTTCCTGGTTCGATTCGCCATACTACCACATCCTCTATCAAAATCGTGATGAGCAGGAAGCGCAGCTTTTTATGAGCAACTTGCTTACCTACCTTCATCCCAAAACAACGCATAAAATACTGGATCTGGCTTGCGGTAAAGGTCGCCATGCTGTTTACATAAATCAGCAGGGGTATGATGTAACCGGTATTGATCTTTCGCAGCAAAGTATAACGCACGCCAGGCAATTCGAAAACGACCGCCTCCATTTCGAGCGGCACGACATGCGGGAAGTATACCAACCCGAAACTTTTGACTTTATCCTGAACCTGTTTACCAGCTTTGGCTATTTCGATAACGAAACCGAGAATGTAGTAGCCCTGGTTGCCACGGCTAAATCGCTGAAACACGGAGGCAAACTGGTGATCGATTTTATGAACACCGACCTGACCATTGAGCGGCTGGTAGCAAACGAAGAGAAAACGCTGGGCGGTATCCACTTTAAAATACACCGCGGCGTAGAGAACGGCTTTATTGTTAAAACAATCCGGTTTACAGACAAAGGCGAAGACCATTGCTACCAGGAACGCGTGCGGGCGTTGCGCAAAGAAGACTTTTTAGAATATTTTGCCATGTCCCAGCTACGGTTGGTCGAAATATTCGGAGATTATAACCTGAACCCATATCAAAGCGAGACCAGCGAACGCATGATATTTGTGTTAAAAAAATAACAGTTCCAGATGCTCTTTGCTATAGTCGTTCTCTTTCTGACAGTTGTTCTTTCCGGGTTTCTGGTAAAGGTTTTTCCGCCTGCCAACAGCAAATGGCTGAAACTGGCACTGGCGTTTAGTGGCGCATACCTGTTCACGATAACCATTATACATTTGCTGCCGGATGTGCTGCTCAGCAACAGCGACCCGCACGCGGTAGGTTATTGGGTACTGGCCGGCTTTTTTCTACAGTTGGTGCTGGAGTTGTTTTCGCATGGCGTAGAACACGGGCACATCCATACGCACCAGCACGAAAACGATAATACGGTTCCTTTCTTATTGCTGGGCTCCTTGTTTGTACACTCTTTTCTGGAGGGAAGTATATTAGTAGACCACGGCACCGCACATGGCCACCACGACGATGGCGATAATAATTTTTATACGGTATTACTTGGCGTAGCACTTCACCATGTGCCGGCTGCTTTTGCGTTAATGTCGGTGTTGCTGTCGCGTATCGGTGATTTCAGGAAAGCGTTTCTGTGGCTGTTAATCTTTGCTGTAGGCGCACCACTGGGGATTATAGTAAGCAATTATATGCTGGCAGAAGCACCAAACGGAGCGCTTTACACGGCGCTTACGGGTCTGGTTGCCGGTAACTTCCTGCATATATCCACTACTATCCTTTTCGAGACCAGCCCCGACCACCATTTTAACCGCAACAAACTCGTAGCCACCCTATTGGGCCTGGGCCTTGCGCTTATGAGCAACATCGCGCATTAAGTATACCATACTCTCAGAAGTGTAAACTTTAGCTGCAGCAAACGGCTTTATCTATACTTTGAAGTATACTTCGATAGCATCTTTGGTACGAATGCGCACTTTGTAATCAGGCTAAAGATGCTGTTGAGATGTAGGAGTATAATATCAAGCCCGACATGGCTGGTGTTCCCTCCGGCAATTCTACCTGATCCACGGGCGATTGCTCCTGAAAATACATAGCAAGGAGAGGCAGTATAGCTGTAAAAGTATAAATTTCAGGGAAAAGAGAGGGCCTTCAGAAAAGAAGGGTTACTTACATAATAGTAGAGAGGGCAGCTGCCACCAGTAGTTTAACGGCTTGTGTAACCGTTCCGCTTGTTCCGGAAGGTAAGCCGGAAGTACTGTCATCATCAGAAGAAAAAGCTTTTCTTAAGTAATTGATGGGGCTGTTATCAGACTGAGAATCTAGCATGGATTTCTCGCGGGGCTTGGTAACCGTTTTTGGTTTCGCCTTGGTCTGTTGTGTTGGTTGCTGTTGCTGATCTACAGTAGCAGCGCCTTCCGGGGCATTAGTCGGAGCGGCCGGTGCTACGGTGGTGTTGCTGTTATTATGATTATTATTCGGGTCGGCAAAGGCCATAGAAGGAGCTACAATGCCTAAAAGCATTACAGTTACCAACATAAGTAGATAGCGAACCGGTAGCAACAGATTTTTCACACCCAAAAATATTGTAATATACCGAATAAAGCAAGAAAGCTCTTATATCTTTTATAGACTATACTTGTTCTTGAGTGTAGGTAAGAGAATAGCAGGTAAACGTACTAAAGTTATAAGTTTTGTGAATAAAGTTATCTCTTTCGGCTCGGCTTCAGCACCTTAATCTTAACCGGAACTACCCCCTCCTCTATAGAACCAACGCGCCTGGCAGCAGCCTCCGATAAGTCTACGATCCGGCCTTTTGTATAGGGGCCGCGGTCTGTTACAAGTACTTTTACAGAGCGGTTAGTTTGTAAGTTGGTTACTTTTATCCTGGTCCCGAAAGGTAGTTTTTTATGCGCGGCTGTCAGTTTACCGCGTCGGTAAAGGTCTCCGTTGGCCATTTTGCGGCCCTGCAATTTACGACTGTAGTAAGATGCTTTGCCCTCTTCGGTATAGCCCCGTTTCCCGAACTCCGCCGAACTGGAAGCACATGAAACCATACTGACAAGTATAAAAACAAAGCTGAGTAGTTTTAAAAGCGGTAAGCGTAAAGAGGGGAATCGCATAAAAAGAGCTGAAGGCAAGATAAAAGTATAAAATTAGCTAAACGGTTTGGGGGCCGAGGAATTGTGTTACTTCGTAAGCCAGCCGTTGCTTTGGGATAGTTTCGAGGGGGTGTTTGGTGGCTGGCAGAACCTGCAGGTTAGCCTGTGGTAAATGCGTAAAGGCCCACCTCGTTTCTTCCACGCTTACCATCGTATCCTGGTCTCCTACGCTAACCTGCACCGGTATTGTTATGCTAGCCAGGTTTTCAGGGGTTAATGGTGGTTGCTGGCCAAGCTGCATCATCATACGGGCGGTGCGGTGCATAATGTCTTTCCAGTTTTGGGGTGCGTGGCGTTGCGCAAGCGTAGCAGCAAATTTTGGTACCTTCTCTTCTATTTTCTCCGGATTAAGGAGTTTGGTCTCTTTTTCGGCAGTTGCCGGGCTCCAGGCAAATTTGGTGGCTAAGGTATATATGCGCTTTACACGAGTCGGGTGCTGCAGGGCAAAGTATAAAGCAGCATATCCGCCCATGCTGTACCCGAAAATCGAAACCTGGTCTATCTTTTTTTCATCGAGCAGGCGCTTGATGTCTGCTGCAAACACATCCATCGTAAAGCTTGCCGATAACTCCAGGCCGCCATGGCCTGAAAAGTTAAGCGTGTGTACCTGGTAATTGGCCTGCAATGCTTGTTTTAGAGGCTCCAGCATAGGGGCTGCGCCTAAAGCACCGTGCAGCAGCAGAAGGTGTTGCATCTGGATTTAAGTTACTGAAATTGCTTTGATACTTACTGCTGGATCTGGTAATTGTATACTTCCATGGCCTGCGTCAGCTTGTCTTTCTGAAACAGGTTGATGACCATCTGAACTCCCAGAATACCGGCTCCGGCATACATAAGCGGCGATATGTTAGTACCACTGCCCTGGCTGCTGAACGAGGTAATAGCGCCGGCAGCCAGCAAGCCTGCTCCTACTATCGATACGCCGGTGTTTATGTACTTGTCTTTTCTATACTTGCCCAGCAGGTCCATGCTGGCGGCATTATCGGCAAGGGCTTCCTGCAGGTTTTCGTAATTGAGCACATAAAGCGGGCCGTCATCTTTCGAGAAGAAATAGATACGACGGCGGCTTGTGCGTGGCCCTCCATACCCATAAGGCCCGTAGCCATACCCCGAATAATCATAGGTAGCCCTGGACGTATAGAACCGGTCAATGCGGGGACCATCCAGCAGGCGCTTGGCAAAGGATTCGTAACTGTTGCCGGCTTCAACGCGGGCAAAATAACCTTCATCATCCTGGAAAGCAACCACGGCACCGGGGTTATACTTCAGCGAATCGTTTAGCAGAAAGTGGTTCGATCTGAAAACCGGCGATTTGTATTGCAGCTTATCCGCATAAATAACCTGGCCGTTGTGCAACTGGATATAGTACCTGCCGGTTTGCTGGCTCTGGGCGAAGGAAGTATAGCTTAGCAGCAGGCAGCAAAGTATAAAATACAGGGTCTTTTTCATAAACTTTGAAAGTATAGGTTTTAGTAGCGTACAGGGCTTCTTCATTAAAACAGGAAAAACAACATTACCACCATCCCAGCCAGCGCCAGATAAACCCAGGGCATTAACTGGCTACGGTATTTGCTGGGCACGCGGCTGCTTACCAGCATTACAACGAGTAATAACGAAATCAGGTATAGGATAATGAACACAATGGCTTTAACCCAGTTGGGCACAATGGTATTTTCGGCCTGAAACTGGTTGGAGATGCCCATATCCTGCAACAGGTAGCTAAGGCCGGTATACATCACTACCTCAAAAACAATGAAGTAAAATAAGCCCAGCAGCCAGTTGTACTTTGGTTGGCCCATGGCTTACACGCTCTTTAAAAAGTGGTAGCCTTTTATAATGAAGCCTTCCCGGAAGTAGAAACGGTGGGCGGCACTGTTGGTGGCGTAAGCATCCAGCATCAGCGTCTGGCAGTTGTGGCGCTTTGCTTCCTGGTGCAGCCAGTCCGATAAAATTTTACCAATGCCTTTGGCCCTGTAGGTTTCATCCACTACAAAATTATCGATTTCGAGGTACTTGCCGCTGTAGAGTTTCGTGCTTACCCAGTAACCCGACAAGCCAACACAGGTTTCGCCGGCAAAAGCACCTACCATCCGGTAATTATGAGGCAGCATTTGTTCGAGCAGCTCCTGGTAGCGGGCAAAAGTCATATCCGGGTTAAGTTGCTGTATAAGGTGGTGCTGCGCCAGCATTTGCGGGAGCGCTGTTATCTCTTGTATCGTTATGGCTGATGTGGTCATGTGTGGATGGTGCGGTTGTACCTGCAGGGTTTTTGGGTACAGGGCTTAGTTAGTAGCTCAGTGTAAGCAATCCCAATCTGATAGCTGGTTTGAAGCGCTTAAAACAACGTGCCCGCCGCCTGATCTGGTTTACAGTTTATACTTGTGTGTTCACTAATTTCTGTACAATTTCTAAACAAAACGCCTGTTTGTAAATTATTCTGGCTTAAAGGTATAAATATGTGAAGAACTTACTTGTACACATTTTAGATTTTGAAACAATACCGGGCCATACCTCCGTTAGAAGTGAAAGGAAGACGAAGGATGGGATATGAAATTAATAAAGAATACAAAATTAACGAACTATAACGTACTTAATAAAATGGATAAACGAAAGATCTTTAGTATTGGCTACGAAGATCTGACGACTCTTATCTTCTACCACGATAAAAAAAATAAATTTATTCTGGTTATTGCCAAAGAAGACGACCCCCCGTTAATTATAGAGAAAAAGATATCAAGAGCAGAAGCATTCAGATTAATGAACACCCGGAGATAAAGCACCGGGTGTTTTTGTTTTATAGCAAGTATAAAATCTACAACAGGGCTGCCGGTAGCAGCAAACCAAAGTATAAACCAGGCAGTTAATTTTTTTTCTGGTGATGGCACTTTTGTGGTAGTTGTTTTGCTGTGTCTTTAAGCGTATAAAACAAGCATACCATGTCGGAGCAAAACATAATGGCAGATGTAAACCAGGTGCAGCACATGTTCCTGCGGGTAGAGAATAGTGAAGTAACCTGCCTTATGAATATTGCAGGCCACCCTTACCGCCTGCGCGAGCTGATCTTTATGATGGTAGAGAATGGCTGCCGCGTACGGAAGTCCACAGCCGATGAGTTTAATATCTTCCTGTTTGATAAAGAAACCGTAGAGGTACACGATTACCTGACCTCTATTATAAAAGCCAGATTTGCTTAAAACAAAGAAGGCACTGCTGCTGCAGTGCCTTCTTTATTAGAGTTTCTGTATCTCAATTTCGCGGGATTCGGAGTCTGTTTCCTGGTACGGCAGTTTTATCTGCAACCTGTTTTCCGAGTAAATCGCTTCTATCCTGTTTCTGTCTACTTGCGGCGGTAAGCTAAATACCTTGCTGAACAGCGGAGCAGCCATATTTTCGTTTTCCTCACTAAAAAGAAGCGAGCTTACAATCAGTTTATTCTCATGTAAAACTACTTTAAAAGCATCAGCAGATACGCCTGCCGCCTGTACTTCCACTACTGTTCCTTTTTTATATTTAGTTACGTCAATCTGCGTTTCGCTAACCCCACCACCTACTGTATTTAACAAGTCGATCTGATGGGCGATATTGCGAAGCAGCTCTTTATCTTTTATCAGTTTCATCTGTTTTTCCTTTGGTTTTATACTGGATGCTATGCAAAGCAAGTGCCAGTGTTTGCAAAGTAGCCATTACATGTACCTACAGTATTACTGCGCCAAGATGACTTGTTACGGCAACTTACCACCTCCAAATAAAGCCAAGCTGTCAGGTAGTTAAAGTATAAAAAAAGAGAAAAAGTTGTTTGTTGAAGTATAGGCTAGCTATGGTAACAGGCTTGCCTGGCGCCTTGTTTTACAACTGATGCAAAATCTTTCCGTAATAATAGCAGAACTAAAAACTCCTACCTATGAAAAAAATGAAAACAACCGTAGCTATATTACTTGTACTGGGCTCTTTTTCAGCCTGTAACCAAACAGCAGAAAGAGATGTGGATTCCAAAGAAGAAGTAGATGCCATTGCCTCTGCTGATACGGCCGTAATGTATGGCAACGACGGGAATATGAGAGATGCCGAAGACGTAGAAATAAAAGAGATGGGCGATGCCTTCTGGAATGATATAGACTTTAACATGCCTGTTGTAAAAGATGCCGGCATTACCGATGCTGATATTGAAACCCGCCGGGGCGACAACGCGACTATTTATTCGTTAGGCGAAAACTTATTGTTTGATACAGATAAGGCTACGCTAAGAGCAGGCGCAGATACTAAGCTGAAGCAGATTGCCGAGTCTATTAAGCAATACGATCCGCAAAGCCAGATCCGTGTTTATGGTTATACCGATGCACGTGCCAGCAAAACATATAATAAAGAACTGGCCGAAGACCGCGCTGAAGCAGTAGAAGATTGGTTGGAGAAAAACGGTAATATAGACGATAACCGTATATCGGTACATGCCGTTGGCGAAGCCCGCCCGGTTGCTTCTAACGAAACAGCTTCCGGCCGCCAGCAAAACCGCCGTGTAGAGATTGTAGCTGCTAAATCAGTTAAAGAATAAGCTTATCTAAAGTATAAAGCAGAAAGGCCATTGCAGCATTTGCAGTGGCCTTTCGCTTTTACCCGGCTATGCCTCGGATGCTAAAAAAGTATAAACTGAAGCAGCGTAGCAATGGCTGAAAGAACCTGTTGCTTTATAAGAACTAAGGATGAAGCAGATTTATACTTTACAGTTTCAAGCTCAGATACCGGTCTGGGCTTTTTTTTTATACTTTCAAGTGAAGTTATACTTGGCAGGGTCTAATCCAGGTAATGCGTCAGGAACCTAAAGGTATCTTGGTTTTGGTGATAGAAGCTGGCCGACGAAAAGCTATAGTTTTCCGGAAGGTCTGTTAGCTTCCATTTTTCCTGCAACGGATTGTTGTGGATGTATTGTAGCTTTTGCTCAGTAACAGCAACGGAGTAAAGGTACACTGAAAGCGGGTTTCGTTCCCAAAGCTGGTGCTGCCTGTCTTTTGCATTTACTCTGAACTTTTTCAACACAGCCGGATGGTTCTGCGCAAGATCATACCTGATGTGCTGGGAAGTATACTTCAGAAAATCGCGCTGCACGTTTGCCCTGATATGCGGCTCCTCCATTTTCCAGAGCAGGTGCAGGTGGTTGGGCATAATCACAAAGCCATATACTTTTACGCGCTTCTGCTCCACCAGGTAGGTCAGGCTATCTACGATAATCTGTTTATACTTGTCTGGCTTCAGCAGGTGTTTCCATTCCAGTATGGTAGCTGTAAAAAATGCCATGTGCCGGTGCTCCTCCATACAGTAGCGTACTTATACTTTGAGGCTTAGGTTCTGGAGTCGCTATCTCACTGTTTTACGCTGTTTATCGTTACCTGATTTGCTGATGCCGCTTTCTGCTTTTCCTGCTGTTGTCAATGTTCTCTTTGCTGACCTTAGGTGTCCTGCTGTTAGTTGCTGTGCCGTAGGTATACTTTCCGCAGCCATATGACTCCCGACGTTTTACGCTGATGTATTGCCACTCGTTTGCCATTGCTGCTACCGTTGTTTGCTGACTTTGTGCCTCTCGCGATAGTTTCTGCCGTTGTTGGTGTTTTCACCAACAACCACGTTAGACCTTCGATTACTCTAGTTAGTATGCTGATTAGTATAACTCGTGTTGGGAGTTAAGTGCGCTGCTTCGTAGCTACGGCTTTGTTGTCGGTGAAAACACCAACAACGGCGGGTACTTCTAGGTGAGTTTGGATAAGGAAGGAAGATGTTGAACCAGCTATGTTAATTGCGAATTCTGCATGCCTTTTATTCACTTTATATCCTCCTTTGGGTTTACCATGAGCGTCACTAATTTTATTCCGTAATGATGCAAATCCGTGTATAGTGTTTTGAATACCGCTAAGAATCTGTTTTATAATACTCTCAATATGACGTTCGGGCGCAAGATTGAGACTACGTGTAGTAGTTTTGAAAAGCTTTGGAAGATCAATACTATCATCATAAGAAATATTTCTTTCAACAAGTATTTGCTTGCAAACTGACTCAAGTAGTGATCTTGCAGCAGTTATTGCACCATCTGGATCCGCCTCTCTTCTATCAAGGGCTTTATTCCACATATAAATAACCGTATCACAGTCGAACTTTCCAATTGAGTCGCTTATAATACTGTCATGCATGAATAATTTATCCCCCTCTAGATATGCAAGTATAGGTTCAAACTCTTCCCGGATAAATTCTCTTCTATCAGCATAAGTGCTAAATCGTCTTTTAATATAAGGCCAGAAATCATTTAGTAATCTACAAGTAATTACAAAATCCGGAAGTAGAGCTTTAGTGAAAGTATTACTTACAAATACTTCCCTAAGGAATTTATATTTTTCTCCATCCTCTTTAGTATCTTCTCCAGTTGCAATCCTAGTTAAAATCATACGCAACTCCATCGCTTGATTAAATTGGTCATTTTGCATAAGCATTTCCTGACTTTTGTAGTAAGAATTTTAATTAAGTTGATCAAAGTATAAGCAATACTATTCCACCCGCTGATTGGGAGTCAGCAGTAACGGGAATCAGATTCATACTAGGTAGGAAAATAAAAAGGAGGGTAATTAGCCCTCCTTCTTTAGTTATTTACGATCCGCAAGCTTCGCAAGCGTCGGGGTTATCCAGGCTACAGGCCATGTCGCTGCGGTTCTGGTCCTGGTCCACGTACACCGGCGAAAGGGTTTCAGCGGCTTGTTTATCTACAGTAAACTTAATGGCATCAACTGCTGCTTTGGTACGCAGGTAATACATACCTGTTTTCAGGCCTTTCTTCCAGCTATGGAAGTGCATCGACGTCAGTTTACCGAAGTTTACGTTTGGCACGTGCAGGTTCAGCGACTGGCTCTGGCAGATGTAAGCACCACGCTCGGCACTCATATCAATTACCGTACGCTGGCTGATTTCCCAAACCGTTTTATACAGGTCTTTTATGTTTTGCGGGATGTTCTTGATCTCTTGTACCGATCCGTTGGCAGCAATGATCTCCTGTTTCATCTGCTCGTTCCAGATGCCCAGCGCAATCAGGTCTTTCAGCAAATGCTTGTTCACCACCATAAACTCACCGGAAAGTACGCGGCGCAGGTAAATGTTAGAAGTATAAGGCTCAAACGATTCGTTGTTACCCAATATCTGCGCTGTAGATGCGGTTGGCATAGGCGCTACCAGTAACGAGTTACGTACACCGTGCTCCATTACTTCCTGGCGCAGGCTATCCCAATCCCAGCGGCCGCTGCTTGGCGTTACATCCCACAGATCGAACTGGAACTTACCTTCCGATAAAGGCGAACCTTTAAACGTCTGATACGGGCCATCTTTCTTAGCGAGGTCTTTGGAAGCCGTCATGGCAGCAAAGTAGATCGTCTCGAAGATATCCTTGTTCAGGCCGCGTGCTTCGTCGCTTTCGAAAGGCATACGTAGCAAAATAAACGTATCAGCCAAACCTTGTATACCCAAGCCAATAGGGCGGTGGCGCAGGTTAGAGTTACGTGCCTCTTCAATCGGGTAATAATTGATATCGATTACCTTGTTCAGGTTCTTGGTAACGTGGTAGGTTACATCAAACAGCTTCTGATGGTCGAAGGTCTTTTTGCCGTTCTCTTCTTTAATATAGCGTGGCAAAGCAAGCGAAGCCAGGTTACAAACCGCTACCTCGTCTTTGCTGGTGTACTCCATAATTTCGGTGCACAGGTTCGAGCTCTTAATGGTGCCCAGGTTCTGCTGGTTGCTCTTGCGGTTTGCCGCATCTTTAAACAGCATGTACGGCGTACCGGTTTCGATCTGAGACTCAAGTACGGCGAACCATAATTCCTGTGCTTTTACCGTTTTACGGGCTCTGCCTTCGCGCTCATACTTTTCGTACAGGCGTTCAAAGTCTTTGCCCCAGCAATCAGCCAGGCCAGGTGCTTCGTTCGGGCAGAACAGGCTCCAATCGCCGTTCTCTTCTACGCGCTTCATAAACAAGTCTGGCGTCCAGAGGGCGTAAAACAGGTCGCGGGCGCGGTTTTCTTCTTTGCCGTGGTTCTTTTTCAGATCCAGGAACTCAAACACATCTGCATGCCATGGCTCCAGGTAAATAGCGAAAGCACCTTTGCGCTTGCCACCACCCTGGTCTACGTAACGGGCCGTATCGTTAAAAACCTTCAACATTGGTATGATACCGTTGGATGTA
The DNA here is from genome assembly GCF_003284895.1 of Pontibacter arcticus. Lineage (GTDB taxonomy): Bacteria > Bacteroidota > Bacteroidia > Cytophagales > Hymenobacteraceae > Pontibacter > Pontibacter arcticus. The sequence continues at coordinate 1,024,626 of NZ_QMDV01000001.1, forward strand.
CCGTTTGTGCCTTTGATATAAGAACCTGTTGCACGCACGTTATGGATGCTCAGGCCAATACCACCGGCGCTCTGCGATATCTGGGCGCATTGCTTTAGGGTATCGTAAATGCCATAGATGCTATCGTCCTGCATAGTTAACAGGAAGCACGAAGATAATTGCGGCTTAGGCGTACCAGCGTTAAATAACGTTGGCGTAGCGTGTGTAAACCACTTCTCCGACATCAGGTTGTATGTCTCGATCGCAGACTCGATATCTTCTTTGTGGATACCAACGGCCACCCGCATCAGCATGTGTTGCGGGCGCTCTATAATGCGGCCATCCAGGCGCAGCAGGTACGAGCGCTCCAGTGTTTTGTAACCGAAGTAATCGTAGTTGTAATCGCGGTCGTAGATGATCGAAGAATCCAGAAGTGCGGCGTGCTTGCGGATGATCTCGTACACATCTTTCGATAAAAGGGAAGCGTTCTCACCGGTTTTAGGGTCGGTGTAGGTATAGAGACGCTTCATGGTGTTGGAGAACGATTTGCTGGTAACCTTGTGCAGGTTAGAAATAGCGATCCGGGCAGCCAGCGTAGCATAATCCGGGTGCTTGGTGGTAAGCGAAGCCGCAGTTTCAGCAGCCAGGTTGTCGAGTTCTACAGTTGTTACACCATTGTAAATACCGTCGATCACCTTTTTAGCTACCTCAATCGGAGACACATAATCCATGTGCAAACCATAGCACAGTTTCTCGATGCGTGCCGTAATTTTATCGAATTTGACAGATTCGTGTCTGCCGTCGCGTTTAACTACTAACATAGCGTATACAGTTTGCGGGTTTAAAAGGCCCGGTTGATATTTGGTTAGGTAATGTCCCGGCCGAAGCACAGGTAATCTGAATTGGTTGGTACTATCCGGCTTTTAATTTGCCCATACGTAGCAGCAAGTATGCGCCGTTTAAGTACAAGTAAAGCCGGGAATTTTATGATTTTATACTTGGGTAACAGCTACTTCGCAAAAACAAATCAGGCAAAGCAGAAAGGGAAGTATAAACCGGGAAGCGTAAGTATGAATCCCCGGTTTATACTTACGTTTTTATTAAAAATCCTCGTCCATCGAGAACACATTCTTATCAGAGCCACCCAGTACGCCGGCTTTTTGGTAATCTGCTACGCGCTTCTCGAAGAAGTTGGTTTTGCCCTGCAGCGAGATCATTTCCATAAAATCGAATGGGTTGGCAGAGTTGTAAATCTTGCTGTAACCAAGTTCTCCTAACAGGCGGTCGGCTACAAACTCAATATACTGGCTCATCAGTTTGGCGTTCATCCCGATCAGGTCTACCGGCAAGGCGTCCGTTACAAATTCTTGCTCAATGGTTACCGCATCACGGATAATTTCGTGCACACGTGCTTCTGATAGCTTGTTCTGCAACATCTTATAAAGCAGGCAGGCAAAATCGCAATGCAGGCCTTCGTCGCGGCTGATCAGCTCATTCGAGAAGGTTAGGCCCGGCATTAAACCACGTTTTTTCAGCCAGAAGATAGAGCAGAACGATCCCGAAAAGAAAATACCTTCAACGGCAGCAAAAGCTACCAGGCGCTCTGCAAAGCTTTCGCTTTCGATCCAGCGCAGGGCCCACTCTCCTTTTTTAGCAACTGCCGGCACTGTTTCCAGGGCGTTAAACAGGTAATCTTTTTCTGATTGCTTCTTAATATAAGTATCGATCAGCAACGAGTATGTTTCGGCGTGGATGTTCTCCATCATGATCTGGAAACCATAGAAGCAACGCGCTTCCGGTATCTGCACTTCGTTCATGAAGTTAACAGCCAAGTTTTCGTTTACAATACCATCCGAAGCCGCAAAGAAGGCCAGCACGTGGCTGATAAAATGACGCTCGCCGTCGTTCAGGTTTTCCCAATCCTTCTGGTCCTGCGAGAGGTCGATCTCTTCTGCCGTCCAGAAACTAGCTTCTGCTTTTTTATACATCTGCCACACCTCGTCGTGCTGTATCGGGAACAGGACGAACCGGTTTTTGTTTTCTTTCAGTATTGGCTCCATAAGTATGTAAACGTTTGGTTTTAAAGAGTTAAAGCTAGGGTAAGCAGGAACTCCTTTTATATGTTAAGAATATCGGCCCGCAAGTATGGCTGCGGTGCTCATGATATCGGGAGTTCAAATATATAGAAAGGAACTCGATTTGGGAGGCGAAAGTTGTTCAATTTCTCCACATGTTGTTAAGCTGTTGTGGCTGTGCAAGTTGCGGGTAAATACACAGGTTTATCCACATTGTTGATAAGCTATATAAGTGCGCCCGTATATTCTGAAAATGGTACAGAGTTGCTTAAAGACAAAGTATAAAAGTGTGTTTAAAATGCTGATTGGTGCACAATTAAGGGTAAAAACGGCGTAAAAATTTAGACAGATATGTGTAGTAAAATTTTAAGTTACACGCCCGCTGCTGCTGTGTGGAAAACAGGAAAGTATAAAATTTTACGTAGACGGCAGGTAGTTAACAGTTTAGAGTAAATTTTGCGAAGTGGTGCAAAAATGAGGGAAGATATAAACATTGTTTTCCACAAATTTGTACACAACCTGAACAATGCATGAAACTATTTAAGAACGAAGGCTTTGTTAATTAAAATATGTACCGTACTTTTGCAGACTAAATTTTCATAAACATACATTGAAGCTGATGTACGCAATTGTAGAAATCGCAGGTCGACAGACCAAAGTAGAGAGCGGTAAGTTCATCTACGCTAACAAGCTTTCCGGCAAAGAAGGTGACGCCGTTGAGTTCGCCAATGTTCTTCTTACTGATGATAACGGCAGTATAACTTTAGGTGCTCCTTTCGTTAGCGGTGTTAAAGTGGTTGGTAAAATCATGACTGAGACTGTGAAAGGTGATAAAGTAATCGTTTTCAAAAAGAAGAGAAGAAAAGGATACAAGAAGAAGAATGGCCACCGCCAGCAATTCACGAAGGTCCTGATCGAGAGCATTGGATAAGCAGTAAGAAGAAATTTATCGTAAAATCTTTTAGGTTAGTTAATAACCTGAACTAAATAGTAAAAAAATGGCACACAAAAAAGGAGCTGGTAGTTCTAATAACGGCCGCGAGTCACACTCTAAACGACTTGGTGTTAAGATTTACGGTGGCCAGGATATTATCGCTGGTAACATCATTGTAAGACAAAGAGGCACTGCCCACCACCCAGGCAAAAACGTAGGTATCGGTAAAGACCATACTTTGTTCGCGTTAGTGGATGGCGTAGTATCTTTCAAAAAAGGTATCAAGAACCGTTCGTTCGTTTCTGTATTACCTAAAGTAACTGCCGAAGCTTAATTGCAACAGGCCTGGCCGCGTAAGCAGCCAAAACAGAAAAGGGATGCATTTTGCATCCCTTTTCTGTTTTAAAATAAAGTATAAAAATTTAGTATACAGTAACTTACCTTAAAAGGCTGCGTATACTAAACTATAAAAGGTTAGAGAGTAAATCAATTAAACCTTTTTAGAAAAGGGATACAATTTGTATCCCTTTTTGCATTTCCGCGAAGTATAAACACCACTTTAGAAATTAGCACATACTCTTTCTGAAAGTATACTTTTTGGCAGCAGAATTTTATTTCCTGCTGCTTCCTGCGTAGCTTTGTAGCTTCTTATCAAGAAAGACTGAGGGACAGGGCCCTGTGATGTCTTAGCAACCATGGTAACGCTTGGTGCTAACTCCCTCCCGGTAACCATGCCCGGGAAAGATAAGACCGATGCTTTTCCTTTAGTTTAAGGTGTCTTTCTTGATAATTTTTTGCGTAGCATTTTATTAAAGAAGACACTGGCCATGATCCACTCACATCCGATTTATACTTTATTACAGGAACGCGTGCTTGTGCTTGATGGTGCGATGGGCACCATGATCCAGCGTTACCAGCTCCAGGAAGCCGACTTTCGTGGCGAGCGTTTCAAGGCTCATCCCTCCGACCTGAAAGGCAACAACGACCTACTTTCCATTACCCGCCCGGATATCATCAAAACCATACATACCGAGTACCTGCAAGCTGGCGCCGATATCATTGAGACCAATACGTTTAGCGGTACCAGCATCGCCATGGCAGATTATGGTCTGGAGCACATCGTGTATGAGCTGAACTATGCATCTGCCAAAATTGCGCGTGAGGCTGCAGATGATATGGAGGCCGAAGCCCCTTCGCATAAACGCTTTGTAGCTGGTGCCATTGGCCCAACGAACCGCACCGCTTCGCTGTCTCCGGATGTGAACAACCCCGGCTACCGCGCTATTACTTTTGACCAATTGGTTGAAGCCTACTATGAGCAGGTGCGCGGTTTGGTAGAAGGCGGCTCTGACTTGCTGCTGGTTGAAACAGTATTTGATACGCTTAACTGTAAGGCTGCCCTTTTCGCGATACAGCAATTTGTGAACGATGGTGGCAAAGAACTGCCGGTCATGATCTCCGGAACTATAACCGATGCCAGCGGCCGTACCTTATCGGGACAAACGGTAGAAGCATTCTATAACTCCATCTCGCATGCGCCTTTACTAAGTATAGGTTTTAACTGTGCTTTGGGCGCCCGTCAACTGAAAACGCATATCCAGGAGCTATCCCGTATTTCAGACTGTTACATTAGCGCTTACCCGAACGCTGGTTTGCCAAACGCATTTGGTGGCTACGATGAAACAGCCGAGCAAATGGGAGCTATAGTGGAAGAATACTTGAAAGAAGGGTTGGTAAATATATTGGGGGGTTGTTGTGGTACTACGCCCGTACACACCAAAGTAATTGCAGACTTAGTGCGAAAGTATAAACCACACGTTCCTACCCCGGTTGCTCCACTCCCACGCTACAGCGGCCTCGAGCCTCTCACCATTACCCCCGAAAGCTTGTTTGTAAATGTCGGCGAACGCACCAATGTGACCGGCTCTAAAATGTTTTCCCGCCTTATTGTAAACGGTCAGTTTGAAGAGGCCCTTGCTGTTGCCCGCCAACAGGTAGAAGGAGGCGCGCAGATCATCGACGTGAACATGGACGAAGGTATGCTTGACTCAGAACAGGCCATGACTAATTTCCTGAACCTGATCGCGTCTGAACCCGATATTTCTAAACTGCCGATCATGATCGACTCTTCGAAGTGGAGCGTGATCGAAGCTGGTTTGAAATGTGTGCAAGGCAAATCTATAGTTAACTCTATTTCACTTAAAGAAGGCGAAGAAGCTTTTAAAAAGCTTGCCCGCAAAGTGCGCCAGTATGGTGCCGCCGTGGTGGTGATGGCATTTGATGAGCAGGGACAGGCCGATACGTTGGAGCGTCGAAAAGAAATCTGTGAAAGATCTTACCGCATATTAGTGGATGAAGTGGGCTTTCCGCCGCAGGACATCATTTTTGACCCGAACATACTGGCCATTGCCACAGGTATAGAAGAGCATAACAATTATGCCGTAGACTTTATCGAGGTAGTAAAATGGATAAAAGCCAACCTGCCGCATGCCTTGGTAAGTGGTGGCGTAAGTAACCTGTCGTTCTCGTTCAGGGGCAATGATATAGTGCGCGAAGCGATGCATACCGTGTTTTTATACTATGCCGTGCAGGCAGGCATGGACATGGGTATTGTAAATGCCGGCATGCTGGGCGTGTACAGCGAAATACAACCCGGGCTGCGCGACCTGATCGAAGATGTTATCTTTAACCGCTACCCCGACGCTACCGAAAAACTGGTAACCTACGCTGAAACTGTAAAGGGCAAAGGCAAAACCGCAACGACAGCTGATACAGCCTGGCGCGAGGCACCCGTAAAAGAACGCTTGGAGCATGCACTAGTGCGCGGTATAGTGGACTATATTGAAGAAGACACAGAAGAGGCGCGCCAGAAAGCAACTAAAACACTGGATGTAATAGAAGGGCCGCTGATGGCGGGTATGTCAGTAGTAGGTGATTTGTTTGGTGCCGGGAAGATGTTTCTGCCGCAAGTAGTGAAAAGCGCCCGCGTCATGAAAAAGTCGGTAGCGTACCTGTTGCCGTTCATGGAAGCAGAAAAGCTGGCAGGCGATACATCTAAATCTACAGCCGGAACGATACTGATGGCGACCGTGAAAGGCGACGTGCACGATATCGGGAAAAATATTGTGGGCGTGGTGCTGGCCTGCAACAACTACGAGGTGATAGATCTGGGCGTGATGGTGCAGCTGGATAAAATCTTGTCCGAAGCTGAAGCGCACAAAGTAGACATTATTGGCCTGAGTGGTCTGATAACGCCGTCGCTGGATGAAATGGTATACGTAGCACAGGAAATGGAACGCCGTGGCATGAAGATTCCATTGCTGATTGGCGGTGCTACCACTTCCAGAGTGCATACAGCTGTTAAAATTGCGCCTCAATATAGCGGCCCGGTTGTGCACGTGCATGATGCCTCGAGGAGTGTAACCGTAGTCAGCAGCCTGTTAAGTAGCGAGCGTGAAAGCTATATTGCCGAGATTAAAGCGGAGTATCAGAAACTGCGCGAAGACCACCTGAGCCGTAGCAAAGAGCGTGCGTTTGCAACAATAGCAGAAGCCCGCGCTAACAAGTATAAAATCGACTGGAACTCCACGCATCCAACCAAGCCAGGCTTTTTGGGCAACAAAGTATACACAAGCTATCCGCTGTCAGAGATCGTGCCTTATATCGACTGGACGCCTTTCTTCCATGCATGGGAGCTAAAACGGCAGTACCCGAAAATATTAAGCGATCCGGAATTAGGCACGGAGGCAACCAAGCTTTTTAACGATGCCCAGCAAATGCTGCAGGAGATCGTGGATCAGCAACTGCTCGAAGCGCGCGCTGTAGTGGGTTTCTACCCGGCTAATGTGAAAGCCGACGATACGATTGAAATATATACCGATGATGCACGTGAAAACGTGCTGACCGAATTTCATACCCTAAGGCAGCAAGGCAAGAAAGGCGGAAACGTGCCTAACATGGCTTTCTCAGATTTTGTGGCTCCAAAACAAACCGGTGTGCCCGATTATATTGGTGGCTTTGTGGTATCCGCTGGTTTTGGTATTGAAAAGCTTATTGAAAAGTATGAAGCCGAGCACGACGACTATAAAGCCATTATGGTGAAAGCGCTGGCCGACCGTTTAGCCGAAGCCTTTGCCGAACTGATGCATGCCAAAGTCAGAAAAGAATTATGGGGCTATGCGCCGGAAGAAAATCTGACCAACGAAGACCTGATCAAAGAAAACTATAAAGGCATTCGCCCGGCACCAGGCTACCCGGGCTGCCCCGACCATACCGAAAAAATAACGCTGTTTAATCTGCTGGATGCGGAAAGAACATCAGGTGTTATACTAACAGAAAACCTGGCCATGTACCCGACCGCAGCTGTGAGCGGTTTATACTTCTCGCACCCGGAATCTAGGTACTTTGGATTAGGTAAGATTGGAGAAGATCAGGTAACAGATATCGCACAGCGCAAAGGCATGACCAAAGAAGAACTGGAGCGTTGGTTATCGCCGAACCTGAACTATGAGCCGAAGCCGGTGGCGCAGCAGGCAGTGTAATTTACCTCACCCCAACCCTCTCCTAAGAACAAGAGAGGGAACTAATATTTTTTCTCTCTTGCTGGTGCGAGCTTGCAGCTCGTATCTTTTACACTCTAAATAACTTGGTACGAGCTACAAGCTCGCACCAGCAAGGGATACTTATATACAGCAAAGCTAGCATTCCCCGCCTTAGACTACCGAGAACGCGAGTTCGAAGGTAGCGAGCGTAGCTCTGAGGGGTTGGGGGTGGTTAGATCCGGTAGCATAACCATTTAGAAAGTAAACCACTTAACACTTTATCATACTTTGAAAATAACTGAACACATACAAAACGCGACCAGTACCCTGTTTTCTTTTGAGATTCTGCCTCCGCTGAAAGGTGAAAACATGAAAGCCTTGTTCAGCAACATCGACCCGTTAATGGAGTTTAAGCCGCCGTTTATCGATGTAACGTACCACCGCGAAGAGTATGTATACAAAACGCATGAAAACGGATTGCTCGAGAAACGTACCACCAGAAAGCGTCCGGGCACCGTCGGGATTTGTGCAGCCATCCAGAACCATTATAAAGTGGACACCGTGCCTCACCTGATCTGCGGTGGTTTTACAAAAGAGGAGACCGAAAACGCACTCATCGACCTGCATTTCCTGGGGATCGATAATGTGCTGGCCTTGCGTGGCGATTGCGTGAAAAGTGAGCAACGGTTTATACCGGAAGCAGATGGCCACCATTATGCTTCCGAACTGATTGGGCAGATCGTGGAAATGAACAACGGCAGCTACCTCGATAAAGAGCAGGTCTATAACAGCGGTACTGATTTTTGCATTGGTGTGGCTGGTTACCCTGAAAAGCATTTTGAGGCGCCCAACCTGAAATCTGATTTGCGCTGGCTGAAAAAGAAAATAGAGATGGGCGCGGATTACATTGTAACGCAGATGTTTTTTGATAACCGGAAATACTTCGATTTTGTAAACCTGTGCCGATCCGAAGGTATAAATGTACCCATCATTCCGGGCCTGAAACCTTTTACCACTAAAACCCAGCTCAACGTACTGCCAAGCCTGTTCCATATCGAAATTCCGTATGACCTGGCTGATGCAGTAGAAAATTGCCGGGATAACAAAGCGGCTGCCCAAATTGGCGTAGAATGGGCCATTCAGCAATCAAAAGAACTGATAGCGTTTGGTGTGCCTTGCCTGCACTATTACTCCATGGGCAAATCAGAAACTGTTAGAAAAGTAGCAGAGCAATTATTCTAGTAAACACGCATCTTACAAACAACTAATTTACCGAAGGCCGGGGCTAATGCTTCGGCTTTTATTTTATACCTGCACCTGCTCCTGGCGTGTATTTGTTTCATGATGGCACAGCTTATAGGGCAGGATAAACCGGTGTTAACGGATAAAGGACAGGCTTGCTCGGGCTGGCATCCAGTTGTAAGCTAGTGATCTGTAAATTTAGCAAGTATAAACCATCCCGGATGTGATCGGGCACAAAAATAAGCTCGGTGATGGTAGCGCCGCAGCGGGTGTTTTTAGGATATTGCCAGAACGTGTGGTGGCATAAAAGCTGACCTTCATCCAGTTCGCGGTCCACAGAGGGCAGGTCGAGTAATAAATGCTGTACACCTTTTTCAGCTAAATACTGGCCAATAGCAGGCTCTAAGTAGGGCGGGTTAGTGCCGGAGTAATGGCGTGTCAGTTTATCGGCGGTGTTTGGGGTTGTCCGAAGTATAACAGCTTCCGTTTTTATACTTTGCAGCTGTGCTTTTACGTCTTCCAGCAACACAATTTCATCGCCGTTTTCATACTTCTGAGGTGTTACCGTTATCAGGTGGGCAACAAACAAAAAACGTTTCAGGCAATTGTGGATGGTAGCATTTTCGTCGGCGGAGATGTGGCCGTAGCATTCGGTGTGGGTGCCGTTTCCGTGTGGGGTTAAGTGGATGCGCTTGTAATTGGTGCTACCGCCTTCTGCCACGCTGCCTACAAAATCACCTACCCGGATCACATCAAAAGTCGCAGGCTCGGCCCAGAAACACTCTGGTTGCGCATCGCCATCATGCAAGGGCATCGAAATATCGAGCGGTGAAAGCGGGTTAAACGTATAGGTTTGGTTGTGGTAGGTGATAGTGGCTTCGCTAATCATTTTTACGGCTTTAGGAACCGTTATTTTAGCCTTTTATATTCAGCCAAGCAAGGGCATCTACCTCTTTAGCGAAATTTTTGATGCTGTAAGAAATCCTGCCGATAGACTCAGCGCGTGTAATAACAGACTCCAGAGCAAGCTTGTTGAAGAGGTTTTCAGGCATTACGCGCGCCAGTTGCTGTAAATTTGTGTCGGATAAGGCAGCATAAAAATGTGTGGAAAGCCACTCTTTTGATTCGGCACTCAGGCTTGTGAGCAGTTGTGCATTGCCCAGCACTTTCTCATATTTATTGCCAGCCAGAATATTTTTTAGCAACTGCGTGCCCTCTATTAACTCTTCTGTAGATGCGCCTCGTAACCACTCCGTCCGGACCAACCTGGCAACATGATCAGCTTCAATTTTAAGAAACTCAGTTGAGTGAACAGGTTCTAACTGTAACGCCATCTGCTTATAAGTTATACTTTATAATTAACCTGTTAATACCTCAGCAAAGCTAAAAAAATAAATGTGTATCTATATACTACTATTCAGAAATTTTGAAAGATAAACTATTGACAAATAGGCCTTACTCAGCTAGCAAGTCTAGTGTAATCTGGTCGGCTAAAAGCTTGCCTTTGTCTGTTAAGCGAAGTATACTTCCGGTAAGTATGGCCAGTTCTTTTTGTTGTAAATCCTGTAAATAAGCAGCGTGTTTCAGCCTGATGTCATACTTGTATTCCAGTTCTACTTTAAGCAGGTCGCAGCCCCAGCTGGTGCGCAGGGTGGTCAGCAGATAATCGTTGGCCTGGTCGGCTAGAGTAAGTTCTTCGAGCTCGAAAGGTACCAGGTTTTGCGCCAGGGCATCGGTATACTTTCTGTTGTGCGCCACATTATACTGCCGCGAGTGCCTGTTAAAAGAGTGTGCGCTGGGCCCGACGCCTAAATAATGCACCCCGCGCCAGTAATTGCTGTTATGCCCCGACTCGTAGCCTGGCTGGCAAAAGTTAGAAATCTCGTATTGGGTAAAGTTATGCAGCCGCATTTGCTGGAGCAGCATTTCGAACTGTTCGGCTGTAAAATCATCTTCGGCGGGCTTAAACGTGCCTTTCTTGCTCCAGCGGCCCAGCGCCGTGTCAGGCTCTATGGTAAGGCCGTAACACGAAACATGCTGCACACCCAGCTCAAAAAGTATAGCCATATCCTGTTGCCAGATGCTGTGGTCAGGGGCCGGAATGCCATACATCAGATCAACGGAAATATTATCGAAACCAGCTTCCTGCGCGTTTTTAACGGATTTTATACTTTCGTCGGCGGTATGGGCGCGGTTCATCAGGCGTAGGTGCGGCTCGTGGAAAGATTGCAAACCGATGCTCAGCCTGTTGATGCCTGCAGCCCGCAACTCCCGTAGTTTTTCTTTGGATAGGTCGTCCGGGTTAGCCTCCAGGGTTATTTCGGCATCCTCCGAAACTATAAATAGCTTCCTGATTGTTGCCAGCAGCAGTTGCAACTCCTCCTGCGAAAGCAGCGAGGGTGTGCCTCCGCCGAAATAAATGGTTTGTACTGGCTGGCCCTGCAGGTAGTTTTGCCGGAGTTCCAGTTCATGCGCAATGGCCTGTACAGTCTGGGTTTTGTGACCCATAGAGGTACTGAAATGGAAATCGCAGTAATGGCAGGCTTTTTTGCAGAAAGGTATATGAAGGTAAATTCCGGGCAAGAGTTAGTGTGTTAATTGGTTAATGTGGTAATGTGCTACTGAATGAATGTATAAAACAGGTTAATTGTTCAATGGAAACTTGCAAAGCGCCACTTACTTGTTGATAGCTGTCGTTTTGTACCTAATTTTGATTAAAATTATACCTGTTACTGGTTTCATTAAATAATTAACGCATCAGCACATTACTTTCACAAATGTATAAAATCGCTGCCTTATTCCTGATTTTGTTGTGGAGGCTGCCGCTGGCGCAGGCACAGGACAAAGCACAGGCAGTAGATATAACGCCCACAGCTGTTGCGTTACGGTTTTATACTTCCGAAGAAGATAAAGAAACGCTAAGGCGCTATAATACCAGAACCAGCTTGCCCGGTGCACCCGAAGCAAGGAAAGAAGTACAGGCGCTGGTTTACAGATTGCAACAGGACGCTTACCTGCTTGCCTCCGCCGACAGTTCTTTTTCCAGAAACGATACGCTCCACGTGAAACTGCATATAGGCCAGCCTTTTGCGTGGGCCAAACTACGCAACGGCAACATGAGCGAAGGTGTGTTGGTAGAGTCAGGCTTTCGCGAAAAATTTTACCAGGGCACCGCTTTTAAACCAGCCGAGTATGTAAAGCTGCAACAGCGCATTTTAGCGTATGCAGAGCGCAATGGCTACCCTTTCGCTTCGGTCTGGCTCGATTCGATCACGATTAAAGACAATAAAATTGAAGCGGCCCTGATGGTAGAAAAAGCCTTTGTGGTTACCTATGATTCGGTGCAGGTGATGGGCGGAAGTAAAACAAAGCCTAAGTTTCTGATGCGCTATTTGCAGCTATACCCCGGCCAACTTTACAACCAGGACCAGATCGCGGCTTCGCAGCGAATGCTTTCGGCACTGCCTTATATCAAAGCAACGCGCCCTCCACAAGTTCGGTTTGCCCGTGATAAAGCGCGGGTATACTATTTTCTGGAAGACAGGCAGGCGAACCAACTGGATGGCGTGGTTGGTTTTCTGCCAGACCCAACCCGACCGGATAAAAAACTGCTTATTACCGGCGAGGCCAACCTCAATATCCGCAACATAAAAGGGACCGGTAAAAGTATAGGCCTGCAATGGCGGCGCGTAAACCGTGGGTCTGTTATCCTGAACGGGGAATACCTGCACCCCAACCTGTTTGGCACGCCCTTCGAATTGGGTGCGCGGTTTAATCTATTAAAGCAGGATTCCTCTTTTATTACTGTGCAGCCGCGCCTGCAGCTAAGTTATTATACATTAAAGTATGGCAAAGTAAGCGTATACAGCGAGTGGCGTAACTCCAGGGTATTGTCGGCGGCCAACCTGCAGCAGTTAAAAAACCTGAGCCTGGCCGATGCCCGCACCAACACCTATGGCCTTACTTACCTTTGGAACAACCTCGATGATTTTTACTACCCGCGCAAAGGCAGGTTAGTAGAACTGCAACTGGCTGCCGGTACCAAAAAACTATTGCGCAGTGCCGAGCTGGAGCGCAGCTTTTATGATACTTTAGATCTGACTACAACACAACTAAGCCTGAGCCTCCGGCTGGAGAATTTTATGCGTCTCGGCAAAAACAGCGCCTTGCTAACCCGTGTCCGTGGCGAAGCTTTGTTTAATGACCAGATTCTGCTGAACGATATGTACCGGATTGGTGGGCTTACCTCTTTGCGCGGTTTTGACGATTACTTCTTTTATGCCTCCAGCTTTGCAGTAGGTACGTTAGAATATCGCCTCTTTACAGCCGAAGATTCTTATGTGTTGCTTTTTTATGACCAGGGGTATTACCGCAGCGATCTGGAAGAAGTTAATACACAGGATTTTCCTTTGGGCTTGGGCGGTGGTATCAGCTTTAGTACAGGCGCCGGTATTTTCCAGTTGATCTATTCGGTGGGCAGGTCGGAGCAACAACCATTATCGCTTAAGTACTCTAAAATACACTTCGGTATCACCAGTAAATTTTAAAGCGCTGAAATTTTTTTCAGTTTTTTTGACTTGGGTATTGCATTGTAAACTAAAACCACTACTTTTGTAACACAATAACAGTGCGGGATGGAGCAGTTGGTAGCTCGTTGGGCTCATAACCCAAAGGTCACAGGTTCGAGTCCTGTTCCCGCTACCTCAGATTAACAAAAGCCTTGTAAGTAGTAACTTGCAAGGCTTTTTTCTTTTTAAGTTGACCAAAATGGTGACCAGATTTTGTTTTCCTATCTGTGGGCAACAGGTTGTTTACTCCAGGCAACTGCAACCAATTACCAATGGGTAAAAGCCGCAGAAGTAAGACTGGCAGCATTCTTCTACCTGACGAATAAACAGAATGAGCAAGATGTAAAACTTAAAGCTACTGTTACTGGTAAAGGTAAACGAATCGCATCATAAGCCTCATAAGAATCAGGAACTTACCTAAATAATCTGCTTTTAAAAAGATTGTTTCCTTCAGCTATGATACACCGTCTTACAAACTCTTTCGGCAAAGTATACATGACAATTTATGTAGACCGGGAAGAGAAGTGGCTGCGCTATATACGTGAAGGCTACCAAAGCGAAAACAATATTAAAACGGGTATGGCCGCGCTAACCGATACGATACGCCAAACAGGCCTGGAATGTGTTTTAGGTGATTTATCGTTGGTGGTGGGGCCGATCAGCTACTCTCAATGGACAGCCATAGAGTGGGCACCGCAGGCCAGCAAGGCAGGCCTTAAGCACATGGCACTGGTTGTAGCACCTGAGGCAATCGCTGGAGTGGGGCTAGAAAATTTTAAAAACTCGCAGACGCACGTCGAAACAAAAGTGTTTTTTGAGCTGGAAGAAGCAAAACGATGGCTGCGTCAGTTCTGTAAAGTGAGGTAATACGCGGTATAGCCTTTTTAAGGAAAGTATTTTAGTAATTAGTAGGACTGAAAACAGGGAAACAACAAACCCGGCTATGTAATGCCTGATGGTAGTGCTTTCCAAAAGGCCTTGCCTGCCAAGCGTAAATTAAATTATACTTTCCTGTTAATCGCATATTCAGATTACACAAAACAGCGGCGCCTGCTTCCTTAACCAGGAAACAGGCGCCGCTGTTGTAAAGTATATTTTGTGCTGAGCTTATTTAGAAGCAATAATCATTCTCTGCGTGAAGCCTTCAATCTGAGAAGGAGTAAGAACTTTACTAAGTTCTATTGTGTAACGGTTTTCAAGTTCTTGCAGACGGGTAGCAAGCGTTTGAGCATCCGAAGCAAATAATACTTTTGTTACTTCCGCTTCTGCTCTGTAATTTTTAGTAAGATCCTTTAACTGGATATAAGCCATCTCATTTAACTTCAACTCCTGAATCGTGTTACGATCAACCTGGTGCGTAAGTAAAGCTACAGCCTTGTTATTGTTGCTACCGGCAAAAGCAGTGTTTACAGTAAAGATAAGGGCAAGTGCAGTTACGAAAGTAAGGATCTTGTTCATTATAGTTTAGTTTTTAGGTCTTGGTTTGTGTCTGTGTTATAAACCTTAATTCCAAACCTGTGCCAGAAAACTAAAACCTGCTTTAAATGCGTTCTGAGGCCTATTTTGCCAAATGCGTGTGCCAAAATTATCCCAATATGGGAAATCATATATAGTACTTTGGGAATTTTACTTTGCAATATGGCATATATAACTTCAGTTTAAAGATAGTTATCTTATATATTTGTGCTTAAAGTTTTTTAAAAGTCTTGTAAATCAGCACAATAAAGAAAAAATAAACTGTATTTAGCTAAAAACAAATTATACTTAAATGATAAATAGAATTAAAAGCTTAAAAAATATCAATCCTTCTGTCTTCCCAAAATAGGAACTTAGCACAAACCTTTCGTATTGGTAAGTAGCTATTGCTGTATATAACCATCATTTTGCTTATATTACTTATACTATTTAGTATAAACGTAATTAAATTTATTCTCCAGAACGCATGGCTACACAACAGCAAAGTATAAAAAGCGATGTGCTAAAACCTGTCTGGCAGAAAGCATTTAAATTTAACTGGCAACTTGGTTGTATCCTTATTTTCCTGATCGGGATACCGCGGTTTATACTTGTGCTGCAGGCAAACGTAACGGGCAACTATAACTTAGTGCCACTGGTTTTTCTGCTGATGGGCTTAACGCCATTCCTGTTTCTGACCAAAGCAGGAAGGCAGCAAATCGGGATGAAAAAGCCTGAAAAGTATAGCTGGCTTGTGTTCTCTTTTCTGATCGGGGCGGCGGTTTGTGCCGTTGCCTTTTTTGTGACAGAATTTTTGTTCAGCGATACGATCAGTAACTCCTTTGTCTACATCTCGAAGTCGTATGCAGTTTCCAGGACCGGCTTTTCGGATGCAGACCGGCTTATTTATTTTATTATTTACGCTGTGATCGGGATGTCATTCAGCCCTATTGGCGAGGAGCTTTTTTACAGAGGCGTGGTGCACGGCAGTTTAGCCGTTAATACAAGCGAGTACAAAGCTTCTGTGCTGGATAGTCTGGCGTTTGCCATCACGCATCTGGCGCACTTTGGCATAATTTATACTTTGGGCAAATGGGAGTTCCTGTTTCTACCGGCTTTGGTATGGGTGTTCTTTATGTTCGTAACGAGCAGGATATTTTTTGTGTGCAAGCAACAAACGGGTTCGGTTTGGGGGGCAGTGGCAAGCCATGCAGGTTTTAACCTGGCCATGATGTACTTTATCTTCTACCGCATCCTGTAAGTTTATACTTTGGATGGAGATATAATGTCTGTTCTGATAAAGTATAGACAAAGTATAAAACCCACCCCTTGCCCTCCCAAAAGGAGAATGTATCTACAGTTCTATACTTTAAAATCTGGCCGAAAATATTATTCTTATAGTAAAGTTCCCCTCCTAGGAGGGATTAGGAGTGGGTAAATTACGAACCACACTACAACCAGCAATTTATCCTTCAACCCAACCTATAAATTTACACCGCTGCGGGAATCTTTGAATTACGATAGAACTGGTAAAGTACGGCCAAAGCTACAAGCACTAATCCTGCCCAGGCTGTTGTTGTTATACTTGGGCTGGCTGCTACGTTTAGTTCCTGGTGCTTTAAAACGATCCCGTAAAAAGCCCACACAGTTACCAAACCTACAAACGGGTTGCGCCTGTTCAGGACAACAAAAGTGGTGATGAGCGTTGCGATCACGATCATGATCATAGCCCAGGTAGCATCTGATAAACCAAAACCGTCCCATTGCAAGCCAACCAGCGCCGCACTAATGTTGGCCACCGTCGCAATACAGATCCACCCAAAATAAATGCTCAACGGAAACTGTGTAAACCACTTAAACGCTCTGGAGCGTCCCGGATCGTACATATTCAGCCTGATCTGGATAGCAATTAAAGTGATCAGTTGTATCAGCATCAGTACCACCGAAAGTACCAAGGCCTCATATACCCAGGCAATGGTCCAGGCGCCGGTAGCCAGGTTATTCACGATAAAAAGATAGCCCAGGCGCAGCAGGTCCTGGTTGGCTTCGTGGGTTTCAGCGGCTTTGTACGCTTTTATGAGGTGGTAAATACAGAAAGCTGTAAGGGCCACGTAGATCAAACCCCAGATAGAAAACGTGATGCCGGCTGGCGTAAAAAGCGTCGGGTAGTTTGCTGATACTTCGCCGATGGTTTTGCCATTGAAAAACCCGAATTGTGTGAGTTGCGAGGGTACCAGGTGAATCAGGAAAAACACTGTGTTCAGAATCGCTAATACTTTTATATTTTTCATAGTGAGGGGTTAGAACTGAAGTATTATATCATCTATAAAGTATAAATACGGGAAGCAGTTAAAATTCAACTATAAAACCTAATGTCGGTACCAGATTACCATCGTCGTTTTTCAGAATAAGCGGAATAGCATTGCTGCCGTCTTCACGTAAGGGGTTGTTATCGGTGGTAGCAAAACCAGTATTGCCGGTGTTTCGCTGGAAAGTATAACGGTCATACCCCGGGGTGTTGCTGCCCAGTACATTGGCGATATCCAGGAACAGGTCGAGGGTGATGCGGTTGAAATTCCATTTTTTATCGATGCGCACATCCAGCTGGCTGAAAGGGCGCAGCCTGTCCGAGTTAAGCCTGCTGTAATCCAGGATGCCAACGCCCAGTGAGCCGTAGTTGCGTTGTGAAGCTTCAAGGTTGAAAGGTGTAGTAGGCGCACCACCGGCAAAACGATACTTGGCGCCAGCTTCCCAGTTACGCGGCAATTTCTTACCGATCAGGCCCGAGATCAGATGCCTGTAATCCCAGGCACTGGAAATAAAACGACCATCGGTGCCGGCAAACTCACTTACGACATACGTATAAGATAACACCGAAAATACCGTACCGGTCAGTTTTTTCTGGAGGTAAAATTCCATCCCATACGCGCGGCCCTCGCCTGTTGTATTAACTGCCTCGTTACCAATAGAACCAAAATCACCACCCTGGTTAGCCAATGAAATGCCATCCCGCACCGAAACCGGGTAATTACTGTAATCCTTGTAAAAACCTTCCAGTGTAAAGCGCAGGTCCGGGCGCGGCAAAAACTCGGTGCCCAGTACGTAATGTATGGATCTGGTATATTCTGCGTCTTTGTTCAGGAACTGCCCGTTTTCGCGGTAGCCTAAAACCGTGTAGATCGGCAGTTTGTAATAAATCCCGGTAGAGGCGTTAAGTGTCCATTTATCAGAAAGCAGGTACGATGCCGACAAGCGCGGCGAAAGTGTTTTAAGCGGGTTATTGCCGGTTTCGGTAAAAGTGTTCAGGTCGGTTCGTACGCCAAGCGATAAGCCCAGTTTGTTAGCAAGTATAGATCTGGAAACCTGCCCGAAGGCGCCGTACCTGAAAAAATCGAGTTCGGTGTTATAATTAACGGTAATGCCGGGCTGCACCAGGTTGTTCTGTTCGTCGCGTACTTCTTTGCGGATGATGTTGAACAGGTCGTTTTTGAACTGCACGTATTGCCCCGAAACGCCATAGGCATACTTAAAGCCGTTTTTATACTTGTTCACATCCAGCCTGAACTTGTTTTCTGTTTCGCGGGAAGTCGACTTAAGTGTACGCAGCGCTGCATTGGTATTTTGGGCATCTTCATACTTTTCGAGGTCGATGTTGAAAGCACTGCGGCTGAGTGCCAGGTTTACATAGCCATCTTCTACCAGCCTTTTTAAAGATACGCCGGTGGTATAATTCCATTGATTGTTGAGCGGAATAGAACGCAGGATGTATTCGTTTTCGGGCGTGCTGTTGCGGGGAACGCCAAACGAGAACTCATCTATCGCTCCTACGCCTATAAAAGAGAGTGATGTTTTAGCATCGATCTTATGGTCTACTTTATACTGGAAATCCCAGTAATTAGGGCGGATAGGTAAGTCGAGTAGCTTAAACAGGAACTGCAGGTAAGAGCGCCTCGCCGAAACCAGGTAGGTTGTTTTAGGCGAAATCGGCCCTTCCAGGGTGGTGGCAAACTCAGAACCACTCAGGCGCACGTTACCCGAAAAGCGGTCGGGGTTGCCGTAGCGTTGCCTGAACTCGAACACCGAAGCCAGCGCATTGCCATAACGCGCATCAAAAGCCGACGAACTTACTTTCAGATCCTCGATAAAAGAAACATTCAGTATACCTGTGGCGCCGCCGGCACTGCCTTGCGTGGTAAAATGGTTGATGAGCGGTATCTCGATGCCATCCAGATAATATACGTTTTCGTTGGGCGCACCTCCTCTTATAATCAGGTCGTTGCGGCTGCCACCACCTGTACCTGCTGTAGCCACGCCCGGCAATACCTGCACCACTTTCGAGATGTCGAAATTACCGCCGGGGTTACTGCGTATTTCTTCGGTGCTCAGGCTTTGCACGGAGAGCGGCGTAACCAAGTCGGCGATGGCAGCGCTTTGCGTGCGGTTGGCTACAATTTCTACTTCTTCCAGTTTATTAGTAGATGGCGACAGGCTGAAGTTGATGATCTGGATATTACCGGACGTTACGTTTACGTTAAATTTACTTACTGCCTGGTAGCCCACATACGAAGCAACAATAGTATAACTGCCCAGCGGAATATCGGTGAGGCGGTACGTGCCCGTCTCGTTACTGACCGTGCCTGCCGAAGTGCCACTAAGCGCCACCGAAACGCCAATAAGCGGCTCCTGCGTGTTCACATCCCGGATGGTGCCCGTAATAATGCCTGTTTGCGCAAATACAGCTAAGGGCAGCAACAAGCAAAGTATAAGTATAAATCTCATGGGGAAGAAGTGATATAACTAAAAACAGTTAAAGGTACTTGTGAATTTTCTGAGAAACTGTACAACAGCAAAGCCCGCTACATGTTTTGTAATCTAAACTTATCTGTTTAACTTATACTTGTATTGCCAGAGTGAGCCTTGCAGGACGCTGGATTTAAAG
This sequence comes from Pontibacter arcticus, assembly GCF_003284895.1. GTDB lineage: Bacteria > Bacteroidota > Bacteroidia > Cytophagales > Hymenobacteraceae > Pontibacter > Pontibacter arcticus. The sequence goes on from NZ_QMDV01000001.1 coordinate 1,044,359, forward strand.
TATAAATGCGCTACATTAATGGTTTTTACTTGTATGCCGGCAGCGGTTAAGCTACAGTTTAGTGTGTTGCATAACTTTACTAATTTTAGCCATGATATTATTTGAAAGTTATGCTGTAAGGCTCGATTATGATCCTGCCACAGATATCCTGACAGCGGATCTATCTCAGGTGAATGAATTTTACAAGCTTGAGATACAGGAAGCTTTTCAGGCCATAGCCACCACAGTAAGTCATTACGATGTAAAAAGGCTTTTGATGGACTCGCGTAAAAGAATTGTAGCCGTAGATAACGAAACTTACTCCTTCTTACTCAACGATTTCCTCCAGAAGCTAAAGGAAACCCGCCTCCAGCGCATGGCCCGTCTGCACTCCGGGATAGCCGCCAGAGAAACCCTCGCCGATAGGATGCAGGAACAGGTAGCTACCCACTTCGAGATGGTGACGTTTACCGATAAAGACAAAGCCCTTGCGTGGCTGGTAGCCTGATCATACTTTATTCCGGTAATTCTAAAGTATAAGTACACTTAAAGCTGAAATTCTGCTTTTTCCGTTTTCCCGGATTCAAGGAGTTTTATACGCGATGGGCTGCCCACAATCCAGAGAATGTCGCCTTCCTCAAAACGGAGTCCTGAGTCGGGGTTAAGGATACGCTCGCCGTTTTTCTCGATGCCCACGATCAGGCCTTTGGTTTTTTCGCGGATACCCGACTCGCGTACGGTTTTGTTACGCAAGCCCGATTTCGAAGACACGACCAGTTTTTGGAGTGTGATATCTTCCTTGTCCGGATCCTGGTTAGCGTAAGAGGTTTCTGCGGTCTCGATAAAGTTTCGGAACGCTTCGATCTCATCATCCGATCCGAATACATAGATCTTGTCTCCCGGGAAAATCCTTTCGTTGCGGGTTGGGGCTACAATGGTACGGTCGCCGCGCTCAATTACGGCCACATTAAAACCAAACCGCTCCCGTATCTGCAGATCAAATAGGGTGGCGCCTACTGCTGCCGAAGAAGCTGAAATATCAAAACTAACCAGGTGTGCATCCCAAGGAACGATGCTGTGGTGCATTTTGCTGGCTTCGCTTATCTCGCGGGCGTTCAGGTTTGCCATAAACCGGTTCTCGATCCGGATATAGAAATTCTGTATCCGCTTAGAGAAAACAACGAGCAACGCTACAATTACCAAACCAACCGCTACCGATGTGCCGACAGAGAAAAACTGGTTCAGGAGCAGCTCAATAAACAGGATGGCAATACCGATGCGCACAAATACAAGTACAATGATCAGGCTTCTGAAATTACGGTTAGCCCAGATACGGCCCTGTGCCTCTTTTTGCGGATGATGCACCGCCAGCGCCCAAAGGAAAGGGGCCATAAAAATCAACAGGATACCTACCGAAATAATATCGCCCCAAACACCATTGATCAGGTTTTCTGAAATAAACGGCCGCACAAACCGGGCACCCAGCACTGCAATCGAAATCATGATAACAGAATATACCACCAGGTTAATGGCATAAGACCTGAGTACAAGTTTCCAGTCGCTGGTAGTGGTAATGGCCTGTGCCCCGGAACTGTACTCGTTAATAGAGCTTTTCCAGCGGTTAGGCAATATTTTTTCGATGGATTGGTGCAATGGTCCCGAGAACCGGATCATGTAAGGCGTTGTAAATGTGGTGATGGCAGAAACCGCCACCGCTACCGGGTACAGGAAATCGCTGGTTACGTTAAGCGTAAGGCCAAGCGTCGCGATAATAAAAGAAAACTCGCCGATCTGCGAAACGCTCATACCTGCCTGAATAGAAGTTTTCATTCCCTGCCCGGCCATCAGTCCGCCGCCTGTTACACTTACTACTTTGCCCACCAGCGTTACCACTGTAATTAAAGCAATCGGGCCGGCATAAGTAATAATGGTTTCCGGGTTAATCAGCATACCGACAGAGACAAAGAAAATAGCGCCGAACAAGTCTTTAACAGAGGCAACCAGGTGCTCGATTTTTTCGGCTTTTGTAGTTTCGGCAAGTATGGAGCCCATGATAAAAGCACCCAGCGCCGGCGAGAAACCAACCTGTGCCGCCAGTATAACCATCAGCAAACAAAGCGCAATAGAAACGATCAGGAGCGTTTCATCATTCATCAGTTTGGATGCTTTTTTAAGCAAGGTAGGCACGATAAAAATACCCGCCAGAAACCATACAACCAGGAAGAAAGCCAGCTTCAGTACGGCATAGAGCATCTCGGTTCCGGCAAACTGCTGGCTTACGGCCAACGTCGAAAGCAAAACCATCAGCAAAATAGCTACCAGGTCTTCCACGATCAGCACCCCGAATACCAGGCCTGCAAACCGTTGCGTTTTTACACCCAGCTCATCAAAAGCCCGGATAATAATAGTGGTAGATGAAATAGAAAGTATGCCGCCCAGAAAGATACTATCCATCGTAGACCAGCCCAGGAATTTACCTGACATGTACCCCAGCGCCAGCATCACCACTACTTCGGTAAGGGCAATGATAGAGGAAGATCCCCCGACCTTTACCAGCTTCTTAAAACTGAACTCCAGCCCTAAACTGAACAGTAGAAAAATAACGCCTATCTCGGCCCAGATCGTGATGTTTTCGGTTTCAACTATACTTGGAAACAGAGAGAAATGCGGCCCTACCAGCAAACCGGCAATGATATACCCTAGAACCAGGGGCTGTTTCAGTTTTTTAAAGATAAGCGTTGTAAAACCGGCTGCCCCAAGTATAAGGCCTAAATCTAAGATCAGCGGTGGTAGGTGCGTCATGTGTACTTTATAACTTTAAATTAAAAGAAAGCGCAGCGCATGTTCAGGAAGTTTATCCGGAATTTGCTTAAACAGCCTGGCGCAAATGTAAAGTGCGGCTTTATTGGCAGCTTTTTACACGATAATAGTTTGGCAAAATCCGGTACGTTTAAGCTGAAAACAAAACGGCAGTCCGGGTTTGTGAAGTATACGATGTGGCTGGTAAATGCTGCATAAGCTAACAGCCATATCATACAAAAATAACAAAATGGATCAACATTACGGCAGGTAAATGCAAACAACGCAGCCTGAAACCTGTTGGAAGAGAGCATCTTGGGTAATTTATACTTTATAGTAAAAAAATAATTTAAAGATTATGTAACCTTTTTAGCCCGGATTGCATAATGTGGAGGTGAGGTAATAGCTTCCTTTCTATTACCTTTATTTTAAGTAATTGATTATTAATAACATAGGGCAAATACGAAATGCTTTATATGCTACGTTCCTTATTTTTTGATTGAGTTTACCTGAAACAGACCCTTGATACCGCTTTTCACCCTATACTTTTAGCCTGATGCACCCATCATTACGCAAGCTACTTTTCTTATTGCAGTTGGCTTTGCTGCTGCTCTCAGTCCAACAAACATATGCCCAAACCTGCTCCGCTGCTATTTCGGTAGATAAAGTCACGATCTGTAACGGCGAAACCGCTGTTCTGACTGGTTCGGCACAATTTACGATTACCTCCTGGGAGCTGTTTAAAGATGGTGTATCTGAGCGCACCAATAACACCGGGGTTTTCAGTATAACGCAGCCCGGTGAATACTATGCGCAGGCAACCGGCTCAGGCTGTGTGGCTATCCGAACAAATGCGGTTACGGTTACAGTAAATGATCCTCCCCTGCAACCTGTTATCGTTACCAACCCTCCCAACCCTACAGCGGGTGATATATGCGGCGGCGACCAGATTCTGTTCAGCGTCCAAAACCCCGAAGATGGTGTAGAATACAGATGGGATTTTGGCGATGGTACGGTGGCGACCGGTGCAACCGATGTGCCGCATACGTACCAGGCGGTTGGTGTAAGCGGTGGCCAGCCTATCGGGTATACGGTCAGAGTACAGGCAGTGCGTACACAGGGCGGATGCACTAACCAGAACTCCATACAGGTAGCGATCAAACAGACACCGGAGGTATCTTTTACAGAAACAAACAACTTTCAGATTTGTCTGCGCGATGGTTTGGCCGCTAAGGACACGACTGTTTTTGCAGAAATCCAGAACACAACGCAGGCACCTTATTTAACGGATATTGCGACTTATTTTATTGATTGGGGAGATGGCAAGGGCGAAGTACAGTATACCGGCCAGCCGAACCCGTTTCCGTTAAAAAGCCCGGCCCCTTACGATTCGCTTGGCAATTACCCTATCCGGATAAGAGCAGTAAATAATGCAGGTTGCGACGCAGCCACTCCGTTCGAAGCGGTGTTTCAGTACAACAAAAAGCCGGAAGCGAACTTAACATTCAATAAAGAACCCAAAAGCACGCCACAAAGCTGCACGCCTATTATTGTTGCCCTCGGCGATAGTTCCAGCGGCGGCGGCCTGTCATATAAATGGACAGTAAAAGAACCTAACAACGGTGGCTTCTCGGTAGAGCAAGGCGGTTTCGACCAGGATACCTTACGGCTGCTTTTCGAAACGCCTGGAGTATTTAACATCGAGCTGATTGTGTCGAACAGTTGCGGCAGCGATACCACCGAGCAAAGTGTTATTGTTGGATACCCGCAGGCGCAACTGGCGGGCGATATAACAGTGTGCGGCGAGACTACTATAAAGTATGATGCCCAAACGGTATTCTATGATCCCAACTTTGGCAATACGGTAACTTACCAGTGGTTTGTGGATGGGCAGCCGCGTTCAACAGCGCAGTATCCGGAATTTAATTTCCCTGTGAGGGCTACGCCTTATAGAGTGGAGGTAAAAGTAACAAACGAATGCGGTGCCAGTGATGACATCGGCCCTGTGCCACCTCAACTGGTTACTGTTAACCCGCCGGCCGCGGCACCCGTTGTGGAAAATCTGACAGCTTGCACCGGCGATCAGGTAACCATAACGCCATCTGGCCCCGGGCCTGCCTATAACTTTTATGATGCTAACAACCCGGATGCTGTGCCGCTTAATGCTGCACCTGCCCTTAGCTTTACAACACCGGCTTTAACCGTTGGTGCCACTTATTACGTGGAAACCATAACGGCCCAAGGCTGTGCCAGCGATCGGGTGGCAGTGGTGATAACCGTTAACCCTCCTATTGCAGATAATACCATTCAGGAGCCAGCACAGCCAACCGTTTGTATTGGCAACGCACCAACTGCGCCTATTACAGGCAGTACGCCAAGTGGCGGCGATACGTATACTTGGATATTCAGCACCACAGGCCCGGATGCAGGTTTTGTAGCAGCGCCAGGCCCAACAGCCAGCCAGAAAGATTATACGCCTCCTGCTCTTACCAGTACAACCTGGTTCAGGCGCATTGTAAGCGGTGCAGCAGCCTGCAAAGCAGATACAAGTAATGCCGTACAATTGCTTGCCGTGCCACCTATCCAGAATAATAATATCATCAGCGGCAACCAGGAAATCTGCCAGGGCGAACAACCAAACCCGGTTACAGGCACACCTGTATCGCAGGCCGGCGCTATTATAACCTGGGAAATCAGCACGGTTAGCGCTACAGAAGGCTTTGTGTCGGCACCGGCTCCGAATAATGCACAGGATTATACATTCGGTGCACCTCCAACACAGGAAGCCATCTGGGTGCGGCGTGTTGTAAACCTCAATGGTTGTAGTGTGCCGTCAGCACCAATTAAAATCAGCGTTTTCCCGAGGCTGGCTAACAATACGATCGGCGATCCGCAGGATATCTGTATAGGTGAAGCACCTAAGCCTTTAATCGGAACAGGAGATGCCCCAACAGGTGGCAACGGCCGCTACGACTATATCTGGCAAAGCAGCACCTCCGGCCCGAACGATGACGCTTCGTTTGTGCCGGCCACCGGTACCAATAACGCACCGAGCTATACGCCCGGCACGCTCCAGCAAACAACCTGGTTCCGTAGGATACTGTCAGCGAGAGGTGCAAACTGCAGTGTGCTGGTAAGTAATGTAATTGAGATAACGGTAACCGAAGCGATCACAAACAATACGATCATATCGCCACCGCAGGAAGTATGCGAGGGCACAGCACCGGAAACTATACTTGGCTCACAGGCTTCAGGCGGAACGGGCTGGCAATGGGAAATCAGTAATACAAGTGCAACGTCAGGTTTCTTCCCGGCACCAGGCGCAAGCACAAACCCGGATTACAGCCCTGAACCCCTGTTGCAGAATACCTGGTTCCGGCGTATTGTGCTGGCAGGCGGTTGCTCTGATACATCGGCAGCCATACTTGTAACGGTAGTTCCAAAACCGGTAGTGCCAACACTTACAGCCCGCAATGTTACAAGTTGTGTGGGTGGCTCGGTTACGTTGTCGGTTGCAAACCCTGTGGCAGGCATCGTTTACAAATGGTTTACAGAAGAAACAGCCGGTACCCAGGTAGGGGAAGGCCCGCAGCTTACTATCCCTGGCCTTACGCAAACCATTACCTATTACGTGGAAGCACAGCGGGGCAACGATGGGTGTGTTAGTTCGGCGCGCGCACCGGTTACTGTAAATGTAGTGGCATCGCAGGCAAATGCCGGCGAAGATGCTACCATTATACAAGGCAGGCCAATCGAGTTGCGTGCTACCGGCGGCGATACGTTCAGATGGGAGCCAGCCACCGGGCTAAGCGACCCGAATGTGGCAAACCCGGTTGCTACGCCAACGCAAACAACAACTTATACTGTAACAACTACCTCGCAGGGCGGCTGTATTTCTACGGATGAGGTGACAATTACTGTCATCCCGGCTATTGTTGTACGAAACGCGTTCTCGCCTAACCAGGATAACGTAAACGAAGTATGGGAGATCGAAAACATCGGAAAGTACCCGGAAGCCCGCGTGGAAGTATTTAACCGGTGGGGGAATCTGGTATTCAGCTCGGATGGGTATGCCGCTCCATGGGATGGCACCCGGAACGGCAGCGAACTACCAGTAGCCACTTATTATTATATCATTTACCTGAATAAAACGGATAAGCCTATATCCGGTAACGTAACCATACTCAGATAATCACTATGAAGAAGATCCTCCTCGTTCTGTTGTCTGTAATGGTGTTTACCCTACAGGCAGAAGCCCAGCAAAGGCCGCAGCACAGCCAGTACATGCTTAATAATTACCTGCTTAACCCTGCCATTACCGGCATCGAAGATTATGCGGATATACGCCTGAGTACCAGGCGGCAATGGGTTGGTTTAGATGGTGCTCCGGTTACGTATTACGCTACAGTGCATGCCCCGATCAACAAGGGTATCACTAACTCCAAATACCACAGGGCATTGGCGCATCATGGCGTCGGGCTGGCTGTTCACGCCGATAAAACCGGTCCGCTCAGCCGTACTTCGATTACGGGTTCTTATGCCTACCACATGCCCTTAACCAGAAGTATAAAAATATCGGCTGGCGCGGCGGCGGGCCTGATCCGCAATTCGGTTAACGCTACAGAGTTAAGTTTTACCAATCCCAGCGACCCATTGGCTAGTGGCGGCGATATCAATAATAATGTACTGGACCTGAGCCTGGGTTTATGGATTTATTCCCAAAATTTCTCAGTAGGTATTGCCGGCGCGCAGCTTTTGGAAGATGCCAGTACCTTTAGTACACCCGAAGCAAACCGGGCCGCATTAGGCATGCAGCGGCACTACTTTATTTCCGGTAGTTACCGCCTTAAACCCGCCGATCGCATTGATGTTATTCCGTCTGTGATGGTTAAACTGGCCAGCCCGAGCCCGTCCCCGATCGATGCCAGCGTGCGCGTATTATACGACGAGCGTTTTTGGGTAGGAGCCTCTTATCGCCACAAAGATGCGCTGGTTGGCATGCTGGGTGTTTATGTAAGCCCTTTATTGGATGTGTCTTATTCGTATGATGCGACTGTTTCTAACCTGAACAAGGTAAGCGCCGGTACCCATGAGATCGTGGTCGGCTTTAAAGTGCTGAATAACAAACGGATCATGTGCCCGCAGTGGATCTGGTAAGCTAAAAACCAATTACACTTCAAAAGCCCCTGTAGCTACCCAGCTGCGGGGGCTTTTTTATACCGTATACTTTTTATTACTAAGTTAATTCATACTTAAGATGAGTGCGAAAGCATTTAGCAGACTCAATATCAGTGATATAAATAAAGTGCAAAGCTGTGAATTATTTTAAATGAATTGGAGTTTCGAGGTAAATCAAAGGCATATATTCTGGCATTACAGACTTTGTACAGCAATAAATTTAAATCAAGTTGCAATTTTTGGATTTAATTAAAAATAATGCAACTTTTATAAGTGTGCAAAATGGTTGTTAATTGATTTGTAGTGTACTTTAAATATATTTTTTGTTAAAATTTGATATTGTATTAAGTAAAGTATTTACAAATTGAGTAATATTATGGTGTCGTTATTTCAGTGCAAAAACGGCTGCTGTTTTCCCCTCGTTGTCATATGAGAAAAGTTTATACCGGTATCTTTAAATGGAAAGGTTTTTAGGAAAAGTTATACTACTGTTAGTATGCTTTATCACCGTGTGTTTTTCTGTTGCTGCCCAGCAGGTTCCTTCTCTCGGAACGGCTTTCGGGTACAATGCCCTCGCGGATAAAAACATCTCCAGCACAGGCAGAACAGTTATCAATGCAAACGTTGGTGTCGCAAACGGTACCATTACGGGGTTCCCGCCAGGGATAGCTGTGCGCGGTACTCAGGTAAATACACCAGCTGCCCGTACTGCCCTGCAGGATGCCGCTACAGCTTTTAACCAAGCCTTAGCACTCACTCCAACCGAAGTAGTTTTATCGAACGGGAACTTAGCAAACCGTACGTATACGCCGGGTGTGTACAAGTTTGAAGGAGATGCTGTGTTTGCGGGCAACATGATCCTGGATGATAACGGACAGCAAAACCCTGTATTTATTTTTCAGGTTGAGAACGACCTTAAAGTAAACCGCAGCGCAGAGATTGATGCAACCAACAAAGCAACAACAAGCAACATCTTATGGGTTGTAAAAGGCAATATTGACATCAGCAGCAATGCTATTTTAGATGGCAGTTTTATTGCCCAGGGAAGTATAAACCTGGCTACCGGCGTAAACCTGCAAGGCCGGCTTATTTCCCTGCTGAATGATATTTACTTAAATCAGGCGCTTATCAATACACCTTCCGACCTGAGCGTAAGTATAGCCATGAGCCCAAGTACCAGCGGGACTACCTCTTACCAACTAGGCGAAGAAGTTACCATTACCATTACCGCAAAAAACCTGGGCCCTTCAGACGAATCAATTGCGAACGGTACCATCAGCCTGATCGGGGATATACTTAGTTATACTTCCGTAAAACCTGGCAGCTCCTTTAATATAACTACAAAAGAATGGAACATTGGCTCGCTGGCTTTTAATCAAAGTGCAGTGTTGGTCATCAAAGCAAAACTTACACAGTCTGGTTTCGGAACGGTGCAGGCGCGCGTGGAAGGGCGTAGCGGTAACGTGGATGAAGACCTGAATAATAATACGGCGGCACCTTATAATTATTGTGTGCTGCTTTCAGCTTCAGGGCCCATTGCCGGCGAAACGCAGGTTTGTATCGGAAGCACTTTTACATATAGTATAGCGCCGGTAGTGGGTGCAGCGCGTTATAACTGGGCCGTTCCGGATGGCTGGACCTATGAGCGGTTAGGCCCTACCAGTATACTTGTAACACCTGGCAGCACATCAGGGCTTATCACAGTCAGAGCTAGCAGCATCTGTGGTGAAGGTCCTCCACAATCATTACAGGTAACATCACAGGCAGATACACCTCTGAAACCGGGTCCTATTACAGGGCCCTTCGTTGTTTGTGCCAACACTAACGGATGGGAATATAGTATAAGCGCAGTAGCAAATGCGGCAAGCTATAACTGGGTTGTACCCAATGGCTGGTCCATTTCCGGTGGGCAGGGAACTGCAAAAATTACCGTTAATGCCGGCAGTACGCAGGGTGTTATTACGGTAGAAGCTGTAAACGCATGCGGAACAAGCGAAAAGCAGAGTCTTACTGTATCAGCAGTAACAGACTTACCACTTGCGCCGGTTTTCACGCAAAGTACAGCACAGGGTTGTGTAGGCAGTACCGTTGTTTACCAGGTAGAAGCCGTTGCTGGTGTAACAGGCTATAACTGGACAGTGCCAGCAACCTGGGAGATCATATCAGGGCAAAATACAGCAAGATTAACAGTAAAAGTCGGCAGCGATCCCGGCGAACTGAGTGTAAAAGCAACTAATGTATGCGGTACCGGGCCAGCAACCATACTTACGGTAAAGCCAGCGCAGGACCCTCCTGTGCAGCCCGGCCCGATTACAGGTGTAATTGGTGCTTGTGCAACCGAAAAAGGACTGGTGTATACCATACAAGCGGTACCTGATGCAAAAAGCTATACATGGACAGTTCCGGCAGGCTGGGTAATAACAGCCGGGCAGGGCTCTTTAAGTATAACCGTAAATGCCGGCAGCAATAGCGGCGCGATAACAGTAAAAGCAGTAAATGATTGTGGGGTAGGAAGTGCCAGTAGCTTGCAGGTACAGCCTATACCGGGCGCACCTGCAAAACCAGGCAGCATTACCGGCGAGCAGGCACCATGTATCAACTCCACAGCAACCTATGAAATTCCGGTAGTGGCCGGCGCTTCAGGCTATACCTGGGCGGTACCTGCCGGCTGGGAAATTATTTCAGGGCAAGGCACAACCCAGATCGTAGCGCGCTCAGGAAATGCAGGCGGAATTGTTACAGTAGAGAGCTTTAATGCGTGCGGAATAAGCCAGAAGCTGCAGTTACCTGTTGCAGTTACCGCAAATGTACCAACAACTCCCTCTCCGATACAGGGAACATCACAAGGCTGTGTGGGCAGCACGATCAGTTACCAGGTAGCGGCAGTAACCGGCGCAACAGGGTATACCTGGGCAGTGCCGGCAGGATGGGAAATTATTTCGGGGCAGAACTCAACTAAACTAACCGTTAAAGTAGGTAGCACGGCAGGCAACATCACCGTAAGAGCAAGCAATGCGTGTGGAACCGGAATACTAAACTCACTGGCAGTTAAACCAGTTACAACACCTCCTGCCATACCTGGTCCTATTACAGAAGTGCTGACAGTTTGTGCATCCAAAGAAGTAACTTATTCGATCGCAGCTGTTCAGAATGCAACAGGCTATACCTGGTCAGTACCTACAGGATGGGCCATCACGGCTGGCCAGGGAACACTTAAAATAACAGTAACGGCTGGCAGCACCAGTGGCACGATAACAGTAAAAGCGCTGAATGATTGCGGCCCGGGTGGAGCAAGCAGCTTGCAGGTGCAACCTGTATTAGGCCCTCCAAAGATGCCGGCAAGCATTATAGGCAGTGAGTTTACCTGTGCTAATACAACTGCAACTTACCAGATTCCGAACATTACAGGAGCAACCGGTTACAACTGGACAATCCCAACCGGCTGGACACTGGTTTCGGGGCAAAACACCACCACCATTACTGTAACCGCTAACGCTACTGCCGGCAAAGTAACCGTAACAGCAAGTAATGCCTGCGGCAGCAGCGCACCTTTAGAGTTGCTGGTTACGCCATTGGTAACACCTCCGGCAACGCCGGTTATTTCAGGGCCGGCAGAAGTATGCGAGGGCGTAGCAGGCTTTGTGTACGAAGTGGCAACAGTGCCAGGCGTTAGCAGCTATACCTGGGAAGCACCCGCAGACTGGACTATTACAGGGCAGGGCACCAACAAGATCTCAGTTAAAGCAGGTAAGACCCAAGGAAAAGTATCTGTTAAATTAACAAACGAATGTGGCCTGAGCAGTACCGGATCCATCAGCGTAAAAGTAATTCCATCGCCTCCTGATAAGCCTGTAGCTATACTTGGGCTAGGAATTGTGTGCGTGGATCAGAAAACCATCAGATACCGGGTAGAGCCTGTTGCAAACGCAACTTCCTACAGATGGGCTGTTTCAGATGGCTGGGAAATTGTTTCGGGGCAGGGCACAACCGATGTTGTAGTAAATGCCAGCAGCCGGGGAACCAAGATTACAGTACAGGCAGTAAATGCATGTGGTGTTACCAGCTTAACGCAACTTACCGCAATCGTTACAAACGCAGCACCTGCAAAACCGGTCATTACAGGAAATACATTTCCGTGCACCGGTGCAGAGTATACCTATAGCATTGCTCCTTTAGCAAACGCTGACAGCTATACCTGGGATATACCGGAAGGATGGGAAAAGCTTGCAGACAACGGAACATCAGTTACAGTCAGATCAGGAGGCAAAGCCGGAACGATAGCTGTGAGAGCTACAAACGGTTGTGGTATTGGAGAAACAGCTACCCTGGCAGTAAAAGCCGTCGTAAGTGGTCCTGAAAACCTGGTAAGCATTATTGGCAATAGCCTGGCTTGCGTAGGTGCAACAACAACTTTTAAAGTAGAAGGTGTACAGAATGTAAATAACTATACCTGGAAAGTGCCTGCCGGCTGGAGCATCGTTTCTGGCCAGGGAACAGCAGCAGTACAGGTTAAAGTAGGCACAAAGGAAGGCGAAGTAGGCGTAACCGCTAAAAATGGCTGCGGCGAAACGTACCTGGGCAAAACAATCAAAGTTTCAGATCTGTCGCTTATCACACTTGGTAAAATAACCGGTGCCATTGCCATGTGCGAAGGCGCAACGCAAACTTATTCGATAAATGCGGTAGGAACAGCAGCTTCTTATGCCTGGTCTGTACCTGCTGGCTGGACTATTGTTTCGGGGCAGGGCACGGTATCGCTTACAGTTAGAGCAGGCAAAAATTCAGGAAACATCGGGGTAGCGGCAGTGAATAGCTGCGGCTCTCCTGGGCCCGAAACAAAGCTTGCCGTAGCTCCCTCTGCAATTCAACTTATACCTCCGGTTATTACAAAACCAGCCAGCCCGTTCTGTCAGGGAGCTGCTTCGCTTACTTATAGCATCCCGGCTGTAAACGGGGCAACCAGTTACCAGTGGGAAGTGCCGCAGGGATGGCAGCTAACAGAAGGACAAGGCACAACTGTTATTAAAGTTACAGCCGGAACAGAAGCAGGGCTCATTAAAGTTAAAATAGGCAACGGCTGCGGCCAACCTGTAGAAGCAAGTATAAACGCTGTAACACAAACGCTTCCTGCTGCGCCAAAACTAACCAGCGGTGCTCCGGACCCGTGTACCGGCGCAGACACACAATATACCGTTCAAGCTGATGCCAATGTGGTTTCTTATGACTGGATCTTACCACAAGGCTGGACCATCTTGCAGGGCCACGGCACAAATAAAATAACAGTTAAAGCAACCGCAACCTCTGGCCTGGTCAAAGTGAAAGCAATAAATGCCTGTGGCGCCAGCGAAGAAACCGTACTGCCCGTTAATCCGGTAGGTTCGCCGCCGGCAGCTATCGGCGCTATTTCCGGTGAGCAGGTAGTATGCGAAAATGAGACGGTTGTATACGCCGTTGCTAAAGTAGAACTTGCCAGCGGCTATTCCTGGACCATACCACAGGGCTGGACGATTGTTAACGGCCAGGGCACAAACACCTTAACCGTGAAAGCCGGAAACAAGGCAGGTACCGTTAAAGTAGCCGCTACCAACGGCTGTGGCGCAACAGCCGATGCTGCTGTGAAAGTACAACTGCGAAACCTGAACCGTGTTGGAGTAATAACAGACCTTAGTTCAGCATGCGACGGGCTGGTATACGAAATGACTCCACTCGAAGGAGCGCAGTCTTACAAGTGGACCGTTCCGGAAGGATGGACGATTGCCACAGGGCAGGGCACAAACAGAATTACAGTAAATGCAGGTAAAGCAACTGGTAAGATAACGGTAGTAGCCAGCAATGGCCAATGCTTAAGCGAGCAGGCAGAGCTGGTGCCTAATACCAGTTTCCTGGAAGCTGAGGTTATAGTACCAAATGTATTTACGCCGAACGGCGATGGAAACAACGATACCTGGATAATTGAGAACCTGGCTAACTTCCCTGAAAAAGAGCTGACCATCCTGAACCGTTGGGGCAACGAAGTATACCGCAGCCCTTATTACGAAAACAACTGGGATGGCAGCGGCCTGCACGAAGGCACCTACTTCTATGTCCTGAAAGTGAAGCTATGCAGCGGAGATGAGAAAGTGTACAAGGGGTATGTGATGATTGTAAGGTAAGAAAGCGATGGCACGTAAATCAAACTTAATTCAAAAGCTTTTATTCCTGTTTGGTGGTTTACTGTTGGCAAATGCAGTTTCAGCCCAGCAGGCGCCCCAATACTCACAGTACATTTTTAATGAACTCGTGATCAATCCGGCGTACGCAGGAAGTAAAGAAGTACTCAACATCAACCTAACACACCGCAGCCAGTGGGTTGGTTTGGAAGGCGCCCCGACAACACAATCTCTAAGTATAGACGGTGCTACACAAAACACAAATATTGGCTGGGGTGCCCACCTGATAAATGATCGGATCGGGGCACAAAGCCAGACAGGTGCTTATGCTAATATTTCGGCGCGCATTAGCCTTAGCCGCGAAACAAAGCTGGCCCTTGGGTTAGCTGGTGGCGTATCGCAGTATGTGCTGGATGGAAATAAACTGAACACAGGAAATACAATACCTGACCAGGCTTTGCCACCGGGGCGCGAAGTAAGTATATTGCCGGATGCAAAAGTTGGCCTCTTCTTAAATACCGAGCGTTATTATGCCGGGCTTACCGCAGCCAATCTGATTCCTTTTAAAAGCGACAATTTATTGATCACCACGCCAAGGAGACACTACTTTTTATCCATGGGCTATACGTTTGACCTGAACAGGAACCTGCGCCTGAAGCCTAGTCTTCTGATTAAAGAAGACTTTAAGAGCCCTGCGAATTTAGACCTGAATGCCTTTTTATTAATGTATGATCGTTTATGGGTTGGGGCATCGTACCGCACGGCAGTACCGGTTTTCACGGATTACGACATGAAACAACTGGCAAAACGCAATGCGGTTGCTTTGATCGCGCAGGTATATGCCACACCCAGGCTCCGCATAGGTTATGCCTATGACCTGAGTTTATCAAAACTGAATAATTACGCAAGCCATGAGGTGTCTGTCGGTTATATGTTCTATAAAATGAGGTATGGCCGCATCATCACACCCCGAAACCTATAATACAAATGAAAACAACATGCATGCTTTTCTTATTACTGCTGGCGGCCGTTTTTGCTTTGCCATCAGGGGCATTTGCGCAGGATATGAAGCAGGCGGATAAGCATTTCAATAATTTTGAGTTTCCGCTTGCCCTGGAAGCCTACAAAAAAGTGTTGGAAAGCGGAGAACCAAGTTTAACGGTAGTGCAACGCATTGCAGATTCGTACCGCATCATGAACAACAGCAGGGAAGCCGAATTCTGGTATGCGCAGGCTGTTAGTTTTCCGGATTCGGATCTGGCGAATATTTTCCTGTATGCTGAATCGGCGAAGCGTAATGGTAATTACCTGAAAGCAAAACAGCTGTTTGAAGAGTATGGCCGCAAAGTACCTACGCAGGCAAGTATGGCCCTTCGGATGGCCGCCTCCTGCGATACAGCGCTTGCCTGGATGCAAGGCCCGACTCCCATAGCGTTACAAAAGAACAGCACGATCAATTCGGATGGAGCAGATTTCAGCCCGATCAAAATAAAAGAAGGGCTACTTTTTGCCTCCGACAGGTTAACCGGCACCCGCAACGAAGAAGCAAAACGCTACGGCTGGACCGGAAACGGATATGTGCAAATGTACTTTGCCAAAGCCCTCACCGATACGTCGTGGAGTGCGCCTGCACCGTTGCCAAACTCGATCAATACAGCTTACCACAACGGCCCAGCCGCTTTTCTGGAGCAGGACCATGTTTTATACTTTACCAGAACCCACATGGTAAAAAGCCGGGTAGGCAAAGTAAACGCAGACCCTACCAATTGGTTTAAAGGCGCAACAGGCGGCGGACGTATCAACCGGTTAGGCTTGTATACCGCAGAGCGTAAAGGTGAAAAATGGGGCGATGTGAAACCGTTCAAGTACAACAACACAGAAGAATATTCGATCGGTCACCCGGCTGTAACCAAGGATGGCAAGTTTTTATACTTTGCTTCGGATATGCCCGGCGGCCTCGGCGAAACAGATATTTATTACTGCCAGCGCCAGCCGGATGGCTCGTGGGGGCAACCCGTAAATGCAGGTAAAGTAGTAAATACGGCCGGCCGCGAGAGCTTCCCAAGTATAGGCGAAGACGGTGTTTTATACTTTTCTTCGGATGGGCACATGGGGCTGGGTGGTCTGGATATCTTTAAAGCAGTTGGCCCGGTAACTGCCTGGACGAAAGTCGCGAACCTAAAATACCCGATTAATACGTCTCAGGATGATTTCGGTATTCTGATGGATAAGACCGGCAAAAACGGCTTGTTATCTTCGGGGCGCGATAATGAGTTTGACGATATCTTCACGTTCAAGGAAACCAAAATACCATGCACGCTCACGGGGCGCACCGTAGAAAGATTACCGATAGCAGGAACCAGCAGAAGAAAAGAAGTAGCGATAGACCGCGTGCTGCTGCAGTTGTTTGAAGAAGGAAGCGATGTACCGCTGGAAACGCATTCTGACAAGAACGGTAATTTTGCATTTGTAGTGAAGGCAGGAACCAACTACACCATCAGAGGCTCAAAACCGAAATACCTGACCCAGACGGTAAGCATGACCCCGGACTGCCGTTTCAATACGGATTCTGTGAAAGTGGAGATGATCTTTAACCGTGATACCCCTAACAAACCGATCGTGCTGGATAACATTTACTACGACCTCGATAAAGCAGACATAACACCACAGGCAGCCGTAGAACTGGACAAACTGGTGCAAACTCTGAAAGATAACCCGAAGATCAGGATTGAACTGAGTTCGCACACAGATAGCCGCCAGACGAACCGCTACAACGAAATGCTTTCGCAGTTAAGAGCGCAGTCGGCAGTAGATTATATTATTTCCAAGGGCATCGACCGCGACCGGATGGAGGCAAAAGGCTACGGCGAAACGAAGCTGATCAACAAATGTAAAGATGGCGTTTCGTGCTCCGAAGACCAGCACCAGGAAAACCGCCGCACCGAATTTAAGATCCTGAAATAACACTGAAGCATAAACCAAAAACGCCTGCATACTTTTAAAGTAATGCAGGCGTTTCTGGTTTCCAGCCGTTGTTGGTGTTTTCACCAACAACTATATTAGCCAACAGGCGCTTGCTGGTGAAAACACGCAGCAAGGGCATAGTGCTTCGCGTTAAAAACGTAAAGCAGACATCAGCGCTACTTATAACTTTTCTTCCAGCCACAGGTAACCGCTGCTGAGTACAAACAGGATAAAGAACCAGAGGATCGAAACCTGCTCTTCCTGGTAAGCTATACTTGCCTGCGTTGGTTTTATGCCTTGGCTGCTGGCAAAAGCCAGGGTCGCTTCGCGCTTAGCTTCCGAAGTTGCAAAGTGCCAGTCGGAGGTGTCTTGTACAAAAAAGTAATAAAGCGCTTTTTCAGGAGCCTGGATAACGTGCCAGCCGGTTTGCTGCGGCCAGAAAGTGCCGGTAAATTGCTCGGGTTGCAAGGGTACTTGAGCCAGCGATAAGTCTGCTTTCAAAGAATCTTTCAAGCTAAAAACCTGCACCTTTGCAGTGGCATCAGCTAAAGTATAATCGGTGAGTTGGAGCGTTACAGCTTTGTTAACTAATGGGACCTGCGGAGATCGTATTTGCCAGAAGCTTTCGTTGGTTTCCGGTTTGGCTATTTCTGAAATGACATGCGCCCAGTAGCGTGCATAAACGGCTTCCTTGCCTTCCAGTTGCCACGGAAACGTCTGCGGTGCAAAACTGAACCCTACTTTCCCCCAGCCCGCTTTCTTAAAGCCAGCCAGCAAATTGTTTCCCTTTTCCGTTACTAAACTTGTTACTGCCGTTGTCGGAATAAGCGAATACGGCGCGACTGAAATCGAAGCTTCTCCGGTACCTGTCCAGGTAGCGTCTGCCGTACGGGTATCCTGTTGCGAGAGCCGTTGTGCCCGGAAACTAGTGAAAAATGTGGTGTTGCGGTTCGTAGCTGGTTCGGAAGCAATGGTGAGTACGCCCAGCCCATTTTCTGTAACGGCCTGTTGCAACGCCCTTCGTTCGGTGGCATTCATACTTTGCAGCGCCTGCGGTTCGGTAATCACCACATCAAAAGTTTGCAGCAATTTAGGTGTGATGCTGCTGAGATTGGTTTCGGGCAAGTTTACCCACTCGCTTTGGTTAATGCCCTTGCTAACGGTGCTCCGAAGCGCCACTTTATGCTGTAATTGCCCTAAATGGTTTTTCAGGAACTTGAATTCGAACTGCGGAAACGAGGCAAGTATAAGTATACTAATTGGCTTAACAGGCTGCACCTGCACCGGAATCTGGCCTAATGTATCCTGCTTCTCATCTGTTTTTGCCAGTAACTGGTACGTGAAACGGCCTTCCTGTTTGGGTGTGTAGCTCAGCGCAAAAGTATAGGTGCTGTCAGGTTTTACTTGGAGGGAATCGCGTACGCGACCGGCTGCCTGCAAGTATAAACGGGTAGGTTTGGTAGCTTTATACTTTCCGGTTACAACTACACGTTCGCCCAGCTTTACTTTTTCCGGCCAGCTAATAGTTTTTATTCCTTCAGCTTTATTGGCTACATGCGGAATCAGATTTATACTTTCCAATAATTGCAGTTCTTCCTGTTCCAAACCTTCGCCCAGTACGTGCAACGTTTGCAAAGCCGGGTATTGCTGTTTTAAAGTATAAAGATGCGGTATGGCTGTAGCCTCATCAGCTTCGGTTTTATAACTGAAAAGCTGTGGAGCTGCAACCGAAGTATCGAGTAAAGCAGCCAGCGTATCAGCATTAAAATTGGGTGTTAAAAGTATGGCTGTGCTCGGGTTGATCGTTTTCCGGATGGATGGTGGAAATATCAGCAACACCAGGCTTATACCAGCTAGTATACTTGCCAGCACCCGCCAAACGCGTCGGTTGGGGTTGGGTCTGCGCCACGCCAGGGCAACCAGCAGCAGTGTGGCAGCAATGCCTAAAAGCCAGGGGAAGTATGTAGAGTCAGCAAGTATGGTCATCAAAATAAATGGGTCGTATAGCCTGTTTTAATCGGCTCTTTTCTGCAATTCTTTTAAATACTCGTAGCCAAGTTTGCCTCTGGCGGTGTTTGCTTTTTGTGGCGTTTGCGAGGCTGGTGGTAATAATTCGGCCCAGGCGCTCTCAACTTTTACAAGGCAGTTTCGGCACAGCGGTTTGTTTTGGTTGATGTCGGAAATTAAGGTGCGCAGGTCCTGCAACGCCTGTAAGTAGCGGCCCGGTTTTGCAAAAGCCTGTTGCGCCATCTCCTGACCGGCTTTCTCTAGTATGCGGCTATCGGCAGCTACGTAAGTGTTCTTGTGTTTGTAGTTCTCTAGCCAGTTTAAAGCGGCGCGGGTATGGGGCAGGTTGGTTTCGGACTTTATACTTTGCTTTTCCGATGGTGCCGTAATTTTACTCAGGTCGCCGGTCAAGCGTTTTTCGGGTTCTTTAAGAGGCGGCGCGTCGAAACCGGTTTTAGCCACATAAGCACGCGAGCTCTGTTGCACCTGTTTCAGTAAGCGCAGGGCTTTGTACTCGAATGGCAAGGCTTCTTTAGGTTTGTGCGTACGCAGTCGTAGTTCAGCTTCCCACATCTGTGCCAGCGCTCCTTTCAGTTTTGCTTTCACGGCAGGTTCAAAAATAGTGGCTTCGCCTTCCTGGTCGTGTTTGTGCATGTAAGGGTCCAGCAAAGCCTGCGGGTCGTTGCTGTTCTCGAACTCCGGATGGTCGTGGCCATCGCCTGCGGAATGCTCCTCGCCTGCCGGAATACCGCCACCCGGACCAATACCGCTCTCCGATTCCTCGCCTAAAAATTTACCGTAGCGCAAACGCAGCAGTTTCTGGTCGGCGCCGATGTTGTTGGAGCGTTGCTCAAAAGTGGTTCTGCTGATGTTTTTTTGTTCTGCTATCAGTTTTTCGGTGTCGATGATGATCTGGCGCTGGCTCCTGAAATATTCCGGTACCGGGTTTACGCCCATACTCATATCAAAATTGTTATCTACTACAGCCGTATCTTCTATCTGCACAAAGTATGTTTCGGAGCGGGTGTAGCCCCGGTGGTTGTCATGGGCCTGAATGTAAAAGTAGAGTTCGTCGCCGTAGGTCATGCCCAGTTTTTTCAGGTCGAGGGTTTGGTTTGCATGAAAGCTGCGTTTGGTGCCGCTAAAACCCAGGCTGATCTTTTCTTCCCTGAACTTAACTGCCTCGCCGGTTCCTTTGGCTACGGTGGCTACCAGGTTTGCTTCGCGGATGCCGTAATCATCCGAAATAGTGGCCTGTAAATTTACCCGCTGCGGATCGCCAAAAAGAATCTCCGTGTACTGTTCCGGTTTCTGTATAACAATAGTAGGAGCTTCGTCCGGAATGATTTCCAACGTATAAAAAGCAGAGTTTTCTCCGTTCAGGCGCAGGTTGTACAGAGCCGGTTCGGTAAAAGCTTTAGACAAAGTATAAACTTCCTGTTGCCTTTTAAAAGGCGAAATAGTGTTCTCGTTCAGGACAAGCTGGAGTTGTTTGGCAGGTTTGTTTGTGTGGATGCGCCAGGTAATAGTAGCGCCTTGTTCCACGCGCAGGTTAGGCTGGCTGACCGTATAAGCAGCTTTGCCGGTGTAAGAAGGCGGCGTAACGGTAATGTCTATTTTCTCAATTTTCACGATCGTATCCGAAGCCGCAACTGGCGCATTCGGGAAATCGATTTTTACTTCTTCTGATGGTTGGGTAGCAGTCGTAACAGCCGCCGCTGGCAGCAGCACGATAAGCAAGGCCAGCAACGTACCGGCAGCCAGCAAAATACCCGATGTTGCTGGTTTTACATAAAATACCTTTTCCTGCTCTGGATGAAGTTTTTGAAGCGCGGTAGCCACTTTGCGCTGCTGCAGCTTTTCGAGCAGGTTAAGTTCGGTGGCAGGGCGTAAAAGTAAAGCGGAGCTGTCTTCGAGTTGCGGGTAATTGCGGTTGAGGTGGCTGGCTACCTGTTGCAGCGTTGTTTTGTTGCTGTGCTGCCACCGAAATATAAAGTATAAAAAAGCCAAAAGTATAAGGCCGGCAGCCACTCCCACTAGCAGCCAGTTCTCAAATTGAAACCGGTAAAGTATCGCCACACCAACCAGCAAAAGCGCCAGAGCCTGCATAGCGTAAAGCCGCATTTTTGCCTGCACATATTGCCGCCGTACCTGCTCTAAAATAGAAATGCTTTTTTCTGTTTCCATAGCCGTTATGTAGTGCGCCGGATGGCTAAAAATCGTTCAACTAAAAACAACATAAACGCAGCCAGTACAAACCACGGCAGCAGGTTTTGCTGTTTCGCGTCTGAATTTATACTTGCCTGCAGCGGTGTTCTGGCGGTTGGCATAAACTGGTTTTCTGCGGATGCGCGCACATCATACTTTGTAAAATCGGGTTGCGGAAACAGAACCGGCAGCAGCAATTCCGGTAGCTGTGCGCTTTGCCCCAGATCGCTCCATTGCGGCGCAAAACCGCTCCAAAAATAATAGACGTTCTCCTGTTTTGTAAGCAGTGCCTCACCGGTTGCAGTACGCCATTTTATACTTTCGTTTGGTGCAAGTGCAGCCTGACTTACCTGATGGATTTTTACAGGCATGGTATTGAGCGTAACACTGGTTTTAACAGCCGTTGGTTTTGCAACAGCCTGCAACCACACGTTTCTACCTTCTTTTATACGTTCGGGTAAAGCATCGCTTCGCAACCAGAAAATAAAATTGGCTGAAGAATCGGCTGTAGCAGTTTCTGTTAGGCTGATGGGCAAACCTGTGTAGCTGCTGATGGCGTTAAGTGCCGCTTTGATGTATATAACTTCAGGCTGTTGGCTTTTTCCGGAAAGTATGGCTACCTGAAACGGCGCTTTCTGAAGTATAACTTGGCTCGTATCCTGGTCATTAATCAACTGTATATAATCACCTGAAAGGTTAAAATTGAGCTGCTTTCCATTGCTGCTTATACTTTTGTTTGCGAGCGTGGTGCGCTGGCTACTGTATGTGATGTTATCACGGGAGCTGTGGCCGATTAGCAGCAACAAACTATCAGCGTTTAGCTGCGTGGCGGTTTGCAGCCAGGTAGTTTCGGTTTCGGTGGCTACCGGTATCCAGGTAATGTTTTCGGGTAAGCTGGCGGGTTTTGTTCCGGCAAAAAAACGCTGCTGATCAGAAGTAAAAAGGATCACGCTGTCCTGCGGCTGGTTATACTTTTCGGAAAGCAGCGGTAGCAAACGCCAGTAATTCTGCGGTTGGTTTATACTTGAATCAGCAGGATTTATACTTAGTTGTTGCCATTTTTCCGGTGTAATTTCCTGCATTCCCGGCGTATAAGTATGCAGTGTAAATCCCTGTTTCACTAGTGTATCAATAGCAGGTTTTATCCTTTGGAGGGCTGCTGTGTAAAGCAATTCAGGACTTACCACCACTGCTTTTTTGCTCACTTTTTTCGGGTCGAGCTGCATCCAGACCGGCTCGGCCAATGCTGCTGCCAACAGCAAAAGTATAACGCAACGTAGCAACAGTAAGCCAACCTGTGTTAGTTTTATACTGTTCAACCGGCTGCTCGCCGATTCTTCGATCCAGCGCAGGCTACCAATTCTCACGGTTTTGCCCTGGCGTTTATTCCATAAGTGTATCGCAATCGGAATAAGTATAGCCGACGCTGCAAAAAGCCAGTAAGGAGAAAGGAAAGACACTGATAGGTAGAAAGTTATAAAGTTGAAAGTTAAGGTTTATACTTTGCCGATCCGGGTGAGCACTTCGAAACGGATTTCTGTGGTTTGTTCGTCGCCCCAGGTTGCTTTTAGTTCGTCGTGTAGCAGTTCGAGCGGATTCTGACCGTTGGCTTTTTCGTAATGTTTCACCGCCGACCAGGTGTTCAGATACCCAACCAGTTCCTCGAAACGCCAGGTATAAGTCATCTCGAAATGCGGTGCATTCAACTCCTCAAATGGGAACGGAATGGTCTGGTAATTTTCGTCGAGGTAGCGGCGCTCCGGGTCCCAATAACCGGAAAGCAGGCCATCGTATAGCATATGGATTACCTCATCTAGCTTGGGTTGCGTTTTCAGGAGGCCGTAACCAAGTATGGCGATGACGCCACCGGGCTTAAGCACACGCTTTGCTTCTGCATAAAACAAATCAAAATTAAACCAATGAACCGCCTGCGCCACCACTACCAAATCAACTGAATTATCCTCGAAAGAAGCATTTTCGGCCTGTTCGGTTTTATAAAGTATATTGGGGTGCTGCGTGGCATTCTTCAATTGGTTTTCGCTGATATCCGTACCGATTACCTGACCGAAATATTCTGAAAGCATAACGGCAACCTGCCCGTTACCGGTGGCACAATCCCAGGCCAAGTGGTGCGCCGGTGCGATACTTACCAGGTGCGCGATCAGCTCGCGTGGGTACGATGGCCTGAATTTGGCGTAATCAGCGGCGTGTCCGGAGAAGTTGTCTTTCATCGTTTTTCGGGTTTAACTATAGAGCAAACGCTTCTGCAGGAACGTGCGAAGTGCTTTGTCCAACGGCTCGTCGGTTGTGAAAAGGTCATAGTTTATCTGACGGTGGCGCATGTTGCGTTCAGTTTGCTGCAGCCAGTTTTGCAGTTGCTCCAGGTACGTCTGGCGCTGCGACGCCGTGTTCACCTGTAGTGTTCGGTTCGTTTCCAGATCTTCAAAAGTAAGCGTGCTTCCGAAATCAAAGTCCAACTCGTTGCGGCTCATCAGATGGAAAAGCAACAGTTCATGCCGTTGTGCGCCCAGTTTAAACAACAGGTTCGAAATTTCAGCTTCGTCTTCGTACAAATCCGTCAGGAAAACAGTCAGCTCCTTTTGCCTGCGGTTCGCGAATAAGTTGGCAGCCGTGTTTACATCCGGAAATTTGCCTTTAGGTTGCACCGCCGCCAGTTGGTGCCAGAAGCGTTGCAGGTGCATGTTATCGGAGCGCGGCGTCAGGTTGATGAGTTGGTCCTGCTGTAATATATAAAGCCCTGTTTCATCGCCTTGTGTTGTTGCTAAGTACGCCAGGGAAGCCACTAAAAACCGCGCATAGTCCATTTTGCTGATGCCATTCGCATCTTCGTGGGCCATGGAGGCGCTGCCATCCAGTATAAACCGAACAGTAATATTGGTATCAACTTCGGCTTCGCGGATGTAATAGCGGTCGGAGCGGGCAAACATTTTCCAGTCTAATTGGCGCAGATCGTCGCCGGGTTGGTAGCTGCGGTATTGGCTGAACTCCAACCCAGCACCACGCCGCAGACTCTGGTTCTGGCCCGCCAAAAAGCCTTCCACCACTGTTTTAGCCAGCAGCGGCAGGTCTTTTATGGTAGCCAGTACCTTAGGGTCGATAAATTTGTGGGTGCTCAAGGGTTCCTTTATGTTATATAATTTTTTAGTTAAGTATATTTCCTAAAGTTTGAAGTTTAAGATGTACATAGGGTAATTACTTTTTCTTTCTTTTAAAAGCAATAACTAAAGCTAAGAATGCAAAGCCTAGTGCGATGTAAGATATGGCATTACTACTAGAAGGCTGTGATGCTACCGGATTGCTCTCATTTCTTCTGTAAGCTAAAAGCATGGCATATTCACACGTCCAATTTTTTAGGAATACAGGTAGCATTTCCCTTTCTTTTTCCAATATAAACTCATCAAGCTTCTCGTGGTATTCAACCATCGCAGCACTATCTGCTCTAACCTCTGAAGTTGGGGGAGCTGGGTATTCGGGTATATTATTGGATAAAGGATGTGATAAGCTTCTGGAAAGACTGCTCAAATCCTTTAACTGTAATCCTTTGGGAGTATTTTCAAGCTTTGAGTAAACAATCCACATCCCTTCTTTTGGGGCCAAATAACATTTGTGCTTGTATGATCCGAATATAGTATCAGCTTCAACCTTTCCTTTAAAAATGTCTATCACCTTCATGCTATAGTTAAAGCCATCGGAGGCTATGACTTCACTGAGGAAAATTACTTCGCTGTCCTTTATTTCATTTTGAACTGTTGCTATACTCCAATTTGCCCATTTTTGTCCTGGGCAACTTCCTGCATTCGAACTGATGGTAATCAGAATAGCAATAACTATAAGTATAAATCCTTTATAGTATTCCATTTTAGATGCTTATGAATAACAGAAAAATAAAAGAGATTGCTACACTAAGCTCTGTCTCAGTTTCAAATCAACCAACTCTGCTTCTATAGTGGCATCATCCAGTATAACATCCACACCGCCAATTAACTCTTCGCGCACTTTCAGCATATACTTCCGAGTGTCGGTGTAAAGCACAAGGGCTGCGTCGTAGTGTATGGTTTCGCCGGCTTCCTGGCTCAAGTCCTGGTACACTTCTATCAAAAGCACCTGCGATGACAGTACCTTTAATTCAGAATATTGCCCTGATTGCAGCAGCTTTTCTTTGCGGAGCGGCATTCTGCTTTCTTCGATGGCGAATTCGTAATAGGTAATGGATGAACCGGACGAAAGCCTGTAATCGGCGCTGATGTTGATGAAAGTAAGGTCGCCGCGGTTGGTTTTCAGGCCAAGTGCAAATTCCGGAGCCCAATACGAAACATGGTTGCCGGTGGCGTCTACTTTTATACTATCCGTAAAGAAATAACACAGCCTTTCGCCCACAATCTTTCTTAAAAGCTGCGTTCCGGTCTCGGTCAGTTTTGCATGTACGATCTCTTCCATCTGGTTCCGGATTAACTGTAAAAGTATAGCTATAATTTGAGCTTGATGTTATACTTAGGCCAGCACCGCTTTGGTCAGTTTTATACTTTGCAGCAGCTCGTCCACTACCCTGTCCGGGGTGATGCGTTCGGCTTCGGCGTTAAAGTTTACCAGCACACGATGGCGCAAAACGGGGTAAGCCATTTCCCGGATATCTTCCTGCGTTACCGCGAAACGGCCATGCAGCAAAGCCCGCGCTTTGGCGGTAAGTATAAGTGCCTGCCCGGCACGAGGGCCAGCCCCCCAGCGGCAGTAGGTCTTTACAAACTCCACGGAAGTCGTTTCGGGGCGGGTAGCGCGTACCAGGTTATTCACGTAGGCCATTAGCTCGTTGTTTATACTTACTTCGCGTACAAGCTGGCGCAGCAGCATAACTTCTTCGCCGGTTAAGCTCGGTTGTATGTGTGCCTGCCGGGTGCCGGTTGTATTGGTAAGGATTGCCAGTTCTTCCTGCTCGTTGGGGTAGCGTATTTTGATGTATAAGAGAAAGCGGTCGAGTTGCGCTTCGGGTAGCGGGTAGGTGCCAGCCTGCTCGATCGGGTTCTGGGTTGCGAGCAAAAAAAATGGTTTCGGCAGCGAATAGGTTTTACCGGCGTACGTTACCTCGTGCTCCTGCATGGCCTCGAGCAACGCTGCCTGCGTTTTGGGCGGCGTCCGGTTTATTTCGTCGGCCAGCACGATGTTCGAGAAGATCGGCCCTTCGTTAAATTTGAAAAAGCGCTTACCTGTTACATGGTCTTCTTCCAGCACTTCGGTGCCCAGAATGTCGGTTGGCATCAGATCGGGCGTGAACTGAATTCTCCGGAATCCCAGATCCATAGCGCTGGCCAACGTACGTACCAGTAAGGTTTTTGCCAGCCCGGGTACGCCTTCCAGCAAACCGTGGCCACCTGCCAAAAGTATGATCAGTACTTCGTCGAGCACTTCTTCCTGGCCAACAATTACTTTCTGTATTTCCTGTTTCAGCTTTGGTAGTTTGCTGAGCAGGTGTTGTATGTCTTGTTCTGTCATTTTATACTTTATGACTGTCTGTTTAAGCCTTCGTTTATACTTTGCTGGCGTAGGTACTGCCTTTCCAACTCTTAAAGTATAAGTTTCATAGTTGGGTTTTTCGCCTCGCCGGCTAGGCCTTACTTTTCTCCTTGATGAGAAAAGTAAGCAAAAGAATCAAGACGATTTTGAACTCGCTGAACGCTCAAACAAAAAATCGTCATTAGTGCACCTGGCTAAGACTGTCGCTTCGTAGCAAGTATAAATATTATACTTTGTGAGGAAGTCTTTACGGCACTTGGTTATCCTATAATTATAATCCTTTCTCAACTCGTAAGCGCATACATAATAATATTGACGCCGAATTTGGTATTATCCTCTGCCAGCCAGCGTTTGTTCCGGAAATCGTAGTCCCATTCGCAGCCGTAATCTTTGTTGCTGTAGAGCACCGCTATGCGGCCGTTTATTTCGATGGCTTTCAGGTAATCGTGCACCAGGTCATCGCCCCAGCCGTTCAGCTCAAAGCTTGTAGTCGGCGGGCCATCCTCAAACGTGAAAAAGCTTTTGTAGAGTTTGTGGTTGTTGGGGATCTTCTTCAGCGCGTTCTGTCCGAAAATCTGTCGCATCTCTTCCTCAAATGACCGCGCAAAAAGGCCGTCCACATCGTGGTTGCAATCATCCACAAACACAAAGCCGCCGTTACGCACATACATCTCAAAATTGCTGCGCTCTTTTTTGTTGAACTGCACCAGCTTGTGCCCGCTCAGGTAACTGAACGGGTAATTAAACAGCTCGGCACTTTCCAGCGAAACCACTTTTTCCTGCTCCGTAACTTTAACAGTAGTGTACTCTATTAAAGAATGCAGCAGGTTGGTAGGCATACGCGGGTCGGTATCCCAGTTGCCGGAGCGGTATTGTAAACGTACGAAGGTAAAAGGAGGCATTTATTGAGTTATGAATGCTTGCTGCGTTACGGGTTAATTATTTACACGCTTTAAAATGAATGCCGCACACAAAAGCTGCATGCGGCATTCAAACTATAAATTAAGCTAAACTACACGGCATCCGATAAACTGGTGAACGTAAAGTCGCGCACTTTCATTGGCGGAATCAGGTTGCCGCTGATGCGTTGTGGTTTGCCCAGCGCTTCCAAGTTATTCAGCATAATGATCGGACTTTCGTTGAAACGGAAGTTTTTAACCGGGTACATGATTTTGCCATTCTCGATGTAGAAAGTTCCGTCGCGGGTAAGGCCCGTGTAAAGCAGCGTTTGCGGATCCACAGAACGGATATACCACAGGCGCGTCACCAATATGCCTCTTTTAGTGCTCTTGATCATATCTTCGACAGATTGGTTGCCGCCTTCCATGATCATGCCACCACCGCCCGGTACAGATTTAGCGCCGGTTTTCTGAGCCCAGTAAAGCGAGTTCGAAAGGTTTTTCACAACGCCCTTTTCTATCCAGGTTGTTTTTTCGCGTGGGCGGCCATCGCCTGCAAAAGGAGCACCCGGAATTTCTGGGTTGGATGGGTCAGAGTATACAGTTATGCGTTCATCAACCAGTTTTTCGCCTAGTTTGGTTTTGCCGCCGGCTTTGCTCAGGAAGCTACGCCCTTCTTCGGCGCCCCGCTGGTCAAGGCCACGGAACATACCCTGCAAAAGGTCGATGGAAGCAGCAGGCTCCAGGATAACGGTATACTTGCCTGGCTCTAATGCTTTGGCGTTACGCGAGTCAGCGGCTTTTTTAGCAGCAATAGCAGATGCTTTTCCTGTATCAAGCTTGCTTACATCACTAAAGTCCTGGGTTACATAACCAGAGCCTGTTCCATCTTTGGTACGCATCGTTACCGAAAAATCAACTTCCGTAGACGGGTGGTAAGCAACCAGCCCTTTCGAGTTCATCTTCGCCAGAAAGCTGGTGTAATGCTCCAGGAAACCGGCTGCTTCCAAATCTTTGGCAGTAGCGGCAGCTATACTTTTTGCGGCAGCATCGGCACGGTAAGCAGGGTCTATTTTAGCTGTAGAATCGAAAAGCTCTTTGGTTGTGATATACTTTTGGGCGCCCAGCATCGGTACATATTCCGGGCTTTCCGGTGCTAGTTTGGCTATTTCTTCCGAACGGCGGATCACTTTTTCCAGCGATTTATCGTCGAACTCGTTGATGGTGGCTACACCAGAGCGTTTCCCAAATCGTGATTCTACGGAAAGGGCCACATTTTCTTCGGTGCCGCTGGTAGATACTTCGTTGTTTGCGTAGCGGATGTTTCCGCCCACGTTGCCGGTAAGTGTAAGTTCACACTCATCAGCCTTTGAATAAGCCAGTGCCTTTTTCAGGATCGCCTGTGCTTCTTCTTTACTTAATATTGCCATTTTGTTGATGTTCTTTAGAAGTAAAAGACTAGATCTTACGGGCTGTGTTGATCACGTTTACGCCGTTAAAGCGGGTGTGAGCAGAGCCATGCGATACCGCACTTACCTGACTTGGCTGGCCTTTTCCGTCGAAGAAAGAGCCAAACAAACGGTAGTCGCTTTCGTCGCACATATCAGCGCAGGAGTTCCAGAATTCCTGGGTGTTGCTTTGGTATGCCACATCCTCTAACTGGCCTACAATTTTGCCTTTGCTAATCTCGTAGAACACGGTACCGCCAAACTGGAAGTTATAGCGCTGTTGGTCGATGGAGTAAGAGCCACGGCCGGCAATGTAAACACCTTTGTCAACGCCGGCAATCAGCTGGTCTACGTTCTTTTTGGTTTTGCCCGGAGCCAGCGATACGTTTGGCATACGCTGGAACTGCACTGAGCTCCAGTTATCGGCATACGCACAACCATGTGATTCTTTTTCGCCGATGATGTGTGCCTGGTCGCGGATGGCCTGGTAATTTACCAGCGTACCGTCTTTGATCAGATCCCATTGCTTTGTTTTCACGCCTTCATCATCCCAGCCTACCAGGCCAAGCGAACCTTTCTGCGTTTTATCAGCAAAGATGTGCACCTTATCAGAGCCATACTTAAAGTTCTTGGTTTTCCATTTGTCCAGCGTGGCAAAAGAAGTACCGGCATAGTTGGCTTCGTAGCCCAGTACACGGTCGAGTTCCAGCGGGTGGCCCACCGATTCGTGAATAGTTAAGCCCAGGTGGTTCGGATCGAGGATAAGGTCATACTTGCCGGCCGCTACCGATTTTGCTGTCAGTTTTGCTTTGGCCTGCTTGGCAGCCAGTGTCGCATCTTCCAGCATATCGTAGGCATTGCGGTAGCCTACCAGGCCTGTTCCTTCAGGGCCTTTAATTTTTTCAGAAGCTTTCGGGTTCATGTATTCGTACCCCATGCCCATTGGCGAGCTTAATGCTTCGCGGGTTCTGAATTTG
Organism: Pontibacter arcticus; assembly: GCF_003284895.1. Lineage (GTDB taxonomy): Bacteria > Bacteroidota > Bacteroidia > Cytophagales > Hymenobacteraceae > Pontibacter > Pontibacter arcticus. Next base: position 1,074,496 of record NZ_QMDV01000001.1, read on the forward strand.
CCGGAGGCACTGTCTACAGCCGTTACCGTAAAGTTTGGCCAGATGCGGTGCACATCCTGGTCTATATAAGAGCCATCCGTAGAGGCAAAATATTTCTGTTCGTTTACCTGGAACAAGGCAGAGTTTACGAAGTTAGCGCCGTTCTCCATGGCTTTGGCATTTGCAGCTAACAGCAGGTCTGCTTTTTCGCCCACAGGTACTTCAAAAGCGTTTTTCTCGATCGGCGTTTTCCAGGATACTTCCCCAAACCCTTTTACAGGAGCCAGTTGAACCGGTACTTTCTGCAGTTTTGCGTTGGCCTTGGCAATGGCTACAGCCTGTTCGGTTGCTTTGGCAATGCCTTTATCCGATACATCCGAAGTGGCAGCAAAGCCCCACGTACCATTAGCCAGTACGCGTATACCTACGCCGTAAGACTCAGCGTTTACTACGTTCTGTACTTGTTTCTCGCGGGTGAAAACATACTGCTGCAGGTAGCGGCCAATGCGCACATCAGCATAAGAAGCGCCTCTTGTTTTGGCGGTATTCAGGGCTACGTCAGCAAGGCGTTTTTTAAGGGCCGTGTCTACGGTCTCCAGCAGGCGTTCGGGTGCAATAATATCACCAAACAAGGGGATGCTTGGCAGCATTAACCCACCGATGCCCAGCGCCGATAGTTCAAGAAAATTTCGTCTTTTCAAAGTAGTGTAAAGTTTAGATGTAGTTTAGAGAGTTTAGGTTTCGTTAGCTAAGTATAAAGATTTTGGTTTTTATATCAAAGTTTAACCACAGTAATCTGTCTAAAGCCTATATTCTCTAGATGAAACCCGCAAAGCGTTCTACCAAACCGAATAGTACTTAAAAGCAAAAAAGCGCAGCACCCTCTAGCCGGATGCTGCGCTTTTTGTCTGCTGCACACTCATTATATATAGGTGTACAAGAGGTTGAATTTTCTTTGTTCTAAACCGACCTACAGATAAGCCGAAAACAGGAATGTTGAAGTGGCGCTTATGCCTCTTTTACCAGCCCCTGCAGGCCTTCTTCTTTCAGGAGATCGTTAAAGGCTTGTGCCTGCTGGCGGTTCTCGAAACGGCCGGCGCGAATGCGTAATACTTTTTTGTTTCCTAGTTGCTGCTCCTGCAGTTCTACGGGCAGGTGCTTATCGAATGCTTTTAAACGCTGGCTCAAGGTCTGGGCATGCTCCAGGTCAAAGTATGATCCTGTCTGGATGGTATAGAAACCTGCGTTTGCCGGGTTATAATCGCCGGGTAACTCCAGCACCTCTACTTTTACCTGGCCAATACCTTCTCTGTGGAAATCCAGTTTACGGGCAGCTACTTCCGAAACATCAATAATACGATTGCCTACAAACGGGCCTCTGTCGTTGATGCGTACAATTACTGACTCTTGGTTGTCCAGGTTTGTTACTTTTACTTTTGTACCGAAGGGCAGGGTTTGATGCGCAGCAGTCATGTGGTTTTTATTATAGCGCTCGCCGCTGCTTGTTTTGCGGCCATGGTATTTGCTGCCGTACCAGGAGGCTTGTCCTTTCTGGACATCTGTGGTCTGTGCTAGAACCGGCTCGTGAAAGCCGAGGAATAGAAAAATGATTACTGTAAAAAGGAAAAATTTTCTATCGTTAGTCATATGTTTAAATGTTGATGAAGGCGCAAAGTTACAAAATAATATTTTAAACGAGCCCTTTTGCTGCATTATTGCCCTGAAGGCGTAGGGGGATACTGCTTAAAGCGCATAATTGATTATAGGGCATTATTTGACAAAATCGCTGTTTAAGGGACATATGGCAATATTTTCATAGGTTTTTTCTGTAACACAGCATGGCTGCATCAAAACGAAAAAAAATTTCTGTTTCGTATGATAAAAGGGGCGGAAGATGGTAGATTTCGGGCTGCAACGTAGAACGCTGCTGTGGTTTTTGCCCTGAAACTGCAGACACCGTATAGAGAAGAAAAGCGAAAATTATGGACTTTGGAAAGCTGTCAGATATCAGCCTTGTAGACTTTACCCTACCCCCCGACCACCCCGATACACTGCCCTTTTTGCAGCAGTTTAAGCGTACCGAAAAACCGCAGGTATACATTGGGCTACCGGTGTGGGTAAATAAAAGCTGGGTAGGTTCGTGGTACCCGGCGGGCATGTCAGAGAAAGATGCACTGCACTGGTATGGCAGGCAGTTTAACACCATCGAGCTTAACAGCAGCCACTACCATATTCCTGGCCAGAGTACAATTGAGCGCTGGCAGCAGGTAACGCCGCAGGGGTTTAAGTTCTGTCCTAAGTTTCCGCAACTCATCAGCCACGAAAGCCAGTTGCGCCACACCGCCGACCTGACTGCCGCATTCTGTAGCGCCATAGCTGGCCTGGAAGATAAACTGGGCGATTCGTTTCTGCAGTTGCCTCCCTATTTTGGCCCCAAACAACTACCCGACCTGGAAGCCTTTGTGCAGTTTATTCCGGAAACCATTCCGTTTACCGTAGAGCTGCGCCACCCCGATTGGTATACAGATAATGTTGCCAGCCTGGAGCTGTTTGAGGTGTTGCAAAAGTATAAAGTAGGCACTGTGTTAACGGATGTAGCCGGCAGGCGCGATGTGCTGCACATGCGCCTTACCACGCCATCGGCTATGGTGCGGTTTGTAGGGAACAGCCTGCACCCAACAGATTATACCCGAATTGATGCGTGGGTGCAACGCCTGAAAGTATGGTTTGAGAATGGCTTGCAGCAGCTATACTTTTTTGTGCATGAGCCTGATAACACCCTGGCTCCGGACCTGGCGCTTTACCTTATAAAAGAGTTAAATAAAGTATGCAATTTGGATATAAAGTTGCCGAAGAAGTTTGTACAAGCGGTGCAGGGGGAGTTGTTTTAGTGAATTTATACTTTGCTGGCGTAGCTGGCTGCTTTGGTTAATTTTTTAAACTATTGTTTCATAGTCGGCTTTCGCGCTCGGCGGCCGCGCTGGCCGCGTTTTCGCCTTCAGCGCTGTGTTCATTTCCTGTCTAACGACTGCCACTAACGTGGCACCGGAAACTCACAAGGCGCTTCATGCGAAAACTGGAAAAGTTTTTTTCTTCGATCATCTGATTTATACTTCATAGCAAAGTATACTTCTGTTCAAAGCAAATGTCTTTGGTTAAGCCAACACCCCTCCTTTTCAAGGAGGGGTGCCGCAGGCGGGGTGGTTAATCTCATCAAGGAGAAAAGTAAGACCCAGCGGACTTGCAGCGAAAAAGCCAACTATACAACAAGCACTTCTCTATTAAGCTAGAAAGAAAGTAAGCCAGCAAAGTATAAACCCCCTCCCCCTTTTTACTTCAACATACGAAATAAATCGTAAATAAAATTTCCTTTTACGAAAAGATTCGTATATACTTGCATGATCACTTTTGTGTCGCTTTAACTGATTGTATAATATGGACTTAGAAAAACACCCCAAACCAACCGAAGCCGAACTGGAGATACTGCAGGTACTTTGGCAAAATGGACCTTCCACGGTGCGCTTTGTACACGATAAACTGAGCGAAACCAAAGACGCCGGCTATACCACCACTTTAAAGCTGATGCAGATCATGGCCGAAAAGAAAATGCTGGAAGCGGATAAGGCAAACCGCTCGCATGTGTTTCGGCCGTTGCTGAAAGAGGAAGCCACTCAAAAGCAACTCCTCGACCGTTTCCTGGACAGCACGTTCCGGGGGTCGGCGTCCCGGTTGGTGATGCAGGCGCTCGGTAACCACACCGCTTCGCGCGAAGAACTTGATGAAATAAGAAATCTATTAGATAAACTGGAAGGAGGTAAAAAATGAACCTGTTACCCGAAATTTTCCCGGAGGCGTTGGTAAATGCCTTGGGCTGGACCTTGCTGCACTCGCTTTGGCAGGGGGCTTTGCTGGCCGTTATACTTGGCCTTTTGCTGGTTGTGCTGCACCGGCACAGCGCTAAAATAAGGTATTGGGTGGCAGGTAGCGCGTTGCTCTTTCAGCTTTGTTTTTCAGGGGCTACATTTCTATACTATGGCAGCCAGCCCGAGGCAACTGTTACAGCAAGTATAAATTCGCAACTTATACTTCAGGCTGATGCTGTGGCTCCAAGCATAGAAGCAAGTACTTTCTGGGATGCGCCTTTAGCTGCTACGCAGGTATACTTTAAAGAGCACTTGCCGTTGGTGGTTACGTGCTGGGCGCTTGGTTTGCTGCTGATGTTGCTCCGTTTTATAGGCGGTATTGCATACGCACAGCGCCTGCGGAAGTATAGAACAGCGGCACTGGGGCAAAACTGGCAAAACAAATTACAACTACTCAGCCATCACATCGGTGTAAAGCAAACCGTAAGACTAATGGAGTCTGCGCTGGTAGAGGTGCCCGTTACCATTGGTTTTATCAAGCCTGTTATCCTGATGCCGATTGGCGCGGTAACCGGCTTGTCGCAAAACCAGGTGCAAGCGGTGCTGGCCCATGAGCTGGCGCATATACTTCGGAAAGATTATTTGCTTAACTTAGTACAGTCGGTGGTAGAGTTGCTGTTCTTCTACCATCCTGCTATGTGGTGGATATCGGGTATTGTGCGTGCCGAACGCGAGCATTGCTGCGATGATATTGCTGTGGCAGCATGCGGTGATACCCTGACCTATGCCCGCGCGTTAGCCGAACTGGAAGCTATGCGCCTTCCGGTTTCACCAAGTATGGCCATGGCGGTGTCAGGTGGTAAAGGTTCTTTGCTGAGCAGGATTAAAAGGTTGATCGGGCAACCGGCGCCAGGGCCAACTTTTTCGGAAGGTTTTGTAGCGGCGCTGGTAGTGGTAGTTGGCTGCCTGGTTTTTTCGGTGAGCGCGATGGCGGCGCTAAATCCATGGAGCGATCCGGTAAAGAAAACGGAGAAAGCAGAACAGATTTTATCTCCTGAAACAGAAGTTGCCTTAAAGCCGGAAACAACCGATGAAACTGAGAAAGCTGCTTCTGTTTATACTTTGCAGGATACCGTAGGGCAACAGCAGAATATAGTGATCATCAAAAATAAAAAAGGGAAAATTACGGAGTTGTATGTAAACGGGAAACGCATTCCGGACAAAGACATAGAGCAGTACAGCGAGTTGGTAGCACAGCAGTTGCAGGCAACCAAAAAAGCACCGAAAGCAACCAGGGCAGAAGTTCAGGCCGAAATGAGAGCAGCCAGAGAGGCCGCAGCAAGTGGAAACCGCAGATCAGAAACGCGCAATTATACCTACAGGTATAGCACAGATGGCGATGTGCCGCCTGCGCCGCCGGTACCTGCTGCACCACCTGCGCCAGCCCGTGAAATGCTGCCTCCTGTTCCGCCCGCTCCTCCTAGGCCACCTATGCCTGTAGGCACAGCAGATAAAGACCGCCGCAAAGCAGACCTGAAGCAATACGAAGCAGATATGAAACAGTACCAAGCTGACATGAAGGATTATGAAGCCAGACTGCGTGCATTGCGGGCAAATGGTAGTTTAACCGAGGAACGTTACCAGGCGCAATTGCAACAGCACCAGCAAATGCTTAAACGCCAGGAAACACTGCACCAGGAACGCGCCAAACGCCACGAAGAAATGGCCGTACGCCATGCCGAGCGCGAAAAAGAGCACCAGGCCCGTACGCAGCGAATGGAAGATGTGAAAAGCGAACTGATAAAAGATGGCATTTTAGAAAAGAACGCGGCTAACCTCAGCATCCAGTTAACAGATAGCGATCTGATCGTGAATGGTAAAAAACAACCGCAGGAGCTGCACGAAAAGTATAAAAAGATGATGTCGGAGGGCAAGGGAGCCAATACCAGTATTAATATACAGTACAATAAAAACTAAGTATACCAGTTAAGTTTTTTAAAACCTGGCAGCTTGTACGAGCCTGCCAGGTTTTTTTGCGTATAACCCTCAACTGCAAAGTAGGTATATGCGTAGGGCACTAATCCGATGGCTAAGATTTTCGGTCTGATCTAGTACTTTTGCTTCAAAATTATTAACTTAACTCATTCTATTGTTTTTGCTTGTATGGTTATCAACTCTACCGTTTTTTCTAAAATAACTTCTCCCGGCTTCCGGATGCTGCTGTTATTATTTACAATGCTGCTTGCCCACAGAGTACAGGCATCCGAACCAACCCAAATGATTCCGCTCACCCTGGAGAAACGTGTGCAGGAAGCCGATCTGGTACTGGAAGGGGAAGTTGTGTCGCAGAAATCGTTTTGGGATGCGAACCATGCCAACATTTATACTTCCAACATTATTAGGGTATACAAGCTGTTTAAAGGCGAAACAAAGGCACAGGAAGTTGAAGTGATAACAGAAGGCGGAACAGTAGGCATGAGCAAGCACGTCTTCTCTACGGCATTGCATCTTTCCAAAGGGCAGCAGGGCGTATTTTTCCTGAGGAAAGATCTGCCTGTGCACAGTACACCCGAGAACGGAAAATTGCTTTCGGTGCGTGCCTATGGCAGCCAGCAGGGGTTGGTAACGTATAACCTGGAGCGCGGAACGGCCAAAGATGTGTTCAGCAAGTATAAATCAGTAGACGAAGTTTACCAGCAGATATCCAAAAAAACGGGCAAACAATTCCGGACGGTTTCCAGAAACGAGCGCCTCCTAAAAACAAACAAAGTACAACAGCAGAAAACGCAGGGAGCAGCAGCCCCGGTTATAACCGATTTCTCACCGAAGGTAGCCAGTGCCGGTACCAAAACCATTCTTACCATTACAGGGAGTGGCTTTGGCAACAGCCGCGGCGAAAATGGCGCTGTAGAGTTTAAGAACGCAGATGATGGCGGAGACAGTTTTATAAGGCCTTTGGCAGCAGAGTATATTTCGTGGTCTAACACACAGATCAAAATGTATGTGCCTTCAACATCAGAAGGAGAGAATGGCAGCCCGGCCGGTACCGGTCAGATAAATGTAATTTCAGCCGACGGCAATATTACCACCAGCACCGCCGTCCTTACTATTCCGTTTGCCTACTCTAACATCAGTTATGAAGGCCTGTCTTACCAGCCTGTTTTAGCAGACCGTAATAACCAGGGCGGCTACACGGTGCGTTTCTCTACAAGTATGGCAAACCGCACCGAAGCCAGAGAAGGATTTACAAGAGCCCTGAACAGCTGGGTTTGCAACACAACCGTAAACTGGCAGATCGGGCAGAACACAACCATAGATGCCAGCGCAGAAGATAACCAGAATGTGATCCGCTTTGCACCAAGAACAACGCTGGGCGAAAATGTGCTGGCCCGCACCGTAAGCCGCTATGCCGGTTGCCAGACCAATAGCACACCCCGGCAGGTTGGCTGGCGCGTGCAGGAATTTGATATGGAAATAAGCTCCAACATTAACTGGGAATATGGCCCCGGCGCACCACAAGCCAGGCAATTCGATTTCGAGACCGTTATACTACACGAGTTGGGTCATGCGCACCAATTAGGACACGTTATACTTCCTAATTCAGCTGTAATGCACTTTGCCGTAGAAGACGAAGTACTGTTCAGAACCTTAAGCCCCGACGATATTGCTGGCGGCGCAACCGTTATAGCGAACAGCCTGATCGCTGAAAAAGCAGCGCTGGCAACCGGTTGCCGGTCCGGAGAAGCAGGTGGTGATGCAAAACCGTATCGCGCTAACCCGGAAGGCGGATGCGTACCCGAAGTTAAAAATATGACTGCTGCCTATCAGGGTAGTGATGTGTTGGTAAAATGGGAAATTGAGAACGGTGGCAACATTGATTACTTTACAGTTCAGCGCAGCGCCGAAGGCATAACCTGGAACAATGTAAGCAGTGTAATAGACCGCACCACCAGCAACAGTTATGCTTACACCGACCCAACACCTTTACCAAACAGTAGTTTTTACAGAATAAAAGTTACTTACAACAATGGAAAAGTTGGTTATACTATCAGGAAGCGTGCCGTCGAGCCTTCAGCGCTGAGAGTGCTTAAACCGTTTCCGAACCCTGTAAACCCGCAGAACAATATTGTACAGTTATTATACTTAGTCGAGCAGAATACTTCGCTTTCGCTGCAGCTATACTCTATCACAGGTAAGCTAATGGGTACCTATACCATTGTGGTAACTGCCGATAGCACCCCTGCACAGATCGACATGACAGAGTTTGCAGCAGGCATATACATCTTAAAGTGGCAGGACAAATCGACTAGCGGCGAAACCAGGATCGTGAAGCTCTGATAAAATATCTTTTATACTTCTAATGGCCGGTACCTTGCAGTTTTTGCAATGTGCCGGCCATTTTGCATTTAGATTAGTTAATTCTGATAAAGTATAGCATTATTATAGGCATAAAACTATATTTGATCTTACAATGAGAGCACAACCTTAGCCTGTCAGGCAATTATGGAAAAGAAACGGCGCAAACTTGCCCAATGTCCGAACTGCAGTTATACGTTTGAGGATATAAATAACTTTTGCCCTAACTGCGGCCAGGAAAACCACGACCTGAACGTGCCGGTAAAGCACCTGATAGCGGAGTTCTTTGAAGGCACCCTGCACTACGACACCAAATTCTTAAAAACCCTGAAGTACCTGCTCATCAGGCCCGGTCTGCTCACCGAAAAGTTTAACATAGGCCAGCGCGCTTCGTATGTGCCGCCTTTCCGGTTGTATGTGTTCATCAGTTTCTTGTTCTTTTTCCTGGTTGCCATTAACCATAACATCTTAAATCTAAAGGCAAGTAACAACACCAAGGAAACAGCAGCAGCAGTACGGCAGGCAACTGCCGAAGCCATAAAGCAGGAGCAACTCAATTCGGGAAGTATAGTTCGGTTCGATCCGCAGGATTCTGCCCTTGCTGTGATGGACACCACCAACGGCCGGATCGGGCTGGAGTTCGGGGATACCGGGCGGGCCAATTTCCTGGAAAATAAGTTCAGCCAGTTTCTGAACAACAGCGAGCAAAGCCGGGCAAAACTGCTCAAAAACTTTTCGCTGATGATGTTCGTGCTGATGCCTTTTTTTGCATACCTTTTATACTTGTTCTACATCAAGCAGCGGCGCAATTATGTGGAGCATCTGATGTTCTCCATCCACCTACATTCCTTTATTTTTATAGTGCTCAGTATCGTATTGCTGCTAAACTATGTGCTACCCAGTGTAGATTTATTAGGCTGGGTTTTTCTGGTCATACTTATTTATACTTTTATAGCCTTGCGGCAGGTATACAAACGTTCTTTCTGGCGCACTTTTTTTAAGATGATTCCGATCGCGCTCATCTACAACATCACCCTTTTTGTGTTTTTTATCGGCACTTTATTTATCAGCGCATTGCTGTAGTAAGGCTGTTTTATATTTCGTTTATACTTATGCACCCGAATACAGCTACCTGGAACAAACTTATCTCTAAAAAACGCTTCGAAACAACTGCTAAAAAGTATACTTCCGATGAGTCTGTAAGGGGCGAATTTCAGCGCGATTACGACCGTATCGTGTTTTCGTCTGCGTTCCGGAGGTTACAGAACAAGACGCAGGTAATGCCCATGCCCGAAAGCGATTTTGTACACACCCGCCTTACCCATAGCCTCGAAGCATCAGTGGTTGGCCGGTCGTTGGGGCGCATTGTGGGCAAAAGTATACTCGAGCGCTACCCGGAACTGGCCAAAGAAAAAAACATACAGGAAGCTGATTTTGGTGATGTGGTAGCGGCCGCGTGCCTGGCTCATGATATCGGAAACCCACCGTTCGGGCATTCCGGCGAAGACGCTATTTCAGCATACTTCCTGAGTGATGAAGCGCAGCCTTTTTTAACCAATTTATCCGCTGCCGAGAAAGCCGATTTTCAACGCTACGAAGGCAACGCCGCCGGCTTCCGGACGCTAACTTATACATACCCGGCGCACTGCAATTTGCCCGGCGGCCTCAGTCTTACCTATACTACGCTTGCCACGTTTACCAAATACCCGAAAGAATCATTACCGGTTATAGCAGGCACCAAAAATACCAGCGAGAAAAAGTATGGCTTCTTCCAGACCGAAAAAGTATGGTTTGCCACCATTGCCAACGAGCTGGGCTTGCTGAATAAAAGCCAGGCAGGCGAAGTTATTTTTCAGCGCCACCCGCTTGCTTTCTTAGTGGAGGCCGCCGACGATATCTGTTACCGCATCATTGATTTTGAAGATGGCTTAAAGCTTGGCCTCGTGCCGCAGGAAAAAGGAATGGACTTGCTCCGCCAGATTCTGAACGACGATCCGAACCGGCAATCCACGCTTTCTTTTTACGATTGGAAAGAGGAGATCGGGTATCTGCGCGCCCGCATCATTGGCCGTTTGATAGAAGAAACCGCCGGTATTTTTTTACAGCACGAACAAGAAATCCTGAACGGTACCTACGACAAGCCTTTGATAAACGAACTGGCCTGCAAACCTGTTTTAAACGAGATCAGCGAACTTTCTGTGAAGTTAATTTACCAGAATCGCCCTGTTCTGGAGATTGAAGCGGCCGGTTTTGAGGTATTAGGCGGTTTGCTGGAAGCCTGCATGAAAGCCGTTTTCCGGACCGAGTCGAAGCATTACAAAAAACTGGCAGCCCTCATTCCTGCGCATTATATCCAACTCCCGGAGTCTGCTACGACTTACGAGCGCATCCTCCACATCACGGATTTTGTAGGCAGCCTCACCGACCAGGCCGCACTTGGGCTTTACCGAAAAATAAAAGGCATCGAGCTGCCGCGCATGTATTAAACCCCGGAATCATGCTTTCCGGCACCGGATTTATACTTGGTTATACACGGGCAGCTATACAAATCAGCGCCTGCAAAGTATAAAATTGTCTTGCCTGGGGCCTTTTTTTGTCTAGAAAGCCCATAGGTTCGTCTAGGTTAAGCTTGGGTTGGTCTGTTTTACAACCTGGCAAACCTAACTAATTAGTAACTGCGCCCCATTTGCTTTAATTTTATACTTTCTATAACAAAAGCTGTTCTTAGCAGGGCACCTTGCCTTATTCCCTTTTAACAATTTTTATTCTTTATGAAACGTAAGCTGATTATCTGCCTTTTGTGGTGCGCCACCGGCCTTGCGGCTATGGCTCAATCCAAAAGCAACAAGATTGAGTTTACAGAATACACGCTCCCGAACGGGCTGCACGTAATTCTGCACCAGGACAATTCAACGCCTAACGTAGCGGTATCGGTACTGTACCATGTGGGTTCTAAAAACGAAGAAAAAGGCCGTACAGGTTTTGCACACTTCTTTGAGCACCTGATGTTTGAAGGCACCGAAAACATTGACCGTGGCCAGTACATGAGCATGGTGCAGGCAGCCGGCGGCTCGCTTAATGCCAATACTTCTTTCGACCGTACTTATTATTATGAGTTATTGCCCTCTAACCAGCTTGCACTGGGCATCTGGATGGAAGCAGAGCGTTTGAAAGGCGCCAAAGTAGACCAGACAGGCGTAGAAACGCAGCGAAAAGTAGTACAGGAAGAAAAACGCATGCGCGTAGATAACCAGCCTTACGGAACGCTATTGGAAAACACGTTTGGCTTAGCTTACAAAGAGCACCCGTACAAAATTACCCCGATCGGTACGTTCGAAGACTTGAATAATGCCAAGATCGAGGAGTTCCGTGATTTCTACAAGACGTTTTATGTACCGAACAATGCCACGCTTTCTATCGCCGGCGATATCAACGTAGAAGAAACTAAGAAGCTGATCGAGCAATATTTCGGCAGCATCCCGAAGGGAACAAAAGCCATCCCGAGACCAACTATAAAAGAGCCGAAGCAAACAGAAGAGCGTCGTAAAATTGTATATGACAACATTCAGTTGCCAGCTGTAATTCAGGCGTACCACATTCCGGCGCAGGGTACTCCGGACCACTATGCCCTGTCTATGCTGACGACCTTGTTATCGGGTGGTGAAAGTGCCCGTTTACCGAAGGCATTAGTTGATAAGCAGCAGAAAGCAGTGGCAGCACAGTCCATTCCGTTCCCGACTGAAGACCCGGGCTTGTTCCTGACGTATGCTATTGCCAGCGTAGGCACAGAAGCACAGGTACTGGAAGATGCCATGAATGCTGAAATTGAGCGTGTAAAAACAGAGCCGTTAAGCGATAAGGAGTTCCAGAAACTGCGCAACCAGATCGAGAGCCAGTTTGTGCAGCAGAACAGCACGGTAGCAGGCCGCGCCGAAAACCTGGCTAACTACCATGTATACTACAAAGATGCGAACCTGATTAACACCGAGATCGACCGCTTCATGAAGGTAACCAAGGAAGATATTCAGCGTGTGGCCAAAGAGTATCTGACCAAAAACAACCGGGTGGTATTGCATTACCTGCCAAAGTCAGCAGAAAAGAAATAAAGAATTTTTGACGAGAGACCATTTGACAAAAGACGGACTGAACTAAGGCTATACTTTAAACAGTCATTTGTCTTTCATCAAGTAGTCCTTTGTCAAGTACACATACAGAGAAATCATGGTAAAGAAAATATATAGTACTCTGGTACTGGCGCTGGCATTCGTTTACGTAGCGCCGGCACAAACAAAACAAGCCCCTCCTGCGCCGGGTCCGGCTCCTAAAATTGAATTGGGCAAGTATGAAAGCTTTAAGCTGAAAAACGGCCTGAAAGTATACGTAGTGGAAAACCACAAGCAGCCGGTGGTATCGCTTGCGCTGGTACTGGATCGCGACCCGATTTTGGAAGGCGACAAAGCCGGTTATGTGCAGGCAGCAGGCCAGATGATGCGTACCGGAACCAAAAGCCGCAGCAAAGACCAGTTGGATGAGCAGATAGATTTTATCGGTGCCAACCTGAGCTTTTCGTCTACAGGTTTTTCGGCGTCATCCCTTAAAAAGCATTTGCCAACCCTACTCGACCTGACCACGGATGTGCTGCTAAACCCTAGCTTCACGCAGGAAGAATTGGACAAGGTAAAAAAGCAGATGGTAGCCAACCTGGCGTCGGAAAAAGATAACCCGGACGCGATTGCCGGCAAAATCCGCAGCATGCTGTTGTATGGCAAAAACCACCCGTACGGCGAGCTGATGACCGAAAAAACAGTAGAGAATATTACCCTGCAAGACATCCAGAACTACTATAACAGCTACTACAAACCAAATATCGGTTACCTGGCCGTGGTGGGCGATGTATCTTCGAAAGAAGTGAAAAAGCTGCTGAACAAATCGTTGAAGAACTGGAAAAAAGGCGATGTAAAAGAAGTAAAGTATGATTTGCCGAAGCAGCCTGAAAAAACGCAGGTTGTGATCGTGGATCGCCCGAGCGCGGTGCAAAGCGTACTTTCTTTTGTAAATGCAGCCGACCTGAAGCCAGGCGATGCGGATGCTGTTTCGGCACAGCTGATGAATGCCATACTTGGTGGTGGCAGCTCGGCGCGTTTGTTCATGAACCTGCGCGAAGATAAAGGCTATACCTATGGTGCTTACTCTTCCCTTTCTACAGATGAGATTCTGGGCCGTTTCAGTGCATCCGCCAACGTGCGTAACGCTGTTACCGATAGCGCTGTAACCGAGTTTATGAAAGAACTGACTGCCATTCGCAGCGAGCGCGTAAAAGACGAAGAACTGAAGTATGCCAAGGCGTACATGACTGGTAACTTTGCACGTGGCCTTGAAAACCCTGCTACGGTAGCCGTTTACGCGATCAACACGGCACGTTACAACCTGCCAGCCGATTACTATGCCAACTACCTGAAAAAAGTGGAAGCTGTTACAGCAGAAGACATTCAGAAAGTAGCGCAAAAGTATGTAACGCCGGAGCAGAGCTACATTGTAGCCGTTGGTAACGCCGGTGATATTGCAGAAAAACTACAGAAGTTCGATAAAGATGATAACGCCATTGCCTACTACACTGCTACAGGCGAGAAAACAGAACGTGCCGCAGCGGCAGTGCCGGCAGGCGTAACTGCCACACAAGTACTGGATAACTACCTGAAAGCGATTGGTGGCCAGGCTGCCGTTGAGAAAGTAAAAGACATCGCCATCAACAGCAATGCCTCTGTACAAGGTATGACCTTAGTTTTAAAGCAACAGCAGAAAGGCAATAGCAAGTTTGCCGTGCAGGTAATGATGAACGGAAGCCCGATGCAGCGTGTCGTGATCAACGGGGACAAAGGCAAAATGGAAGCGCCTATGCAGGGCATCAGCAAGGAGATGACCAAAGAGGAATTGGCTGCGCAACAATTGGAAGCTAACCTGTTCCCGACGTTGCAATATGCGAAGCTGGGCATCAAAACCAGCCTGACGGCCATGGATAAAGTAGATGGCAAAGACGCGTATGTAGTAGAAGTAGTGCTTCCGAACGGACAGAAAACACTGCATTACTTTGATAAGAATACCGGCTTAAAACTGAAAGAAGTAACCAACTTACAGACGCCACAAGGTGCTATCACGCAGACCAAAACCTATAGCAACTACAAAGAAGTAAACGGACTTAAGTTTCCGTATACAGTAGAGACAGCTGTTGGCCCGCAAGTGATTAAAGCTGAAGTGCAGACCATTGATATAAACAAAGGCATCAGCGACGATACATTTAAATTATAAGTATAAAATTTATAACTACTGAAAAGGCGGCTGACCAATCTGGTTAGCCGCCTTTTTTTATACTTTAAAGTATGGTTCAGGAAGTTTTATACTTCAGTAGCTCAGGTACAACCTTGTTGCCGAATGCCTCAATAAACTGCTCGTGCTGCAGGTTTACATTATGAAGCAGCAGTTGGGAAAAACCGAGGTCCAGATCTTGTTGCAGCCAGGCCAAGTGCTGGCTCAGATCCGATGAAATACGCACATGATCGCGCAGGTCTTCTTCGCGCACAAACATAGCTGCTTGCTCCAGTTGTTTGGCTGTCCGCAGATCAGACAGCACCGGGCTCGGGAAGATGTTGGAGCGCCATTGCTCGTGTGCTCCCTGCAAAGCCTGTTGCTCGTTTTCAGCGTAAGATAACTGCACTTTCAGGTACATGGGTTTGCCTTCTCCGCCGCCTTCTCTAAAAGCATCAACCATTTTTTTAAGCTCCTGCGGTGGTTTCGAAACCGTAATCATACCATCGGCCCAACTACCAACCCAACGGGCGGTTTCTTCGGTTATGGCAGCGCCGATAATTTTAGGAGCAATGGCAGGGCGCGTAAATAATTTGGCCTGTTCTACTTTTACATGCCCGTGGTGGGTTACGGTTTCGCCGTTCCAGAGTGCCCGGATAATATCCACACATTCTTTCAGGCGCTCGTTGCGGTGTTGTTTTACGGGCCAGTGCTCGCCGGTTATCTGTTCGTTTATGTATTGGCCGCTGCCCATAGCTACCCAAAATCTTTCCGGAAACATCTCAGCTAAAGTAGCGGCTGCCTGCGCAATAATGGCCGGGTGGTAGCGCTGCCCGGGGGCGTTCACAATCCCAAACGAAAAGTCGGTGGCCTGCATGGCCGCTCCCAACCACGACCATGCAAATCCGCTTTCGCCCTGGTCTAAGCTCCAGGGCGCAAAATGGTCTGAAGAAAGTGATGCGTTGAACCCGGCCTGTTCAGCCAGTTGTACATATTTTAATAAAGCGCTCGGCTTAAATTGTTCGTGCGAAGCGTGGTATCCTATTTTCAGCATAAAGACTCTTGTTTATACTTTAACTTAAAGCAGAAGTATAGCATACGGTAGCTGTAAAGTATAGGGTTTGAGCCGTTCCAGATCCGGGTCAACAAAAGGCAACTATATTGGATAACTGCCTTTCTGCTCTGTAAAAGTAAAGTATAACTTTAGACTAGTATAAAGACCTTTAGATACTGGCCTATTTTTTCGGTCTTTTCTGGTAGGGTAAGGCGCGGTTTCCATAGCTTTGTTTCAAGAATATGCTAAAGGATTTAAAAGACGCATCAGGCATAAAATATTTAGCTTGTTGTACTAATAATCCGTAGCGTAACACATACCAAAAAGTAGCACATCAGAAGTATGAACCATATAAAAGCGCGTGGCCTGGAGCAGGAAATGAGTTTTCAGGCATCAAGGAGCGGCGGTGCAGGCGGTCAGAATGTAAATAAAGTAGCCAGCAAAGTAGAACTGAAGTTCCATGTGGAAAGTTCGGCTTTGCTAACCGAAGAAGAGAAATTACTGATCCGGCAGAAACTGGCCAACCGCATAAACAACGAAGGGTATTTGCAGCTTGTAAGCCAGGAGGCCAGAAGCCAGTTTCAGAACAAGGAAATAACTATAAAGCGCTTTTACGACTTGCTGAGCCAGGCTTTTACCAAACAAAAGAAGCGAACCGCCACCAAACCAAGCCGCGGCGCTGTTCGCAAGCGCCTCGAATCAAAGAAAAAGCAAGGCGAAAAGAAAGCAGCACGAAACTACCGCCCGGGGCAGGAGTAAAGTATAAATCCGGCATATGCAGCTTTAAATTAGTTTTGCTTTTAAATAATTACCGGTAGCGAAAGGCGTTGTACTACCACCAACTAAACCTGCTCCGCAAACCCTGCGGCGGCACAAAGTATAAATTACCCCGAAATGAAAAAATATTACCTGATCACTTTGCTCTTACTAAGTATAACCACGGCGGCCTCCGCGCAAAAATACCGCACAGCAGCCGGCGTTCGCCTCGAAAGCGACCGTTTTGGTTTATCGGTACAGCAACTGCTCCACGAGAAGGGCACTATAGAAGGGATTCTGGCTATCAGCTCGCGCGAGTACAGCGGCACGGCTTTGTACGAGTGGCATTTCCCGATCCTGGGCAAGCGTTTTAATTATTACCTGGGAGCTGGCGCACACATCGGTAACCTGAAAGACCACGGCGTTTTTACCGGCGTGGACGGTATTCTGGGCATCGAATACAAAGTAAATGGCCTGCCTTTTCTGCTATCGGCGGATGTGAAACCGGCGGCTCATTTTAACCACGAAGACTGGGTGCAATTATCCTCGGGCGTATCGGTTCGCTATGTTATCGTGAAAGAGAAAAAAGTGAAAAAGAGCTTCTGGCCGTTCGGGAAACAGGACGACGAAGACGATACGAGAAGCAAAAAGCGTAAAAAGAAAGAACAGGAAAAAAGCTCTGTCTTCGATATTTTCAAAAAGAACTAGTTTTAAACCTGCCTGTGCCCCCGGACTATAAAAAAAGTATAATCCGGGGCTTGGCAGTGGGTTGTTTTCAGGCTGGGCATACCTGTGCCGGGCTGCTTCGGCTGCTTAGTAGGTAAATAAGAAGAGCAAGAGAAAGAATTAGAAAGGCTTCAAGAAAGGCTTCATAGTTTCAGGTTGTACTGCGGGCTGCTGCTGAAAAGTGTGCACGGCTTAAATAGAATCGTTCGGGATACGCGGAGCGACCACCTCTACCACTGGCAATAAGTTAGGGTATTGGCTGTACTGGTTCAGTTCGATTTTTGCTTTCAGTGCTTTCATGTCGTCTGAAGACTTTTTAACTGTTGCACCGAAACCAGTAACTAAGGATAAAAGAAGAATAATGAGTTTCATAGTTGTAAGAGTTAATGTGGATTGATTTTTTATGTTTTCCTATCTAATAGATGTTAGCTGCAGCGCAATGGTTGCTTGAGGTGCTATAATTATTTTCACTATTTTTTTGACTGAACTGATTTATAGCCAGATGATTACCAGTACACTGCTGGTTTATACTTTTCGCTTTGCCGTACCCGTATCTAACAGATGTTTGCCAAGTATAAAAAGATGCTTCCGCGTGCAAAATTCTGCAAACTGTTGGGGCTGTTGGTTTGTTAAGTAACTGGTTAGCAACAGCTGCTTTTAGGTGCCTGGAAATCTGAAAACAGGTACCTACACAAAAAATCAACTTAAAGCAGCGCTACAAAGTATAAAGTATCATTTTGAGCCTAGTACAACATCACTATATGAGAGAGATAAAAGGGAAACTGATCGCTTTGGGAGGCGGAGACGATGATGGTCTTTTAAAACTGATCCATTCGGAATTGTGTAGTTTAAATTCTCATATTGAAGTAATTACCACCGCCACCACCGAGCCCGAAGAATCCGGAACGGCCTACAAAGAAGCCTTTGAGGAACTGGGGTGCAGCAGCGTGCGCTTTATGCACATAGACGAAAACCACGAAGCCGACACCGCCGATAACATTGCCCGCATAGAGAAAGCAGACGTGATCTTTTTTACGGGAGGCAACCAGTTGCGCCTCGCCGAGTTTCTGGGAGGTACCCAACTGCTTGGCATTATGCTGAAACGTTACCGGGAAGAAGAGATCATTATATCGGGCACAAGTGCGGGAGCCGCTGTGATGTCTGATTGCATGATCTACGACGGCTACGGCCATTATTCGCTCATCAAAGGCGAAATGAAAACAACTGCTGGTTTTGGCTTTATAAATAACGTTTACATTGATACACATTTTGCAGAACGCGGCCGCTTTGGCAGGCTGGCGCACGCCATCGCCCACGACCCGGGCCACATCGGTATCGGGTTAAGCGAGGAAACAGGCATTATGATAAACGAAGGAAACCAGGTAGAAGTGTTTGGGCCAGGTGTGGTTACGATCATAGACGGAAGCAAAATGAAATTCTCCAATACCCGCCACGTAGATGATAATGAACCTATTGCCGTCGAAAACCTGAGCATGCACCTGCTGGTAAAAGGTTACCGGTATTGCTTAAAAGAGCATTTGTTCCAGCCAGTAGAAACAGAACAGCAAGTATAAAAGTATAAGCCGGACCTTAACCAAGGGCCGGCTTATACTTTTATAGTCATTCAGAAACACTTTATACTTTCAAAGTAGGCTGGTAAAGTATAAAGCCCTACTTTCTGTCTTCTTTCTGCAGTACCATGTTGATGGCCACACCCGCTTTGGCACCTTCGGCGGCAGCCACAATCACCAGTTGCATATCGCGGGCAGCATCGCCGGCCACATACAAACCCGGTATGTTAGACTCCTGCAGCCTGCGCGTTTTTATAACGCCTTTGTTTGTAAACTCGCACCCCAACGATTCGCCCAAAGGAGATTGCTGCATGGAGCCCGTAGAAAAAAACATAGCCTGCTGCGGGCGTTTTTCACCATTTCGGAGCACGATGTACTGCAACTGGCTTCCTTCCCCTTCCAGGCGCGCAATGGCATCGGTGCAAACAGCTACATCATTTCGCTGGAGCAGTTCCATATCGGCCTTGGTAAGGCTGCGTGTGCCGTCGGTATAAAGCGTGATGTGGTCGCTCCAGGTTTTCATGCCCAGCGCCTGGCCAACGCCTTTACGGTCTTTGCCATACACGGCTATTTGTTTGTCCTGGCTTTCCCAGCCATCGCAGTAAGGGCAGTGGTGCACCGATTTTCCGTAGAGCGGCTCAATGCCTTCAAGTTCCGGTACTTTGTCTTTCAGGCCGGTTGCCAGCAATAATTTCCGGGATCGGTATACAGTACCTTCTTCGTCGTTTACTACAAACTCGCCTTTCGAGTGTTTCGCTGAGGTTACAATGGTGGTTTTAAGCTCAATGTTATACTTGTCCATTTCGGAACGGCTCTTTGCTATAAAGTCAGCGGGGCTCATCCCATCACTGCTCAGGAAACCATTCATACTATCAGACCAACGGTTGCGCGGCTCCCCGCTATCCAGCACAATTACTTTTCTGCGGCAACGGCCCAGTAACATAGCGGCACTCAGGCCTGCTGGTCCGCCGCCAATTATAATTACATCATACATAAAGTCTGTTTTAAATCAGGGTATTTAAACGATAAGCCAACCATTAAGGCGAACTACTTCAGCTAAATATTTTTCAGCTGTTATCGCAATAGCTGTACGATCCGTTTTCAGAGTTGCACGCACAGCCATACATAGTTTCTGATGAGTGTAACAGGCCAACGTATAAACAGTTTGCTAAAAGCGGATTACCAAGTTCTGAAAGTATGATTTGAGCGAAAGCGCAAGCTAAATGGCCTTCAGGTAAAGTATAAATCAGGGTGATGTCAGAGCTGGGTAAATGGTTTTATGAGCCTGTATAGAAGTATAAACCTTCGGGTAAATAATTTTTTCGACTCATATGAAATAATATTTGAAAAAAGGCCTCATATTGCTGTAAAAGGAACAGATGTTTCCTATATTTGAAGAGTATATGTGATCCTATTTCAAAACGTAGTTTTTATGAAAAGCAAAATTTTAGCCTTATTACTCGGAGGCACCTTACTTTCGGGATCGGCAATGGCCGGAGGATACCAGGTAAACCTGGCAAGTCAGCGCCAGATAGGCATGGGCCATACCGGAACAGGGATTGTAACAGGTAACGCCAGCATTTTCTTTAACCCGGGTGCTATGAGCCAGGTGCGTGAGAACGGTGTTACAATAGGTGCTACAGGGCTTATCTCTAAAATAGCTTACCGTGCTCCGGAGCCAAGTGGCACCGAGGCAATGTCTGATAACCCATTGGGTACACCTTTCAACTTTTATGGTACTTACAAAGCAGATGACCTGTTAACAGTAGGTTTGGGTGTTTACACACCTTTCGGTAGCAGCGTAAACTGGGGCAGCGACTGGAACGGCCGTTTCGGGCTAAATGAATTAACGCTTCAGGCTATTTTTATTCAGCCTACGGTTAGTTACCAGCTTACAGAAAAACTCGGTTTTGGTGTAGGTTTTGTTTATGCCATAGGTGGTGTTAACCTGCAGCGCTCTATTCCGCTGCAAGGCCAGGAAGAAGGCCGCGTAGAACTGGACGGCGGTGCAAGCGGTATCGGTATTAATGCGGGTATCTTTTTTAAGCCAAGCGAAAAAATATCAGTTGGTCTGAGCTATCGCTCTAAAGTAGATATGAAAGTAGAAGAAGGCGATACAGAATTTAATGCGCCAGCTTCTGTAGCAGGTCGTTTCCCGGCCGGAACTACATTTGATGCGGAGCTTCCGTTGCCATCTACCGTTAGCATTGGTGTTGGTATTATGCCAACCGAAAAGTTAACGATCGCTATTGATGTGAGCCGTGTGGGCTGGAGCGCTTACGAAAAACTACGCTTCGACTATTCAGCAAACGTAAATGGTGCCAGCTTTACAGAAAACGCCCGTAACTACGATGATGCGTACATCTTCAGAATAGGTGGCGAGTATAAATTAACAGAAGCGCTTAACCTGCGCGCGGGTGCTTATTACGATAACACACCTGTAGAGGATGGTTACTTAACTCCAGAAACTCCGGATGCAAACGCTTTAGGCTTATCAGCTGGTATTGGCTATACATTGTCTGAGAAACTGAGCATCGATGCTTCTTTCCTTTATATTAACAAAGAAGAGCGTACAGATCTTTCAAACAAGTCTGGTGGTATTGCAGGTACGTATAAGTCAGTGGCTTACGCACCTGGTATCGGCCTTAACTACAAGTTTTAATTTTCTTTCTTAGCACAATATGAAAAAGATTTTCTATAGATCAAGTATGCTGGCGCTGTTTGCCGGTGTGCTTCTTACAAGCTGCGATCCTGAGATTGATGCGCCTGCATCCAGTGCCGGTTCAGCTGATTTTACAAAATACATTGCAGTAGGTAACTCGCTTACGGCAGGGTTTTCTGATAACGGCCTAAGCCTGGAAGGGCAGGTAAACTCATACCCTGCTATCCTTGCACAGCAGTTTAAAGCAATTGGTGGTGGCGATTTCGCTCAGCCTTTGTTTACAGAAGCACAACGCAACGGTTCAGGTTACATCAGGCTGGCAGGTTTTACAGCAACCGGCTCACCTATTACAGCACCTGTTACTGAAAATCTTGCACTGCGCGCGCCAAATTCATCGCTGCTTACAAAATATACAGAGCCGGTTAATAACTACGGTATACCAGGCATCAGGGTAGCAGATATCAATACACCAGGATACGGCAGTGCGGCGGGCAATCCATACTTTGAGCGCATTACACCAGACGCTCAGGCTATGCAAACTTACCTGCAGCGCGTGCAGCAATCAACAGACCATACTTTCTTCAGCCTTTGGTTAGGTAACAACGATATTTTAGGTTTCGCAACTGCAGGCGGTTTTGCTGGTGCAATTACTGAAACCGGTACGTTTAACGCTAACTACAGCGCCATGGTAGATGCTTTAACTGCAAAAGGTGCTAAAGGTATTGTAGCTACTATTCCTGATGTAACAGGTGTGCCATTCTTTACAACAGTTGGCCCACAAGTGAAGGCAGCGCTTACGGCAGCTAAATCAGCAGGTTTTGTTGCTTTTACAGGCAGCGCCACAAATGTTGATAATACCAAAAACAGAACACTGGTACCAACCGCTACTATCAAGGATGCAACAGGTGGTACAGTATTGTTTACGCTAACAGGCTCTGCTTATGCTGGCTTAATCGGCAGACCAACCGGTAAATACTGGAAAGACCTGGCGAAGCAGCAAAGCCCAAGCCCGGCTGCTGTAAACCTGGTATTAGCAGGTTTGTTAAGCAGATATGCGATTGATACAACAAAAGCCCTTGGTGCCCCTGAAAACCCATGGCCAAGTGCACTAATTGTTGATGCTACCGAATTAAAAGCGATAGAAGATGCTACTAAGACGTTCAACGATTTTATCAAAGCACAGGCAACTGCAAAGTCACTTGCTATTTTTGATGCAAACGCTTATTTCACTTCTATCCAGGGTGGTTTCTCAAGCTATGGCGTTGCATACTCGCCGGCATTTATCACAGGTAACCTGTTCTCGCTGGATGGCGTGCACCCTACACCACGTGGTTATGCTTTCATTGCCAACGAGATGATCAAGTCTATTAACGCAAAGTATAGCGCCAAACTACAGACAGTGGATGAGACACAATACAGAACAGTTGTATTCCCTTAACCTGCCTGAAGTATAAAGTACAAAAAAGCACCTCCCGCAAGAGAGGTGCTTTTTTTATGAGGCATTAGCTATAAGTATAAATGAAGAAGCTAGCTGGCATTTTCGCTTTTAGTATATAAATTCGCTATTGTTGGTGTTTTCACCGATAATCTAAACGCCGGCTTTTGTGCTTGCTGGTGAAAACACGCAGCAAGGGCATCCAAAATCAAGTTTCATTTAAAACGCTAAATAGCTTTCAAGTATAACATTTGATTAATGCGCCTCCAGCCAGTTCTCGCCTACGCCCAGGCCAACTTCCATTGGTACGCTTAACGGCAGTGCGTTAGTCATCAGCTCCACAATTTTAGGCGTTACGATCTCTATTTCATCCGTCGGTACATCAAACAGCAATTCATCATGCACCTGCAGGATCATGCGGGTTTTCAGGCCGGACTGCAGCAGGTAATCGTGTATGTTGATCATCGCTATTTTGATGATGTCGGCGGCAGTACCTTGTATGGGTGCGTTGATGGCGTTGCGTTCCGCGAAGGCGCGTATGGTCTGGTTACGGGAGTTGATATCGCGGAGGTAGCGGCGGCGGCCCAGTATGGTTTCGGCATATTCCTGTTCGCGGGCTTTGGCAATGGTAGTATCCATGTACGCCTTCACAGCCGGAAACTCCTGAAAGTATGCTTCTATAATATCGGCGGCTTCGCGGCGCGGAATACGTAAACGCTCGGCCAGGCCAAATGCTGAGATGCCGTAGATAATACCGAAGTTAATCGTTTTAGCTTTGCGGCGCATGTCGCTGTCCACCTGGTCGAGTGGCACGTGAAACACTTTGCTTGCCGTGGAAGCGTGAATATCAAGGCCATTCCGGAAGGCTTCTTTCATGGTCGGGTCATCGCTGAAATCAGCCATAATGCGCAACTCGATCTGAGAATAATCCGCAGAGATGATCTTATGCCCGGAGTTGCGTGGCACAAAAGCTTTGCGTATTTCGCGACCGCGCTCGGTGCGTATCGGGATGTTCTGGAGGTTCGGGTTGGTAGAGCTGAGGCGACCCGTAGCGGTTACAGCCTGGTTAAAGGAAGTATGCACGCGGTTATCCAGGCCGCAAACCAGCTGCGGTAGTGCATCTACGTATGTGGATTTCAGCTTGGTCAGTTGGCGGTGGTCCAGTATCAGTCTGACGATTTCGTGCTCGCCGGCCAGCTTCGATAAAATTTCTTCGCCGGTGGCATGCTGGCCTGTTTTTGTTTTTTTGAGTTTGGAGTTGCCTTGCAGCCCTAACTTATCGAACAGTACTTCGCCTAACTGCTTCGGAGAGCCGATGTTAAATTCCTGGCCGGCAATGTCAAAAATCTGACTCTCCAGAGTAGCAATTTCAAACTCCAGTTGCTTCGAAAAATCAGCCAGTGCGTTGGCATCTATACTTATACCTTCTTTCTCGATACCGGCCAACACCTGTACCAGCGGGTTTTCAACTTCCGTGAACAGCTTCATCAAACCCTGTTCCTGTAACAATGGCTCAAAGTATAACTTCAGGCGCAACGTAACATCAGCATCCTCGCAGGCATAATCTTTTATTTGCTCCGGCTTAAGGTCAGCCATGGTGAGCTGGTTCTTACCTTTTGCGCCTATTAAATCCGTTATCGGAATAGGTTTGTAGTTAAGGTAGGTTTCCGACAGCACATCCATGTTATGGCGCATTTCGGGCTCTAACAGGTAATGGGCCAGCATCGTATCGAAGATCGGGCCCTGCACTTGTACCCCGTAATTTTTCATCACCAGGATATCATACTTGATATTTTGCCCGATTTTGGAAATGGTCTGGCTCTCCAATATATCCTTAAATTCGGAAACGATGCGTTCAGCTTCGTCTTGGTTATCTGGCGGCACAGGTACATAATACGCTTCGCCTGGCATGTAACTGAACGACATGCCCACCAGCTTCGCCGTGATCGGGTCGATGCTGGATGTTTCGGTATCAAACGAGATCTCGTCCTGCTGCTTTAAGTAGCGCACCAGGCTTTGGCGCAATTCCGGTGTATCGATCAGGTGATAATCCTGGGTGGTGGTGGCAAAAGTGCGCAGCGTTTCTGTAACAGGTTCGCCTTCCGGAAGTATAACTTCCGCAGCTGGTGCACCAAATAGTGAAGTCTGAGATTGGTTAGTTGCTTTGCTGCCACGTACCGATCTTGCTGCTGGTGCAGGTACAGTACCCGCTTGCCCCAATACACGTTGCGCCAGTTGCCTGAACTCCAGTTCAGCGAAAAGCTCGGTTAGTTGTTCTTCATTCGGTTTATCGCAGCGCAGGGCATCCTCGCTAAAATCAAGTGGCACATCGCAATGGATGGTAGCCAGCTCTTTCGACATCAGGCCCTGGTCTGCAAAGTTGACGACGTTCTCTTTCTGCTTTCCTTTGAGCTGGTCGGCATTGGCGATCAGGTTCTCGACAGAGCCAAAGCGTTGGATCAAACTTTTCGCTGTTTTCTCGCCGATGCCTGGTATACCCGGTATGTTATCGACGGCATCGCCTTGCAAACCCAGTATATCAATAACCTGCTCAACGCGTTCGATTTCCCATTTCTCCAGTACCTTGTTCACATCCCATACATCTACAGCATTGCCCAGGAAAGCTGGCTTGTACAGAAACACATGCTCCGTTACCAGCTGGCAGTAATCCTTGTCGGGTGTCATCATGTACACATCAAATCCGGCTTTTTCGGCGCGGCAGGCCATGGTGCCAATAATATCATCAGCCTCGTAGCCATCCAGGATAAGCACCGGAATATTAAAGGCTTCTACAATTTTTTTGCAGTAAGGTATGGCAATCGAAATATCTTCGGGCATGGCCTGGCGGTTGCCTTTGTAGGCGGCAAAACTCTCGTGGCGGAATGTTTTCGCTGATGAATCGAAAGCTACGCCGATGTGGGTTGGCTTTTCTTTCTGCAGCACTTCTACCAGCGTGTTGGTAAAGCCCAGGGCAGCGCCGGTGTTAAGTCCTTTGGAATTGATGCGCGGGTTTTTACTGAAAGCAAAATGGGCGCGGTATATCAATGCGAGTGCATCTAATAAAAACAGTTTCTTACGGGGTTCGCTCATGTGCTAAAGATAATTAAAATTAAGAAAACAGCTTTGCTGTAAAGCCATACAAGTATACCGGAGGTTTACAGACTGATGGTTATACGGTAAAAAGCAGAACAGAAAACAAGTGTAGAATTTTGGGGCAGTATTGGGGCAGGCTGTGGAATATATCCCCGGATAAAGTATAAACATTGAGAAGTATAAAATTTGCGAAATAATGTTTAAACGTCTTTAAATTAGGTTTTTAAATATCTCGGCTAACTTTTGGCATAGTTCTGACAATAGGCACTGCACCGTTAGTACATTTTAAAACTATCAAACGCAACGTATAGAAATTATGAAAAAGTTAACTGTTATAGCATTCGCATTTGCCGCATTCGGACTTGTATCAACTGAAGCTAACGCACAGGCCGCTACTACTGGCGCATCTACACAGGCACCTGCTGCTACAACTACTACAACACAAACTACCACTACCAGCACTACAGCAGATAAACAGAAAATAGAAGAAACGCAGTTGCCGGAAGCCGTAAAAACATCTATGAAAGCAGAAGCTTTTAAAGACTGGACCGTAGCTGAAATTTATAAAGTTGCTCCGGATGCAAGTGCTGCAGGTGCAACTACAACCTACGAAATATATTTTACCAACGCCGAGCAAAAGCGTGCCATCGCCCGCTTCGACGAAACCGGTAAACCAATCCGTAAAGCTGATAACGCAGCTTCTACAGAAACACAGCAATAAGCATTGCTCGTCCCATCTTACCTTAAGACAAAAAAAGCCTCCGCTGACCCGGAGGCTTTTTTTATACTTATAACACAGTATGTTACGTTATGGATGTATATAGTCCCGTCAGTAATAACAGGTGCACACTACTTTTACTAAACAAAAAATAGAGGTTTACCGTTACATAGGTGCCCTTGACCCAACGTGCCTGGAATAGACACGAAATACTATGCCTAAGATACTGTTAATAGACGATGACCCGGCATTTTGCTTGATGCTCCGGTCTTTTTTGCAACGACAAAACTACCTGGTCGAAACGGCCCATACCGCAAACGATGGTTTGCGCCTGCTCAAATCCGTACAGTTCGACCTGATCCTGACTGACTTCCGGTTGCCTGATAAAGACGGGCTGGAATTGCTTTCTATGATTAAAGTACTTTCGGAAGACCTTCCTGTAATTTTAATGACGCATTATGCAGATGTGCGTACTGCCGTCCGGGCAATTAAAATGGGTGCCTTCGAATACATTACCAAACCAATCAACCCCGACGAAACACTGCTGGTTATACAGAATGCCCTGCGCCGCAAAGCTGCCGTTGCAACAATACCAGATGCAGAAACCGAACCGCTTAACGGGGCTAAGAAATACGTGCGTGGGCAGAGCCCGCAGGCCGAGCAGATAGAGGAGTTTATCTCGTTGGTAGCTCCAACCAATATGTCTGTTATTATTGAGGGCGAAAGCGGAACAGGCAAAGAGTATGTAGCCCGCACCATGCACCAGCGCAGCAAGCGCCACGATAAACCATTCATCGCTATAGATTGCGGAGCCCTTTCGAAAGAGCTGGCTGGCAGCGAACTGTTTGGCTACGTGAAAGGTGCTTTTACAGGCGCTCAGAAAGATAAAGAAGGCCAGTTTGAAGCTGCTAACGGTGGTACTTTGTTTTTGGATGAAGTAGGGAACCTGCCATATGAGATACAGGTAAAACTGCTGCGCGCGCTACAGGAACGTAAAGTGAAA
This sequence comes from Pontibacter arcticus, assembly GCF_003284895.1. Taxonomy (GTDB): domain Bacteria; phylum Bacteroidota; class Bacteroidia; order Cytophagales; family Hymenobacteraceae; genus Pontibacter; species Pontibacter arcticus. The sequence goes on from NZ_QMDV01000001.1 coordinate 1,102,015, forward strand.
AAAATAGGCAGTACTGCAGACCTGGATGTGGATGTACGCGTGCTGGCGGCAACAAACGAAGACCTGGTAAAAGCCGTAAGCCGCGGCGATTTCAGAGAAGACCTGTACCACCGCCTCAACGAGTTTAAGATCAATATTTCGCCGCTCCGCGACCGGGATGGCGATGCGCTTTTATTTGCAGCCTACTTTCTGCAGCAGGCTAATATTGAGCTCGAGAAAAATGTGCTTGGCTTTAGCCCGGAAGTAGAGGCTGTGATAGAACGCTATAACTGGCCGGGCAACCTGCGTGAGCTTAAAAACGTGATCAGGCGAGCGGTGCTGCTGGCCAAAACCGATAAATTAACGCTGCAGGAACTGCCGCCTGAAATTGTATTTACCAACCCGGTACTTGAGGCTGAAGTAGCGCCGCAGGAAAGTATAACGGTCAATCACGCCATTGTAACCGACCTTAAAAGTATAACCGGCCAAAGCGAGAAAGAGTTGATCATTGGGATGCTGGAGAAAGTAAAGTATAACAAATCCAGAGCGGCCCGCCTGCTGAACATCGACCGCAAAACGCTTTACAATAAGCTCAAATTATACAATATCGAATTATAATATAGCGTACCTCCAACTTAAAACAGCGGCCCTGCATCATACTTTAACTTGATGCAGGGCCGCTGTTTTTGATTTAAACAAAAGTAAACTTACGAAGCCGATGCCTTTACCATACTTTTAAGTTGAGCAATTTCCTCTTCCAGCGCTTCCAGAACTAAAAATGTATTGTCGTTTATACTTTCAGCTAATGCTTCCAGTTCTTCTTCGCTCTGGCCCGGCTGGTGCAGTTCCTGTTCGAGTTTACTCAAATAGGGTACCACAGAATCTGCCTTCAGGTGTTTAAAAGCAGTCAGCATTTTGTGGGCGACTTCGGCAGCAGCAGTCCAGTTTCCCATGTCTTTAGCATCCAGCAATTGTTCCAGGTTGGTATATTGATCCTGGCACATCACATCCAGCACTGCTACAAGTGTTTCTGTATCGGTTCCGGTAAACTTACGGATATCAGACAGGTTATAAAGCGCATTAGCCTGGTTTTGGGTTTTCTCAGCAAGTGGTGTGTATGGTTCTGTTGCTGGCTGTGGCTCCAGTATTTCGGCTAGTTTCTGATACAGTTCCTGTTCGGTAAAAGGTTTCAGCAAATGACCTGAAATAGGCGTGTTATGGAAAAAAGCGGCATCATTGCTCATGATATTGGCCGTAAGCGCGATGATCGGAACATGTTTGTCCTGCTTCCGGATCAGGCGTGCCAATGATTTTCCGCTCATGCCTGGCAATTGGATATCAGTCAGGATAATATCAAATCTATACTTGTTAACCAATGCCAGCGCTTCTGTAGCATCGCTTGCCAGATGTACTTTAATGCCCCACCTGCTTAAAATAAGATTGCTCAGCGTCTGGCTGAAGGTATCATCGTCTATTACCAAAGCAGTGTAGCCTGCAAAAGCCTGAGGTAAGGGCAGCTGTAGTTTTGGCGCAGCAGTAGCCGCCACAACGGTAGTCGCTTTTAGGAGTGGGAGCACAATATTAAACGTAGTGCCTTTGTTGTAAACGCTGTTTACGGCAAGCGTACCACCTTGCATTTCCACTAACTTCTGGCTGATAGATAGGCCCAGACCAGTGCCGCCATACTTCCGGAGTATCGAATCATCGGCCTGGTTAAACTCCCCGAACACATGCTGCATCCGCTCGGGTGCTATACCAATGCCTGTATCTGTAACAGCGATACTTAGCACCACACGGCTGCGCCGGATAGACTTAAGCATGAACTTTACCTGCACCTGGCCTTCGTGCGTGAACTTGATGGCATTATCCACCAGGTTAAACAAGATCTGCTTAATGCGGAGCGCATCGCCCGTTAAGGCATCCGGTAAATTATGATCGATAAAAACCTCGAAATGGATGTGCTTGCTTGTCGCCTTAATAAAGAAAGCCTGTTCTATATCGGTGGCCAGCTGTTTCAGACTGAACGTAACGGGCGTGATATCCAGTTTACCAGCTTCGATTTTAGACAGGTCGAGTACATCGTTTACAATGTGCAGCAAGTGGTGGCCGGCGCTGTCTATGGCGCGCAGGTGTTCGGTTTGTTCAGCCTCTAGTGGCGCGTGTTTCAGTTGCCGGGCAAAACCAAGTATAACATTTAGCGGCGTTCGCATTTCGTGGCTCATGTTGGCCACAAAAGCTTCTTTGGCACGCGCCAACTGAATGGCCTGCTTTCGGGCCCCGATCAGTTGAGATTTATACTTGTTGCTGCGCGTGATATCGCGAAGTATAAAAAGTATGAACGCTATGCCGCTCACCAACCCGAAAATACCAACCGCCAGTAAAACCGAAGATGTTTCCTTCGCCTCTTTGCGTGCCAGCCCAGAACGTTCGCGTACTTTTACCAGCTCATGCCGCTCCAGTTTATACACCATGTTACGGATCTGGTCCATTATTCTTTTATCCTGATGCAGCAGCGCCAGTTCTTTGCTGAGGAGTTCCTGTTCTTTGCGGTCGGCCTCGCGTTGTAGCCTGGATAATATCCGGCGGACATTTGCCAGATCGGCTACCTTTTCTTTGCTGCGTTGGTTTGTTTTAGAAGTATCGATGGTGGTTTCCTGGCGCACATCCAGCTTTGGAATGGGCACACGCGGCACTTGTTGGGCATTGTCGTTCTGGTTTCTGCGTTTCGAGAAAAGCCTGCCCAGCAAGGTCTTTTTTACTTCTTTGGATTCCGGGTTTTCTTCCACAAGCTCTTCTTCCGCTTCGCCGGCAGGCTTTGCCAGATCCGAAATGGTAGTTGTGGTATACTTTCGGATGGTATATGGCGCTGGTTTTTCGGAGGAGGTATACGCTATCCGGCGCAACGCTTCTTTTGATATATCCTGTGTTTTGTATTGCTTTTTGAGATCGGCGTACTGCAGCAGGCTTTGCTCTTTCCTGTCCAGCAGCACGCGTATGGAGTCTACTTCAGCCAGTTCGGTGGGGCTGGCCGTCATGATAATATGCAAGGTATCTACCTGCGCCCGTATAGTATCTAGATGCGAAAGATAAGCGTTAAAATGGCGTTCCTGGGAAGTAAGCGTGTAGGCTCTGATCGTACTTTCGGCGGTAGCCATGGTAGCCAGCGTGTGGCGCAGCGTGCGTAATTTGTTGTTAGGTTGCGATAGCACATCCAGCGAGTTAAGTAATTGGGTAAAACTGCTGTACGTCAGGTAGATCGCAAACACGACAATACCCAGGGCTGTGGCAAACCCTACCACAACTTTCGATTTGGTGCTATCTTTAAAAATGCGCATTTATTGTTTTCAGGATAGGCGTTTTGCGTGGTATCAGGGTTGTAACGCACAAACCCACGAAAGGATTGTGCTTACCCGTTTGGAAGTGCAATTTAAGAATAAATACTTGAAACAGTGTGCCTAAGGATTTGTTCATAAAAAGACAGAGGCCTTATCCGGAAGATAAAGCCTCTGCTGTTTCAGATAATGAAAAGTATAGCTTGAACAGGTTTACCAACTGCTGCTGGCACCGCCGCCGCCAAAAGAGCCACCGCCAAAACCTCCGAAGCCACCGCCTCCGCCACCACCGCCAAACATACCGCCACCCGAGCTGAACGAGCCAAAGCCACCTGGGATAAAGACAGGTCCGCCAAAAGTTCTGGAGTAGCCGCGCCCTCTTCCGCCACCACGGCCACCGCCGCCTCCCATCCTGGAAAGTATAAAAACGGCAAGTATAACAATCGCGATGATAAAAATGAGAGAGCTGCCGCCGCCTTCGCCTTCGTAGCTGGCCGATGGATCAGCTTGGTAGGCGCCGCTGGCGCGGGTAATGATAATGTCAACAGCTTCATTCAGGCCTTTAAAATACTCACCTTCCTTAAAGTTAGGTTTGATGGTATATTCGGTAATTTCTTTGGCTTTAGCATCTGTAATGATATGTTCCATGCCGTAACCGGTCCGGAGGGTAACCTGGCGCTCGTTTTCTGCTACAAGCAGCAGTATGCCGTTATCGTTCTTTTTGCCGCCAATACCCCAAAGCTCGCCTAACTGGTCGGCGTACTGCGCAATTTCATAATCCCCGATCGAGGAAATGGTAACCACTGCCACCTGCGTGGAGGTGGTATCGTTGTAGGCAACCAGCTTTTGTTCCAGGTAAGCTCTCTCCTCGTTTGTGAGCATGTTGGCCATGTCGTTTACAAGGCGCGGCGGGTTAGGGCGCGGCGGAAAGTCTTTGCTTTGTGCCAGGGCGGCTAAGCTGAGCAGGCAAAAGTATAAAAACAGGATGGAGTGCTTCATAAGGCTTATTTACCAAACGAGATATCGTCGCTCAGTTCGTTTGTATCGCTGTGCGCTTCGTAAGGGAAGTGTTTTTTTAGTTGCTCGCCTGCCATTTTTATACCCTTTGCCAGGCCATCGGCATAGCGTTTCTGTTTAAAATCGTTGATGGCTTCGTGTGTGATATCTTCCCAGAAATGGTCGGGCACAATGGCATTAATACCGGCATCGCCCAGTACGGCAAACTGGTGGTCATCCAGGGCAATATAAAAAAGCACGCCGTTGCGGAGTTTGGTCAGGTGCATGTGCAGGTCCGCAAAAACTTCGGTCGCTCTATCCAGTACGTTGCCTTTGCAGTTGCTTTCGATGTGCACACGTATCTCGCCTGATGTATTTAGCTCGGCTTCCTGAATGGCAGCTACAATCTGCTGTTCCTCTTCCGGAGTAAGTGATTCTTTGGGCATAGGCTTAATTGGTTACTAGATGATTGTTAATTGTTGTGTTCAGAAAAACAAGCAACAACTAACAATCAGCAATTAAATTATACTTTAGAACTGTACGGAAGGGGCTTTCTGAGAAGCAGCATCTGCTTCGAAATAGCCTTTCTTCTCGAAATCGAACCAACCGGCAATAAAGTTACGCGGGAACGACCGGATGTAAGAGTTATAATCCTGTACCGATTCGTTGAACTTGCGGCGCTCTACGGCGATGCGGTTCTCGGTGCCTTCCAGTTGCGATTGCAGCTCCAGGAAGTTCTGGTTGGCTTTCAGGTCAGGATAGCGCTCCACAGAAACAAGCAGGCGGCTGAGTGCCCCGCTCAGTTCGCCCTGCGCCTGCTGGAAGCGCTGGATATTTTCCGGCGTCAGGTTATCCGGCGTAATGTTCACGCTGGTAGCTTTGGCGCGCGCTTCGATAACCTGGGTAAGTGTTTCTTTTTCGAAATTAGCGGCTCCTTTTACAGTATTTACAAGATTAGGCACCAGGTCGGCGCGGCGCTGGTAGGCATTTTGTACGTTCGCCCAGGCAGCTTCCACATTTTCGTCTTTGGCCACCATATCGTTGTATCCGCACGAAGACTGCGACAAAAGCACAACAAAGCCAATCAGGTAAAAGAATAATTTTTTCATAGGGTTTTATAATGGTTAGTTTCTATACGTTAAAGATAGCCTTTACCGGCGATATCAGTACGAATTTAGCAAAGCATCGTTAAGTTGAAGTATAAATATCTCAAAATTACGCCCCGCTTCTCTATAACTTACTAACTGCCGCCTGAAGTATAAAGTATGTTGTGTGCTGCATTATACTTGTATTAAATAATATACGGCAAGGGTATAGGCGCTTTAATATAAGGGCCAAGTTTGATATATTGCATCAAAAGGAGATCGTATATGAAGGCAATTATCCCGGTAGCAGGTATCGGTTCCAGGCTCCGGCCACACACGTACACCCAACCCAAATCGCTGGTACCTGTAGCGGATAATACCATACTTGGCCACATTATAGAAAAGCTGCTGGCGGCCGGCATTACCGATTTTGTTTTTATCATTGGCTACCTCGGCGAAAAAATTGAACGCTACGTGCGCCAGCAGTATCCGCAGATAACGGTAAAATTTGTAGTACAGGAGCCGCGCGAAGGCCTGGGCCACGCGCTCTGGGTGGCACGGCATACTTATAAAGACGACGAAAGTATACTTATTATGCTGGGCGATGCCATAGTAGATGTAGACCTGCAGGCCATACTTGCTGCGTCCTATTCGGTGCTCGGTGTAAAAAAAGTAGCTAAACCATCGATGTTCGGGGTAACGGAAGTAGGCTCCGATGAATTTATAGTAAAGCTGGTAGAGAAGCCAAAAATCCCGAAATCGAACTTTGCGCTGGTTGGCCTGTACAAGATCAACAACCCAAAACGGCTTGTAGAGTCTTTGGAGTACCTGATTACCGAGGACATTCGCACTTTAAACGAGTACCACCTCACCGATGCGCTGATGCACATGATCAAGAATGGCGAGAAGATGGTGCCCTGGAACGTAGACCATTGGTTTGACTGCGGCCGAAAAGAAACTTTACTTGAAGCGAACGCCACCTTACTGAACCGCGCCAAGCTGCGCAATATTGATTACAGCAGTCAGTTTCCGGGTTGCATTATTATTCCGCCTGTTAGTATTGGCAAAGACTGCGCTATTTACAATTCCGTGATCGGGCCCAACATCTCCATTGGAGATAATGCTACGATCGAGAATTCCATACTTCGCAACTCCATTATCGGGTCTTATTCTGAGCTGCGCTATGCCGTGATGCACGATTCTATCATCGGATCCGATGCCAGCTTTAAAGGTTTCAGCCACAGCCTGAACATCGGGGATAGCACGGAGATTAACTTCGGGCAGTAACAAAGTATAAATCAAATATACTCGCTACCGCAAGTTTGAGCGAAGCGGTAACTTGTGGTTGAGTATGGCATAAGTTTTTAACTTTTTTGCTTTGTAAAAGCAAGACCTGCAACAGCTTATACTTTGGTAATGGTTTTAGCTATTATAATTCTGCCTCACCTACGCTGTCATCCTGAAAGGATCTTGTGTGTTACTTGCAACTCATTACTAAGATCCTTTCAGGATGACAAAATTCAATAGCTTTATTCTACAAGCGTACTTTTTCTGCTATCGCAGAAAGTAAGTTACAAACTTACTTCATGCTCAACCACAAGTTACGCTGCGCTCAAACTTGCGGTATATGTGCCAGTACGCGGTACTTATCCGAAATAGTGTAGCTGCCACTCTGCTTAAAGCGATGTTGCAAAGTATAGCCAGTTTCAGGATAATTCTTTAACTTGGGTTTTTGAGTGCACCACCTAAACACCTTACTAACTAACATGAAGAAAACAACCGTATTGCTACTGGCCGGTACCCTATCGGCCATGTCGGCTTGCAAAACAACCAAAACAGATACCACCGCCACAGGCATGAATACCGAAACTAATACTGAGGCCAAAGCAACTGCTGAAACCGCCTTAACTTACCCTGATACTAAAAAAGTAGACCACGTAGACGATTATCACGGCACAAAAGTAGCCGACCCGTACCGCTGGCTCGAAACGCACAACGAAGAAGTTGATAGCTGGATAACTGCCCAGAACACAGTAACACAATCATACTTAGGCGATATCGAGTTCAGAGATAAAATAAAGCAACGCCTGACTGAGATTTGGAATTACCCGAAGTATGGCGCTCCTTTCAAAGAGAACGGCAAATACTACTTCTATAAAAACGACGGCCTGCAGAACCAAAGCGTACTGTATGTACAGGAATCTTTGGAAGCTGAGCCAAAAGTATTTTTCGACCCGAACAAATTATCTACAGATGGTACGGTAGCGCTTACGGCATTCGATTTCTCGAAAGATGGCAAGTATGTAGCGTACGGCACCTCAAGCGGCGGCTCTGACTGGAACACCTACCACGTAATGGAAGCGGCTACCGGCAAAAAACTAGACGACCAGATTGACTGGGTGAAGTTTTCAGGGCCGAGCTGGTACAAGGATGGTTTCTTTTATAGCCGCTACGATGCGCCAACTGAAGGCAACAAACTGGCTAATAAAAACGAGTTCCATAAAGTATACTACCACAAAGTAGGCACGCCGCAAAGCCAGGATAAACTGATCTACGAAGACAAGAAATTTGCGCTGCGCAACTACTACGGCCAGACAACTGAAGACGAGCGCTTCCTGATTCTGAACGTATCGGAAGGTGCCAGCGGAGCCAACGCTTTATACTACAAAGACCTGTCTGATCCGAAATCTACCATCAAGCCGCTTATAACCAACTTCGAGTCGGAGTACAATGTAGTGGATAACATGGGCGATAAATTGCTGGTGCGCACTAACAAAAATGCGCCGCGCTACCGTTTGGTTCTGATCGACCCAAAAAAGCCGCAGGAAGCCAACTGGAAAGAAGTGATCCCGCATTCTGAAGATGTAATGACCGGCGTATCACTGGTTGGTGGCCGCATTGTAGCTTCTTTTATGAAAGATGCGAGCAGCCAGGTAACTGTTTTTGATACAAACGGCAAGCAACTGCATAATGTAGCGCTTCCGGGCATTGGCTCTGTTGGTGGCTTTAACGGCGAGAAAAACGACAAAGAAGTATTCTTTACCTTCACTTCGTTTACCTACCCGCCAACTATCTACCGCTACGATATTGCCAACAACAAAGTAAGCCTGTTCCGCAAAACCGAAGTAAATGTTGATACGGATGCTTATGAAACCAAGCAGGTATTTTATACTTCGAAGGATGGTACCAAAGTGCCGATGTTTATTGTGCACAAAAAAGGCCTGAAACTGGATGGCACCAACCCGACTTATCTGTACGCTTATGGTGGGTTTAATATTTCGCTTACCCCAAGCTTCAGCATTTCTAACATGCTGTGGCTGGAGAACGGCGGCGTGTACGCGATGCCTAACCTGCGCGGCGGTGGCGAGTACGGCGAAGAGTGGCACAAAGCCGGTGTAACGCCAAACAAGCAAAACGTATTCGATGACTTTATTGGCGCTGCCGAATACCTGATCAGCAACAAGTATACTTCCTCTGAGAAACTGGCTGTAGCTGGTGGCTCTAACGGTGGTTTGCTGGTAGGCGCTTTCATGACGCAACGCCCTGAACTGGCTAAAGTAGCGCTTCCGGCCGTTGGTGTAATGGATATGCTGCGTTTCCACAAATTCACGATTGGCTGGGCATGGGTACCGGAGTATGGTTCTTCAGATGATGCGGCACAGTTCAAAAACCTGCAGGCATTCTCGCCATTGCACAACATCAAAGAAGGCGTAAAATACCCGGCCACAATGGTGAAAACCGCAGACCACGACGACCGTGTAGTGCCTGCGCACTCGTTCAAGTTTATTTCTGAACTGCAGGCTAAAGGTGCACCGGGCAATCCATACTTAATCAGAGTAGATGTGCGTGCCGGCCACGGTGCTGGTAAGCCAACCTCACTGGTTATTCAGGAAGCTGCCGATACGTGGTCGTTTGTTTACAAGAATATGGGCGTTAATCCGTACCAAACGCAACAATAAGCTGTAAATTTATACTTTAAAAAGCCGCGCTGCCTTAGTTGGTAGCGCGGCTTTTTTTATACTTGCGAAGTATAAAATTTGATTAGAAACAGAAAGCACAGCTGGCAACAGATGTGCTTTTTTGTGTTTAAGGTAGTATGGAAACGGCCGTATACTTAATTTAGCGCTGTACCAACCCTACACCTATGAAAAAAGCAACAGCAGGAACATCGGCCTTTACAGTACGCTCCAACGAAGTAGATTATCATGGGCAGGCCACCTTGCCGGCTTTGGTAAGTTACATGCAGGAAGCCGCCTGGGTCAATACCGCCACGCTGGGTATATCGATGTATGAGTTGCTGGATCGCGGACTGACGTGGGTATTGCAGCGCCTGCGCATCGAAATGTTCCGGTACCCGGGCCACAAAGAAAGTATAACTGTAGAAACCTGGGCATCCGGGCGCGAACGCGTTTTCCTGCACCGCGATTTCAGGATTTATAGCGAAGCAGGCGAGCTACTGGGCCAGGCAACAAGCGTGTGGCTGGTGATGGATGTGGTAAAAAGACAAATGGTATCGGTACCGGATTTTATTATGCAGGTAGAAGTTGTGCCCGGCCAAGAGCCGCTGCCTTTTGCCAAAGGGAAGTTGCCCACCATAAGCGAAGCTGTTTATACCCTAGAAACACCCGTACGCTGGCACGACATCGACCTGAACAAGCACGTAACCAATACACGTTATCTGCAATGGGTACTCGAAACGCTGCCCGTAACCACACCCGACCAAAACCAACTACAGGAACTCGACATTATCTTTAAAGCTGAAAGTATAATGGGTGATGTGATTAAGGGCGAGGCTGCACCTGCAACCGAAAATGCAACGTACTTACATAAACTGACCAGCACAGCAACCGGCAAAGAACTGGTACAGGCACAAAGCAAATGGAGAGTTAGAAACTAAAAACAACTAAAGTATAAATTACACACATGGATATACAGATCAGGAAAGGAACAAAAGAAGATCTGCCGCAGGTGCGCGCACTGATTGTAGAGCTGGCAGATTACGAACGGGCCGTACATGAGGTAACCAACACACTGGCCGATATGCAACGCGATGGGTTTGGAGATCATCCGATCTTTCAGTTTTTTGTTGCCGAATCTGAAGAAGGTATCGTTGGGATTGCGCTTTACTATACTGCCTACTCTACCTGGAAAGGCAAAATGCTTTTTCTGGAAGACCTGGTGGTAACCGAAAGCCTGCGCGGAACCGGTATCGGTAAAAAGTTATTTGATGCCGTAGCCCGCGAAGCCAAGGAAACTGGTGCCAAACGCTTTAAATGGCAGGTACTGAACTGGAACGAATCAGCAATTGGGTTTTACAAAAAGATAGGCGCCAACCTGGACGAGGAATGGATTAACTGCAACATGACCGAGGAGCAGATACAGCGCTATACTTCCTGAAATATACATTAGCGCAGGTATAACGTATAAATCCGGAAGCAGAGGTAAATGTTTATTACCCTTGCTTCCGGATTTATACGTTATAAAACATTTTACCCGGCCTGCTCTGTGCGCTCTACATCAGAGGCAACAATTTCGAGTGTCGAGCTGAAGGTTACATATTGGTTGGCATACCGGGCATCGTGCCTGCTTTGGATAGCGTCTGCATGTTCGTTCTGGTATTCTTCTAGGTCTTCGAGGTTGCGGCATTTGTACTGCACCGCGTATGTTACACCACCGTTATCTATTTCATCTATCATCCGGCTGATCTGGTTGTGCAGAAAAAAGCCCGTTTTCATTACATCCGGAATGTGTACTTCCTGCATCCACTGCAGCCATTCGTCGGCCACACTGTTGTCTATATTTACCGTTACGTTATATATAATCATACCCGAAATTACGAAAATATGCCTTGCAGGTATACATCAGGCTCAAAAATTACCAATGCAGTATTTCGGGATGCAATCTAAGGTCCGTATAAAAGTATAAATCAAGTAGGTTAGGCTTACCTTAAAAGCAAGTATAGCCAGCCACATAAGCATGCAGCTGGCTATACTTGCTTTGAGGCTTGTTACTTACAGCTCCAATTACCGGCTTTGCCGGTTTGCAGCTCATTTGGTTTGGTAGTATGGTAAGCCAGCACAACAGGCTCAGCGCCGGTGGCGGCACTGTGCATCAGCTGCAATTCACCATCGTTTAACTGCAGGTGCAGCATATCAGATCCGGCATAAGTAGCTTTCAGGATTCCGGCATTCTCTTCAAAAGTATAGCTCTGGTTAGAGTTAATGCCTGTAGCAGTCAGCTCTTTAATACGGTACACTTTTGTGTGTGTGATGTCACCTGATTTGGTGAGCGCCATCTGGCGGCTGCTTTCTACTTTACCACCAATCCACAGGTTCTCACCCAGGCAGCTTGATGTTTCGGCAATCAGGTCGAAGTAAGCCTCATCTTCCGGAGCTTGTATGGCAGCTACTGTAACAGCATTAGGCTGTGTTGCAACTACAGGCTCCTGTTTCGCCATCGCTTTTTCATCTCTTTCTACGCGTGTAGAGCAGGCAGAAAACAGTGTTAAAAGGGTAAAGGCAGTGAGGGTTAATTCTTTGAAGTTTGGAGTAAAAAATCTTTTCATAGGCAATCAGGAAATTTTAGAGATGGATAGTTAAGTTTGTATACTGGATTAGGGTTAACAGGTTGTGTATGAGTGCATTTATTTATTAAATATCTTATGTTTTTAATTAAATAAAGTTTTTGCCGGCTGCGCATATAACTGCTGTTATACCTTTAGTTGACAGGTAACTTCCGGCTGGTTACTTTTGATAAACCAAGCGATAGTTTTAAAAATGGCCGAGCAGTGTTTAAGACAGAAATTGCAGCTAAAACCAGGTACAGAAGTGCTGGTGTTAAATGCCCCTGAAGAGGTAAAAGCTTTGCTTGAAAAGGAGAACCTGAACATTGTTACAAACCAATCAGAAGCTGCAAGGTATAAAGCGGTACAATTAGTTGTAAGATCGAAGGCAGAGCTAATTGCCTGGGCTCCAAAAACTGTGGCTGCCTTGCTGCCAGAAAGTATACTCTGGATCGCATATCCTAAAAAAGCAGCTGGTTTCGCTACCGATCTTACCCGCGACGAAGGCTGGGCTCTTATGCAGGAACTGGGTTTTGTGGCCGTACGGCAGATCTCTTTAGATGCGACCTGGTCTTCGGTTCGTTTCAGACAGCAGCACGAACAAAAAAAGCCTTCTGCCTTTGGCCTTGACTTGCCCGGAATCGACAGGATAGCAAAAACAGCTACCCTACCTCCGGATATGCAGGCAGCGCTTCAGGAAGCAGGTTTGCTGGAGCATTTTGAGAAACTGGCTTTTACGCACCGCAAAGAGTATGTAGTAGCCGTATTGCAAGCCAAGCGCCCCGAAACCAGGGCAAACCGTATCCTGAAAACGGTGCAGGCACTGGCAGCAAGTATAGCTGAAAAATAAAAAGGAGGCATACGTCTGGTATGCCTCCTTTTCAGAAGTTTATAAACCTGTAAAGGTTAGTCGATCACAACAGGAAATATTGCGAAAAAGTCAGTTGAACCCGTGTTAACAGTTGATGTAGCACTTTTAAGAATTACGCCATCTTTTTTCATGTGCTTCAACGTTATGCGTAATGTACCTTTACTTGGTGTTGCAGGCGTTGTTGCTTCGGCTGTAAAACCAACCGGAAGCCCATTTTTGTCTTGGTCAGTTTTTAAGAAACTAACTTTAAGTCCTTGAAGCGGTGAATAAAAGAACTCGTGGTAATCCTGTGTCTTCTTTGTGTTAGCAGAAAGATCTACCGGCGGAGACTGACTTTCATCTGTCATCATAACCTTAACATCGTAAACAACTCCCGGATCTAGATTAATATCGCCTTTTACGGTTCCTGGGATATTATCAGATTGATCATCATCACCATAAGCAGCAGTGATTGGTGTAGCAGTAGGCTGGCCTTTCGGTCTGAATTCGATTCTCAGCGAGTTGATAGAACCAGGGATAGTTGTTTCTTCTTCAACTGGTGCTGGCTCGTCTTCGTCGTTGCTATCGCAAGATGATATTCCTACAGCTAAAGCGCCCATAAACAAAAAGGCGAAGTAAGGTCTAAATAATTTTTGCATAATGTCAGAGTGTTTGAACTGAACCCTATTACGCTACACTGATGCAAAAGTTCCTATATAGTTTTATTAAGTTTTAAGAAATAGTTATAAGTTATACTTTGTTATGTCTGAAAAGTACAATGTCAGCCGGTTTTAAGAACGTTATAACACAGGTTTACAGATATTGGATTAGGTATAGCGTGCTATATCTGACAAAGTAAAAAACGAGTAACAACTACTTTATAACCATATTAGTTAAAAAAGCAGCTAGTACTCGTTTTAAAGTAAGCCCTTAGAAAAAGGCAATAGACTGGGGGCGGAAATTAATTTACTACAACAGGAAAATTACCGATAAAATCTGTTTCTCCCTTTGTCTGATCCGGAGTTGTACTCTTAATGCCGGGCTGGTGTTTAAGCGTTACGCGAAGGTTACCAGTCTTATTAAGTGCAGGCGTTTTAATAGTTGCTGTTAAGCCAACAGTGCGGCCTTTGCTGTCTCTGTCGGTTTTTTCTATAACAAGGCCCAGCGCGTTGTTTACATCTTCATAAAACAACTCGTGGTCATCGCCTTCTTCGCGCACTTCCGGCGTCATATCAAGAGCTGGTGATTTGCTGCCATCTGCAAGCGATATTTTTACATCGTACGTCACATTCGGGTCCAGATCCAATGTGTTGCTAACTACAGGAGGCTGGCCGCCATCGCCGTCGTTATCGCTGTAAGTTGCTGTTATGGGCGTGTTGCTTTTTCCCTGCGGGGTAAATTCGATCTTCATGGATGTGATCAGCTCCTGCTCTTCTACCGGCTCCGGATCATCGTCGCTGCAGGCGGCAGTTGTAAAGGTTAAACCTGCTATCAATAAAAATGCTACGTAAGGTCTGAATTGTTTTTTCATAATAGTGGATACTTAAAACTGTTAATTAAAATGATGGTTCGTTAAAATTGAATGGTTAACTTTTTCTAAAATCAAGCGGAATGCTTACCCGGAACATGATCAACCGGCCGGTTTCATCGGCAAAATACCGGAAGCGGTTCAGGTAATCGCGGTAAGCTGTGTTTAATAAATTGTTCGCGGTAATGCCTATTTCCAGTGGTTGCTTGCCAAAGTATAACGTGGTGCCTGCCTCGGCATGAACTAAGAAATAGGCGTTTGGCGCTTCGGCCAAGTCTTCGTCGGCTTTAGTAGGCATTCTGGTTTGCCTGGCCACAAATAATCCTCCCAAAGAGAAGTAAGTTTCCTTCAGCTGCTTGCCAACATCCCCGGCTTCAAAGGTCAGCTTGTTGTCTGTCCTGTCTGCAGGTATGGCTACCAGCCAATCGTCAATATCCAGGTTGCGGGCCCGCACTACAGATGATTTCGAGATCCAGGTCAGCTTGTTTACTAACTTCAAATCAAAGCTAAGGTCTGCCCCTCTGAAAGACGCATCGGCCTGCTTGTACAAAAACTTCAGGAAAGAGCCCCGTACCGTCAGCTCAGGCTCCGGCTGGATAGCGGTATAAATGTATTCGTTAATGTAATTGTTATACACGCTGAGCTTGGCATTGAACCGGCGGTTGGCGTAATAATCCACAGAAGCCTCGAAGTTATAAGCCTGTTCGGGTTTCAGGTTAGGGTTGCCTACTTCGTACGCTACCGAACTATGGTGAATGCCCTCGCTGAAAAGCTCATTTGCACCAGGCGCACGCCACGCCGAAGTAGCACTTAACCCAAATGTAAGATGATAGCCCACATCGTACATGCCACCTACCATACCGGAAAGGTTATGGAAAGTATAATCCGGTTTGATCAGGGCTGATCCGCTTCCGTTATCGGTACGCGGCTCATACTTTTTTACGAGCAGGTAAGTATAATCATACCGAAGGCCGCCTTCCAGTTGCAGTTTGTCTTTCTGCCACTTTTCTATGGCAAATGCACCGGCAGTGATGCCTGTGTACTGCGGCAGAAAATCATCATACTTATAGGTGTTGTGCTTGTAAACCGTAGCCGCTCCTATTGATCCTGAGAAATTGCCAACAGGCTTGTGTTCCCAAACGGCCTCTGTCGTATGGGTGGTTAATTTGAGTTGCATAGCCGGCGTGGCAGCACTATTGCCGTGCAGTGCATACTCTTGGCGTACGTTTTGCTGCAGCCCGTATACAAACTCAAATTTACCGGCAGTTGCCGAGTTCAGGTACAGTCTTGTTTTTAGCAGATGATGGGTTACATCCTGGTAAGGCGTCCGGATATCATACGTAAACTTTACTGTATCTGCTCCGAAAGGCTTGTCGCGGTTGATGGCGTTCAGCAGGTCTTCGGATGAGCCCACATGCGACTCGCGCAAAATGCCCAGTTTGGTCTGGAAAAGGCTGTAATATACTTCGGCTCCGTAATTCTGTTTGGTATAGCCTACTGTTCCCGAGAAATTCTGTTCTTCAAATGCGGTGTTGTTCAGGTAGTAATCTTTTGCCTTTGAGAAGCCGCCTTTTTTAAGCGTACCCTGCAGGCGCCAGCTCAGCGGCCTGAGTTTAGCCACATTCCCTTCTACCATCGCCGAAATTACACCCTGCCTGTTATTGGTTGAGCCCATCAGGTTAAGCGATCCTGCTACCCCTACCGAGTCAGGCAACGGCTTTGGCTCTACGATTACAACCCCACCAATAGCATCTGCCCCATACCTTACACCGGCCGCTCCTTTTATAACGTGCATCTCTGTGGCTACAAACGGATCTATTTCCGGGGCGTGTTCGGTGCCCCATTGCTGTGCTTCCTGGCGCACGCCGTTGTTAAGCAGCAAAATGCGGCTTCCGTGCAAGCCATGGATAACAGGTTTCGAAATAGTCGGACCCGTTTGCAGGGTAGTAACGCCAGCTATACTTTTAAGCGATTCGGCTAAAGTTAAACCGCGCGCTTCGGCCAGGTCGCGGCCACCAAGCAACTCAGAAGATTGCGCCTGAGATTTTACATGGCTGCCTATTACCTGTACTGTATTTAAAGTACGGGTATCGGTATGCAATTGCAGGTCTCTGACCGAAGAAGTTGTGATCCGGAAAGTAAACGCTTCCTGCTCGTAGCCGATATAAGAAACCTGTACCGTATATGTGCCCTGGCAAATATCATGGAAATGATAATTGCCATACTCATCAGCTACAGCCGCTCTCTTTAGCTCCCGGATAAGCACAGTGGCTCCGATCAAAGGTTCGCGGTTGTCGTGGTCCAGTACCTTTCCGGAAAGCGTAAGGCCGCAATTCTGCTCAGCCTCCGGCAAAATATCCGGGCCTGTAGCGGGCATAGGTTGTGCCTGGGCCACAAAAGCAAATAAGGCCAATACTGGCAAAAGCACCAGCTTCTGCAGAAAATCAGGTATAAGCACAGGTAAAATAAAATTTGAAGAATAGAAATACAGGCTTTATAACCTCACAAAAACAGAAAGGCTAAAGCAGTATCTCTCAGAAACATTAAACTAACGTATGGCGAAGCAGCCAGTAAAAGCACTTCAGGAAACCATACAAACAGAAAAGAATTTAAGCTACGGGCGGGCCGCGTAGATGGGGAAGAAGGACGGTATTACCGTAATACCTGGCACTATATAAATTGTTAAACCTTTGCGTGTGGGTTAAAGCTTCGGGCTCGAAGTATGTTACACTACCTTGGTAAGGAGCTCCAAAAAGATCTTCTACGGGGCAGTGATTGTGTTTTTTGCCTACCTGGGCTTTGTGGCTGTCGCAGGCATCGGCGTGTACGGTATGCTCGTGCCCGTGCAGATGCAGCATAAGCGCATCGGGTACCATTGCTCTGGTAAAGAGCAACAGCAGTGTAAGGGCGATATAATTTAAGTACCGATGCATGTATCGTAAACGAGCCTAAAGCAAATATAATGTTTAAATCAGGAAAGCAATAGCTAATTTATACTTTCTTGTAGCTACAAATTAAGATGGAGGTATAAATGTGTCAGGAGTTGTACGCAAAAAACGATACTTCGGAAGTATAAAACAGCGTGTTTCTGCCAACCTGTCACGGTTGCAAGGCGCGTTTATACTTGGAACAGGATTTGAAACGCCCTCTCCCGGAAACAGACATTCAAAAAACATTCTATAAAATAATAACATGGAAGAAAGAGGCAGCATTTCGATTCACACCGAGAATATTTTCCCGATCATCAAAAAATTCCTTTACTCAGACCATGAGATTTTCCTGCGCGAGCTGGTAAGTAATGCCGTAGATGCTACCCAGAAAGCAAAGCGTCTATCATCTGTTGGCGAGTTCGACGGCGACCTGGGCGATCTGAAAGTATCAGTAGCAATAGATAAAGAAGCCCGCACCATCACCATTTCGGATAACGGAATTGGTATGACTGCCGAGGAAATTAAAAAGTATATCAATCAGATTGCTTTTTCGGGTGCAGCTGAGTTTGTGGAGCGCTTCAAAGATTCCGGCGATAAAAGCCAGATCATTGGCCAGTTTGGTCTTGGGTTCTACTCAGCGTTTATGGTAGCCGAGCGTGTGGAGATCGTAACAAAATCTTTCCAGAAAGATGCGGAGCCAGCCCGCTGGACCTGCGATGGAAGTACGGAATTTGCTATCACCAGTGCTGCTAAAGAAGAGCGCGGAACCAATGTTATACTTCATGTAGCCCAGGATTCAGAAGAGTTTCTGGAAACTGCCCGCATCAAAACCATACTGGATAAATACTGCAAGTTTTTGCCGGTGCCCGTAGAGTTCGAAGGCCAGATCATCAACAACCCAAACCCGATCTGGACAAAACAACCAGCCGAACTTACCGACGAAGATTACAAGAATTTCTACAAAGAGCTTTATCCGTTCTCGGAAGCGCCTCTGTTCTGGATCCATCTCAACGTTGATTATCCGTTTAACCTGACGGGTATTTTATACTTCCCGAAAATCAAAAACGAGTTGGAGCTGCAGCGCAACAAAATTCAGCTGTACTCGCGACAGGTATTTATTACGGATGAAGTAAAAGATGTGGTGCCTGAGTTCCTGATGTTGCTGCACGGTATCATCGATTCGCCTGACATTCCGCTTAACGTAAGCCGCTCGTTCCTGCAGGCCGATGCGAATGTGAAGAAGATCAATACTTACATCACCAAAAAAGTTGCCGACAAGCTAAACGATATTTACAAGAAAGACCGCACTACATTCGAGAGCAGCTGGGACGATATCGGGGTGTTTGTAAAGTATGGCATGCTGAGCGATGATAAGTTCTACGAAAAAGCCAAAGACTTTGTGTTGCTACAGAATACGACTGGTAAGTATAATACCATTGAAGAGTATAAAGCTTTAGTGCAGGCTAACCAGACGGATAAGAACGACCAGCAAGTATGGCTTTACACTACAGATGCTGAAAAGCAGCATGCTTATGTAGAGGCCGCCCAGAACCGCAGCTACGATGTGTTAAAGCTTGATACTGTAATTGATAGCCACTTTATTGGTTTGCTGGAGCAAAAAGTCGAAAAAACGACGTTGAAGCGTGTAGACGCGGAAATTGTAGATAAACTGATCGAGCGCGACGAAGTAAAAGAAAGCGTATTGAACGATACGGAAAAAGAAAGTCTGAAAAAGATTTTTGAGCAGGCCATTGCCAACCAGCACATGACGGTAGAAGTAACCGCACTGTCTCCGGACGATGCACCTGTAATCATTACGCTTCCGGAGTTTATGCGCCGCATGAAAGATATGAGCCGCAACGGTGGCGGCGGTATGATGTTTATGGGCGATCTGCCGGATGCTTATAATGTTACCATCAACGCGAACCATAGCCTGAACCAGCGCATCCTGAACGCGAAAGAGGATAACAAAGAACGCATTGCGCGCCAGGCATTTGATCTGGCCCTGCTTTCTCAGAACCTGCTTTCAGGCTCGGCGCTTACAGCTTTCGTGAAACGCAGCGTAGACCTGATTGATAAAGAATAGTATATTGTTTAAAGTTTAACATACTTAGAAAGGCAGCTTTTACAGAAGGCTGCCTTTTTCTTTTAACTGGCAAGTATGAAACTTAGCAAAAGCAGCTTTAGTTATAAGAGCAAATAAAAAGCAGCATATTGGCTCTTATACGATTTATAAGCATCTTTACGTTAAGTATAAATTGTTGAATGGCTGATGGCTAAATTGCTTGTTGTAAGCAATACATATACTGCCCATTAGCACATTAATCCATTAGCACATCAGCATATTAAAATGAAGCACACAATTCGGTTGGTTTATACATTTAGTCTTGGTTTGGCTTTGCTGCTGCTGGGCGGTTGTAGCAAGCCAGCCTGGAACAGTGATTATAACCTGAACCAGGCGCTTGCTAAAGGTGGCAAATTGGATAAGGCAGCTTTAGCGGATGCCGACACAACTAAACCAAGCCTGGAAAGCAAGCTACCACTCGATCAGGAAAAAGAAGAGAAAAAAGAAAAGAAGCGCCAGAAGCAGAACAGACGCTATTTTCTGGGCCATAAAGTACAGCGTGGTTTTGTGAAGACAGGCAGTGGCGAAAGAGAAACGATCGAGACATTCAGTTACTTGCCCGAGTACATAGAGCCCAGTGCCTACGCTCCCGAAAAATATTTATTCGATACCAAAAAGCGGAAACTCTACCGCACCCGCGGCGAAGCCGACCCAGCCAAGTATAAAGTGTTGCATGGCCCATACAAAAAGGAAATTGGCGGACAGGTAGTAGAAGAAGGCTATTTTTATGTAGGCACCAAGCACCTGCGCTGGGAGCGTTACCGCCGCGGCGAAGACGAAATCTTATTGGATAAAGACCATTATGAGAAAGGCTTTCAGCGTGATGCCGTATTTACCTACTACAACGGCGACCAGAGTAAGGTAAGAGAAGTGATCCCTTATGCGTTTGGTAAAGTACAGGGCATGTATTACCGGTTCTACGAGAACGGCCAGTTGGAATGGAGCGGGCAATATGAAAAAGGCCGCAAAGTTGGCGTCTGGATAAAGCACTATGATTTCAGAGGGCGCAGGCATTCCGAATATCAATATCCGAAGACTGCTTACGAAGCACCGGCAGAACCATACTTGCTAAAACAGTACGACCGCCACGGTAAGCTCATCTACGAAAAAGACAAAATGGACAAACGGTCGCAGGCCCAGCGCTAATGAAAAGCATCTTCAATGTGGTGCAAAACCTGCTTATCCGTTAATGTAATCGAAATGATATCAAACCGGACATCGTGCTGCCAATTAATTTCTTCGATGTAGGCAGCAGCAGCCTCCAGAAATAATTCTTCTTTACGCCTGCTAACAGCTTCTTCGGGGTGTCCGTATTTAGCTGTAGTGCGGGTTTTAACTTCCACAAAAACAAGCAGATCGGGCTTCTGGGCAATTATATCTATTTCTGCGCGCTTATACCTATAGTTGCGGCAAAGTATAGTATAGCCATTTTCTGTAAGGTACTGCGTTGCGCTGTCTTCGCCTTGCTGCCCGGTCAGGATGCGGTTGTAAGTTTGAGAAGCCATTGTAAACTTGTAAATTGCACCAAAGTTAGGTTACTGTAAAAAATAAGTACGCAAAACACAGCATATGAAACAACTGGTAGAAGGATTTATACAACAACTGCAGCACGCAACAGAAATAGGAGAGAAAGCTACAGTTAACTTTGCGCCTAAAAAATACAGTAATATTGTAATTGCTGGTATGGGCGGCTCCGGTATTGGGGGCAACCTGATACAAGCCTATGTAAGCGATAAAATTGAAATGCCTTTAGTTGTAAACAAAGGCTATGATATTCCTGCCTTTGTTGGGCCGGATACTTTATTTATTGCATCGTCTTTCTCTGGAAACACCGAAGAAACCCTGTCCGGTATTAGGGAGGCTTTGGCTAAAGGCGCTACGTTGGCCTGCGTTACATCCGGTGGCGAAGTGCTGCGTTTATCTAAAGAAAATAACTTTCCACACATTATAATTCCCGGAGATTCGGAGCAGCCGCGTGCGTGCCTGGGCTACTCTGTGGTAGAGATGTTATACTTGCTGCATTATGCCGGTGTGCTGAACGTGACGTTTAAAACAGAATTGGCTCAGACAATAGCACTTCTGGAAGAGCAGCAGAGCAGCATGAAAGTAGAAGCAAGCGCGTTGGCGAATGCCTTTAAAGGAAAACTTCCGATACTTTATGCCGGCGTTCAGTTCGAGCCCATTGCCGTTCGTTTTCAGCAACAAATAAACGAGAACTCGAAACAACTGAGCCATGTAAATACCTTCCCGGAGATGAACCACAACGAGATTGTTGGTTGGTTGCACCCGGAGCCGCTCTTCGAGATGATAACTGTGCTTTATATCAGAAGTGCCTACGACCATGAGCGTATCCGTTTGCGCATGGATGTTTCTAAGAAGATTTTTGAAAGCAAAGCAGGAAAGGTGTTAGAAGTACAAGCACAAGGGTCAACGTTCCTGGAGCAGGCTTTCAGTCTCATTCATATTTTTGACTGGGTGACAGTTTACCTGGCCGAACTGAACAATGTAAGCCCGAATACGATTGAGAACATCAATTACGTAAAAGGCGAACTTGCCAAAGTATAAACTTACCGCAAATGGAGCAGAACAGGAAAATACAATTTGAGCATTTGGGGCTGATCGATTACAAAGAGGCCTGGGATTATCAGGAAAAGCTTTTCAAAAGTATACTTGATCTGAAAGCCCATAACCGAACGGCCGCACCGGAAGCACAACAAGCTACGCCAAACTATTTGCTGTTCTGCTACCATCCGCATGTTTATACTTTAGGCAAAAGTGGCCACGAAGAAAATTTGCTGCTCAATGAAAGTGGCTTGGAAGCCAAAGGCGCTACCTATTATAAGATCAACCGCGGAGGCGATATTACTTACCACGGCCCCGGGCAGATTGTGGGCTACCCTATACTTGACCTCGAGAGCTTTTTCACGGATATACACAAGTACCTGCGCTTTCTGGAAGAGGCAGTTATACTTACCCTGAAAGAGTATAACATCGAAGCTGGCCGCATAGCCGGGTTAACAGGCGTCTGGCTTGACCACGAAGCACAAATTAATCCGCGCAAAATTTGTGCGATGGGTGTTAAATGCAGCCGTTGGGTAACCATGCATGGCTTTGCTTTTAATGTAAACACCGACCTGGATTACTTTAACAACATTGTGCCTTGCGGTATTTCAGATAAACAGGTAACCTCGCTGGCTAAAGAACTGGGCCATGAAGTATCCTTATCCGAAGTAGAAGAAAAATTAAGAAAGCACCTGGCTGCACTATTCGAAGCCACTATTACAGACACCTTGCATGAAGAAAGATATTGATTTTAACCCGGTAGAAGGCATTTCGGTAGCAGTTGCTACTTCTGAAGGTGATACAGGCGAACCCATCTGGAATGTATACTTGCTTAACTACAATGCTCACCCGATAGATAATGTCCTGATCTCATCGAAAGGATACGGGGTACTGGATGGGAATGAAGTAAAGACATCCGTTTTGCGGCATATGTTTGAGCAGGTAGAGGCTAAAACTTTTGTGCAGATAGAGCCTATTGATCCAGCCATTTTCCACATTAACAACGAGTACTGGGTAAGCTACTACATCGGGAAACAGATATTTGACAAGAAGTTTGTGTTTGTTCCGGATTCCATCACAGAAGAAAATCTGATCGAAATTGGAATGCTGCAAATGAAAGGCGTGTTACATTCCTGATTTGGTTTTTACCGTAAGTAAGCTTTACCTTTGATAGCGCAACATTTACAGCAAGCCGTCTGGTCAAAAGGCCATAAACAAACTTAAGAAGTATAAACTCATTTGGTTATACTTCCAGATACTGAACAATTTATGAATCAAGCGATTCTACCCCTTATACTAGCTTTCAGCTGGGCCTTTTTGATAGCCATTTTTGCTGTACCTTCTATTATAAGAGTGGCGCATCTTAAAAATATCCTGGATCAGCCTAACTTCCGGACTGTGCACGAGTCGCTTACCCCCAGGCTGGGCGGTTTGGCTGTGTTTGCCGGGTTTATGTCTGCCTTAACCATTTTCGGAGATCTGAGCAATGGGGTACAGCAATTGCTGGCAGGGTGTATTATCCTTTTCTTTATCGGCCTGAAAGATGATCTGGTAAGTATATCTGCCCTCAAAAAGTTTGCGGTACAACTGCTCTCAACGGGTATTGTAATGTTTATGGCTGATATCCGGATCACAAGTTTTCAGGGGATTTTTGGTATAGGCGAATTGCAGATCGGTGTAAGCTATATGTTTACTTTCTTGGTTATTATCGGTGTAACAAATGCTGTAAACCTGATCGACGGGCTGGATGGCCTTGCCGGAACAATTGTGATGATCATAGCAGCCACTTTCGGAATATTCTTTTATTTGTACGGAGGGCAGGCATATGGAAATTATGCAGCAGTAGCTTTTTGCATGATCGGTGGTTTATTAGGGTTTCTACGGTATAACTTTCATAAGGCAACCATTTTCATGGGCGATACCGGCTCTCTGCTCTGTGGCTTTATCGTATCCATACTTGCCATACAGTTTATAGAAATGCGACAGATGCCGGCTGCACCTACAGTTGCACTCGGTGTTTTGTTCGTGCCGCTTTTTGATACGCTGCGTGTCTCGTTTATCCGCATTCTGAAAGGGGTCTCTCCTTTTGTGCCGGATAAAAATCACATCCATCACCGTTTATTGGCCATGGGTTTTAACCAGATCACTACAGTAGTTATACTTGGTTTTATAAACCTGATGGTTATTATATTTGTAGTTAACTTTAGTGCGTGGGGTAACTTAAACCTGTTACTGTCGCTATTGGGCTTTTCAGTTGTATTAAGTATAATTCTGGGCGTTTACAAATCACGGGGTGCAAATCAGCGGTTATCTTCCAAAGTATAAAAAAACTGTATTTGCGCTTATTTTAAGCGTGCTGCTGCTCTGGTGTTGCAAAGCAGCACAAGCACAGCCTTTGCCCCTCGAACAAAAGAATACCATCACCAAAAACTGGCTCGTTTACCAATCCGAGTCTGCAGAACTGCTGCCGTATATCAGCAAGGTACACTCCGGTTACAATGCACTTCATCAATGGGTAGCCATCACAGATGTGCAGCCTTTTCTGGTAGATTTTACAGCTCCGAAAGATCTTTGCCTGCTACTTAATAACAAATTGATTTTTAAGGCAGACTCTACTGCAGTTTATACATTAGACCTTAAAAAGTATAGCGAAGGTATAAAACCAGTGAAGGGCAACTACCTGCTAACGGTCTGGCATCCAGACCAGCAGCCTGATGTAGCTTCTTTTAAAAATCATATAACGGAAATCTACGATATCACACCCCAAAGCAAGCGGCCCTTTGCTGTCAAGTTCAGGGAATACGTAAATCAAAACGCCTTTATCTTATTTATACTTCTGATCGGGCTGATCTATGGCTGGCTTAGAAGTAACTTTCCGGCAGACTTTGCAGGTATTTTTAACCTGGGTACTTTACACGACCGCGCAGGTTCTATGCAACAGGCACCGCTTATAAAGCCGATTGGCTCCTGGTCTGGAGTGTTGTTTATACTTGCGTTCTCGCTTTCCATTGCACTCGTAATAGCGGCTATACATACTAATGTGCAGCATGTGCGGTTATTTAACAGGCTTTTTCCGGTTTCGGAGGCAGACCTTACCACAAAAATCATATTTTATACTTTTCTGGTGTTTGGCTTTATCCTGTTTAAATACCTTTTCCTGAAAGTAATGGGCTTTATTTTTGGGCTGGAGCAGGTCGTGGATCTTCAGTACAGGGAGTTTCTGAGAAGCATACTTTTTCTGGGGATGTTTTTGCCGGTCGTTATGCTGCTGTATCTGGCCCTGAATGCTGCCATGCCTCAGACTATACTTTTAATATCCAATCTGGCTGTGTCACTGTTGCTTGTGTTAGCAATATTACGCGTATTCTTTGTAGTAAATACGAAAGCCCCTATACTTAATTTGCATTTATTTTCATACCTTTGCGCCACAGAAGTGATTCCGCTGGCAATTATGTTAAAGCTGATTGTCTTTAACTTTTAATTTGCGTTTAGTGGTTTCAGTGGGTGTTTATTTAATAACCGTATTATTATATGGCTGAGAGCAAAGCGACCGGGACGGCAAACCCAGACAGACACAATATTCCGATTAAAAGTATTCTGGTAACACAACCACAGCCTACTACCGATAACTCACCTTACATGGCCCTTGCTGAGAAGTATGGCGTTGAGGTGGATTTCAGGGCATTTATTGAAGTTGCGCCTGTCTCTTTTAAGGAGTTCCGGAAAGATAAAGTGGATATTCTGGCTCATACTGCCGTAATTTTTACAAGCCGTAACGCCGTTGATCACTTTTTCAGGATCTGCCAGGAAAGCAAAATTGAGATGCCTGCAGATATGAAGTACTTCTGTATCTCTGATCAAACGTCTTATTACCTTCAAAAGTATATCACGCTTCGTAAACGTAAACTTTTTGTAGGCGAGAAAACGGCGAAAGATCTGTTTGAAGTAATCAAAAAGCATAAAAACGAGACGTTCCTGTATCCTTGCTCTAATATCCGCAAAGATGATATTCCGGCTTTTATGGCTGCAAATAAGATCAAGCATACTGAAGCGATTATTTATAATACAGTAGCAGCCGATCTTTCGGATCTGGATGATGTAACCTATGATTGCCTGGCTTTCTTTAGCCCGTCCGGAATTACATCGCTTTTTGCCAACTTCCCGGATTTCAAACAAAATAATACCCGGATAGCTGCTTTTGGGCCAACAACAGCAAAAGCCGTACGCGATGCAGGCCTGGAACTGGACATTGAAGCACCTATGCCAAACGCCCCATCCATGACCGGAGCTATCGAAGTATACATTCAGACGCAAAAGCAGGCAGCAAAAAAATAAGGAGCCTATGTAACTTTTGTTTCGATATTTACATAGTAATTAAAACGCAAACGCAGGGGCTACTCCGGTATACCAGCATTTGCGTTTTAGCGTTTAATACCTATATTTAAACATTAGCCACTAGTTGCTCCGTTATACTTTACTGTTCCTCCTTGCAAGCGCTTATGAGAAAGTTACTACCGATAGTAATACTGCTAATGTTTATCCAGCTAGGTGTTAAAGCACAGCAGCAGCCTCAGTTTACTCATTATGGGTTTACCGGTCTGCAACTTAGCCCGGCATACGCTGGTATTACAAACAGGCCCGAAGTACTTTCAGTATACAGATACCAATGGTTAGGTTATGATGCATCTTTTGATGGAGGCGGGGCACCGCAAACGCTTTTAATTTCTGCCCACACCCCCGTTCGGTTATTACACGGTGGTGTAGGAATTAACTTACTTCGTGATAAAATTGCAAACACTACCTTAACATCTGCAGCTTTGTCTTACTCTTATCATATAAATATAGGTGAAACAGGTAAGCTCGGATTAGGTGTGCAGGGAACCGTTAATAATATCAAAAAAGGAAGATACCGTGCCAATGATGAAGGCGATCCAAGTGTACCATTTAACAGTTCCGACACTAAGTATGACCTGGGCGCTGGCGTTTGGTATGAATCTGAGATGTGGTACGCAGGCGCAGGTATGATTAATTTGCGAAAGGCAGAGTACGAGTTTGCTAATGAAGTAACGAGTGGTGCCAGCCAGTTTTTAAGTGAGCGCCACCTGTATGTTACAGCAGGTTATCATTTCCCGGTTTCTAACGAGTTAATTGTTACGCCCTTAGCGCTTATGAAGCATGATTCTGAAACCTTTTCTTTTGAAACAGGTGCAAGAGCAACTTATAGTGAAAAATATTGGGCCGGATTGAATTATCGACATAAAGAAGCTGTTAGTGCGCTTGTAGGAATGGCTATGTTTCAGGACAATGCGCTGCGGGTAGGTTATGCATTTGATTTTACAGTATTTGACAGAGCTGCAAAGGCACCAACCTCCCACGAGGTAATGTTAAGTTACCGATTGCCAGAGCCAGTTGTCCGGTTTCGCCCGGCTATTAGAACTCCTCGTTATTTTTTCTCTAAGTAACCTTTACTTCAAAATTGGATTAATTGAATTGAAGTCATTTGGTTTCTAAAAAAAATGCAGATAAAAATATGATATACACCTATAATATTGGAGGTGATCTATCGTTAAAAAATAATAAATAGGAGTTGTACTGAATTGTTTTTTATTTATTTCTATTTCTCATATATTTGTTACACCCATAAAAGTGTACTAAAATAACATTACAGGAAATTTACCTTTTTTAAGAGTCATCATGAACAAACTATTTAAGCTGTCTTCTTTCGCCATGGCGGTGGTTCTGCTTGCAAGCTGTGGATTGAGAAGAGGCCCGCAGGGAGACCTTGTCGGAGCAGAAGATCGTCCGGAGTACAATGCGCAGGAAGTTCCTTACGGAATGGTAGCGTGCCCTGGCGGTACATTTCATATGGGTCAGGCTGATCAGGACATAGCAGCAACGATGGCTAACCTGAATAAGCAGATTACGATCGGTGGCTTCTATATGGACGAAACCGAGATTACCAATAATGAATACCGCCAGTTTATGGATGTTATGATGACGGATTCATTGGACGTATTGGGTGAAGAAGTTGTGATGACGCAGTTATATCCTGACACGACTGTATGGGTAAAAGACTTCACATACCACATGGGTGATCCCTTAATGGAGTACTATTTCTCGCATCCTGCTTTTGATGATTATCCTGTAGTGGGTGTGGATTGGTTTGCTGCCAAAACATTTAGCGAGTGGAGAACAAAACTGAAAAACCAGGCAAACGAAGAAGATGGCCGTGCACCAATGCCACAGTTCAGATTACCTTCGGAGGCTGAGTGGGAATATGCTGCAAGAGGTGGCCGCGATATGGCTGTTTACCCTTGGGGTGGCCCATACTTACGTAATGGCAAAGGATGTTTGCTAGCTAACTTTAAACCAGGCCGTGGTGATTATTACAGCGATGGTTTTACTTACACAGCGCCGGTTGCACAATTCTTCCCGAACGACTTTGGTTTATATGACATGTCAGGTAACGTAGCGGAATGGTGCGAGGATGCCTACTCAGATGCAACAGTGCCGGTAACCTGGGATTTGAACCCTGTATACTATGATGATGCGGAACCACGCAAAATCGTAAGAGGCGGCTCGTGGAAAGACATTGCATATTTCCTTGAAACAGGTACACGTAACTTCGAATACCAGGACTCGGCAAGATCTTATATAGGCTTCCGTAACGCCATGATATACTTAGGAAGATCTTCCGGAAGAGAATTCAGATAAATTGAACTTTTCCTGAAAAATAAGCTTTATCACCGAAAACAAATCTTATACATTCTATCGTTCACAAATTAATTAAAAACAAAAATGAGCAAAGCTAAAGGTCGCAGTCTAATGAACGACGTCATCATGCCAAAGGTCTATGGTATTGGTGCTGCTGTCGTAATTGTAGGTGCACTATTTAAAATCATGCACTGGCCATTTGCAGACGTAATGCTAATAATAGGTCTTGGTACTGAGGCTATTATCTTCCTTATGAGTGCATTCCAGCCAGTACCACACGATCCGGATTGGGCACGGGTTTATCCTCAGTTAGCGGATGATTATCATGGTGAGGCTTTAATGCCGGCTACAGCAGTAGCAAACAATGGCCCTTCACTTACTGGTAAACTGGATGATATGATGAAAGGCGCCAACATCACGCCGGAAACGATCAACTCTCTTGGTTTAGGATTAAACAGATTAAGCGAAACAACTGCACAGATGGCCGATATGAGCCAGGCAACTATTGCTACGCAGGATTACAGTGTAAAAGTAAGAGCAGCTGCAGATCAGTTAGATAGTATGAACAAAGCCTATGCTACAACTGCTGAGTCTCTTTCTAAAATGGCGATATCAACTACCGATGCGCAGGCTTACCACAGCCAGGTGCAGGACATGACCCGCAATTTAGGTGCTTTGAATGCTGTTTACGAAATGGAATTACAGGATGCAAACAGCCACCTGAAAGCGATGAACAAATTCTACGGTAACTTAAGTATCGCAATGGAAAATCTGACTGATGCCAGCAAAGATACAGATCAGTTCAAGCAGGAGGTTTCTCGCTTAACACAAAACCTGCACTCTTTAAATACAGTGTACGGTAACATGTTAACTGCAATGAAAGGTTAATTCTTTCAGTAATATTTAATTTCAAGAAACAACCTTATAAGATAGTATAAAATGGCTGGAGGAAAAGAGACACCCAGGCAGAAGATGATCGGTATGATGTACCTGGTACTTACCGCACTTCTCGCCCTTAACGTGAGCTCGGCTATCCTGTTGAAGTTCCAATTCCTGGATGATAGTTTGCAAACAGTCAATCAAAAGACGAAAGGCGACAATCAAGGTGTTGTAACCAATATTCAGGCTGCCGTAGCCAAAAACAAGACCCAATCTGCTAATGACAAACGTGTACTGAAGAATGCGCAGGAAATCCGTCAGCAAACTTCAGATATGGTAGGCTATATTCAGAGCCTTCGTGCAATGCTGATAGAAAAGACTGGTGGTATGACGCCGGAGAAAACCTACAAGCAGCCGGAAGGAAATGATATAATCGCTATCAACATGCTTGGAGGTTCCAAGAATGGAAAAGGATATGAGTTAGAGCAAAAGCTTAATGCATATGCTAAATACCTGAAGCAGTACAACCCGGCAATGCCAGATAAACTGGCCATGTCAGGAAGAGAAAACCCGGTTGCTGCAAATGACCCGAACCAGAAACGTAAAGACTTTGCCCAGTTAAACTTTCAGGATACACCATTGGTAGCCGCACTGGCGGTACTTTCTCAGCAGGAAAATGAAGTTTTAAAGTATGAAGCAGATGCACTTCAGAGATTGGCAGCACAGGTTGGTGCCGACGTACTGAAGTTTGAGAAGATCTTTGCCATGGCGCGTGCTGAATCTAAAACAGTAGCTGCGGGTACAAAGTATAAAGCAGATATGTTTATCGCTGCTTCTTCTGATAACATCACGCCAACCATGACTTACCAGGGCAGACCTGTAAAAGTTGTAAATGGTATGGGTACAGTTGAGTTCGTAGCTGCTGCAAGCAACTATGATGCTGAAGGTAACTCGAAGCAACAGTGGAAAGGTAACATTACCATCAACCAGAACGGAAACGATACAACTTTCTCTGTAACCGAGGAATATATCGTAGCTAAGCCGGTTATCCAGGTACAGTCTGCTTCGGTACAGGCACTTTATTTCCAGTGTGCCAACGAACTGAACATTCAGGTGCCAGCTTTAGGTGCAATTTATGATCCTAGCTTCAGCGCTTCTGGTGGTTCAGCTATCAAAGGAGCCAAAAAAGGCCAGGTAACAGTAATCCCAAGTTCTACTGAAGTTAAGATCAATGTAAGCAGTGGCGGTAACGCGATCGGTTCAGAAACTTTCAAAGTTCGTCCGATTCCTAAGCCTTCTATTGTTGCCATGGTTAACGGACGTGAAGTAGATGTGAAACGTGGTGTGCCAGCCCAATCTTTCAGAGCAGTTGAAATTCAGGCTGTTGCAGAAGAAGGCTTCAAACAATTTTTACCACAGGAAGCACGTTATAGAGTAACACGTTGGAAAGCATACCTGGTAAGAGGTAGCAACCCGATTGATCAGGCAGAGTTTAGCTCTCCATCTGCAAACCTGACTCAATTTGCTGCTAAAGCAAGCAAAGGCGACCGCGTGGTATTAGAAATACTGGATGTGAAGCGACTGAACTATAAAGGTCAGGCAGTAGACGTAAATGTTGGGCAGCCAAATTTCAACATCCCTCTAAATTAACAAACCGAATCATTACAAGGAGTATGAAATTAGTTAAAGTAATAGGTATAGCTGCTGGTGTAATGTTCTCGATGGGAGCAGTAGCACAGCAAGTTTCTACAACCCAAACAAGCAATCCATCGGCAAGACCTATTCCTGAGTCTGATGTTCTTTTCAAGAAAACAGTATGGCGTAAAATTGACCTGCGTGAAAAGCAGAACAAGCCTATGTTTTCTGAAAACAGAGAAATCACGAAAGTAATTATTAATGCTGTGAAAAGCGGCGAACTTACTGCTTTCAAAAATGACTCTGTAAGCACACCAATTACCCGCGAAGAATTTATCACGAACATGACACCGAAAGAATCCGGTGGAGGATTAAGTGATGAAGAAGTAGCAGCTGGTTTTGGCAAGCAGGAAACACAGGACGATGGTTGGGGTGCTGCTTTAGGCACAAAAGATACCAAAACTAACGATGCTCCTATTAGTAACGAATACTTTCCTAAGCAACTTTATTTATTAGAGCTTAAGGAGAATGTTGTATTTGATAAGAAGCGTTCAAGAATGTACCATGACATTCAGACGATCAGTATTAAAGTACCTGCCACGCTTAACCCGCTGGGGTTTGAGCAGAACATTGGTACCTTTAAAATGAGCGATCTGGTACGCATTTTCAAGGCAAACCCTGAAATGGCGATCTGGTATAACGCACAGAACGATGCACAACATAAGAACCTTGCAGATGCATTCGACTTATGGTTGTTCAGCTCTTACATTACAAAAATATCTAACCCAGGCGACAGAGGCTTAGCTGACATCTATGGTGGTGGCAAAAAAGGCCTGTTAGCTGCTCAGGATGCTGCTGAAGCATTAATCGAGTACGAATACAGCTTGTGGAGCTACTAGTAAGTATAACTGCTTAAAAACAAAAAAGGAGATTCATTTGAATCTCCTTTTTTGTTTTTATACTTCCTGAAGAAGAAGCCGTTTAGCGTTTTTAAACAAATAAATTTCTGTGGCCCTTGCAGTGTATTTCACCAGCAAGTTCCTGTTGGTGAAAGTATAGTTGTCGGTGAAAACACCAACAACGGCGGGTTGAGGCCTGTAATTGAAAACTCTAAACAGCTTCAAAGTATAAAAACGATAGGCAAAGTATAACTTGTCTTAATTTTTATACTTACGCAGTTTCGTGGAAGTGCTTGTAAAGTATAGCTGCTTTTGCTTTTCCAACTTCTGATGTTAGCTCCTGTAAACTGAGCTCTTTTAGTTTTTTAACGGACTTATACTTGGCAAGCAAGGCATTTGCGATAGTTGGTCCGATTCCTTTCACTTCCGTCAGCTCCGTTTTAAGTGTGCCGGCATCTCGCTTGCTCCTATGGAACGTAATGGCAAATCGGTGTGCTTCGTTTCTAAGCCGTTGAATCAACAGTAACGATTCAGACTTTTTATCGATGTACAACGGAAAGCTATCACCGGGGTAAAAGATTTCTTCCAGACGTTTGGCTATCCCTACTACTGCAATTTTGCCATAAATATCGAGGTCTTTTAAAGCTTTTACAGCCATACTTAGCTGGCCTTTGCCACCGTCAATCACAATAAGCTGGGGTAATGGCTGGTTCTCGTTTAACAGGCGCTTATACCGGCGCGTAACGATCTCGTACATCGACGCAAAGTCGTCGGGGCCAACAACTGTTTTAATATTAAAATGGCGGTAGTCTTTCTTGCTGGGTTTGCCATTTTTAAAGCAGACCATCGACGCAACCGGGTTATCTCCCTGAAAGTTGGAATTATCAAAGCATTCAATTTGGCGTGGCAGTTCTGTTAAACGTAAATCTTTTTTTAACGTCTCCAGCACACGAATTTCGCGTTGCTCACTCAGGTCTTTGTTTTTTTCCTGGCGCCCCTCCCGCTCTTTGCGCAAGTATAAAGCGTTCTTTAAAGATAAATTCAGCAGCTTGCGTTTATCACCAATCTGAGGATAAGATACGGTTACGTTATCCAGCGGAAGGCTAAGCTCAATGTTGGTAATAATCTCCCGGGATGTGCTGTCGAACTCCATGCGGAGCTGCACAATTATACTTGCCAGGATATCAGCATCCTCCTCATCCAGTTTCTTTTCCAGCTCCACAGACTGCGTCATGATAATGGAGCCGTTCATAACTTTTAAGTAGTTAATGAAAGCACATTTTTCATTCGACGTAATGGAGAAAACATCGATATTAGTAAGCGTATTACTCACAACTGTGGACTTGGTCTGGAAATCTTCCAGCATATCCAGTTTACGCTTAAATTCATGCGCCTGCTCAAATTGGAAGTCAGCTGCAGCTGCAGACATCTGGTCTTTAAAGTAATTTTTAGCAACAGAAAGGTTGCCCGAAAGTATGTTTCTGATTTGGGAGATGTAGTAATTATACTGCGTTTCGTCTTCTAAGGCTTCGCAGGGGCCTTTACAATTACCGATGTGATACTCTAAACAAACTTTAAACTTACCGGCAGCAATATTTTCGGGTGATAAGTTATAGGTACAGGTACGTATGGGGTAAAGCGTCCGGATAAGATCCAGGATAATGTTCATGGTAGTCACGCTGGGGTAAGGCCCAAAGTAACGCGAACCATCGTTTATCTTATTGCGGGTACTGATTACGCGTGGAAAGCGCTCGTTTACAATGCAAATGTAAGGATACGTTTTCCCGTCTTTCAGGAGGATGTTATACTTTGGCTGATATTGCTTGATGAGGTTATTTTCCAGCAGAAAGGCATCTGCCTCGGTATCAACAATAGTAAACTCAATGTGCTGGATCTGCGAAATAAGCTTCAGCGTTTTTTTATTATGTTGGGCAGAGCGATTGAAATAGGAGCTGACACGCTTCCGGATATCAATCGCTTTGCCCACATAGATAATGCCTTTATCATCAAAAAACTTATACACACCGGGTTTATGCGGCAGGTGCGATATGGCATCTTTCAGTTTTTCGTTGGCAGGCATAGGTAAGCTTACTTATATATCGGCATCAAGATCAATTTCGGTTGGCAGGTTTAAGAACTCATCCTGCTGCGCAGAATCTACAGGCATACTTCCCCCGTTAAATTTAGCACAATCTAGTTCTACCGATAACGGCGCAGAAGGTTTAGGGAAAGGCTCTTTCGAGCGGTCCAATGTTCTGTCGGCGTATACTTTTTGCATGAAAGCGCCGTAAACCGGCATGGCAAGTTTGTTGCCCTGGCCCAGTGCTATACTTCTGAAGTGGATCGCACGATCTTCGCCGCCCACCCAGGTGCCAGCTACCAAGTCGGGAGTTATACCCATAAACCAAGCATCCGAATAGTTTTGTGTTGTACCGGTTTTGCCGCCAATCTCATTTTTAAGCCCATTGCGGTGGCGCAGACCATAGTAGGCAGTTCCGCCGGGTTCGGCGGCTGCTTTCAGCATATGCACCATCATATAAGCGGTTTCTTCGCTTAGTGCTTCTACTTTTTTAGGTGTGAACTCAGCAATTACATTTCCGTGCTTGTCTTCGATGCGGGTGATATAGTTTGGCTCAACCCAGGTACCTCCGTTTACGAACGTACCGTAAGCGCCTACCATATCAAACAACGTTACATCGCTGGTACCAAGTGCAAGGGCTGGTGTAGGGTCAAGTGGGGTGGTTATACCCATACGCTTGGCGGTTTTTACCAACGTTTCGGCTCCAAGTTTATTTACCAGGAACGCAGAAATAGAGTTAACAGACTCGGCTAAGGCTTTACGCAATGTAAATTTCTGGCCAGAGTACTTGTTATCTGCGTTGTTCGGGCACCACATGGTACCATCCGGGAGTGGCACACAGTTACGCGTATCAATGGCTTCGTAGCATGGGTAGTAGCCGTTTTCGATGGCGGCAGTATAAAGGAACGGCTTAAACGTAGAACCAGGCTGGCGCGCACCCTGTTTTACGTGGTCATACTTAAAGTGCTTGTAATTAATACCACCTACCCAGGCTTTAATATGGCCTGTCTGAGGTTCCATTGCCATAAAGCCGAGCTGCAGGAAGTGTTTGTAATACTTAAGTGAATCCATCGGGCTCATGAGGCGTTCCTCTTCTCCGTTCCAGGTAAACACTTTCATTTTTATTTTCTTGTTGAGGTAGAAATTGATAGAGTCTGTATTTCCATCAAAACGCTCGTTTAGCTTGCGGTAGCGGTCGGTACGTTTGATCGCTAAATCTGCGAAGTTTTTAATTTCCTGGTTGTTACGATCTACCCACGGGTTGCGGCCTTTCCAGTGCTCAAAGAAGGCTTGCTGGCGATCCTTCATGTGCGTTGCCATGGCTTCTTCGGCGTAGCGTTGCATCCGTGAGTCAATTGTTGTGTAGATTTTCAGGCCATCGGCATATAAGTCGTAGCCATGTTCGCGTGCCCATTTTAAAATGGACTTTGCAGCCTCGGTACGGAAGTATGGAGCCATACCAATGTTCTGGTTTTCGACGCTATACTTTAGTTTGATGTCTTTTTCTTTTAGAGCAGTATACTCAGCTTCTGGCAGCAGATCATACTTTACCATCTGCGACAGCACCACATTTCGGCGGCGTTTTGAGTTTTCTGGGTTCTGAATCGGACTATAATAAGTAGGAGCTTTCAGCAGGCCAACTAAAACGGCCGATTCTTCTACCTTCAGGTCCTGGGGCTTTTTGTTGAAGAATGTTTTAGCAGCCACTTTTACACCAAACGCGTTGCTTCCGAAATCTACTGTGTTCAGGTACATCAGCATGATTTCTTTTTTGGTGTAGTTGCGCTCCAGTTTGATGGCCATGATCCATTCTTTGGTTTTCAGAATGAGCATCCGCAGGCCGGGTACATCGTTTAGCAAGCCGCCATTTAATTCTTCGGAACGGGTACTGAACAGGTTTTTGGCAACCTGCTGCGTAAGCGTACTGCCCCCGCCTTTCGACTGGCCAGTAAGCACAGAGGTAACAACGCGCGCGGTTGCTTCAGCATCAATGCCGGAGTGTTCCTCAAAGCGGATATCTTCTATAGCAACCAAAGCGTTCACCAGGTTCTCCGGCAACTCATCATACTCTACAGGCGAGCGGTTTTCGCGGAAGTATTTACCGAGCAGTTCGTTATCGGCAGAGTATAACTCCGAAGCCAATTCGCTTTTCGGGTTTTCGAGGGTACGCAGGTTAGGCAACTCTCCAAACAGGTTCAGGAAGTTGGCACTCACAGCAAATACATAGAGCACAAATGCAACAAAGCCGCACACAAACAGCAGCCATAAAGTTGAAACAACTTTAGGATAAATTTTCTCTTGACGAGTAGTCATGTAATTAGTAATTGTTTTTGAAGAAAGCCAGGTACGTTTCTACATCCTTCTTCTGCATAAATTTTTGATAGTTAGCAGAAGAGATAACAAAGGTAGTAAATTCTACGCCTCTGATTCTACCTACCGGTGCCTGGGCTGTCATTTGTTTTATCCGGAAAGATTGAGCCACTTTCAGATCGGTAAAAGCGCGCATTACCAACATGGTTTTTCCTTCGGCAAAGGCGACAGATTCTACCTGCAAATTCTGGGCCCGGAAATAGGTGTTGTTATACTTGGTATACTTTGGCTGCACCTCTTTAAATGCAGGCGCATCTGTCGGGTAGATCATTACAAAATAGTAGGCCGAATCTGGCGTTGCTTGATAAGCCAGTTCATCTTCTATAGTAGCAGGCTCCTCAGCAGCAACAGTTTCCGATGATGGTGCTTCAGGCAATTCTTCTGAAATTGTTTCTGCTGGTTGCTGCGCTGGTGTTACCTCGGCTGTTGCTGGCAATGGCTGGTTCGGAGTGGTTTTCTCTGCTGCAGGCTGGGGCTTGGGGGTCGACGTAGCAGAAGCGGCCAGTTGTTGATTTACCTTTTCTTCGGGCGTTAAAGCTGCAGTTGGCTGTTGCATCGGCGCTGGCTTTGGTGGTGCCTGGTCGCGGAGTTGGTTACGCTCTTCCAGGGAAGTATAACTAGCCAGCAAGGTATTTACTTTCGGCAACAGTGTGCTGTTGGGATACTGATTCTGGAAACGCAGCAATTGCTGGCGCAGCATCTCAGGCTTTTGGGTACGGGCAACCAGCATCGCCTCTAAGTATGCTATCTTATCCGGAATATCGTTTAACGGATACAGGCTGGCAACTTTGTTCAAGAGTGCAGTTGCTTTCTGATAGTCCTGTGCCTCATAATATGTATAAGCTGAATCGTAAAGAATATGTGCGTCTAAGTTCTCCAGTGCGTTTTTCGACATATAAGCCGGATCATCAACCAAACGCGCATAAATAGAGCTTGGGTATTGCTGCTTTATCTTCGTATAGTAAGCCTGTTTCTGAGCCTCGTCATTTCTGGCGTACAGCAAGTATAAACTGTAGCTGGTTTCGGCTGCGTGCTCGGTGTTTGGGAATCTTCTGAGTAATTCCTCGAAGGTTTTGGTTGCCTTTGCCGGGTCTTTTAGTTTTTGGCTGTAAATATTACCCAGGTTAAATAACGCTTCTTCCACTTGCTTTTCGGAGCGTTGCAGATCAGCAGTAGACAGCGGAATGTTCTGTAGGTAAGCTTGCACTTGCGCCTGCATACGTGCTTCCGGGCTAACCTGTACTGTATCGGTTGGTTCAGTTTGTTCGGCTTGGGCTATAGGAGTCTGTTGTGTTGCTTCGCCCCTGATTCTTGTTCGCCAGAAATCCTGTGAAGGCCTGTTGCCCCAGCGCCGCTGAAACTCAGAACGTGCCGATGCCATAGCGGTTGGGTTATCAAAATAGAAAACACCTGTACTGTTAGCTGCTGTTGCAAAAGCATCGCCGTTGCGGTTTGCCAGGGTGCTGCTTCGGCGTTGTGGGGTATTTTGCTGCTGCAGTTGTTGGGCTGTAAACGCTTGCTGTACAGAATCCTCCCGCTGTACCAATTGCTGTACCAGCGCCATGCGTTCAGCTTCGCTTAGTTTTGCCAACCGTTGCAGGCTGTCCTGAGTTTGGATGGTAGTATAGTTCTGCACAAATTCACCAAGTATGGTGCGGCGTTCCTGTACAACTTCAAAGTCCTGGGCTTGTTGCGGGTATACTTGTACGGCACTGTCGTAATAAGCTTCGGCCAGGTCATACTTGTTCAGGTTCTCAAAGTATACTTCACCGGCCAAACAGTAACTATAAGCCCGTTGGTTTGGTAAAGCGCCGGGCGTTTTCAGGGATTGTTTGAGATAAGCAAGGCCCTGATCATATTGTTTCTGCCTGAACTCGAATTGCGCCATTTCATAATAGATCTTGTCGCGGTATTCCTTGTTCTTTTCATCTTTCAGGAGCCTTTGGTAATAGCCCGCAATGCGCTCCATGTCCTGGTTATTGGTCAGTTCAGTTACCTGCCCTAAGTTCAGCCTGCTGAAAAAGCCGAGATCGTAAGGTGGGTTGCGTTTCAGGATGGCGCTGTAATGTTGGTAGGCTTCTTTGTCTTGTTTAGTAGCTTCGTAAAGTTGGGCCAGCGTGAAACGTGCCCTCGATTCAGCATCTTTTTCTTCGAAGTTCGGAATAGAAAGTGCCAGGTTTTGAATGACAGCAGTTGTATCGCCTAAGATGCGGTGGTATTGCGCACGCGCCAGGTAAAGTTCGCGGGCGTTAGCCTTGTTGAGTCTCTCCTTGCGAAGGTATTCGGATACCGACTGCGCGTTATCCATCTCCTCTAACTTCAGGAAGGTGCGCATTAGCCAGACCAGCGCTTCGTGCTGGGTATCTTTATCCGGGCTGGATGTATTTACGAATTTAAACGTCTTGGCTGCATCGTTAAAATCAAGCTGGTAAAAACGGGCTTTGCCGATGAGCAGGTAACATTCATCGATCCACTTGCTGTTTTTGTGCCACTGTATTGGAAACGACGCTTTTTTAACGACATCTTCTAAGTCGGCAGCAGCGGCTTTAGCTGTAACCGAGTCCAGCACGGGGTAAAGTGGCAACACCTGGCTGTAATCATACACCATCTTATCCTGCACGGCCTTTTCCACGGCATTCATCTTTTCGCGGCCCAGAAAGTAGCCATTATAGTGCGCAGTAGTATTATGGTAGGCTTTGCTAAGCGGGTTCTTGCGCTCTACAGAACACGAAGAAAACAGCAGTATAAGCGCTGTAAATACAAGGAGGGCGTATTTGTTCAAGGTAGTTATAGGTGCAGGAAGTATAAATATAAAGTATAAACGTGATTGCCTGCCGGAAAAGTATGAGCCCGGAACCGTTATAAGGCGCTGCAATCGTACAATTTAACGGGTTTTCTCCTACAAAAATACAATATTCTGGAAATACTTGTATGCATGGCAGGCTGGCTTATACTTAGAACTATACTAACGGGAGTTTGGTTTCAGGATAGCATTACAGTTAAGATAACGTGAAAGTGCCGGAAATACTGAAAGTATATTGGCGCTTTTACTGCGTATACCAACTTAAAAAGCAGTAGTTTTGCAAATTGTACAGAAGTATGGAAAAGCCTTCAGAAGAAAACAAGACTGAAAAGACACAGCGCGAAAGTATAAAACCTTACGTGAAATACTCGGGACTTGCTTTTCAGATGATCGGAGCACTGGTACTGGCAGCCTGGGGCGGCAAACAACTGGATGCGTGGGCTGGCAACGATAAACCCTGGTTTATGATAAGCTTGCTTTTGCTGGCAGTTATATCAACCACGTTGCTCACCATACTTTCCATTACTAAAAAATAATTGCGCGTGAAATTTTACAGAAACCTCGTTGTACTGACTATCGTTTGTGCCGGAGTTATACTGCTGTTGCTCGAGTTTACAGGTAGTTTACTTATAAACGAGTACATCTGGCATATGCTGGGTTTCTTTGTGTTTGTAACCGCGTTTACTTATTACATTTGCAGTCTGGGGTATAAACACGATAAAGAGAACTACCAGGTATACCATTTCAGTTCAATGGGTTTCCGGATGGTTTTGTGTATAGGTGTAGTATTTGCCTATGCCTACTTTAAGGGAGAAAATAAGCTTCAGTTCGTTTTCAACTTCTTTGTGTTATATTTCCTGTATACTGGGTTTGAAATTTACAGTTTGTTGGCTAACTTGCGCCCGCATTTGAAAGAGCAGAATTAAAGGTTGATTTTGTTGATTAAAACTTGCTATTAAATCATTCTTAATGAAGAGGTTATTAGTTTTATTGTTTGCGTTTCTGACAGTAACAGCATCTTTTGCATCTGAAACAGCCGAAGGTGGCAAATTTGAGCCAGGTCCGCTTATTCAGCATCACATTGCAGATGATTACAAGTGGGAGTTCGCGCATGGCGTAGATTTGTACCTACCTGTTATTTTGTTTGATAATGGCTCTTTAAATGTATTCTCGTCAAAAAACTTCTATAACGAGAATCATGAAGTAGTGCCTTATAATGGCTATGTCATGAGCCACGGCCATATTTACCGTGCTGATGCAGCTGGCAACGCTTCTGAAGACAAAGCCGGCCTGTATGATATCTCTATTACAAAGAACGTAGCTTCCTTGTTTATTAGTGTGGCGCTTTTATTCCTGATATTTATGACGGTAGCAGGTCGCTACAAGAAAAGCGCAGGCAAAGCCCCATCTGGTATTCAGTCTTTCTTTGAGCCGATCATTATTTTTGTGCGTGATGAAATAGCGAAAGCGAACATTGGTCCTAAATATGAGCGCTACATGCCCTACCTGCTTACTGTGTTCTTTTTTATCTGGTTTAACAACCTGCTGGGCTTGATGCCGGGTGGTGCTAACTTAACCGGTAACATCGCAGTAACATTGGTGCTTGCTGTTTTAACATTGCTTATTACAGTGTTCAGCGGAACAAAATCATATTGGGGCCACATTTTCGCAACGCCAGGTGTGCCACGTTGGTTAGCTCCGATCATGATCCCGGTTGAATTGATCGGTATCCTGACAAAGCCTTTCTCTCTGATGGTTCGACTTTTTGCGAACATCACAGCAGGTCACATCATCATCCTTTCGTTGTTCAGCTTAATTTTCATTTTTGAAAGTATGGCAGTAGCTCCGCTAAGCGTAGCGTTTGCTATCTTCATGTTCTTCCTGGAGCTGTTCGTTGCATTGCTGCAGGCTTATATCTTTACGCTGCTTTCTGCTATGTACTTTGGTGGTGCAGTAGAAGAGCACGACCATGTAGATGACATGGGCCATGGCGACGGTGTACATCATTAATCTGTTTTTATTTTTTAACTCTATATATCTATAATTATGTTGTTAGCAATCTTGCTTCAAGCTGTTTCAGAAGGTGCTGGTCTTGGTATTATGGGCGCTGGTATCGGTGCAGGTCTAGTTGCTCTTGGCGCTGGTCTTGGTATCGGTCGTATCGGTGGTTCTGCGATGGAATCTATCGCTCGTCAGCCAGAGGCTGCTGGTAAGATCCAGACTGCGATGATCATCGCTTCTGCACTTATCGAGGGTGTTACCCTGTTTGGTGTAGTAGTGTGTCTTCTGATCGCTATTGCTTAATTACCATTAAAGAAATCGAAGGCTAACAAGCCTTTGCTTCTACTGATCTCTCGTCCGGGCGCATGGCCCGGACGCTGAGGTCAAAAACACAACACATAGTACGGTTATAGAATTAGAGGCTGCCCTGATAAGTGCAGTAATTATAAAAGAAACTACTATTCAACTTTATACACAATGGATTTAGTAACCCCCGGTTTTGGTTTGATTTTCTGGCAGGCAGTAACGTTTCTGATCGTTCTGTTCCTGCTTTCTAAATTTGCCTGGAAGCCAATCATGAACGCCCTGAGCGAGCGTGAAGCTTCTATCGAAAATGCATTAAGTGCTGCTGAAAAAGCTAAATTAGAAATTCAGGGCCTTAAAGCTGAAAACGAAAAGCTTTTAGCTGAAGCACGTCTGGAGCGTGACAGAATCCTGAAAGAAGCGTCGGATGCAGGTAATGCCCTCATCGAAACTGCCCGTAACAAAGCGAACGAAGAAGGTACGCGCATGGTACAGCAGGCTCGTGAGTCGATCGAAAACGAAAAGCGCGCTGCAATTGCTGAAGTTAAAAACATGGCTGCTGCACTTTCTATTGATATTGCAGAACGTATCCTTCGTAAAGAACTTGCTGACCCAAGTGCACAGCAGACGCTGGCACAGGATTATATCAGTGCAGTAACGCTTA
Source organism: Pontibacter arcticus (assembly GCF_003284895.1). Lineage (GTDB taxonomy): Bacteria > Bacteroidota > Bacteroidia > Cytophagales > Hymenobacteraceae > Pontibacter > Pontibacter arcticus. Next base: position 1,144,312 of record NZ_QMDV01000001.1, read on the forward strand.
ACTAAACAGAAACGGAAGGTGCCGGCTTCAGGCAGGCACTGTTCTTTATAAAAAATCCCTATGTCAGAAATTAGAGTTGCTTCCCGCTATGCGAAGTCGCTGATTGAACTGGCGAGCGAAAAAGGAATTGTAGAGCAGGTCCACCAGGATATGCTAGCCTTCTCCAACATCGTTTCTCAGAACAGAGATTTTAAATTGTTGCTTAACAACCCGGTTGTTAAGTCTGATAAAAAGCTGGCTGTAATTAATGCCATCTTTGCCGGTAAGGTACAGGATCTAACACTTGCTTTTTTTAAGATCGTAGCGAACAAAGGCCGCGAGGCATCGCTTGAGTTTATCGGGCAGGAATTTGAGAACCAGTACAACGAAATGAAAGGTATCGTGAAAGCAAAAGTAACATCTGCTTTCCCGCTAACTACTGCTTTACGTGATGAGCTTGGTCAGAAACTGGCCGCCCAGACGGGTAAGATCATTCGTTTTGAAGAAAGAGTGGATCCATCGCTGATCGGAGGTTTCGTACTTCGTGTAGGCGACCAGCAAATAGACAGCTCTGTGCGAACAAACCTGCGCAAGCTGAGAAATAATTTTCAAGAAAACTCCTATATTAATAAACTATAATCATGGCAGAAGTAAGACCTGATGAAGTATCAGCCATATTAAGAGAGCAGCTATCTAACTTCCGCTCTGAGGCAGAGTTAGAAGAAGTAGGTACTGTTTTAACAGTGGGTGATGGTGTCGCTCGTATCTATGGCCTTTCCAAAGCACAATCTGGCGAGCTTTTAGAGTTTGAAAACGGACTGCAAGGTCTGGTTCTTAACTTAGAAGAAGATAACGTAGGTGCCGTAATGCTAGGCGACTACAGCGAGATCAAAGAAGGAGCTACCGTAAAAAGAACAAACCGTATTGCCTCTGTAAAAGTAGGTAACGGAATTATTGGCCGTGTAGTAGATACACTTGGTCAGCCGATTGATGGCAAAGGCCCTATCGCAGGTGATGTGTACGCAATGCCACTGGAGCGTAAAGCACCAGGTGTAATCTACCGTCAGCCGGTTAACGAGCCAATGCAGACTGGTATCAAAGCGATCGACTCAATGATTCCGATTGGCCGTGGCCAGCGTGAGCTTATCATCGGTGACCGCCAGACTGGTAAAACAGCTGTTGCGATCGATGCGATCCTGAACCAGCGTGAGTTCTTCGAAAGAGGCGAAACTGTATTCTGTATTTATGTAGCTGTTGGTCAGAAAGCATCAACTGTTGCTCAGATCGTAAAAGCCCTGACAGAAGGTGGCGCAATGGACTATACGGTAGTTGTTGCAGCTCCTGCGTCTAACCCTGCTCCAATGCAGTTCTTCGCGCCATTTACTGGTGCCGCTATTGGTGAGTTCTTCCGTGACTTAGGACATCCTGCTCTGGTAGTTTATGATGACCTTTCAAAGCAAGCTGTTGCTTACCGCGAAGTTTCTCTTCTATTAAGAAGACCTCCGGGACGTGAAGCTTATCCAGGTGACGTATTCTACCTGCACTCTCGTTTATTAGAGCGTGCTGCGAAGATCAACGCATCTGATGAGATCGCCCGTAACATGAACGATTTACCTGAGTCTATCAAGCATTTGGTTAGAGGTGGCGGTTCTCTTACTGCACTTCCAATCATTGAAACACAGGCTGGTGACGTTTCTGCTTATATCCCAACCAACGTGATCTCGATTACGGATGGTCAGATATTCCTGGAGACTAACTTGTTTAACGCAGGTATTCGTCCGGCTATCAACGTAGGTATCTCGGTATCTCGTGTAGGTGGTAACGCGCAGATCAAATCCATGAAGAAAGTGTCTGGTACACTTAAGCTGGATCAGGCGCAGTTCCGCGAACTGGAAGCTTTTGCGAAATTCGGTTCTGACCTGGATGCTGCAACAAAACTTACAATTGAGCGTGGCCGTCGTAACCTTGAAATCCTGAAGCAGGCACAATACTCGCCGGTATCAGTTGAAGAGCAGGTCGCGATTGTATATGCTGCTACAAACGGCTTACTGGATGCAGTTCCGGTTACAGAGGTTAGAAACTTCGAAAAAGATTACCTGCGTACGTTGCGTGCACAGCATGCAGATACACTTCAGGCGCTTAAAGCCGGTAAACTGGATGATAACTCAACCAGTGTAATGAAGCAGGTAGCAAAAGAGCTTTCATCAAGATACAACAAGTAATAAGTTCTATATCCAGGGCAGAGGCTGCAAGGTTTCTGCCTTGGATTATAAGCTCATCACAAAAAGAATATGGCAAGTTTAAAGGAGGTAAGAAGTCGCATCACGTCGGTATCGTCGACACAGCAGATTACAAAAGCCATGAAAATGGTGGCTGCTTCCAAGTTACGACGTGCACAGGATGGTATTATGCGTATGCGCCCTTATGCACAGCGTTTGGGAGGTATATTAGCAAACTTGTCTACGTTGGCAGAAGGCCCGGTATCAAATAAGTATGCTGAAGAGCGCGATGCAAACCGTATACTGATCGTTGCCATTACTTCTGACCGTGGCCTGGCTGGTGCTTTTAACTCTAACGTTATAAAAGCTGCTACTACGCTCGTAACTGAAAAGTATGCGACGCAAATGGCGGCCGGTAATGTTTCCTTTTTAACAATTGGTAAAAAAGGATTCGAGGCTTTCTCTAAAAGAGGCTATGCAGTAAACGGAACCTATACAGGTATACTTGGCCAACTTTCGTTTGATGCCGTTCGCGGAGCAGCAGAGTTTGCCATGGATGGCTTTATCAACAGAGAGTACGATCGTGTAGAGATTGTTTACAACGAATTCAGAAACGTGGCTACACAGATCATTCGTACGGAGCAATTCCTTCCTATCCTGGAAAACCAGTCAGAAGAAAACACATCATCTGCCATAATCCCGGATTATACTTTTGAACCTTCGAAAGAAGAGATCATTCTGGAATTGATACCAAAATCATTGAAAGTACAGTTCTATAAGGCTATTCTGGAGTCAAGAGCATCGGAAGAAGGTGCACGTATGACGGCGATGGAAAAAGCAACGGAAAATGCTGGTGAACTTTTAAAACAGCTGAAGTTAACGTATAACAGGACACGTCAGGCTGCCATTACCACAGAAATCCTCGAGATTGTTGGTGGTGCAGAGGCGTTGGCTGCTAAATAAAGATCCTGATACATACAAAGGCAGCGCCCATCTAACAGGTGGGCGCTGTTGTTTTTAACAGGTTGGTGCAGCATTATCAAATTGCAAAGTTTGTAACCTAAGCTCACCCTTACTGCAAATAATATAGCCTGGTTATTATATTTGTAGCAGAAACTCAAGAATATGAAAGTACAAAAGTTGTTTAAATCACACTTTTCCGGAAGTATACTTATTGCATTTCTGTGGCTGCTTACGGCATGCGCCGGATCAGGCAGTGCAGGCTCTACTGAAAACACGAACCCCATTGTAAAAGCTGATCAGCCTTTGCCAAGGCCAAAGCTGGTAGTAGGCATTGTGGTAGACCAAATGCGTTACGATTACCTGTACCGTTACTGGAGCAAGTATGGAAACGATGGCTTTAAGAAACTGGTAAGTGAAGGCTTCAACTTTAAAAATAACCAATACAGTTATGTGCCTACTTATACCGGGCCGGGGCACGCTTCCGTTTACACAGGCAGTGTACCAGCGCTTAACGGCATCATTGGCAATAACTGGTACGACCGTAATACAGGAAAATCAGTTTACTGCGCCGGCGACCTAACCGTAAATACTGTAGGAAGTACATCGGATGCAGGTAAAATGTCGCCTGTAAATATGCTGACCACCACCATTGGAGATGAGCTGAGGCTGGCTACAAATAAAGGCTCTAAAGTAATAGGTATTGCGCTGAAAGACAGAGGAGCCATACTTCCGGCCGGGCATATGGCAAACGGTGCTTACTGGTTCGATTCGCCTTCGGGCAACTGGATAACAAGCACGTATTACATGAACGAGCTGCCGGCATGGGTACAGGAGTTCAACAGCAAAAAATACCCGGATTTATACTTGAACCAGGTATGGAATACGTTGCTACCAATAGAGCAGTACACGGAAAGCACCAAAGATGATATGCCTTGGGAAGGTACGTTGGATAACGAACAAAAACCGGCATTCCCGCACAATCTGCCAGCCATCCGCGAGAAAGATTATGAATTGTTGCGCTCTACACCCGGCGGAAACACCATTACAAAAGACTTCGCACTGGCTGCCCTGAAATCAGAAAAGCTGGGTAAAGGAGAGTTTACTGATATGCTAGCGGTGAGTTTCTCTACGCCGGATTATATAGGCCACACCTTCGGACCAAACTCGATTGAAGCACAGGATGGTTTCTTAAGGCTGGATAAAGAAATTGGCGAGCTGATCTCAGAAATAGAGAAAGAAGTTGGCAAAGGAAACGTACTTTTCTTCCTGACTGCAGACCACGGTGCAGCGCACGTACCAGCATTCTTAAAAGAAAATAAAGTACCTGCAGGCATTGCCAGTTCAAATGTGGTAAGAGATTCCGTGGAAAGCTACCTGGATAAAGTATATGGCGCAGGTACGTGGGTAGATAAGTATACAAACCAGCAGGTTTACCTGAACCGCAAATTAATAGATAGTAAAAAGCTGAACCTGAAAGATGTACAGGAGCGCGTGGCAACGTATGTAGTTCGGTTTAAAGGAGTAGCAAGAGCCGTGGCCGCCGTGCATTTACAGGCATCCGGTTGGGAAGCAGGTTTGATGGCCCGCATGGATCATGGTTATAACCCGCAACGCTCCGGCGATGTCATTATTGTGCTGCAGCCCGGCTGGTTTGAAGGCTGGGAAGGCAGAGAACCAAAAGGTACCACGCATGGTTCGTATGGTAATTATGATACGCACGTGCCCCTGATCTGGTATGGCTGGAAAATAAAAGCAGGCGAAAGCTCAGCCGAAACCGCTGTGGCTGACATTGCACCCACACTGGCGTCCTGGTTATACATTCAGGAGCCGAACGGAAGCGTAGGCAAGCCCTTACAGGAATTAATGAAATAGATATAAATAAGCGTCTTCTAAAAACAGTGATACAAAAGACGCAAACAAACTTTAAAGAAGAATATGGAGAATATGGAAAACAACAATCCATGGCATAGTGTGAGCTACGGAGAAGAAGCTCCGAATGTAGTAACAGCAATTATCGAAATACCAAAAGGCTCTAAAGCCAAGTATGAGCTCGACAAAGACAGCGGCATGCTGAAACTGGACCGCGTTCTTTTCTCTTCTGTACACTATCCGGCCAATTACGGTTTTATTCCGCAAACTTATTGTGATGATAAAGACCCGTTGGATATTCTGGTTATCTGCTCGATAGATGTTCAGCCGATGTGCCTGATCGATGCCAAAATAATTGGTGTGATGCAGATGATCGACAACAACGAAGAAGATGATAAGATCATCGCTGTAGCGAACAATGACATGTCGGTGCGCCACATCAATGATATTTCTGAGTTGCCTCCGCATACGTTACTGGAGTTGCGTCGCTTCTTCGAAGATTATAAGAAACTGGAGCAGAAAGAAGTGATCGTGGAGCAATTCCTGGGCCGCGAGCATGCTTACAAGATACTACAGGACAGCATCGAACTGTACAACGCTACCTTTGGCGAACCTGTAAAAAAACAAGGACTGCTTTAAGCAACCTTACTCTTAACAAAAGCCTGGCAGAGACTTCTTTGTCAGGCTTTTGTTTTTATAGCCAGGCCATGCGTTTTGCAATACAAGCCAAATGTTCCGTTCTTGTAGCTTAAGTATGAACAAAGGAAAGCACCTAAATAAAGCGCCTATAGCTTCGGCTATACTTCCTGTTGCTATTAAAAAGCTGCTGGAAGCCTTGGTATATAGCAGCGTGTTTATTTCGTGCTGCGCCTTTGCTTTAACCCTCGAAACATACTGGTTGGCTGGGCTTTCTTCCTCTATGCCGATGGCTGTTTTTGTTTTCCTGGCAACGCTTTTCACCTACAACCTCAGCAGCGTGCAAAGCATTATCCGGCGGGCTAACCAGCAACGGAACAGGCAAAGCGAATCGTGGGTGCTGCGGCATAAACAAAGTATGGCTGTGCTGGGCGTGTTAAGTATAACTTCAGCAATAGCTGTTTATTTTGTGTTTGGGCTGCAGATCAACACGTGGTTTATACTTCACCTGGCTGTTATTTCGATTGGCTATACGGTGCCAGTCTTGTATAAAAAAAGGCGAATACGGACGTTACGCAGTGTGCCGCTTCTAAAGGTATTCCTGATTGCGTATGTGTGGGCGATGGTGACAGGCCTGCTGCCTTTGTTAGATGCCGGCTTGGCAGCAGGGCAACCCGAAACATGGCTGTTTTTTGCGCGACGTTTTTTGTTTATACTTGCGCTGGCCCTTCTGTTTGATGTCCGGGATTACCACTACGACCGCCAAATGAAAACGCTTACTTTTCCGGGACTTATCGGTGTACAAAATACCAAAATCTTATCGTTGGGCTTGCTGGTGGCGTATGTAGCCTTACTATGCGCTACAGAGGAAAGCACACTTTTACTGGCTTTAGTGGCAAGCGCTGTGGTAGCGGCGGCAGTTATTATTTTTGCTTCGGAACATAAACCCCGGCTGTATTATTTGCTTTTGGTGGATGGTGCCATGCTGGTACACGCCGGATTTGTTTACCTGGCTACGCGCTAGTGCGGGCAACCTGCAGGAAAGCTTTCGGCAAGTAATCAATTAAGTCAGAAGCGATCATCGAAACTTTGCCTACGTCCGGCAATGCCAAATCTGCTGCTAAACCATGCAGGTAAACTCCCAAAATACAGGCTTCCTCTAACGTATACTTTTGGGCTACTAGGGCTGTAATAATGCCGGTCAGTACATCGCCGGTGCCACCTGTCGCCATGCCTGCATTGCCTGTGGTGTTAAAGTATAGGTTGCCCTCGGGCGTACCGATAGCAGTCTGGCTGCCTTTCAAAACAATGTAGCAGCTGTACTCGCGGCAAAACTCCAGCATATCCTGCAGGCGGTCGTAGTCGTTTTTACTTTTACCGATCAGGCGCTCGAATTCTTTGGGGTGCGGCGTAAGTATAACTTCGTGGTTTCGGAGCTGGTTTTTCAGTTTTTCGCTTCCGGCTATGATATTGATCGCATCGGCATCTAAAACTAAAGGTTGTTTACAAGTGGCCAGCAACTGCCCGATAGCCGTTTTAGTTACCCGTTCCGTGCCCATCCCGGGGCCAACCCCTATCACATTATACTTTTCAATGTCAGAAGGCAGGTTAGCGATGTGGTTTTTATGTTTGTCTGAAAGCGCCATCGCCTCCGGCACCGAATTCTGAAGTATGGCATACCCGATAGCGGGCGCGTGTACCGTTAAGAGACCAACTCCCGCGCGCATGCAGGCACGAGCCGCCAGCACAGCCGCACCCATTTTACCAAACCCACCACAAAGCAGCAGCGCATGGCCATACAACCCTTTATGCGAGAATTTTGGCCGGGACTTCAGTAAATGTTGTATATCAGCGGCGGTTGTAAAGTATAAATTAGTGGTAGCTTCGGAAATGAAAGTAGGACTCAGGCTTATCGGAACTACATGCCATTGGCCAACATACGCTTCGTGCTGCGGCAGGAAAAAAGCCAGCTTAGGCAACTCAAAACTAACTGTATACTTTGCCCGGATGATGGCACCTTCGGTGGGCGTTTGTTTATCGGTATACAACCCGGAAGGCATATCAACAGCGGTAATGCAGGCTGCGCTTTGGTTCAGGTGATTGATTAGGGAAGCGTATAAACCCGTTACAGTCCTGTTTAAGCCGGTACCAAAAAGTGCGTCGATTACAAGGGCGGCGGCCGGAATAGCTGGGAAGTCGCTTTCATGTTCCACGTGCCGCAACGCTATTTCGGTTGGTAATTTCTGGTGATTATACTTAAAATCTTCGGAAGCATTTGCCGGATCGCCTGCCAGATAAACCTGCACGGTGTAACAACGCTGGTGCAGCAGCCGGGTAATGGCGAGGCCGTCGCCGCCATTATTGCCCGGCCCACAGAAAATATAAACGTCTTGGGTTGGCGTAAATTTGTTTTCGAACCAAGCTGTAAAGGCGCTTGCTGCCCGTTCCATCAACTCAAAAGAGGCAATGTTTTCTTCCTGAATAGTAAAGGCATCAGCAGCGCGGGTTTGGTCAGCGGACAGTATTTTCATAGCGTTTAGCAGGCGAAGTGGCTACTACCTATACTTAAATTTATACGTCAGGTTGAAGCATCAAAGTATAAAATGGCAAACAGCAGCTATACGTATTTATAAGCTTAAAACGCCAGGGAAAAAGTGAATTTGAAAACCAGGTTATCTTTTGACGAAGCGGCTGCATACGGGCCATACCGGTAAAAGGCACCCACGCCAACGCCCGAAAAAGGAGAGCGGATAATGTTATTAAACAGCAGGCCGGATTCATAATAACCTTTGTTCATAACCTGCACCGGCACATCCGGAAGTATAACTGCTCCATCCAGGTCGCCGAAACCGATGTTGGTAAGCGCTACGATATCTGGTTGGAAAAACTTGCTTCGGAATAACAGCTTACCAAAGTTCTGCTGAAAGAACAACGAGGCAAATTTATCGGAAAAGAACTCGTATGGGCGCATGGTCTCAAAGCCTTTGCCCGTGTACACGTAATGGTCGGAGCTGTAACTGCCGTAGCCGTTAAACAAACTTATGTAGGGCGCATCGCCGCTTATAAAACCGCCTGAAAGTGTCACGCTCGTCTGGCCGAATGTGCGGTGCCGCCACGAAGTAGTTGCCTGTGCCTCATACTTATGGTAGCTGTGTTCTCCTTCCAGCATAGAATTAAAGCCGCGTGTATACTGACCTAAAAGTATAAAGGGCAGTTCTGTCTGCATCGGCATCAGCTGGTTAAACTGGTTCATGTAGGTTTCGCCGGGCGCGTAACGCAGACTCAGGGCAGCCTCAGCCAGGTTAAAGTTTATGGGAGTTTCATCAGTAATTATACCTAAAGTAGGCCGGTGTTCTTCCTGGCGCAGCTGGGCATGTGCCTGCAGATACCGGAACATTCTACCCGAAACGGCTATACTTTTGTGGCTGGCATAGCTCAGCAAAGGCAGCACCACGCGGCGCAGGTCTTTTAGAAAGCCTGTTTGCTGAAAAGGAAAACGCTTGCCGCCAGGTTCCAGCACATCCTCAAAATACTCGGCCTTTACCTGCAGCTGGCTTGGCTTATGTAGTATGAAAGAGGCGTCGGCGCCATACTTTGTTTCTTCGTCCCGGAAGCCGTAAGCCCAGTAACCTCCCACCTTAAACCGCTCCGAAAGCACCTCGTTTGTATGTGCACCAATGCCCAGCCGCAAGCCTTCAAAAGCGCCAACGCGCAACAGCCTGTTCAGATCTAAGCTGATAGGGCCAATCGGAATCTGCTGCCGGAAAAGGTATTCCAGCACGCGGATGTTGCGGTCCAGTTTCTGGGCGCGGCCTACGCTATCGAGTTGCTGGTAGGTGCGTAGTTCTAGTTGGTTCAGTGAGTCGGGGCGGTATTGTTGCCAGAAGGTATCGGGTTGTTTGGCGGCGTTGGCTTTTTGCTGCAGCGCTACCACGCCAAAATCAGATTTTTTAAGCGCAGGGTTGAGGTTGATGTTGGTGATATAAGTCCGGATGCGGCCGTAGGGTTGGTGCCCGCGCAACGTAATTTTAGGAACGGTAATTTCTAAGTCCAGCTCGGTTGGGAACCACTTTTGCTGCGGGCCGGTCTGTTTAAATTGTTGCTGCAACCGCACGCCTCGCTGCGCACCATCTGCTGATTCGGCAATGATGTTTTGCACGGCCCAGCCATTGCTGGTTATATAAAGCAGGCCTTTCAGGGCATCAAAGTTTTTGCCGGCTTCCGGTTTAAATGAAATGATAAAAGTAGTGTCCTGGGCTGTAACAACAGTTTCCTGAAGTATAAAATCATACTTGCGCGTGCTTCCCGGGCTTAACGGACTCAGGTAGCGCTTCCCGAAAAACACCGGCATATCTTCGTACACCGAAAAATCGCGCGCTTCGGCAGCTACGGCTCCAAAACTAGGCTGTTGTATACCCGACACGCGTGTAGCCAGTATGGTTTCGCTGGCGTTATCGGGTTTCAGGAAAGCATAATCGGTTATACTTTCCATCATAAACAAATGCTGCCCGGCCAACAAATTGCGCATATCCAGGTACGCCGAATCCTGTTCGGATAGTTGCAACGTATCGCTCAGGTCAAATTCCTGGGCATCGGTGGCAGTAAGTATAAATTTATTGTATGTCCGGAATGTATAAGCGGGCAGGTTGCTTAAGCGGTGTTGGGTGCGGTTCTGCGTAGCCAGCCGAATAATGCGGTGCGCCGGATTTTTGCCGGAACCAAGTATAACTACCTCCTGAAGCTGCGCCACGGAAGGCGGCAGTAAAATATCATAGCGCTCAGCCGAATCCGGGTAAATAATTTTGGCATCATAGCCCACGTAACTAAAGCGCAGGCTTGTAACAGGGCGGTTGAGTTGGAGTTTATACTTGCCATCGAGGTCGGTGGTGGTGCCTGTTTCGCCGTCGTTTACGCTTATACTTACAAAAGGCAGTTTTTCAGATGAGTTCGCATCGCGCACAGTGCCGTATACCGTTCGGGTTTGTGCCTGGGTAGCAGTACAGATCAGGAAAAAGCAAAGCAGTAGCAGCGGACGGACGAATGAAAGCATCTGTAAAGGTAAAAAGAAATAGGGCTTCTTCCGAAAGTATAAAACCGGTGTATTGGAGTAAAGTTACTAGCCGGAAATTTTACGTTAGAAAGTAACGCCCATCGCCATGCCCATGCGTCCGTTTGGCAACAGCGTTGGTGTAAAATAAGTAGTATTGAGTCCTTTGCCTTTGGTAAGTTTAGCATGAACCCAGTATGCCGTGTTCACGGAAAGTATACCTACGCCAGCACCGGCCAGCACATCCGAAAACCAGTGTTTGTTATTGAGGATGCGCATGGCGCCCGTGGCGCTGGCAATGGTATAGCTGCCTACGCTTATCCAGGGGCTTTTGTGCCGGAATTCTTTATCAACGATAGTCGCAATGGTAAACGCGTAAGCCGTATGGCCCGACGGAAAAGCATGGTCCTCGCCATTCGGTCGGTCGATATCGGTTAATACTTTGGTAGGCCACACAAACGCGGATGCAAGCGCCCCGGAAGCGATCAGCAGTACTGTTTGGCGGCTGGTTTCGTGGCGGTTCTGGGATGAAAATAAGTTGAGGCCATACATATAGGCCAGCGGAATAAAAAGCAGGTAATCATCTGCTTTCGTACTGAATTCGGCAAAATTACTGTTCCGTGCATCCCGCAAATCAAAACTGCTGATAATGCCGTTGCCCTGCATGGTATAAATGCCTGCCGTTATCAAGAACGCCGATGGAATAACGGCCCGTTTCAGGAATGCTTTATTGTCGCCTTCTACACGCTGCGCTTTTACAAAAGGCTTTTTCTGGCCGGGCAGTACCGTATCGGCAGGCGCAAGTATAATAGCTGAGTCTGTTCTGATAAGTTGAACAGAATCTTGGCTGATAACAGCAGGTTGGATTTGCGCAATAGCCGGGTTCAGAAAGAAACTCAGCCAGAGCAGTTGTATGGTAAAGAGTCGATGGATTTTCAAGGCGCTATACTTTCGTTAACAAAACGGTTATGTGCTTTTAACGGAAAAGTAATAGGCAGAGATAACACGAACTGCAAGTATAAACGCAAGTATGATTTTCTGGTAAGCTAATCCCTGTTTGCAACGTATAACTTACCTGTCCAGTTCGCCCAGAACAATATCCACAGAGCCTACAATCGCAATTAAATCGGCTACCATACAGCCCTGGCTGATCTCGTGCAATACGGATAAGTTGGAGAAACAAGGCGAGCGCCCGTGGCAACGGAACGGTACATCGGAACGGTCGGTGGTGCGGTAAAAAAAGCCGAGTTCGCCGCGTGGGGTTTCGCCCCGGAAGTATAATTCCTGAGAGCCGGTAGTGCGCAGCTTTTTAGGACAGGCCGCCTGCGGATCAAAATCGGGGGTACGTTTATAGTCGCCTTCGAGCTGGTCGAGGCACTGGCGGATGATCTTCACGGATTCGCGGCATTCGAGGGCGCGTACATAGTTGCGGTCCCAGCAATCGCCGGTAGTGCCTGCCAAACCCTGCCCAACCGGTACTTCAAAATCCAGTTCCGGATAAACGCTGTAACCATCAACTCGGCGCAGATCATACTTTAACCCGGAGCCACGCAGCATCGGGCCGGAACAACCGTAGTTTATCGCCACATCCAATGGTAAAACACCTACGTTGGCGGTACGGTCAATAAAAATGGTATTCTCGATCAGGATCGTATCCAGTTCATCGAGCTTGGGCCCCAGGTAATCAATAAACTCACGGCAGCGTTTCTCAAAACCGACAGGCAAATCGTAGTATAAACCGCCTACCCAAATGTAATTGTACAGCATGCGTGCCCCGGAAACCCACTCCAGCAAACGTTGAATATGCTCCCTATCGCGGAGTAGCCACAGGAAAGGAGTGAAAGCACCAATATCGATGCCGTACGTGCCGATAGCCACAAAATGTGAGGCAATGCGGTTTAGCTCAGCTACGAGCACCCGGATATACTCTACTCGCTTCGGAATCTGATCGGTAATGCCCAGCAGCTTTTCCACGCCCATGCACCAAACGTGTTCCGAGTTCATGGCGGCCAGGTAATCCATGCGGTCTACGTACGGGATGGTCTGGTTGTAGGCCATGTGCTCGGCGTGCTTCTCGAAACAGCGGTGCAGGTAGCCAATATGCGGCGCTACGTTCCGGATGATCTCTCCGTCGGTAACCACTTCCAGGCGCAGTACGCCGTGGGTGCTGGGGTGCTGCGGGCCCATGTTCACAATCATCTCGCCTGCTTTCAGGCCATCCAGGCTAAACTTGTTCGGCTCCGATTGCAGCAGGTAGTCTTTGTAGATCGTGGACACGGGGATTAATTACGAATTAATAATTACGAATTACGAATGAGGTGCAAAGTTCGGAAAAATTGGGGAGTTATACAGGGGTTTGTGCTTCTGGTTATACTTTAATAAATTATATGCTTTCAATAATATATAGTATATTCGGTAATCCAGTTGCTGTTACCTAGCTAGCGGTGGTTGACTAAACGTAATAAGTTTAGTATATCCGGTAGTAGTTATATAGAAGTTGTAAGTAATCGTAAGAAAGTAAAATGACCTTCGATAAAATCTTTTTTGATTCATTTGACACATTTAAAGTGCTTCAAAACATGGATGTGTCAAAAGCCAGTCTTCAATATGTTAATACCCCAAAAAGCATTTGGCAAATCTTAAATCATTTAATAGTCTGGCAGGAATCCCAATTGAATAAATTAAAAGGATTAGACTCTACAGACATTGAAGAATTGGATACTTGGAAAACTGACCCTGTTGTTCGTGACCAAGGATTACTTCAGCAAATTATTAATACTTTCAATAATCAGATTGAACAGATAAAAAATGAAATTCAATCATTATCTATTGAAAGCAAGGACATAGAGAATAAGTTAAAAATAGTTCAAGACTTATCAGTTCATCTATCTTTTCACTTGGGAGAAATGATATTGCAACTGCGGCAGAATGGACATTATCCAATGCCGAGTGAAATGACAGAATTTTTAGCTAGTTAAAAACGGTTTCACCTAACAAAGTTCAGCCCTTATGCTTGGCTACGCAAGCCCATCGGCTGCACGAGTAACGTTAAAGAATCTTTAAAAGTCTCAAATGAAACCCCAATACCTGCTTATACTTTTTTTGCTGTTGGTAGCAGATATTTTCGCTTACACCGAAGTAACTGCGCTTATCCGGCAGCCTTCCGATGCTTCGGTTATACTTGGAGTGGCGCTGCTGGCTGTGCTTATACTTGTAAATTACATCACCATCCGATATTGCTTATCTAAACTTAACGCCTGATATGAATAACCGATCTATTTTAAGCTGGAGCATCTCTTTTATACTTATAATCCTGTTCTCGATCACCGCCATGAAATCCTGTACCCGCATTGATGCAGGCCACGAAGGTATTCTGGTTAAATTGTATGGCAGCGATAAAGGCGTGCAGGACGTGAGCCTTGTAACGGGCCGTGTGTGGTACAACCCGCTTACCGAAGACGTGTACCAGTTTCCGACGTTCGTGCAGACGATAGATTATGCGCCGTTCACTGTTAATGCCAAAGACGGTTCGGTGTTTACCGTAGATCCTACTATTTCATTCAGGGTAATAGCAGGCCAGAGTCCGAAGATTTTTGCCAAGTACCGCAAAGAGATCGGCCAGATCACCGAAACAACGTTGTACAACTATACCCGCGACGCATTCCGGATCCAGTTTAACCAGTACAGCACCGACAGCATCATCTCTAACCGCCAGTCGTTTGAAGATAAAGTACAGATGGCTTTAGGCGATGCCCTTAAAAGAGAGGGGTTTGACCTGGAGCAGATGACCAGCGGCCTTCAGTACCCGGAAGTAATTGTACAGGCCGTAAACCTCAAAAACCAGGCAGTGCAGCAGGCCATGCAAGTAGAAAACGAACTGAAAGTAGCCGAAGCGCAGGCCCGCAAAAAAATAGTAGTAGCCGAAGCCGAAGCAAGAGCCAACGATCTGCGCCAGCGCACACTCACGCCCTTACTTATTCAGCAGCAGTTTATCGAGAAATGGGATGGCAGCACGCCACTTTATGGTAACTCTCCGGTCTTATTCCGGAACGTAGAGAAGTAAACCCCTCCCCAACCCTCCCCTAAAAACAAGGGAGGGTGATGTACTTACTACTTTATACTTCATCAAGTATAAATAAAGCTGATACTTTTAAAGCTCATACTTTATTAGCCCTAAAAAAGCACGAACTATATTGCTTATACTTAGCAGTAATAAAAACTCCCCGCCTTGGATAAGGAGGGGCTGGGGGTGGTTGGACCCGGTTGCTACTCCGGTTTCTCGCGCTTATCCGGGAATTGTTCGGCAGGCGGCTCTGTCAGGAAAACAGATTCGGATTTGAAGCCGTTGTGCTCGTTGTGGTTATCATAGGGTACTTTGATGCCGTGGTAATAATCCTGCAGTTTGTAGTCTTTCCGTAGTGGGTGGCCTTCCCAATCGGCGGCGCAGAGGATGCGGCGCATATCCGGGTGGCCTTCGAAGTTAATGCCGACCAAGTCAAAAATTTCGCGCTCGTGCCAGTCGGCGGTGCGCCAGATGTGGCTGACGGTTGTCACTGTGGGCAGTAACCCATTTTCCGGATTGCGCGGCACCTGCACTTTCAGCATCAGGTGGTGGTTATACGGGATCGAATACAGGTTATAAGCAACTTCCATCGTGCCGGCTTCCGGGCCATTGTCTATTCCAGTCAGGCACGATAGAAAATCAAAGTATGTTTCTTCGTTATCATGCAGTTCCAGGCATACTTCGGCTAGCCTCTCCGGTTGCAAAACCAGGTAAGATTGCAGCGCATCAGCCTTCTCCGAAAGTATAACTCCGGTTCCGAAACGTGCTTCTATAAATTGCTTTAGCTCCTCGAACAACACCTTTTTATAATTACGAATTAACAATTAAGAATTACGAATGTCTGCGGATGAAGCTACTATTTCAGCCACAGATGCGGGTTGCGTTCGCTTTGCCATAAGTTCCTGCACAGCGCGCGGAGCACGAATGGTTTCTTTCCGGATCACTTCCTGCAATTTCAGGAAACCACCGATCAGCGCTTCGGGTCGTGGCGGACAACCAGGCACATAAACATCAACAGGAATGATCCGGTCTACGCCTTTTACCACATGGTAACCGTGTTCCCAGTAGGGGCCGCCACAGTTAGAGCACGAGCCCATCGAGATCACATAACGCGGCTCGGCCATCTGCTCGTACAACCTCCGGATGCGGTCGGCCATTTTAAAGGTAACGGTTCCGGCCACAATCATCACATCCGACTGGCGCGGCGAAGCTCTCGGGATTACTCCAAAACGGTCCAGGTCGTAGCCCGAACTGTACGCGCCCATCATCTCGATGGCACAGCAAGCCAGCCCAAAACCCATCGGCCATAGCGCCGACAAACGTGCCCAGTTCAGCACATCATCCAGTTTTGTAATTACAACGCCGCCTTCTCCGGTTTTATCCAAGATAATTATAAATTAAAATTTATGAATAGAGACGCTTTATACTTGGTAAGATCAAAAATATCTAATCTTGCGTCCTTAGTCTTTTGTCTAATGTTCCTTTGTCAAAACTAGCTTCGCTTCTGGTCCTGCTGCTGGTTAAACTTCTGGTATACTTCCAGTGGTATTTTAGAACGGCTTTTAGGTATAACAGGGTTCGGTTTTATCCAGTCGAGGTGGCCTTTTGCCCATGCATACGCCAATCCTAATACAAGTATGCCGATAAAAACAAACATCTCAGCCAACGCAAACCAGCCCCAAACGCCATTGGTAGCTTCAATCAGATCGCGCCGCCCAAACACCACTGCCCACGGAAACAAAAACGCCAGCTCCACATCAAAAATAACGAAGATAAGGGCCACCACATAAAAACGCGGGTTAAACTGCACCCACGAGTTGCCAATCGGTTCTTCTCCGGATTCGTAAGTAGCCAGCTTTTCAGGATTAGGCCGGTGCGGGCGCAACAGTTTGGCCGTAAACAAACCCACCACCACGAAAAGTGCGCCACCGATCAGGTAGAGCAATATAATTCCGAAATCCGATAGGTAGGTTTCCTGCATAGTTTAGCGCTGTTCATGCAAATTTACTATAAAAATTAACCTGCTGCTAACGTGGCCTGTTTATACTTAGCAGCGAAGCAAGTATAAAAACTTTTACGAAACAGATCAGTTAATAAGTCATACTTCATCAAACCAGAAAACCATGCTGAACGGACGTGTAACTGCCCCTGAACTAACTACGCCGCATGGCTGGCTGAACACCGACCGTACCTGGCAGCTAAAAGATTTTAGAGGGAAAATTGTTTTACTTGATTTCTGGACGTTTGGCTGCATTAACTGCCAGCACATTATACCAGACCTTAAACAACTGGAGCAGGAATTTGCGGATGTGTTGGTGGTAATTGGCGTGCACTCGGCTAAGTTTGATGCCGAAAAACAGAAAGACCCCATCAAGCAGGCCATCCGGAAATTTGGAGTCGAACACCCGGTTGTAAACGATGCGGATTTCAGGCTATGGGACCAGTATGGCATTAAAGCCTGGCCAACAGTAGTGCTGATTAACCCGGAAGGCAAAGTAGTAGGGCAGCATGCCGGCGAAGGCGTGTACCAGACTGTACAACCGTACATCCAAAAAATGAAGGAAGAATTTGCTGCTACGCTAAACCATGAACCACTGCCTTTTCACGTGGAAAAACGCGAAGAGACTGCTTTATACTTTCCCTCTAAACTTACCCCAGATGAGGAAGGAAATTTATACTTGTCGGATAGCGGGCATAACCGCATCATCAAACTAAACCAACAAGGGCAGGTGCTGGAAGTGATAGGCTCCAGAAGGCAAGGCGCAGACAACGGAAGTTATACCGAAGCCAGCTTTTACGAACCACACGGCCTGGCAATACTTGGTACTGTACTTTATGTTGCGGATGCCAAGAATAACATGATCCGGAAAGTGGACCTGGTGCAGCAACAGGTAAGTACGGTAGCCGGCACCGGCGAACTCGATTACTATTTCATGGAAGATAAGCTGGATGAGCCCGTTAACCCGAACAGTCCCTGGGATTTGCTGATTGCAGGAAACGACATGTACATTGCCAGCGCCGGCAACCACCAGATTTTGCGCATGAACCTGGCCACTGAAAAAGTATACCGCTTTGCCGGAAACGGCCGGGAAGCCTTAGCAGATGGCCCGTTGCGTGAAGCCGCCTTTAACCAGCCCAGCGGACTTGCCCGTAATAATCAGGTACTGTATGTGGCAGATGCCGAAGCCAGCGCCATCCGGACAATTAATACGGAAACAGGTATGGTGCTTACGCCGCTTGGCCGTGGGCTTTTTGATTTTGGCGATGTGGACGGGCACGTAGACGATGCGCTGCTACAGCACTGCGTAGGCCTCGAAGTAATAGACAGCCACGTATACATCGCCGATACTTACAACGGTAAAATTAAAGTGCTGGATTTGCAACGCAACAAAGTTTATACTTTAGCTAGCGGCCTGAGCGAGCCAAACGAGGTCCTTTACCTGAACGGCAAACTTTGGGTAACCAGTACCAACAGCCACCAGCTTTTTAAAGTAGACCCAACAACCGGCGAAAAGGAGGAAGTTATACTTCAGTTTTGATGTTATTCTTTAAGAAACACCCTCCTGTAGCAGAAAACTGTTTAACACTGATGACCTACCCCAAACCCTTGCGAGGAGGGGAATCAAAACTATTTTTTGTGATATAGTTCTTTGATTACTCATAGCAAACAATTCCCCTCCCTGGAGGGGTTAGGGGTGGGTAAACTCCGATCCAAAAATTATACTTCGATTTGCGGCTGCCTTTCTATCAGGGAAATACGTAGCTTCTGGAAAAACTTTAGCGTAACCTGGAAAATCGGGCTCTGGATCAAGGTATAAAAGAAAGACGCAATAAATGCTGGTCCGCCTAAAGCATAGCCGATAGCCAAAACGATACATTCTGTTATAATTCGTGCCTGGCTAACGGATAATTTTGTACGCTCAGACACAGAAAGCATAAAGCCATCGCGCGGGCCTGCTCCAACGCCACCTGCCACATACATACCACCCGCTATACCGGCAATAACCATCGTGCAACCCAGGTTAATATAATCCAGTGGGGTGTTGGTAGCCTTGGGTAAGAAATCAAGCCAGAGAAACAAATCAGTAAATGGGCCTATCAGGAGGGCATTCAGAAAAGTACCGATATTGATATACTTACGGTTCATGAACCACGACAGGCAAACAAATATCAAACCCACCAAAGTGCTCCAGGTGCCAATTGTAAACCCGAATCTCTGAAAAAGGGCTACATTCAGTACTTCCCAGGGGTGCAGGCCCAGGTACTTAACCTGTACGGCAATAGCATTAGCCAGCCCGAAAAGCATTAAACCGGTAAAAAAGAAAGTATAGTTGATAAGTTTTTCGCGCATTCTGTTTCTGTCTGCTGCCAGTAAGTAAAAGTTTAAACAGCAAAAGCGACGCAAGAACGCGAAATTTCAGCAAACCCACAGCAGCATTTTACAGATAAATATTAAACTGTGTTCGGGTTATACTTTTGTAAGTGAGTATGTTAGGCTTGGGAAGTCTCCTCTTGAATGGATTCCTGTAATTTACTTTATCATAAATGGATGTAGACTACAGTTGGATTCCGGTAATGTAATATAACCGTTTTGCGATATATAGTTGTTCCATATGAGCCAAAACTGAAATTTAAAGTATAAGCAGCCCTCCATAATTAAATAAAGATTAATAGATATTTTGTTATATTGGGATGATATAAACGATAGATGATGAAATCAATAACGTATAAATTTATACTGATAGCCTTTCTACTTTGTATGGGAGGTAAAAGTGCTATCGCTCAGTTTAATATTCAGGATCTAGAAGGTAGGCCCATCTTAAAAAAAGCTTACACGAATATAGAAGGCTCGCCTTATTTACATGCTGATTGGGGGAAAGGTATGGTAAAGTTATCAGACGGTACCACGTACAAACAGATAGAGTTGCTTTACGACCAGGTTTCAGACGAACTTCTGTTTAAAGGGCCTGATGGCCAGATGCGTAGTTTTGTGGATACAGTAAAAGAGTTTGAAATACAATTGCCATCAGAAAATGCCGGTCTCACCTCCCATATCTTCAGAAGAGGATATACTTCTCTAAATAGATCAGCAGATGGTGCATTCTATGAAGTACTCACGGATGGTGCAACGCAGTTACTGAAACGAACTACAAAGGCTATTCTGGAAGAAACTACTTATAGTTCTGCTACTAAAATAAAGCGGTTTCATGAAAACGTAACCTACTACATCAGTAAAAACGAAAAACTTACAAAGATCAAACCGGATAAGAAAGCTGTCATTGCTGCCTTAAGTGATAAGGCACCGGAAATAGAGAAGTACCTCAAAGAGAAAAAACCGGATCTTAAAAAAGATGCAGAATTAGCAGCACTGGTAACATATTATAATACATTGTAAGTATTCAGTTTGATCCTGGCTTTTAAGTTTAGTGCCATAGCCTATAAAATCTAAGTGTTTTACGGGCTATGGTATTTTTTATGCGTTAGGTCTTATTATTTATAATACATTTCTCCTTACCGCCGCTGCTCAAACGTATCGAATACACCAACCCCTTCCAGTTCCTGTACTTCCAGGTTCTCTACACGCGCGTGTATCGGTCCTTCCTGTGCCCATTCTTTTAGTTTTTGCAGTGCATCAGGTTCACCTTCAGCTTCCAGGTACACGGTGCCGTCTGGTTCATTCTGTACAAAACCGGCGAGGCCGAGTTCGCGGGCTTTTTCCTGGGTACTTGCCCGAAAGAACACGCCCTGCACCTTGCCATGTACCCGGATCGAGATTCGTTTCTTTTCGCTGTTTTCCATACTTGCTGAAGTATAAAGTCCTGTAAAATGTAATGTATACCGAAGAAACGTATAGCAAAGCGGCAGGTTAGCCAAGTTGTAAATTAGCCTATCATCCAAAGCGAAAAAACAGAACCATCTTACCGCTGCTGCTTGTTTAGACAAAGTATAACGCGCACATAAAAGATATTGCAGTTGCATACTTTTAAAGCGTGGCACGTTCCTTAAATTTGAATTATCTTTAACAACTTCTTCGCGCAGCACAGCGAACAGGTTTAGCAAGTATAACTATGTCATTATTATTCAACGATTTTAAGAGCTGGGAAAAGCATTGCACCGAAACCGGAGAGCCGCTTTACCAGCCTGTATTAGATTACGAAATAGAACAGAAAGGCCGCACCGAGGACTTTATCTGGGAAAATATAGCCAAAGCCTACGACGTAATGAAAGACGCCGTGCAAACCGGCCTGACCGAAGACATGCGCTCACGCTCGGGTATGGTAAACAACGGTGCCAAAAAAGTAGCAAAATCGCCTGTTACGGTACTATCGCCGGAGTTTAAGATGCTGGTGTCGCGTGCGTTAGGCGCCAAAGAAGTAAACTCGTGCATGGGCCGGGTGGTGGCAGCCCCAACAGCAGGCGCTTCGGGTATATTGCCTGGCACATTAACTACCCTGCAGGAACTCCATAACCTCCCCGACAGAAGTATACACGAAGGGCTTTTAGTAGCAGCAGGTATTGCGTTAATTATCGAGCAAAACGCCTCTTTAGCTGGTGCCGTAGGCGGTTGCCAGGCCGAAACCGGAAGTGCCGCAGCCATGGCCGCAGGCGCTATCGTGTATTGCTTGGGCGGAAATATTGAAGAAGTGTTTACAGCCGTGGCCATTACCATACAGTGTATGCTGGGTTTGGTTTGCGATCCGGTGGCTGGCCTGGTAGAAGTGCCTTGCATTGTGCGTAATGCCAGTGCGGCCGCTATTGCCTTCTCATCAGCGCAAATGGCAATAGCCGGCGTGAATGCCGTGATACCGGTAGACCAGTGCGTGGCAGCCCTTGGCGAAGTTGGCGAAAGTATGGAACGCAAGTATAAAGAAACAGCCGAAGGCGGACTGGCCAACACACCGCGCGCCCGCGAAATAGAAAGTTTTGTGCTGGTGCAGGATGTGGAAATACTCCCCGACGAAACCGAAGAAGTATAAAAACAAAGTATAGCAAGTACAAAAGGCAGAAGGATTTACCTTCTGCCTTTTTGTTTTAAGTGCCTTATTTGTTAAAGTATAAATCGATCTTGGAAATTATACTTTAGCTGTATGGTAAAACTACCGTATTTAAGTATTTTCACGTGACCAAACTTCTACTGCATGATAGTATCTAAAATGGCTCAGAACCTCATCGGCTCCGAAATTATACGGGTAGCCGGCGAAGTAAACGCGATGATAGCCAATGGCGAACAGATCTGTAACCTCACGATCGGCGATTTCGACCCATCTATTTACCCGATTCCGGAGAAACTGAAAACCGAGATTACCAAAGCCTATGAGCAGGGGCACACCAATTATCCGCCTGCAAATGGCGTGGCTGTACTTCGCAAAGCAGTAGCAGCCTTCACGCAAAAACATCTGGGGTTAAGTTATCCAGAAAACGATATTCTGGTAGCAGGCGGCTCGCGCCCGTTAATTTATGCCACCTACCTGGCCATCGTTGATCCGGGTGATAAAGTGATTTTTCCGACGCCATCCTGGAACAACAACCACTATTGCCACTTGTCCGGTGCAACGCCTGTGATGGTGGAGACTCAGTCTGAAAATAACTTTATGCCGACGGCTGCCGATGTCAAACCGCACCTAAAAGGCGCAACCTTGCTGGCACTTTGCTCGCCGCTTAACCCCACAGGCACCATGTTCTCAAAAAAAGATCTGGAAGAGATCTGCGACCTGGTGCTGGAAGAAAACAAGAGCCGCTCCGAAAACGAAAAGCCGATTTACATTATGTACGACCAGATCTACTGGATGCTGACCTTTGGCGCTGCCGAACATTTCGATCCGGTTAGCCTGCGCCCGGACCTGCGCGAGTATGTGGTTTATATTGATGGAACATCCAAAGCATTTGCTGCAACCGGCGTACGCGTTGGGTATGCGTTCGGGCCGGCCAATGTAATGGATAAAATGAAATCCATACTGGGCCACATCGGTGCCTGGGCACCAAAAGCAGAACAAATGGCAACTGCCGCCTTCCTGAACCAACAGGAAGAAGTGGATAGTTTCTTAGAAGAGTTTAAGCCGAAAGTAAAAGAAAGCCTGGAGGTATTATACAAAGGTTTTAAAGACCTGAAAGCCGAAGGCCATGCTGTAGATGCCATTGTGCCGATGGGTGCTATTTACCTGTCCGTGAAAATGGACTTAGCTGGCAAAACAACGCCGGAAGGTAAAACGCTGCAAACCAGTCAGGATATTACCATCTATATTCTGCACGAGGCAAAACTGGCGGTGGTTCCTTTCTCGGCGTTTGGCTCTGGCAGCGATGTGACCTGGTTCCGCTTATCGGTAGGTGGGGCGTCTTTAGAAGCTATTCAATCTTCTTTAACTACGCTCCGTGCGGCACTTCAGAAATTAAAATAAATAACAATTTATACTTTATACTACATCGCCCGCTCTGTTCTGCAGCAGCGGGCGATTTGTTTTATACCTGATCAGAAAGTATAAAGTATGATTTACGCGGCAATTGTATTCATGCACCCCTAACCCCTCCGAGGAGGGGAATTTTCTGCACAAGTGATTGTATAACAAATTCTGAATGTGTGATTTTGATTCCCCTCTTGGGAGGGGCAAGGGGTGGGTTATTATGTATAAACCGGATTTATACTTTGCAGATTACACCAACGCAATCTGGCGGCTTATACTTTCTTCCAGCGAAATAAATGTTTCGGTGCGCTGCACGCCGGGGATCACCTGGATCTTTTCATTCAGTACTTCGCGGAGGTGTTTGGTGTCCTGGCAAATTACTTTCACGAACATGCTATACGAGCCGGTGGTATAGTGCAACTCTACAATTTCGGGGATGGCCTGCATCTGCAAAACCGCATCTTTGTACTCCGAGCCTTTCTCCAGAAATACGCCCAGAAAAGCGCATACATCAAAGCCAACCGCCACCGGATCGATGAGTAATTGGGAGCCTTTGACAACGCCCATCTCCAGCAGTTTTTTCATCCGGACGTGTATCGTGCCACCCGAAACATTAAGTTCTTTGGCAATATCGGTGTAAGCGCGGGTCACATCCTGCATCAGTAGCCTTAAAATCTGTCTGTCCAGATTATCAATTTCGTAATTCATATGCCCGTAAATTTCTTAATTTTATCTATTTGATAATTTAAAAGTTTAAAAATTATTAATAATTCAAATTTATAAAATATTTATTAATAAATTAGCAATAAAAGTAGCTATTTTTTACTTTTGAACAGTTTAAAAATCAACTAAATTATCAAAAGTAACATGGAAGACACCCTCACTTTACAGCAGCCAACCATACTGGATGCCACGCTGCGCCAGCTCTCACGCCCGATGCTCCCTAAAATACTGCAGGTGCAGCAAGGCATCATACGTGCAACACACGGTTTTATGTTCAGGAAAGGTTTAACGCAGCTTATGCCGCTGATGCTTTCGCCAATAACCGATCCGCTGAACCACGGTGTGGTAGATGCTACCATCAGTTACGCCGAGCAGCGCTGGAGCCTCACCAAATCGATGATTTTTCATAAGCAATTGGCGCTCGTTAACCCGGAACTGGAAAGCCTGTATATTGTATCGCCGAACGTGCGCCTCGAGTTTGCTGACCGTGCCGGTACCGGCCGCCATTTGTTTGAGTTTACGCAGGTAGATTTCGAGTTCCGGAACAAAGACCGCTTTTTTGTGATGGATTTTATGGAGGAACTTGTGAACTATATTTTTGCCCAACTGAATGCCGAACTACCGGAACTGTTGCTGGAGTTGCGTGGGGAATTGTTGCCGCAATACGAGAAATGGCCTGTTTACCGCACCGAGAAATCTGAAGCGCTGTATGGCCCGGACTTTGAAAAAATAAAATCGGAAGCCGCTACTGTTCCTTTCTGGCTAACCAACCACAAACGCGAATTTTACGACAAAGAAGACCAGAAAAAACCGGGCACTTATCTAAACTATGATGTGATCTGGCCCGAAGGATTTGGCGAAGGTTTATCCGGCGGAGAGCGCGAGCACGAGTACAACCAAATTGTGAAGCGGATGGATGAGATCGGAACTAGTAAAGAAACATTTAAGCATTACCTGCAGGTAGCCAAAGACGGCCTGTTGCCAAAAACTGCCGGAGGCGGCTTTGGCGTGGAGCGTATGACCCGTTTCATCTGCCGCCTGAAAGATGTGGACGAAACTACCGTATTCTCGCGTAAACCCTTTGCGCCTGCTATTTTCTAAAAGTATAACGTATGAATGACCAACCCGATAATAGTGATAATATAACCTAAAACGGCCTGCAAGAAGTATTGCAGGCCGTTTTAGGTTTAAAATCATTCCTGCCGCGGGTTTTCAACTCGTGGCTTATTATAGAGCAAGCTTTCAGCTTGCGTGCTACAGAAGAAGGCTCCATTTATACTTACTTACGCAAGTTGAAAACTTGCTGCATTGGAGAACCACGAGTTGAAAACCCGCGGCAGCGTTGGTTGGTATTTCCGCCCAATTACAAACCCATCTGAATCACAGTTTAAAGCTATTTCCGTTCCTTCCAGAGTTGGTTAAACGATTTAGGAGCCATTTTTACGGTTTCGCGGTGTTTGCCCCAGGTATTTTGCGTCGCTTTGCGCACAACAAAGTTTTTTATACTTGCCGGAGCCAGGTTCATAAGCTTGCGGTTTTTCATGGCCATCAACCATAATTTAAACGCGGTTTGCTCATTTTTATCGGCCAGGCCTTCGTCTACGCTTTGTTTGCGGTTTAGCAGCAGCAGGTTGTGGATGTTTATCTTAACCGGGCAAACAGAAGTACAGGCGCCGCACAGCGAACTGGCAAAACTCAAATGCTTGTTCTCGGCCATGCCGCTGAGATGTGGTGTAATAACCGAACCGATCGGGCCGCTGTAGGTGCTCTCATACGTATGGCCGCCAATGTTTTTATACACTGGGCAAACATTCAGGCAAGCGCCGCAACGGATACAATTAAGGGCTTCGCGTTTCTCGGGCAGGGCCAGTAAATCGGTGCGGCCGTTATCTAAAAGTATAACATACATTTCATCGGGGCCATCGGGCTCGTTTGGCTGGCGCGGACCGGTAAAAATGGTATTGTATACGGTCAGGTTTTGGCCGGTGCCACTGGTACTTAAAAGTGGCCAGAACAAGTCCAGGTCCATCACCGACGGAATCATCTTCTCGATGCCTACGATGGCAATATGCGTTTTCGGGAAGGCAGTGGAAAGACGGCCGTTTCCTTCGTTTTCGGTTACGGCCACACCACCAATATCTGCTAGCAGGAAGTTGCCACCCGTTATCCCTACCTCTGCGGAAGTATACTTATCGCGTAAAAGTTTGCGGGCCACACCTACCAGTTCCTCGGCATTATCGGTGGGTGGGATGTTCAGTTTGCGGGTAAACAGTTCTGCAATATCTTTTTTAGACATGTGCATGGCCGGCGTTACAATGTGGTAGGGGCGCTGTTCGGCCAGTTGTACAATGTATTCGCCAAGGTCGGTTTCTACGGTTTCGATGCCGTTCTTTTCGAGGTAATCGTTCAGATGGATCTCCTCCGTCGTCATCGACTTTGATTTTACCACACTGCGGGCACGCTTGCGTTTCATGATCTCGCCAACTTCCTTCAGAGCTTCCTGGGCATCGCGCGCCCAGATTACCTTACCGCCACGTGCCGTAAAGTTGGCCTCGAACTCCATCAGGTACTTATCAAGGTTATTGATGGTGTTGGTTTTTATATAGGAAGCGCGCTCGCGGGCAAGTTCGTGATCAGAATATTGGGTAAGGCCATTTTGCACAGCGGTGTTATACTTACCGATGTTAAATTTGATGGTGGAACGGTGGCCCTGGTCGAATGCTTTTGTTTCCGCGTCCTGCAGAAACTGTTTTAGTTTACTCATACTGTATTTCGCCTACGTTTTTCTGTGCAACAGCAACACAATCTGTGGGTATAGGCACAAAAGAAAAACACCCTTAAAGTTAGGGTGTTTTTCCTGAAAGCTATACTTTATTTATATGTAACGGCATTATAAGCCGATCCGATATATTATTTCTTATTGCTGTCTACTACAATACGATTATCGCGGTTGGCCAGTTCCCAGGTAGTATAAAAAGCAAGGCGGGCTACTTTCTCAGCACTTTCGAAAATGATCTTATCTACCGAGTCAGAAGCTTTGTGGTAATCTGCGTGTACGCCATTAAAGAAGAACACAATCGGAATACCTTTTTTAGCAAAGTTGTAATGGTCAGAACGATAATAGAAACGGTTCGGATCGTTCTCGTCGTTAAACTTGTAATCCAGTTTCAGTTTGGTATACTTCTGGTTCGCTTCTTCGTTTATCTGGTGCAGCTCCGAAGAAAGCTTATCAGCCCCAATCACGTAGATATAATTGCTGTCGTTGGTCTTTTCATAATCAAAGTCCATACGGCCGATCATGTCGATGTTTACGTTTGCTACCGTGTTTGCCAGCGGGAAAATCGGGTTCTCAGAATAATACTCAGAGCCTAACAAACCTTTTTCTTCAGCAGTTACTGTCATAAACAACACGCTACGGCGCGGGCCGTTTCCTTCTTTTTTAGCTTGTGCAAAGGCTTCGGCCAGTTCAATTACAGCTACCGTTCCCGAGCCATCGTCGTTTGCGCCGTTAAAGATCTTGTCGTCTCCTTCAGCGTCTTCTTCCATGCCCACGTGGTCGTAGTGTGCGGTTACGACAATTAATTCGTCTTTCTTATCAGAGCCTTCTACATACCCCAGTACGTTTTCGGTAGGCAATGGCTCACTGATGCGCTCAGTCTTTACTTTGATGTCTTTTGGAGCTGTGAACTTAGCTGCCACCGGTTTTCCTGCTTTGGTTACATCGCCTGCGAAGGCCAGCATTTTTTCCGGAGTAACACCTGTTAACGCTGCTCCAACTGCCGGCGATACGAACATTGTGGCGGCTGCAGGTGCCTCGGCGGAGCTTTTCAGGCCCAGCGACGGACGTGATAAGTAAGCTTTGTAGCGTTGGGTCAGGCTGTTAAATTCAGTTGCATTGCCGCCCATTACAATCGCTACGCCTTTTGCGCCACGCTTGGTAGCAGCATTTCTTTTCTGGCGATAGTCGTTGCCCCAGTCAGATGTTTTATCGGTACCACTTAGCAGATAGTTGCCATTGCTGCCTTTTGGCTCGCCTGCCAGCACTACCACCAGTTTGCCGTTTACATCCAGGTTATTGTAATCAGAATATTTATCGCTGTCGATACCGTAGCCGGCAAATACCACCTCAACTGTCTGTTCTGCCTGGAACGGGGAGCCGCCCAGTACATAAAAGTTCTGGCCCATCAGGAATTTTTGCTTCCCGATAGTGATGTAGCCTTCGCCCCACTGGCTTTTCTCCAGGTCAAAAGTTTGGTAATACGGGTTGCTTCCAGTTTTTACCGGCCCTACCAGGCCATCTTCCCTAAACTCGCGGGCAATGTACTCGGCTGCCATTTTCTGGCCTTTTTCGCCGGTATTGCGTCCTTCGTATTCATCAGAAGCAATAATATGCAGGTGCTTCGATAGGTCGGCGGCTGTAATGGTGTTGCCATACTTTTCGGCCACTTCGCGCAACTGGGCTGCATCTGTAACAGGGCCAGCGGGCGTAGAGGTTGTAGGGGTTTTTGCACAGCCTGCACTAAACGCTGCGATCAGCGCAAAAGCATATAATGGATGGTGTTTCATTTGTTTTAAGATGAGTGGTGTAGGTAATAGTTAGGTTATTGTTTGTGGATTAGTACGGTTGCAAAAGCTGCCACGCCTTCTTTTTTGCCAACAAAGCCGAGTTGTTCGGTGGTCGTGGCTTTAATGGAAATATCATCTTCGGGGATGCCCATTACCTCGGCCAGGCAGGCTTTCATGGCCGGGATGTGCGGGTTTACTTTGGGCTCCTGCAGGCAGATGGTTGAGTCGATGTTGCCGATCTCGTAGCCTTCGCGGGAGAGCAGCGCCATCACTTCTTTCAGTAAAATTTTGCTGTCGATACCTTTATACTTCGGGTCTTTATCTGAAAAATGGAAGCCGATATCACGCATATTGGCAGCGCCCAGCAGGGCATCACAAATCACATGTATCAGTACATCGGCATCCGAATGGCCTAAGGCGCCATGTGTGTGCGGCACTTTAATACCGCCCAGCCAGAAATCGAGGCCTTCCTGCAGTTGGTGCACATCGTAGCCAAAGCCGGTTCTTATTTTAAGTTTCATAGTTTAAAAGATACTGTCATTTATACTTTGCGCAGCCTGTTGTGGACAGGCATAAAAAGTAAATATACTTTTTTTACAGCTTGCAGAAGTATAAATGTGCTTCCTTTTTGCTTTTTATACTTTGTGTTGATCGCTGGTCAGGAGCAAGTATAAACCACAGTGCATGCAATTCGTTATTTTATAAAAACCTGTCGCCTGCTGTTTGTAGACTGAAATTGGTGTATAAGGTTTAATACTATTTCTGATCCGGACTATTTTTTAACGTATAAACTATGAAATCGAAAACTGGAATTAGTGTACTTACCAGTATACTGCTGGTAAGCTGCGGCGGCGAAAACACAGGCTCTAACGTGCAGGCACCAGGCGCCGAGAAATCAACCAAGACAGAATTGCTGGAAGCCGGCGCAAACATGCTGCAGGACAAAACGCCGCTCTCTAAAGTGAGTGCTTACCTCGATGGTTTTCATTTTTACAACGGCAACATGGAAGGCCAGATGGAAGCGCACCACTATGTAACACAACTAAACGAAGATGTGCAACAAGCCATTATTTACGATGGCAACGGTGAAAATGCCAAGCTGATGGGCGTAGAGTATATCATCACAGAGAGGCTTTTTAAACAGTTGCCAGAAGAAGAAAAGAAGCTCTGGCATAGCCACCACCACGAAGTAAAGTCGGGAACGTTGATAGCGCCGGGCATACCCGATGTGGCAGAACACGAACTGATGGAAAAGCTGGTATCAACTTACGGCAAAACGATTCATACCTGGCACACCGACCGCGACCTGGAACTGCCTATGGGCGGGCCGCAACTGATGATGGGCTTCACCAAAGACGGACAATTAAAACAGGAACTGGTAGCCGAGCGCGACGAGCGCTTTAACGTATCGACGGCAGAAAAGAGAAAGCAGCGCGAAGACATACCAATGCCAGAAGTTGTGCCCGGAGCAAACGCCTGGGAAAAGGGCGAAGTACGGCAGCTTATTATTTCTGATAAAGCGCCGGATTTAAAAGGGCATGGGCATTAAGGTTTTGGAGTAAAGCGTTTATACTTTGCTGTTGGCGTTGAAGGTGCTTTTCGAAATTTCAAAGTATAAGTTTTCTTGTTAGCTTTTTCGCCGCGATGGCTGGGCTTTTGTGCGATTAACCACCCCGCCTGCGGCTCCCCTCCTTGAAAAAAGGAGGGGAGTTGACTTAACCAAAGACATTTTCTCTGAATAGAAGTATACTTTATACTTTCTGTAGACTATAAATCAGGTGATTGAAGAAAAAAACCTATCCCAGTTCTTGGGTTGAGCGCCTTGTGAGTTTCCGGTGCGCAGCAGCCGTAAGGCAGGAAATGAACACAGCGCGATGCCCGAGAACGAGTCCCAGCGGACTTGGAGCGCGAAAGCCAACTATACTACAAGCATTTATAAATTAAGCTAGGAAGAAGCTACGTCAGCAAAGTATAAAATCAGCAAAACTTAGAAACTATAGATCACTACAAATAAAAAGAGCCGGTTACTTTTCAGTAACCGGCTCTTTTTATACTTCTAAATCTAAGCTTGCGCTTCCTCCAGTATAGGATAATCAATATAACCTTTTGCGCCCGGAGAATAGAAAGTGTTCTGGTCAGGCTTTTGCAGTTCGGCTTTTTTAGCGAAGCGCTCTGGCAAATCCGGGTTTGAGATGAAAGGTACTCCAAAGGCTACCATATCCGCATCACCGTTTTCGATCACGTCGTTACCGGTTTCTCTTGTAAAGCCACCGTTGATGATCAGGTTCCCTTTGTACATCGGGCGGTAACGTTTGGCAATGTTTGGCTCGGCGTGCGGCATTTCAGAGGCGTTTTTAGGTGCTTCGGTTAAGTGCAGGTAGGCTAAGTTATACTTGTTCAGGTGCTCGATGATATAATCGAAGGTCGGGATGGTGTCTTCGTTCAGCGTCATTCCGAAGGTGCCGAACAGGCTTGGGTTCAGGCGCACGCCTACTTTCTCGATCGGCATCACTTCTTTTATTTCTTCGAGGATTTCGAAAAGGATACGCGCTCTGTTTTCGATGGAGCCACCGTACTCGTCTGTACGAATGTTAGAAGTGCTCGCAAAGAACTGGTGTAGCAGGTAACCGTTTGATGCGTGTACTTCTACGCCATCAAAACCAGCTTCCATTGCATTCTTAGCAGCATTCTTGTAATCCTGGATTGTTTGCTTGATCTCTGCGATGGTCATTTCGCGCGGGGTAACTGTATCTTTAAAGCCCTGTGGTGTATACGATTGGCTGTTCGGGTTAAAGGCAGAAGGGGCTACCGGTAACTCTCCGTTATGGAAATCCGGGTGCGACATACGGCCCACGTGCCACAACTGGATAAAGATTTTACCGCCTTCGTTGTGCACCGCTTCTGTTACTTTTTTCCAGCCGGCTACCTGCTCCGAAGTATGAATTCCGGGCGTGCTGATATAACCAACAGCCTGCTTCGAAATCTGGGCTCCTTCTGTAATGATCAGGCCCGCACCGGCGCGCTGCGTGTAGTATGTTACCATCAACTCGTTGGGCACGTTGCCTTCGTTATCGGCGCGGCTTCGTGTCATGGGTGCCATAATCACGCGGTTCTTCAGTTCGAGGTCGTTTAATTTTATAGGATTTAAAAGTGCTTGGCTCATAGAAGTAGTTTGATAATTTTAAAGTTAAATAGTTAAAGAGTTAGAAAGTTATACTTTGAATATATTTCGTTTCCATTCTTAACTCGTAATTCTTAATTCGTAATTAAACTAGTCCCAGTCTGGTGCGAAAGCCGGATTTACAACGCGTAGGTTCTGGGCGTTCAGGGCATCTATCTGCGCGATTTCCTGCTGGGTAAGCTCGAAATCGAAGATGTGGATGTTGGCTTCCATGTTCGCCTCTTTGGAGGAGCGCGGAATGGCCAGCACCTGGTCCTGCTGCATCAGCCAGCGCAGCGTAACCTGAATTTCGTTTTTGCCATACTTTTCAGCAATGCTTTTCAGGGTTTCGTTGCCCATTACTTTGCCTTGTGCAATAGGGCTGTAAGCGGTCAGGCTGATGTTATGCTGCTGTAAGTAGCTTTTTAATTTTTCCTGGTTGATGAGCGGGTGGTACTCTACCTGGTTGGTAATGATATCGGCGCCGGTTGCCAGCACACGGTCCAGGAGGTTGATAGGGTGGTTGCTGACGCCAATATATTTGGTATACCCTTTTTGCTGCGCCAGCATCAGCTGTTCGATGTATTCTTCTACCGGTACTTCCGGGTTTGGCCAGTGAATCAGCAGCAGGTCCACGTAATCGGTTTTCAGTTTGCGCAGGCTTTCTTCTACCGATGGCAAGAACTTGTCTTTGCGAAGCGGGTCACGGTGTACTTTAGTAGTCAGGAAAATTTCGTTGCGGGCAATAGCTGCCTCTTGTATCGCTTGCCCTACGCCTTCTTCGTTTCCGTAAACTTGGGCCGTATCGATGTGGCGGTAACCTGCTGCAATAGCGGCTCCTACCATGTGTGTGGCAACCGTGTTATCTAACTGGAAAGTACCAAAGCCAAGGGCCGGAATAGTTGCGTCTTTTATTTTTATCTGTTTCATGTTATTTAATTCAGGTTTATACATTACTTGTATGCACAAATTTATATATAAAAATTTTTGGGTTAGCCTCTCAGTTTATCCAACAGGTTGCTTGCCAGAACAGCTTCCTCAGGGCTAAGGTTATCGAACTGATTAAATAAATGAGGGAATTTGCTATCTACCTGTTCTAACACGCTCAAGCCTAATGGGGTAACGCGTACATCAATCATACGGCGGTTTTCCTGGCAGATATCGCGTGTTACAAATCCTTTCTCAATCAGTTTATCAATCAGGCGGGTAACATTGGAGTTGCGCTCCACCATCCGCGACTGTATATCGCCGAAGCAAACAGGTTTGGGGTGCTGACCGCGTAAGATACTAAGTACATTGTGCTGCTGCAGCGTCAGGCCGAACTGCTTAAAGAAAGGCAGCAACTGTTGGTTAAGCCAATTATTGGTAAATAACAGGTTTACCAGCAAACGACCATAATCACTCTTAAACTCAATCTGCTTTAACTCGTCTTCTATCCGCATGCCTTCTGATTTGTGCTACAAAGTTATTTATAATACTTGTATATACAAAACTTGTAAATAAAAGTTTCGGTTTTCCTGAAAAACAAAGTCCAAAGTATAAACCGTGCACGCCAGCACCGGTTTATACTTTGGTAAAACAGCAGTATACTTTATTCCGCTTCTACGGTTTCTTGCTTTTTCTCGGCTTTGTATAGCAACGTAGAGCAGTTGTTCGGGCTCAGTACCTGTTTAGCACAGCGCAGGATATCAGCTGGTGTTACGGCCTGTACTTTTTCGCCTTCCAGGTTTATGAGGTTAGCATCGCCCTGCAGTTTGCTATAGGCCAGGTTCATGGCACGGTTCAGGAGTTCGATCTCAGAGAAAACGATGGTAGCTTCCGCCTGGTTTTTTACCTTGTTCAGTTCATGGGCCTCAATTTGCTGCTCCATCAGTTCCTGCGTTATTTTCTCGATGGCTGCGTTGGCAACTTCCAGGTCAACGCCTTCTTTTAATTTGCCCTGGATGATCAGCAAACCATTTTCCAGAGAGCCCGAAACCGAAGCACCGATCGAGTTGAAAAGCTGCTGCTCTTTTACCAGTTGCTCATATAACCTGCTTGATTTGCCACGGCCCAGTATATCACTGATCAGATCGACGGCATAATAATCCTGGTGGGTGCGGGCTGGCATGTGGTTCGCTTTGTAAATGGCGCTGAGCGGCACATCGGCGCTAACCTCCAGTACGCGCGGTTCTGTCTGCGGCGGTTCCGGTTTTATACTTCGTTCATACTTTTCGCCTGCCGGAATAGGGCCGAACCATTTTTCTGTCAGTTCTTTTGCGCGCTCAAAGGTTACGTTACCGGCAATTACAAGTATGGCGTTGCTTGGCGAGTAATGCTTCCGGAAAAAGTTCTTCACAATATCCATGGTAGCGTCCTCGATGTGGGCTATTTCTTTGCCGATAGTCGCCCATTTGTAGGGGTGCTCTTTGTAGGCCAGCGGGCGCAGTTTCAGCCATACATCGCCATAAGGCTGGTTCAGGTAGTTCTGCTTAAATTCTTCTACCACTACTTTGCGCTGCACTTCCAGGCCGTTCTCGCTAAAAGCCAGTTCCAGCATACGGTCCGACTCCAGCCAGAAACCGGTTTCGATGTTCTGGGCCGGCAACGACAGGTAATAATTCGTGATATCAGGGCTGGTAAACGCATTGTTTTCGCCGCCTACGCGCTGCAAAGGCTCATCGTAGATAGGTATGTTTTTAGAGCCGCTGAACATCAGGTGCTCAAATAGATGGGCAAAACCGGTATGGGCCTCTTCCTCGTCGCGCGAGCCAACATTGTATAATATATTGAGCACGGCCATCGGGCTGGTGTGGTCTTCGTGCACAATTACCTGCAGGCCGTTATCAAGTGTAAATTCTTTAAACTGTATCATATCTTAGATGGACGTTAGCTACTGGATATTAGACATAAGACTTTAAAAGTTAAAGTATAAACATGTAATTTCTTCCTAACAAAATGCGTCAAGTTACTCTTAAGCTGCATTCCTAATTTATCGAAATTAAACTTGGTGTCTTATGTCTAACGTCTGGTGTCTGATTTTTATCAAATTTAAAAATAAGGACTGATAAATTTCAAGGTTGTTTTGAATACCTTAACTTGCCTGTCTTAAACAATGTTTTGTTTTTTGAAGATGAATTACAACCGCAAAGACTATACAGACGACGAACTGATTGCCCTTTACAAAGGTATCCTGAAACCCCGCATGATCGAAGAACGCATGCTGGTGCTTTTACGGCAGGGCAAAGTAAGCAAATGGTTTTCAGGTATCGGCCAGGAAGCCATATCAGTAGGCTCTACCATGGCACTGGATGCGGATGAATATATTTTACCGCTGCACCGCAATTTGGGTGTTTTTACAAGCCGCCAGGTACCTTTAGACAGGCTGTTTGCCCAGTTTCAGGGTAAGCGCACCGGCTTTACTAAAGGCCGCGACCGCTCTTTCCACTTCGGCTCAAACGAGCACCACATTGTTGGGATGATCTCGCATCTCGGGCCGCAGCTGGCTGTAGCCGATGGCATTGCCTTATCCGATCTGTTGTCTAAAAAAGAGAAAGTAACCCTGGTTTATAGCGGCGATGGCGGTGCCAGCGAAGGCGATTTCCATGAAGCCCTGAATGTAGCGGCTGTGTGGGGGCTGCCGGTTATTTTCATGATCGAGAACAATGGCTACGGTTTATCTACGCCAAGCAACGAGCAATTCAAGTTTAACCAGTTTATCGATAAAGGCCCTGCCTATGGTATGGATGCCTTGCAGGTAGATGGCAACAATATTATAGAAGTATACGACACGGTACGCCAGGCGGCCATCAGTATGCGCAAGAACCCGCGCCCGATGCTGATCGAAGCCATGACGTTCCGGATGCGTGGCCACGAAGAAGCCAGCGGCACCAAGTATGTACCACAGGAACTGTTCGAGAAATGGTCTAAAAAAGATCCGGTAGAAAACTTTGAGCGCTTCCTGTTAAGTGAGCTTGTGCTGTCTCAGAAAGCAGTTGATGCAATCCGGGAAGAGATGAGAGCCGAAATCGAAGATGGTTTGCAGACAGCCTTTGCCACGCCGATGCCGGAAGCCAACCGCCAGGAAGAACTGGAAGACATGTATCGCCCGCACTACCAGGAAGTAATTAAACCTGCCTCCGGTGCAAAAACGGAAAAGCGTTTTGTAGATGCTATTTCGGATGCGCTGCGCCAAAGTATGGAACGCTACCCGGAACTGGTGCTGATGGGCCAGGACATTGCAGAGTATGGTGGTGTGTTTAAAATTACGGAAGGTTTTGTTGAGAAATTCGGGAAAGAGCGTGTACGTAACACCCCTTTATGCGAGTCGGCTATACTTGGTATTGGCTTAGGCTTATCTGTAAAAGGCCAGAAAAGTATGGTAGAGATGCAGTTCGCGGATTTTGTGAGCGCAGGCTTCAGCCAGATCGTAAATAACCTGGCCAAAAGCCATTACCGTTGGGGCCAGAATGCCGATGTGGTGGTGCGTATGCCAACAGGCGCCGGCTCAGCTGCCGGTCCTTTCCATTCGCAGAGCAACGAGGCCTGGTTTTTCCATACGCCGGGCTTAAAAGTAGCATATCCGTCTTCGCCTTACGATGCCAAAGGTTTGCTAAATGCGGCCCTGGAAGATCCGAACCCGGTAATGTATTTCGAGCACAAAATGCTGTACCGCTCTATTTCGCAGGAGATTCCGGATGATTATTATACCGTAGAAATCGGTAAGGCGAAAGTAGCCGCCGAAGGCACAGACCTGACCATTATTACCTATGGCATGGGTGTGCATTGGGCAAAACAATTGCAACAAGAGTTAACCGATATCAGCCTGCATATACTGGATCTGCGTACTTTGCTGCCCTGGGATAAAGAAGCTGTGCAAGCTGCCGTTGCCAAAACAGGCCGTGTGTTAATTTTGCATGAAGATACCATGACCGGCGGTATTGGTGGCGAGATTGCAGCCTGGATTGGTGAAAACTGTTTTGAATTACTGGATGCGCCGGTTGCGCGTGTAGCTAGTTTGGATACAGCCGTACCGTTTGCGCCACCACTCGAAGCCGACTTTCTGCCAAAGCAACGCCTCCGCGAGAAAGTAGAAGCGATGCTGGTTTATTAGTAGTAATCCCAACTTGGCGTTTATAACTCATTTTAAAACCAGAAACCAAAGTATAAATTCTGAATTACAGGCCGTTTATACGTTGGTTTTACCTGATTTATACT
Organism: Pontibacter arcticus; assembly: GCF_003284895.1. Taxonomy (GTDB): domain Bacteria; phylum Bacteroidota; class Bacteroidia; order Cytophagales; family Hymenobacteraceae; genus Pontibacter; species Pontibacter arcticus. Next base: position 1,181,132 of record NZ_QMDV01000001.1, read on the forward strand.
TTAAATTATAGGTTATGCTTTCTTATCGGTACGCGTGTATTTGTCTGTTTGCGGTTGTGCTTTTGCTGAGCGCCGGTTGTGCTAATAAAGGCATTCCGTGCCCCAAGCCTTCCAAAAATAAATCGTTGGTTAAAAGCATTGGCGGCGGAAAAGACTTTGAGTCTGTGAGCGTGCCCACCGATAAAAACGGCCGGGTGAAGAAGCGGAAAAAACTACTCTTTTAGTTTCTCAGTATAAGATAAACGGCACGTATGAGAAGTACCTTAGCACCATTTATACTTTCTGCCATGCTGTTTCTGGCTGGGCCCGGGTTTGCACAGATCAGCCATACGTCGGAAGAGCAGCATGCACAGGAACAGGAAGTTGCTTTGAAAGAAGCAAAAAAAACAAAAGCATCTTATAAGAAAACGCACCTGAACACAAGCAAGTATACTTTCAGGAAAGGCGAGGCACCGTATAAGCAAGTTAAAGAGAAAGAGAAATTTAAGTTTGATGAGTACGGCGACCCTGTAAAACCTAAAAAGAAATTCTGGAAGCGAAAGCGCACACTAAAACAAACTATTTAAAAGTATACTTATGAATTGGCACCCGCTTACAACTACCGACCAGCTAAACGAAGTGATAGAAGAATCAAAAACTTCACCTGTCATCATATTCAAACACAGTACTTCCTGCTCTATCAGTGCGACCGCTAAAAGCCGTTTCGAGCGCCAGTGGGATGGAGCCGGTTTAGACAATGTAAAAACTTACTACCTCGATTTGTTACGCTACCGCCCGGTTTCAAACGAAATTGCAGAGGTACTGCAGGTGCGCCACGAGTCGCCTCAGCTGCTATTAATACAGGATGGCATGTGCACCTATGATGCCTCCCATTTAGGAATCAGCATTGATGCGCTCAAGAAAAATGTAACGGCGTAACGCGCCAAGTATAAAATCAAAAAAGTCATCCTGAGAAATTGGGATGACTTTTTTGATTTTATACTTAGTAGATAAAGCTTACCGTCTGCTTAATGTCCGGGTGCAGGCTTAGGGCCACCGGGCAGGTACGGGCCGCATTCTCCAGCATCGCTTTTTCCTTATCCGTATAGGTTTTGCCGGCCGGCATTTTAAAGTTGAGAACCACTTCTGCAATGCGGCGCGGCTCTGCAGACATAATTTTGGTCGTTTCAATTTCCATACCCTGGATATCAATAGCGCTGCGGTTAGCCACAATGCCCATAATCGTCATCATGCAGGAGCCGAGCGCTGCGCATACCAGGTCTGTTGGCGAGAAAGCCTCGCCTTTTCCGTTGTTATCAACCGGGGCATCGGTTATAATAGAGTTGCCTGATGCCACGTGCTGGGCCGTAGTGCGCAGATCGCCGATATAATTGCTTTGGATAGTAGCCATATATGTATTAAACTATAGTTTTGAATAAGCGTAAATTTACTTACTTTTAAACAAAGTCTAAACCCGAAATTGTTGTGATAAAATACCTGGCATTTATACTTCTGGCAGCAGTAGGTGCGGCTATGCCCGCTGCCGCGCAAAACAATGAAGAAGAAAGCTTCCGGAACGAGCTGAGCTATGGTATAAATTTTAACTCGAATGGCGGGTTGATAGGAGGGGCCTTTATCCGGTCTTCTTTTTTTGTAAGCGAGAAGATGTATCAGTTTGGCGGCATAGAGATTGTAGAAGTAAAGCACCCCAAAGAAAACCGCCTTTACAGCAGCCAGACCGGCGATTTTTTTATTGCAGGCAAACAGAATTACCTTTTCGTAGTTAGGCCGCATTATGGCCGTGAACTGGTGTTATTTAAGAAAGCAGCAGAATCCGGGGTGCAGGTAAATGCGGTTGGGGCCGTTGGTCCGTCGTTAGGGTTGTTGGTACCGTATTATATCAACTTTAATTATGGTGGCCGGGGCGCTGGCGCAGATGATATACGCACCGAACAGTACGACCCGGCGTTGCATGGCCGTTTAGAATCGGTGCAGGGCAGTGCAGGCCTTTTTGAGGGAATTTCTGAAACAAAGATAAACGTGGGGCTGCATGCTAAAGCAGGCCTTAGCTTCGAGTATGGCCGCTACAACGAAAGTATAACCGGCATCGAAGTAGGTTTCCTGGTAGAAGCTTATCCAAAAGATCTGATCATCATTCCGCAGGCAGAAAACAGGCAGGTTTTCTCATCGGTTTACCTCAATTTATACTACGGCCGCCGTAAATAGCTTTTCAGCGAACAAATAGCACTTCCACGCTGTTATCCTACCACTATTGCCTGCAGTTTGCTTTCACAAAACTTGGGCAGAAGCTAACCTGTTACCCTATAACTTCCTATCTTTGTGGCATGGATGATTTAATAATACTTCCGGTAATACAGCCAAACGCTATGCCCGAGGGGCTGAACGCATTAGGCAAACCCCGCAAGCCGAACTGGCTTCGTGTAAAACTGCCGGTAGGCAAAGAATATACTAAAGTTAGAAGTATAGTTGACGAATATAAACTGCATACCATCTGCGAAAGCGGCAACTGCCCCAACATGGGGGAGTGCTGGGGAGCCGGTACTGCAACCTTTATGATATTGGGCAACGTGTGTACGCGTAGCTGTTCGTTTTGCGCTGTTGCTACGGGCCGCCCGAACGAGTATGACGAAGATGAACCGCGCCGTGTAGCAGAAGCCATCCAACTGATGGGTGTAAAACATGCCGTACTTACCTCTGTTAACCGCGACGAATTAAAAGACCGGGGTGCAGCCATCTGGCACAATACAGTAAAACTGGTAAAAGAACTATCGCCTGCCACTACCATCGAAACCCTTATTCCGGATGTGAAAGCTAATTGGGACGCCCTGATCACGATGATTTCGCCGGGCCAGGAAGTGGTATCGCATAACATGGAAACCGTGCGCGAGCTGTACCGCCCGGTTCGCCCGCAGGCCAAGTATGAGCGCAGCCTCGAACAGATCCGCCGTACTAAAGAATATGGCAAACGTACCAAGACCGGCATTATGCTGGGTTTAGGCGAAACGCGTGAGCAGGTGTACAGAGCGATGGATGACCTGGCTGAGAACGGTTGCGATATCCTGACACTGGGGCAGTACTTGCAACCGACCAAGATGCACCTGGAAGTTGCCGAGTTTATTCACCCCGATCTGTTCGACCACTACCGCGAAGAAGGTCTGAAAAAGGGACTTAAATATGTAGAATCAGGGCCACTGGTAAGATCATCGTATCATGCCGAGCGCCATGTGCATGTATAGCCAATAAGCTTATAACATAAGATAACATCCTGTTGCATTAAGTTGTGGCAGGATGTTTTTTTATGCCTTATGTTTTTTTGAGCAGGCTGTTGCGCCTTAAGCGATAAGTGTATAATTATCAGTATCAAAAAAGCAAAAAAAAACTGCAGAATATTGAAATCTTAGTTATAAATTGCACTGAAATTCAGCCATAATTAAATTAAATGTGAGCTTTGCTCTATTTAATCAATAGGATCTTCTTTATAAGAAATCGCGATTTAAGAATAATTTATTGGATTATTCTTTCTTATCTAAACTTTTATACAGCTTTAGAGTACCTTACATATGTTGCTAAATAGCTAAATATCTATATATACTGATCTGGTTAGCGTCTTCTTTACCCAATTTATATGAATAAATTTTTACTCTCCATTTTCCTTTTGCTCACCTTTGCAAGTCCTTTTAGCAGGGCGCAAACAAACCTGGACCCGGAGTTAGGGCAGGCTGGTGATTTTGCTGTTCTGGCCGCAAACAAAGTCAGTAATGTTGGTATCTCTTCCGGTATTACAGGCAGGCTTGGCATCTGGCCAGGGCAGACCCTTGAAAACACAGGCGAGCTTTTCGTGTCTGTATCTACAGAACTGGGCACTCCTATAGCGGAGCAGGCCCAGAAAGATGCGGCAAAGGCTTACGCTTCTTTTGCTGCCAAAACGCCCACAGGGTCGCTTCCTCCGCAACTTATCAATTACCTTGTAAGGCCGGGTGTTTATACAATAAACGGCGATGCCACTTTGAGCGGGATTTTAAACCTGAACGGCGGCGGGAACCCGAATGCTGTTTTTGTATTTATTATCAAAGGAGATCTTATAAGTACAAATCCTACACCGCCCGCTCCGAGCGCAGGGCTTTTGCTGGAGGATGGAGCTCAGGCAAAAAATGTGTACTGGGTTGTAGAAGGAGACGTTAATCTAAGCAAACTGACGCTTTTCCAGGGTACCATTCTGGCAAAGAAAAATATCACATTGGATAAAGGGGTAAGTATAATTGGCAGAGCCATATCGCTTCAGGGAAATGTTAACCTGGATACAAACCCTATTTACCTTCCAAGCTCTGTAATTTCAGATCTGAGCGTATCTAAAAAAGTGAAGGCCGGCGACTTTAATGTGGGCGGACAGGTTACTTATACTATAAAAGTGCGCAATGCTGGCCCTGCCACATCGGCTAATGTGGTCGTAACAGAAAGATTTCCGAAACAATACCTGGAATATGTTAAAACCTTACCAGCCAACGCAGACTTTAGAAATGAAGGCGAAAGCGGCAATTTCAGGATATACAGGTGGTATGCAGGCGAACTGAAAAACGGGGAAGAAAAAACACTGGAAGTAGTATTTAAAATACTGGCTGTTGGAAATGGCGTTGTGAACAATGTTTCTGTGGGCGGCGAAAACCCGGACCCTAACCCAGATGACAACAACGGCGAAGAGCCGATTGATGTAACCTGCGCAACAATAACGCCTGTTATAACAGGAGAAAGTGATTTCTGTGATCCGTTACTGAACATTAACAAAACTTATACTTTACCTGAGGTATTTGGTGTAAACTGGAACTTTACATTGCCATTAGGTTGGACGGAAGTTTCCAGAACGGCAAACTCGATTACAGTAAACGCACCTGTTGGCGGTAAACTGGTGGCAACCGTAACTGATAAGTGCGGGAAAGTTTATACAGCAGAGAAAACAGTTAGCCTGATAACCAATCCAGGTGAGCTTACTATAGACGGTGCAGTGGATGGCATCTGTATCAATACAAATGACCTGACCTTTACAGCAAATGGAGCACAAGGTAATGTAACCTACAAATGGAAAGCAAGCGGCGGCATAACCATAATAGCTGGCCTCGATAATCAGCAAACTGTAAAAGTAAATGTTGGTACAAGTGCAGGCACCCTGGCTGTAATTGCTACAAACCGTTGTGGCGTCTCAACTGCAGAAAAAATCATCACTATTACGCCTACCGGCGAACCTGTTTTACCAACTGCCATACTTGGCAAAGACAAAGTATGCGCCGGCCTGGAAGAAGTGTATGAAGTAACTGCAGTACCAGGCCAGACTTATAACTGGACTCTGCCTGATGGCTGGAGCTTTATCGGCGATGCTACCGGAGCTAAGATCAGAGTGAAAATTGGCGACAAAGTGGTGGTAGGCAACCTTTCTGTAACAACCAAAAATGCCTGCTTAACCAGCGCAGAAGTAATATTGCCAGTACAGATATCCGGTAAATTAGCAGCGCCTGCCGGTATTACCGCAACAGCCGGCACTTGCCCGGGAAGCGAAGTTACTTATAGCGTAGTCAACCCGATACCAAACGGATCTTATAGCTGGATTATACCAACTGGTGGTGGCTGGGAAGCAATAACAGATCTTAATGCTGGTAACAGCAGCATTAAAGTTAAGATCGGAACAACAAACGGAACAGTGCAGGTAGCTTTAGTAGGAGCGATCTGCGGTGCCGGGCAGTTTGCAACATTGGATGTAACCCCAACACCGGTACCAAACGCGCCGAGTGCTATAACCGGCAAGAAACAAGTATGTATTATCTCCGGAACAACAACATACTCAGTACCTGCAGTTAGTGGCCTTACTTACAACTGGGAGTTACCTGCGGGCTGGAACTTTGTTTCCGGGCAAGGTACGAACAGCATCACCGTAAGACCAGGCGCAACAGGTGGCACCATCTCAGTAACAGCAAAAAATGTTTGTAATGCGGTAAGCGATGCCACTACGCTGCAAGTAAGCATTACGCAGCAGCCAACTGCTACAGGGTCTGTCATAGATAACAGCAATGTATGTGACGGCTTACGCTACAGTGTGGAGGCAGTGCCAGGTGCCAGCTCTTATTTCTGGACTGTGAGCGAAGGCTTTACTATAACAGAAGGCCAGGGCACTACCAGCATCAAAGTAAAAGCAAATAATCCGAAAGCAACCGGAACTGTAACAGTAGCAACCGTTACCAACGATTGCGCCAGCCCGGTAACAACAGCAGCCATCGATATTACTAAAGTTGATGGCGAACTAAGCTTCCCGAAAGCATTCAGCCCGAACAACGATGGCAAAAACGATACGTGGGTGATAACTAACCTGGAGAAATTCCCTGAGAATGAGATTACTATCATGAACCGTTGGGGCTCTGAAGTTTACAAGGTGAAGAATTACAACAACACCTGGAACGGGCAAGGGCTGGAAGCTGGTACTTACTTCTACAAAGTGAAAGTGAAAGTATGTGCAGGCGTGGAGAAAGAGTACACAGGCTACGTTTCGATTTTCCGCTAAGCGGTAGCCTTATTAACAGAAAAAATTAAGCATATGAGAATACTTTATACCCTGCTGGCCCTACTGCTTGCCTTTACAGCTAGTGCCCAGCAAAACCCCCAATATTCGCAGTACATATTTAACAGTATGAACCTGAACCCGGCCTATACCGGAAGTAAAAATGTACTGAACTTAAACGTGTTCCATCGGTCGCAGTGGACGGGCATTGATGGCGCACCCACCACACAATCCCTTAACCTGGATGGTGTAGTGGCAAACGACAGACTGGGCCTTGGCCTGGGCATTACCAGAGATAAAATAGGTGCACAAAGTACGCTGTCAATTTATGGAAATGCCGCTGTAAAGTTGCAGGTAAGCCCAACAGGTATCATCAGCTTAGGTATTGCACCCGGCCTGATCCAGACTTCGGTTGACGGTTCAGAACTGGGCATTTCTGATGACCCGTCTATACCGGCTACAGATGATAGCTACATTAAGCCGGATGTGAAAATCGGAGCCTATTACCACACCGATCGTTTTTATGCAGGTGTTTCAGCATCGGATCTGCTTCGCTTCGAGAAAACAACTGTATTGGAGCCGGAGCGCACTTACTATTTCACGGCAGGTTATGTGTTTGATATAGGTACGTTCGTGAAATTGAAGCCAAGCGTGCTGGTAAAAGAAACGTTTCAGGCCCCGGCAAACATCGATTTTAACGGCTTTGTGTTGCTGGCCGATAAACTTTGGTTAGGTGCCTCTTACCGCACCAGTATGAATGTGTTTAACGATAATCCGGAAGAAGAAAGTGTTAGAAAGCGTACGGCGCTGGCGCTGATCGCAGAGCTGCAGATCAGCAAATCGCTGCGTGTAGGGTATTCTTATGATAAGATGCTGAATGCGCTGGACGGTTTTAACACACACGAAGTTTCTGTGGGTTACTACTTCTTTAAGAAGAAAGAAACCAGGATGCTTACGCCACAATACTTTTAATCTGAAGGTTTTAGTAATATGAAGAAGAATTACAAATTATTATATATAGCGTTTGCTGCTGTGCTGGGTTTTGCACCGGTAGCAGAAGCTCAATCAACGCTTCGCAAAGGAAACAAGCACTTCGAGAACTACGAATTTGCTCTTGCCCTTAAAGAATACCAACACGCAATAGAAAAACGCACGCCAACTTTACAAACCACACAGCGCATAGCAGAAGCTTACCGTTTAACGCGCCAGAGCCAGCAGGCCGAAGTATGGTACGGCAAATTGGTAAACATGCAGGGCAGCGAGCCCATGAACCTGTTCCATTTTGCGGAAGCACTTCGTAACAACGGCAAATACGCCGAAGCAAAAGAGCAATACATGCAGTGGAGCGAAGCCATGCCTGAAAAAGAAGCAGAAGCGCAGCAACTGATGGCTGCCTGCGATATGGCTATAAAGTGGATCAATAGCCCGGCGGTAGCAGAAATAAAGCCATTTCAGCGTGTAAATTATGCGGAAGCTTCTGATTTCGGACCAATGCCCTTTAACAAAGGCATCATCTTTACATCAGACCGCGGCGCAGAGAAAGCAGACAAAAAACAAAAAGTATACGGCTGGACCGGCCGGCCATACTTGCAGCTGTTTACAGCCGAGCAGGATGTACAAGGCAACTGGAGCAGCCCGGTAGCGATGCAGGATATAGTAAACGCTGATTTCCATAACACAACTGCCTCCACCAATAACGACAAGTTATACTTTACGCGCACCAATATGGTGCTGAAACGTGGCCCTATCAACGCCGACCCTACCAGCTGGGTAAACAAGAAGGAAGTAAACGAATACGTAAACCGACTTGAAATTTACACAGCAGAGAAAAACGGAACAGAGTGGAGCAACATTCAGCCTTTCGCTTATAACAAAGTAGAAGCGTACTCAGTGGGGCATCCGGCTATTTCTCCGGATGGCAACATTTTATACTTTGTATCTGATATGCCAGGCGGTTTAGGCGATACAGATATCTACTATGCGGTTAAAAAATCGGATGGCACGTGGGGCAAACCGGTAAATGCAGGTACTACCATCAATACACCACGTCGCGAAAGCTTCCCGTATGTGGATGCGAACGGTAAATTATTCTTTGCTTCGGATGGCCATGCAGGCTTGGGTGGCTTGGATGTATTTGCTGCGGAAGGCGAACACGCTAACTGGACAACGGTGAAAAATGTTGGTTTCCCGGTTAACTCTTCTAAAAACGATTACGGCATCATGTTTACAGAAGCAGGAAAAAAAGGCCTGATCTCTTCTAACCGCGATGCTGAAAACGGAACAGACGATATCTACGAATTTAAAATGCTGGGCAGGCCGGTTGTCATTGCCGTCAGTACGGCAGAGCGGGCACAAAATGCCAAAAAGCGCAATGTATACCTGCCACTAGCAAATGTAAGACTGGCTATACTTCAGCAAGGCATCAAAGACTCTATCGTTGTCATGTCCGATAACAAAGGCCAGTATACATTCAAAGCCCGTGTTGGCGACAACTATACGACGATCGGAACCAAACCAGCTTACCTGAAGCAGGAAGCGATCACGAAAGTAGAAGAAGCAGCCGGCGATACCATTAAAGTAGCCATGATCTTTGATAGGAATGAGTTGCAGAAGCCAGTTGTGTTAGAGAATATTTACTACGATCTGGATAAGTGGGCGATCAGACCGGATGCAGCGAAAGAACTGGATAAACTGGTGATCGTACTTAAAAACAACCCGGCCATCAACATCGAGTTAAGCTCGCACACAGATAGCCGCGAAACTAAAAAGTATAACCAGTTGCTTTCTGAGCGCAGAGCAAAAGCCGCTGTAGATTATATCATCTCACAAGGTATAGACAAGGCCCGCTTAAAGTCGAAGGGCTATGGCGAAACAAGGTTACTGAATGGCTGTAAAGACGGCGTCAGATGTTCGGAAGAAGATCACCAACTGAACAGGCGTACCGAGTTTAAGATCATCCGCAATTAACAAAGTTTTCAGTAGCTTACATTATACTAAAAGGCCTCACAGTTTCTGTGAGGCCTTTTCTTTTTAAAGTATAAACTAAAGTATAAGTTTTGTGTTGATGGCTTTATACATTACAGGCTAACTCAAACGTCGTTTTCACGTTTCAATGCCGATAATACTCTTCTATGAAACCCTATTTACGATTCTTTTTTTTTAGTCTGCTGCTCAGCTTTTTCCTGTTGCCTGGCCTTACGCTGGCACAGACAACTATAAACGGGCAGGTATTGGATGCGCGCACAAAGCAACCGCTGGAAGGCGTAAGTATAACAGCAAACTCCGGAGAGCAAAGTATAAGCAGTTCGCAAGGTCAGTTTACGCTTTCTGCTGACGAAGCCGAAAGAGTCACATTAACATTGCTGGGATACAAATCTCAACAGATCAGCCTGACAAATAACAGAGCAAACCTGCGCATTTTGCTGCAGCCCGAAGCCACGCGCCTGCAGGAAGTATTGGTAACGGGTTACGAAAACAAACGCCCGCTACTCGAAACAGCCGGTGCCATTAGTGTTATAAACCAATCTGTTTTGCAGCGTTTTGATGAAAGTTCGGTGGTGCGGGCGGTAAACACAGTGCCCGGCATCCGGATGGATGAGCGTGCGCCAGCCAGTTACCGCATTTCGATCAGAGGGAGTAGTTTGCGCTCGCCTTACGGCATCCGGAACGTAAAACTATACTTTAACGGCATCCCACTGACAGAGGCAAACGGCACCACATCGCTCAACACGCTGGATGCAGCCAATATCGGAAGTATAGAAATTCTGAAAGGGCCAACCGCCAGCATTTATGGCGCAGGTACCGGCGGCACAATCTTACTTGAATCGAGGAGGGCGGCTGTTGGCGAAACGCAGTTACAAGTGGGCGCGACCACAGGTTCTTATGGGTTCAGGAGATATCTGGCCTCGGTAAGTACAGGTTCAGCCAAAAGCAATGTGCTGGTGCAATACACGCGGCAGCAATACGACGGGTATCGGGAGCAATCTGCAGTAGACCGGCATGTGTTGCTAGTTGCCCCGGAGTTTTATGTGTCACCAAAGCACACCATCGCAGCCAGCATTATTTATTCTGATTTATACTACGAGTTACCCGGCGGCATTACCAAAGAGCAATACGACCAGAACCCACGGCAGGCGAGAGGTGGCATGTTTGGCAGTGTCGCGCAGAATGCGTCTATGAACCAGGATGGTTTTAATTTTGGGTTGAAACAGGAATACACTTTTAACCAGAGCTGGCAGAACACGACTTCCATTTATACCTTACACCGCTTCCGCGATCATCCTTTTAATACAGATTACGAGCGCAATACTAACCTGGAACTGGGCGGAAGAACCAGTTTTAAGTATAAAACGCAACTAGGAAGTATAGCTACCAACTATACTTTTGGCGGCGAAGTACAGCGCGGCCTGGAAGCTGCCCGCACTTATGATAATATCGGTGGCCAACCCGATAGCTTACGAACCGATGATGAAGTAACTGCAACTACCGGCTTTGTATTCGGGCAGGCAGAATTGGAGTTGCCGAGCAATTTTATACTTACTCTCGCCCTCAGCGCCAACGATACAAAGTATGAAATTGATAGGTTGGCCCAGGCTACATCTGGTGCAGCTTATACTTATGTTAAGGATTTTAAAACGGTTCTTTCCCCGAGAGTGGCGGTTCTTAAAAAGTTATCAGATCAGATTTCAGCGCACGCAAGTATAAGTTCAGGGTTTTCGCCGCCTACCGAGGAAGAAATCCTGACATCAGACGGTGAATTGAATGAAGATCTGGAAGCAGAAAAAGGCGTGAATTACGAAGCAGGCGTCCGGGGTTATACTTTAAACAACAGGTTGAGCTTTGATGTGGTCGGGTTTTATTTCAGGTTGAGCGAGACAATTGTAAGCCAGCAGCAGGTTTCGAGTGTAGCCGTCTTCCGGAATGCAGGTGCTACTTCCCAGAAAGGAATCGAGACGGCGCTTAGTTATACTTTGTTTGATGATCCTGAGAAGGCGCTAAGTCTTTTTAAAGTATTGGGAAGCTATACCTATAACCATTTCAGGTTTAAAGATTTTACAAAAGGCGAAGCAGATTTAGCCGGAAACGAAATAACCGGCGTTGCTCCCCACACCGCCACGGCTGGATTAGATCTGGCCACAAAGCTTGGTTTATACTTCAACTTAACCGCAAATTATACTTCCGAGATTCCGTTGAACGATGAGAACACGATCTATGCTGATAGCTATTTTATACTTGGCTCCCGCGTAGGCATCAGAAGAAACCTGGGCAACCACCTGAACCACCTGGCGTTTGAGGTTTTTGGCGGTGCAGATAATTTAACAGACCAAACGTATAGCTTAGGAAACGATATTAACGCATTTGGCACGCGCTATTACCAACCTGCTCCGGACCGCACGTATTATGGCGGCCTTACATTGAAGTATAGATTGTAAGTATAAAAGTATAATTACACTGAGTATGAGTGGACCCACCCCTGACCCCTCCAAGGAGGGGAATATTCCGAAGTCAAAGTATAAATTCCCCTCCCTGGAGGGGTTAGGGGTGGGTAAATCGTACCTTAATTTAAATCCATCTTTAGTAAAACAAAAAGCCCTGTAGTGTTTGCTACAGGGCTTTTATACTTAAAGGTAATTTGCGGGATTAGCCTACAGCTACCATTTCGTTGTTATTCTCGTTATACGATTCGATCGGGGCGCAAGAGCAAACCAGGTTACGGTCGCCGTACGCGCTGTCGATGCGGCTAACAGTTGGCCATACTTTGTTTTCGCGCAGGTAAGCCATCGGGAACACCGCTTTTTCACGAGCGTAAGGTCTTTCCCAGTTTTCTACCATCACAGCCTTCATCGTGTGCGGCGCGTTTTTCAGCACGTTGTCTTTCTGATCTGCCTTGCCTGCTTCAATCTCACGAATTTCTTCACGGATCGAGATCATCACATCACAGAATCTGTCCAGTTCTTCCTGTGCTTCCGATTCGGTTGGCTCCACCATCAGGGTACCTGCTACCGGGAACGATACAGTTGGCGCATGGAAACCGTAGTCCATTAAACGCTTCGCGATATCTTCCACTTCAACACCAGCCTTCTTGAACTCACGGCAATCCAGGATCATCTCGTGTGCGCAACGGCCGTTTGTACCCACATAAAGTACAGGGTAGTGGCTTTCAAGGCGAGTTTTAATATAGTTAGCATTCAGGATAGCGATCTTGGTTGCTTCTGTTAAACCTTCGCCGCCCATCATCGCAATGTAAGCATAAGAAATAGGCAGGATAGATGCAGAACCCCAAGGCGCAGCCGAAATAGCAGTTGTTGCTTTCTCTCCGCCTGTTTTTACCACGGCGTGGCCTGGCAGGAACGGTACTAAATCTGCTACCACACCGATCGGGCCAACACCAGGTCCGCCACCACCGTGAGGAATACAGAATGTTTTGTGCAGGTTCAGGTGGCAAACGTCTGCGCCGATGTTAGCCGGAGAAGTTAAGCCAACTTGTGCGTTCATGTTCGCGCCGTCCATGTAAACACGGCCGCCGTTGTTATGTATGATCTGGCAAATTTCGATGATGCTTTCTTCGTATACCCCGTGCGTAGACGGATAGGTAACCATTAAGCACGAAAGCTTTTCTTTATACTTTTCAGCTTTGGCGCGCAGGTCTGCTACATCAATATTTCCTCTTTCATCGCACTTCACAATTACTACTTCCATACCTGCCATTACTGCAGAAGCCGGGTTTGTACCGTGTGCCGAAGAAGGAATAAGGGCTACATTGCGGTGATGATCGCCGCGCGACTCGTGGTAAGCACGGATAACCAACAAACCGGCATACTCGCCTTGCGCACCAGAGTTAGGCTGAAGCGAAACACCATCAAAGCCTGTAATTTCGCATAACCAGCTTTCCAGCTCCGTAAATAATTGCTGATACCCTTTTGTCTGATCGGCTGGAGCGAATGGGTGAAGGGCACCAATTTCTGGCCACGTAACCGGAATCATTTCGGCAGTAGCGTTCAGTTTCATGGTACAAGAGCCCAGCGCGATCATGGAGTGCGCCAACGAGATATCCTTGTTCTCGAGGTGCTTCATGTAACGCAGGATCTCATGCTCGGAATGGTGTCTGTTAAACACTTCCTGCTGCAGGAACTCGCTCTTACGGATCAGGCTTTCAGGCCAAGTTATTTCGGCTTCTTCCGGAAGTGCATCTATACTTAATACGTCAGCAGCTTTGCCGGCTACTTTTGCAAATACAGCCAGTATGTTTTTCACATCTGCCAGGTCTGTATTCTGGTTGATCGAAATACCAATAGTGGTTGCATCAGCATAACGGAAGTTAATACCGGCAGCTTCAGCTTCTGTACGGATGGCATGCTGCATGTCGGCACTTTCCACAGTTATTTTCAGCGTATCGAAATACTGCTCGTTCTGTTGCTCAAAACCAAGCGCTTTTAAACCGCTCTCGAGTTGCTGCGCCAGTACGTGCGTGTTCAGTCCGATATACTTTAACCTGCGTGGGCCATGGTACACAGCATACATACCCGCAATAACAGCCAGTAATACCTGTGCTGTACAAATGTTGGATGTTGCTTTTTCGCGGCGGATGTGCTGCTCGCGTGTCTGCAATGCCATGCGATAAGCTCTGTTGCCGGCTGCATCCACTGAAATACCAATGATACGACCCGGAATAACACGCTTAAAGGCATCTTTTGTAGCAAAATAACCTGCATGCGGGCCACCAAAACCCATTGGTACGCCAAAACGCTGGGTAGTTCCTACCACCACATCGGCTCCCATTTCGCCTGGAGGCGTTAATAAAGTAAGCGAAAGTATATCAGCAGCTACTACTACCAGTATATCCTGCGCGTGCGCCTTTGTTATAAAATCGGTGTAGTCAAAAACTTCGCCGTCGGCTGCCGGGTACTGAAGTATAGCGCCAAATAGAGTATCATCTTCAAGATTCGCTTCGCGGTGGTCGCCGATCACCAGCTCTATATTAAGCGGTGTAGCGCGCGTAACCAGTACATCAATAGTCTGTGGCAATACCTGGTCTGATACGAAGAAGCGAGTAGCGTTTTTGCGCGAGCCTTTGCGCTGTGCAAAGAACATGGCCATGGCTTCGGCGGCGGCAGTACCTTCATCCAGTAAAGAGGCATTGGCTATTTCCATACCTGTCAGGTCCATTACCATGGTCTGGTAATTGATCAGCGCTTCTAAACGGCCCTGCGCAATTTCAGCCTGGTATGGCGTGTAGGCAGTATACCAGCCCGGGTTCTCCATAATGTTACGAAGTATAACCGGTGGCATAATGGTATCGTTGTAGCCCAGGCCAATGTATGATTTGTATACTTTGTTCTGTTTTACAATTTTACCGAACTGGTTTAAGAAATCTCTTTCAGAAAGAGCTTTCGGTAAATTAAGTGGTTTTTTAAGACGGATGGCGGCCGGTACGGTCTCCTCAATCAGTTGGTCCAGTGAGTTAGCCCCAATGGTTGCTAGCATGTCCTGTATTTGCTCTTTGTCAGGGCCATTATGGCGCTCTTTGAACACATCTGCAGGTTTGATTTTAAATATCATAACTGTAAGATATTGATTGGGAATATGGATTTACAAAGTTAGCGTACAACAGGCTAACCGCCTGCAGACTTAAAATTTATGCAAAAGTAATAGTAAATGTTTATTATATTGAAGCATCATCAGGTAAATAGTTGGCAACTGTACCTTATTATAGAAGTATAGTATCGCCAACTCCGAAGTAGGCTGCTTTTAGCTTTGCTGATAACACCAAAATGACCTTAACAATTCAAGAATAGGTAAATGAGTAAGCTCAAGATAGGAATTATAAAGGAAGGAAAAATACCCGTAGACAAGCGTGTTCCGCTAACGCCAAAAAAGTGCAGAGAAGCGCTACAGGAATTTCCGGAAATGGAGTTAGTAATAGAGCCAAGCGATATCCGTTGTTTCACAGACCAGGAGTACACCGAGCTGGACATCCCGCTACAAAGTGATCTAAGCGACTGCGATATCCTGATGGGAGTAAAAGAAGTACCAGTTGATCAGCTTATCCCTAACAAAACATACTTTTTCTTTTCGCATACGATAAAGAAGCAGCCTTATAACGCAAAACTCCTCCGGGCCATACTTGATAAGAACATTACGTTAATAGATTATGAAACGCTTACAACACCACAAGGCCAGCGAGTGGTGGCTTTCGGGCGCTATGCCGGAATAGTAGGTGCTTACAACGGTATACTTACCTATGGCCGTAAATGGAACCTGTTCGATCTGAAGCCTGCCCACCAATGTTATGATATGGAGGACATGCAGGAAGAATACTTTAAAGTAAAACTGCCTCCTATCAAAATTGCCGTAACCGGTGGCGGGCGTGTAGCCGGCGGTGCCATGGAAGTCCTGAATAAAATGGGTATCCGAAAGGTAAGCGTATTCGACTATCTCTATAAACAGTTTAATGAAGCCGTATACACCCAGCTACACTCCAGCGATTACAACACGCGCCCGGATGTGGAAGTATGGGACTCGCCTGATTTCTACGCCAACCCACACTTATATATATCTACCTTCCGGAAGTTTACAAAAGTAACCGATCTGTTAATGGCTTGCGCCTACTGGCACCCGGAAGCACCAAAGTTATTTACAGAGGAAGAAACCAGGGAAGCCGATTTCAGGATAAACACCATCGCAGATATAACCTGTGATGTAGATGGCTCGATCCCGACCACGAAAAGGGCAACTACTATTCCGGAACCTTGTTTTGATTATGTGCGCGAAACCGGAGAGATTAAAGCAGCCTTTACTGATAAGGAGAATATAACCGTAATGGCCGTTGATAACCTGCCGTGTGAGTTACCGCGCAATGCTTCCCGCGATTTTGGAAGGCATCTTATAGATAATGTGTTTCCACACCTATATAATGGAGACCAGGACGGCGTACTGGAAAGAGGAACAATTGCCAGAGCAGGCGCCTTAACCAAACCATACACCTACCTACAGGATTATGCTGACAGCGTAACAGATCAGAAACAGCTTATATAAGAAAAGAGCACTTAATATAAGAGTAATAAGAGCCATACTTGCAGTATGTTTTGCTGCAAGTATGGCTCTTATAGTAATGAAGTATTGCCAGTCCCACTTTTTTTCAAATGGATGACCTTTACATTCAGGTAATTACTAAAGGTTGTGAAAAAACCTTGTACAAGCTCCTTGCATACTCAGCAAGTTTTTTTACTTTTGCAACCCGGTTCGGCAGGAGCTGGGGAGTAGGCTAGAAGCTAACACAGGCTGTAAAATAAAATTTGGGTTAGGTGTTGCAACTTTAAAAAAGGGTTGTACCTTTGCACTCCGCTTCATAAGGAAGGGGTTTTAGCTGCAGAAAAGCTTTAAGCGAGAGTTGCTGATTGGTTTTCGGGCCGGTTGACAGGGTTAGAAAAAAGAGCAGAAATTTAATTTTAGTTCTTGTAAGTTTGAAACTTCTGCTTACCTTTGCAACCCGCTTGAGAGTGAGCGAAACAAGTACTTCTTCAGGCGGCAGGCCGGGAGAAAAAAGAAAAAAAACTTTTTTAAAAAGGTATTGCAAAAGGGAAAAGAGTTTGTACCTTTGCACTCCGCAAACGTAGCTGACAGGGCTACGGAAGCGAAAAAAGAAAGTTTAAAAATAAATCAATTAAAGTTTGGAAGTTAGAAAATAACTACCGACCTTTGTTCCACGGCACAGAGAGTGCTAACGGAAAAACATCGAAAGATGACAGGCTAGAACAACAGGTTCTAGGTAAGTTCTTTGAGTGATTGCTTAAGATAGAATAAAGAAAAAGAATAGGTAAATCCGGGCAGGCTGATTTGAAAAGATCACCTGCTTAGTTTCTCTTCGGAGAAAAGGAAAAAGGCCGGGATCGGACAGACACATTTAAAATTTTTTTACAATGGAGAGTTTGATCCTGGCTCAGGATGAACGCTAGCGGCAGGCCTAATACATGCAAGTCGAACGAGATCAAGAGCTTCGGTTCTTGGTTTAGTGGCGCACGGGTGCGTAACGCGTATGCAACCTACCTTCTATTGGGGGATAGCCTTCCGAAAGGAAGATTAATACCGCATAACACCATGACCTGGCATCGGGATATGGTTAAAGCTGAGGCGATAGAAGATGGGCATGCGTGCCATTAGCTAGTTGGCGGGGTAACGGCCCACCAAGGCGACGATGGCTAGGGGTTCTGAGAGGATGGTCCCCCACACTGGTACTGAGACACGGACCAGACTCCTACGGGAGGCAGCAGTAGGGAATATTGGGCAATGGTCGAGAGACTGACCCAGCCATGCCGCGTGCAGGATGAAGGCCTTCTGGGTTGTAAACTGCTTTTATCAGGGAAGAAAACGCTCTTGCGAGAGTAACTGACGGTACCTGATGAATAAGCACCGGCTAACTCCGTGCCAGCAGCCGCGGTAATACGGAGGGTGCAAGCGTTGTCCGGATTTATTGGGTTTAAAGGGTGCGTAGGCGGCCCGTTAAGTCAGCGGTGAAA
>NZ_QMDV01000002.1 GCF_003284895.1 Pontibacter arcticus
TTTTACTACTTATTTTTAAAACAGACTTTTTATGAAACGCACCCAACTTTTAGCCGCCGCCCTCGTTTCGTTTTTTACAATTTCATGTGAGCAGTCCGAAGTGGCCGCTCCAAGCGTTAGCCAGTCCATTGCAGGCGAGGTAAGCCAGCAGCAGCAATCTGTTATCTCTTCAGTAGAGACGTACCGCAAAAACCTGCTGGTAGAAGAGCGCTTTGAAACCCCTGAACTGGCCGATTTCATTTCGGGCAACTACAGTGCCTTCTACAAGATGCAGTCCTCCAGGCTCTACAGCTTTGATGCCTCCGCCGAGAAGGCAAAGAAAGGAACGCGTTCAGGTAAGTTTGAGATGCTCAAGGCCGATGCCGCCGCAGGCGTGATCCGCTCGGAGGCGGCCAGTCGTAATGCTGAAACCAACCGTCACCGCTGGTACGGGCTGAGCCTGTATCTGCCATCCTCGGACTGGAGCACCTCCAATGACTGGGAGATCATCACCCAGTTCTGGAGCCAGCACGATGCGGGCGAGGAGGCACACAACCCACCTATTGAATTGTTTGTCTCCAAGGGCCGCTTAAAGCTGGGTGTGAAGTGGGCCTCTGCCCCGATCCACACGGATGCCACCCGGGACGGAGAATTAAAGTTTGACCTGGGCCTGCTGCCCAAAGACAAGTGGGCGGACTTTGTCTACCACATCAACTACTCCTACAAGGAAGACGGCCTGATTCAGGTATGGATGGATGGCAAACTGGTGGTCAACCACAAAGGCCCCAACAGCTACAACGACCAGAAGATACCTTTCTTCAAATACGGCATCTACAAGCGCAACTGGGACACCGCCACCACCAAGCGCAGGCTCTTTGTGGATGAGGTGCGGGTAGGAAACGAGAATGCCACCTACAACGACGTGGCCCCGACCAGAAAACTTTAATATAGGTTATACTTCAAACAGCACAGGCAGAAGATCACTCTTCTGCCTGTGCTGTTTTTAATGTGGGAAGGATAAAGTATTGAATGAAAAAAGTTAAAACAAAAGAGCTGCTGGTTTTAAATTAATGCTGATGTGGCGGACATAAATTCAGCAAGTCCTGTACTTCGTTTAAAGTATAGCGGCGGTTTTGGTTGCCGAAGTTTGTCTGGATGTAGTTGAGCAGGTTCGTGATATCATCTTCGGGCATGGTTTCGACGCCGGGCATTTTCTGATTGTATTCCACGCCATTCACGGTTATACTTCCTTCTATGCCATGCCGGATGAGGCAGGGCAGTTCGTTGCGGTGATTTTCCAGGTAATCAGCACCGGCAATAGGTGGAATAACGCCTCGTAATCCTTTGCCATCTTCGAGGTGGCAGCTCTGGCAATGCTCTGCATACAGGCGTTCCCCTTCATTCTTTTTCTGGGTAAAGCATTGGGTTAGACTTACGAGCGCCACTGCCCCGATAAGGCCCGATACAAATCTACTTTTTTGCATGGGGCTGCGCTTTCAGCAGAAGCGGAATTTCGGACAACAATTTATCTACAGCCTCCTCTTTAGTGCCATCGTAAATGCCCCGGATGTGGCGGTTTTCATCTACTAACACAAAATGGCCGCCGTGCGTAAAGCCGCCTTCTATGGTCTGGTCTTCCTGGGCGGGTACCAGGTATTGCATCGCTACATCATAAATACTATCCTTATCACCAGTTACAAACTGCCACTTAGCTGTTTCAACGTTCAGCCTTTCGGCGTACTCTTTTAGAACAGCCACCGTATCGTGCTTCGGGTCGATGGTGTGGGATAGCAGCATCACCTGCGGGTTGTCTTTATACTTTTCGTAGATGCGCAACATTTGGCTTTTCATTTTAGGGCAGATGGTAGGGCAGGACGTGAAAAAGAAATCCGCTACGTAAATTTTACCGGCCAGTGTGGCATTTGTTACCTTCTGACTATCCTGGTTCACGAATGCAAAATCCGGAATCTGGTGGTAAACAGTATCCGTAACCGTTTTACCATCTACTTCTTTTTCAATTGCTTCGCGCTCGCCAAGTATAGGCAAGGTTGTTTCTTCGGAAGATGGACTGCATGAAAAAAGCGCTGTAGCTGCTAACAGGGCCGGAAGTATACTTTTGAAAATGACGTTATTTCGTATCATGTTGGGCTAGGGTTTTACGGGCAGCTACCAAAGTGCTGTCCATAATGGTTTTTACTCGTTCGATCTTTACAAGTTCCTGGTTCAGGTAATGCAGGGCTGCCTGGTTTTCGAGGCTATCCGGGGCGGTGTATTCACGCATCCAGTTCATCATCACTTCATCAGCCAGTGCCAGGCCTTCAATGTCGCGTTCTAAAATGGCTTGTTCGGCCGTATCAGTCTTCTTTTCTTTTAAAGTGCGCAGGCTTCTGCGTAGTTTCGAGATCTCATCCATCTTGTTCATGGCCTCATCGTGTACGGTAAGCACCTCGGTTTCCAGTTCTTTCTTTTGATCTTCTGTGGAGGAGCCGCCTGAGCAAGCGCTAAAAAGCAGTGTAGAAACTAAAGCAACCGGGACTAACATTTTGTTCATAGAAGGCAGATTTCGGTACAGCCTGTAATATTACAAGCCACTCAGGTTTCAAATAAAACATACGATAAACAGCAGCTAAAACGTATATGCGCCCCGCTGTTCCTTCCGGCAAAGGTATACCCCGAAGGTGGCTTGTGCAAGTGCGTTTATACTTTATAACGGGTAGTTTATACTATAATTCAAGTTTTTACCTTGTTTAGCTGCAAAAACAGAAGTACTGCAATTTCGAAAGCAAAGTATAAAAAGTAGCCTAGCTGAGTCAAATAAATGGTTCGGCAGGATGATGGCTTGTAACATGTTAACATGCAGTGGCATAGCTTCTGGTTTGGCAACTGCAGTGCTAGTAAAGTATAGCTTTTACTTGATAATGCGTTGGCAGAGGAAGTATACGTTTGCGTAGCAGGCAGCACGCTGAATTGGCAGACCAAATCAAAGTATACGGGTTGCGCTTGGTGCTGCAGAATTATACTTTGGCGAGTTGATCGGAAGTATAAAAAAAATAACACAGCCCTATGGTTTTGTTTGGCCGAACAAGCCCAGCATCTAAATAAAATCCTGGCAGGGAGCAATCATTTATACTTCAGGATTAAGAAAAACAGGAAAGTAATTTGTGCTATTACAGGGTTGGAGCAAGTATAAAAGGCACGATGGCAGGCACTTTTTTGTTAAGTATCAGGGGGTTATTGCACAGCCACCTAGCGAGGCCTGCACCAGGTAAAGCATACAGTTTACAAGCCGCTTTAAAAGTATAGCGAAAGCCAAAAAAAAGTGGTACTTTTACCTTAGTAAATAAGCATCATTAAGTTAATCCATTTCAGTAAGACAAGGCAGGTTTAACACCTGGAAACAGGTTGTGCAAAACGTTTGCTTTGCTCTTGTTCTTATCTGATCTACCTTTTTACCTATGAGTGAAGTAGAAGATACAAAACAAGCATTTAACGATTATTCGGCAGATAGTATTCAGGTACTGGAAGGTCTGGAGGCAGTTCGTAAACGCCCGGCCATGTACATCGGCGATATCGGCATAAAGGGTTTACACCACCTGGTTTGGGAAGTAGTAGACAACTCGATAGATGAGGCTATGGCCGGCCATTGTGATGAGATATCTGTGTCTATTAACCCGGATAACTCCGTAACCGTTTCGGATAACGGACGCGGTATTCCAACCGATTTTCACCAGAAAGAAGGCCGCTCTGCCTTGGAGGTAGTAATGACCGTACTACATGCCGGCGGTAAGTTTGATAAGGATTCTTACAAGGTATCGGGTGGTTTGCACGGGGTGGGGGTTTCCTGCGTTAACGCACTCTCCACAGACCTGCATGTAACCATTCACCGCAATGGTAAAATATTTGAGCAGCATTATAACATTGGCGCGCCAGCTTACCCGGTACGTGAAATAGGTGTAACAGACAGAACAGGGACAACGGTACAGTTTAAGCCAGACGGTTCTATCTTTACCACCACCGAGTACAAGTATGATACGATTGCCAGCCGCATGCGCGAGCTTTCGTTCCTGAACAAAGGCATCCGCATTAACCTGCAGGACCTGCGCGAACTGGACGAAGAAGGAAAGCCGGTTCTGTTCGATACGTTCTATTCGGAAGGCGGATTGAAGGAATTTGTTGCGTACCTGGATGAAGCGCGCGAAAACCTGATCCCGGAGCCGATCCACGTAGAAAGTGAGAAAAACGGTGTTCCTGTTGAGATCGCGCTGCAATACAACACGTCTTATACAGAGAATATTTTCTCTTACGTTAATAACATCAACACCATCGAAGGAGGTACGCACGTAGCCGGTTTCCGTCGCGCGCTTACCCGTACGCTTAAAGGCTACGCCGAGAAATCAGGTATGCTCGATAAGCTCAAGATCGATATCAACGGCGATGACTTCAGAGAAGGCTTAACAGCCGTAATTTCAGTTAAAGTAGCAGAGCCGCAGTTCGAAGGCCAGACCAAAACCAAGCTGGGTAACTCCGAGGTTTCAGGTGCGGTTGATACGGCGGTTGGCGAAATGCTGAACCGCTACCTGGAAGAAAATCCGAAGGAAGCCCGTATCATCGTAAACAAAGTTATACTTGCCGCACAAGCCCGTAACGCAGCCCGCAAAGCCCGCGAAATGGTGCAGCGCAAGAACGTACTTTCGGGCACCAGCTTACCTGGTAAACTAGCCGACTGCTCGGATAACAACCCTGAAAACTGCGAAATTTACCTGGTAGAGGGTGACTCAGCGGGTGGCTCGGCCAAGCAGGGCCGCGACCGTAAGTTCCAGGCGATACTGCCATTGCGTGGTAAGATCCTGAACGTGGAAAAAGCGCAGGAGCACCGCATCTACGAAAACGAAGAGATCAAGAACATGTTCACAGCGCTGGGCGTAAGCTTCGGAACACCGGAAGACCCGAAAGCCCTGAACATGGACAAGCTGCGTTACCACCGCATCATCATCATGACGGATGCTGACATCGATGGTTCGCACATTCGTACCCTGATCCTGACGTTCTTTTTCCGCTACATGAAAGCCCTGATCGACAATGGGTATATCTACATCGCCTTGCCTCCTTTGTACCTGGTGAAGAAAGGAAAAGAGGAGCGTTATTGCTGGAGCGAGCAGGACCGTATCGATGCCATTGCTGAACTAGGCAAAGGAAAAGACGACAGCGTAGGCGTGCAGCGTTACAAAGGTTTGGGTGAGATGAACCCGGAACAACTCTGGACCACCACCATGAACCCGGAAATGCGCAGCTTAAAACGCGTAACCATCGAATCGGCAGCTGAGGCAGACCACCTGTTCTCGATGCTGATGGGTGATGAAGTTGGCCCGCGCCGCGACTTTATTGAGCGCAACGCCAAATACGCCCGCATCGACGTGTAAAAGTTTAGCTAAAGTATAAATTTGAAAGCCGGTTGTACTACCAAAGTATAACCGGCTTTTTTTGTGTACATTATAATTTAATATCACTATATTTATAAAATTATAGATATACATTATTTCTTTAACCAAACCTAACGCTATGTTAAAAACTTACTTAAAAATTGTTCTTACTGGCTTTCTGCTTTTCGCATCCATTACATCCATACAAGCGCAGGATTGTAAATGTACAGAGGTAATTGACGCGGCAGCAGACGCTTATGAAAAGAACTATTCGCTATTCATTTATAAAGTTACAGACCAAAACAGAGATCTTTATAATGCACACAAAAATGTAATTCGGAATAAGGCTGAACTAGTAACTGATTTAAGTGACTGTAAAGCTATTCTGAACCAGTACTTGCATTTCTTCAGAGATGGCCATACGTATGTATTAAACTCAGATAAGAAAACCTTTTATAAGGAAGAAATAAAAATTAATGAGAAACAGTTTAAGAAAGCTTACAGCAAAAATAATTATAACTTAAATCAGATTATTGGTATTTGGGAAAATGGAAGTTATACAGTAGCTATTGTTCCGAACCCAGCCAAAAGTAGCCGTGAAAGAGATTTTGTAGGTATTGTTCTGAGCAGCACTAACCCGGAATGGAAGCAATCTGACGTTAAATTTGAGTTGACTTCGAAAGCCGGTGCTTCCTACCAGGCAAACTTTATGATGGGGGACCATTCTGTTAAAAAAACGGAAGGAACACTGGTTGGTAAATCATTGCTCGAAATAGATGGTTCAGGCGATTGGAACAAAGTATGGCCTGAAGTAAAAGGCCAGCAACCAAAAAATGAGATACAGGCAAAATACAAGCAGTTTCATCTATCTTATATTGGTGATATCCCTTACTTAAGGCTTCCGGATTTCTATTCTGTAGAACGATCTTTTGTTGATAGTCTGATGAAATCGAACCACGATAAAATCATGAAATCAGATTTTATGATTATAGATGTTCGTGGAAACAGTGGCGGGAGTGATGGTACTTATTTTCCGGTATTACCTTACGTTTTAAGTGGCCCGATAAAGTTACCTATAAACGGTTTCTGGCTGAGCGAATATAATATCCAGAAGGTGATGGATTATAAAACAGGCAAACCAGGAAAAAAGGTGGAAGAGTATACGAAGCAGGAAAAGGAAGACTATGATTATATGATGGCGAATAAAGGGACTGCCGCCTTCGAGAACCCAAATGATTTTTGGACTTTTAAGACAGACACCCTTTACAACGGTCCGAAAAAAATTGTGATTCTAACAGATAAAGAAACGGCTAGTTCAGGCGAGACATTTGTGTTTCGGGCTAACCAAAGCAATAAAGTTGTTGTGTACGGACAGAACACCGCTGGCGTAGTGGATGGTTTTAACGGGCTTTCTAAAGACATTGGTTGTTTTGAGGTTGCATTTCCATCATCTTACAGAGCAAAAGATATCAAACAGAATCCTATTGACCCGTATGGCATAGCCCCGGATGTTTTTGTGAATGAAAAAGTAGATGCATTGAATTATGCCATTGAGCACATGCGGCATCTCCTGAAAAATGAAAGTATTAATCAGTAAAAAAAGCCGGCAAGTATAGCCGGCTTTTTTTGTGCTGTGTAATTTTGAAAATATAAACTGCAAATGCTCACGTATACTTCAACTCAATTCTTCTAATGAGAAAACTTATTACGCTATTCATTTTTATACTTGCTTTGCCCATGCTTTCGGAAGCGCAGCAGCTTAAGAAAATTAGGATTGAGCTTTACGCGCCAGGTTTAGCCGATACGACAACCGTTTTTATTGCCGGTAATTTGCCGGAATTAGGTAGCTGGAACCCTGGTAAAGTAGCTATGCAAAACGACGGAAATCACACCTGGACAATTAATCTGCAAATTCCCCTAGAAACAGCTTTAGAGTATAAGTATACTTTGGGCACCTGGGACAAAGAAGGAACAGATGCTGCAGGCGCCCCGCTTACTAATTTCAGCAAAGTTATACTTTCCGATCCGCTCCTGCGTGATACCGTGGAGCATTGGGGCAGCAAGAAATTAAAAACGATTGCAGGAGGCATTACAGGTACTGTTAAGTACCACAGAAACTTAAAAGCAAAAGGCCTGCAAGACCGTGACATTATAGTCTGGCTCCCGAAAGGCTACACCGAAAACGCAGGTAAAAAGTACCCGGTTTTATACATGCACGACGGACAAAATATAGTAGATCCTGCTACCAGCTCGTTTGGCGTAGACTGGCAACTCGACGAGACCGCAGATAGCCTGATTGCAGCAAAAGATATTGAACCGGTTATAATTGTAGGCATTTACAACACCTCAGACCGCAGCGCCGAGTATACGCCCGGCGAAAAAGGAAGCGCTTACATGGATTTTGTAGTGCATACCGTAAAGCCTTTTGTAGATGCGCACTACCGTACCAAACCTGGTCGGAAACATACGGTAGTCGGAGGTTCGTCGGCGGGCGGTATTATGGCGTTTATGCTGGCATGGGAGTACCCAAAGATGTTTTCGAAAGCCATCTGTATGTCGCCGGCCTTTAAAATTCAGGATATCGATTACGTAGATGATGTGCTGGCTTATAAGGGCAAAAAGAAGAAGCTGTTTTTCTACATTGATAACGGTGGCGTAGAACTGGAACAAAGATTGCAACCCGGCATAGACGAAATGCTGCAGGCACTTCAACAAAAAAAGTATAAACCAACAAAAGATTTCGTTTGGGTAAAGGCGCCGCAGCACAAACACTCCGAAGCTGCCTGGGCCAGCAGAATGCCCTTTGCCCTTAAACTTTGCTTTCCGGCAAAAAAGTAGCGAACTTATACATTAACTTCTCCCGAAAGGGCAGGCAAAGCATGGGATGTGCGTATCCGGTAACTTTGTGAAGTATAAAGTCTTTATAAGATTAAAATGCCTTTTAAGGTGCCCTAAACTATATAATATCCGTTACAAGCTATATATTAGCAGGATTTACTAATTCGTTGGTAAAGTACCTTACTGCCGCGCCCGCAAAGCCCGGGCAGACTATAAACACCCTGAAAGCATGCTTATTAATAAGATTTCCGATCAGATAAAGAAAAGTAAATACATTAGCCGCGACCTGAGCTGGTTGCGCTTTAATTACCGTGTACTCGACCAGGCCCGCGATACGTCAAAAAACTTTTTCGACAGGCTGAAGTTCATGGCCATTACCTCGTCTAACCTGGACGAGTTTTTCATGATCCGGGTTGGTAGTTTATATAATTACATCGATTACGGAAAAGAGCGCCTCGATTACTCCGGTCTGCGCGAATTGCCTTTCCGCAAGAAGCTGCTCGATTATGCCCACCGTTTTGTAAACGACCAATACCTGACCTACAGCAGCGAACTGAAGCCGCTGTTCTGCAAACACGGTTTTGATATTCAGAAAGTAGAGGAGCTCTCGGAAGTAGACCAGAAAAAAGTGGATTCATACTTCCGGAACACTATTTTTCCGTTGCTCACGCCGATGGTATACGATAATTACCATGGGTTCCCGTTGCTGATGAACCAGCTGTTAACCTTTGGGGTAGTTACGCGCACTACCGACGAAGTAAAAGCCCAGGATCGTTTAACCTTTGTACAGATACCACAGAACCTGGCGCGTTTTTACGAGATCAACCACAAGGATAAGATCATTTTTGTACCAATCGAGGAGATCATCCGCTGGAAAATAAAGAAGCTTTTCCGGAACGTCGAGATCACGTCAGTAGACCTTTTCAGGATAACCCGTAACGGCGATTTTACGCTCGAAGAATCCGATGACCTGGAAGCGGACTTTGTGAAAGAGATTAAATCAAAGCTGCGTACCCGTAAAAAAGGCCGAGTAGTAAGATTGGAGCTCGAGCGAAACCCGTCGCCGTTTATGCTTAATATCCTGAAAGAGCGTTGGGCGATCGATAATGCGAATATCTTCGCCATCAGCAGCCTGATGGATTTGCGCAGTTTGTGGCAGATCATTAACCACCGCCAGTTTAAAGATAAAGGCTTTAAGCAACCGGCTTCGGTTTTGCCCTTAAGTATGCCTTCGGATGTTGTAGACCTTTTTAGCTACCTGAAAGAGCATGACGTGTTGCTGCACCACCCTTACAATAGCATGGAGCCGGTGGTCAGTTTGCTGGAACGTGCCGCCGAAGACCCATCCGTACTTGGAATCAAGCAAACGATTTACCGTTTGGCAGACCAATCCAGGGTAACGGCTGCCCTGCTGAAAGCGGCTGAAAATGGCAAGCACGTGTCGGTTTTGTTTGAGGTAAAAGCTCGCTTTGATGAGGAGCGCAATATAAAGGAAGGCGAACGCCTGGAGAAGGCAGGCTGCTTTGTGATCTACGGTATCAGCAAGTATAAAACGCATACCAAAATGATGATGATCATCCGGAAAGAGGGTGAAAAAGTGACGCGGTATGTGCACCTGGGCAGCGGCAACTACAACGAATCCACGGCCAGGTTATACACCGATGTGAGTTTACTGACGACCAACGAAGTATATGCCCACGACGTGTCTGAATTCTTTAATGTCATAACAGGGCACTCGCGGCCAAATGAGTATAAACACCTGCTCACGTCGCCGGTAGCGTTGCGCCTGCAACTGATCGAACTGATACGGAATGAAGCCCGAAACGCCAAAAAAGGCCTGAAAAGTGGCATCGTGATCAAGATAAATTCCCTGGAAGACCGCGAGATAATCGATGAATTCTACAAAGCATCCAAAGCCGGAGTGCAGATAAAATTAATCGTGCGCGGCATCTGCTGCCTGCGGCCGGGACGTGTTGATCTGAGCGAGAATATTACGGTAAAATCTATTGTAGGCGAATACCTGGAGCATACACGTTTATACTATTTCCATAACAACGGCGACCCGAAAGTATACAGCGGCAGCGCCGATTGCATGGTACGCAGTTTCGACAGGAGAGTAGAAGCACTGTTCCTGATCGCGAATGAAGAACTGAAACGCGAGGCGATCAACATCCTGCACTTCAACGAGCTTGATAACCAGAACTCTTACATTATGCGCGAAGATGGCACTTATATTAAGAAGAAAGCCGCCGCAAACGAAGAAATAATTGATGCACACAAAGTGTTTTACAACCGCACGTACGTAGAGGCCAATGTGGTGGAACTGGTGTAAGCAAAGATAAAATCGAATAAAAAAAGGCTGGAGTTTAAACCTGTTATCGGTTTAGCTCCAGCCTTTTTTATACGTTAGATTTATACTTTTGAGCCTGATCAAGTTGTGTGTTGTAAACGGCAAACGCTAACAGGTTATCGGTGAAAACACCAACAACGGCAGCATCGCAGAACAGCGACAAAGTATAAAAATTTTACTTTATACTTCGGATAATGAATTTCTCGGGATGTTGCTGTTCATATAAGGCAGTCAGCATGCCGTCTTTAAGGCCAACGGCGGGCACCTGCATACTTTCGATGCCAGCCCATTTCATGGCAGACAGGTAGATCTCAGCGGCAGGCAGAATAACATCGGCGCGGTCCGGGTTCAGGAGCAGGTTCGTCAGGCGTTCTTCCATCGTTAAAGAGGCAATACTGGATACCACTGCTTCAATCTCGCTTCTTAAAACAGGCAGGCCCATCGGTTTGCGAGCCATCTCGAATATTTTATTGATGTTGCCTCCAGTACCAATGGCGCACGCAGGTTTATAGTTTTGCGAGTTGACCTCAATCCAGTGGCGCATGTTATTCCATAACTCTTCCGAATCGCGGCCGTGCATATGCCGGATCGAACCTTGCTCAAACGAGCGGGAAGCCACTTTATCGCGGTTCACATAAAAGTTAAACTCGGTGCTGCCCCCGCCTACATCAATGTGCAGGTAATTCTGATCATCCAGGAAATTCACAATCACTTTATTGATCAGTTCGGCTTCCATTTCACCGTCTATTACCTGAATGTGCATCCCCAGGGTCTCCTGAACACGGGCAAGTATATCAGGCGCGTTCAGGGCCGAGCGCATGGCCGATGTGGCACAGATCATCAAATGGTCTACTTCGTGCACATCGATCAGCAATTTACAGGCATGCATCAGTTTGATAAACTTCACTATTTTGGCTTCGCTGATGTAGCCTGCCTTAAAAACATCTTCGCCGAAGCGGATAGGGTATCGGATGTATTCGATCCGTTTAAAAATTACTTTACCGTGTTGGTTTAATACGCTGGAAATCTGGCACCGAACTGCGTTGGAGCCTATATCGATAGCTGCTAACTTCAAAAGCTTAAGGTTTTATAATTGGCACAAGTGTAAATATAATCAGAAAACAGGATTTTGAAAGTGCATTTAGCGTTGCCTGCCAGTAAGGAACAGTAAATGCGGTATTAAGTTTTGCGAAGTGTCGCCTAAAACTAAGCGCTAAGAGAAAGGTTTATAAAAGTGACATTCGTGAAATAAAGGACGGTGCCTCTGGCTTTATTACTCAAAAATTCCCAAACTACTATATATTGTTTCCCAAAACAGGAAAAATTGAAATTGGAAAGCATGAGTTATATGGCTTTAGAGGCTTTAATTAGCATTTTATTTTTTTGGCACGTGTCTTGGAAATAGAAAATCAGACACAACAAACACAAACAACCCAAACGTTAATAACCACTTATATGAAAACGCTTCTACCTAAAATCTTCCTTTTCGTTTTTGCAGTAGTATTATTTGCTTCTTGCCAGCAGCGTGCCCTTTGCCCGGCTTACAGCAGCATCAGCACAAAAGCTACTCCAAAATCTGAGTTTGTAAAAGAACAAATATCCTTAGGACGCTAAGCAACATTTTATACTTAACCTTTCGCTTATCGGGAAATAAGAGATGGTGTAAAGTATAGAAATCAGTTTTTGATACCTTGAATAATTTATCCTTTCACGTAGCTGCCGCATCTGGCGCAGCTACATACTAACGGGTAGTTATACTTTGTAATAGCCTTTTATTCTGCAGTGGTAGCTTCTGACGTATAGATCCAGCCTATTTCGCCTTCCGGGTTTTGTACGTAGCTGAACGCATCAAATGTACCTAATACAGCCACGCTGCTTCCTTTTTGGATGTTCGCTTTGGCGGCTGCCTGCGGGTGTGCCTCATCCAGTAACTGCGTTTCTTTTGCGAGTTTTAACGAGCGTATCTGTTTTGTAACAGGCGCAACGATGCTTTCCGCAATATAACCTTCCGCGCCATCCGGCAATTTTATCCTGTACCAATCCGAAGTGCCGCCGGTTACTAATAATGGCGTATGCCTGTTCAAAGTATAAATAACGCTTCCTTTGGCGGACGGCTGCAAGCGCACGTTGGCTTTTGTGGCATCAACCCGTACCCAATTCCCGATCCGGGAGCTTTCTATTTTTACAGCCGGTATTTTTTTAGTGGATTGGTGTACATAATTGTAAGGGTTAACAGCGCCCTGCCCGGACCGATAGATACCAAAATGCAGGTGCGGATTGATGCCACGCGCATTTCCGGTGTTCCCGATCAAACCGATGGTGTCGCCTGCCTGTACCTGCTGGCCTTCCGTAACCAGTTGCGCATCGAGGTGGGCATAGTATAAACGCTGGTTCATTTTAGGGTCCGTCAGCCACACTACTTTGCCGCCCAACCCGTTTGTGCCCACCCTGGATATAGTGCCAGCAGTTGCAGCCAACGCAGGTGTGCCACGCTTTGCAAAAATATCGATGCCTTCGTGGCTGCGTGCGCCGGCATCACGGGCATCGCCCCAGACGC
The DNA here is from genome assembly GCF_003284895.1 of Pontibacter arcticus. GTDB lineage: Bacteria > Bacteroidota > Bacteroidia > Cytophagales > Hymenobacteraceae > Pontibacter > Pontibacter arcticus. The sequence continues at coordinate 13,145 of NZ_QMDV01000002.1, forward strand.
TGGCAATGTGCTGGCTGGTTTTGCCCTGCACCGGAAACGCTAACGTTGGTTTTGCCTGGATGGTAAGGGTATACTGGCCGCTCTGCAACAGTTCTGGCTGCAGGCGCAGAAGGTGTTGCAGGTCTTCGGTTACATCGTACTGCAGTTGCATAGTTGCCGTATCAGCAAAGGCCACAGGGGCTGCGCCCGCCCTTACCGGAACTTCGAAAAGATCGGCAAAAACCTGCAATGTTCCCCTGCTTTTTATCTCCAGCGTTACTTCAATTCTTTCGCCCCGCTTCGCATCGAAACGGTAGTTTAACGCACGCGGATCATCGGAAGCGAAATAGCCGGTTTCTTTAAAAGGAAGCGTGATGGTGATAGAATCCTGTAGGGCATTGTCGGCGGCAGCCAGCCATTTTTTACCGAGTGCCGTTTCATCTAACTTCGCAGATTTTATACTTGCAGCATAGAGCTCGTGGGGCGTTTGCTGCTTAAAAACGCCGCGCAACGTCTGGCTGTTGCTGCAACTGGCAAGTACAAGGATAAGGCAGGTATAAAGTATAATTTTAAATGATCGCATACAGAATTAAACCGAATGGCCGGTGTAAAGTTTAAAAGACTGGTTATAACACGTTTTACTCAGAAATGATGCCCGCGCGCGTTAAGAATACAGCCAAACCGAACCGCTTTGCTATATAGCTAAAGTAATAAAACCAACCGCACACCGGCACAGCCGTAAACTATACCTTGCATACTTACTAAATAAGACCATGAAGAAGATACGCTCGGGAAAAAAGAAAAAACTATCGAAAAAGCTGCTGCCGTTTTTTGCACCGTTGCTGCTTTCGCCGGTAGCGCCCTCGCTGCATTCTACGGCTTCGGGTGTTAATACCAAAGAACTTAAAACACGCATTTCCACGCTTAAAGTATTGGAGTTTAACCAGGCGGCACATACCCTGTATCAGCAGCTCGGTCTGCAAAAGCAGGGGTTGAGTTTCGAAGTGTTTGATAAGGCGCTGACTGGTTACTACAACATGAAACGGGAAGGAGCACTTTCAGATAAATCGATTATTACGATCGTAGACTTTACAAAATCATCCACTCAGAAAAGGTTGTGGGTAGTAGATGTGGAAGCGCAGGAAGTGCTGCACCATACGTTAGTGGCACATGGCCGAAACTCAGGAGAAGAGTTTGCTGAATTCTTCTCCAACGATAACAAATCGTTTATGAGCAGCATCGGTTTTTATGTAACGCAGAATACTTACAGTGGCAAGCACGGCCTTTCGCTGAAACTCGAAGGAATGGACAAAGAGTTTAACACCAACGCCAAAGACCGCTGTATTGTGATGCACGGTGCCGAATATGCTTCCGAAAACTCGATCAAGCAACTGGGACGGTTAGGCAGGAGCCTGGGTTGCCCGGCATTGCCGATGGAAGAGCATAAGGAAGTGATCCAAAGCGTAAAAGGCGGAACGGCTATGTACATACATGCAGCCCACGATGACTATACATCACAGTACCTGGACCATGCCACTGCGTTGGCAGAACTGGTGAAAGAGAAAAATGAAAAGCTTAGTATGCAGGGAGGTTTGGCTTCTTTGTAAGCACGATTCTATACTTTCGGAAGTATAAATAACGTATAAAATGCCTGAACTGAAGCTACTTTACGGATGCTTGTTCAGGCATTTTTTTGTTCAGTAAAGTATAAAGGGTGTAGTTCAGGATCTCATCTTCGCCGGCCAGCAAATGGTCTGCTACAACATAATCCGGTTTTACGCCAGCTAACTTTTCATTGCCGTTTGGCCTCACGATATAGCCTTTCGGGACTTTCGCGATGATGCCGGTTTTAGGTAACGGAAACGAAAACTGGGACGCATACAAGGTAGGTACATCGCCTGTTTCCTCACCAACCAGTTCCGCAAAACCATAATCCTGGATCAGCGCCGCGCTTACAGCTGCCATAGAATAGGTCTGGCGGTTTATGAGCACATATACTTTGCCTTTAAAGCGTCTGGCTGCCGGAACCGGGTTTTGCATGGGTTGGTCGTAGGCAAAGGTTTCGCCGTTCTGGTGGCTTAAAATGGCTTTGGTGTAAGCATCTGTGGTATCGGGTGTGTTTTTTAAAGTATGCTCTTTGAGTACTTTACTTGTCTTGATCTGAAAACTGGAAAACCACCGGAAGGGCTTGTCAGCGAAGTAAGAGATAAGGTGATCGCTGTATGCATTGTGCCCGCCTGCATGATTTCTCAGGTCGAGGATAAGGGTGTTTGCTTTTTTCTGGTGGATGTCTGCAAAAACGGAATCGATGTAAGCCTTAAATTGCTGTTCGCCGTCTGCTGCTGACGAACTGAAAGGGCCTGGATTTAAGTATGCGACCTCATTATGGTAACTAAAAGTTGGTGCCGCACTCAGAATCTCGCCACCGCGCTCTGTTTCGTAAGTCATAACCGGAATAGCTTCCAAGGTATAACTTTCTGTTTTGCCAGTTGCTTTTTTAACTTTTACGATAAAAGTATCCCGAGCTCCAAAGGTAGACCAGTACAACCGCGGGAAAGACCAGAATTCCAGCTTTGCGTTTTTAAAATAAACCCGTTCCGCAGACAGGTAAGGGTGGATGGCTTTCTGAATTTGCCCGATAGGTTTGCCGTTTATACTTTGGAGTTGGTCGCCGGGCGCGATGGCAGTATTGGAAGTATAACTTTTACGCACATAGGCTTTCCCGTTTTCGAAGGCTAGCTCCAGCGGGAAAACCATACCGCCATCCTGAGCAAAAGCAATGTAGGGCTGCACTGCAAAATCCACTTCGCAGTGGCCTGCATTACCGGTAGCGGCCAGTTTCTGAAACAGTTTGGTCGTTTCCAGTAAACTAACAGAGTCTTCCCCGACAGACTTCACCAGGTTTCTATACGCTTTATCATACTTGTTTTTACTTACATAAGCATACAAATTATAATGCGCTTCCTGCAACGTGTTGTACAGGTATGCCAAATCTGTTTTAACATCAGCAGCTGCAAATTTTACTTCTTTGCTTTGGGCAAACGCAACCTGAAACGTGGTAAAAAGCAAGATGAATGGTAAGCAGATGGTGCTCCTCATTTTAGAGTTTTTTTGATTGTAATCGCGCAGCAAAAGGGAAAGCAGCCATAGTTTAAAATATAAAAATGCTCTTTACTCCGATTATTGATAGGATGACGATTTTCTATTTCGGGTTAGTATAAGCATAACTATGCCAAACAGAATTTCAATAGTTGCACCTACTAACAGCGTTGTATGCGAAGATGCATTCATCACTAATAACGCATAAGCTGCTATTCCTAAACCAATGCCGAGTGCCCAGTAAATTTTGAGACCGTATAGTGTAGCAAAATGTAAATATCTGCCTCCGATAATGAGAAGCATCCCCTGGAAAAACCATTCTATTTTATAGAAGGACAGCCCAAAGGCCAGGGGTATGCACATAATCATAAATACGGTTCCTTCCATAGCAAGCTTACCCAGTGGGTTACTTGGGTTATGCGCACCAGGAGCCCCCAAAATTTTGTCGAGTAACATGCTTAGAGGATAGATAAGAACTCCACCGATTAGTAAAGCCCAAACCGCTTTCTCAGGCGACACGAATAAGGCAACAAGTGCTGAAACCAGCCACACCGAACCAGATACGATTACCCCAGGATAGCCGTGCAGGTAAGCAGTACGCATATCCTGTTGGGCAATTTCAATGTGCTGTAAATCTTGTACAGCACATTGTGTATTCTGATCAGAGTTTCCTATTGGCATTTTGATCTTTAGGTTTAGTAGTAGGAGAATTTAGAATAAGCTTCTGTTATTGATTTTATAAACTATTTTTCAACTACTATACCAGCCTGACGCATGCTTAACTTACAGAATTAATGTAAGGTTAAAGTATAAAAATCTTATTAAGCTACCAATAAAAAAGGAAAGTATAGCGTTTTTGAGCTATACTTTCCTTTAGCTTTTAATTTATACTTCGGCTTATACTAAACGGCCATAAGTTTGTGCCAACTCTCGTAATGCTTTTGCTTGTTTCTTAGAAAATTGACCGGGCTGTAGGCGCCATTCCCAGTTGCCATCCGAAGTAGACGGAATATTCATTAGCCCTTCTTTGCCTAAACCCAGGATATCCTGCATCGGAAGTATGGCCAGTTGCGAAACCGAAGCATATGCCAGGCGGTTCATAATCTCGTGCACAGTATCGTTAGTTATCGTCTGGCCTACATAGCGACTCAGGCTTTTGCGTTCTTCCGTTTTGGCGGCTTTGTACCAGGCTTTCACGGTGCTGTTGTCGTGGGTGCCGGTATACACGATGCTGTTTACGTAATGGTTGTGCGGCACAAACGAGCTCTCGAACGCAATGCCATCGCCGAACGCGAAGATCAGAATAAGCATGCCCGGCAGGTTAAATTCCTGTATCAGGTCGCGCACAGGCTGGTCTATTTCGCCCAGGTCTTCCGCTATAATCGGCATTTCAGGGTGGTGCTTTTTGATGAGCGTCAGGATATCATGACCCGGAGACTTTACCCATTTCCCGTTTATGGCCGTTTTTTCTGTTGCAGGTACTTCCCAGTAAGCAGAGAAAGCCCGGAAGTGATCTAATCGTAACACACTAAATAACTGCAAGCTGTGCTCGATGCGGCGCAGCCACCAATCATACTCGTTTTTACCAAGTTCTTTCCAGTTGTAAACTGGCGTTCCCCATAACTGCCCTGTTTCACTGAAAAAATCTGGCGGCACCCCCGAAACACCCGTTGGCCTGCCACCTTTATCCAGCTTAAAGTATGACTGGTGCGCCCATACATCTGCACTATCGTGGCTTACATAAAATGGCATATCCCCAAAAAAGTGAACATCTTTATCAAGACAATACGCTTTCAGTTTCTCCCACTGGCTGTAAAACAGGAACTGCAGAAATGCCTCGTATTCTATTTCATCGCTTAGCTGGTTAGCCAGTTCCTGCATCGCTTTTTCATCGCGTTTGCGTAGTTCTTCCGGCCAGTCGCCCCAGCCTTTTCCCTCGAAGTGTTTCTTAAGGGCAGCGAACAGTGTAAAATCCTGCAGCCAGTGTTTATGGGTTTTCTGGAAATCAGTGAAGCTTTTCTTTAGCGTACCTGGCTGGTTTTCCTGGTAGTTCTGGTAGGCTTTCTGCAGCAGTTCATGCTTAAACGTTGTTACACGCCCGTAATCCACGCGCTCATCCGGGAACTTCTCTTTAACCCGCAAATCCTTTGGTTGAAGCAGGCCATCTTCTGCAAGCAGGTCCGGGCTGATGAGCAGTGGGTTTCCTGCAAAAGCGGAGTGGCTGCTATAAGGCGAATTTCCATAGCCGGATTCTGTCGGGTTTAAGGGCAGAATCTGCCAGTAGCGCTGGCCTGCTTCCTGCAATAAGTCTGCAAATTTATAGGCTTCCGGCCCCAAATCGCCGATGCCATACTTGGATGGGAGTGAAGTGATGTGGAGCAGGATGCCCGCACTGCGTTTTTCTATCGTCATTAGATTGTTGCCGTTAAAAATGCTACCGGGAAAGTTTTAAAAATTTCAGATGCCGGAATGTAACCAGCCGCCTTTACGTCCTCATCGCCATAAACCGATTGCCATACTTCAGGCGCATCATCCGGTAACTTTATCGCGGTATCTTCCCATACTTCACCCAGCGCAAATTCGGTTGGGCTGATAAGGCTGGCAAGTTGAAGCGGCGTAGCTACAATACACCACTTGTGTTCGTAATAGCGCGCAAACGCGATCAGGTGGTGCTGGTGCTTGCCGGTTATCTGCAACGGAATGTAAGCGCCTTTATCAAAAACTGGCTGCCACGCCCGACGCTGGTTCAGGGCTTTGGCCAGTACATAGAGTTTCACTTTGCCATCGGCCGGGTTCTGCAGCAGTTGTTCCTGAAGCTGGTTTATACTTTTTTCTTGGTTGATCTCTTGTAAAAACTGTGCACGCTGCTCGTAATCCACTGGCCGGCGGTTATCGGGGTCAACTAAGCTGAGGTCCCAGAATTCGGTACCCTGGTACACATCCGGCACGCCGGGACAGGTAACTTTTAGCAGCGTTTGGCAGAGCGCATATTGCCAGCCGTAATGCGCTATTTTCCGGAAGAAAGGCAGAAAAGATTCTTTAAATGCCTTATCTTCCTGCACCAGTTTTTGCACCAGTTCTTTTACCGCTTCTTCGTACGGTTCGTTTGGCTCGGCCCAATCGGTTTTCACTTTGGCTTCGCGCAGGGCTTTGGTCAGGTATTCCTGTAGGCGCTCCACCAGTTGCTCGTCCATCTGCTCATCCAGCGTCAGTACACCCAGCATCGTCTGGAAAATGAAGTATAAATCGTTGTTGGTGGGCTTGGAAGTATACTTTTTGCTGATCTCGATCCACTGCTGCACGTGCTGTCCCCATTCTTCGGGCAGTTCGCTGAGTACGTTTAACCGGATGCGGGCCCCCTCGCCGCGTTTGGTATCGTGGGTTGCGGTGGCATTTAAAGAGTGCGGATACGTGCGCTGGCGGTATTCCATGCGCGCATGAAATTCATCATCTTCGAGGTTAAAAATATCCGGGCTGTTGCCCACTTCGTTCAGCGATATCAGGCGGTTGTAGTTGTAAAACGTCGTATCTTCTACACCTTTTGCTGCCAACGGGCCCGTAAACTGCTGGCTCCGCATGACAAAGTATAACTTATCGTGTTTGGTTTCGTCTGTATCGCCGGGCTGCAACGTGAACAAAGTATGCAGGTGGTCGAGTTGGTCTTTTACCTCAGGTGCCTGCTTGTACGCTTCTTCAAAACCTTTGTCTACTACTTCCATTTCGGTTTTGGAGAGCGGCAGACGGTTGCCGTAGATGCAGTAAACCGGCCAGGCAGTTAGTAGATTTGCCAATGCTTTCCGCCATACTTCCTCCTGATCCAATGGTATAAGCTTGCGTTCCTGCAATAAGCGCAACAGGTTTTCGAGCTCGCCCTGCATGTAATTTGTCAGGATGAACATTTTTTTATCAAACACCAGTTGCTCGTAATCGGTGCGTGAGTTGGGGACCAGGCGTTTATAGATCTCAGTAAGTCTGCGGCCTTTTCCGGAAGTATACAGGTTGCTCACCCAGGCCAGGAAATCGTAGCCGCTATTGCCTTCAATCGGCCAGCGTTCGGGAAGCTGCTCTTCGCCTTCCAATATTTTTTCAACGATAATATAACTTTCCGGACCGGCCAGTTTACGTAGGCGTTTCAGGTATGTGGGCGGGTCGAAAAGTCCGTCTACGTGGTCAGCGCGCAAGCCCTGCAACAAACCCTGGTCGCAAAGCTGTTTGATAAACTGGTGGTACTGCTCGAAAACTTCCGGCCGTTCCACGCTCAAACAGATCAGGTCGTTCACGGTAAAAAATCGGCGGTAGTTGATATGCTGCTCGGTTTCCTGCCAGTGGCTCAATATAAAATGTTGCTTCTGAAGTATACTTTGCAGCTTTTCAGAATCGCTGTTTATACTTTCGAGTATACTTTCAATGGCCTTTTTAAGACCGGCCTGTTTGTAAAGCTTGGTTTTGAAATTGCTCCAGGATGCCGGATTTATACTTTCGTGGGCTTCGAGTTGCGTTAGTTCCTGCGCCAGGTATTCCACTGCTTTGCTCACTTCCGGATCACTGGAAAGTTTTAAAGCTTCATCTAAAATGTACCGGTACGTAGCCACACTCAGCGGATAAGCGCTATCAAAATAAGTTACCTGCAGGCCATCGTCGGAAAATGAAAGTTGCAGCTGATTTTGCTCCAGAATCTGATCGAGCGGCTCGCCCAGGAAAGGCACCATCACCTGGCCGGCAAAATCCGGGTGGTTAAAATCAATGTCGAAGAAAGTATAAAACTGCGATTGCGGCCCTTTTTCCAGCACATCCATCAGCCATTTGTTTGTAGGATGAAAAGCCATGTGGTTTGGTACAATATCCTGCAGCCAGCCCATGTTCCGGTTTTTAAGTTCGGTGGCTATCTCTTCGAGTTCTTGTTGGGTGCCAACTTCAGGGTTAATTTCATAGGGTGCCGTTACGTCGTAGCCATGTTCGCTGCCGGGCTTAGATGTAAAAAATGGTGCAGAATAAATGGTACTGATGCCGAGTTCGTGCAGGTAAGGGATCAGCTTTTTAATATCCCGCAGCTTAAATTTAGGCGATACTTGAAAGCGGTATGTGGCAGAAGGTATATAAGTCATATCAGATTTTCAGTTGTAAGGATTCGTAGAGTTGTTCAAATTTTTTGCACCATACTTCAGCTTCCGGCCAGTTGGCGCGGGCTGCATTTCGCTGGTTGTAGGTGCTCTGTTTTAACCGGAAAGCCAGGTTTTGCGCATGCCAGATGTCGGGTTTCAGTTTTAGTCTGGCAAGCAGCGGTAACAGTTCGGTAAGCAGGTTCATTTGGGTGATGCTGTCGGGCTTTTCCGAAAGCTGCAGCATCAGGCGATCGATCAAGCGGGTAGCTTCGTAGTTATGCATTTTGGTTATCAGCTTTACATCCATACGATTTACCTCGTCCAGAATCCGGTTCAGTTTTAAAATGCTGGGTTTTTTGGCGGCAAGCTCGCGCTGCAGCTTCAGGTTGGTAATGTAAGATAGCGTAAGGTGCAGCGGGCGCGGCAATTTGATTGACAGCGTTTTCATGGCGGCCATCAGCGGGTAATTGTTTTCGTAGATCTGCTGAAAACTGTTTTCTACATTGTGCATGGCGCGCGCCAGTACTTCGTCCAGTATTTTGCGCTGGTCGTCTTTAAACAAGTGCCAGAACGAGTAATTATGCGACTCGAAATGCTTATCCAGCAGCATGATCACTTCGTTTATATTGCCCCGGTCGAAGGCGGTGGTTAGCTCTACAGACAGCGCTTCGTAGGCTTCTTCGGAAATAAATTCGCGCACGCCGCCAAACAACTGGTGGTCGCCGAGATGCAGCATGCCAAACGTAACGGTCAGTTCTTCCCAGGTTACAAGCGATTTGATGGTGGCATGGCCGATCGCCATTTTCTGCTTTCCGGCAGTTCGTAATTCATACTTTTCAAGGGTTGGTTTAAAGCTTTGCAGCTTCAGTTCTTCCGGATCATCCGTAAACAAAGAGGTAATGCCAAAATGCGCACCCACCCGCAACAGGTCAATCATCATGGGTTTCACCTTCAGCCGGTAGGTTTGTGCGGCATCCGCTTCTTCGGGGATGTTGCTTTTCGCTTTCTGAAGGATTTGCAGGAAATCTACTTCGAGTTGTTGCCCGCTTATACTTTCGGCCAGTTGTAAAGCACGGGCGGCATACAGCAGATCCTGTACCGTTTCGATGCCGGTCACTTCATCAAAAAACCACCCGCAACTGGTATACATCAGCAAGGTATGGTACTGCATTTCGAGCAGCTGCAAAAATTTGGTTTGCTCAGTTTTACTTAAGTTTCCGGAAGTATGGTGCTTGATAAAAGCCTGTACGTTTGCCTCCGACCTGTCCATGATCACGCTGATGTAAGCGTCGCGTACCAGCCAGGGATCAGTTATGCCGAGTGCGCTCATTTCGCGTTCGTACAGCGGTATCAGCTGGTCGCGGAGCCAGTCATAAGCTTCGCGCAGCGGGGCGCGCCAACGCTGGTTCCAGCCTTCTTTTCCGCCTGTATGGCAGCCGCAATCGCTTCGCCAGCGCTCTACGCCGTGCGCGCAACTCCACGACGAATTTTCGATGATCTGAGCTTCGTAAACAGGCGGAAACATAGCGAGGTATTCTCCATAAATGGTTAGCCTTGCCAGTTTTTCACGCTCGATGTGGTGCAGCGCATACGTCAATGCCATCTCCCCAAAACGGTGGTGGTGCCCATACGACTCACCATCAGTAGCAATATGCATGAGTTGGGGCTCGGAAGTATACGGAGTGAAATTACCGGCCAACCGGTTGGCAAAACCTTCGCCGCTGTTTAATAACCGTTCAAACGCAACACCCTGCGAGGCCGGCCCATCATAAAAGAAAAGCACGATGCTGTTGCCCGACGGTAGGTTGCAACGGTAAGGCTGGCGCGGATCGATGTGAGCACCGGTAGCATCAAACCATTGCCTTTCGCCGATGCGCCGGAATCCCCTGGCCTGGTATGGCGAAAGTATAGTAAATGCGATGCCGTTGGCTGCCAGCACTTCCAGGGTTGGCGTATCCACGGCAGTTTCGGCGAGCCACATGCCTTCCGGTTTGCGGTTAAAGCGCTTTTGAAAATCATAAATGCCCCAAAGCACCTGCGTCTGTTTATCACGGGCATTGGCTAACGGCATAATGATGTGGTTGTATACCTGCGCCAGCGCTGCACCGTGCCCGGAAAAGCGTTTCATACTTTCCTGGTCGGCTTGCAGAATGCCGGCATAGGTTTCGGGCGCTTTCCGCTCCATCCACGAAAGCAGGGTAGGGCCGAAATTGAAGCTGATGCGGGCATAGTTATTCAGCAGATCGGCAATCTCTCCTTTCGGACCCAAAATACGGGAGGCGGCATTGCGGCTGTAGCATTCTTCTGTAATGCGCTCGTTCCAGTCGTGGTACGGGTGTGCCGATTCCTGTAATTCTATTTCGTTCAGCCACGGGTTTTCGCGTGGTGGCTGGTAAAAGTGCCCGTGTATACAGATGTAGCGCGTATTCATGCTTATGTTGTACGGCCAAGTAACAGCATCGTGCTGGCAGGCAGCGTAATTGTTTCCGTTGAGCGGACGGATGTTTTACCTGATCCGCCATTTCCGGCCCATTTCGCATCATCCGAATCAAGTATAACCTCCCAGTCTTGCTGGCCTTCCAGTGCATCAGATTTAAAAGTCTGTGGTTTGTTACTTATGTTAAATAGACAATAGAGTGGTTCATCGTTTCCAGTATGTACTAAGTGCAGTACCAGGTTTTCTTCATCCAGTTGTACCACCATCTTTTCTTTGGAAGGCTTGGCCAGGGCAGGGTGCGTTTTACGAAGCTGTATCAGAGCTTTGTAGAATTCGCGCAGCTGGTTTTGCTTTTCGTTCTGGGTATAGCTGTGCTGTAGTTTCGATTTGTTGAAGGTGTCTTCGCTTTGGGGGTCCGGAACTTCGCCCTGCCAGGTAAAGGCTTTAAATTCTTCGCGACGTCCTTTCTGTACCGCTTTCACCAGGTCTTTATCGGAATGGCTGATGAAGTATAAAAATGGGTTTTCTTCGCCATATTCTTCTCCCATAAACAGCATCGGTACGTACGGCGAAAGTATAACCAGGCCTGCCACCACCTTCAGCATATCAAACGAAACTAGTTGCGTCAGGCGGTCGCCTAACATGCGGTTGCCTACCTGGTCGTGGTTTTGGGAGCAGACCACAAACTGCTGCGCCGGGTTAGCAGTAGCATCGGTGCCTACTGTTTTTTTGCGGTGCTCTGAGTATAAACCGTTGTAGACAAAGGTTTGCTCCAGGGCTTTTTTGAGGTGGGCCGGTTTCCCGAAATCTTCATAATAGCCTTCCTGCTCGCCTGTGATCAACGTATGGATGGCGTGATGGTAATCATCAAACCACTGCGCATCCAGGCCATAGCCGCCTTTGTCTGGAGAGTTAAGAAGCCGTATATCGCTTTGGTCGCTTTCCGCTATCAGCAAGTATGGTTTGCCGGTTTGTTCTGTTAATTGGATTACTTGTTCTTGTAACTCCTGCAAGAAATGCTTGGCACCCATATCGTAAATGGCATGTACGGCATCCAGGCGAAGGGCGTCTATATGGTAATCGCGCAGCCACATCAGCGCATTCTGGAAAAAGAAGTTGCGCACATGGTCGGAGTGGGCCTGGTCGAAGTTTAGAGCAGCGCCCCAGGGTGTATTGTACTGCTCGGTAAAGTAGGGGCCGAAGTCGTTGAGGTAATTTCCTTCGGGGCCGAAGTGATTGTACACCACATCCAGCACCACCGAAATACCTTGCGCGTGGCAGGCATCAACCAGTTTTTTCAGGCCTTCGGGTCCGCCATAAGTGCTTTGTGCAGCAAACGGGTAAACGCCATCATAGCCCCAGTTGCGGCTTCCCGGAAACTGTGCGATCGGCATCAGTTCGATAGCGGTAATGCCCAGGTCTTTTAATTCGGGCAGTTTATTTATAACCCCTTCAAATGTGCCTTCTTCTGAAAAAGTGCCGACATGCAGTTCGTAAATAATGAGTTGCTCCAAAGGCGGGGCCTGCCAGTTTTCATCTGTCCAGCTAAAGGAAGTATGGTCAACTACTTCAGACGCTTCGTGCACATCGTCGGGCTGAAACTGGGAAGCAGGATCAGGGCGTTCTTTGTCGTCGTTTAATTTGTATTTATACTTTGCGCCCGGCTTTGCATCTTCGGCCAGGCCGGTCCAGTAGCCAAAGGCTTCGCGCTGTAAGGTAATGGTCTTCTTTTCGGGCTTGCTCAGTAGAACTTCTACTTTTTCGGCTTCGGGTGCCCATACGGTAAAAGTTACTCCTTTTTCGGGGTGGTAACTGGCCCCGACTTCTCTGGTAATCGACATAAGTTTGTTAGGTTTGGATCAGAGTTTTTAACTGAAAAGAGCGGGTTTGGGTTGTCGGAGTTTTTGAGCAGAAGCTATGAAATTCAGGTTTATACTTAGGGGTTTACATAATTCAGCTCAAAATCTAAAAAGCAGGTTGAGAATAATGTATAAGATACTTGTAAGAGCTGCGTTTTATACTAGGTGATGATAATCAGTTTACTTACCGCTCACTCCACCTTAAAACATACTTTATCAAAGTATAAATGGAGCGATTATACGAATGAAATGTGTTACAGTATTACTTGATAAATCTTTAAACATCTTATACTTCCGGCGGTTAAAGAACTGGAAAACGACAACGTTATGGAAAATATACAAAGTGATAACCTGCTTGCCCCTGATACCCGCACCCGTATTACAGAAGCCTTTGTGCTGCACGTGCTCGAAACTGGCAGAGAGCCTGTTTCGGTGTTTAAGTTTGCCCAGAGTTTAGGCATACGCGAAGAAGAATTTTACACCTATTATACTTCGTTTCTGGGCGTGAAAGGTGGCGTGTGGGAGCAGATATTCGAACGCACCATCCGGAGCATGGAAGCCCAGCCGGTGCACGCTACTTACTCGGCCAGAGAAAAACTGCTGGCCTTCTACTTCACTTGGATCGAAGAATTAAAGAAGAACAGAAGCTATCTGCTGGCTTTATACCTGCAGCCCGAAGGTTTCAGGAAGGCGATGCCCGAAGAACTGAGAGGTTTTAAAGCCAGGTTCGAGGCGTTTGCCAACAACCTGATCGCAGAAGGAAAAGCAACCGACCAGATCGCTGAAAGAAAGTATATTTCAGATAAGTATGCGGATGCGCTTTGGGTAGAGACACTGTTTATACTTCAGTTCTGGCTCAAAGATACTTCGCTTTCTTTTGAAAGAACAGATGCCGCCATCGAAAAATCGGTGAACCTGGTGTTTGATCTTATTGGCAGAACAGCAGTTGATTCGTTAGTCGATTTTGCCAAGTTTCTTTACCAGTCTAAATAATACTCTATGAGTAATCAGCCTCAGGAACAAAATCATATACCCACATCCAAAGTACAACGCGCTTCTAAATTTATTGGCACCGGCGCAAAAGTAGGCGGTAATTATATAAAGCATTACGCCAAAAAGATGGTGAACCCATCGCTGAGCAAAGATGAGTTGCATGCCAATAATGCCGAAGATATTTATACTTCGCTGAGCGAGCTGAAAGGCAGTGCGCTGAAAGTTGCTCAGATGATGTCTATGGATAAAAACGTGCTGCCCGGCGCTTACCAGGATAAATTTATGATGGCCCAGTACAGTGCACCGCCTTTATCTTACCCGTTGATGGTGCGTAATTTTCAGAAGTCTTTTGGCAAAACGCCCGAAGCCATGTTCGATACCTTTACCACTTCCGCTGTAAATGCAGCCTCCATCGGTCAGGTACACAGAGCAACAAAAAGTGGAAAGACGTTTGCCGTAAAAGTGCAGTATCCGGGCGTAGCCGACAGCGTAAGTTCGGACCTGAAAATGGTGCGGCCGTTTGCGTATCGGTTGCTGAACATGAACGCCAGAGAACTCGATCATTACATGGAAGAGGTGGAAGGGAAGTTGCTCGAAGAAACGGATTACAAACTGGAAGTACGGCGGTCGCAGGAAATATCGGGGGCCTGCAGCCACATCCCAAACCTGAACTTTCCGCAGTATTACCCCGAACTGAGCAGCGAGAAAATTATTACCATGGACTGGCTCGAAGGCGCCCATTTAAAAGAGTGGCTCAAAACCAACCCGTCGCAGGAAGCCAGAAATACCATCGGGCAGGCGCTTTGGGAATTTTATCACCACCAGGTACACAACCTCAAAAAAGTACACGCCGATCCGCACCCGGGCAATTTCATTATTCAGGAAAACAATACCTTGGGCGTGATTGATTTTGGTTGCGTAAAAGTAATTCCGGAAGATTTTTACCAGGGCTACTTTTCGCTTCTCCGCAAAGATGTACTGTTGGATGAAGCAGCGCTGAACCAACTTTTCTTGGATCAGGAATTTATCAGCGACCAGGATACGCCGGCAGAACAGGTATACTTTAAAACGGTGTTCAAAGAAATGATCTCGTTGCTGGGCAAGCCGTTCCATACTTCGGAATTCGACTTTGCAGATGATGCCTATTTTAACCAGCTGTATGCGCTTGGCGAGCGGGTTTCGAAAGATAAAATGTTCCGCAATTCGCGGCAGGCGCGTGGCTCGCGGCATGGCCTTTTCATCAACAGAACATACTTTGGCCTGTACAGTTTGCTAAACCAGTTAAGGGCAAAAGTCCAGACCACCAAACCAGCCTGGTTCAACTAAAAAGAAAAGCCGTTTGATTTATTTCAAACGGCTTTTTCGTTTTCAGGGCAGTTTTATACTTCGGAAATACCAGCTGTTAAACACGCATTTCATACTAAAGTATAAACCGACGTTGTTGGCTCTCAGATTAAATGTAACATTTAGCTCCTAAACGTATTTGTTGGCTTAAAACGATTATATACGCTGTTATAGTTCTTTAAATGCTGCAGATTTATACTTCCTGCATTATAAATTGTAACCTAATTCCGGTAGCATAGTACCTATTCTGAGGTAAACCTTAAAGAGTACATGGAAGCATTGGAAGGAACAAAGCGCGTCGTTATCGAGCATGTAAAACCTCAGGTAGATGGCGGAAAATATCCTGCAAAAAGAGTAGTAGGAGAGCAGGTAGTAGTAACAGCCGACGTTTTCGGCGACGGACATGATGAAGTAAAAGCGGAACTGATCTACAGGCATAGCCGCAAAAAAAACTGGCACAAAGTACCCATGGCGTTTCTGGGCAACGACCGCTGGCAGGCTACTTTTACCCCGGATACCATGGGCCGTTTCGAGTATACGATACAAGGGTGGGTCGATCATTTTTATACCTGGCAGAAAGGCCTGAAAAAGAAGTTTGAAGCCAACCAGGACATAACCGTTGAACTGCAGATAGGCGCCCAGTTATTAGAGGAAGCCGCGGCGGCAGCCAAACCCGGCCAACAGAAAAGACTGCGAAAATGGGCAGATCAGCTCAATAGAAATAATTCACCGGCCGATGCCGTGACGCTGGCCACCAGCCAGGATGTAACCGACCTGATGAATGCCTGCTGCGATCGCCGCAACGTAACCATTTACAACCAGGTGTTGCAGTTGGATGTAGAGCGCCACAAAGCCTTGTTCAGTACCTGGTATGAGTTTTTTCCGAGATCGGCGGCGCAGGAGCCAGGCCAGCACGGTACCTTTAAAGACTGCGAACGCCTGATGCCGCGCATTGCTGAAATGGGCTTCGATACGATTTACTTACCACCTATCCACCCGATCGGGTACGCGTACCGCAAAGGAAAGAACAACGCTGTATCAGCGCAGCCCGGAGAGCCTGGCTCGCCATGGGCCATTGGTGCAGACACTGGCGGGCACAAAGCAATACTTCCGGAACTAGGCACGCTCGATGATTTCAGAAGTATGGTGCATGTGGCCCGCGAGCATGGCATCGAAATAGCCCTTGACTTCGCCATCCAATGTTCCCAGGACCACCCGTACGTAAAAGATCATCCGCAGTGGTTTAAATGGCGACCGGACGGCACCGTACAGTATGCTGAAAATCCACCGAAAAAATACCAGGACGTACTTCCAGTAAACTTCGAAACCGAAGACTGGCAGAACCTGTGGATCGAACTCAGAAGTATACTCTTGCATTGGATAAACCAGGGCGTGTATATTTTCCGGGTAGATAATCCGCATACCAAAGCTTTTGCTTTCTGGGAGTGGGTGATCGCCGATATTCACAAAGAGCATCCGCAGGTTATTTTCCTGGCGGAAGCCTTTACACGGCCACGGGTAATGGAACGCCTGGCCAAAATCGGTTTCACGCAATCCTATACGTACTACACCTGGCGTAACACCGCAGCCGAACTGAAAGAGTATATGCAAGAGCTGACGCAAACTGATATGCGCGATTATTTCAGACCGAACTTCTGGCCTAATACACCGGATATTCTGCCGGTTGGCTTGCAGGAAGGTGGCGAAGCGGCTCATATTCTGAGGTTGGTGATGGCGGCCACGCTTTCGTCTAACTACGGCATGTATGGCCCGGTTTACGAATTCGGAATTGCCACGCCGGTGCCCGGTAAAGAAGAATACCTCGACTCCGAAAAGTATGAGATCATGCACTGGGACTGGGGCAAACTGACCAAGATCAGGGAAGTGATTACGCTCATCAACAAGATCAGAAAAGTGAACCCGGCCCTGCAAACGACCTGGAACATTGCCTTCGGCGAAACCGATAATGCACAGCTGCTCTGCTACGGAAAATGGGATGATGCCCGCCAGAATAAGATGCTGATGGTCGTGAACCTGGACCCGCACCAGACGCAGGCCGGCTGGGTAAAAGTGCCTGCCGATGCCCTAGGCTTAGAAACCGACCAGCCATACTTAGTGCACGACCTTTTAACCGAACACAAGTATACCTGGAGCACCGACTGGAACTACGTAGAGCTAAGGCCGCACGAAATGCCGGTACACGTTTTCAGGATAGAAGAAGCAAGCAAAGGCATGGGCCACAACAACCTGGATGATACCTGGCTGCCAACAGACCAGCAAACACATAACTAAAAGATAACTTCCGATAGACCACACATTATGTCAAACGAGAAAGACGTACTAGACGATAACATACATTGGTACAAAGATGCCATTATTTACGAGCTGCACATCAAGGCTTTTAAAGATGGCAACGGCGACGGCATCGGCGATTTTAAGGGCCTGATGCAGAAGCTCGATTACCTCGAAGACCTGGGCGTTACGGCCATCTGGCTGCTGCCTTTTTACCCGTCGCCCCTCCGCGACGACGGCTACGATATAGCAGATTATTTCAGCATAAACCCGAGTTACGGCGATATGCAGGACTTTAAACTGTTCGTGAAAGAGGCGCATCGCCGTGGGCTGAAAGTGATCACGGAGCTTGTTATCAACCATACTTCGGACCAGCATCCGTGGTTCCAGCGCGCACGCAAAGCCAAAAAAGGCTCCAAGTACCGCGATTATTATGTGTGGAGCGACGACCCGACCAAGTATAAAGACGTCCGCATCATCTTCACGGATTACGAACCAAGTAACTGGACCTGGGACCCTGTGGCGCAGCAGTATTACTGGCACCGCTTTTTCCATCACCAGCCCGACCTGAACTACGATAACCCGGATATGCAGCGCGAAGTGTTCAAGATGCTGGATTACTGGTTCGATCTGGGCGTGGATGGTTTCAGACTGGATGCTGTGCCCTACCTGTTCGAGCGCGAAAACACAAACTCCGAAAACCTGCCGGAAACGCACGATTTCCTTAAAAAACTGCGCGCCCACGTAGATAGCAAGTATAGCGGGAAACTGCTTTTAGCGGAAGCCAATATGTGGCCCGAGGATTCGGCGTCATACTTCGGGAACGGCGACGAGTGCCACATGAACTACCACTTCCCGATCATGCCGCGCTTGTTTATGTCGGTGAAGATGGAAGACCGTTACCCGATCATCGATATTTTTGACCAGACCCCGGAGATTCCGGAAACCTGCCAGTGGGCCATGTTCCTGCGCAACCACGACGAACTTACCCTGGAAATGGTAACCGACGAAGAGCGCGATTACATGTATAAAGTATACACTAAAGATCCGCTGGCCCGCATTAACTTAGGTATACGCCACCGCCTGGCACCGCTTTTAGGCAACGACCGCCAGAAAATAGAACTGATGAATGTGTTGTTGTTCTCGATGCGCGGCACACCGGTGGTATATTATGGCGATGAGATTGGGATGGGCGATAACTACTATCTCGGCGACCGTGACGGTGTGCGTACCCCAATGCAGTGGAGCGATGAGCGAAATGCAGGTTTCTCGGAAGCCAATCCGCAGAAATTATACTTGCCAATCATTATTGATCCCGAGTATAAGTATGAATCCGTGAACGTGGATGCGCAGCACCATAACCGCAACTCGCTGCTCTGGTGGATGCGCCGCATCATTAATATGCGCAAGCGTTACAAAGCGTTTGGCCGTGGTACCATCAAATTCCTAAACCCAACCAATTCCAAAGTGCTTGCCTTTATACGCGAGTACCAGGACGAAACCATACTTGTTATCGCCAACCTATCGCGCTTCCCGGAAGCCGTAGAACTGGACCTGCAGGAGTATAAAGGCCGGGTGCCGATGGAGGTATTCAGCAAAAACAACTTCCCTGGTATAAAAGAAGATGCTTACCTGTTCACGATTGGCGCACATGGGTACTACTGGCTAGAGTTGAAACAGCAGGAAGTAGGCACAGATGGCGGCCAGGATACGCAGAAAGCAGCCGTACAAATCAGCTCCCTGAAAGCAGAACTGGACAACAAAACTATCAAAGCCCTCGAAACAAAAGTGCTGCCGGCTTATGTCATGAAGCGGCGTTGGTTTGGTGGCAAAGCCCGTAAGATACAGCGGATGCAGATTGTTAGCAACATGCCGTTGCCTGCCGGTAAAACCTATACTTCGCTGCTTTTGATTGAAGTGAGTTACAACGATGGCTTGCCGGAACTTTACCAATTGCCGGTTGCCTTTGCCACCGGCGACCAGGAAGAAAATCTTACGACCCATTGCCCGGCAAGTATAATCGCACGTGTTTCTATCGACGGAAAAGAAGGGATATTGTATGATGCCGTGTACAGCGAAGATTACCGCCAGCTGTTGCTGCAGCTCATGGTGAAAGCCAGGAAACACAAGTATGGCGCAGCCGAACTCGAAGGCTACAGCAACCGCGAAGTAGCCGCTGTGCTTAAGTCAATGGATCAGCCAATTACGTCTAAAATTCTGGGTGCCGAGCAAAGTAATACTTCTATACTTTTCGATAACAAATTCTTCCTGAAAGTATACCGCAAACTCGACAGAGCTATTAACCCGGACATGGAAGTGGTGCAGATGCTGACAGAAGAAGTTGGGTTTGAACATGTTCCGCGCTTTATGGGTGCCATCGAGCAACGGGAGCAAGGCAAGCTACCGATGGTGCTGGTGATGTTACAGGAGCTGGTACCAAACCAAGGAGATGCCTGGACCTACATGGAAGATGCCCTGAAACGGTTCTATGAGCGGATTTTAACAAATAATGATCGCTTGGAGGTTAGTGCGCCGCAAGGTTCGCTGGCCAGGCCGTTGGCTTTTGCTACCATACCCGAGGAACTTCAGATGCAGTTGGGTGGTGCCCATGTAGAGCGGGTTGAACTTTTAGGGCTCCGTACGGCAGAAATGCATTTGGCGCTGGCATCTGCCACAGATCATAAAGATTTTAAGCCGGAAGAATTTTCGTTGCACTACCAGCGCTCGCTGTTCTCGTCCTTAACGTCATTGGTGCGCAGCAATTTCGACAGCCTTAAAAAGCACTTGCCAAACCTGCCGGATCATGTGCGGGCCGAAGCAGAAGAAGTACTGAACATGCGCGAAGAAATTCTGGAGAAATTCAAGATGATCTTCGCCCATAAAATCGATACACTCAAGATCAGAAACCACGGCGACTACCATTTAGGCCAGGTACTTTTCACGGGTAAAGATTTCTATATCATTGATTTTGAAGGTGAACCAGCCCGTTCGTTCAGTGAGCGAAGATTAAAACGCTCCGCACTCCGCGATGTAGCCGGTATGATACGCTCTTTCCATTATGCAGCTTATAACGCTTTGTTCCAGCACAATGGTCTGCGTAAAGAAGATGCCGAGTACCTCGAAACTTGGGCCGAACAGTGGTTCCATTATGCCAGCGGCTTCTTTATGCACAGCTATTTGGGTACCACCTTGCCAAACAGTGACGGTCTTGTGCCGGCAAATGAAGATGATTTTGAAGTGCTGATGCAAACTTTCCTGCTCGAAAAAGCAATTTATGAGTTGGGTTATGAATTAAATAATCGTCCGGATTGGGTGCTTATTCCGATCAGAGGTATTAAATACATTATGAGGAAGTAGACGAATGGCTAAGAAAAAAGAACGCACAACTACCGAACAGACAGAAATGGGCGCAACTTCCGGCCAGGCTTCCAGCGCACAGACGCCGGAAAGTATAAACCCGCTGGAAGTTCAGAAACCGAAGCGTACCCGAACAAAAAAATCAGATGCGCCACTTGCTGAAATGGGCATTATGGATACGGCTGCAGCTCCCGAAACAGTAGTAACCGTTGAGAATGCACAAACAGCTACATCAACAGCAAAAGGCAGGTCGAAGAAGGCGATTGATACTTCTTCGGAAAGTATAAAACCAGCCAAGCCAGGCCGGGCAAAAAAAATAGCATTAGTGCCTGCTGTAGAGAACATACCAACCGGACCGGAACAACCTGTATACTACAACGCAGGTCACATCACCGATTTTGATATCCATCTGTTCCGGGAAGGCCGACATTATACCTTGTATGAAAAGTTAGGCTCCCATGTTATTTCCCACCAGGGCAGGCAGGGTACTTTTTTCGCGGTTTGGGCTCCCAATGCGGCGCAGGTTTCTGTGATCGGTGATTTTAACGGCTGGAACCGCGAAAGCCACCAACTGCAGGCCCGCCCAGACCATTCCGGTATCTGGGAGGGCTTTATTCCGGGTGTAGCGGCTGGTATGCTGTACAAGTATCATATCAAATCCAGTTACCATTTATACCACGTCGAGAAAAGTGATCCGTTCGCTTTTCAACGTGAATTACCGCCGCATACTGCCTCCATTGTTGCTGATATCAACCACAACTGGCAGGACGAAAGCTGGCTGAGCCAGCGCAGCGCACAGCAAGCTGAGCCGCAACCCTATAGCGTGTATGAGCTGCATGTGGGCTCGTGGCGGCGCAAACCGGAAGAAGGAAACCGCTCGCTTACCTACCGCGAACTTGCCCAGGAGCTGCCGGCTTACCTAAAGGAAATGGGCTTCACACACGTCGAGTTCATGCCCATTATGTACCATCCTTTCAACGGGTCGTGGGGGTATCAGATAACTGGTTACTTTGCAGCAGCCAGCAATTTTGGTACACCCGAAGACCTGATGTACCTGATCGATGTGCTGCACCAGCATGGCATTGGCGTACTGCTCGATTGGGTACCGTCGCATTTTCCGTCGGATGAGCATGGACTGGCGTATTTTGATGGCACTCATTTATTTGAGCATGCCGACCCGCGCAAAGGCTACCACCCTGACTGGAACAGTTATATCTTTAACTATGGCCGTAACGAGGTTCGTTCATTTCTGATCAGCAATGCTTTGTTCTGGCTCGATAAGTATCATATTGATGGCCTGCGTGTAGATGCAGTTGCCTCTATGCTATACTTAGACTACAGCCGTAAACACGACGAGTGGGTACCAAACGAGCATGGCGGCCGAGAGAACCTGGAAGCTATTTCTTTCCTGAAAGACTTTAACGAGGCTGTTCATACCCGTTTCCCGGATGTGCGCACCATTGCAGAAGAATCAACAGCCTGGCCGGGTGTTACTGCTAAAGTAGCAGATGGCGGCTTAGGGTTCGATATGAAGTGGATGATGGGCTGGATGCACGATACGCTTCATTATTTCTCAAGAGAGTCGATTTACCGCCGTTATCACCAGGGAGAGATCACGTTCAGTATCATTTACGCGTTTGCTGAGCGCTTCATGTTGCCATTATCGCATGATGAAGTGGTGCATGGCAAAGGCTCGCTCATCAATAAAATGCCCGGCGACGACTGGCAGAAATTTGCGAACCTGCGCACACTTTATACTTACATGTATGCCCACCCAGGTGCCAAGTTGCTCTTTATGGGCAACGAGCTGGCACAAGGCCGCGAATGGAACCACGACAGCAGCCTGGACTGGCATTTACTTGACCAACTGCCGCACGCCGGAATGAAGGAACTGGTAAAAGAGCTGAACCACGTTTATAAAAACGAGCCTAGTTTATACTTCCATGGCTTTGAAGGGCAAGGCTTCGAGTGGATCGATTTTAACGATAGCCACAACAGCATTATCAGCTTTATGCGCAACGGGCAAAACGGAAGCGAAAAAATGCTGGTAGTCTGCAATTTTACGCCTGCCGTTTACGATCACTACCGCATCGGCGTGCCGCTTGCCGGCAACTGGGCCCAGGTATTTAACAGCGATGATGGCAGGTTTGGTGGCAGCAACTATGCCGCAAATGGTACATTGCATACAGTAGCCGAACCAATGCATGGCCGCGACTTCTCTTTAGAGATAAAAATGCCGCCACTCGCGGTTTTATACTTTAAATATTTACCTTAATTCTGATGTCCGTATTTATCACTTTTACGCTTGATAAATACGGACATTTAAATTTAATTACCTAAAACTTACAGTTTTATATTAAAATATCTATATAGGGTAAACAGTACTAAATAAATCAGCGTATAGAGTAAGGCTAAGCTACGCGCAACTATATCTAATTTCCAAAACTGGAATTCCCATACGTAGAAAGGCATTAGAGCCAACTCCGATGTAGTGTTAAAGCGGGCCTGCTTATAAACCTGAGCACATGTCAAAACTTATCATAGTTTCAAACAGATTACCTGTTAAGTTGCAGGAAAAGGATGGGATGCTTACCTACAAAACAAGCGAAGGCGGCCTGGCAACCGGTTTAGGATCTATTTACAAGCAGGGAGATAATCTCTGGATCGGGTGGCCAGGCATGGTGGTGGAAGAGGAAGAAGTGCAGGGAAGGATAGCAGAAGACCTGAAAAAGGAAAATATGCATCCGGTTTTCTTAACCGAAACAGAGATTAAAGAATTTTACGAGGGCTTCAGCAACGAAACGCTGTGGCCTACCTTCCATTATTTCAGCCAGTATGCCATTTACGAGCAGCAATTATGGGAAACTTATGTGGCAGTAAACCAGAAATACTGTGATGAAGTAGCCAAACTGGCCGGCCCTGATGATACCATCTGGGTACACGATTATCAGTTGTTGTTGTTGCCAAGTATGCTGCGCGAGCGGCTACCGAACAGCACCATCGGCTTCTTTCAGCATATTCCGTTTCCGAGTTACGAGATTTTCAGGTTATTGCCTTGGCGCCGTGAAATACTGGAAGGTATGCTGGGTGCCGATCTGATCGGTTTCCATACGTATGATGACATGCGCCACTTCCTGAGTTCGGTGAACCGGATTATAGGCTATGGCAGCACGCATGGCTGGATCAATACAGGTTCGCGCTCACTGCTGATCGACTCTTTCCCGATGGGTATTGATTATGAAAAGTATGCAGAAGTAGCCGCCACCGAAGAAGTGATCAAACGCGAAAAAGTATACCGTGGCAACCTGGTAGCTAAAAAGATCATCCTTTCCATCGACCGCCTCGACTACTCCAAAGGTATACCGCAACGGTTGCACGCGTTCGAGCAATTCCTTGCCAAGTATCCTGAGTTTCATGAGAAAGTAACCCTGGTAATGCTGGTCGTGCCAAGCCGCGATGCTGTCGGAAAGTATAAAGAACTGAAAGAAGAAGTAGACGAACTGGTAGGCCGCATCAACGGGCGCTACAGCCATATCAACTGGAATCCGGTGCAATATTTTTACCGCTCTTACCCGTTGGAGACTTTGTCTGCTTTCTACCGTATGGCCGATGTAGCACTTGTTACACCCATGCGCGACGGTATGAACCTGGTCTGCAAAGAGTACGTTGCCAGCAAGCTGGATCAGAAAGGTGTCCTTATCCTGAGTGAAATGGCCGGTGCTTCCAAGGAGCTTTCCGATGCGCTGCTCATCAACCCAAATGATATAAACCAACTGGTAGATGCGCTGCATGAGGCCTTGGTTATGCCGGAAGAGGAGCAGGAACAGCATATGCACAGTATGCAGGAAACCCTGAAACGCTTCAATATTCATCATTGGGTGTCGATGTTCATGAACAGGCTGTCGTATGTCAAAATCAAGCAGTTATCGCTGGCTACCACGTACCTGGATGATGCTACTTTCTTTGAGATGAGCGATGCCTACGATTCTGCCAGCTCAAGATTACTGTTCCTAGAGTATGATGGTGCTTTGGTGGACTATAAGAACAAGCCGCTGATGGCCCGCCCGGATGAGGATCTCATCACACTGCTGGAAAAACTGAGCAGCGACCCTAAAAACCGTGTAGTAGTGGCCAGCAGCCGCGAAAGAGCCAATTTACAGGACTGGCTGGGCAACCTGAACATCGATATAATTGCAGAACATGGCGTTTGGATAAAGCAGCGCGGCACTGGTTGGCAAACCATCATGAGCATGATGGACGACTGGAAAAACGACATCCGACTGATTGTGGACCTGTATGTAGACCGTACGCCTGGTACTTTTATCGAAGAAAAGGAATACTCGATTGTTTGGCATTACCGCAAAGCCGAAACAGGTTTAGGCGAGATGCGTGCCCGCGAACTGGTGAACCACCTCAACTTCCTGGCATCTAACAGCAACCTGCAGGTGCTGGATGGACAGATGGCCGTAGAAATTAAAGCGCAGGAAATAAACAAAGGCAAGGCGTCCAGTTTCTGGCTGAACAAGTTCCCGCATGAGTTTGTGCTGGCGATAGGAGAGGATTGGGGCGATGAAGATATCTTTAAAGCCATGCCGCGCGAAGCCTATACGGTTAAAGTGGGCAACGCCTTATCCGTAGCTAAATACCATTTGGATAGCTGCAAGGAAACCCGGAGCCTGTTGAACCGATTGGTGCAGGGGCAACAGCAGGACCAGCTGCCTCCCAGTGCAAGCAACTCCATGATGATGGGGTAGAAATTAAAAAGCCGCTCTGAATTTATACTTCGGAGCGGCTTTTTAATGAGCTATACTTTATACTTTAAAACAGTGTATCCCTGTCGTTATCGGCAACTTTTAATTTCTGAGGTTCTTCGCAATTTTCTTCGTTAAATACCTGGTCAATGGCTTTTTCGGCTTTGCGCAGTTTTTCCTTGCACAGTTTTATAAGCTGCGACGAGCGCTGTACTTTCTGGGTCAGTTCATCTACATCTACGGCATCGTTTTCAATGGCACGTAATATTTCTTCCAGTTCGCGGGTTGCTTCGCGGTAGGTCATGTTGTCTGGGTCTTTAGCTGTCATCTCGGTCTATATTTACAACAAGGCTGTGCAGGTTGCCATCTTTTAACTTGGTTTCCACTACGTCGCCGTCTTTTACTTCATTTATACTTTTTATGATCTTGCCATTGATCAGGGTTAAAGTATAACCACGCAGCAATAGCTTTTCCGGATCGTTGGCTTTTATACTTAATTCCAGCAAATTAAGGCTGTGCTGTGATGTCTGCAGCTTTGTTCTCGTACTGTACACCAGCCGGTCGTTATACTTGGTAAAGCTTAGCTGTTTTTGTTTGAGCTTTTCTTTTACCTCGGTTTCCACGCAATGTACCAGCGTATTCAGCTCGTGTTCTTTCATGTGCAGGTAGCGCTGACTTTTTCCTTCCACGCAAACGGCCAGTTCGCTTAACTGCGTCTGGCGCTCGTGCAGCAGGTCTTTGGTGCCGGCTGCGGTGCAGCGCTCCAGGTTGCTGATGACGTGTTTCTGAGCCTCCAGGTATGATTTTGGCTTTACCAGGAACCCACGCGAAAGTTGCTCCAGTTTATCTCTTCCATCCTGCAAAAACGATTTGGTACGATTCGAAATCCGCAGGCTGATGCGCTCCAGCTTATCGTCTGTCAGGCTGAGCTGTTGTGCCGAAAACATCCGGATGCTGTCAAATAAATTCTCTGCCAGTTCTTCTGCCGACCGGAACTGTTCGATCAGAAAATCGGCCACAGCGGTTGGTGTTTTAAGCCGGGTATGCGCTACAATGTCGGCTATACTTTCGTCACGCTCGTGGCCAATACCGGTGAGTACAGGCAACGGCGAGTTAGCAATAGCGGCGGCAATCGAATAATCATCAAAACAACTCAAATCCGTCTGCGAACCGCCACCTCGTATAATTACAACTGCATCAAACCCGGATTTATACTTTGAAATCAGCTGCAACGCATGCCTCACCGAAGCAGGAGCCTCATTGCCCTGCACCGTAGCCGGAAAAAGCGTGGTTTCGAACGCATAGCCGAATGGGTTATGCTGCAACTGATGTATAAAATCCTGGTAACCGGCCGCCGTAGCCGAAGAAACAATAGCCAGACGTTGGGGCACCAGCGGAAACTCGTGCGCTTTGTTACGTGTGAGCAAGCCTTCCGTTTCCAGGCGTTTCAGGGTTTCCTGGCGTTGGCGGGCAAGGTCGCCGATGGTATAATTAGGGTCGATGTTTATAATGTCCAGGCTCATGCCGTACAGCTCATGAAACCGTACATTTGCCTGGAACAGTATCTTGAGCCCGGCCTTTAGCGGCTGACCTGTCTTGTCTTCGAAGAAGCGGCTCAGCATCTGGTAACGCGAGCTCCAGATGGTCGCTTTAGCCTGGGCCAGCACTTGCCGGGCGTTAGCTCCTTTATCAACCAGCGTAACGTAGCAATGGCCGTTGTTCTGCTGCCGGTTTATGGAAGCAATTTCAGCCACTACCCAATAACTATCCGGAAACGCCATTTCCAGCTCTTCTTTAACCTGCTTATGCAGCTCAAAGAGCGAAAGCGGCGCTTCGAAAACAAGTTCGTGTTTTAGTATAACTGAAGCCATGTGCTGAACAGGTGCCGGAAAGCAGAAGTATATCTGCCAAATAAAAAGACCAAGATAAGCGTTTGAAATGGCCTCTCAAAGTGTTGGTGCTCAGCTTTTTTAACATGAAGGTATGACCATACTTCTATATAGGCTGATGTTCAGGATATTCTACTTATAATTTACTTTATAGACCTGCGCTTCGATTTCCTTTATATAGCTGCCAAGTATAAATTTACTTTCAGGCTGATACCTGGAAAACAACAACATAGGAACCGGTGAACCCTCCTTTACATAAGGCGGCTGCTCGTACTTTACCTCCTGATGAAGTATAAAACCCAGCCGTTTATAGAATGTTATGCGACGCCTGCTATCTTCGTTCGTTGGCATTTCAACTTCCAGTATGATTTGCTGATTGGTTTGTGCTGAAAGCCATTTGATGAGCTGCTGCCCGATCTGCCTGCCCCGCAATTCCTCTACCACGGCCAAATGCTCCAGAAAAACGAAGTCATCCAGGTGCCAGAAAATACAGAAACCAGCAAATACATCATCCAGCACTGCCACATAAATGTGCATGGCTTTGTTAGGGAGCAACTCCAGCAGATCCGTAAAGTCCCGCCGCTCATACTTCGGGAAAGCGCTTTCATACAGGTTCTGCAAGGCTGGCAGAAACTTACCGCTCAAATCAGTTACCCGTAGCATTTCCAAATTATACTTGCTTCGCAGCCAGATCCTCTAAAATACCGGTTACACGTTCCTGCCATACTTGTTTTTCAAGTATAAGCGGCGGAGCGGCACGTTCCAGGCAGTCCAGGGCAGGGCAGCGTTCGCAGGTTTCGTTTACCAGCCTTTTAAGTATACCTGGGTCATCCAGAAAACGGATTTTATGGCGCAGGTTTTCATTGATAAGTAAACCGATGCTGATGGTGCCATGCGCAGTTTCGGCGGGCTGGGCCAGTGCCAGCACCAGGTATTCGTTTGTAGAGTTGATATAGGAAGAGCGTTGCAAACCTACCATAGGTGAAGATGCACCCGATTGCAGTTGCATTTCTACATCCGCAAAAAGGGTTAACGAGATCCAGCGGCGGCAATAATGTTCCTGTAAAAAAGAACCGTGCGGGTTATGCAGGCCAGCCAGATGCAGCTCTTTGGTAAGCTGAAAATTATCCTGGCTTGGCGACTTATGAAAACGCAGGAAAAACAACTGGTTAATGTTGAAAAATTTAGGCAGCAGCGAGGTAAGCCGCTGCAGAAAAGTCTCGGGAGAAGTGTTGTGCTTTTCCATAAGCTGCAGCAACAACTGCGGCTGCCAGGTAGGTTGCGCAAAAAGTAAGCTGATATCCTGCACCAGCCTGTCACGGTTCAGGAGCAAGGCACCGGCAAAGTAAGAAGCTTTAAAGTTGTTCAATACTTCCTCAAAAGAGCCTACTTTAACCCACGTGGAAGTATAAGGACGCGGCTGTAACTGCAGAAACTGGAAGCCTATTTCGCGGGCCACGGCAAAGGCACGCTGCTGCTCCGTTAAAACCGGGTTTAGCTGCAGGCAGGGCTGGGGGCCAGGTACGAAAACAGAACGCAGCGGAGCCAGCTCCGGGCAGCTAGCAAAAATAGTATCTGCTACCGTAATGCCAAATTCCTGTTCCAGTACTGCGGTCAGCTGCGCATAGGTTAGGGTCTGATCGGGATCCAGTTGGTATTTCTCCAGAAACTTTTCGGCCTCTACTTCAATATCGTCAAAGTAATTATCGTGCAGCTCCTGGTACGAGCGCAATGCAGAAAAATAGAACTGTTCTACCCGCAGATCAAACGCCCGGGATATTTCGAGCAGCGTGTTTACAAACGCACTTAACTTAGCAGGGGCTGTGGCAAATAGATCCAGCACCCGGCTCATGTCCAGTCCAAAGTGCTCGAGCGGTAACTCAGAAAGTATATTGGATTGCAATAATTCCCCCACAGGCTGCAGGCGCTTATTTAACTTTAACGATACCAGGTAATCATAACTCACGCCTAAAGCATCGGCAATGGTAGCGGCTTTACTTGGCTTGGGGTGCTTTTTCCCTTTCTCAATTTCATTCAGATACGAAATCGAGATGTTGGTCGTTGCTGCCAGATCGGTCAGCGAAATACCTTTATCGGCGCGTAACTGCTTTACTTTCAGGCCAAAAATTAACCTGATTACTTCTTCCTGAAGTCTCATACTTTCTCTAACTATCAATCTATAACCAATTAAATAACATTTAGCGATAAACTAAGCAAAAGCGAATAAAATATTTTTAGCGAATTTTCGCTAAAAATATTTTATTCGCGTATAGTCCTAAAAAAGACACACATAGTTCTATCAGCCATTAACAATTTGCCTTATGATCTTAGAAACTGCTACCGAGACAAACACTAAGTATAAACCAGGATATGAGGACATCCTGACACCAGAAGCCATCAGTTTTCTGGAGATGCTGCACCAGAAGTTTGATGGCCGTCGGCTTGCGCTTTTGCAGGCACGCACAGACCGGCAAAAGCGCATTGATGCAGGCGAACTACCGGATTTTCTGCCGGAAACCGCAGCTATCAGAGCATATGACTGGAAAGTGGGAAGTATACCGGCAGATTTACAAAACCGTCGTGTAGAAATTACCGGACCAGTAGACCGCAAGATGGTAATCAATGCCTTAAACTCAGGGGCAGAAGTTTTTATGGCCGATTTTGAAGACGCAACTTCTCCCACCTGGCAAAACCTGTTAGATGGCCAACGAAACCTGCGCGACGCCATCCGCAGAGACATCGACCTGACCGTGCAAAATGGCAAAACCTACCGTCTGAACGAGAAAACGGCTGTTTTAAAAGTACGGCCACGTGGTTGGCATTTACCGGAAAAACACTTCACCATCAATGGAAAAGCGATCAGTGGCAGCCTGTTTGATTTTGGATTATACTTTTTCCATAATGCGCACGCGCTTTTAGACCGCAATACAGGGCCATACTTTTATTTGCCTAAACTGGAAAGCCACCTCGAAGCCCGCCTCTGGAACGATGTATTTGTAGCAGCCCAGGAAGCTCTGAACATACCAGTCGGTACCATTAAAGTGACCGTTCTGATCGAAACCATCACCGCCGCTTTTGAGATGGAGGAGATTCTGTATGAACTGCGGCCGCATATTGTTGGCCTGAATGCGGGCCGCTGGGATTACATTTTCAGTGCGATCAAGAAGTTTAGGAACCAGCCCGATATCATTTTTCCAGACCGGACAGCCGTTACCATGCAGGCGCCTTTTATGAAAGCTTATACCAGCTTGCTCGTTAAAACCTGCCATAAACGAGGTGCCCATGCCATTGGCGGAATGGCTGCTTTTATTCCGAACCGCCACGACCCGAAAGTGAATGAGCATGCGTTCGGGAAAGTAAAAGCCGATAAGACTTTTGAAGCGGAAAACGGATTCGATGGAACCTGGGTAGCCCACCCGGACCTGGCACGTGTTGCACGCGAGGCCTTTGATAAAGTACTCGGAGAGAAGCCGCACCAGAAAGAAGTGCTGCGCGATGAGGTACAAGTAAATGCCAAAGACCTGCTCAACTTTAGTATACCAGGCGCTGAAATTACCGAAGCCGGCCTACGGCTGAATATTAATGTGGGCATCATGTACCTGGGCAACTGGCTTTGCGGAACAGGCGCTGCCGCGATCCATAATCTGATGGAAGATGCCGCTACCGCCGAAATATCACGGGCACAGGTATGGCAGTGGCTTCACCATCCGCACACCAAAACCAGCGATGGAAAAGAGATAACCGAAGAACGGGTATTGCAGCTGATAAGCGAGGAAACCGAGAACATTAAAGAGGAAATCGGGCTGGCAAAATTTGTGAACTGCCATTTTGAGCGCGCTTCCCAACTCTTTTCTGAACTGGTGCTTTCCGGGTGCTTTGTCGAGTTCCTGACGCTGCCTGCCTATAAGTACCTGGATTAACAATGCACATCGCAAAGTATAAATAGTAACCTCTCATCTCCAAAACCATGACAAAGCAAGAAAGAATACAGAAGATCGAAACAGACTGGATCGAAAACCCACGCTGGAAAGGTATTGTAAGACCCTACACCGCCGAAGAAGTGGTAAAGCTGCAGGGTTCTGTTAAAATTGAATATACGCTGGCCCGGAACGGAGCCGAAAAATTATGGAAACTCCTGCATTCAGAACCGTATGTAGCCGGCTTGGGCGCGCTCACCGGAAATCAGGCGGTGCAGGAGGTGCAGGCCGGCCTGAATGCCATTTACCTGAGTGGCTGGCAGGTAGCGGCAGATGCGAACGGCTCCGGGCACATGTATCCCGACCAGAGTTTATACCCTGCCGATAGCGTACCGAACGTAGTCAAAAAAATAAACAATGCTTTGCTGCGCGCCGACCAGATCCAGACTGTAACCGGCGAAGGCGAGATAGACTGGCTGGTACCGATCGTGGCAGATGCAGAAGCGGGTTTTGGGGGCAACCTGAACGCGTTCGAGTTAATGAAAATGATGATAGAAGCCGGTGCGGCAGGGGTGCATTACGAAGACCAGTTATCGTCTGCTAAAAAGTGCGGCCACCTGGGCGGTAAAGTGCTGGTTCCCACCCAGGAAGCAATTAATAAACTGGTGGCAGCGCGCCTTGCCGCCGATGTGATGGGCGTACCGACGTTACTTGTTGCCCGTACTGATGCGGACGCTGCTAATTTGTTAACCTCAGACATCGATCCGCGCGACCATGCATTTATTTTAGATGAACAACGCACCAGCGAGGGCTTTTTTAAAGTTCGTTGCGGTTTGGAACAAGGCATTGCACGTGGTTTGGCCTACGCGCCGTATGCCGATTTGGTCTGGATGGAAACATCAAAGCCCGACCTGGAGCAGGCCCGTAAATTTGCAGAAGCCATACTGGCCGAATACCCGGATAAATTGCTGGCCTATAACTGTTCACCGTCTTTTAACTGGGCAGCCAAACTCAGCGTGCAGGAAATGGAAACGTTCCGGGAGGAGTTGGCGGCGATGGGTTATAAATTCCAGTTTATTACGCTGGCCGGTTTCCATGCGCTTAATAGCAGTATGTTTGAGTTGGCCAAAGCTTACAAGCACCGTGGTATGGCCGGTTTCTCGGAGTTGCAGGAACGTGAATTTGAATTGGCTAAAGATGGTTTTAAAGCGATCAGGCACCAGTCTTTTGTAGGCACCGGTTATTTTGATGCCGTTCAGAATACGGTTACCGCCGGTGCTGCTTCTACGGCTGCGCTAGCAGGCTCCACAGAAGAAGAACAGTTTCATTGAAAGTATAAACCTGACCACAGAAAAGCGCCTGACATACAGAATCAGGCGCTTTTTTAGTTTATAGCTGAATGTATACTTTTCAGCTTATTCCAAAGTATAAATTAATGTACAACCCGCAGTACGGGCTCCTACAGCGGCGTTCTGGTATTGGGGTCCACATCAAAATAACCCGCCATGCTGGGGGCGTAACCTAAGTTAATTTTAACGTATTTGTTGCGCTCGGGCAGCATTGCGCTCAATTTGGATTTGAGTTTTTGATAGTCTTGTAGCAGTTTTTCTAGTTGCTGCTCATTTTCCTGTCGTGCTTGCTGGTGGTCTGTGCCAAGTGTAGTTCAGTTATCAGGTTAAGGGTTGTTTTCTTCGTGGTACAGCGGGAGCAGTTCAACTTCCAGCAGGCGTATCTCACGTTCGGCGGCCAGGTATTATTTTACTTTATTATCCAGCGGCAGCAGCGATCCGGTTAAGTATGAGACGAGGTTTTCCATAGTTATTTGTAGCAGTTCAGACAGTATTTACGCAGATTTATGGCTACCGCTGCATTAAAAATCCTGTTCCTTTCTTATCGATCCATCATAAAATCAAGTATAACCTGGCAGCCGGATTACCAACGTATAGCAATAGAGTTTATGCGTTGGCGTTAAGGTAAATTCGTATCTTTGGCAGGCTGCTTTACAGGCGGCTTTATAAACAGGACAACTACTATGAAAATAATAGAATGCCCGCGCGACGCGATGCAGGGCCTGAAAGATTTTATTCCGACACAAACCAAAATAAATTACCTGAACCAGTTGCTCAAAGTTGGGTTTGATACCCTTGATTTCGGCAGTTTTGTTTCTCCTAAAGCTATTCCGCAGTTAAGCGATACCACCGAGGTTTTAGCAGGACTGGAGCTTGCGCATACGCGCACCAAACTGCTGGCTATTATTGCCAATGTACGCGGTGCCGAACAGGCCGCGCAACACCCAGAGATTGCTTACCTGGGTTTTCCGTTGTCGGTTTCCGAAACGTTTCAGCAGCGCAACACCAACAAAAGTATAGCCGAGGCGATGCAGGAACTGGCGCAGATTCAGGAGATCTGCCAGAAAAGCAACAAAACGCTGGTTACGTATATTTCGATGGGTTTCGGTAATCCGTATAACAACCCCTGGAATGCGGAAACCGTGATCCGTTTTGTAGAACAGCTGGATAAACTGGGCATTAAAATTATTTCGCTTTCCGATACGATCGGGGTATCCAACGAGGAGAACATTTCATACTTGTATAAGAACCTGATACCGGCTTTCGGAAGTATAGAATTTGGCGCGCACCTGCATACCACGCCTACCACCTGGCTCGAAAAAGTAGCAGCTGCTTACGAGGCTGGTTGCCGCCGGTTTGATGGCGCGTTACGTGGTTTTGGCGGTTGCCCGATGGCCAAAGACGAACTGGTAGGCAACATGCCAACCGAAAACATGGTCGGTTATTTTGAGGCCGCCGGCATTGAGTTGAACCTGGATAAAGCTGCTTTTGAGGCAGCACTGGCGCAATCCGGCGCTGTATTTAGTTAAGTTATGGCAAGTAAAACAGTAGTTGATATTTTTATACCGTGCTTCGTTGACCAGGTTTTTCCGGAAACAGGCATGAACATGGTAAAAGTGCTGGAAAGCGTAGGCTGCGAGGTACACTATAACCCCAACCAGACCTGCTGCGGACAGCCCGCTTTTAACGCCGGTTTTTTTGATGCTGCACGCGATGTGGCTGTTAAGTTTCTGGATGACTTCTCAAACGAAAACTCCCACTATATTGTAGCCCCTTCGGCTTCGTGTGTGGGCATGGTGCGCAACTCGTACCAGGATATTTTCGTGAAATCATCGAACCTGGTAAAGTACCGCGCCATGCAGAAAAAGGTGTTTGAATTTACCGAGTTCCTGACCGATGTATTGGGCATCACCAGCATACCCGGTGCTACGTTGCCGGGCACCTTTACGTACCACGATGCATGCAGCGCCCTGCGGGAGTGTGGCATAAAAGCGGGCCCGCGCGAGTTACTACGCAACGTGCATGGCCTGGACATGGTGGAGATGGAAGAAAGCGAAACCTGCTGTGGTTTTGGCGGTACGTTTGCCGTTAAGTTCGAAGCTATTTCGTCGGCGATGGCCGAGCAGAAAGTAGATAACGCACTGGCTACCGGTGCCGATTATATTATTTCTACAGACAGCAGCTGCCTGATGCACCTCGAAACCTATATCCGTAAGCAACAGAAACCCATCCGGACCATGCACATAGCGGATGTGCTGGCAAGTGGCTGGTAATTAACCTGTAAAGGAGAAGTATAACCCAAGGCCCGTCTTCCAAAGCCGGGCCTTGTTGTATTTAGCTGGTTACGCAAACACAGGGATTTATACTTATTAAATTCTTGGGAACATACGTAATCTGCCTTCAGCGCAATTTCTTCCAAAATCATAATCCGGCAAGGTACGTATAGTCGATTTACTGTATTTAAGGTTTAAACAGAAATCAGCTATACTTTATGCCAGATGCTCAAGGGCAGTTACGTTTGCACAAACCGCTCAAAAGTTCTCTGAAAGAATATGCCCGGGGTATTGCGGGCGGTTTGCTGTTCAGTTTTCCGTTACTGTTTACCATGGAAGTGTGGTGGGCAGGTTTTTCTGTTACACCCGGCCAGCTCATGCTGCTGCTGCTGGCTACTTACGTGTTGTTGCTGGGATATAACCGTTTTGCCGGCATGCGCCCGGGCAGTTCGTGGCGCAGCGTTTTCATCGATTCGGTGGAGGAGATGGGGCTGGGCCTTGTACTCGCCTTTCTTGTTTTGCTGATGCTAAACCGCATACAGCTGCATGGCATGGAGCTGCTGGAGATCATGGGCAAAACGGTGATTGAAGGAATGGCTGTTGCTATTGGTGTTTCGGTTGGCACGGCGCAGCTGGGCGCCCAGAGCGATGAGGACGAGCAAGAGGCCGATGAGCTGCAAATAGAGCAGTGGTCTGGTAAACTTAAAATGGCTGTATTAGCCTTGTGCGGTGCTTTTATTATTGGCAGCAATGTAGCCCCTACCGAAGAAGTACTGATTATAGCCTATAGTACCACACCCCTGCAGTTATTGGTTATGGTACTCGTTTCGCTGCTGCTAACGATCGTTATCGTATATTTCAGTGATTTTACTGGCACTAACAGCAAAAGATCCAGGCATTTTATGTACGAACTGACTTTTGATACCTGCCTGAGCTACCTGGTGGCATTGGGCGGCTCCGGATTTATACTTTGGTTTTTCGGCCGTTTTGATGGCGAAAGCTTTTGGGGTATATTTTCGCAGTGTATTGTGCTGGGCCTGCTTGCCTCGCTGGGAGCTTCGGCGGCACGTCTTTTAATTAAATAAGGTCTGATGTCAGAAGACAAGGAAAAGAAACTACGGACAATACTCGAGGAAGAAGAAGCTAAAAATCCGCTTGAGTGGGCGGTTTTTGCGCTGGGCCTTGTGCTGGTACTGGCTATTTTAGGTTACCTGGGTTTCAAGACCTATACCTATCGTCCTTCGCCTCCGGATTTGCAGCTTGCGTATGCGCCAGAGCCGACCATGAACGAGCCTAACCGGTTTCGGGTAGTTATCTCAAACAAAGGAAATACAACGGCAGAAGAAGTAAAGGTACAGGTGGTGCTGCAGAAAGCAGGGCAGGAACTTGAAAAAGTAGAGCTACAGCTTCCGTTTGTACCGCGCGGTGCCAGGCGTACAGGCTGGGTTATTTTTACGGAAAGCCCTGCCAGTGCCGATACCGTCAGTGCTAATGTAATAAGTTACAGAACCCCTTAACATGTGTTAACTTGAATAGATAAGAAATGGCTAGAAAACAAGTTTCCAAAAGATACGAAAGACACAAAGATTCGCCTGTACCAAAAGGGCGTTTGCTTGCCATCGGCGGCTCCGAAGACAAAGGCAACAGCGAGTTATCTGATGAACAAAAACAGAATTCAGGTTTTATAAAGGAAGAAATCCTGAAGAGGTTTGTGGATGAATTGAAAGGCGACAACCCTACCGTATTGGTAGTTCCTACTGCTTCCGGCGAACCCGAAGAATCAGCCAAAGATTATATTAAAGTTTTCTCAGATCTCGGTGTAAAGAAAATAGAAATCCTGGACATCCGAACGCGGCAGGATGCCCTGAATCCGGAAGGCTGCGAAATGGTGGAGCGAGCATCGGGTATTATGTTCACTGGCGGCGATCAGTTGCGGCTGACTTCTATTTTAGGGGGTACTGCCGTGCTGCAATTAATGAAAGAGCGCTATACGTATGATAATATTATTATAGCCGGCACCAGCGCAGGAGCTGCCGCTATGTCTACGCCTATGATTTATGAAGGCGATACAGAAGGCGGTTACATAAAAGGAGATGTACGTATTACCACGGGCCTCGAGTTTATGCGCGACGTGGCGATTGATACGCACTTTATAGCCCGTGGCCGCATCGTGCGTATGTCGCAGGCAATTGCGACGAACCCGGGTTGCATTGGCATTGGCCTGGAAGAAGATACTGCTATTTTAGTAACCGAAGGCAAAGAAATGGAAGTGATCGGGAGTGGCTTGATTACCGTTGTAGACGGCTCCAACATCAGCCATACCAACATTTACGAAATAAAAACCGGCGAAACATTCACCGTCCGGGATCTGAAAGTACACCTGCTTTCAAACGGGCAGCGCTATACGTTACCTATCTACGACCAACTGCATATTTAAAAATAAACATAACGATAAAATATAACACCC
The DNA here is from genome assembly GCF_003284895.1 of Pontibacter arcticus. Taxonomy (GTDB): domain Bacteria; phylum Bacteroidota; class Bacteroidia; order Cytophagales; family Hymenobacteraceae; genus Pontibacter; species Pontibacter arcticus. The sequence goes on from NZ_QMDV01000002.1 coordinate 50,253, forward strand.
AGCCTTCGGGTTGCTGTGAAGCAGCCGGAAGGCTGGGTGTTATACTTTAAGCAAAAATCAGGACGTTACTTCCGGGTTTTCCAGGGTAGCATTATTTCTGGCAGCAAGCCATTGCACGGCAATGATGGTTTTGGCATCAAATTGTTTTTGTTTCTGAAGCTCTTCAAAAGTAAATGCCTTTACCTTGATGTGTTCGTGGTGTTCTTCCAGGCCGCCTCCTTCTTCCTGTTTCTGGCTTACTTCTGCATAATATAAGTATACTTTCTCGGTGCAGGCACCCGGCGATGTATAAAAATCCCAGATGTGTTCGAGCTTATCTACAGCGTAACCGATTTCCTCTTTTATCTCTTTTCGTATCGTTTTTTCAGGGTCATCTTTCTCCACTACACCGGCTACTATTTCGAGCATTTCCATTTGGGCGCTGTAGCGGTATTGCTGCACGAAGAGGTACAGGTCTCTGCTGGTGTCGTACACGATAGCGGCGGCGGCACTGCCGCTATCAAACTGCTCACGCTCAAACTCTTCGCCGTTTTCTTCCACAATCAGTTTCCTGAAAGTATAAAATCCGTTGTATATTGTTTCTTTCCGTTTTATCTTCATAACACAAGAAGTTAAAGTTTAGCTACATACGCAGGCAAACTAAGTACGGTCAGATTATTTTCCTTAGCCGGAACAGGATGCCTGCCATATCGATAAGTAAGAGCAGCATGAACAGATTAGCAGGTATAGCAAAGCTACAGGGTATTTACTGGGCCGTAACAGGCATTTGGCCTTTGCTGCACATGTACAGCTTTTTGTGGGTTACAGGTCCTAAAACAGACCTCTGGCTCGTCCGGACGGTGGCCTTGCTGCTGACCGTGATCGGGTTGGTGTTACTGTGTGCAGGTATCCGCAGAAATGTAACCACAGAGATTAAATGGCTTGGAATAGGAGGGGCGGCAAGTATGGCTTTCATTGATTTTTATTACGCTTTGCAGAACGTGATCCGGGATGTATACATGCTGGATGGCGTGGCCGAACTGCTTCTTATTTTGCTCTGGTTCCGGGCAGGCCGAAACGTAACTAACACAAACGCTGCCCATGCCACGCACTAAGAAAGCAATACCCGAATCAACTATCTGGGACGACCTGGAAACGCAGGCTACCAAAAAGGCAGCTGCCCCGGATAAGCCCAAACCTGTTCGTAAAGCCCCGGTAAAGCGCAAGCCCCGCACAGCCAAAACGCAGAAATCACCTGTACGCTTCTGGGTTGGTGTAGGCGTGCTGGCCTCTATTGCGCTGTTGTTTATTTACGTGGAGTTTTTCGTGGAGAAACCTGTTCCGGTATGGCCCGTCGGGCACGAAATTTACGGCGTGGATGTATCGCATTACCAAAAGGATGTAAACTGGCAGCACGTACGCGAGAGCCAGATTACCTTTGCCTTCATCAAAGCCACCGAGGGCAAAAGTCTGAAAGATAAAAAGTTTGACCGCAACTGGAGTGAAGCCGGGAAAGCAGGGTTGATGCGGGGTGCATACCATTTCTACAGGCCACGCAGCAGCCCCGAAAAACAAGCCAACCACTTTGTAGCAAACGTAACGTTACAACCCGGCGATCTGCCGCCGGTTTTGGATGTGGAGCGCCGCGGCTTAAAGCCTATCAAAGCGTTCAGGCAGGATATTAAAGTATGGCTGAACCTGGTTGAGCGAAGTTATGGAACTAAACCGATTATCTATACCGGTTATAAATTTTACAAAGATTACCTCGAAGGTCATTTTGATGAGTACCCGCTCTGGATCGCGCACTACAAAGTACCGAAACTGGCTATGGAACCCACCGAAAAAGCAAAACTACACTTCTGGCAGCATACCGACGGCGGAAGCGTGAAAGGCATTGAAGGCAACGTAGACTGTAATGTGTTTTACGGAAGCATGCGGCAGCTACGGGAAGTATGTTTGAAGTAGGATTACCCCTTTTCTTTGGAAACAACCTCAAGCAAGGTATACTTTAAACTCGACCCGTCAGCGGGCGGGTTTGCTACTTTCTCTATTTTTACTTTCAAAGTATAAATAAAGCCTTCCTGGTAAGTAAAACCTTCGATGTTGTTATAAAAAAGCTGCCAGTTATTGCTGCCAACCTGGTCTCTTTCCTGGGTCAGGTAACAAGAAAACACACCCTCTGCCTGGCACGTCTGTTTATAGGAGTTTACCCGCAACAGGGTTTCGGCCGGTGCTGCTTCCTCTTTTTTGCAAGCAGAAAAAGCTACTAAAAGACCAATCGAAAAAAGTGAATTTCTCATATCGTGATGCATACTGCCTGTGTGTTTCGGATTATTTTTACGATTTAATTTCCAGATCAAGTTGTCTTCCTTCTGCCAATGCCTTCTTATCCATGGCAGTGCCCACGGCGCTCCCGATGCCCAGCCCCAGCGGCAAGCCTATTCCTAAAAAAGCCATATTCCCTGATGTAAGCCCGAAAGCTACCCCTATTGGAATCCCAAAAGAAGCCATGCCTAATCCAAGCCAAATGTTACGGTAATAGGCTTTGGGTACAAGCTTCAGTTCTTTTTCAAGGGACCGGACCAGCCTGGCTTGCCTGCTTTTAAGTTCTTGCGCCAGCAGCTTGCCATCTTCCGGCATCGCGTTTAATGCTTCAACATCTTTATTGATGGAAGCAACCACATGTTCCGGCAATTTCCTTTTAGAGAGCTCTTTCAGCAGTGTTTCGTATTGCAAGTATGCTTTGCTGATTTTAGTGTCCTGTCCAAGGTCCTGCCGAGGTTTTAAGGTGCTGATTTCCATAGTTTACTTATGAGCAAGTATAAAGTACTTTAGTTGTCAGGGCCGATATAAGTTTATAGCTCCCTATTTGAATTTAAGGTATAAGTCGTTGCTTGCAGCATACTTAAAAGAAAGCAATATAAAGTATAACCCCAAAGGCTTACCGAATATAACATTTTTACAGTATAGAGTAGATATTATAGTTGCGGTATTTTCCTCTTCGAAGTATAAATTTAATAAGCGGCTTCTGTCCTTCTGTGAATTAGTATACATGAGCGATTAAAAAGCCTTAGCCACAAAAAAGGCGCTACCAAACTGATAGCGCCTTTCTCTGTCATTTATACTTGTTTAGTACTGGTCGTAGTTGTTTTCTCTGTTGTTCCGGAAGGTGCGTTCACGGTTTCGGCTCTGGATATAGCTGGCATCGTGGTCGCTGTAGCCGCCACCCGAAAAGCCGCTTCCACTAAAACGCTGATTAGAAGATGGATTACTTTGGGTATTAAAACTACCAAAGTTGCCATCGCGCGAGCCATAATCGCCTCTGGATTGGTTGCTGTAGCCGTATTGGCTCTGGTTTCTGCTTTTGTATGGGTCTCTGGAGTAATCGTTTTCCTTGAAGCTGTAGCGGTGTTGTGCCTGCGCACCCTGGAATCTTCGTTCGTTGTCGGAGCCATATAAATCCGGGTTAGAGTTGAAGCCCATATCGCTGCCGTGGCTGTCAGAGTCGCTTTGGTAGCCGTACGCGCGGTGCTGGCCAGTACCGTAGCCACTTCTGCCTGCTTCGCGTGGGTGGCCCATGCCACTATCAAAATCGTGGCCCGATGAGCCGGAAGTATAAGCGCGTTGTGATGAGTAACCGCCCCGGTCTGAGCCGAAACCTTGCGCGCCGCCGTAACTGCCCATATTGCCCTGGTTACGCGATGTGCTGTACGTGCTGCCATGCAGGTCGTGGTTGGCTACGTTTCTGGAGCCAGCGCCTTCATCTCCCTGGTTTCCCCAGGTGCCCGAATATCCTTCGTTGCCATAGCCACCGTGAGCTGCCGAGCCATAATCATCGAAGCGGTAATTGCTTTCCTGTTCCGGAAAACGGTAACGCTCCGACCGGTTGGTACGGTTCGAATTGCTCTGGTTATGGCGGTCAAATTCTGATCTGTTACTGTTCATAGCTTTTAAGTTTTGTAGGTTTAGAATAATGGTTATCCTTTTACTAAACGAAGGCAAAAGGCGGGGGTTTAGGCTTAGGCCTTAAACCTTATGTATTTATAAGTATCTGCCAAAGTATAAATGAAAGTAAAGTATAGAATTATAAAAAGGAAAATCAGCCTTATTTAAAGCTTTTAAGCTTCCCGGTTCGTATTTTACAACCATCACCCTTTTAACTAAGTAAAAGTTTTTATTGCGCATGTGGTACATTCCGGTACCTGCTCAATTTGCACGGCACCCCGCTGTGTAATTTTTCTTCAGATCAAAAAGGAAGTATAAAACTGAAAATAAATAGCATCATGGCTAAAGTAATAGAGTTACAGGGTGGAATTCATCAGCAGGCTGCGCATGATTTTTACCAGCAGGCGCTTGAGCTGCTGCAATCCAGCAACCAGGATTTTATGGTGGGCGGCGGGTTTGCACTCCGGTTGTATACCGATATCATGCGCGACACCAAAGACCTGGATGTGTTCTGCAAAGCCAGCGACATGCCCCGCATTTTAAAGCATTTTGCTGAGAATGGTTTCGATACGGAAGTAACCGATGCGCGCTGGCTGGCCAAAGTAAAGTTGGGCGAGCACTTTATGGATATCATCTTTAACAACCCCGGCAACCACTGCGCCGTGGACGACAGCTGGTACGAGCGCTCCACCAAAAGCGAACTGCTGGGCATAAAAGTACGCGTTATTCCACCCGAAACGCTTATCTGGTCGAAGTTGTATGTGCAGAACCGCGAGCGTTACGATGGAGCCGATATAAACCACCTTATACTTCGGTACGGCACCAAACTCGATTGGAAATGGCTCTGGCAGCACATGGATATCCACTGGCATTTATTGCTGGCGCAGTTTCTTTCGTTTCAGTTTGTGTACCCATCCGAGCGAGAACTGATACCAAAATGGCTTTTCGATGAATTGATACTTCGGGCCAAAGAGCAGTACGATATGCCGACGCCTTTAGAGAAAATCTGCCTTGGCCCGCTTATCGACCAGACCCAGTATGCCCCCGATATTACCGAGTGGGATTTTAAAGTAGTAACCATGAGATCAGTGTAAACTATGACGGAAGAGCTAACCGACCCCCGACCAACCACCAGAATTGCAGCCGTAGGCGATATCCACGTACGCGAAAACGACCAGGGTAAATGGGAAGAGTTTTTCAGGCAGGCATCGCAACAGGCCGATATACTTTTGCTGTGCGGCGACCTGACCGACACTGGCCGAATTGCCGAAGCCGAAATACTGGTAAAAGAACTGAAAGCCTGTACCATACCAATTGTAGCCGTGCTGGGTAACCACGATTTTGAGCGCGATAACCAGAAAACCATCCGCAAAATGCTGATCCAGGAAAATGTGCACATGCTGGATGGCGACCACATTGTGATCGGAAATGTTGGGTTTGCCGGCGTGAAAGGATTTGGTGGTGGTTTTGACCAGGGTATGCTGGGTATGTTCGGCGAAAAGATGATCAAGAATTTTGTGCAGGAAGCCGTAGACGAATCCCTCAAACTCGATGGCGCGCTGGCCCGATTGGATGGTGAGTATACCGATATCAAGAAGATCGTGCTGCTGCATTATGCACCTATCAAAGCAACCGTAGTAGGCGAGCCCGAGCAGATTTTTCCATATTTAGGATCTTCCCGTTTGGCAGAACCTATTAACCGCCGCGATGTGGTAGCCGCTTTTCATGGGCACGCGCACATTGGTACTTTGCATGGCGAAACCTCCAGGGGCGTGAAAATATTTAATGTATCGCGGCCTATACTTTTGCGCGACGGCTACGAAACCGGTTTTTATATTTTTGAAGTATAAACCTATACTATACATGATAAAACGGGTAGCAGATGTAAGATTTGCTGCCCGTTTTTTTTAAGAATTGTTCATACTTTAACGCTTTTTAGCGTTTTAAATAAAATTGTTTTGCTGCCCTTGCTGCGTGTTTTCACCAGCAAATCCTGGCTAACCCGCCATTGTCGGTGAAAACACCAACAATGGCGGGTTAGCCAGGATTTGCTGCTCGTTTTTGTTTGAGACTTGTTTATACTTTGTAATTCAGAACCGGCATCTTAATTTCACTTCTGATTAAACAAGAATGTATGGTAACAATATTTCATAATGCGATGTGCAGCAAAAGTCGCGGCACCCTAGACCTTATCCGGAATGCGAACGAAGAAGTGCAGGTAATAGAGTACCTGAAAACACCCCCTACCAAAGCGGAACTTACTGGTATACTAGCCAAACTTAACCTGAAACCCCAGGAACTGATCCGGAAAGGGGAGAAGGTGTACAAGGAAAACTATGCCGGCCAAACTCTGACAGATGAAGAGTGGCTAGACGCAATGGTGCAACACCCCGCCCTGATCGAGCGGCCTATTGTGGTTAAAGGTGATAAAGCTGTGATCGGGAGGCCACCCGAGAATGTATTATCCATACTTTAAAGAGGCACACTGGCTTTCATACTTTAGCCCTCTTTGTACTTTCCCAAATGTAGCAGCGCAATTCCTATCTTTGGAAAAATTTAAGTATGATTTGCAACATTTAGAACATACTCTAAAAAATATTGAATCATTAGTATGATTTTTTAAAGTATAAATAACTGAAATCAAGCTATTTATACTTGTTAAGTCGATCTTTTTAAGATAGCTCCGGGTTTAGGAAAGAAGTTGGCATGTATTTTTATAGGTAGCTGGTACGCTGCTGCTTTAAACAAGTATTTACAGCCAAAAACTGAACTGCCACGCCATGAAAATACTACCTTATAACCTGACCTCATTAAACGATCAACTTACCTTAAAGCTATTTTGTTCTACAGAGCTTTTCAGTTTATATATCAATTATGTGCACCAGGTAACGGCTTTCGTGTGGCACAAACACACCACAAGCCAGCAGTACAAACAAGGCATTTTATGGCTGAACGAAATCGTTTTAACAAACAACATTAAAACAATTCTGATAGACGCTACCGATGCACATGAACTGGGGCATCAGCAGTACGACTGGACCTTGCAGACCTTTGCCAAGTTCCAGGGTACATCAGCCGTACAACGCGTGGCGCAGATCTTAAACCCTGATTTTTCTGAATCGGATAACGAGGTAGAAGCTTCGGCAGCATCTACGGCTTACCCGCTTGAGTTTTCAGCGCAAACTTTCCATAAAGAGTCCGATGCCGTTCGCTGGCTTTTAAACGAGCGAATTTTTAGTGTGGCATAAGTAGTAGATCTACTACACAAAAAAGGCCTTCCGTTGCTGTAAACGGAAGGCCTTTTTTATGGAATATTAACTATACTTTAAAAAGGATAGCCAATGGCAATGTTAAGTACCATACCTTCTTCGCCTCCAAATTTAGGTTTGAAATTGCTTAATACGTTCTGCTCTCCTTTGGGTAGATATGGTATTTTTACAGGTATACCCAGGTCAAAACGGATAACAAAGAAATCCACATCAACGCGTAAACCGAAACCTGTACCAATTGCCACATCATTTAAAAAATTACTCGCTTTAAACACACCGCCCTGCCGTTCAGGTACTCCTTTCTCATCCAGTGTTTCGTTGGCCAGCCATACGTTACCGGCATCCACAAACACTGCACCTTTAAAGAAGCCGGCAATCGGGAAACGATATTCTATGTTTGCTTCAATTTTTATATCGCCTACCTGGTCGAAGTAGGAGGAAGCCAGCGAATCAGGAATATTGTAACTGCCCGGACCTATACTTCGGGCCCTGAACGCGCGGATACTGTTTGGCCCACCCACCGAGAATTGCTTTACATACGGCAACTGCGATGAGTTGCCATACGGCATGCCAATACCTACGGCCAAGCGCGTTACCAGCTGGCTTTCTTTAGTTAAGTTAAGGTAATGCCGGAAATCGTTTTCGAGGCGGATGTATTGCGAGAACGGCTGTTTGGCAATAGTTCTCGGGAACTCGTCTGTGCCTTTTGGCGTGCCGCCTAATGTTTGTAAGGCATTCAGTATATTTCCGGAAAGGTCGAGGGAGGTATTGTTAAAGAAATGGTTCGTTTTACCCTCGATCATCTGGTTGCTGTACGTAACCTGGAAAATCGACCCGATAATAAACTGGTTTTCGAAGCTGCGTTGTAAGTAAGGCCGGTCACGAAGGATGGTGTCAAAATCGGCCGTAATGCGGCCAAGTTTTACATATTGTAGGTTAATAGGCGTGGCATCGAAAGTCAGCGTTCTTTTGGGGCGCCAGTTGTAGCCGTAGCTTGCGTTAAAAGAGTTCATCTGGTAATACTGCACCCTGTTCAGGAAACTGAAACCAGCTGAAATTCTGGTTTTCGGGACAAACTCTGTACGGAGGTTGCGCAGCTTAAACGGAGAAACAATGCGCGGAAAAGTTAAGGTGCTCTGCACACCTAATTCGTAAGAAGTAAGGCTGGCGTTTCCGCTTGAAGATTCATCTTTTGTTTCCACATCTTTGCCGCGGCCACCACCAACAGAGTTCTCCAGGTTACCGGTAAGTTCTACACTCAGCAACTCAGAACCCCGCAAGGCATTCCGGTTCCGGAACGAGACAGTAATGCCCGGCCCCGCAAAACCATTCGATTTATTGACCATCCGGGCTTCGGCCTGCAATGATTTTTTCAGGGAAGGCGTCAGGTAAATAAAGGCATCCAGTTTGCCCAGTTCGGTCGTATCACGCTCATACTGTACATTCACAAATTTGTAGGCTGGTAAGCCCATCAGCCGGTTCACGGTTAGCAGGTGGTCCTGGCGGGTATGGATGCTGTCTTTCTCCAGGAAAACATTGCGAAGCAGGTACCGTGCTTTTACATAATCCTCGTTAGGCAGGTAATGGTAGCCCCTGACGTGAATGGTATCCCGGGCATAAAGGGTATCGTTCAGTGTGTAATTGGCAAAAATAAAGACTTCATCCAAAGTATAAGGCCGCAGCGCATAACCCGGTACATCCTTTTTTAGGCGTAACAACACATCAGCCTGCCTTCCGCCGGAGGTAGTATCCACACTAAAAATCAGGTTTTCGGGGCTGAAGTAGTAATAGCCCATTTCTTTCAGCTTCTGATCGATGCGTACGCGCTCGGCCGTCATTTTGGAAAGCTCGTAGGGCTCGCCGGGTACTAAGAGTGAGCCTGCCTTTATCCCCTCGATGGCCTGTTGAATCGGCAACGAGTCGCTGAGCGTATATTCTATTTTGCGGATGCGGTAAGGCTCACTTACAGTAGCTGTCCAGTCGATGGTGGCCATTTTCTTGTTAACCGTGGTTGCGCTTTCAACGGTATTTACAAAATAGCCTTTGTTGTGCAGCCTGCCGCTCATTACGCCACTGATGCTGTTTGTATCCACTGCAGAAAGCAGCACCGGTGGTTCACCGAACTTAGTCTGGATCCAGTGTTTCAGTCCTTTTTCTTTTTCGGTATAGAAGGCGTTGTAGATCCATAGTTTAGGGCGCAGGCCAAGTATGGAAGCGTTGGGCTTGGGCCTTACGGTGGCTGTTAACTCAGTCTGTAGCTCGCTGGTACGATTGCTGCTGTCGCGCTCATCGTTGATCTTAACCTGGTAACCGGCAAACAAAGCATCTCCTTCGGGTACTGTTTTGGTACTGCTGCAACCGGAAAGTATACTTGCGGCAGCCAGCAAAAATACCAGCAACGGCGCGTGTAAACGGTTTATGCAGTGTTTGTATGCTATCATAAAGTATAAAACTACTTAGCGTGTAGACTGGCTTTTAATATTTTCTTCTTCGCGGCGGATGGCATCTTTTCGTAACTTGGTTTCCATACTTCTGAAAAGGTCTGAAAAGTTATTGTACTCGCGCTGGTAAATAAGTGCAGCGCCCGTTGCCCGTACGTCGCCTTCAAAATCTTCGTACTGGTTGCGCTGGAATGCCTGTACACGCAGCCTGCCATCAGCCGTAAGAGAATATTCTACGGAAATGTTACCCCCGAAACCGCCCATTTTATTGTTGGCCTCTCTTTGTCCTTCCAGCCCGATGTCGCTGCCTACTCTTACGGTCAGGCGGTCGTTCAGGAATTGCTGGCGGAGCGCTACATTCAGATCGGTGCGGCCTTGTGCCGAGCCGGAAGAATAATCCTCATAAGAATCAACACCCAGTTCCAGACCCAGGCCACCGGCGTAGCGGTTGGTCAGGTTGTTAAGCTGGTCGGTCATGGCGCCGCTTATGCTGTTACGGGCCGAGGCTGCAAAGCCACCACCCGAACTCGCTAACGGATCAGGCGCCATAAAGCGATTGAGCACCAGTAACGCGAAAACCTGTTTGTTCATTTCGGATTCGTCCTGGCGCAGGCGGGCAAGCGCTGCTGTTACTTCGGTGCTTACACTTCCCCGCTCTTCTTCAGGCAACCGTATATCGAAGCCGATCTCCGGTCTCAGCAACTCACCTGATAGGTTAACAAAAACCTGGAAGGGTACCTGGTTGCGTAGAGAAGGATTATCTGTGTTATTTGTTTGAGAAGCAACAAGCTCCATAGGTGCCGTTTCTACGTTGTAGATGGCGCTGATCTGGAAATCGGCCTGCATCGGGTCGCCTTGCCAGGCAATGTAGCTGCCTTTCGCAATATCCAGCTCTCTTGATACGATATCGTAAAAAGCCATGCTATACTTGCCGTCTGTAATGGTATAGCGGCCTGTCATGTTCATTTGCCCGTTTGGAAGAATTCCCACATATAGCGGTTCGGCTGTTCCGCGCACCACTAAATTATCGCCTGTAACAGGGTCAATTATGATCGTGATCGGGGTGGCATCTGTTACGTTTACTTCTACATCAATCTTAGCACCAACAAAACCTGAACTGGCTGAATCCTGGGCTTCCATCCCTAAAATAGCTGAAAGCGAATCGTTCAGGGTTACAAATTCCACGATGCCCTCCCTTCCGGCAGCGCCGGCCTCATCGGCAGGAACAACAGCCGTAAAAGCGGAGCCATCCAGCACATTCACTTCTATATCCATCACAGGCTCCAGCATAGTACCCGTTATTGTGGCATTGCTCCCGATATACACTGTACCATAGTAGAGGTCATTGTCTTTGGCAGTGGAGTTCATGGCCAGGAAACGGTCTGTTTCGGCGCGCAGATCAAAGCGATAATCCATGTAATTCTGGGTTAGCACATTGCCGTTAATGGTCAGGTTCTGGCCCAGCGAATCGGTTATGGTAAAGTTAGGGAAGTTGATGCCCTGCTCGTTAAATACCAGTCGTTCGTTTTGCAGGCGGTACAGCGAGTTTAGCATACTGACGTTGAACTGCGCCTGGTTAAAGTTAAGCTGGCCTAAAATGTTCGGGTCGTCTAGGGTGCCTGTAATCCGGAGTTTTCCGTTCGCGTTACCGCCCATATCTTTCACCATGCCCATGGTAAAGCCCTGCAAAGAGGCCAGGCTCAGGTTAGCGACATTGGCATCCAGGTTTAGTAAACTGGCATTCGGCTGTGCTTCGTAAAAACCTGTTATTGTTAGCTGGTTTCCGTTTCCGGTGAGGGCTGCATCCAGGTTATAGCGGTTAGCTGTGGCCGAGTTGGCTTTCAGGGCAATGTTGCCTACCGGCACCTTCTGGAAAGTGAAATCAGTTACATTGATATCCGAAGTGAATGCGAGGTTACCGGCCATCAGGTTCTCTACCGTGGCGACGCCGTTTATAGTCCCATCAACCAGGCTGTCCTGTTGCTCAAAACTCTGCATCAGGTACCCGATGTCGAAATTGCTGAACTGCGCCTGCAACGGTGCAGCAGGCGAAACAGGGCCGATGCTGTTAAGCAGTATAAAACTGTTATCACGCTGCAGTTTGATGTTGTTGGCATAAAGCAGGTTGGTATCGAACTGTAAGTAGTTGTCTGCTGGCACTGTCCATTTATCGTAATTGATCACGAGCTGGTCCGGGTTAAACACGAAGCGGTAGCCCTGGCCCAGGCCATTTAATAATCCACCCAGCACAAAGCGTTCGCGTCCGTTCTCAGGAGCCATAGCCAAACGCGTGGTGATGCTGTTATCGCGGGCAGCCCCGCTAAGCGACACATTTCTGGCCTGCAACGAAGGCGAAAGTATGGCACCCAGGCCCAGGTTATAAGCCAGTTGATCTTTATCGCCGTTAATGCGCAGGGTCAGGTTTTGCAACGTATAATCGGTATACTTTATACTTCCGAAGCCGCCCTCTACACGCATCTGTTTGGTAGCGGCATTGTACGTACCGGCCAATGGGGCAGAAGGGGAGAGCTGTTCCAGGCCAGGCACAAACGCTTTTATCACTTCGCTGTTCTTCAGTAAAATGCTAAAAGTAAAATCGCCGAGGTTGGTATTGGCCGGATAAGGGGAATCGGGCTGCAGGTCGAGGTAATTTGAGAAATGCTTTTGCAAGGCAACTGGCAAGGTGCCCAGGTCGTTTCCGAAGCGCAAGTCCGCATTCGCGATGTTAGACTGTAATCCGATCAGGGTGCGGTCGCCGGGCTGCTGCAAGTTTAGCCGCAGCGAATCGATCGGATAAGTTACCTGGTTCAGTTTTACTAAAACATCCTGACCTTCCAGAATACCACTTATACTTGCTGCATCGGCACCGCTCATGTTGGCTGCAATTCTGCCTTGCACTTCCAGCGGTTCGTTGTAAAAATTCAGCTTCTGCAGGTCGGCTTCTCTCAGATCGAGGGTGAAGTTATACTTTGGGACATCCGCATTACGCAAATTAAAATCACCGTTCAGCGTAAAATCCAGGTTCTGGTCTCCGGACACCGCATTTACAGTATACAGGTTCTGGTTGATAGTGGCGTTCAGGTTGATGTTGTTGTAAGTATAGTTATTATACTCAGCCTGTTTGATGCTGGCTTTCGCAACGGCCTGCATGGTTTCCGGGGCAAGTCCGGTACCGCGAACAGTGGCATTCATGGCAATAACACCAACGCCCAGGCTATCGGTAAAGAGTTGGGCCATGTCTATCCGGTTGGTGCTTACGGTTGCACTGAAAGGCTCACGACCGGAAGGGCCGGGGTTCATATCTACTACTGCATTCAGGTTACCCACAGAAGTCCGGATATCTGCTCTGGCATCGAAGGCGGTCATGGTGCCGGTATACTTGCCGGTCAGGCTCATGTTGTTGGGTATTCTGATGTTAGGAGGTACCGTGCCTGCAGGCAGCAGCGCCATCACATCGGTGCGGGTAGTGGCAAAGCGGTTAATGTTCAGGTCGGCAAACAGTTTATCCGGGTCCATGGCATTTTTAATATTGCCGCTTACCGCTATGTTCGTGCCTTTTAAACCTGATACCTGCAGCTGTTGTACCTGTATATTATCGAGCCTGCCTGTCGCTTTACCATCTAATTTTACAGTAGAGCCAGCTATACTTCTGAACGACGGATTGGAAGCCAGGTCCGGGGCAAAGTATAAAACATCCTGCATCCCGATGCGGGTGTTGTCGATATCCAGGTTTAGCGTAATCAGGTTGGGGTTATCGGCAATTGTGGTAAGGGATGGGTAGCCAATGGCCAGGTCCTGAGCGATGCGGCTGTTGCCGGTCTGCAGATCGAGGTTGGCCAGGCGTGCACTGGTGGAATCTACGGTTATATCAGCGTTAAAATTATTTACCCGGAAACCGCTTTTTTCCTGTAGCTTAAGCTGGTTCAGGGCAAGGCCCATTTTGCTCTGGCTATACAGGATATCTTCCGCGTTAATCTCTACATTGCTGAACTGCAGGTGGTCGTAATCCATGCCGCGTTGGAGTGGGGCAGCATTAAAATTATCGAACTTCACATTTAAGCCGGCAATATCCAGGTTGTTCAGGTTAAGTACCCAGTTTACAGGCTGGCCCTGCGTGGCTTCCACATCTTTATCCAGTTCATCTACCGTTTGGGCCGGGTTTACGGCAAGCGAATCGGTGGGCTTATACTTTTCCTGTTTGTATATAAGGGCCGTGTTTTTGAGCTCAAACTTATCCAGGTCGATGCGGGCGTTCGGTACATCAATTTTATCTGCCAGCAACTCCGATTGCCCTACTTTCAGGTCGATGTACTGGTCAGCGAGTTTGTTGGCATAGTGTACTTCGATATTATCCAGGGCTACGCGGTTCAGGCCAAACTGCATCTCAATGGGCTCCGATTCGGAAGGCGGTGCGATCTTGGTTTGTTCAAAATCGATGCGGGTATTACTCAGTTCTACTTCATCTACCAGGTAGCGTTGCCCTTCCAGGTCAAGTTCATCCATGGTGGTAACCAGCTTGCCGATGCGGCCTTTGATCCAGTTTCCGCCTGCTTCATCGTTATAGCTCAGCTTAATATTCTGCAAACTGATCAGGTCGAGGTTAATCTTCAGGGGCGCTGCCGAAGTATCTACAGGCTGGGCGGTAGTGGTGTCGGTGGCAAACGCATCCAGTATAAAATCATAGTTGGTGGTGCTGTCCGATTTTACATGAATGTTGGCGGTGGCCTGTTGCAGATCCAGTTTACTGATGTTTACTTCACCCTTCAGGAGGGCCAGTATTTTCATGTCTACGCCCAGGCGCTCGCTGTACCAGAGCGTGTCCTGCTGCTGGTCTTCGAGGTATACTTCCTTCAGCACAATGGCATTGCGAAAATCAGTGGTGAGGCCACCAATCTCGACGCGTGTGTTCAGGGTGTTGGCTAAATACGATGCGCCTTTCTGAGCCAGAAAGTTCTGAACTTTCGGGAACTGCAGTGCAATCACAGCAACCAGCACAATCCCGACCAGGGAAATGAGCAGCCACATCAGCACTTTCAGGAAGACTATTCCGATATGTTTTGGAGAAGCGATAGTTCTAAATATTAAAATTTGCTGATTTGCCTTACGTAAATTCAGGGCCAAGGATAGACTATAGCGCTAAAAATTGTGCTTTTTTTCATAAACCTCCTTCTTTTAAAAAAGCCGGTTTATACTTTTATGTACGATCCTGACGTGCTTGTTATCCTTATACTTACAGATGATGGAAGTATGAGTACAAAAAGATCCCGGCTTTATGCTTGTTGCCTGAAGTATAAAACCGGGATGGAAGCCTGGCCGAAGTGTTGTAATATAAAATTTATATTTCCTGTTCGAGTTCTTTATACTCCGGGTGGCGCTTTACATAGGTATCTACGGCAGGGCAGGAAGGAATAAATTTATAGCCTTTGCTTTTTACAAATTCCATGCTTGCCTTCACTAATTTATCGGCTACGCCTTTCCCGCGCTGGGGCTCCGGTACGAAAGTATGGTCCAGGTCCAACACGCCCTCCTCTGGGTAAGTATAGGTTAACTCGGCTTCGCCTTCTTCAAATTCAATATAAAAACGTAAGTCTTTTTCGTCGTGGATTACCTGCATAAGTATAGTTTTTTATATCGCTATACGCCGGGCTGTAGCCAGAGTTCAGGAATGTGACGGACAGATAAGGGAGACTAAAGAGGGTGGGAGCATTAAATTTCGCTTAAATCTTAACTATAGGCCCACCGATCATCGTACTGCTTTTATACTGGCTGCTACATGGCCGTAATTTTTTCAGAAACATGATCTGATAGAATGATTAGACGCAACAAAACACCCGAAATTGAGACGGACGTAATTTTGATCGGAGCAGGCATTATGAGCGCTACGCTGGGCATGCTCCTGAAACAGCTCGAACCAAACCTCAACATCCAGATATTTGAACGCCTGGATACAGCTGCCGCCGAAAGCTCGGATGCCTGGAACAATGCCGGCACCGGCCACTCTGCCTTCTGCGAACTGAACTATACGCCAGAACAACCAGATGGCACTGTTGATACAAAAAAAGCGGTCGTGATTGCCGAAGCCTTCGAAACATCCAAGCAGTTCTGGGCTTACCTGATCGAAAACAACATACTTAGCCTGCCCGATTCGTTTATAGAGCGCATCCCGCACATGAGTTTTGTCTGGGGACATGATAACGTAAACTTCCTGCGCAAACGCTACGAAGCCCTCACCACCTGCCATCTTTTTAAAGGGATGGAATACACAGAAGACCCTGCGCTGTTGCAGGATTGGATCCCTTTGATGATGGAGGGCCGCAACAACTCGGAACCGGTAGCCGCCACCAGAATGGATATTGGGACGGATGTTAACTTTGGTGAGCTTACCCGCTGCATGTTCAATCACCTGAAAGACCAGGAAGGCGTTACGATGCATTTTGCCCATGAAGTGCGCAACCTGAAAAAAGAAGAATCAGGGAAATGGCGTGTAAAAGTAAAAGACCTGAAAACCGGCGAAAAGCGAAGAATACATGCCCGGTTCGTGTTTATCGGCGCAGGTGGCGGCTCTCAATATCTGCTCGAAAAATCGGATATACCGGAGAGCAAAGGTTTTGGCGGTTTCCCGGTGAGTGGGCAGTGGCTGAAGTGTCTGAACCCGGAAGTGATTGAACGCCATCAGGCAAAAGTGTACGGAAAAGCCTCGGTTGGTTCTCCACCTATGTCGGTACCGCACCTGGATACACGCATGATCAATGGCAAAAAAGAACTGCTCTTTGGCCCATATGCCGGTTTCTCGACCAAGTTTCTGAAAAAAGGCTCTTTCCTGGATCTGCCTCTTTCTATCAAACCAACTAACCTGCGGCCTATGTTAGCAGCTGGGATTAAGAACATCGGCCTGACAAAATACCTGGTAGACCAGGTGATGCAATCGCCGGAAGACAGGTTTGCTGCCCTGCAAGCCTATTTCCCAAAGGCTCAACCCGAAGACTGGAAACTCGAAATTGCGGGGCAAAGGGTACAGGTTATTAAAAAAGACCCGAAACATGGCGGCGTACTGGAGTTTGGGACGGAAGTGGTGACAGCTTCGGATGGTTCATTAGCTGCGCTTCTGGGGGCATCGCCGGGTGCATCTACGGCTGTTTCTATTATGCTTGACCTGTTAAAGCGCTGCTTTATAAACAAAGTAGATTCTGTGGAGTGGCAAACCAAACTCAAGCAGATGATTCCGTCTTATGGGCAATCGCTGGGCAAAGACGCCAGGCTGCTGGAGCAAGTTAGAAGCCATACTTCGCAGGTTCTGAATTTATAAAGTATAGAAACTCAGATAACATAAAAGTGCATCGCCGGCCGGTAAATTCTCTCAGAGATACCGCTGGCGATGCACTTTTTTAATGG
The DNA here is from genome assembly GCF_003284895.1 of Pontibacter arcticus. Lineage (GTDB taxonomy): Bacteria > Bacteroidota > Bacteroidia > Cytophagales > Hymenobacteraceae > Pontibacter > Pontibacter arcticus. Next base: position 67,279 of record NZ_QMDV01000002.1, read on the forward strand.
TTAAGAGACGATGTTAAGGTGTGTGTTGCAGTAGTTTTTTTAATCCGTTTTCAGTTGCCCATGTGTCATGGCAGGTCGCTGTACAGGTAACATTTCTAGTTACAAAGCAACCCGGGCCGACACCGCTTAGAGCTGTCTGAAAAAGGCAAAGCAGTTTTGTTAATTTTCAGTAAAAAAGAGGCAAAGTCGAAAAGCGTAGTGCGTAATAGGGCGCGTATTGCTTCTTAAGCAAAGCTGCGGATTGCAAAAGGATGTCCCAAACGATCATAAATCACCTGTTGTTCGCGGGGAGTTATCAGACGGTTGTGCAGCTCAATTCCTTCTTTTTTTAGCCAGTTATACAGGGTCTTACGTGTAATTCCGTATTCGTCGGCAATTAATTGTCTTGTTTTTACACCGCTTTTCATTTTGTTGTTGTTTTAGTAGGTGAGTATTAGTTTTATTTTGGTTCGGAACCGGAAGTAGTATCCGGCAGTATTAAGCGCTACTGTGTTTACTTGAAAAACTTATCTCCTGGTGTTATAAATTTAACCAAGCCCTATGTTTGCTTTAGCTATAAATCACATTATAGTCTTGTCAATAAGCTACTTGTAATCAGCTTATCAAATATAAGTAACCTCCAATTCAAAAAAAGGGAAACTTTTCATAAAAAGTAACATGATGTTTTGGGCTAATTTTAAGGGAAATAAAAGCTTAACGCTATTTAAAGCATGTTTGTTTCTGTATAATGTGGTTAATAAGTAACATTATTTCAAATAAAAATTCATGCTTATTTTCTGATTTTACAGCAAGTAAAAGCACTGATAATCCGCAGCAACTAAAGTTGCCGGTACTTTTGTCTCAATATTTGTTTTGGGAAATTAGAAAAGCCCTGAATAACACCCGGAAGTATACTTTGTAGCGTAACTTTATGAGTCGGCTTAACCTGCTTTGGTTTGCCCAAATGGCAGATCAAGCAAATCTACGTTACCACCTGATAAAAGGATGCCAACTTTCTGGCCTTCGAACCGGCCTTTTTCAATTAACAGTGCAGCCAGGGCAACGGCGCTGGATGCTTCCACAATGATTTTCATGCGTTCCCAGATCAGGCGCATCGCTGCTATAATAGCTGCTTCCGAAACCCGTATAATTTCCTGCACATGTTGTTGGATGATCGGGAAATTACGGTCGCCGAGTTCGGTGCGTAAGCCATCTGCAATAGTGTTAGTAGCCGTATTGGTTTCAATGCGACCCGCTATAAGGGAGCGGTAGGCATCGTCTGCGGCCTCAGGTTCGCCGCCAATTACGTCGCAGTTATTTCCGAAATAGTGCGCCGCAAGCGCTGTACCTGCAATTAAACCGCCACCACCCACCGGCGAGAAAATAGCGTTCAGGTTTGGGTGGTCTTCCAGCAGTTCGAGCGCTGCAGTTCCCTGGCCAAGTATAACTTCATCCTGGTTGGAAGGGTGGATGAATGTAGCGCCATACTTTTGTACCAGGTCGGATGCGGTTTTTTCGCGTGCTGCTAAGGTCGGTTCGCATTCAATGATGTGCCCGCCGTAGCCGGAGACTGCATCTTTTTTAACCTGTGGCGCTGTGCGCGGCATTACAATATAAGCAATAGTGCCTACCTCGCGCGCAGCCAATGCTAAGGCCTGCGCAAAGTTGCCCGACGAATGTGTAACCACGCCTCTTGCCCGTTGCTGTGCTGTTAGTTGCAGGATGGCATTAGTCGCTCCTCTGAACTTAAAAGCACCCATTCGCTGAAAATTCTCACATTTAAAGTATAAACTGGCTCCCGCCAAATCGTTGAGCAATTGGGAGGATAGTACGGGTGTGCGGTGTATATAAGGAACGATGCGGGCTTGGCAATCAAGCAGATCCTGTTTCAGCATAAAATTGGATAATAAAGTTTAAACTAAAATACGAATAAGTTGTAAGTTCTGAAACGGCTGATGGTTTATACTTTATAATGAGACAAGTACAGGCAAGTTTAGAAGTATAAAAGCAGTTGCTTTAAAAGATTGTTAACTTTGAAGGCCGTTATTAAAGAAACATACTTTGAACCCGGCTTACGTTTAAGATTTCTATGAAAAGATACCTATCCGTTTTAGTTGTTCTGTTTTTGTTTTTTTCAGCGTGTAAAGAAAGTGACAGCCCATCGCCTTATAACCTGAACGGGTTGTGGGAAGGAAGCCATACCTTAACCAGAACAGCAGGCGAGAATTGTGAAGCCGAATTAAAAGCAGACCAGTTCCGGATGATCTGGCGCGTGGATTTCCGGGATACCCTAACGGCAACTGAGCAGCAATATTCTGATTTTTCGAAGCGCTGGTTTAACCTGACCACAACCTGGCGCGGCACCGTAGCCAGCGATTCTGTGGTGCGTGTAACCAAGTATTACGACAGTGCATGCAACACATTGGCTAAACGGGATTCCGTAGTTTTCAGGGGAACTGTCCGGTTGCAGGAAGGGTACCTGGTTTTAAATTTAGCTGGCAACGAAATACGCTGTACCACTACCGATACAGTTTCCTGTGCTTATACCAGCAGCTACCAGATCCGGAAAAAAATCGAAGAATAACAAAAAAGGCCCGGTTCTATACCGGGCCTTTTTGTTAAATATACTATGGTTACCAATCGGAGGCTTGTTTGCGGTGTTCTATAATACGGAAGCTTTCCACCATCTTAATTGCCTCCGGTATATCCTCTGAGAACATCGTGATAAAAGAGCCATCCGGGGCATATTCCAGGGCATATGCCAGCGCGCGGGCTTCCTGTTTTATTTCCCGCGGCTCCAGCTCCGGTTTCACTGAAAAAATACCTTCTTTTAGTAAAGAGTTAATTTCTTTGCCGGTTCTGCCACGCAGGTCTTTGTCCTGCCGGATAATGATCTTATCAAATATCTCGGCGGCCAACTTGCCTACGGCCCGTATATCTTCATCGCGCCGGTCGCCTACGCCTGCAATAATACCTATTTTAACCGGAGCCTCTACGTTGCGCATAAAATCAGCAATGGCCTCCATACTTGCTGTGTTGTGTGCATAATCAATTAACACATCCAGGTGCGGTAGTTTAAACAGGTTCATGCGGCCCGGCGTTGTTTCGGAAGAAGGCAGGAACGTACGCAAAGCGGTTTTGATCTCGTTCACTTCCATATGAGACGTATAAGCTGCCAGCGTAGCTGCCAACACATTTTGTATATTAAATCTGGCTTTTCCGCCAAAGGTCAGCGGTACATCCGCTACGCGGTCTACCCGAATCTTATAGGTGTTTTTAAAAATAGAAATGTACCCATCTTCCAGCACAGCTGCTAACCCGCCTTTGGCAATATGTTCTAAGATGCGGGGATTGTTTTCATTGAGGCTGAAGTAGGCTATTTTGCAGCGCAAGCCGGTTGCCATTTCGTAGACCAGGTCGTCGTCTGCATTTAAAACAGCATAACCTTCGGGGCAAACGGTTCGGGCAACCACCACTTTTACGCGCGCCATATCTTCGAGCGTGTTGATATCGTTGAGGCCCATGTGGTCTTCGGATACATTTAACACAATTCCGACATTGCACATCGTAAAAGCCAGCCCGGAGCGTAACATACCACCGCGTGCACATTCCAGTACAGCGTAATTTACGGTTGGGTCTTTTAAAACGAACTCGCTGCTGTAAGCGCCTGTGGTATCGCCTTTAATAATTTTGCGGCCTTGTATGTAAATGCCATCTGTGGTTGTGTAACCTACTTTATACCCTTTAAACTGCAGCATATGCGCAATCAGGCGCGAAGTAGTTGTTTTGCCGTTGGTACCTGTTATGGCTACAATCGGGATACGCGACGGCTGCCCATGCGGGAAAAGCATATTTACGATGGGTTCTGCAACGTTACGCGGTAAACCTTCGGTCGGGGAGATATGCATCCGAAGGCCTGGTGCGGCATTCACTTCAATAACGGCACCTCTTGTTTCGGGCAACGGAATGGCAATATCGGTGGTCATCACATCGATGCCGCAAATATCCAGGCCAATAATGCCTGCAATGCGTTCGGCCATCAGTACGTTGTAAGGGTGTACAATATCGGTTACATCGGTGGCGGTGCCGCCTGTGCTAAGGTTGGCGGTGGTTTTTAAGTATAAAATTTCGCCTTTCGGAAGTATGGATTGGAGCGTTAACCCTTTCTGGCGAAGTATGGCCCTGGATAGTTTATCTATTTTAATGAAAGTAAGCGCTTTTTCGTGCCCAACACCGCGTCTGGGGTCTTTGTTAACTTCGTTTACCAGTTCTCTTATTGTTGAGTTGCCATTGCCGGTAACCATGGCGGGCGTGCGCTTGGCGGCGGCAGTAAACTTGCCATTAATAACGAGCAACCGGTAATCCAAGCCTTCAATAAACTGCTCCACCATAACTGATTGGGAGTAACGCTGTGCTTCTGTCAGACCCTTCAGGGCATCTTTCCAGTTGTTGATGTTCACGGAAGCGCCTTTGCCCTGGTTGCCATCCAGCGGTTTTGTTACGATCGGGAAGTCCAGTTCCTCAATAGCCTGCTCCAGTTCAGCCACATTCCGGGCAATGGTGCCACGCGGAACCGGAATACCTGCTTCTTCCAGAATTTCTTTGGTAGCGTTTTTATCACCGGCATGTTCTACAGCAAAAAAGGACGTACTGCTACTCATGGCAGCCTGTATATGCCGCTGATGTATACCGTACCCCAATTGTATAAGCCCGCGCTGCTTGTTCTGGATGTAGGGGATGTTGCGGTTAACGGCTTCGGTAACAATGGCTTCGGTGCTTGGCCCGAAATACTCATCTTCGCGTATCTGGTGCAGTTTGGCTACATCCTGAATGATGTTCACTTTCTCGCCACGCGCCAGGCATTCGGTTATTTTTACGGCTGCTTTAACGGCATATTCACCGGCACGCTCTTCCTGGTAAGATACTACAACGTACTCGTGGCCAGGCTCATTTGCGGTATAACGGCGCCCATACCCGCTTTCCATCCCAGCCATTGTTTGCAGCTCGAGGGCAATATGCTGCACCACTTTGCTAAAGGATGTTCCTTCCTGGATCAGCTTAAAGAAACCACCTTCGCTACCCACTGACGCGCGGTGCAGGTACATCTCGGGGAAAAGTTTTTCGAGTTTTTGTGAGAGGTTGGGAATGTCTCTGGTGGATGCCTCTGCGAGGTCTTCCAGGTCGAGTTTGAGTACGATGATTTTAGGATGCTTGATAGACCAGTAGTTTGGCCCCCGCATTATTTTCAGTTCTATGATTTTCATCTTTCAGGTCTGTAAAACTGATTAGCTGAACAGTTTTGCTTTAAAGAAGGAGCTGATAGAATAAGATATTTAGAAGCATCTCCAACTAGAGAACTATACGCAGTAACATTTTTAAAGTAATAAGTAAAGGCCTGATTTATCAGTAAATAAGTATAAAAGACTCGTGGGCGTAAGTATAAACTGACCAGGGTTACAAGTATAAAATTTAAATCGGCCGATAATAAAAAAGCCGTCCATACTTTTAAAGTATGGACGGCTTTGGGAAAGAAGTATAAAGTTATACTTTACTTGGCAGGATACCAGTTGCGTAACCGCACATCAATCTTCTTGTTAGAGGTGTTTACCAGTTTTTTAAATTCTTCCACATCACTGAAGCCATCTTTGCCTCTGAAGTGGTACGGATAAACAATGCCCGGTTTAAAAGCCAGTACGCCGCTTGCCGCCTGTTTCACATCCATAGTATACGGTAAGTTCATGGTCACAAAAGCTACATCTATATTTTTAAGCGCACGCATTTCAGGAATATCCTCTGTGTCGCCTGACAAATAGATCGTTTTACCACCTACCAGCATCAGGTAACCGTTGCCGCGGCCTTTCGGGTGCATCGCATCAGCGGCTTCGGGCAGGTTATACATAGGCACGGCGGTAAGCGTAATGCCCAGTTTCTCGGTTTTGGCACCGTTCGCCAGTACGGTTGTTTTGGCTTTCATAGCTTCCGGAAGCTTGTCGGCTACGGCTTGCGGGGCTACAATCACAGCTTTTGAAACATCTATACTATCCAGCGTGCTCATGTCCAGGTGGTCGCCGTGAATGTCCGTGATCAGGATCAGGTCGGGTGCTGCCATGCCTTTAAATGCCGCCGCGCCGCCGTATGGGTCCACGTAAATGGTTTTGTTATCCCAGGTAAAAACAACCGTACCATGCAAAATTGGCTGAATAGTGAGTTCTCCTTTTTTGGTTGCCAGTTTATCCGGTGCGGCCAGCTGGGCCTGTGCACTTAAAAACGTAAGTGCGAGTAGTAATGTGAAAATAGTTTTCAGTTTCATACGTGTTATTTGTTTTGAAGTATAAATAGTAGAATTCCCGTTCAGATCAACTTAAAAAACGACCCTGCTTTGTATTAGTACGGATTAAAACGAATCATATAGCACTGTATTAAATGAAACAATGCGCGGTAAAATCCGGAAAATATATACGATAACAGTTTTCGCTTTGGAGCGTTGCCCTGGGAGAACAGGAAAGTGCGGATTTTGTTAAAAACAAAAGGGCTCCTACGTATAGGAGCCCTTCATTGTGTGATCAGTTTATAAAACCTTTCAACTTTTAGCCGTGCAAATATACGGAGCTTATTTCTGATTTGTTCTCCCTTTTCTGAAAATAAACTAAAAATTTTCCAAAAAAGTGGTTTAATAATAATAGTAAATTGATTATCAGTATGTTGTATTATTTTATGATTAAGCAATAACACAGGATGTTCTGCAGTTACATAGTTTTATCGGGCGTTTATATAGTATATCTAATACCACATGTATCTAAACAGTAAATTAACCGTTGAAATGCTAGTTTATGCTTTACCACGTCCAAACCGGGCATTACAAATTTCGCGTTAATACAAGTATAAACTTTGGAATATGTTTTGCTTTGTGCATCTTAAACAGATAATCCAATGCAAGGCTTTCACTCTAACTTTATTTCATGTCGCTAAAAAAGTATAAAAGCCATACAAGTTACCTGCTGCTGGGTATGCTGCTGCTATCCGGTTGCTTCGAAAAAAAATCAGCTAACCAGGAAACAGAGCCGGCTGCCACTACAGAACAAACACCGCAACCGGAACCAATTGCACCTGCTGCAGATGAAAGTATGGAAACCCCGGTTAGTGCTCCGGATAAAGTGGATGTGCAGGTTTACCTCGAGATATCGAACGGCATGAAAGGTTTTATGCCGCAAGCCGCTGCCGACAAAGAGCCAACCGGTTTCCAGAGCAAATTAAACAAGCTGATCTCCGAAGTGCAGGACGGCCGTTACGTGGTCAGTAAAAGCTATTACCTGGCCAAACAGGATGCGAAAGGTAACCCGGTACTGGATAGCGTGAGTTACCAGACCATGAAAGGCACTATAGTAGGTGGTATAAAAAGTGATGTACTGGGTACGCCGTTGCCTGCCATGCTGGAAGTCGCTTTAAAAAACGCCGTTTCGCAGAATGCCGTCAGCATCATCGTTTCTGACTTTATACATGGACCGGACCCACGCAAGCCTGAGCAATTCATTTCTTTGGATTCTGATATCCGCAGCAGCCTGAAGCTGGCTGAGCAGAAAGGGTTGGCCATTGCCGTATTAGCAGATGCTTCCGAGTTTTATGGTTCGTACCATCCGGCTGTTAAAAAACCGGAAATTAAGCGCACCCTTAACGGCGAGTTAATACCTTATTATATATGGGTGATCGGCAAGCAGCAGGAAGTACAGGTGGTTACCAGTAAGGTTTTACGACAGCTTCCAGCGCAGCAGGCATATTTTGGCTTCAGTTATACTTCGGTGCCGTTTAGCGCGTTACTCAAATCAAAAACATTTAAGCCGAACGGTAATGTATATTGCGCTTCGCGTACGGCTGAAGTTTGCAAAAGTATAAATCTGCTGCCTGAGAAGAACGTACCGGTTGAGTTTACAATTGGCCTGAATTTGAACAACCTGCCGCTATCGATGCAACAGTCGACTTACCTGAAATCAAACCTTAAACTAAAGAACAACGGCATCAAGGCAAGTATACTTTCGGTACAAGCGGCCGACGAAAATACCAAAGCAACACCGGAACTGGCAAAGTATAGCCATTTTGTAAACCTGCAGGTGCCGCAACTTACCGCTTCGTCCGGGGCAATATCGTTACACTTACCGCAGCAAACACCTAACTGGATCGCAGCCTGGTCTACCACAAACGATAACAACCCGGCGGCGGCTCCTAAAAAGACGTACCAGTTAACCAAAATAATCGAAGGCGTATACGCCCTTTACCGCGACCGGAGCGAAGACGTTTTTCAGGCAACCATACAATTTAACAAAGCAGACTAACCATGATTCAGAACTTTTTTTCAGGGCTTTACGAGCTGTTTTTAGGCAGGCCGCTCCCTGCTAATTTTACCAACGATTACCGCGAAGTTATTTTCCCGAACACCGGCCTAATGCTGCTTCTTATTACCCTCGCGCTGGTTCTCATCTATTATTATGTACTGAACAGTATGATGAGCACAGGCTTGTATAAGACCAAACACTGGGTACTTTTCCTTGTTCTGAATGCGATCATCGCGTTTGCCATTCCGATTTTCCAGGTGCAGGGCAACGAGGTGGAGGTGCATTCTTATACTTACACGTTTGCTTTCGTGAACACGCTATACAGTATCGTCCTTTTCTTCGTTTTCTCTATACTGTTAAAAAGAGGCTCGGTGCAGGCCTGGACAACGCCCACCAAATGGCCCACTAAAAAATAAACTATGCCAAAATTATTTGTATTCGGAATAGGAGGGACCGGCTCCCGTGTGATCCGGTCGCTGGTGATGCTGATGGCAGCCGGCGTAAAAGTGCAGAACTGCGATAAAATTGTGCCTATCATCATCGACCCGGACACACAGAACGGCGACATGAACCGCACTGTGGATCTGCTCAAAACTTATAAACAAATTCACCAGCAATTAGGTCGCCGCGACGAAGGATTTTTCCATAAAGATATCAGTACGCTGTCCAGTATAGCCGGCGACGGCAGTTCCAAGATCAGGGATAGTTTTGTGTATGATTTTGGGGGCATCAACAAGCCGTTTAAAGACCACGTAGGCTACAACCAGCTCGACATTGATAGCCAGGCTTTGGTTGATCTGCTTTTCACAAGAGAGAATTTAGGAAACAGTTTGGATGTTGGTTTCCGGGGTAGTCCGAACGTAGGCAGTGTAGTTCTGAATGAGATCATCGACTCGCCGGAGATGCGTTTTTTTGCTTCCAACTTCCAGGAAGGCGACCGTGTCTTTTTTGTGAGTTCGATATTTGGCGGGACAGGAGCAGCCGGTTTTCCATTGCTGCTGAAGAACTTTAAAGATGCCCATACTTCACTGCCGAATGGTGCAAGCCTGAACAGGGCGTTAACCGGTGCGATGGTGGTGTTGCCATACTTCTCTCTGGAGCAACCAGCCGCCGGCAGCGAAGCAGATTTTATCGATTCCAACGCCTTTACCACCAAAGCCAAAGATGCACTTTCATACTACCAGCATCATCTGGATGGCGTGAACGCTTTGTACTATATCGGCGATACCCCTGACAAACCACTCGAGAATAACCCGGGACGAGCCAGCCAGAAAAACGATGCGCACTTGATTGAGTTGCTGAGCGCGATGGCTATTGTAGACTTTATGGACTACTCGGATAATGAGCTAGACAATGGCCAGGTATACCACGAATTTGGTTTGCGCGAAGATGTGGACCAGGTACAATTCGCACACCTCGATTCAGAAACCCGCGATAAAATAGCCAAACAACTCATTCGGTTCCATTATTTTGAGCGTTACTTCACCATGCACACCGCCAGCGATGCACAGGCCGCTTACGCAAAAGGAGTAGACCTGCCAGGTGCCATGCGAAATGAACCTGTTTTTAAAGAGCTCAACAAATTTCTGACGCACGCTGAGTTTGGTTACCAATCGTGGCTGCGCGAGCTAAACCGCAAAGAGCGCACGTTTGCTGCGCTTAATCTGGATGAAACTGATTTTAACCGGATGGTTTCGGATAAGCAGATCGAAACCGGTCTGTTCAACAAAGGCATTAACCAGAACGCTTTTGTAAAAGAACTGAACAAAGCTGCAGAAGCCAGCTCAGAGCGCAATGCCTTTAAAGCAACCATACAAGCCTTCGAGAAAGCAACCGATGTGCTGGTAGAGGGTAAGCTGAAGTATAGCTAAATATAATGTGAGCTTCCGGGCTGGTGTTTTCTATAAACAGAAGTAGTGTGTGTTGTCATCCTGAAAGGATCTTGTGGAAAGTGAGTATAGACTTCAACAATGAAAAGTCACAACTACTTTGTGTACATTATTACAAACCCAGGCAAAACAGTGCTATATACAGGCGTAACGAACGACTTATACAATAGAATTAATCAGCACAAAGCAAATCGGGGAAAGCCGGATACTTTTGCCGGACGTTACTTCTGCTACAAGTTGCTGTACTTTGGACGCTATACTTATGTACAACATGCTATAGAACGTGAGAAAGAGATAAAGCTTATGAGTAGAAAAGATAAGTTACAATTAATAAAAGCAGAAAATCCTGCTCTGCTGTTTTTGGATGTGTGGGAGTAGTGAGGCTTATTGGTTCTTGCCTACAAGATCCTTTCAGGATGACAAAAGAGTAAAGTGTTATTGAATGTAAATAAGTGGCCGGAGGCCCAACTATAGTCAGTAAAGAGCCAGGAGGCTCGCGCCATTTTTGGCAAAAAAACATTACAATAAAAGAAACAGAATATGCCGAAAGTTCTTCGTCTACATAAAACCGGCTCTAACGTAGAAGGCTGGTCCAAAACAGCACAGATCACCAGCACCGAAATAAAGGATATGGTGGATGGCGCAGGTGGTCGCGCGCAGAAAATAAATGCTTCCATACCCACGCCGTTTGCGCGCATGCACCTCTTCGAAACCGCTTTCGATTTTGTGAAGCAGGGCGTAGCCGGAAATGGCAACAGCATCTATCATAAATTTGTAACGCACTTCTGGGACCTTTGGGAGCTGCTTTATAACTATGAAAATTACGCGCAGGCAGGCAACAAGATCATCATCCGGCGCTGGAACAAAAACCAGCAACTGGCGGCCATGCAAAGCAACCCAAACACCAGGCTGCTGGGCAAAACGCTGGAGCTATTCATGAACGATACCCGCTTTCAGGGCATCGAAGACCTGTTCCTGGTATACTTCGAAAATATCAACGCATACGGCAACAAACATACCCAACTGATCGGGGGTACTTCGCCACTTACGATGCTTTTTGTGTCGCCTAATGTGGAACCATTAACCATAAATAGGCCGCAGAATGTGGGTGTATACTTTGATAACCGCTTTGTGCCGTTAGAGGAGCGCAACCCGGAATTCAAGGAATATATTCACAGGCTTTTCCTTTCTGATCCTGCGTATTCATACTCTTTTCCGAAGGTATTTAACAGCCTCGACGAAAACCTGCTGCGCAACCTGAATATGGCTGGTGCAGCCGGAGCGCATGCCATAACTGCAGAGTATACACCATTGGTAGATTACCAGCAGAACCCGGTACACGTCGGGCATCTTAATTTCCTGATCAAAAAAGAGCAGAGCGCCGTTAACAGCAGCGACCTGTTCATCAGGCCAACCAACCCATACTTCAGCAGCGACAGACCTTTGGTTTTAAAGCCGGATCTGCGCCTGGCGCCGCATGTAAAGTATGTAAATAACCTGGCCTGGCCGGTAAATACAGTGGTTGGGTACGCAGATAGCAAGCCGCTTGCCAGTCGCTCGTTACCCGGTGTTGGTTTTAATTATCCCTACTTAACGATCAACGACCTGTTGCAGGAAACACTGGTGCAGGTGCCTTATGAGGTAAACACCGACCGATTTTATAGCGGCACCGTAGTGTACCAGCCAGGCGTAACCGATAAATCTTTTAGTTGCTTATTACCGCTCACCAGTTTATACTTTGATTTCTTCACGCCCCAGGACCTTGCCAACCAGCTTACTTTTTATGTGGATGTGAACCATGTGCGCGTAACGCTTCAGGTGCCAACCGAACAGGGAAATGTGGTATATGAGCGCAGTTATTACGACAACCCGTTGAACGCTAAAAATGAGCAGGGCGAGGTGATACCGGAGAAAGGCCGCATCCTGAAAGCAAAGATCGGATTAGGCATTTTCCCTTTTTACAAGTTTACCGATACCACCGCACTGAATGATTTTTATAAGGTGATGCTGGTAGATGAGGACATTGATCCGTTGCTGGTCAATAAAAACCATGCGCTTAACTTTTACTTAGGTGGTAAATTAATAGAAGCGGGTGGCGGCATTATCTCTGCATCCGGCCACAAGCGTACCAAAAAGAGTAACAGCAGCGCCGGCAGTACCTACTACGAGATCAAAGGAACACACTTCGATTACGCTGAACTGGATTGCGTAGCAGCCGATATAACCGGAAAAGCGTTAATCGTACCAAAGTATAACGAGGTACAGCAGGGCATTCATACCTTCACGTTTGCCATCGATTTTGGTACATCCAATACCCACATCGCTTATACTTCCGGGCCAAACCAGGCACCAAAAGAATTTGCCGTTACAGCCAACGATCTGCAGGTGGTGATGCTGAACAAGCCTTCCGATGATCCATCGTTAACAGATTACCAGCGTTTCCACAAGCGTGGTTTCGGGCGTTTGTTTGCTGTGGAAACCTTGCTGAAGCGTGAGTTTATACCACTGATCATCGGCTCCGGTGGTTCGTTATTTTCGTTCCCGACCAGAACGGCTACCTGCGAGTCTGTGGATTTCGAAAACCAGATACCGAACCTTTTTGGCAATATCAACATCGGCTTTGCTATTAATACCGAAGGCACGCATCAGGACCAGTACAAGCAAACCTACCACACCGATCTGAAGTGGAGCGAAACGCTTACCAACACCGGAAAGCGCCGTATCGAAGCGTTTTTTACGGAAGTAATGTTGCTGCTCAAAAACAAAGTTGTCCTGAACCACGGCAATGTAGGCGCAACTAAGATTGTATGGTTTGCACCGTTGAGCTTTGATGACTATTCGCGCAATATGTTCCAGAATGTTTGGGATGGCGTGTATAACAAAGTATTCCAGAATGGCAGGCAAACCGTTTGCATCACAGAGTCGGTTGCGCCTTACTATTACTTGTCAAGAACGGGGGCAGTGGTACCGAGCCAGGATGAAAATCTGATTAACGTGGATATTGGCGGCGGCACGACCGATGTGCTTTTATTTACGAACCGAAGGCCTTCCTATAGTTCCTCGTTCCGGTTTGCCGGTAACGATCTATGGGGCGATGGTTTTGCAACGGTCAAGACCAAAAAAGATAACGGCCTGCTGCAGTATGGTATCGAGCATGTGCTGCGCATCCCGTTAACAGAAGAAGGAAAGGAGTATAAAAAATTCCTGGAGACGGCGCTGGATAACCCGGATTTTGATTCGGCGGACATTGCCAGTTTGCTGTTCAGTTACGATAAAGAGTTGCATTACAGCTCGCAGTTGTTGCAGGCGCGCCAGCTACGGTTAATGTTCTACCTGCACTTTGGGGCATTGATGTACCATTTGGCGCAACTCACAAAACAACTCGATGTGCAGACGCCACGCTACATTTGCTTCAGCGGACAGGGCAGTTTATACATTAAATTGCTAAGTGCCGGCAATAACCTGAGCAACGTAGAGCGCTATGCCAAAGCGATATTCAAAAAAGTAACAGGGCAGGAGCCACCGGCTAACTTTAAACTGGTGCTGGTCGATAACCCGAAACAGGTAACAGCCAATGGCGGCGCCATGGCCCTGGAAGGTGCCAATCTATCTGACCTGACTGAGATTCCGATTATCAGGCCAACTGGTTCTGCCAACCCGGAAGATGCTTTGCAGCCACTTAACAGCAGCCAGGTTACAGGTATGTTGCGCCAGGAGGTGCTGGATAATGTAATGAACTGCCTGGAGCTTTTATTGGATGACCCGGAAATTGCGCCGCAAATGCGCTCGATGGGCGTGGAAGTAGAGCCGACTCAGGTGCTCAGTTTCATGAAAGCCAATATACAGGACAGTTATACCCTGGTGCTGGAAGAAACGCTCCGTGGATTATCGCCGCGCGAACTGTTGCCAGAAACGATGTTCTTTATGCCTTTGAAGCAAACCTTATACTTGCTCTCAAAAGAGCTGTTTCAGGAGCAACAACAGGTAAGGTAAGTATAAATGCAGCTGTACAAGGGAAAACCAGGTATGGCTGCATTTTTTGAGCATGATGAATCAGATCCGGCTTATTTCCGGACAATTTTAAAAGTATAAAACTGTATAGTTATGGATGCAATTGCCCTTGTCGTTGGAGGTTTGGCACTATTGGGTGTCATTTACGCTATCCTTCGCATTAACAGAGTAGCTCAGGATCAGGACCGGGATATCAAAGCGCTCCGGTCTAAAGTGAGTGCGATAGAGCAGGAATTACGGAAATCTAAAACGCCATCTGGCCAGGGAAACAGAAACAACCCGAACCCGGCGCAGCAACAAAACAGAAGCCGCAACGAACCGATGCAGCCATCTGAGCCTCGGCAAAGTGATCGATCATCCCAGCAAAACCAGCCTAAAAAGCGGAACGAGTTCAAGCAAAACGAACCCCGTCAAAACGAGCGGCCTCCGCAACAGAATGAACGTCAGAAGCAGCAGCGGGAACAACAACCGGAAAAGCAGCCGCAGCAACAACGCGAGCGGGCACAGCAACCTCCAAGAGAAAAGCCCAAGCAGGCAAACACACCGAAGCCCAGGCCACTACCCATGCCCGAAATAGACCTGGACCAGATAACCGGGCAGGAAGCCACGGTACAACAATCTGTTCAGGAGCAGCCGGCACCGGAAGCTTTTGCAGCACGCAAGTATGCGATTATACCGGAAGATGGCATGATCCGGCAGCACCAGTTGCAGGTACAACCCGACTCCGACAGTTATATTGAAGTAGATATGCCACAGAGCGGGCAAAGCAATTTTACCAAGTATAGATTTAACTTATCCGGAAACCAGGCTTTTGTTATTTCGCAGGGCATCGACAGGCTGGAAAACGCCTTTGCTTTCGAGAAGCCGTCAAACCGCATGGTAAGCCGGATTCTGCAGCAAGGCGATGGCGTGCTGGCCAAAACCGAAAGCGGTTGGCGCATCCAGGAAAAGGCCAAAATTGATTTCAGATAAACAGGAATAGCTGCTACCTTTCATACTTCGGGGCAGCTATTTTTGTAAGTGGCATAACCGGAGCAAGCATCATCCAAGTATAAATTATACTTGCACCCCAATTTTTAATAGCATAGAATGGAAGTCGTATTTATTTTAGAAGCCCTTTTGGTGGTGGCCATTATCGGTTACCAGTTTTACGTATACCGGGGCACCAAAAGCCGCATCGAACTTTTAAAAAATCTTTACCCAACCCAGGAAAAACTAGCTGTAAAAGCCACCGCTTTTGGCGAGGCAGCACCTGCAAACGCAGCTTCTTCAACAACAGAAACCCAATGGCAGCAACTACTCACCGGAAAGCCATTTAAAGAGTATGCCCTTACCAACCTGGTGACCAAACGTGCTGTATCTGCTGATGAAAAGACGGTGCAGATAGAATCCATGGATGGAAATGAGGTGCAAAAGTATGATGTAAGTATAGAGCGGCTCCAAAACCTTTTACAAAACGGGAAGATCTTTTTTCTGGAAGAAGGCTTCGTAAATGCACCTGCCGAAAAAGTTGGCTTAAGCCAGAACGCCGTATACTTTGATCTGATCGAAGTACAAAACCCGTCCGCCACCTTCAGCAAGATCATTCACAGCACCAACGAGTACCTCAAGCGCAACAAAGGGGCCGCTGCAGACTTTAACATCCTCAAAGATATATCGGAACGCTACGCTGAAGCCCTGGATAATGAAGTGCAGGCTACCGTTGCGTCGCCGCTATACATTGGTTTGTTGGGTACTTTCTCAGGTGTGATCATCGGTCTTTCGAGTTTGGTTTTTGCCGGTTTCAGCGCCGGCGATTCAGAAGTCTCCTCTTTTATCACAGATCAGAATATACCTTCGTTTTTGTTTGGTGTGCTGATTGCGATGGCGGGTAGTTTCTGTGGTTTACTATTAACGTTGCGTGGCAATTACGAGTTGAAAGATGCCCGTAGCACCCGCGACCGCCTCAAAAATGATTATTATACTTTTCTGCAGGCCTACCTCTTGCCCAAACTGAACTCCGATATGGCCGCTAGTTTGGGTAACCTGAAAGCCGTGCTGGATTCGTTTAATAAAGATTTCCTGGATAAGATCATGGGTTTCCGGCCAATTGTGGATACCCTAACCGAGAACATCAGCATACAAAAAGACTTTGTAGAGCGGCTCGATAAAATTGGTTTTACGCAGATGGCCAACGCGAACCTGATGGTATTTGATAAACTAAAGGAAAGCGAATACCTGTTCCAGAATTTTATACAATACCAGGTGGCCTTAAACGAATCGGTACAGAAAGGTGCAGAACTGACCGGCACCATCGAACGTGTATTGTCTCGCTTGACAGGATTGGAAGAAGGCTTCAATAAAATGCCCGGTTACCTCGAAAAGCACGATGAATCTATCCGGCGGCAGGTTAACTTCTTTTCGTCGCATGAACAGGAGTTACAGACTATTGCCGCGCGCGTAGAGCAGTATTTCGATAAAGCCACGCTGCAACTTACCAACCTGATGGAAGCCCGCCTGGAACACCACGAGCGCGACGCACAGAACGCGTACAGTAAGTGGCAGGAGCATTTCAGCCGCCTGAACAACGATAATGTGTACCAGCGCATTGTGGAATACATGCAGCCGTTCAGCCACCTGAAAGAGGAGCAGGAAAAGCTCAACCAAAACCAGTTGCAGCTGGCGCAAAGTATAAACCAATCGAATGAGAGGTTTATGCAGAAGCTCGAAGCAGATGCGGAAGTACAACGCCGTTTGTTGGAGCAGATAACCCTGAGTAATGCCCTGATGGCTAAACAGGCTGAACCCGGTCCGTTGAAAGCAGCTCTAAACAAAGTGTTTGGCACAGGCGATAACCGTAAACGTTAGGCGGCATGAGCAAGGAAAGCAGGGATTTTTTCTGGCCGAGTTACGTGGACCTGATGACGGTGCTGTTTCTGGTGATGCTGGTGCTTTTTGTGCTGAGCTATAAAATGTTTCAGAACAAGGACATCGAAAACCGGAACAATATTGCCAGGCTGCAGGTAGAAGTGCGCGAAAAACGGAAACTGGATGAGATAAAAGCAGCTCTCTCGAAGCTGGAAGGCCGTTATTTTACTTACAACGAAAAGTATAAACGCCACGAGTTGCTGGTTGATGTGGTATTTGAGCAAAGCAGCGCGCGCATTCCGCAACGGGCCCTGGAACCGCTCCGCAAAGCAGGAGAGCAGTTAAGCAAAGTTGTAAATACCGTTACCGACCAGGATGTAAAATACCTGATCGTGATTGATGGCCGCGCTGCTCGTTTCCCCGAAGGGGATAGCCGCAATGTTACCCAGCGTGATTATGCCCTCAATCTGAGTTACCAACGGGCCTTGGCGCTGGTGCAATACTGGCGAAGTGCTGGTATACAGTTTCCGAGCAATAGAATAGAGTTGGTGGCGTCGGGGAGTGGTTTCGAAGGCGCAGGCCGCACCGGCGATATTCGTGACAGGCGTTTTGTAATCCAGGTGCTGCCAAAAGTCGGGACGCTGGAATCAGAGGAAATAAACTAAGTATGACTTAAAAAAAGGAAGGCTCCCGAATCAGATTCAGGAGCCTTCTCTTTATGTGATCAGTTTTTGAAAACTTTTCAACTTTTAGCCATCCTTTTATACGGTAGTGTTTTAAGGAAGGTTATACTTTAGTAAAAAATAGTTGAAATTATTTTTTTGGAAGTATACTTTTTAAGTATAAGTTATTGAATATCATGTTTATAATTCGGAATATGCTTGGTTAAAAATTCATCTAAGCTTAACCCAATGCTGTAAATTAAAAAATTAGCTCATTCGGATTTGTAATCCGAATGTTGCCATGATCCGGATTTACAATCCGCTTTCCTGCCTCTATCCCTTTCACTGAACTATAGAAGTATAAAATCGGATTACAAATTCTGATAGTACGTGCTTTCGGATTGCAAATCCAGAAGAGCGAAGCAAGTTGTTGGTCAGAAGACGCAACAACGGCGCCTAAAACCCTTAAGTTGGCGGCATTGCCACGAACCTCACCGAAGAGGGGAATTTTAGAAGAACATTAATTTATCGTGATTCCCCTCCTCGGAGGGGCTGGGGTGGGTTAACTCTTGCTCCGTATTTATGAATACAAACTGTTTATACTTCCTTATCAAAAGTATAAAATGCAAAAAGGCCGCTTAAAGTATAAGCGGCCTTTTTGTTATTCTTTAATCTTAAAAACTACCAGATTTTGTTTCTGTCTTCTGGTTTTTTGTAAAGCTTATCTCCAGGCTTCACATCAAATGCTTTGTACCAGGCATCCATGTTTACAGGTGCACCAATAGTACGGAACTGACCCGGAGAGTGTGGATCGGTTACGATCTGCTGTGCAGCACTTTCCGGAAGAATGTTGGTTCTCCATACCTGCGCCCATGCCAGGAAGAAACGCTGATCCGGCGTAAAGCCATCGATCTTCTCGTTAGACTGCCCTTGTTTCGTCATTTTAAAGGCTTCGTACGCAGCATTTAAACCACCTAAGTCACCGATGTTCTCCCCTAAAGTAAGTTTACCATTTACATGGATGGTATCTAAAACTGTGTAAGCGTTATACTGCTCTTCCAGTGTTTTCGCTTTTTCCTTGAAGCGGGCCAGGTCTTCCGGCGTCCACCAGTTGCGCAGTGTACCGTCTTTGTCGTACTGGCTTCCTGAGTCATCAAAACCGTGCGAAATCTCATGGCCGATTACTGCACCGATACCACCGTAGTTCACTGCATCATCAGCTTTGGCATCAAAGAACGGGAACTGAAGTATACCAGCCGGGAAAACGATCTCGTTCATTACCGGGCTGTAGTAAGCATTTACGGTTGGTGCCGTCATGCCCCACTTGGTTCTGTCAACGGGCTTGCCAAGCTGGCTTACCATGTCGTTGTAGCCCCAAACACCGGCGTTGCGCACGTTCTGGAAGAAAGACTTACGGCTGATCGCCAGGCCATCGTAGTTTTTCCAATTGTCAGGATACCCAACTTTCGGACGGAACGCATATAGTTTGGCAAGGGCTTTTTGTTTTGTTGCATCGCTCATCCAGTCCAGCCCTTTGATACGGATCTCATAAGCCTTTACCAGGTTCGAGATCAACTCATTCATGCGCGCTTTGGCTTCCGGCTTAAAGTGTTTCGCTACGTAAAGCTGGCCCAGTAATTCGCCTACCGTGCCGTCTGTTAAAGACGACATACGCTGCCAGCGTGGTGTTTGTACTTTCTGGCCTGTTAAAGCCTGGTTGTAAGCAAAGTTAGCATTTACGAAAGCAGAGCTCAGGTATGGCGCTGAAGACTTCAATACATTCCACTGCAAGTAGGTTTGCAGGTCCGTGATCGGCGTAGATTTTAGTAAGCCGTTCAGGGTTGTGAAGAAAGCAGGAGAGTTAACTAAAACGGTATCCTGTCCGGTTACTTTCATGTTTGCCATCAGCTTCTTCCAATCCATGTTCGGAGTGGTTTTCGTGAAGTCAGCAACGGCAAATTTGTTGTAGGTTTTGTACGGGTCGCGCATTTCTACGCGGCTCATTTGTGCTTCAGCCAGTTTTTTCTCGAAGTTGAAGATCGTTTCTGCGTTTTTGGCAGCTTTATCCTTCGGAACGCCGGTTAACGTGAAAAGCGTCGTGATGTAAGTTTTGTAGGCATCCTGAATTTTTGTGCTACGCGCATCATTTTTCAGGTAATAGTCACGGTCAGGTAGGGTAGTACCGCCCTGGCTCAGTTGCGGAATCATTACTTCCACATTTTTGCGGTCCTGGCCTACGTAAAATCCGAAGAAAGGAGAACCGGCACCAGACGTACGAAGCAAAGCTGCCTCGGTTAATACGCCATCCAGGTTTTTAACGCTTCCAACTCTTTTCAGATCGGCTTTGATGGGCGTATAGCCGGCTTTCTCGATGGCAGCGCTGTCCATAGCAGCGGCATAAAAATCGCCTACGCGTTTTTCTACAGATCCGGCAGGCGCCTTTGTGTTTTTAGAGGCTTCGTTCAGGATGTCTTTTACTGCCTGAATGTTGAATTCGCGCAGCTGGTTAAAGCTTCCCCAACGTGTTTCTTTTGCAGGCACCGGGTTGTTTTTGATCCAGTTGCCGCTGGCGTAAGTATAAAAATCATCGCCTGGTTTTACGCTCAGGTCCATGTTGGCTTTATCGATAAACTTACCGTTAGCCGGAGCCTGTGCAAAGGTATCTGCAGAATAAAGCGCAGCTGCACCAAAAAGGGCCAGCTTCAGGTTATTCTTCCAGAAAGAAGTGTTTTTAATTGACATAGAATTGTATGCTTGTTTTAGTTTAGGTGTAATCCGGTTACTTTGACTCGAATTTAATAAAACAGTTTAATTCAAGTATAAATAAAATTCGAAAGGATACTTAGGGAAAATATAGGGTTAAAAGAATTGTAAAGCATATAGCTGAAAGAAAGTTGCTTTTAAACGATCACATCCCCATGGGTATAATGGTGATAATCTTTGACTATGGTTTGCAGAAAGGGCCATTCATCCATATCAGAAATTATGCCAGTAGTTTCTTTTACCCGGATAGCCACTTTCTCTAATAAAGTATAATTGTTATGTTGCTGAGCTTTAAAGAGCAATTTCCTGATCAGGGCTACGTCGCTGTCAGTCAGTGCACTCACTTCAGGGAATCTGATCTGATAATCTGGTTCAAGGATAACCTGGATCCTGTCTTTAACCCGGATAACCCGCTGCTTGATGACACAAGTGCCAGCAGCCATATCGCCGAGGCGTTGACCATGCTTCGTACTGGCAATGGTTACAATAGCTACTACACCACTCGTTAAAGCGGTATCTACCAACCTGAAGAGCCAACGTAGCAGATAATCGCCTACAGTTGGTGCCTGGCCGGATAACTTTATCACCTGTATATCCCGGGCTCTCTTGCCGATGCTCTGCCCGTTAAAAAATATTTCACAGATCAAGTGATAAAAAACAATAGGCAGCATCAGAATCAAAAAGAACATGATGTCATCATTCGCACCGATACCCTGAAGGATAATCACTACCAGGATCATCCATACGAAATAGACGGCATAATCAATTAGTTGAGCCACTATTCTGTCGCCTACGCTTGCCATAGGGTATTCAACTTCAACATTTTGGGTAGTTCTTATTTTAATCGTCTGCATATACCAACTTTACTTTTATTTATATTACAATGTACATATATTTGGTAAAGATTAAAATTCTATTCCAGTGCGTGAGGCAGCCTTTATCAAGAAAAACAAGCTTAAGTGGAAATCTTTCGAGTCTCAGGCACCCGGTAATCCGGATGAGCTGGCCGATAGATTTATTGAACTGACAGACGACCTGGCCTATGCGCGAACGTTTTATCCTGAGTCAGATACAACAGCTTACCTGAACAACCTCGCAGGTAAGTCGCATATGAGCATTTACAAGAACAAGAAACTGGAAAAGAACCGATTTGTGTCTTTTTGGAAGTATGAGTTGCCCTACCTTTTCCGTGACCACCAACGACAACTGCTTTACGCGTTTCTGATTTTTATACTTGCCGTAGGTATAGGTGCGCTCTCTGCAGCCCTCGATGACACATTTGTGCGCTTGATTCTGGGTGATTCGTATGTGAACATGACGTTGGAAAACATCCGGAAAGGCGACCCGATGGCAGTATACAAAGGAGAAGGCGAGGCGGAAATGTTTCTGTTTATTACTTACAATAATATAAAAGTATCTTTCCTGGCTTTTGTACTTGGTGTTTTCTTTTCAATTGGTACCGGCTGGATATTGTTTCAGAACGGAATTATGCTGGGAGCCTTTCAATATTTTTTTTACAAGCAGGGCGTTTTACTTCCGTCCTTATTAACCATCTGGATACACGGCACCCTCGAAATTGCAGCCATTGTTATAGCAGGATGCGCTGGCTTAGTGATGGGTAACAAACTGCTTTTCCCTAAAACGTATTCCCGCCTGTATTCTTTTAAGCAGGGAGCCAGGCAGGGACTTAAAATCGTTATCGGGCTGGTGCCTGTGTTTGGCATGGCCGGTTTTCTGGAAGGTTTTGTAACGCGCCACACCGAAATGCCTGTGTGGCTTAGCCTGGCAATCATACTTTCATCTGCTGCTTTTATCATCTACTATTTTATACTTTACCCACGCTTACTGCACAAACAAAATGCAACCGACAAGTCAGAAGATTAATCTCAGGGAGGAAAGAGGTTTTGGTGAGAAACTGAATGCTACTTTCGCTTTTATCAGGGCAAATTTCAGGTCACTTCTTAAAACCTTATTTTTTTATGTTACTCCCGTTGCGCTTGTTTCAGGGTTGGTGTCCGGGTTTTACCAGGCGCGGCTTATGAAAAGAGTTGCAGGCGGGCAGGTATATGAATCTTATGGTGAATTCAATTTTTTCAACCAGGTAAATTCAGTTAATTACTATTTTTCAATCCTGTTCACCCTGATCAGCTTCTTCTTCTTATCGCTTACGGTTTATAGTTTTATGGTAGTATACCAGGATGAGGAAGGGGAAGTAGAACCGGCAGCAGTATGGCGACATATCAAAGAAAACCTGGTAAAGGTGATTTACAGTGGGGTGGTGCTGTCTGTTTTTACCTTTCTGAGTGTTTTTATGCTTGGCTTTGGTATTTATTTCGGAGTAGTGATCTCGATGTTCGTGCTTATTATGGTACGCGAAGAACTTGGTTTTGTAGATACCATCGAGCGAAGCTTTTACCTGATAAAAGGGCATTGGTGGGCTACCTTTGGACTTTTGTTTGTGGCAGGATTTATACAAAGTATAATAGGTTACCTGGCAGCTTTGCCAGTAGGTATCATCACATTTTTACGCGTAATGCAACTGCCCGGTGCAGAAAGCGACCTGCTGCTGGTGAGCGCTACCACCCTGGCAACGGTACTTACTATCTACATCTACTCCGTTAGTGTCATCGCCTTAGGTTTTCAGTATTTTAATTTAGTAGAGAAAAAGGATGGCATCGGCTTCATGGAACAGGCAGAGCTAATTGGTCAGCAACAACAGGGTGCAACAGCAAATGCAGGCCAGTATTAAAACTGTTTTAAGTTTATTTCTCTGTTTTAGCCTGTTTTTCGGGAATGGGAGGCCAAGCTATGCCCGGCAACAGGATAGTGCGGCAGCTGCAACTGCACCCATTAAGTTAAGAATGCCCGACCAGAAAAAGCTGGAAGCCCTGAAGAACGACAGTGATTTTAATTATTTCGAAGAAGTTAAAACGGATAATACGAGGTGGCAGGGCTTTTTGTACAAAGTAAAACAATGGCTTAAAGATTTCTTTTATCAGCGCCAGGCAAGCGGCTTCTGGGAGTTTCTGATGTATGTTGCACTGGTAGGTGTGATCGGCTTTGTAATCATTAAAATGCTGAAAATGGACATGCGTATGCTGTTTGGAAAAAAATCCAGCTCAGTAGAAATTCCTTATGATATAGTAGAAGAAAACATACACGAACTGGACCTGGAAAGCCTGCTTGAAAATGCCATAACACAACACGAATACCGCAAAGCTACACGTCTGCTTTACCTGCAAAGCCTGAAAAAACTAACAGAAGCAGAACTCATAAACTGGAAGCCTGGCAAAACAAACAGAAGTTATATTTCGGAAGTGAAGCAACCGGTAGTGAGACATGAGTTTGAGCAGCTTACCAACATGTTTGAATATGTTTGGTATGGTGGCGCAACACTGGGCGATTCACTTTTTGCAGAGGCCCATAAGAAGTTTGGGCAATTCCATATCCTTTTAAAAGAACATAAATGAAAGGGTACCGCCGTTATATAACCTTAGTAGTACTGCTTTTTGGAGGACTTATTCTGCTTGATTATTTTCGGCCGAAGCCAGTTGACTGGACCAGGACCTTTTCGAGCAAAGACAAAATACCCTATGGAACTTATGCTCTTTTAGAGCTATTGCCGGGCATTTTTGAAAATGCTCCTATTCAGGCGGTGCAACAGCCCATCTTTAACCAGCTGCAGGACAGTACGCTGCAGGGAAATTACATTTTCATAAACCAGACTTTTAACGCAGATAGCCTGGACACAGACCGGTTACTTGATTTCGTTAAAAGGGGTAATTATGTGTTTATCGCAGCCGAAAGTTTTTCAGATAACTTTACAGACACACTTCGTTTTCAGACTAAGTTACTCAATACCACAGATCCTGACTCTACTGGCCTATATTTTAAGAACCCGGCACTGCAGGGCGTTTACAGGTATCCACCCAATAACAATACAATCTACCTGCTAGCGGGCGATAGTCTAAAATATACTCGTTTAGGGGGCAACAAAGCCGGGAAAATGAATTTCATGGAGCTGCCTTTTGGCCGCGGTTCCTTTTTTATAAGCACCGTGCCACTATCCTTCTCGAACTATGCCCTCCTAACTATAGATCAAAGTGAATATGCAGCAAGCGCGCTGTCGCATTTACCGGTAGCGCCCGTTTTATGGGACCAGTATCAGAGCCAGGGTATGTCCGGAGGAAATACCTCTGTATTCAGCGTCTTGCTCAGCCACGAAGCATTAAGCTGGGCGTATTATGTGGCTTTGTTGACAGTTATACTTTTCCTGCTGTTCAAGAGCAAGCGTACGCAACGCATTATTCCGATCATTGAGCCTCCCCGTAACACAACCCTGGAATTTGTAAATGTAATCGGCAATCTATACTATAACAACGGGAACCATAAAGATATAGCAGAAAAAAAGATCACTTATTTTCTGGAACACCTCCGCTTACATTATCATGTTGCTACAAGCGAGCCAGAAGAAGAAATGCGCGGGCGGGTAGTAACCAAATCCGGTGCAGCGGAAGAACTGGTAACACGCATCTTTAATTTAATTGAAAGCATCAGGCGCAGTGATAGTTTAGGCGAACAAACGCTCCTGATGCTGAACACTTACCTGGAAGACTTTTACGAACAAACATTAAGCAAGCCTGAAGGCTCTAAATAACATATGGAAAATGAAGCACTAACTTTAGTACAGGAAAATAAAACCGACTACAGCGTCTTACAAAATGCCATGCAGGCTATCAAACAAGAGTTACGGCAGGTAGTAGTAGGGCAGGATAACTTAATAGAGCTTTTACTGGTAGCCTTGCTTGCAGACGGGCATGTACTGCTCGAAGGGGTGCCCGGCGTAGCTAAAACGCTTACAGCCAAATTACTGGCGCGCACCGTGCAGGTAGATTTTAACCGGATTCAGTTTACACCGGATCTGATGCCTTCTGATGTACTCGGTACTTCTGTTTTTCATCCGGTAACCGGCACATTCGACTATAAAAAGGGACCTGTTTTCGCTAACATTGTTCTGATTGATGAGATTAACCGCGCTCCAGCCAAAACCCAGGCTTCGCTTTTCGAAGTAATGGAGGAACAGCACATCACCCACGATGGTGTACGTTATACCTTAGATGCTCCGTTTATTGTGCTGGCAACCCAAAACCCAATAGAACAGGAAGGTACTTACAGGTTGCCGGAAGCACAGCTGGACAGGTTCATGTTTAAAGTTCTGGTTGCCTATCCTAGCCTGGCCGAGGAAGTGTTTATACTGGAGCTCCAACATAAAGGAGCCAACTTAAAAAAAGACCTGGAATGTGTAAAACCTGTACTTACTGCTGCTGAATTAATTGACTTGCGACAAGCCGTGCAAGCTGTACATCTTGATAAAAAACTACTGGAGTACATAGCACAATTGGTAGGCGAGACCAGAATCAGTAAATCGTTGTACCTGGGCGCTTCCCCGCGAGCTTCTATTGCTTTGCTTAACAGCGCGAAAGCACTAGCTGCTATCCGCGGCCGCGGTTTTGTTACGCCGGAAGATATACAGGAGCTTGCGCCAGTTGTACTTCGACACCGCGTTATGCTTACTCCTGAGCGCGAAATGGAAGGGAGTACACCGGATGAGGTCATCAAAATGATCATTCAGAAAATAGAAGTACCTCGCTAGTGCAGTTTTTACGCAGTTTATACTTTACAAACCGGTTATACCTGAGCCTTTCGGGTATCGTGTTTCTTTTTGTGCTTGCTTTTTTCGTTCCTGTACTTTATGTAATTGCTAAAGTAGTTGCGGGCTTACTGTTATTGTTTTCCCTGCTGGATGTGTTCCTCCTTTACCGGACGCGTGAGGGAATGTTTGCCAGCCGTAGCATGCAGGAAAAACTATCGAACGGAAGCGACAATGAGATTTACCTGTACCTCGAAAATAAGTATACTTTTGCTGTGCATGCCGAAATAATTGACGAACTGCCGTTTCAGTTTCAGAAACGCGATAACCTGTTTGAGGCGCATATTCCCAAGAACCGTACACATGTGCTGCAGTATACTATCAGGCCTACGAAGCGGGGCAGCTATAACTTCGGGGCCATTAATGTTTTTGCAATAGGCATGCTACAACTTGTAAAACGGCGCTACCGCTTTGCCCAGGATCAGGAAGCCAGCGTGTACCCATCGTTTATACAAATGAGACAATATGAGCTGATGGCTCTGTCAAACAGGCTGCAGGAGCGCGGCATTAAACGGGTAAGGCGCATTGGGCAGAGTACAGAGTTTGAGCAGATACGGTCTTATGTAGCCGGAGATGATCAGCGCTCCATCAACTGGAAGGCATCCGCACGCAGGTCAGAATTGATGGTAAACAGTTTCCAGGATGAAAAATCGCAACAGGTATATTGCCTCATCGACAAAGGCCGTGTGATGCAATTGCCATTTGCTGGTCTCAGTCTGCTGGATTATGCCATTAACGCGGCCCTGGTTATTGCTAACATTGCACTCAAAAAGCAGGATAAGGCCGGCGTTATCACATTTTCCAATAACATCAGCAACATACTTCCGGCCCAACGGAATGCCGGACAATTGCGGCACATTTTGGAGCTGCTTTATAACCAGAAAACCATGTACCAGGAAACAGATTATGAACGCCTGTACGTAACTGTCCGCCGAAAAATTACGCAACGTAGCCTCTTACTGTTATTTACAAACTTTGAAACACTGAATGGTTGCCAGCGCCAGTTGCCGTACCTGCGTGCGCTTGCAAAGCATCATTTGTTAGTGGTTGTGTTTTTTGAAAATACCGAACTGCAGACTTTACTGTATAAGCCAGCCGCTACAACAGAAGCTGTTTACACTAAAACCATTGCCCAGCAGTTTGATTACAACAAACGCCAGATTGTAAAGGAACTCCAGCAACACGGAATCCATACTATCCTGACAGCACCTGAACAGCTGACCGTAAATACCATCAACAAATACCTGGAACTGAAAGCCAGAGGTCTGATCTAAAACAAGCACATCAAAAGTAACTGTTACGCATTTATACCGATATAGGACATGAGATTAGATGCAAGCGTTACTCTTTTACTGCTGATGTTAAAGTTTGCCAGCCAGCTCCATAAGCTTATTGACAGTGGCCCAGTTGCGGGTGGTGGCCTTCAGCTTTAGTTTGTTCTCGAAAAAATTGTTGCTCATTTTGGCTTTGCCATAATTTGCCGGCGAATAAAAGTATAGCGTTGTACCAACCAGGCGGTATTCTTCCGGATCGTAAGCTGAGGCGTTAATCTTTACCAGGTTCTCAGGTGCGGGTACCTCAGATAGAAACGTAACATATTGCCTGCTCAATTCCTTTTCAGGTTCGTGCAGGAACGGATTGGCGTTTATAGCTTCTTTAAGTTCAGGGGGCGTTCTGAGCAACGTAACTACTTTAAAATTATACTTTGCCAGGATCATCTTTTCGATCTCAGCCTGAAGTATAGCTGCATTTTTTTCTTCGGATTGAAAGAGCACGTTCCCGCTTTGGATGTAAGTCTGTACGTTGGTAAAGCCCAATTCCTCGAAATGTTTTTTCAGATCAGACATCAGGATTTTCTTCTGGCCGCTCACATTGATGCCTCGTAGCAAGGCGATAAAAGTCTGCATGTTCTGTTAATTAAAGCCTTGTGGTCTTTTCTTGGTTCCTCTGATTGCCTGTGCAGTTAAAGGGTCGTCGGGCCAGTGGTGTTTGGGGTAGCGGCCGCGCAGGTCTTTGCGCACGTCAAAATAGCCTGTGTTCCAGAAGCTGCGGAGGTCACGGGTAACCTGTACCGGGCGCGAAGCCGGCGAAAGCAAATGTATGAGCAAGGGCACTTTTCCGCCGCCAATCCGGGGCGTGTCGAGCATCCCGAAAACTTCCTGCAACCGTACGGCAAGTATAGGCGTTGCTGGTTCAGAATAATCCAGTGCAATGCGGGAACCGCTGGGTACGGGCAAATGGGTAGGCGCTAACCGGTCCATTTCCTGGCGCTGCTCCCAACTCAGTTCAGAAAGCAACATTTCGTTAAAATCCAATCTTGCCACCTGTTCCAAAGACCGTAACCCTGCCAAATGGGGAAACAGCCATACTTCTATACTTGCCTCCAGTGCTTCATCAGATACATCAGGCCATTGCTCAGGGTTAAGCTGCTGCAGAAATGCCAGTCTTTTGCGGGTTTGGTGTGCTGTTTCAGACCACGGCAAGCGGGCAATTCCTTTTGCTAAAAGCGCTTTTAGTAGCGCTGCTGCCACCAACTCCGGGTCAGGTTTGGGTTGCGTTTTCTCATCCAGCAGGAGTGCTCCTAATTTGGTGGTCTGCCGCGCTAAGACGCGTTCTGTTTTCTCATCCCAGTATACTTCCTGTACTTCGGCTACCTGTTCGGCAAAATGTTCCAGTAGTTCTTCTTTCGTAACTGGTGCTGCCAGCATCACGCGGGCCTGCTGGTTATTTTCGAGATGGGCCACGCCATAAAAAGGTGCTTCGCTGAAGAACTCGGTTGGCAGAACGGCGCGCTGACCGGTGATCAGGCGTACTTTACCGGAGGTTTCGCGCTGTGCCAAACGGTCGGGGTAGGCGAGGGCGGTCAGCAAGCCTGCCATGTCGGGTTTTATACTTAAGTTTTGTTCCCGAATGCGTTGCTGCAAGTATAAAGTCTGCTCGCGCACTCTTCTCAACCCATTTTCATCTACCTGAAAACCGGGAGTATGAGGCCGTTTGCCCTGAAGGAGTTCTAAGCGTAAAGCCAGATCGGGGAGCAGGTTGCTGCGGTTTTGCTCTACGGATTTCAGAACGTCTTTTTCAGAAAGTATGGCTGCAATGGCGCAGGCAGTGGCCCCAAGCCCCATTTCCTGGCCACGTACCACCAAATGGCCCAACCGGGGGTGCAAGCCTAAGGCAGCCAGTGCTTTGCCGTGTTTGGTTGGTTTTTGATCTTCGTTAATGGCCTGTAGCCTGACCAGTAAATCTTTCGCAAGCGAAAGTGCGGCCGGTGGTGGTACATCGAGCCATTTTAAAGTAGTGGCATCTTTTACGCCCCAAAGTGCTAGTTCCAGTACTAAGCCTGTCAGGTCAGCTTCACAAATTTCGGGGGCTTGGCGGGGAGTTAATTGCAGTTGGTCGGCTGAAGACCAAAGGCGGTAACATGTACCCGGTGCCAGACGCCCGGCACGCCCGCGGCGCTGGTTGGCGGCAGCTTCTGAAACAGGAATGGTAACTAAAGTGGTTAATCCGGTGCGGGGCACAAACTTGGGTACACGCGCAAATCCGCCATCTATTACAATGGTCACGCCTTCTATAGTTAAACTGGTTTCGGCAATACTGGTGGCTAAAACAATTTTGCGTTTGCCTTTGGGGGCAGGCTGGATGGCGGCCAGTTGTTTGTTTAAAGTGAGGTCGCCGTGGAGCAGGTGCAGGTCGGTAGCAGCGGGTAGTTTGCCATCCAGTTGCTGCGCGATTTTCCGCATCTCGCCCATGCCGGGCACAAAAACAAGTAAGTCGCCTACCGGGTGTTTTTCCAGCGCTTTCCGGATCGCTTTCGGAACCAGGTTCGCCAATCGTTCGGCAGGGCGGTTGCCGGCAGCGGCCACCTCAGCAGGCGAAAGGTAAAGCGTCTCTACCGGAAACATACGGCCTTCGCTGCGCACAACAGGCGCTTCCAGCCAACTCCCCACCGAAGCCGCATCCAGCGTTGCGCTCATAACAAGCAAACGCAGATCGGGGCGCAGCACAGCCTGTGCATCCAGTGCCAGTGCCAGCCCTACATCAGCAGGCAAACTGCGTTCATGAAACTCATCAAATATAATAGCTGTAACACCTTCAAGCGCCGGGTCTTCCTGCAAAAGCCTGGTGAGGATACCTTCGGTTACCACTTCAATTTTAGTTTTTGCAGAGGCTACATGCTCCATGCGCACCCAGTAACCTACCGTTTGCCCGACTGGCTCGTTAAGCAGTTCGGCCATGCGTTGTGCGGCAGCGCGTGCCGCCAGGCGGCGGGGCTCCAGCATCAGTATTTTACCATCGTAGCGCCAGTCGGCTTTTAGCAAAGCAAGGGGAACCAGCGTGGTTTTTCCGGCTCCGGGAGGCGCTTCAAGTACGGCTCTGGTATGGGTGTGTAAAGCAGCAAGTAACGCAGGCAGCGCTTCTTTTACAGGCAGGTCGGGTAAATCAGGAAAGGGGGTAGCAAATGACATAGCTAGGCAAAGTTGCGTAAACTTTTTGAAATATACGTATCCGCTTCCTGCTTCCGAAATGGAGTTGATGCAGATTTGGAAAGTATAGCGAGGATATACTAACTGGCAGGGGTAAGCTTTGGTAAAGAGGCTCTGGTTTTCCTGAAACAAAGTATAAATGTGGTTCCCTCCCCCGGCTGGCTTTCCACTTTGATGGTTCCGTTTATGGCTTCCATCTGCGTTTTAACCATGTACAGGCCAATGCCCCGACCTTCGGCCTGCCTGTCTATTTTGCCATAAAGTTTAAAGAGCTGGTTACTGTTTTTTTCCAGGTCAATCCCTTTTCCGTTATCGCTCACGCTGATCTCATACCTGGTTTTAAGCGAAATATATCTGATCGTGATCTGCAAAGGCCGGTGCCTGTTTCTGTACTTAATGGCGTTTGTGATCAGGTTAAAGAAAATACTGTACAGAAAAGCCCTGTTTGCCGTCACACAAATTCTGGCCGGAATCGCAATTGTAACGCTGGCATTTATACTTTCGAGTTTCCCTTTCAGGCTGTTTATGATCTCCTGGCAGATCACCTTAAAACTTACTTTTTCATACTTTACAAGCCCGTTGGCGTTCCGGACGGAGAGGATTTCGTTCAGGTCTTTGATAACGGTATCGAGGCCAACGGATGTCTGTTTCAGGTTGCGGATGGTTCTGTTGACGACCTCCGGCGAGTTGTGGTAGTTTTCAAGGATGGAAGTAAGACCAAGGATGTTGGCTACAGGCGCACGCAGGTTATGGGAAACTATGTAGATGAACTGCTGTAAGTCTTTGTTATGCCGGATCAGGTCTTCTGTGAGCAGGCGCATTTTCTCCTGTGTTTTCTTTCGTTCATCAATATCATTCTGAATGGCAAAAAACTGGATCAGGTTACCACCCGCATCAAAAAGCGGAATAATATCCATGTTAAACCAGAATTTTTCGCCGTTCTTCCGGTAATTGATCACCTCTACATAAAACGGTTCTGCTGCCCGTATCTTTTCGCGCATGAACTGGATGGTGGCCGTATCAGTGTCTTTGCCTTGCAGTAACTGCCCCGGTGTAATGCCCATCGCGTCCTGCAAGGTATAGCCGGTAACGCGTGTAAATTCATCGTTTACCCATTCGGTTTTACCGGCAGCATCGGTTATCAGAACACAACTTACAGCTTTACTGGCTACCAGAGATAACTTCTCGAGTTCCCTGCGGGCTGCTTGCTCGGCACTTATGTCGCGGGCAATGCCCAGTATACCCAACTTTTTCTCATCCAGGAAAACGGGCACAATTACAAAACGCAGGGCTTTCGGAACACCGGCTGCTGTTAAAATGGTATCTTCAAAAAAAGAAGGATTGCGGTCTGTTAAATTTTTTAAGGTGTGTTCGATCTCTTTTTGGAAAGCTGCTCCCGAAAGCAAAGTATAAGGTTGGCCGGCCACATGATCGGTGGTGTAACCCAGCAACTGCAAAACATTTGTATTCACCTTCTCAAAAATACCTCCCATCGAAATTGTAAACACAAACCCCGGGTGGGTGCTGAATAATGCGTGGTAATAGCTCAGATCTTTGGTTGCGCCTGCACTTTGGCTCGCGGCCTTTTTTAAGATAACAACAAAGCCCTGCCCGGTGCTATTGCAGTTAAATTCCATCAGAAGCCAATTGCCGGTGGCAGTTCTTAGATGGCCATAAGTTGTGCCGGGTTCTTTATACTTATTAAAAGTGCAGGTTTTGATGATATCGGCCTCCTGTGGGTGCAGGTAGTCTGTCCATTTTTTGCCGGTCAGTTGTTGTGGGGGATACCCAAGTATGGCCTCACTCGATTCGCTGACATATGTAAGTACGCACTCCTGATCTGATACAAAAACCAACAGGTTACTTTGTAGTAACAGAGTTTCATAAAAAGCTGTCGTAAGCGCTGGCTTATCCATAGTTTAGGTTTGCGTATCTGGTCTACATAATAAAGGAAAAATACAGGGCAAGCTAAGTAGTTATACTTTTAACTTTACTGGTATACAGCAAACATGTTTAAGTTAATTAAAATAAAATATTAAGCTGAAGCTAAATGCAAGTGATTATTTATCAATTAGATTGAAATTGAAATTGCTGCTGCAAACCCTGTGCTTGCCGTGGATTGATTGTTTGGTTTTTATTTTCTGGCACACCGTTTGACTTTGGCACAAACAGATTCGTATAGTGTTCAGAATTTAAAATTTAAGATCATGAAAAAAGTAACTTATATCTTAACCCTCTTGTTTGTCTTCACGCTCGCTTATTCAGGCTCAGCACAAACACAAGAAAGAAAACGTTGGAGCCCGCAGGCTAAAGGTGCCGTAATAGGTGCCGGTACAGGTGCTGCTGCCGGTGCTATCATTAACAAACGTAACCGTGTAGTAGGTGGCGTTGTAGGTGGTGTAGTAGGTGGCGCAGCCGGTTACGGTGTTGGCAAAATAGTGGATAACAAACAGAAGAAAAGAGAAGCGGAACGTATTGCAGCCGAAAACAGAGCCGCAGCAGCCAACCGTGCCATACTTGCCAGCAACAACACGCCGGCAGTAAGCTCGCCGGCCAGAAAGCAGCAGGCAGTTCGTAACAGCGTGCAATCCGACAGAGCCGCGATGGCTTATACAGCTAAAAACGATGAACCTACGCCTTACCTGATGAGTGCGATCTATTTACCAAACGAAGCCTACGGCGACCGTACCAAGCCTTACTCTACTTCCGAATACAGAAGAAAAAGCTGGTAATTTTTATACTTAATATGCCCGAAACTACTTTAGCTATTTTACGTTTCAGGCAACACATTTAGTACAAACCATAAAAAAGAGAGCAGCTTAAGTCGCTCTCTTTTTTTGATAAAAAACGTGATATTATGAAAAATCTAATCTTATTACTCACCCTGGCGGTAACATTTGCCTCATGTGCTGATAAAGAAGCGCCAGTAAATGTACAGCAACTGAACCAGCAATTTATCGGAGCCTGGAACAACAGAAATGCCACCGTGCTGGATTCGCTTTTAGCCGACGATGTTAGTTTTGTGCAGGGCGAAATTCATTTTAACGGTAAAGCTGAAGTATCTGAAAAGTGGGTGGATGAAACGCTTGGTACCATTGCCGACCTTAAAACAAACGTGGTAAGCTCCGGCACTGACAGTGAGATTGCCTATGAAGCCGGTACTTTTTCAGTGGATGTGCTGCCGTCTGGCCCCGGCGAACCGGCAGGCGAAGGGGAAGGTAATTTTATGCTTCTCTGGAAAAAGCAAAAGAACGGTGCCTGGAAACTAAGCTATGCCCAACTCGAAGACTTGCCCGTTGAAGTGAAAAATAACTAACATACATTTATGCCTTATTACAAAAGCCATACTTGCCGGGAGCAAGTATGGCTTTTGTAATTGTAAGCAAGTATAAAGTATAGCCTGCTGTAAAAACTATTTGATGGAGATCTCTTCCTGTACAGGTTTGTTCAGGTTTTCTGCAGTCGGTGCAACAATCGTATCGGGTTTGCTGAAGGCTTTGGCTGCCCAGCGCGGGAACACAATCGCACCCAGAACCAAGTATAAATAATAGGTTAACAAGCGGTAAAGTAACACAATTACGGTCGTAAAGCTGCCCACAAAAACTCCGAAAAAGGCAGGGAAAGCAATCTCCGCCAGACCGGCAGCGCCCGGTGTTACCGACATCATCAGCACCACTTTATAGATCAGGTTGCGGGCGAAAATAATCACATGGTCGTTGAGGCTGAGTTCTGTAAAAGCGGCAATCATACAACCAATAATGGCATAACGGGCCGTCCAGACGAAGATGGTAGATATACTTGCCCGTAACCAGTAAGAAGCATCCTTGTGGCGCATGTGTCTGGAGGCAACCAGCAACTCGTTGGCATGGTTAAATAAGGAAACGCGCCAGCGCTTAAACAAACGCAGCATACTAATCCGGATCAATAGTCTTTTAACGGCACGCGGGTTTATAAACAGCGCATAAGACATTAAAAAAGCATAGAGCGTTACCAGTATATAACTTACCAGAAAAGCCACTTCAAGGCTGTTAAGCACAGCCTGATTTAACACATCCAATCCGGGCATGGCCGCATCCCAGGCAAAAAGCACCACCAACGGTACAGCCAGCACAAAGTATAAATTATCGAGCAGGGCCGTTACCATTACCTGCGCAATAGATTTGCCTAACGGGATTTTCTCTTTGTAAAGTATAAACGCAGCCACTGTAGAGCCACCCACCACCGAAGGAAGCGCACACGAGGCAAATTCCCAGAGCAGGATCACGTTCAGGCTTTGTTTCCAGCTAAGGGCTTTGTCGGTCACGTAACGGATGCGGTAGATGTAGCCAAAATCACGGATAAAAAGCACCAGAAACATAATCCCGATCCAGAGCGGGCTTGCCTGCATTAAGGTTTGTAGCTGGCCGGGCTCAAAGTTTCGGTATAACATATAACCGATGACACTCAACCCCAGCGCGACTGGCAATAATATTTTGCGAGCTGAAAATTGTTTCTGGAGTTTTTGCTCATTCAATGCCATACTATTCTTTCTACTGATTTAATATTGACAGCCCCGGCAAAGGAACAGAAGCTGTGGTACCAAAATTAGCGTATTTTTTTAACCTTTCAGCAACGCTAAACTTAACCTTGGTAATTGCTCTTACTACATCTACCTGTAAATTACGGTTCCTTTTTAAACAGGTCTGTGTTTTTATAAAGTATGACTTACGGCTACAATGTAAACCGGGATCTTAGCTTATTGCCTTTAAAAGTACAGAAGCCATATTTGCCTTAAATTGTTTTCATGCAGGGCCTAAATCAGGTCTGGCCTATAGAGCAGGGCCCCAGTCTTAAACTGAAAGAAAACGAAAGAAGTATAAAACAGACAGGCTTTTGCTGCTTTTTTCTGGCTTAGGAATCTTTTTAAATGTAATTTAAATTCAATTTAGCTGCCGTAACAGGTATCTTTGTAGCAACAGGCTATCGTGCTGCAAAGTATAAATGGCACATTTGCAGAAGTTTATAAAACTGAAGGCAGTTTGTACAGTAAACAAAAAAGAGAAAAATTGAGCGATAACCTCCAGAACTCCGATCCAAACTTAGATACCCGCTCACGGTTAAAAGCCATTATCGATACGGCCATTGATGGCATTATCACGATTGACCGGCATGGTACCATTGAAACGGTAAACCCGGCGGCGGCACGCATTTTTGGTTTTGACCCTGACGAAATGATCGGCCATAACATACGCATGCTGATGCCCGAGCCCGACAAAGGCCTGCACGATAGCTACATCAAAAATTACCTGACTACCGGCATCGGGCAGATCATAGGCAAAGGCCGCGAGGTACAGGGCAAGCGAAAAGACGGAACCGTTTTTCCGTTTTTGCTAAGTATAAGTGAGGTAAAGCTTCAGGACCGGATCATATTTACAGGCATTGTGCACGACATCACGGAGCTGAAAAGAGCGGAAGATGCCCTGCGCGAAAGCGAAAACCAGATCAACTCTATTATCCAGACTGCTGTAGATGGCATTATTACCATTGATATGCGCGGAAAAATGGAAATGGTAAACCCCGCTGCCTGCAAACTGTTCGGTTACCAGCCCGAAGAGATGATCGGCAACAACGTAAGCATGCTGATGCCCGAGCCCGACCACAGCCTGCACGATAATTACCTATACCACTATCACCAGACCGGCGAAAAAAGAATCATCGGGATCGGGCGCGAAGTATCAGGGCTTAAAAAAGACAAAACGATTTTCCCGCTATACTTAAGTATAAGCGAAGTACAGCTCAGCGACCGAAAAGTATACACCGGCTTTGTGCACGACATCACGCAGCAAAAGTTAAGCGAAGAGCGCCTGCGCCGTTATGCCGCCGAACTCGAACGCAGTAACCGCGAGCTGCAGGATTTTGCCTACGTTTCGTCGCATGACCTGCAGGAGCCGTTGCGCAAGATACAGGCCTTCGGCGACCGGCTGAAGACGAAAGAATACAACACCCTAAGCGACCAGGGTAAAGATTACGTGGACCGCATGCTGAATGCTGCCTCGCGTATGCAAAACCTCATCAACGACCTGCTTGATTTCTCAAGGGTGGCCAGTAAATCGAAGCCTTTTGTTAAAATATCACTCGAAACGGTACTGCAGGAAGTGCTCTCTGACCTGGAAGTTTCGATAGAGAACAGCCATGCCACGGTAACTTATGAAGCGCTGCCCGAAATACAGGCTGACCCGCTGCAGATGCGCCAGCTGTTTCAGAACCTGGTAAGCAACGCCATCAAGTTTAAAAAAGAGAACGAGGCCCCGCGCATCCATATTTACGCCCGCGATGTACAGGCCCGCGCCCATTTAACCTCTACGCCCGGCGATGAGCTGCTACAGATTTATGTGCAGGACAACGGTATCGGGTTTGAGGAAAAATACCTCGACAGAATTTTTAATATCTTTCAGCGCCTGGAAGGGCAAAAGTACGAAGGGTCGGGCATAGGGCTGGCTGTTTGCCGCAAAATTGCCATTCACCACGGCGGCGATATTACGGCGCAAAGCAAGCCCGGCGAAGGCACAACGTTTATCATCACCATTGCAAAACAACATTTTAAGGATTAACTATAGCATACATGAGCCCTCAGAAAAGATCAATTGTAATACTTATTGCTGATGATGATGCCGAAGACCGCATGCTTGTAAAAGACGCGCTGGAGGAATGCCATCTCTCAAATAAAATGCACTTTGTTGAAAACGGGGAGGAGCTGTTGGATTACCTGCATAACCGGGGCAAGTATACGGATAAAATTGCGCACCCGGCACCCGGCATTATTTTGCTGGATCTGAATATGCCGAAAAAGGACGGCCGCGAAGCGCTGAAAGAGATCAAAGCTGATGAAAAGTTACGGATCATTCCGATTGTAGTGCTAACCACTTCCAAAGCTGAAGAGGACATTATGCGCACCTATAACCTGGGCGTAAGTTCGTTTGTAACAAAGCCGGTTACGTTTGCGGCGCTGGTAGATACCATGGCCACGTTAAGCAAATACTGGTTCGAAATAGTGGAGCTGCCGCGCCCCTGATCAGTAATAAACTAAACGTAAGCGGGTTGAAAAGTATGAATACCCTTATTCGGCTTAAAACTCAGAACACGACTCAAAACTAAAATGATGCCCGAAAAGATTCAGGTTTTGTTGATTGATGACGACGAAGATGATTTCGTGATCACGCGTGATATTATAAGCGATATACCGGGGCGAAAGTATACGTTGTCGTGGGCTTCTTCTTTTAAAGAAGCCGAAGAACTTATAAAACAGCAACTGCACGATGTGTACCTGATCGATTTCCATTTGGGCGCACACGACGGCCTGGAGTTACTTACCAGAGCTGTTGCAGCCGGCACCAAAGCCCCGTTTATACTTTTAACGGGCCAGAGCGACATCGAAACAGACGAAAAAGCAATGCGGGCCGGCGCGCTGGATTACCTGGTAAAAGGAACCTTTAACCCCTTCGACCTTGACCGCTCGATCAGGTATAGTATAGAACATGCCAAAAGCCTGGCTGAGATACAGAAACTGAACGCAGAACTGGAGTTGCGCGTGGAAGTACGCACCCAGGAACTAGCCGAAGCCATAGAAAAGCTCGAGAAAACAAACGAAAGCCTTTATGAAGCGCAGCAGGAAATTTACAAAGCCCTGCAGAAAGAAAAAGAACTGCACGAACTTAAATCCCGGTTTGTAACCATTGCTTCCCACGAGTTCCGGACACCGCTCAGTACTGTACTGTCCTCGGCTTCGCTGATCGGCAAGTATAAAACAACAGAAGATGACGAAAAACGGCAGAAGCATGTTAACCGCATCAAGTCTTCGGTTAGCAACCTTACCACTATTCTGGATGATTTCCTGTCGTTGAGCCGCATTGAGGAAGGTATGATCCACAATGTGCCAAGCACGTTCAATATAAAAAACCAGTCCACCGAGATTGTAGATGAGATGCAGGGTTTCCTGAAACAGGGCCAGAAGATTACTTACCAGCACCTCTCCTCACACGAAACCGCTAATGTAGACAGGCAGCTTTTTAAAAATATCCTGCTCAACCTGTTATCCAACGGTAGTAAATATTCGGGGGCAGACAAAGAAATCCTGTTAACCACCAAAGTAGAGAAAACAGCTATAACCATACAGGTACAAGACCGGGGCATAGGGATACCTGAAGCTGATAAAGCGCATTTGTTTACCCCTTTTTTCAGGGCACAGAATGCGGTAAACATACAAGGCACGGGCATGGGCCTGAACATTGTAAAACGTTACGTAGAACTGATGCAGGGCACTTTAACTTATACCAGCGAACTGGGCCAGGGCACTACTTTTACCATCACACTTCCCACTAATTAAGAAACATGAAAAAGATACTCTTAATAGAAGACAATCCCGAAATACGAGAAAATACAGCCGAAATTCTGGAACTGGCCAACTACACGGTAGTTGAAGCAGATAACGGAAAAACGGGCGTAGACCTGGCCCGGAAAGAGCTTCCTGATCTGATTGTGTGTGATATTATGATGCCCCAACTGGATGGCTACGGCGTACTGCATTTGCTTAGCAAAAACCCGGAAACGTCTGGCATCCCTTTCATTTTCCTGACGGCGAAAGCTGAGAAAGAAGACTTCCGGAAAGGCATGAACCTGGGTGCAGACGATTACCTGACCAAGCCATTTGACGATGTGGAATTGCTGGACGCGATTGAAATGCGCCTGAAGAAAAACGAGATTCTGAAAGCTGAATTCCAGAAAAATGCCACCGGTCTGGCCCAGTTTATCGAAGAAGCAAAAGGCTACGAAGAACTGGAGAAATTCATTTCGGAAGAGTGCAAAATGACTGTTTTCAAAAAGAAGCAATACCTCTTCATGGAAGGCAACCGGCCCAATACTTTATACTTCCTTAATAAGGGCAAGGTAAAAGGTTTTAAGTCGAATGAGGAAGGCCGCGATTACATTACCAACCTCTACAAAGAAGGCGACTTTATCGGCTACCTCGACCTGCTGGAAGAATCTCACTACCGCGAAACAGCCATTGCCATGGAGGATTCTGAAGTATATAGTATCCCGAAAGAAGACTTTTTCTCGCTGATGCACCGCAACCGCGATGTGGCGGCCAAGTTCATTAAAATACTGTCTGATGACCTGGCTGACCGGGAAGAGCGGTTACTGAAACTGGCTTATAACTCGGTGCGCAAACGTGTGGCAGAAGCTTTGTTGCTGGTGCATAAACAGTTTCAGAGCGATGAGGCACAACCGCAGATCCTGATCACGCGCGAAGACCTGGCCAGCATCGTGGGCGCTTCCAAAGAAACGGTTATCCGGACACTCGCCGACTTTAAAGACGAAAAGATCCTCGATAGCCAGGGTAGCAAAATTACGATTCTGAACATGGATAAACTGACCAAAATGCGGAATTAGTGCTCAAATGCTTGCAGCGTACATTTTTGCGATAAATCATTAGGGATAGCTCCGGCGTATAGCTGTGCTTGTTTCTGGCCGGTACATATTACTAAGTTGCAGTCTGGCATTTAACCATTTAGCGCATTACTGACATCAATCAAGTATAATAACTGACATAGATCATGTTTTTGAACCGGCTTTATGCTGAAATTTGCATCCGAAGATTAATACTCCACCATGCAGAACAGATTTAAAGCCCTTACTTTATCTTACAAATCGGCCCCGATTGCCGTGCGCGAAGCCGTAGCACTGAATGAGATCGCGAGCCGGAACCTGCTGGCCAAGATAAGCGAATTTACAGATGCCACGGACGTACTCGTACTTTCGACCTGCAACCGCACCGAGGTGTATTATACTTCCGAAGCCGATCTTTCGCAGCCACTGATCAAGCTGATTGCGATGGAAAGAGGGTTTATGGCAACCAAAAATATCGCGCCCTATTTTACAAGTATAACTAACGCAAAGGAGGCTGTGCAGCATTTGTTTTATGTAGCGCTGGGCCTGGAGTCGTTGGTGGTGGGCGATATGCAGATCCTGAACCAGGTAAAAAAAGCGTACCAATGGACGGCAGATGCAAACATGGCCGGCCCTTTTCTGCACCGCTTGCTGCACACTATCTTTTCTGCTAACAAACAGGTTTTTAACCAGACATCATTTTTTGATGGCGCAGCTTCGGTTTCGTATGCCGCTGTTGAACTGGTAGAAGAGCTGACCAAGAACATCGAAAACCCACGCGTATTAATGATCGGAGTAGGGGAGATCGGGGCGAATGTGTGTGATAACTTCCAGAAATCTTCTATTAACAATATCATCATAGCCAATCGTACCTACCACAAAGCGCTGGAACTGGCCAAAAATACCGGTGCCACTGCGGTTTACTGGGAAAACGTGCAAGCTGAAATAAAGCTGGCTGATGTGATCATTTCTTCCGTACCCGGCGATTGCTTTTACATTTCTAAAGTGGATATAGCCCCACTACAGGCGCCTAAGTTTTTTGTGGATTTATCGATGCCACGCAGCATCGATCCTGCTTTAACAGAGCTGGAAGGCGTTACGGTACACAACATCGATAACATAAAGAACCGTGCAACCGAAGCCCTGGAAATACGGTTGGCAGCCATCCCGGCGGTAAAGCAGATCATTGCGGATAACATGGAAGAGTTTGCCACCTGGACCAAAGAACTGGCTATGTCGCCGGCTTTGCAACAGTTTAAAAGCCGCCTCGAAGAAATCAGGCAACAGGAAGTTAACCGTTATTTAAAAAAGCTGGGCGATTCTGAAAAAGAAATGGTGGAAGCCATTACCCGCAACATCCTGAACAAGATTGTAAAACTGCCAGCGTTAGAGCTAAAGGCGGCCTGTATGCGCGGCGAATCCGAGGCCTTGCTGGAAGGCTTAAGCGCGTTGTTTAACCTCGATCAGCAGGAAGCTTAATTCCAACTCCTGTACCAAGTATAAAATCTCTGTAGGGCTCTCAGTGGCATACTTGTAATGGCGTTGTTAAGCACAATTATCCATTTATAACCTTAACTGAGTTCAGCAACCGGCTCCATTCTTAACAGAGCTCCCGCACAACAAGCCGAAACAGCTTGTTGTTCAAAGCAATAACCTGTCTGTTAACTCAGCATGGCTTCGTGGTGCCCGGAAATGTAATGTTCCAGTTTGCCAATAATGAACTGCTGCTCTTCGATAATATACTTCACCAGATCACCTATAGAAACAAGGCCTTTCAGTTCGTTATTTTCGATAACCGGTAAATGGCGGATAAACTTTTGGGTCATCAGGTTCATGCAATCCTGCACGGTGGTATCAGAAGTAACGGTCAGTAATTGTGTGCTCATAATTTCCCGGATCGGCGTTTGTTTAGAGGCCTTGGCTTTAAGGATTACTTTGCGGGCATAATCCCGTTCCGTAAAAATACCGGTCAGCTTACCTCCATCCAGTACCAGCAGCGACCCTACATTCTTTTCAACCAAAAGCTCCAGCGCCCTGAACACCGTAGCATCCGGGTTTATCGAAATGATTTCATGCCCTTTTTTCTGTAAAATGTGTCGAACTGTTCCCATCTGCACCTCCTTTTAGATTAAAACACAATATTTAAATAGTTAAGTCTTATATACGATTATTTAAAATAAAGTATAGCTAAAGCTGAGTTTAATACAGAATGAATAGCTAAACTTTCATGGATAAAAAGCATGGCTAAATCCAAGATAGGGGAAAGCAGTTAATGTAATTACTGTAATCAAAGTATAAATTCCACTTAAAAACACTTGCAGCAGCTAAAGAGAATCAGCATTGGAAAAGCAGTTTATATGTTGTAATAAAGTATAATATAGAGCAAAAAGAAACCGGCCAACGCATCGGGTTACAGAGACGTTGGCCGGTTGAAGGCGAAGTATAAAACAGCTGTTACTTTACGAACTGCACGATAACATAGAGCAACCTGCTTTCTGGCTTGCCCAGTCGGGACGCCTGGCAAAGAACTCCTTATGTACGGTTTCGTAAGGCTTCTTCATGGCTTCCTGTAGTTTCAGGAACAGCGTGTTTTCGCCTTTTTCCAGTTCTTCGATAGCCTGGTGCAACAGGTAGTTACGAAGTATAAATCGTGGGTTAGCGGCCTGCATCATCTGCTGCGAAGCTTCCCTGGAAATGCTGTTCTGTTGAATCCGAGTTGCATATTGCTGCATCAATTCAAATAGCAAAGTGCTTTCTTTATTAGTCAGCTCTTTGTAAAAGCTTTCCTTGAAATGATTTGCAACTTCTATCTCATTATCAACTGATAACGGTAGGTTTATCAGTAACTGGTAGAAAATTGTCATATCGGGTTGCAGTTCGCCGAGCATCTCCTCGAATTGCGTGATAAAGGCTAGGTCTGCTTCCTTTATTTCGTCAAAGCCCAGTTTGTTGCCCATCATGGTGTAATACTTCTCTGATACTACTGCCTGGTAGCTTTCCAGCAGCGCGATCAGTTCTTTGGTATCCGGAAGCAGCGGAGCAATAGCGCTGGCCAGGCAGCCCAGGTTCCAGTGCGCCACAGAAGGCTGTCTGCCGAAAGCATAGCGTCTGCCGGGTAGGTCGGTGGTGTTGGGCGTAAAGTTCGGGTCGTAATCATCCAGGAAGGAGTAAGGGCCATAATCGATGGTGAGGCCAAGTATAGACATGTTATCTGTATTCATAACGCCATGCACAAAGCCGACCCGCATCCATTCCACCACCATACTTGCGGTGCGTTCCATCACCTCTTTAAACCAGGTGAGTACTTTATCTTCTCCTTTAATGTGTGGATAGTAACGGTCTATCGTCCAGTTGGTAAGGTTGCGAAGATTGTCCAGTTCTTTGCGCGCAGCCAGTATCTCAAAATTACCGAAGCGCAGGAAGCTGGGAGCTACACGCATCACAATGGCGCCGGGCTCATACTTGGCATTGCCGTTGTAGAACATATCGCGCAGTACAGGTTCCTCCGTTTCCACGAGGCTGAGGGCACGGGTAGTAGGTACGCCCAGGTAATGCATGGCTTCGCTCATTAGATACTCTCTAACAGACGATCTCAGCACAGCGCGGCCATCTGCCCTACGCGAGTAGGGCGTCGGTCCACCGCCTTTTAATTGCAGTTCCCAGGTCTTGCCATCCGGGGCTTCCATTTCGCCCAGCGTAATGGCCCTTCCATCGCCGAGTTGCCCTGCCCAGTTACCGAACTGGTGGCCCGCATAGCAGGCAGCGTACGGGTACATGGTATCGGCAATGCGGTTTCCGCCCAGGATGTCTACTTCCTGCTGTTCGGTGGGCTTCTCGATGCCAAGTTCCTGTGCCAGCTCATCAGACCAGGCTATGAGCGTTGGTTGCGCTACTGGCGTAGGGATGGCTTTGCTGTACAGCACACCAGGTGTCTGGCGGGGCTTCTTGTCGCCGCTCTCATCTCCCGGAAAATGGTCTGTAAATTCTTTTTTATATGTTTTGGTGCTTAAGCTTTGCATGTCTCTCTTTTAAAAGTAGGGATAAACCGGTTTAAAGGTACGGCTGGCGTGCTTTAGTTCCGGTTGTTTTTAAACAGAATTTATACTCGAAAAGTTGAAAAAGTGGTCTGTTTACTTAAAGTATGTATATTGGTTTATGCATATAATATACTGATTATGAAAAGTATAAAGATTTTAATTTAATTTAAAAATTAAATCGGGTAGTAAAGTATCTAATGTAAACAGCTAAAAATCTGAATTTATACTTGGGGTGATTTTGAGCGTAACAGGAAAACTCCAACTACTCATACTTGCATGCGCGTTCTCTGGAACTACCTGAAACCCCACCGT
Source organism: Pontibacter arcticus (assembly GCF_003284895.1). Taxonomy (GTDB): domain Bacteria; phylum Bacteroidota; class Bacteroidia; order Cytophagales; family Hymenobacteraceae; genus Pontibacter; species Pontibacter arcticus. The sequence goes on from NZ_QMDV01000002.1 coordinate 111,726, forward strand.
GGCCTGGTTATACTTTCGCTGTTACTGGCAGGCATTAGCCAGGTGCTGGCCCTGCTCGACCCGGTTATCTTCGGAAAAATAATTGATGATTATGCCACGCCGCCTTATACGATGCCGGCCGATGAACGGGTAAAAGGTGCCGTTACCCTGATGGCGCTGGCAGTTGGCATTGCGTTGCTTTCGAGGCTGGCCAAAGCTTTTCAGGAGTATATGACCAACCTGGTGGTGCAGAAATTCGGAGTGCAGATTTTTAACGATGGCCTGAAGCAGACGCTGCGCCTCTCGTACCAGGAGTACGCCGACCAAAACAGCGGCGAAACATTGTCTATACTTCAGCGGGTGCGCCGCGATACTGAACGCTTTATCACAGCTTTCATCAACATCCTGTTTTCGTCTATCGTGGGGGTTGGGTTTCTGGTTTGGTATGCCATAACAAAACACTGGGCGCTGGTGCCTATTTTCCTGATTGGAATTGTGGTGCTGGGCGGACTGACCAGCTTGCTGAGCGCGAAGATCAAAACGATGCAGCGTTCCATTAACCGGGCAACCAACAAAATGTCAGGAGTGATCACCGAATCGCTGCGCAACATAGAACTGGTCAAAAGCCTGGGGCTGACGTTTCAGGAAGTACGCCGGCTGCGGCAGCACACCGAGCAGATCTTTGAGCTGGAAATGGTAAAAGTAAAGCGCGTCCGGACCTTGTCTTTCCTGCAGGGCACGGCCCTCAACCTACTCAAGCAATCTATACTTTTTACCTTGCTCTGGCTGATTTTCCGGGATAAACTGACTACAGGAGAACTGATCTCGATGCAGTTTATTTCGGTGAGCATTTTCGGGCCGTTGCAGGATTTAGGTACTATCATACTTGCTTACCGCGAAGCGGAGGCTGCCCTGTTTAACTTTGATGAACTGATGAAAAAGCCGGTTGAGAAACGCCCCGAATCTGCCATCGACATTGGCCCGATACAGCAGTTGCGTTTTGAAGACGTGGTATTCCGGCACCGCGATGCGCCACAAAATGCTTTAGACGGAATTTCGTTTGAAGCCAACACTGGCGATACCATTGCGTTTGTGGGACCGTCGGGTTCGGGTAAATCTACGCTGGTAAAATTGCTGGTCGGGCTTTATGTACCCGTTACCGGCGAAGTATACTATAACAACACGTCGGGCAAAGAGATCTGGCTGAACGAGGCGCGCCGGCAACTTGGCTTTGTAACCCAGGAAACCAACCTGTTTTCGGGCACCATCAAAGACAACCTGCAATTTGTAAAACCAGACGCGACTGACGACGAAATTGTAACGGCTATGCAGAAGGCATCCTGTACCAATTTGCTGGCCCGCTCTAAAAACGGAATTAACACGCAGATAGGGGAAGGCGGACTGAAAATGTCTGGTGGCGAAAAGCAGCGTTTGTCTATTGCCCGCGCCCTGATCCGGAACCCGCGTCTCCTCATTTTTGATGAAGCCACCTCCGCTTTAGACTCCCTGACAGAAGAAGAAATTACTGCGACTGTGCGGGAGATCTCCGCGTTGCGCGAGCAGATCACCATCCTGATTGCGCACCGGCTTTCCACGATCATGCACGCCGATATTATTTTCGTACTTGAAAAAGGAAAGATAGTGGAGCAGGGCAGCCATAATGAGCTATTGGAGCAAAAAGGCTTATACTATGCCATGTGGCGACAGCAGATTGGGGAACGTAAGCTTGAGTTGATTAAATAAGTGGTAAGTTATACTTTGCCTGCGTTGCTGGCTGCTTAGGTTAATTGAGAAGTTCTTTTTTTATAGTGTGCTTTTTCGCCTCGCCGGCTAGGCCTCACTTTTCTCCTTGATGAGAACAGAGGGCCCCTACCCCCAAAGTAAGCAAAAGAATCAAGACAATTCGAAACTCGCTGAACGCTCAAACAGCGAATTGTCGGCAACGTGCACCTGGCTAAGGTCTATTTCTCTTTGCGGTAGTATAAATTATTATTCGTTATGCGAATAATTTAAGCTGATAGAAGAGAAAAACTTATCCCAGTTCTTGGGTTGAGCGCCTTGTGAATTTCCGGTGCGCAGCAGCCGTAAGGCAGGGAATGAGCACAGCGCGATACCCGAGAACGAGTCCCAGCGGACTTGGAGCGAAAAAGCTAACTATAAAATAAAAACTTCTCAATTGAGTCAGGAAGAAGTTACGCTAGCAAAGTATAAAACTCACTACTAACCACCAATTTTATACTTTACCTATCCTTACGATGGCTTCCCTTTTTGGCTCTTCTTTCTTTGGCGCGGTCGCTTTTCAGCTTCTGGAATTCGTCGTTCGAGATAACGACAGTATAAGTTAGAGCAGACAAAATAGAAAGGCCTTCGTCAAAATCCACTTCAATGCTGAGCTCCAGGCGTTTGTTTTCATTTAAAGTATAAGTACCGTCCTCGGCTTTATCATATACCTTAAACTCAAAATCACCTTCTTCGGTATGCTTGGTGTTATCGCGCGCCAGGCAATCGCCGGTAAGGATGAGGGGCGTTTCCAGTTCATCAATGTAATCGAAAGGCTGGTGGTATTTTCCGTCTTTTTTGTACGTAATGTACTCGATCTTATCAATCTCCAGTTCGATATCAGCGTTGTTACTGTCGCGTTTGGATTTGATATTCAGAATATTGCCCTTTAATTTCATGTGCTGTGCGATTTGTTTTGCTGGCCAAAGTATAAAACAGGCTACAGGCCGTTGTTGCAAAGTATGCTACAAAAGTACGTTTTAATTTCTGTAGGCGTATCTTTAAAATGGATTTCCGGTTTATAGCTACTTTAAATTTGTAGCTAAGCGCAACAATTTGGTTAATTTTGGTTGCTGCTATTTACCACCTGTTTACGTCATTTTATACTTTCGTTTCCGTATGTCTACAGCCGATACAAGCGATTTTTTTAAAGAACAACGCAGCACCTCCGAAATCAAGTCGGAGCTGCTGAACGAGTTTTTCAAGGCCTGGTGCAGTGCACAACTGGGAGGGCAGCGGTATGTAGCCAACCCGGCACTGGCTTTTATAGACCTGTATGCCGGCGACGGAACCAATGAGGAAGGCAAACCAGCCACGCCCGTTAAGATACTCAACAGCATTTTTGGCTCGCAGCAGAAAGTAAATCTGAATAAAATTGTCCGCACATTTTTTAACGACGAAAAGCAGGCCACAGCAGCCAAATTAAAGCAGCACCTGTTGCAATTACCTTACTACGCGGAGCTGATTCATAAACCGGTGCTGCTGCACGAAGAAGCCAACTTCAGTTTGCTGGCAAAACTTCTCGGCACCGATACGCCTACCTTGCTCTACCTCGATCCGTTTGGTTATCCTTTTTCGCAGCAGTTGCTTTTGCAGTCCGTTAAGAAATGGGGCCTCGATGTGTTTATGCTCTTTAGTCCGGCGAAGATACGGGCGGCTGTAACCAATGCATCTGAGAAAGATATTTTGTATGAGTTGTTTGGTGCAGACCGCATCGCAAGTATAAAAGCTTTCTGCGAAAAGCACCAGGACGCCAACCAGCGCGAAGATTTCATCACGGATCAGCTGGAAGAGATATTTAAGGAGAAGCAGTATAAAACTTTCAGGTTCAAGATCAGTTTGCCCAAAAAGAACCAGACCAGCCATTATTTGTTTTTCGTGTCTAAGACGGATGCGGCCTACATGAAAATGAAGGAGCTGATGTTGTCTTACAGCGATTACCAGGAAGACGGCGTACCTTTGTTTGGAGCTAACATCAAGCACCAGTTATCGCTTTTTCAGGAGCAGTATCGTTACTCTATCAAAAACCTGACTGCCGATTTAGCCGCTAAAGCCAGCTTTTACAACAACCTGCCCCTGGAAAGTATTTACAAGCACCACAACATCGGCACGAACTACATTCGCGGTAATTACCTCGAAGCGTTCGAGCAGCTTAAAAAGGCGGATGTTGTTACAGCTATCAATCCGGTTTCCAGGCAGCCCATGCGTAAGTTGGGTTTTACTTCTATTATTGCTTATAAATAAGATGTGATTTATACTTTGCTGGCGTAGTTTGCCTTTTCAACTTTTAAAGTATAAGTAGTATGGTTGGCTTTTTCGCTCCAAGTCCGCTGGGACTCGTTCTCGGGTATCGCGCTGTTTACTTGAAGCTGCCCTCGCTCCGCTGCGGGCTGCCCCTATCGTGGCATCGCAACAATTAAAAGGCGCTCAACCCAAGAACTGGGATAAGTCTTTTTCTTCGATCAGTTAATTCTTCAACAAAGTATATATCATACTTCTGTTAAATCAGACGGCTTCAGCGGTTCTAACTCCCCTCCTTTTTCAAGGAGGGGTGCCGCAGGCGGGGTGGTTAAACGCATCAAGTCGCAGATCCCGATGAATATCAGGAGAGAAAAGTAGGGCCCAGCCGGCGAGGCGAAAAAGCATGTTATGAAATAAGAACTTGTATGATAGGGCACTTAAAAGTTGAACTGCAACAATCAAAACAAACATGAATAATCTCTATTTTTGCTTTAACTAAAGTATACTTTTACCATGCAGGATTTAAAACTTTTTATGCTGATGCTGGGGTGCAGGCCGGCTGGCAGAAACACCGAGCAACACGACATGCTTTTCGGAATTGCAGAAACTGTAAAAGATCTGGTACCAGAGATCAAAGCATTCTGGCCCGAGGCAAAGGGCAACATACACGTCGATGCCTGGCGCGCAGTAACATGTGTGAACGGTTACGCTATCAAAGTAGTACCGAAGCAGGAGGCAACACCATCAGAAAACACGGACAAGCTTTTCTTTTTGAACCTGGGCGGATACAAACCGAACGAGTTTGATGAGTTTCATTATAAGATGTTGGTAGTGGCCAGCGATCAGGCTGGCGCCGTAAAGCAGGCCAAGCAAACCGCTTTTTACAAGCACACCGGTTTTGCAAGTGCTACCTCACACATCGACGATAAATTTGGGGTAGACGTGGATGATCTGGCTGAAGTAAAAGACATGCTCTCTGCAGAGGTAAAGCAAAAGTATAGCCTGCAGTTAACACCGCATTCAGCTGCACCGGAAGACGAAATGCACCTGGGTTATTTTCAGCTGCATAAGTTATAACCCTTCGCCAAGTATAAATAAAAAAGCCCGGCATATAGCTGGGCTTTTTTTGTAGGTATAAAGTATGAATTAGTCTTTCTCGTTGCCAAGGTTTTCGTTGCTCTTATGGCCTTTTAAGGTGCTGGCATTAGGCTGGTCATTCCGGAACTCTTTATCAGAACTGTCGGCTCCACGGCTGGTTGTTGTCAGGTTTGCGCTGTTGGCAAGTGTGTTCTTGTCTGGTGAGTCTTTGCCAGCTTTAGCTCCGCCGCTATTTCCCTCACGGCTTGGCTTATTTTCGCCGCGTGTATTATCGGCTCCGCCTACTACAGGCCCGCTTTGTGTGCCTTGTCCTAATCCGCTCACGCCTTCGCCTTTTCTTGAATTTTCGTCTTCCTGGATATTTCTGTTATTATTGCTCATAGCTTGGTTTCTTTTAGTTTAATAGAAAAAGTATTAACTCCTGTTTTATACAACATGGAGATATCCGGGTGTACGCAGGAACAAGGGGTAGAGGTTTTGGTTAATAATATAAGTAATTGATCATCCATACTTTAAAGTGTAAGGTAGCTGCTGAAATGATTCAAGCTTCTTTTGCGCAGGTGCATTTATTTCAGAGGAGCCAGTAACTGAACACCTTTCAGCAGAATATTTAAACGTGCCACAGCCTCATTCAGTAATTCTCTGTCTAATGGGTTGGTAATGGCCTTATCTGCATCCTTTAATACTGCGGTTGCATGGCTGCATATGGCCTGTACCTGTTCGGGGGCGGGTTGCTGATGTAGCATATTCTCAAAGCATTTCAGGAGGCGTATATTTATTTGCAGGTCACCCTTGCCATACGTCCGGATAGGGCTGAGGTAGCGGGTCATGAGCTCGTTTAGCGTAACCGTTTTATCTATAACCCGCACTTGTTGCTGCTCGTCCAGTAAGCAATTATGCTCCGTACATTTTAAGCGTCTTATAAACAGGAGGGTCAGAAAATCGATCGCTTTCTGGGCTGTGCCAGGGTCGTTAATACCGGGGCTAAGCGCTTTTACCGCAATTTCGGATATCTGTTTTACGCCCTGTTCATAATCCTTCATCACCACCTCTTCCTGGCTAAATGTAAAGCAACCTTGCAATTCTTTCTGTGCTTCCGGTGGCAAGGGGCTGTTTGTATAGTTTAAAAGTGGTGTTCCTTCTACCGCAAAACCTCCTACTTCCACAAGTATTTCTAGCTGTACCTGATGTTTGGTAGCCAGTTGCTGCAGCGCTGATAAGTCTATTTGTTTCAGGTACCCGTTGGCATCGTTTTTCAAGGTATGGTCTGGTGCAGCATTCCGGAAATTAGCCGGGGCATGCGTTTTCTTTACTGCTTTTTCTTCCTGGTTTAAGGCTTGCGTGGCATTCAGGAAAATGGTATTCAGGATGTTATCAACCTGTATTGCTTTGGAAACGCTATGTATAAAATATACAAACAGGATAAGGCATACAATCCCCAGTAGCAGCCCTATAAGTATAGCAATGGCAGGCGTTTGCTGTGTTTTCTCGTCAGGTTTATAACTCAGCAGCAAAAGGAATATATAAATGATAGTACCAATGTAAAAACCCAGTACAAGTTGGTGTGGCCGGGCGGTGGTTAGGCCCGGTATAACCCGGGGCGATAAGTTACTGGATGCCTGGCTCAAAACGATCATAACCATCGAGAAACTAAACACTGTAAGCGAAATAGTACTGGCTGCCAGTGTACTTAGTATGATCCGCGCATTTTCCTTATCACGAACCAGGTCGAAGGGCAGCCTTTTTTCAATAGCAGTGCTGTAAGGTGTAGTTTCAAAGTAGAGCATAACCAGCGCCAGCAGAAAAAATGCTGTCGTTATAATTGAAGGCAGAAATGCAATGCTGCTTGTAATAGATGCTTGCTTCCTGTAGGTCGAAGTTGTGAATTTAGCCATGTTTTAAAGTAAACCTTTGCTGGGTAGTGTTATACTTTCTCTTTTGTGATGGTGTAAATGACTTGCCAGCTTCGAAATATTTGCCCCCGCTGGCAAGTAGCGGCTTAGTTTCTACGGAAAGTATGAAATACGGATTGTGCAGGCCGGCTTTAAAGACTCTTGTTTTGCTCTGGTTTATACTTTGGTTTTAATGGTTTCATGCATCTGATTTAAGTAATATAAATATTGCTATCTGTATATTATAAAGACTATATATCTTTTAATTATGCAATTGCTTGAAACTTTGACACTATAATTAAGTATCTATTACTCTGTGATACCCTGGGTCTGGGGTATTGTTTTTAAACCAGGCTCGGGCAGTATCATATCGAATTATATGTCTCACATTAATAAAGCAATGTTTTATGCTGGCAATGAACTACCGTGGCCCGAGAAGGGTGCGAATTGATAATAAGCCAATGCCCGAGATCCTGCATCCGGAAGATGCCATCGTTCGGGTTACCCGCTCCTGTGTTTGCGGGTCTGACCTGCATTTATACAACGGCAACGTGCCCGATACCCGCGTAGGTATGACTTTCGGGCATGAATTTACCGGCGAGATTGTAGAAGTTGGTTCTGAGGTTACAAAAGTAAAAGTAGGAGATAATGTACTGGTACCGTTTAACATTGCATGCGGCAAATGTGCGTTCTGTAAACAAAAGCTGTTTGGTAACTGCCACGAATCAAATTCACAGGCAACAGCTGTAGGTGGTATTTTTGGATACTCGCATACGGCGGGTGGCTACGATGGCGGGCAGGCAGAGTATGTGCGCGTACCTTATGCAAACGTAGGCCCTACCGTAATACCGGAAGGCATGCACCCCGATGATGCCGTGATGCTGACCGATGTTGTGCCAACAGGTTACCAGGCTGCTGAAATGGGCGGCATACAACCCGGCGATACCGTGGTGGTTTTCGGGGCAGGGCCGGTAGGTATTATGGCAGCAAAATGCGCCTGGCTGTTTGGTGCAGGCCGCGTTATCATAATCGATCATGTAGAATACCGTCTCGAGTTTGCACGTAATTACGCACAATGCGAAGCTTACAATTTCAGGTCGCTGGAAGATCCGGTTGTGTTCATCAAAAAAACAACCGACTGGATGGGAGCTGACGTTTGTATTGATGCCGTAGGAGCCGAAGCAGCCGGTAATGCCATGCAAACCATAACAGGGCGTAAATTACTTTTGCAGGCAGGTTCGGCTACGGCCCTGCACTGGGCCATCAATGCTGTTAAAAAAGGCGGAATTGTTTCGGTAGTGGGTGTATATGGCCCAACCGATAACCTGGTACCGATCGGTAACGTGGTGAACAAAGGACTTACCATCCGTGCAAACCAGGCTTCTGTAAAACGATTGTTGCCTAGGCTGATCGAGCATGTGCAGAACGGTATACTTGATCCGAAGGCGCTGATCACGCACCACTTTGCTTTGGAAGAAGTAGCCGATGCCTACCATATTTTCTCTGATAAATTAGACGAGTGTATCAAGCCTGTTCTTGTTCCACCTTCAGCACAGTAAGTTAAATTTAGAACATCATGGAAAACATACCAGAAGATAAAAGACACATAAAAGGGTGGGGCGTGGACATCGATCCTAAAAACGACCCTACTTACCCAATGAAGCACCGCACCAACGAAGAGCACAAAGGCTATAGCTGGGAGCGGCCATCGCTGCAACCGGTAAACATCGAAGTGCTGCATTCGAACGAACGACCAAATGTAACAGCTGTGTTCGGTACCTCTACACCGCCCAGCGGCCTGAGTGGCATGATCCGGCGTTATGCTTTTAAGCACAGCGAGAACAGTTACCTGCATTGGTTGCCTTTATTACTGGCAGATCGCGTAAATGTAGTGGAAGGGATCGTGGATGATTTCAAGCAGGGACATGTACCAAACATTTTTGCTGAGAAAGGCATGAAAGCAGACTGGAAACACGACAAAGCCGGCCTGTTTCAGAAAGTAGCGATTACAGCACTTGTTACAACAGCGGCTGTACTTATACTTACCGGCAAGCACAAAGAACTGGCTAAGAAGTTCTAGAAAAATGGAAGTATAACTCTTCTTAATACAGGAGTTAGGAATGAAAAAGGCACCACTTGCATCGTAATTTATACGTTGGGAGTGATGCCTTTTTATATGCCATTGCTAGTATACATTTTGAGTAAAAAATAAAAGGGGCGGTTAAACTAACCGCCCCTTTTACATCCTGTATAGTTGTTAAATCTAAACGATTAACCTCCAGTAGTTCCGCCGGTTGTTGTGGTGGTACCAGATGTAGTAGTACCAGAAGTGGTCGTCCCTGTAGTAGTGCCGGATGTTGTCGTGCCACTCGTGGTAGTTCCAGTAGTCGTAGTTCCACTCGTGGTAGTTCCAGTAGTAGTGGTACCACTAGTTGTGGTTCCGGTTGTGGTAGTTCCACTAGTGGTAGTACCTGTGGTAGTCGTTCCTGTTGTGGTAGTACCTGTCGTCGTGGTTCCAGCTGTTGTTCCGGTTGTCGTTGTACCTGATGTCGTTGTTCCTGCAGTAGTTCCTGTTGTTGTGGTTCCTGCTGTTGTACCAGTAGTTGTCGTACCTGTTGTTGTTGTACCCGCTGTCGTCCCGGTCGTTGTTGTTCCAGTTGTAGTACCAGTAGTGGTCGTGCCGCTGGTAGTAGTTCCAGTAGTAGTTGTACCCGTTGTAGTCGTTCCGGTAGTAGTAGTAGTAGTAGTACCCGTGGTAGTAGTTCCGGCTGTAGTGCCTGTTGTAGTTGTGCCGGATGTTGTAGTCGGCATATCAGGAATCTGATCGTCGTCATCGTCGCATGATACTAGAACGACTGAAGATAGAAGCAATCCGCCTGTTATTAATGAAATCCAGTTCTTTTTCATAGCTTGTAGGTTAATGTTATTTTGTATTTAATTTATCCTTTTACGGAATGAAATAAATTTGATGCTAAAAAAATAACTCATAAATGCCTGATTAATTGTGTTTACGATTTTATTTAGGGATAAACAGGCGAAAAGCGGTTAGAAATCAGTTATATATAAAATATAAATATAATAATGTGTAAAGTATGAATATAGTCGCTTCATAACCTCAGCATTAAGTTGGTACAGCTTGCTGGGGCACTGATGCGGGGTTTTATCCCTGCTTCAGTATAAAAGAAAAACAAGCCCTACGCACTGTCGTAGAAAGCTTTATACTTTTATAAGCCAACCTTAACAATTAAACTAATGGCAGACGCTTCAACACCTACATTTAAGAAAACATACTTGCTGGGCAACGATTTTACAGTAAACAGAATGGGCTACGGTGCCATGCGCATTACAGGCGAAGGCATCTGGGGGCCTCCAAAAGATCACGACGAAGCGATCCGGGTACTGCAGCGCGCCGTAGAACTGGGCATTAATTTTATCGATACCGCAGATAGTTATGGCCCGAACGTATCAGAAGAACTGATTACAGATGCTTTATACCCTTATCCGAAAGATCTGCTGATCGCGACCAAAGGCGGCCTCACCAGAACCGGCCCCAATGTATGGCCCATCAATGCAGACCCTGCTTATCTGAGAAAAGCACTGGAAGGTAGCCTGAAACGGTTGAAGCAGGACCGGATTGACCTTTACCAACTGCACCGCATAGACCCGGAAGTGCCGTACGAGAAAACCCTGGAATTTTTGCAGCAGGCACAGGAAGAAGGCCTGATCAAGCACATCGGCCTTTCGGAGGTAACGGTGGATGAGATCAAAAAAGCGCAGGAGTATTTTAAGGTCGTATCGGTACAGAACAAGTATAGCGTCGATTTCAGGAAGTGGGAAAGTGAACTCGAATACTGCGAGCAGCAGGACATGGCCTTTATTCCCTGGAACCCGATCAACGCCGGTAATATAAAAGACCTGAAGCCGCTTACCCAGGTAGCTGAAAAGTATGATACCACACCCAACCAGGTGGCGTTAAGCTGGCTGTTGCATAAATCGCCGAACATCCTTCTGATTCCGGGAACATCCAAAGTAAAACACCTGGAAGAGAACTATAAAGCGGCATCGCTGGCGCTTACGCAGGAAGATATGGCTGCACTCGAAACAATCGGTAAAAATGCTTAAGTACCACAGCAGCAAAGTATAAATTCAACTATTTTCTGAGCGTATAAAATGAAAGCAGGTAAGTATGTTTGCCTGCTTTCATTTTATACTTTAACCCAGCTGTTTTGCAAAGTTTATTACAGTAAATTATACCCTCGCCTAGACCTGAAATCAACCTGAAGTATAAACAGCCTGCAGGTAACCAAAGTATAAAAAGGGAATGCACAGGATTGAAAAATTAGCTGTTACTTGCATATAGTTACGCATAAATCAAATCTGAAAGCTTATACTTCTTTGCCCATGAGATTTTACTTGTTCGGGTTACTTTTTATACTTGCCTTGGCTGCCTGCTCTAAAAAGCAGGAAACAACCCAGGCTGCCGTGATGGATATTTCCGAATCGGTGTATGCTTCCGGGGTTATAAAAAGTAAGAACCAGTACACTGTTTTCCCGATGGTGAGCGGCATTTTACAGCAGGTGCTGGTAACCGAAGGCGACGAGGTTAAAAAAGGCGACCCGCTGATGCTGATAGAAAATGAAGCCGCCCGCTTATCAACCGAAAATGCACGCATTGCCGCTGAATATGCCCGGCTGGATGCCAACCGCGAGAAACTGAACGAACTACAGGCCGCTATTGAACTGGCCGAAAGTAGCAAACGCAACGACTCGCTTTTGCTGGTACGCCAACGTAATTTATGGGCCGAAAAAATTGGAACGCGTGTAGAACTGGAGCAACGCGAACTGGCTTATAAAAATGCTGTAACTGCCCATCGCTCGGCCATACTTCGTTACAACGACCTTAAAAAACAACTCGATTTTACTGCCCAACAGGCACGTAAAAACCTGCAGATCAGCCAAAGCCAGTCAGATGAGTATACTATCAAAAGCGAGATGGATGGCAAGATATACAACATCCTGAAAGAGAGAGGCGAACTGGTAAACCTGCAGACGGCTGTAGCGCTGGTAGGCGATGCAACAGAATTTATACTGGAGTTGCAAGTAGATGAGTACGATATTGCGCGCGTAAAACCGGGCCAGCAGGTGCTCCTGAACCTGGATAGTTACAAAGGGAAGGTGTTCGAAGCCAAAGTATACAAAGTAAACCCGGCCATGAACGAGCGCACCCGTTCGTTTACCGTAGAAGCCAGCTTTGTAACCCGTCCGCCCGTGCTTTTCCCTAACCTGACCACCGAAGCCAACATCATCATCCGGACAAAGAAAAACGCCTTAACCATACCACGCGAGTACCTCCTGGACAGCTCGTATGTACTTACCGAAAACGACGAAAAAATAAAAGTTAAAACCGGCCTGAAAGATTACCGGAAAGTGGAGATACTGGATGGACTTACCAAAGAACAGGTGCTCGTAAAACCGGTGCAATGAACAAAAAACTGATCATCAGCATAGCAAAGTCGTTGTTACTGGCGCGCTGGCGGCAAAGCCTGGTTGCTGCGGTGGGTGTTACCTTCAGTATTGCCATGTTTATTACACTGCTGGGTTTCATGACAGGCTTAAACGACCTGCTGGATGGCCTTATCCTGAACCGGACACCTCACATACGTCTCTACAATCAAATAAAGCCCAGCGAAAACCAACCTGTAAATGCAGCAGCTGAGTTCAAAGATTCTTACAACTTCATCCATTCGGTAAAGGCTGGTATTACGCGCCAGGAGCTTTATAACAGCGGCCCGGTTATGCAGGCTGTGAAAGCAGATGCGCGCGTGGTGGGGGCAGCACCAAAATTAACGGCGCAGGTTTTTTTTAACGAAGGCACCATCGATATTACAGGCGTGATAAATGGCATCGAAGTAGAGGAGGAGATGCGCCTTTTTAACTTCCGGGATTATGTAACGGCCGGTTCTGCCATTGATGTAAAAAATGTAGCCAACAGCATTATTCTGGGCAAAGGCCTGGCCGACATCCTGGTTGCCGATATTGGCGATGTGGTGCAGGTTACAACGGCACAGGGCGAGCGTTTTCCGCTTAAAGTGGTGGGCTACTTTCAGTCCGGCATTCAGGAGATAGACAAAGTACAGAGTTTCGCATCCATTGGCACCACCCAGAAGCTGCTGGGCAAACCCGCCAACTACATCACCGATATACAGATAAAACTTACTGACCTGAACCTGGCGCCTGCCGTTGCTAAAGAATATACAACGCTTTTTGACGTGGATGCAGAAGATATACAAACGGCAAATTCGCAGTTCGAGACGGGCAGTTCGGTGCGCACGCTTATTTCTTATGCCGTTGGTATTACGCTGCTTGTGGTGGCGGGCTTCGGTATTTTTAACATCCTGAACATGATGATCTATGAAAAAATGGATTCCATCGCCATCCTGAAAGCCACTGGTTTTTCGGGTTCAGATGTAAACGCCATTTTTATCGTGATCGCGCTAAGTATAGGTTTTTTCGGCGGGCTGGTTGGGCTGGTACTGGGCCTGGTTTTTTCCCTGATCATCGACCAGATTCCGTTTGTAACAGCAGCGCTGCCAACCGTCACGACTTACCCGGTAAATTACAGCCCGATGTTTTATATTATCGGCGGCGTGTTCTCGCTGGTAACCATGTATTTTGCAGGTTTTTTTCCGGCGCGCAAAGCCAGCAAAGTAGATCCCGTCGAAATTATCCGGGGCAAATAAAGTATAAATCAGCGTTGCGTTATACTTGCCGAAAACACGTTCATCATGCAGGATATCATTTTAGAAGCCAGGCACATCAATAAGTATTTTCATGATCCGGTTACAACCCAGGTACTGACGGATGTGTCGTTTTCGATCCGTAAAGGTGAGTTTACGTCCGTGATTGGGAAGTCGGGTTCCGGGAAATCAACACTGCTCTATATTTTGTCTACAATGGATACCGATTACGAAGGCGAAGTGTTGATCGATCAGGAATCTATGGCTAATAAAACCGATAAAGCACTGGCCCTGATCCGCAACGAAAAGATCGGTTTTGTGTTCCAGTTTCATTATCTGCTAAACGAGTTTTCGGTGCTCCGCAATGTGATGCTGCCCGGTTTAAAGCTGGGCAAGTACAGCGCCCAGGAAGTAGAGCATAACGCCATGCAGCGCCTCGAAATGCTGGGCATCGGACACCTGGCCACCAAAATGGCGAATAAAATTTCGGGTGGCGAAAAGCAGCGGGTGGCCATTGCACGCGCGTTGGTAAACAACCCGCACATCATCATGGGCGACGAACCTACCGGTAACCTGGACAAAAAGAACAGCGAAATTGTGTTTGATATTTTCAGGGAACTGACGCAGGAGCACAACCAGACTTTGTTAATTGTAACCCACGATCAAAGCTTTGCGGAAAGAACAGGCCGCATCCTGGAGATGGAAGATGGCAAATTGATCAGCGGCTAGCCAATGCTACCATTCCGGTTCATCTTCGTCATCATCAAATTCATACTTTTCCAGGTAATCAGTTTTGGCCAGCAAGGCATCGATCAGCGGCTGGTTTGTTTCTTCGTAGATCAGTTCGCCGCGCAGCAGAAACCTGTTGGCATCCAGCAGTACTTCATAAATAGGGGTATGGATGTGCTTTGGGATCTTAAATAAACGCGGGTCGTGCTTAGTAAAAGGCGTGGCAATTTTGGAGCTGAACAAATAAGGGATCAGCGTTTTAGAGCAGCTGATGGCAATGCGGTGGATTTCGTTCTCCTCAAAGTATGATTGCAGCCGCTCGTTTATATTCTCGAAAAACTCCATCGTTTCGCCTAACCGCACTCTAGAGCCAGCTCTCGATTTGCCTTTGGTTTTAAGGTATTTGATCTGGCTTTTGCCCTGCTTTTTCCGGACCATGTACGAACGGAATACTTTATGATCGAGACACCTTCCGTTCTCAAAATAGCCCAGCGCGCAGTTACCAGATTGCACCAGCAGGATCACATAATGTACCGGATCATCCGGCTGCGACTTTAAGTTCGGCGGAGATATCGTCAGTGGCAACCGAAAGTATAGCTGATCTTGCCCGGCATTATCTGTTACAACCAGCCGGTGTTTTTCAGGTTCGTAGGTAGTTTTGAACGCAGATGTCTCCAGTGTGCGGAGCAGCTGGCGCGCGATCTCTTCGGGTATGTAGCGGTTCACTGGCATTTCTGGTTCAAGCTTACGTATTTTCCCTGAAATTGCAAGGAGCTTTACCAAAGTATACTTTACATTTCTGATGGGTTTATACTTTCCTTAACTGCCCCCAGCACCTCAGAACAGGCTATTTATAAGCAGCTACATTTTCCCTGTAATTGATGTGGTAATGTACTCTAAATAAGTGCTATATATCCGGTTATACTTGATGGGTACGCGTATACAAAGTATACTCTAAAGTATAGCAAATTATGAAAACCAAGACCTTACTATTATCTGTTTTTCTGGGAGTTACGATGTTGCTGACAACTCATGTCATGGCGCAGAGTCAGGAACAAACCAGAGAGCAAATCGAGATGAATAAGGAGAAGCAGCGCCAGGACAAACAACGCCTAAGCGATGCAAAAGACCTTAAAAAAGAATCCAAAAAATCAGCAAACGAATCGAAAGAACGTGCCCGTGAAGCCAAAGCTATTTCCAAAGAAGCGAATCGTGTGGAAGATGATGCCTCGGATGCAGCAAAGCAGGCAAACAGAGCTGTAAAATCAGAAGAAAAAGCCCAGCGCAACCGCGAAAAAGCTGACAAACAAGCTAAAAAAGCTGCCCGCGCCAGCCAGAAATCGATCGATAACTAAATGGTAGTTGTTGCTTGATCTATACTTCAGTTAACAAGTATGATTTGGTTTATACTTGCTTTGTGTGATAAACACACATGCCGCACCGCCATTGTTGGTGTTTTCACCAATAACTCTGCTTTATCAATGAGTGCTTGATACTACTCACCTACAAATAGATCATACTTTAAAAGCGACTATTCCAAACCGGGATAGTCGCTTTTTTATAGTTTAAATTCAGATTGTTATTTGAACAACTATATTACTTCGGATGCTGGCAACCCACCCCTAACCCCTCCCGGGAGGGGAATATTTCTGTGGAAGTAAGCATCCTTTATATATCCCCTTCAAAGTACTTTCAGAAGTAAGTATAAATTTCCCCTCCCTGGAGGGGTTAGGGGTGGGTAAAACTTGCCGGTGTCAGTTTTATACTTTTACAATCTATAAAACTGGATTCCAAAGTATAAACTTACTGTACTAACAGTTGCTTCAGGAAGGGGGCTGTTTTACTGTCCGGTGAGGCTGCAACCTGTGCGGGTGTGCCGGCTGCTACAATTCGTCCGCCTTCTTCACCTGCGCCCGGCCCGACATCTATTACCCAATCACTGTCAGCCACCACACGCATGGTATGTTCTACCACCACCACAGTATTGCCGGCATCAACCAGGTTATTTAACTGCGCTAGCAGCTTTTCTACGTCGGCGGGGTGTAGGCCGGTTGTTGGCTCATCGAGTATATAAAGGGTGTTGCCGCGCTGGGCTTTTTGTAGTTCTGTGGCCAGTTTGATGCGTTGCGCTTCCCCACCCGAAAGCTCTGTTGCCGGCTGGCCCAGACGTAAATAACCCAACCCAACTTCGCGCAGCACAGACAGTGCCCGGTGTATGAGTGGTTCTTCTTCAAAAAACGAATGGGCAGCATCTACCGTCATGTTCAGTACATCGGCAATATTCTTATTGCGGTACAAAACTTCGAGGGTAGCAGCATTGTACCGCGCTCCGTGGCAGACAGGGCAGGGAGCATACACGCTTGGCAGAAAAAGCAGTTCGACCATGACAAAACCTTCGCCCTGGCAGTTTTCGCAGCGGCCTTTAGCCACGTTAAACGAGAAACGGCCGGCATCATACTTGCGCGCACGCGCCATTGGCGTGGCCGCAAAAAGCTTGCGAACATAATCGAAAAGGCCGGTGTAGGTGGCCATGTTGGAGCGGGGCGTGCGACCAATCGGTTTCTGGTCTACGCGCACCAGTCGTTTTATACTTTCCATACCTGCGGTTATATAACCACCGGTTTCCTGCGGTTCTGTCCGTTCGAGTGTATCGGTTTCTTCTTCTTCCAATGGCAACGCATGGCCCAGGTGTTCGGCTACCAACTCCACTAAGACCTGGCTTACCAAACTCGATTTGCCTGACCCGGACACGCCTGTTACGGTTGTAAACACACCCAGCGGAAAAGCAGCTTCTAAGTTGATCAGGTTATTTCTGGTAACACCAGCCAGCTTAAGCCAGCCCATTGGTTGGCGTGGGGTACGTGCAGGCAAAGTAAGTTCTCCGAAAAGATAAGGTGCTGTGCGGGAAGTGGTTATTTGTTGCAAACCCTGCGGCGGACCGCTGTATAAGATCTGGCCGCCTTTTTCGCCGGCATCCGGGCCTACATCTACCAGCCAGTCGGCGTGCCGGATAATGTCCAGGTTATGCTCTACCACAAACAGCGAGTTTCCGGCTTTCTTCAGACCTTCCAGTGCTTTTAAAAGTGCCAGCGTATCGGAAGGGTGCAGCCCTGCAGACGGTTCATCCAACACATATACAACCCCAAACAAATGCGAGTAAAGCTGGGTGGCAAGCCGTAGCCGTTGCAACTCCCCCGGCGACAAGGTAGGCGTGCTGCGCTCCAGTGAAAGGTATCCCAGGCCCAGATCGAGCAATACCTGTATGCGCGCTACCAGATCCTGGGTAATGCGTTGTGCAACAATGGCCTGCTCCGGATGGTCGGTTTGCTGCTGAGAGTTTAGGTTGGCTGTGCCATCAGTATAAGGAATAAGTATACTTGCCATCCGTTTAAGCGGCAACCTGGACAGCTCTGTTATATCATACCCGGCAAATTTAACCGATAAAGATTCGGGGCGCAGGCGCTTGCCCTGGCAATTGGGGCAATCTGTACTGAGCATATATTGCTGCACCCGCTTCTTCATTTGGGGGCTGTTGGTGTTGGCAAACGTATGGAACACATGGCGGCGCGCGCTACTGAACGTGCCCATATAATTTGGTTCTTCTTTGCGTTTGAGGGCGCGTTGGGTTTGCTCTGGTGTGTAACCCGGATAAACCGGCGCTACAGGCTGTTCCTCTGTAAACAAGATCCAGTCGCGGTCTTTTTGCGGAAGTTCGCGCCAGGGAGTATCTACATCAAAGCCAAGCGTAACCAGAATGTCGCGCTGGTTTTGCCCGCCCCAGGCTGTTGGCCAGGCCGCAATAGCTCGCTCGCGTATAGTAAGCGAGTCGTCGGGTACCATTGATTTTTCAGTTACTTCATAGATGCGGCCCAGGCCATGGCAAACCGGGCAGGCACCTTCTGCGGTGTTGGGAGAGAACGCTTCGGCGTAAATAATGGATTGTCCCGCCGGGTAATCGCCCGCCCTGGAGTACAGCATTCGTACCAAGTTAGAAAGCGTAGTAACACTGCCCACCGAAGAGCGGGTAGTTGGCGTGCCACGTTGCTGCTGCAAAGCCACTGCAGGCGGCAAACCTTCAATGGCGTCTACTTCCGGCACTGCCATCTGGTGAAACAAGCGCCGCGCATACGGCGAAACAGACTCCAGGTAACGGCGCTGCGCTTCGGCGTACAGGGTGCCAAAAGCCAGCGAAGATTTGCCCGAACCGGAAACACCAGTAAAAACTACCAGCGCATCGCGCGGAATGGTAAGGTCTATATTTTTGAGGTTATGCTCGCGCGCGCCACGAACGGTTACATACCCTGTAAAGTTTTTTGCAGTTGAATTTGTTGGGTCTTTTGCCATGAAAGAGGATACGAATCTATACGAAAGTAGAGGCTTCAGCAAAGCCATCAGTTGTAAACCGTCTTTTACTAAAATAGCAGCAGAATGGTTGGTGTGGAAGTATAAACAGGCGTAAACAAAAAATCCCTGCAGGTTATCGGCCTGCAGGGATTTTGATGAGTGTATTTATACTTAGTTTGTAACGGCACGGAAGGCATTTACTCTGCCATAGCCATACTGCGGATCGCGACCTGGTTTGCCCAGGTCATCTGCTGATTCGCGAAGTTTGGCAAGTACTTGTGCCGGATTCATGCTGCCGCCATTTTTACTGATGATCAGGGCAGCTACACCTGTTGCATGCGGTGCAGCCATACTTGTACCCACAGACCAATAGTAAGAAGCTGTGCCTGGTGCCAGGTTGCTGCCCGCACTGAACACATAATCGAATACATACGCATACTGGCGAACACCACCGATCGTCACGATTTCGTTACCCGGATACTGGTAATCACCGCCTGGTGCTGCAAAATGAACATCAGATGTACCGTAGTTAGAGTAAGAAGCTAAATGATCCATGAAGGTAGAGTAGGGGTTAAGCGCCCAGCCACGTGGAGCAGTTGCGGAAATGGAGATTACGCCAGTTGAGCCCGATGGTAAATGTACCAGCGACTTATCTACGTTACCATCATTGGCTTCGTTACCGGCAGATGCAATTACTGTTACGCCGTTTTTGGTAGCATAACTTGTAACACGGCTAAGCGCTACGAGTAATTCCTGCGTTGCTTTGGTATCACTTACAATAAAGTCATCAGACGGATCGTCCGGAGTGCCGTTATCATCCAGGAATTTACCGTTACGTGGCAAAGCAGCACCAATACTCATGTTGATCACATCAGCTCCCTGGTTTGTAGCGTGGATAATACCATCCATGATCCAGGAGAATGCTCCGGAACCTGAGTCACGCAATACTTTTACCAGTATCAGTTTTGCCTGTGGAGCTACACCGATAATACCGATGCCGTTATCTGCAGCAGCAATAGTGCCGGCTGTATGAGAACCGTGGCTACCAACGCCTGGCAGGGCATAGCCTAATTGTTCGCCTACAACAAAGTTTTTGCTGGCGGCCATGTCAATATTAGGGGCAAGGTCCGGGTGGTCCAGGTCGAAACCGGAATCAAGCACAGCTACCCGTACACCCTCGCCGCGTACGCCTGTGTTCCATGCTTCTGATGCCTTGATGGCAGCATGTCCCCACTGCAGGTCAAAATAACGGTCGTTGTCGCCGCTGGCAGGAGGGGTACCAAAATCTTCCAGGGTAATGATCTTCTCATCTTCCGGGTTAAACCATTGGATGTTAAGGTCACGTACCACCGAGCGTACACCGGCAATTTTACCAGCTTTAGCTGCAAAAGCAGGGTCATCAGAATAAACGGTGGCAACACCGGCTTCTGTCATCAGGCTGGTAACCTGTCCGTTAGCAGCAGCCAGGTTATTAGCCAGGCCTGCAGGCAGTTTTTCGCCCGTAGAAAGTACGATGTAGTGTTTAGACCGGAAAGAAATTTTTGAATTTGTGGCCCCTGTTACGGCGCTGGTTGCGCTTTGGCTAAGCTGAGAAGAAGGTTCAGCCAGTTCGTTATCCTGGCTACAGCCAAATAAGCCTGCAAAAGCAAACATAACCGGCAGCACTAACTTCGTCGGGGTTAACTTTTTGTTATCCATACTACACAATAAGGTTGAGGTGAAAGAATTATAAGAGAATTATTAAATGCTGAAAAAGGATGCCAGACGGCGAAACAGAGGATTTGTGGTTATGTGTGATTAACCAATCGTTTCTCATCATACTATCTTATTGTTAAACTGAAAGTAGAGCCTTATACTATGGTTGCGTGTAAGGGTTACACGTTCATTATGAATAAGTTAACGATGTTTAAACAGTAAAATAAGACAGGCAGGTATATACCTATTCTCTAATAAATCTGAAGTATAAAATTACTTGTTACCTGTGTGCTATAGCTTGTGTTATACCTTGCCAAAGTTATACTTTTACCAAGGGCGAAGAAGAATCCAAAAAAAGATAAAAAAATTTAAAAAAAATATGGCAGCCAACCTGTTCAGCCTGGGTTTCTGGTCAGCTACAAAAAAGCAGCAAGTATAAGTAGGCCGGATACTTACTGCTTTTTTTAAGATGTGGTAAATAACCTGACCTTTGTAAGGTATACCGTTTGGCTAGTTTTTAAAGTATACATTAAATGTTGTTCCCTTGCCGACTTCGCTTTCCACGTCGATGCGGCCGCCGGCATTTTCAACAATTTTCTTTACCATATAAAGTCCGATGCCAGAGCCTTCGACGTGGTCGTGGAGGCGGGTAAACATGGTAAACAGTTTTGTGTTTTCATCCAGCGCCATGCCCAGGCCGTTATCCTGCACCGTTAATAAAATGTAGTCACCTGCAGGCCTGCAGCGGATTTTTATAAGGGGCCTGCGATCAGGAGAATGGTATTTAACCGCATTCGAAACCAGGTTATAGACAATGGAGCGCAGGTTTTTCTGTGTAAAGTTAATGCCTGAACAATCCTTTAGATCGGCATCAATTGTAGCGCCGGCCGCCTGGAGTTGCGGGGCCAGGTCAAGTTTCACTTCCTCCAGTACCTGTTCCAGGTTAACCCTCACTACTTCCTGGTTATTTTCTTTCTGTAGTTTCACTACTTCCGTCAGGTGGTCGATGGTGCGTTTAAAGCGGCGGATAGATTCCCGGATCATTTCCAGCACTTCGTCCAGTCCTTCAGCAACGACCAGGTGCTCCGGCAACGAGTCGACCATGATATTGATCAGCCCTTCAATGTTACTGATTGGTGCTTTCAGGTCGTGGGAGGCAGTATAAATAAAGTTATCCAGGTCGATGTTGGTACGTGTGAGTTGTTCGTTTGCCAGGCGCAGTTCTTCTGCTATTTCCTTTGCCTGTTTTTCGCTTTTCTCAATGCTGTTTCTGGCCTCCACCTGTTCTGTTACATCGTTTACTAAAGTATAAAAGCCTTCTACCTGGCCGTTCCTGCTATCGGGTACATAGCTTGTTTTAATATACTTCACAAAGTTTTCCCGGTAGGGCATCCTGGATTCAAAATCAAGCCGCTCGCCTTGCAGGGCACGATCAATGTATACTTTTACGCCCTTATAAGCGGTGTCTCCAACAATACTGCGCACGGTTTTGCCAAGCAGTTCGCTTGGAGGGCGGTTAAACCAGGCTTCGTAGGCTTTGTTTGCAAACTGGTATTTTTCTTCTTTATCGAGGTAACCGATCAGTACAGGCAGGGCATCGGTAATAAGCTGTAGCCGTTCCGCTATTTGTTCAACGGCTTTACGTGCTTCTACCTGCTCGGTAATTTCCAGGGCAAACACAACAATGCCATCTACTTTTCCCTGTTCATTAAAGCGGGCCTGCTGCACATACCGGAAGTAGCGATCCTCTACCTGGCCTGTCTGGTCGTTTACAAAAGGTATAAGCAATTCGGGCTGGTTGTGTGTAATGCCTGTCTGGTACACATCCTGAAACGTTTTATACACCAGGCTTTCCTTTATTTCAGGCAGTACTTCCAGAATGGGTCTACCCAGAAATTCTCTTTTCGGAAACAGGCTGGCGTAGTTTGGGTTCACAAGTTCGTATACCATCTCCGGGCCATCCAGAATACAGATAGCTGCCGGGGCCTGCATAAACAAGCTCTCCAGGCGTTTGCTCTGGCGCTCCGCTTCAGCTTGTGCCAGCTGCAGTTCTTTCGTACGGCGTGCTATACGTTCTTCCAGTTCCTGATTCAGGTCCTGTAAAGATTGTTTGGTTGAGAGTAGTTCTTCATTTGCGGCCCGTATCTCCTCATTCGAGGCCATTATTTCGTTGTTTGCGGCATTCAGATCCTTGTTCAGGAGCCTGAGCTTCTGTTCACTTTCTTCTACCTGTTTGCGGGCCAGCACCATGTCTGTTACTTCCAGCGCCACATTCAGCACACCTAACATCCTGCCTTGCTCATTATAAAGCGGCTCGTAAGCAAAGTTGTAGTAATTTGTCTGTATCTGGCCGTTCCGTACCAGTTGAGCAGGCACTTCATTGCCTTTATAGGGGATGCCTGTAAAATAAACTTCCCGTATCTGCTCATCAAAGCCCTGGCCAGCAAGTTCCGGCAAGGCTTCCAGTAATGGTTTTTGAAACACTTCCTCAGGTTCGCGGCCCCAGATCTGGTACATCATGTTATTGGCCTTTATAATCACCTGATCTTTGCCTTCGTACAAAGCCATGGCTACAGGCGCATTGTTCAGCAACGACTGCATCAGGCTGTACTGTTTCTGTACCTCGGCCTGTGCAAACAGCTCGCCTTCTTTAAAGATTTTTAACTTCTGATCCAGCGAATCCTGTTGCTCTGAAAAATGCAGGCGTGCCTTTACCTGGTCAGTTATATCGCTTACTTTGTGAATGATGTATTCGATTTCCCCATCCGCATCCAGTACAGGTGAGTTTAAAGGTAGCCAGTATTTTTTTTCAAATTCGTTTATGGAGTTTGGGAGCAGGATATCGTAGCGTTGCACCCCCATCTGGTGCGGCAGCTTATTTTCGAGAACCCATTCAAGCGATTTTCTGAGGTTCAGAGTCGCGTCAGCTTCGAGTACCTCCGGGTTATCCGGAAATACATCAAAAATATACTTGCCCTTTATACTTTCCCGTTTCTGCGAAGTAGCTTTCAGGTAAGTTGTACTTGCTGTAAGTATATTAAAATCAACAGAAAGGATCAGATACAGATCCGGGGCCTTTTCTAAGGCAGCGAGCACTTCAGGCGTAGGGTTAGAGGCGTTTTTCATATTACTAAGTTGATGGAGCCTGTTGTTAAAGGCCCGGCAAAATCCTGAGCTTCAGTAGAAATCAGGCGGAACGCAGCAACAGGTTTGTTGCAGATCGGGGTAGTATCTTTAAGATGTCTCACGGATTTCTGATGCTGGCTTTCTAATATGTTACAAGGTAGTGTAAATTCAGAGAAAGTCCTGCTACAGTTTTGTTTACATGAAGCCATAAGGCAACGGTTTTTAAAATACAAAGGCCAGACTTAAGCGTTGGCATGTACGTCCTGCTACACCGGTCAGTTTTACTTTTTACAGTAAGAATTTATACTTCGTATTATTTTAAAACTGCAACTTCAGTTTTTGATATCGGCGCGTAAAGCAATTCGTACTTTAAAGGATGTATTGTAAAGTATAACGTCTGCTGATACAGTATGCCTGCAAGTTCTTACCTTGCAACAGGTTTCCAGTAACATGTATGCATTTATACTTCCGGTACTTCAGCCGGCGGCAGATTTAACTATGGCACAAACAAAAAAACTAAAGAACGTAACGGTTGCACAGGTATTTAAAACGATCATCTGGCCCCGTAAAAAGTACCTGGGCATGGGCCTGGTGCTGATCATCATCAGCCGGCTGGCCGGGCTGGTATTGCCGGGCGCCAGCAAGTACCTGATCGATGATGTGATTCCGAACAACGATGCCACCATGCTGAAATGGCTGATCGGGGCGGTGTTGCTCGCGATTGTGATTCAGTCGGTTACTTCTTTTGCGCTTACCCAGATTTTGAGCGTGGAAGCTCAGCACCTGATCTCACAACTGCGCGCCAAAGTACAGCGCCACATCATCCAGTTACCCATCCGCTTTTTCGATAATACCAAAACCGGAGAGCTCGTGTCGCGCATCATGACGGACGTGGAAGGCGTGCGCAACCTGGTGGGTACCGGCTTTGCCCAGATGATCGGGGGGTACTGACGGCCCTGATCTGTTTGGTGCTGCTAATTTACATCAGCCCGCTGATGACTGGTTTTGTACTGCTTCCGGTGGCCATTTTTGGGTTGATCTCGCTTAAAGCCTTCGGAAAGATCAGGCCCATTTTCAGGGAGCGTGGTATTATAAACGCTGAAGTTACCGGCCGTTTAACCGAAACACTGGGTGGCGTACGCGTGATAAAAGGATTTAATGCCGAAGCGCAGGAAATACGCATTTTCGAAGCCGGCGTGAACCGCCTGTTCCTGAACGTAAAGCAAAGCTTGGTAACAACGAGTATGGTAACAAGTGCCGCTACTTTACTACTTGGGTTTGCTTCGGCGGGCATTATGGGTATTGGCGGTTACCTGATCATGAATGAGGAGCTTACCTTCGGCGATTTCCTGGCCTTTACCTTATACCTGGGTTTCCTGATCGCGCCGATTGTGCAGATGAGCAACATTGGCAGCCAGTTTACCGAAGCCTTTGCCGGCCTCGACCGTACTGAAGAAATCCTGAATATGCCTCTTGAAGACGAAGGGGGCACGCGCACACTAAAACTTGATGCGATTGATGGCCATGTCGTTTTCGATAAAGTATCGTTTGCCTACGAGGCCGGTAAAGAAGTTGTGAAAGAAATCAGCTTTAACGCACCTGCTGGGTCTGTTACGGCGCTGGTGGGAACTTCGGGCTCCGGTAAAACTACCATCGCCGGACTAGCCGCTTCGTTCCTGAACCCGGACAGCGGCCTCATAACCGTAGACGGCCACGACCTCCAGACGATCAGTTTACGAAGTTACCGCAGCCAGCTAGGTGTTGTGTTGCAGGACGATTTCCTGTTTGAAGGCACTATCCGGCAAAACATACTTTTCCCAAGACCCGAAGCAACCGAAGAACAACTGATGCAGGCCGTGCAGGCAGCCCATGTGCAGGAATTTACCAACCGCTTTGAGG
The DNA here is from genome assembly GCF_003284895.1 of Pontibacter arcticus. Lineage (GTDB taxonomy): Bacteria > Bacteroidota > Bacteroidia > Cytophagales > Hymenobacteraceae > Pontibacter > Pontibacter arcticus. The sequence goes on from NZ_QMDV01000002.1 coordinate 137,245, forward strand.
ATGGCCTGGATACCCTGATTGGGGAGCGGGGCGTAAAACTTTCCGGTGGGCAGCGCCAGCGCATTGCCATTGCCCGCGCCATACTAGCCGACCCGCGTATTTTGATACTGGATGAAGCGACTTCCAACCTCGATACCGAAAGCGAGAGCCTGATACAGGCCAGCCTTAAAAACCTGATGCAGGGCCGTACCACTTTTGTGATTGCCCACCGCCTCAGCACCATTCGCCAGGCCGACCAGATTCTGGTGATAGAGCAAGGCCACATAGCCGAGCAAGGCAGGCACGAAGAGTTACTCGCAAAACAGGGCAGGTATTACCAACTTTATACTTACCAGGCCAGGATTTAAAGCAGGACTGATTTATACTTTAAATGTATACTTAGACTTCGTCTTCCAGTTATTCCGGTAGATTAAAATTTATACTTAAATTGGTAGATCGATCTTCATAAAATAAAAACCCATGCGATACATCCTGAGACCCCATGTGCTCCTGTTGCTTTTACTCATTTATACTTCGTCCTGCGCTACAAAAGACAATGCCGGTTCTAAAACGGAAGTGGCTAAGTGGGAGGAACAGGCTGCCCGCGTCACCATTATCCGCGATGATTTTGGGGTGCCGCATGTGTATGGCAAGACTGATGCAGATGCCGTTTTTGGCTTGTTGTATGCCCAGTGCGAAGACGATTTTAACCGCGTAGAGCGTAATTACCTGTGGGCAACCGGCCGGCTGGCCGAAGCAGAAGGAGAGGAACAACTCTACAGCGACCTGCGCGCCAAACTATACATGACCGAAGCAGAAGCAAAGGCTGAGTATGAGAAAAGCCCCGAATGGCTCAAAAAGCTTTGCCAGAGTTTTGCTGATGGCATCAACTATTACTTACATACTCATCCCGAAGTAAAACCTAAACTTCTTACCCGCTTCGAGCCGTGGATGCCGATGTACTTCAGCGAAGGCTCTATTGGCGGCGATATTGAAAGTGTGTCTACTAAAGGCATTAAGGCTTTTTACGAGGATAATAAGTCGGTGGGGTTGAACAGCGCCGGCCATGGACTGATACAGCCTGCCTTGCTCGAAGAGCCGAAAGGCTCCAACGGCTTTGCTATTTCGGGTAAGCTGACCGCTTCCGGAGATGCCATGTTGCTGATCAACCCGCATACGTCGTTCTTTTTCAGGGGGGAAGTACATGCCGTGAGCGAAGAAGGGTTAAATGCTTACGGTGCCGTTACCTGGGGGCAGTTCTTTATTTACCAGGGCTTCAACGAGAAAACAGGCTGGATGCATACATCCGCTTATGCTGATGTGGTGGATGAGTTTGAGGAAACGATCGTTAAAAAAGATGGAAAGCTGTTCTATAAGTATGGCGAGGAACTACGCCCGGTAACAACACACGAAGTAACATTAGTTTATAAAGACGGCGACCAAACGAAACAGAAAACCTTTACCACGTACCGCACCCATCACGGCCCCATCACACATAAAAATGGCGACAAATGGGTAGCCACTTCGCTGATGTGGAAACCGGTAGATGCACTTATCCAATCGTATACCCGTACCAAGAAAAGCAACCTGAAAGAGTTTAACGAGATGATGCAGCTGCGCACCAACTCGTCTAACGCAACCGTGTATGCCGATGCCCAAGGAAACATCGCTTATTACCACGGCAACTTCTTCCCGAAACGCGATACTAATTTTGATTATTCGAAGCCGGTAGATGGCAGCAACCCAAAAACCGACTGGAACGGCATTCATCCGCTGGATGAAACGATAAAAATTGTAAACCCGGGCAACGGCTGGATCCAGAACTGCAATTCGACTCCCTATACAGCTGCCGCCGAGTTTAGCCCTAAAAAAGAAGACTACCCGGTATATATGGCGCCTTCCGCCGAGAATTTCCGGGGCGTGCACGCCATCCGCCTTCTCGAAAAAGCAAATAACCTGACGCTGGATAAACTGATAAACCTGGCTTACGACCCCTACCTGCCGGGCTTCGAAATGCTGATTCCGGGACTAGTGAAAGCCTACGATAACCAGAAACCAACCGACCCGAAACTGAAGCAGGCCATCGACGTGATGCGCAACTGGAATTATGCCGTAGCAAAAGAATCAGTGGCGATGTCGCTTGCCCACTTTTATGCTACTAACCTGATACGCAACGGCAGCGCGCCCAAAAACATGCATATCATGGAGCGATTCGAATATTATACCCGCACAGCACCGGAAGCAGAACGGGTAAAGATCTTCAGCGAAACCATTGCGCAACTGGAAAAAGACTTCGGAAAATGGAACACGCCGTGGGGTGAGATCAACCGTTTCCAGCGCCTGACCGGCGATATACAGCAGCCTTTTAATGACGCGGCTCCAAGTATACCGGTAGGCATGGCGTCGGGTAACTGGGGAGCGCTGGCTTCTTTTGGCGCGAATACTTACAACAATTCCAAGCGCTTGTATGGCACAGCCGGTAACAGTTTTGTGGCCGTAGTAGAGTTTGGTGATAAAGTAAAAGCCAAAACCATGCTGGCCGGTGGACAAAGCGGAGACCCCGCTTCCCCGCACTTCGATGACCAGGCACAGCGCTATGCCGATGTGCAGTTTAAGGACGTAGCCTATTACCGCGCAGATGTAGAGAAACGGGCCAAAGCGACTTACAAGCCTGGTGAAAAGGTGAGTTGGTAAGTTTAATAATGTTATTCGTTAAAAAGCCCGCGCTGCAAAATGCGGGCTTTTTTTGTTTTGAGTTGTTTTGAATGACTGTTTAGCATCTGAGTGCAACGCAGTTCCAACCACCTCCAACCCCTCAGAGCTACGCTCGCTAGTTTCGAACTCACGTTCTCACTAGTCTAAGGCGGGGAGTTTGTCCTGTTTTTTGCCAGTTATAAGTTCTATTGTTATTGCTAAAACTTTAGAATAGCAATAGATCTGGCTATACTTGATGAAGTGTGAGGCTTTAACTCCCTCTCCTGTTTTTAGGGGAGGGCTGGGGAGGGGTAATCTCCCCGACTTAAACAAAGAGCTGAACCTTCAACCCTACTTATCAAAAGTATAATTTGCCCTGCCATACTTCTCTGTGTAACTTTAAGCAGCTTACATTTGGGGTACAGGTTTCGCTTCGTAATTTCTGAACAGCGCCTGCCCTTATTTTAGAAGCTGAAACGGCTGTACTGGCCTGCTCGCTTTCACCTGAAATACGCTTATGGAAAACCCTATACAACTCACTATACCGCTTACGATTTCTTACGCTGCCCTGGAAGGTGTGCTGCAACAGCAACTGATCGGGATGTATATTCCGCAACCCGAAGAAGGTGAAGCCGCAAACCCCTATGCGCAGGTACAAGCCGTTGGCGTATCGGGGAGCAGGGGAGGAGGCTATAATCTGCTGCTGCGGGTGCAGCTTCGGATTTTGCGTACTGTGCTGAAGCGCGATAAGGTAGAGTTGTATGCCTCTGTTGCGCTGGCCTACGATAACGATACGCAACAGGTATACGTGCAGCATTTCTCCATGGAGTCTGCTACCTCCAGTGGTTTTTATAACACGGCGCTGGAGGTGCTGGTAAACAAAGTGGCTTATAACCAGATCATCGAAAAAGCGCGGGTGAATGTAGGAGAAATCATCGCAAAAGAACTCGAAAAAGTGAACAGCCAGCTAACCGAAGGCATGGACCTGAAAGGTATTAAACTGAAAGGAGCCGTAACCACCGTAGCCGTACAGGACATTGAGCCAAAGCCGGACGGACTTTCGCTGCGGTTGCTGGCACAAGGCAACCTGGATGTAGCCATTTTTGATCTGATCAGCCTGATGCCTCCGAAAACAGAATAGTGCTTTGTTGCAGTCAACTTAAAATTGAGATAGACCATCGCGCCAGCAAATAACCTTGCTGTAACGTACCGCACCTGGCCTGATCAGCTTTTGTCTTTGGTTTCGTGGAGCTCTTTGATGCAGGCTTTCATAAACATCTTGCCATACTCCGTGAAGTAGTAATAACTCTTTTTAGTATACAGGGCATAGGCTATATCCGGTTGCTTTCTGTTCAGTTCTTCTACCCAGCGTTCGCTTTTTCGGATGTTGGGTTTGTAAATTTCCTGCTCCAGCTGCTCAAAAGTGGCCAGGTCCTTTTTCAGGAGTACTTCAGTTTCCTGGGTAATGATGCCAAGCTTTTCCAGGTTCTCGATGTAGACATCCACGTTTTCAGGGAAATCCAGCTTTACAAAAACTTCTATCCCGGTCAGGTTCCAGGCTACTTTGGTGTGTACTTCCTGTGCAGTAGTATAAGGTTGCTCGGCTTCCAGCATTGTGATAGCGGGATTAAAAGGAAGCACCGGGCCTTTTGCCGAAGCGCTCTGCTTTTTAATGTACAGATCCAGGCGCGGTATACTTTCCTGGTGCTTGTAATGAAACAGGATCCGGGCTTCGTCGGCACACAGGTTATGCAGCGCGCTGATAAACGAAGGATGCGCCAGGTTCAGGGTAGCCTTGGTAGATGCTTTTGTAAGCAGGTTGATAAACGCCTCGGACAGCTCATCCTGGTCTAAATAAGTGAGTTTATCTAAAATGGGTAAGCCCACGTAGGGGGGCACTTCACAGATGTCTTCGGCAGCGCTGGCTTCCAGTTTTTTGGCGTAGCGTTTCAGGTTGGCATCAAACTTCAGCCGGGCTTTCTGCTCGTGCAGCTTCAGGGGTAACAAAATCAGGTTGCCCATACTGAACAGCGTGCCCAAAGCTTCTCCTACATTTTTAAAGCTGGGCTGCAGCAGCTCTTCATAAATCTTATCGGTCGGGATCTTGTCTAAAAATTTGTCTAACATAGCGGTCAGGGGATGCAGGGATTTATACTTTTGATGGTCTTATTAATACTTAATTTGCTAAATTAATTAGTAATTTATACTATTGTATACTAAATAAATTAGTTTTAGTTGAGCTATGAAACAAGAACCTATCCTGCCTTTCTTCCAAAGCGGAGGGCATGAGTTGTACAAGATCGAGGAATTTGATATCCTGAAAGTGCCGTATTATACTTCCAGCATTTCGGCGGGCTTCCCGTCGTTGGCCGATGATTACCTGGACGAACGCGTGAACCTGAACGAGTTTTTGGTGAAGAACCCGACTGCTACCTATATGCTGAAAGTGCGCGGAAACTCCATGGAAGATGCCAACATAAAAGACGGTGCCGTCCTGATCATTGATTACCTTCTGGAGCCCGAAGATGGCCGCATCGCTGTTTGCTACCTCGACAATAATTTCACGGTTAAAACCATCCGGAAAAGGGAAGGAAAACTGTTTCTGGAAGCCGCCAACGCTGCCTACCCTGCCATAGAAGTAACGGAAGCCATGAGCATGAAAGTACTCGGAATCGTTACCTTTATCATCATGAAACCTGAAGTGCAGTAAAGTATAAACTGCTATCAGCGTTCTACTTCCCGGGGTATATAGCTGCAAATTCCGGGTTTGGGAGGGTGTTAAGGCTGATTTATACTTTGCTCAATTGTTTGCAAAGTATACTTTCTGCGCGCACGCAGGGTGCTGGTAAAACTATTCTAGCACACGGCTGCTTGGGGAAGATCGAAAAAGGTGCTCACGAATTTATACTTTGCGGCAAGTACACGTAAAGCTAGTAAACCAAACACAGCAGTATGAACCTGACAGTAGGTTGTAAAGTTGCCTGGACGGAGTCGGTGTACACGCCTTATACAGCAGGGCAGACCTCTGACTTTATCGGGGAGCGGACGATAACCGGCCGGATAACTGCAGAAGGCTACGCGAAGAAAACGAACTACCATTTCTTCACAATTCATGTATACAGCGCAGAAGGCATAAACGCCCACGAGATCGAACCAAGCAGCAAGATCGTCCGGCGCGGGGTGGTACTTTACCCCAAGTGCCGGATACTCGCTACCCCGGATAACTACGAACAACTGGCGAAGGAAAAAGCCGGACGTAAGGAAAACAGCAGCCCAGTATGTTATGCCAGCATCAAAGGGTTACGGGCAGGCTTCGAAGACTAAATGAAGCCATAATTCGAGGTATAAACTGCCTGGTTAGAACAACGACCGGAACAACAATAAATACAAGTGACAAGGTAGCCGGTAGGTTGCTTCCGAAAGCTGTAATTACTTGGCCTTGCAAGTATAAAACGTATCGCTTACGATGTTTATAAGTGCTTTTTAGTAAATAACCCGACGATACTTTTTGTGGTTAGCCATGCCGCTAAACATCCGATAGCTACTATTTTTACTACCCGCTGCGGATCGGGGATGCTCCTGAACCGGCTGGTTCCGTCTTTGATCTCGATATAGCCAACCGGGGTTAACACCATGCCACCGCCTCCGCCGCTACCAGACCCTTCTTCAGACCCCTTTGCGCCGGCACCGCTTCCGCCCCCAAAACCATACATGGCTTTAGATACAGGAATAACCGTAATACCATCCCGCTCAACAGGCTCACCGTAAATAGTAGCGCTGTTAGCTGCTATGCCCAGCTTTTCTGCCAGTTGCTGTACTATATTATGTTCAGCCGCTGTAAAGGGCGTTTCGTTTTTTTCCATAGGAAGGCGCTTATTTTTAGTTTTCAATAGGAATAAGCAGGTACGTTTTCGTTTAACTGAAGTTCAGGTGCAAGTTTATGTAATGCTGTAAACTCCCGGTAGCAGGAAGTTAGGGAAGAGGTGAGCGCACGCTCTACCATTCTGACTACGTATACATGCTATTTCTTTTCTTGTGCTGAGCTTGCTTCGGCTTCCAGGCCTTTATCGAAGGCTTTAAAGAAGGCGTGGCGCAGCACGTTAACTACTGTGGTAGAAATATCCGTATCGGGTTGGTTTACATTGCCTCTGATCGGAATTTTTGTCGCGATTTGGTCTCTTGGCTGGTTTTCAGCAGCTTCTACAAACAGGCCGGCTACAGCTTCCCAGGCTGTCCGTAACAGGCCTTCTTCTTTCACATCCTTTTTCAGGTTAAGTATTTTAACGTTCTCGAAGAAGGGTTTCACATACCCGTCCAGCTGTCCATCTTTCAGTTTCAGCTCGCTGTACATATCCAGTTGGCCTCTTTCCACATCAAACTTGGCGTAAGCATCAATAAAGTCGTTTATACTTGTCAGGTTTACCCGCGTCAGTTGCATTTTCATATCAAAGTCGGGCAGTTCCTTTAGCAGGTTGGCTTTCATGTTGCCTTTCAGGTTGCCGCCGCCAATCGACTTCCCGGTGAGGCGTATTGTAGAGGGAAGTTCGGTGGCGGCGTTCTCCACGTTTGCCAGGTTCAGGGCCACCAGCTGCATGTCCGAAATGTGCATATCGATCAGTTTCTTATTCGAAAAATCGAGGTAAGCCAGTTTGCCGTTGTTTACCACAAAACGGTTGATCGTGATCGGCATCAGGTCCTTAACAATTTCAGACCAATGCTTCCGGGTAGGTTCGTTTTTGGCGGCAGGCGCTTTTTTTGCTTCTACTACATTCAGCTGCGGCGCTTGCATGATTACTTCTCCCACCAGCTTGCCTTTCAGCAACGTTTTCCACTCCACAGAAAGGTTGGTTGTAGGAATCTGCAGGAAAGGGTATTTGGGGTTGCCGCCATCTTCTTTCAGCACCAGGCCATCTATGGTATAAGCGCCCCGGTACAGGTGCAGGTCAATATCTGCTACATGGCCCGTATAGCCGGGCAGTTCCTCGAGGGTTTTGTTCACGTAGTTTTTCACGAGGTAGGGCAGCGCCAGCCGGATGCCGATGAGTAAGAGAATAACGAGGGCTGTAATCTTGTATGATTTCTTAAAGGTCATCACTTTTATACTTTAACGTGTTTTGCTTTAGCCATTCTTTTGCAAAGTATGATCGCCACAAAGTATGGCAGATGGATGATTGCTAACCCTTTGTACCGGATTTTGAAGTATAAATGTTTTGCTATAACGGCTTTTGGCTATGTAACCCCGGAATTTATACTTTAATACACTGGTTCATCCGCTTGTAATCTACCCTTACTTTACTGCCACTAGCCATTAATTCAATATGTTATACAAAAATAAAGTAGGGATTAATTACGCAACCGAACGATTGCGCGTATATTAGCAATAAAACGGTTGCATATTTAACAGAGAGATGAGAAGAGACGTTTTCCAGGCGATAGCAGACCCCACCCGAAGAGCCATTATTGCCTTAATTGCCTTGCAAGCCATGACGCCCAATGCGATAGCCGAACATTTTGACACCAGCAGGCAAGCTGTTTCAAAGCACTTGCAGATACTTGTAGAATGTCAGCTTGCAAAACAGGAACAGCAGGGGCGGGAAATCTTCTATCAGCTGGATGTTGCTAAAATGAAAGAAATAGACAAATGGCTGGAACAGTTCCGAAAGATCTGGGAAGACCGCTTTAACCAACTCGACACGATATTTTCTAACATAAAACAAAATAAGCCATGAAACATAACCTTGCATTCGAGTTCTTAGTGAACAAGGAAAACAACTCCATTACCATTAAAAGAGAATTTGCCGCAGAGCTCCCGTTGGTGTGGGATGCCTACACCAAAAGCGAGATACTGGACCAGTGGTGGGCGCCTAAACCATGGAAATCCCGCACCAAAACCATGGACTTCAGAGAAGGTGGCCACTGGCACTATGCCATGGTTGGTCCGGAAGGGGAAGAGCATTGGGCGTTGGCTAATTACAAGACCATTGATCCTAAAAAGTGCTTTACTGCACTGGATGGTTTTGCTGATGCCGAAGGCGTGGTAAACACAGAAATGCCGCAATCGAAGTGGGAGGTAAGCTTTACACCCAAACAGGAGCTTACCTTAGTAGAGAACCTGATCACATTCGATGACCTGGCACAACTCGAGACCACCATCCAGATGGGCTTTAAAGAAGGCCTGACAATGGCTATGGAAAATCTCGATCAACTATTGACTGTTCAGAAACAGGAGGCCTAAGGGCTGTAAGCTGCAGAAAAGAGAATCTATTTAATAGCATACTATAAAAGCGGGGCTGGTGCATAACCTTCAAGCCTCGCTTTTTAGAGTTTGTTTCTCGTACTGGTACTCGTGCTGGAAGTATAGCTGTGTTGAAAGGAAGCACTAGATATAAACTCTCGCTAGCAGGGAAATAGCTGGATAACAAAAAAATCACAATAAATAGTCTCCCACATCAAATTGTTTTTATATCTAATTATATCGTTAATAATGTATCTGCTGAGAAAATTGTGCTTAAATTGGGAGCATAATCAAAGGTGGAGCTCTTGTATGTCAAATATCTTAATTCTTAAATTAATTGTTTTGAGGGTAATTTTACATATTAAGTCTTTTAATTCAATTATTTAGGGTCATAATGGAGCTTTTTGCGCTTCAAGTTTAATATTATAAGTCATAATTATAATTAGATGGTTACTAGAATTTCATTTAAAAATTATAAGTCATTTAAAGAGAGACAAGAGATTTCCTTAAGACCAATTACTATTCTAATTGGTAAAAATAGCTCTGGAAAAAGTGCTGTTTCAAAACTATTGACTCTAATTGAAGGAAGTCTTAGTGGCGACTATGAGCAACCAATTAGATGGGAAAATAAAGGTGTGAAGTTGGGGTCTTCTAACAGTGATTTAGTATATAACAGAAACGTTACAACTAGCATTTTAGACTTTGAACTAAGTTCAAAAAAGGAAAAACTTGCTGTAACTGTAGCTGTAGACAGAAAGGATAGAGCAAGCTTATTAGCATGGGCATACAATAATAAATCATATGAATGTGCTGACATAAAGTTTAAAGGATTTTTAAATGATCAAGTTCATTTTAAAGATTTAAGCTTAAATGTCGACTATATAGGTCCAATTAGAGAACTTCCTAAACCTAATTACACAAACACTTTTGAAACAATCAATACAATAGGCATTACTGGAAGCAATGCTTATCCTATACTCATACAAGATTCGGAAAATTCTGGTGAATTAATTAAACAGGTTAGCGAATGGTATAGAATGAATTTTGAAGGTTGGAAGGTTGAAGTATTACCTATAACAGCCCCAGTGCCTACTTTTCAAATTGTCTTATCCAACAAAAATATTATTCATATTAATATTACAAATGTAGGGCAAGGAATGAATCAAGCGCTACCATTAATAGTAAGATCCTTTATGGCAGATGAGAAGGATGTAAGAATAATTATTGAAGAACCTGAAACTCATTTACATCCTGCAGCTCATGGAAATTTAGCTGAAAGATTTGTAGACTCATATCTTAATGATAATAAAAAACAATACTTTATTGAAACCCATTCACAAAACTTTGTGCTAAGAATGCGTAGGTTAGTGGCTCAAAATAAGCTTAATGTAAATGATTTAGCAATTTATTATGTTGATTTCGATGAAGAGAAAAATGAGAGTATAATAAACCCAATAAAAGTATATCCAGATGGGAATGTTGAATGGTGGCCAGATGGAATTTTCTCAGAAGCATTAAATGAAACAAGGGCAATAAGGAATGCTCAAATACAAAATCCTATCAAAAATTAGTTAAAATGTGGATAGAGATTAGTAAAGATATCTTTGAATCTAAAAATTATAAGGGGTTTAATTATTTACTACAAATTCTTACTTGGAACCCAATCAGCTCAATAGCTAGATATAATATAGTAGTTGAAAGTGAAAACATAAAAGAAACTGAAAACTATAATCTTCTGTCAATTACTGATAAACAACTAATAGATGAAGAGTATAATCACTATGTAAACTCTAGTGGTCAAACTAAGTTTCATATAACAACAAGTTTAGGTCCTAATAATTATAATCTAGAGGAGGCTATAAGGTTTTTTAATCAGCCAGTATCCATCATACTTGAGAATAGTAAAAATGACGCTTCATTTATCACTGCTTTAGTTTCTCATTATGATAGAAAACTAGATAATGGTCTTCGCGTCATTGAAGAACATATTAACAATGGTTGGATTCAATTTGAAAATGCTGGAGGATGCTCAAACGTAGAAAATTTTATAGAAGGCAAACTTCAATCTTTCAACTCGTTATCACTAATTCATGGAAAGCAAAATTTCTCATATCTCAGATGTATTTTAATTTTAGATAGTGATAAAGAATATCCAACACAGCGAAAGAAGTCTCAATATGAGAAATTAGAAAATTATTTAGAAGCTAATGGGATAATTCCATATCATATCTTGGAGAAAAGGATGATGGAAAATTACATGCCAGATGAAGTGTTTTCTGAATTAAATAATGCGGTTACAAGTAGTTGGATTAGTGTTTATCTTACATTAACTAAAGATCAGAAAGACTACATTAACATAAAAAATGGTTTTCCTAAAGAATATGATCAAAACGGGAATCGTTTACCGATTAAACAAGATATTCTTAACTTATATAATATTTCTATTCATAATTTTAATATTCTTGATAAAGGTCTAAATTTTCCAGACTTTAAGAATAAGTTTCCTTTACTTTTTAGTATTAGTACTCAGGTAAATAAGTATACACTCTCACGAAGAGATGGTTCCAATGAGTTGGAACGGATTTTAGAGAAAATAAGGAACATGATATGAATGCAAATAATATTCAAATTCATACAAGAGTTAGGAGATTGTTCCATTATATTGATGATTTTCAAAGAGGACTTATTAGAGTCCCTGCTTTTCAAAGAGAGTTTGTATGGACTAGGAAGGATAAAATAGATTTATTTGATAGTATAAAAAAAGGGTATCCGATAGGCTCAATTCTCTTTTGGCGACCAGATGAACATACAAAGTCAAACTTTTTCAGACTTGAATCTGAAAAAATTGGTTCATATTATATTCCTAATAGAACAGGTGATTTCTTCTACATCTTAGATGGGTTCCAAAGAATGTCAACACTTTTTGGTTGCTTAGTAAACCCATATCAAACTGATTTGCTAAGAGATGACAAAGAATGGTTTAAAGAATTCAATTTAGTATACAATCTGCAAGAAGATAAATTCGAATTCTATAATAAAGTAGAATTTTATGACTTACCAATTCATAAAGTGCCTCTTTATAGATTTGTTGATAGTAAAGAATTTTTTAGCTTTCAAAAGCAATTATTAGTATCTAATCTTCCTGAAAAATCAATTAATGATTTCTTAAAGAAATATGAAAATTTAAGTTCGAAACTTATAGACTACAATGTTCCTTCTATTGATATTATTGGTGGAACTGTAAGAGAAGCGGTTGATATTTTTTCAAGAGTTAATTCGACAGGAGCGAAAATTTCAGATGATTGGAAGATTTCAGCATTGTCTTTTGATGAAGAAAAAAATTTTAGGCTAGGTACGGAGATAGATAAACTTCTAGAGGAGTTAAAGAAGTATAATTTTCAAAATATAAAAAGAGAAGTAATACTGCAATGCATTATTAACTCCTTTGGTAAAGTGTTTTTTGACAATACGACTAAGCTTGAAGACCTAGCAGTTAGCAGAGATTTTGTTGATAAAGCAAGAGAAACATTAACAAATATCAAAAAAGCTGTATATTTTCTATACAATGAACTCTTAGTATTAAATCATAAACTCCTACCTTATAACAATCAACTTATTTTTATTACTGACTTTTTTGCAAAAATACAACAGCCTTCTTTTGCTCAATTGGAAACCTTAAAAAGGTGGTTTTGGATAACATCTTACTCAAATTATTTCACAATTTACAACTTAAGTAAGCAAAGACTTGCTTATAATAAATTTCAAGATTTCATTAATGGTATAAGTTTTGAACCAGTTTATAAAGATAATCCTGATAAAAATTTTATAGTTACGAAATTACCATCCAAAATTAATTTAGGGAGTGTTCGTGCTAAATCATTGGCATTGTTCATGCTTAACAGATTGAAAGATTTATCAAGTAATTATGAAAGAATACAAGGCTATAAAATGTTACCTTTATTTCAAAAACTTGATTCTAGTGAGGAACTAGCTTCTATAGAGAATACTTTTTTTATGTTAATATATGATAATGAAGGGTTATTAAATGATAGAGGAAAAGATTTAGAATCTTGGTTGCTATCAGACGATGACTTAGCAAAATATTTTATATCTGATGTAATTAAGAATGTTTATAGGAGTTCATTTAGTAAGTCAGCTGTTCTAGAGCTGAGAAGAAAATCTATAATAAAAGCAGAAAAGGAGTTTGTTTATAATTTGGATATGATTTATGGAGATGAAATTTAATGCTCAAACATTATTTCAGAAAAACATTTATTATAAATAATTATAGCAGAAATACCTTCCCCCTTGCCTTTCAACCCATTTACCATAGACTTACCCGTTCGGGAAATTATACCTGCCGTTAGGGAGCACCTGGCGGTGCAGAACACGCTGATCGTAAACGCCCCTCCCGGAGCCGGTAAAAGCACTTTGTTGCCGCTGGCTTTGCTCGATGAAGTATGGCTGACAGGCCAGAAGATCATCATGCTGGAGCCCCGGCGGCTGGCAGCCAAAACCATTGCCGAGCGCCTGGCACAGCTGCTGGGCGAGGAGGTTGGTCGGACCGTCGGGTACCGCATACGTTTCGAGACGCGCATCTCCGATAAAACCCGCATCGAGGTCGTAACCGAAGGCATCCTCACCCGCATGATCCACAGCGACCGTGCGCTTACGGGTGTGGGCATTGTGATCTTCGACGAGTTTCATGAGCGCAGCATCCATGCCGATGTAGCCATGGCCCTGAGCCGGGAAGCGCAGCACACGCTTCGCCCGGATTTGCGCATCATGGTGATGTCAGCGACGCTGGATATGCCGCAGCTGACCAAACTGTTGCAGGCCCCGGTGGCGCAAAGTATGGGCCGCCAATACCCCATCGAAACTTTTTACACCGGCGACGCCGACGACCGCATGCTGCCCGAAATGGTTGCCAGAGTAGTGCAGCAGGCCGCCAAAGAGCAGGAAGGCGATATCCTTGTATTCCTCCCCGGCGAAAACGACATCCGCAAAGTAGAAGAACTGTTGCGCAGACAGCTCCGCGATTTCAGAATACACCCGCTGTTCGGAATGCTGCCGTTTGGCAAGCAATACGCCGCCATCATGCCCGACCGCGACGGCAAACGCAAAGTGGTACTCGCCACCAGCATCGCCGAGACCAGCTTAACCATAGAGGGTATTTCGGTGGTGGTGGATACGGGTTTCGGCAAAACTTCCCGCTTCGATCCGAAATCCGGTTTGTCCAGGCTCGAAACGGTGCGCATCTCCAAAGACGCTGCCGACCAGCGTGCCGGTCGGGCCGGTCGTTTGGGCCCGGGCACCGCTTACCGCATGTGGAGCAAAACCACGCAGGAGCGCATGGCCCCGCACCGCACGCCCGAGATCATGGAAGCCGACCTGTCGTCGCTGGTGCTGGACATGGCGCAGTGGGGCATTACCGATATCCGTCGCCTGACCTGGCTGAACCCGCCACCGCGCGCCGCGTTGCAATACGCTACCGAGATGCTGCACCATTTGCAGGCGCTGGAGCATGGCCGCATTACGGCGCATGGCCAGAAAATGCACGCGTTGCCTTGTCACCCGCGTATTGCCCACATGCTGCTGAAAGCCGACGAAACCGACCAGGTGGCGCTGGCAAGCGATATTGCCGCCATCCTGGAAGAGCGCGACCCACTGGACCGCAACGCCGGCATCGACATTAATTTAAGAATAGAAGCCCTGAGAAGGTATAGAAAAGAGCAGGGACAGGGCAAGAAATTCGGGAAGATCGAGAAAGTAGCGCGTTCGTACCGTTCGTTGTTCAGCATTGAGCCGGATAACAGTAAATTCGATGAATATGAAACCGGCGTTTTGTTAACACATTGCTACCCCGAGCGCATTGCCTACGCCCGCCCCGGTAACAACGCGCAGTTCCAGCTGGCGAATGGCAAATACGCTTCTGCCGGACACCGCGACGACCTGGCCCACGACCCTTGGCTGGCGATTGCGCACCTGCACGCCGGCAACGAAGACAACCCGGGCCGTATTTTCCTGGCTTCGCCGCTTAACCCCCGCGATCTGGCTCCGCTCGTAAAACAGCAGGAAAGCTACCACTGGGATGTAAATGACGGCGAACTGACCGCTTCGATGGATACCCGCATTGGCAGCATCGTGCTGCAAAGCAAACCCCTGCCTGCCCCCGACGAGAAGCACCGCGTGCCTGCCATGTCCGAGGCCATCAAAGTGGAAGGCGAGCACCTCCTGGATTTTAACGCCGACGTAACGCAATGGCAAAACCGCGTGCTGAGCCTGCGCAAATGGCGTCCTTCCGAAGGCTGGCCCGATGTAAGCACCAGCACCTTGCTCATAACCAACCGCGACTGGCTGAAACCCTACCTGGCAGACATCGAACATCCCGATGAGCTGATGGAACTGGAACTACTGCCCATTTTTCAGAAATCCTTAACCAGCGAACAACTTCACCGCCTAGATTTGCTGGCCCCGCAAAGTATAAAACTACCGGACGGTTCTTTAATTAACCTGGAGTATAAAGCGGATGGTTCTCAGCCACAACTGGAGATTCGGTTACAGGATGTACTTAGCTGGGAGCAAAGCCCAACGGTAGACGAAGGCGAAATGACCGTAGAATTACATTTGCTGACTCCCGACCTGAAAGCAATCACCACTGTATCGGACCTGGCCAGTTTCTGGAAAGGGAATTACCGCGTGATCAAACGGCAACTGGAAGTGGTTTTCCCGGAGGTGAAGTGGGAGCGGGGTTAGTGCAGTCCCGGATCCAACCACCCCCAACCCCTCCTTATCCAAGGCGGGGAGTTTTTACTTACCACTTTACCTGTTTGTACCGTTTAAGTTAAGTGCAAAGTATAAACTGATTGAATATGTTGCATAACAGGAAATATTTGAAGGAGACCCGTAGGGAACTGAGATGCAATCTTACTCCTGCTGAGGCTGAACTATGGAAGCACCTGAAAAGCAGCCAAGTGGCAGGCAGGAAGTTCAGGAGGCAACATAGCATCGGCAACTTTATACTTGACTTTTACTGCCCGACTGAAAAACTGGCCATCGAACTGGACGGTCAGCTTAATTTTCACACCGCAGCCGAACAAAGCGATTTGGAAAGAGACAAGGCCTTAATGGCATTAGGAGTGAAAGTGCTCCGGTTCGAGAACAAAGAAATTTTCCAAAACCTAGAAGCAGTCCTGCAAAGTATAAGCAGTTGTTTTAGCAAGTAAAAACTCCCCGCCTTGGATAAGGAGGGGTTGGGGGTGGTTTGACCCGGACCTGTACTATTACACTACAAAAGCTACCTATGGAAGGCAAACCAGCTACCTGCGCATCTTAATCAAAATAAACCCCTACACCCACCAAACAGCTTTCTCATCCAGCTCCAGGTAAACTGTATCACCTACCTGATATTCAGCTGACTCCGTTCTGAGCAGCAACAAAATCTCAGCGGTCTGCACCTCCAATTCATAATAACTTCCGAAGTAGTGTATACCTGAGATCGTGGCAGGCACACTACTTTTGGCAACCAACTTTATACTTTCCGGGCGAAGAAGTAACTGCTTGCTCTCAGGAAAAGCGATTTTGAAAAGCGAATTGGCAGCAGCTGCCGGAACCAGGTTATACTTGCCGAACAGCGAAGCGGCATATTCGTTTACGGGCTCTTTGTAAAGCTGTTCGGGTGAGCTGAGCTGGATCAGTTTGCCTTGTTGCAGCACCATAATCTCATCAGCCCACGAAAGCGTATCGAGTGGGTCGTGGGAAATGAGGATGCAGGTTATGCCGAACTCCTGGCTGATGTCGTGGATGACGGATTTAAGCACCTTTTTGTGGGCCATATCCAGGTTCGAAAACGGCTCGTCGAGCAGGAGCAGGTCGGGCCAGGTACTGAGCAGGCGGGCAAGAGCAATGCGCTGCCGTTCGCCTCCCGAAGCCTGGTTTGTTCTGCGTTTGGCCAGGTGGCTGATGCGGCATACGTCATACAACTGTTTGGCTTCTTCGGAAGTTAGTTTGTTGCTGTACTGCAATACCTGCTCTACACGCAAAAACTGCGGCAACTCAAATTCCTGCGACAAATAAGCAATATCGGCGTGGCCGGGCACTAGCCTGTCGTGGGGGCCGCGCACTTTTTTATCGTTCAGGTAAACGGCGCCTGCGCTGGGCTGCACAAAGCCGGCTATGGTTTGCATAAGGGTGCTTTTGCCGGAACCGGTTTCGCCGGCAAGTGCTATCTTCCGGCCTTTTGCCTGGCTGAAACTGATATTATCAAGTATGGTGGTACCTTCTTCCTCCACAGAAATTCCGGCAACGCGAAGTAATGTCATAAGTATGATTTTGCCTGATGAGACAGAAGTCCATTTTAATCAACTGTCGCGCAAAGCGTAATTTTAAAGTATAAAGTTAACACATCTTACCTTATCTATTCCTCGGGTAACTTCATTTAGTAATCTTATTAAAACCGGTCTGCCCGCGTGCAAGTATAAAACATGTCCTGTTTAAAAGTATAACCGAAAAAAACTCTGCTCCATTGCTTTTAAAAACACCCTGTAATCTCAAACCGATAGTCTATGTTAAAGTTAGCATTTGAATTTTTCGAGGTAAACGAAGTAACGCTGCATGTGGCAAGAGCTGGCGATAAATCCGGGGAAACGATCGTGTTGCTGCATGGTTTTCCGGAATTCTGGTATGGCTGGCGCAAGCAACTGACTTTTTTTGCTGATCACGGTTACCAGGTTGTAGCACCCGACCAGCGTGGCTATAACCTGAGCAGCAAACCCCAGGAAACAGAAGCCTATACACTGGAAAAACTGACAGCTGATATTGTAGCATTGATCCGGCAATTAAATAGCGGAAAAGTAGTTTTAATAGGCCACGATTGGGGCGGCGTGGTTGCCTGGGCCATTGCCATACATTTCCCGGACCTGCTGCACAAACTGGTTATTCTCAATATGCCACACCCGGCTATTATGCAGCAGCACCTCAGAAGTAACCCAAGGCAGATGTTCCGAAGCTGGTATGCTGCTTTTTTTCAGATTCCAGTGTTACCCGAGCAGGCAGCGCAGGCTTTCGACTTTAAGCTGTTGGAACAAAGTATGGCCGGCACGGCAAACGCAGGTACTTTTTCAGAAGAAGATCTGGCCACTTACCGAGAAGCGTGGGAGCAACCCGGCGCGCTCACAAGTATGATCAACTGGTACAGGGCATTTAAATACACAAAACTTGAGCTGGATAAAGATATAACCGTGCCTACCCTGATGCTCTGGGGAAAGAAAGATGCCTTTTTAGGTGCTGAAATGGCCCTGCCAAGTATAAACCGCTGCACCAATGGCAAACTGCTTTTTCTGGACCAAGCCACGCATTGGCTGCACCACGAAGAACCCGAGAAAGTGAACCAGGAGATTATTGCTTTCTTAAAATCAACATAGTCTGGCATTAAAGTTCATACGGATTTTCAATCCATAGTTTCCGGGCTACCCCAACGCCGGTCATACTTCCTTTGCCCCCGCCGCGAAGTATAATTGCCACCCGTTGCCCTTGCTGCAATTCGCTTAAACTGATGGTTTGTCCGTCCAGTCCGAACATTTGAGAGGTAGGCAGCACCAGTACATAGGCCCGGTTATAACGCGAATCGGCGGTGGTCGTAAAGCCTTCAATTTCCAGCATCACCTGTCCCTGGTCGTAACGCCGCATCACAATACTGCCTCGTATATCCACGCGTTTAGGGGCCAGACTTTGAGAAGCTGCTGTTTCGGTGCCTGCGTTTGTAGCGCGGGTGCTGGTCTGGCAGGCGGTTAAGGTTAGTAGGACAAGTATGAATAATTGACCGAATCCCTGTTGTATGTACTTCATAGATTAGTTGTTAGCTTATTAAAGTATAACGCATTTGAGCAGGGTTGCGGTTGGTTTTATAGCAAGGCCGTTGAAAGTTTTCTAATGAGGTAGTGCTACACGCAGTAGGGGCATGGAGTATATAAGGCTAAAAGAAATCAGCAGAAATGGAAACGAAAAGCCAGCTTAAACTTTTGCATTTTTTAGAGTAGGAATGATGCAGCTTTTGCTCAAAACCAAACCGGAAAGCCGCTCAGCCGTTTAAACAGGAAACAAACGTATAAACCCTAATCTACAACTATGAACAGACAAGATAACGATCGTTACGATAACCGGAACACTAACTATAGTGGCTACGACGGCTACAACCCCAACGACGACCACTACCACAGCGGTCAGAATTTAACCAACCGTTTCGAGCAGGAATACAGACGCGAGCATGGTTACGGCAACAGGAACCAAAACTCACCCATCCGCTCGTATCACGAAGGCGACGGCGGTGATCTGTACGAACGCCTGAGCAGGGAACGCAGCTATGGCAACCAGCAGGATAACCAGTTCCGCAACAGCGGCGGCTATAGTTCTTCCAACAGCTACCAGAACAACGCACGCGATTACCAGGACAATGCCCGCTCGGACCGCGGCATGTATAACCGCGATAGCAACCGAAGCCAGGAGCTGCGCGGCAACATCGGCCAGGGGTACGGCGTTTCGAGTTTCGGAGGCACATCAGACCGTTACAACACATTAAACAGCAGCCAGAACCGGGGCGGCTCAGAATATAACACCTACGACAACAGGCAATCAGATAGCAGCAACCGAAACCTGAGCAGCGGAAGCAACAGCGGTAATTTGTACCCATCTTCGCAAACCTATGGCCGTAACTATGCCGATGATTATGGCGAAAGTTTAGGCAATACACCAGGTTTTACAAGCTTCGGCAGCGGTACCAATGCTAATTATTCGCAAGGCAGCCGTGGAGGCAGTTCCTCCGGAAATAGCTCGTATGGCAACCCATCGGGTAACTACGGTGGCTCCGGCTCAATGGGAAATGATTCGTATACCGGCCGTGGTTCGAACAGAAGAAATTACTCTTCTTTCCGTCCGGATCACGACTCAGACGAATACGACAGATATTAATCCGTTTTTTTAAAGTATAAAAGCAGCCGTTGCCCTTCAGCAACGGCTGCTTTTTTTTGTACCGCTAACTTATGAACAGGAACTACTAAAATGGTAAAAGTATAAACTGATAAATGAGGTGCTGCAACGGGCCACTTTAAAACGGCAGGTATAAAAACATTTTAGTTTGTCCTCTGTTGTAAAATCAGGAAAAGGGAAAAATACTTAGAAATAATTGTGCATAATTACGTATCTAACTTCGATAATGAGTCAGGATATGGATTAAAGATTGTTGTATAAATGATAAAAACCTGTAATGTGTAAGAACGGGTGGTGGCAAATTAAGGAAACATGATGCCGGGAATAGATTTGCAGGGAGAAACGGAACAAAGCCTGGTGGCAGCCCTGCAACAGGGAAGGCAGGAAATGCTGGGTAAATTGTATGATGCTTATGCCCCAACCATGATGGGAGTTATAAACAGGATTGTACAGCAGCATGAACTGGCCGAACAGGTATTGCAGGAAACATTTGTCGCCATCTGGGAACGTATCGGTATTTACGATGCATCCAAAGACCGCTTATTAACCTGGGGGCTTGCCATTGCACGGGGGATTGCGCTGGAAGCCGTTAAAACAAATCGTTATTCACCTGGAACGAATCCGTCAGATAAACAACCTGCTCTCCGGGCAACTCCGGATAAAAATGTACCTTTACAGCATAACGGCATCGTCAAAAAAGATCTTTGCACGTTGCCGCCGCTTGAGAAAAAAGCGCTGGAGTTATTGTACCTGCAGGGCCGTACCTGCACCGAAACAGCAGGTGAACTGAACATGACAGTTGATGCATTAAGAAATATTGTAAAAAAGGCTTTCACTCATCTAAAGGCAGAAAAAACTGCATGAGGTCCCTTTCAGAATTGATGGAATCCGGGGTGCTGGAACTCTATGTGCTTGGTGCCGCCAGCTCAGAAGAAATACAGCTGGTGGATGAAATGGCCGCAACGCACCCGGAAGTGAGAAACGAGCTGCTGCAGATCAGTGCTACCCTGGAGCAATACGCCCAGACAAGCGCCGTTAAGCCCCGCGCCAGTGTAAAAGCCTTGCTAATGGCAACCATTGATTACCTGGAGCGCATGAAAAAGGGGGAGTTGCCTGAGTCGCCGCCGGAGTTAACTGCAAATTCCCGTATCAGTGATTTCGAGAAATGGCTGAACAGAGCCGATGCTGTTTTGCCGGCACATGCCGATGATATATATGCCAAGCTTATTGGCTACACCCCCAGTGCTACCACCGCTATTGTCTGGCTTAAGACCCAGTCCGATAACGAGGTGCATGACGATGAATACGAACGCTTCCTGATCGTGGAAGGAACCTGTTGCATCACAGCAGGAGATGAAACGCATGCCTTAGCAGCCGGCGACTTTTTTGCTGTCCCGTTGCATACAACCCACCAACTGATCGTGACCTCTGCTATTCCCTGCAAAGCTATTCTACAGCGCCTGAGCGTAGCCTGACGATTTTTTTGAGAAGCTTGTCTCTACCTTCACCAGGAGGCGATTGGATGCAGCATATTACTTTCTTAGCAGGGTTTTTACTGCCTTTAGTGTACTTTGCTGCTGCTCCTAATCTGGTGTTCTGCTTATTCTTCTTTTCCGAGTAAATAACCATAAGGTTCCAGCTGCGGGATCTGATCAAATATAACTTTCAGGATAGCAAACAGGGGCAGGAACAGAATCATGCCGGGTACGCCCCATACCAGGTTGCCAAGTAAAATAGCCATGATGGTAGCCAGCGGATTCAGTTTTACTTTAGATCCGGTAATATAGGGTGTCAGTAAATTGGCTTCCAGCAGTTGCGTTGCCATAAAAAAAAGCAGCACCAGCACGGGGTACCAAAACGAATCCTTGGTGAGCAGTGCAAACACAATCGGGAAAACGATTCCCAGAAATGAGCCGAAATAAGGAACAAGCCGTAGCAAAGCCGTAACCAACGCAAAAAGGATGGCATGCTCGATCCCGATAGCCCGGAAGCCCAGTGCATAAATAACTGAAAGTAGCATAATCACCAGAAACGTCCCCTTCAGGTAATCGTGCACAATGCGGGAGATACGGGTCATCATTACTCTGGATGCGCGCTGACTTTGAAACCAGCGCACGCGCACAAAAAAAGTATGAAGCTTGTGCTGATAGAGCAGGAAAAAGAAGGTGTAAGAAAGCACAATGAACAGGAATAACAAAACCGAAAGCCCCTGCACCAGCAGCTGTTTTATACTTTTAAAAACTGCTTTGGCTATATCAGGCTTCTTTTCTTCAATTATCTGGTCCTGTTCGTTCGCCGAAAGGTCGGTGGCCTGGTACAGGAAGTCCTGTATGCGCCTGCTTTTCTCTGTTACTTTCAATTCCAGTCGGGGCAGGTCGGCATCCAGGCTGCGGAGCTGGTAATATACCACCGTTCCCAGCGCCACCAGTACGGCAAGCAAAAGCAAAATAGAGAGAAAAGCGGCCAAAGGCTTTTTAACTTTTCTGCGTTGCAGCCGGTGTACCAGCGGGTAGAGCAGCATGGCAAAAAAAGCGGCTATGGCTACAGGGACCAGAAAGGATTTACCAAAGTATAGCAGCAAGCCCAGCAGCGAAATGGTAAGCAGGCTTTTGTTTAGTTGGGCGTGGTTGATGTTTCTTGTATGCATACCTGAAGTGCCTAAACGCAAAACCGATCGGGATGTTTATACTAAAACCCGCTGTAAAACTATTTTTAGTTTTAAAATTTGCAATCCTCCGCCCGCCAGCCTTACCTTTGTGGCATCTTTATCAAGATTTATAAAGAAGAGGGAAGAGAGCAGGCTCCGCGAACCTCTAGCAACCAGCAATCAGATTGAAAAGGTGCTAACTCCTGCCCATTTTTGGGACATATAAACGATCACACATGTACGCAGCACAACCCTTCTCGGCTTTCCATTTATTTCCGTTTTCATACCCGGCAGCAACTCCTGTTGCCTGTATGCGCTGTTGCTGCTGTAGCTAATCTGTTGCTTTAATTCCCGGTTTCGCCGGGCTCCTCTCATCCTTTTATTTTTCAATTTATACTTCATACGAGGCTTTCAAGCGTCGGGTGGCTGCTTTTGCGGTTACCTGCCTGCCAGAAACCGGCCTGTCTCAATTCAACTTTTATGGATCATATCAAAAAAACGGGCGGTTTTGCCCTGGTTCCTTTTGCAGTTTTTGTGTTGTTATTTCTGGGTGCGGGCATTGTACTCGATGATTTTTATGCGTTGCCTTCGCCGGTCGCGGTAGTGTGTGGCATTATAGCGGCGTTTATACTTTTAAAAGGAAGTATAAACGCTAAAGTAGAGGCATTGGTGCGTGGTTGCGGCGATTCGCAGATCATTACGATGTGCATTATTTACTTGCTGGCCGGGGCTTTTGCCGTTGTGTCAGGGGCCATTGGTGGGGTAGAGGCTACCGTAAACCTGGGTCTTCTTTATATACCGGTGCAGTACCTGGCGCTGGGCGTTTTTATATTGGCCTCGTTTCTTTCTACGGCTACGGGTACGTCAGTAGGGGCAATCGTGGCGCTGGGTCCTATTGTGGTGGGGCTGGCTACGCAAAGTGGTTTGCCGCTGCCTTTACTATTAGGCGCGCTGCTGGGCGGTGCAATGTTTGGCGATAATCTTTCCATTATTTCGGATACTACCATTGCCGCCACGCAAACCCAGGATTGCCAGATGAAAGACAAGTTCAAAGTAAATATCCTGATTGCGGGTCCGGCGGCGTTGCTAACCATTGCCCTGCTGCTTTTTACAGGCCTGCAAAGTGCACCGGTGCTGGATGTGCTGCCAGCAGCGCAGGACATTAGCCTGCTTAAGATTGCGCCTTATCTGCTGGTTTTGTTTTTAGCGATTTACGGAGTTAATGTGTTTGCCGTGCTGGTGCTGGGTATACTGGCTTCGGGAGCGGTTGGCCTGGCCAGCGGCGAACTGGACCTGCTGCTGTTCAGCAAAAAAGTATACGAAGGCTTTACCAGCATGACCGAGATTTTCCTGCTTTCGATGCTGACAGGCGGCCTGGCTGAAATGGTGCGCGAAGCCGGTGGCATCCAGTTTTTACTGAACAAAGCCAACCGCCTGATACACGGGTATAAGTCTTCGCAACTGGGTATTGGCCTGCTGGTGGCCAGTGTAAATGCGGCCATCGCCAACAACACCGTATCTATTGTGGTTACAGGGCCTGTCGCCAAAGAGATCGGCCACCGGTATCAGGTCCAAAAACAGAAAATTGCAGCCCTGATCGATATTTTTGCCTGTATTGTACAAGGTTTGCTGCCCTATGGCGCCCAGATGCTGATCATGCTGAATTTTGCCGGAGGGAAGGTTTCGTTTGTGGAAGTACTGCCTTATGCCTGGTATCTTTACCTGCTGCTTTTCTGTGCCCTGGTGGCCATTTTTACGCCGCTCGTAGACCGGATCTTACTTCGAGAACCGCAGGCTTTGCAGCCCGTAAAAACTGCGGGCTAAACTATACTTGCTGGAAGTATAAAAACTAAAAGTGAACGGCGCTGCTTGTGGCTAGCGCAGCGCCGTTCACTTTTAAAGTATAAATAAAGTATAAAATTACCTTGGGCCCACTTGCTGGCGCAGCGCGTCACGAATTTCGGTTAACAGTACTTCTTCTTTGGTTGGGGCTGGCGGTGCAGCGGGGGCAGCCGCTTTTTTGCGCATCAGTTTGTTCATCGCTTTGATGATCATGAAAATAATAAAAGCTAAAAGTATAAAGTTGATCAGAACCGTTACAAAGTTACCCCAGGCAAAAACGGCACCCAGCTTACGGGCTTCTTCCAGAGCCAAACCGGTAGGCACTTCAGCTGAAAGGGGGATATAGAGGTTTGAAAAATCAACATTGCCAATTACGCTGCCAACCAGGGGCATAACCAGGTCGTTCACAACAGAAGTTACAATTCCGCTGAAGGCCGCCCCGATAATGATACCAATGGCCAGGTCCATAACGTTGCCGCGCATGGCAAACTCTTTAAATTCTTTTAGCATAATAAATTAGAGTAGGGTTTATAAATAGAACGGGTAAATAAACCTGGTTCGTTGCCGGAAGCAGGAGCAAATAAGCCGCAAATCCATTTTGTACCTGAATAAGTAATTGGCAATGCCTGCCCTGTTAGGCTGAAAACCTTTCCTAAGTACAACTACTTGCAGTTACTATGTAGTCCGGGTAATGTACCGTAATACTGTAACCGATGCAGCTGCGTGCACTGCCTGATTATATGGGAATAATTTAGCAAAAAAAAAGTTTTATCAAATATTTATAAAGTATAAATCTGCAAAGCGAAACCTCTTGCCTCTTTTTAAGTTGAAAAGAATAAGCTAAATGTTGGGTAAATACAGCCGGGCTAGCTTGTCAGATTGTTAAAATCGTTTATATTTAAGGCAGATGGCCGTTTGAAGAATAGTTTGTAGAAGATGCCTTGCATTTATTGTAAGAAGAGTACGGCTGAAAGAAATAGAAAGCAACGCCTGCTTAGTTATAAAATCTTATGGACAGCTCAGAACAAACCCGTAATTTCTTTCTGGCGTTACTCGAAAACAGTACCGATCTGCTGTCTATTATTGATGCACAGGGAAATTATCAGTTTGTAGGTGGCTCTGTAAAGCACATTCTTGGCTTTACCCCGGACGAGTTGGTAGGCAAGAGCGCATTTGATTTTATTCACCCTGAAGACAAAGAAAACGCCCGCACATTTCTGCAGAAAGCTGCCAGCACAAAGGTGCTTGTTATTCCGATTTTCAGGTTTACTAACAAACAAGGCAATTGGCGTTGGGTAGAAACCACGCTTACCAATATGGTAAAGGATGCTGCCATACAAGGCTACGTTACCAATACCCGCGATGTAACAGAACGTGTAGAAGAGGAGCAGCGCAAAAAAAAGAGCCAGGCCCATTACGAATCGCTTTTCTATAACCACCCCGATGCCGTTTTTGAACTGGACAGGGAAGGATTTATGCGCAAGATAAACAAACGCATGCCTTCCATTACAGGGTACACCGAAGAGGAGATTCTGGGATCGCATTTCCGAAAATTTGTGCATAACGATTATTTGCCGGTGGCGATGGATGCTTTCCTGAACGCATTGGGCGGTATTGCGCAGCACATCGAAATAGCCGTCTTAAAACCGACAGGCGAGCTGGTAGATCTGAACATTGCCATTGTGCCGGTTTTACTGGAAGGCCATATCGAAAGTATACAATGCATTGCCAACGATATAACGCTGTTGCGCAAGTATGATACGTTCCTGAAAGAGCGCAGTGAGCAACTCAACAGCATCATGGAGCGCATCCCGGAGTCATTTTATGCCCTGGATACCAACTGGCGTTTCACTTATGTAAATTCATTTTTTACGGCTTACACCAAATTAACCCGGGAAGAATTACTGGGCCACTCGATCTGGGAGCTGTTCCCTAACACACTGGGTTCAAAATTTCATCATAATTGCCTCAAGGTCATAAAAACCGGTTTGCCTGCCAACTTTGATGAGCAATATTCTGAAGACAAAGATGCGACCATTTCCTACCATATTTTTCCGACTGGCAAAGGGGTAGGTGTGCATTTTGTCGATATCACAGAAAAGAAAAGAGAACTGGATAAGCTGGAGAAGCTCTCTTTGGTAGCCAGTAAAACAACTACCTGTGTGATGCTGATGAATAGTGAACTACAGATAGAATGGGTAAATGAGGCCTTTGAGAAATTAACACAGTTTTCCCTAGAAGATTGCTTACATAAATACCCCTGGGATTTGCTGACGGGCCCCGAAACCCAGGCCAGAACATTAACTAAAATACAAAAGCAGATAAGCCGGGGCAAACCGTTCAGGGGAGAAATCCTGAACTACAAAAAATCAGGAGAGAAAGTATGGTTTAACCTGGAGATTACCCCGGTGCATAATAACCTGGGCAGGATGGTAAAGTTCATAGCCATTCGGACCGATATCACAGAAAAGAAAATAAAAGAAGCTGAACTGGTACACGTAACCCAGGACTTGTTTCAGCAGAACCACGATCTGCAGCAATTCAGTTACATGGTATCGCATAACTTAAGGGCCCCGGCCGCCAACGTACTTGGCCTGACAGAGATCCTGCTGGTGATGGATAAGCACGCACGCATGTTCGATGAAACGCTCCGGAAATTAAATCAATCAGTTGCTACTTTGGACCAGGTAATACGCGATATGAACCATATCCTTACTATCCGGGACAACAGCTATGCCCAGAACCGCGATTATGTAAACATTACCCAGGTTTGTGAGGAGGTACTCGAAAGTCTGCAGGAAAAATTATATTATATACCGCACACCATCAGCGCCGACCTGGATGAAAAGATAGAAGTATGGTCTAACCGCGCTTATATGTATGAGATTTTCCGGAACCTGTTATCCAATGCCATCAAATTCCGGAAACCCAACGAAGTTCTGAAGCTAGAGATACGCATGAAAAGACAGAAGAACGGGGTAACCATACTGGTAAAAGATAATGGCATCGGGATGGATGTACACGCAGTAGAAAATGATATATTTAAGCTGTACATGAAATTCCATAAAGCATATGAAGGGCGCGGCATTGGCCTGTTCCTGGTTAAAACGTACGTGAATGCACTCGGAGGCAGCATTAAGGTAAAATCTGAGCCGGCTATCGGAACAACATTTAAGATCAAACTGAAGGGTAATGCAAAATAGTGTCTATATAATTGATGATGATGAGGTATCGCTTTACCTGACCAGTATGGTATTTGAGCTGTATGCGCCGCATATGCAATGTATTTGTTTTGATAATGCCATACAGGCGCTGGAAAGCTTACAAAACTCAATGATAACGGATACAGTACCGGACTTGATTCTGTTGGACCTGAACATGCCGGTTATGAGCGGTTTCGGATTTCTGGATGCTGTTAAAACACTCCCGCTGGAAGATAAAGGCGCTGTATTTGTATTAACCTCATCGGTAAGCGAGCAGGATAAACAGCAGGTTTACGAAACAGGCCAGGTTGTAGACCTGATCCAAAAGCCCTTTTCGATGGAAAAACTGGAAATGGTGCTGGAACTGATAGCCCGGAAATAAGTTAAATACGCCTTCTGCTTTTTTATAAGGATTACAAAGTATAAACCCAGGTATAAAAATCTTTATACCTGGGTTTATACTTTGTAATGTAAACTTCTGCTTAAGCCTGTACTGCCTGCGCAGGTTGGGTTTCGAATAACTCGGAAAGAAGTTTATACGAGTGCAGCCTGGCCGCATGATCGTAAATGCCGGAAGCCACCATAATCTCATTTACCTGCGTTTCTTCAACAAATGCCTGTAGCTCGTCCTGTACCGTTTTGCGGCTACCCACAAAAGAATAGCGCAGCATCTGGTACACGTTATACTTTTCAGATGCATCCCAGAGGCCTTCCATACTTTCTACGGGAGGCTGTGCCGGTTTGCCCGTTCCGCGTATCACATTAAGAAAAGACATATACAACGTAGTAGCCAGTTTATTTGCTTCTTCATCGGTATCGGCAGCCACTACATTCACACAGGCTACGGCATAGGGCTCTTTTAAAGTATCAGAAGGCCGGAAGCTCTCGCGGTATACTTTCAGGGCATGGTGCAGGGCGGCCGGTGCAAAATGGCTGGCAAACGCATACGGCAAACCAAGTATACCAGCCAGTTGTGCGCCATAAGTGCTCGAGCCCAAAAGCCAGACCGGTACCTGCGTGCCTTCCCCCGGAATTGCCCGCACCCGCGCCCCCGGAGTGGCTGGGGCCAGGTAAGACTGCAGTTCGGTTACGTTCTGCGGAAAATCCTCTACGCTGCCCCGCAGGTCGCGGCGAAGCGCCATGGCTGTTCCCTGGTCTGTACCCGGTGCGCGGCCTAGGCCCAGGTCAATTCTGCCGGGATACAATGTTTCGAGAGTGCCGAACTGTTCGGCTATAACAAGTGGTGCATGGTTTGGTAACATAATGCCGCCGGAGCCCACCCGTATGGTAGAAGTATGGCCTGCGATATGCCCTATTAAAAGAGAGGTAGCAGAACTGGCGATGCCTGCAATGTTATGATGCTCGGCGAGCCAGTAACGCGTGTAGCCCCATTTTTCGGCATGTTGCGCCAGGTCCACGCTGTTTTTAAACGAATCTGCCGCCGTCTTGCCATCCAGTACAGGAACCAGGTCGAGTATGGATAGTTTTGTGCCGGAGAGTGTTATGTTATCTTTGCTCATTTGCTGAGGGGTTAAGATCCTGATTTATTTAACTTCCTGTTCCTGCCAGGCTTGTTGTAAGGCATTTAAGAACAACTCGGTAGGCTGAGCGCCCGAAATGCCATATTTACGATCGATCACGAAGAATGGGACGCCGCTTACACCCATATTACCGGCATCCTGAATATCCAGTTTTACCTCGTACGTATAGGTATCGGAAGCTAACATGGTACGGATATCCTGTGCCTCCAAACCTGCTTTTACTCCAATTTCAACAAGAGTTTCATGGTCCTGGATATTTTTGCCCTCCGTAAAATGCGCTATAAAAAGTTGCTCTTCCGCTTCGTTCTGTACACCATGGCTGGCAGCCAAATGGGTCAGGCGGTGGGCATCGAATGTATTGGCAGGTTGTACGTTATCAAAATTATAAACCAACCCTTCGGCTTTTGCCATCTCCGTTACATGTCCGATCATTTCCTTTGCCCGTTGCTTGCTGATACCTTTCGATTCTGACAGGGAAGTATAGGTGTCTTTGCCTGGTTCATGCTGCAGATCAGGTTGCAACTGGTAACTGTGCCATTCCACCTGCACCTCGTTTTTATGAGCAAATTGCTCTAAGGCCATTTCAAATTTCCGCTTGCCGATGTAGCAGAACGGGCACATAATGTCTGACCAGATATCTATTTTCATAGGAGAAAGTTAAATTAAGGGAACACTAGCTCTATATCAGTGTTTAAACATTTATTATAAAAAAATCTGCCTCTGTTAAATAGAGGCAAACTGATTACTTGGAAAGTGGAGCACCCACCGGAATAGCACAATCGTGGCCGGGGGCGCCGTGGGCCGGGTTAACGGCTGGCGACGCGATGCCTTGGGTTTGAGGCGTTAGTTGCGGGGCTGGTTCTGTTTGTACTGCCGGTTGCGTTGCCTGTGTGCCTGCAGGTGCATTTAACGGCGCACCCACCGGAATAGCACAGTTATGGCCGGGAGCTCCGTGCGCAGGGTTTACAGCACCTGGAGCAGCATTAGCGGCAGGCTGTGCACTACCTGGCGAAGAGAAATTAACCGGGGCACCTGTTATACCACTGCTTTGTGTACTATCTGCTTTATCTGAGCAGCTTATAAGAAGTAAAGTAGAGGCAGAAAGTATAAAAGTTGAAAGAATCTTCATGGTTATTTTTTTAGGTGACCAAACGTTACTTAACTATTGTAACAACAAATATTGCGAATTGTTTCCTTTTTAACAGGGAACGGCCTGTATTTATCACTTACAGGTTTCCCATAACATTCTTTAAAGTCTGCCACTCGTATAAAATGGCTGTAAAAGAATTTTTTTATCAAATCTATCTTTACAATTAAAAGGGCACTTTGTTTAAAAGTGCAGGAGATAAGAAGCAAAAAATAAGTGCGGATTTCAAAGTTTGTTTTGCCGGATCAGGTAAGTAGGATTTGTATTAATTTTATAGTTTAGTGTTTATGCTTACTTGTAAAAATGTTTCAAGTACAAATTAGCTGGCTATATTAAGTATAAATTGTTAATTGGATGTAAGAATAAGTATAAATCCGAGTAATTTATACTTTGTGATTATTTATGAGTGCTCCTGCCTGAAATATTATTTACATAAATCACAGAAGTTTTCATCTTTTTTATTTTCGTTTGCCTTCCTCGTTTTTATGTGCCTATATTTAAGATCGTAATATTTAAGCTTTCATAAGATAGGATACTGGTTTTAAAATTTTACGCCTAACTAACATGTGTCGCAAACGTACTAGCACGTGTTTTAACTTTTACTATGAATCCGGAATCAGAGATTGTTTCGACACTACATCCTGAAAATTTGAATGACGGCTATTACCGTTTATTAGTAGAAAGTATAACGGATTATGCCATCTTCTTATTAGATACCAAAGGCCACATTGTTACCTGGAATACGGGCGCCAGGAAGATCAAGAAGTATGAAAAGTCGGAAATAGTAGGCAAACACTTTTCTATCTTTTATACCGAAGATGCCAAAGCAAAAAAACTTCCTGCCCAGGAACTGAAAGATGCTGTCCGCAACGGTAAATTTGAAGAAGAAGGCTGGCGGGTCCGGAAAGACGGTTCTTTATTTTGGGCAAATGTTATCATTACGCCCGTTTACAATGCAGATAAGGATCTGATCGGTTTTTCTAAGATCACACGAAACCTATCCGAACGAAAAAAGGCCGAAGATGACTTGTTTAAAGCCTACGAAGGCCTGAAAGAAAGCGAAGAAAGATTCCGGTTGCTGATAGATGGGGTAACTGATTACGCCATTTTTATGCTGGATGCTGCCGGCAATGTTGCTTCCTGGAACCAGGGCGCCAAGCGCATGAAAGGATACGAGGCAAGTGAGATCATCGGCAAGTTTTTTTCCAAGTTTTATAACAAAGAAGCTGTCGAAAGCGGCTTCCCGGAGTATGAGTTGCAACAGGCCAGGCTCGTTGGCAGGTTTGAGGACGAAGGGTGGCGCTACCGCAAAGATGGTTCTGTGTTCTGGGCAAATACTATTTTAACAGCCCTCCGGAATACCGAAGGCGAAATAATCGGCTTTTCTAAAATAACCCGCGATCTTACCGAGAAAAAAAGGCTGGAACAGCAACTCTACCAAACAAACGAAGAGCTGAAAGAAAGTGTGGAAAGAAGCCGCCTGCTGATAAACAGTGTGAAGGATTACGCTATTCTGATGCTTAGCCCGGAAGGGGTCGTGATGAGTTGGAATACAGGCGCCGAATACATCAAGGGCTATACAGCGGAAGAGATCATCGGGAAAAGTTTTTCGACCTTTTATCCCCGCGAAGCTATCGAAAGCGGTTTTCCGCAGTACGAACTCAAACGTGCGCAGCTCGATGGCCATTTTGAAGACGAAGGCTGGCGCCTGCGTAAAGACGGCTCCGCTTTTTGGGCGAACGTAATTATTACGCCAATCTATAGTGCCCAGAACCGCCTGATCGGGTTTACAAAAATTACACGCGATTTAACGGAACGCCGGCGCAACGAAGAGTTGATGCTGAAAAACAGTGAGCTGCTGAAAATCAATAACGAACTCGATAACTTTGTTTACGCTGCCTCCCACGATCTTAAATTGCCGATTATTAACCTGGAAGGGCTGATCATTGCATTGGAAGAAGATATGGGAACGGAAGCTGAGAAGCACGAGCAGTTACTTACCATGATGCATCATGCCATCAACTCTTTTAAGAAAGTAATTGCTGACCTGGGCGATATTGCCAAACTGCAAAGCCAGGAAGTGCAGCAGGACAAAATCTGTGTTCCTGAGCTGATAGCGGAAATAAAGGAAAGCCTGCATGATCTGATCAAGAAAAGCGGAGCTGAGATCGTGTTCGAAGAAATCGGGTTTGATACCATCCTTTACTCTCACAAAAACCTGCGCAGTATTTTATATAACCTTATATCCAATGCCATCAAGTACGTTGACCCTGCCGAAAAACCAGTCATCAGAATAAACGCTTACATTTCCGAAACAAAAGAATATGTGTTGTCTGTGGCTGATAATGGGCTGGGGATTTCGGAGTCGCAGGTCGGGAAGATATTTTCGCTCTTTAAACGCGCCCACGACCATGTAGAAGGTTCGGGCATAGGCTTATACCTGGTTAAAAAGATTCTGGATAACTCCGGAGATAAGATTAAAGTAACGAGCAAGCAGGGGAAGGGCTCTACCTTTGAGGTATATATTAAACAGAACTTCTACCAGGCTTAAAAACAAAAAAGGTTACCAAATTGAGTGGTAACCTTTTCTGTTATATGATAAAGCTTAGGGCTTATAAAGGATTTTCCGGAAGATAAATACGAACCGGATTTATACTTGCTGAAAGGCTAGTTCTGTATTTGAGCTTCCTGAGTTGGTAATAATTGCACTGTGTGCTTTGCAGATATTAGAGAGCGTATGGGCGTTATCTTCTGAAAACTGTGAACTGGCATAGGCGCAGAATAGCGAAAATGAAAGCTTTTCGGCTAACGAATTCCAGAAATGCTCCAGCATCACGGTTGCGCCACTATTGTTTTCCTCTAACAGCACCGCCACCATCTCTCCATAAGCCCGTACAGGTCGCTTATTCCCATGCAGGCTGCTGAATAGGCCTGTCAGCGTATCCATAAATAAGCTATAATCCGGGCACCCCTCTACCATAAACATGGCCAGCACTTCGTGTACATCTAAGGGTAAGTATTGTTTGTTGTTCTGGAGGGCATCTAAATTTATACCGCTGAGGCGTAAACGAAGTTCGAGGGCTGCTATATGTGCTTTGGTAGCAATTAAAACAACATTTTCGTTTGCAGAAAAGCCTCCCGCCACAAAACCTTCCAATAAATTTAAAAGAGCATCATCGTCTTCGTAAACCTGCACAACATGTGAGCATGTTGTCTTGTCGCGCCAGAAAATTTCTGAGTTACAATTCTGCCAGGCAGTATTAGTTAAAGTCATCGTACCCACATCCACTAAAATTTCAGCTTAAATCGTAATAAAACCAAGCTGTAAAAAATCTAAAAAAATAATATAATGTTAAAACTATACTTTAGATTTACTATAAGTATGTTTTGATATATTAAGCTTATACACAATTAGTTATCTACGCAGTGAAATCAGATTGGTTGTTGCGCTAAAATTATTTCTACTGAAAACTTACTTAAGGGTCATATTAAATCTCCTGTAATTCATCCAAACGTTTGCAGAAATATGGTTTTTGCCGGTTAAATGGCCTTTTGTATAAGTTACCTGCTTCCGGAAAAAAAATCAGCTTTTAGGTACCGATTATACGCAGCTGTAAAAGAAGGATTTTATACTTTCTAAAAGAATTCAGCTAAAATCCGGGCGTTCATGCAACGCCTCTAAAGTTTATGTGTCTTTAGGACATTACGCTGGCATTAGCAATTAACAATCGTTTCTTATTTCCATACTATGAAAAAATGGCTACTTTTTTCGCTGGCATACCTGTGCCTTTACTTTACCTTCTCTTTACCTGTTGCAGGGCAGCAAAATCCTGTTGGGGCAGGAAAAATTTCGGGTGTTTTAGTTGATTCGGTTTCAGGAAAACCTGTTGAGTTTGCTACGATAGCCTTGCTGCCTGGCGGTACAACACAATCCATTGATGTAAAACTAACCGATAGCGGCGGCAAGTTTACTTTCAATGGCCTAAACCCCGGCTCCTACGATGTAGCCATCAGCTTTATCGGGTACCAAAGCAAAATCATCAAACAGGTAGCCATTACGCCCCAAAAGCCGGAAGCAACGCTTGCAACCATCCGTTTCAGGGGAACAGCTACCCAGCTAAACGAAGCAAAAGTGGTGGCGCTCAGACCAACCATAACACAGGAAGCAGACAAAATGGTGGTAAGCATAGAAGGCACTGCCCTGGCAGCCGGTAAAACAGCTTATGATGTGCTGGCAACCGCCCCCGGTGTTTTTGTGGATCAGGAAGGAAATATTCAGCTGAACGGCCGGCCGGGCGCAACGGTGATGTTAGATGGCAAATTAACTTACCTGTCTGCCCGCGACCTGCGTTCTATGCTGGAGGCAATGTCGGCAGAAAATATAAAGAACATCGAAATCATCACAAATCCTTCCGCCAAGTATGATGCTGAAGGCTCGTCGGGCATTCTTAACATCAACCTTAAAAAGAACACGCTTTTTGGTGTAAACGGAAATGTAAGTATAGGCAGCACTTACAATGGAAAACAGTATGGTTACAACTCCTCAGGAAGTATAAATTACAAAACCGGTAGCTGGAATTCGTTTCTGAACGTGGATGTGGCACGACGCACAGGTGGCCGGGAAGCCACCTTTACCCGCATTTTTAAAGGAGCCGAAGAAACCACATATTTCGACCAGGTTGCTACAGGGAATTATGAAGTAGAAGGGCCGCCCTCCGTACGCCTCGGAACAGATTACATGATAAGCGACAAACACAGCGTCGGGTTTATGGCTTACTTTAATACAAATAATTTATACAGCGATTTCCTGACCGAAACTTACATTGGGAATTCTCCCGCAAACCCAGCCTTGTTTATTGATGCTAAAAACTATAATACAAACCGCTTCACTAATTTTACATCCAACCTGCATTACACGGCAAAGTATGATACAATGGGTACACAGCTTACAGCGGGGCTGGATTTTGTAAAAATCAAAAACAAAGGCGAAGGCGATTTTTACAACTATTACGATTCGTTGGCTATGGGCAAGCCGGTCGTGCAGGATTTTCTATACACAAGTACTCCGGGCGGTTTCGATATTTATGCTGCCAACATCGATTTTGTGAAGCCTTTATCAGGAGACCGAAAATTAGAGCTGGGAGCCAAAGCCAGCCAGGTTACTTCAGACAACGATTCAAGGTTTTATTTTAATAATGGCGAGGTACCGGTGCTGGATAGTAAACGCACGAACCATTTTATATACAATGAAAATATTTACGCCGCCTATGTAAACTGGAATAGCAAACTGGCAAAAGAGGTAACGCTGCAGGCTGGCTTACGGGCAGAGCAAACGGTATCAGAAGGGGAGTTGCGTACCACGTTTGAAAAATCTGACAGGAGCTACCTGAATCTGTTTCCGAGCATATTTGTGCAGCAGAAGATCAGCGATAATTACGAAATCAATTATAATTACAGCCGCAGAATACAACGCCCGAATTATGGCCAGTTGAATCCTTTTCTGTCTTACCGCGACCCGTACACGTACTGGCAAGGTAACCCGGGTTTGCGCCCGCAATATACCCACTCCATTGGCGTTACGCAGGTTTTTAAAAAGACCTATAACCTCATCCTGAATTACCAGCTTGTACAGGACGTGATCGTAGAGTTGCCTACTATCATACCAGAAACCTCCACCACTATTTATACCATCGGCAATGTGGATGATTATAAAAATCTGAGCCTGACAGCTATTTTGCCTTTTCGCATTTTAGAAAACTGGGACAGCAATAACACCTTCCTGGTAGCTTACAACGAATACAGCGCTATTGTAAACGGAGAGCAAATAATCAACGACCAGGTTTTTTACATGCTGCAATCAAACCATAATCTTGCACTGCCGCACAATTTTAAGATGGAGCTGAACGGTACTTACCAGGGGCCGGGTGTACATGCTTTGTATAAAGTAGAACCGCGCTGGTGGATAAATGCTGCAATCAAAAAAAGCTTCCTGGATGATAAAATTGATGTTAGCTTAAATGTAAACGATATTTTTAAAACACAACGCCTGAAGATTGCTGCAAAAGTGGGAGAGGGGAACGTAAACGATTTTGACCAGTATTTCAGGAGCCAAAGTATAGGGTTAACCCTGCGCTACAAGTTTAACAAAGGCCAGAAAGTAGAAGAGCGCAAACGCAACAACAGCCTGGAAGAACTTAACAGAACTGGCGGTTAACTGTGTTTAAAATATGCCAGGCAGCAGTATTCTTTACATAAGTGTACTGCAGTTTGCTTTTAAGGCGAAAGCTATACTTTTAAACTACACACCGAATTGGGTGAGGTGATGATCGAGGTGTTTGTAGAACAGGTTGTTCCATTCCTGGCTGGTGAGCGGCCCAAACGAGTGCGAAGGCCTGTTCTCGAAACTGCTTCGGCCTAGTTGCTGCGTTTTCCGGATGTAAGTGATCAGGCGTTGCTTTTCGGCTTCGAAATTGCGGTTATCCTGTACTTTAAAATCAGGAGTGGTTGGGATGTTGCGCTTGTAAGGCGTTTCGTTTACCACCATTCTTTTTACAAACAGTTGCAGCAACAGCGTTTTCAGGAAGCCGGGCTTCGGGTACTTGTTTTCGTAAACCTGCTCATAACTGACGCAACAGTGTGCCAGCATTTGCGACACGCTCATTTTTCCCCACAACGGCCTGGTTGCAGGCGTAAGTCTGTTGATGCGGCCGATCAGCTCCGCCGTTACTTCCGAGTCAAATATATTTTTCATGGGTAGGCCAGCTTTATACTTTTATAACGAGTTCTACAGAAAATCTATTAACCTGATTACTGCATTATCTGAAAGTATAAAAAAGCCCGGTCAAGTAAATCATACTTTGTTTTTATTCTGCTCGGCTTGCTCATCACATCTTTCAGGCGATTCGTCACATTTATTATTTTTCTGGAGCACTTTCGCTTATCATTGAACCATGAATCAGATAACAATGAAAAGCTTTCTTGCCGAGCCACTTCAGCGCAACAAAGCAGAGCTATGGGTAGCCACCAGTTTGTACTTTTTAGTGCTGTTTACGCTCACAACCGGCAGCGGCCATAACATGCCGGATTTTAGAGAAGCCAATGTACGGTTTAACTACTTCGAGCATTATTTCTGGCCGCAGTTGGTACGGTATACGTTGCTCTACCTGGCCTTTTTATTCATGAATTTCAAGGTGATGCCCAGGCTCATCCGGAAAGAAAAAGTATGGCTGAATGTGTTTTTAACGCTGCTCACTTTTGTAGCGGTAGGGTTGGTGATCGGGATTCTGAATACATACACCCAGGCTTATCTGTTTGTAAGATTCTCCGGTGAACAGGAGGTATATGATCATCTGTTCCAGGGGAGTTTTTACACGGCCTTCTGGCTGCTGCTGATGTTCGGTTTCTATTCTGCCATCAAATACATCGGGCTTTACCTGCTTTCGAATTCAGATGCTATCCAGACAAAGTATCATATCCTGACCAAGGATGTTTTGATAGCCTTTATTATTTCGATGGTGAATGTTTTCGTGCTGCTGGCTCTTGATGCTGAAGAGGAAATTACAGCACTCTGTGCCGTGCTGTCGCTATATGCTATACTTTTATACTGTCTTTCTTTTTATACTTTCATTCCGAAAGCGCTTCAGGCAAAGCGGCCGGGCCGGTCGTATGCGTGGAAGGTGCTGCTGCTGGTGGCCCTGACTTCTTTCCCTATTGTATTGATGTTGCTGCCGGTTTTTTACGATGAAGATAGTGCGATCGGTATTACTGCTTTTAACGCTGTATTCCAGTTAGTGGTAGTGGCGCCAGTAATTTGGTCGCTTTATAAGCGGCAGGCAAAGGGGAAAGAGGAAGTTTACGTACTCAGAAAAGAACTGGGCCGCTCAAATGCCAACCTGGATTTTCTGCGCTCGCAGATAAACCCGCACTTTCTATTTAATGCCCTGAACACGCTCTACGGAACTGCCCTCCAGGAAAACAGCGAACGCACCGCACAAGGTATACAAATGCTGGGCGATATGATGCGGTTTATGCTGCACGAAAACCATCAGCAAAAAATCTTGTTGTCGCGCGAAATTGAGTACCTGCAAAATTACATCGAGCTGCAGTTATTGCGTACTTCCTCGTCTCCCAACATCGTCATCGAAACCAAAATTGATGAGGTGCTGACCGAAAAATATATTGCCCCGATGCTGCTAATTCCGTTTGTAGAGAATGCGTTTAAACACGGCGTGAGCCTGCAGCACAGATCCTGGATAAAAATCACCTTGCATTGCGATGAAAATAAGCTGTACTTCGATGTATACAATAGCAAACACACGCGCTCTGACCAGGACCCTGAGAAAGACCGGTCTGGCATCGGCCTCAGCAACGTAAAACAGCGCCTGGAACTGCTTTACCCAGCTAAACAGGAACTGATTATCCGGGAAACACCCGACGAATTTTTTGTGCACCTTACATTGCAGTTATAAAGTATAAATCTCTGCAAAGTATAAACTCCTGAAGTATGAAAGCAATAGCGATAGACGACGAACCGATGGCCCTGGAAGTAGTAAGGTCGC
The DNA here is from genome assembly GCF_003284895.1 of Pontibacter arcticus. GTDB lineage: Bacteria > Bacteroidota > Bacteroidia > Cytophagales > Hymenobacteraceae > Pontibacter > Pontibacter arcticus. The sequence goes on from NZ_QMDV01000002.1 coordinate 176,074, forward strand.
ATGCCGGGAAAGTGCCTTTTCTGGAGCTAGCTGCCTGTTTTACCGATGCCTTTAAAGCGCTGGAATACCTGCAGCAGGAGCAGGTCGATCTGTTGTTCCTGGATATAAAAATGCCGGACATTTCGGGGTTAGAGTTTATGACCAGCCTGCAGAAAAAGCCGATGGTGATTTTTACAACGGCTTACTCGGAGCACGCCGTTACCAGTTTCGAGCTGGATGCCGTGGACTATTTACTGAAACCGTTTTCGTTGCCGCGCTTTATAAAAGCCTGTAACAAAGCCCAGGAGTTGTTGCAGTTAAGAGGAAACGGAACGCCTGCCAAAGACTACATTTTCCTGAAGACCGGTTATGAGCAGGTGAAAGTATACTTCGAGGAAATGCTGTACATGGAGGCCGCCGGCAATTACGTCACCTTCGTACTGACAGATAAAAAACTGCTCACCCGCATGACCATTAATGAAGTAACAGAGCAACTCCCCGCCGATAAGTTTATTCGCGTGCACCGCTCTTACATTGTGGCTAAAGATAAGATCGATAAAATTGAACGCCACCAGCTTTGCATCAAAGGAAACGAAGTACCCGTCGGCGCCTCATTTATGCAGCAACTACAGTTGGTATAATGTACATTTTGATCATAACAGAAAGCGGAAGTATACTTTATACTTCCGCTTTCTGTTATATTATACTTTTGAGTGACGCTTTAACGTATGATTATAAAGTATGATTTCCTGTTTATCTCCAAAATTAAAATCTGAAGTATGAAGCCTGCGGAAACCGGTAAAAGCTACGATAAAATTGCTGACTGGTGGCAGGCGTACCACAAAGATTCTGATTATGGTATGGCCCAGATTAGGCGGGCGATCAGCTATTGTAAAAATAAAGGAGTTGCACTGGATGTAGGCTGCGGAAGCGGCGGAAGAATTACAAGCGAATTGCTGCGCGAAGGGTTTGAAGTAACCGGCCTCGATGTATCCAAAAAAATGATAGAACTGGCTTTAGAACAGCACCCGGAAGTTACGTTTATGGTACAGGATATTTGCAGTTGGGAGCCAATCCGAACGTATAACCTGATCATCGCCTGGGACAGCATTTTTCATGTGCCATTGGCAGAGCAACCCGCTGTAGTAGCCAAGTTGTGTAATGCTTTGCAACCGGATGGAATTCTCATTTATACGTTTGGAGATGCTACCGGAGAGCATACAAGCGAGTGGCTAAACGATACCTTTTATTACAGCAGCATAGGCATCACGCAAAACCTGCGCGTTATCCTAGAAAATAACTGCCAGCCCCGTCACCTGGAGTTTGATCAGTTTCCGCAGAACCACGTCTACCTGATCGCTCAAATAACTAGCAAAATATAACCAGAAACTATAGCTTTAATATTATGAGGCTGTTCAGCGTTTTAAACAAATAAATTACTGCGGCCCTTGCTGCGTGTTTTCACCAGCAAGTATTAACGTATTGTTGTCGGTGAAAACACCAACAACGGCAGGTCCAGTTACTATAATTGAAAACGCTAAACAGCTTCTATTTGTCTACCGATCTAAATTATAAAAGCAGAAGTGAAAATCCAGTTTTAAAAGTGATGTCTTATAGGGTATTAGCTAAGTAATGATAGAACGTTTTTTAGATAGGCTTAAACTTTATGCAAGTATCGGAGTAAAAACATTTCGGTTAGCAGGTTGTTAAATTGCAACTGGTTACAGTAAAAGTATAGTTTTTAGTCCGAAAGAATACCTAACGCAGACACTATGAATAAACCACTTCACATTTTTTTAGCGGCAGTTTTACTGGCAGGCGCTGGTACAAGCTGCAAGAATTCCGTTAACTCAGATGATCCTTCGCAGGCACCGGAAATCCCTGAAAATTGCTCGCCACTGGAAACCCGTGCGGCCAATGTACCCGAGCAAAAACCTGCCTTTGCCGGCCAGACCCGTGCGTGCGGCATTAAAACGGAAGCTGCTTACAAAGTGGATGTGCTGGCAACCGGCCTCGAAAAACCGTGGGCTGTAGAGCCGCTGCCAGACGGAACCTTGCTGGTGACCGAAAAGCCGGGTCGCATGCGTATCGTATCTGCATCTGGTACAGTAGGCGAGCCAATCAGTGGAGTGCCAAAAGTAGATCCGAAGGGGCAGGGTGGTTTACTGGATGTAGCCCTCAGCCCTGATTTTGCTTCGAACCGAACAATTTTCTGGAGTTTTTCTGAGCCCCGCGATGGCGGCAATGCAACCAGCGTAGCCAGAGGCGTACTTTCTGCAGACGGTAAAAGCCTGAGCCAGGTCAGCGTCATTTTCAGGGCCATGCCAACCTACGACGGCGATAAACACTTTGGATCACGTTTAGCTTTCGGATCTGATGGTATGATCTATATGACCTTAGGCGAGCGTTCCGATATCGAAATCAGGCCGCAGGCACAGCAAATGAACAGCCACATGGGCAAAATATTACGCATCACCACGGATGGCGCTCCGGCTCCGGGTAACCCGTTTATGGGGCAGCAAGGCGCCTTACCGGAAATCTGGTCTTTAGGGCACCGTAACATGCAGGCGTCTGCTTTTGATGCCGAAGGTAATTTCTGGGTAGTGGATATGGGCCCGCAGGGTGGTGATGAGCTGAACAAAATAGAAAAAGGGAAGAATTACGGCTGGCCTGTGGTAACCTACGGCGAAGAATATTCCGGTAAACCAATTCCTAATTCTGTAACGGCAAAAGAAGGCTACGAGCAGCCTGTTTATTACTGGGATCCGGTAATTGCCCCTTCGGGCGCACAGTTTTATTCGGGTTCTGCATTTCCGGAGTGGCGTGGTAACTTGTTTGTGGGTGGCCTGAAAGATAAACTGCTGGTTCGTCTTAAACTGGAAAACGGACGCGTAACCGGCGAAGAACATCTGTTAAAAGATCGTAACCAACGCATCCGTGATGTACGCCAGGGCCCGGATGGCGCGCTGTATGTTGTAACCGATGCTTCGAACGGCGAACTCTGGAAAATCTCTCCCGGAAATTAAATTGATTTGATCTCTACCTGAATATAAATAAAAGAGGCTCCCCTAACAGGAGCCTTTTTTATTTCATACTTTACAAAGTATAAATCGGGCTTAATATTTATACTTGACTGCCGTTGTTGGTGTTTTCACCAACAACTATACTTCTGCCATGGAACTACTGCCTAATTGCTTGCTGGTGAAAACACGCAGCAAGGGCAGCCGAATCAGTTTTAAGTAAAACGATGAACAGCTTCAAAGTATAAAAAGGGTTTAAGAAGTATACTTTATAACGATAAAATCAGGATTTATAGGTTGCTACAACAGCCTCCAGGTTCTGCATAAACAGGTGCATGTGGTAGCCATCTGCCAACGCATGGTGAAGGCCAATACTCAGCGGGAGTATAACCTTATCCTCTTCTATTTCGAGTTGACCAAAGCCCAGTTTAGGTACGCCCGCCTCTTCGCCATTTAAAGCAAAAGCATGTTCCATCCCTTTAAATTTAAACCACGGCAGAGTGGTCATGTGCAGCAGGTCTACGCCCTGGTAGCCATTAAAGAGTTTAGTGCTTTTCTTTACTTCGGCAATTATTTCAGCTCCCTGGCGGCAGAAATCTTCGAGTGTTTCGTGATAAGGGAAGTGCGTAAAGCCAACGTTGAGATCATCTTTTAAAACGGTACTCGATAGGTCAAGACCATTATACTTTACAACTTCGCCGTTTTGGATGCGGTAACAAAAGTTTTCGGTAGCGCGGGCAGCCTGCAAAGTCGCGTGCATGTACCCCAGCGAAACGGCTAATTTATTGGCTTTGCAATAAGTATAAAGTGGTGTTATATCGAGCTCGGTGTGTACGTTAAAGTATGGCTGCGAGAAAGTACTGAAAAACCGGAATGTCTCTTCGCGGTTCCAGCCGGTAATCGGGATCAGCTCTTGGCTGTAGCGGGTCTGCATGGGTAAGGAGTTGGTAAGCTATTCCCGGCAAAATTAGTTTTTTTGCTGATCAATCCGCTACACCTGGTTAGCAGTTACTTCACTACTTCTGAAAGTAAATATAAATACTTTAAAAATCCTGCCCCAATGAGATCTGGCCTACATGTTTCAACTCGTTAAGCTCTTTGTAAAGTTGTTTTACATGCAGATCGGTCGGCACAAAAACGTAAAGCTTCAGGGTGGTGTGCTGCTTGTTAGTAGATTGCACAATGTTAATGCTTTTAGTTGTGATCTCGTACTTCTCAAGTATAGACATCACTTTGCTGGTCTCGATCTTGGTGGATGCAAAATTAACCTTGAGCGTTTTTAAAGACTTCCCGTTAAAAAACCGTTTTCCTATTTTATCAAGTATGGCAAGTACAAAAAGCAGCAGCAACGTAACCACAACAGCTGCATCGTACAAGCCTACGCCAACTGCCAGCCCTACCGCCGCAACTGCCCAGATGGTAGCCGCCGTAGTAAGGCCGTGCGTATTACCGCCCAACCTGAAAATGGCCCCTGCACCCAGGAAGCCAATTCCGGAAACAACCTGTGCGGCAATTCTGCCCGGGTCTACGTTCGGGTAATTAGAGAAAGTTTGGGGAATAAACACCGAAATGATCATCAGCAGACACGAACCTGCTGAAATGATCATGTGCGTTCTCAGGCCGGCCTGCTGGCTGCGGCTTTCGCGTTCCCAGCCCAGCAAACCACCTAATACCGTACTTAAAAATATTCTGAAAACGATAGTGCCCGTATTTATTTCCGTTGATTCCAGGAAGCTCCAATCCATATAAAGGCTGCTTAAATTGCCTATTCCTTTACTTAGGATGCTGCTGAAAGTTTAGAAAAAACGCCGATTTAAATGGCCGGAAAGCAACGTATAAACGCAAACACCCAGGTATAAACGCACTTGTTTTTTATCTGAAGTATAAAACGTGCCTATTTATACTTGATGATCAGCGTATTATGCCGGGTTCACATTGGCATACATAGAACCGATCAGGTCGTCGTATTTTTTTACGATCACCTGCCGTTTCAGCTTCAGGGTAGGAGTGAGTTCACCGTTTTCGATGGTCCACTGCGACGGCATCAGCACAAATTTCTTTACCTGCTCTACCGGGTTAAAATTTTTGTTGTAATTATTGATGGCTTCCCGGATGAGGGCTTTGATCTGCGTATCCTGGGTTACGGCTTGGTTGCCGGGGTACGTTTTGCCCTGGTTGGTGTACCATTCTTTTAGCGCCTGGAAAGCCGGTACGATCAGCGCTCCCACAAACTTCTGCTGTTCGCCAACCACCATAATCTGCTCGATCCAGTCGCTTTCCACCATCTTGTTTTCGATGGGTTGCGGGGCAACATACTTGCCGCCACTTGTCTTGAAAAGCTCTTTTTTGCGGTCGGTTATCTTCAGGAATTTACCATCTATCAGTGTGCCGATATCGCCGGTACGCAGCCACTCGCCGTCCATTACATCGGCGGTCAGGTTAGGGTGTTTGTAGTAGCCCAGCATTACATTAGGGCCTTTGCAAAGTATTTCGCCATCGGCTGCAATTTTTACTTCCACACCTGTTAACAAAGGGCCAACGGTACCAAACATCCTGTCTTTTTCAGGGTAACGGTTTCCGCTGATGATCGGCGAAGCTTCTGTTAAGCCATACCCCTCCTGGATAACGATACCGGCTGCTGTAAACACTTTGAGCAAACGCATTTGGCAGGCAGCTGCTCCGGTAATAATGGCTTTCACTTCGCCGCCCAATGCTTCGCGCCACTTGCTGAAGATCAGTTTATCAGCCACGGCCAGTTGCAGGCGGTAACTCAGCGGTTTGGGTGTATTGATTTCGTACTGCTCGGCCAGCTTCAGTGCCCAGAAAAAAAGCGTGCGTTTAACGCCTGTCAGCTCGCGGCCTTTGGCTAAAATGCCTTCGTATACTTTCTCCAGCAGGCGCGGTACGGTGGTAAATAAAGTTGGTTTTACTTCGCGCAGGTTGGCGGCAATTTTATCCATGCCTTCGGCATAATAAACAGCAGTACCGGCATACATAAAACAATAAGTAGCCATGCGTTCGAAGGCGTGGTTCAGTGGCAGAAAACTAAGCGCACGTTTGCCCTTCACGCCAATTTCTTCGATGATCTCGGTGCTGCCAAATACATTGCTGATAATGTTACGATGCGATAACATCACACCTTTTGGTACGCCTGTTGTGCCCGAAGTATAAAGTATAGTAGCCAGGTCGCTTTCTTGTATATTATTCCGGCAGGTGTCAAGTTTAGCCTGGCTGGCAGGGGTTACGTTAACCAGCAGCTCAGACCAGTGCGGCACATATTCGATCTGCTCAAACGTATAAATGGTCTTAAAAGCGGGGAGGTGCGGCAGTATACTTTCTATTTTTTGATAAAGCGCTTTATCGCCCACAAAAATGTGCTTGATGCCGGCATCCTGAAGTATAAATTGCAACTCGTTTAAGTGTATGTTGGGGTAAACTGGCACTGATACAGCCCCAATCTGCTGAACCGCCAGATCCACCAGCATCCACTCCGGGCAATTCTGGCTGATAATAGCAATCTTATCGCGCTGCTCTATGCTGCCATCTCTCCCCGAAACGCCCAATGCCAGTAAACCCGCACTTAATTTATCTACGGTCTCCTGCACTTCCTGCGTATTATACTTACGCCATTCGCCATTTTCTTTGGCTGCGAACATATCCTCCAGCGGGAAATTTTCCAGCTGATACGTCATGAAATCGAAGAGTCGTTTCGGGGGTGTGGTCATGGTAGTATTGTTTTTGTCAGGCTGCTTCAGCTGCATTGTGTTAAATAAACGCAGGCATAAGTTTTACGGGCAAATAAAACTGCTGTTCAGCATGCAAAAGTACGTGTTACAAGTTGTATTATAAATGCAGAAAGTTAGTTAGCACCACAGTACATATCATTTTTATTTTTCGGATGATGCAAACGCTGTGTTTTAAGTATAAACCAGCGCTACAACTAGTGTTCTGACTTTTTGAAAGTGCACACCAATTGCTTTTCAAAGTATAAAAAAGGCCACTTACAGGAGCGGCCTTTGTATACAGTCAAATTTATACTTTTTTCTAAAACATATATGTGAGGTTCAGCATGGTTCTGTTATTGCCTTTGGTAGCATGGTGCGCTTCGGTGCTGCTGACCGGAAGCTGGTACGTACCGCCAATTGCCAGATTTTTTACATACACGTTCAGCCCCAGGTTAGTGAAGTATGAATCGCCGCCTTTCTGCCTGTTCGCTACGCCGTGTTCTTTGTCTCCTTCGGCATGCTCATAATATATACCGGCACTTGGCAGCACCGAAATACGACCAACCTGCTGCCAGTAAAAAACATTGGAAGATGCACTGATCCTGTCACCGAATTTATAGCCGTCCTTATTTTCTGAATTGAAGCGGTAGGTAACATCGTTATTCAGGCCCATTTGCTTATAGCGGATGGTGTATATGCCATTCAGCAGGTAATCGGTGCTGCCGGTGCCGGGCTGCATGTTGCTGGCCAGCGTTTCTTCGTGCTGTTTGATATTTGTAGCGCCGGTCGCCAGTTTAACTCCTCCACCCAGTTGCAGTGTGTGTTTTAAGGGATGGCGCAGGCTGTCTCCGGTATTGATAAATGAATAATTGGCCAGCAGCGTTACATCTCCGAAACCCTGACTTTTAACAGTGCTATGGCTGCCAGCCTGGTTGTTGAAAGTATAAGGTACAAAAGCAAAAACCTGCACATTTTTAACCGGTACAATCCGTCCCCAGAGCTCAGTGGTTGTAAAATGCTCTTCTGTAATTTCGGTGTGGTGGCCGTGGGTTGCTGTAATAGTATACGAGCGCGAAGTATAACGCAGACCCGCAAAGTTTTTATGGAACTGTGGCAGAATACCAAAATAGCTTCCGCCCATGGTGCAGCCTTTGTCGCAGGCGTGTGTGTTAGTATTAAAAGCAAGCAGGGCAATGAGGAGTAAAAATAACTTTTTCATGACTTGAATTTTTGAGGATTTCATACTTGGTTTTCCTGGTGAGAAAGGAGGTAAGTGGATTAAGAAAACCGGTATGCAGGAGGGTGGAAGATCATCATGCTAAACTCGCTTGATGAGCCAGCCAGATACGTATGTTTTTGAGTTTTAATTTCTGCTGATACTTCCTTTAACGGAGCAGCAAGTGGATAAAGGAACAAAACCAGATCAGTACCCTGAGCGAAATGGCGATGTGTCTGCTTATTCTGTTCCTGCGCTTTTTTTAATTCCTTTTTCAGGTAGCAGGACCCCTGGCAGGTAGATTCCGGCACTGCTCTTTCCTCACACAGCGTAGCTGCGATAACGGCGCGGTTTAGCTGATAAAATACATACATGCCACTTCTGCTCATGGCGTTTGCCATAATACCGATTAGCAGGAGAGAGCAAATGAGGTGTTTCATTTTTCAGTACGGGTTACTGCGTCAAAGGTCAGGGAGAGATGCAGCCTTAAAAATGACAAAGATCATTAATAAAAGAGATTAAGGTCTTCTATTCTGTTAATACCAGCCTATACCTTTGTTTCATCATCAACCCGAAAACTGATGAGCCGAAACTAAAACACTAAAATCATGAAAGATCAATTTACCCCACTAAAAGAGAAACTGACCAGTACTCTTTTCAAACCTTTCCAGTTAGCAGCTATGGCGCTGGTGTGCAGCACACTGCTTTTTGGCTGTTCCGGAGATGCTGAAAACCAGGCTACAACTACACAGGAAGAATCTAGTCTGGCGCAGGAAGCACCAGTTGAGGATGATGGCAAAGGAATAGGGCCTGTCGCTACAGTAGAAGTAGGAGCAGAAGTAGACGAAGCACTCGCTGCCAACGGCAAAACAATCTTCGAAGGCAAATGTGCAGCTTGCCACCAGTTATCTGATCAGAAAATTGTAGGCCCGGGCCTTGCCGGCGTAACCGAAAGGCGCAAGCCGGAATGGGTAATGAACATGATCATCAACCCGGAAGAAATGACCAAAAAAGACCCGCAAGCCAAAAAACTGCTGGCCGAGCACTTAACCCAGATGACCAACCAGGATATAGCTGAAAACGATGCCAGAGCGCTGCTCGAATTCCTGAGACAAAACGATAAGAACATCTAAAAAAGATCAAATTAACCCATACGATAATGGAAACTTCAATTTTTAAATTGAAAAAATTTGTACCCAAAGCAGCCTTGCTGATGGCGTTGGCTACTGGTACCATGCTACAGGGCTGTAGCAAAACAGAAGGAGGAAGTGCCGGTGCAACCGATAGTGTCTCTTCTGACGCAGCAACGGCTGTTTATGTAGCACCTGGCAAGCACGACGAACTTTACTCTTTCCTATCAGGTGGTTTTAACGGGCAGGTATCGGTATATGGTTTGCCTTCCGGCAGATTGCTGAAGATCATTCCGGTGTTCTCGCAGTTCCCTGAAAACGGCTACGGCTACAGCGAAGAATCGAAGGCGATGCTGAATACGTCTCATGGTTTTATACCCTGGGATGATCTGCACCACCCGAAATTATCGCGCACCGATGGGCAGACTGATGGCCGTTGGTTATTCGTGAACGGTAACAATACGCCGCGTGTGGCACGGGTAGACCTGAAAACGTTTGAGACTGTCGAGATCATGGAAATTCCGAACTCGGCTGGTAACCACTGCTCGCCTTACCCAACTAACAACAACGAGTACGTGATTGCAGGTACCCGTTTTAGCGTGCCCCTGGATATGAAAGGCGGTACAGGTGATGTAAGCCTGGAGAAGTATGGCGAAGAGTTCAGAGGTTCTATTTCGTTCATCAAAATAGACCCGGAACACGGCGACATGGACCTGGATTTCCAGATTCTGGTTCCTGGTTTTGACTACGACTTAGCCAACGGTGGCAAAGGCCCATCAGGAGATTGGGTGTTCTTTACAACCTATAACTCTGAGAAAGCCGGTACGCTGAAAGAAGTAGGCGCTTCGCAAAACGACAAAGATTACCTGGCCGCAATCAACTGGAAACTGGCAGCCAAGTATGCCAAAGAAGGCAAAGCGCGCGAAATGCCGGCTAATTATTACCACAACAAGCTGGATGAAAACTCGCACATTGCCAAGTCTACCATCAAGAAAAAAGTACGCTACCTGTTACCAGAAGATTGCCCGGGCATGATGTACCTGTTACCTGCACCTAAATCTCCTCACGGCATCGATGTAGACCCAAGTGGCGAGTTTATGGTAGTAAGCGGTAAACTGGCTTCTGCTATTCCGGTGTTCTCTTTCTCTAAAATGCAGGCTGCAATTAAAAACAAACAGTTCGACGGCGAGAAAAATGGCATCCCGGTACTGAAGTATGAAGCTGTACTGAAAGGCGAAGTGAAAGAGCCTGGCTTAGGGCCATTGCACACCGAGTTTGATGGAAAAGGGAACGCGTATACTTCCATGTTCGTGTCTTCTGAAGTAGTAAAATGGAAACTGAACGAGTTGAAAGTAGTGGACAGAATACCGGTGTTCTACTCAATTGGTCACTTAATGATACCGGGCGGCGATACAAAAGAACCGTATGGAAAATACCTGGTAGCCATGAACAAAATCACGAAAGACCGTTACCTGCCAACCGGCCCTGAGTTAGCACACTCTGCCCAGTTGATCGACATCTCTGGTGAGAAAATGAAGATGCTCCTGGATTTCCCGACCGTAGCAGAACCGCACTACGCGCAAGCCATACTTGCTGATAAAGTTGCTCCGAAAAGCACTAAGTTCTATAAGCTGGATGCAAACTCACACCCGCACGCTGTTAAAAAAGAAGCGGACGTGAGCGTGAAACGTGAAGGCAAAAATGTGGTGCGCGTTAAAATGACAGCTATCCGAAGCCACATGACACCGGATAACATCGAAGGCATCCAAGTTGGAGACACCGTATACTTCCATGTAACAAACCTGGAGCAGGACTGGGATGTACCGCACGGATTCGCGATTATGGGAGCCAATAATGCGGAGACGCTGATTATGCCGGGTGCCACCCAAACCCTGAAGTGGGTAGCCAAAAAAACTGGCGTGTATCCGTTCTATTGCACCGACTTCTGCTCTGCGCTGCACCAGGAAATGCAAGGCTACATCCGGGTATCTCCAAAAGGTGCCAACGTACCGATCAGCTTTTCTACTGGTAAAAAGAAACCGGTACCAGCTGTCGCCTCAACTAAATAGAATTTAAAATAATGCATTCAGCGGAGGTTACCCAGGTAGCTTCCGCTGAGTCTTTATAGCAAGGGCAGTTTATACTTCATTTCAGCTCTTCACCTGCAAAAGAAAACGCAGAAAATAGATAGCACTCAAGTATAAAACAGCCTTTCGTACAAGCACTTTTACTTTTAAACCATGAAAACTTACCAGAAAATACTGATGATCGGGGCGGCTTTGTCGCTTGGGTTATTGTTTCTGTTTCCGATGTGGAAGATTTTCTTAAAAGCGCCCCAGTACCCCGAAGGACTGGAATTACACATCTGGGTAAACAAGCTTGGGGGCAGCTCAGAAAGCGTTTTACAAAACTTTAATATCCTGAACCACTATATCGGGATGAAGCCGATCCATGCGAACTCGTTTGCCGAACTTAAATTTATGCCTTATATCGTAATCGCTTTTATGATAACTGGTGTAATAGCCGCGTTCATCGGAAAAAGAAAAATTATACTTGCCTGGACGGGGATGCTTATGTTGGGCGGCGCAGCCGGCATCCTCGACTTTTACCTGTGGCTGGTTAAATTCGGTACTAACCTGGACCCGACCGCGCCTATAAAAGTACCCGGCATGACCTATGTGCCACCGCTGCTGGGCAGCAAAACGCTACTGAACTTTGATGCATTATCGTTGCCGGCCTTAGGTAGTTTAGGAATTTTGCTGGCCGTAGTTCTGGCGCTAACGGTATATTGGCTAAGCGGCAAAACAGAAAAGCAGCTCGCAGCGCAGAGTTCTAAAAAAGTATTTGCATCATGAAAAACCTAACATTTTATCTTTTTGGGCTGATGGTGCTGGCCGTATTAGCTGGCTGCCAGGCAGAGCAGAAACCTATACCGTATGGGGCTGCCAACTGCGCACATTGCAACATGACCGTGGCAGATAACCGGTATGGAGCAGAATTGGTAAACGAGAAGGGCAAAGCTTATTTCTTCGATTCGGCGGAATGCCTGCTTGCTTACGCGAACGAGCAACCGGAGCAAACCGAAAAAGCAGCCTTCCTGCTGGTGTCTGATTATACCAAACCCGGCGAACTGATAAATGCCCGCGAAGCCTATTTCCTGCAATCAGCCAAACTGCCAAGCCCGATGGGTTATTACCTGACTACTATAGCCCAAGAAGCGGAAGCAGCTAAGATGCAACAGGAGTATGGCGGGCGTTTGCTAACCTGGAACGAAGCGGCAACTGCCGTTAAAAACAATGAAAGACCTGAATAAGCCCTGCTTTATATTTTTAACTTTTATACTGCTGCTTACAGTGGAGGTTGCCTTTGGCGCTACTCTGAAAGTATGTAAAACGTGTGCGTATACTTCGGTAAAACAGGCCATCAACAAAGCTAAACCCGGCGATACTATCCTTATTGAAGCTGGAAATTATAAGGAATACGGCATCGAAATAAATAAACCCCTTACCATACTTGGCAGAAATAAACCGGTGATCGATGGAAATAACAAAGGCCAGATCATGACGGTAACAGCCAGTAACGTTACCATCGAAGGCCTTACCCTGAAAAACATTGCCACCAGCTATCGCCAGGATGATGCCGCCATACGCGTGATCGAGCAGAGTAATGTTCGCATCCTGAATAACATCATCCTGAATACATACTTCGGTATCTACCTGCAAAATTCTGATAACTGTGTGGTGAAAGGTAACATAGTGAGCGGCAAAGATATAACCGGCCTGAACGAATCTGCGCTTGGCAACGCCATCCATTTATGGTATTGCGACAACGCCGTGATCAGCAATAACAAAGTAGAAGGGCACCGTGATGGGATTTACCTGGAGTTTGTAAAAGACAGCGAAGTAAAAAACAATCTCAGCCGCAACAACCTGCGTTACGGCCTTCACTTCATGTTCTCGGATCGGAATGTGTATACCCACAATACGTTCCGTAAAAACGGGGCAGGTGTGGCTGTGATGTATACCCGCGATATACGAATGGCACACAATACCTTTGAAGATAACTGGGGCGCTGCTTCGTATGGGTTACTCTTGAAAGAGATCACCAATAGTGCGATCTACAATAACAGGTTCAGCCGCAACACCACCGCCATTTACATGGAAAGCTCCAGCCGGCTGGATATCCAACAAAACGATTTTGATAAGAACGGCTGGGCGATCCGGTTGCTGAGCAGTTGCACCGAAGATACCTTTAAACTCAACAACTTTACCGGAAATTCTTTTGATGTGAGCACCAACGGCAACTCCACCATGAACTACTTCAAGCATAACTACTGGGACAAGTACAGCGGCTACGATCTGGATAAAAACCTGGTGGGCGATGTACCGTACCGGCCGGTAAGTTTATACGCGATGCTGGTAGAGCGCGTGCCACCTTCGGTTATGTTTATGCGCAGTTTTATGGTGGATATGCTGGATAACATTGAAAAAGTGCTGCCAAGTTTTATACCCGAAAACCTGGTAGACGAACAACCCATGATGAGAAAGATTAAACATGATAACGATAGAAAACTTACGCAAAACTTACGGTAAACTGCAGGTGCTGAATGATGTAAGTGTCAGCTTTGCGGCCGGAAGAGTGGTGTCGGTTATCGGGCCAAACGGTTCCGGCAAAACAACCCTGAGCAAATGTATACTGGGGATGGTGCTGCCGGATAGCGGCGATATTAAAATAGCAGGAGAGAGTATCCTTAAAAAGTATGCGTACCGCAGCCAGATCGGGTATATGCCGCAGATTGGGCGTTACCCCGAAAACATGAAGATCAGGCAGGTTATCAGCATGATCCGCGATATCCGGAAAGATGTGAAACAGGTAGATGAAGAACTGATCGGGCTGTACGGGCTAACTGCGATGTACAATAAAAGTATGGGTTCCTTATCGGGTGGTACCAAGCAGAAAGTTAGTGCGGCGCTGGCTTTTATGTTTGATCCTAAGATTCTGATCCTGGACGAACCAACCGCTGGCCTTGACCCTATTTCTGCGGAAATCCTGAAAAGCAAGATCCTGAAAGAAAAGAAAAAAGGAAAGCTGATTTTGATCACATCCCATATCATGAGCGAGGTGGAGGAGGTAGCCGACGAAGTGATGTGCCTGGTAGACGGCAGCGTAAAATTCCATGAAACCATTGCCGACATTAAAGCACAGACAAACGAAATGCGCCTGAGCAAAGCAATTGCCAAGATTATGAACGACGAGGAGGACTAAGCCATGAGCAAGATCATTAAATACGTTTTCTACGACATCATCAGAAACAAAATTGTACTCGGTTATACGTTGTTTTTGCTGCTGCTTTCCATCGGTTTATTTAACCTGAGCGGCAACCCCGATAAAGCCATACTTAGCTTACTGAACCTGGTGCTGTTAACGGTGCCGCTTATCAGTATTATTTTTGCGACCACGCACTTTTACAATTCCTATGAATTTATCGAGTTGCTGGTAGCGCAACCTATCAACCGCAAAAAGATCTTCCTGAGCGAGTACCTGGGCGTGGCCTGTTCGTTAGCTGGTGCGTTTATACTTGGCGTGGGTGTGCCTGTGCTGCTTTTCGGGGCAAGTATAACCGGTTTATACTTAATGCTGACAGGTATTTTTATCACATTCATTTTTGTGGCGATGGCCTTTCTGGCTTCCGTTATAACCCGCGATAAAGCCAAAGGCATTGGCATAGCATTGCTGCTGTGGTTTTATTTTGCTTTGATCTACGATGGCATCGTACTGTTTATACTTTATACTTTCGCAGATTACCCGTTAGAAAATGCCACGCTTGTCCTAACCGCGCTTAACCCCATAGACCTGGGCAGAATCATTGTTTTACTGAATCTGGATGTGTCGGCGTTAATGGGGTATACCGGCGCTTTGTACAAAAGTATACTGGGCAGCTTGTGGGGAATAGGGCTGGCGTTCGGGCTTTTACTACTCTGGATTGTGGTGCCTTACATTAGCTCGAGCAGTATATTTTCGAGGAGAGATCTTTAGATAGAAGTTGAATATTGAAGTCTAGAGTTATTTATAAATGCAAAAAAACGCAGACCATATGCCTGCGCTTTTTTGCATTTATAAAAGTATGGATTGTACCTACGTTTATAGCTGAAAAGTAACGGTTGCCTGTAACCTCCGTACGAAAACTTGGTTGTGTTTAACTCACCCACTTTCTAAGTTGAAAAGTATGAAATCAAAACAGATGCCGCTAAACAAAATTGCTACAGCTACGCTTTCCGGACATTTCAAGTATGACATGCTGATCGCTATTGGTTGGTACCGGTAGTTGCTGAAATAGTATCCACTTCAGAGTTTTGCGAAGTCGCCATCAAGTCCGGGTTGCGGATTTATCTCTTCAACGGAGCCAATCTTTACATCCTCCTGCATTGTATTATCATCGGTGGTATTACTGTTACAACTAAATGTAAAAGCACCTAAAAGTATAAATAATAGCTTTTTTACAGTATATAATGTTGGTAAGTTATCAAAAGCATACGACTTTCTACTTGGTTACAACTCATTGCGCAGCACAAGTTACTTACACTTATTTCGAAAGTATAAACTGCTTATACCTGATCGGCTGCGTACCATTCTGCAAACGAATTCTGAGTTTCCCAGAGTTTTATACTATGCAACTCAACATGCAAAGGCATTTGGTTTTGCAACCTGGTTTTAAAATCGAGCAGCATGTTTTCGCAAGTGGGCTGGTAAGGCGTAAGTACCAGCTTATGATGCAGTTTCTGCAAGGTTTCTACCAGTTCCGGGTTACTTGTATCGGGCAGCAGCAAGGCATGGTCCAGCTCATCCAGTATGGCGTGGTAAACAAGTTTTTTCAGGTTACCAAAGTCCATGACCATTCCGTTTTTAGGATGTTCCGTTGCTTCCAGGGGCGTACCAATTACGGTAACCTGTAACTTGTAAGAGTGCCCGTGTATGTTTCGGCAGGCGCCATCGTAACCGTTCAGCGCGTGCGCCATTTCAAAGGAAAAGAGGCGCGTTAACCTGATCTTCGCCATCTTCCTATTTTGTTATAGCCAACCCTTGTAATCTTGCCAGCCACAGCTGGTCTTCTGCTTCCAGTAATTCATCCAGCATCAGTACCTGTTTTTCCAACTCGTTTTTATAGATCAACGGCAGTTGTTCCTTGTAATATTGGATGCCCATCTGCAGGTTATCCCAAAAGCTTTGCAGGTATTTAAATTGCTTATCTGTCAGGTTTTCGAGCTGTTCTGATTTCTTGTTTTTCCAGTAGCTCACATACATTTTCAGTTCGTTGATGAACATATGCGGCCGGTACGTATCGTTCAGGGCATTAAAGCGGCCATAGATATGATCGACCATTTCCTGCAGTTTAAAGATGCCGGAGAAATAAGCCAGGTTCGGGCCCGGGCAAATGGTAACTGCTTTGGATGCCGCCTTTTTCCCAATTCCAAACAAGTGCAGCGCCGAGTTCGCCAAGCCATCGCACAGGCATTCTTTGGCCAGAACCTTGGCTTCTTCCATCAGGTACGTGATTTTATCCAGTTGCTGGGCCTGTAGCTGTTCGAGTTTGCGCCGCTGGTATTTGCGGGAGGCCGTACAAATGGGTTCGGTTGTAAACTCGGTATTAGATACCAAATGCTTTTTTATGCAAGGGCTTCCCGGTTTTCCTTTGTCGGCACGCTCTTTTTTTAGTAGCTCTCCGGATGTATCGCGCAGGGCATTAAACGGTACGCCCAATGGCGAAATAGGGCTTAAGTATAAATCTTCGGCTTTGGCGGCAGACAGTTGCTGCAGGGTAGGCTCATCTACCGTGGAAGCTTCGGGTACCAACAGGAAAGGTGTTCCCCAGCCGGTGGCATCAACCCCGTAATTTTCCATCAGGTAAGTATGTTCCTGGTGTGTTCCGATGCCGCCCTGCACCGTTACTTTCTGAACCGGAATATCGAGTGGAACATGCAAACCCTTGGTTGCCAGCGCTGCACTAAAAATACTGTAAAGCTCTTTTTTTAACGCCTCGCGGTTCTGCTTGAATTCTTCTAAAATCGGCCCGATCAGGTAGCCGTCGGTTGCAAAAGCGTGGCCGCCACAATTTAACCCGGACTCTATTCTGAACTCCGATACCCACAAGCCTTTCTTGGCAAGTATTTTTCCCTGCACCATTGCAGAACGGTAGTCGCTTACTTTTATAATAATCTGTTTTGAAAACCGGCCTTCAGCATCCGGGGAAAAAGCCGGAAACTGATCCATATACCCATACAAGCGCATGTTCATTCCGGCCGAAAAAATAACGGAGCTGCTTACGGTACTTTGCGCAAAACCGCGCACGGCAGCCATCGCATCGGCATACTCAGCAGGCAGCGGCTCGCCATCCGGACCGTAGTTGGTTTTATCCAGCTTGGTCATGATGTTCACATCTATACTTCCGGGTACTACCGCATCTCTTAGCTGAGCCTGCAAATGCGCTCTCCAGGCCGGTTCGGTAACCAGTTGCATTTCACGGTACTGTTCTTTGAGCGGAGTATTATCCGGCAGCATTTCAAAATACTTGGTCAGCTCGGTGCCTGCGGTAAAATCCTGCTCCTTCATCTCCGAAACCTGCTGCTTAACCAGCTCATCTACCAGGTTAAGGTAAGCTGTAATTCTTTTGGCCCGGTAATCTTCTTCCTTTACGGAGATGGGCACAAAGGGCTTTTTGTACTGTTGGCTGTAATGAGCGCGCACCTGCTCCAGAAGCGTATCATCGCTTAGAGACAGAACAGAAGAAATGCCGTAGCGGGCTACTTTCAGCGGCGAATCGATTGAAAAAGCCAGCCCCATAACAGGGATGTGAAATGTGTGCGGAGTAGCTAGTTGCATAAGCGGAATAGTGCAGTTAACGTATGGATCTCAATATTTGTCTTGTTAACCAGCAATTCTGATGATGCAGAACCTATCAGTTAGGTGCTCCGGAAGCAGGTATAGCTTCTGGAACTTGTAGCAGCATCGGGTTTAGTTTTCATTGCCGGAAGTGCCGCTAAGGTATAGGGGATCCGCCTGCATCAAAATGAGCAGCATCAGTTTAAGAAGTGACCTGCGTCATTTCTTTTTACCCAGATAGGACAGGTGTTGGTAGGCGAGGGACCGTTGCCGGGTGAGGAATAGGATAAATTAACCCTGAAAAAGTAGCGCAGAATTTTATACTTTAAAGTATGGATCTGAGCTGGTGCTTTTTATAATGTTCGATTTTGCCGGAAAACATAGCGGCCATTTTCTCGGCGCGCCATTTGGCTTCGGTTGCTTTTTCGCCGCTGAATAACTCATCTACCGTCGTAAAAAACAGGACCAGCCAGCGTTCGAAATGTGCTACATCAACAGGTAAGGTAATGTGTTTGGCGCCCGGCCTGCCCTGGTATGTTTGCTCGCCGAGCAGCACCGTTTGCCAGAAGCTGTACATAGTGGCCAGGTGTTTTTCCCATCTGTCTTCAATACGCACCTCAAACACAGGCCCCAGCATTTTATCGGCCCGCACCCGTGCGTAAAAAGTATCTACCAAAATTTTAACGTCTTCTAACTTCAGTATATCCTGTTTTTCGGTCATGTTATAAAGTATAAATTTTAGTCCGTATCAGGAGCTGCGAAATCAGCGCAACTCCTGATACGGGATATATCAGCTGCAACCCAGACTGTTGCCGCAGTTCAGGCATTTGTAGCAGGTACCGGAGCGAATGGTGATGTGCCCGCACACATTACACACCGGCGCATCGCCCATCATATTGGCCAGCACCTGCTGCGTTTGCTCCAGTAACACGGTGCGGCGCTTGGTTACAACAGTATAACCATCAGCATTAGTTTTAGGAACCGATTTTTCTGGGGTGGCAAGTATAACTTTTGGGGTTTCCGGCTGTGTTTCGTTCAGGATCTCCGGTTCTTCGGGCTGCACATGTACCAGGTCTGTGCGGTTGAGGTATTCATAGCCCAGCATCCTGAAAATATAATCGAATACAGAGGTCGCGGATTTTATATTGGGATGCTCCACACGACCAGCCGGCTCGAAACGGGTAAACGTAAAGCGGTTCACAAATTCTTCCAGCGGCACGCCATACTGCAACCCAAGCGACACCGAAATGGCAAAGCAGTTGAGGATAGACCGGAACGAAGCGCCTTCCTTATACATATCAATAAACAATTCTCCCAGCGAGCCATCTGCATACTCGCCCGTCCGGATGTAAACCGTGTGGCCGTCTATCTTTGCTTTTTGGGTAAAACCGTTGCGTTTGTCCGGCAACTTGCGGCGCTCCACCATGCGCGATAATTGCTGCCGGAACACTTCACTTTCTGAATTTGAAAGGATGGCTTGCGCCGCTTTCAGCACTTGCTCGGAGTTATACTTTTCTTCGGCTGCTTTTGCTTCGGTTTCAGTCGAATCAGCGCTGCTGCTTTTAGAAGAAAGTGGTTGAGACAGTTTGCTGCCATCGCGGTATATAGAGCAGGCTTTCAAGCCCAGTTCACACGACAGTTCATAGCAACGCGCAATTTCTTCTGCTGTGGTTTCGTGGGGCAGGTTGATGGTTTTGGAGATAGCCCCGGATATATAGGGTTGCACCGCCGCCATCATTTTAATATGCCCATCGGCCAGGATAAAGCGTTTGCCCTTGCTGCCACAGCGGTTAGCGCAGTCAAATACCGGGTAGTGTTTTTCTTTTAAGTATGGTGCTCCTTCCACGGTCATGGTGCCGCACACGTATTCATTGGCTTCTTCAATTTGGCTGGCAGTATAGCCGAGCGCCTGCAACAAATTAAACTCCAGGCTCTGGTACTGCTCCGAAGTATAACCCAGGCGTTCCAGGCAGGCAGCGCCCAGCGTATAAAAACTGAACAGCGAAGCCACATCGTAAGCGGTAGGCAGGGCGGCTTCGAGTTGCGCAATTTCTGCCGGTAAAAGTCCTGCAGCCAGTAACGCCTCCGGGTTAATATGAGGCGCATCTATCAGCGAAGTATGGCCTTTGGCGTAGTTCACGATGCTTTCTATTTCATCGGAAGTATAACCCAGTTTTTGCAGCGCGGCAAGCAAGGATTGGTTGATGATCTTAAAGTAGCCGCCACCTGATAATTTTTTATACTTCACCAGCGCATAATCCGGTTCAACGCCGGTCGTGTCGCAATCCATCAGCAAACCGATGGTGCCCGTAGGCGCAATTACAGTAGCCTGTGCGTTGCGGTAGCCATACTTTTCTCCCAGCGCTAACGCTTTATCCCAGACGCGTTGTGCTGCTTTCAGTAAATATTCCGGGCAAAGCTGCTGGTGCAAGCCTACCGGTTTTATACTTAAGTGTTCGTAATTATCGGGTTGGTTGTAGGTGGCGTAGCGGTGGTTCCGGATCACACGCAACATCGCTTCGCGGTTCATTTCATACTTGTTAAAAGCTCCTAAACCGGCCGCTATTTCTGCTGAGGTCCGGTAAGCGGTGCCAGTCATGAGGGAGGTGATTCCGGCGGCCAAAGCGCGTGCTTCTTCGCTGTCGTAAGGCAGGCCCTGCACCATCAGCAAAGCACCCAGATTGGCATAACCTAATCCGATGGTTCTGTAATCGAAAGAGCGCTGCGCCACGGCTTCGGAAGGGAACTGCGCCATCAAAACAGATATTTCCAGCACAACCGTCCATAAACGGCAGGCATGTTCAAAAGCGGCCACATCAAATTGCTGCATGGTTTCATCGTAAAAACGGAGCAGGTTCAAGGAAGCCAGGTTGCAGGCCGTATCATCCAGGAACATATACTCTGAGCATGGATTTGAGGCGTTAATTTTGCCCTCGGCAGGGCTGGTGTGCCACTCGTTTATCGTGGTATCGAACTGTACGCCGGGGTCGGCACAGGCCCAAGCGGCATCGGCCACCTGTTTCCATAAAGTGCGGGCAGGTATTGATTTGAGGATGCGGCCATCCGTTCGTGCTGTTAAATGCCAGTCGCCCTTTTCATGCAGTGCTTTAAAGAACGTGTTGGGTACCCGGATGGAGTTATTGGAATTTTGCCCGGAAACGGTGGCGTAAGCTTCTCCTTCGTAATCGGATGAATAACCGGCAGCGATCAGGGCAGCTACTTTTTTCTCTTCTTCTTTTTTCCAGTTGATAAATTCCTGTATCTCGGGGTGGTCCAGATCCAGACACACCATCTTAGCCGCACGGCGTGTAGTACCACCCGATTTGATAGCGCCGGCAGCGCGGTCGTTCACTTTCAGAAAAGACATAAGCCCGGAAGAAGTACCACCACCCGACAGCTTTTCGTCTTTGCCCCGTACACCCGAAAAATTGGTGCCTACGCCGGAGCCATACTTAAAAATGCGCGCTTCCTGTGTCAGCAGATCCATAAGGCCGCCTTTGTTGGCCAGATCATCCTTTACCGAAAGTATAAAACAGGCATGGGGCTGTGGCCTTTCGAAAGCCGAAGTAGACTCTCTCAGTTCTTCTGTTTCAGGATCAACATAAAAATGCCCTTGTGCTGTGCCCGTGATGCCATACGAACTATAAAGCCCTGTATTAAACCACTGCGGTGAATTGGGGGCGGCATATTGGCCCAGCAGCATGTAAACCAGTTCGTCATAAAACACCTGCGCATCCTGTTCCGAGGCAAAATAACTAGACCTGTTTCCCCATTGTTGCCAGCAATTTACCAGCCGGTGTACGACTTGTTTTACAGACGTTTCGGAGCCAAGGCTGCCATCCGGTTGCGGTACGCCTGCTTTGCGCAAATATTTCTGGGCCATTATATCGGTAGCGATCTGCGACCAATGCGCCGGCACTTCCACATCCTTCAGTTCGGTCACTATATCGCCGGCAGGGTTGCGGATAGTAGAGGAGCGGAGTTCATAGGTAAACTGTTGGTATGGTGAGGCGTTGGGAGTTGTAAATTTTCTTTTGAAGGTGAGGCTTTTATCGTGGAATACTGTGGCTTTTTTCATGGGGTTAGGAGAAGAGTACTTTATTGTGAACAAGCAGAATAAGTATTCAAAGGTGCTATATAGATTTCCCAACGGAAATGATAAAGATCATTTTAATAAAAGACTTTTGTATCTTCTTTTGTGAAATCAACCTGATACTTTTGTAACAATACGAAGTAAGACTTTTAATCTTAACGACATGGAAATCACACAAACAATTGACACACTGGATGTAACCGTTCTGGAGCCCCGCATGAAACACCCGACCATTTTTGAATGGTTCGATAAACTAAAAGGCGGAGAAGCTTTTGTAATTCATAACGACCACGACCCGAAACCGCTGTATTACCAGTTGTTGGGCGAGCGTGGCAATATTTTTAAATGGGAGTACCTGGAGCAGGGCCCGGAAGTATGGGAAGTACGCATCAGTAAACTAACACCAGCCGAAGGAGAGACCGTGGGCGAACTGGTTGCAAAAGATTTCCGAAAGGCGCAGGTGTTTAAAAAGTATGGCATCGACTTTTGCTGTGGCGGTAAAAAAACGGTAGCCCAGGTTTGCGAAGAAAAAGGCATCAGCCAGGATGTACTCGAGCACGAGTTACTGGCAATGGACGAAGCCGAGCAAACCCGGCAAGCCGAATACGATAAATGGGAGCCCGGTTTTCTGGCAGATTATATCGTGAACATGCACCACAGTTATGTGCGCGAAGCTATCCCGGCACTCTATGAATACACTACAAAAATAGCCCGCGTGCATGGCAAAAACCACCCGGAGTTACTCGAAGTTGTAAAGCATTTTACAAATGTTGCCAACGAACTGGAAGCGCATATGCCGAAAGAGGAGCGCGTTTTATTTCCATACATCAAGCAGCTAAGCGAAGCCAAGATAAGCAGTGTTAAAATAGAACCGGCATCCTTCGGTACAATCCAAAACCCGATTAATATGATGGAAATGGAGCACGACCACGCCGGACGTGAGCTGGAAATGATCCGGGAACTGACGAATGATTATACATTGCCTGCCGATGCCTGCGCTACCTATACCGTTGCTTTCAAAAAACTGAAGGAGTTTGAAGATGATCTTTTCCGCCACATCCACTTAGAGAACAATATCCTGTTTCCGAAAGCAGTGGAGTTGGAAAAAGAAGTTGTGAAATAAAGAACTTAGTCTGTACCAGGGCTTTCAGAAAAAAGGAAACAAACTTAATATTTTATATTTCCCTGTAACCCACCCAGCCCCTCCGATGAGGGGAATATCCGAAAGTATAAGCTTCCCTCTCTAGAGGGGCTGGGGTAGGTTATTTTTATTTATAAGTTTCTGCTACAGCCATAAAACCATCAGGTCATGAAAAAGACATTAGCACCTCAGAAAAGAGACAAAAGTCTGATTCCACTTTCGCGCGAGCACCATTTTGGCTTACTATTTTGCTGGAAGATCCGGCAGGGGTTAAACAACGGCACCGACCTGGAACTGCTGCGCAGTTATGTGCGCTACTTTTGGGAAAACATATTGAAAGCACATTGCGAGGAAGAAGAATGGCTGCTGAACCGCCTCCTGAAAGAAGACGATACTGTTCGGGAACGATTGGCAGAAGAACATCATCTGATCCATTCGATTGTGGAGTTGATCGAGAGCGGCAACAAAATAAACAGCAAAATTCAAAAAGAGCTGTTTAAAGTACTGGAGCGAGACCTGACCGACCACATCCGGTGGGAAGAACGCGAGCTTTTTCCATACCTGCAGGCTGTTACCAGCCCAGCTGAAATGGAGCTTGCCAGGGAAATGCTGAATCACAAACACGAACCACGGCTCGACGACTTCACCCCAAATTTCTGGATACCAAAAGTACAAGCTGAGTAACCATGAAGATAGCAGCCATTACCAAAATTTCTGCGCTGATAAAAGAGAACCCGGAGGCGATAGATACGATAGCAAGTATAAACGGGCATTTTGAAAAGCTGCGTAACCCGTTGCTTCGCAAAGTGCTGGCTTCGCGGGTAACCATAGCCGATGCCGCGCGCATCGGTGGCTGCGATGTAGAGTTGTTTTTCCAGAAACTGGCGCCTCTGGGTTTTGTGGTAGAAGGTAAGTTTGTTCATATTCCAAACCAACACGCAGAAGCTGCCTCAATAGAATCACCGGCGTACCTAAAAAACCTTCCGGAAAGTAATTTGATTACGTTGGATGTTCGAGAAGCGATTACGGAAGGCAAAGATCCGTTTACGCAAATAATGAGTGCCGTAAAAGAAGTTACTCCCGGAAAAGCGCTGCTGCTGATCAACACCTTTGAACCTACACCACTGCTGGAAATTCTCAAAAAGAAGAACTTCCAATACCATCTTGATACGAAGTCTGAGAACCTGGTTTATACCTACTTCTGGCCTGAAAACAAAACGAGAAGTATAGCTGAACCAAGTTTAGAAGGTGCTGATACTGAATTTGAAACTGGCATCGCACGCTTTGCCGGAAAAGTAAAACGCATTGATGTGCGCCACCTGGAAATGCCGCAGCCCATGGTTACGATCCTGAGCGAACTGGAAGATTTAGCCCCCGACGAAGCGCTATATGTAGTGCACAAACGGGTGCCGCAGTTTTTGTTGCCGCAATTGCAGGAGCGTGGCTTCCAGTTAAATATTAGCGAAGCAGGCCCTGACCAAGTATACTTACTCATCTATACCTAAACAAATTATGAGCACCGCCACGTCATCCAATTCTCCGGGCAAATGGGTTGTGCTGCCGCATTACGCTTTTGCTGCCCTGGCTTTTGTTGCCTTAAGTATACTTTTGCTTTTCTCTACAGATGCGTTCGGTGGCCATTACTTCCATCCCAAACTACTGACCTTAACACACGTGGCCACACTTGGATGGGCCACCATGCTCATTTTTGGGGCGCTGTACCAGTTGCTGCCTGTGGTGCTGGATTGCAAACTATACTCTGAAAAACTGGGTATTTTTGCCTTCGGGTTTCTGGGCATCGGCACTATACTTTTGGCTTGGTGTTTCTGGCATTTCGAGCTGGGGTACAGCATGCACCTGGCCGCCTGTAGTCTGGTAATCTCTTTTATACTTTTCACGATCAACGTGATACAAACAGCACGGCTGGCTCCCAAGTGGACCATTGAGTCTGATTTCATTGTAACGTCGGCTATCTGGTTATTAGTAACTGGTATTGTAGGCCTGGTGATGGTGCTTAACTTTACCATGGCTTTTCTGCCGGTAGAGCATACCCACTACCTTAAACTGCACGCACACATTGGTATGAGTGGTTGGTTTTTGCTTTTAATTATAGGGGTAGGAGCAAAGCTGATCCCGATGTTTTTGCTGGCACATGCCGAGCGTACTGAAAAGCTGAACTGGAGCTATAATCTGATCAATGTAGGGCTTGTATTTTTCATCATCGACCACATTTTTCTACACACCGTTTTTCTGCCTGTTTATGCAGCGTTGGTAGTGGCTGGTGTGGCATTGTTTTTACTTTTTATTTACGAAACTGCTAAAACCCGCAAGCGTCAGGATGTAGACCTGGGTATGAAACAGACCTTCGTAGCTTTGGCTTTGCTATTGCTGCCGCTTTTACTGGTAATGGTGATAAGCAGCCAGTTAAACTTCCCGCAACAACTATTATCCGCTGTTTACCTGGTATATGGCATCTCGGTTTTCCTGGGGTTTATTTCTGCGCTTATACTTGGGCAAACCTTTAAAACATTACCTTTCATTGTCTGGATGCACGCGTACGAAAATTACGTGGGCCGCTTTAAAACTCCTTTGCCTAAAGACCTTTACAGCCATACACTGCAACGCTGGCAGAATGTCTTTTACCTGCTTGGGTTTATACTTTTGATAACCGGCGTTCTGTTTCAAAACCAACAAATCATACTTGCGGGAGCCATCGGATTTACCTTAACATCAATTCTGTACACCATAAATGTGTATAAACTATTGCTGCACAAAGTTCAGGAACTAAAACCTTTCACCTATGGAAAAGCAAGTGTCTGAGGATTTCGGGCAGCAAGTGTTCGAAACCCTAAAGTATATAATCGACCCGGAAGTGGGCATTAACATCGTGGACCTTGGCCTGGTGTATGAAGTAAGCCTTGCAGGCGATACCCTCGAAATTGCCCTGACACTAACCACGCAGGGCTGCCCCATGAGCGGCACGATCATAAATGCAGCAGATCAAATTTTAAAGGAGCGTTTTCCGGACCTCGACGTACATGTAAACCTGGTGTGGTCGCCGCCCTGGACAATTGATATGATGACTGAGGACGGAATGCGGCAGCTGGAAGGGAAATAATATTTTATACATTACATTTGCGGGATCAGCTTTAAACGGTTTGTATGATTTTATCCAAAACAACTGAATATGCCTTGCGCGCCGTCGTTTACATTGCGCTTGCTGCTGCTGCTCAGCACAAAGCTGGTATAAAACAAATAGCAGCTGAGCTCGATCTGCCCGTTCATTTCATAGGAAAAATACTGCAGGACCTGGTTCGTAAAAATATTATCGCTTCCAGCAAAGGCCCCGGTGGCGGCTTTTACATGCAACGCAACGCCCACGAAATCACCATACTCGAAATAGTGCGCAGCATTGATGGTGTCGAGCTTTTCAGGAGGTGCGGCATGGGCATGCAACATTGTTCCGATACGCATCCATGCCCGCTGCACGACGATTTTAAAGTGATCCGCGATAAATTGTTGCACGTTTTAAGTTCCAGGACCGTAGGCAACCTCGTTGAAAGTATAAATACCGGTACAGCCTCCATCATCAACATTCACAAAGTATAAATAAAGTATGAATGTTCTATTCTTCAGTGCCAAGCCTTACGATATTCATTTCTTTAACCAAGCCAACCAGGAAGACGCGCATCAACTAACTTTTCTGGAAGTGCCGCTTAACCACAATACGGCTGCCCTGATCAAAGGGGAGGAGGCTGTCTGTGTGTTTGTGAATGATACAGTTGATGCTGCGGTGTTGCAGATTATGGCAACTGCCGGTGTAAAAGTAATTGTACTGCGCTGTGCCGGCTATAACAACGTAGACCTGCGCGTGGCACAGGAACTGGGCATTAAGGTGGTGCGTGTGCCTGCGTACTCGCCGTATGCCGTTGCCGAACATACCTTGGCACTTATACTTACCCTTAACCGTAAAACACACCGGGCATACAACCGCGTGCGAGAGGGTAATTTTGCACTGAGCGGTCTGATGGGCTTTGACCTGCACGGGCGCACCGTCGGGCTCATCGGCTTAGGAAAGATTGGTTTGGTTACGGCCCGTATCCTGAAAGGCTTTGGTTGCCGGGTGCTGGGCTACGACATCAGTAAAAGCAACGAAACAGAAGAGATTGGAGTGGAGTTTACAGACCTCGACAGCGTTTACAGCCAATCCGATATTATCTCGCTGCATTGCCCGCTCACTCCGCAAACCTTTCACCTGATCAATGCGGAATCGCTGGGTAAAATGAAAGATGGTGTGATGCTGATCAATACAAGTCGTGGGGCCATTATAGATACCAAAGCCGTAATCGAAGGACTCAAGAAAGAAAAAATTAGCTACCTGGGCCTGGATGTGTACGAAGAAGGAGGCGACCTTTTCTTTGAAGACCTGTCTGATAAAGTAATTCAGGATGATACGTTTATGCGCCTGTTGTCTTTCAACAACGTACTTATAACCGGCCATCAGGCTTTTTTTACCACCGATGCCCTGCAAAGTATAGCCCAGATCACCTTACAGAATGTTTCCGATTTTGAAGCCGGTAAACCGCTTCAGAATGAAGTGTTATCCTGATTCAGAACAACACTCCTTCGTTTTACTTTATAACAGGTTGGCTTTTACCAAAGCGAAAACCGCGATCAGCAAAAAGATAGAATTAAGTACCCAGCTGGCATAAGCCTTTTTCGAAACAGCGTACAGGATCAGGCAAAAACAGCCGATAATGTTGGCACCTAAATATTCTACAGACTGGCTGCTGATAACATTCAGGCTGTTCAGGCCAAAAGCCAGCAACGAAAAGAGCGCGCCTACCCAGCCAATTCCTTCTAAAATATATTTTCGTAGAAACACCATCTTACCTTTTTATGAATTAATTACAAAGTAAGTGTGCGTTTGTATGCCCTGAAATGCTAATATTGGCTTAACTAATGCGAAAAACAGATTAAACCGGATGGAGCTACAGCAGATACGATATTTTCTGGCCTTGTCGGAAGAACTGCATTTCTGGAACACAGCAGAACGTATGTTCATCACGCAGTCGGCGCTCAGCAGGCAAATAAAGGCGCTGGAAGAGGAGCTGGGTGTGCAGCTTTTCGAGCGAAGCAAGCGCAGCGTAAAACTGACCGAGGCCGGCACGTTCCTGAAAAAGCAATGGCTGCCTTTGCTCGATGAGATTAACCGCATCCACCTGCAGGCCCGGAAAATTCATGAAGGCACCTTTGGCACGGTTAAGATCGGCTACCCAGGCTCTACTGCCTACCGCTTTATGCCCGAACTGATAACCGACATTTCCCATACTTTCCCCGAATTAAAACTGGAGTTAGTGGAGCCGACCGATATCAGTTTCGAACAGCTGCTGCTGGATTACCAGATGGACCTTGCCTTCAGAAGAGATCCCGCTGAAAACCCTTCGCTGCAATCCAAGTGTTTGTACTCCGAGCCGTTTGCTTTGATCGTGCCCCTGAACCATCGCCTGAACGAACAAAACTTTACCGGCCTGCACGACCTGGAAAACGAACGGTTTATACTTTCCAATTTGCTGCAAACCACCTTTTATACTTCAAGTTTACGGCAGATGCTCGAAGAGCAAAACCTGAAACCCAACGTGTATATCGAAACTGATTTTGGCGGGATGATTTTGCGGCTGGTTTCAAAAGGGCTGGGCGTTTCCATACTTCCTTACTCGTACTCTTTCAGTGCGCTGGCCAATGTGCGCTATATTCCGTTGCCCTACAAAGTAAACCTGTATGTAACCTGGCGGCGCGACGATAAAAGTCCGGTGCTGCGCAACATTCTGCAGATGGTAGAAGATACGGTTACCAAGTATATGGCAGAGAATAACGCCGGGTTCGACCGCGTGGGGTAACGTATAAATTTATACTTTCAGGGTTGATTTATGCTTTAATCTTTGGCTTTATCAGCTGCGCTACTTAAGTTTGTTTATTAACAACAAACCATCTTGAAAGCCAGAGTTATCTTTTTTACAGTTTTTATTTTTATAGGCTCGCTGTTGCCTCACTCTGACCTGCATGAACTTTCCAAGATACCGGTGCTATTAGAGCACTTCCAGCAACACCGGCACGGCACCGGCAACACGTTAAGTTTTGTTGATTTTCTGAAGATGCATTATGCCCACGCCACAGATGCCCAATCTGCTGCCGAGCACGAAAGCCTTCCGTTTAAGCAAATGGGTAACTCCGCCTACGATTATTTTGTAAGTACGCCCACCGTACCGCATCCCGAGTATTTTGCCATTCCAATACCCTCTGAGCAAATCAGCTATCTCAACTTAGCGTCACCCAGCTTTTTTAAAGGCAGCATCTGGCAACCGCCCAAACACTCCTGATTTTATACTTTACTGCGTAGGGTTTTCGCGTTCCGGCCACTTTTGGCAAACGCCGCATGCTCCTGTTAGCAGTACTTTTTCAGTTTATACTTTGCGGAGCTAATTCGGGCTTCCTGTAAAGTATAAAACCGATTTGTATCATAGCGAAGGCTTCTGCTGAAATAACTTGTTGGCAGTTAAGCCTGTTGCGTCAGGTTTTAAACTAGTACCATGCTAAGTAAGATCATCTTATTTTCCATCAAAAATAAACTTATTATCGGGCTGATGACCTTTGCATTAATTTGCTGGGGAGCCTATAATCTAACCCGCTTGCCGATCGATGCCGTGCCGGATATCACCAATAACCAGGTACAGGTCATTACGGTTTCTCCGTCTCTGGGCGCGCAGGAAGTAGAGCGGCTTATTTCTTTTCCGGTTGAGCTTTCGGTAGCCAGCATCCCCGAAATTATCGAGATCAGGTCTTTTTCCCGTTTCGGACTGTCGTTGGTAACGGTGGTGTTTGAAGAAGACACCGACATTTACTGGGCACGCCAGCAGATAACCGAAAAGCTAAAAGAAGCCGAAAGCCAGATTCCAGCCGGTGCGGGCGTACCGTTTCTGGCGCCTGTCTCCACGGGCCTCGGCGAAATTTACCAGTATGAGCTGCACCCCGAAAAAGGCTACGAACACAAGTATGACGCCACTGAACTGCGCAGCATACAGGACTGGATTGTGCGGCGGCAGTTGCTGGGGACATCCGGCGTAGCCGAAGTCAGCAGCTTTGGCGGCAACCTGAAACAGTATGAAGTCGCCATCGACCCGGACAAGCTCCGAGGCATGGGCATTACCATTACAGAGGTGTTCGAAGCCCTGGAAAGTAACAATGCCAACGCCGGTGGCGCCTACATCGAGAAAGACCCGAACGCTTACTTTATTCGCACCGAGGGTCTGGTTAAAAGTATAGAAGACATTGGCCGCATTGTAGTAAAAGATGCCCGCGCGGGCGTACCTGTGCTGATACGCGATGTGGCCGATGTGCGCGAAGGTACCGCTATTCGCTATGGCGCGATGGTGAAAGATGATACCGGCGAGGTAGCTGGCGGCATTGTGATGATGCTGAAAGGGGAGAACTCCTCTAAAGTGATCAAAGATGTAAAAGACAAGATCGCTGAAATTCAGAAAACCCTGCCCGAAGGCGTGGTCATAGAACCCTTCCTGGACCGCACCAAACTTGTAAATCGCGCCATCAGCACCGTAGAAAAAAACCTGGCGGAAGGCGCTTTGATTGTGGTATTCGTGCTGGTGTTGCTGCTGGGGAATTTGCGTGCCGGTTTGCTGGTAGCATCCGTTATTCCGCTGGCCATGCTGTTTGCTATTTCGCTGATGAATGTGTTTGGCGTAAGCGGTAATCTGATGAGCTTAGGCGCCCTGGACTTTGGTCTGATCGTGGATGGGGCTGTTATTATTGTGGAGAGTGTGATTCACCGGATACAGATGAGCAAGCACCACCACGTCGGCGTAAAAATGCTGAGCCGCGACGAAATGGATGCCGAAGTACACGACTCAGCCAGTAAAATGATGGGCTTCGCTTCCTTTGGCCAGATCATCATACTTATTGTTTACCTGCCTATACTGGCGCTGGTAGGCATCGAAGGAAAAATGTTTAAACCGATGGCACAGACCGTTGCGTTTGCCATTCTGGGCGCTTTCCTGCTGTCGCTTACTTACGTGCCGATGATGGCGTCTCTGGTGCTGAGCCGCAAAACAACGCACAAAGAGAACATCTCGGACCGCATCATGAAAGCCATAAACCGCGCCTACCAACCGTTGCTCAACTTTGCATTGCGGGCTAAAGCGATGGTGCTCATACTTGCTGTCGGGCTGTTTGCCTTATCCCTTTTCCTGTTCACGCGCATGGGCGGCGAGTTTATTCCTTCCTTGGATGAAGGCGATTTTGCCATCGAAACACGCGTACTGACGGGTAGCTCCCTCAACGAAACCATTGAAGTTGTCAGCAAAGCGTCGGGTATACTAAAAAAGAATTTTCCGGAGGTAGAAAAGGTCGTTACCAAGATCGGCTCGGCGGAAGTGCCCACCGAACCTAACCCGGTAGAACTGGGCGATATGATTGTGGTACTGAAAGACAGAAGCGAATGGACCAGCGCAAGCAACAAAGAAGAACTGGCCGATAAAATGGCAACTAAACTGCAGCAACATTTGCCACAGGCATCATTCGGCGTACAGCAACCTATCCAGATGCGTTTTAACGAACTGATGACCGGCGCACGGCAGGATGTGGTGGTAAAAATTTACGGCGACGACCTGGACTCACTGGCTATTTATGCTGAGAAACTGGGCAAACTCGTGCAGCCCGTGGAAGGTGCCGAAGACCTGTACGTGGAGAAAATGACAGGCCTGCCACAGATATTGGTAACCTACAACCGCGAAATGCTGGCGCGCTACGGCCTCAGTATAAACGAAGTAAACAGAACCATTACGGCCGCTTTTGCCGGCGAAATTGCCGGGCAAGTATACGAAGGCGAAAAGCGTTTCGATCTGGTTGTGCGCATGGCCAAGCAAAACCGGCGCGATATAACCGATGTAGAAAATTTGTTTGTTAGCAATGCCGCCGGCTACCAGATTCCGCTGAACCAACTGGCCTCAGTGGAAATGAAAGACGGCCCGAACCAGATACAACGCGATGGCACGCGCCGCCGCATTTCGGTTGGTTTTAACGTGCGTAACCGCGATGTGCAAAGTAT
This sequence comes from Pontibacter arcticus, assembly GCF_003284895.1. Taxonomy (GTDB): domain Bacteria; phylum Bacteroidota; class Bacteroidia; order Cytophagales; family Hymenobacteraceae; genus Pontibacter; species Pontibacter arcticus. The sequence goes on from NZ_QMDV01000002.1 coordinate 208,376, forward strand.
CGTGAACGAAATACAAACCAAAGTAGACAGCGACCTTGATCTGCCACCCGGCTACTCAGTTACCTACGGCGGCCAGTTTCAGAACCTGATCGAAGCCACAAACCGTTTATCTGTTGCTGTGCCGCTGGCCTTGCTGCTGATCTTTACGCTGCTGTTTTTCGCTTTCAAATCCATTAAACAGTCTATCATCGTTTTCACCGCTATTCCGCTTTCTGCCATAGGTGGAGTGTTTGCGCTGTTGCTGCGCGATATGCCTTTCAGTATTTCGGCGGGCGTTGGGTTTATTGCTTTGTTCGGAGTGGCGGTACTAAATGGTATCGTGATGATCGGGCATTTTAATCAACTCAAAGAAGGTGGTATGAAAAGCATCGAAGAGATTATCCGGAAAGGAACTGCTGCCCGGCTACGGCCTATTATCATGACGGCTACGGTGGCCTCGCTTGGTTTCCTGCCGATGGCACTTTCCAACTCGGCTGGCGCTGAAGTGCAAAAACCGCTGGCAACCGTTGTGATTGGTGGCCTTGTATCCGCAACGCTGCTTACGCTGGTGGTGCTGCCGATTATTTACTACTTCTCAGAAACAGGTTTTAAGATGAAAAAAGTGCCGAAAATAACAGCGACCCTTTTATTCTTCTTAGCTCCTTTTTTAACGCTGGCACAAGCACCGCAGCCCATGAGTTTGCAACAGGTACAGCAACTGGCCCGCGAGAATAACCAGCTTTTAAAGACAGGACAATTAAATGTCGAATTAAGCGAGAGTCTGCAAAAAACGGCAGTTGAAATTCCTAAAACCGATATCACCTATTCGCGGGGGCAGCTTAATACGCCGCTCACGGATAACCGGTTTGATGTGCGACAAAGTATACCTTTCCCGACTGTTTGGGGTGCGCAAAGCAAATTACTGACCGAGCAAAAAGTGTTGGATGAACGCCAGTTACAGTTGCAGCAACGCGACCTCGATTACCAGGTGCAGCAGGTCTATACCCAGTTAGCGTACCTGTTTGAGGTTACTTATTTGCTGCAGCAGCAGGATAGTATTTACAAGGTGCTGGTGCATGCAGCTGATGTAAAATTCAGAACAGGGGAGAGCGGCATCCTGGAGAAAACGACCGCCGAAACCGAACGCTTCGAACTGGCAGACCGTCTGCAGCAAAACGAGGCAGCTATTCTGGCAGAGCAGGCTAAATTAAGCGCGCTGGTGCAATCACCGCAACATCTACAGATCATCCCGGAACGGTTAAAACCACAAACTGCAACGCTACAGCAAACATCTGACGGCCTGAACCATCCGCAACTTGCCGTATACGAGCAGCAGGTAAACGTAGCCGAACGCGCCAAACAACTGGAAAAACATAAGTTAGCGCCAGATCTTTCAGTTGGGTATTTTAACCAATCCTTTGCCGGCACGATGGATGTGAACGGTCAGGAGCAGACTTTTTCCAGGTCAGACCGCTTTTCAGGTTTCGAAGCGGGGGTGTCGGTGCCACTCTTGTTTGGTGCCCAAAAGGCAAAGATTAAGGCCGCCGGCATAAGCAAGCAAATAGCAGAAACTACTTTAAAAGACCAGCAAACCCAACTGGAAAGCCAGCGCAACGCAGCCCTTGCTCATTATAACCGCCTGGTGCAAAGTATGGATTTCTATCAGCAGAAAGTATTACCTAATGCAAACCTGGGCCTGGTACAAGCCGATAAAGCTTACCGCAGCGGCGAAACCGGCTACTTAAATTACCTGCAGGCAGCCAGTCAGCAACTGCGCATCCGCCAGAATTACCTGCAACTGCTACTGGATTATCAACTGGCCATTTATCAACTTAATTACCTCCAAGGACAATAACCATGAATAACTATAAAATCATACTTTTAGCTGGTGCTACTTTTCTTTTCTCCTGCTCAGAACCAGCAATGCAAGAAGCCGATGAAACAACTGCCGCAGCACCTGCCAACCCGGAACTGGTAACGTTATCCGCGCAGCAATTGCAGAATACCGGAGTTGAACTGGGCGGCGCACAGGAACTGATGATGGGAACCACGCTGCGTTTATCCGGTGAGATTGATGTGCCACCGGCTGGGATGGTGCATATCTCGGTGCCTTATGGCGGTTTTGTGAAACATACAAATCTTTTGCCTGGCTCCAAAGTTAGAAAAGGGCAGGTATTGGCCGTACTCGAACATCCGGATTACATACAGTTGCAGCAGGATTACCTGGATACAAAAGCTAAATTAGGGTACGCCCAACTCGAATATAACCGCCAGAAAGAGCTGACAGACGAGAAAGTTAGCGCCCTTAAAAATTTCCAGCAGGTACAGTCCGAGATGCAGATGCTGCGTAACAGCCAGGCCGCGCTAAGGCAAAAACTGCTCATGATCAACATCAACCCGGATCGTTTAAGCAGCAGCAACATCAGCAGAAGTATACGTATCCTTTCTCCTATAAATGGTTTTGTGCAGAGCGTAAATGCCAGCATCGGTAAAATGGTAACAGCCAGCGATGTATTGTTTGAGCTGATGAACACGGAAGATTTGCACCTGGAACTGAACGCCTACGAGAGAGACGTAAACCTGCTGAGCCCCGGCCAGAAAGTAACTTACCGCCTGGCAAATGATACCAGGGACAGAGCAGCGGAAATAACCTTGGTAGGGAAAAGTGTGGAAGGCGCTAAAATAATACCGGTGCATGTACATTTAAACCAGAAAGATGCCAGCCTGATGCCGGGTATGTTTGTGAACGCGACGGTAGAAACCACCCAACGAAACGTAACGGCCTTGCCAGCTTCGGCACTTGTTCAGTTTGAAGGCAAAACTTACTTTTATGTGAAAACCGAAGACGGATCGTTCCGGCGCGTGTCGGTGGAAACCGGTATGAAAAACGAGGAACTGGTAGAAGTTAAATTGCCCGATGCTTACCGTAGTTCAAAAGGTATTGTGCTGAAAGGGGCACATAATTTACTGGCCATGCAGGCAAACTCCGAAGAGGAAGAATAAGGAAATTACAGAAATTAATGCCAGACCGCCTGATAGCTCAGGCGGTCTTTTTTTGTAATTGCAAATCCAATGGTTTTATAGTGCCTAACATTGGATAGCCGCTTACTAAAGTATACTTTCAGATCAACCTGTCAGGTAAATTTACAATTAATTTGGTTTGCCTGTAAATTTATTGTATAATGTAACTGGCAATAAAACAACAACTTATACTTTAAAGAAAGCACTATGAAAAAAAGTATGGTAACCTTTCTGTTCGGGTTAATTGCAACTGCAGCCTTCAGCCAGACATCCATTCCTACAGCTGAAGTACAGATCAAAACAGCTACCTTAGCCGCTCCGGCGGATAAACGCGCGGGTGCTACTGTGTATGGCTATAATCAGAAAGGGGAGCTTGTGCAGTTACGCAAAGGTACAAACGAGATGGTTTGTCTGGCTGACGACCCGGCAAAAGAAGGTTTTTCAGCTTCATGTTACCATAAAGACCTGGATCCGTTTATGGCGCGTGGACGTGAACTGAAAAAAACCGGTAAGGCAACAAAAGAGATATTTGATACCCGGGAAGCGGAGGTTAAAAGTGGCAAGCTGAAAATGCCCAAGCAGCCTGCCTCGCTTTTTGTTTTTACAGCTTCAGATGAAAACGTGAACCTGACCAGCGGCGAAATAAAAGATGGTTACCGGCGCTATGTGGTATACATTCCGTATGCAACTGCAGAGAGCACAGGTTTGCCCTTAGCGCCCGAAGGACCCGCAATGCCCTGGATCATGCACCCTGGTACGCACGGAGCGCACATTATGATCACTCCTCATCCCGACACAAAAAAGTAGCAGGTAGTTCAGGGCTTTTTAGAGTATAGATTTCGGATTTTATACTTTGGAACAAGTTCGCTTGAAACTATACTTGAGCTTACTGGCCAAAACAAGCAGCAGGCACAAGTATAGTTTTTTAAAAGCTGGTTACTTTACTTAAAGAGCCAACGTTTTAACCTTATCCTCTCCTGAAATTTCGTTAACAGCATTTTGTATTTTCGGAAGCAGAATCGTAAACGTGCTGCCTTTTCCGGGCTGGCTGTCTACCTTCATTTTACCATTCATACTTTGCAGCAGTTCGTAACTGAATACAAGTCCAAGGCCTGTTCCTTTTTCCTGTTGCGTTCCTAAGGTCGAAAAGCGTTTTTCTGTAAACAGATTACTGACATTTTCTGCCGCAATGCCTTCGCCTGCATCTATTACGTGGATGGCCACTGCAGTATCCAGTAGGTTTGCTTCGAGGCGTATCTCTCCATCAGGCTGCGTAAATTTTATCGCATTTGTTACCAGATTGCGCAGCACAAAACTGAGCCGTTCTTTATCGGCTGTCACGCTGAAATCTGGATTTATAATAAGCTGAATTTTAATGTTTTTTATACTTGCCTGGGCTTCCGTTTCGCTGATTACGGTAGCTGCCAGCTTAGCTATATTAAGTTCTTCCAGGGCCAGGGTAGAGGCTTCCAGTTGTGCCTTGGCCCAAATAAGTAAATTCTGAAGCATGTTGGCAGCCGTTACCATTTCTTTTTCAAGCAACCCGAAAATAACTTTGATCCGTTCTTCCGTCAGGGAGGGAGAGTTGGCCAGGCTCAGGATACCTTTCAACGAATTTAATGGCGCACGCAAATCATGCGAAATAATAGAGAAGATTTTATTTTTGAAGGTGCTATGTTTTTCCAGGGCTTCGTTTTGCTGTTGTAAAAGTAAGGCCTGGGTAGCCAGATCGTCTTTCTGTGTACTGATGAGGACATGTTGTTGCAGCAGTTTAGAGTTAACTTCTACCAGATCGGTATGCGTTTTTCTGATCTTTTTCCGGCTTATATAAAGAATCAGAAACGAGATTAACAACAGGATGATGATAACACCGCCTAAAACCAGAATAAGCTGCTGCTGCGCAATCATCAGCCCTTGTTTTTCTTTTTCGGCTTCGAGGCGTTGTAAGGCTTCTTCCCGGCCTTCTGCTTCGTACCTTGCCGTTATTTCTGCTGCCGCTTTCTGCTGGCTTTCAAGATCTAGTCTGGCCTCATGTTTGGCTATAATAACCATTAACTGATAGGCAGGCTCAAACTGACGCATCGAGGCATAAATCTGCTGTAAAAGCTGGGCGGCTGCCGAGATTTTCTTACTGGAGTTAGTGGCCAGTGAGGCGTCGTAGCTTTGCTTTGCTGTTGCCAGTGCTTTTAACGTATCGCCGGTTGCCAGGTAAATATTGGCGATACTTCCCAGTGTGGTTGGTAAGAGCATCTGGTTGCCTATTGATCTGTTAAGCTGAATGGACTGATATAAGTAGGGCAAACCCTGAGCCGGTTCAGCAAGGTTCAGGTGGATGTTGCCGATATTATGCAGGTTGATCGCCTGGCTTTGTACATCGCCTAAAGCAGCCTGCAGCATAACCGCTTTTTGAAAATAGCGAAGTGCTTTTCTGTAATTGCCTTCTATTTCGTAGAGGTTGCCTAAGTTGTTATAGGTTTTCCCCAGCCAGCTTTTATTTGTTGTTTTGGTAGCCAGTTCTAAGGCCGTGGTGTAATGTAATTGGGCGTTTGTGGTATCATCCAGCTTAAAATACATAATGCCCAGCATATTCTGGGCACCAAACATAATCGTCGTATCCTGTAGCTGCGTGCCAATTTTAAGCGCGCTGAAGGCACGGTTAAGCCCTCTGTCGTACTGGCCTAAGATCAGGTTGCCCCTGGATAAGAGTAAAAGGGCTTTTGCTTTACCCAAGTGATTTTTTGCTTTGGTTGCCATTGCCAAAGCCTGTGTAGCATGCTTAATGCCGCGCATGGCATCTTGCCCAAAATAGGCAGTAGCCAGTGCATTGTGCAGCCTGATCCGGGTTGTGTCAGAAGTGGCTAACCGGAGTTTCTGAATCAGTGAGTCCGTTTTGGCCGGCTGAGCTGTTGCAATACCGGTTATCAGTAACAGTGAAATAAGTAATAAACGCATACCTTTTATGTTTAAAATAAACCAGGCAAATCAGCTCATCTTGTTTGATTTCTATTCCATACAATTTTAACTGTAGGAACATTCAATTGCGTATGGTTATTTGATGAACAAGTTACAGAATAAAGCGTAACTGCACTTCTAACAGGTACCTATATACTGTTCGCATCAACTTTTATTAACTGGGAAAGCCAGAACAAGCGCACCTAAAGCGTGCTTTCAAGAGAGTTCGAACTCTTCTTGCAACACAAAATTATGATTCTGTAAAGTGATTTTATACTTTATAAGTACAGGAAGCAGAATATTACTTAACCGTTTTTAAAGTAGTTTCTACTAGATAAAGAAGTGAGGCATTACAGCAGTAAAAGAAGGAAAAGGGCGCTATAAGCCATCAGTAGCTCGCTTTACATTAGGTCGCTTTACATTAGGCCTGGAAGCAGACAACTTAAGAAGGGTATTATGGCAGTGCTTCGAGTGGGGGCTGCGTATCTGTTGCCAGGTATAGTTGTTTCAGTTTTGCAATGCCCGGCGCGTTTATCTCGTCTCCCTCACCCAAAAGTACATGCAGCTCAGCTAACAAAGCCGGATCGCTTACATACATGCGGTCTAGGTATACGCCATCCTTAAAAAACCGGCAATAGGTACGCTCTGTGTTGCGCGTAAGTATGATCAGGTCAGAAGAAAGCAGATTATTTAAAAAAATAGTTAATTCGGGCATGGGCGTAGTATTGGTAGGCTATGGCTAATAGAAACAGGAAAACAAAACTAACTTCGGGTGTGGGTGTAACATATGATGTTCGTCATGCTTTCTGAGTTTAATGTCCTTTTTAAGGAAATTGGAAGGAGAACAATTGTCAGTTTATTGTCTGATTTGTGATCAGGCTGCTACACTTGTGTAAAGCCACCTGCAACGAAGTTGAAAGTATACTTTAAATGCTGCGCTTCCAAACAACCCAGATCAGAGCTAACCTTATACAGTTTCCATTAATTCAGGCTGGTTAAGCTGTACAGAAAAGGGTGCAGCAGGTAGCGTTACAAAAAAAGTACTACCCACATTTTCCACGCTCGATACGTTTATACTTCCTCCCATACTTTCAGCCAGGTCTTTGCAAAACTTTAACCCCAGACCTGTTCCTTTCTCCCTGGCTGTGCCGAGTGTGGTAAAGCGAACAGTATCGCTAAACAGCTTGCCTATGTTGTGTGGGGCAATTCCGCGCCCGTTATCACGTACCGAAAGTATAACTTGGTTTTGAGATACCTTTGCATCAACCGCTATAATACCACCTTCAGACGTAAACTTGATCGCGTTCAGTACTAAATTGCGCACAATAAAATTAAGCCTTTCCTGGTCTGCCAGCGCCACTGCCATAGCGGGTACCTTGTTTTCTAAACTGATTTTCTTTTCGTGTGCCTGGCTACTTACAAAAGCCAGATTCGCTTCTGCAAGTGAGTGTAAACTGATGTTTTCCACTACTACGGCAGCGCCATCCAACTGGGTCTTGGACCAATCAAGCAGGTTACTGAGCATCCCGAGCACCACATCTACTTCCCGTTGCAGCATACCAAACATACGCTTGATTTCTTCCGGAGACATAGGGCGTACCTGTACTAAATTTAGCAAGCCCTTTAAAGAAGTAAGCGGACTTCTCATATCATGCGATACGATCGTGAACAGCTTGTCTTTCATCAGGTTGCTTTCTTCGAGGCTTTTGTTCTGCTTGGCAATGGTCCGGTTCAGGGTATCCAGCTCACGGGCACTTTTCTCGATTGCTTCGTTTTTGATGGCGAGCATGTTACCGTATGCACGTGCCTTTTTATAGTTTTTAAACCACATCAGCGCCAAAAATGCCAGTAAAACAAGGGCTAGCGCTACCACAGAAAGTATACTTCGGGTGAGGAGCTGTTTTTGTGCAGCTTCCTGGGTTTGCAATTCATTACGCATTTTTGCTTCCTGGATTTCCTTCAACAAAGTCGAAAAGTCCAGGGCATAACTGTTGCCTTGCTCAAATACCTGTTTTTGCTTTTGTATAAGCTTGTCCTGCCAGACTATAATCTGTTTATGATCCTGTAACTGCCTGTGTACAGCCAGCATGCTTTCCATGGCTTTTATTTCGATAGCAGAGGCTTTAACTGCCTGCGCATCGTTTAAAGCAGCTAATGCCCATTTGCCGGCTTCCTCATACTTTTTTTCCTGAAGGGCGATCAGCGCGAAATCACTTTTCGTTTGTGCCAGTCCGTACTTGTCTCCACGTTTTTCATCCAGGGCATAAGCTACCTGCAAATATTTTTTTGCCAATGGCAGGTTCTTTTTTTTCAGGTAAACCTGCCCCATGTTATAGTTCGCTTTTTTCAGGCCATAGCTATAACCCAGCAATTCACTTTCCAGTAAAGCACGCTCGAAATAGGCCTTTGCGATCTTCAGTTCGTTCTGTTGAAGTTTAACGAGCCCCAGGCTGTTAACAATGTTGATTATGTCCTCTTTATAGCCCAGCGTGCTGTAACTGTGCATTGCTTCCTGGTAAAGCCTTTCAGCTTCGGTTAAATTACCATTCTGCAGCAATGCATTTGCTATCTGTTGGTTTGCCCGTGCAATATTAAAGGTATCGTTGGCCGCCCGGCTTACTTCCAGCGCCTGGTAGTACAGCGACAAGGCTTTTTTAGTAAAATTATATTGCTGGTAAATGCCACCTTCATATAAATACCTGACCGCTATACCCTTTTGGTAACCTTGCTGCGTTGCTAACCGGTATGCTTCGTCTAAAAGAGCAAAAGCTGTATCCAGGTTGCTGTATTTAGCGGTAAATGCTGCCTCATTCAACGAATCGATGGTAGCATTGATCTTGATTTGTGAGGAGGAAAGAGGCTGTTTTCGAACTTGGTGGGGAGCAGAGTCCCAGACGTTAAGCAGCAAACTGTTAATAAAAAAAGAGAGAAGTAATACTATATGCATAAAAAAGGTGCGTCAAAAAATCAGGCCAATTTGCTAAAACTAATTAACGGTATTGTACCATAATCAGGATGGCGAAATTTTATACCGTAAATGTACTTATTTTTATAGAGTAAAATGATTTAATCTTCTTAAACGTAATGGTAAATCTGTTTACGCACTACAAACAGCTTGCCATCTTATTTGTTTACTCTTATATAGTAAAATTTAAAAGTTTATTAAATAAACTTGCAACGGATTTATAAATTGGATAAAATTAATATTTTAGTATTATAATAGTAGGAATTGGGAAGAGGCGGAGCGTTGATAATTCAATTTCAGAGGTAGTGTTTATAAGGCAGTACGTTAGTAATGATGATTTGAATAATAAAAAGGGCAGAGAGTTTCCGCTCTCTGCCCTTTTTATTATTCAAATCATTTCACCGGCTTAGTCTGGCCTTTGTTCGGAAATATAAGTGGCCATAATTTTAAGGGGCATCCGAAGCTGATCTTGCCTTAAAAACAACCTGGCTTAATTTTACTCTTTTACCATATTCTGCAGAAATTCTATCACCTCCGGAGTATTGTAATCGGCCATGCCTTCCTGTTTGGCTACTATCTTGCCGGCCGGCGAAATAATGAAAGTAGTAGGAATGGCTGTGGAGTAAAACTCCTGCGGAAACTGGCTGGCTGGCATGTATACCGGGAAAGTATACTTTTTCCTGTCGATAAATTTCTTCACTTTGGCCATACCGCCTTCATCAACCGAAAGCATTACGAAAGCAATTTTATCTGAGCCAACCTTATCGTATAATTGCTGGATGTTGGGCATTTCGGCAATGCAGGGTGGGCACCAGGTGGCCCAGATGTTCAGGAATACCACTTTGCCTTTCAGGCTTTCAAACGCAATCTGCCTGCCCTGCATATCTACCATCTTAAATCCAGCGCCAGCCATTTCTGAGTTGGCAACTGCTGCGGCATTTGCAACAGCCTTGGCATCCGGGTTCTGAAGCGCTTCCGGTACATCGGCATTTTTGATGCCGGTTGCCAAAAGCAAACGCTGTACCTGCCCGATGGCTTCGGTGTGCAGGCCGGTAAGGTATAAAATCCCGAAAATGCCCAGCATCACGGCCCAGCCCGGAATATCTTTCAGCGAAAATTTATTTTTTAACATATGGTTGATTTTTAATTTAAGTATATACTGCTGAACGCTTTATGTAACTCCGGAAACAAAGGTGCAAAAAGGTATAACTCTGCCTGGTTGATCTAAAGTATAAAACTGCCCTATGTTACATTATTAATGTGGCAGCCTGTCTTTGATAACGCCGTATGTAAACGTTCCGGCAAGCGCCCCAAGTATGGCCAGTAAAAAAGCCCAGTAGCCGTGCCCCACATTTACAAACAACGGGCCCGGGCAAGCCCCGGTCAGGGCCCAGCCTAATCCGAAAACGGATCCCCCGATCAGGTAGCGCGCAACTGACATTTCTTTTGGTGTGAACGTGATAGGGTTGCCTTCAAAATCGCGGAGTTTATACTTTTTAATAGCATAGACCATGAGCACGCCCAGCACAACAGCCGTACCAATAATGCCATACATATGAAACGATTGAAAACGGAACATCTCCTGTATCCGGAACCACGAAATTGCTTCGGATTTGCTCATCACAACTCCGAAAAGTATTCCGGCAAGTATAAATTTTAGTCCATTCACGGCCTTAATATTTTTTATGTTGAAGAAATTAGACAGACCTGTTTTCCTTAGAAAATAAGCGGAAGTATAACCCAGGTAGTGAACAGCCCGCCAATAAAGAAACCAATTACGGCAATAAGCGAAGGCAACTGCAGGTTAGAAAGGCCACTAATGGCATGACCCGATGTGCAGCCCCCTGCATAACGCGTCCCGAAGCCGATGGCAAAACCACCCAGCAACAGCATCAGAAAACCTTTCAGGGTAAAAACTGCCTCCAGGCTAAAGAGTTCTGCGGGTTGCAAACCTTGGGGCACTGCAATACCAAGTGCGCTTAAGTCTTCAATGGTTGCCTGCGATATCTGAACGGCCTCGCCGCTCGATAAATATTCGGATGCCACATACCCGCCGATAACCGAACCTGTCAGGAACAGCAGATTCCAGGTTTGGGCACGCCAGTCAAAATCAAAGAATTTTACTTTTTTACCGGCACCACAGGCAGCGCAAATAATGCGCAGGTTCGATGAAAAACCAAACGATTTACCAAAGAACAACAACACGAACATGACCAACGCAATAACAAAACCCGAGGTATACCAAGGCCAGGGCTGGCTCAAAAATTCTAACATAACACGTTTATTTTTAATTTATTAAGCTATTCAGGCAACACAGGTTAGCTTCTTGTTACCCGAACAACTTGGTATTTATACTTTCGATAGCACAAAGGTCGGTATACTTTTCTGGTTTGTATGTGATATAAGTCACGCTGGCAGACTTAGGTGAAGAATAGCTCTTTAATGATAATATATAGGCCCATTACCAGCACAAACCAGCCAAAGGAAGTCTTCAGTTTATCGGCGTGTATTTTAGTGGAAAGGAATGTGCCAACAAAAATACCGGCAATGGATATGGTAGAGAAAATGCCCAGCAGAAGCCAGTCGATCTCATAATTATAAATGTCACCAATAAAGCCGAACAGAGATTTTACGGCAATGATGAGCAGCGAAGTGCCCACCGCCATTTTCATATCGAGTTTACTGAAAAGTACGAGCGCCGGAATGATCAAAAAACCGCCGCCTGCACCCACCAGACCCGTAAGTGTACCTACCACAAGGCCTTCGGCTAGAATACCGCCGTAATTAAACTTAGGTTTCGGGTGACGTTCTGCAGGCTTGGTTTGTGTTATAGCGGGTTCGGTGTCCATGTTCTCGTCTGCCACATCGGCCGGCGCTTTTTTCTTTTTGATCATCGATACAGACGCAAATACCATCAGTCCGGCAAACAGCAGCATCAGCAGCACACCTTTTGTAACTGCCAGATCGCCAACAGAAAAGAGGTTCTCCGGGATGGCTGGCACCAGGAAGCGGCGCGTTAAGAAAACCGCCATTATGGAAGGCAAGCCAAAGACAACAGCTGTTTTTAAGCTGACAAGGCCTTTCTGATAGAACTTATAAGAGCCTACCAAACTGGTTAAGCCCACTATAAACAGCGAATATGCTGTGGAAATAACCGGACTCAGTCCCATTAAATAAACCAGTACAGGTACCGTAAGTATGGAGCCGCCGCCGCCGATCAGACCCAGAGATAAACCAATAAACAAGGCAGCGATGTAGCCAAGTATTTCCATTCGTTGTTAATTTTTCCGTTGTAATGATACAAAAGTATACCCTGTAATAAAGAGTGGCAGTGACTCGTATTACAGAAGAAGTTATTCCGTTATTAAGTAAGTAAAATCAGGAGCTATACTTTTTCCAGATCGTGCACCTGAATGTAATTGCGGTTTAACGTAATGGCCCCGGTTTGTTCCAGCTTTTTAAGTAACCTCGAAATAACCTCGCGGGAGCTGCTGAGCTCGGTTGCGATTTGCTGGTGCGAAAGCCTGATCTGCTTGCCGCTTACTTTTACATGGCGTTTCAAGTAAAAAAGCAGGCGCTCGTCCAGGCCCTTAAAAGCGATGCTATCCAGTGTCTGCAACAGTTCCTCGAAACGCTGGCGGTACGAAGCAATTACAAAGTTATGCCAGCTTTTATACCTGGCCAGCCACAACTCCGACAAGTGCGACGGTATCAAAATGATCTCAGCATCATCTACCGCTTTTACCCTGATCTGGCTCTGCGTATCTCTGGCAGAGCACATCATGGAAAGTGCACAGGCGTTGCCAGGCTCCAGGTAATACATCAGAAACTCCTTTCCTTCGTCGTCTTCGCGGTATACTTTCAGGAGGCCTTCGGAGAGCAACACTGTAGAAGTAATATACTGGCCGGTGCGCAGGGCTTCTTCGCCTTCTTTCAGGTGTTTGAAAGTACTATGTGCCAGAATCTCCTCACGTAAGGGTTGCTCCAGTTGCGCGAAGTGCTGCAGAAATGCGCTTTTATCCAGGTTTTCCATAAGCTTGCTCTATACGTAGTTCTTACGTAACCGGTCCTGATGTATTTATACTTCATCGCCAGTTTAGAAAGAGTAAAGCTACCAGGTATACTTTGAAATCAGCCTTTATTTATTTTTGAGTTCAGTGACAGCTTCGCTCATGTCCAGCACTTTTAAATTTGGCAAGGCCGCTTCTATTATGCTGCTGCCTGCTGCCGAACGGTAACCGCCTGCGCAATGCACTACTATCGGTTTGTCTGACGGAACTTCCTGCACGCGTTCGCGCAGTTCGGGTAAGGGAATGTGGATGGCCTTATCGAAGAATGTGCCGGACTTAACTTCGGAAGTATTGCGGATATCCAGGATGGTATAAGCGGCCTTGTTTTCTTCAAAGGCAGTTCTGTCGAAAGGGTTGCTTTTTTCGCCGTCTTGCTGGTCGTATACAAAAGCGCCTTTTAGCAGCAATTCATAGCCTATTTTCGAAGCTTTGGAGATCAGTTCGTTCAGTTGTGCATCGCTTTCGCCGATCAGGTAATAGTTTTCGTCGGGCCCGACGATACTGCCGAGCCAAGTTTCAAACTTAGCCCCATTCTGTATGTTGATCGCGCCTTTGTAATGGCCTTGTTTAAATGCCTTTTCCGGGCGCGTATCTATGATAACCGCACCAGTTTCAGGTTTGTAGTTTTTCTCGAGCCTGGTAATACCTGTTATACTTTTGTTGTAATTTGGAGCTCCCTGCTTGTTCAGAGAAACATCATAGGCAAAGTATTTCGGTATAAAGGGCTGGTCTTCTGTCAGTACTTTTACAAAGGCATCTTCGCTCATTTCCTGCAGGGCATAGTTGCCTTTTTTCTCGTCGCCGATGGTGCTGCTGTTCGCATCGCTCAGCCCTTTGCCACATAACGAGCCTGCTCCGTGTGCCGGATAAACCACCACATCGTCTGCCAGTTTCATTAGCTTCTCTCGGGTACTTTTGTACATTTGGCGGGCCAGTTCTTCGCGCTTGGCAGTTACGTTACCGGCATTTTCGCGCAAATCCGGGCGGCCCACATCGCCTATAAACAAAGTATCACCTGTAAAAACAGCTTTGTCTTTGCCCTCATGCTCCAACACCATGCTGATAGAATCCGGGGAGTGGCCCGGAGTGTGCAGCGATTTTAATTTGATTTTACCCAGTTGCAACACAGCACCCTCGTCTAATGCCTGGTGCGGATAATCGGCACCCACCAGGCTGTGTGCGTAAACAGTAGCGCCGGTTTTCTGGTGTATTTCCAGGTGAGAGCTTACAAAATCGGCGTGCGGATGGGTTTCTATTACGCCTACAATTTTAGCGTTATGTTCGGCTGCGTAATCGTAATAGGGTTGCGGATCACGGGCTGGGTCTATCAAAACTATTTCGCTGGCGCACTCACTTAAAATGGCATAAGCATAATGAGCTAAACCTTTGTCTTCGAACTGTTTAATTTTCATAGGTATTCTATTTATACTGTTGGTGAATAAATGTCTGCTACAAAATTAAAGTATACGAACCCTGCAATCAGTGATGTTTGTCACATAAGGTTTATACTTTCAGGATCGAACTTTTGCCTGTAGAATAAGCATGCTGAAAGTATAAAAGCAGCCAGGATAGGGAAGTTTGTACTTCGATACTGTTCATCATTTTAAAACCAATTAAGTGGCGCTTGCTGTTTTTTTTATGCGTAAGCACCAAGCTTATAACGTAAAGTTGTCAATAGAAATACCATTAATGGCAGGGGTGGGATTGTGTTAGCTATAATTTTATACTTTCTGAAAATAAGCCTTACTTTAGCTATCACGCTTGAATTTATACTTTGAAAACAGCTACACAAATGAGAAACCTTGTACTGCCGTTCCTTTTGCTTGCTTCCATACTTTCTTTTGCCCAGACCAGGCCTGTCGTAAACCTGGTAAAATATGTAAACCCCATGATCGGGACAGCTAAAATGGGCCATACGTACCCGGGTGCTACAGTGCCCTTCGGGATGGTGCAGCTCAGCCCCGACACCGACACCATTCCGTATGAAGTTAACGGAAAGTATAACAAAGATGTCTATAAATACTGCGCCGGTTATCAGCATGATGATAAAACGATTGTGGGCTTCAGCCATACACATTTCAGTGGCACCGGCCATTCCGACTTGGGAGATTTCCTGATTGCGCCTACTACCGGAAAACTGCAGCTTAACCCGGGCACTGAGGCCAAGCCGGAAAGTGGTTACCGATCAGCTTTCACTCATGCCAATGAGGTAGCCGAACCTGCTTATTATAAAGTAAAACTCGACGACCATAACATCCTGGCAGAGCTCACAGCCAGCAATCGCGTGGGCATGCACCAATATACGTTCCCGAAGTCGGATGAAGCTCACATTATCCTGGACCTGATGTCGGGCATTTACAACTACGATGGCAAAACCACCTGGACCTTTGTGCGTGTCGAGAATGATACGTTAATAACCGGTTATCGCCAGACAAATGGTTGGGCACGTACCCGCACAGTATACTTTGCGATGGCTTTCAGTAAGCCTTTCCACCAATATGGCAACAAAGATTATTCGGAGGCGCAGGTATACAAAGGCTTCTGGCGCAAGTTCGACCAGACCAAGAATTTCCCGGAGTTTGCTGGTAAAAAGCTGCGAGCCTATTTCGATTTTAAGACAGAGGAAGGAGAGAAGATCAAGATAAAATTTTCGCTCTCGCCGGTAAGTACCGAAGGCGCACTGGCTAATATGCGCGCCGAAATTCCACACTGGGATTTTGACCGCGTAAAGCGCGAAGGACAAGCCGCCTGGAACAAAGAGCTGAACAAAGTAGTGGTGGATGCCGGCAAAGATGACCTGGTAAACTTCTATACGGCCATGTACCATTCTTTTTTAGGACCAACTACTTACATGGATGTGGATGGCAAGTACAGAGGCCTGGATATGAACGTGCACCAGGCAAACGGCTTTACCAATTATTCCAGTTTTTCGCTTTGGGATACCTACCGCGCCCTGCACCCTTTGTTTACCATTGTGCAGCCGGCCCGCAACAACGATATGGTTAAATCCATGCTCGCGCATTACGACCAGAGTGTGCACAAAATGCTGCCTGTCTGGTCGCATCACGCCAACGAGAACTGGTGCATGATCGGCTACCACGCTGTGCCGGTAATTGCTGATATGGTGATGAAAGGAATGGCTGATTTTGATGCTAACCGCGCTCTGGATGCCAGCGTGCAAACAGCCCGCACGCGGTACTACGATGGCCTGGATTATTACATGGACCTGGGTTTTGTGCCAGAGGATAAGAACGGTTCTTCGGTTTCTAAAACGCTGGAATATGCCTACGACGACTGGTGCATTGCGCAGATGGCTAAAAAACTGAACCGACAGGATATTTATGAAGAGTTCAGCAAGCGCGCCCAGAACTTTAAAAACGTGTACGATGCCCAATCAGGCTTTATGCGCCCAAAACTAAGCGATGGCACCTGGAAAAAAGAATTCGACCCGCTGGATACCCACGGCCAGGGCTTTATTGAAGGCAACTCCTGGAACTACAGTTTATACGTACCCCACGCGCCCGCCCAGATGATTGCCATGATGGGAGGGAAGCTACAGTTTGCGCAGCACCTCGATTCGCTGTTTACCATGGAGCTGCCGGACAAGTATTTCGAGAATACAGAAGATATTTCGAGAGATGGTATTATAGGCAATTACGTGCACGGCAACGAGCCCAGCCACCACATAGCTTACCTGTATAACTGGACCGACCAACCCTGGAAAACGCAGCAACGCACCCGCATGGTGTTAAAAGCCATGTACAAACCAACCGTAGATGGTCTGGGTGGTAACGATGATTTCGGGCAGATGAGTGCCTGGTACATTTTCAGTGCGCTTGGTTTTTACCCGGTTGCGCCCGGTTCCGATCAGTATGCCATCACAAGCCCCGCTATCCGTTCGGCAAGTATAAACCTGGAAAACGGCAAGACCTTTACGATCGACGTTAAAAACCAGAAAGATAAAAATGTATACATCCAGAAACTGGAACTGAACGGCCGTCCGCTTACCCGCACTTACCTGACTCACAGCGAAATTATGAATGGCGGCAAGATCACATTTTACATGGCTGCCAAACCAAATACAAAGCTATTTGCCAAAGCGCCTTAGATGCGTATTCTGAAATCATAGTTTCAGATGAAAAGGACATCCCCGCAAGTATAAATTATCGTTTTAAAACAGAACCCTTAACCTGCTGCACTATGCTGGATATTGTTATTGAAGCCCGTAAAGCCGCTCTGGCCCCCGGAATGGATGTCAGGCGCATATTACCTTTCAGGCAACGCCGCATGGTAGGCCCTTTTATCTTTATGGACCATGCTGGCCCGGTAACTATGGAGCCTGCGCTTACACAAAATATGGATGTGCTGCCGCACCCGCATATCGGTTTATCAACGGTCAGTTATTTATTCGGCGGACAGGTAACGCACCGCGATAGCCTGGGTGTGGAGCAGATCATCCGGCCGGGCGAAGTAAACTGGATGACGGCGGGCAGCGGCATTGCACACTCCGAGCGGTTTGAAGACCCGGCGGCGCTGGCAGGAGGTAACCTGGAAATGATACAAACCTGGGTGGCTTTACCGGAAAAAGACGAAGAAGCAGCGCCTGCTTTCGAAAACTACAAGCCCGAACAATTACCTATTTACACTGATACCGGCATCTGGATGCGGCTGATCGCGGGCGATGCCTATGGGTTACGAAACGATGTTAAAACGCATTCGCCGCTCTTTTACCTGCACGTGGTATTAACTAAAGGCGCTAAGTTTACGCTGCCCCGGGAGCACCCGGAGCGGGGTATTTATGTAGCGAAAGGAAGTATAGAAGTAGCAGGGAGAACCTATACAGTTGGGCAAATGCTGGTCTTTAACAAAACTGCTGAACCCGTTATACTTGCCAAAGAAGATACTACCCTGATGCTGCTGGGTGGCGAACCGCTGGGCGAGCGGTTTATCTGGTGGAACTTTGTTTCTTCGAGAAAAGAGAGAATACAGCAGGCCAAAGCAGACTGGAAAGAAGGCCGCATTTTGTTACCGCCCACCGATAACGCCGAATTTGTACCCCTGCCCACCGACAAATCAAAACCTGCCGGTGGACCAGCCCCGCAAGCGCTATCGTAAGCAAGATTTTATACTTTCAGGAAGTTAAAAGAGGCAAACCTAGTTCAGGCTTGCCTCTTTTAACTTCCTGAAACCTCATAACCTTGTATACCGCCAGTTTTAGTGAAGCAGTAACTGGTGGTAAAGTATGGCAGCCAGTTTGTAACTGGCGGAAGTATTGATTTGTGGTTCCCGCCAGTTACAAACTAGCCTCATGCACAGCCACAAGTTACGCGCTCACTAAACTTGCGGCATAGTATAGCAACCCTCTGGGATAAGTAAATTGCAACTAAAGTATACTTCTACCAGCCAATGCCGTAATCTTCGCCGTGGTTACTGGAGCCGCCCCAGAAGCTGTTGTGTTTCCAATCAAAATAAATGGCGTTGATGGGGCCACTGGTGCGGTCATCGAAGCTCAACGTATAGCCCATCTTTTTCAGTTCTTCCCGCACTGTGTTCGGGGTGCTGTCGTGGAGGAGTACGTGGCCGGGCTTCGGTTTACGGTCCTCGGTTTTTGATCCACCCAACGAGAGCCACAGCTGGTTTGTGTTAATGTTAGCCGCTTCGGAAGCTTGTTGCACATTCATCCCAAATTCTACTACATTCAGGAAAAACTGCAGCAGGTTTTGTTCCTGCGTATCGCCGCCCTGTACCGCAAAAGATAAGTAGGGCTTTCCGTCTTTCAGGGCCATGGATGGTGTTAAGGTAACGCGTGGCCTTTTGCCGGGCGCTACCACATTAAACGGGTTAATGGTATCATCTAACACAAAACTCTGCATACGCTGGCTCATACCGATGCCGGTATTGCCTGCAATGGTAGCCGGCAACCAGCCCCCGCTCGGGGTAATCGACACAACCCAACCGTCTTTATCGGCTGCTTCGATGGTGGTGGTACCTCTCCAAAGCCTGTCCTGGTACTCTGATTCTGCCTGGGCTGATCCGTTCCGGATGTCGTGGGCAGGAGCGAAGTTGCGTTTAGTGGTATCCATTTCGAAGCCTCTCTTTTTAAGAAGTTTCAGGTAGGGGTTCTTTTTGCCTTCGAACGGGTAAGGGTCGCCGGGGCCGATGGTCGGGTCGTTTTTATCCATCCGGATAAGGCTGGCACGTTGCTTTGCATACGCTTTGCTCAGCAAGCCCTGCATCGGTTCCTGTGGCGCTACATACGAATCACCGTAATAAAAATCACGGTCGGCAAAGCTCAGGTTCATGGCCTGGTATATAGTATGAATATATTTAGTGCTGTTGTAGCCCATACTTTTCAGATCGAAATTTTCGAGAATATTAAGCGCCTGCAACAAAGCCGGGCCTTGTGTCCATTGCTGTAGTTTGTAAACGTCCACGCCTTTGTAAGTAACTTTCAGTGGTTCTTCTTCCAGTGGTTTCCAGTTTTTAAGGTCCTGCATGGTGATCAGGCCGCCTTGTTCTTTAGAGCCACGCACAAACTCCTCGGCTATGTCGCCGGTATAAAAGCGGTCGTAGGCAGCCATGATCGCTTCTTTGCGAGTTTTTCCTTTTCTAAGGGCTTCTTTTTCGGCTTCTACCAGTTTGGTAAGGGTTTGCAATAAATCTTTCTGCACAAATATTTCACCTGCTTCGGGGGCTTCGCGCTTTTCGCCGGGGTGCGTCAGAAACACTTTTTTACTGTAAGGCCACTGCTTGATCATGTCTTTGCCTCGTTCGATGCTGTTGGCTGTCTGAGCCTCTATCGGGTAGCCGGCTGCCATTTCCATGGCAGGAGCCAGCACCTGCTCTAAACTAAGCTTACCATAATTGGCCAGCATGTGCAGCAGTCCGCCTGCGGTACCCGGCGTGGTAGCTGCCAGGGGGCCATTCTCAGGCGGAAAATTATAGCCTTTGCTTTTAAAGAATTTGGGTGTGGCGCCCGTTGGGGCTACGCCCATGGCATTAATGGCAATTACTTTTTTAGTTTCGGGGTTGTAGATCAGTGCCTGGGTTTCACCTCCCCAGCTCAGCACATCCCACATGGTACAGGTAGCGGCCAGCATGGCACAGGCTGCATCCACGGCATTTCCGCCTTTCTGGAACGTCATGGCGCCCGCTGTGGCAGCGAGGGGTTTGCCTGTAATGGCCATCCAGTTTTTGCCGTGCAGTACCGGCTTTTGTGTTTGCTGGGCGGCAGCCGTTAAAGTAAAGGCAAGCAGTATAAGTAGTGAGGCGAGCTGTTTCATAAACGTTAGAAAGTTTGGAAGTTAGAAAGTTAGAAAATTTTAAGTAAGAAATTAAGAAAGTTTAAAAGCTGTTCAGCGATTTCGATTGTTTGCCATACGCCGGCCGTGTTCGGTGTTTTACAGACAACTATACTTTAAACTTACAAGTGCTTGCTGGTGAAAACACACAGCAAGGGCAGGAGTTGTTCTAAGGCGCTTTCCTAAGTATGAAAGATGCTTTTTTATTTCCAGATCAACTTCTCAACGCGCTAGCTTTCTGCTCCGATGTGGCTAACGTATAAATATCTCCCGCCCTTGCTGTGTGTTTTCACCAGCAAGCACAAAGGGGCTAACGTAAAGTTGTTGGTGAAAATACCAATAACGGCGGGACACTACACAAATGGCAAGTATAAGCCACCACCTTTATTAGGGCGATTTTATACTTGCTGCAGCCCGGCAAAGGCCTGGCAGGCGTTCTAAAAAAAACTTTCATCACAAAAAAAACACGAAAAGTTAGCCGTTTTAAAATCTTAATCGTAATATTGCAATAAGACGATATGTAATTATGGGAATTACTAAAACCGAGCACTTTACCGATAAGCAAAACGAAACAGCCAGGCTCCTGAAAGCCCTGGGTCATCCGGCGCGCATCGCCATTATCGAGCACCTGCTTAAAATGAAGTCCTGCGTGTGCGGCGACCTGGTAAGCGAACTGCCATTGGCGCAGGCTACCGTTTCGCAGCACCTCAAAGAGCTCAAAAATGCGGGCATCATCAAGGGCACTATAGAAGGAAACGCCGTTTGTTATTGCCTCGATGCGCGCGCTTTCAGTTTCCTGAATTTATACTTTGGCGGCCTGCATTCTGATGTACAGACACAGTCTTCTTCCTGTTGTTAAATTTAAAATACGATACTATGAAACTATCAGAAGTAAAGCACATTTTACAAACAGCCGAATCCGTTGATTTTGAGCTGGCCAATGGTACTAAAGTGCCGGAGCATTTCCATGTAACCGAAGTGGGCGTGGTTACCAAGCATTTTATTGATTGCGGCGGCACCGTGCGCACCGAAAAAGTTGCCAATTTCCAGCTCTGGGATGCCAACGATTTTGATCACCGCCTGAAACCGCAAAAGCTCCTCAATATCATTTCCCTTTCCGAAAAAACACTGGGCATGGAAGACCTGGAAGTGGAAGTTGAGTACCAGAGCGAAACCATTGGCAAGTATGACCTGGGCTTCAGTGGCGAAACATTTGTGCTGCAACCCAAAACCACCGCCTGCCTGGCCCCGGAAAAATGCGGCGTACCACCCCAGAAAATAAAAATAAGCCTGCTGGGCCTGCAGTCCGGGGATGTGTGTGCGCCGGGAGGCGGCTGTTGCTAAACTTTTATACTTTAAAACCGATGAGCAAGATTGCACTGTTCAGCGATATCCATGCGAACCTGCCGGCACTGGAGGCTTTTTTTACTGATGTCGAAACCCGAAACCCTGACTTTATTTACTGCCTCGGCGACCTGGTAGGGTACAACATCTGGCCAAATGAGGTAGTAGACGCGATCCGGAAGCGGAACATCCCGACCATTGCCGGTAATTATGACTTTGGCATTGGCAGAGAAAGTAACGAGTGTGGCTGCGCCTACAAAACCGAACAGGATAAAGCCGACGGAGCCGTCTCTATTTCTTTTACCAACGAGCTTATAGGGCCTTTACAACGCCAATATCTGCGCGCACTGCCAGCCCATATGAAAGTTGAATACCAGCTGAACAGCGATAAGCTGAACCTGCTGCTGGTACATGGCAGTCCCCGGAAAATAAACGAGTATCTGTTTGAGGACCGGGACGAGAGAAGTATGCTGCGCATTATGCAGGATGCTGATGCCGACATCCTGTGCTTCGGCCATACCCACAAACCCTACCACCGCATCCTCGATTCGGGGAAAGAAGGGAAGCCGCATTACCGCCATGCGATAAACATTGGCTCGGTGGGAAAACCCAAAGATGGCGATAACCGGGGGGGCTACGTGCTCCTGACCATTGATGAGAACAGTTCGGTACATGCTAAACACAGTGTGCAGGTCGAGTTTATCCGGTTTGCTTATGATTACGAGAAAGCCGCCCGCGCCATTGAAGAAAGTATATTACCCGATGCGTATGCCCAAAACCTGCGCCAGGGCTGCTAACCAGAACCACTATGTCTGTTACCAATTGTACCCCGGCACACGCGCGTAAAAAACTGCGCTTCTTCGACCGTTACCTTACCCTCTGGATTTTCCTGGCGATGTTTCTGGGTGTGGGTATCGGCTACTTCCTACCAGAGTCTTCCGGTTTTATCAACTCTTTTTCCAACGGTACAACTAATGTGCCGCTTGCCCTTGGGCTTATTCTGATGATGTATCCGCCGCTGGCCAAAGTGCGCTACGAGAAATTAGGGGAGGTGTTTAAAAATGTAAAGATTCTAAGCATCTCACTGTTGCTGAACTGGGTGGTTGGTCCGCTGCTGATGTTCTTCCTGGCAATCGTCTTTTTCCAGGGCCAGCCTGAGTACATGGCAGGGCTTATTTTGATCGGTATTGCCCGTTGCATTGCCATGGTAATGGTCTGGAACGAACTGGCAGAAGGCAACCGCGAATATGCAGCAGGCCTGGTGGCGCTAAACAGCATTTTCCAGATCTTCTTTTACAGTTTATATGCATACCTGTTCATCTCCGTTTTGCCGCCATACCTTGGAATAAAGAGCGCTGAGATTAACATAACCATCGGGCAGATTGCAGAAAGCGTGCTGATTTACCTGGGTATTCCCTTTCTGGCTGGCTTGGTGAGCCGTTATACTTTGATCCGCTGGAAAGGGCCGGAATGGTTTAATAATACCTACATTCCTTTTATTTCGCCTATTACGCTTATCGCCTTGCTGTTTACCATTGTGCTGATGTTCAGTCTGAAAGGGGAGTTGATTGTGCAGCTTCCGTTTGATGTGCTGAAGATAGCCGTTCCGTTGGTTTTATACTTTGTGATCATGTTTTTTATCAGCTTTCTCATCGGCAAAAAGCTGGGCGCAGATTACACAAAAAATACAGCTATAGCGTTTACTGCCACAGGCAACAATTTTGAGTTAGCAATAGCCGTTGCGATTGGCGTATTCGGTATTAACTCCGGCCAGGCATTTGCCGGCGTGGTTGGCCCGCTGGTTGAAGTTCCCGCCCTGATTCTGCTCGTTAACGCCGCTTTCTGGTTTAAGCGGAAGTGGTATAGCTGAGTTGCTGTCTAAAGTATAAATTGGCGTAAAAGCTGAAAAATATCGCTGGTGAAATACCAACAATTGTGGAATAATAACCAAGTATAATGGTTGGGTAAAACAACGGCTGTAGTATAAATTCATCCAGAGTGCAGCCACAGGATCTGATGTGTTGAGAAGCATAAGCGCTCAATTAAACACCGTAATGTATAAAACCAGAACTTCAATTTGTTTACATTGAACAGAGTAAGTGAATACCTGTCAATGTTTTATAAAGTATAAAACAGAAGAGGCAAACCCAATCAGGTTTGCCTCTTCTGTTTCTCCGAGGGTATAAAAAACTATTTCAGGAAATAAACCCTGAACGTGGTGCCGCTGCTTTCCTCGCTTTCGACCTCAATGCTGCGTAGGGTCTTTTCCGAAAAATTAACCTGTATACCGGCCTCAATAGTAGTTTCTATTTGTGTTCCAGCCAGGGTTATACTTTTATGGAGGTCCAGTTCTACTTCGTTTACTACATTGCCCAGGTTTAGTTAGCAGCTGGGTGGCCGTTTGAAGGAAGAATACACACCGGAAGTGTTTTTTAACAGGACGTAAATAAACCTGTAGCTGAAAGTATGGCTGAACGCAAATCAGTACAGTTTAATAGAAGGGAGTTTTCATACTTTTTAAGCAACACCGGCAAAGCTTTACGTATGCCTGTTTTTGGTTATACTTTTTTATACTTTATGTTTGTTCGTATACTGGGTTTGGCCCTTCTTTTTTGCTGCTTGGCTTGTTTTAAAACTTTAGCCCAAGCTGAGCATGTAACTACCACACGCATTGCCTTTGGCTCCTGTAATGACCAACGTAAGGCCCAGCCGCTCTGGCAGGAGATCATAAAAACAGACCCGGCGCTATGGGTATGGCTTGGCGATAATATTTATGCGGATACCGACAGCATGCCCCTGATGCAGCAATATTACAACTTGCAGTTACAGCACTCCGGTTACAAAAAACTGTTGCAAACTTGCCCGGTTACAGGTATCTGGAGCGACCACGATTATGCTGGCGATAATGCCGATAAGTTGTTCCGGAAAAAGCAGCAAAGCCAGCAACTGTTCCTGGATTTTATGGGCACCGGTAAAAATGAAGCTATCCGTAAGCAGGAAGGCATCTACAGAACATACACATTGGGCGAAGGCAACAAGAAAGTAAAACTTATTCTACTGGATGGCAACTACCACCGCGATCCGTTCCGGAAGCTGTTCCGTTTATATTTGCCCGATGAGAGCAGAGACATATTAGGGGAAGCACAATGGGCCTGGCTGGAGAAAGAGCTCAGCAACAGTGATGCCAGCGTGCACATCATTGCCTCCGGGCTGCAGGTGTTGCCGCACAGCATGGCGTACACAAACTGGTCAGCCTACCCGGCGGCACGCGCACGCCTGTTGCAACTCCTCGAGAAAACAAAGCCCAATATTCCGCTTATCATATCCGGAGACAGGCATGTAGGCGAACTATCGAAGTATGAATTGCAAGGGTATACCCAACCACTTTACGAGATTACATCCAGTGGCATGACGCATTTCCGGGAAGCCAAAAAAGGAGGGAACCGCTACAGGGTAGGAGAGCAGGTAGGCGCCCTGAACTTTGGCTTGCTTCAAATAAACTGGGGAAAGGATACAACCACTATCACGATGCAGGTAAGAGGAGAGAAGGGCAGCGTATACATTGCTAAGACAGTTGAGTATACGTTAAACTGAGTTACTTTTAACCGGGCAATCAGCAGGCGAATGATTTGTCTTACTATACTTTAGAACCTATACTTTTCAGACAAAGTATAGGTCCGTAAAGTATTATTACTTCTTTGCCTTGGGTTTTTTATTTGTAGGTGTGGGGAGGTTCCAGCGAAAGCGCAGAGCAAGAATCCGGAGGGAGAAACAAACAATTAAGGCTATGATTGCTACCCAGTCGCTTGAAATCCACTTCTGGTTATGCCCGAGCACTACAATGGCGGCACCTGCAAGGGCAGCCGAAGCGTAGATCTCTTTTTCCAGAATTACCGGTACGCGTGTAAGTAACACATCCCGGATTACACCGCCGCCTACGGCCGTTGTGATTCCCAGAAGTAGTGCTACTTCGCCGTTATGCCCAAACGATAAAGCTTTTTGTGCGCCCGTTACGGCAAACAATGCCAGGCCTACAGAGTCAAAGAACAGCACAGGTCTGTTAAGCTGCTGCACCACAGGATAAAAGCCAACGGTTAAAGCAGTTGCGATAACAGAAACAACCAGGTACTGCCAGTTAGTTAAGCCGGCCGGTGGAATAGCACCAATACAGAGATCCCGGATAATACCGCCACCGCAGGCTACTGTAAAGGCAATAGCGCAGATACCGAACAGGTCAAGGTTACGTTTTCTGGCAGCAGTTGCCCCGCTTATGGCAAAAGCAAAAGTGCCTGCCAGATCAAGTAAATAATACAAAGAATGTAATTCGTCCATCCGGATGAGCAGAAACTTATTTAAAAGAGGCTCAAAGGTAATACGCGAGCTGGCAATAAGTAAATTATTCTTTCGTGCCTCAGGTGCAGTATAGTAGCATAATACTTGCGTTGGCATTTACAACTTGCTACCGATAAAATAGAAAGTAGCTTAGTCTTCGTTTTTTGTTCTGATAAAGCTGATGTGTCCGTCGGCTTCGACATGAGCAGACCTAACAAACGTTACATCTTCTATACCTTCTCTGCGCAGGTGTTCCATTAGTTCAGCTTTAGTTAGAAACTCGCGTCGCATGTTCCGGTGCAGTAATTTACCATTTTTAACAACAAGCAACGGCGGATAAGATACCAGCTTCTCCACAAACCTGAACCTGTAGCTCAGGAAGTTTATGCTATAGTTCAGCGTCATGAGGGTTAAAATAACTATGAAGCCTTCAGTAATTGATTTATATTCTCCAAGCGAGTGCGTGGTAGCCTCTGCAATTAACACTACAAACAGCAGATCCATAGTGGCCAGCTCTCCTCCAGTCCGGCGCGGCACAATCCGGAGCAAAAATAAAATCCCGACATACATGATGGTTGCCCTCATTACCAGTTCCAAAACCGCTGTCTCCATTCGGAAAAGATCAGCTAGCCCATGCAGAAGTATCGCCATATATCTTATAAGTATAGAATGTACAGAATAATATCAGAGCAACTATGTACCCGGCACCCTGGTAATAAGTTTCGATAGGAGGTTAACCGGAAAGGGGAGGGTGAAGCTGATAAAGTATAAATCAGTTTTTGAGTGTAAAGCAATGTTGAGGCAATAGCTAAAGTTTATTTTTACTTTAAGAGAGACTTTTTTGCTATTAATTTTGGCCTGATGCTTTCATTTAAATAAAGTAAAAGTAGCCGTAATACCCTACCTGAAAGTAGGTAGCTACTGAATCTTAATTAACGTTTGAACATTGAATTTATAAAACTTTTTTAATATCGGATGAAATGAAGAACAAGGCTAAATAATATAATAAATTAAATAATATTTTTAAACATATAGTTTGCGTTATTTTAATTAATATAAGTTTATTATTGTATTTATTAAGTATATGATGATTTTGTATACGTTTAAACTGTTTATTTTTAAGAACTTACATCATTATGGTATGCTAGCATAACATTTGGAAGTGAACTATTTTAAATCTAAATTTGTGTGAAATGAAATCGCCAAATTGGTATTAAAAGAGGTTTACTGTTTTTAGTATACTGGTGAATTTATAGTAGAAAATTTTTAGCCAGTATATATGAGTAAATTGTTACGCACGATTTTAGCTTTTAGCATTGCTTACTTTAGCTTTCAGTTAACAGCTTTGGCGCAGATCTGCGCATCTCCGGGCAAGGAAGGACCTGCAACTTCCAATGCGACCATGTTAAATACTTATTATGCTGGTTCCGGCGCTGTGTCGGTGGGTGCTACCAGCATCTCGCTGGTGCAGTCACCTTCTGCGGGAAGTACGGTGCCCATCGGTATCGGAGATCTGGTGCTGATTATTCAGATGCAGGGGGCTGATATTAATACTTCTAATAACACAAGCTATGGAGCCGGTACTACCTCTGCTAACGGTAACCTTGATAATGCTGCTTTTACGGCAGGGCAATACGAATATGCCATTGCTGCCAGCAATGTGCCGGTAACAGGAGGTACCTTGGCCCTCACAGGAGGTACGATCAACAGTTATGCAAATGCAAATTTTGGTACTACCGGCCAACGGAGATTTCAGGTAGTCCGAATACCTCAGTATGCTTCCCTAACTTTAAGTGCTTCTGTTATTGCCCTCGACTGGAACGGGGCAACCGGTGGCATTGTAGCCCTGGATGTGGCGGGACGCTTAAACTTTAATGGTTTTACCATAAATGCCACAGGTGCCGGTTTTCGCGGGGGAGCAGGCCGTACGTTAACCGGTACTACTGCCACCGGATATGCTTACACTGATTTTAGAACCCCGTCTACGATCGCCATAAATGCACAAAAAGGAGAAGGAACCGCCGGTACGCCAACATTTGTGTTTAACGGTACTGCATCAATAAATACTGGAGTAGAAGGATACCTGGCCGGTAGCTCTGGACGTGGCGCTCCCGGAAATGCCGGTGGTGGTGGTACGGATGGAAGGCCTTCCGCAAATGACCAGAACTCTGGCGGTGGCGGTGGCGCTAACGGTGGAGCGGGCGGTACCGGAGGTAATGCCTGGGAGAGCAGCTATGCAGTAGGAGGTAGAGGAGGTGCAGTTTTTGGTAAGGTTTCAACAGGCCGGCTTATTTTAGGTGGCGGTGGCGGTGCGGGCACTACAAACAATGGATCTGGTACACCAGCCAACGGTTTGGCCAGTAGTGGTGCGGCCGGTGGTGGTATTGTAATGGTGCGAACCGGTACAATAACCGGAACCGGAAGTATTTTAGCAAACGGCGATAACGCTAATACAACAGTGACAAATGATGGTAGTGGGGGGGGTGGCGCTGGCGGTAGTATATTGGTTACCGTTAAAAGCGGCGATCTTTCTACGATTACGTTAAACGCACGCGGCGGAAATGGGGGATCAAATACAGGAGGCGGAACACCTCACGGCCCAGGCGGTGGCGGCGGTGGTGGCGTTATCTACGCAAATGCAGCTACTGGTGCCAGAAACGTTTCTGCCGGAGTAAATGGTACAACTTCCACTGGCGCTTTTGGTGCTGTTGCTGGTACAACAGGTATTGTTAATATTACGGTAAGCCCGGCTATTGCAAACAGTGCTTCGGGTGCTGACTGCTTACCCCTTATAAATGTTATTAAAAAAGCAGCCTCGCCACTGGCATACAGGTTAGCCGGAGGCACAACAGCCACATATACGATCGAAGCTACAAATACCGGCGGAGCTGCCATGGGGATGCGTATCGGAGATAAATTGCCGACAGGGTTTGCCTTTAAATCAACGATTTCTATTGGTGCCGAAGGGCCAGTTTCAGCCTATTATGATAATGGCGGGAATATTACAGCCAGTAATACCCGCGTTACAGTTCTAAACCCGACCACGCTGGCTCCTGCAGCCGGGACTACCACACCAGAATGGGGCACTTTTTATATACCTTCAGGGGTCACGGTAAGAATTACGTTTGAGGTGGATATTGCTGCCGGAGTTGCAACAAATACTATTCAGAATAATACAGCCTATGCTTATTATCTGGATCCTACGCGTATTTCTGCTACTCGCCTGATAACAATGGATACGCAGTATGCTCCTTCGAATTATACCTACGAATCAGGAGCAGCAGCTACCACAGATGTAGCAGGCTCGAACTATAACGGAGCTACCGGGACAACGGATGATGTAACTATAAAGCTGCCTGTGGATGTTGGCATTACAAATACCGTAGCAGCCGGTCCTTATTTTGCCGGTAAGCCTGTTACATACACCATTATTGCCAGGAATAATTCTTCAGATCCGGCTACAGGTGTAACTATAACTGACCTGCTCCCTGCCGGTTTAATATTTAACAGTGCTTCTGCCACAACCGGTACTTATACTTCCGGAAGTGGTATTTGGAATATAGGTACTATTCCAGCAAATTCTTCGGTTACTTTAACCTTAACGGCAACTCCGACTGCAGCGGGTAGCATTACAACAACGGCGACAAAATCTGCCCAGACAGAACCGGATGAAGTAACTACTAATAATACGGCTTCCAATACCATAACAGTGGCAGCAGCGGCAGATATTGCTGTAACAAATACAGTTGTGGCAGGGCCTTACTATAATGGGGTTAACACAGCCTTTACGGTTACAGCCAGAAATAATGGAGCAAACAATGCCACTGGTCTGACTATTAAAGATTTGCTTCCTGCTGGTTTACAGTTCGTGAGTGCAACACCAAGTGTTGGTACTTTTAACAGTACTACCGGTATCTGGACGATCGGTAACTTAGCCAACAGTTTATCAGCTACGCTTAACCTGGTTGTTAAACCGATCACAACGGGTATACTACAAACTATAGCTTCCGTAGAACAGGTAAATGAGTTTGATAATAACAGTGCTAATAATACAGCTACCCAAAGTATAACAGTTAATGCGGCAGCAGAATTAGAAATAACAAATAAATTAGTTGCAGGAGGGCAGTTCCGGGGGCAGGAAACGACCTATGAAGTAATCGTGAAAAATAATGGCCCGGACAATGCGACCGGAGTTATAGTTACTGATAAACTTCCTGCTGATTTAACTTTTATAGCAGCAACTGCGCCTGCCGGCACTACCTATGACAGTGCAACAGGGGTATGGACAATCGGGAACCTGGCTAATGGAGCTTCTACCAAACTTACTTTAGTAGCCCGACCTGTTACTACCAATGCTCATACTACAACGGCAAGTATAACCAGCTCAGGGCAATATGATCCTGTTAGTGCAAATAATACCGCTTCAAATACGATATACCCAAGCCCTAGCGCAGATATACAGGTTACCAATTCGATAGCAGCGGGGCCGCATTATAACGGCGTAAATACGACCTTAACTATTCAGGCTAAAAATAATGGCCCGAGTAACGCAACCGGGCTTTCGCTTAATGGACAATTGCCTGCAGGCTTTACTTATGTAAGCCATACGTTAAGTACAGGCGTTATGTCCGCTGACGGCACCTGGACAATTGGTAACCTGGCAGCGAACGCAACAGCCACTGTTACGATTGTTGTGAAACCAAATACAACAGGCAGCATCTCCATGACTGCGTCGAAAGCTACTTTAAATGAGAATGACCCGAATCTCACCAACGACCAGGCTACAGTTATGATAAATGCTTTACCTGCAGCAGATATAGCGGTAACCAATACCATTTCTGCCGGCCCTTATCAGGTTAACAGTGATGTAACTTATACTGTAACAGCCTTTAATAGAGGCCCTAATGCAGCCACAGGTGTGGTAATAACAGATAAACTGCCTGCTGGGCTTACTTTTAAAAGTGCCTCCCCAACTTCCGGGACTTATAACAACTTAACCGGAGAATGGACTATTGGTGACTTAGCGGTGGGAGCCAGTTCTACTCTAACGTTGGTGGCAACTCCAATCACTACGAATACATTAACAACCAGAGCTTACGTTTCTGCAGCAGGCGTTCATGATGCGATTGTAAGTAATAACTCAGCTTCTAACTCTATTAAACCAGGTGCGCAGCCTGTAGCCGATATCAATATCTTGAACACAGCCGCCGCAGGTCCTTATTATAATAAAGTACAGACTACATTTACGGTAACAGCTGAGAACATTGGCCCTGATGCAGCCTCGGACGTAGTAGTAAGCTATACATTGCCAGCAGGCCTTACGCTTGTAAATGCAGTACCAGAAGTTGGTAGTTACGCAGACGGTAGCTGGAATATTGGTAGCATTGCTGCCGGCACAACCACAACCCTGACACTTGTAGTAGAGCCCACTGTTATCGGAAACCTGACCACTACTGCTACTAAAACGGGCCAGTCGGTTAATGAAATTGATAATGTGCCTGCTAATGATAAGGACTCAGAGACAATAACAGTTCTTGAAAACGCAGATGTGCAAGTAAAGCTGCAGGTTACGCAGGGGCCACATTATGTTGGTGATTATCCGGTTTTCAAAGCAATTGTAACAAACAACGGCCCGAATACAGCTAATAACTTAGTTATATTCGATGGCAGACCGGGTGCTTTTGACATTTCAACTTTGATTGTTTCGCCTTCATCAGGCACTTATGACCGTTTATCGGGTAACTGGACTATTCCGTCCCTTGCATCGGGTGCAAGTGCTGAGATAACACTTACAGGTAAGTTGATCCGTTCCGGCGCGATTACGTTGAGTGTCAGCAAAACTTCTCAGACCGAACATGATGCGGTTGGTGGTAATAATGCTGAATTTGCAACCATTATTGTAAGTCCGTCTGCTGACATGTCTGTCACAAATGTAGCTTCTAAAAAGACAGTGCTGAATGGTGAAGAGTTTACGTTTACAGTTACAGCGGCCAATGCAGGGCCGAGCCCTGAAACCGGAGTTCAGATAACTGACTTACTTCCTGCTAATGTTACTTTAGTTAAAGCTGTAGCATCCGGTGGTTCGTACAATGCTGCAACCGGTATTTGGTCTATCGATAACATTGGCGTAAATGGTTCTGAGACGCTTGTCCTGACGGTAAAGCCTACCCAAACAGGTACTATTACGTCAACGGCCAGTAAAACAGCTGCGAATGAGTACGATAAGAACAGCTCAAATAATAGTGCAACAGAAACAGTAACCGTAACAGCCAGTGCTGATGTGGCCGCTACTTTCAGTGTATCTGAAGGGCCTTACTACCGAGGTGTGACAGAAATTACATTTACGGGCACAGTTAAAAATAATGGCCCCAATGCCGCTACGAATGTTGTATACTTTGATAACAGAGCAAGTGATGGTACACGGAATTTTGATATCGAAAATGTTGTAACCAGCCATGGTACTTATGACTCAAATACAGGCTATTGGACTATAGGAACAATTCCGGTAGGCACAATAGCTACCATAACCATCAAGGCGACGCCGCTTACAGCTGGTAATATTCCGATTGCCGTATCAAAAACCAGTCAGGGAGAAATAGATCCTGTTACTGCAAACAATACTGCGTCGGTTTTTGTGAACGTTGAAAAAGCAGCAGATATAGCACTAAGCAGCACACAGGCTGCAGCGCCATACTTTATTAATCAGCAGACGACTTATACGGTTACTGCTACAAATAATGGAATCGACGATGCAACTTCGGTAGCTGTTACACATCAGCTGCCAACAGGACTGAAACTAATCAGTGCAACTCCTGCAACGGGCACGTATGATGCAGCTTCGGGGATCTGGACAATAGGTAACCTGGCGAAAGCATCATCTACTACTATCACTTTTGTCATAAACCCAATAGCCACCGGTACACAGGTTGCATCTGCTACCAAGTCATCTGCCATGGAATTTGATGAAAGATCAGACAACAATACAGTGAATACAACCTTTGTTGTTTCTGTAGATCAGAAAGCAGTTTATGAGGTAGCGCCAGCCCGGAATATTGACACTTATGTAAATGGCCAAAGCCTGGCTACTGTAACAGATGCTGATGGTGTCATTACATCGGCTATTCTTAGTACCGGCGTATTGCCTGCAGGTGTTGCCTTAATCGGGGTAACCGGGCAGTTAACAGTCACTAACAGAAACCTGCTGGTGCCGGGCACTTATCCGTTAAGCATCACAACAACAGATGCGAAAGGTGGAAAATCAACCAACAACATCGAGCTTATAATAAATAATGATACGGAAGCTTATTATACTATTGCGCCAGCCTTAAACTTTTATGATTACCTAAACATGAAAGTAATGGCTACTGCAACAGATGCCGGCGGAGCTATCACGAGTGCTACCCTAATAAGCGGTACCTTACCCGGTGGTACACAACTGAATGCTGATGGTTCGATTGTGGTAACTGATCGCTTATTGATCAGGCCTGGAGAGTATCCTGTAAGTATAAGAACAGTAGATGCCAATGGTGGTATAAGCGAGCAGTCTATCACGCTGCTTATAACACAAGACCGTGATGGGGATGGCGTTCCAGATTTTGAAGACATAGACAACAATAACGACGGAATACCTGATTATATCTCGCAGCGGGGCGTTAATCCATTTGAGTTATCCAATGGCACATATAAATACATCGATCCAGCTTTTGTGCATCCTTATTATGGTACATTCAAAGACACGAACAAAGATGGTATAAACGACTGGTTTGATTTGGACCTGGATGGCATCATTAATAGCCTTGATTCTGATATGGATGGTGACGGCATAGCCAACACCATCGAAGCTAACAATGGTTTAGTACCAGAACACTTTAACCTTAATACCAGCAAAATGCTAGGTACTGTTGGTACGAATGGGATGCCTAATTTTGCCGAAACAGCTGCTAATAGCGGGCAAAGTATTTTCCAGATGAATGATAATGACGGCGATGGACATCCGGATTTCATTGACTTAGATTCTGACAATGATGGTATTACCGATAACATCGAAGCACAAACAACGGAAGGTTATAGCGCACCATCCGGCTTAGATGTTAACAGAGATGGAATGGATGACCGTTACGATGGCCAGTTAAGTGGAACTCCGATCATACCGATCAATACTGACGCGCTTTATGAAATAAGCGATCTGATTCCTGACTATCTGGATCTCGATTCTGATAATGATAAAGTAGGCGATTATTACGAAGCATTTATGCCAAATACCAATGGCAGTACTTTAGATGATCTATTAGCGAGAGCATCTGCCTTTGAAACTAGGGCAGGGAAGCCTAACAAGTACTCGAATGCAGATGTTAATGGCTATAAAGATGCAGATGGTACTCCGGATTGGCTCGAGATAGGAATTAATCAGTTGCGTCCGAATTTCTTGAATGCTACTACAGGTTACTTCTATGATACTGATAGGGATGGCGTAGTGGACCTGTTTGATACAGATAACTTTGGTACGGTACTAAATCCTGCACTGAAAGACGGCGTCGCTAATTTCCGTACAAGAGAGATGATCACACCACTGCCAGTTGAACTGATTCGATTTACAGCGGTAGCACAACAGGATAATGTTGTTTTGAACTGGTCTACTGCCAGTGAGGTAAACAATGCTTATTTCATATTGGAGCGTAGCCAGGATGGTATCAACTTTACCAAACTAGGTCAGGTGGCTGGAGCCGGGAACAGTAACAAACTGCAAAACTATACTTTCCTGGATCAGCAGCCTTTACCAGGTACTTCCTATTACCGGCTTAAGCAAGTAGATACAAATGCGACATTTAAATACAGCAAACTTGTATCTGTTACCAGAAATAATGAAGTACAGTTGGTGCAGTTTTATCCGAATCCGGCAGTAGCTAATGTAGCTGCCAGCTTTACAGCACATGAAGATGAAAAGGCCATGGTGCTGGTACAAGACATGAAGGGCAGAACAGTAAAATCTGTTCATGTAAACATCCTGAAAGGTGTGAATAAGATTGACATTAATCTAACAGATATGGCTTCCGGGGTATATATTATCAGCATTAAAAGTGCTAAAATGGAGATAACCCATAAAATTGTAAAAACGACTTTATAAGAGCCAGTAATATTATTAAGGCCTGTTCATACTTCGCTTTTTGCTAGCGAAAGGTGAACAGGCTTTTTTTTATAGCTTTAACGGAAATGAGAATTAATTACAGACAGGTGTTATCCCCAAGCCAGTAAATGCCTAAGACTTAGAATTTATCTTATGAAACATTACAGGCCTGTTTGAATAATTAATGTTTTTAGATTATTGAAAGGGACATTATTTTCGAAAGTAGATTTATGAATGTTATCTATAAAAACCTGGCTGCTCTTTAGCTGGTAATCTTGCGTTAGGTAAGTAGCATTTAAGAGCGCTATTCGGTTTCAAAACCAGCTATTGCCAACAAATCAGAATAAGTATAGGGCTTCTCTAAAAATTTCTTTGTAATTTTTAGAGGAATGATCATAGAAACCAGGCATCCGGAAAAATCTCTCCAGTCAGTATTAAAAGAATACTACTTCATCCATATCCAAAGTAACAGTGTTATAAAGCACATACCCATCATCGACGATTGTTGTTATGATTTTGTGTTCTTTAAAGAGATGGATGGTAGCTTTTCTTACAGTAGCAAGAACGATTTCATTCCGTTAAGCAATAAGGTGTTTACTATTCATAACTTAAAACCACCATATAAAATTACAATCCAGCATACGCTTACTTTTATTGCCATTAAAGTACAACCCTGGGCTAATGCTTATTTTTTCTCTGCCGTAAAAGCCAGTGGCGTAGTGGATCTGGTAAATTATGATGCAAGTTTACTGGATCTCCATGATAAGTTATTTAACGAACAACCTCTGGCTAACCGGTATTCAACTGTTGATCAGTATATGAAGAATAAATGTATCAGCCTGACGCCTTCGATGGAAGTAGTAAAAGCTGTCTGTATGCATATTTATGATCAACAGGGGATTCTTACGGTAAGCGATTTAAGTACTGTTTTTAATAAATCCAGGCAATACCTGAATAAGGTTTTTAAAAAAGAGGTAATGTACAGCCTGAAAAAATTTATCATTACCGTACGGATTCTGGCTCTGGTAAAATATAAGATGAAAAATGCCAGCATATCCCTCACGCAGCTAAGCTATACTTACGGATATTTTGATCAGTCACACTTCATTCGTGATTTTAAAAAAGTTTGTGGGGTAACACCACGGCATTTTTTCAATAATGTACCTGAGTTTATGCTTCGCCATTAAAGAGGTTTCCATTTTTACAATTCGTAATGTATAACTTGTTTTTCCTTTGTGAAAAAAAAGATGAAGTACATTTTAATTTTATGCATTGCATTCACTTTCGTGAGATGTAGTCCGCGCATTCACTCAGCCGCGCCACAGGCAGGCGCAGCAAAAGATACACTGCTTCCCTTAAGCAATACATACCTATCCAAGCTTACTGCACTAGGTAAATTCAACGGTGTAGTTCTACTGGAAAAGGATGGTAAACTCATCCTGAGAAAAGCTTATAATATAAGCTCAGATACCTCCTCGACCCTTTTTGTAACTGAAAAAAGTCAGTTTGATTTACGATCAGTTGCCAAGCTGTTTGCAAAAGTAAGCCTGGTAAAACTAGAAAATGAAGGCAAGCTGAAAAGAACGGACTTACTGGAAAAATATATCCCGGGTTTTCCTGATGGCGATAAAATAACTATCCAGCATCTTCTGGATAATCGTTCCGGTTTGCCCAGAGAATTACGCGAAAGCATAAAGCATCCCATAGCGCTTACTGCTGATGAGGTGGTTGGCCTGTCTGCCAAAGAGACTTTAGAGTTTTTTCCCGGTACCAAAGAGCAGTACTCCAATGTTGGTTATCAACTGTTATATTATATCATTGGTCAGCTGCATGGCAGTTCTTTCTCAGGCTTTCTTGAAGATGTCTTTTTCAGGCCTTTGGGTATGCAAGATTCAGGAGATAATTTTGATGAAGATTTAGGCCAATTGACAGATTATGCTTACGGACATTTTCTGGATGACGACAACAACCTTGTTTGTGTATGTTCTTTCCCAAAGGATGATATGAAGATGGGAAATTTACATTCTACTGCAGATGATCTGGAGCTCTTCTTAAAACAATTAAACCAGCAGGATTATAAGGCAATAACCCTTAATGGAAGCATTTCTCATGCAGGAGGAACACGCGGTAAACGGGCATATATAGAGCGAAATTTCGAAGACAATTATACCATAGTCTTTCTTACAAATTATGATGCTATTCCTTTTGAAAAGCTGGTAAGTGATTTACAAAGTATGATGAAAGGGGATACAGTGCAAATGCCGGAAGCCATCCATCGGAAATCAGTTTACGTTTCGCCATCTATCCTCAAGAAATACGAAGGGACTTACGATCTTACAAATGCGGGTCACTTAACACTGACAATTAAGCTGGAGAACGATAGCCTGTATGTCTATCAAAAGGGTGACAATAACGGCGTATTATATCCTGAAAATGAAAGTACTTTTTTTACAGATAATACCTCTGAAGAGTCTGTCATATTTGTGGAAAGCAAACCAGGAGAGTATAGTATATTAATGGATTTTCAGGGCGTACAATGGAAAGGAATAAAAGTTGATAAAAGGTAATGCTTGCCTAAAATCTGATGAAAGTATAAACCGCATAATTAAATCAGATTTGGGGGGACGTAAAAATTTTATTAACTATAGTTCAGCAGCATAGCTTCTTGGGGCAAGGTCTTTAAGCTACATAACTGTTACGTTCATTCGCTTCTAAAACAGGCCGTTAGCACTTATTTGTAATAAAGAATGAAACGATTAACTAAGTTAATTGAACAGAACATATCAGGCAAAAAGGTTTTAGGCCTTTTTGTGCTGACCAACATAATTTACGTTTTCATGCTGGCCTATACAATTCCAGCCACTATGCGGTACTCATATGGTATGAAGTTGTTAGATATGATGCCAGCCGGGTACGACTTCAATTATGTAAATGCGTTGTTCGGCTCACTCGGAAAGGAAGGGCGTGAAACTTATTTAACCACTCAATTACCTGTGGATATGTTATATCCCTTTCTTTTCGGGCTTTCGTATTGTTTGGTGATGGGTTATTTTCTCAGCAAGTTCGGCAAGCTGAATGGATCTTTTGTGTATTTATGTATACTACCAATCATAAGCGGCATCGCAGATTATCTTGAAAATTTGGGGATAATTTTAATGCTATATCTATATCCACACTTGGACAAAGTATATGTAACTATTACAAGTGGATTTTCAATCATAAAAAGTAGCTCAACAACTATATTTTTCATTGCCTTGCTAATTGTGCTCCTATTTGGCGTATTAACAAAAATGAAAAAAAAGAAAATACATACAACCATCATATAAGCTTAGTACTGAACAAATAGCCATGGGATTGGCCCGATACCCACACAACATTTATACTTGACCGTTAGCATAGACTTACCTGTTTGAATTTATAAGATGAAGAAAGGCTTCATACTTCTAGTCAGTTCTAACAGTAAAGGCACTACCAGAAATACAGCCTCTTTTATTAGCGCAAGAACTGATTTTCCAATCCTTGATCTTAATAGTATAGTAATCAAGTACGGTGATGCAAAAAGAAAATTCAGCAATTAAGTTTTAGGAAACAGCAGAATGCCTGATAACCTGGACGATGTAATACTGCAACTGAAAATAACAAAACCGAAAGGGCAAAAAGGAGAAAAGAGTACAAGTGCAGTTTTCTTCACTTTGCATTTAGTTACTACAATCGTTTTAATGCAGAAGGTTATTGCATTTAGGCGGTAACCTTCTGCATTAAATATAGTCTTCTCTGATAACTACGACTGGTAAAGCTATTGCTTCAGGTAAGTTGTTTTACGCGGAATAAGCAGTAGCTCTTTCTGACGGCCGTCTATGTAGCGAACCCCGTTTGGCGTAAGAACTGCTTGCTCTTCCAGCATCACCCTTATTTCTTTGTTGTTCCACTCGGGCAGGTTTACTTTAGCGTTGAGCTCGATGGCGTAAGCCGTATTATGGCGCAACGGATAATCGCCTGTGCCGGGAACGCCCTGCGGCATGTCCCACATACCGATGGCAGGGCCGGCGCCGTGGCCGTGGTAACCAATGGGGTGCGAGTAAATACTGGCTACTATCTTTTCTTTCTTGGCCTGTGCCAGCGCCTCTTTCAGTACCTGGTTTCCGGTTTTTCCTTCTTTAAATTTTGAGGTCAGGATGTCTTGCAGGCGGTTGCCGGTGGCTAAAGCTTTTCTGAGGTATTCGGGAGCTTCTGCCTCGCCGGGCTTCAGTACATAGGCTAGTTGCTGTACATCGGTGTTCAGGCCGAGGTAAGTAATGCCCAGGTCTACGTGTAGCAGGTCGCCAGGCAGAATCACTTCCATGCCGGGGCGCTGTGAGAAAGAACGCTGCGAATCGCCTGCACCCGGGTTGGCGCGCTGTACATCTACGGTCGGGTGGAACCAGGCTTCCAGCTTCAGGGAGGCAATGCGCTCCCGGTACCACCACATCACGTCTTCGGTAGTTGTAACACCCGGCTGAATCACACCCTCGGAAAAGCCTTCTGCAATAATACTATGCCCCAGGCGGCTGATTTGTTCATATACTTCCAACTCCCGCTCAGTTCTTGTCTGCAGCCAATCCACTGCCAGGCGCTCGGCCGATACCACCGCTTTTTTCTGGGTTTCAGGCAGGTAGTGCATCAGGGAATCATATTCGGCTTTGGTGAGGCCATCAGCGTGGGCGTAGGTAGAGGAGAAGTTCAGTCCAATCTTCTTTGGATTTCTTTCCTGAATTAACTGCACTAACCTTTTCCACTGGTTAGGTTCCTGCTCCGGTGCCCAGGCCCCTTTCATCAGATTGCCGATATCGTAGCGGGCTACGGCCAGTTTTTCCACGCCTTTGCCCTGTCCCTGGTCGTGGAAAAGTATGATAGTGCGCCGACGAGCAGCCAGCCACGTAGCAGGCAACATGGTCTTAGCTACCGGGTCTTCGTTATACTCTCGGGCCACAATCACCCACATATCCATGCCTTCCCGGCGCATCAGGTCTGGAAGCAGTTTTTCCAGGCGCTCTTGCAGCAGGGCATCTTCAACGGCAGCTCTTTCACGCAGGGGCAGGATGTTAGGTAATTGTTGTGCAGTGGTAAGTTCTGTGTTGAGTAACAGCAGAAACAGAAGTGATAAAAATATCTTCATACAAGGTCTGTGAGAGTGGATGTTGTGTATCTAACAAAGATAGCAATCTATGGCACTTTTGCCAGCGGAAATGCAGCGTTGCAACCCGAAGCAAACCTGTTTGCCATTAAGCCAGCTTCTATAGATTGACTGGATGTACTACGAGTGCCAGATTTATATAAATCGGGCAGTGGCCTGGCCAAAAATTAGGGTGCGAGAGCAGTCTAAGATGCAGCCTTTATTTGGCCGGACTTATAGCAGATGAGTAGTACAGTATAAAGCGTAAGCATGCAATGCCTTAGCCCTGGAGTTAAGAGCTGAATCTCCGGTTTGGCACAGAAACTACAAAAGAAAGTCAGTATACAGTAGTCCTTCAATTGTTTTGCAACATACTTGATTATGACCAGCTTATAAGATTAGAAATAATTGAAGGGATTAAACCTGAAGTATGAAGTATACGCTTACTTTATAAGAGTTAGCGATAAATACCTTACACATTTTAGTGAAGATTATAGTGGGGCTTGCTTCATCCGCTTATTTTGAATGCAAGATAGAAGAGAAGTTGTTTTTAATGGAAAGTACAGAGTATCAGAAGGATTGTTTTCTGTTACTCTGGAAATAAAAAAACCGCTCTGTTAACTAACGGAGCGGGTTTATAAGCTTTACTGTGTAGTCCGTAGGGGAATCTTAACTCCCAGTGAACACGGCTTATTATCAATACTTTAGATAGCGCTCTTTCTTTGGCTCCCATTAGGCACCCGCGATCAGGAAAACGTCAGGAAGTTTTCCATTAGAAAAAGTAAACGAAAAAAGCCCAGTACCTCCGCAGGCACCGGGCTTCGCCACTTTACTCCTTTAGG
This sequence comes from Pontibacter arcticus, assembly GCF_003284895.1. Lineage (GTDB taxonomy): Bacteria > Bacteroidota > Bacteroidia > Cytophagales > Hymenobacteraceae > Pontibacter > Pontibacter arcticus. Next base: position 249,458 of record NZ_QMDV01000002.1, read on the forward strand.
ACCTTGAATACCTTCGTAGTCCCTTCGGCAGTAATCTCCAGCAGGTAGAGGCCTACTGCCAGGTCGGACAGTCCGTCCAGGACCACATTGCCATCTCTCACCTCCAACTGTTTATGGTAGAGATCCTTGCCCTGAAGGTTGTACAGGCGGAACCGAGCTGTTTCCATAGGCTTGTTTACGCTTACCGTTAGCTTCTTGGAGAAGGGGTTAGGGAAGAATGAAATTTTCAGCCCGTCTGTTTTGTCCTCCCTGTTGACCGCAATCACCTTACTGTATGCAAATTTTTCGTCCAGGTCTACCTGCCTCAGCCGGTAGTATAGCGTATGGCCCTGCACCGGCAGGGCACTGTCCGTGTACCTATAGTGTAATTGGATGCTGCTGTTGCCGGCAGCGGCCACCTCTGCTACGCTTTGGAAGTCACGGCCATTGACGGCACGCTCCACAAAGAAAGATTCAGTGTCTTTCTCAGAAGCGGTAGACCAGCTTAGCTCATTGCCCTTATCGGTAGCCTTGCCGTTAAAGTGCAGCCAAGTTACCGGCAAAGGCGAGGACGCATCACTGACGGTCCACATGGCGGAACTCCGGGTCTGCACAGTGACGCTCTGCAAGTTGCCATCCTGAGACAAGTTAATCGGTGCCAGGCTACCTACTGCTAGCCAGGTAGCGCCCTTGTCTTCACTTTTCCATACTTGCGCCATATTTCCGGGAAAGGTCAGGCCGTTATTCTCACTGGTGAGCCAGCTTAAGGTCAGGTCAATATTTTTGCCTGTGGGCGTAAACTCCGATGCTATATCCCAGTGCCGTTCAATGCCTTGAATAGTGGGGTTATTGGGGTTGGCTATTGTGCCAAGCGCCCCGGTTCTCCGAGAGATGGTTACCTCACCCCAATCACCGCCATTCGGGTTCTGTAATATCACGCCTATGTTGCCAAAGTGCTGGCTGGTAATTGCAGGGCTTATGGGCATGACCTTGGTTAGTTCACCTTTATAGAGGCGGTCTATGTTTTCCGTGATACTGCCCTCCAGGGTCAAGGTTTTGCCAGCTACGGCCATTAAACTCCCATTGGTAAAGGTTAAATTGCCGGTAACAGTAAGGTTATCAAAATGCGTAGCACCGGCACTATTGTTTACTTGCAGGTTATGTACCGCTGTACCGGAAATTTGCTGAACGCTGGTGCCGTTTAGCTCTAAGGTGCCGGAACCGGTATATAAAGCCGGGCTGTTAAACTGCCAATTTTCTGATACCTGAATGGTCCCGTTGTTCTCTACGGAAGGCACGGCGGCCCCGCTGACGCTGTTCACGAAACTGCCTTTCACGGTAAGCACCGCCCCGCCGGATACAAAGATGGAGGCACCGTTATTCGTGATGCCTTGCGCCTGCCCCTCAGAGGCAAGCCAACCCAGGCAAACAGCAAAAAGCAATGCTGCTTTCATTTCTCTTAAAAATCTCATAAGCTGGTTGCCTGTTAAATATGGCTGCGACTATTTCTTTGCTTGAACACCTGCCGGTAGTTTACCTGAAAGCCTGGTCAGCTGATCCTGCAGGTGTTGCAAATCGGCATCAGTTTTCTCGGCTTTGGCTTGCAGCGCGGCATTCTGAAGAAGTAGCAGCTCTATCTGCTTTTGCTGTTCCGTTGTTCTTTTCTCCAGTGCCTGGATGGCTACCATATTCACTCCATCAATGTCGACGGTGTTAATGGTGGTGTTGCGGCCGATGCCGTCAAGACGGAAGGCGGCGTAAAAATCCTGAGCCATGGGGCCTATGTGACGTTCATTTGCGGTCTGAGACTTGTAGTTCCACTCGGTGATGGGCAGGGCTGCCACTTTAAGCAGCACCTGCTCAGCGTCTATGGGGCGGAAGTTCTCTTTGCGGGTGCTGTCTGAAACAGAGCTCCAGGAACCGCCCCCCGCAGATACTTCTACGCCAGATGTAGCATTTGCATTGGTGTATAGCTTATAACCACCAGTAAAGCGCATTATCATCTGATTATTGGCAGTTGCTTTAGTAACAATTTCAGTATAATTATGGTCGCCGATGACTACTGAGCCTTGCCTATTGTCTGTAGATACCCATGAACCAATGGTAGTGCTAAAATGCCCGGATGCTTCTGTCCGAGTACCTAATGCAAACGAATGATTACCTGTAGCTCTGGTTCCGTAACCCAAAGCAATGGCATGAATGCCCGAAGCTTCTGTATCAAAGCCCGATGCAAATGAATTATCACCGGAAGCTCTTGTTCCTTGACCCAAAGCAATGGCATAGCTACCCGAAGCCAGGACGTTTAAACCCATGCCTACCGAATGAGGGCCCACTTTCGCGCCATCCCACTGGTCACTGTATACCTGGCCGACTCTGAAAGCAGCTCTTTCCGGCGACCAGAGCAACCTGGCGCCAGGACCTGCTATAGTATTGAAATTACCATCATACTTGAATGTTCCGGTAGAAAGGATACCGGCGCCAGTATGTTCTTCCAACCCCGCATAAACGGCGGCATCCCGTTTGGCGCCTATGTTCACCTTGCCGTCAGAATCTACCCGTAAGCCGGTGGTACTTACAGCGGCGGCAGAGGTTGTTTGCCCCACCAGCACTTTATCGGATAGGTTGAAGTTTTGAGTGGCCGTATGGTTGCCTAAATTATCGCCGCCGGGGCTCAGAGACGTCCAGCCGCCGGGGCTCACGTAGTACCAGAACCCCACGGAGGAACCGTCGGTCTGGAAAACCATCAGGCCGGTGGCGGGGCTGGCAATGGCCTGGCGCTGCACCTCAGTAAGGCGCGGAATGAGCAAACCTTTATCGGTAGCAGAAATGTCCAGCATGGCGCTGGGGTCCGGCGAAGCGGCAGGACTGGTTCCAATGCGTACCCCGGTAGATTGACCTAAGGTTGCGGGTCCATGCCCCAGAGCAAAAGTTACCAGTAGCATACTAAACAGTGCTCTGATTTTACTTGTGTTGATGGATGTCAGGTGTCTGATCATATATTCTTAAACTTATAAGAAACTATTATAAAATTGTTTTCTATAATGTAGCCAAAGATAGTGTTTAAACAATATAATGAAAGCTAAACAAGTTTAATTTGAAATTTTTAAATAGCTTTTAAAAAATGATGCCTGAGATTATTGCCAGCACTGAGAAAAGAAAGCGGGTTGTGGTTTAAAAGTAAGAGGGTTGGCAATCTGCTTATTTTGGTAATTGAACATTAGGTTTAAGGCTGTCACTTATGAAAATGAGAATGGTAAAAGAAAGCCTAAAATATTTACCGACTTCCATTCTGGCTGTCTCGGGTTTATGCTGTTTCCACTAACACTTTTACTAAATATAGCCCTAAAATTTGGTGTAGCAGGAAAGAAGAAAGCTTTCGTTATAGATAGCAAACCTGTCCTCCCAGCTGTAAGGATGTTGCTGCACCAAAAGTATGTGGCACCTCCTTCTATGAATCTGAAAGTGGACTGGTAGGAGAGAAGTAGAAGTTTTCTATTCTCTGGCACCTTTTATACTCGCATTCCCTTTCCACTGTATTCCCAGCCAGCGCTGCTGCCTTCTTTTTACCTGGGCTCCGGCTGGTACTTGCCCTTGAGCAGCAGCATGTCCTGGCTGATTTTTACATCCAAAACCTTGGCATAGTGCTGGGTGGTCTTGATAGAGGTGTGACCCAGCATCTTGGAGACGCTCTCCATGGGCACCCCGTTGAGCAGGGTGACAGTGGTGGCAGAGGTATGGCGGGCGGTGTGGAAGGTGACTTGCTTTTGGATGCCGCACACGTCCCTGATCTCTTTCAGGTAAGCGTTCATCTTCTGGTTGCTCAGCACGGGCAGCAGCCTGTTTTTGTAGAGGTACTGGGCATGTTCCTGGTAGCTGGCAAGGATGGCTTTGGCGGCAGGCAAAAGGGGCAGGCGGGTAGGGGTGCCGGTTTTTTGCCTGTGAACAGAGAGCTAGGCTTCCCCGTCAATGCCCCTGATGATATTTTCCTTTGTGAGCTGCTGCACGTCGGTGCAGGCAAGGCCTGTGAGGCAGCAGAAAAGGAAAATATCCCGTACCTGGCTTAATCGTTCGGTAACCATTTCTTTGGTAGCGATCTTTTCCAGTTCTTCTTCCGATAAAAATACCCGTTCCAGCTGCTTCACTTTGCCTATGTAGTACAGGAAGGGATCTTTCTCGAGCAAGCCCTGGTGCAAACATTCCCTGGTCACTTTCTTGAGCAGCTTGATGTACTTGAGGGTGGAATTGTTGGAGCAGCCACAGGTGCTTCTTAAATAAAAGTCATAGTCACAGACAAAGCCGTAGTCTATTTGATTTAAGTCTAGGTCCTTTAGCCCGTACTTAGACTGCAGGAAGCCCTGTATGTGCACCGAGCAGGTATGGTAGCCTTTGAGCGTGGCAGGGGCATATTCTATTCCCAGCAAAGCCTGCACCCGTTGGTAAAGCGCCTGCAGTACTTCCACCAGTGTTATTGTTTTTTCCTGTTTGCCCAGATAAGCAGCTTTTACCTTTTCAGCTGTGGCTTCTTTCCCATGCTCGAGCAGGTGACGGTGTGCTTCGTAGACCTTTTGCTGGAGCGTGTCCAGGTAGGCGTTCAGTGCAAGCACCGCTTCCTTGTTTCCTGATGCCCTTCCGGCCGAGGAGATCCAGCGGCGGGGCTCGCATTCCCTGGCAGTGGAAATCTCGGCTCTCCTTCCGGCTACGGTCACACGCAGGTAAATGGGCACAGGGCCTGAGGCATAATTTCTTGGTTTCTTGAGGTAAAAGATGATACTAATGCACTTGCTCATGGCTCTGTGGCTTTAAGTGTGAAATAAAGTTAGCCTTGCAGCCAGCCAGATTCAAGATGTACAAGACCTGTACATGCTGAATTTCAAGTAGATATGCCGGATTCGGTGAGTCAGTAAACTGCTTTAAAATGACGCACCGAATCGCACTCCTTTTCCTGGAGAAAAGCCGAAAGATCCGGTAGGGCACAAAATGCAAAAAGCCTGCAAATATTTAATTTGCAGGCTTTTTGCTGATTTTGGTATTGTAAGAAGTAGTCCGTAGGGGAATCGAACCCCTGTTGCCAGAATGAAAATCTGAAGTCCTAACCCCTAGACGAACGGACCGTGCTACTGTTTTGATGCTGCAAATATACAGCCTCTTCTTTGTTTTGCAAATACTAAATCGCTGTTTAATAGGTAAGGTTCGTAAGTGTTTGAGGAGCAGTTAATTTATTTCAAATATTTTTATAATATTCTTAAGCGAAAGGCAGTATAGCTATTGGTTATGCATTAAATCTATAATACTTCGATTACAAAAAACCAAAGAAAATGAAGGCCTATACCTGAAGATGGTGGATTAAATTAACTATAACACGGTTATGATGGCTTTTATACTCTGCTGAAGCAAGTGATATGCAAGTAAAGTAAGAGCAAAAATTCTTACTGGCTTTAAAATTGCATACCTCGTCATAGATTTGTGTTTTCTGATCATTCAATCGGAAGATAAATAGAACATTTATCATTTTGAAACCTATTGTGATGACATAGGAGTTAAGAGAATAGTAAAAATTACAGTTATGGTAGAAAACAACAGGTGGCCGCATGCGCATAGCATCGATGAAAAGTATGGCAAAAGAATAGCATATTTTAGTATGGAGTTTGCTGTTCATCAGGCACTTAAGACTTATTCAGGCGGGTTGGGGTTTTTAGCGGGCTCGCATATGCGAAGTGCTTATGACCTGCATCAGAACATGATCGGTATCGGCATCCTATGGAAATTTGGTTATTACAACCAGGGGCTGAATAACGATCAGACGATGCGTGTCGAGTTTCAGAAGAAATTTTATACTTACCTCGAAGATTGTGGCATAACCGTTACTGTACATGTAAATAAGCACCCGGTGCATGTAAAAGCTATGTTGCTGAGGCCTGATGTGTTTGGCACGGTTCCGATGTATTTCCTCACTACCGATCTTCCTGAAAACGACCACCTGGCCCGTACTATCACGCACATGCTCTATGATAAAGAGGCATCTACCAGAATTGCACAAAGTATAGTTTTAGGAATTGGTGGTGCTAAAGTAGTGGATGCTTTAGGTGGCGCAGACATTTATCATCTGAACGAAGGCCACGGTTTGCCAGTTGCTTTTCATTTGTATGATAAATTCAGGGATGTGAACGAGGTGCGTAAGCATATGGCTTTCACAACGCATACCCCGGAAAAAGCCGGTAACGAAGAGCATGAAATTCATTTTCTGGATAGGATGGGCTTTTTTAACGATGTACCGCTTGAGGAAACCCGCAACATAACTGGTATGAACGGCCACATGTTTGATCATACGTTGGCTGCGTTGCGTTTATCAAAAGTATCCAATGGTGTATCGCAATTACATGGTGAAGTTGCCAGGCAAATGTGGTATGGCAACGAAGGCGTTTGCGAGATAAAAGCGATTACGAATGCCCAAAATGTACCATATTGGCGTGATAAGGCCCTTTATCATGCCTTAGAAACAGACGATAATGCAGCACTGGCACAGCGAAAGCGCGAAATGAAGCATCCGTTGTTTGAAACCGTTGCTGACCAGACCGGTAAATTATTTAATCCGGATGTGCTTACAATCGTTTGGGCAAGGCGGTTCGCTGCTTACAAAAGAGCTGATCTGCTGTTACGTGATATAGAACAGTTCTTTGAACTCATCAACAGAAAAGAGCAACCCATCCAAGTGATCTGGGCAGGTAAGCCTTATCCGTTTGATGCCGGTGCAGTTCATATATTCAATTCGTTACTGAAGCTTTCGTACAGGCAAAAGAATTTTGCAGTATTAACTGGTTATGAGCTCGACCTTTCCAGAAAGTTAAAGCAGGGAGCTGATATATGGTTAAATACACCGAGAAGGCCTCGCGAGGCTTCCGGTACAAGTGGCATGACAGCCGCCATGAACGGTGCTATTAACTTTTCGGTGCAGGATGGCTGGATTCCGGAGTTTGCGCGCCACGGCGAAAACAGTTTTATACTTCCGGTTGTAGATACGATGCTGCCTTCTGAAGTGCAGGATGAACAGGATTACCACAACATGATGCGTATACTTGAAAATGAGATCATTCCGGCTTACTACCTGGACAGGGAAAAATGGCTCCGTATTACCAAGCAAAGTATGCGCGATGTAGTACCGCATTTTAGCTCTGACAGGATGGCCCATGAATATTACGAGCAAATCTACAATTACTAAGTAGTAACCTATTAAAAGCAGGAGGAACTGATTCTGTTAAAGAGCGGCTTCTCCTGCTTTTATACTTTTAAGCCCTGCTACCTTTTTATACTTTAAATCCGGAATGGTTTAAGATGCTTTCAGGATAAAAAGAGAAAAAACAGGGAAAGTAATACATATTTCTGAAGCCAAATTTTTCTCTAGTCGTAAAACTTAAGGCTTATAAGCCGGTTGCTGCTATACCTTATTAGCATATTAAAAAACACAGTTAATTGGCTACAGGCGCTTACAATATTTTTTTGCACTAAGAGTTAATTCTTTATTCTGCTATATTTGTAGGCTTTATAATAATTTAAAAGCAGAAACAGCTCACAAACTATCATTACGTTAAATTCATTTATGGCGACACCCAAATTTCAGGCTCAAAAAAGCTCTTTCCACGCCGAACTTAAGAAACGCATCAACACGTATTTTCAGGAAACAGGTATTTCTACCACTGGTAATTACAAATTATACCTTAAAGCCAGCATACTGGCGCTCAGTCTGATCGCTATTTATATTCACCTGGTTTTTTTTACACCAATTACCATTATTGCCATTTTAGAATGTATTGTGCTGGGCGGCTTAACGGCGGGTATGGGCTTTAATGTGATGCATGATGGGTCGCATGGCAGTTTCAGTAAGATCAAAAAACTAAACGATATTGCGGGGCTATCACTTAATGTGCTGGGTGCCAATGTATTTATGTGGAATACAAAACACAATGTTATTCACCATGCTTATACCAATATTGATGGCATAGACGATGATTTGGATGCCGGTCCGTTTCTGCGTTTATGCGAAAGCCAGAAGCGATTAAAAATTCACCGCTTTCAGCATTTATACTTTTGGGCAGCTTATTCGATGCTGTTTTTTTACTGGGTGTTTTTCTCGGATTATCAGAAGTATTTCACGCAAAAGGTGGGCGACTTCCCTTTAAAGAAGATGAAAACGGCAGACCATATTTCGTTCTGGGCGTTTAAAGCTATACATGCAGCTTTCTTCGTAGTAGTTCCGATCTTAACGGTTGGTTTCCTGCCTTGGCTTATCGGTTTCCTGATTTATGGGGTGTTCACCGGATTTGTAATGAGTATCGTGTTCCAGTTAGCGCATACAGTAGAAGAAGCGCACTTCCCGGTTGTAAGTCAGCCGGATAACCGCATCGAAGACGAGTGGGCAATCCATCAGCTTAAAACAACGGCTAACTTCGCTACCAACAACAAGGTGATAACCTGGTTGGTAGGTGGCCTGAATTTCCAGATCGAGCACCACTTATTTCCGAGGATTTCCCATATCCATTACCCGGCCATCAGCAAGATCATCAAGCAGGCTTGCGCCGAATATGGTGTGATGTACCACGAGTTTCCGAAGATGCGGATGGCAGTGGCCTCGCACGTATCTCACCTGAGACAATTATCAAGAGCATAAAAAAACCAAGTTTATACTTTAAAAAGCAGTGCTGGCAAATCCGGTACTGCTTTTTTTATGCGCTTGTGTTCTGAAGTAAAGTATAAATTAGAGTTAAATTCCTAAATTGGTTGTTTCAACTCGGATCCTTCATTCCCGGGTACTGTACACCTTATTCAAACATTTAACTATGTACAAAAAACACACCCTCCGGACGTTATTCGTCCTCATGATTTCAGCGAGTGTCAGTTACGCTCAACCCTCCAAACCTGTCGTGGACAACATCATTAAAGAAGCCACAGAAAACTCTCAACTGGAGCAACTGGGCTACGAACTGATGGATGTAATTGGCCCGCGCCTGGTAGGTACGCCACAAATGGAGAAGGCGCATAACTGGGCTGTTGGCAAGTATAAAAACTGGGGCATAGAGGCCCGCAACGAGAAATGGGGCGAGTGGCGTGGATGGGAGCGTGGCGTAACGCATGTGGATATGGTACACCCGAGAGTACAATCTCTGGAGGCCACGCAACTGGCCTGGAGCCCTGCTACCAAAGGCAATGGCGTTACAGCTGAGCTTGTCATTGTACCGGATCTGCAGGATTCTGTTGCGTTTAAGAAGTGGCTGCCAAGTGTGAAGGGAAAGCTGGTAATGATCTCGATGATGCAGCCAACCGGCCGCCCGGATTATAACTGGCAGGAGTTTGCGCTGAAAGAATCCATGGAAAAAATGAAAGCGTCCAGAACGCAGATGACAGAAGCCTGGAGCAAAAGAATCAGCAAAACCGGCCATACAGCCCGTACTTTACCACAAGCCTTAGAGAAAGCCGGCGCAGCCGGTATTGTAATGTCTAATTGGTCTGGCGGCTTTGGTGTAAACAAAATATTTGGTGCCAATACTACTAAAATTCCAACCATTGATGTGGCGCTGGAAGATTACGGTATGCTGTTCAGGATGGTAGAAAATGGTGCGAAACCAAAGATCAAGATCCAGGCATCCTCTAAAAATCTGGGCAAAATGCCAGCCTTCAACACCATCGCTGAGATAAAAGGAAGCGAGAAACCAAATGAATATGTGATTCTGTCTGCGCACTTCGACTCTTGGGATGGCGGCACGGGCGCAACAGATAATGGTACCGGTACGATCATGATGATGGAAGTAATGCGCGTACTGAAGAAGATGTACCCTAACCCGAAGCGTACGATTTTAGTTGGGCACTGGGGTAGCGAGGAGCAGGGCCTGAACGGTTCATCTGCTTTTGTGGAAGATCATCCGGAAATCGTAAAAAATATACAGGCAGTATTTAACCAGGATAATGGTACTGGCCGTGTGGCTAACATTTCAGGGCAGGGCTTCCTGAATGCATATGATTATTTAGGCCGTTGGATGGCTCCGGTACCGCAAGCGATCACAAGCGAGATCAAGACTACATTCCCTGGTTTCCCGGGTGGCGGTGGCTCAGACCATGCTTCGTTTGTAGCAGCGGGTGCGCCGGCCTTCATGCTGGGTTCTTTAAGCTGGTCGTATGGCAATTATACCTGGCACACCAACCGCGATACGTATGATAAGATTGTTTTTGATGATGTGCGCAGCAACGTAATTCTGGCAGCTATACTTACTTACATGGCCAGCGAAGATCCGGAAACGGCATCGCGCGACAGAATCGTAATGCCAATCAACCCAAGAACAGGCGAGCAAACTACCTGGCCGACCCTTAGAAAGCCAACACGTGTAGGTGGCGAAATAAAATAATTTATAGCATCAGGTTTAGCTTGTGCTATAAATTAAAAGTGCCCCGGTTTTATACTTCGAAGTATAAAACCGGGGCACTTTTGTTATTGGGTTAATGCCAGAACATTAAATCTGGCTGTTATTCTTTTTCTTTTCCTGCTTTTCTGCCTTCTTCTCTTTAGTTGTTTTAGCAGGCTTCTTTTTAACTTCTTTCTTCGAATCTTGTGATTTTGCCATAACGGTGCGGTTTATATTTTAGGAAAGCTACTTATATTTTTCAATACTACGCAATCTTCTACGAAAGCAATAGCAGGATGGGTTATCCAGAGGATAGGAGGGTGTGTAGATTAATTTACCTGCTTTGCTGCTCCGGGTAATGTTTTACGTGCTGCATCGTTTCTGCCGGCTCCCGGCTAAATTCCTTCACAACAGTTATATCGCCTGTCGTTTCCAGCACAATAGCTTCAACCTGTTGTAAATCCGAGATACCCTTTTTCCTGACAGCAACATTAATTTCTTCAAGCGTGATGCGTTCTTTTTTTAGAACATCCTTCAGAAGTTTTCCTTTGTAAAGCAGTAAAACAGGCCGGCTTGTTACGATGTCTTTTATAAAATCCACCCGTACAGAGAGCCAGGTTATACCATACTGTAAAAATATCAACAGAAAGAAAGCCAACACACCATCTGCTAGTGTTACAGTTTTGGATAACGCAACAGTCGCTAAAGAAGAGCCTAAAGCAACAGTAACAATAAAGTCGAAGGCATTCATTTTGGAAAGCGTTCTCTTTCCTGAACTCCGTAAAAGTATAACCATAGCCACATAAGCAAGTATGGTTATAAAAAATGTACGGGCTATACTTTCCCAGCTATCAAAAAACAGTTTATCCATTTGGTGTTGAGGTCTTGTAAGTAGAGTTAAGAACAGGCCGTAGTTCGATTTTTAACGGTCTTGATTTAGCTGGTAAAAACAAATATAAATGACTACCTGCAGCATTGGCCAGCATAAGCTCATGTATACGTTAGGTACGTGGGCAGCTTAAAGCTGTTCGGTTTTCAGATCAAAAGACTGTTTAGTAATCTTATACTTGAGATTTAGTGCATATAAAAAAAGCGAGTGCCGCAACGGTTAAGTTGCGGCACTCGCTTCTTATAAAACAGGAATTTATACTTAGTGCGCGAACTCGTGCGACATCTTTTTATCTTCCAGCATCTTGGTTTCGTGTTCCAGTTCTTCGAGTGTTTTATCTTCCAACTCGATCACAGTTTTCTTATCCATACCAAACTTGGCAAGTATACGGTCGAAGCCGTAGTAGATAATCGGAACCACGATCAGGGTAAGGAACATCGAAGAGCTCAGACCACCGATCAGTGCCCAGGCCAGACCGTTTTTGGTAGCTGCTACCGAACCACCTGCCAATGCAATCGGTAACATACCAATCACCATCGCCAGTGTCGTCATCAGAATCGGACGGAAACGGATACGAACAGCTTCTATCAGGGCTTCTTTTACTTCCACGCCTTCGTCTTTCAGCTTGTTTGTAAAGTCAACCACCATAATCGCATTCTTCGCTACCAGACCAATCATCATGATGATACCCAGGATAGAGAAGATACTCAGAGATTGGGAAGCTAATGCCAGGGCAAGCAAGGCACCAATAATCGCCAACGGAATAGAGAACAATACTACCAGCGGATATACGTATGAGTCGTACAGGGCCACCATGATCAGGTATACAAAGATGATGGAAGCAAGCAAGGCAACACCCAGCGTACCAAAACCTTCGCTCTGGTTTTTCAGGTCACCACCAAACTCTACACTCACACCTTTCGGTATCTCGATCTCAGCAAGTTTTGCCTGGATATCGGCACCAACCGAACCAGACGGACGGCCAATTACCTGTGAGTTCACGTTAACCGAAGTAATACGATTGTAACGCTCCAGCTGCGATGGGCCAGTAGACTGACGGATATCTGCAAACTGCGCCAGGCGTACGATCTGCCCCATGTTGTTTACAAAAGACAGGTTTCCGATATCATTCACGCTACGACGGTCGAACTCATCCAAACGGATGTTGATGTCATAATCTTCCGTACCGGAACGGAACGTAACATCCGAGTTACCACTGAAGGCAAGCTGCATACTGGCACCTACACTTTCCAGCGACAGGCCTACGTTTGCCATCTTATCACGATCCACTACCACTTCAATTTCCGGGTTACCGCCTTCCACCGAAGTTTCAACGTCTGCGGTACCTTGTACGCCTTCAGCAATCTGCATAACCTGCTGCGAGAAAGCCATCACACTATCCAGGCTGGAGCCTGAAATAATGATCTGAATCGGAGCCTGCGAGTTACCAACCAAACCAACCGGGATCGGCGTTACTTCCACATCCGGAATTCTGCTTTCGATATCGGCTTTTGCCTGGCGGCTAAACTGGTTTGTACTGAACGTACGCTCTTTTACATCAACTAAGGTTACCGAAACATCGGCTTTGTAAGCGGTGTTCTGGCCGGCCTGCGCCGAAGAAGTGGTACCAACAGTGGTAAAGACCTTCGCTACTTCAGGTATAGTCTTCAGGTATTCTTCTACCTGGCGGGTTGCAAAGTTTGTTTGTTCTACGGTTGCATTCTTAGGCAACTCCAGTTGTAAACTCACTTCACCACGGTCGCCGGCAGGTATAAATTCTGAACCGATAAAGCCAAAGGGCACCAGCGCAAACGAAGCAACCAGCATTAATATAGTTACCGCCAGCGTTATAAACTTATGGTTAAAGGCCCACTTCAGCGCAGCTGTAAACCCATCAATTATTCTATCCAGGAAACGCTCGAACGAAAGTATAAATCTTCCGAAGATGTTCTTATCAGAGATGTGCTCTAAGCGCGAGAAACGGCTGGCAAGCAACGGAATCAGGGTAAAGGCAACAAACAGGGAGATCATGGTTGCTACGGCTACCACAACTGCAAACTGACGCAGGATATCGGACACCAGACCTGACGATAAAGCGATCGGAATAAATACAACCACAATTACCAACGTGATCGAAGTTACAGTGGCCATAATTTCACGGATACCATCGTACGCAGCCTGTGCAGGTTTTTTACCCATCTCCATGTGGCGGTGAATGTTTTCAATTACCACAATGGCATCATCTACCAGAATACCAACTACTAACGAAAGCGCCAGTAACGACATCAGGTTAAGAGAATAGCCAAGCAGGTACATGGCGATAAATGTTGCCACCAACGAGGCCGGAATCGAGATCATTACAATAACCGCGTTTCGGAACGAGTGGAGGAACAATAACATTACGATCGCCACAAGTATAACCGCAATAACCAAGTCGTGTATTACCGAGTCAGCAGCTTCCAGTGTAAAGTCAGAAGAGTCGCTGGCCAGGTTAAAGGTTAAGCCTTCGGCAGCATAGGTTGTTTCTAATCTGGCAAGTGCTTCTTTCGTTAAACGGCTTACTTCTACTGCGTTGGCATCAGACTGTTTCTGAATGGTAATACCCACAGAAGCTTTGCCATTGATGCGGTTCAGTACTTCGATGTCTTTCTGCGTATCCTGTACTTCGGCCACATCAGAAAGGCGCACAACACCATTCATGTCTTCGCGCACGATCAGGTTGCGCAGTTGGTCCAGAGACGCATACTTACCCGCTAAACGGATCTGCGTCTGGCCACTTTCCTGCTTTATTTTACCAGTCGGGAAATCGAGGTTAGAGTTACGGATCTTCTGCTGTACCTGCAGTATAGATAAATTGTAAGCTTCCAGTTTGTTGGCATCGATGTTTACTTTGATCTCTCGTTCCTGGCCACCCAGAATTTTAATGGCAGCCATACCTTGTATGCGCGACAGTTCCGGTTTGATCTTTTTATCGATCAGGTCATAGAACTCAGTCGGGGACATGTTGGCAGTAGCACCCATCTTGATGATAGGTAAATCGTCGAGGTCAAATTTGTTCAGGGTAGGAGCATCTGCATCTTCAGGCAGGTTAGCCAGCACGACGTTGATCTTACGCTGGGCATCCTGCAGGGCAAGGTCTACATCGGTACCCTGGTTCAGGTTGATCACGATCATCGAGAAACTTTCAAGGGATGTACTTTTCATCTCTTTCACGTTCTCAAGCGAAGCCAGGGCTTCTTCTATTTCCTTGGTTACAGAGTTTTCAACTTCGTTTGGCGAAGCGCCCGGGTAGATCGTACTGATAGTTAATACCGGAGGGTTAAACTTCGGTAAGAGCTCGTAGTTCAGCGATTGGTAGCTGACAATCCCAAGCAGTGTGAGGACGGTAAAAACCACCACCACCAGGGACGAGCGCTGTATAGATAATTTGGTTATGTTCATTTCTTAGCTTCTGTTTAAAGAACTATTTAAGTTATTTCAGCACCGATACTTTGATGCCTTCACGCAGGTTGATCTGTCCGCTGCGTACGATCTGGTCGCCTGCCTTCACACCATCCAGTATCTCTACCTGGTCTTGTGTAACCACACCAACTTTCACTTTACGCGTTACGGCTTTGCCATCCTGCACTACAAATACACTTGGGTTCTGGATACTTCCGACAATTGCTTCGCGTGGTAATAAAAGGGCATCGCGCTGCTCTTCAGCTTCGAAAGAAGCCGTGCCATACATACCAGCTCTCAGGTTATTGTCGGCTGCGTTTTTCACTTCAATCTCCACATCAAACTTCAGGGTTGGGTCGGCCTGCGCTGCAATGGCTGTAACCGTACCTTCATACTCCTGGCCATTGCCGGCATCTGCCTTCACTTTTACTTTATCACCTTTACTGATCAGCAATACTTCGCTTTCAGATGCTTTTACTTTTAACTTCAGTTTATCCACGTTCACGATATCATACAGTTTAGTTGCCATACCTAAGTATGAACCCACTTCCACGTAGATCTCGTTTATTTCACCGCTGATAGGGGCTGTGATGCGGGTCTTGGTTACGCGCTGGCGAGCAGCAACTAATTGTGCCTGTGTAGATTTTGCGGCTAAGCGCGCATCTTCCAGTTGGCGTTGTGTAATGGCATCGCCGGCAGCCAGGTTCTCGAAACGCTGCAGGTCACGCTTTGCTTTCTCAGCGTTAGTCTGCGCGGTAGCAAGGTCAGCGGCCATGGTGTTGCTTTCAACTTGTAATAACAGTTCGCCCGCTTTTACTCTGTCGCCTTTGCGCTTTAATACACGCTGTACCTGGCCGGTCGTTTCCGACATTAACGTTAAGCTCTGGATAGGAGCGAAGTTACCCTGCGCCGTGAAAGACTTATCCAGTTTGGCAGTTTTTACTTCTGTAACAGCTACCGGAATAGCATCACTTTTAATTTCAGCAACTGCTGCATTTGCGGCCATATCCTCTTTGTTGCTCATCAGCTTAAAGCCTATGGCAACTAAAACAACGACAACAAGTACGATATAAATCAGCTTTTTCATTTTATGTGTTTTGTGTTTTTTTATTTGGTAAGTGTAGTTAATTCGCCGGAAGCCTTCAGGAAGTTTAATTGAGCTATCTGATACTTCAGTCTTTCATTATTAAGGTTGGTTTGTGCTTCGCGCAGTGCAGTTTCTGCCGTAAGCAGATCCGTTAGCGGAGATAAACCTTCTTTATACAAGCTGTTGGTTGTATCATATACTTCCTGGGCCAGCTTCACATTTTCTTCCTGTGCCTGAATAGAACTCTGGCTGTTGCCTAACTGGCTAATGGCGTTGTTGAGTTCTACTTTGGTGTTTCTATTAAACTGCTGAATATCCACATCAAGCTTTCTAAGGTCTATCTGGCGCTGCTGTACCAGTGATTTTTTGCGCAAACCATCAAAAACAGGAATGTTAAGCTGCAAGCCTACCTGAGAGTTTGGAAACCACATTGCATCCGGGTTAAATAACTTCTGGTCGTATTGAGATTGGTAATTGTAATTACCAAAAGCAGAAAGCGAAGGATAATATCCTGATTTAACATTGTCCATTTCATAAGATTTCAACTCTTTTTGTTTGTTGAGAATCTTAAACTGAGCACGTTTTGCAGCTGCTTCTTCTGCAGTAACCAACACAGGCTGAGCAGTCAGTAAGTTATCTTCGGCAGTGCCAACAAGTGTTAATGGTTGCTCTAGCGGCATGCCCATAAAGAACTTCAGAATGTTCTGTTGCTGCTCATAAGCAGTTTGCAGGCTCTTCTTTTGATTCTCCAGGTTAATGCGGTTTACCTTAATGCGGTTTACATCTACTTTCTTAGCTAGGTCGTTTTCGTACTGCAGTGTCAGAATTTTCTCTAACTGAACAAGCCTTCTCAGGTTAGCATCAATGCTGTTAAACTGCTCGTTTGTTTGTAAAACCTGGTAATAAGCGCTCCCTACATTATAAACCACATCTTCTATGGTCATTTCTGTGCGGATGCGGTAAAAATCTGCTGCGCTTTTGGCTGCTTTTAAACCTACAAAGTATGACTGGCTGAATAATAATTGCGATACAGATAAACCAGCCTGCATGTTGTAATCCGTACCCACCGGCCTGATCAGAGGTTTACCATTTTGCTCCGGGTTAAAATCAGCTGGCAAGGCAATCATGGTTTTTTCAATAGCTTTAACCGCAGTACCTTTAATATCAATCTGAGGTAAGCCGGCAGCTCGCGCCTCGTTTATCTGATACTTTGAATTAAGCTCGTCTAACGATGCCTTTTGCATTTGCTCATTATGCTCAAGTGCATAAGTAACAGCTTCTTTTAGGCTGAGTTCTTTCTTCTGAAGCTGATCTTGCGCCAGCACAGGTTCAAAAAGAAATAAGGAAGCAAGCCCTGCTAAAAAATATTTAATTTTCACTGTTATAGTTTTTATAGTTTATACTTAAGTGGTTAGTTCTGAAATAAATGAACTAATTAGTTAAAAAATTATGCTTTTCTATTATCCCATTCTTCTAATATGAAGGGTAATTTTTTGTGTAAAAAATCTAGAAAACCGATACAATCTTTAAGATCCTCGTTACTGGATGAGTTTTCTCTTTTTCTTATTTCGCTCACCTGTCTCAGAAGCACAGCAAAACCTGTAAGGTCATCTATCTTGCGGGTAAAGCCTTCGCGCCAGCTGGATATTTTAAGCTTAAAATAGCGTTTCCGGTCGCCTGAAAAGGTTGTATACTCGATTAAGTTAGTTTGCAGCAACAGGTTAATAGCATTGCTGGTAGCACTTTTACTTATATTTAAAGCCTCCGTAATTTCATCGAAGGTCAGTTCAGCGCTATCAGCTACCATCAGCAAACCCATGATGCGGGCCGGGGCCGGCTGCATGCCATTACTTTCGTGATAGATGCCGATCTGCTCTATCAGGCTTAATTGTTTTTCGCTTAGTAGCATGGTTTTTTGCTTATACATATCTGATCAACACTGCAAAGCTACGGGTTTGTTCCGTTAGTTCATAATTTACAGAACCAAAATTATGATATTTTTTTAATATTTCTTTTCTATACAAATAAGAGTCAGATTGTGAGAGGTTTAGGAAAGTCAGAAAGTTTGGAAGTTAAAAAGTTAGAAAGTTTTTTGATTTATACTTTAGTTTTTGAACCGTTGCTGATTCTCCCTGACCAAACCTGCCGTTGTTGTTTTCACCGACAGTTATACTTTAGCCTGCTTGCTCTTGCTGGTGAAAACACGCAGCAAGGGCAAATTTTTTTTGAAAAGCCGGACGAAAGCAAAGTATAAATTTCTAAAAACCTGCTAGTTCAAAAGCTTATCAAGTGCCTTTTTAATTTTAGGCCAACCTTCGGATTGCGGTGCGACCAGCTCGAAGTGGCCGGCCTGGTCCAGAAGTATAACTTCTGCACTGTTTCCGGCTTTGGTAGCAAAGGATTCTGCCTGACTGACAGGTACGATTGGGTCTTTGGCGCCCTGCACCAGCCGTACAGGTGTTTGAAGCGGTAGCAGCTCGATAGGGGATGCTTCGGCGTACCGCTCCGGGAACTGGGTGGCGCTACCGCCTATCAGTTTTTCTACGGCGGAATTGCAGCTTCCTTCGGCTTCGCTGTAGGTTTTAAGATCGGTGATGCCAGCCAGGGTTACCACGCCATTAATAGGCAACGGATCAGCACTATACAAAGGAGAGCTTTGTTTGAGGTTGGTTCGGGCTGCCAGCCAAAGCGCCAGATGGCCGCCGGCAGAATGGCCGATCACAGCAACACGATCTAAATCCAGGGGATATTTTTTAGCCAGTTCGCGCAAATAATCCGTACCTGCGGCTACGTCCTGAAACGTGCCCGGCCAGCCGCCGCCTGTTTCGCCAACACGCCTGAACTCGATGTTCCAGGTGGCATATCCGGCTTTGCGCAGCGCCTCGCTTACATGCGACATGTATTGTAGATTATACGCCGAAAGCCAGCAACCACCGTGCACCACCACAACCACCGGAAACTTACCTTTACCAGCTGGTAAGCGCAACTCCCCAAACTGCGAAGCCTCCGTTCCATACTTGATCTGTGCATCGTAAGCCGGCGTAGGCATGGCTGCAATATCCTGCCAGGTGATGAGGGCAGGTGGTGCAGTTTGCTTTGCAGGTGCGCAGGAAGTAATGAGAAGTATAAGTAAGAAGTATATTTTGCGGAGCATATTGGATGGAGGGGTAGTATGAAAGTAGTTGTTATTGTCTCTTATATGGTACGTTTATGCACTATAGGGCTTGTTATACTTATTTATTTTCTGTCTTTTCTAAGATTTGCTTAAGTGCTGGTTCTATCGCCAATGCATGTCCGTGGCCAAACGTTACCATCACCCGGTCATAGCGATCAAAAGCTTTATCAATCTTTTCCAGGAGCGCTATATCTCTAACCTTTTTAGATGTTCGCCCAATAGCACAGAATTTGCAATCTCCGCCGTTTATGTAATCGAACTTCTCAAAATTATCTTCATTAACTTCCAGCACAAAGGGACGGCCTATTTTCTTTTGATACAGCTGTTTGAAATAAGTAATTCTCTTCTCATCCTCACTCAACGGAAAGCCAGGCTTAATAAACCAGGCTTCCATCACTTGGCTATACAGTTCCTCGAAAGGTTTATTACCATAGGCATTATTCAGGTAGGGTACTACAAACCTTTCCATCATATAGTAGAGAAAAAGGTCGTCTCTGGGATGTTCTTTAAGCGTAAGGGCAAACTCAAGGCTATCTGAAATGTCTCCATTCAGCATCTGAATACTGGCCTTATCAGATAAATATTTGAGTAGTCCGGTTTCACCTTTCCTGGTAATCGCATCATTTCTGGATTGAAAACTTATTGCTGCAGGTATTTGTCCTCCTTCATTGAAGGTAACCTGAGGTTGAAGGTCATTAAAATACTTTTCAATTATGGTGAATTCGCTAGAAGTTGTATCACGGGTATGACTACACCCGATAAACACCAATCTTTTATTTCCCTTCTTTAAGTCGATTACATACGGAGTCTCCATACTTGAAAATTGCTGGCTGATTGCAACATAATCATTCATCTGGTACTCCTTACCCTCTGTTATTTTTACAGATTTGCACCCCAGCATAAGGGCAGTACATACTATTATTAATTGTATATGCTTCATTGCTAAATAAGAGTATTTACTGTTTTTACGTACACATAGGCTTATCCGCATTTTGTAGGAAGATCATCTTAGTAAATTAATGAAGTATAGGCAGTCATAAAGTTACAAGTTAATACTACAATTAATATATGCAATCATACTTTGACGTGGTTTAATAATGTAAAGGCTATAGCTAACTTCCATCAATCCAGCGAGCTATAAATCTCTCTTTTGTGGTCTGCTAAAAACTGCCTACTTTGAGGGTTTAAACTACGCTGGTTACCTTTATGGCAGACACTACTACCAAACATCCGAAAGGATTGTATTACCTCTTTTTTTCAGAAATGTGGGAGCGGTTCGGCTTCTACCTAATGCTGGCCATCTTTTTCCTGTACATGATCGATGCCCAGAATGGCGGGCTAGGCGTATCGAAAGAAGAAGCCTCTGATATTTTCGGAACATTTATCGCGCTGGTATACTTAACCCCGTTTGTAGGCGGTCTCCTTGCCGATCGTGTACTGGGCTACCGCCTGTCTATCTCATTAGGAGGCATTCTGATGGCCGTTGGTTACATCGGCCTGGCCATTCCCGGAGAAACAATCATGATTGCCTCGCTGGGTTTGATCATTATTGGCAACGGCTTTTTCAAGCCAAACATTTCTACGCTGTTAGGTAATTTATATTCTAAACCTGAATTCGAGGCACAGAAAGATACCGGTTATAATATCTTTTATATGGGCATTAACGTGGGTGCTTTCATTGCCCCGTTTATAGCCTCGTACCTGCGAAACAACTATGGCTGGGGCTTCGCATTTGCAGCTGCCGGTGTTGGTATGTTACTGGGTGTGATCATCTTCTGGATGGGTAATAAGCACTACAAAGATGCTGATGTGCGCAAGGCTGTAGCAGCGAACGATATGCCGTTGAGCCGTATTTTCAGTATTGTTATACTTCCGGCTGCAATTGCCGGCGTACTAGGCTGGGTACTTATTCCGGGCAATATCTTTGGGTCCGATTCTACGGATGCCTTTATTATTGGCGCTGTTCCGATCATCATTTTCTATGTTTCGTTGTGGGTAAAAGCTTCTGCTGAAGATAAAAGACCTATTGCTGCGTTACTTTCCATTTTTGCGGTAGTGGTTGTTTTCTGGGCAATCTTCAAGCAGAACGGAACAGCACTTACAACCTGGGCCGAGTATTATACCGACCGCGAAATGGCGGCTCCGCTGGCTGGTCCGGCTGGTGCCATTGGCATGGTGCAGAATCTGGATCTTTCTGAAAGCACTGTTCCGGCTTACGATAATATGTTCCGGGCGCAAACAGATGCCGCAGGTAAAGTGATCACCAAAGAAGGCATCGCACCTTACTACAACAACTTACCTGAGTCGGAATGGCCTCAAGAAGGCAGTTCGCTTTCACTTATCTCAACCGAGCTTTTCCAGTCCATCAACCCGTTCTTCGTTATACTTTTAACACCGTTGGTCGTATGGTTTTTTACGTTTCTGAGGAGGCGCGGAAAAGAGCCGTCTACACCAGCTAAAATTATGTGGGGCCTTGTAATCACGGCTATGTCTACGCTGGTAATGGTGGGCGCTGTGTTTGCGGGCATGAACGGAGCCGAGAAAAGTTCTGCGATGTGGCTGGTAGGTTCTTACGCTGTTATTACGATAGGGGAGCTGTTCCTGAGCCCGATGGGCCTTTCGCTGGTTTCCAAATTAAGTCCGCCGCGCCTGACCGCCCTGATGATGGGTGGCTGGTTCCTGGCTACTTCCATCGGTAACAAACTATCGGGTGTGCTGGCTGGGATGTGGGACCAATACGATCATAAAGCCTGGTTCTTCGTGGTAAACTGTATAGGCTCATTGCTGGCTGCGCTGGTTATACTTTCGATGCTGAAATGGCTGCGCCAGATCGTGCTGGAACATACCGGAAAGAGTTAAACCAAAGTATAAATTTAATTTAAAAGCCGCCTGCAACGCATTTTTTGCAGGCGGCTTTTCTGTTTTGTTTATACTTCTTCCAACCTACACCAGCTTTTTGAAGTACAGTTTATTCTGGCTATACTTTAAAACCTGCATGATAACCCCCGCCTTTGCGTTCCATATGTTTTTGCACGTGGCAGTGCCCGTGTTGGTGGCAGCCATCTTCTACCGGAAACATTTCAGTAGTTCGGCTTTAAACATGCTGGGCGGCATTGTGATTGATATAGACCATTTATTTGCAACTCCTATACTTGACCCGGGCAGGTGCAGCGTCGGTTTCCATTTGCTGCACAGTTACTGGCTGATTCCGGTTTACGTGGCGCTGGCCATATATCCGCGCAGCCGTTTAGCCGGATTAGGTTTGGTTATTCATATTATACTGGATGCCTCGGCTTGCAACTGGCAGGCACTTTCTGCGAACTGGTAAGAACCTAAATTTTAACTAGGATGTTTGTAGTGCAGGCCAGTCAAAATGATCAGGCTTTGCAATTCCATCCCATGAATCCAGATAAGTTTAGCAATACATTAACCTATAATAAAGTGTGGCGCTTTGTTCTGAAAAGCAAGTTTATACTTTTGATCCCACTGTTTATACTTTCCGCGGCTATGCTGAAGCCTGTTCCCGAAGCAATTACCCTAAAAGCGGAGCCATTTCCATTTAAACCCACTGAGTTTTATGTGGCAACCGTTACAGACGAGCGAACCGATAAAAAAGCTGTCGCGTATTTGCTGGATGCAACCAGTGGGAAACCAAAACCAGTTGATCTGAAAGGTGGCGGATTAGTTGCTATGAAAGCCCATCTGCAGCAAAACTTGCAGCGCAATGCAAAATTGCGACCGGTTTCGCTCCGCATTAAAGAGTATAAAATAACAGAAAAACCAACGCAAACCGGACGCATTGAAGGGAAGCTGGCTGTTAAAATAGCCTTTGACCTGCAACGTGAGGACGAAACGCTACAACTGGTAGAATACACAAGCGGCGCAACCTACGACCGGCCCATTTCAGATTTTGGAGTTGTGGAGCCTGTGCTTCGAAAAAGCCTGGAGAATGGGTTGGTCTATTTTAATGCCTGGATAAACCGCGAAGCCAATAAAAACGAATTGCTGGCAAAAGGGCTCAAAATCAGGTTTAAAGATTATAATGCGGCAGAAGAAGATACCGTTTTTTATACTTCAGAAAAACTGTTAACCTGGCAGGATTTCCTAGGTGCGCCTTCCAAACCGAGCAACTATGGCGCCGCTGTTTTCACGAGTTTTGCTTACGAGGGAAATACAAACGTGAAAAACGCAATGGTGGAAATTGACCTGCTCCTGAAAGTATACGTGCTTCGCAGTTCGAGTTGGGTGCGCGAAACTTCCAGAGATGCTTACAGCCTGAACCACGAGCAACGCCACTTCGATATCACCAAACTAGTGACCGAACGCTTCAAACAAACGCTGCACCCCGATAGCCTCACCATAGCCGATTACAACAGCCAGATGCAGTATAAATTCCTGGAATCCTATAAAGAAATGAACCGCATGCAGGACCAGTACGACGCCGAAACCCGCAACGGCCTGGACCAGGCAGCGCAACACCGCTGGAACCAGAAACTGGATGAAGAACTGGCAAAGTTCGCGGTTAAAAAGAAGGTGCAGTAAAACACCGTGCAATCCATTCTTTAGGAATGCGTATACTTGCAGGGTAAATCACTCTGAAGTATGAATCGTAATTTTTCGCGCCTTTTTCAGGTCATCCGAAAAGAAACAAAGTATATCATCGGGCTGATGTCGGGCACGTCGCTGGATGGGCTGGATGTGGCTTTGTGCGCTTTTACAGGAAGTGGAACCAATACCAAAGTTGAGGTAAAACACTTTATAACCAAGCCGTATACGCCTGAGTTCAGGGCACAGGTGAAAGCCGTTTTTTCTAAAAAGCAGGTTGATCTGGAGCAGGTCTGTATCCTGAATGCGTTTATCGGGAACTACCACGCCGAACTGGTACTGGCGTGTTTGCAGGAGTGGGGAATGGAGCCGCAGGAAATAGATGCCATAGCCAGCCACGGCCAGACTATTTACCACGCACCGGCTTCGCAACACCAACTGCCAGGTATGCCCAACGCAACGCTGCAGATCGGAGACGGCGACCACCTGGCTGTAAATACCGGTATATTAACACTCAGCGATTTCCGGCAGAAACATGTAGCGGCTGGTGGTGAAGGTGCGCCGTTAGCTGGCTACGGCGATTTTATACTTTTCGCGGAGCAAGGCAAAGACCGGGTGTTGCTTAATATTGGGGGCATTTCCAACTTCACTTTTCTGCCTGGCAGCTTAGATGTGGCACGTATGTTTTCGACGGATATTGGCCCGGGCAATACCCTGATGGATGCGTATGTGCAGCAGCAGTTTCCGGGGAAGTTTTATGATGCCGATGCCCAGATTGCTTTATCAGGAAAGTATAACCAAGCCTTAGTGGAAGCACTGCTAAACCAAACTTTCTTTCAGCTTGATTTTCCGAAAACAACCGGTCCGGAGCTGTTTAATCTTGATTATCTGAAGTCTGCCTTGCAGCAATCCGCTCAGGAACAACTGGCTGCAGAAGATGTGTTGTCATCGCTTAACAGGTTTACTGCCATTAGTATAGCTAATGCTATTAAGCAAAGTATAGCCAACGGCAACGCTGAATTATTTATCAGTGGGGGCGGCATGCACAACCCCTTGTTACTTCAGAATTTAGAGGAGCTTCTACCGGGCGTACAAATCAGGACAACAGCTGAACTGGGCATTCTCCCAGACGCCAAAGAAGCTGTTTTATTTGCAACGCTAGCCAACGAAACCCTGGCAGGGGAGGCAGCTACTTTCGAAAACTCCAACAAGCAAATGCCTGCTGTACAAATGGGTAAGATCAGTTTTCCTTTTTGAGATTGTTTATATCAATTTCATGCAATACTGAAATCCAACCACCCCCGACCCCTCCTTTTCTAAGGCGGGGGTTTACCCCACCCCAGCCCTCCCCATTATCGAGGGCCCCTACCCCCAAAACAGGGGGGAGTTCTAATTTTACTCTTAATTAGAAGCGCGAATTAAAACTGAATAACTGTTACTATAAAACTTATACTTCACTAAGGCAACATCAGACTCCCCACCTTGGATAAGGAGGGGCTGGGGGTGGTTGGAACCGGCGTTACATCACTTAATCTATTATCCAATCTACTTAACTCAAAACAATAAATTTTGCCGTTTTTAACTTAAATTGCAGCAGATCATTACCCTTATCTATTCTCTGTGATTTTGAAAAAGTATTCCCCACTTTCTGTTTTTATACTTCTGATCTGTTTGCTGAGCTTCACGCAGGCGCATAGCCAAACCAAAAAAAGCAAGTATAAAAAGCCAATTGAAAAAGCTAAACCAGCTGCCTTTAATCCCTTGACCGATCCTGCCTATTTAGGATGTAATTCGAAGTGGGTGGATTCTGTTTTTAATTCGCTGACGCCGGACGAGCGGATCGCGCAACTGATCATGATTCCGGTATATTCTAACCGCGACCAGGCACATATCGATTCCATCAGCAGCCTGATCTCAAAGTATAAAGTTGGTGGGTTGATCTTTTTCCAAGGTGGGCCGGTGCGGCAGGCAAAAATGACGAACCGTTACCAGCAGGAAAGTAAAGTGCCGCTTATGGTTTCGATTGATGCGGAGTGGGGCTTGATCATGCGCCTTGATAGCACGGTGCGTTTCCCTTACCAGATGAGTTTGGGCGGAATTGAGAATGAACAGCTAATCTATGAAATGGGTGCCGAAATTGGTCGCCAGAGCCGCCGGTTGGGTATTCATGTAAATTTTGCACCTGCCGTCGATATCAACAACAATGCGAATAACCCGGTGATCGGTTTCCGCTCTTTCGGCGAAGACAAGTATAATGTTACACGCAAATCCATGGCTTACATGAAAGGCATGCAGGACCAGCGCGTACTGGCCAATGCCAAACACTTTCCGGGACACGGCGATACCAACGTAGATTCGCACTATGGCCTACCGCTCATAAATTTCTCGCGCATTCGCCTGGATTCGGTGGAGCTGTACCCGTTCCGGGAGCTGATGAAAAACGGGTTGGGAAGTATGATGGTGGCGCACATGAATATACCGGTTTTGGATACGACTGTGAACCTGGCTTCCACGCTATCCAAACCAATCGTAACCGATCTCCTGAAAAAAGAAATGGGTTTTAAAGGCCTGGTGTTTACGGATGCCCTGAACATGCAGGGCGTAGCGAAATTTTACCCGCCGGGCGTGGTAGATGTAAAAGCATTGCTGGCCGGAAACGACGTGCTCCTGAATACCATGGATGTCAAAAAAACTATCGAGGAAATCAAAAAAGCCATCCAAAACAAAGAAATTACCCAGGAAGAAATTGATGCGCGCTGCCGCAAATTACTAGCAGCCAAACAGTGGGTAGGCTTAGATAAAGTACAGCCCATCGAAACCAAGAACCTGATCAAAGACCTGAACAACCCCTACGCCCAGTACCTGAACCAGCAACTGGTAGAGGCTTCGCTTACGCTGCTTCGGAACAAAAATAACATCCTGCCACTCCAGAACCTGGATACCTTAAGAGTAGCAGCACTGGCCATTGGCACTAATCAGAGAACAGATTTCCAGGAGGAGTTGGCACGCTATACCAATGTAGATACCTTCTTTTTAGCACCAAACAGTTCAATGCAGGAGTTGCTTGCCCTGAAAGAAAAACTGCAAAAGTATAACCTGGTAATTGCAGGCGTACACAAACTTAAACTGAGCGCCGGCTCCGGCAACTTTGGCATCACAGCCGAAATGAACCTGTTCCTGAAAGACCTGATCCAATCCAAACCAACTATTGTGAGCGTGTTCGGGAATGTGTACAGCCTGGCAAAAATCGAAACCCTTGAAAAAGCGGATGGGGTAGTGGCGGCTTATCAGGAAACACCTGTAACCCAGGATGTGGCAGCACAGCTTATTTTTGGTGGCGTTGCAGCGAAAGGGAAGTTGCCGGTAACGGTATCCAGCGCTTTTAAAGTAGAAGATGGCTTGAAAACCCAGAGCACTACGCGTTTTGCTTATACTTACCCGGAAGCGGTTGGCCTGAAGTCGGAAGATATGGCCGGAATTGATTCGTTGATAGCGCAGGCCATGCAGGAGCAAGCTACCCCGGGCGCACAGGTATTGATTGCGAAAGAGGGGAAAGTGATCTATAACAAATCGTTTGGTTATCATACCTATACAAAGGAGCAACCCGTAAAAAATACAGATGTGTACGACCTGGCTTCGCTAACCAAAGTAACTGCTACTATGGCTGCTTTTATGAAGTTAAACGGCGAAGGAAAATTTGATGTAAACAAAACACTGGGAACGTACCTGCCCACAATGGAAGGCAGCAACAAGGCCAACCTTACTTATAAAGATATTTTAACACACCAGGCGCAGTTGCAGGCCTGGATACCATTCTGGAAAGAAACAGTGCGTAAAAACGGAAGCTTTAAGTGGCGTACCTTCAAGGCTGATTCATCGCGACGTTTTCCTGTTAAAGTGGCTAATAATTTATACATGCACCGCAAGTATGCTGCTAAAATTTACGAACAGATAAAAGAATCGCCGCTAAACGAAAAGCCAGGTTATGTCTACAGCGACCTCTCGTTTATACTTGCGCCGCTGGTTGTAGAGAACATTACTGGCCAAAGTTTTGAAGCCTATTTACAGGAGAATTTTTACAAGCCGCTCGGTGCTGCCACCCTTACGTTTAACCCTTATAAAAAGTATAGCCTCAGCCAGATTGTGCCAACCGAACTTGATACAGCCTTCCGGAAGCAGTTATTACACGGCACTGTAAACGACGAAGGCGCGGCGATGCTGGGTGGTGTGAGTGGCCATGCCGGTTTGTTTGGCAATGCAAATGATGTAGCCAAACTGATGCAGGTATACTTGCAGGACGGCACTTACGGGAAACACCAGTTTATTAAATCCGGTACAGTGCCGGAGTTCAGTAGATGTCCGTTTTGTGAACAGGGAAACCACCGCGCCCTAGGCTTTGACAGAGCATCAAAACCCGGTACCGAAAAAGGGAATGCGGCTAAAAGTGCACCCATCGAAAGTTACGGCCACTCTGGTTTTACGGGCACTTATACCTGGGTTGATCCTGTAAACAAACTGGTGTATGTGTTCTTGTCTAACCGCGTGCATCCGTCCAGAGAAGTAAACAAACTGAGCCAACTGAACACCAGAACAAAAGTGCTGCAGGTAGTGTACGATGCGATCGAGAAAAGTAAAGCCAACTAATAAAAGTATAAACTCAGCTTGCTGACCTACTTCTAAAGTATAAATCAGTTTAAAAAGAAATAGCCACTGTCCGAATTAACAAGGGCAGTGGCTATTTTTACTATGAAGCTTTTTAAAGTTTTCAATTATAGCGCCTAAACCCGCCGTTGTTGGTGTTTTCACCAACAACTATGCATTCATGAACAGGTACTTGCTGGTGAAAACACTCAGTAAGGGCGGCGGATTTTGATATGCTAAAAAACGCTGAACAGCTTCAAAGTATAAACGATGTTATTTTGAGCGGGAAGTAAGTTGCTGGTTTAGTTCGCTTACTTTGTTCATCTCCGTTTGTAAGTCGCGTTTCAGTTTCAGTTCTTTTTCGCGGGCAAGCTTTTTGTGTTCGGCCAGTTCCTGATCTACTTCTTCGAATGCACGTTGCTTTTCTACGGCAATGCGTTTGTTGCTTTTGTAAAGCGATAAGATAACGCCCATCGCGATCAGCAATCCTAAAATAATAACCGAAGTCAGAATCACATAAAGCTGTTTCGGCATATCCATTCCGAACACCGAAATGCTGGCGATGGCTTTATCGCTCTCGTCGATGGAAGCCTGTTTCTGCTGGTTTTCAAGTTTTAAGTCTTGCAGTTGTTTTTCCTGATCTGCGATGCGCTGCCGGGCTTCCACCAATTGCTTATCAGTTCCTTTGCGGGCATCAGCCAGTTGCTTTTCCGTTACCAGCATGGTTTTCTTTACATTATCCCAAAAGGCATCCAGCATCTTCTGATTGACAACCTTGAACGTCTGGCCTTTTTCCTGGTACGAATTAGATTTGCTTTTCAGGTTGCTGAACTGGCTTTCCAGGTTCTGGGAGCCTGTTGGTTGGGAAGCAGTATTCTGGGCCCTGGCAGCAGGCAAACTCAGCGCAAAAATCAGGAGTAACAAAAGATGTTTCATAGTGGCTATTAGAATTCAGATAATTTCTTAGTGAGCAGGTTATACTTTAAAAAAGGGTTAATGCATGTGCTACCCTGTAAGGTATATATCCCTAAGTTAACTGATTTAGATGGTTTTTATTGCAATCAGGTGTACAAATTGAGGCCTAGCACCACTATTTCATACTTTCCCTTCAGAAAATTAAGCTTTAAAACATATTGTTTGCTTATACTTTTCCTGATTTGAAGGTATGCATTCAGCTTTTGATTTTGTGGCCTTTTGCAGCATAAAACCAGATAAACAGGTAGCACGGTACCATGATCCAGTAGGCTTGCTGGGCGTTCCAGTTATCGGCAAGCAGGCCATAAAGCGGAGGAAGTAAGGCACCACCCGCAATACCCATAATCAGCAACGAAGATCCAATTTTGGTAAAGCGACCCAGCCCGGCAATCGCCATCGGGAAAATGGCAGGCCACATGATAGAGTTAGCCAATCCGAGCAACGCGATAAATAGCACCGATGTAAAGCCGCTGGTACTGATGGCCAGCACAGAGAAAATAACGCCTAAAATAGCCGAAACCTGCAGCGCTTTTTCCTGTGAGATATACTTTGGAATGGTAACAATACCGATCAGGTAACCAACAACCATCGAGGCCAGCATATAGGTGGTGAAGATCGTAGCTTTATCCAGGGCAAAACCTTGCGTGGCTCCGTAACTCACAATTGTGTCGCCGGACATCACCTCAACACCAACATATAAGAATAGCGTTAAGACGCCCAGCATCAAGTGTGGGAACTGCAGGATGCTGGTCTTCTTGGTATTGGCAACCGCTATCGTTTCGTCTTCCTGGTCGGTTTCAATTTCTGGTAAAGAGGACAGGTGAACGAGAAGGGCAAGTATAAGCAATACAGCGGCTACAAAAGTATAGGGCATGATCACGCGTTCGGCAAGGGCATTCAATTCAGCGGTTTTCTGTACCAGATCCATACTTCGAAGGCGATCTACGATCACATCAGAATTTAAAAGCAGGATCGTACCGAGTGTAAAAGAAGAAAGCGCACCACCAACTTTGTTACAGATACCCATAATACTGATGCGCTTGGCTGCACTTTCGCGTGGGCCAATAATGGTGATATAAGGGTTAGAAGCTGCCTGAAGTATGGTAAGGCCGGTGCCTTGTATAAAGAGCCCAAGCAGGAAAAGGCCATACGTGCGGGAGAGAGCCGCCGGAATAAAGAGCAACGCACCAACTGCCATAATAACCAGCCCCAGCGTCATTCCTTTTTTATATCCTGTAGCCTTTAGCACCCACGCCGAAGGTATACCCATCACGAAATAAGAGATAAAGAAAGCAAACGCAACGAGGTATGATTCAAAATTATTGAGTTCGCAGGCAATTTTCAGGTACGGAATCAGGATGGAGTTAACCCACGTAACCGACCCGAAAATAAAGAATAACGCGCCAATAATCAGGATAGAGCGGGTGGTGTCTGTTTTAGTAAGCATGGGCTTAATAGATGCAGTGCTGTTTGCCATAAAAGGATTTTTTCTCAAGGTAAACATTTGCCCTTTAAATCTAAACTATCCCCGGAAACAAAGCTGCCAGCTTGGGTTTTCGTTGTTTACCAGACCACTTTTATTAGGCCAGATCCATACTTTATTGCCTCAATTAAATTATGATAATATTTAGGGATTTATACTTTGTCTGTATAAAAACAAATAAAGAACTTGTTAAATTGTACTTTATATTTAAATGTATAGTATAATTTAGGTTTTTAAATAACAGTTGTGCTTGTTTTTTTTATAATAGTTAATTCGTTTTATACTTAAAAAGATACCTTGTAATGATATTTTAAGTGATTTTTAGATAGGAAATATGCAAGAGGTATCAATAAGTTATAAAACTGATAAATATCATTTTAATCTAAAATTTTAAATATAATTGGATTAAAAAATAAATTCAGAAACTTAATATTAACTACCTGCGTTCCGGCTTCGATTTAAATCGTTTAGATAATGTGTTGATAAATAAAGTCTTATTGTAAAATTTAGAAATTTTAAAAGCAATTTTAAAGATTAAATATATTATTTTATACTTTATTGAAATAGTTTAATTATATGATAAGTATAAATTTGGCTAATTAAAAGTATATAATAAAAATAATATTATAAATTAACTATCAGATTAAGCTTTTATTGCTAATTTAGCGCCATATCATTAGTATTATTTGAATAAACACGGAAAAACAATTTGGTAAAGTTTTATAATTATTAAAATTATTGGTTATGATGAGAGTAATGAAAATTTATATTGGCAATGTGCGGATTAAAAATTGTCTAAAAAGCCACCTTTGTTAATTCTGTAAGATCCTCCCTTTCAACTTAGCCAATATGAATTCAACTTTTACTGCCAATCATTCTTCTTACCACATTCAGTGCAGGTTATACTTTCTGCTACTTTTTATACTTCTGATGGCTTGTCTATTGCTGGCAGGGGGCATTATAGCACAGTTCTATAATGCAGAAGTATTGGAAACCAGTGTGAATAAAGTAGCCTGGTTCTGGATTTTCTTTACTTATTTATCCTCTTTCGATAAGTTAAGTTTAAGTATACTAGCGGCCTTTGTTTGCGCGGCTGTACACTGTCTTAATTTTTTCAGATCCAACCTTTATTCCTTGCAATACGAAGTTATAGCAGACAATTCGTCACAAAACAGCGTTTTTCGGGTTAAAAGGTACAAAACTGTTGTAGTAAGTTGTGTTGCTTTCTTTTTGTATCTGATGCCTCAATTTGTAGTGGGGCAAGCGCAGACTCCAGTAACCGTAAGTGTCTGTGAAGGAGAAACAGTTACTTTAGCGTTGCCGGAAAACGATGCGCAATTCATTCAATGGTGGTACCGTGATAGTCAAGATTATCCATTTGAAATAATTGCTGGTGCTACAGGCTATACCTATACATTTCAGGCTACTGCTGCAGACAATAACCGCATATATGAAGGGGATTATGAATCTAAAGTAACAGGTTGGGGCAGTAGTGCTTATCTTATAAAAGTGAACCCAGTACCTGTTACGCCAACTGCTGCAGGGGCGTCGCGCCAGGGAGCAGGCTCTGTAACGCTAACTGCTTCTGGTGCGCCGACAGGAGGGAGTTACCGGTGGTACACCGTTGCTACAAACGGAACTCAGATAAGTGGTGCGACAAGCGCCAGTTATACTACACCAAGTTTAACTGCAACTACTACTTATTATGTAGCTGCAGTTAATGCCACTGGGTGCGAAAGTGCCCGCAAAGCTGTAACCGCAACCATTATAAATACAGCGCCTTCTGTTCCGGTGGATGCAAATGCAGCCCTTAACACAGTAGCTGAAAAAGCTGCTACCGGAACTTTGGCTGGCATCACAGCTAAGTCTACTGACCCGGAAGGAACCCCCGTTTCTTTTGCGCTTACCGATAATGCAGGCGGACGTTTCGCTATTGACGCGCAAACAGGTGTAGTTACTGTTGCAAACGGAGCTTTGTTGCAATACACTACTGCTTCTGCTCATACCATAAAAGTACGGGCAACAGACGGTTCAATTTTTTCAGATGAGCAGGCTTTTACAATTTCGGTTACAAGAATAAATGCAGCACCGGTTGCTACATCAATTAATCACCCGGTAACCTTACTTAACACAGCCGCTGCTACATCACTCACAACCTTGGCTGCAACCGATGATGTGGCTGTTCATACTTTCCGGATCACGTCAGGCCCGGCCACAGGTATACTTTATGTAAACGGAACGCAAATTGAGCTAAATAAGGATTACCCGTGGGCGCAGGCAAATACGCTAACTTTTGATCCGGCAGAAAGCAATTACGATGATATCCAGCTAAGTTATACTGTAACTGACAACGAAGGAAAGATAAGCGGACAAGCCATTTTAACTATTCCGATCAACGGTGTGCCCTTAGCTATTAATACAGAAAACTTCAAAAAACTTTCTTCTTCAGCGCCCCGAACAGCGATCAGTCCTTTTAAAGGGAATGATGCGGATGGTACTATCTCTCATTTCCGCTTAATAACGCTTCCAACGGCAAGAAAGGGTATCTTATATATCAATGGTTTAAAGGCTGAGTTAAACGTGGATTATGAGTGGTCGCTTAGGAATATGTTATCTTTCGATCCGCATTATGGAAATGCTGAACATTCTGGCTTTTCTTTTACAGTAAAAGATTCGGAAGGTGCTTATGCGGCTACACCAGCTTCGTACAGGGTGCTTATTGTACTGGATTATGACCTGGATGGTATCACGGATGACCTGGACCTGGATGACGACAACGATGGGATTCCGGATACAATAGAAGGGGAGGGAGATAACGACAAAGACGGCATTAAAAACTCTTTCGACCTGGATGCGGATGGCGATGGGTTGACTGATGTGCAGGAATATTTACAGGATGCAGCCTTACTGGCAAATTATGATCGCTTTACCGGCAGGTTAACGGGTAAAGTAGGAACAAACGGTTTGCTAGATGCCTTGGAAACCAGTCCTGACAGCGGCAAACTGAAGGCAATTATTTCGTTTCCCGATACAGATGGCGATGGCCTGGCAAATTACCTGGACTATGATGCAGATAACGACGGCCTGGCTGATAACCTGGAAGCACAGCCAACCGGGAACAGGGTGGTGGCTTCTGGTATCGATTCTGATATGGACGGAATCGACGATGCCTATGACCTGACCTGCGGTTGTGCAGAAAACGGTGTGGCACTTACGCCTATTGATACAGATGAAGACGAACTGCCTGATTACCTTGACCTGGACAGCGATAACGACCTGATTTCAGATACAGAAGAAGCGTTCGATTTTAATGATAATGGTAATTCGCTCGATGATCTGCAAGAGTTGGTTGGTTTCTACCAGAGCCGGATGAGAACCACTTCTGAAACCAATACTTATAATCTGGTTGATTCCAATAATAACCAGATACCGGATATGTTTGAGGATGATAATGTAAACGGCAGGCAAAACTTCCTGGAGCCAGGCCATATCCACTATATTGATGCTGATTACAACGGCTTCGTAGATCTTGCGGATGAAAGTATGGCCGGCACCGAAACCATACCAAATTACTCTTTCAGAATACTGGATGCAAAAACACAACTTCCGGTTTATCTGGCTGGTTTGGCAGCAACTCCAAAGCTGAATGGCGTAAGTATAAACTGGCTTACAGCGATGGAAGTTGATAATGATTATTTTGAAGTGCAGCGGAGTGTGGATGGAAAGACCTTTACGAAAATTAAGCAGGTGAAAGGCGCAGGTTATAGCAGCCAGAAACTGGCGTATACTTTCCTGGATATGAATGCACCCGCCGGCGAGTTATACTACAGGTTAAAGCAGGTAGATTTTAATGGAAAGTATACCTATAGCCACATAGTTTCTGTTGAGATGAAATCCTTGGTAAGCAGCGCAAAGCTTTTTCCGAACCCTGCAACTGCATTTATAAAGCTAAGCTTAACCGAGTTGCCAACAGCCATATACCAGGTGCGTATGGTAAATATGGAAGGCAAGGTGCTGCAGACGATCGCCCTAAAAAATAGCCGGGAGCATGTATTCGATACGCAGCATTTACCGGTAGGCAAGTACCTGCTACAAGTGCAGAGCGAAGTAAAATCTTATACTTTGAGTTTTATTAAGCAGTAATAGATTTAGTTTCTAAACAAGAAAAGCCCCTGAAACCAGGGGCTTTTCTTGTTATGGTTCAGCGGTAAAATTCAGGCCCGCAATATTCCTGATTGTCTGTTATTGCTGTGCTTATTATAAGGCTGAGATCTTAAAGATGCAGCTTATTAATAAAGCTAGTTTAGCTTGGCTGCCTTGTTTATTGATAGTACCGGATTTTAGTTGATCTAGTAAGATTCAAGGTGTATTGCATTTTTAGAAGTATAACAGGTGGTAAACGTTTTTTCAGAATGCATCAAACTGTCTATTAAAACCTTTAGCCATATTTGTGCTACTTGATAAAAATTATTAGGTAATAATCTTGATTTTTTATATTGTACAAAACTGGTAATCAGCTTCATTTAATCAGTCTTTTTAAAGTTAGGTATGGTATATAAATACCTGATAAATAGTATAATATAAAATACTTGTTGTGTTATGTTAATGCATTAAGTATGATATAATCTATAATTATTTGAAGTATAGGTGCTATTTCTGTTTTTTTTTAAATACTATATAATCAAAATATAATATAGAAGTATAGTAATAATGAATCACGTTTGATTAATTTTGCATCGAAAACTTAACGTAGCCAACGTGAATTCAACTTTTACTGCCAACAACTCTGTTCCTGCAAAGGGGAGGAACGGAGCATTTATGCTTTTCTTTTTTTTATTCACCTGTTTGCTGTTACTATCTAAAGCTGCAGTAGCCCAGACAGATAAATTTGCCTGTCTAGGAGAATCTGTTACTCATACTTTTACTTATAATGGCACAGATCTTAGTTCCAGACAATGGCAATCTAGTGTTGACGGGACTACATATACAAATATTTCTGGTCAAACTGCAAGTACATACACTTTTATTGCGTCAGCGAGTGATAATGGAAAGCATTATCGAGTTAGATACGTAACAACAACTAATCCAAATACTTATCAATATTCCCAAGTATTAAAGTTAACTGTTTATAATATTCCCTCTACTCCAGTTGCTACTGGAGATTCCCGTTGTGGAAGCGGAAGAGTATACTTTAATATAAGTGGCTCTACCGGAAGATACAGATGGTACACAACTCAAACTAGTACACAATTTATTCTGGAAGGAAACGCTGGGGAATATTATGAAGACGCCACAACTACAATAGAGTATTGGGTAAGTGCTATTAATACTTCTACAGGGTGTGAGAGCGAAAGAGTTAAGGTAACAGGAGTAATAAATCCGATTCCAAATGCCCCAAGTGTTACAAATGGTTCACGCTGTGGATCTGGATCAGTAGCTCTTTCAGCTACACCTGCTGCAAATGCAAATATAACTAGGTGGTATACAGCAGCAAGTGGTGGTACTTTACTTGCTACAAATACTAATTATAATACTGGAACAATTACAACCACTACTACATATTACGTATCAAGTTACAATACTACTACAGGTTGCGAGAGTACAACTCGAACAGCAGTCACAGCAACTGTAAATTCAATACCAACTGCTCCAAGTGTAATAAGCAGATCCCGTTGCGGAAGTGGTCCAGTGATGCTATCTGCTGCGGGCGCAGCTACGGGGAATACTTATCGCTGGTATACCGTATCAACAGGCGGGACGCCCATTAGCGGAGCTACAGCTGCAAACTATACTACACCTACTTTAACAGCCACTACTACCTATTATGTTGCAACATATAACGGCACTTGTGATAGTGAAAGAATAGCAGTAACAGCTACAATTAACGCGCTTCCAACTGCCGTATATTCATCTAATAATGTTTATGCAAGACTCGCTCTTTCTAGTGGCAGGAGCGTAGCCAGGGTTACGAGCGGTTCCTTTACAGGTGCAGCAGTAACAGGTACTCCTCTTCCAGGTTTCTTAACTCTGAATACAAGCACAGGTGAGATAACAGTTAACTCAAATACAATTGTAAGTGGAAATTATGCGCACACCATAAAATTCTCAAATACAGCCGGGTGTACCATTGATGTTCCTGTTACAATTAATATAACCGATGACCAGTACCAGGCAAGTGGCAATGCTATTAAAACCGGTACAAATTGTTACCAGCTTACAACAGCTACGGGAAACCAGCAGGGTCAGGTATGGAGTGTAAGTACTATAAACTTAAATAAATCATTTGAGATAACATTCAATGCAAATTTCGGCACCAGTGATGCAGGTGCCGATGGAATTGCTTTTGGTTTTCAGCGTGTTGCATCAAATCCTGTATATGCGTCTGGTGCTATTGGTCTGGGTTTAGGTTTTCAGGGAATTACGCCATCATTTGGAGTTGAGTTTGATACATATCAAAACGGTAGCGAGCCAGCTTTCGATCATACGAATTTTTTCTGGAATGGGAGTGTAACAAATTCATCAGAAGCAACAACTACTTCTACTGCACCAGTGCAGATGAGTTCTACAAATGCAAATGTTGAAGATGGTGCCAATCATGCTGTAAAGATTGTTTGGAACCGCGAAACCAACACCATGTCGGTTTATTTTCAAAATGTTTTAAGAACTGAGTATACTGGAGATATTGTAACAAACATATTTAGTAACAATGCTAATGTTTATTTTGGATACACGGCTAGTACAGGCGGCTCTGTAAACCAGCATTCTGTTTGTGAAATTAAATTTAATGAAACTCCTATTATTACTTCAAATGGGGGAGGCAGCACTGCAAGTGTTTCAGTTCCGGAAAACTCAACTACTGTTACAACTGTAGCTTCTACAGATGCTGAGAATAATACCCGCACTTATAGTATAGTAGGCGGGGCAGATGCTACAAAATTTGCTATAAATGCAACAACTGGCGCTTTAACCTTTGTAAGTGCACCAAATTTTGAAGAACCGGCTTCATCGGCAGGAACAAACGCCTATCTCGTTACAGTACGCGTAACAGAAACAGGCTCCGCTACAAGTTTTGACGAGCAGGCCATAACAGTGAATGTCACGAATGTAAACGAAGCGCCTTCTCAACCTGCAGATATTAATACAGCAGCTAATACAGTTCAGGAGAATTCATCTACCGGAACACTTGTAGGTATTACTGCCAGGTCTACAGACCCGGATGCCGGAACGACGCTAACCTATAGCCTTACAGATAACGCTGGTGGCAGATTTGCCATTAATGCCACAACAGGCTTAGTAACTGTTGCAAATGGTGCTTTACTGGATTTTGAAACAGCTGCCTCGCATACTATAACTGTACGGGCGTCAGATGGTGCCCTTACTTCTAGTCAGACATTTACAATTGCAGTAACGAACGTAAACGAAGCACCGGTTGCAACAAACGTAGCACACACTACTCCGATCATCAATACGTCTGCTTTTGAAAATTTAAATGGCATTTTAACTGCCACTGATCCTGATGGAGAGCAACCGGTTACCTTTAGATTGTCTAACCTCCCTGTAACCACTATTGGCGTGTTAAGAGTTGACGGTACAGTTGCCAATACAACTACAGATTATGCTTGGGCCTTACGTGATAAGTTTTCTTTTGATCCGGTAAATACTGCCACTGCTGATGTAGTATTTAATTATACAGTTAAAGATGCGGGAGGTTTAACAAGTAACAGTGCTACGTATACTATTCCATTAAATGATTACCCAAGATCACTCAGCAGAACGAATGCTACTACTTTGTTGAACTCAGTGGGTATAACCGCTATAGATGCCTTAACAGCAACAGACAGTGATGGAACGATAAGCAGGTTTAGAATTTCGTTATTACCAACAGCTGCACAGGGTGTGCTTTATGTTAATGGATCAGTAGCAACTACTTCCCAATATTACGACTGGGCAACGTTAAGAGACAAGCTATCCTTTGATCCGGCTAGTCCGAATACAGCAGATGCTACATTTCGATTTACAGTAGTTGACAGTGAGAACGGTGAAACGCCTGATGTACATGCCGGTACTATTACCATTCCGATTAATGCTGCTCCAGTGGCTAAGAGCTTTACAACACAGAAAATTCTGAATACAGCAGGAGAGACAACGATCGTCATAACTGCTACCAATTACCCTACAGATGAAGATATAGCAACTGCAAGTATACTTTTTACGACTGTTCCAAATCCATCTACGCAGGGAACACTAAAAGTAGGGGGCGTATCGGTAGTGGCTAATACACCTTATCCTGCTACGAGTTTTGCAGGTGGAATAACTTTTACGCCTGTTTTAACAAACATGGGCGATGTAACCTTCAACTATAAAGTTAGAGATAATGATGGCGCTGAAAGTTCTGTGGCTACGATAACTATTCCAATTAATGGAGAACCGGTTGCCAATAATATTATAACTAACCCAATTCCAGGTAAACCTGTAACAGCTCCTATAAGCCCTTTAACAGCAAGTGATCCTGATGGAAGTATTGTGAGCTATACGCTTTCTACTTTGCCTGGTAACTGGCTAGGAACATTGTTTGTGAACGGCGTTGAAGCAACAGTAGGACAGGTGCTTACGCCAGCTCAGGCAGCTCAGTTAAGTTTCAGGCCGGCCATTAATTATAAGGAGAGTGTTACTTTTACATTTACAGCGACAGATACTGAAGGAGCAAGCGATTCATCTCCGGCTGTTTATACTATTCCGGTTGAACTTGATATTGACTTAACTGTTACACATACCATACTTACTTCAGCCCCGTATGTAAACGGGCAGGATATAGTTATAAGAATTACAGCAAGCAATATCAGCAATTATGATGTGTACGATGGCGCACAGGTAGTAAATCTGCTGCCGGCTGGCTTAACGTATGTTAGACATCAAACAGATAATCAACTAAATAACAATGCTCAAACGTATACCAATGGTGCCTGGCAACCAAACTGGGGAGTTATAAGGAATGGCACTTCCTTTTATATAGATATTACAGCCAGAATCAATACGACAAATGATATCACACAAACTGTTACAATCCAGTCACCTAACCAAATTGATTTTAACAGCACAAATAATAGTACCACCTATACTTTAAGAGTAAACATTGCGCCTGTTGCAGCTAATATTACAACGGCTGCTATGCCAAGTTCTGCTCCTGCTACAAGCATTTTTAATCTGAGCGCCACCGATGCCAAAGGAGACGTAACAGGTTTCAAATTTGTATCGCTGCCTTTAAGCACACAAGGTGTTTTAGCAGTTAACGGTGTGGCTGCTGATGTTAATAAGATTTATACATTGGCTGAAGTTAACAACTTACTTACTTTCGACCCTAGCGGAAACTCTTATGGTAACTTTACCTTCAGTTATGTAGCGGTAGATAGTGATGGGTCGGATAGTAACACAGCCACTTATACCATACCGGTTACCAATGTAGGGCCGGTAGCCGTAGCCGTAACAAACGCGCTGTTACTTAATACCGCTCCAGCAACCCTGCTTTCTTCGCTGAATGCTTCCGATACCGACGGGCCCATCTCGAAGTTCAAAATTAAAACCCTGCCAGCTGCTGCTGCAGGTGTACTAACTGTGAATGGTAATCCGGCTAATACAAGTACAGAGTATGATTGGGCAGATAGAGAAAAAATAAGCTTCGATCCGGCTTTCGCTAATAGTGCAGATGCTGTATTTACGTATTCTGTTATTGATAACGGTGGTCTTGAAAGTGCCGCAGTTAATTTTACCATACCTATTAATGTGGTGCCTATTGCGGTAAATATGATCAATAACAAAATGCAGAATACCTTTGGCAACACCTTGCTTTCAACAAATATCTTCGGTATCACTGACCCAGATGGTAGTATTGTTAGCTTTAGAATAACACATATACCTTCTGAAGCTCAAGGTAAACTCACGATAGGAGGAGTTGAAGTAGTTTTGAATACAGATTATCAGAATAACCAATCAGGTGCTGGAAGATTTGATCCGGATGTAAATAACTTTGATGATGTGATTATTCGCTATGTAATTAAAGACAACGAGGGGGCATTAAGTGAAGAAGCAACGATCACGATTCCGATTAACGGTACGCCAACAGCAAGTGCACGCACTAATGCCACAACGCTATTAGATACAGATGGACCCATACTTCTGGATGCCATCCAAGGCCAGGATTCTGACTCAGATCCAAAGTATGGCGGGTTTGTTTCTTCCTTTAAATTAAGTGTTTTACCAACATCTGGGCAATTAACTATAAATGGCGTAAATGCTAACTTAACTACGGATTACCCTTGGAGTTCGGCTTCCCTTATAAGGTTTGACCCGGCACCAGGTGTATCAGCTAATCAGACTTTCAGGTATACAGTTAAGGATAACGAGGGAGCTGTTAGTAATGCCGCTACGTTTACTATTCCGATTAACGCTGTGCCAGTTGCACAAAATATTATATATGAACCTGCTATACTTATGCCGGCAGGAGCGGCCATCTACACAACCTTAAATCCGTTAGCTGCTACCGATGATGTAACTACGACTACTTTTACTTTCAGCTTAAGCAACCTTTCTGCTTCCAGAGGTACCTGGATGGTAGGGAACGCCCTTGCTACGGAGGGACAGAGCTACCCTTGGTCAGCACGTAGTACTATAAAATTCAAACCTAATTCAGGCGATTTAACAGATGTAGTGTTTAACTATACAGTGAAGGACTCTGAAGGTGCTGTAAGCAATGTGGCTACTTATACAATTCCGCTTAATGATGAGCCCGTTGCGCAGAATGTAACCAATGCGAAACCCTTATCAAGTTCGGCTGGCAAAACTTTATTAAGCACATTAGCGGGTACTGATTCGGATGGCACTATACGGCAGTTCCAGTTTAAAACCCTGCCACCAGCATCACAGGGTATCTTATATGTAGGACCGGAAGTAGCTGTTATCAATAAAGATTATTCCTGGATGATAGGCTCGACTGTTTTGCAATTCGACCCGGCGTATGGCAATGAAAATAATGTGGTATTCACTTTCACTGTTAAAGATAACGACGATGCCTACGATGCGACACCAGCTACCTTCACTATTCCGATTATACTGGATTACGACGTAGATGGAATTGCAGATAACGTTGACCTGGATGATGATAACGATGGTATTCCGGATTCGGTAGAAGGCACCGGCGACAAAGACGGCGACGGCATACCTAACCACCTGGACCTTGACTCTGACGGAGATGGTATACTGGATGCAGTTGAAGCCAACAGTGGTATTGTGCCAGCTAACTTCAATATGGCAACAGGCAGATTCAGTGGTTCGGCCAACGCAAATGGCGTTGTATTTACCTTTACCAATATCCCTGACACAGATGGGGACGGCTTAGCTGACTACCTGGATATTGACTCCGATAATGATGGTATCTTGGATAACCTCGAAGCGCAGACTACCGGAAGCAGGCTTATGGCGAAGGGTACTGACACCAACCCGGATCGTAAAGATGGTATAGACGACAGCTTTAAAGGCACTAATGCAATTACACCAGTTGATACAGACGGTGATGGCATCGCTGATTACCTGGATCTGGATAGCGATGGTGACCTGATTTCAGATACGGCAGAAGCGTATGACCTGAACGGAGACAAATTCTCTGTAGACGATCTGAAAGCGTTGGTGAACAGTTTCATCAGCAGAGCAAACCTGGCCGGTGAAAGTCTGGTAGCTGGCTACTATAACTTAGCCGATGCAAACAAGAATTATACGCCGGACATGTTCGAAGACCCTAACACTACTAACAGGTTCAACTTCCTGACAAAAGGAAACAGTTATTACAGAGATAGCAATAACAATGGTTTGGTTGATCTTTTTGACACAAATACCAGAGGAGAAGATAACTCTTCCAGACTTAGTTACACTTTCCGTGATAAAGGCGTTGTCACACCACTACCGGTAACCCTGATCCGTTTTACAGCTACTGCACAGGGAGCAGCTGT
The DNA here is from genome assembly GCF_003284895.1 of Pontibacter arcticus. Taxonomy (GTDB): domain Bacteria; phylum Bacteroidota; class Bacteroidia; order Cytophagales; family Hymenobacteraceae; genus Pontibacter; species Pontibacter arcticus. The sequence continues at coordinate 292,060 of NZ_QMDV01000002.1, forward strand.
AAGTATAAATTGGGAAACGGCTACAGAAGTAAACAACGACTACTTTATGGTAGAGCGCAGCCTGGATGGCAGTACATTCCGTGAAGTTGCAAAGGTGAAAGGTGCAGGTAACAGCAGCCAGAAACTAGCATACGCACACCTGGATAAGCAGGCACCTGCCGGCATCTTATACTACAGGTTAAAGCAGGTAGACTTTAACGGCACGTACAAATACAGCCAGATAGCGTCTGTAGAAAAAACGGAAGCGACTACTGCAAATGTGCTGCTTTATCCGAATCCTGCAACTGCTTATATTAAGCTTAACCTGGCCGGGATGCCGAATACTGCTTACCAGATCAGGTTACTGAGCATGGATGGTAGGTTGATACAAACGATTTCAACAAAAGACAATGCAGAACTTGAGATCAATGTGCAATCGTTAGCTACCGGCAAGTATATCTTCCAGATACAAAGCGAAAAAGTTTTAAAAACAGCGAGCTTCATTAAAAAGTAACTGCTTGCAAGTATAAATCTAAAAAGGCTCCTGTTTCAGGAGCCTTTTTTTCGTTTTGCGCAAACCTGGTTTATACTTTAGGAAGTAAAGAGGGAGTGCTGATATTACATTCACAAAGTATAATTCTAAAATTTATACGCTGCATTTCAGTCAAGTATAAAGCGTCTACATGCAGTTGGAACCGATAAGCTTTATGTTGTTGTTGGTGCTTTCAACTGCAACATAGCTACAAGCTCATTTTAGTATAAAGCCAAAGCTATACCCATCCATAAAGCCGTACACTTGGTAATATCGAAGTATGGTTAAGTTTACATAATAACTAAACTGTTGGCGAGGGTAAAGTATAAATTGAACCGAAGAAAAAAATATACGACCTTTGTCATCCTATGCAATTGTCAATCACCTCCTTAAACTCAGGTAGCAACGGAAACTGCTATTACATCGGCAACGACCGGGAAGCGGTGCTGGTAGATGCCGGTATTTCGTGCCGCGAAACCGAAAGCCGCATGAAACGCCTGGGCCTTTCCATGGCAAAGGTAAAAGCGATCTTTGTCTCGCATGAGCATTCCGATCACATCCGGGGCATTGCAGTACTGGCCAAAAAATACAGTTTGCCGGTTTACATTACGCCCATCACACTGCAAAGCTGCAACCTGCGCTTCGAGAATTTGGAGTTTATACCTTTTCAGGCCTACGAGCCTGTCCAGATTGGGAAACTAAGTGTAACAGCTTTTCCGAAGTGGCACGATGCCTCAGACCCGCATAGTTTTATAGTCGAAAATGAAGCGTTTAAAGTTGGCGTTTTCACGGATATTGGCTTGCCCTGCGAACATGTGATCCGGCAGTTTGAACAGTGCCATGCCGCCTTTCTGGAAGCTAATTACGACGAAGACCTGCTGGCACGCGGGCGTTATCCGTATCATCTCAAAAACCGCATAAAAGGGGGGAAGGGGCATTTATCGAACAGGCAGGCACTTGCTTTATTTGCAACTTATAAACCTGAATTTATGAGCCACCTGCTGCTATCGCATTTGTCAAAAGATAACAACTGCCCGAAGTTGGTGAAAGCGCTGTTTACCACCCACGCCAACGAAACCGAAGTAATAGTTGCCTCACGCTACCAGGAAACCCCTGTTTATACTTTAGGGCAGGTAAAACAAAAGCAACTGACGCTCTGGTAAAGTATAAGTACTATTCGTAAACAATCCGGCTGATCTTCACCTGCTCTTCCTGGCGGCCCAGGCGCAGCGTAACTATTTCGCCTGGCTTTTTTCCGGATACGGCACGTGCAATTGGTGCCACAAAGGCAATTTTACCTGCTTCCACAGAGGCCTCATCCACGCCCACAATCTGAAAAATACGCTGCTTTACTTTTGCAGCTTTATCCAAACTTGTAAGTGTAACGGTAGCGCCAAAGCGTACTTCGTCGGGTGGTTGGTTGCGTGGGTCTACGGGTTTAGCACTGGCAATACGCTGGTTAAGCGCATTTAATCTGCTGTTGATAATGGATAACTGGCGCGTACGGTTTGCCTCATCGTCGTGGTTGGCATCGGTTCTGGTACGTTCCGCTTCCAGATCTTCCAGCTCAGTGCGCAGGTCGGCCAGGCCTTGGGGCGTTACATAATTTGGTGTTCCGGGTGGCAACGCGGCACGGGATGGGATAATAGGCGGTTCGCCTGCGTCATCTTCTTTTACAAAAGCTCTGCTCATAAAATGAATTAACGCAGCTATTTATATGCAGGTTTTATGGACTTTATCCGGATGATGCAGGTGCGTTTATACTTTGGAAATAGGCCACTAAAGTATAAATGGACAAATTTGTAGCGTTAATTGCTGATTTCCAGAATAAAAGTGGTACCCTCGCCGGGTTTGCTGTCTACGGTAATTTTCCAGGCCATGGCTTTGGCCTGTTCCTTTACCAGGTATAATCCAATGCCGCGGCCCTCCACGTGGCTATGAAACCGCTTGTAGATTTTAAACAACTGCCCGTTTGTATCGGGCAGGTTCATGCCTACACCGTTGTCTGTAAAAAGTATACGTGTCGCGTCTTTCCCATTTTCCAGGCTTACGGTTACATGCAGCTTACGCTCCGGCGACCTGTACTTAATGGCATTGCTGAGTAAATTATGGAAGATGCTGTACACATACGCTTTGGTGGCCTGGGTTTCAAATGCAGGATCTATCAGGTTATCAACCAGGCTTCCGGAACTGTCTATTTGCTCGGTCTGGCTTTGCACGACTAGCTCCAATGCCTCCGACAGGCGTATGGTTTCGTTTAACCTGGCATGCCGTCCGTCCCTGACAGAAAGTATCTCGTTCAGGTCTTTTATCACCTTATCGAGTTGCAGTGTAGAGGTGGTAAGCAATGATAAGGCATGGTCGAACTGTGCTTTTGCTTTGCTGTCGCGCAGCAAGCCTGTAAGCCCCAGAATATTGGCAACCGGCGCACGCATGTTATGGGAAACAATATAGGCAAACTGCTGCAGGTCGCGGTTCTGATAAAAGAGGTCCCTGGAAAGTTGCTCCATTTCCTCTTCTTTCTTTTTCAGTTCGGTGCTGTCTTTAACCACACAAATAAAGTTAGTGAGGTTTGTGTCCTGATCGAAAGTAGGAGTAACATCCAGTATAAACCATACTTTGGTGCCATCCTTTTTATAAAGCAGCAGCTCTTCCGAAAACGGTAAGGTACTGCGCAGGTGTTGTTTGATACGGGCCAGCACGGCCGGGTTTGTTTCGGAGCCGGCCAGCAGGCTGGTTGGTTTTTTGCCAAGTATATCTTCACGATTATGGCCGATCAGGTTTACAAAACTGTCATTTACCCATTCCAGGTTGCCTTTCGGGTCCAGGATAAGAATGCCGTTTACCGTTTTGCTGGCAACAAGCGAAAGTTTTCTGAGTTCAAGTTCAGTTTCTTTTTGCTTTGTAACATCCGTAAAAAATACGGTGACGCCTTCCTGGCACTGAAAAATATTGTAGTTCAGGATCACATTATGGGAAGGGATGAATTCATCGAATTGTGCCGGCACGCCAGTGCGGGCCACTTCAAAACAATGCTCCTGAAACTTACTGCCAACAGATTCCGGGAACAACTCCCACACACACTGCCCGATATAACTTAACCTATCCTGGCCAACCTCTTCTGCAAAGGCTTTGTTTACAAATACATAACGCCATTGTTTATCAAGCACGAAAAAAGGCTGTGTTATACTTTCAAAAATATCAGAAAGCATCTCAGACTGTACCTTAATCTTCTGGTTGGCATCCCTGATCTGGGTAATATCCTTGCCGATGATCTGTATCCCTTTCACCACATCACCCAGCATGATCGGGATAACCGTAAAATTCATGTAAAAAGGTATTCCGCTTTTGTTTTGAATTTCGCCTTCTATTCTGGCAGTGCTGTTTTTATTGATGTTCTTGAAAACCTGCAGAATCTCCTGGTGAAAAGCCGGATGTATTAAATCCGAATAATGCCGGCCTATTATTTCAGGTCCGTAACCTGTTATGGTGGTAAAGCTCTCGTTTATTTTTTCGAACCGGCCATCCAGGCTCAGCGAAAAAACGGCATCGGGATGGTATAGAAAAAGGGATTTATACTGCGCTTCGTTTTCTTCGAGTTGCTGTTTGGCCTCAATCAGTTCGGTTACTTCTCTTGATATGGCTACAATGCCTTTAATATCGGGATCGTCTAACAGATTACTTGCTCTCACATCCATCCATATCCAGTTGCCTTCTTTTGATTTATAGCGGAAGGGGGGCGAGTGAAAGGTGGCTTCTGCCGTAAAATTCCGGAACGCAGCATTGGTCATTTCCAGGTCATCAGGATGTACAAAGTCAAAAGAGCTCTTCCCGATAAGTTCTTCTGGCTCAAAGCTAAGTATGGAAGTAACAGCGGGGTTTACATAGATATAAATTCCGTTGCTGTCCAGAATGGAGATCATATCTGAACATTTATAAACCAGCGAGCGGTAATTTTCTGATGAGTGGAAAAGCTCTGACATGTAGATGTTGCCGTAATGCACGACGTTTGGCCATACTTAGTTGCACGTTTTTGTATGCATGGCAAAGTATAAAATACACCTTATTAAGGATTACCACCCTAACACTTACATTTATGGCTTTACTAGCAACATTAACTTTAGAAATTTACTTATTTATAATGAATACTGGAAATTTGGACACAAAAGATAATACAGATTTTACAAAAAAAATATTTTAATGTAGTAACTACTTGTAATACTTGCTGATATAGTATAGAGGGATAGGGGGTTAGTAAAATCAAAGTTTATACTTTAACCTCATTATGATTTTATTGAAAGGTGATTTCAAGCAGGTGGATGCTCTTTAAGCAAAAATATATAAGTTAGAATTGCCAAGGTGCTTGCCGCTACTGGTGGATGATAGAATTTTACTGTTAAAGGTAGTGCTGCAGCATGGAAATCAGCCTATGGCAAAAGCAAAAAAGCCGTTAAGCAAAGCCAACCAAACAGGCCCGCACTTAACGGCTTTAGCTAAATCAGTTGGAAATTATCTTACATCGCTCATCCATTTCCGGATCAGCGGACTCAGCAACATCAGTACAACCCCTATCGCTAACGAGTAAAACCCGATCTGGCTGATGATGTCGGCATAATACGGCAACGATAGGACGGGATTTTCGACCACATCGGCAGGTACGCTCATCAGCGATCCGATCTTACCAGCCAGAAACTCCCCAATTGCGCTTGCAAAAAACCAGATACCCATCATCATAGAAACAATTTTAGCAGGCGATAACTTGGTAACCATGGATAAGCCGATCGGGGAGAGGCACAATTCCCCGCAGATGATAAAAAAATACCCGAACACAAACGCCGTAAGCGAAATAAGGCCGGAGCCGGCATCTGCCTGGCAAGCCAGGTAAAAAACGCAGAAACCAATACCTAAAAGTATAAACGACAGTCCGAATTTAAGTGGTGTAGAGGGTTCCCAACCTCTGCGGTTAAGGGCAGGCCAGAGCCAGGCAAAGAAAAAGCTAAGTATGATTACCCAGGCTGGCGGCAGGAAATTGTTTACCGATAAGGCCGGCAACTCATATCCGGCCACATGCATATCCACGTTGCGCATGGCAAACAGGTTAAGCGAGCCGGCATTCTGCTCATAAAATGCCCAGAACAACGTAGAAAACACGATCAGGACAAGCGCGGCAAACAGTTTGTACCGCGCCTCATGCTCTAACTGGAAAGCGATGTATAAGATATATCCCAGCGATAAAGCACCTAACCCGAACATGATATAATCCATCAGCTCATACTCATGAAACAATGCCACCACAGCCGGCACAACCAGTAATGTAGCACCATAAATAAAATATTCTGTCGGGATGCCTGCAAAGACAGGTTTTCTGAGCGCTTCCGGGTTTGGTGGCAAGCCACGGTGCTCCAACGATTTTTTGCCGAAGTAGAAAACCACCAGGCCCAACACCATAAATATACCAGCCAGCCCGAAGCCATAATGCCAGTCGATGCGCTGGCCCACGTAGCCGCATAGCAAGCCACCTAAAGCCGCCCCTACATTTATGCCCATATAAAAAATAGAAAAGCCACTGTCTTTGCGCGGGTCGTTATCGGCGTAAAGCGTACCTACCAGACTGGAGATATTGGGTTTAAAGAACCCGTTACCACAGATGATAAAAGCCATCCCGTAAAAAAAGCTCCAGTCTTCAGGCACAGCCAGTACCAGGTGCCCCACCGTCATCAGTATACCGCCAAACATCACAGCTTTCCGGTAACCCAGAAAACGATCGGCCATAATACCGCCAAACATCGGCATGGTATACACCAGTGCAGCATAAGAGCCAAGTATAGCGTAGCCTTTCGGTTCGTCAAACTTAAGCTGCGTCACCATGTAGGCCAGCAATAGGGCTTTCATGCCATAGAAAGAGAAGCGTTCCCACATCTCAGCAAAAAACAGCATATAGAGTTGCTTTGGGTGGCCCTGTTGCGCAGGGAGCTCTGGTGTTTTAGGTTCGGTCAGGTCCATGTAAGGTAAAGGGGTTTAATAAATAAAAACTGTAACGATTTGGTTTTCCTACAGCCCGGCTAAAGTAATAAATATATTACACTGCACCCCAACCTCCCGGTATTTTCCCGAGAACGCGCAGGCGCTGCAAGTATAAATCAGGTGGTGATAGGATTAGGTAAAGGTGGGTAATGTAGTGCAATACTTTTTAAAGGTATATGTGCTTCAGAATCAATGGTTTTAACTGGAATAGTTCTGAATTACACACTTTGTGGAAATATTTTTTCAGTTACTGAAATATGATTCTGGCAGGCAAAGCAGCGTTAAATAAGCTTATACTTGGTTTTGCAGTTTGATAATGTATTGATTTTTAAGGAATAGGGTTTCCGAAATATGATCCGAACCTAAAATATATTCCGAATCTGTATAACCAAAAAAGGCCGTTAAAGTATAAGTACTCAGTTTAAATCAGTACAAGTTTTTACGTTGATGTTCTTAACCTTTTACGCACTTGCTTCAGTAAACTAAAGCTGGCGCAGAATTTTTACAGCTCGCACCACTTTCAAACCTGGAAACGGAAACGAGGCTTCCTGAAAATTCAAGACTAAGTATGACTGAAACAGCCCACCCTTCACCTGCTTTCCTGCCTAACCGGAAAGTATCGAGAACAACAGCTTCCCCACAAACAACTTCACAATTTTTGATAATATAAACTGGCAGCACCGTATAAAAACAGCTGTTAATGTACAGGTTAGCTTAAAAACTCAGCCCGGTCAACATCTTCTAAACCCAATTATATGAAAACAACTTTTACTCTTTCACATTTCATTTTCAACGCCAACGCTTTAAAAAACAGGTTACACTACTTCGTGTTAGCCTTCGTGCTGGTAGCTGCAACTTATACAGGTGCGCAGGCGCAGACCAAACTATGGGATAAAACCTATGGCGGCAACGATTACGATGACCTCCAGAAAATGGTAGCCTTGCCAGACGGTGGTTTTTTGCTTGCCGGCGATTCATACTCCGGTAAAAGTGGTGATAAAACACAGCCGTTGATGGCCCCTTGCAGCGAGTACGAAGGTTGTAAAAACGATTTCTGGATCATCAGGACAGATGCCAACGGCAAAAAGCTGTGGGATAAAACCATCGGCACAACCAATTTCGAAAGCTTCACTTATGATAACCTAACCACTGTAGTAGCCACTCCCGACGGAGGCTTTCTGCTGGGCGGTTCCACCCAATACGACTGGTACGATTCCAATTACCTGGTTATTAAGATCGATGCAAACGGCAACAAGCTGTGGGAAAAGCAATATGGCGGCACAGATACAGATGAGCTTCGTGCCATTGTCGCTACGCCGGATGGCGGATTTATGCTGGCAGGTTCTTCGGTATCAAGTATAGGCCGCGATAAAACAGCCAACAACAAAAGCGGGGTATGCGACTCTTTTGATGGTAACTGCCCTTTTGATAACTGGTTGGTGAAGATAGATGCGAAAGGAAACAAAGTATGGGATAAAACTATTGGGGGCGCAAACAGCGACGATCTGGCAACGATTGTGGCTACCCCGGATGGCGGTTACCTGTTAGGAGGAACATCGGGCTCCTCTAAATCAGGAGATAAATCGGAAGCACGTGTGGGCGGCGCCTGCGACGAATATGGCAATTGTCCCCTCGATTATTGGGTGGTGAAAGTAGATGCGACCGGCAAAAAAGTATGGGATAAAACCATTGGCAGTACGAATAATGATAACCTGAATGCGCTTACACTGGCAACTGACGGTAGTTTTTTAGTAAGCGGAACATCAACTACAGGTAAAGGCGAAAGTATAACCCATACCATCTGGACAGTTAAGTTAACCAATACAGGAGCCAAAGTATGGGAGCAGCATTTTAAGAAAGAAGCAGGTGCTAAATTTGCAGCGCAAGTGGCTACAAAGGATGGCGGCTACCTTTTAGGCGGCTCTTATTATACAACGGAGTGTGAAGACTACACCGAATTTTGCAGCGACGATTACTGGGTTATAAAGCTATCTGCAACGGGAGCGAAGCAGTGGGAAAAAGCCATAAAAGGTAATTCAGGCGACATACTTTCTACGATGATCGCTACCAACGATGGGCATTATCTTTTAGGAGGCCGGTCGGTATCTGGTGCAGGCAATGACAAATCTGAAACGAATAGGGGCCAGGCCGATTACTGGGTTGTAAAACTTAGCGGTACTGTTACTGAGCCGGCTCCGCAAATCGCTTCTTTCTCGCCGGGCGCGGGTTTGCCTGGTGCTAAAGTGACCATTACAGGAGCTAATCTGGGATCGGCCACTTCGGTATTATTTAATGGCGTAGCTGCTAAGTTTAAAGTTATCAGCAAGACCACCTTAGAAACACTGGTTCCGGCAACAGCCAAATCAGGTAGAATTCAGGTTAAAACGGCAGGTGGCAGTAGCATCAGTAAAAATACCTTTACCGTATTGCAGCCAAGCATTGTGAAAATTAACCCGATGGCAGCTAAAGTGGGCAGTACCGTGTTAGTTACAGGCACGCATTTAAATACAGCCAAAGAAGTTTCGATTAATGGGACTTTAGCTAAAAGCTTTACGGTTTACAAAAATAATGTACTTAAAATTACTGTGCCTAAGGGTGCTACTACAGGTAAGGTAAGTATAATCTTGGCCGGCGGCGCAAAAGTAACCAGCACACGCGATCTGAAAATCATCAAAGCCACTGTAAATGCGCTGGCTGTTACCACCGAGCCTACCGAAATTGTTGCTTATCCAAATCCGTTTAGTACAAGCGTAACCATATGCTTAACCCTCGTAAAACCTGAAAATGTGCATATGGTTGTGTACAACAGCGCAGGGCATATTATAAGATCGGTTGCGTTTGGTAAGCTGGAAGCAGGTTCGCAACGCCTCCTTTGGGACGGTACCAATAACCAGGGCAACCTGGTAACAGACGGAATTTATTTTTATAAGCTCACGGCTAACGGCAACGTAACAACCGGAAGGCTTTTAAAAAGTAATTCGGCCAGGTAACAAAGTATAAATTCTCGATTAAAACTGAAAGTCCGGGGCATGCTATATACGTAGTGTGCCCCGGACTTTTTATACTTTAGAGCCAGAGTAAAAGGAAAGAATAAAACAGTAGAGAGCTGGGGTAAAGTTGTTTTATACTAAAGCTGTGAACTATAATAAAGTATACTTCACAGCTTTATTTCTGAATGTATAGCTGTTGTTAAACCGAATGTAGCAGCAAAATCTTCGGTTTCGCATACCTGGCCGGGCTCCAGCTTGTCCAGGATTATACTTCCGATGCGCACGCGTATTAACCGCAGGGTCGGGAAGCCAACCGAGGCTGTCATTTTACGAACCTGCCTGTTTTTTCCTTCTGTTAACGTAATCGAAACCCAGCTGGTGGGCCCATGCCGGTCGTCGCGTATTTTGCGGCTCCGCTCCGGAAAGTCAGGGGCCTGATCCAGCTTAAAAGCCTTGCACTGCCTGGTGTTATACTTAATGCCTTCAAAGCCAATTTCGACGCTTTTTTGCAATTGCTCAATCGCTTCCGGCGTTATAATCCCGTCTACCTGTGCGTAGTATTCTTTCTCCACTTTATTGCTCCGCACCAGTTCGCTTAATTTGCCATTGGTGGTAAGCAGGAGTAAGCCTTCGCTGTCTTCATCCAATCTCCCAATCGCCATCGTGCCTTCCGGAAAAGCATACAGGTCGCCAAGTAGCTTCTTTCTTTTTACATTGGTAACAAACTGGCTGATGTACCCATAGGGCTTATGAAGTATAAAATGTCTGTGCATCTGGTAACAAGTAATGTGGTGGCAAATCAGTGGGTGTAGCGGTAGCCTTTCAATTTAAAAACCAGCTTAAAATTAATTATTTAAAGTATAACCCGCCGCTAAACCGGTTATAAAAGCGATTTATTTCTGCCTGAGATTAAAGAGCTAAGCTATAACCTGTGGTTAAACTTTAATAGAATAACCCTAAAGTATACTTTACTGTTAAATTGTATAATTTTATATATTTGTTATTTAAAATATAGATGTTAAAATATGATTTTGCTGGATTAGCAAGTACCTTTGTCACAATAAGAAATTGCACTATAAATCAAAATAATGGATACGATTGCTACACTAGCGGAGCCGCGTTTTAAAATTGTAACATATGATGAAGCTACGCCGGAGGTAAAAGCTATTTACGAAGATACGATGCAGTCGCTGCAACTGCCATTCATACTTAACTGGTTTAAATGCCAGGGTAGCAACGCTACTTTGTTGCGCGGCAACTGGGCTAAGCTAAAGTCCACTTTGCTGGAGGGCCAGGTTCCTAACATCCTGAAGCAACTTATCATCTACAACGTATCCAAGCAACGCGGCTGTAATTATTGCGCACAGGCGCACGGCATTTTTGCAGATAGCATGAGTTCGTTAATAAGCAGCGAAGAAAACTTCAGGGTTACGCAGCACATGGATTCAGCCGTATTGCCAAACAGCTACAAAACTGCTATCCGTATGGCCTCTAAAGCAGCCCTGGATACAGCCTCTATCACAAACGAAGATTTTCAGGAGCTGAGCGAAGTTGGTTTTTCCGATGCCGAAATTCAGGAGTTAATGGCGCAGGCCGATCTGGTGAACATGTTGAATACGATCGCGACCGTATCGGGCATCAGACTGGATAACGAGCTACTGGAAGCAGAATTTTAATCTCTGCTTACAACAACAGCTGCCGTGCTCAACTCCGAAGATCAGGTTAACAGAATTACATACGAGGCTTTTTCCAAGTTCTCGAATGCACTTATCCGTTGCCGGTCCTTTGAAGAAGTAGGAGAGTGCCTGAAACTTAACCTGAAGTATTTGTTTAACTTCCATGTGTTAAGAGCCAGTTATACGCGCGGAAGCCAGCATGTACATATTACTGTAAAGGCCAACCATGCTGCCATCTGCCTGATAGGTAAGCCTGATTTGCTGGCATATGAAAAAACGCTGCTCGCAAAGGGAATCCCCTTGTATTGGAAAGCAGGAGAACTACCTGCGTTGCCGGCAGTTTTTGATTTGCCAGCCCAGGAACAGGCAGAACTCTGGGGCTGGCTTTTTAAAAGTGATGGCCGTCAGATTGTGGTATCCTTGCTGGCAGGCAATAGCAAGCCCTTTACACGCCGCGAAGTTACGTTTGTAAAGCTGGTAGCCGAAACACTGGAATCGAAATTACTGGAGCTTTGCCTGTACCGCGAACTGGATGAGAAAAATGCGATGATCTTATCCATTAACCAGCACCAACAGGAAATAATTACCAGCAGAACACGCGAAATCGCCGATAAAAATAAAAAGCTATTGGATATCTCGATTCTGAATGCGCATGATGTGCGGGAACCGTTAAGCAGAATTATGGGGTTATTGTCTTTGGTAGATCATGTAAAATCTCCGGACTACCTTAAAGCAGAAATACTGCCTCGCCTTAAAACATCTTCCTCTGACCTGGATGCGGCTCTGAAAGATGTTATAGCGCAGGCAACTAACGATTTACTTGACCTAAAAGCATAGCGCTTAGCTATACAAGTATGATAAACAAAATTGTATTGGTTGATGATATGGAAATCAGCAACTTTATTACTTCCAGTATTGCCAAAACCATAGACCCCAGTCTTTCTGTTTATGAGTTTACTGATGCAGAAGTTGCACTAAACGAAATAACTGACATTAACCCTGATGTGGTGTTGCTGGACCTGAACATGCCAGGTATGGACGGGTGGGAGTTTCTGGATGAAATGTCGGCTCGTAACCTGAATTTTAAAGTATTTATACTTACCTCTTCTACCAGCGAACTGGATAAACGCCGCTCTACGGCATACGCGCAGGTTGCTGGATTCCTGGTAAAACCAATGGAAGAAGAAGTATTAACACAGCTTTTACAAAGCGCTTAAGTAGAGTTTCTTGTTTTTCTAAGCTTAAAACTATCAGGAAAATATCCATCAGAACTTCGGCTGCGCTTACTGCAATTTTTAACGGCAAGCTGCCGCAGGTACAAGTAATAAAAAGGGGAAAGCGAAGTATAAACGCTTTCCCCTTTTTATTAAGTATACTTTTCAGTAATCTAAAGATTTACGATTTAGCAAGTATAGCTGCAATCAGAATACCTACAACAGCAGGTTAAATTATATAAAGCAAACTATTAGGCTGCCAAGTATAGAGCAGCATTTATAAAGCCTTTGGCTTTCTTAACATAGTTCCCGCACGTTCTTTACTGAACTGTTCGCCTTCTTTCACAATTTGCCCATTCACAATTACATACATGAAGCCGGTGGCAAGTTGCTGGGCGTTTTCGAACGTAGCGTTTTCCTTTATTTCTGCCGGATCAAAAATCAGAAGATCAGCTTTGAAACCATCCTGTATTTTGCCTCGGTCGGTTATGCCAATGGTGTCTGCGGGCAATCCGGTCATCTTTCGGATTCCTTCTTCAAGTGGCAACAACTGTTTTTTCAGCACATACGTCTCAATCATTTTAGCAAAGGAGCCGAAGCTGCGCGGGTGGTTCATGGCGGGGCTTCCGTCGGTGCAAAGCATGGTATGCGGGTCCAGCAGCAGGGTTTCCTGCAGGTCGTCGTCCATGATAAAGTAAGCGCCAAATGCTCCGTATGGCCCGATATCTTCCAGCAGTACCTCCTCAAAAGGTTTATTCAGTTCCTCGGAAAGTTGTTTAAGTGTTTTGCTTTTGTAAGGGCCTGTTCCGATCATGGTAGCATCCGGCCCGTTGCGGTGCTCTATTTTGTTTTTCAGGAAGGTTAGTAATTCGTCGCGCCTTGTTTGTTTTACTTCCTCGTAATTGTTCGGTTTTTTTGCCCACTCCGGAAACAGGATCTCAATGGAAGTATAACTGGCAGAGTAGGGGTAAAAGTCGGCTGTTACTTGTATACCCTTTGCCCGGGCATCGTTTAACTGTTTTCTGATTTCTTCGCCACGCGCTTTGCCTTTGCCATACACCACTTTTATATGCGATATCTGAACCGGACAGTGTTTGCCCTGCGTGAGCAATTCTGCAATGGCTGGTTGTATGGTGGCATCGTCTTCGCTGCGCATGTGGCTCATGATTAAACCATTGGCAGCGCCTACGGTTTTGGCCAATCTTTCCAGTTCTGCTGAATGTGTATGGAGTCCGGGATTATACTCGAGTCCGGTGGTCATGCCGAAGCAGCCATTCTCCATATCCAGCTTCAGCAGCCGCTCCATTTCGAGCAGGTTTTCTTCTGTTGGGATGGGTTCGTACCTGGTCCCGGAAAGCATCCGGATGGTGTTGTGGCCGGCAAACATGGCAATGTTCACATCTGGCCTGATCGCCTCTACCTGCGTCATCCATTCCTGCAAGGGCTGGCCGGATTGGTAAGAATCTTCACCCAGATCGGGGGCAAAACCATCCTGGCCCAGGCAAATGGTGGTTACACCCATCGCCAAGAAATTCTTGAATTCCGGGTTTTTAAGCGGTTCTCCGTGGGCGTGTGCATCTATAAAACCCGGGGTTACAACCAGTCCGGTTGCGTCAATGGTTCTGTGGGCAGTTGCTTGTTCTTTGGGGATTTCGCCTTTGTCTATGGTGATCGTGTTCGCTGCTACCCAGATATCAGCCTGAAAAGGAGCAGCACCGGTACCATCTATGATAAGAGCGTTTTGTATATGTAAATCGTAAGTCATCTAGGATCAAAGTATAAATCAGGTTTGGTACAGCAAATAAGCGCTTTTTTCAGAACTTCAATAAAAAAACTGGCTATACCTGCAGTACCAAAGCATAAAGTTATACGAATGGCGATAAGGGGAGTAAAGATGTGTTTGTAAGATAAAGTTGCTGATTTCCAGATACTTTATACTTGCTAAAGCCATCGGTTTTAATTATTGGTTTGAACGATAAACCCCATTAGCCAAGCAGTTACCTTTTCGTTTACAAAGTATAAATTGTTAATCTACTTCCACATACTTTTTATCTTCGTTCATCCGTACGATTTTTGGATAGAACGTACCCACTACTTCTACCAGATCTTTTTGATACGCCATTACCTGGTGGATGTCTTTATAAGCCCGTGGAGCTTCGTCTAATCCGGCCCCGATCAGGGCTACATTTGCCTGCTTTAAGTAGTCGCTCATTTCGTGCTGCGAGAGCGTTTTTATTGCCTGTGTTCTGGACATGGTTCTGCCAGCCCCATGTGAGGCAGAATTAAGCGAGGCAATTTCGCCTTTGCCTCTTACAATAAAGCCGGGTGTTGCCATTGTGCCGGGTATAATCCCCATCACGCCTTTGCCAGCCGGTGTGGCGCCTTTCCGGTGTACGATCACTTCCTTGCCTGTTGCATCTTTTTCTTTCCAGGCAAAATTGTGGTGGTTTTCGATGCGGGCAAGGGGCGCTTCTCCGAGTTTGGCAGCCAGGCGTTCGTGTATCTGGTGGTGGCAGGCAGAGGCGTAATCACCGGCCAGGTTCATGGCCAGCCAGTATTCCTGACCGGCTTCGGTATCGAGGCCGAGCCATGCCAGGTGTTTGGCCTCCTGTGGCAGCGGGCACGCATCCATTGCTACTTTTGTATAGTAACCGGCAATGTTGGCACCTAACCTCCTGGAGCCCGAGTGCGAAAGTATGGCCAGGTAACTTCCGGGTTTCAATCCAAATTCATTATCGGCACCGTGCAGCTCCACTTCCCCGAACTCAACAAAATGATTGCCACCGCCCGAACTGCCTAATTGCATGTAAGCGCGTTCCTTCAGTTCGCGCACCACCGGTATTTCAGAAAACTCGGGCCGGCTCATTATTTCATGGTCCATTGGTTTCTTAAAGGCATTGTTGCCAAACCGGGTACTGTCGGTAAGCATTTTAATCAGTTTGTCGCGGTTGGCTTCAAGATAGCTGGTGTTGATCGCAAAGATGCTCATGCTCATACGGCAGCCAATATCCACCCCTACGCCATACGGAATAACAGCATGGTGTGTGGCCAGCACGCCGCCTACGGGTAACCCGTAACCCTGGTGGGCATCGGGCATTAAGGCGCCGCCTTGCGTTACAGGCAGCTGCATGGCAATATCCATCTGGCTTAAAGCGCCTTGTTCTATCCCTTCCGCACCGTAAATAGTATATGGTAACTTGGTTTCGTTCAGGCTGATAGGCGCACTTTCTTTGCGGTGCAGTATGGCCTGGGCAAGTGGCGCCAGGGTAGCGTGCAACTGGTATTGGTCCGGCGCAGCGAGTACATCCTGCAGCAGTTCGATCTGATGAAGGCGGGGCAGTTCCGTAAAATAAGTATGAATGATGTTGAGTGCAGTACCTGTGGGCTTGCCCGACGGAAAGCCGAGTTTTACCAGATCCTGTGCAGTCAGCTTACCGGTAAGGTTAGGCCGTCCTTTTTTAATTTTTTTCTGTTTCATAGTGATACCTGTTAAGCGAAGTATACTTTACGGTACCGGCTAACGACAAGGACATACCTTTTTTTTAAGATCTGAACAACAAACCTTAGAAGAAAAATGAAATTATAGGTGCGGTAAAAAAGTTATGTACATATTGCTACCAGAAATTTAAAAAAGCCATGACTGAAGAAGAATTTGCCCACCGTTACGTACATGCCCTGGATACGGTGCTGGAAGCGCTGGCCGAAAATGAAGAAATTGCTCCTGAAAAATTTTACAGTGTGGCTTGTCTTATAGAAAATCTGCGGTTCTTTAGCCCGGTGCTCTATGCCACTCTCCTTAAAAAATAAGCGGTTTGCCCGCATTATTATTTGTATTGAAAGTATGAAATCAAAGTATAAAACAGGATTAAAACCTGCCGTTGTTGGTGTTTTTACCGCCAACTATACGTTAGCCTGATGGGGGTGCTTGCCAGTGAAAACACACAGCTATGGCAGCCGGAATAGTTTTCTTTATCGCTGTCAACTTTAAAGTATCAACGTAGCGTCTTAAGTTCTTTTAACTGCCCAGCCAGTTAATGGCTTCATCCTTATCATTAAAATTCTGGACGTTGCAAATGCCTTGCAGCGCTTCTGCTACTTTTTCAGCAGCATACTCCCGGAAACCCTGTCCGGTAGTCAGGCGTGCAAACCTTTCGAGGCGTGTATCCATCAGGTCTTTTGTAAACTGATCTAAAATCATTTCGTATTCAGCTGGATCAAGCGTTACAACTGATTTTGTAGAATCAGCGAGGACTTTCTTCACATCGTAGCTCCGGATCGTGTTGATTACTTCGCCAAGTATAAACTTAAGTTCGGGAGAGCTGAATTCATAAATATCAGGCCACTCTACGTACAAAATATCTGTTGCCGGGTTATACTCCAGCTTTAAAAATTTACTAGGTATAATCATTTAGATTTATCCTGTTTAATGGATGCCTGTAAATATAGTAAAAACAGTAGTATGAAGGTTATTGGAGTAGCAAAAGCCAACTGACCGAAACTATTTTAAGCACTAACGAAGTATAAATCAGCTTGTATATAAAAAATAGGATATTTGCTTTAGCTGAAATTATGTAGCAGAATGCCATGTTTTTTTTCAAAAAATGTATCTTGCATGTACGAAATTAGCTTTGTGTTACTTTAACCGGGATTGCGGTAGTATAAGCGGCAATTGTTTTACCCTCAATTATATCCGAAAACTCTATTTTGGAAAGTATATAAAGTTTGTGAAAGTATAAACAATAGCATGTTTGTACAGGTTATAATTCGTAAAGCAATGGTTCTTGTACTTTGATCGTTGTACAGGATACAACTTTATTACCACATTAATTAGTAAAGCAGTGCAGGCTTTTTTATCGTTGATTCTTACCCAGTTCCGGTAGCCGTTTGGTTAATCAGAGATTGTAAAGCAACCCAGAAATTTAGAAGATAGAACGCCTTCCGGGCAATACAATTTCAGAGAAAGAATGGAGCAGAAGACAGCACCCCTAAACGTAACCATCGAAAAGAATTACGATTCCGAATTATGCGGAAGCATTCCTTTACACTTAGTTAATCTTATTCAGCCGCATGGCATGTTGCTGGTACTTGATAAAGTTGATTATACCATTATCCAGGTAAGTGAAAATGCTGACAGGTTTCTGCACCTGCAGGCGGAGCAATTGCTGTCGCAGCCGCTTTCCGTTTTTATACCTGAGAACCAGTACCGCGAGGTGCTTCGTAAAATAAAATCACAGGGCATACACGATAAGATTCCGTTTACATTAACCTTTAATGTAGGTGGCAACGATGTGGTTTTCACGACGCTTATACTGGTGCATGAAAATTATATCCTGGTTGAAATGGAACTGAGCGACCCGTCGGAGCAGGAATCATTCACCAGCTTTTACCAGCACATCAAATACATCACAACACTTTTAAAACAAGCCGTTTCTATAAAGGAAGTGGCACAGGTGGCAACCGACGAACTCAAGAAGTTTACCAGCTTTGATAAAGTAATGGTCTACCAGTTCGACCCAAACTGGAACGGCATCGTGATCGGGCAGGCCAAAGAAGACGATATGGATGATTACATGGACCTTCGGTTTCCGGCCTCCGATGTGCCTAAGCAGGCACGCGAACTATACTTTAAAAACCCGTACCGCCTGATCCCGACGCGCAGTTACACACCGGTACGTTTGGTGCCGATTATCAACCCGAAAACACAACGCTTTACCGATCTTTCGGATTGCAGCCTCCGCAGCGTAGCCAATGTGCACCTGGAGTACCTGGCCAACATGAAAGTAGATGCTTCCATGTCGTTGCCTATTATTATCGATAACAAGCTTTGGGGTTTGATCTCGTGCCACCATAAAACGGCCAAGTATACCAGCTACGAAATGCGCTCCGCTATGGAACTGGTATCAGGTATACTTTCGGCCCAACTGGAAGCACGCCAGAAAGAAGAGAACATGGGCCTCCGGGTAAAGTTACGAAGTATACATGCCTCCTTAATGGAGCAATTGTACAGCAGTTCAAGCTTCGCGGATGGCCTTCTGGAAGGGAATGTAGACATACAGCAACTGCTGGATTTAAGCGGTGCCGCTGTTATGTTTGAAGGAAATATCTGGACGAGTGGCGATACCCCCACCGATCAGGAAATTAAGGAGCTTGTATCTTGGTTGCGGCGCAACAAAGCAAACGGGCAGTTTGCCACGGCATCGCTTCCAACGGTGTACCCGCACAGCAAACGCTACATGGATAAGGCAAGCGGCCTGATCGCGATGCCTATTAACGCCGAGCAGGGAGAATTTATACTTGGCTTCCGGCCGGAAGTGCAGCAGACGCTGCAATGGGGGGGCGACCCGAATAACGCCATCCAAATGGAGCAGGACGGAAAAAGTTATCATCCGAGAAACTCCTTTGCCACTTACATCGAGACTGTGAAGTATACTTCTCTTCCCTGGCAGCAGGAAGAAGAGGATGCAGCCGAAACATTACGCAGCGCTGTCCTGGAAAAAATTATCAAGGAAAGATAACAGCAGGTATAACCCGCTAGGTTAACGCAGCCATTGCCGTATGAATACAGAACAGGAATTAGTACAGATGCCAAAAGATTCTCCTTCGGAAACTGAAAAAATAAAGCCCACCGATCATTATTTAGTTGGGATCGGGGCTTCTGCAGGTGGTTTGGAGGCGATCCATATGTTGTTCGACCACTTCCCGAATAACTCCACTTTTTCATTTGTTATCATCCAGCACCTTTCTCCGGACCATAAAAGCCTGATGGCCGAGCTGCTTTCGAAACATACCAGCATGCAGGTGCTGGAAGCGGAAGATAAAATGTTTACCCGGCCCAACTGTGTGTATGTTATGCCAAGCGGCAAACAGCTTACCATAGAACATGGCCGCCTGCGCTTAGCCGATAAAACCCGGAACCGCGAACCTAATTTTGCGATCGACCTGTTTTTTGAGTCGATGGCTAGAAGCAGGGGAAGGTATGCCATTGGTGTGGTACTTTCCGGAACCGGAACAGATGGCACCAGAGGAACGATGGCCATAAAACGGGCAGGCGGCATGGTAGTGGTGCAAGACCCCGAAACAGCTAAGTTTGACGGGATGCCCCGGAGCGCCATTAATGCAGGTTACGCAGATTATATACTTGCGCCGGAGCTGATGCCCGATGAAATAATTGAGTTTACGCGTAAGATTCCGTTGGTAAAATCTTTAATAGAGCAAAGCAAGGAGCTGGAAGAAGACCTTATTTTGAAAGATATCCTGGATCTGGTTTGTACCCACACCCAAACGGATTTTACAGACTATAAAAAAGCCACGATCAACCGCAGGATCAGGAAACGAATAGATTTTCTGCTACTGAACGACCTGGGTGATTACCTGAACTACCTTCATGAGAACCCTGCAGAAATAAAGATCCTTTGCCAGGAGTTTTTCATTAACGTTACCAACTTTTTCAGGGACCCCGATGCCTTTGAATTGCTGGAAACGAAGGTGGTACCCGAACTGATCGAGGAAAAAACGGACAAGGATACCATAAAAGTATGGGTAGCTGCCTGCAGCACCGGCGAGGAAGTATATTCTATTGCCATGTTGTTTTGCGAGGCTTACGAGCGCAATGGCCTGCAACCCAATGTAAAGCTGTTTGCAACCGATATCGATCAGCAGGCCATTACACAGGCATCCAAAGCGAGTTACCCGCTTACCATCACAAAAGATGTTTCGGCAGATCGGTTAAACCGTTTTTTTATATTGAAGGGAAACCGGTATCATATTAAAGAAGACCTCCGGAAGCTGGTGGTTTTTGCCCAGCACGACCTTCAGAAAGACCCGCCTTACAGCCGCATCGACCTGATTACGTGCCGTAACATGCTCATCTACCTGAACGCTGAGCTGCAGAACAAAGTAATCTCCTTATTCCCGTACGCGCTTAATATGGGTGGCTACCTGATGCTGGGCCCAAGCGAACATATAGGAGATTTTAAGTCCTTTTTTTTAGAGGAAAACCGCAAATGGAAATTGTTCCGGAAAATAAAAGAGGGAAGAGGCATCAGCAGGCAGCAGATGTACGGTATTTCTGATTTAAGTATTAGCCTGAACCAGTTAAGCCAGTCTACGATCCAGAAAAACTTCTCGCTTAGCAAGTATAACGAGTCGTTTATGGATGCGATGGCCGAAGATTATAAGGTTACCGCCCTGTATGTGGATGAACAATACCAGTTGCTGCACGGAATCGGTGATATTAACCGTTACCTTAAATTTCCGGATAAGCGCCTGCACTTTAATCTGATTAAGATGGTGCCCGAAGAACTGGCTGTAACCCTGAGTGTAGGCATCCGGAAAGCAGTGAAGCAGAACCGCAAAGTAGTGGCCAGGCAGGTAACTGTTAAACTGGGTAAAAAAGATAAGCTGGTACACGTTTCCATCAGGCCCATAACCCTCGATAAAGGGCAGGAGAAAGTTATCCTGATCCTGTTCCAGGAAATGGGCGAAGTAACGCCTTTGCCAAAATTATCAGACCTGTCGTACGTATCGGACTCTGATTACTACCAGCAGCTGACAGCCCTGGAGATGGAGCTGAAAGATGCCCGTGAAAGCCTGCATTTAACTGTACAGGACCTGAGCACCTCCAACGAAGAACTGCAGTCGAGTAACGAAGAGCTGATGTCGTCTAATGAGGAGTTGCAGAGCTCAAACGAAGAAATGCAATCCCTGAACGAGGAGCTGCACACCGTAAATACAGAGCATCAGCTTAAGATAAAAGAACTGCAGGAACTGAACGAGGACCTGGATAATTACATCCGGAGCTCTAACATCGGGCAGTTGTTCATCGATCATAACCTGTCTATCCGCAAGTATACGCCAGCTATCAAAGGGCTTATTAATATTATTGAAAGCGATATGGGTAGGCCTATTCACCATTTATCGCACAACATCATTTACAATTCGCTGATTGAAGACATCAAACTTGTAAACAACACGTCGGCTGATATTGAGAAAGAAGTTGAAACGCTGGAAGGTAAATTTTACCTGATGCGCATTATTCCATACCTCAAGCACAACGGCAACAAAGACGGCGTTGTGATCAGTTTTGTAGAAGTAACTACCCTTAAAACCTTAAGCAATGTAGTGCAGGGCGTTCTCAATAGCTCCCTTAACTGCATTATGGCTTTTAAAACTGTTCGCGATAAAAAACACGAGATTGTAGACTTTGCCTGGACACTGGTAAACAAAAAAACAGAGGCTATACTGGGCAGTACGGAAGCAGAATTATTAGACACCAGTGTTTTACAGGAAATGCCTTTCATGAAGAAAAGCGGTATTTTCAGGAAGCTGGTTAAAGTAGTGGAAGATGGGGAGCCTTTCCATATCGAGCAGCAGTTAGAACTGAAAGGCAATAAGGCCTGGTACGAAATAGCCGCTGTAAAAATGGGGGATGGCGTGACCATTACCATGGATGACATCACCGAGAAAAAGAACAGCGACGACCGGGTACTGATGGCCTACGAAGAGCTCAAAGTTGTGGAAGAAGACCTGATCAAACTTAACAACGAGCTTGAAAAGAGGGTTTCGGAACGTACGCAGGCGCTTGCTGCCAGCGAAGAACGGTTCAGGTTAGTTTCGATGGCGACAAACGATGTGATCTGGGACCTGGACCTGGTTACAAATGAGATATGGTGGAGCGATAGTCTGCGGGCAATGCTCAACTATAACCTCGAGGATATGGGCAAGGGCATAAACGGCTGGGCAGACCTGATACACCCCGATGAAAAAGAGCAAATTCTGGATGGCCTGAACAAAGCGATCAACTTCGGGAAAGACCAGTGGACAGCGGAGTACAGGTTACGAAGAAAAGACGGCACCTATGCTTACGTATCCAACCGGGCCTACATCATGCACAACGAGTACCAGATGCCGTACCGAGTGCTGGGCTCTTTTATCGACCTGACGGCTTTAAAGCAAACGCAGGAAAAACTGCTTGAAACAAACGAACACCTGCTGCGCGTGATCGAGGACCTGGATACCTTTGTTTATACGGCTTCCCACGACCTTAAATCTCCGATCGGAAACATTGAAGGGTTAACGCTGTTGCTGGAAGACCAGATAGCAGGAGCCGGGCCAATACCGGGAGAGCCGACCGAGCCTGTTTTTGAAATGATAAAAGGCGCGATCGGCCGCTTTAAAAGCGTGATCCAGGATTTAACGGATATTGCCAAAGTGCAGCGCAACATCGACGGGGAAGCCGAATATGTGAACGTGCAGGAAGTATTTGATGAAGTCAAGAACAACAACCAGGAGCTGATCACAAACGGCAACACAACCATTACCGTTGATTTTAAGGACGCGCCACTGGTTAGTTTCTCAAAGAAAAACCTGTATAGTATACTTTATAACCTTGTCAGCAATGCCATTAAGTATAAAGCTCTAGACCGGGAACCCGTTATTTCACTTAAAACCAGGAAAGGGGATGGGTATGTAATCTTAACGATTGCAGACAATGGCCTTGGCATCAGCGAAGACAACCAGGCCAAGCTTTATACTTTGTTTAAGCGTTTCCATACGCACGTAGATGGTACTGGCATGGGGCTTTACATTGTGAAGCGCCTGATTGATAATGCCAATGGTTTAATTGAAGTGCAGAGCGAACTGGGCAAAGGAACTACATTTGAATTATACTTTAAAGAACCAGAAAATTAAAGGTTGTACATAAAAAGAAGCGATTCCCCGGTCATACTTTATAAAGGCCGGGGAATCGCTTTTTTGTTTTAAGATAAAGCAGATGGCTTTATACCTTACAGCTTCCGGAAGTATATTTTGTCTTCGTTTTCCCAGACGCACAGTGTTGCTTTGTCGGCCAGTTCTACGGTTTCTATGTAGCTGCCTTTGCCAAGTGTGGTTTCTTTGCCAGTGTTCAGAAATTTTACTTTAAGCATTTTGTTATTGTCCCGCCAGGCAATTACCGGATTTTTGGTTCCGCTAAGCCGGCAGTTTCGGCCTTGCCCGATTTCGGTTTCCGTTGCCCCAGGAGTTACGTGGTAAATTTTACCATCGCGCTGCCACACGGTCTGTATTTTATTATGCTGATCGATGGTCAGGCCGCCGCCATCCATGGGGCAGCCTTTTAGTTGCCAGGTTCCTTTTCCGAGTTTTTGGGCCTTCGAAAAAGTTTTGCCACCGTCTTTTGATGTTGTCAGGTAAAAATCTCTGCTGCCATCTATCCAGTTCCGGAACATCAGCGTAACCTGTTTTCCCTGTACCGTTATACTTGGTTTGCAGCATTCGCACACGGTTTCGTCCGGTGACTGGTACACTACTTTATTATCAGACCAGCTGGCCGCATTTTTTGAAGCAGAAGCCAGTACGATCTTGTTTTGCTTGGTATCCCGCACATCAAGCCAGACTGCGTAAAACGTGTCTTTCTCATCGGCAGCGAGGCTCATCAGCCCTTCCGGAGCAGAGCCTGTTACATTGTTTACCGTAGCTGCTTTTGTCCATTTATTTGTTTTATGCTGCAGGCTGTAGGAGTGAATATTTCCGCCTTTATCAATCGCTGTCACTACTGAGTATAGCGCAGAACTGGCAATTTGCGGCCCCATCGACATGCCAAGGTATAAACCGCTTAGGTGGGCTACCAGCACAGGTTCGGAAAAAGTATGGCCGTTATCAGTAGAGGTAGCACAGTAAATATTTTCGGACTGGCCGTACACAATTCGTATCGTTCCGGCTATGTCTGTGGCTACCTGGGGTTGCCGGCCCGCAGCAAGCAAAGTTGGGGCGGCAATAGGATCAGCTACTGCAACTGTCAGGCAAAAAGCTGCAAGTATAGAAAGTATAAATCGTTGTAAAACAGTGCGCATAGCCAGGCTAATTGGTTTTCCTTAAATCTGTGCCGAAGGTACTTGTAAAAGCTGAGTTCTCTGCCTGAAAACAGGAATTCATACACTGGGAAAAATGCTTGCAGTAACCAATTACCGGAAACTACAGTTAGTAAACCTTTATCAGATTTATTACTATGGATACGACAAGTTTAATTGAATGGGGCGGTTTCCTTTTAATCGTTATACTGATATTTGCCGAAACAGGCTTGTTAATAGGGTTAGTTGTGCCGGGCGGCGAAACGCTGGTTTTTACGGCAGGGCTTTTGGTGAGTACTGGCACGCTGAAGATTCCGTTGGCAGTACTGTTGGTTGCTCTGATCATAGCCAGTATAATCGGAGATAGTTCGGGTTATTATATCGGCAAGAAATTCGGGAAGAAACTGTATAATAAAGAAGATACTTGGTATTTCAAGAAAAAGTACCTGCACCTGGCTACAGATTATTTTAGCAAACACAGCAAAGCGGCTATCATTTTCGGTAAGTTTCTGCCTATCATCAGGCCATTCAGCCCGGTAGTTTCAGGTACCACGGACATAAAGTTTACTAACTTTATGTTCCTGACAGTTACCGCCAGTATACTTTATATGTGCACCTTTGCTTTAGCAGGTTATTTGTTGGGCAGCCAGTTTCCGGCTATTAAAGATTACCTGGGCTGGATCCTCCCGATCAGTATCATAGTAGCCTTGATTCCGGTAATAAAACAGGTAAGAAAAGCGAAAGACGAATAGCTTTTAAAAGTATAGCCAGCTTCACAGATCAGCATAAAAAAAGCCTTCCCTGGGTTTATACTTCCAGGGAAGGCTTTTTAAGTTTAGTTGTATTTTGAATATGAAAGGCTTTACTCCGTAACCGCTTTCTTTTTAAATAACGGACGTACCAACGTTACAATCTTATCGATTACAAAGCCCAAGAGCAAGCCGCCGATCATGCACGAAAAGGCTTTTGCAAACCAGGCAAGCGCCGGTATATCAGCCAGGGCATGTTCCAGGTTGTGCAGCAAATGGCTTGTAAACGGAATGTTGTGAGCAATTATTTCGGCACCTACCCATAGCATAGCTGCCGTACCAATATAACCAAGCCACTTCAGGAAATGCGGCATGAATTTCACAATTCCCCTGCCTATACCCTGTACGTTACGATGAAACCTATCTTTAGCCAGGTGTACACCAAAATCATCCGCCTTCACGATCAGGCCGACAAAACCGTAAACAGCAACCGTAATAAAAATTGCCACACTGATCATTACCGCAATCTGGGTTAACAGTGGCTGGTCGGCTACAGTGGAGTAGGTGATGGCTACAATTTCAGCAGACAGGATCATATCTGTGCGAACGGCACCTTGAATCCTTTCTTTTTCAAGCTCCTCCGGTGTAATAATTTTTATGCCTTCCCCGCTTTCCGGATCTGCTACATCATGCGACTTGCTGAACATTGAATGTACTTTTTCATACCCTTCGAAGCATAAATAAGCGCCACCCAGCATCAGAATAGGCGGAATGGCCCAGGGCGCAAAAAAACCAAGTATAAGCGCTGCCGGACTTAAAATAAGTAACTTGTTGAGCGCTGACTTTTTAGCGATCTGAAAAATAATAGAAAGCTCCCGCGATGGATCGAGGCCTACAACATACTTAGGCGTAACGGCTGTATCATCAATCACGATACCTGAAACCTTGCCTGTCGTTTTCGCTACTTGTGCCGGAACATCGTCCAGGCTTGCCGCACTTACTTTTACAAGTGCCGCCACATCATCCAATAAAGCCAGTAATCCTGAAGCCATTTAGTTTGCTATTGTATAAGTATGAATTCGTTTTTAAGGCAGCAGGCGGCGTTACTTTGGAAAGTAAAATGCAGAGCCACCGCTTGCTTTGGTAAATAACGCGAAAACCAGTGTATCAAAGCAAATCTATAAAGAGAATGCGCTGCTTCTTTTTACATAAATGCTTCGGTTTATACTTTCTGTTTTTGATAAAGGCAGTAACGTATACTTTTTGCCGCAGTTCATCACTTCAAAGGCTACTTCCGTCACAAATAGTTTTGCATGTAAGCCCGCCGCTTTATACTTGCGCTACCTAAAAGTTTGAAACTAAGATAAGCTATGTATAAACAAAACCAGGCTTCCGGGCCAGAGAGCAACCGGACCCAACGTACAAAGTATACTTTCCGGAAAAGTAAGTGGCTGCTGCTGGTAGTAAGTATGGCTTTTGGCTGCCAGCCTTATGCAAGTACAGATTTTCAGAAAGAACAAAAAACTACAGAATCTGAAATGCCAGCCACCGCGTTTTTCAAAAGTATAGGTAACCTGATAGATGCCTTTGCAGGGTTATAAACACCAACTGCAAATACATTGTAAGCGCCTAATTATTAAAGTATAGCTAACTAGCGCATCAGGAATTTAAACTTATCGATGTTTTTCAGGGCTACACCTGTACCCTTGATCACAGCCAGTAAAGGGCCCTCTACCACATGCACCGGCAACCTGGTTTTAGCAGCCAGCCTGTTATCGAGTCCGCGCAGCAGTGCACCGCCACCGGTTAAGTAAATGCCCGATTGGTGAATATCTGATGAAAGTTCGGGTGGCGTTAACTCCAGCGTGACCAGAATGGCGTCTTCAATTTTAGTTATGGACTTATCGAGGCAGGAAGCTATATCTTGATAAGTGACCGTTACTTGTTTAGGCAACCCCGTCATCAGGTCCCGTCCCTTTACGGCATAGGGCTCAGGCGCTTCCGGCAGATCGTAAACAGCAGCGCCAACCTCAAGCTTAATTTTTTCGGCTGTACTTTGCCCGATCAGGATGTTGTGTTGCTTGCGCATGTACTGCATGATATCGTCATCAAAAACATTACCTGCCACACGTACTGTTTGTTTGCATACAATACCACTCAGAGCAATTACGGCAATCTCGGTAATACCGCTTCCGATGTCGATGATCATGTGCCCGTTTGGTTCCTGCACGTCCAGGCCAATGCCAATGGCGGCTGCAACCGGCTCGTGTATCAGGTATACTTCTTTGGCGCCCGCTATAACGGCAGAATCGCGGATAGCTCTTTTCTCAACTTCGGTAATACCAGCCGGCACACACACCACCATGCGGTAAGAAGGAGAGAAGCCACGTCGCTCCGGAAATGCTAATTTCAGCATACCCTTGATCATGTGCTCTGCCGCATGGAAATCTGCGATCACGCCATTCTTAAGGGGGCGGATGGTGCGGATGTTTTCGTGCTCTTTGCCTTCCATCTGTTCGGCTTTGCTGCCCACAGCCAGTACCTGGCCGGTGGCACGGTTAAAAGCGATGATAGAAGGTTCGTCCAGTATTATTTTACCATCCTGTAGCACCAGGAAATTTGCCGTTCCTATGTCTATTGCGATGCCTTGTGTCAGGAAGTTAAAGAGACCCATAGTAAAAAGTATATTGGTGAATAGCTGCTGTTTAAAACAGCATGGTTTGTAAATGTATCTGAAATTAAGAACTGAAGAAGTTACCAGAACTGTAAAGTGCTTTACCTGGCTTTCGTACTACAGGTTTAAAGCTAAAAGCAAACTGTGGTAATAATTGTGTGGTGAGTTGCCGGTTGTACGGCTTACCTGTTAAAGGCTTTCGGTACCGATAGAAAGTACAGGCGGTAACCTGTAAGTTCATCGCAGAGCGTAACATGGTGAGATGATGCTACAAAACCAGTAACCGGCTTTAAACAAGAAAAAGGAAGTATAGCTGGTGGCAACAAGGTAATTTATAATGTTAAGTTGTAAAGTTCGTGAATAGGGGCCTGAATAGCAACCTAAAGTATAAACCACGGCCTATGCTGGCATTATCAGGCACGTTTTATACATTGCTAAGATCTCTCCCAGATGGATTATTTACTGATCAGGAAAACTTTTATACTAAATTATATGTATATACATTAAATGTACATACATTTGTAATATTATCACGAATCATTAAAACGTTAACATAAAAAATCATGGCAACAATTAACTGGGCAGTAGACCCAACCCACAGCGAAGTTCAGTTTAAAGTAAAGCACCTGATGATCACGACCGTGACGGGGTATTTCAAAAATTTTAATATTGAGGCTGTTACCGCGGACGAAGATTTTACCAAAGCAGAGCGCGTTGTTTTTACGGCTGATGTAAACTCGATCAGCACCAACAACGAGCAACGTGATACGCACCTTAAATCGCCGGACTTTTTCGATGCAGAAAAGTATAGCGAAGTTCGTTTTGAAGCGTCGCGTTATGAGGCAGCAGGTGGTAACGATTATAAGCTGCACGGCAACCTGACAATCCGGGATGTGACCAAGCCTGTAACCGTGAATGTAGAATTTGGCGGTATTGTAGTAGACCCTTATGGGCAGACCAAAGCAGGTTTTACCGTTAATACAAAGATCAGTCGCAAAGAATTTGGCCTTACCTGGAACGCCGTGACCGAGGCGGGCAGCGTAGTAGTAAGCGACGAAATAAAGCTGCAGGCAGAAATACAGTTAGTAAAACAAGCCTGAGGTAGCTGCGGTCCCGGTTTCGAAGTATAAACTGGTAACGGATATAGCAATATAAAGTATGATCAATATGGAAAACAGAATAGAAGGCTTGCACCACATCACTGCCATTGCAAGTATGGCCAAGCGCAATCTCGATTTTTATACCAAAATACTAGGCCTGCGCCTGCTTAAAAAAACGGTAAACTTTGATGATCCGGGCACATACCATTTATACTTTGGGGATGAGCGCGGAAGTGCCGGCACCATCCTGACCTTTTTCCCATACGAAGGTGCACGCAGAGGCAGCTCGGGAACCGGTATGGTTACCAATATTGCTTATTCGGTGCCGGAAGGCAGCTTTGATTTCTGGATAGAGCGGTTCGAAAAGCATAACGTGATTTACAACAAGCCTTCCGAAAAATTCGGCGAAAAGTTCCTGACCTTTCTGGACCCGGATGGGTTGAAGCTGGAGTTAGTTATACCGAAGAACGGCGATAGCAGAACTCCCTGGGAAACCGAAGAAGTAAAAGCAGCAGTGGCTACCAAAGGCTTTCATGGCGTTACCTTAACCCTGCAAAACCAGAAAGAAACAGCCCGCATTTTAACAGATATTTTTGGCTATACCCTGGAGGAGCAAAGCGGAAACCGTTACCGTTATGTTACAGAAGCGGTAACTTCTGCTAATATCGTAGACCTGGTGGAATTACCAAACGAGGCGCGTGGCATAGGCGGTGCCGGTACCAACCACCACATTGCTTTCCGGGTGAAGAACGAAGAGGTACTGATGCAGTTTCATGATAAGATTGCGAGCCTTGGCTACAACATCACCAACAAAATAGACCGCAATTATTTTTATTCGCTCTATTTCCGGGAGCCGGGCGGTGTGCTGTTCGAGATCGCTACCGATAATCCTGGTTTTGGAATTGATGAGCCATGGGATAAGTTGGGCTCAAGCTTGCTGCTGCCACCTCAGTACGAATCGCGCAGAGCACAAATAGAAGCTGTGTTGCCCAAAGTAGACTAAGCAATTATAAAACCTGAGGCATACATTTTATACTTTTATAATTACCGATAAATGTATACGCATACTACAAACGTGATAAGCAGCGGTAAACCGTTAGCAGAAACAGGAAAAGCCCTTATTCTGGTACATGGTCGCGGCGCTTCGGCGCAAAGTATACTCGACCTGGCCAATTACCTGCCTGTTCAGGACTATACTTTGTTTGCACCGCAGGCTACGACAAACAGCTGGTACCCCTACAGTTTTATGGCGCCGGAAGTACAAAACCAACCGGCACTGGATTCGGCGCTGGAGCAGCTGGATGCCTTGGTTAAAAGTATACTTGACCAAGGCGTTAAAACTGAGAATTTATACTTAGGCGGGTTCTCGCAAGGGGCTTGTCTTACTTCAGAATATGCTGCTCGTAATGCCACTAAATATGGCGGACTGCTGCTATTTACCGGCGGTCTTATTGGGGAGCAGCTGGTCGCAACCAGGTATAAAGGCGACTTTGCCGGAACGCCCGTACTTATCACCACCGGCGATCCGGATGCGCATGTGCCGGTTAGCAGGGTAGAAGAAACTGTAGCGGTCATGGAAAAGCTCGGCGCTGTCGTTACTAAAAAGATATACCCTGGCAGGCCGCATACCATTTTGCAGGAAGAACTCGATCTGGCCAGTAAGCTCTTTCAGTAAATTAATACCAGCTAATTTATTGTTTTGCTATCGGCAAAGAAAAGAGTAGTGGAAACAATCAGATCATAAAAAAGGCATCTATCGTGTTTATAGATGCCTTTTTTATGATCTGATCAGCAAATTGGTTTGTGCAGCCTTTATCTGAAATTGCTGAGGCTTGTTTGTGGCAGCTATTTCTATACTTTGTTTATAAAAATCGAGGTAATTTCAGATGATAACTTATCACCTAGTATTGTACTTACTGCGTGATATACGTAAGCTTTGTTACAAATCCGTAAATAATTGTATAAACCCGGTAATTACAAATGCTGCGCTACATAATTAAAACCAACTATCGTACATAGTTAGACAATACTTTTTATGGAATGCAGCTCGTAGAAGGTATTTCATTACCCAACTGGTACGAGCGGAACCTCCCTTATTAGGTGCTGAGGATGGTTCCGCTCGTTTTGGTGCTTACTGGTTTCTCAGTTAGTTTTTATACTTTGAAAGTTAGTTGTCATTGAATCATATTAAAATCATCAGCTCAGAAAATACAAATGGAAGAAATCAAACACGTTAGGGTTATCATTACAGAGGATCATATGATCTTACGGCAAGGCCTTAGAATGTTGCTTTCCGAAGACAGCGAGATTGATGTAGTAGGGGAGGCCGGCAATGGTGTTGAGTTACTGGAGCTGCTTGCCCAGACACCTGCCGATGTGGTACTGATGGATATTAATATGCCGGAAATGGATGGTTTTGAAGCTACAACGCGCGTGGTGTCAGCATTCCCGGATACAAGGGTTATTGCACTCTCGATGCTGAACAGTTTGCCTTATGTGCAAAAAATCATGCAGTGCGGCGCTTCGGGTTATCTCCTCAAAACAACGGGCAAAGATGAGTTGCGCTCTGCCATAAAACTGGTTGCCGGCGGCACCACCTACATCTGCAGCGAACTAGCTGTAAATATGCTGTCTAACGCGATGGCACCGGCACAGCCGGCTAACGATTCGATAACACATGTGGGGTTATCGAAGCGCGAAGTGGAAGTTTTAGCATTGATTGCCGAAGGCTACACAAATGCCCAGATAGCAGACAAGCTTTTCAACAGCAAACGAACCATCGAAACCCACCGCCAGAATATTCTGGAAAAAACTGGCGCAAAAAATACAGCCAATCTTATCAAATATGCCATCCGCCATAAGATTATTGATCTGGGCGCATCAGACTAAAAGCGCTTATTCCTGC
Organism: Pontibacter arcticus; assembly: GCF_003284895.1. Taxonomy (GTDB): domain Bacteria; phylum Bacteroidota; class Bacteroidia; order Cytophagales; family Hymenobacteraceae; genus Pontibacter; species Pontibacter arcticus. Next base: position 323,749 of record NZ_QMDV01000002.1, read on the forward strand.
GTCTTGTTTTGTGCCATACGCTCCAGCGTTCCCTGTGTATTCAGTAAGCTTTTCAAGGTAAGGTATTCGGGTGAGTTGTGTACAATAACCTTGGTATCGGAGAGGAATATTTCAAAGGTCAAAAGTAACTCAGTACTTAAATCTATACGTTGGGAAGCTGATGCAAGACCGGGTTCCGGCTTAATATGCAGGCTATCAGTAAAAATCTGAACTGTAAAGGTTTCAATCTCACCTGCTTCCTGCTTTTGCTCAAATTCCTGAAGCAACAGCTGCACTTTTTCTATCATCTAATCCCTTTTATATAGTTTGCCTGAAATTGGCGGTTACTTTGCCTATATAAAAGTACGGAGATTGAATAGCATTTTCAAGCGTAACAATACGTAAATAAGCTAAGTATAAACAGCAAGTTAACTATTCTGGATTTTGCATACAGAAAGCTCTTTGCCTGTATGCCGGCCAGGTTAAGAAAGCAGGCAGAGCCAGGTCGTAACAGCTGGAATAAAGGAAGCTACTGCCCGGATCAGATAACGTATAACCGAGCAGTAATTTGTTTTTATTTTATAGCGAGGCTCGGGTTAAACGAGATCTCTATTCTGCAGCCTTTACCTGGGGCTGTCTGGATGTCAAACTTTCCATCCAGCAGGTTTACCCGGTTCTTTATACTTTTTAGACCGACACCGTCTTGCTTCTGAAGGTCATCCTCGGCTATGCCTTTACCGTTATCCTGTACTCTCAGAAGTATATTTTCGCTTTCCTGAGTTAGTGCTATTGTTGCTCTGGTGGCACCCGAATGCTTTACAACATTGTTAAGCAACTCCTGTATGATCCGGTACAAGGAGAGGGATGTATTATAGTTTAGCGTCGCTTCAGGAATCGCGAAAGAGGACGTAATTTTCAGGTGCGGGTTCTTGAAGCGGGCGAATATTTCTTCCAGCGCTACTTTCAATCCAAATTCCTTCAGTACGGAGGGTGTGAGCTCAAAAGAAATATTACGGGTAATCTGGATGCCTTCTTTCAGGAATTGGTCCACGCTTTCTTTTACCTTTTTCTGCTGAACTGTAGCTGGTGCCAGGTTATCGAGCCTGAGCTTTGCTGCATACAATATCTGGCCCAGGCCGTTGTGCAGCGCCTCAGATATCCTGCTCCGCTCTTCTTCCTGTGTCTGAAGTATGGTATTAAGGGTGCCGCGCTGCTGCGATAGGTTAAGTCTTATAGTAGCCTGTTCTGCGTCTTTCTGATCCTGTATGTCTGTAGCCGTCCCGATCCAGAGGGTTATTTCACCGTTATCATTCTTTACAGGTACATCTTTTATCAAATGCAGGCGGTACTTGTTATCAGCTTTACGAAGGAGGCGCGCCTGTGCATTGTGTACTTTACCGGTTGCAAGGCAATGTTTGAAATCAGGCATAATTTTTTTCAGATCATCTGGGTGAAAAACCTTCTGCCAGCCCCAGCCTTCCGACTCTTTTTCCGAAAGGCCCGTGTAATCATACCATAATTTATTAAAGGAATTGTTCTCACCGTTGGGTTTATTTGTCCAGGTAATATGCGGTACAGCTTCCAGTAATTCTTTAAACCTGTCAGCGCTTTCACGCAGCTCTTCCTGTTGTGTCAGTAAAGCCTGTTCATTCAGCTTACGATCGGTTATATCCTGCAGGGTAAGCACCAGGCCATCGCCAAACTTAACGGCCGTTACATGTAACCATACCTGCTTCTGGTTTATCTCCTGCAACATTTCCAGATCAATAGCCTTTCCAGAGTTTACAACCTCTACCATCTCCTCAAACATGCCTTGTTCCATTAACTTAGGGTAGGTATTCCAGAGGGTGCGGTCATTCAGTTTACTTTGGGGTTTATCAAACAGGTCTTGTGCTTTCTGATTTACCGTACTGATGCCGAAATCTATCACCTGGTTAATAGCAGACCTGACCGATTTTAACGCAAGTATGGCATTGGGCGAGCTCTGAAAGATACCGGCATGCAGCAGGTGCATGGTCTTAAGTTCGTTTATCTGAACAAAAATGATGATGGCTCCGTCAATTTTACGATCCTGGGTAATATAGGGCAGCATGCGCATCTGGTACCAGACGCCGTTCTTATCCTGCAGTTCTCTTTCTATTACCTGGTTGTTGTTTATAACCAGCTTTATATCATCCGTTAATTTGTCGTAACGCAGGTTGTTGGATATATGGTCGATTGAACGCCCTATGTCGCTTTCTATCAGGTTGATGAGACGTGTGGCGGAAGGAGTGTACTTTCGGATAATCAGTCTGCGGTCAACAAAAATCTGCCCGATATCGGTACTCCTGAAATAATTGTTCAGGTCATCATCGAGCTCAATCAGCGCTTTAATTTTGTACTGATGCTCGGTGTTGATGGTGTGCAGTTCCTCGTTCAGCGACTGTAGTTCTTCGTTGGTACTTTGCAGCTCTTCGTTCGAGGAAAGCAGTTCTTCGTTAGTACTTTGCAGTTCCTCGTTTGATGTTTCAAGTTCTTCCACTACAGCTTGCAGGTCGTCTTTGGTATACTGCAGTTCCTGCTCCAGCTCATCCACGCGGCTCTTGTACTGGCCTTCGCTCACGATCACGACCTGTTCCGGCTTCAGCGGAATGCGTGGTTGCTCTTCCGAAAACAAAACAAGTATATAACGCTGCAACTGCTTTTTCTCTACCAGATACGGCTTCACCACCACATTTATATACCGGAGTTGATTTTCCTGGTGCACCTGAATGTTATGCGCTACTACTTTTTCTTTTTCGGTGATGGCTTTGCGCAGCATGGCACCCAGGCTAACGGCCAGGTCCTGGGGTACAAGTTTCAGGAGGTTAAAGGTAAAGCTCTGTTCAGGCAGGTCCAGAAATTTTTTGAACTTGCCGGCAGCGTGCAGCACATCAAAGCTCTCATCTACATAAACAGCCGCATAGCCATACTCTTCCAGCACCGTTTCGCTTAGCAGTTCGTTAAAACTATGCTGTAAGATCTGCTTCGCCGTCAGGTCCCTGGATTGAGAAGGAAGTGATGTTACAAGCGGCCGCTTGCTCAGGTTACCGGTAAACGATTCTGAAAGCCCCAACGACCGTGCAGGTTCAGCGCTCCGGAAGACCTTCCATTTCTTGTTTACTTCTTCAAAGCTTTTCAGGTCGCCCACACTTTCGCTGGAACCCAGGAAAAGGTAACCATGCAGCGATAAGGCGTAATGGAATTTCCCGATCACTCTTTTCTGTAGCATCGGATTGAGGTAGATGAGCATGTTGCGGCAGCTTACCAGGTCAATTCTGCTGAAAGGTGGATCGTTGGTAACATTGTGCGGCGAGAATATCACCAAGCGGCGCACGCGCTGTGCAACTCTGTACTTGCCTTCTTCTCTCACAAAATAATCATGGAGCCTGTCTTCCGAAACATCTGTTAAACTGCTTTTGGTGTATAAACCTTTACTGGCAAAGTCCAGCGCTTCGCGGTCTATGTCGGAGGCAAATATCTTAACTTCGAGCTCCTTTTTTACTTTATCCATATACTCCCGCACCAATATGGCAATAGAGTATGCTTCCTCGCCGGTAGAGCAGCCGGCCACCCAAATGCGCAACTGGTCGTTGGCCCGTTTGCGGTCGATAAGGTCCGGTAAAATAGTGCTGTCCAGAAAGGAGTAGGCTTCCTCATCCCTGAAAAATTTGGTAACCCCGATCAGAAATTCCTTGCCAAGCGTTTCCACTTCTTCGGCGTTCATGTTCAGATAATCCAGGTAATCGCTGAAATTATTGATGCCTTTAATGTTCATGCGCCGGCTGATGCGCCGTATAATAGTAGGTTGTTTGTAGTTGCTGAAATCAATGCCGGTCTGCCCGTTAACCAGGTCCAGAATCTGGAAAAAAGTAGCTTCGGCTTCGCTGTCTGCCAGTTCTATTAGTTTGCCGTTAAAAGGGCCTAGTTTTATGTAATCCAATATTTCTGCGGACATCAGTTCTGGTGGGAGAATATAATCGACATAACCCGAGTTGATGGCACTGCGTGGCATCCCATCGAACCGGGCTGTGGTAGGGTCTTGCACAAGCACAAGGCCTCCTTCTTTTTTAATGGCTTCAATGCCTTTTGTGCCATCGGTACCGGTACCCGAAAGTATAACACCAATAGCACGCTGCTTTTTATCCTGTGCCAGCGACATAAAAAAAGTATCGACCGTCTGGGTGCGGTTCAGGTTTGTTTTATCCTTTAAACTGAACCGGTTATTTTCGATGGTAAGTTCTTTTGTGCTTGGAATAACGTAAACGCGATTTGGTAAAAGGGGCGCATCGTGTTCTGCTTCCTGTACTTTCAGGGCCGAGTATTGTTCCAGTATTTCCGTTAACAGACTGCGGTATTCCGAGGAAATATGCTGTACGATAACGTAGGCTACATTATCCTGCGGAATAGTACTAAACATGGCTTCGAGGGCTTGCAAGCCGCCGGCAGAGGCTCCGATGCCGATCACGTATAATCTATTATCCCTACTTTTTGCCTCCTGTTTTTCCGAACCTCTATCGTTCGTTTTTTTAGTTGCTTTTGCCATGCCCTGCCTTTAACCCAATTACATTTTATAGCTGCCAATTTACCAAATTATACTATACAAAAATGGGCGGGCCACCAGGTAGCTGAAGTACTTTACGGATTAATACGTAGCCATTTTGGTTTAACACTTCATTTTAAAGCCCGTACACTAGTGAACTTTCCACTAAACTGGTGCTGCTACAGGTAAACTAATAGCGAAGTATGAAAGAACACAAACCAAAGATTATTGTTGTAGGAACATCAGCGGGAGGGATGCAGGCTTTACTTAAGTTATTTGCTCCATTACCCCAAAACCTGCCTGCTTCCATTTTTATAGTGCAGCACATCAGTTTAGATTCATCTGCTCCATTTCTGGTAGATCGCCTGAACAAACACACAAAGCTTACCTGCAAAGTGGCTGTGCATGAAGAAGAGTTCGAGCCGGGCACCGTTTACTTTGCACCTCCAGATAAGCATCTGTTGCTAAACGGTACCAGGATGCTGGTTGTAAAAGGGCCACGAGAGAACCAGTTCAGGCCTGCTATCGATCCTTTATTCCGTTCTGCGGCGGCACACCACGGGGCCAATGTAATGGGCATTATTTTAACGGGCTTTATGAGTGATGGCGTAATTGGGATGGAATGTGTGAAGAGGTGTGGCGGCCTGACCATAGTACAGCACCCCGACGATGCCGAGTTTCCTGTATTGCCTGAAAATGTGATCCGGCAGGTAGAACTGGACTATGTAGTGCCCGTAAGCGAAATGGGAATAATAGTGGAAGAATTGGCAAGCCAGCCTTTACAGGAATCGTTAACAGTGCCGGCAGATATACGGCAGGAGGCTTTAATTGCAGAACGAGTTATGAGCAGCGCAACACAAACCAGCATAGAAGATTTAGATAAAGCAGGAAGCCGCACAGCCTACAGTTGCCCTGATTGTGGGGGCGGTTTGTGGGAGCTATCCCAGGAAGGTACTATTGTGCGGTACAGATGCCACTCCGGCCACGCTTATTCCCAGGAATCCCTGTTAACGGGTATGTCTAATTCGTTGGAAGAAACGCTTTGGGTTGCCTTAAGAACCCTGGAAGAGCGACGGAATATTTTACAGAAAATGAGCCAGAATGAATTTCTGAAAAATAACCAACGATGGAGTGCGATGCAGGACGAACGCATTGATGAAATGAAGGTGCACATTGAGCGCTTACGGCAACTGCTTTCCAGGTCTGCTGAAGAAGATGAAGAACATCTGACTGAGCTGGGCTAAATAGTATAAAAGTAAAAATGACAAACTATATAAGTTGCCAGGTACTACGTATTTTTTTCAGGGAAGAAGTAGTAATACGTGTTTAATGCGTAAAACCCTCAAATCTGCGTTTTATGTGGGTATTTATAAACCGTAGGTTGGTTGAGAAGTATAGCTGTGCGTATATCATAAAGCATTGCATCAGGCGAAGTATAATTTTGGCAGAAGGGAAATATATAAAATATTTTCATGCCGGAATCTGAAGCTGTTCATGCAAATGGAATTTATTCCAAAACGCCATATAACGGTAATTATAGCTACATCATGGATACCTGCCGCACCCAGCTTTTAAAGGAGTTGCACCAATTGTCTCTAGCATTTTGTGATAACAACACACTTTTGCTTAAAAAAACTGAGGGCGTGTTACACTGCCAGTTTTTGTATCATGGGCTTGCAAATACAACCGTCACGGTTAAATCAAGTGTGCTGGCTCAGGCACTCTGGCATATCAGCAGCCTTGGTATTATTGAAGGTGCCGACTATCTTGTTGTTAAAAACGGATTCAGTAAATTTTGCCTGCATGTTAAAACGCTGCAGCTTTACGCAGAACTTAGCTCTCATCATCCTGCTCTTACACTTGCACCACAAAACCTGCTGGTAGCATAAGGATTTATACTTAACTAGTTAGATTTGGCCAGCGAAAGTAAAAAGGTTGCCTCCATCAGGAAACAACCTTCTCATATTTTTTAAATTACGCACGCTTATTTTTACTTGTGCATACTAGAGATACCCAGACCTGCCAACACACGGCTTCTTACATTTAAAGCACCTATAATACGGTTAACAGGGGTAGGCATCATTCTGATCAAGGTAGGAATAGCTATAATTCCAGCTTCTTCGGCTTTTTCCGGATATTCTTGTATATCAATGATTTCCAGGTCATAATTGTCATTTAAATTTTCTTTACAGATCTTAAGTAGGGTGTCCACGGCCTCAACAGAATTGGGGGTGTGTCCGTTTATAAAGAGCTGAAATACATGCATGCTCATTTTTTGTTTTGGCTAATAGTGCCGGCACCTGCCGGAAAGTTTAAGGATGAGCTAAAAGGAATATTATTCAAGTTTAATGAGCATCGGGTTGCCTGTCAGGATGCCGCTGATACCTTCAAATTGGTTGCCGATTTCGGCGCCGCTATCTGTAATACAAAATTTACGGATCGAGGTATCGTGTTTGGAGCCGCGCATTTTAAGTACGGCTATACTTCGCTGCATTTCCCCGGACATTTCTACATAACGCAGCAAAATGATGGTATCCGTGATGGGAGAGATGTTGCCTTCCGTATCCGAAGTTCCGCCTGCCAACAACGGCGTATTTGAAGTAAACATGCCTGTAATCTGCTGGTGTTTTAAGTAGGCGGTAAAGGCAATAATAAACTCCCGGAAACCTTTATCAGACGATGTGCGCGATAAAGCAGAAAGGCTGTCGATGGCAATTCTGTCCGGCTTAAAGGTTTTGACAATGTCTTGTATATTGATAAAATGATCTTCTAAAGAGGAAACTTCCGGGTACACGCAAATAACCTTCAGCAGTCCTTCATCTTCCAGTTGCTTGAAATCGATGCCCCAGCCGGCTGCGTTGCGGAATAATTGCTCGCTGCTTTCCTCGAAGGCCATAAGCAGGCAGCGTTCATTATTCTCGCGGATACCGTTTACAAAGTTGGCAACCATCAGCGTTTTACCAGCGCCTATGGCTCCTGATACCAAGTTAATAGAACCTTTAAAGAAACCGCCATTTATCATCTTATTAAGTGCAGCAATGCCGGAAGTTACACGCTCATCAGATGATGTATGCTTCAGGTTCATGGCTGACAATGGGATGATAACGATAGCTTTTTCCACGTTGATTGAGAATGGGTTTTCGCCTTTCTCGTGGTTGCTTCCTCTGAACTTTAATATCTCGATGGTTCTGCGGCGCTTTTCGTTATGCAGCACATTCCGAAGTAAAACCACGTTGTCGGTTAAAAATTCTTCTACCCCAAAACGTGTTATTTTGCCATACTCTTCCAGTCTTTCGGCCGTGATAATAGAAGTGGCGCCTAATCGCGACAAAGTTAAGGCAACCTGGATCAGTTCGCGGCGGATAGTGTGTATCTCTTCATGAAACTGCGTAAAGATGCTGCCGATCGAGTCGATCACAACCCGCTGCGCATTGCATCGTTTCACGGCTCTCTCCAGTCGTATCCTGAAAGCGCTCAGATCAAAATCGCCTACTGCTATAATAATTTCTTCTTTGGGAGCTGCATCCAAGAATATCCATTTCCCTTCTTTTTCCCAGGTATCGATATCCCAGTTAAAGCTTTTCAGGTTTTTACGGATATCATCTACCTGTTCTTCAAATGTTACAAAAACACCTGCCTGCCCGAACAGTTCTATGCCCATTGCCAGAAACTGTGCTGCAAATAAAGTTTTAGCGCTACCAGAGCTACCAGCCACCAGCGTGGTTCGGCCTAAAGGTAATCCGCCATGCGAGATATGATCGAATGATGTATTTCCGGTTTCTAGTTTTTGAATGGTCATAGGTATTGGTAAGCTGTTTTTTTAAGGAAAGATAGTGGACCGGGAGTTCATGTCGGGTTGTTATTAAGCCAGGCGTTACGAGTCGATATAAAACTTCCGGTTCAAACCTGGCCTGACCGTTATTCGCTATAATTGCTACCCTTGCAGGAAATAGAAATGTATAGAATTTCAGAAGTTGAATATAAAGTATACGTCTGCGTTAAACGCTCATTGTAATGGGCTTAAAGAACGCACAAAGGTGGTAAGTATAAAGTAGGGAATCTTTATAGACTTAATCAGGTATGTTGCAAATGTTACAGGTTTTCGAGCACGCCTTCGTGTTTCTCTTTTAAGTGCCTGTAAAAAGACGGCGATATACCTGTTACCTTTTTAAACTGACTGGATAAATGCGAAACACTACTATAGTGAAGCTGATCGGCAATAGCGGTCAGCGAAAGTTCATCGTAAAATAAGAGCTCTTTGGCTTTCTCTATTTTATGAATGATGATGAATTGCTGTATGGTGATGCCTTTCACTTCTGAAAAAATGCTGGCCAGGTAATTATAATTATAGCCCAGTTTTTCGCTGATGTAAACAGAATAATTTACTTTTGGCTGCTCTTCTGAGGAGCGAATCAGGTCTGTGATAAGCTTTTTGATTTTTTCGATCAGCTGGCGCTTGCTGTCATCCAGCATTTCGAGGCCGGTCTTGCTGAGGTTCTCTTTTAGCTGCTCTAACTGTAGATCGGTTATCTCTTTGTGCAGTTCCACTACGCCGAGGTCTACTACCACATACTCTGCCTGCAATCCCAGCCGGATCAGTTCCTGCTGGACAAGTGCTTTGCAGCGATTACTGACCATGTATTTAATGTATAATTTCATGTAGCGGAATTAATGTATACTCAGAACCGGAAGAATGAAAGGGCATTGCTGCCAAAAAAAGAACCGGTAAAAGGCGTGTGCAGAGAATTAAGTTGCTTAAGTAAAATAAGCTGTTGTATAGATAACTGAAAGACTATAGTTGGCTTGGAATGGTTCAGCTTGTTAAGCAGAGCAATTCCAATAGTTAAAAGGAACCTGCTTAAAAAAACCGGTTTTCTATTTACTCTAATTTACTACTAAAAAATGGTCTTCTCTGTAAATACAACTAATGTTTATATCATAACAAAGAATCAGGCTGTAATCGTACAGTTATAAAGTTAAATTATACTTTCTCAACCAATTCCGAGCACCTTAAGAGATGATATTAAAAGCTGAAAACATTTCCCGAAAAGAGTAATTTTATTTCATTTATCCTTTCAGCAGCCGCCTTATCTTTCTTTTTTAAAAGTATAAATCGGTTAGTTTATCACATTCCATTCTGTAGACTTTAAATAAATTTTGTAGTTTTAAGCATGCTACAGAAAATTAACATCGCAACGTTTAAAGATTTCTTCAGGTCCGGCTCAGCTGGCGGGATTATCTTAATGGCCTGTTTACTTATCTCTTTGCTGATCGCAAACTCTCCTTTAGGCCCCGGATTCGAGAACTTACTGGCCCAGCAGGTTGGCTACGAATCTGACTTTTTGCAACTCCGCTATTCCGTACTTTTATGGATAAACGACGGTTTGATGGCGATTTTCTTTTTGCTTGTCGGGCTCGAAATTAAACGTGAGCTGGTAGAAGGGGAGCTGTCTTCGTTTAAACAGGCAGCACTACCGGTTTTCGCTGCAATAGGGGGTATGCTGGTTCCGGCACTGGTATATGTCCTCTTTAACCAGGGAACGCCTACAGCAGGCGGCTGGGGTATTCCGATGGCAACAGATATTGCTTTTGCCATTGCCGTAATTTCTTTGTTAGGGAAAAAAGTACCACTGTCACTTAAAATTTTCCTGACGGCCCTGGCCATTGTAGATGACCTGGGCGCTATACTGGTCATTGCTTTTTTTTACTCAGCAGAACTGCACCTGAATTACCTGCTTTATGCGGGCGGTGTTTTTGCTTTCCTTATACTTTTAAACCGCTTAGGTGTTAAACAGATCTGGGCGTACCTGATACCGGGTGTTTTTATCTGGTATTTTATACATCACTCGGGTATACACGCTACCATTGCCGGCGTGCTTACAGCCTTAACGTTGCCAACCACACCAGACGAAAAAGAATCGCCGCTGGAAAAACTGGAGCACATGTTAACCAAACCTGTCAATTTCCTGATCATGCCTATTTTTGCGCTGGCCAACACCAATATAAGATTTGAAGCCGGTATGGTGGATGGACTTACAAGCAGCCTGGGGTTAGGGATTATTTTCGGCTTACTGTTAGGCAAGCCAATCGGTATCGTTTTCTTTTCGTGGTTATCGGTTAAGCTCGGCATCAGCTCCTTGCCCATCGGTACCAGATGGATACAAGTAGTAGGGCTGGGCTTGATTGCAGGTATTGGCTTTACAATGTCTATCTTTATCTCCTTGCTTTCTTTTGAGGATGCTGCTTTTCAGACGCAGGCTAAGTTTGCCATCCTGGTAGTTTCGCTTGTAGCTGGTTTAGCAGGCTTTGTTTTCCTGAGAACAGTGGCAAAAGCTAAGCTGCCCGAGAACGAACTTTAAAACTTTATACATAATAAGAACGCCTGCTTAAAACTTTTTAGGCAGGCGTTTTCTTTTTTGGGGTACAGGCAAAGTATGGCTCACCATTAAAAATACCTTAAAGTTGATTGGTAGAAGAGATTTAAACCCTATTTCCTTGAGCGTTTCACTCGTAAGAAGAGGATACTTGCAATTTCGGTCTGATCAATACTATGCTTTTGAAACCGATGCGTTTTAAAATGATTCCGAAAGGTAGTTTTGCCTTAGATCTCCGGAACAAATTCTTGTTACGACCATAATATTACAAATCCTGTCGCCTTTCTGAAGATTACAGATTGGTTACAGATTTGGTTTATAGCTTTAGACCCTATGAAGATCTTGGTGATAGAAGATGAACCCGATATGCTGGATAACATGGTCCGCTCGCTGGAAGAGGAAAAATATGTGGTTGAAGTAGCAACCACGTTTGAAACTGCTTCTGAAAAGATACACCTCTACCAGTATGATTGCATCCTGCTGGATATCGGCCTGCCCGATGGCAATGGCTTAACGATTCTGGAAGAGCTTAAGGTTTTGGATGCGACACAAGGCGTAATCATCGTATCGGCCAGGAACGCGGTGGATGACAGAGTGGCCGGGCTTAACCTGGGGGCTGATGATTACCTGCCCAAACCTTTCCATATGGCAGAACTGCATGCCCGCGTAAAATCGGTGCTGCGGCGCCGTAAGTTTGCCGGAAATCAGCATATAGAACTGGGTAACCTTAAGATCAACCCCGAAGAAAGAAATGTTTTTATTGACGACGAACTGATCACGCTGAACCGCAAAGAGTACGATATACTTTTATACTTTATTTCGAACAAAAACAGGTTAGTCAGCAAAACAGCCCTCGGCGAACATGTGTGGGGAGACCAGGTAGACGAAGCCGATAGCTTTGATTTTATTTATTCGCAGATCAAAAATTTACGCAAAAAACTAAAAGAACACGGCTCCCAACTCGAGATTCAGGCCATTTATGGCATCGGTTATAAACTGGTACAGGCATGAAACTGCTAAACCATACCATTTCGTACCTGGCAGCCATCCTTTTTGTGGTGATAACCGGGTGGGCTGCGCTGCTCTATTATAACCTGCTTGATGAGATCTACGATAGCCTGGATGACGGATTAGGCAACTACAAAATGCTGATCATACAACGCCTGGAACAGGACAGCACCTTGCTGGATAGACAGGGCTTTGGTGAACACAATTATGCCATTAAACCAATTAAAGCACCGCTGGCACTTGCCCAGAAAGATGTGTATGCCGACACGCTCATGTTCATGGAAAACGAGCAGGAACTGGAACCGGTACGCATGCTCCGGACGACGTTCAGGGTGGCAGATGATTTTTATGAGTTGCGGGTCATCAATACCATGATCGAAACAGACGATCTGATCGCCGATCTGCTGTATTCTATACTTTGGTTATACCTAGGTTTGCTGGCCAGCATCCTGGTGCTCAATAATATCCTGCTTAAAAATACCTGGCGTCCGTTTTACCGGCTCGTAGAGCAGCTCAAAAACTTCAGGCTGGAGCGGCAGGAACCTATCACATACGAGAAAACGGCTGTTGTAGAATTTAAGGCCCTGAACCAGGCCGTAGCACGGCTCATTAAAAACAGCACCGACGCTTACCTCAGCCAGAAACAGTTTATCGAGAATGCAGCCCACGAACTACAAACACCACTCGCCATCAGCCTGAACAAACTGGAATTACTGGTAGAAGAAAATAACCTGACCGGAGAACAATTACGCTTGTTGTCGGGCGCTATCAATAACCTCGAGCGGATGGCCCGTCTTAACAAATCGTTGCTGTTGCTATCCAAGATCGAAAACAAACAGTTCAGCGACGAAGAAAAGGTTAATATCAATGCGTTGACCAAACAGCTAACAGAAGATTTTGAAGAGCAGCTTACCTACAAAGAACTGCAGATAACCTTGCAGGAAGAAGGACAGTGCGAAGTACGTATGAATCCCGGATTGGCCAACATACTATTAACAAACCTGATCAAGAATGCGCTTATACATAACCGGCAGGGGGGCTTTGTAAACATAACCATCACACCGGACCAGTTGCTGGTAGCCAATAGCGGAAGCAATAAAACGCTGCATCAGGAGCAAATGTTTTTACGCTTTAAGCACGAAAGTGCAAACAGAAACTCTACCGGGCTTGGCTTACCTATTGTAAAGGCCATCGCGGATCTGTATGATTTTAAAGTGCGGTATTCGTTCGAGGAGCAGCACCATTTTACGGTAGTATTCAACCCTGCATCCACAGAAAAATAATTTCAAATTTTGTTGCTGAACCACTTGATTCCCATTTCTTTCCAGAATCGGACTATACCTTCGTGTTATAAATTAACTATAACACTAACCTAAAAGCTTATGAAATTATTGGCATTATCAGTAATCGCAGCTTCCACATTTTCATTTTTAAATTTTGGTGATCAGGATATACCGCAAAACGAAGTTCCATCCGTTGTTCTGAATGCGTTTACCCAGGCTCACCCTAATGCCGCCCAGGTAGAATGGGAAAAGCAGCATGATATGTTTGAAGCAGAGTTTGAGAAGGATTCTATAGACTATACAGTACAGTTAAACGCTGCAGGAGAGGTATTGCAAACCAAACATGATGTAACTGAAACCGAGCTTCCGCAGCAGATCAGAAAGATGATAGCTGAGTCGTATGCAAAGTATAAAATTGATGATGTAGAGCTGGTTGAGAAGAAAGGCACCCTGTATTACCAGATAGAACTGGACGGCACACTGCAGGACAAACAACTGGTGCTGGATGCAAACGGTAAAGAACAGAAAACTGTGAGCTACTGGGACTAACTTTCTTGTCTGAAAAACGAATATAGCTTACCACTGCAAAAACAACCGAAACAAAACCTGAAATAAATAAAGCTATGAAAAAAAGACTCATCACGAGCTATACGTTGGGGCTGCTGAGTGCTGGCATCCTACTGTTAGGGACAAGTGAAAGCGAAGCCAAAAGCAGCACCGGAGAACTTACCAAACCCACCGCCCAGTGGACACTTCCAGCCGAACTGCGCGAAGTATCGGGCATCGCCTGGCTTGGCAACAACCTGATGGCCTGTGTGCAGGATGAGGAAGGGGTGATTTTTATTTATGACCTGGAGAAAAAAGCGATCAAAGAAAAAATTTCTTTTGCAGGCCCCGGTGATTACGAAGGCATCGTTGTAAACGGAAATACAGCTTATATACTGAGAAGCGATGGCGCCATTCTGGAAGTGGAAGATTACATGAACCAGAAAAAGGTGAGTGTACATGCAACTGTGCTAGCATCCACGCAAAATACGGAAGGGCTGGCATTCGATAAGAAGAACTACCGCCTGCTGATTGCCTGCAAAGGGTATGATGAGGCCTTAGGCGATACCAAAGGTATTTACGCTTTTTCCCTGGATAACAAAACGATGCAGGAAAAACCAGTTATTTCCATTCCGTTGGCGCAACAGCAGCTTACTGCAACAGAGAAGAAGAAAAAATCGAAGTATGATGTGTTGCAGCCTTCCTCTCTCGAAGTGCATCCGAAAACAGGTGAGTTATACTTGCTGGATGCTGTAAATAATAAGCTTCTAATATTGGACGAACAGGGTAAAATTGGGAAAGCGACAAGCTTGGACAAAAGCATCTTTAAGCAGGCAGAAGGCCTGAGCTTCGGGGATGATGGCGCTTTGTACATAGCCAGCGAAGGAGGTAAAAAAGGGAACGGCGTACTGGTTAAATATGACCAGGGATTAAAATAAAGCAATATAAGCAGCTTTTGGATTATACTTATTTGGTAACTTCCGTGTTATCAGGAAAGTAAAAATACCATCTTGTAGCAATGCCATTTTCTGGTTTGGGTTTATACTTCAACAGAAATGACGTTTCTATGAGATGGTATTTTTTTTCGTTAAATTTAAATTGTGTACGTACAAGGAAATAATACCTACATCAAAGTACACGATCAGCCGTCATCTGCTGCTTCATAGGCAGGTATCTATCAGAATTTTGAAATGAACTACTTTATAAATACCAATATTATTCCTGAAAATGATTCGGGTCGGATAGCTAAATTACAAAGCTTGCATGTACTTAATACCCACGAGGAGAATGGTACTTTTAAGCACATCGCGGCGATGGCTTCCCATATGTTTGATGTGCCGATAGCGCTCGTTAATTTTGTTGACAAAGATTTTGTGATCACGAAAGCGCAGATTGGTTTAGATAACAACCCGGTAATAGACAGGGGCATTAGTTTGTGTTCGCTTGCTATTCTTCGTTCTGATGTAACCGTTTTCGAGAATGCGCGCGAAGAGCCGTGCCTGTTGTCTAACCCGATGGTGGCCGGCGGATTTGGTCTTCAGTTTTACGCGGCAGCTCCGCTTGTTACAAAAGATGGTTATAACATAGGTGCTGTTTGTATAGTTGATAAAAAGCCCCGTACTTTTTCGGAAGCAGACCAGAAGATGCTGGAAAACCTGGCTACCATTGTGATGGACGACATAGAAAAGTAAAATTTGGTACTACATCTAACGTATAAATCACTAATTTAAAGTTGATTTTATAGTGACATTAAAATTCATCCCGTGCTAGAAAGAGTCCTTTACCTACAGCCCTATATTACAATTTCTTACGATTTTTTAAATGATGTGATCATCGCTTACTGGAAAGGTGAGCAAACCCTCGAAACTGTAAAGGAAGGATGCGAGCGCATTTTATACCATCTGCAGGACCAGCTCTCCAGTAAAATTTTAAATGATAATTCTGAAGTGGTCAGTGTTTGGGATGATGCTTCGGAATGGGTAGCAAAGGATTGGTTTCCGCGCTTACGTGTGGCCGGTTGCCGCTTGTTTGCCTGGGTAGAATCGCCGGATGTGTTCAGCCAGCTCTCCAAAGAAAAGACGTTAGATTTCGGCGTGCGCCAGATCATTGTAACATCTTTCCAGAACAAGGAGCCCGCTATGGCCTGGCTAAAGGCTATGCGTTAAAAGGATATGCTTTTATATGATAGGTATAAAGATTATTAAACCCTATGCACCTATTGCGCTATGAAAAAAAAGCAGACTTTGGTTGATAACGATTGTGTTACAATCTCATTAAATGAAGAAAAGAATCTCATAGAAACCACCTGGCTCAGGCAACCGACCAGTGCTGAATTCAGAAAGTATATCTCTTTAATAGTAGCCATAGCCATCGAGCACAAATTACCAAGTTTACTGTTTGATATTAGAAAGCGTAATTACATTGGGTTTGCAGATCAGAACTGGTTAATAGATGATATTTTTCCTCAACTGACCGGGACGCTTAAAAAAGTTGCTTACCTGACGGAGGTCGAAAGTTTTAAGCTATTTGACACGATGCGGCTCCAGGAGGTAATGGCCTCTAATTTTGAGTCAAATAGCTTTTTGATCGATCATTTTTTAGACGAAAAGCAGGCATTCGACTGGCTGCTAAGCTGACGTTTAATAAAAAAGCTTAGAACCGAATTTCCTGCCCGGTTTATACTTTGTTAACTCCCTGTACAAAATGGAAGTATAGCTGTAAATAACCGGAGCAAGGGTTTTACCACCCATCCCGATAGCAACGGCAGCAGGTGCCGGAGTAGAATACACCTACCTCAAAAAGATAAGTATGGTCACAGTGCCCGGGGGAGCTTTGCCCTGATCCATGCTTCTCTCTAAAGCCAGCATTGTTACGCATCCCATCCCAGCTTAGAACCAAAGCACCTGTTTATTTAAAGTCTACGCCCATACCTGGTTTTACAAGGGGCACATTTGTATTGATAGTTGTAAATGTTCAGGTATACATAGCAGCTAAGGGTCTGGGGTTTGCGCATTTAACATCCTTTGTTACCAGACAGAACAGTTCGTTTTAGCACCTGTTATGAGCACGTTGCTAAAGTTGGCAATCCGGTTTCCTGTTAAAGCGCGAAACAGCCTTAAAGATTCAAGCGGTTGGGTTAACTCCTGTTAGTAAGTATAAAGCTTTGTCTCGGTTATTTAAGCTGCAACAATTTGCTTTTAAACTTGAACACAGCTGCAAGAAAACGGATAATTTTAATTAAAGATTTACCTTAAATATTTTCACTTTTCAATTAAAGAACCCTCTGGCAGATTTCAGGAAATCAAAAATTTAAATTAAATTTAAATTTTAAATTAAATGCCCGTCTTAATAAGTGCCCTTCGTCCGTCTCTTGTTATAGAAAACCGTTCATGATCAACATTGCAAACAAATTATCAAAAGAAATAGAAGCAGTAAAGCAAATCCCGATGGTGCCCCACATGCTTCATATGCTCTGCCAGACTACCGGTATGGGTTTTTCAGCAGTAGCCCGGGTAACAGAAGATAAATGGATAGCCTGCAGCGTGCACGACCAGGTGCAGTTTGGCCTGGAAGCAGGGGGAGAATTGCCTATCGAAACCACGCTTTGCAATGAAATAAGAGACCATCGCCAGCCTGTAATTATTGATAACGTAGCCGAAGATCCAATTTATAAATACCACCATACACCCCGGATCTACGGCCTGCAAAGTTATATATCGTTTCCGATTATACTGCGGGATGGTTCGTTTTTCGGGACACTCTGCGCCATTGATACGGAAACAGCTAAAGTAAACAATCCAAACACCATTGCCTTGTTTAAAATGTTTGCCGATCTGCTGGCGTTTCATCTGGAGAGCCTCGACCTGCTGGACCAGAGTGAAAAGCTGCAGGCGAAACTGCTCAACCAAAACAAGAACCTGGCAAACGCTAATTTTAACCTCGATAATTTCGTTTACACTGCTTCCCATGATCTGAAATCTCCGGTAAACAACCTGCAGGGCTTACTGGATGTACTGTCCGAGTCTTTTTCGAGAAATGAGATTAACCGGGATGAGATACGGGAAATTATACAGATGATGCAAAGTTCACTGGCTCGTTTCTCGCATACCGTTCAGGACCTGACCACCATTATTATGGTAGAGAAAGATATGGAAGACCACGGCCAGGAACTGAATGTGCTGGAAGTAGTGGATGATGTAAAGCAGGAAATCTCGCATCTGATTGACGAAGCAGCAGCCGTTGTGGAAGTGAAGTATACCGAGGAAATTGTCATCAACTTTTCAAAGAACAACTTTAAAAGTATACTTACCAACCTGCTGACCAATGCCCTGAAGTACCGCTCCTCCGAAAGGCAGCCTAAAGTGGTCGTGAACCTGGAAAAAGTAGCTGAAAAAGTACAGCTTTCAGTTACAGATAACGGCTTAGGTATACCACCCGATAAACAGGATAAAGTTTTTTCTATTTTTAAGCGTTTCCATACGCACATAGAAGGTACCGGGGTCGGTCTCTACATCGTGAAAAGAATTATGGATAATGTAGGCGGAGAAATCCAGTTGGACAGTGAAGTTGACAAAGGCACTACCTTTACCCTGGTTTTTTAGTTTGATTAGCCAGAAGTATAACGCACAGCTTTTTTTAAAGATGAACTCATAGCTGTATCCTTTGGCCATGCCGCAGTTGCTGGTGTTTGCACTGGCAACTTTACTTATCAGAAAGCCCGCTTATTTTCCGGAATAAGCGGGCTTTTAAGTTTTCAGGGAAAGCATAAATTCACCTGTTTTATACTTTTTAACTTAGATAAAAGCAGGTGGTATATAAGTTGATTAACAGCCGCGTACTTCAATAATATTAGCTATTTGAAAGTATAAAATCTGCCGTTACTTAAAATAAAAGCTGTACTTTAAAGTGAAAAGTATACTTTCTTAAAACTTCAGGAATCGGATAATCCTTTACAAACTAAACTATGCGCAAACCTTTGATCCTGCTTTGTACTTTACTTTTACTTGCACAACATATGCTGGCGCAGGTAAGCCCTCCGGAAGTATACCTGCTGCTAAAACCTGACAGGGTATTTGATGGGGAAAAACTACACGACAACTGGCAGGTACTGATTAAAAACAATAAAATAGAAGCGGTTGGTATGCAGCTTCAGGTACCTGCCTCGGCCCAAATTGTAGAACTTAAAGGCACTACTTTATTGCCCGGGCTTATAGAAGGGCACAGTCACTTGTTTTTACATCCTTATAACGAAACTTCCTGGAACGACCAGGTACTGAAAGAATCGCGGGTGGAGCGCGTAGCTCGGGCAACGGTACATGCCAGAAATACCCTGCTGGCTGGTTTTACAACCGTACGAGACCTGGGTACAGAAGGAGCTGGTTACGATGATGTGGGGCTGAAAGAGGCGATCCATAAAAAAATAATCCCAGGCCCGCGCATGCTGATTGCAACCGAAGCTATTGTAGCCACCGGCAGTTACGGCCCTAAAGAGCTGACCTACGATATCCAAACGCCCCTTGGTGCCGCAGCCGCCGATGGTATTGAAGGCTTAACAAAGGAAGTGCGCAAGCAGATAGGCAAAGGAGCCGATATAATTAAAGTATACGCGGATTACCGTTGGGGCCTTAACAGATCCGCAGCACCAACATTTACAGAAGCAGAACTGAGAACCGTTGTGGAGGTGGCAGCCAGTGCAGGCAGACCAGTTGTTGCGCATGCATCTACGGAAGAAGGCATGCGACGCGCGATTATGGCCGGGGTAAGTACCATAGAGCACGGAGATGGCGGTACGCCTGCTATTTTTAAGCTTATGAAAAAAAACAATGTAGCACTGTGCCCTACGGTAGCAGCAGGCGATGCCATTGCGCAATACAGTGGTTGGCAGAAAGGCGCACAACCAGAACCGGAGCGTTTGCAGAATAAACGCAAGAGTTTAAAAGCAGCCCTTGCAGCAGGCGTTACCATTAGCATGGGAGGCGATGCAGGCGTGTATGCGCACGGCGATAATGCCCGCGAAATGGAGTTGTTGGTTGACTATGGTATGAAACCGATTGATGTTTTAAAAGCTGCGACTTCCGTTAACGCAGATGTCTTTAAAATTAACAACGAAGTGGGCCGTATTAAAACAGGTTTGTTAGCCGATCTAATAGCGGTAGAAGGAAACCCACTGGAAAATATAGCGCAGGTCAGGAAAGTAAAGCTGGTCATGAAGGATGGTGTTATTTATAAGCCATAGCCTCCTGTTTTTAAGCCGGTATCTAGATTTATAAAGTATAATTACATGGATGTTAGCTGATTATACTTTCATGAAACGCTTCTGTAAAGGTTATTTGCATCCAAGTGAAGTGGCCTGCCGTTATACTCTGTAATTAGCAGTAAAGCTATGAAGGTAGGCTAATCGGAAAAGATCTGTTAAGCTACCATATACTTCCTAAAATCAATGGCTTATGAAATGGCAAGGCAGAAGAAAAAGCACTAACATAGAAGACCGCAGGGGGCAATCGGCAGGTGGTTTCGGAGGCAGCGGAGGTATCAGCCCGATGCTGCTTATTCCTTTGTTCCGGCTTCTTTTCTCGAAAGTGGGCTTAGTAATTGTAGCCATATTGGTCGTGCTGATGCTTGTAACAGGTATTAACCCGATTGCTTTTATACAGCAGTTTGTGGGGGGCGAGCCGCAGTATGCACAATCCACTACCTACCAGCCCAGCCCCGAAGAACAAAAGCTGGCCGACCAAACAGCTGTAGTGCTGGCCGACACAGAAGATGTCTGGCAAAATATGATACAAGGGTACCGCGAACCTACACTGGTGCTTTTCTCGGGGCAGGTTAGCTCGGCTTGTGGTTCGGCTACGGCTGCATCCGGCCCTTTTTACTGTCCGGGAGACGAAAAACTTTACATCGATCTCAGCTTTTTCGGAGACATGGAACGCAAGTTAGGTGCTGGCGGCGATTTTGCCCAAGCCTATGTGGTAGGCCACGAAGTAGGGCATCATATACAGAACATAACCGGCACCATGGAGCAGGTAAATGCCATGCGGGGTAAATTATCCGAAGTTGAATTTAACAAACTGATGGTGCGTGTAGAACTGCAGGCTGATTTTTACGCCGGCGTGTGGGCACATCATACCCAAAGGGCAAAAAACATCATGGAACCCGGCGACCTGGAAGAAGCCCTGAATGCGGCCAGTGCCATCGGCGACGACCGCCTTCAAAAGCAAGCCACCGGCAGGGTAGTACCAGACTCTTTCACGCACGGCACATCAGCCCAACGGGTGCGCTGGTTTAAAAGAGGCTTCGAAACCGGCGATATGGCCCAGGGCGATACTTTCAATGCTACGCAGTTATAAGGATATGAAATCAAAGTACAGGAAAGCCGCTTCAGAAATGGAGCGGCTTTCTTTTTAAATTTACATTATACAAAGTTTTATCACCGGGGAAGTATAAATCATACTTCCAGAAAGTAAGTCAACTTAAAAGTATAAAATTTAGCTTAAAGAGAAACTTATAATCTTTTGACTGGTTGAAGATTTAGGGTCTTTCAGTTTTAGAATTATTCAGTATTTATAAAAGATGCTGCCATTTGGCTGGCAGGTATAACCAGGACCTGTAACATACTCAAATCAACTACATGCTCTCATTAAAAGTAAACGCGTAACTATGAAAAATGAAAACTTGCTTACCAGAAGAAAAGTAATTACCGGAATCGGGGCGGGGCTGGCGGTAGCAGCTATCGCGCCGGTGCTGTCGGTGCAGGGTGCAGGAGGCGCTCCAGAACAAGCATCGGCTCAGTTGCAGGACCCCACCAGTAAGTATCCGAAACCTCCTTTTAAAGGGCAGTCGCAGCCGTGGCCGGGCCTCGCCAGTAAAATGGACCCGAAACCGGACCACGGTGAAAAAAGCTACAAAGGATCAGGAAGGTTAAAGGGCAGAAAAGCATTGATTACGGGCGGGGATTCCGGCATGGGCCGTGCGGCCGCCATTGCCTATGCCCGTGAAGGCGCGGATGTAGCCATTAATTATCTGGCCGCAGAGGAAGAAGATGCCAAAGAAGTGATCGCTCTGATCAGAGCAGAAGGCCGAAAGGCCATTGCCATACCCGGCGATCTGAGGGAGGAGGCATTTTGCCAGAAACTGGTAGCCGAAGCTGTGCGCGGTCTAGGAGGATTGGATATATTGGTAAATAATGCTGCTCGGCAGCAAACCAGGCCTACCATTACGGAAATATCCTCAGAAGACTTCGACAGTACTATGAAAACCAATGTGTATGCCCCTTTCTGGCTTACCAAAGCAGCACTTCCTCACCTCAAGCCCGGTTCCGCCATCATCAGCACTACTTCCGAGCAGGCTTACGACCCCTCTGCCGAGCTGCATGATTATGCCCAGACCAAAGCGGCCAATATGAGCTACGTAAAGTCTTTAGCAAAGCAGCTGGGCCCTAAAGGCATCAGGGTAAATGGCGTGGCACCAGGCCCTATATGGACCCCGCTGCAAGTGAGTGGTGGCGCAACGCAGGAGAAATTAAAGCAGTTTGGTGGCGATACCCCTTTGGGGCGGCCGGGCCAACCGGTAGAGTTAGCTTCAATTTATGTACAACTTGCCGCCAGCGATGCCAGTTACGCAACAGGCCAGATCTATGGCGCTTCAGGCGGTAGCGGAAATCCGTAAGTATAACCTGAGCGCTAAATGTAAAAGTATAAAAAGTGTATTTATACTTTCATCCACATTAAACTGACATAAAAAAGCGTGAATCTATACTTTAGATTCACGCTTTTTTTGATTAATATATTACTGCTTCGAAACGCGGTAAATTACCCCATTCGTATCATCCGAAACCAGTAGTGAGCCATCTGCATGCACAGCCAAGCCAACCAAACGGCCAAAATGCGATTGGTTTCCGTTAACCAGGAAACCTGTTAGAAAGTCATCAAACCGAACAGGCTGGCCGTTCTCGAAATGTAAACGTACCACCTTATAACCAACCGGCTTGCTTCTGTTCCAGGACCCCCGCATCGCTACAAAGGCATCTCCCTGGTAATCGGCCGGAAACTGGTTGCCCGTATAAAACTCCATTTCCATGGGAGCAGCGTGCGCCTGGTAAGTAAGAACAGGCAAGGTTGTTTTTTGCAGGTATTGCTGGTATGTAGTATCGCCTTTAGGCCTGTCGCCTGGGTTATACTTGCCTTCGCCATAAATATACGGCCAGCCGTAATCAGCGCCTTCCACCAGTTTGTTTACTTCTTCTTTTTGCTCATCATCGCCCAACCAGTCAATGCCATGGTCCATGCCCCACATTTCGCCGGTTTGCGGGTGCCAGCCAAAACCAATTGTGTTGCGCAGTCCTTTGGCAAATACTTTCATATCCGAACCATCCGAATTAACCCGTACAATGGTAGCATTTAAGCGGTTAGGCTCCGGGCACGAATTGCAGGTACTTCCAATGGTGATATAGAGTTTCCCATCAGGGCCAAAAGCAAGGGTACGGTTAGGGTGCTGGCCTCCGTCGGGTAAGTCTTTTATAAGGAGCCGAGGCTGGCCCAGGGTACCATCCATGTTCATATCGGCAACATACACCTCACGAACAGTAGCAATATAGAGCCGGCCATTTTGTATGGCAAGCCCGTGTGCCTGTTTTATGTTTGCTACCGTTTGCTTGTTGTCTGCAACGCCATCTCCGTTTGTATCCACAAGCAGCATCACGGTACCAGCCTCCCGGTCAGTGGCGTATACCTGGCCTGTGCTGTTGGTTACCAGAATGCGGGGCTTGCCCAGGTCTTCGGCAAATTTAGTAACTGTAAAGCCTTCCGGTACTTTTAACTGGTTTACATTGGCATCCGAGGCGGGCATAAGCCCGGGCCTGAATATAAAGCCCTGAAACTGGGCTGAAGTTGGCGTATCGCCTTTTTCGGGTACGGTAGTATCCCACAGATCGTCGTCATCATCGCAACTAACCATGGCAGTTGCCATTACAGTTAAAAGTAAAATTGAAAGTAAGCTCTTTTTCATAGTAGGGTTGTAGGTTTTATGATTTATACTTTACAAGAGATCATCCACTGCGTGAAATGTGATATTGCCATACTTTACCACTTCCGGTTTAGCAAGAAAGAAAGTAATCAGTTTGCTGTAAGCTTCAGTTGAGGCAGACGCTCTTACCAATGTAAATAGTTGCTTACGTATAAGTTTCGCTTTCAGGATAAGCAAAGTATAAAATAACCTTAAACTAATGTGGTAAGGACCAGCTACTTGCCTTGAACTCTGAAACGTAGCTCATTTAGCGTGTACTTTATTTGTAACATTTCCAATAGTCTGATTACACGTGCCTCCGTAAAAGGAAATTTGTTTTAACCGTAACGTATAAAAACTTACCAAAAGCTGCGCCCACATGATAAATGAACTCTGGTATAAAAATGCTATTATCTACAGCCTCGACCTTGAAACATTTATGGATCTGAACGATGACGGCATCGGGGATTTCGAAGGGCTTTCGCGCCGCCTGGATTACCTGCATGCCCTTGGGGTTGATACCGTCTGGCTGGCTCCGTTCCATCCTTCGCCTAACAAAGACAATGGCTATGATATACAGGATTATTATGGCGTAGACCCCCGGCATGGCTCCAGCGGCAATTTTGTTGAGTTTATGCACCAGGCCTCGAAGCGTGGTATTAAAGTAATTATCGATCTGGTTGTAAACCACACTTCAGACCAGCATCCCTGGTTTCAGGATGCCCGCAGCAGCGAAAATGCCAAACACCGGGACTGGTATGCCTGGTCGGATAAAAAGCCGGACGACTGGAACGAGGGAATGGTTTTCCCGAATGTACAGGAGGCCACCTGGACCTACGATAAGAAAGCAAAAGCCTATTACTTTCACCGTTTTTATAAGTTTCAGCCGGATCTAAACATCGATAACCCCGAAGTAAGGGCAGAAATTAAAAGGATCATCGGGTTTTGGCTGGAGCTGGGGGTTGCAGGTTTCCGGGTTGATGCGGTTCCTTTTATACTTGAAAAACAAGGCCCGAACATATCTGACCGGAAACTTAGATTTGAATACCTGCGGGAGATGCGCAGATTTTTACAGTGGAGGAGGGGCGATGCCATTCTGTTAGGCGAAGCCAATGTGCTGCCCAAGGAAACAGAAGAATATTTTGGCGAGGAAGGAGATGGCATCCACCTGATGTTTAATTTCTACGTGAACCAATACCTGTTCTACGCGCTTGCTACAGGCGATACCGAACCGCTGAAAGAGGCTTTGGAAGCTACCCGGATTAAATTTCCAACGTCGCAGTGGGCACATTTCCTGCGGAACCACGACGAACTGGACCTGGCACGCCTCTCGGAAGAGCAGCGCGAAAAAGTGTTTGCCCGTTTCGGTCCGGAAAAGTCTATGCAATTGTATGACCGTGGTATACGGCGACGGCTTTCTCCGATGTTAGGTAACCGCCAGCAAACCGAGCTTGCTTACAGCCTGATGTTTTCACTGCCTGGTACACCTGTGATACGGTACGGCGATGAGATTGGCATGGGTGAAGACCTGAGTCTGAAGGAGCGTGAAGCTGTCAGGACCCCCATGCAATGGACAGATGGCTTCCAGGCCGGGTTCTCTAAATCTGAAAAGCTGGTTCATCCCATTATTTCGGAGGGGCCATACGCCTACAAACATGTAAATGTAGAAGCACAACGCCGCGAACCTCATTCGTTGTTAAACTGGATGTCGACCCTGATCCGGCTGCGGCAGGAATGTGCCGAAATAGGCTGGGGCAACTGGCAACTGCTCGATACAGGCGTACCGCAGGTATTGGGCATGCACTACAACTGGCAGGAGAGCTCCCTGGTTATACTACATAATTTTGACGAAAAGGCGCATGAAGTAAGCCTCAAACTAAAGCAAACACAGGAAACCACCTTAGTCGATCTGATGATCAATTCTGACAGTGTAACCGATACAAAAGGAGTTCATAAAATAACGATTTCGGCTTACGGTTACCGCTGGTTCCGGGCAGGCGACCTGAGCCACCTGTTTCGCAAAAGCTGAGCTGTAAATTTTGTAGAAGGCGCTCATTAACTCCCTAGCTGGTTAACGTTTTAATTAAAAAAGTTTAGGCTGAACTGCTTTGTTCTTCACTGCCAAACGTAGGTTGGCAAAGTTTAATTATGGGTTAAATAACCACTAACGTCGGTTTTTTTGACACTTAAGTCTGAAAAACTGCACAGCTTTAAAGTATAAACAGAAGACAGCTACCAAGTAAGTGTCGTAAAGTATAATAAAAAAACGGGCCCAGTTTTCCGGAAACGTAACGGCCCAAAATAAGACTCTAAATTGCTTATGAAAGAAAATCAGAACCAGTTCATCTGGTGGCAAAAAGGAATAATTTATCAGGTATATCCCAGATCCTACCAGGATAGTAATAATGATGGAGTTGGCGATTTAAAGGGCATCACCTCCAGGCTCGATTACCTGAAATGGCTGGGCGTAGAAGCGCTCTGGATTTCCCCGATCTTTCCGTCGCCAATGGCAGATTTTGGGTACGATATAGCGGATTATTGCGATATACACCCACTTTTTGGTACCATGCAGGATTTTGACAAACTGCTGCAGGAAGTACATGCCAGAGAGATGAAACTGATCCTGGATTTGGTGCCCAATCATACTTCTGACCAGCATCCCTGGTTTCTGGAAGCACGCTCGTCCCGCGATAACCCAAAACGCGATTGGTACATCTGGCACGATGCGAAACCCGATGGAGCTGAGCCCAACAACTGGCTGGCCATGTTTGGCGGCAGTGCCTGGGAGTGGGATGAGAAAACGGAGCAGTATTATTACCACGCCTTCCTGAAAGAGCAACCCGACCTGAACTGGAGAAACCCCGAAGTACAGGAGGCTATGTTTAACGTGATGCGTTTCTGGCTGGATAAGGGCGTGGATGGCTTCAGGGTAGATGTGATGTGGCATATGATCAAAGATGAGCAGCTGCGCAACAACCCGAAAAATCCCGATTACAAACCACACATGGCTACTTACGAGCAACTTATACCTGCTTATTCCACCGACCAGCCAGAGGTGCATGCTATCGTGCAGATGATGCGACAGGTAACTGACAGCTACGAGGAGCGGTTGTTAATTGGTGAAATTTACCTCCCGATAGAAAAACTGGTTACCTATTATGGTACCGAGCAGCAGGAAGCACACCTGCCTTTTAACTTTCAGTTGCTTACTTTACCCTGGGATGCTACTGAAATTGCAGCAGCCATTGATACGTATGAAGGTACATTGCCTCCGGACGGCTGGCCAAACTGGGTACTCGGCAACCATGATCAGCCACGCCTCGCCAGCCGTATTGGGCCAGAACAAGCTAGGGTTGCGGCTATGTTATTACTCTCTTTGCGTGGTACGCCCACCATCTATTATGGCGA
Source organism: Pontibacter arcticus (assembly GCF_003284895.1). Classification (GTDB taxonomy): domain Bacteria; phylum Bacteroidota; class Bacteroidia; order Cytophagales; family Hymenobacteraceae; genus Pontibacter; species Pontibacter arcticus. The sequence continues at coordinate 350,907 of NZ_QMDV01000002.1, forward strand.
AGAAATTGGCATGTGCAATGTAACCATTCCAAAAGAAGAAGTGCAGGACCCGCAAGGCTTGAATATGCCGGACCTTGATTTATCGCGCGACCCATCGCGTACGCCTATGCAATGGGATACAAGTATAAATGCTGGTTTCTCAGACGGTAAGCCCTGGCTCCGGCTAGCTTCCGATCATAAAGAGGTTAATGTAGCACTACAACAGGATGATCCTAAGTCGTTGCTTTCGTTATACAAACGTCTTATAAAACTACGCCAGCAGGAGCCTGCTTTACATATCGGAAAGTATGCGCCGATCCATGCGGACAAGCAAGTACTGGCCTATGTTCGGGAGGCAGCAGAAGGGCAACGGTTCCTGGTAGTACTGAATATGTCGGCTGAGCCGTGTAAGTTCGAGTCAGCACATTTCGAGTTTAATGGCACAATAGAAATTGCCTGCGATCCAGAAAAAGAGCGAGTTGCAGTTAGTAACGCTATAAACCTGGAACGTAATGAAGGCCTGATCATCAGGCTTACTGCATAAGAACTTATACTTTAATTAACGGATTTTTGAGCGGCAGATATTAACCTGATACGTAAAAAAGTTAACTGCTTCCGGATGTTGAACAGCCTGCTAATTATAAAACGGGTTATTGATGAAACGAAGAAGCCTTGTTTCCTTTATATGCCGGTATTAATCAGCGTAGAGTTAATGGCGCGCAAAATACAACCTCGATTAGAAGCTAACTGCAGCATGTTATACAAGAAACTGACTCTTTTTTCCCCAAGATCGCTCACCTACAGGTATAAAGTTGTGGCTATACTTATACTTGTTTTATGTTGGCATACACCTCAGCTACATGCGCAGGAGGCGCCTGCTGATACGGCAGAGATTGTGGTGCCGGTTTGGCCTGAAGACTCGTTAGGACGACGCACGCCGCGCGGAACGGTACAGGGTTTTATATCAGCTGTGGCAGACCAGAATTATAACCGGGCAGCCCATTACCTGAACATGGATACTACCCTGGTTTCTGTGCGAAACGGGCCGGTGCTGGCAAAATCCTTACAGGAACTCATGGACCGGAGCGGAAAGCTGATGCCTTTCTCCTGGATGAATAATACTTACAACGGCTTTGCAGAAGATAATCTGGGCCCCAACCTGGACCGGGTTGGCGCTATCTCGATCAACGCCGAAGAGATCGACCTGATGGTGGAGAGAACAGAAGGCCCTGAAGGAGGACCAATCTGGCTTTTTTCTTCCCAAACAGTACAACGTATCCCGCTTCCGGTAGAAGAAAACATAAAGAGTACCTTAGTAGAGAAAGTATCGCCGGAGGCACTCGAAGATAACAAATGGGGAGGTGTGCCCATCGGGCATTGGTTAAGTATCGTGTTATTGATTATAGTGGCCTACTTGCTGGCCAAAGGGATAACGGCACTCATACTCTTGCTGATTCCGAAGGTATGGGCCAAAGCCCGCCAGGAAACAACAGCCGGTATTATCCGTGCCTTTGCGCTTCCTGTACAGCTCTACCTGGCAATCTGGCTATTTGTTTTTGCCAGCCGCTACGTGGGTATTTCCATCATTGTGCGCATGCGCCTGAGCGAAATAACCGTTATTGTTGGCTTAATTGCCATGCTATTGCTTGTGTGGCAACTGCTTGATTTTCTGTCGAGGTTTTTTGAGCGGAGGCTGGCGCTTCGGGGTAACCAGGCAGGTGTATCGGCAGTGCTTTTTCTGAGGCGTGGTATTAAAGTGGCCTTGCTGGTACTCGGTATTATCTTAGCACTGGATACCTTCGGATTTGATGTGACAGCCGGATTAGCAGCTTTAGGTATTGGAGGTATTGCCTTAGCCCTTGGTGCCCAGAAAACTGTGGAGAACTTTGTAGGGAGCGTTACGCTGATAGCTGATCAGCCCATCAGGGTGGGTGATTTTTGTAAAGTAGGCAGTGTAAGCGGCACAGTAGAACAGATCGGGATGCGCTCTACCCGTATCAGAACCGCAGACCGCACTATCGTTACCATCCCGAACGGGGAATTTTCTTCCCAGCAGATCGAAAACTTTGCTCCCAGAGACCAGTTCCTGCTCAGTTCCATACTTCGTTTGCGGTATAGCACTACCCCCGACCAGATCCGTTATCTCCTGAAAGAGATCAGAGCAGCGCTTCTGGCCCACGAAAAAATTGACTCGAAGCAGGTACGTGTGCGCTTTACGGAATTTGGCCAGGACTCCCTTAATTTGGAGATCTATACTTATATAAATGCAAAGGATTACAACAATTACCTGGAAATTAAGGAAGAATTATTTTTGCAGATAATGGACATCATACAAGCCAGCGGCACAAGTATTTCCCTGCCTTCCCAAATGTTGTACCTCGCCAAAGAGAATGATCAATCTGATGATACCGGGGAGAAAGAAGTATAAGTATGTGCCTATACTTAGAATGCGATGGAGAAGATAAGCATTAATTGAAATTTGCCACTTGGCTGCCAGCTCTTATAACTTTTTGCCTGAGCCTTGGTTTACAAAGTATAAATAGAGTCAAATCTAAACGTATGAAAGCATTTGTAGTAAACAATCCGGGCAGTCCGGAAACCCTGGAATTAACCCAACTCGACCAGCCCTTAATTAAAGCGGATGAAGTACTGGTGAAAGTTAAGGCCATCAGCATCAACCCTGTCGATACCAAAACCCGCGAAGGCAAAGCGTTTTATACTACTTTACAGGAAACGGCACCAGTTGTTATTGGCTGGGATATTTCGGGGGAAGTGGTGGAAACCGGAGCGCAGGTAACCGCTTTTAAGCCAGGCGACGAAGTGTTTGGCATGGTAAATTTCCCGGGCCATGGCAAAGCCTACGCTGAATATGTAGCCGCACCCGAAGCACACCTGACCCACAAACCTGAAAACATAAGCCATCACGAAGCAGCCGCAGCTACATTAGCTGCTTTAACAGCTTGGCAAGTGCTGGTGCATGAAGCTTCCATTAAACCGGGCCAGCGCGTGCTTATACATGCGGCAGCAGGAGGGGTAGGGCATTTTGCAGTGCAGATCGCTAAACATTTTAAGGCATATGTTATAGGTACTGCTTCCAGAGAGAACCATGATTTTATTCGGAGTCTGGGTGCCGACGTGCAGATAGATTACAAAGAACAAAAGGTAGAAGACGAAGCAAAAGATGTGGACATTGTATTGGACTCGCTTGGTGAGGAAAACGCATTACGTTCCTTAAACTGCCTGAAAGAGGGGGGCAAACTGGTATCTATACTGGGTGGCGCAAAAGAAGCCGTGCAGCAGGTAGCGCAGAAGCGTAACATCGAAGCCAAAAATTACCTGGTGCATTCCAGCGGCGAAGACATGGCAAAAATAGCCGGCCTGATGCGTCAGGGAATCATTAAGGCGCATGTGTCCCATACTTTTAAATTCGAAGATATGGCCAAAGCACACGCGCAGGTTGAAACACATAAGACCCGCGGCAAGGTAGTGGTGCAGATAACCTGATCGTAAACGCTAATTTATACTTTGCCAGTTAGTTAAGACTTCGATGTGCGTTTAGCTGATGCCTTATATGGTTTGGACGATCAATTATAAAGTATAGTCTTAATTAGTACGCATCAAAGCCAGAAGAATACCAGATACTTTGTAAAAATGCAGCTTGTTTCACACCTAAAAGTCAACGGATTTTTAGGTGTGAAAATAAATTCAGGGTAAACGTGTACAAGTTTTATAGGAAGCATCTAATTTTGTGCTACAAAACAAAGACTTGTGAAGCGATTTTTATTTTTTCTGCTTATGCTTATTACCTGCTTTAACCTGGCAGGTGGTTATGCTATTGCAGCATCTGTCATATCGCAGGCAAGCAGTAAGGGTTTAGCGATACAGCCTGGTAGCTCAAATCAACAGATCCTTAAAAAGTCGACGGTAGATCTGCAGGTAGTACAGGTAAACAAAGAAGATTCAGAAAATGATGAGTCGCTTTTTCCTGACCTGAGTCACCTGGCAAACTATCAGGTCTATAGTTATATCCCCGATTTTAAATTACTCAATAAGCACTTTCTGTTGCATTATGGTACATCCATAAAAGATAAAGAGCGTGCTGCCTATATCCTGCATCAAAATTTCCGACTATAATTTTTTTTTCCGGTTGCTACTCCTCCTCTAAGCCTGAACCAAGGCTAATGGCAACTATCCATTCCCGCTTTCTTAAGCGCTAAATTCAATTATCAGATTTTTTTTTAGTTAAGGGTTAACTACTTATCCGGGTAGTTAGTCGCACCATTTTTTATGCCTGAACTGGTAATTCCCAAAGGTATAGCTGTTGCCCTGCAAAAGGTAGTCAAGGTTATTGATTTACACAATGCAGCCCCTCCTGTAAAGAAATCACATGTTATGCACCTTGCTGGTTAATGCAGCCGCCATGTGTGTTGCCATCTAATATCCCTTATAAGTTCAACACCTATCTTTTTTAATTTATTATGAAGAGAATATTCATGCTGATGGGCCTTTGTGCCTTGTTGTGCCATACTGGTTGTACATTTTCAAACGGAGAAGAGAAAAAGGAAAAAGAAACTACGTTTTTGGTTAGCAGTCCGATGAAAATGGATACAACCATTATGGAAGATTATGTGAGCCAGATCCAATCCATACGCCACATCGAGTTAAGAGCGCAGGAGAAAGGCTACCTGCAGAAAATTTTTGTAGACGAAGGGCAGCTTGTAAGAAAAGGGCAATTGCTGTTTCAGGTTATGCCGAACCTGTATGAAGCCGAGCTACAGAAAGCACAGGCAGAAGCCAACTTTGCTAAAATCGAATACCAAAATACGGCTTCGTTAGCCCAAAGAAACATCGTAGCTCCAAGTGAACTGGCTATGGCCAAAGCTAAACTTGATAAGGCAAAAGCGGAAGTTTCACTGGCAAAAGTTCATTTGCAGTTTACCGAGATCAGAGCACCTTTTGATGGTATAATTAATCGTTTTCATGTTAGGCTTGGCAGCCTGGTTGAAGAAGGCGAGTTACTTACTGAGTTATCCGATAACAGTAAAATGTGGGTGTACTACAATGTTCCGGAAGCCAATTACCTGGATTATAAAACTTCGGCAAATAAAGAGGAAATAACAAAGGTAAATCTGGTATTGGCAAATAATAAGCCATTTGATTATCCGGGAATAGTAGAAACTATTGAAGCCGATTTTAACAATGAAACCGGGAATATTGCTTTCAGGGCTACATTTCCTAATCCCAAAGGGCTGTTAAGGCACGGCGAAACCGGTAATATACAAATGCGTGTGCCCCTGAAAGACGCCCTTATTATCCCACAGAAAGCCACCTTCGAAGTTTTGGATAAAAAGTATGTCTTTGTTGTAGGGAAAGACAATGTCTTACGATCGAGGGAAATTACGGTAGCAGCTGAAATGCCGCACATTTATGTGGTAAAAAACGGGTTGGCTGAAAATGATAAGATTCTTCTGGAGGGCTTGCGCCTTGTAGGTGAAAACGAAAAAGTGCATACCAAGTACGTGGAGCCCGGCACGCTCATGTCTCAGCTGGATTTATATGCGGAGTAATTTAAAATCTTAAAAAGCAGCAGACATGTTTAGTAAATTTATAAAAAGGCCCGTATTTGCTATTGTCATATCGGTCATGATTGTTTTTGTAGGGAGCCTGGCTATTAAAAAGTTACCTATCTCTCAGTTCCCTGAAATTGCTCCTACCACTGTAAGTATATTTATTGCTTATCCCGGGTCCAGCGCTGATGTATTGGTGCAATCCACACTGATAACTTTAGAGCAGGCCATTAATGGCGTGGAAGGCATGCGTTATATCGCTACAGATGCCACCAGTGCTGGCGAGGCTACCCTTAAAGTAATCTTTGAACCAGGCACAGATCCCAATGATGCCGTGATACGGGTTAAAACGCGGGTAGATCAGGTAATGCCACTTTTACCGGAACTGGTGCAGCGCGAAGGGGTTGTAATTACGCCTATTCAGCCCAGTATGCTGATGTACGTCAACCTTTACTCTGAAAATAAGAGCATGGACGAAAAATTCCTGTTCAATTACGCCACTGTTAAGATGATCCCCGAAATACAACGGACCAAAGGGGTAGCCAGGGCGCAAATTTTAGGTAGCCGGAGATATGCCATGCGTATTTGGTTAAATCCGGATCGTATGCGCGCTTATAACCTCTCCGTTGAAGAAGTTATGAAAGCGTTAGGCGAGCAAAGTATCATAGGTCGTCCGGGCAGGTTGGGCCAAAGCTCAGGCATTGCTGCCCAGTCGCTTGAATATGTGCTTACTTACAAAGGCAGGTACAACAAACCGGAAGAATATGAAAATATTATTGTTCGGGCTAATGAAGCAGGTGAAAGCATCCATCTGCGCGACATCGCTACGGTAGAACTGGGAAGTGAATTTTTTGATATTTATTCTAACCTGGATGGTAAGCCTTCTGCAGCCATTGTTCTGAAGCAGAACTATGGCAGTAATGCCAGCGATGTAATTGCTGAAGTAAAAGCCAAACTGGAGGAGATGAAATCAACGTTCCCTCCGGGCATGGATTACAAAATCAGCTATGATGTATCGCAATTCCTGGATGCTTCTATTGAGCAGGTACTCCATACTTTGCGCGATGCTTTTATACTTGTTGCTATCGTAGTTTTTATATTCTTAGGCGATTGGCGCTCTACGCTCATTCCGATCCTGGCCGTTCCGGTTTCTTTAGTGGGTGCGTTTTTTGTGATCCAGTTCTTTGGGCTTTCCATCAACTTGGTGACACTTTTTGCACTGGTGTTAGCCATAGGTATAGTAGTAGATGATGCCATTGTAGTGGTGGAAGCTGTGCATGCCAAAATGGAAGAAGAACCACACCTTTCACCTTATAATGCAGTTAAAAAAGTATTAGGTGAGATTAGTGGTGCCATTATCGCCATAACCGCTGTGATGGTATCCGTATTTCTTCCGATCTCTTTTATGTCGGGTCCGGTTGGTACATTTTACCGGCAATTCTCTATTACGATGGCCAGTTCCATTGTAATTTCTGCTGTGATAGCCCTTACACTTACTCCGGTGCTGTGTGCCATGTTGTTAAAGAACAATCATGGGAAACAGAAAAAGAAAAACCTGCTGGCCAAAGCTTTAGATAGCTTTAACAGTGGCTTTGATAAACTCACAGGAAAATACGTCGGGCTGTTAAAATTGATTGTGAGTAGAAGATGGCTCACATTCGGCATACTTCTGGCCTTTGGGGCCGGGATATTTTACGAAAACCTGATCCTTCCTTCCGGATTTATACCTAATGAAGACCAGGGCACTATCTATGCAATTATCCAGACCCCTCCGGGCTCTACCCTCGAAAAAACGAACCAGGTATCCCAAAAGCTTCAGAAAATCTGTGAAGAAATTGAAGGGGTAGAATCAGTGTCTTCTTTGGCTGGATACGAAATCATGACCGAAGGCCGGGGATCTAATGCAGGTACATGCCTTATCAACCTAAAAAACTGGTCTGACCGTGACCATACCGTGAAGGAAATCATGGAAGAACTGGAAGAAAAATCGCATGGGCTGGGAGCTGTCGTAGAATTTTTTGAGCCACCGGCTATTCCTGGGTTTGGTTCTTCGGGCGGATTCTCGATGCGTTTGCTGGATAAAAATACCGATACGGATTACCATGAGTTCGATAGAATTAACCAGGAGTTTATGGATAACCTGGCAAAGCGAAAAGAGCTAACGGGCCTGTTTACATTCTTCGCTGCTAATTATCCGCAGTATGAACTGGAAATAGACAATAGCCTGGCCATGCAAAAAGGAGTTTCTATTGGGGCAGCCATGGAAAACCTCAATATTTTAATCGGTAGTACCTATGAACAAGGCTTTATCAAGTTTGGTCAGTTCTTCAAAGTATACGTGCAGTCTGACCCTAAATTCAGAAGGTTGCCTTCCGATATTTTGAAGCTTTACGTCAAAAACGACCAAGGCGAAATGGTGCCTTATTCGGCTTTCATGAAGCTTAAGAAAACGCAAGGGCCAAACGAAATAACACGTTTCAACTTGTACAATTCGGCAGCCATTCAAGGTCTGCCGGCAAAGGGATATACCACAGCAGATGCCATCGAGGCTATAAAGGAAGTGGCAGCCACTACTTTGCCAAAAGGCTATGATATCGCTTGGGAAGGCCTTTCTTATGATGAATCTACCAGAGGCAATGAGTCGCTTTATGTATTCCTGATTGTATTAGTGTTTGTATACTTTGTGTTAGCAGCCCAATACGAGAGTTTCATAATTCCATTGGCGGTGGTTTTCTCGTTGCCTGTTGGTGTCTTTGGTTCGTTTTTATTACTGAAGCTCATGGGGTTGGAGAACAATATCTATGCGCAGGTCGGACTCATTATGTTAATTGGTTTGCTGGGAAAAAATGCTGTTTTGATTGTGGAGTTTGCCGTTATGAAGCGCCAGCAAGGTGCCTCTATTCTTGATGCCGCCATAGAAGGTGCCAGGGTGCGTTTCCGGCCTATTTTGATGACATCTTTTGCCTTTATTGCTGGTTTGATTCCGTTGATTATTGCTACGGGGGCAGGCGCCATTGGTAACCGTACAATCGGAGCTTCTGCTTTAGGAGGGATGTTATTCGGAACAATTTTCGGCGTAATCATCATCCCGGGGCTATACTATATCTTCGCCCATTTGGCAGATGGTCGCCACCTGATCAAAGATGAAGAGGAATCCCCTTTAACCGAAGATTATGTTCATGCCCTCGACAATTTTCCCCTTACAGTAGAAAGTGAAAACCATGTATAAAAACAGCATATTCAATTGGTTGGGGATAGCTTGCATCGCCTTAACCTATACAGCCTGTAGTTTACCTGCTGTAGTTCAAAGATCGGCTAGTGCGGCTGTACCTGCAAGTTACAATCACTCTCAGGACACCACTAATGTGGCAAAGATTACCTGGAAAGCTTATTTTACCGATACGTACCTGACTAGCCTGATCGACTCCGCATTACAGCGCAACCAGGAACTTAATATTACTTTACAGGAAATCCAGGTTGCACAAAGTGAGGTACGAGCCAGAAAGGGGGAGTACTTACCGTCTGTTGGCATCCAGGCCGGAGCTGGCCTTGACAAGGTAGCCAGATACACCAACATAGGTGCCATGGAAGCTACGACCAATATTGACCGCGAAAAAGAAATGCCGGAACCGCTTCCGGATTTTATGGTAGGAGCTTATGCTAAATGGGAAGTAGATATCTGGCACAAACTGCGCAATGCTAAAAAGGCTTCGGTATTACGGTATCTTTCTTCTGTAGAAGGCAAGAATTTTATGGTGACAAACCTGGTTGCCGAAGTTGCTACATCTTATTACGAATTACTGGCACTCGATAACCAGTTGGAGATAGTAAAACAGAACATCGGTATACAAACCAATGCGCTGGAAATAGTAAAGGCCCAAAAAAAAGCGACCCGGGTGAATGAGCTGGCGGTGCGCAGGTTCGAAGCCCAGGTACTTGGCACCAGAAGTTTACAGTATAACATTCAGCAAAGTATAGTCGAAACTGAGAACAAAATTAATTTCCTGTTGGGCAGATACCCGCAGCCTATCCCCAGAAATTCGCAGGCTTTCAATGATTTTGTTCCTGCAGCAACCCATGCCGGTATTCCGGCACAACTGTTAGAGAGCCGGCCAGATATTAAGCAGGCTGAACTGGATCTGGCTGCAGCTAAACTGGATGTAAAAGTGGCCAAAGCAAATTTCTATCCTTCACTGGGTATAACTGCAGGTTTAGGGATTCAAGCTTTTGATCCGTCTTATCTCCTGAAATCACCGGAATCGTTGCTTTATACGTTGGCCGGAGATCTGACAGCACCATTGCTTAACAGGAATGCGATCAAAGCAACGTATTATACTGCCAATGCAAAACAGTTGCAGGCTGTATACAACTACGAACGTACCGTTTTAAAAGCATATTTAGAGGTAGCAAATCAGTTGGCTAATATAAATAACCTTGAGAGAAGTTATGATCTGAAATCGAAGCAGGTGCAGGCGCTCACACAATCCATTACTATCTCAAATGAGTTGTTTAAATCAGCGCGGGCGGATTACATGGAAGTATTGCTGACGCAACGAGAAGCACTCGAATCGAGGTTCGAACTTATCGAAACTAAAATGCAGCAACTAACTGCGCATGTGGCTATGTACCAGGTATTAGGTGGCGGTTGGAATTGATTACATGCAAAGTTTAAGCTAGAAAGATGAACTCTTTATGAGTAGATCTAAAAAGCCATTTTACATTTTTGTAAAATGGCTTTTTAAATCTTAAGGAATGCAAGTAGCCTGAAATAGCTTAAACTACAACATGCTTCATAAGCAACTGAGGGAAACTGCTAATCCGGAAATTTAGAAATTATAACTATTTTCAAGGCCTGTATGGGAAGTTATTATCTTGAAATCCACTTCTGCAAATACATCCTTCTGTCTGGAATATGCTAAAAATGAAACAAAGCCTCACCTATTATATCACCCTTTCAATCCTTAAGCTGAAAGGTATTAAGAATGACTTTAGTAAAGATCCTATAGATTTCGGAAAAATTAGAAAAGCGGATGTTAAACATCCTACAGGTAAAATTTTAAAACAAAACCAGGTTCGGACATTTCAAATAGCAACTACTCTCATCACAGAACTAAAACAAAAGAATACTTCAGGGGAGTTACTGTTATTTATTCCTGGAGGAGCTTTTATAAGCGGACCTGCAAACCATCATTGGGATACCTTGCACCAAATAATAAAGCAGACCAACCACACCGGTTGGATGTGTGATTATCCAAAAGCGCCTGAACATAAGATTCTAGAAATATCACATAACATCGATTTGGTTTACGAGGCTGCACTAAAAATATACCCATCAAAACAGATTACTTTGATTGGTGATTCTGCAGGAGGAACTTTGATAGCGGCATTAACCCAACGATTAATTCGCGACAAGATAGCATTACCCAAACAACTTATACTTGTCTCCCCGGTAATGCACGCTACTATGTCTAATACCCAGATCAAAGAAATTGAACCAGTTGATCCTATGTTGTCCAGAACAGGAGTATTTAGCGCCAAGAAAATGTGCGCAGACAATGGAAATACAGAACACCCCATGATCTCGCCATTAAACTTGGGCTTTGATGGGTTTCCAAGAACAATACTTTTCCTTGCCGAAAACGACATCACTTACCCCGACCAGTTATTATTCATTCAGAAATTACAGGAAGCGAAAGTGGAAGTTAAAACCTATATTGGTAGCAACATGCCTCATATTTGGCCATTACTTCCGGTAATGAAAGAAGCTAAAGTAGCATTAAGCAAATTAATAAATCACCTAAAGACGAACCTCGCCGAAACCCAATTGGCATTATAATACAGTGAAGTTGAGCCGTTACAAACTCTGTTATTATCCTTATTTCAAGATATGTTTATTTTATGATAAGACAAAAAATGGGTGTTTTGATCCGCCAGCTTAAGCTTGAAGTATAGGTGAATGAAGAATAATTTATTAACTGGATCAGTAGTTTATAAACTTAAGTTTCCCATCAAAAAACTGATTTTGATAAAGGTTATTGAACTGCCGAACAGAATAAGCATTATATTTTTATTATTTCTGCTTCTTTGCTCTTGTTATACTTTATGTAAGGGCATTGTTTGAATGCACTATTACTGATCAGAGCTGTCAGAATAGAATTTTTAAGTATAGGACCTCATCAGTTATTAAAAAAGCAACAAAAAGAAGTATAGTACTTTCTCTTTACCGTATCAGGAAGTATTATGTTTGGAGTAAACGACATACCGAAATTCTTTCTGGCCTTCTTCCTGGTGCTTCCGGTTATTTCGTTTATACACGAGGCTGGGCATGTCTTTTTCGCTTGGCTGATGGGTGGAAGGAGCATTAAAGTTACCGTAGGCAGCGGAGATGTACTGTTTAGAGCCGGAATGCTGGAGGTGCGCAAGTACTATTTCTGGTACGGCCAGTGTTCCTTCGATAACCTAAAGCGCAACCACCATTTGGCTAATATTCTCATCTTTTCAGGTGGCGCACTTTTCAATGCTATAACAACTGTAATTGTTATCTACCTGATAGAGAACCAGACCCTGGACCCTAATATGGCCACGTACCAGTTCACCTATTTCTCGCTTTATTATATGTTTTTCGCGCTTCTGCCAATGCCATACCCAGACGGAAGCTATAGCGACGGCAAAATTATACTTGACCTGATCCGAAACAAAAAACAATCAGGGGAGCAAACGTACCGCGTACAGTGGAACGAAGAACAGAAGCAGTGGTGTGTGCTAAACCATGATGGGGAACTGGTACAGACGTTTGAAGAGGAGGAAAAGGCGCTTGCCAAAGCACATGAAGTAGCCCAAAGCAACCGTCCCAGCCGCTTAGTCAACAGTAAAAATGATAAAGAAGTGGAGGTCCGGAACTATCCAAGAATTCCACTGTAATCCTTAACCTTAAAACCTGAAGTTAAGCTTAAGATGTAGTTTAAAATGCTAGCTTCCTGCCATACCGGCTTTGCTAATCCTAAACAAAATTACGCTTCTAAAAACTTATTTCCGTAAAGTTCTATAGAGACTAGATTACAAACTTATACTTCTGTTTATGATTGCAGCTATTTTCAGTTTCCTGGTTATGCTGAACCCTTTTGCGCTTTTCCTATACCTCAAGCCTGTGATGAACGATCTGTCGGATGCAGATTTCCGGTCTGTATTTTTGAAAGCATCCATGATCTCATTCTTTATATTTCTGACTTTTTTGCTTTTTGGCGACATCGTTTTCCAACAGGTGTTTCGCATTAACTTCGAGTCCTTTCGGATCTTTGGCGGAATCGTACTCTTTTCTTTTGCCTATATTTTTATTGTGCAGGGTAAAAAAGGTTTTATTCAGATCAAAGGCGACCTGCATGATCTGGCGTCGGAGATTGCCTTGCCGTTTATGGTGGGTGCAGGCACGATATCGCTTACTGTGCTCATGGCGGAGCAGCTGGTGCTATGGGAAGGTATACTGTCGCTGGCAATCATCATGCTCATTAACGTTGCTATTATCATGGGCATGAAAAACATACGCCGCGGCATGCGTTCCAAAAAGCTACAGATCGCTTTTGACAAGAATATGGAACTCCTGCTGCGCATCAACGGCTTTTTTCTGGGAGCAATAGGTGTAGACATGGTGGTGACAGGAATAGGAAATCTGGTGTCAGCGGGGGTGGTATAAGAGCACTTGACTGTCCTGCTTTTTTCTAATTCCTGTCACAGCTTTGGTTTAACTTATTGAATGGCATCCTCTGAGTACACCAGCCAAAGCGGTACATGGATATCGGTGTTATACAATTCGGTCGGGACACTGCCTAGGCTAAGCGTTGGCAACGGGTTGTTCCCCTTCAGGCCCAGTACCAGCAGGTCGTGATTGCCTTTTTCCAGGTGCAGGATTATACGCTCTGCTATACTCTTATTGGCAGCCCTTACCAAAGTATAAGGAACACTACTCATCTCCTGGTGTCGTTTTTGCAGTTCGGCAAACTTGCTTTTTACCACTTCTTCCGCTTTTTTAACGGCTTTCTCTTGCGATATCAACGGGAAAAACTGCCTTGGCAAGCGATACACATGCATAATCTCCAGCTGAAGCCTTAGTTGGTCCGACAGATTTTTACTTAGCCTGAGCGCATGCTCTGAGGTATCCGAAAAGTCTATCGGCACCAGCACTTTTTGTATGTTGAAACGGGCTGTTTCAGGGAACACAAGCACGCTGCACGGCAGAATACGTAATAATTTTGTACCTAGAGCACCCGTACTTTTGTCGCTCATCTTCTTGCCAAGCACAGTAAGTTTGATTTTGTAGCGCTTTACCAGGTCGGCCAGTATAACTTCTGTGTTCGGCTCTTCGCTAACAAGGATTTCATGCTCGCATCCACCTTCAAAGTGTTCGGCTACAATGTCCTGTATATTGCCCTCAATTTCGCTGGCAAGGTCCACATCTCCGAACCATTCTTTAAAGTCATCGCTCAGCTCGTATACTTTGATGTTGTGTACAAAGTATACTTTCCGTATTTCCATGCGGTCACAGATAGAGCGTGCAAAGGCAACCAGTTTTTCGTCTATGTCGCTAAGGTCAAGGCAGACCATCATGGCATCAATCTTAATCATAGTGCATCAGGGTTAGGGGATGTAGAGTTATCTTTTCTTGCTCCGGTAGTTCCAGTGTCCTGTTTCATGGCACGCTTGGCGAGCATTTCACCAACAAGCTGCTGATATGCTTTCCGTTGTTGTGCTTTGCCTAGTTTTGATTCTTCTGCGGCTTCCTCGTCAAGGCCCCGGTACAGGCTGTAACACATCAGCAAAAGTATGATGGCAAAAGGAAGCCCCGTGATGATAACAGCCGTTTGTAATGCTTGCAAGCCCCCGCCAAGAAGGAGCACAGCAGCAACAGCGCCACCTGCCAATGCCCAGAAAACGCGTAGGCCTACTGATGGGTTGGGGTTACCGCCAGAGGTAAGGCTTACGACAACCAATGAGCCGGAGTCGGAGGAGGTCACAAAAAAACCTGCTACTAAAATTACCCCGACCACGGAAAGTACAGTAGAGAAGGGCAGTTGTTCGAAGAAGACAAACAGGGCAGTAGACATATCCGCAGCTACAGCATTGGCTATTGTTGCATCACCTGCCAGTGTTTCGCGAAGCGCTGTGCTGCCGAAGGCGGTCATCCAAAGGAAGGAGAGAAGCGTCGGGGCGATCAACACGCCAAGTACAAACTCTTTAATGGTCCTGCCTTTGGAAACCCGGGCAATGAAAATACCTACAAACGGAGCCCATGAGATCCACCAGGCCCAGTAGAAAACTGTCCAGGAGCCCTGCCAGTTGTTAGATGAGTAAGCCTCGTTCCAGAAGGAGAGCTGCATGAAGTTACCGATATAGGAGCCGGTGTTCTGCACATAGGAACCAAGTATAAATACCGTCGGCCCCAGCACCAGCACCGCCACCAGTACAAACAGGGCAATGCGAATGTTCCACTCGCTCAAAATGCGTACGCCTTTATCTACACCAGTTACCACTGAGATCGTGGCGATACCCGTGATAACGGCTATAAGTATGATCTGCGTAGTGATATTATTTACGATAGCGGGGAATACGTGATGTAGCCCGGCCGCCACCTGCTGCACCCCAAGTCCCAGCGAGGTAGCCAGACCGAAAAGCGTGGCAATTACAGCCAAGGTATCGATCACGTGCCCAATTACGCCATGAATCCGCTCGCCCAAAAAAGGGTAAAACGCCGAGCGCACAGTTAAAGGCAGCTGACGGTTATATGTAAAGAAAGCCAGCGCCAGCGCCACCAGCGCATAAATAGCCCAGGCGTGCAATCCCCAATGCAGGAATGTGAAGTTCATGGCTTGCCTTGCCGCGGCGGGTGTGCCAGGCTCCCCGAGCGGGGGTGTTTGAAAGTGGTTGATGGGCTCAGCAATACTCCAGAAAAGCAGGCCTATCCCCATACCTGCACTGAAAAGCATGGCAAACCAGGCCGAGGTGGTGAATTCTGGCTTAGCGTCCTTGCCTCCCAAACGAATCGTGCCAAATCTGCTGAAGGCTATGTACAGGCAGAAAGCCACAAAGAGGTTTACGCTAAGTATAAATAGCCAGCCCATACTTGAAGTTACGGCTACTTGCACCTCACTGAAAAATACTTCGGCACTCTCCCGGAAAATAAGTACCAATGCGATGCTGATCACCAGAAATGTAATAGACGACCAAAATACAGGACCATTTACCTCCAGTCCCAACGATTTGTGTGTGTTACTTCTTACTTTACTCATATATATTGTGTTAAAGAATCAGAAATAGTATCCCATGTTTATATTAAAACGCATGTGCCAGTCTGTGTCCCCGGTTGTGCCTGATGCAAGTGCGTTTGCCCACTCGGGGCCAAGCCAGGGTTGGTTGTAGCCAAAAGCCGCATCGGTGTAGATGTACATGGGCCCGGCGGTCCAAAGTGCACCCAGTACATTCATATGCGTGTTCTCAAAACCGCTGACACGCTTGTTGTAGTAGCCATAGTTGTTATAGAAGGTGATCCCCTGCAGCAGGCGCGTGTCGATTGGGACGTGATAGGCTATGTTGGCGGTATACATCTCGCCTCTGTTGGCCACATTGTAATTTGCACCGTAGGCTCCCATCTCCACAAAGTCCAGTTCTGCCCCGGCAGCATATTCAGGATTTATATTGTAGAGCATAGCCTGCAACTTCACGTTCCAGGGGCTGTGGGTAGGTTTATACTCATAGTGTATGGCAGCGGCGTACCTGGTGCCATTACGCTCCGTATCCAGGTTGTAAAGCAGCCCGCCCTGAAGGGAAGCGCCGAGCTCATGGGCAAGGCTATCGTCCAGACGACGAACCAGCTTAAAGTTTAGTTGATTGTTTTCTTTGTTGCGCCCGGTAATATCGTAGGAGTAGCGGTTGGGGCTGGCCTCTTCTGAACTGAACACAAACTCCTCGGCACTTTTATAGTAGGCGGCCTGCCATTGCCATTGACCGCTGTCGTGTATGTACTTTACCCCCATGTCATGGTCATCTTCGAAACCAGCATAATAAGTGATGTTAAAAAACCAGTTGTTGGAGTTGTACTGCTGTATACCGAAGGGCACCTGGTTCAGACCAACCTGTAGCTGCGACCTTTCCGAGAAATCGTACTGGAACCAGCCCTGCTTCAGGAAACCGCCACCAAAAGCCTGCGAATACTGCCTGAATTCGGCAATCAGTTTAATGCCCTTGTACGCCGACTCCACATTAAGCCGGAACATATCATAGCCAAAGTCGCCGCCCCGCTCCACCTGATCATCTTTCCAGGTGGATAGGTTATAGTTAAAGCGCAAGGCCCCGCCTATCTTCAAGGTCGGTTTCTCTTCGGGCTTTTCTTCCGGGTATTGTGCGTAACATAAGGTGCTGATGAAACAGGCAATGAACAGTAAAAGTGTTCTTATCATGTAAATAACGTGGTAACACATCTGGAATCCTTCATAAGTTGGACGGGTTTAAAACTGAAATGTTGCCCAGAGGAAGCATTTCGCTTTTTACTTACATCCACTGGGAGGTAATTTTTTGAGCAAGGTGTAATCCAGGTAGAAAAACCCTTCGCGCTTATAAAGAAATTATCATCAGGCTGTTTTGCATTTAGCTCTTAGGAACAAAATGCCGTACCTATAAGCTTTAAATGAATTTAAACAAGTAGTTAAAGTATGAACAGAATAGCTTTAGTAGTAGGTGTAAGCGGGATAACGGGCAGCAACCTTGCAGAAGAGCTTGTTAAAGAAGGATGGATTACCTATGGGCTGGCCAGAAACCCTAACATTAGCTTGGAAGGTTTACAGCCAGTTGCCGCAGATCTGCTCCGCCCAGAAAGCTTGTCTGTCGCCCTTGCCGATGTTGCTCCTACGCATGTGTTTTTCACCAGCTGGATGCGCATGGAAACGGAAGCAGAAAACATTAAAGTGAATGCGGCAATGGTTCGCAACCTGCTGGATGCTTTGGCTCCGAAGCAATCGGTGCAGCACGTGGCACTTGTAACAGGACTCAAGCATTACCTGGGGCCTTTCGAGGCATATGCCAAAGAAGGGTTTCTGCCTGAAACGCCTCTGCGTGAGGAGCAGCCCCGGCTGGATATAGAGAATTTTTATTATGCACAGGAAGATGAAGTGTACGCCGCTGCCGCCCGTGATGGCTTCACCTGGAGTATTCACCGACCGCACACAGTGATTGGAAAGGCTGTAGGCAACCAAATGAATTTGGGCACTACCCTGGCCGTCTACGCTACTATTTGCAAGGAGACGGATCGTCCTTTTAAGTTTCCAGGGTCTGAGGCACAGTGGAACGGGCTGTCGGATGTGACCGACGTAAGGGTGCTGGCCAAGCACCTGGTGTGGGCAGCAACCACGCAAGAAGCTAAAAACAAGGCTTTCAATGTTGTTAACGGTGAATTCTTTCGATGGAAGTGGCTTTGGCAACGATTGGCCGATTGGTTCAACGTTGAGCCTGTGGGCTTTGATGGCACCATTCATCCTCTTGAAGGCGAAATGGCGCAGGACGGTACTTTGTGGCGTGAGATTGCTGAGCGTTACAAGCTGGTTGAGCCGGACCTGAGCCGACTCGCTTCGCCCTGGCACACTGATCTTGATTTGGGACGGCCTATTGAGGTAATGACCGACATGTCTAAGAGTCGCAAGTTAGGATTCCTGGTTTACCAAAACACCGAAGAGTCATTCTTCGACCTGTTCACGCAACTGCGCCATGATCAGTTGATCCCCTGACACTCTTTTATTACGTAATACTGGTATCAGCATCTAGAAAGAAGGTGGAAAGACTTTGTCCTGTTTTAAATATGGGAAATAGTATAGATTTTTTAGCTGTATTGCTGTAGCAAAGTACAAATAGACTCACAACCTTTATGATCCAACTAAAACCAAAAGAAATAAATTGAGTTTTATCGAATTAAATAAGCCGTTCCATTTTACATGAAGCGGCTTTTTTTATGGAAGACAGAAGGATTGAATTGTCAAACTTTATTCACATTGATTTAACTACTTTGGGTGAGCATTTATAGTTGAGATATTAAAGATATTAAAGAAATAAATGATTGACTATGGGCTGGGCTATTGATAGAAGAAGCTGACCTAGGGGGCATTATAGTAAGTTGTTCTTTCAACTGCTTCTCAGTGGTTATTCTTGTTATGAGAAAAGCGCCGGAAGCTGTTTTAACAATGTATAGCCCCCCATCCAGGCCATTAAGAGCACTACAAATACGCCGAAAATAGTAAGCCAAACCGGATGTTTGTAATCCCCGACAATTTTTGTTTTATGTGCCGCGATAAGAATGGTGCCCAATGTTATCGGTAAAATAAGCCCGTTTAACGAGCCAGCAAGTATAAGCAGCTGTACCGGCCGGCCTATGGTTACAAAGATGATCGTAGACAAAAATATAAAGGCTATGATCACCCAGTTCTCATACCGATCAATATTTTTATTAAAAGACTTGATAAACGAAACCGAAGTATAAGCCGAGCCAATAACGGAGGTAACAGCAGCCGATAACATCACAATGCCAAATAATTTATACCCTACCTTTCCAGCTGCCAATTGAAACACGGAAGCAGGTGGATTGCTTTCATCCAACAAAAGACCTTTCGAAATTATGCCAAGCGCAGCCAGGAAAAGGAAGACCCGGATGATGGAAGCAACTGTGATACCTGATACCGCACTGGTAGTCACTTCTGGTAAAGCAGCTTTCCCTTTTATACCTGCATCGAGCAGGCGATGCCCTCCGGCAAAAGTTATGTAACCGCCTACAGTACCCCCAACTAAAGTAATGATGGCCATCACATCTATTTCTTCGGGTACAAAAGTGCGCAAAACAGCTTCTCCAATAGGAGGGGATGAGCTGATGGCCACATACACTATCAGCAGGATCATGAGCAGGCCCATCACCTGTACAAATCTATCCATCACCTTACCAGCCTCTTTTATCAGGAAAATGCCTACTGAAATACCAGCTGCCAGTATAGCACCAGCCTCAGCTGAAATGCCGAACAATACATTAAAGCCCAGCCCGGCCCCGCCCACATTTCCAATATTAAATGCCAGTCCGCCTAAAACTATAAGTATAGCTATACTTAAACCAAGCCCCGGAAGTACAGCATCGGCGATGTCCTGTGCCCGTTTTTCTGACACTGCAATTACACGCCACACATTTAACTGCACACCTATATCCAGTATAATAGAGATAAGTATAACAAAGCCAAAACTGGCAGCCAGCGTCTGCGTGAATACAGTAGTTTGTGTCAGGAAGCCGGGGCCAACGGCAGAAGTAGCCATCAAAAAAGCAGCACCTAACAGCACGCTCCGGTTTTTAATTTTTTTCATCAGCTTTTGATTGGCTGTACGACTATACTTTCGTTTTCAAGTGTTTGCCGAATAAAGCGGGCAAATGCCAGGGCATGTGGCCCATCACCATGTATGCAAACAGTATCTGCCTGTATGGTAAACTCAGTACCTTGCTGCGAAAGCACTTTACCTTCCTTTACCATTCTGATCACCTGTTTAACCGCCTCATTTTGATCTGTTATCAGTGCGTTGGGTAACCTGCGTGAGGTGAGGGTTCCATCTTGTTGATAGGTTCTGTCAGCAAATACCTCATTGGCAGTTCTCAGTCCTACGTTTTTTCCCGCTTTGGTGAGTGCACTACCAGCCAGTCCATACAGCACAGCCTCGGGGCATACCTTATAAACTGCTTCTGCAATTGCTTCCGAAAGACCTGCACTTAATGCAGCCATATTATAAAGTGCCCCATGTGGTTTTACATGATGTAACTTTCCGCCTGCCGCTTTTACAAATCCATTGAGCGCACCTACCTGGTATACAACCATATCGAAAGCTTCCTGGTGCGTAATCGTCATTTCACGGCGGCCAAAGCCTACGAGGTCAGGTAACCCCGGATGAGCACCAATGGCTACGTTCTTTGCCAAGGCAAGTGCTACCGTTTTTCGCATAATGGCAGGGTTGCCCGCATGGTAGCCACAGGCTATATTTGCTGAAGATACATGATCAAGTATAGCCTCGTCATTTCCTAAAGTATAAATGCCATAACTTTCACCCATATCGCAGTTAAGGTCTACGGTGAGGTGCCCGGTATCTAGTGGTTTATTTTGAATTGCAGTGCCCATTTCAGCTGTTCTATTTTCTGTTCCTGTTCTATGAATAATTGTTGTGCCTTTTCCAGTGTTGTTTCCTCAAATCGGATGAACTTACCCGGTTGTACTTGTGCCAGTTGAGATAGATCAGCTGTAATAACCTGCGCAATGCGCGGGTAGCCGCCGGTGGTCTGGTGATCAGCCATCAGTATGATAAGTTGGCCTTGAGCAGGTACCTGTATTGTACCAAACGTAACAGCACTTGAGAGCATTTCTTTGTTTTCGGTAAGTGAAAGTGGCATGCCCTGCAAGCGGTAACCCATTCGGTCTGATGCTGTTGTTATCATAAACTTCTCGGTCCAGAGGTACTCCTGACTGCTACTGGGAAATAACTCATAGTCTGGGCCTTTTACCGCGCGTATAGTTGAGTTATGTTCATAAGTGGGGTAAAGTTCAGGAGATGGTGACCAGGTAGTTTGAGCATAATCACCAATACCTATAGTTTCCTGTAATTGCTCCCAATGGAGTTTCGGATTTCCTACTGGTTTGCAACATGTCAGTATATCGCCAGTCTGCAACGCTCTGCCTTTAAAACCGCCAATGCCAGCACGTAAATAAGTGGCATAACTTCCCATTATTTCCGGAACATCAAAACCTCCTCCTACTGCTATGTAGGCGCGGCAGCCGCGCACTGGGGCACCAAAGGCAAGAGTGCTGTTTCGCTTCACTAAAGTAGGCCGCCAAAGTTTTACAGGTTTTCCGTTTATACTCGGCGATAGATCAGCACCGGTAATGGCAATCAGGCAATCTGCTTCAAAATATAAGGTTGGTCCAAGTAGGGTAACTTCGAGAGCGGCTGCTTGCTGGTCATTTCCGATTAAAAGGTTAGCAATGCGAATGGCTACTTCGTCCATGGCGCCACTTACCATAATGCCCTCTTTCTGGTAACCGTATCTGCCTGTGTCCTGGATGGTAGAGAGGAGGCCGGGCTTAAGCACTTTAATACTCATGTTGCTGCTCCTTTCGCTGTAGAAATTCTTTTGGAGTAATGGCTGCAAACTTTACCCTATCGCCGGCCTGTAGCAGGCTGGGTTGTTTAATGCTAGGGTTGAAGAGTAAAAGGGGCGTTCTTCCTATAAGTTGCCATCCTCCGGGAGTTTCTATAGAATAAATGCCGGTTTGCTTGCCGGCAATGCCTACTGAGCCTGCAGGAATAACTGCTCGTGGTGTTTCTTTACGAGGTGTTGCAATTTGTTCATCCAGGCCACCTAGGTAAGGGAAACCAGGCGCAAAACCAATCATATATACCTGGTAGCTGCCACTTGTATGTACAGAGATAACTTCTTCCGGAGTTAGTTGATTATGCCTGGCAACAAACGCAAGGTCTGGGCCATAATCTCCTCCATAACACACAGGTATTATTACTTCACGTGAAGTATAAGTCTGCGTAGCAACGCTGCAGAGAAGCAACGCATTTTGTAATATGATCAGGACATGTGCATACGGATCTTGCCTGCCCTGACGGGAGAGTGCTACAGGGTTGTAATAGATAGTTACCGTAGTATAAGCCGGTACATACTCTATTAACCCTGTAAAGGGATGGCACTCCAGGTAATGTGCAAAATTTTGAACCCGAGTATAAGTCGCCAGGTTAATATCGTCTCCAAACTGTACTACAATAGCTGCATCACCGAGCGGGTAAATCTGCAGGTAGTCCAGGTTCAGGTCTTTCATAGGTTAGGCTGGCTTATTCCCAAATCGTTAAGTATAGGCTTGTTTACCCTAACTTACTACATACTTCCTGTTAACCAAAATTTATTATTTATTGATTACAGAGCATTATTCCCAGTGCTCGGCTTAAAGTCTTTTCGGCCTGCTTTGCAACAAACTAATAGGTTGCAGTTTCATCAGCTAGAGGGAGAGAAGTACAATTAAAAGCCACATAAGCGTGATTTCTTCATGCTGCTTTTGTTTGAGAAAGGGAGCAGTTCCCTTACAATCGATTTTAAGAAATAGATGGAAAATAGATCAGCTATTATTTCAATGCTAAGTTAACTTGGAAGCATCATACTGGCAAAGGAGGGAGATTCTTTTATTTTTTTAAATTATTTTTAGCTAAATTAGAACTAAAACTATCTTAAAACCATTTCCCTACTTAAACAACTTAACTACAGATGATGAGATTAAGAACATTTACAATGGCACTGCTTTGCGGTGGAGTTACGTTCCTGACTGTTTCTTGTGAGAATGAGATGGAGCAAATGGACATGAAAGCAACGTCATCGCAGAACAAGGTGAGTCTGGCTACAGGCCATGATAAATTTGCCCTTAAGCTGCCAACGGATGCTGGTCCGATTAGCGAGAACCTCAGAAATGCCATTGTAGGCGAGGCTGTAGCTCCAAGCGAATGCTATAACACCCAATTTGTGGCTGTTCAGCGCAAGTATGCAGCGCCTCTTGTAGCTGATCCGATCGCCTTCGGTAACTATAGCTTGTATACCCAGGTTAATCAACTCTACTCCATATACTTTGATAGGGGAGAGCAGTACTTTGGTGTAGAAGGTGAGTATACCCAATTAGTGAACAAGCGTGAACGTGAGCTTGCAAAGTTCTGGAATATGCCGAACGAAATCACCGTGAATGGCCAGCATGGCGCTACGTTGGATAACCGGGAGGCAATTGCTGATGTTTTTGAAAACTTTGGTGTAGGCGTAACTTCACGTGAGCAGGCATATGCTATTGCTGATGAGTTTCTGGCAGATAATGCCAAATCGCCCCTTCTACCTGAATCGCCCTACTTCTCACTCGATGGCTTCGCTACCTCTTACGATCAGCTGATTGTGATAGGTGATGGTCTGGTACAAATGGTGTCTGAGTCAGGTGTAGAAGCTGACATTGTCTGGACAGGTATTCTGGCGCATGAGTGGGCGCATCAAATCCAGTTTAAAAACAGTGGTAAGTGGTATCCTAATGGCGGCGCTGCAAGCGATCCTTCGGAAGATACCCGTTACACAGAACTGGAAGCCGACTTCCTGGCCGCTTATTACATGACACACAAGCGTGGTGCCACCTATAACAGCAAGCGTGTAGAGCAGTTCTTCAACCTTTTCTTCCAGATTGGTGACTGTGGATTTGCTAGCCCCGGACACCACGGCACGCCTGCACAGCGTATGGCTGCTGCCCAGCTTGGCTTTGGCCTGGCTGACAGTGCCCAGAAGCAAGGCCATATTATGAGCATTGAAGAAGCGCATCAGTACTTTGTAGCTAATGTTGGTAAAATCGTAACTCCTGCTACAGTTTATGTACCCTAGTCTATAGGCAGATATAGAAAAGGCTGGCCTCTAAGGTCAGCCTTTTTTTGTGTCTAAACTTGTCAGTATAATGAAGCGTTTGTAAAAACTGCATGGTTGTTTCCGCTTTTGGGAAACAGGTGCTGAGCCCTGGCAGCAACAGGTTCTCCCTTAAACAGGAACATCAATACTTAAGATAAACAAGGTGCCATATTTGTGCTGCATTAGCACCTGGGTGAAGGTATTAAAAGGTGTTAATCGCTTTGGGAGAGCTGCCTTTCTAGTTTTAGAATTCGTTTTAATGTATAGCAATTGTCTTGTCAGAAACGCACAGTTCTGACAAGACAATTGCTATAAGACTGAGAAGTTATATAACAGATGTATACTGCCTCTTCGGTTTGATAATCTGCTGGTTATAATTAAATAAGTCTTTATAGCTGCTTTGGATATAGCACTTTAAATGCATTTGAAACAGCTTGGTGCATAATGGTGGCATGGTCTTGCTCAGGTAAGTAATCAAAGTACACATTGACACTTTTACTTTTTGTGCTCTTTATCTTTTCTGCTAACAGGTTTGCATCTACTTCCATTACCCTGGGAATTTGCGTGGGTGTCAGCCCTTCCTTACCAACGCCAATATAAATACTAATTGGCTGATTAAAGCTGCCTTGCAGCATCTTTGAATCTTGTTCGAGCAAGGACCCATTGTCCCACCACAAACTCGGGCTGATGATGATGTAATTGTTGAATAAGGATGGCTTTTTGAGTAAGATTTCTGTTACTAGAAGCCCACCCATCGACTGTCCGATTATCGTTTTGGAACTGTTCGTTTTATAGTGCTTCCCGATGTAAGGTTGCAGCTCTGTTTCTAAAAAGGCGATGAATTGATCAGAGTGGCCTGTGGTAGGGTATTTTTTTTGATCATCTGCTATGCGTGTCGGGTAGGTGAAGTCTCTTCTTCTGTCCACAGTGGCGATGCCTACAACAATGGACTTCGGCACCTGCCTGATCCAGTCAAAGCTATTGAATTGAACCAATCCTACGACATGAATAAAATCTTCTTCTGCCGAGCCGTCCAGCAGGTAAATAACAGGATATGTTAGCGTGTCATTTTTGCTGTATCCTTCAGGAAGATAAATGTTCAGTATTCTTTTCTCGCCTAATATTCTGGAGTGAATTTCCTCTATTCGTCCAAGTACAAAAGGCTTGCTGTTATCTTTCAGCTTCTTCCTGCTTATCTGTCCAGAAGCTAACGTAACAGAAAAAGTTAAGAGAATAAGTAGAAGTATTTTTTTCATCTCTTTTATAGTTTTTATCTATTTTTTATATCGTCTTTTCTCTAACGCCCCCATCTGAAAAAGGTAACGGTAGCAGGTAGCCTTTGTGAAACACAGAATCTGTGAGATCTCTTCTACTGAGCGTGTACCTGCCTGAAAGAGCATGTTTGCTGAATAATATTTGTCTATCGCAGGTTTCGTAGAGGGAAAATACAATACATGTAAGAGCTTTTGGAAAGGAAAAAATGGTGAGTAACAATAGGGAATATCTTTTCTGTTACTCAGAAAACAAAAAACCCACTTCGTTAGCTAACGGAGTGGGTTTTTTGTTTTACTGTGTAGTCCGTAGGGGAATCGAACCCCTGTTGCCAGAATGAAAATCTGAAGTCCTAACCCCTAGACGAACGGACCGTACTACTGTTTTGATGCTGCAAATATACAGCCTCTTCTTTGTTTTGCAAATACTAAATCGCTGTTTTTTTGAAGCTATTAGTAAGAAGCTGAAAATCAGCTGAAAATTTTTTGTGTTAATTTAATGCCGGGCCTTTTTAACAAACACCTTATTTATGCGTTATAGAGGTAATTGTTAAACATTAAACAGAGAGGCACTATGGCCAAAGTACAATATGCAGGAATAAGCCCGGAGGCATTTGAGGCTTTTAAAAGCAAAATACAACAAGTGGGCGTATCGCTACAAGGTAATAATGGCAACTTCAGCGAAAAAGGAGTTTCCGGAGCTTATGCTTATAACCCTGAAACGCAAGAGCTTGTTATAGACGAACTAAATGTTGGTTTTCCGGCAAGTATGATGATCGGAACCGATAGCCTGGTACAGCGCATGACAGAGCTGGTGAAGCAAAACGGCGGCCGGATGGCTTAATAAATTTCAATCAGCTTTTTTAATTATATCCCGTATAAACCTAGCAATACATCAACCTTAGATATAAAAAATAAAACAATGGAAAATAATACAAACCAGAACACCGGTAATACAAACGATCAGAAACAGAAGCAGGACACAACCGGAGCGAATGATCAGAAGCAAGGCAAAAAGGATAGCGTATTGCAGGTGTTTCAGCCACACGATATGTCTAAAACAATAGAGTCGGCTATGCATGTATTTCAGGGGCGCCACGAAAAGTTACCTGATCTGATGCAGGATGTAGGAAATATCATACTGAAAGCTGCCAAACGCTTTACAACCACACAGCTTATTATTGGTGCCGGAGCCGTTACGGTTGGCGCTATTCTGTTGGCCAGATACGGAGAAGAACAAGGCTACTGGGATTTCGACGGCGAAGAAGAAGCAGCTTAATAAATAGTTTAGATAAAATTAAAGCCTTTAGCATCAGTTGCTAAGGGCTTTTTTTGTTTTAGGGGCGATGAAAAATCAAAAGGTGGTATAGCATTTGAATAAGCGAATATGAAGGCAATTCTATACTTTTAAATTATCAACCTTACAATGTCAGAAACTATGAAAAAATTATCCCTTATTGCTTTATTCTTTTTTATGATCGGCAACGTATTTGCGCAGCAGCAACCCATGCCTCCGTTAATTAGCGTGAATGGCATCGGAGAAGTAAAAGTAGAGCCAGACCACGTAGTGGTGAACCTGGGCATTGAGATGCGGGATAAAAACCTGGACCAGGCGCGGAAACTAACCGATAAAAAAGCGGCTGCCATTATTGCTTACCTTAAAAAGCAGGGGGTTGATGCCAAGGATATTCAAACCTCTTTTGTAAATGTACAACCCATTTTTAGCAACAACGAGTATGGACAGACCAACCCGGATGCGTATATGGCACTTAAGTCAATGACGATTCTGATCAAAAAACTAGACAAATTCGATCAGTTATTGGCAGGCTTATACGAGGCAGGCGTTAACCGCGTGGATGGTATTTCGTTTCAGGTATCGGATCTGGAGAAACACCAGGCCGAAGCCAGAAAACGTGCCGTTAAAGATGCGAAACAAAAAGCAACTGCCCTTACAGGTGAGCTTAACACAAAGATTGGCCGCGTGTACTCGATCAGCGAAAACTCTTATGGAAACCCTCGCCCGGCCATGTACCAGAAAAGTATGATGGTTGAAATGGCGCAGGATGCAGGCGGTCCGTCAATTGCCGGCGGACAGGTAATGATCAGTTCTAACGTAAGCGTAAGCTTTATTATAGAGCAATAAGTTAAACTTTGATAAACAGAAAAAGCCGGATTAAACGTCCGGCTTTTTCTGTTTTAAGCTGCTATACTTTATACTTTGCTGAAGGTCTGTAGGGGTTTAAAATTGTTCTGCTCATCAACAATAAAACTGAGTGGCTGCGCAGGGTTTTGCAGGATATCTTTTTCGCGGATGCTCCAGGGCTTTAACATTTCTTCCAGCATGTGCGCATAGGCAGTCATTTCCCAGGGGTTAAAAACTTCGGCCGTCACATCATCAATAAGCGTGTCCAGTATCAGTTGTTCGTCTTCTGGTTTGCCGGGTCTTATAAAGTAATCCGGCACGACATTAAAGATATAGGCAGCGTAAAACACACGGGCCTTAAACTCAGCTAACTGTACAGGATGCAATTTCTGGCCTTCGGTAATTTTGTAAAACTTGCCCAGCGCTCTTTTAATAATGCCGTTATCAAGCAAAGTACAAACAATGGCCACCGAACCCAGTTTTATGCTGAAAGCCATAGTGGTCAGTTCGTCCTGGTACTCGAAAGGCAGTTCGTCTTCGGTGGGGTCTATTTCCAGGAAAAAGAGGGAACAAGGCATAAAATCAGAGAATACCATCGGAATACGCAACGATTGCAGCACCATAAAAAAAGACTGGAACTTGCCCTGCATCTTCGGGTTTTCGCTGACAGCGTATTCGGGCATAATCAGTGGGTCGGCTTCTTTGATAAGCTCCATCACCAGCGTGCCGTAAAACATCTTCCCGATCCACTGGAAAAGCTTTTGCTCACTTAAATCTTTGAAACCGGTCATACCTTTTTCGGCGGCCTGCGCTATTTCCTGTTCTAAAGGAATAACGTGGTTAATGTTACAGGAATCGCAGCAGGGGATGGTCAGTTGGCTGAAGGTGCTCACGCTTTTATCCAGCAGCAACAGCTCTTTATGCTGTAAGTTATACTTTGTTTGCAGCCATTCAGCAAAAACGGGCGTGCGTTGGTCTGGTGTTATCGTGGTGCCGCATAGAAAACAATGCGCGTCACTAAACTGCATGTTCTCGAAGGGGTTATAGAGAGTCAGACTTTTCATCTTATACGTTGTAAAATTCTGCGCAAAGATAACAAAACCACCAACAGCGATTACTTGTTTAAACTTCGTTATTTTTGGTAGATGCCGTAGTGAGTGGAAGTATGAATCTATACTTTAAAGTATAAAAGGGGAGTGGAAGTATAAAAATTAACAACAAGCCTGTAAGCCGGGTCCTGTCGCTGGGCCGAAACCCAACGTCTTATCATTTATCTAGGCCTGCACTCGCGCACAGGCTCCATCGACCTACCCACTGACATCGGACGAGCAGCCCTTAACCCCGCCGAAGCAGGATGCTGCCAGCCTATTTGGTCTTTCAACTCCTAAGGTTTACCCAGCCGGACTGGTTGCCCAGCCGCTGGTGCGCTCTTACCGCACCTTTTCACCCTTACCAGCAAGCTGGCGGTTATTTTCTGTGGCACTGGCTGTATCTTTTCTGTCGCCGGAAAAGACCCTTCCCGTTAGGAAGTAGGATGCTCTGCGTTGCCCGGACTTTCCTCTCCTCTAAAAGAGCAGCGATAAGACGGCTTGCTGTTAAATTTTATACGTGCAAAGATAGGTATAATTCCGAAACTGCGTTTCGGAATTGAGTTCTGAGTTACGAATTCTGAGTTCTGAGTTAAAAAAGTATTGTAAAGAGACTCAGAACTCAGAACTTATTATTTTAGTTTAACCAAGGTAGCGCCGTAGCCGAATTTCTCTTTCTTGGCATCTTCGAAGTATTTAATGCCCGGCGTGCGGCTCAGTATTTTCTGAACTTCTTTGCGAAGTATACCATTGCCTGCTCCGTGTATGAACACAATTTCGTGCATGTTGGTGGCAATAGCGCGGTCCAGCGCATCCTGGAAGTGCTGCATCTGCAGTTTCAGCATGGCGCTATTGCTGAGCGTAGCAAAATCTTCGGTCAGTTTTTCGATGTGCAGGTCTACTTCGTGCTCGGGTGCTTTCAGTTTAAAGCTTTCCTGTTGCAACGGCGATGCGGCACCTACTTGCTCCTTTATTTTTTCGGTATCAACAGCAGTCGGTTTAAAATCCAGCTGAAACAGGTAAGCTTCTTTTAACAGAACAGGCGCTGTTTTTTTGCTCTTGTAAAACGAATTGGCTCTGAACTGCACGCGCTTGGTAACCGGTTCAAAAAGGGTAGGAGCGCCAGTGCGGTGCTGTAAAAACTGCACCAGTATACTTGGCCACTTCTCGAAATCCTTTAAATGGTAGTGGCTGATGACACGGGTTGCTTTTGGTGCTAATTTATCGCTTTGCAGGCCACGGTAATTGGTTTCGCGCTCTTCGCCACAGGTATAAAGTATATCATAATCGGTGTTGTTGATCATGGTAGCAGCCAGCAATTCTTCGGACTGATGCACCAGTGCCAGGTAAATACCTTTATCGGCCAGCAACGGAGCAACAGGCTCTCTGCGTGGTACGGCGGATGGTTGTACTTCATCCTGGCGCAGAAATTTGGCTTCATCCGAAGAAATAACCACTACCTCGCGGCGCGCTACCGGAATGGTAAAATCATTATCAATTGCTACTTCAACTATATTGTTATCCAGAATACGGGTGATAATGCCTTCCTCACGGCCCGACATTAATCTAACGCGATCTCCTACGTTCATGGTTTTGTTTGTTAAGGGTAAGGGTGAACTTATACTTTCAGGCTCACTTGCTATACTTTTTAAAGTATAAAGATACAGGTTTTTGACCAGCTGATTTGCTAAAAGTATACCGGGTGCAGCTTAAAGCCTTTGCCTGTTGCATACTCCAGGGTTGGTGCCGGAAATTTGAAGATACTGAGCACGTAAAAAGTGGTGTTCAGCAATTTACTTTTGGTTTTGATGCGGTGCAGGTTCAGGTCGGGGCTCAGGTAAAATTGCCGCCGCATCTGGTAGCCAAGCGCCTCGTTTGTTTCGATGTGGTTGTACACCATTTCCTCGGCTCCATAGCCCACCGACACACCCAGCCATTTCGGCCATTTACTTTCTTCTTTCTGAAAAGCGGCCACATCTACTGTAAGCCAATAAGTTTGTCCGTTATAATCTTTTAAAGCGCGCTCTGCCAGGTTGCTGCCCAGTACGTTTGGCCTAAGCTGCGCATACTTTGTCTTATGAAACGAGAATTTGGGCATAATCCTAACTTCGTTCCAGGCCAGTTCCTGTGCTACCAAAGCGGCAGAGCCAGCTGTATTGGCAACCAAATCACCAACAGATGCTCCATAATCTGCCTGGTACCCATCAAAAACCTCGATGGGTGTTTGCAGCACCACACCCAGCAGGCCGCCGTAAAGTATGGCTTTCCTGTTTGGTACACCGGCCCAGCGCAGCATGTCCACCCCAGCCCGGCTTTGCTGGAAAGCACCCCAGAAATGCCCGGCTTTATCTACTTGTTGCCACTCGCGGTTATCGTTAAAAAAATGGAAGCTTGTTCGTTCGCTGTTGTCGTACCAAGCCTTGTTCAACCCGACAATCATACCGGTATACCCAACCGTAAAACCTGAACCTAAAAGCAACAGCCTTTTTTTGTTTACAGCATCGGGTAAGGTATCATTTTGAGCCTGGCTTTGGCCTATAGCAGGCAAAAACACCATAAAAGACAGCAACAGGCAAAGTATAAATCTGTAGATTAACATGCTCCCAAAGATACACATTTAACTGCAGCAGTTTACAAGCTCAACCTTTACTTAAAGTATGAACAAGCACTTTTAAAGTATAAACCGATTTAAAAACTAAACCAACTTCTTAATTCCTTCAAACAATTTGCACTTTAGTATAATTTTAAGACCATACTTAATTTAATTAACCTGAGGCTATGTTTTTCAAAGTATAAATTCTGATTAACAGAGTGTTATGAAATGTTTAACGGTAACTGCTTAGGTAAGCAAGTATAAAGTAAATTGAATTATAACCTAAATTAGAAAAATACTGTATGAGGAGGGTTTTGAAACCAGGCCGTTTCTAGCGTTAGCTGGGCTCATAACAGCTTCAATGCACCATATAAGGCCGGGTTTCTAAAGTATAAACTCAACTTCCAAGTATAGAAAACAACACTACACCTTACACAGCCTCACTATATGAAAATCAAAAAAGTACTTGTCGCGAACCGTGGAGAAATAGCTATCCGGGTACTGCGGGCCTGCAGCGAACTTGGAATCAAGACGGTAGCCATTTATACCTACGAAGATCGCTACTCGCTGCACCGTTACAAGTCCGATGAAGCTTACCAGATCGGGAAAGACAACCAGCCCTTGCAACCCTACCTCAACATCGATGCAATTATCGCGATTGCGAAAGAGAACGATGTTGATGCCATACACCCAGGCTACGGTTTCCTGTCTGAAAACCAGCATTTTTCACAAAAGTGCGCCGACAACGGCTTGATTTTTATAGGGCCGAAACCAAATGTGATGGCCTCGCTGGGCGATAAGATCGCCGCTAAAAAAGTGGCTTTAAGCTGCGAAGTACCTATTATCCAAAGCAACGACCTGGACCTGAACACCTACGAAACCGCCAAGGAAGAAGCACACCGCATTGGCTATCCGCTGATGCTGAAAGCGGCTGCAGGCGGCGGCGGACGAGGCATGCGCGTGATCCGGGATGACGAGCAACTGGAAAAAGGTTTTTTTGAAGCGAAGAACGAAGCCCTGAAAGCTTTTGGCGATGATACTTTATTTCTGGAAAAGTATGTTGAAAACCCGAAGCACATCGAAGTACAGATCGTAGCCGATAATTACGGGGGCATTACGCACCTGTTCGAGCGCGATTGCTCGGTGCAGCGCCGTTTCCAGAAGGTAGTAGAAGTGGCCCCGGCCATCAGCCTGAACGAGGAAACTCGCCAGAAACTATATGATTACTCCATCCGCATCTGCAAAGCGGTAAATTATAATAACGTGGGCACGGTAGAATTTTTAGTCGAGCCGCACACTAATAAAATATACTTTATAGAGGTAAACCCGCGCATCCAGGTAGAGCATACGGTTACCGAAATGATCACCGGCATCGACCTGATCAAAACGCAGATATTTATTGCAGACGGCTACCCACTCGACCACGAAGAAGTACTGCTGGGCCCTGACCATAAAACGCGTGCGAACGGCGTAGCCATTCAATGCCGCATCACCACAGAAGATCCTGAAAACGACTTTAAACCGGATTACGGAACTGTAATTGCGTACCGCAGCGCCGGAGGTTTTGGTATTCGCCTCGATCAGGGCAGTGTGTACCAGGGCGCCAAGATCAGCCCGTTCTTCGATTCGTTGCTGGTGAAAGTATCGGCCCATGCGCCCACCTTGCGCCACGCCGCCATGAAAATGTCGCGTACGCTCGATGAATTCCGTATCCGTGGTGTAAAGCAAAACATCCAGTTCCTGCAGAATATCATCAACCACCCGCAGTTTTTGTCTTCGGAGTATACCGTTGATTTTATTAAGAGCCATCCGGAGTTGTTTGTGTTTCAGCAGCGCCAGGACAGGGCCACTAAAATGCTGACCTTCCTGGCTGATGTGATCGTGAATGGCAACCCGGATGTGAAGAACCCGGATAAAAGTAAGGTGTTACGCAAGCCGGATTTTACTGGTTTTAATGTACTGAAGCCTTACGAAGAAGGCACAAAAGATATCCTGACGCGCCTTGGCCCGGATGAATTCTCGAAATGGCTCCGCAACGATCCGTTGATTCATTACACCGATACCACTTTCCGTGACGGGCACCAGTCCTTGCTCGCGACGCGCATGCGCACCTTTGATATGATGAAAGTGGCACAGGCTTTTGCAAAGGACCACCCGCAAACCTTTAGTATGGAAGTATGGGGCGGCGCTACGTTTGATGTTTGCCTACGTTTTTTACACGAAGATCCGTGGGAGCGACTGGCTTCTATCCGAAAAGCGGTTCCGAACATACTGCTGCAGATGCTAATCCGTGGCTCGAATGGCGTCGGCTACAAAGCGTATCCGGATAACCTGATCGAGGCTTTTGTAGAGAAATCCTGGGAAACGGGCGTTGATATTTTCCGCATCTTCGACTCACTGAACTGGATGAAAGGCATGGATTCCTGCATCAACTTTGTTCGCAAGCGCACGCAAGGGCTGGCAGAGGGTTCTATTTGCTACACCGGCGATATACTCGATCCATCCAAAACAAAGTATACCTTAGAGTATTACCTGAACTTAGCGAAGCAACTGGAAGATGCCGGCTCTCATATTTTGGCTATTAAAGATATGGCGGGTTTGCTGAAGCCTTACGCAGCCACTTTGCTGGTAGAAGCCTTACGCGACACCGTTAAAATTCCGATCCATTTGCATACCCACGATACTTCATCGGTGCAGTCGGCTACATATCTAAAAGCGATCGAAGCGGGTGTGGATGTGGTGGATGTGGCCTTAGGTGCTATGTCCGGGTTAACGTCGCAGCCAAACTTTAACTCTACTGTGGAGATGATGCGCTTCCAAGAACGCCACCGCGAGTTTGATATGGCCAGCCTGAA
The DNA here is from genome assembly GCF_003284895.1 of Pontibacter arcticus. Classification (GTDB taxonomy): domain Bacteria; phylum Bacteroidota; class Bacteroidia; order Cytophagales; family Hymenobacteraceae; genus Pontibacter; species Pontibacter arcticus. The sequence goes on from NZ_QMDV01000002.1 coordinate 384,878, forward strand.
CCGCCACTCTAATTATTGGGAAACGGTACGCGAATATTATTACCCGTTCGAGTCTGATCTGAAAGCCGGAACAGCTGAAGTATACCGCCACGAGATTCCGGGTGGGCAGTATTCAAACTTACGTCCGCAGGCAAATGCGCTGGGCCTCGGCGACCGCTGGGAACTGATCAAAGAAACGTATGGCGAAGTAAACCAGATGTTCGGGGATGTTGTAAAAGTAACGCCAAGCTCGAAAGTAGTTGGGGATATGGCGCTTTACCTGGTATCGAATAACCTGACGACGGTAGATGTGCTGGAACGCGGCGATCAGATCTCGTTCCCGGAATCAGTGCAGTCGTTCTTTAAAGGGGAACTGGGCCAGCCGGTAGGAGGCTTCCCAAGAAAGCTGCAGAATATTATCCTGAAAGATGAAAAGCCATTTACCGATAAACCGAACGTACACCTGGAGCCGGTAGATTTCGAAAAGGAGTTTGCAGAATTTCAAGAGAAGTTTGGAAAGAACACCAAGTTCACGGATTTCCTGAGCTACCAGCTCTACCCGAAAGTATACGAAGCCTACCACCGCCATTATGAGCAATACAGCGATGTATCCAACATCCCGACGCGCCTGTTCTTTTACGGCATGCAGCCCGGCGAAGAAGCGATCATCGACATTGCAAAAGGTAAATCGATTGTCATTAAGTACCAGTCGTTGGGCCACGTAAACGAAAAAGGATTCAGGACGGTATTCTTTAAACTGAACGGCCAGACGCGTAACATCGAAGTGCGCGATACTTCGATTAAAGTAGAAAGAACGGAGAATGTGAAAGTTGACAAAGCCAACCCGAAACACATTGGCGCACCGCTGCAGGGGATGCTTTCCAAAATACTGGTTACCAAAGAGCAACCGATCAAGAAAAATACGCCGCTCTTTATCATCGAGGCCATGAAAATGGAAACTACGATCACCGCTTCGGAAGATACGCAGGTGGCAAGTATACATTTAACCGAAGGCTCGCTGGTAAACACCGATGACTTGGTACTGACGTTAAGCTAAGTATAAATTGAAAGTATAGCCGACATTAATGTTCTGAAGCCGGCTATACTTTTTTATAAATCAGGAATTGCTTGGAAAGTATAAACTCAACAAGTAATTCCTGATATTTACGTTTACAAAAAGCTGTGTACAGGCAGTACAAAGTATAAGAAAAGATTTTTTAAAGAGAAACGAGTAGCATGTTTATAGCACTGAGTACGTTTACAATTGCCAACGATATGGCCGCCGAGGTAAGAGAGGCTTTCAGAAAAAGGCCGCATATGGTAGATGAGGCAGCAGGGTTTATGAAGCTGGAGGTAATGTATCCCCAGGAAAACGAAAATGAGATCTGGCTGATGACGTACTGGACCGATGAGGAAAGCTACAAAGTATGGTTTGGCAACCATTACAAAGATTCGCATCAGGGCATACCCAAAGGGCTGAAGTTAGTGCCCGGTAGCACCAAAGTACGGTTTCTGGAGCACGTATGCGGATAAAAGTATAAAACAGAAAGGCAGCTGCAACCAGCTGCCTTTCTGTTTTATACTTCTTACCTAAAGTAAAGTATAAACTTTATGCGGGAGTACAGGTTTTTACCTGGCAGCTCAAAAAAACAGGCAAATTGTAAGAATTAGCTTGTTAATATGCTGCATGCATACTATTTTTGAAACAGCTACAAGCGCAGGCTTAATCATCTTCGTAATCCAGGCCCATCATTTTATTGTAGGCTTGTTGTAGCTCAGAAAACGCGTGCATGTTACCTTCCTGGCGGGCGATCAGTATTCCTTTTTTGTAGGTGCTTTCTGCTTTGTCGGGCTGCCCGAGCTCATTGTAAAGACTGGCAGCGTGGTAATAGGTACCCACGTAATTTTCGTGTGCAGCTAAAAGTTTTTCATAATATTCCATTGCCTTCTGCTTATCCTCCGTACGGTATTCAGTAGCGATGGCGTAAAGTGTGAAAGGATCATTGGGATCTTCTTCCAGAAACTGAAAGAGTTGCGCTAATCTGGTTGCATTCATTTCTAATTGCTATATTTTAATTAACTTCGCACAAATCTAAATTTAAAAAAGCTAACATTTCTAACCATGAAAATATTAGTTTGTATCAGTAACGTTCCGGATACGACATCCAAAATCAATTTCACGGGCGATAACAAGTCGTTTGATAAAAACGGCGTACAGTTCGTGATCAACCCTTGGGATGAGTATGCGTTAACCCGCGCCATTGAGCTGAAAGAAGCAAAAGGCGGTACTGTAACCGTATTAAACGTAGGCGAGGCAGATGCCGAACCAAATATCCGTAAAGCACTTGCCATTGGCGCAGACGATGCTATCCGTGTAAACGCAAACCCGACAGATGCGTTCTTTGTTGCCCAGCAGATTGCTGCCGTAGCCAAGGAAAACAACTACGATATGATCCTGATGGGCAAAGAGTCAATCGACTTCAATGGCTCGCAGGTGCATAACATGGTGGGCGAACTGCTTGGCTTGCCAACTGTAGTACCAGCTTCTAAACTGGATATGGTAGACGATGCAACTGCTCGTTTGGAGCGTGAGATCGAAGGCGGCAAAGAAGTAGTAGAAGTAAAACTACCTTTTGTAGCCAGCGCGCAGCAGCCAATGTCTGAGCCTCGTATCCCGAACATGCGCGGCATCATGACGGCCCGTACCAAGCCTTTGGCCGTAAGAGAGCCAGTAGGAGCGGAGGCAAAATCAGCATACGTTAACTTCAGTAAGCCAGAGAAAAAAGGCGGCGTGAAGATGATCGATGCTGAAAATGCCGGAGAGTTGATAACATTATTGAGAAACGAAGCTAAAGTCATCTAACCTATGTCTGTTCTAGTATTTGTAGAAGGTCTTAACGGAGAGATCAAAAAGTCCTCTTTAGAGGCAGCATCGTATGGCAGCCAGGTAGCTCAAACGCTTGGCACTACGGCAACAGCAGTTGCCATCGGCGATGTAAACGAAGAAGCTTTATCTAAATTAGGCGAGCAGGGCATCAGCAAAGTATTGTATGATGGCGACAGCCGCCTGAACCAGTTTGTTGCCGACGCTTATGTAAAAGTAATTGCAAAAGCAGCCCAGCAGGAAAGTGCTAAAGTGCTGGTATTTTCTAACTCTAACATCGGTGCATCTATCGGAGCTAAGCTGGCTGTTCGCCTGAACGGTTCACTTGCCACTAACGTAACAGCCCTGCCAAGTATAAACGGCGCTGATTTTACGGTTACGCGCGGTGTGTTCTCTGGTAAAGCTTTTGCTGATGTGGCGTTAACTGCTGATGTGAAGATAATCGCTGTAAAGAAAAACAGTTATGAAGTTTCAGCCAACGGTGGCACAACAGCTACTGTAGAGAAAATTTCTGCTGATCTGGCTGAATCAGATTTTGCGCTGCTTCCAAAAGAAACGATGATGCAGGATCTCGATGGTGGCGTATTGCTGCCGGAAGCCGAGATCGTGGTATCAGGTGGTCGTGGTTTGAAAGGCCCTGAAAACTGGCATTTAGTAGAGGACCTGGCCAAAGTGTTAGGGGCAGCCACTGCCTGCTCCAAGCCTGTTTCCGACATGGACTGGAGACCGCATCACGAACACGTAGGACAGACAGGTATCACTGTAAGCCCGAACTTATACATCGCCATCGGTATCTCTGGTGCAATCCAGCATTTGGCCGGGGTTAACTCTTCTAAAGTGATTGTCGTTATAAATAAGGATCCGGAAGCGCCGTTCTTCAAAGCTGCTGATTATGGCATTGTAGGAGACGCGAACGAAATTGTTCCTAAAATTATAGAAGCTGCCAGAGCTTTAGACAAATAGACTAAGAAGAAGATACTGTGAAGAAAATTCAGTTAGAGATACTTGGCCTCTCCTCAAGCCAGTCGCAGACAGGTTCGTTTGCGCTTGTGCTGGGCGAACGCGACGGAAACAGAAGACTCCCGATCATTATCGGGATGTTTGAAGCACAATCCATCGCCATTCAGATAGAAAAAATAAATCCGAACCGGCCGTTAACGCACGATTTGTTTAAAACATTTGCCGAACAGATGAATGTGGGCATCAGTGAAATCCTGATATCCGATTTAAAAGAAGGCGTGTTTTATTCTAAGATCGTTTGCTCGGACGGCACCAAGGATTTTGAACTGGATGCACGCCCATCCGATGCCATAGCCATTGGCCTTCGTTTTGGAGTGCCGATCTATACGGTAGAAAGCGTACTTTCGGAAGCTGGTATTATACTGAGCGACCTGGAAGATGAAGACGAAGAAAACGAGGATGTGACGCTTAAGAGTAGCTCCTCCAGCACCTCTACTTCTAAAGAAGCTTTAAACCAGACATCGGTGGATGAGTTAAATAAAATGCTGAACGATGCCCTTGAAAAAGAGGATTACGAGAAGGCAGCCAAGATACGCGACGAGTTAAATAAGCGTAACTGAAATATATAACATATCTTTACAAAAGTCCTGCGCTGGAAGAGGCGCAGGACTTTTTGTTTTATGAGATATTAAGTCTACTTTTGGCAAATTTTTTTCCTGATATATGTTTGATATTCTGAGGGGCGCAATAGGTCTGCTTGTGCTGTTGTCCATTGCTTTTTTATTTTCAAGAAATAGGAAAGCCATTGATTGGAGGCTTGTAGTATATGGCGTATTGCTGCAGATCCTGTTTGGTGTACTGGTTACCAAAGTGCCTTTTGTGGCGGATGGCTTTGCTTTTGTAAGTAAACTATTTGTTAAACTGCTGGGCTTTTCGCAGGAAGGCGCAAAATTTCTGTTCGGTAACCTCGCAGATCCTGCTCAGAATGGTGGCCTTGGCTTTATTTTCGCCTTTTCCGTTTTGCCTACTATCATTTTCTTCTCTACTGTTTCGTCGGGTTTATACTACCTGGGTATACTTCAGAAGATGGTGTACGGTATTGCCTGGATCATGTCGAAAGGCATGCGCTTATCCGGAGCAGAAAGCTTATCTGCAGCAGGAAATATATTTTTAGGCCAGACAGAAGCACCTCTGTTGGTGCGTCCGTTTATTGGCCGCATGACCAAATCAGAACTAATGTGCCTGATGACGGGTGGTATGGCCACATTGGCTGGAGGTGTACTGGCCGCTTATGTTGCTTTTTTAGGTGGAGATGATCCGGCACAGCAGGCCGTTTTTGCCGCACACTTACTAACAGCCTCTGTCATGAACGCACCGGCAGGTATTGTTTTGGCTAAAATTTTAGTACCGGAAACCGAGCAGGATAAAATCAATACAGGCTTGGAAGTGAATAAAGAGCAGTTAGGCGTGAATATTATTGATGCCTTATCGCGTGGTGCTGCCGATGGTTTAAAACTGGCCGTGAATGTGGGAGGGATGCTATTGGCTTTTATCGCAGTAATTGCATTGCTAAACTATATGCTGATCAAATTAGGATCGGTTACAGGCCTGAACGAGATGGTGGTTGCCAGCACAAACGGGCAATTCAGCGGGTTTTCGTTCCAGTACATATTGGGTCAGATCTTTCGGGTATTCGCCTTTATAATGGGGGTGCCGTGGGCTGAAACATTACAGGTAGGAAGTTTGCTTGGCCAGAAAACAGCCATCAACGAGTTTGTTGCTTACCTGGACCTGGCCAACATGAAAGCTAATAACATGCTATCGCCAAAATCAATTGTAATGGCTACGTATGCGCTTTGTGGTTTTTCAAACTTTAGTTCTATTGCCATTCAGGTGGGTGGTATCGGAAGTATGGCACCAAACCAACAGGGCAATATTTCCAAACTAGGACTGCTATCCCTTTTGGGAGCATCCATTGCCTGTATGATGTCTGCTACTATTGCAGGGGCTTTGTTTTCGGTATAAACTAAACAACCTATAAAGTATAAAAGGCCATGTATTCAGTTACATGGCCTTTTATATTTTATAGGTTTATACTTTAAGTCAGCTCAAAGTATAACTTACATACTGCTGTTGTCTTCTACCTTTTTTGCGTCGCGCATCAGCCTGTTCGAGAAGATAAACTCATTCAACTCTTTTACATCTGTATCCAGAATTTCGTCGCGCGTGCCTTCCCAAAGCTTTTTCCCTTCGAACAAGAACATGATCTTATCACCGATCTCAATTACCGAGTTCATATCATGGGTTACAATGATGGTGGTAATGTTATACTCTTGCGTGATCTCCAGAATCAGTTCATCAATCTTGAGTGAAGTTTGCGGGTCCAGGCCGGAGTTAGGTTCGTCGCAGAACAGGTAGGTACAGTTAGGCGCAATGGCCCGGGCAATACCGACACGCTTTTTCATACCACCACTTATCTCGGCTGGCATTTTTTTGTTGGCATTTTCTAAGCCAACACGTTGCAGGCAAAAGTTAACACGGTCCATGCGCTCACTCTTGTTCATGTCGGTCAGCATTTTCAACGGAAACTCCACGTTTTGTTCTACCGTCATGGAGTCGAATAAGGCCGACCCCTGAAATAACATGCCTATTTTACGGCGTATTTCCTGCTTGATATCGAGTTTGCTGTTCGTGAAGTAGGTACCATCAAAGGTAACACTGCCCACATCCGGCTTTATAAGGCCCACAATGCACTTTAGCAGCACACTTTTACCCGTGCCGCTGGCGCCGAGCAGCAGGTTGGTTTTACCTGCTTCAAACACGCCACTTACACCGTCGAGTACCTTCTTATCACCAAAGGTCTTTTGTATGTTATGTATTTCAATCATAAAGTAAAGTATAAAGCTTAAAGCAGCACCTGCGCCAGAATAAAATCAGCGATCAGCACGGCGATAACACTTGTTGTTACCGCGCTGGTACTGGCAGCACCCACTTCTAAAGCGCCCCCTGAAGTATAATATCCTCTGAAAGAAGAAATTGACGAGATCAGGAATGCAAAAACCACTGACTTGATCAGGGCAAATAAGATGTTGTAAGGAACAAAGTCACCACGGATACCCGTGATATACTGAACGGCTGTAATTTCGCCGGATAAAGTACCTGCTACGTAACCGCCTGCGATAGAAAGAAACATGGCAATAATGACCAGCATCGGGAATACAAAAAGCGAGGCAATTACTTTAGGAAGCACCAGGTACGAAGCAGAGTTAATCCCCATTACTTCCAGGGCATCTACCTGTTCGGTAATTTGCATGGTACCCAAACCGCCTGCTATACTGGATCCGACTTTACCAGCCAATACAATGGAGGTAATGGTAGGGGCAAGCTCAAGAATGGTCATTTCGCGAACCATAAACCCGATAGTAGAGCGAGGGATCAGGGCGCTTGTTAAGTTATAAGATACCTGTACACAGGTTACCGCACCTATAAAAGTGGATACGATCGCGACAATGACAATCGAGTTGATCCCGATCAGAATTGCTTCGTCTATGGTTCTGTTAAAGAGGATGCGGGGCGACTCTCCACGAAAGAAGAGACTGGACATAAAAAGGATGTACTTTCCGAATTGTTGCAACATAAGATGCCGTCAGGCCTGTTAAATGAAGGTTTTCGATGTTGTTTAAACTACATTTATAGTATTAATACCTATATTACGGTAAAAATTGCAAAACATATAAATCAATACATATTTATGCAGCGATACATACTGGTAACAGGCGGAACCAAAGGTATTGGCAGGGCAGTAGTAGAGCAATTTGCCAAAGAAGGTTTCCATATTATTACCTGTTCCCGAAACGAAAAGGAATTACAAAAGTTGAAGCTGGATATAGAGCAAAGCTATACTTTTTCTAAAGTTTTTTACCAGGCTGCTGATCTAAGTGATACGAATTCACTTAACGGCTTTATTAAGTATGTTAAAGGTCTTTCTGTAAAGATCGATATACTTGTGAATAACAGCGGGCTTTTTATTCCGGGCAAAATACACGAAGAAAATGACCAGGCGCTCCCTTTCATGATCAATACCAATCTGTACAGCGCCTATTATTTATCCAAGGCATTGATACCGGACATGATCAGGCTACGCGACGGACATATTTTTAACATGTGTTCTACTGCCAGTATCACGCCTTATACCAACGGGGGTTCTTACTGTATATCCAAGTATGCCCTGTATGGCATGACCAAGGTATTGCGCGAAGAATTAAAGGAACATAATGTGCGTGTAACGGCCATACTTCCGGGTGCTACCTTAACGGCCAGCTGGGAAGGGGTAGACTTGCCGCCGGAGCGGTTCATGAAGTCAGAAGACGTTGCCATGGCCATCTGGGGAGCCTGGAATATGTCGCCTAACAGTGTGGTAGAAGAGATTCTGATCAGGCCACAGTTAGGGGATATTTAATAAATTATTAAATCGTTGATTTTCAAATTGTTGAACTGATATAATGTTGTAATCAGAAGTTACTGTTTAACGTTCAACCATACTATATTATAATAATGGAGCTTAAAGATAAAATTGCCATTGTAACAGGCGTAAGTAAAGGAATCGGGTTGGCTACGGTTATAGCCTTACTGGATAAAGGAATGAAAGTAGCGGGCTGGGGTCGTACCGCACCCGATCTGCAACACGACAATTTCCTGTTTATAGAATGCGATGTTCGTTTTGCAGAGTCGGTACAGGCTGCTTTCGACCAGACAATCACGAAATTGGGTACGCATGTTTCGGTACTGGTAAATAATGCCGGCCTGGGTATTTTCGGGAAGCTCGAAGATATGGCGATTGAGGACTGGAAGCTGATGTTTGAAACCAACGTGAACGGCATTTTTTATAGTTCGCGACTCGTAATTCCGGGCATGAAGGAGCTGGAAGAAGGCCATATCATTAACATCTGTTCTATAGCCGGGACGACGGGCGTAGAAGGTATGTCTGGGTATAGCGGCAGCAAGCACGCTGTAAGAGGCATCTCCCAATCGCTTTACAAAGAAGTGCGGGAGTATGGCGTTAAAGTAACCTGCATCTATCCGGGCTCTGTTAAAACCAACTTCTTCGATAACATTGATAGCGTAACGGTAAGCGACAACATGATGCGCCCGGAAGATATTGCATCTACCATTGTGCACGCACTGGAATCGCATGCCAATTACCACCATGTGGATATAGAAGTAAGGCCGCTGATGCCGAAAGGAAGAAAGCAAAAAGAAAGCTAGTTCTTTTAGGGTTAGCTACCAGCCTGAATGAACAATTTGAAGTATAAAAATAAGCAGCTACCAATTTGTCAGTAGAAGTAAAAGATTTAACCAAGACTTTCGGGGCGCAGCATGCTGTAGATAATATTTCGTTTACAGTGGAGCAGGGGCAGATTCTGGGTTTCCTGGGGCCAAACGGTGCCGGTAAATCCACTACCATGAAAATGGCTACCTGCTACCTGCCACCCACTGCCGGAACCATACTTGTAAATGGTTACGATGTAGTGGAGCAACCGCTGGATGTTAGGCGCCATGTAGGCTATCTGCCGGAGCATAACCCGCTTTACCTGGATATGTATGTGCACGAGTATCTGCAGTTTGTGGCCTCGGTGTATGGTATAAAAGGCAGCAAAGCCAGCGCCCGTGTAAAGGAAATGGTAGACCTTTGCGGCCTCACGCTCGAACAAAATAAAAAGATCGGAGCCTTATCTAAAGGGTACCGGCAACGGGTCGGGCTGGCGCAGGCGCTGGTGCACGATCCGCAAGTGCTTATACTGGATGAACCAACCACTGGCCTGGACCCCAACCAGATCGTGGAAATCCGGGCGCTGATAAAACGCATCGGCCAGAATAAAACCGTTATTTTCTCCACGCATATTATGCAGGAAGTTACCGCTATCTGCGATCGGGTGATCATTATTAACCGGGGTAGTTTGGTAGCCAACAGTGATGTGGCCAGCCTGCAGGCCAGTGATAAGAGCGAGAAAGTAACGCTGGTTGAGTTCGAACAAACCATTGACCAGACTGCGCTGCAAAGTATACCGGGCGTGTTAAAGGTAAGTATAGCCGAGAATCATACTTACCGTATCACCTCCGATAAAAATGCCGACATCCGTTCCAGCATTTTCCGGATTGCCGCCGAGTATAACTGGCCGTTGGTTGGCCTGCGCCAGGAAGAAAATTCATTTGAAAAAATATTCCAGGATTTAACAAAAAATTAGAAGCAAAAATTATAGAATATAAATTAAAGTGGGACTGTAGCTGGAGATATAAGCTTAAAAACCCATTCGTAATTCGTAATTCATAATTCGTAATTAAAAAGATGCTTGCGATATTAAAAAAAGAATTTAACGGCTTCCTGAATTCCCTTATTGCTTATATTGTGATCACGGTATTTCTGGTGGCGATCGGGATGTTTATGTGGGTATTTCCGGAGAGCAGTGTGCTGGAGTATGGCTTTGCCGATCTGCAGACCCTGTTTAACATGGCGCCCTGGCTTTTCCTGTTCCTGATTCCGGCTATTACAATGCGCACTTTTGCAGAAGAAAAACGTGAAGGAACCATTGAGCTGCTACTGACTAAACCTATTACAGATCTGCAACTTATACTTGGTAAGTACTTTGCAGCTTTGTTGCTGGCTATTTTTGCCTTGCTGCCTACCTTGCTCTATTATTTTTCGGTTTATAAACTGGGCAACCCTGCCGGTAACATTGATTCTGCTGCAGTGGTAGGTTCATACTTGGGGCTGGTTTTTCTGGCGGGTGTTTTTTGTGCCATCGGTGTTTTTGCGTCCTCCGTTTCAGATAATCAGATAATTTCTTTTGTGATCGCGGTTTTCTTGTGCTACATCATTTATACTGGTTTTGATCTGATCGCGTCCGTTCCGGTGTGGGGCAGTTATAGCTATCTTATCAGCCAGTTAGGTATTGCCTATCATTACGATGCTATCAGCAAAGGTCTTATCGATTCTCGTGATGTTTTATACTTTTTGAGCGTCATCAGCCTTATGATTTTAGGAACCAACCTGGTATTGAGGAGCAGAAAATGGTAACGCAACAAGTAACTCCTGCCAAAAGCAACCGCCAGCGCGACCTGTTAAAATTTGCAGCCTGGATAATTGCCCTTATACTTTTAAATGTAGCGGCGGCTAACTGGTTTTTCAGGCTGGACCTGACCGAAGACAAACGCTATACCATTGCACCTGTAACCAAACAAATGCTGCAAAGCCTGCCCGATGAAGTGGTGGTGGATGTATACCTGGAAGGTGAATTTCCGGCTGGCTTTAAACGGCTGCAGCAATCCGTACGCGAAACACTGGATGAATTCCGGATTTACTCCGGCAATAACGTGCGTTTTAACTTTATCAATCCAAATGATATTACAGACGAAACGCAGCGTAACGAGTTCATCACCACACTGGCCAGAAAAGGTATAACACCAACCAATTTAAGGGCTACCGAAGATGGCAAACAAGTAGAACGACTCGTTTTTCCGGGGGCCGTGGTGCGTTACAAAGACAAAGAAGCTACCGTTAACTTCCTGAAAGGAAATTTATCCGCATCTGCAGAGCAACGCCTGAACCAGTCGGTGGAAGGGATAGAATATGAGCTGGCAACGGGCATCCGGAAAGTGGCTTTCCAGGGAAGTAAAAACATTGGGTACATCATGGGCCATGGCGAACTGGAGATGGAACAGGTGGCTGATCTGGTAGGTTCGCTTGGTCAGTTCTACCGTGTTGCGCGTGGCGATCTGGCTCAGATTCAATCCTTGCAAGGCCTCGATCTGATTATTGTTGCTAAACCGACCACCGCCTTTTCGGAGGCCGACAAGTATAAAATCGACCAGTTTGTCATGAACGGGGGCAAAGCAGTTTTCTTTGTGGATGCCCTGAATGCCAACATGGACAGCGTAGGAGCGGGTGGTATGTTTTCCATACCTTATAACCTGAACCTGGACGACCTGCTGTTCCGGTACGGTGTGCGCCTGAACGCAACCATGATCATGGACCTGAACTCCGGTTTTATACCAGTGGTAACAGGATACATGGGCGAAAAACCACAGACCGAAATGATCAACTGGCGTTTTTACCCGCTGCTCAACAATTTCAGCAAGCACCCCATCACCCGAAACCTGGATGCCGTGTATTCCCGCTTTATCGGCACCATGGATACGGTACGGGCCGATGGCATTCGTAAAACGCCGCTGGTTTATACTTCGCAATATTCGCGTATCATCCAGCCACCCGTACCTTTAGCGCTGGAAGAAGCCCGTCTGGAAGTAAATCCGGCCCTTTTCCAGGCAGGTCCGCAACCGGTAGGCTACCTGCTTGAAGGTAAGTTTACTTCTCTTTTCCGAAATCGTCGGGTGCCTGCAGGTTTGGCTGGTGCTCAGGTAAAGGAGCAGGGAGTTGAATCTAAAATTGCGGTGTTCCCGGATGGTGATCTGGTGCGCAATGATGTTAATGCGCGCACAGGCCAGCCTTATGAACTTGGTTTTGACCGGTACAATAACATTACCTTTGCCAACAAAGAACTGGCTTTAAACACCATTCATTACCTGCTGGATGCGGAAGGCCTGATAAATGTACGGAGCAAAGAAATTCAGTTACGCCCGCTGGATAAAGTGCGTGTAAAAGAAGAAAAGACCTACTGGCAGTTGTTAAACTTAATCATACCGATTGCTTTACTTGGTATATTTGGGTTTGTGCGGTTTTACTGGCGCAAGCGAAAGTATACCCGCTTCTAAAATGGTAAGTTTATACTTGGGCGATTGGTCAGGTTGAGCTGATTTCAGCTGAAATTTTAGAAATAATACATAAAACTGCGAAAAAGCACAGGCCAATCGCGTAGGAGAAATGCGAAAAAGTTATAACTTTGCCTGAATAACGTTATAGGTATACCTAATGAAATTTATCGTCTCTTCTTCTGCTTTACTTAAGCAGTTATCCAGCATAAACGGCGTGGTAACCAACAATCCGGTGGTGCCTATTCTTGAGAACTTCCTGTTCGAGATCAGCGACAGCAAACTGACCATTACGGCCAGCGACCTGGAAACATCCATGATCACGGAACTGGCTGTTGAAGCACGCGAAAACGGCCGCATTGCAGTGCCAGCCCGCATCCTGCTCGACACGCTCAAAAACCTGCCTGACCAGCCGGTAACGTTTACAATTGACGAAGAAACCTATACCATCGAAATCAGCTCTTCGAACGGCCGTTACAAGCTGTCTGGTGAGAACGCAACTGATTTCCCGCGTTTACCGGTCGTAAAAGGTGCCAGCGCAATCGAAATCCCATCGAACGTATTGGCCAGAGCGATCAACAAAACTATTTTTGCAGTAAGCACCGACGAACTTCGCCCTGCCATGACGGGTATTCTGGTGCAATTACGTGCAGATAACGTAACATTTGTAGCCACAGACGGTCACCGCCTGCTGCGTTACAGACGCACCGATATTACGACAAACCAGGAAGCTTCCCTGATCATACCACGTAAAGCGTTTACCTTACTTAAATCTACGTTGCCATCCGAAGCAACGAATGTAAGAGTAGAGTTTAACCAGTCTAACGCTTTCTTCAGCTTCGATAACATCCGTATGATTTGTCGTTTGATTGATGAGCGTTATCCTGATTATGAGAACGTGATCCCGGTTCAGAACCCGAACAAGCTTGTTATCGATCGTGCTGATCTGTTGAGCTCTGTTAAAAGGATTTCGATTTACTCTAACAAAACAACGCACCAGATTCGCTTAAAACTATCTGGTTCTGAGCTTCAGGTTTCTGCAGAAGATCTTGATTTCTCGAACGAAGCAAACGAGCGCCTGGCTTGCCAGTACAACGGCGAAGACATGGAGATTGGTTTTAACGCCCGTTTCCTGAGCGAGATGCTGAACAACATGGATTCTGATGAGATTACCTTCGAGCTATCTACGCCTAACCGTGCCGGCCTTTTAATGCCACTAGCCAACGAAGACAGCGAAAATGTGCTGATGCTGGTGATGCCGGTTATGCTGAACAACTACGTATAGATTCATACTTTATAAAACAGAAACGGCGGACTTTGAGGTCCGCCGTTTCTGTTTACAGGTGATTTGGCTGCGAATTTATACTTTGAAATTCAGCAGAAAGTACAGTTACTTATTTTTTCTGATCTTGATGTATACCGGAAAGTGATCGCTTGGCCCGCCGTAATAAGTGTTACCTGAATATGTTTGGCGCGGTGTGTTCTTAAACTTGCCGTACAGGTATTTTATACTTTCCGGATCGTGGATGTTAGCTGAACCGTGCAGGTACTGAAGGCCTTTGTTTTCGATCAGGGACTTGGAAACCAGAATCTGGTCCGGCATCTGGAAATCTCCCCGGTTATAAAAACTGCCCAGGCCATTTACATAAGCCATATAAAAAGTGTTGAACAGCTCTTTGTTATAATAAGGGTTAGGGCGGCCTGTAGCCAGTAAAACTTCTTCCATCGGTTTAGAGCGCGGTTCAGTTTTAAAATCACCCAGCACAATGATGTTTGCGTTTTTATCGGCAACCTGCATGGCGTTTATTTCTTTACGAAGCGTTACAGCGGCAGCTCTGGCTCTGGTATCGTTCCCGTTACTCCTTCTGCTTGTGTTGCTGGTTGGCCATTGCGTTACAAGTATTGTGACAGGCTCTCCTGAAAGTTCTCCTTTCACCTGCAGTATACCGCTGGATGAAAACCCATTTTCAGTATAGTTAACTTTTATGCTTGTACTGTTCGTTGGCTTAAAATATCGTGGCTTGTACAGAAGGGCTACGCCTAAGCCATTCAGATCGGGCTTATCAAAATGAATGATCTCATACTTCTGGCCGCGTAATTCTTCTGATCTTACCAGATCCTGTACTACTTTCAGGTTTTCCACCTCAGCTAAGCCAATAACTGCAGGACCTTTGCCGCCACCTATACTTTTAATGGTAGTAGCCAGCTTTTCGATTTTGGTAGTATACTTCTCGTCATCCCACTCTAGTTTGCCAGCGGGAGTAAAAGCATCATCAGCTGCACTGGGCGCATTTTGGGTGTCGTAGAGGTTTTCTACATTATAAAAAGCAACCGTCAGGGGGGTGTTGTTAGAGGTTAACGGGACTTTGGCACAACCGGCCAGCAGAGATAAGGTAAAAATTGATAAGAGGGTTTTGATTCCGTAGCGCATCGCGTAACTTTGTATCTATATATTTAATCAGCACTATTACGAGATTCCTATACTATAAAGTTTAACAATTGATAAAATGAAGAAGTCAGAAATATATTTTAGCATAGCTTTAGACGAAAATAAAATACCGGAGGCTATTAGCTGGAGAGCAACAGATGCAGGCGAGAAAATCCACTTTGCAAAAGCCATCAACATTTCGCTTTGGGACCGCGACGAAGCTGGCACCATGAAAATCGACCTTTGGACGAAGGACATGCCGGTAGATGAAATGAAGTATTTCTGTGTGGATACAATAGGAGCGATGGCGCAAAGTATAGCTACCGCTACCAGCGACACTGTAATGGCCCAGAAAATGCGCGACCTGTGCAAAGAACTGATGGACCATATCGAGCAGGACAGGTTGAAGAACGATAAGCAGTAATCTGTACTTACTGGTAAACAAAAAAGCCGCTCCTTATAAAGGAGCGGCTTTTTTGTTTAAGAGGTTTATACTTAGCGGATGCTGGCAGATGCTTCGTTGCCTGCTACCACATTATTTGTTGGAATGCTGGCTTTAGCTACAAACTCACGATCGAAGCTGTTAAAAGCTTTACGGTTTCCGAAGTAGTTGTTATACTGCACTGTGCTTAATACTTTTTCAAGTGCTACATCGCGCTTGCTGCAAACGTTTTTGCAAAGTTCATCAATCTTATTCTGATCTCCTGCATACTGCTCTTCGATCTCCAGCATCTGATCTGCCACTTCCAGATTGATCTCTCTCACTTTATTGGCCTGGAAATTATTAAGGCGTAACTCGCGGATCATCTGATCTGAAAGGTTTTTTGCTCTTTGTTCTGCTGTGATAGAGCTATTTTTTGCAGAAGATACTGTTACGAAACTGAACATTACGAAGGCAATTACTAATAGCTTTTTCATATTATATTTTCTTAGTTTTAGGTTTGGTCTTGTTGCTGTGTACTCTTATATAACGAACCTCAGAGGGTAAAAATTCCATCTGACTGGAAGTCTTTTTATACTTAGTCTTAGTGCATAAATGGTGCCAACTAAAAGGCCGTTCTATAGTCTACTATAAAACGGCCTTAAAAGGTTGCTATATATTTACGTGCTTAGAACTCGTTCTTCCACATCATGGACTCCACTGGTGTAATGGTGCGGTGGTTATACTTGGCGTTGGCTTTGGTATTGTAATAGTTCTCAATCTCGCCGCTTACCTCAAAATAAATCAGTTGCCCGATCGGCATGCCGTAGTAAATACGTACCGGTTGTGTAACGGAAATTTCAAGTGTCCAAGTATTGCAGAAACCCACATCGCCTTTGCCGGCAGTGGCGTGTATATCGATGCCAAGCCTGCCTACACTAGATTTACCTTCCAGGAAAGGAACGTGGGCCAGCGTTTCGGTATATTCTAAAGTTACGCCTAAGTATAAAGTTTCCGGACGCAGCACATAACCTTCTTCCGGTATCTCGAACACGTCAATTTCATTGTGTTTACGCGCATCCAGGATCTCATCTTTGTACGTAGCCAGGTATCGCCCCAAATGTACGTCGTAAGAGTTTGTGCCCAGGCAGGCACGGTTAAAAGGCTCTACGAGGATGGTGCCTTTTTCAATTTCACTTAAAATCTGGTTATCTGTTAGTATCATGGGTATGCTGAAAGGTTAGCAAAAGTACATAAAAGACTTTTGACAGCCAATATAAAAAAGCGGCAGACCTTATTACAGATCTGCCGCCTCGAACTTATACTTGGTTATACTTTTAAAGTATGGATTTACGCAATTTCTAATGCTTCCTGCAGCGCTTCGAAGTTGGCTTGTATATATTGGTCTGCCAGTTCATCGGTAATAGCTGTGGAAATAAACAAAGCTTCGTACTGAGAAGGAGCCAGGTAAATACCACGTTTCAGCATGGCATTAAAGTATTTCCCGAACAGAGCGGTATCAGAAGTTTTAGCACTTTCAAAATCGGTAACAGGCTTATCTGTAAAGAAAATACTGAACATAGAGCCAACGCGGTTGATCGTAAATTTAACTCCCAGTTTCTGCATATTGGCCTCCATACCTGCTACCATGCGTGCAGCAGTTTGTTCCAGTTGCGCGTATACTTCAGGGTTGTTTTTTAGGTGCGATAACATCGCCATACCCGCCGACATTGCGATCGGGTTACCGGATAATGTACCCGCTTGGTAAACAGGGCCAGCCGGCGCCACATAGTTCATAATCTCAGCCTTGCCACCGTAAGCACCAACGGGCATACCACCGCCAATAATTTTACCCAGCGTGGTCATATCCGGGGTTACGCCATACAACTGTTGCGCGCCACCTGAAGCCAATCGGAATCCGGTCATTACTTCGTCAAATATAAGTACGATTCCTTCTTTATCGCAGATGTCGCGGAGACCTTGCAGGAAGCCTTGCTCCGGAACTACAAGGCCCATGTTACCAGCCACAGGCTCCAGAATAATAGCAGCTATTTCGCCTTTGTTCGCATCTACCAGCGTTTGTACCGCATTGAGATCATTATAAGGGGCTGTCAGGGTATCGGCTGCGACGCCAGTGGTTACACCAGGGCTATCAGGTACGCCTAATGTAATGGCACCGCTACCAGCCGAGATCAGGAACGAATCGCCATGCCCGTGGTAGCACCCTTCAAACTTAATAAATTTGCTGCGGCCTGTATACCCTCTAGCCACTCTAACCGCCGACATGGTGGCTTCGGTACCGGAGTTCACCATGCGTACTTTTTCGATGCCGGGCACCATGCTCACGATCAGTTCAGCCATTTCAACCTCTTTGCGGGTAGGTGCACCAAACGAAAGCGAGTTCGGAACAGCCGCCATAACAGCTTCCTGTACCACTGCAGGCGCATGGCCCAGAATCATTGGCCCCCAGGAGTTAATGAATTCAACATACTGGTTGCCATCTTCATCAAACATATAAGGGCCTTTGGCAGAAACCATAAAACGGGGATTGCCACCAACTGCCCGGAAGGCTCTTACTGGAGAATTTACACCGCCCGGAATGGTATGCTGTGCTCTTTCGAAAAGTTCGTTACTTACTGGTGCTTGTATCATAAATAAGAAATGATGCGGATTAACTTTAATTAATAAACAGGATTTACGACCATCAGTTGCAGGTTTTCGAGCTTCGTGATGGGTACATATTGGTTATCTGGACTTATTTGCTGGTTGCGCTGACTCGGATCGTAGTAACCAAAACCTTTGTAAAAAACGACCGGCCGAAGTGCCGTTTGTACCAGCGATTCGCTAAACTGCGGCCCATACTTTTGCAGCAGCGTTCCGAAATAATACACCATCTCAAAACCGGTGTAGGCATACACAGAAGGGGGAAGGTTGTACTGGCTGGTGTAAGCTTTTTTAAATGCAGTAGCAGCCGGAGATTGTTTATCGATGTATTTGGGGTTGATAAAGTATACTTCCAGGTCATCCAGCTGGCGTAACGAAACCTGGTTTATATCCAACCATTTATCATAAGTAATAAGCGGCAGTTTTGGAGCTTTGCTTTGCAGCACGCTGGTTGCGTTTACAGCGGCCGGCATCTTATCCGAAAATACTGCCAGGTGGCCCACATCCTGCAAAATCAGCTTATTAAATGCAGCTGCCGTAGCTGATGCCTGAGCCGGGTTAATTTTCTGATAGGTCTTTACTTTACCACCCAGCTTTACAAACTGCTGCCTGTAATGGTAAGCAAAGGTGGTGTCGTCTTTGGCATTCTCGTAAATTATAACCGCCGTTTTTGGCATGAAATTCTGGTAGGCATAACTTGCCGCCTGTCTTGCCTTTGTTGCTACCGACGACTCAAACAGGAAAACATTGTTAAAGCCCTTTGCCATGTCAGCATCCTCGGAAAGCGGATTTACAAGGGCGATGTTCTGTTGAGCAGCATAACGGGCAGCAATTTTAGCGGGAGCTCTGTAAACCGGGCCGATGATCAGGTTCATTTGCTGCATTTCCGGCAAAGCCAGCGTTTTCTTCACAGCTAGCGTGTCCGTTCCTGAATCATAGGTATAAAGGTTCAGATTGATGCCTTGTTGTTTAAGCGAATCCTGCGCCAGTTTCATACCGGCATACATATCCGTAGCGAAGGTGTTTTTACGGGCTGTTGCCAGCGCATCCGGCGTTAACTGAAAGGGCAGGAGCACCGCCACATGGAAGCCCTGGTTCTGAAAAGCATTTTTGCTTAAATAACGGCTACGGTCCAGGTTAAATTTAGATACTATACTTTCCAGCAGTGGCCTGTCCTGCGGCCTGAACCAGCCAGACAATAATTTATCGGCAAAAGACTGCGCTACCACTTTATCCGAATCATACTTTGCAAGCAGTTTCTCAAAGGCAGCGCGGTCAGCTAATTTTGTTAAATAGAACCGTTTCAGGCCTTCGGCATCAGTCGCTAGTGCGGAGCCTTCCAGTTCCTTTAATTTGCTTAGTGCGCGGTCGTATTCTTTTAGCTCGAACAACGTGTTGGCTAGCAGGTAATCTGCGTCGGCCATGTTCTCCCAATTGCTGTGCTTGTTCTGCAGCTGAAGCAACATTTTATACGCTTCATCAGCCTTGCCTGCTTTAAGGGCAGCCAACGCATAAAAGTAAGATGCCTCCGGCGCAAACGCAGAAGTTGTCGTCAGGGGCAGCAGTTCTGCCATTGCCTGCGGATAACGTTGCTGCTGCACCAGTACTTTGCCGTTGTTGTAGGCCGTGGCGGCATCCTGTACCTGCGCCTGAACCGGAACAGCCAACAGCCCGGCTGCCAGAAGTCCGATCACATTTCTCCAGAAACAACTACTTTTTTTCATTTCAGATAACTTTATAAAAACAGACAAAGGACAAAAGACGACCATTTATACTTGCTCATCTTTCGTCCTCCATCACTTATATCCAGGATATACTTAAAATTATTCCCACTCTATGGTGGCAGGTGGTTTTGAGCTGATATCGTATACTACGCGGTTTACGCCTTTTACCTTGTTAATGATTTCGTTGGATACATCGGCCAGGAATTCATACGGTAAGCGGCTCCAGTCGGCGGTCATGCCATCTATACTTGTAACGGCTCTTAGTGCCACCACATTTTCATAGGTACGCTCGTCACCCATCACACCAACTGTTTGTACCGGTGTCAGGATTGCGCCTGCCTGCCATACTTCGTCGTACAAGCCTGTTTTCTTCAGGTTGCTGATAAAGATATGATCCACGGATTGCAAAATGTTTACTTTCTCCGGCGTTACATCACCTAGAATACGAATCGCAAGACCGGGGCCCGGGAAAGGATGGCGACCAAGAATGGCATCATCTATTTTAAGCGTTTTACCTACCAGACGTACCTCATCTTTAAACAAGGCTTTCAGGGGCTCTACCACTTTCAGTTTCATAAAATCTGGGAGGCCGCCTACGTTGTGATGCGATTTAATGGTAGCAGATGGTCCTTTCACGCTCATGGATTCGATCACATCCGGGTAAATAGTGCCCTGCGCGAGCCATTTCACGTCTTCTATGCGATGCGATTCTTCGTCGAATACCTCAATAAACACGCGGCCAATGGCTTTGCGCTTCAGTTCCGGGTCGGTTAAGCCGGCCAGTGCGGTATAAAATTTAGATTTGGAATCTACGCCTTTAACATTCAGGCCCATATGCTTGTAAGAGTCCAGTACATTTTCGAACTCATCTTTGCGCAGCAGGCCGTTATCTACAAAAATACAGTACAGGTTTTTACCGATTGCGTGATGGATCAGCATGGCAGCCACACTCGAATCCACACCACCTGATAAGCCTAAAACTACTTTATCATCGCCTAATTGTTCTTTTAACGCAGCAACGGTACTTTCAACAAACTGCTCCGAAGTCCAGTCTTGAATGCAGCCGCAGATATGCACCACAAAATTACGCAGCAGGGTTTTGCCTTCGTCAGAGTGCGTTACTTCCGGGTGAAACTGGATGCCGTACGTTTCCTGGCCTTTCAGTTTGTAAGCAGCTACGCGCACACTCTCGGTGCTGGCAATTACTTCAATGTTATCCGGAATCTCCTTAATTGTATCGCCATGCGACATCCATACAACCGAACCAATGGTAAGTTCTTTCAGCAAACGATCGTGGTTGTGGATCTCGTTCAGGCGGGCGCGGCCATACTCACGAATGGTAGAAGGAGTCACTTCGCCACCCAGTTCGTGGGCCATTAACTGCGCGCCATAGCAAACACCTAAAACAGGAATTTTGCCTAAAAACTGGCTGAGATCAATGGTAGGGTGGATTTCGTCGCGAACGGAGCAAGGGCTTCCTGAAAGGATAACGCCTTTTACATCTTCCGTAAGGGCTGGCACATTGTTGTAAGGATAAATCTCACAGTATACATTAAGCTCGCGCACACGTCTTGCGATCAGCTGGGTGTACTGGGAGCCAAAGTCGAGGATGAGTATTTTTTCTGGCATGCGCAAAGGTAAGGCACTTTTGCAGTATTTGGCAATAATAATGCAGGACTTTTAATTTTTATAAGCGGATATATTGTCTTAAAGTACAAACCCTACGCTTTTTATACTTTCAGCCAGCAATTCTGAAATTTATACTTCTGAAAATAAGGCAGCTATACTTTATTGCACCGGATTTCTGAAATTTTATTTGGATGCTGTTTGCACGAAAGATAAAAATGTCTACTTTTGTAACGGCAAATCGGCACGGCCAGCTCCCGCCGAACTCCCCCAGGAACGGAAGTTAGCAAGGGTAGGCGGTTGAGCGGCGCGATGTTGGTTTGCCACTTTTTTTTGCCCCTACCGCAACGGGAGTTTCTTCCCATACTTTCCATCTCACATTTCAAAGTATAAAATCAAGGCCAGATTTGGTACTTATCATACTTTATACTTTCTCCGGTTTATACTTGCTATTATTTGGCGTTTAACTTTTGACTTAGGTCAGATTGGGTTAGCTTTGCAGGTATAATCTACAATTCGCTGCATTATGAAATTCTTTATCGATACTGCAAACCTGCAGGAAATCCAGGAGGCGCAAGACCTCGGTGTATTAGATGGCGTAACCACAAACCCGTCATTGATGGCAAAAGAAGGCATCTTTGGCCACGACAATGTGATGGCGCACTACAAAAAAATCTGTGATATTGTAGATGGCGACATCAGCGCAGAAGTTATTTCTACTGATTTTGAAGGCATGGTGCGTGAGGGAGAGATCCTGGCTGAACTGCACCCGAACATTGTAGTAAAAATCCCGATGATCCGCGAAGGCGTGAAAGCCATCCGCCATTTCAGCGAGCAGGGCATTAAAACAAACTGTACACTGGTATTCTCTGCCGGCCAGGCTATTCTGGCTGCCAAAGCGGGTGCTACTTATGTATCTCCGTTTGTTGGTCGTTTAGATGATATGTCTACCGATGGCTTAGGCCTGATCGAGCAAATGGTTCAGATCTACAGCAACTACGGGTATCAGACACAGATATTGGCAGCTTCGGTTCGCCACGTCATGCACCTGGTACAGTGCGCCGAAATTGGAGCAGATGTAGTAACCTGCCCGCTTTCTGTTATCACCGGCCTGCTGAACCACCCATTAACGGATATCGGTTTACAGAAATTCCTGGCAGACCACGCCAAAGGAAACAAGTAAGTTAATTACGAATTACGAATTAATAATTAAGAATTATTTGTAATGTATGGGCCATTATACTTTCTCCCCATTCGTAATTCGTAATTATTAATTCGTAATTCTCAAAAAATGTACATCATCAAAGTAAAAGGCAAAGCCAAAATTCCGGATTACATCCAGTTGCGTGATGCAAATTTTGTGCTGATTGCCTATTTCCGTGCCGACCGGCCGCTTAAAAACCTCGACCGCTATGGCTTAGATGGAAAAGAGGGGGCGCTGGCTGCTGTAATAGAAGCGCTTGCGTTCGGTAAACTTCAGAAATTAGAGATTTAAGTATACATGAGTTTTTCATCTTCGCCTGTTGTGTCGCTTCGCGATGTGGCTATTTACCAGGATTCCAATACCATTCTCAGCAACGTTAATTTCGATATTGAGAAAGGGGAATTTGTGTACCTAGTGGGACGCACAGGCAGCGGGAAAAGCTCGTTGCTTAAAACCCTGTACGCCGACCTTAGCTTCCTGACGGGAACGGCGTCTGTGGCTGGCTTTATGATCAATAAAATGCCACGCCAGCAGGTACCGTTTCTACGCCGTAAAATCGCGATCATCTTCCAGGATTTCCAGTTGCTGTTTGATCGGAGCGTGGCCGATAACCTGTTTTTTGTGTTGAAAGCGACCGGCTGGAAAGACAAAGCCAAGATGAAACAGCGCGTTTCGGAAGTACTGATGCGCGTAGGCTTGAATGCAGCTGGAAGCAAAATGCCACATCAGCTTTCAGGCGGCGAGCAGCAGCGGATTGTTATTGCGCGCGCTTTATTAAACGAGCCGCTTATACTTTTTGCCGATGAGCCAACCGGTAACCTTGATCCCATGGTTGCCAACGAAATCATGCAGCTTTTCCTGGAGATCAACAACAGCGGAACAGCCGTCTTGATGGCAACACATAACTACGAGATCATCAACCGATACCCTAAACGTATACTTAAATGCGAGAATGGTAAAGTGTTGGATTCCAAAGTAAACGAGTTTAACCTGATCAACGGATTTTAAGCTGTTATCAACATAAAAAAGAAAGCCCGGTATACTTTACCGGGCTTTCTTTTTTAGCAACAAGTCTAAATTTATACTTTAAACGACCAACCCGGCAAGCCAATGGAAGACATAAAAATGACCGCTACCAAAGCTTTTTATGCCAAGCTTAAGCCCGAACTGGATGCTGCCTTTAGCGCTGTAATGGCAAGTATGGGCGAAGGTGCTGATGTGCATTCAAATAGATTGACAGATAACCTGAAATCATACTTTGGGCTGGGGTATGTGCAGCCTTGTGCGAACGCCCGTGATGCATTTCGGGTGATTCTTAAAGCGCTCGGATTGCCAACCGGCGCGGAGGTTATATTGCCTGCTTTTGGGGATAGCTATTTAGCTGAAGAGGTAGTTTTGGCTGGGCTTAAACCCGTATTTGCTGATGTTAATCCCAATACCTTTACGCTGGATGAAGCCTCGGTGGAGCGCGTGATTACACCAGCCACGAAAGTGATGGTACTGGTTCATGTGTTCGGGCAATGTGCCGAGATGGAAGCGCTGCTGTTGTTGGCAGAAAAGTATAACCTGCTAGTGATAGAAGACGCGACGCAGGCTTTTGGTGCAGAAGTAAGTATAAATGGGCGAATGATGAAAGCCGGAAGTATAGGCCACATCGGTATAACCAGCTTTTTCCCGACCAAAGCAACTGCCCACACAGAAGAAGGCGCAGCTATACTTACCCATGATGTTCAGGTTGCAGAAAAACTTATGGCAGCTAAAACCCTAACCCAACTGGATGCTTTACAGGCTGCAATGCTGGCCGTAAAAGTGAAACACATCGATACCTACAATGCAGGGCGTGAACCGGCTGTTAAATATTATAACCAGGCGTTAGCAGGGATTTCCGGATTACAGCTTCCAGTGGCGACAACTGAAGTCCCAAACAACCATCAGCATTTTCCAATTGTAGTGAAGGAAGGGAAGCGGGATGCGCTGCAACAATACCTTGCTTCACATTTTATTCCGAGTGTAATTCCTTTTCCAACTCCGGTTCATCTGCAGGAAAAAATGGGGGAGCTAAAGTATAAAATGGGCGATTTTCCGGTGGCTGAAATGTTGAGCGAAAGTATACTTTTGCTGCCACTACATTCCGAATTAAAAGAAGAACAACTGGCTTATATCTGTCAGCATATCAGGGGCTTCTTTGCGAAAATATAAAGTATAAAATATACGTTGCAGTGAGTAATTTATACTTTAGCGAGTGCTTAGAAATTAACGCGGATGCCGGTATACTTTAGAATGAGTTTCTGAAACCAGGCATTCATTTCGGGGAAAATTTTTAAGCCGATCATCAGGCCGCCGTAAATGAGCACAATCATCAGCGAGCGCACTGCCATGTCCACGTACCTGTTCCAGACAAAAGGCAGCAGGGAAGAAGCACCAAGCGCCACAGCGGCAATAACCAGTATACTTACCGTGCTCCAGGCAAACGGCTGAATCTTGTAAAGCCACTGTACCATAAATAAGCGCAGAAAATTAATCGTCATGTAGGATAACATGGAGGCAAATGCAGCGCCGTTGATGCCGTACAGCGGAATAAAGTAATAATTGGTGCCAATGGTAAGTATGGCCAGGCTGATGTTGAAAAGCAGGTCCCAGCGGTATTTATCGGAAGTGGCCAGTATAATACCGTTCAGGCCGGTTGCCAGATCCACCAAACGCGCCATCGCCAAAAACAAAACCACGTAGCGGCCGTCGCGGTAGCTTTCCGGCATAAAGGAATACAGGCTGTCGAGGTTCGCCCAGATGCCTACAAATAACAGCAGACCGATGATCAGGTTGATAACCGTAGTTTGTTTGTACAGCCCTTCCATGCCGGCCATGTCCTTATCTTTCCAGTAATCGGCCACCTGCGGAAAAGCGATCTTGAAAATAGCCAGACCAGGCGTGATGATGGCGCTCGTCATGAAAAAAGCAGTGGTGTAAATGGCGTTATCGCTGAGGCTGTACGAGCTGATCATGATCTGATCGATGTTCTTGATGAGCGTCACCGAAATATTGCCCATGAACGTGAACAGGCCGTAATACAGCATTTCCTTGATCGGGAAATTCCGCAAGCCCTTAAACGAAGGCCATATAAATAACTGCTTCAACCACAAAGTATAAAGTATCAGTACCAGCGCCAGGGCCGAGTTTATACCAATGTACAACAGCACAAACGTATGGAAGGGCATGCCACCGAACGCATAAGCTGTTATAAGCAGGGTAATAAGAATCCGCTGCAGGAAATCCTGAGCGAAGGAGGAAACAATCGTTTTATAAAGCGAACGCAGGTAGGCCGTGAAAAGCATGAATACCAGCGTGAAAAAAGAAAGCGGGATCAGGTAATAAAAGTAATCGGCTATCAGTGGCGACTCTTGGTAATAATCTAGCACCAGCGGTTTGCCCAGCAGGAACAGCAACGTAATGACTGTAAAACCAAGTATAGGCACAGCCAGCAGCAGAAACAGGAAGCCGTGGTGTTGTTTTTCTTTGTCGCGGAAGTAAGGGAAGTAGCGGCCGCTCATGTTCACAAAGCCCAGCGCCGAAAACTGCGCAAACATGGTTGCAATCGAAATCAGCAGACGCGTCAGGCCTACCTGTTCTTCATCCAGAAAATTAGGGAAAAGCAGTACCGTATTAACGTACCCGATCAGGATGCCGCCATAAGATATTACCGTGTTCCAGATGCCTTCGCGGCGTAATTTACTCATGTGCTGGGTGTGAGAACTGCAAAGGTAGCATAAACGGCCGGATGCTAAAGTTCCAGAAACTGTTCCAGATGCTGCAAGGCCAGTTGCCCGCTTTTTCCGTCGTATGGTATGCCCACAGTGGCGTTATAATATTGCGCGCGCAAGTATACTTCAGGGGTTTGTTGCTGGTTTTCTTGAATCAATTTAACTAATGAAGGATGATCCGGTGCGGTATCAACCAATCCGTTCCGGATGAAGCCGTAATAATCTGCCAGGTTTTCAGAAGGATTCATGTTATAGAAAATAGCCCATACGTTCAGCAAAACCGCCTCCAGGTGTATGCCCGAATTTCCGCTGATCAGCACATCCAGCTCTTTCAGAAAATCAAACGTTTGTACTAAGCGGCTATCAGAAATTTCTACAGTTGTATTATTATGTAAATCAGTTTTGAAATTGCGACTGTCGCGTGGGTGGGGGCGAAGTATGATTCTCAGTTCAGGGAATGCCTGGGAAAGTTTTGTAACCAGATGCGTTATCTCAGCAGTTTCGTCCATCAGGTTGCAGGCTAGCCCAATGGTGGTTACAGACCGCTGCGGTTTCCGGAAAGGTACAAACGCATCTGCTTTCGGCATTCCAATCAATTCAACTTTACCAGGTACAGGGCCGCATTGTTTATACTTTTCCAGCGCATCCTGGCCTTCCAACAGATTCAGATCGAATGCCAAAGGCGGGAAAATAGGGCTTACGCTGGCATGCTGCACATAAACCGTTTTGATGCCGAGCTGTTTGGCTGCCAAAAGCATAGCGCGCGCATCAGCATTATGGTCGTTGGCAAAAACAATACAGCTGGGTTTATACTTCTGAAGCTGGTGCAGGTATACTTCGTAAAAACCGACGGCGTCGTAAAGCACATCGTAAAACCTAATAGCCTGTTTTTTCCTGTTTTGAAGAAAGTATAGAAGCAGCGGAAAGAACTTGTAATAGTAAAGCAGTTTACGCCGGAGTGAAAGGCGGTTTACCATTTTGTTATACTTTCCGATGTCCTTGCTTTGCCCTGCTACGAACGCAGCATCAGATAAATTATTCTGTATAAAACTCAGGCTATCAATATTATTCTGGCTTACCACATAAAGCCATACTTTACCATGCAGATTTTCGGTTTGCTTAACGCCAGAAAAGATATTCCCAACCAGTCGCAGCAACGTATAACCCAGCAATTTAGCTAACCGCAGAAAAGGATTAGTTGGAGATACGGCATTTTTCGCACTTTCCGGTAGGGCATAAAACCCATCTGAAAAGTGCATGTACAGAATGTTTTTGTAAATGCTGATCCACTCCCTCATTTCTTACACCATGTCCCAGGTAATAGGCGTTCCGGCTTTGATTGGTTGCGCGGCAGGTTTTCCCAACAGCGCGTCGTAGTGTTTGGGAGCCAAGCCAAGTCCTGGCCTGATCACGCGGATATTTTCTTTGGTGAGCAGCTCGCCGGCAACAATATCTTTGGCCGCATACACCGACCGCTTGAACAGGCGGCTCTTTTCTTCGGCGCGCTGCACACCATACTGCACCTGCCCCAACGAGAGCCATGCCCGCTCTGATTCTATCACCAAGGCATTCAACTCTTCCGGCTCCAACGAAAAAGCCGAATCCACACCGCCGTCTGCCCGGCGCAGGGTAAAGTGCTTCTCTACCACCGTCGCGCCCAGCGCTACAGCGGCCACCGCAGCGCCTATGCCCATGGTATGATCCGATAAGCCGACCTGCACATTAAACAGCTGGCTCATATGCGGAATGGTGGCAATGTTGGTATTTTTCGGGGTGGAAGGATAGGTGCTGGTGCATTTCAAAAGTATGAGCTGCTCACATCCTGCCTGACGCAACACCCGAACAGCTTCGTCAATCTCAGAAAGGGTAGCGGCGCCGGTACTCATGATAACAGGTTTGTCGGTAGCTGCTACTTTGCGCAAGAGCGGGTGGTCAGTATTTTCAAATGAGGCGATCTTATGCACCGGTGCGCCTAGTTCCTCCAGAAAATCAACAGCAGTCTCATCAAAAGGCGACGAAAAAGCGATCATACCACGCTGTTTGGCGCGCTCGAACAAAGGCTGATGCCAGTCCCAGGGGGTATAGGCTTCTTTATAAAGATCATATAGTTCGCGGCCTTCCCAGAGTGAATTCTTGTCTTCGATCGTGAAAGCCCCGGGTAAGGTCATGGTGTCGGCGGTGTAGGTTTGCAGTTTGATGGCATCTGCTCCTGCATCAGCAGCGGCATCTACGATGGCGAGCGCCCGCTCCAGCGACTGGTTGTGGTTGCCCGACATTTCGGCAATAATAAATGGCTTATGGCTGCGGCCAACCAGGCGACCGGCAATGTTTATATCAGGTACGTTCATTTGTTCATTTCAAGTATAAAACGATGTGCTGTCGGGTAGTGGTCATCCGGAGTGCCGTAAGTGAAACCGGCTTTCTCAAATGCCCGCACCGAAGCGATGTTGTCCGGCTGCACCAGGCCTTCTATTAACCTTACCTCCGGCATCTGCCCCAATAGCTTTTTAACACCTTTTTGTAGTACAGTATGGCCTAGTCCTTTTCCTCTAAACTCTTTGGCTATCAGATAACTAATGGTAGCGGTTTGTTGCGTTACTTCAAACCGGATGTGGGCAGCGGGCTGGGTAGCAATTTCAGCTATGTATAGTTTTGCTGCTTTGTCTTGGAGTCTGGAAGTAAGCCAGCGGGTATGATTTTCTAGCGTGATCGGATCCGGGTTAAAGGAATGAGCGCGTACTTCCGGATCATTGGCCCAATCCAGCAACAAAAGCAGATCGTCTGAAGTTACGTCCCGCAGTTTAAGTTTCTGAGCCAGCTGAAGATTCCTAAACACTGACCGAAAGCGTTCATGGGATTTCCCATCAAAATAAGCTCGTTGCAGCTTCACTTTCTCCTCAAAATGTTGCGGATCAAATGCGATTGCTGCATCCCGGTAAGGCGAAGCAAGTCCGGTTTCGATCAGAAAGTTATATAAGCCTGCCTGGTTTTCTGCAGTTTGTTTGATATACAGGATTCCGCCTATCGCAGCATACTCATAAGCTACACCACTTGCAGATGTTACGGCCACCGGGCAAGCTTGCATCAATTGTGCCATCGCTTCTGCATCCAGATTCTGGTGCAGTTTACAGGCAGGCTGCTGCTTTATAAACTGCTTTAATTCAGATAGATGCCTGTAAGCGCTGCCCACAACAATTTCGAGTGATGTTATACTTTTGTTTTTAGAAAGCTCCTGGGCGATAGCTAAAGTATGATTTTCAGGATCGGCACCGCCTAAATTCAGTAATACTTTCTGTTTTTTATCACTTGAAAACCTGCTTTCAGATTTGGCTGCTTTCAGAAAAGGAGGACGGAGCAACGCATACTTCGGACCAAGTAACAACTTAGTATGAGGCGCTGTTTTATACTTTGCTGCTTGCAAGCCACCAGCCATATTTACGACCACATCTGCAACAAAAGGATAAGCGTGTATATCATCGATGCAAACAAGGCTGCAGCCGCTCGCTTTCAGGTTTTGCTGATAAGTAGTGTTAAAGTGATACCCATCCAGTACCACAATTTCTTCTTCGGATACATAAGCGCTGAGTTCATGTACAAACCGATCTTCTTCGGGAGAAGTAGCGGGGAGCAGAATCGAACCGTGGCAAACTGCTTTGATCTGTTGCTGCAGGTTTTCGTCGGGGGCCTGGATGGCAAAAATGCACTCAAATTCCTCGCGTAGCATTGCAGCCAGTGCCAACGAACGCACCACGTGGCCCAAGCCAATGCGGCTGTTGCCATCTGCCCTGAAAATGATGCGGGATTTTTGTGCCACTATTTATACATTACTAGGTAGAAGTTTATACTTGATCTCGGCCATTTCCCAGTCGGTGAGCGTGTCGATGTCCTGCACCTGCAGTTCGCTGAGCTCTACTGCACCGGTATTATCAGTAAACAAAGCCTGCTTTTGCATGAAGGAATCTACCCGGAAAAAATAAAACTGACCGGCATCGTGGTAAGCGGACGGCAGATCCTGCGAGCGGCTGCTTACGTGTTCGGGCCAGTTCATACTTGCCTTTCCCTCTTCCAGTTTCAGGCTGCGCCAGATGGGGTAGCTATACTTTAAAACCGGGATAACCGTGTCGTAATCTTTATTGGTAAGCAATTCGAAAGCTTTCTGCAACGATGCTGCCTGGAGCAAAGGAGCTGTCGGGTAAATGCAGCAGGCTACTTCATACTTATAGCCTAGTTGTTTATACTTTTCCAGAACTTCTGAAAGCACGGCCGCAGTTGTGGCAAAATCATCTGAGGTTGCAGGACTGCGCATGAAGGGCACACTCGCACCATACTTCCGGGCCAAGGCTGCAATTTCTTCATCATCCGTCGAGACCATTACCTCATCAAACAAGCCCGAATCCAGCGCTGCTTTGATGGAATACGCGATGATGGGCTGACCGCAAAAGTCTTTTATATTCTTGCGCGGGATGCGTTTGCTACCTCCCCGGGCCGGTATAATGGCAAGCCGCTTCACTTCACAAATTCCTTTACCTTGGCGATTACAAATTCCTGTTCTTCAGAAGTTAATGTCGGGTACATAGGCAAGCTCAGGCACTGGCTGTAATATAATTCTGCTTCCGGGAAATCTCCTTTTTTATAACCCAGATTACGGTAATAGGGCATGGTGTGCGCCGGAATGTAATGCACCTGGGCAAAGATATTGTGCTCCCGCAGGAAGTCGTAAAGTCCTTTGCGGTCCTGTACTTTGATCACGTAGAGATGATAGGCATGGCCGGTTTCTCCATCACTGCTTAGCGCCGCTGCATCTGTTCCGAGTACTTCTATACCTTCATAATTCCGGAAGGCTTCGTCATACTGAAGGGCAATTTGCTTTCTGCGGGCCAGGCCTTCGTCAGCACGGCTCAGTTGCGAAAGCCCCAGTGCGCATAGCATATCCGGGATGCGGTAGTTATAACCCAGTTCCTGCATTTCCATGTACCAGCCGCCGTGGTTTTCTTCCAGCAGGGCAGGGTCGCGGGTAATGCCGTGGGTGCGCAGTTTCAAAAGTTCCTGGTACAGCTTTTCATCATTGGTCGTGATCATGCCGCCTTCACCGGTGGCAATGTGCTTCACGGGGTGGAACGAGAAAATCGCCAGATCAGCGTAAGCGCCATTGCCGCATAATTGTTTATTACCTTTACTATCGGTAAAATAACCGCCGGGCGCGTGACAGGCATCTTCAATGATCCACAAGCCAAACTCATCAGCCAGCTTCCGGAAATCCTCTAAATTGACTGGTGCGCCCGCAAAATCTACAGGAATGAGGCCATGGTAATATCCTTTTGGCTTACTTTCGAGCATAGCGCGTACGTTGGCTACATCCAGTAAAGCGGTTTTAGGGTCTATATCAGCAAACTCGACTGTGCCACCGCAGTAGCGTATGCAGTTGGCTGAAGCCACAAACGTAATAGGCGTGGTGATGACACGCGTTTCTTCGTTCACGCCCAAAGCCAAAGCGCACAAGTGTAAGGCAGCCGTTCCGTTACTAACTGCTACGGCATACTTGGCACCTACATAGCGGGCAAAAGCCTGTTCGAACTCGGCCACCTTTGGCCCTTGCGTCAGGAAATCGGATTGCAGGGTTTCCACCACAGCGGCTATATCGGCTTCTGTGATGTGCTGCCTGCCGTACGGTATTGGAGTTTTGAGTTCTGAGTTCTGAGTCATGCGTTAAACTAAAGTATAAACTTAGCTTACAACTGAAAAATTCGGGTCTACGTGCTGGCGGATCTGCTCGCGCAATTGGTCCACAGAAAGCCACTCGGAATTGGTGCCGGAGTTGTATTTAAAACCGATCTCGACCATCTTGCCTTCGTGGGCTTTCAGGAAATCTTCTGTAGACCAGGTAGGCGTGGAAGGAAGGATCACGTAATACTTGTCAAGTTCTACCGTATTCAGCGAGTCGGTTTCGGTGATCATTTCTTCGTGCAGTTTTTCTCCGGGACGGATGCCTACAATTTCCTGCTCGCAGTCCGGAGCGATAGCCTCGGCAATATCGGTGATCACGTAAGAAGGAATCTTCGGTACAAAAATTTCGCCGCCCCAATGGTGCTCCAGCGCATGGAAAACCAACTCTACGCCTTCTTCCAGCGAAATATTAAAGCGCGTCATTTGCGGGTGGGTGATCGGCAATACGCCTTCGTGGCGTTTCTTCAAAAAGAACGGAACCACCGAGCCGCGCGAACCGATCACGTTGCCGTAACGCACCACCGAGAAGCGAATATCGCGCTTGCCTTTCATGTTATTAGCAGCTACAAACAGTTTATCAGAGCACAATTTGGTGGCACCGTACAGGTTGATAGGGGCAGCCGCTTTATCCGTGGAAAGGGCTACCACTTCTTTTACACCACAATCAAGGGCGGCATTTACGATGTTTTCAGCGCCCAGGATATTGGTTTTGATGCACTCCATCGGGTTATACTCGGCAGCGGGCACCTGTTTCATGGCAGCAGCGTGTACGATAATGTCGATGCCTTCGCAGGCGCGCTTGAAACGGTCGCCGTCGCGCACATCGCCGATAAAATAACGGATGGATTTATACTTTTCGTGCGGGAACGTCTGGGCCATTTCGAACTGCTTCAGCTCGTCGCGTGAGTAAATTACGAGGCGTTTTACATCCGGAAAACGGGCGTATACCATCTCTACAAACTTCTTTCCGAACGAACCCGTACCGCCCGTTACCAATATCGACTTATGGTTAAGATCTAATGCCATGCTGTTTTATACTTTATACTTCAGGCCGTGCGGTGCCGCCAGCTTTAGGCTGCAAGATACTTGTTTTTTGATACAAGAAATAGCGCTAAACTTACAAGGCATTAAGTTTAGAAATGGCAAATGAAGCATCTTCCTGTGCAGCGTGTTTTTAAAGTATGAAAGTGTAAGTTTTAAGGGCCCGAATTCAGATTATTTGTACCTTTCCGGTTGTACTGCTCCCTTTTATGCTGAAAAATTTACTGTTCAAGCTTTTATATAGTGCCGGGTATTATTTCCGGTATACTTCTGTTTTGCATCATCCTGCCAAAAAAACAATGGCAACTGCGCAGGTGATAACTTTTACCGAAGCTGAAAAAGCATTCCTGGAAAAATCGGCTCAGAGCTTTAATTATAGTATAGATTATGCGCTGGGTTACCGCCAGAAAGAGCAATACCTGGTCCCGTTGCGCATGGTAACTATACTTGGAAACTCGGGTGCCGTTGTGCTAGATGGAAAGCTGGTCGTTGAATCTGTTTTTGATGTGAGCCGGTTAGCTAAATCGCCGGCCTTTAAGACGCCAGCGTTGCTGCTGCCCAAGTATAAAAAAGGCCTTAATACGTCGGTGTTGCATTTGCCTTGGGCTGCCAACAACAACTACCACTGGTTTTTCGATTGCCTGCCGCGTTTATACTTTGTTTTGCAAACCGAAAAGCGCCCTTTTAACATTATCATGCGCCGCGACCTGCCGGCTTACCAGCACGAAACGCTTCAGTTTATACTTCAGCAGCATCCGCAAGCATGCGTTGTTTACATCGGCAACCATGAAAAGTGGGAGGTAGAAGAGTTTATACTTCCGGGTTTTGTAGCGAGTGCCCAGAGCGGCTACTTACCTGCTGAAATTGGTACATGGCTGCGACAGCAAGTATGGCAAGGCTACCAGGTACAGCAAAGGACACCAAAAAAGCGCATTTACATTAGCCGCAGTGGTGCTAAAACACGACGTGTATTAAACGAAGCTGCGTTATTGCCGCTGCTTGCCAAGTATAACATTGAGACTGTACAGGCCGAAAAGTTGAGTTACGCAGAGCAAGTGCAGCTATTTTATACTTCTGAACTGGTTATGGCTCCGCATGGCGCCGGCTTAACTAACCTGTTGTTTGCCGAACAATGCAAAGTGCTGGAGTTTCATCCGTCCAACCAAATTAAAACGCATTATTTCCTGCTCAGCAAAGGGCTTGGGTTCGATTATGCAGCCGTTATTGGTTCGGAAGGAGATCAGCAGGAAAATTATACAGTTGATGTCGCGGAAGTAGAAGCGTGGTTGGAAGCTAAATTTAGTTAAATGAACAACTATTTTAGCTCAGTTTTTGGCTTTATAGGGCTTATGACTTCATTTTAATTTAATATATTTATTTTTATATATTTTATAGAAATTTAGGCTTAGACTTACGCTTAAAACCATACATTTGTCAATATTGTAGTTCCATTTAAAGAAATACTATAAAATCTTTGATAGTCGCTTTCTTTATTTTAGCAAACTGCAGCGCTATAATACTCCTGGGTGGAAATTTAAATTTGACAAAATATAAAATCTAATATGGCTCGTAACCTACTTCTGGCTATTGCTTTCTTCATATCGTGCAGCATCTCAATTAGTGCGCAGCAATTAAACAGTCCGCAGTTGGATAGTCTGGTTAAGGCGTATGTTGCTGTTAACAAATTTAATGGTACTGCCCTGGTAATTAAAGATGGAAAAAAAGTACATCATAGAAACTATGGCTACCAGCACGCCGCATTTAAAAAAGAGTTTACCAAAAACAATATTTTCTCAATCGGATCGCTAACCAAATCCTTCACGGCGCTGGTTGTATTAAAACTGGCAGAAGAAAATAAACTGTCTATACAAGATCCTGTAAGCAAGTATCTGCCCGACTATCCCAGGGGAAATGACATACAGCTAAAACATCTGCTCTCCAATACAAGCGACATTTACGAGATCTTCAGAAACCCAAAATTCAGTTCTCAGTTATCCTCCGTCCATACTTTCAGCAATGAAGAAAAATTGGCTTTCTTCAAAAATGAACCATTGGATTTTGAACCAGGCACCCAGTTTAGCTACTGCAATTCAGGTTTTATCTTACTGGGAATTATTATAGAAAAAGTAACCGGCATTCCGTATTCTGATGCGGTGAACAACTATATCTTCAAGCCGCTGAAAATGACCAATAGTGGCTTTGACTTTCCTAACCTGGAAAACAAGCGTAAGGTCACGTCTTACTCTTTTGTATCAGCTACAAAGCAAGCTGAAACCAAGCCCTGGAACGCCAGTCTTATTTCATCAACCGGTGGGTTGTATAGCTCAGCAGAGGATCTTCTAAAGTTCTATAAAGGGCTTACTACCTTTAAGATCATCTCTAAACAATCCTATGATTCTGCTACAACACCCGTTTTAGGTGGCTATGGTTATGGCTGGTACATTGATAAAATTCATGATGAAAAAGTTATCAATCATGGTGGAAACGTGGAAGGAGCGACCAGCTACTTTTTAATGCAACCGGAGAAGAATATTTGTATTATACTTTTAAATAATATTACTTCAATCTCTCTTGAAAAACTAGGCAACACCCTGTATGCCGCTTTGCAAAACAAGCCTTACAGCCTTCCTAAGCCGAATATAGAAATTAGCTTGGAAGATCGTATACTTAAAAAGTATACGGGAACCTTTGAGGTTTCCGAAACTTATAAAGTAGAAATCTCGGCTGAGGCAGGTAGGCTCTTTATGAAGGTAAATACTGAAGACAGAATACCTATGTCAGCAGAAAGCGAGCAGGTTTTCTTTACAAATGAAGCAGATATTGTACTTGAGTTTATTTCTGAGAATGAAAAGGTAGTTCAGTTAAAGATCAGGCAGGGATTAGGAACAAAAGTAGCAGATAAAATAGGGTAGATGCTGGTCAGGATCGTTTTGCAAATACATTCTTCGTGATTTAGATATTCCGTATTCTGAAACTATTGACTTTTCTTCTTTATACAAGTTAGCAGAAGGAAAAACCAACAAAAAAGTGATTCCTTACTTTACCCAATCAGTTGCCTATGCAAAACCAGTTGCAATGGTTTCATCAGCTATAACCTGGGGGCTTAGTAGCCGGAATTTTCTTATCTCATAAGAATTGGGCAAGAGTGTTTGCTCAGATCTTGGCTGTGTTTTACCTGTTATTCTTTTGGTACCATATAATCCGTTTGACAATGGTGAATTTAGTGTAGAGCAATTTATCGGTATGCTGATATGGTCTGTTCCAACTATCTTCTTTATCGTGTATATAAACTCAGAAAAGGTAAAGAACCACCTTGCCTAACCACACCCATAAGGCAGCTAAATTGCTATATGGCCATTCCCGTTATACCAACGCTTGAATGAAAACGACTGTCTATTTTCTTACATATTTAGTAATAGTATTAGCGAGTTGTAAAACAACTGTACCGACCATTTCGAAAAGTTACAGCGAAGAAATTAATCCTGAGATAAAGGTAGAAGTACCAGAAGTGTATGAAGCATTGCAAATAGCCTTAAGTCTAACGGATACCTATCAAGCAGATCACAACCTGGTTAATAAAGCCACACCTTATTACAAGGAAGTAATTGGTCAGTTTGGCAACCATGCCCATCATCCGCTAGTATTAAAACTAAACAAAAAACTAAAGAAAGCCGGAGCATATAGCGAAGTAAATACCCTGATTCGGTTTCAGGCCTTAAATTATGATTTAGCAAACGGAAAGCTCGCAAAAAAGCATCGGTACAACATCCCCTTTATTTATAATGTAGCGCCTTATCCGTTGTTCCTTCTCCATAACAATAAGCGTTTGCTAAATTCTTTTGTGCAGCAAACCGCCTTTTCCAGCTTCTACAAGCAACACACAACTTACTACGATTCCCTTTTAGTCAGAAGCAGGCAGTTAAATGACTATGATGGGATGAAGCAATGGCTGGGGCGGGAGTTCCCGCAGGTGCAGAACGAGTCTTTTCTGGTTGTGTTTTCGCCGCTCACAGGAGGCTTACATAACATGAAGGAATTCAAAAGTAAAGACGGAAACCAAAAGCAAACCATACTTTTTGTAAGTGCCCCTAACTATGATACAGGTCCTTGGAAAGAATTGCCGGAACTTGAGAAATCTGCCTATGCATCGCGCATCGTTTTCACGGAAATTAACCACAGTTATGTAAACCCGGCCACTGCCCGGTATTTAGACCAGATAGAAGCAGCTATGGGAAACCTGAATGCCTGGAAAAATGAAAAAGTAACGGGTGGCTACAATTCTATCTCGCTCACATTTAACGAATACATGACGTGGGCTGTGTATACACTCTACGCTTACGATACCTTTCCGGAAGCTATTTTTGAGCGCGTAACAGAACGCCAAGTAGCGTTCATGGTTTCCAAAAAGGGATTCCCAAAGTTCAGGGAGTTTAACACTGAGTTGCTACGGCTTTACAGACAAAAGAAAGCAGCGCAGAGCGTAGCAGAACTTTATCCTGAAATCATCAGATGGATGCAAGCCAATAAAGCTACTGATCAGAATACAGTGCAGCCTTAACTTATACTTTATACTTATGATAAAAGTATAAACTACTTAACCAGCCTCTTTACAACACCTGCCAGTTCTTTCGTTAAGCCTTTGCGGGAGTAGCGCTCGTGGTTGATGAAAGGCAGATCGAGATTCGGGTTGATTTTCCAGGAGCGGCTCATCAGCTGCATGTGGTCGAGCATCAGTTCGTAGGCGGTATAATGGAACAGCCGGCCTGCGCCACATTCGTCAATAATGCGGTCAGTATCGGAGTGCACGGGGCCAAGCGCCACAATCGGTTTATTAGATGCCAAGTACTCGAACAACTTGCCCGGAACATTGGCATACACGCTCGGCACATCGGCAATGGCGAGTAACAGCATCGTACTTTCCATCATGTACTTAACGGCTTCCTGGTGCGGCACGTACGGTATAAATTCTGTCATGCCCAGCACACCCGCTTTCTCAATCCGCTCTTTAACGCCATCCGATACCTTGCCTACAAAACGCAGTTTATAGGTTATCTCGCTGTTAACCGAAGCTAAATGCGCCAGCACTTTCAGAAACACATCAATATTATAGGTCTCCGAAATAGTGCCTGTGTACGTGATCAAAAATGTATCCTGCGGCGGCTGAGACTGTACCTGAAAATCTTCGGCATCATACCCATTCGGAATCACATGAATTTTATCGGGGTCTATACTTACGGGTTTATTTAAGAACAGCCGTTTGGTATCTTCGCTGGTAACAATAATGGCATCGGCCTGCTGCAACACTTGCAATTCATACTTCTGATCGAGGCGTTTAGCTATTGGCGTGTGGTATAGCTGGTCGTAATAATGGATGTTCGTCCAGGGGTCGCGCAGGTCGGCAATCCAGGGCAGGTTATACTTCTTTTTTAACTTCAGGCCGATCAGCTGCGTGGAGTGCGGCGGACTGGACGTCAGGATAACCTGGTATTTTTTAGCATCCAGCAATTCGCTGGCTTTCTTTATAGCGTGCTTGTTCCAGCCAACGCGAGCATCAGGTATAAACAGGTTGCCGCGCAAAAACTTGAACACTTTATCGAGCAGCGAGTCTTTGGCCTGCTGGTTTACAAAACCGCCGTACGGTATCTCTTTTTTGCCTGAAAGCTTTTTATAATATTCAAATGGCTCCGAAGTAGCGGTTCTGTATACTTCCAAACCTTCGGGTATTTCCTTTTCGAAAGTTGGATCGAGCAGGGGGTAAGAGGCCTGTTTCGGGTCAACGGTCAGTACGCCTGCCTGCACGCCGTACACGGGCAAATACCGGCAGAATTTTAAACCACGTTGTACGCCCGGTCCGCCAGAAGGGGGCCAGTAATAAGAAATGTATAAGAGATTAGTCGTGTCGTAGTTTTCCAAGGATCGAGTTGCGGGTTTGCTTCCGTGTCAAATATAGAAATAAATCGTAAACTGAATAAGCTTTACGAAGTGTTACCGGACTAAGATTTTTAAGATTAAATGATTTCAGGATTAACTATTTTTTTGCTCAAGCTGTCAGTACAGCATAATCCATTATTCTATTATATAAACATGGAACCTTTAACTTCACGTAGAAAGGTCAAACCTAAAATCTTTTAATCAGAAAGTTTTAAGTCAGAATCCTTGCCCATCCTTTAATCTTAAGAATCCTAGTCATTATTTACGGAGATTTGTTTATTTTTGTAGGTAAACCCAGAAAAAGAGATGTTTGATAATTTAAGTAACAAGTTAGACCGCGCTTTTAAAACCCTTAAAGGCCAGGGGAGCATTACCGAAATTAACGTTGCACAAACTGTAAAAGAGGTGCGCCGTGCCCTTGTTGATGCCGACGTAAACTATAAAGTTGCCAAATCTGTAACCGATAAGATCAAAGACGAGGCCATGGGCCGCGACGTACTGATTGCAGTATCTCCGGGACAGCTGATGGTGAAGATTGTCTACGAAGAACTGACCCAGCTGATGGGCGGCGAGAAGCAGGATATCAACTTGAAAGGTGATCCGGCTATTATCCTGATTGCTGGTTTGCAGGGTTCCGGTAAAACAACGTTCACGGGCAAGCTGGCTTCTTATCTTAAAAAGCAAAACCGCAACATACTGGTAGCTGCCTGCGACGTGTACCGTCCGGCTGCGATAACCCAGCTGCAAGTTTTGGGCGAGCAGGTTGGCGTGGAAGTATACAGCGAACTGGAAAACAAAAACCCGGTTCAGATTGCACTGAATGCCGTTGAGTACGCTAAGAAAAATAACAAGAAAGTAGTCATCATCGATACCGCCGGTCGTTTGGCCGTGGACGAGGCGATGATGAAAGAAATAGCTGAAGTTAAAGCTGCAATCAAGCCAACGGAAACCCTGTTTGTGGTAGATGCCATGACGGGACAGGATGCTGTAAATACAGCTAAAACCTTTAACGAGCGCATTAACTTCGATGGCGTTGTCCTGACAAAACTGGATGGCGACTCGCGTGGTGGTGCGGCCCTTTCGATCCGTTCTGTTGTAGAAAAGCCAATCAAGTTTATCTCGACCGGCGAGAAAATGGAAGCCCTTGACCTGTTCTACCCGGACAGGATGGCCCAGCGTATTCTGGGTATGGGTGACGTAATCTCGTTAGTAGAGCGTGCCCAGCAGGCCTTTGATGAAGACGAGGCCAAACGTATTAATAAGAAAATACGCAAAAACCAGTTTAACTTCGATGACTTCCTGACGCAGCTGGAGCAGATCAAGAAAATGGGGGATATCAAAGACCTTGTTGGCATGATACCGGGCGTTGGCAAGGCATTAAAAGATGTGGAGATTGATGATAACGCGTTTAAGCCGATCGAAGCGATCATAAAATCCATGACGGCCGCTGAGCGCGAAAACCCGGATATGATCAACGGTAGCCGCCGTGCCCGTATTGCCAAAGG
This sequence comes from Pontibacter arcticus, assembly GCF_003284895.1. Classification (GTDB taxonomy): domain Bacteria; phylum Bacteroidota; class Bacteroidia; order Cytophagales; family Hymenobacteraceae; genus Pontibacter; species Pontibacter arcticus. The sequence continues at coordinate 425,493 of NZ_QMDV01000002.1, forward strand.
TTCCGGAACCGATATCACGCAGGTAAACAACCTGATGAAGCAGTTTAACGACATGCGCAAAATGATGCGCTCCATGAACAAGATGGCGGGCCAGCGTGGTGGTTTAAGCAACCTTGCCAAAATGATCAAGAAATAAGTAAATTGATATTACATAAAGAGAAAGGCCATACTTTAAAGTATGGCCTTTCTCTTTTACCAGGTTTATACTTCCGTACAAAGTATAAACAGCAAAGTATAAATTACTTATGTAGTACGTTTTACGTGGAGTTGCAATAGTTTGTAAAGGTCTTCGGGCTCGAACGGTTTGGAAAGATATGCATCGGCCCCAACAGACAGGCATTTAGCCGTTTCGCCGGGTGTATGGGCCGTTAGCGCAATAATCGGAATGGAGGAGATGGAAGTATCGGAAGCTCTGATCCTGGTTATCGTTTCATAGCCTCCCATTTCCGGCATCTGGATATCCATCAGCACCACATCATATGTATGCTGGCTCAGGTGTTCTAAAGCAAGCAGGCCATTCTCCACTGTATCAACCGTAAAATTCCAGCTTTCCAGAATCGTATTGATCAGGAATTGGTTTATTTCATTGTCTTCTGCCAGGAGAACACGCAGGTTACCTAGCTCATTTTTCGAAACATCGTTGGGTTGTGCCGGATTGTGTAAAGACGATTCCATGATCAAGTTGTTAGTAGGGGTTGCATGCCGCTGGTTAAGGAACAGCACTAAATAGCTCGAATAACAAGTATAGTAAAGTGTGAATAAAGTGATTTTTTCTGAATATAAAGCCAGATACTTTTAAAAATCGGCCAATACGTTAACAATAGAACTATGCGTGTGCTTTATCCTATAGTCAATCAACTTTATATTCAAAAGTCTTCTAAGCCGCTCACTAAAAAGTGTAATTTAATTGGATAGTAATGTTGCTTTGCCAGCTACTTAAAATTAAATAGCTTATACTCCACTTGTGCGTTTTTAATGCATACTCGGAATATAAGCTATTACTTTATCGGGTGCTTTTGATCTGGTAAATACCTGATTGTATATGAATTTCCTGTAAAAAACTTGCTTATAACAATTTGTACGTGAGGCGCTTAAATTGGTTTATACTTTTAAAGAATAGTACTAAGTTGCTAAAAATCTCGTTTTAAAGTATGAAAAATGGGTTAATCTAAATGGATAGTGGCCCGTATGAATTATTTTGAAACAAAAGAAAAACCAATGAGACGAACATCAAAATTCAGTATGTTGCTTTTATTTTTTGCCTTGATGGTGCTGGGTAGCTGTTCTACTACCAAAGAGTCGGACCCGTTGGTGCAGGACGAACTTAAAGACTTCCGGGATTGGGTAAATACACAAACAAATACTGTAGCCGAAAGAACCTCACAGGACTGGAAAAGGTCGAAAGAAGATTTCCAGATGCGGACTGCCGAACTGGACCATAAGCAGGAAAATTTTTCTGAAGAAGTGCGCGAGGAATACCAAACCCTGAAAGACAACTTTAACAGATTAGCTGAAAAAGAAGCGTCACGCCCTGCACAGGAAGCCGCTTTACCGGAATGGGAAGAACGCCTGCTGAGTACTTATTCCGATTACAGCACTATCACAAAGCAAAATGTGCGCGATGTGTATATTTATTTTATGGAGAATGTCCGCACCCAGCATACCAACTGGTCGAATGACGACTGGGACATGGCCAAGCTTGTTTTAGAAAAATTAAATACCCGCAAAGATGCAATAGACGATGGCCTGGAAACAGATGCTGAAGTAAAAATTAAGGCCCTGGAAATGGAATTCAGGACACTGGAAAACGGTGCTGACCTCAGTGGTAATTAATTGATGATCTGGCTCTGTGTTTTGCTATAATAAAGTATAAAGTGCCTTTAGTTCTTATACAAGGCTAAAAAAACATCAAACGGGAACTAAGTTCCGAGGGGTTGCTCTTAAAAGCACAAAGTTGCTGCCTGCCGGTATTTACACAAGCAGAGCAGCAACTTTGTGTTTATAGCTATAATCAACTCTTTATAGGAGTGGCTTTTTGTTAAAGTATAAACCAGTACGGGACAGCTACCGGTTTATACTTTCAGATCAGTTGGCGGCATACATGCCCGATACGTTATCCATGTATTTTTGTCCGGAGCCTGTATTCAGCAGAAGGATATGCTCATTTGGTGAAATAAAATTGCTGTTAATTAATTTGCGGGCAGCCATCCAGACGGCAGCACCTTCCGGAGCTACAAACAAACCCTCGCGACTGCCTAATTCCTGCATGCCTTCAATCATTTCGGCTTCTGTTATACTAATAGCCGTACCACCCGACTCAGACAAAACACGCAGCATCATCTGTTCCCCTATCGGACGGGGCACAGCCAGCCCGTTTGCAATCGTCGCTTTACCGTTGTATTGTTGCGCATTCAGTTGTCTGCCTTCCAGCGTTTCAACGAGCGGGCAGCAATTGGCAGCTTGTACTGCTACCATGCGGGGCAGTTTTATACTTTCAGGCAGCCAGCCCATTTCCTGCAGTTCTCCGAAAGCTTTCCAGATTCCGATCAGGCCTGTTCCGCCACCGGCCGGGTAAAGTATAACGTCCGGTAGTTGCCAGTTAAGTTGTTCGGCAATCTCGTACCCCATTGTTTTTTTACCTTCCAGGCGATACGGCTCTTTTAACGTAGACACATCCAGCAAGTGCCCATCCGCATTTAGTTGTTTTGCAAAAGCGGCACAGTCGTTTATCAGGCCATCCAATAAATGCAGTTCGGCTCCGTACCATAAACATTCTTCCTGAAAAGCTTTAGGGGTATGGCGCGGCATCACAACCACGGCCCGCATACCGGCTTTAGCGCAATAGGCAGCCATGGCCACACCTGCATTGCCGGCAGTCGGAATTATACAGCCTTCCGTCCCGAATTCTTTAGCTTTGGAAATTGCCATACTTAACCCACGCGCTTTAAATGAGCCGGTTGGGTTAAGCGATTCGTCCTTTAACTGCAGGTTAGACAGGTTATACTTCTGGGCCAGGTTGCTGAGGCTAAGGATGGGAGTGAAGCCCTCGCCAAGCGAAACTTTATGCTTGTTGCTGAATAGAGGTAGTAACTCCTGGTAGCGCCACATGGTAGCTTCGCGTTGCTGCAGCATTTCTTTTGTTAAAGGAATACTTTGCAGGTCGTAGGTGGCGGCTAGAGGCAAGTGGCAGCAAACCGATAACGTATGTGCTTCGTGTGCAGTATACGTTGTGCCGCAATTAGAACAGGCAAGCCCGTTTATGTTGGTAAGGGGTGATGTCAGCGTTTCCATATAAAAATTGTCTACGGCAAATAGGGCAACTGTTATGAGGAAACAAAATAGCAAAACGGAATAGGCTATTCCAGTTTGGAATACTGACGCTTGGTAAATTGAATGAAAGATTTGTACGGCAGGTTGTTTTCGGTGCCCTTGCGTTGAATGAAATTAAAGGTGCGCTTCACTGTCAGGTCCTGTATGGCAACTTCAACCAGTTCACCGGATTCCAGTTCTTTGCGCACCGACTGGCGTGGCAGAAATGAAAGACAGGTGTCCACCCGCACAAAGTTCTTCAGCGCTTCGGTGCCGCCCAACCGTATTTTAATAGGCAAATCGGCCAGCTTGATATTTTTTTTAGCAAGTGCTTCGTCTAAAACAGCCAGCGTACCGGAGCCTTGTTCGCGCAACGCAAGCGGAATATCGTAAAGGTCTTTGAGTTCGAGTTGCTGTTTTTTTAACGGGTTTTTAGAAGAGCAGACAGCAATCACATCATCCGTCAGGAAAGGGCTGTAAGTAACGTTACTCACTTTGTTAATGCCTTCCACAATGCCTAAATCAATTTCATGGTCGAGGAGGGCTTTGAGTATATTTTCTGAGTTACGGTTTTTAAGCGTGAAATGCACATGCGGGTTTTGCTGCAGATAAGCCGATAACACCGGCGGAAGTATGTAGAGCGAAATAGTTGTACTTGCACCAACTACCATCTGTACCTGCGGCGTAAACGATGTGTTTATTACCTGTATTTCCTGGTAAAGCTCTTGTTGCAGTTGCTTGGCTACCAGTAACTTATTGAAAAGTAATTTGCCTGCCTGCGTTAAGTTTATACTATTTCCCAGGCGCTCAAACAGGCCGGTCTTGTAAAATTCTTCGAGGGCTTTAATTTGCTTGCTGATAGCCGACTGGCTGATAAACAAGGTATGGCTGGCCTTGGAAAAACTGAGCAAACGGGCAACCTCAAAAAAGATTTCGTGCTTGTGCGATAGCATTTAAATAAAGCGTTAGCCGTTTTTTGGAATTAAGGCATTTACCTGCGGCATGTGGTGGTCAAAATGATCCTGCAGAAAAGTAAGGGTTTGGTTAATGGTAAGCATGCCCACTCTTGGGTGTCTGAAAATGGCTTTATCTAATACCTGAGCAGGCAGATCGGTGAGCATATCCTCTAACTGATACCGTACCTCATTCCATTTCTGCCGGAGCGTTTGCAGATCTTCTCCATAAGAAGCCAAAGTAGCAATACTGGACGGAGCCTTAAACTTCATCCCCGATTTTAAAGCCAGTTTTAAAAGTATCGTATAAAGTTCGCTGGAAAAAGATGCGGCCTTTAACTCATTTTCTTTTTTTACTTTGTGTTGAATGTAACTTAGCGTCAGTTCATCTACTTGGATCAAGTGGGCAATGATTTCCATAACCGACCATTTGCCTTCTGTTGGTTGTGCGGTCAGTATGGCTTCATCGTACACCTCCAGTTTATCAAGCAGCCGGTTTCTGGATTTTTCAAGTTGCAGATATTTTGCTTCGAGTCTGGGGTTCATAAACAGTGTAAGTTGGTTGTATAAAACGGTACTCATAAGCTAAACTTATACTTTGGGGTATGTTAAAGCTACATAAAAATATTGTGAAAACAAGTTATTGTATTCTGTTTTAAGCACTGCATTACTATAGGTAAGGTAGGTATGCAGGGTATACCGGCAAGTATCTATTTCTTTCAATAGAAGTATATATTATTTAGCTTAATTTTGAGTTGAAATCTGCTTAAAAGCCTAAAATATGTTAGCAAACGACCCAATCGGAACTGCCTTATCTGATTACCTGAAAGAAAAACAGGAAACAGAGATCATCGTTGAAAGTAATCTGACGGAAGATGATGTTATTCCGGTGCCTTACCTTTTCCGTTCCGAAGCCGAAATGCCAGAACTGGAGTTGCTGGCTTTGGATGAATGCCGGGGGAAGATACTGGATGTAGGAGCAGGTTCCGGATGCCACGCACTTGCCCTTCAGAAACGTAAAAAAGAAGTAACTGCACTGGATATTTCGGAAGGAGCCATACAAGTGATGCAGCAACAGGGTGTAAAACAGGTGCTGCACAAAAATATTTACGACCTTACCGATGGCAAGTATGATACACTCTTATTACTGATGAATGGCATTGGTATAGCCGGCACGTTGTTCGGATTGGACAGATTACTGACGCATGCCAAATCTATATTGAAGCCCGGCGGACAAATTTTGCTGGAATCGGCGGATATACTGTATATGTTTGAAGACGAGGACGGCTCTGTTTTACTTGACCTCAACGCGGGCTATTATGGTGAAGTAAAGTATAATATGAAGTATAAAACACACGAAAGCGGCTGGTTTAACTGGCTTTTTATCGATGCTGCCATCCTTCAGGATTATGCTAGCAAACACGGTTATGAGTTTGAAGTACTGTACGAAGGCGAAAACGGGAATTACCTGGCCAGACTTACCTTGACTAAGTAAATCTTTAATTTACAAGGTATAAAAAGTAAAAGGCGGCCCGGTTATGAGTCGCCTTTTACTTTTTATAGAACTAAAGCAATTATGCTTTTTTGTACATCACTTGTTTTACGGCTTCGATGGTACGGGCAACGTTTGGCAACGAAGCCTCGATCAGCGTTGGTGCATACGGAAGCGGCACATCGCGGCAGGTTACACGCTTAACCGGCGCATCCATATAATCAAAAGCGTTGCTCTGGATATGGTAAGCAAGCTCAGCAGAAATTGAGGCAAGCGGCCAGGCTTCTTCCACTACTACCATGCGGTTCGTTTTCTTAACAGACTCTACCAGCGTTTTGTAATCGATAGGGCGAACAGTACGCAGATCAATTACTTCGGCGTTGATACCGTCTTTAGCCAGTTCTTCGGCAGCTGCCAGAACAACTTTCATCATCTTACCGAAAGATACAATGGTAACATCCGTTCCTTCGCGCTTGATATCAGCTACGCCAATTGGAATCAGGTATTCTTCTTCAGGCACTTCGCCTTTGTCGCCGTACATCTGCTCTGATTCCATGAAAATAACAGGATCGTTATCGCGGATAGCAGATTTTAACAGGCCTTTCGCATCATAAGGGTTAGATGGAACTACTACTTTTAAGCCTGGCGTGTTGGCATACCAGTTCTCGAAGTTCTGGGAGTGCTGCGAAGATAACATACCTGCACTGCCTGTAGGGCCTCTGAAAACCATTGGCGCACTGTACTGGCCACCAGACATGGACATTACTTTGGCAGCAGAGTTAATCACCTGGTCAATAGCAACCAGTGAGAAGTTGAAGGTCATAAACTCGATGATCGGGCGTAAACCATTCATGGCAGCGCCAACACCAATACCGGCAAAGCCAAGTTCTGCAATCGGTGTATCGATCACGCGTTCTGCACCAAATTCATCCAGCATACCCTGGCTTACTTTGTAAGCGCCATTGTATTCTGCCACTTCTTCGCCCATCAGAAACACGCTTTTATCGCGGCGCATTTCTTCTGACATCGCTTCGCGCAGGGCTTCTCTAAACTGTATACTTCGCATATAACTATTTATCTCGATTCAGAAGGTAAAATTAAGAGAACTCCGGCAATTTACAAGATTTATAGCGCACGATTACCGAATCAACGCATCCTCGAAAGCCGGTTTTCCTTTGTAGGTCCTGAACTCGAGATCGTTGATGGCTTTCTGGACAAATGTATTATCGGCTTTTATAGCTTTTCGCAGGCTGCTTTCCAGTAAAGCTGCATCATTGGTGTGTGCACCTAGCACAGCAATGGAGTAGTTGGCCAGCGCATCATTTGGTTTTAATTCCAGTGCTTTCCCGTAATAGGCCAGCGCACCCTCGTAATTTTCTTTCAGCAAATAGCTTAAGCCCAGGTTCATGTTGGTCTGGTAACTGTTGCCGGCATATCGCAGACTGGCAATTGCATCATCATACTGGCCGATCTCAATTTCAAGGGCAGCTTTATCCGCGAACGTGCGTTGCAACATTTCCGGCTCGCCCCCTAACCGCAGGGCATAATCATAGTATTGTAAGGCTTCCAGCATTTCGCCGCGAATGTGGTAGGCGCTGGCCAGGCTATAGTAGACAGGCACTGTCGGGTTCCGGAAACCGGCAAAGGTCAGGTTATGGATGGCGCGCGTCAGTAACTCCTGTTTTGCTTTGGGTCTGTATTCTTTGCGTGCCATTTCCATGTAAACAGTGCCCAGGTTATAGTAAGCGGCCCATTTGTCGGTGGTTTTTACAGCTGCCTCGTACAGCTTGCGTTTCTCATTTAATAACGGGGTAAGCGTAGCAGCGTACTGCAGTTCGTCTTCGGTCAGTACGTCGGAGTCGGCTTTCTCTTCTGCAATGCGGCGGGCCAGCAAGTATAACTCGTAATCCGATTTGCGGTTGCGGTTATAATTGATCTCGATGTAGGCAGCGCGCATGCCAGGGTATACATAGTTTTCGAGGTACTCGGCAGCGGCCACTGTTTTAAGCGCAGCTGTTTTCTGAGCGTTATTTTTATCACTTTCAAGTATAGCTACAATCTCCTGCACATCTTTTTTAGGCAAGGCGGTCGCTTTTAACTTCCGGATGAGAATTTCGTCTGCTTTTTCCTGAGTAGGCTGGGTGGTAACGTTTACTTTTTTGCCTGAATAATCTAAAACATTTACGCGGTCGCGGTAATATTGTGCTACTGCCGTGGCGCGTTTCTCGGCCATGTTGGTGCCTGCTTCATCCGGCGATTGGCTACCTGAAACTTTTACTGTTTGCGAGGCTACATTATCCAGGAAATACTGCTCGAGCGTTTGCAGTTTAGAACCGGCATAATTCTGAAGCTTCGCCTGGTTTTCTTCGAAGTAAAAAGTAAGTACAGCAGGTTTGTTTGCCCCTTCGGAGTAGGTTTCAGGTATAAAACTGAAATCGTTGTTGCGTACCAGCAGCAGGGGAGTTGTGTTCAGTCCGATGGCTACTTGTTTTGGCTTACCATACTTTGTTTCGCCGCCTTTTTTAGCAATGGCAAGGCCCTGCACCATCAATTTGCCGTTTTGCTTCTCTGGTAAATACGGGAAAGTAAATACTTTGCTGATGGTAGGCTTTTCCTTTTCAAACAAAAACTCACCGAATTCAAAATTGAGCGAACCCAGGTTTTCACGCTTCTCGTCGTTGTTGTACAAATAAAACACATCCACTTTATAGCGTTGTTTGTCGCGCACGAGGCTGTTTGGTATTTGTCCTTTCAGCTCAAAAGTGATATTTTGGCCATTTGCAACTAGCGGGGAAGGCTCAACAGTTATGATTTGGTTTTTTTCAGCTTGCCGTACCATGCGTTGCAAGGTACAACCGCTGCTAAAAATGCTGCCAACTATTAGCGTAAAAACTAGCTTGTTTGTTTGATTTGTAAGAAATTGCATATCCAGTTGTGAGCCCCGTACGTAAAAGGTATAACAAAAACCACTTTAAAGCGTTATGGCTCTGCTATTTTCTGTTGTAAATTTTGATGGAATCGGTTTTAAAAATACTTTTAAGTTAACTTAACCAGGACAAATGAAAAGGCTCCAGTACTTTATCGAAACCCAGGCTTTTGGTGTATGTGCCATGCTGGGCGAGAAGCTCGGGATTGCCTCGAGCAGCATCCGACTATCTTTTATTTATCTTTCATTTTTAACCATTGGCTCCCCTGTCATCATTTACCTGATGCTTGCCTTCTGGATTAACATGCAGAAAAGCCTGCGCCGCGAACGCAATACAGTCTGGGATTTATAACTCCTGCACGGTTGTTTTCTGGCGCACGAAATACTCCCAAACAATACACCCCCTGAATACACCCGGCATCTCCGGGAAATTGCTTTTATATTGTTGTTCTTTACGCTTCAGCTTCCAGTAAGCGCGTTGCTGCCATACTTCGCGGTGGGCACTCATCACAGCTTTTGCATCCTGTTGCTGGCCGGCAACCAGCATTCTTAAAGCAGCCACCCAGTCAAGTATAATTCTGACCGCCATGGTACTATAAAATGTGTTAGCTGGCAAATTTTTATAAAGCAACGCTAAACCATTCCGGAAATTGAGAAACGTTTTCCTGGGGTTTGATTTGTGCAGGGTTCCGCCACCCACATGATATACTTCGCAGTGGCCGTTATACATTACCTTGTAGCCTGCATTTTTAACTCGCCAGCAAAAGTCGATTTCTTCCATGTGGGCAAAAAAGGCAGGTTCGAGGCCACTCAGCGCATGGTATACTTCAGATCGCACGACCATACAGGCGCCAGTCGCCCAGAAAATTTCCAGCACATCGTTGTACTGGCCCGTATCAGCTTCCAGGGTTTCGAATAAACGGCCGCGGCAATAGGGGTAACCAAACTGATCAATCAAACCGCCAGCCGCGCCGGCATATTCCAGAAACTGCGGGTGCTGCTGTGCTTTGATCTTGGGCTGGCAAACGGCTATACTTTTATCGGCGTGCATCAGATCCAAAATAGGAGCTAACCACCCCGGCGTAACGGCCACATCCGAATTAAGCAAAACGTAATATTCAGCTTCTACTTGCTGCAAAGCCAGGTTATAGCCTTCGCAAAAACCATAGTTCTGCGCATGGCAGATCAGCCGTACCTCCGGGAAATGCTCTTTTAAGAAAACAACCGAAGTATCAGTAGAAGCATTATCCGCTACAATTACTTCGTGGCCCAGGCTATGCGCTAAAACCGTTGGTAAAAACTCCTGTAAGAACCGCAGCCCGTTCCAGTTAAGTATAACAATGGCTGTATGACCTGGTTTATAAGCCAAAGTTGCCAAGGTCTAAGCCCGGGATGTTTGGTAGTAAGCCTTCGGTATGCTTTTTTAATTCCTGTTGTGCTCTTTCGCCGGCAGTAAGCATGGCATTATTCACGGCAGCAACTACCAGGTCGTTTACCATGTCGCGGTCGTTGGTATTCAGGATAGATTCGTCGATCTCTATTTTGAGGAGCTTTTTCTGGCCGTTTACCGTTGCTTTTACCAGCCCAGCACCCGACTCGGCGGTTACGGTTATGTGTTGAAGATTATCCTGGGCTTCTTTCAGTTTTGCCTGAACTTCTTTCATCTTGCCCATCATGCCTAACATATCAAACATAGTTTTCTCTTTTAAGATTGATGTTCCGGAAAGCACATCTGCGCATTTCCAGTCCAAATATAAGCAAATTATAAGTGAGGGATAAAAAGCACTACCGGTTAAGGTACAGAAATTACGCGCGTACTTTAACCGGAAGTATAAAATGATTAGCGGAGAAGTGTAATAGTGCCGGTTTGGCGTTTGGCTACGCCTGCCGCAGTAGTATAAGTAGCATCGTATGTATAAACACCAACCGGTGCGTTCTTCCCTTTAAACGTACCATCCCAGCCAGTTGCCTCGCCATCAGATTGAAAAACCACGTTACCGGAGCGGTTATAAATAGTCAGCTGCAGGTTAAAATATTGCTGGCCTTTCACTTCCAGTATATCATTCAGGCCATCGTTGTTAGGGGTGAAAGCGGTTGGTACAAAAAGTAACAGATTCTGCTCTACAGAAGCTATGTTCGAGTAAGAAACCGAACCATCAGATAAAGTCACTTTGATACGGTACATCACCTGTTCTTCGGGCCGTTGTGGCTTTTCTGAAAGCGATGTACCCGATATTGGCCGCGAACTGATTACCTGTTTGCTGGGGTCAAGTAACTGGAATTCATACTTTTCTTTTCCGTCTGCTTTAACATCCTTAAATAAATTCCAGGTGAAGTCGATATCGGTGCCGCCACTTGGCTCAGCGATAAGCACAACCGGGCAGGACACAGCGCTAACACCTGAAACATTACCGCAAAAGTTGCTTCCGCTGGCCCGGTAACAAACCGGTGCGATGGGGTCCAGGTCGTCGTAGTTAAGCAGGCCTGTAGATGCGGTTATACTTTCGAATGCACTGCCGTTTATACTGCGCTCAAAAAGCACCTGGCTTATGTTTTGCCCTTTCGGGTCGAAGGTTAACTCAACCTGGTTATCATCATTGAAAGTGGAGAACAACGTACCCGGCTTTGGGGCAGGTACATTCGGAATAGTTTCAGAAACTGGCGCAGAAACAGACGTAGAATTAGACATATAGTCCACGCTTATAACGTAAGAGTACGTATCGGTGCAGGTAATATCGGCATCCAGAAACTGGGTATCTGTTTTATCGATATTCGGATTTGTTACGCCGTTTATATCCACCAGAATCCTTCGGATCGACTTTGTATCAATATCCCAGGTCAGTAATACGCCTCTGTCCGTAAATTCTGAATCCAGGAGCACATTGGTAAGGGTCGTAGATACATCGCTGCCAAGCGTACCACATGCATCTTTTGTCCGGATTCTGTACCTGCTTTTACGGGCTGTATTGATGTTATTTAGCACGTAAGTTTCTGTAGCGGCCGTTACGTTTTCGATGGTTGCGATCTGGGTATAAGGAGAACCCTCCGCTATACTTTGCTCAATTACATAAGACAGTCCGGGAATCTTAGTTTCGATGGTAAACTGGAGCTGGCCGCTGGAGGCATTCTGGTTCAGGACACGTAGCCTCCTGAAAACCGGCGCGTCAAAGCCCCGGCGTGCCGATACCTTTAGTTCGGCGGTTCCGGAGCAGGTTGCGCCTGTATAAGATCCGGTGAGTTTGGTAGTGTAATCGAGGCCTTCTTTATAGGTATACGCTATCGTTTGCCCGCTTTTAAGTCCTGTTCTGGGCGTACTTCCGTCCCCGAAATCTAGGGTATAGCTAGTATACTTTGTATCTGTAATCTTAAAATTTACAACCCTGTTTGCGCAGCTTTGTGCTGTATAAGTAGGAGCAGGGGCATCTTTTACTTCGATAGTCAGTTCTTTGTAAACGTTGCCGATCGTGCCTCCCAGGTTTGCCAGCTGGGTTACTGTGTAAGTGCCGGGCTTTGTATAGGTAAAGGACTTTGCTTTCGCTTCGGCTGAAGTATGATCTAAACCGTTGCTTTTGTCATAGTCATAATATTCTTTATCTGCTTCTGCAGCAGGAGACGAGCAATCTTTAAACGTAACTTTCTCGCCCACGCAAAAAACCAGCGATTCTTGGTTTTGCGCGTTGTAAGCCTTGAAACATTGTTGCGCATTAACTGCCAGACCGGAAAGAAGAAGTATGAAAAGTATAAAGTAGAAGCGCATTAGCAGGAAAGTATAGCTTAGCAAAAATATATAGTCAACTGACTATACGTAAGCGTAACATGAAAGTATAAACTCTAACTCAAATTTATTAGGTTGACCAAAACGACACGCCCTTACTAGCTGGCAGTCTGAATTTTGAGTGAAATTTATACTTTGTACAACGCAGTGCAGGCTGTACAAAGTATAAATCTGAGTTTTATAAACCAGATGGCCCTGTTTTATACTGGCGCAGAAACGCGATGCTCTGCATGATATCGAAGTGTAACACCCTGTCTGTTGATACAAACGGAACGGACCCACGATATGCGCTAAAAAGTTGCTCCAATACACCAGAGGTTTTTAGCGGGCGTCTGAATTCGAGTGCTTGAGCTGCATTCATCAGTTCGATGGCGAGTACACGTTCTACATTAAGAACGACGTTATACAATTTAGTAGCAGCATTAGCGCCCATACTGACGTGGTCTTCCTGACCGTTTGATGATGGAATGGTATCAATCGATGCAGGTGTGCAGTATTGTTTTGTCTGGCTTACAATAGAAGCAGCCGTGTACTGACTGATCATAAAACCGGAATTCAGGCCTGGTTCTGCGACTAAAAAATCCGGCAAACCACGCGAGCCTGAGATAAGCTGATACGTTCTTCTTTCTGAGATGCTGCCAAGCTCTGCCACGGCAATAGCCATAAAATCAAGCGCTAAGGCGAGCGGCTGCCCATGGAAGTTTCCGCCGGAAATAATCTCGTCCTCGTCCGGAAAGATATTCGGGTTATCGGTTACAGCATTAATTTCAGTCAGGAAAACTTCTTCCGCGTAGCGGATGGCATCTTTGGAAGCGCCATGCACCTGCGGAATGCAACGGAAAGAGTAGGGGTCTTGTACATGCTTCTTTTCCTGCTGGATCAGTTCGCTGCCATCCAGTAAACTTCTGAAAACTCGCGCCGTTTCCAACTGTCCTTTGTGCGGCCGTACTTTATGGATTAGCTCGTTAAACGGTTCAATTCTTCCGTCAAACGCATCCAAAGCGAGTGCCCCGATCATATCGGCCTGCTTCGACAGCCTTTTGGCCTGCAGCAAAGTATAAACTCCGTAGGCGCTCATAAACTGGGTACCGTTCAGTAACGCAAGGCCTTCTTTTGCTTCCAGCGCCAGTGGTTCCCAGCTAAACATTTCGAGCACGTGCTCGCTTGCCAGTTTAAAATCCTGAAAGTATACTTCGCCCAACCCGATCAGCGGAAGGCAAAGGTGTGCTAAAGGAGCCAGATCGCCGCTTGCACCCAAGGAGCCCTGTTGGTATACCACCGGGTAAATATCGCGGTTATAAAAATCGATGAGGCGTTTTACAGTTTTAAGTTGCACGCCACTGTGCCCGTAAGCCAGCGACTGTACTTTTAAAAGCAGCATCAGTTTCACAACTTCAGCCGGAACTTCGGCGCCGGTACCGCATGCATGCGACATCATCAGATTGCGCTGCAACTGACCCAGATCTTTGTCTGATATCTGGTTTTTGTAAAGTGATCCGAAGCCGGTATTTATGCCATAGATGGAGCGTGATGTACCAGTGATTTTGGCATGCAGGTAGTCATAGCAGTTGGTAATGCGTGTTTCAGCTTCCTCAGAAAGAGCTAACGTATACTTCTCAGAAAGTATAGTTTCAATATGTTCTAAGGTCAGGAATTCGGATGAGATGTAATGTACGCCGGCCATTAGTGCTGCTTCTTGATCTGGGAAATTATTTCTTCAATTGTCTGGTCGGATTGTTCGCCGGTTTTCATGTGGCGTAGCTTCAGTTTGCCTGTCTGCATTTCTTCCGAGCCGATAAGTACCACATACGGGATGTTTTTCTGGTCTGCGTAGCTCATCTGCTTTTTAAGCTTGGCCGCTTCCGGGTACAGCTCTGTCGGGATTCCGGCATCGCGGAGTTGTTGCAACAGGGGCAAAGCATACAGTTCGGAAGCTTTATCGAATTGAACCAGCAATACCTGCGTTCCTACTTCCGCATTGTCCGGGAACAGGTTTAGCTCATCCAGCACATCGTAAATACGATCCACGCCAAACGAGAACCCAACACCAGACACATCCGGCATCCCGAACATTCCGGTCAGGTTATCGTATCGTCCGCCGCCGCTTATACTTCCCATGGCAACGTTGTTCACCTTCACCTCGAAAATACAGCCGGTATAATAAGAGAGGCCGCGTGCGAGTGTAACATCCAGCTGCAGGCGGGCATTACCAGATTCGTTTTGAGTTGTTAGTGCCTGGCTTTGCAAAGCAGCCAGGTATTGCCATACTTCGTGCAGATCTTTCAGGCCGCGTTGTCCTTCGGCAGTTTCGCCAAGTATGGTTTGCAGTTGTTGTAATATCTCTTCGTTTGAGCCGGACAAAGTATAAAGTGGCTCCAGTTTATCTACAGCGCTTTCAGAAATGCCTCTGCCCAGCAGTTCTTTGCGAACGCCTTCTGCACCAATTTTATCCAGCTTATCAATGGCTACGCAAATTTCACCTTCCTTCCCTTTTTCGCCAATTGCTTCGGCAATACCAGCCAGAATGCCGCGGTGATTTATTTTGATGGTGAAATCGGTCAGGCCTAAATTGGTGAGCGTTTCATTGATCATCTGCACAATCTCGGCTTCGCAAAGCAGCGAGTTGGTACCTACCGCATCGGCATCGCACTGGTAAAACTCGCGGTAACGGCCACGCTGCGGACGGTCGGCGCGCCAAACGGGTTGTATCTGGTAGCGCTTAAATGGGAAAGTAATCTCATTGCGGTTCATTACTACGAAACGCGCAAATGGCACCGTTAAATCATAGCGCAACGCTTTCTCTGAGATTTTGCGGATCAGGTTTTTAGAGCCTTCGGCTATATCAGCAGGAGTAGTCTTGGCCAGAAAATCGCCGGAGTTCAGGATTTTAAAGATCAGCTGATCGCCTTCATCGCCATACTTTCCAGTCAGTACAGAAAGCTGCTCCATAGCAGGGGTTTCCAGGGGCAAATAGCCGAACTTCTCGAATGTTCTGCGGATAATGCTGAAAATGTAATTGCGTTTTACCACGATTGCCGGGCCAAAATCGCGGGTTCCTTTCGGTATAGACGGTTTCTCTTTGCTCATAAGTTATACTTTGCGGGCGAAGTTACTAAAAGCAGCCGAAAACCGGGAAAGGAATTGTAAGGGTTTACTTTAAAGTATAAAAAAGGCTGCTAATGAGTTATAAACTAGGAGTGATAAGAAAGATAATATCCTTAAGGATTATACTTTGTGATTTATACTTTGATAAACAGCCTTGCTTTAAAAAGCATGTTCATCGCCATAAATGACATTATAAACAGTGTAATAAATGATTTTCAGATCTAATATAAACGACCAGTTTTCCAGGTAAAAAATATCGAGTTTGATACGGCCTCTGATCTGATATGCTTCAGATGTATCGCCTCTGTAGCCTCTCACTTGAGATAAACCTGTGATACCGGGCTTTACAAAATGGCGAACCATAAATTTATCAACTGTCTGAGAATATTCTTCTGTATGCTTCAGCATGTGCGGCCTGGGTCCTACCACAGACATATGACCTGCGAGAACATTAAAAAACTGAGGTAATTCATCTAAACTGGTTTTGCGCAGGAAAGCACCTACAGGCGTAATGCGTTTGTCGCCTTTGCGTGCCTGGTGCAAGTTTGCCTCGTCGTTCACGTACATGGTGCGAAGTTTCCAGCACTTAAAAACGCTATTATCTAATCCTGAACGCTCCTGTTTAAAGAATATAGGCCCTTTTGAGTCTAGTCTGATTAAAATAGCCAGAATAGGAATCAGCCATGAAAGTATAAAAACAAGCACCAATATCGAAAACACAATATCGAAAGTGCGCTTTATTGTCTTGTTTATTACATCATCAAGCGGCATCGACCGCATGATAAGTACAGGCAAGAGATCGTTAAAGTCTATTTTGAACTTTCCGTCAGGCATACTTCCAACTTCAGGCAAAAACTTCATCCTCACAAAGTGGTTGTCAACAAAATCTATGAGCCTTTCCAATTGAGTTTTTTCTAACTCCATGGGGCAACAATAGATTTCATCTACATCTTCTTTCAGCACAAAGCCATAAATGTCTTCTATAGTACCTACAACTTCCTTTTGGTCTGTGCGGTAATCATCAAAAAAACCAAGAAATCTATACCCGTACTCGGGGTGTTTTTTAAATTGATTCCGAAGTTCGATGCCAGCCTGCCCGTAGCCTGCAATAATAATTCTTCTATAATTGTAGCCTTTCCTGCGAAGTAACTTGATAATTGAAAAAACGACCAGCCGCCAGGCAAGCACAATGAATGCAACAATCGTATAATTTATATTAAGGTATAGGCGAGGAGGGAAATTGCTATGACGCAGGTAATTGCTATCAAATATATTAAGTGTTGCTTCTACAAATAAGATGTACAAGAACAACAACTTCAGCGCATTTAAAATGATTGTGCTTGTATTAATTACCCTGCTAAACCGATAAGTACCCAATAAAGCAGCGCACAAAAACCAGGCGACAAGCGAAAACAGGAAGAACTTGGTGTAAAGTAATGTTAAGAAGCCTGTTAGCTCACCTTGTGCAATATAGTAAGCTGCCATAGCTGAAACAGCAATAGCTACAAAATCTCCTAAAGCATGGGTAAATTTGATGTATTTGGAATAAAGTCCAGGCACAAAGTTTTAATTATAGTCCGATTCTGAATTAAAATAACGGTTACTACGCAAAGATATAAATAACAAAAATACTTTATTTGCTACATTATAATACTGTACTTTAAGAATTATATTTAATACTAAGAACTTCAAGTCGCTAATTAATAAAGATGGTATATACCTGTTTTAACTATGAATTATTTACTACATTTTCATCTATTAGCGCTACCATTTTAAGACGGTTATTTTTAAAATTTCTGAATATTATAAGCCCTGCAAAGAGCGCTACATATTGCACGATCATATATAAAATCAGACCAGTTGTAAGCGATTCAAAGAAATAAAGGCCTATAACCAAAGCAACAACTGTTAAAATTGCTGTAATGATGGATACATGAAGAAAAGGTTCTACTTTAAATGCTCTTAAATAAACAGCTAAATTTCCGTAAATTAACTTAGGTAATTCTGCACATAAAAGTATACTCAATTGAAGTAATGTTAGGAACCTGTAATTAAGGGTGAAAATTGGAAAAATGTAGATATATATTAGCAGAAGTATAATTGAAATAACTATGAAAACAATAATGCTACTGGAGTGAAGAGAATTAAACTTTTGGTCCATTAAACCAAATTCTCTTTTAGATACAAGCATATTAAGCAAAGGCGTCTTTGTAGATATCCAAGCATGTGCAAGATGTAACATAGCAGTGGTTATAGAGATCGAAATTCCTAACCTGCCAGCTTCTTCTGCTCCTAAAAAATACATTGTGATTGGTACAGCGAAATAAAATACAAAATAACTCGATATCCAGCTTAAAGAAAACTTTATTTGAAGAGGCATAATCTCTTTAAACCAACTAAATTTTGTCTTTATTTTAAATTTAGAGATCTGAAAATACAGCGGACCCAGTTGATTTATATAAAGAACAAGCGTTGATATAATCAAAACAAACCCACCAACACTTAGAGCCCAAAGTTTAAGATTGAAATAAAGACTAATCCAAATTGAAAAAACACTGAGAAAACCGGATATAAGATTTATTTTTAGTACTTCTTTTACTTTATCTAAGCCTTGTAGTAATGCTCCCACATACGATACAAGTAAGGTTAATCCTCCTGTGAAGGCATAAACAATCCAAGCTAAAGTAATGGAAGAGTATGCATCATACTTACTAAAAAATAGTACGCCTACAAAAGAAAGTATTATTATTCCTAATGGTATGAGGTACGAATAAACTTTGAAAGTAAATTTAATCAATGAAATTATCTTCTCAAGTGCTTCAGATGATCCGGTTAACCTTTTATTTCTATTTAGTTCGAGATGGGCAAACTCGTGGCTTACGTATTGTGTAATTATTGTAGTAAAACCTAATTCTGCAAACACGGAAAGCGCACCCAGATTGATAAACGTGTACCAATATCCTTGCTCATCAATTGTTAGATACTGCGTTATAAAGTAAAAAGACAAGGGCGTTTTAATAACGCTCCAAAGCTTTAAAGCTATTGAATAAAGTATATCCTGATCAATATTAAGATATCTGCTTAACTTATTTAAATACATTTTTAAATATTAGGGAACGGTACGGCGTCAATAATTTTATATAGAGTATTTTCGGCCGGGAATTAATAATTATTCAAAATCCTTACAGCTTGCTAATCTTATTATTTTTTGATGATAGCATTCAACGGTTGTAAAATTATTATTTAGTAAATGTATTAAATAACCCGTTTTAATAAGATTTTATCTATAAACAAAATAGGGGCTTAAAGAATTTTGTGATTGCACTGTTGTATTTCTAAGCTGATTATTGGTTATTTATTATTAAAGAATCATACATATTTAAACAATCTCTGGCCTAAAATTAGGTAATAGGATTGCAAAGATACTTTAAATTATATTTTTAACTCAACTACATAACATACTATTGTACTAGCAAGCAAATCAATTAACTTTGTATCACATTTAAATAAAAAAGAGTTGTGAAGCGTTAATTATACTTTTAAAATTAAAATTTATTAAATCTGAACTTAAAACAGCTAAATTCCACAACAAGTAAGATCACAAATTTAATCATCAATATTTTGTACTTATTTGTTTTAAATAAAATGAAATGAATGCAGTATTTACCATTGTAGCTAAAAACTATTTATCTCTTGCCCGTACTTTAGGTGATTCTTTAAAAACCCTTCACCCTGATTTAGACTTTTATATTGTTATCGCAGATGCAAATGATGGCTATATTTCTATTGAGAACGAGAAATATAAAATTCTGGAGGCAGATAAATTAGGTGTTCCTAATCTGAAAGATTTAGCTTTTAAATATAATGTAACGGAGTATTGCACTGCTATTAAGCCATTTGTTTTCAGTCATTTATTTGGGCAAGGATATAATAAGCTAATATACTTTGATCCGGATATATATGTCTTTAATAAAATTGATCACATTTTTGAAATCTTAGACAATAATTTCATTGTATTAACACCGCATTTTATAACCCCTGAGCTCAATTATTCAGGTACTGTTCCTGAAGGAGGTATTCTTTTCTTAGGAATGTTCAACCTTGGGTTTGTAGCCATTAAAAATTCTGATGAGGGGAGGTATATAGCAAGTTGGTGGGAGCACAGGCTTATCGATAAATGTTATGCTGATAAGATTGATGGCTTTCATACAGATCAGAAATGGATGGATTTTATACCTGTCCTTTTCGAAAAGGGTGTTCACATTTCCCGAAATTTAGGCCATAATATGGCTTTTTGGAATATACATGAACGTGCTGTTGTAAGAATTAACCAAACTTATAATGTAACTCACAAATTAGATAGTAAGAAAGAAGATAATCCTTTAGTCTTTTTTCATTTCGCAGGTTTTGATCCTAATAACTTAACATATGTGCATAAATATCATCCTGCATTTACGTTAGAAGATTTTCCTGATCTAAAGCCGTTGATGAATCTTTATAGAAATTCTGTATTAGCCAATGGCTTTGAAGAAACAATTAAATGGCCTTATACTTTTGCTCATTTTGATAACGGTAAGAAAATCAATAATTTCCAAAGGCGATTATACCGTAGCTTAACAGAAGAAGGTCTTAAATTTACAGATCCTTTTTCAACTTCTCATGACTCTTTCTTTAATCTTCTAAAGAAAAGCGATTTGATAACATCTGGCAATACAAATATCGACCGTCTAAATGATCGTAACATAGCAGGTTTCGATAGGAAACGGAAAATTCTCAATCGGATGATGAAGACATTGAAGTTAACTTTAGGCTTTGAAAAATATGTCCTGCTGATGAAATTCGCTATGCGCTATGTAAGGCCTGAAAATCAAACCTTCTTAATCAAAGGTTTACATAAAGAAATAGGATTTAAGCACGAAGGTATGCTTAAAAAAAATCAGAAATAAGATTATTGTAGTATTTTAATTATGGCTTTCAAAGTAATTTTAATATCAAAGGCTATGCTGGTAAGTTCTACGCACAGCAAAGCTGAGCTTATCGGGAAGTTTGTTGACTTAACACTGATTACGCCTTTTAAATGGCCTTATTATGTTGAGGAGGAATTAAAGCCCCCTGGTAGTTTTAAGCATATTAAAGTTAGAACCACCCTGGAAGGTAAAAACCACTTACATTTTTATTGGGGAATTGAGAAAATAATAAAAGATATAAATCCTGATATAGTTCATATTGACGAGGAGCCCTTTAGTTTAGTAACCGGCCAGATTCTTAGGATTTGCAAAAAACTGAATATTAAAACCTTATGTTTTACATGGGAAAATCTGTTCCGGAATTATCCATTTCCATTTAATCATCTTAAGCAGTATGTATTAAATAACATAGATTATGTGATTGCTGGTAATGAGGAAGCTGTTGAAATAGTAAAAAAGAAAGGATATAATAAAAATATTTCTGTTATACCTCAGTTTGGAATAGATACTACAACTTTTTATCCGCGCGCAATTAAAAAGTATACAGTTTGTCCTGATTTTAAACTGTCTGTTGGTTTTGTAGGTCGTGTTATTGAAGAGAAAGGAATTCAGACAGTTATTAATGCTATGAAGAATTTACCATCTGTTCATTTAACAATAATAGGAACCGGACCCTATCAAACTGAACTACAAAAAATTTTAAAAAGAAATCATATAGAAAATCAAGTGAAGTTTTTGGGGGGTGTATCTTCTACTGATGTAGCTGAACACATCGCCTCTTTTGACACATTGATTCTCCCTTCATTAACTGGTAAGAAATGGAAAGAGCAGTTTGGAAGAGTATTGCCAGAAGCTATGGCCTGTAAAGTAGCCGTAATTGGATCAAGTTCAGGCGAAATTCCTAACGTAATCGGAAATGCGGGTTTGGTATTTGAGGAAGGCAACGTTGCTGAGTGCAAGAAATGCATAAATTCATTATTAAATAGTGAAACATTACATACTTATCAGGAAAAAGGCTACCAAAGAGCTTTGGCATATTATACACAGGAGTCAATAGTAGACCAGACTATTAAAGTTTATAAAGAGATTGTCTAAAATACATAACACTAATTATATTCTATTCTGTGCGCTGTTGCTTTTGTTCATGGCAAGCGCTCTTGTATTAAATAATACTGGCTTTGCTGTTGTAGGTGCTATATTGGGTCTTTGGACTTTAATATCTGGCATTTATACTTATAAAACTGAAAAAATAGTCAACGTTCCAGATCAACTTTATTTTTTTATATTTTTTACCCTTTACATTCTTATCGCCATAAATTATTGGGAGGTATCCTATGATTATAAAGACATAATTGCTACATACTTGTTTTTTATAATTATACCGTTACTGCTAGTTAGCTTAGATTATACTTATCCAAGCTTTTGCGTTGCAGCTCATCATGCACTTAACGCATTCTTTGTTATTTTCTCGGTTTTAATGTTTGGTCATGCGTTGCTTTATGGAGTAGACTGGGAGCGTTCCTATTTATTTAACAATGGAATGCTACACAAAAACGGAATCTCATCCATTTATGAAATAGTTTACATTTACGTTTTATACTCCAAAGCTAAGACATCTAAAAACCTGCTGTTTTATTCTATCATATTAACTGGTGGTATCTGTTTAATTTTTATTGGGAG
This sequence comes from Pontibacter arcticus, assembly GCF_003284895.1. GTDB lineage: Bacteria > Bacteroidota > Bacteroidia > Cytophagales > Hymenobacteraceae > Pontibacter > Pontibacter arcticus. Next base: position 447,700 of record NZ_QMDV01000002.1, read on the forward strand.
TAAAACTTCCATTGTATTAGCTTTTATATTCACACTTGCATTATTTTCTAAAATTCTCTTTTTCTTTTTGCTGATTCTTATCTTAGTTGTACTAACCTATCTTGTTTTTTTTCTTAATGATATTAATACATCTCCGTTTAGAACTGCCTCTTTCAGGGGAATGCTTTGGGAACAGGCATGGGAGGAAATTACTTTTTCCAAAACGAGTCTGCTTTTAGGAAACGGTCCTGGAACTTTCATCTCTAAAATAAAGGAGTACGGACTCTTCAAAATAGAAGGTACACATAATTTTATACTTCAAATCTTACACAATTTCGGTATTGTTGGGTTGGGCCTTTTTTCGAAGTACTTCTATAGAATTGCCAGGCAATTTAAAATTTTTAGCAGTCCTGCTGCTGCTGCATTTTGGATGTTTAATATGCATGCCCTCTTCGACGTGGGTTGGGTAAAAGGAGCAGGTTTTTTTGCAAGTCTTTTTTTTGGTTTGGCAATAGCAGAGGCTAAAAAGCAAGTTAGGCATGAAGAGTTATCTTAATCAAACAAATGTGGAGTAGCCCTCTTGATCATAATGTTGGATAAATGAATAAACAAAAAATATATATCAATGGCCGTTTTCTCACGCAGAGAACTACAGGTGTTCAGCGGGTAGCTATTGGCTTGGTTAAAGCATTAGATGGCATTCTTTCTGAAGATGAATGCCTAAGTAGTAAATATGAAATTATACTTATCTGCCCTAGTTATGCCATATTTACCATGTCTTTTAATAAGGTTAAAATTTTAAAACGAGGTTTTTTAACAGGTCATTTATGGGAGCAATTTGAGTTGCCTTTCTATTCTTATAACTACCTGCTAATTAACCTTTGTAATGTATCTCCTCTAACCAAGAAAAATCAGCTTGCAATAATACATGACAGTGCCGTTTTTGCTTACCCAGCTGCATATAGTTTCATTTTTAGATTATGGTACAAAATAAATTACTTCGTAACATCAAGGAGAAGTAAAGGCATTATAACTGTATCAGAATTTTCTAAAAAGGAATTAGCTAAATTTTTAAGTATAAATGCAGATAGAATTGAGGTAATATATCCTGCATCGGCTTTTAAAAGTATTGAGCGTGTACATCAAAGAAATACAGCACACCAAAAACCTTATGTTTTAGCTGTTAGCAGCTTGAACCCACAGAAGAATGTGAGAGGTATAATTTCTGCCTTTCATCATCTACAGGATATTAACATTAATTTGTTTGTTGTAGGAGGAGATAACACGCAAATATTTAAGAGCATAGGTATAATAGAGGATTTGCCGAATGTAAAATTTTTAGGTTATGTTTCTGATGAGCGTTTAACAGATCTATATCAGAATGCTTTATGTTTTGTCTATCCTTCATTTTATGAAGGCTTCGGATTACCTCCACTTGAAGCAATGGCATATGGATGTCCCGTTATTGTCTCTAATAGAGCCTCGTTACCTGAAGTTTGCGGAGATGCTGCTTTATATTGTAACCCAGATGAACCTGCCAATATTGCAGAAGCAATACGAAAGTTGTATAAAAGTGATGAACTACAAGAGGAACTAATAAAAAATGGCTTCGAACAACTAAAAAATTTCTGCTTCAGGAAAGGTGCCAGCTCTTTGTTAAGTCTAATCAAACAACATACACCAACAGCGTAACTTTGTGAACCAACTAAAGTCCCTTGTTTACAAATACCATAGTTCCGTTTTCTTTTTACTATTGGTAGGTATAAGTATTACGCTTCCTTTCTCAATAAAGTATAATAGCTTGCTAATTATACTATTTGTGCTTTATTGGATTTTGTTTTTGTATAGTTCAAATTCCGTTACTATCAGAAATCCGAAGTTATTTAGTTCGATTTTTTTATTTTTTCTAACTTACATGTACGGTGCACTCATTTCCAGTGATATACAAAGTGCAATAAAAGATATTGAGCAAAAGCTTTCTTTATTTATTTTGCCTTTAGTTTTAGCATCTATACCTGTTCTCTCACGAAAAAAACTACACCTAATTGTCGTTTCATTTATAGTATCGTGTTTTGTTATTTCGATTTTAACATTCAGGAACGGATTAAGTTTTCTTGAAGCTGAACATCGTGTTTGGGCCATGCAAGACCTCATACTCATGCACAGACCTATGTTAGGTTTATATTGTGCATCTTGTATATTCTTTATACTTGCTTTGATATTTAGCATCAGGAAGCTGTACTTACAAATCTTAGGAACTAGCCTGGCTCTATGGTTCTTCTTTTTCTTGATAATTATAAATGCTAAGATGTCGTTTTTGGCTTTTGCTATCAGCTCATTTATAGTATTCCTGATTTACCTGTTTCAGAGAAGAAATAAATGGATTGGTACTGTTGTGATACTTGCTTTTATTGCCAGTTTCTATGTACTATTCTTAGTAAACGATGCTGTAAACAGTTTTATCACAGCTTTAATTAATTTTGAGCCCTTTTCTTACGAGAAGTATAGTTCTATGATGGTTGATAGTTTCAATGTCAGGTTTGGTATCTGGAAATGTTGTAAAGAAGTCTTAAATACTGATTTGACATGGTTAACAGGAACTGGGACAGGTGATTCAAGGCTTTTATTAATTGACTGTTATAACCGTAACAACTATACAGTGCAAGCTCAGGAAATGTTAAATGCACATAACCAGTACTTAGAGTCGTGGTTAACAATGGGACTTATTGGTTTGGTAATATTAATAAGTGTACTTCTATTTGCTATAGTTGATGGTATAAAACAAAAACAGTTTATATTCTATAGCTTTGTAATCCTATACATGATCTGTGCTATCTCAGAATCATTATTTGATACTCAAAAAGGAGTTGTGATTTTTACTCTTTTCTATTCTCTTTTTGCTTTCCATCTGCAGGTCGGCAATAATGTTTATACGGCCAATAAAAATATTAAAATATAAATGGCTTCTTCAACTAATACAGCAATTATTCATGATTGGCTTCCGCTTATTGGGGGAGCCGAGCGAGTGTTGGAAAGTATTCACAGAATATATCCGAGTCCGATTTATACGATAATAAAAAATGAAGAAGCTTTAAGAGGTAGTTATTTTGATACTAAAAGTATAAAAACGAGTTTTATTCAAAATCTTCCTTTTGCTAAAACCAAGTATAGAAATTATCTTCCTTTTTTCCCATTAGCTATCGAACAGTTTGATTTAAGAAAGTATGATATTATAATTTCTTCGTCTTACGCTGTTGCAAAAGGAGTTCTTACTAATGCAAACCAATTACATATTTGTTATTGCCACTCACCTGTTAGGTATGCATGGGATCTTTATCATCAGTACTTAGAAGAGGCGAATCTACAAATAGGGCTGAAAGGACTTTTTGCTAAAGTTATTTTACATTATTTAAGAAACTGGGATGTAGCATCTATTAATAGAGTTGATTATTTTATTGCAAATTCAAATTACATTGCACGCAGAATCAAAAAGCTTTATAACAGAGAAGCAATTGTGATTTACCCTCCGGTGGCAGTAGAAAACTTCAAACTATGTGAAGTGAAAGAAAATTTTTATTTGACTGCTTCTCGGATGGTCCCCTATAAGAAAATTGATCTTATTGTAGAAGCTTTTGCTCTGATGCCTGACAAAGAATTAGTTGTAATTGGTGATGGTCCAGATTTTAGTAAAATAAAGAAAAAGGCAACTGCAAATATAAAAATATTGGGTTATCAGTCTTTTGAAGTACTAAGGGATCATATGCAACGAGCAAAAGCTTTTGTATTTGCCGCAGAAGAAGATTTTGGAATTATCCCTGTTGAAGCACAAGCATGCGGAACTCCAGTAATTGCTTATGGGAGAGGGGGAGCTTTGGAAACAGTAAAGAATAATGAAACTGGATTATTTTTTTATGAGCAAACAACCAGTAGTCTCATTGAAGCAATTAGGGATTTTGAAAAAAAATCATACGATTTCGTTCCTGCTTTGATTCGAAACCACTCTGAGAACTTTAGTACCGAAAAATTCGAAGCTAAGTTTAAAGCTTTCATCGAGGATAAACGTGGGGATTTAAATTTATAGAGTTATTTGCCCTGTTTTAGGAAGTATAATTTATAAGTGTAAGATATTTAAAAACAGTGTATTGAATCTTAACAGAAGATTCAAATTTTTCGCAGAAAGTTTATTATAAAATGTACAAAGAAAAAGAGAATAAGGATAGTTATCCAAAGAAGTATACAAGAGAAGATGAAATTGACATATCCGTTATCTTCAGTAATCTAAGAAGTGCAGCCAATTCAATAAGCCATGGCTTCAAATCGTTTCTTCTTTTAATTGTGAGGAAGTTTATTTTTTTAATAGCTTTTTTTTGTATTGGCTCATTAGCGGGCTACGCAACCTATAGCGTTACCAAACCTTATTATACTTCCTCTATGACCTTGGTATTAGCTGAAATCAGGAATCAATTCGTGGAAGATGAATTAAGCAAGTTTACAGTTATGGTAGATGATGATAACTTCAATGCAATAGCTGATAGATTGGAAATATCTGTAGAGGATGCGAAGCAAATAAAGAAATTAACCTTTTCTAACCTGGATCAGGAGCGGGTGTCAGAGGATAGTATTTTGACTGGGTCACCTTTCAGGATTGAACTGCAACTCTACGACAGAAAACTTTTTGAAAAAATGGAGCCAGCTATCACAAGCTATCTTGAAAACAATAGGTTCTTTGCAAAGCAAAAGCGCATTAAGCAGCGGCAGATTGAAGGAATGATCACTAAGTTGAAAAAAGAAATCTCTTCAATGGATAGTATCAAAGCTGAAATTTCAGCTCCACGCGGTCCTGTTAATGGGTTTGTATACGGTGAACCTCTTGATCCATCAAACTTATTTCGTGAAAGTATAAGTATGTATGAGCAACAGGCAGAGTTGGAGGCTGAATTAGAACAATTGGACAACATGCAGGTTGTAATCGGTTTTTCGCCGCAATCACGGCCTACTGGCCCTAACTTGCTTAAATATCTGGCATTAGGCGGCTTAATCGCTTTTGTAATTGGTTTACTGGTTGCTTTAAGGTTGGAAGCAAAGAGGAAGAGAAAATTAGCTTAAATACCAGGTATAAAAAAGGCCGCTGCTCTATTAAGAACAGCGGCCTTTTTTATACTTTATACTTTTTACTCTTCCTTGCGCATCACCCAACTCAGGTTGTACAAGTCTCGGCGGCGATCTTTCAGGTTGCGGACGCTGCCTGCGGTGTTCAGGTCTTTCAGCAGATCCAGGTCCAGATCGGCTATGAGCGTCATCTCTGTGTTTGGCGTTGCTTCTGCTATCACAGCATCATGCGGAAAAGCAAAGTCAGAAGGAGAGAAGACAGCCGACTGCGAGTATTGGATGTCCATGTTCTCTACTTTTGGCAGGTTACCTACGCTACCGGTTATCGCTACATAACATTCGTTTTCGATGGCACGCGCCTGCGCGCACAATCTAACACGTAAGTATGCGTTTTTGGTATCGGTCCAGAAAGGTACGAACAGAATCTTCATGTCCATGTCAGATAGCATACGAGCCAGCTCCGGGAACTCTACATCGTAGCAGATCAGGATGCCAATCTTTCCGATATCCGTATCAAATATTTTGAGTTTATGGCCGCCACGCATCCCCCAGTAATGCGATTCGTCGGGGGTTACATGCAGTTTGTATTGCTTGTCATAGGTACCATCACGGCGGCACAGGTAACTTACGTTATATAGCTTATTGTCGTAATACTCCGGCATACTACCGGCTATGATATTGATGTTGTACGACAGTGCCAGGTGAATCATGCGCTCGCGGATTTCCTCGGTGTATTCCGCCATACTTCGGATCGCTTCGGAAGGAGAGTCCTCTTTGGTAAGTGCCATCAAGGGGGCGTTGAAAAACTCCGGAAACAAGACCACATCAGATTTATAGGAGCTTACCGTATCCACATAAAACTCGATCTGCTGCATCATATCATCCAGCGATTTTACGGCACGCATCTGCCATTGCACAATCCCTATCCGGACAACCGTTTTCTTGCCGCCAACCAGTTTTTCTTTTTCCTCAAAGTATACATTTATCCACTCGAGGAGGGTAGCGTAGGCTTTGGATTCGGTATCGTCGGGCAAATAACCCTTTAATATCTTACGAACGTGAAAACCGTTACTAAGCTGAAAAGAAAGTACCGGGTCTGACAGCTCTTTGTTCCGAACCATCTCAATATACTTGGCTGGCGTTAACTTATCGGCATAATCCTTATAACCAGGAATTCGGCCACCGGCAATAATGCCACGCAGGTTCAGGTTCTCGCAAATCTCTTTACGTGCATCATACAAACGACGACCCAGGCGCAGGTTTCGGTACTCCGGGTGTACAAAAACATCGATGCCGTATAAGGTGTCGCCGTCCGGGTCATGTGATTTGAACGTACCTTTATCAATGATCTGCTCATAAGTATGTTTGTCGCCGTAGGCCGTGTAATCGATAATCAGGCTCAGGGCAACGGCAATAACGCGGCCTTTGTCTTCGATACAGATCTGGCCTTCCGGAAATTTTTTGAGTAGGTTAGAGAATTCTTTTCTGGTCCAGGCACCGTCTATGTTCGAGTAAACGATGTCCATTATTTCTTTCAGCTCTTTGTAATCTTTTAACTCCAGCTGACGGAGTAATAATCTATGTTCTGTGTGATCGTCGCTTTTTTCACTCATGGTAATCTACATCTTTGTTTGGTAAGGAAGTATACTTGCAAGTCTTTTAGTATAGCTATTGCATCTGGATTGGCCATTGTATACTTTATACGAATTGAAAAAGCGCAGTCTTGGAAACTGCGCCCCCTGGTTTATACTTTTTAATTACGCTTAGAGTTGTACTTCCGGAATTTCTCCTTCCACAATCAGGTGGCCTTCGGTTGCTTTCTGGATGTCTTCCACACTAACGCCCGGTGCGCGCTCCAGTAGTTTAAAACCTTTGTCGGTCACTTCAATTACAGCTAAATCGGTTACGATCTTTTTTACACAGTTAAGGCCAGTAATGGGCAATGTGCAGTTCTTTAACAACTTAGACGACCCATCGCGGGCGGTATGCTGCATGGCAACGATGATGTTCTTTGCTGATGCTACCAAATCCATCGCACCGCCCATGCCTTTTACCATTTTTCCTGGTATTTTCCAGTTGGCTATATCGCCGCGCTCCGAAACCTCCATCGCTCCAAGTATAGTTAAATGCACGTGCTCGCCTCGTATCATCCCAAAGCTATCAGCCGAACTGAAGATGGAAGAACCAGACAATGTTGTAATGGTCTGCTTACCCGCATTAATAAGGTCGGCGTCTACTTCGTCTTCCGTTGGGAAAGGGCCCATGCCCAGCAACCCGTTTTCGGATTGCAGCACTACTTCTATACCTTGTGGCAGGTAATTCGCAACCAGCGTCGGGATACCGATGCCGAGGTTAACGTACATGCCATTTTCTACTTCCTGTGCGATGCGTTTCGCTATGCCGTGTTTATCAAGACTCATTTCTTTCGTAATTTGGGGATTTGGAAATTTGCAGATATGAAGATGTTAAGCTATAAATTTTATCTTCCTGCTTTAGTTTATACTTTGAGCTTATGATGATTTTGTTTTGCTATAGAGAGAAACCCACCCCTAACCCCTCCGAGGAGGGGAATTAATTATTCGTTCTAAAAACTTTACATTCCGCACTAGCAAATCGAATTCCCCTCCTTGGAGGGGTTAGGGGTGGGTATAATAGCGCAGAATATAAATAGTAGCAAACTAAAAATTAGCACATTAAACCGTGCGAACCGTTTTCTGCTCGATGCGCTTTTCATACTTTTCGCCCTGGAAAATGCGCTGCACAAAAATGCCTGGTGTATGAATTTCGTTCGGATCGAGCTCTCCGGCCGGTACTAATTCCTCTACTTCGGCTACAGTTATTTTGCCAGCAGTCGCCATCATCGGGTTAAAATTGCGGGCTGTACCTTTGTAGATCAGGTTGCCCGCCGTATCGCCTTTCCAGGCTTTCACAAAAGCAAAATCTGCTTTCAGCCACGATTCCATTAAATACATTTTTCCGTTAAACTCGCGACTTTCTTTGCCTTCGCCTACTTCGGTGCCATAACCGGCTGGCGTAAAAAAGGCAGGAATTCCAGCGCCGCCGGCACGAATACGCTCTGCCAGTGTGCCCTGTGGGGTTAATTCTACTTCCAGTTCTCCGGATAAAAGCTGGCGCTCAAATTCTGCGTTTTCGCCAACATAGCTGGAAATCATTTTTTTAACCTGGCGCTTCTGCAGGAGAAGGCCAATCCCGAAATCATCAACACCGGCGTTATTCGAAATGCAGGTCAGGTCTTTAACGCCCAAACGCAGCAATTCCTGAATGGCATTTTCCGGGATACCGCACAAACCGAATCCGCCCAGCATCAGGGTCATACCATCTGTTATACCTTGCAGGGCTTCCTGTGCATTTTTTACAGTTTTATTAATCATAGTTGAATATGTATTAGCGAGTAAGTCTTTTTTTAAATGAAAGTATAAAGTATACTTCTAAAGCTAAATTATACAAAAAAAGCCATAATGAAAGTATGGCTTGCTGTTTTGAGGTAGGAAGATGTCGTTTTATACTTTGTTAGTTCTGAAGACTTGGATGGTGGCATCTTTGTCGCGTTGCAGTTGTGCTTTAAGCTGGTCCAGGTTTTCGAATTTCTGCTCGAGGCGCAGCTGCTCTACAAACTCAACCGTTATGCTTTGCCCGTAGATATCCCGGTCAAAATCAAGTATGTTTACCTCCAGGCGAAGCACTTTACCTGCCACTGTGGGGCGCATCCCGATATTCATCATGCCGGTATATTGCTCATCACCAATTTTAACCCGCACGGCATACACGCCATTTCCGGGTATCAGTTTGTGTTTTTCATGTAAGGCTAGGTTGGCGGTAGGGTAGCCGATGGTGCGGCCAATTTTATCGCCTTCTTCTACCACTGAAGTTAAGGTATAAGGCCGCCCCAGGTATTGAGAAGCGGTATGTACTTGGCCGTTTTCCAGCGCCTTCCGGATCTTGGTAGAGCTTACACCGATCTCATCCACATCTTCGCGCGGAATTTCTTCTACTTCAAACCCGTATTGTTGCGAGCGGGCTTTCAGGTGTTCAAAGCTGCCTTCGCGGTTTTTGCCGAACCGATGGTCGTAGCCAATCACCAAAACTTTTGTGCCGATCGCTTTTACAAGGATATCGGTTATAAACGTGCGGGAGCTGGTTCTGGAAAATTCTTTTGTAAATGGAATGATCAGAAGATAATCAATGGCGTAGCTGCGGAGTTGCGCGATGCGTTCCTCGATTGTAGAAAGCAGCTTGAGATTGTTGTCTTCAGGGAAGAGCACCAGGCGCGGATGCGGCCAATAGGTAATCACAACACTTTGCCCGTTACTTTGCTTGGCACGTTCTGTTACACGCTTTAGTATTTTCTGGTGGCCTACGTGCACGCCATCAAACGTGCCGCTGGTAACAACGGCATGGCTCAGTTTCGGGAAATCTGCTATATCACGAATTACTTTCATTCGCGGCCAGTTGTTGTTTTCTTATTTCCTGGATATCCTCAATGCTCAGGGCATCATCTGCTTTAAAATCTCCGATGCGGGTACGGCGGAGCGAGGAAAGATGTGCACCGCAACCTAATACCTGCCCCAGGTCATGGGCTAAACTGCGGATGTATGTCCCTTTCGTGCAGATCACTTTAAAGTATACTTCGGCGCCTTCAATAGCGGTAATATCAAACGCTTTAATTGTTATGGTACGGGCTTTAAGCTCTGCTGATTTGCCTTTGCGGGCCAGGTCGTAGGCCCGTTTGCCATCTACCATCACCGCCGAATAAATAGGAGGGATCTGCTCTATGGTTCCTACAAAAGTTGCGGCGGCGGCTTGTATGGCTTCCGGTGTCAGGTGACTGATATCGCGGGTTTCGGTAACTTCTGTTTCCCGGTCATAAGACGGCGTAACTTCGCCTAAGCGTATACTTCCGGTGTATTCTTTTTCCTGGTTCTGAATTTCTTCGATGCGCTTGGTATACTTGCCGGTGCAAAGTATAAGCAGGCCGGTTGCCAGTGGGTCCAGGGTGCCGGCGTGGCCGATCTTCTTTTCGCGGATGGTGTTGCGTACTTTTTTTACCACATCAAAAGAAGTCCAGTTGAGGGGCTTATCGAGCAATAATATTTCGCCGGCGGCAAAATCGTAGGTTTTCATACTTATACTTTTAAATCAACGCCCATAGCCAGTAAGGCCAGCAAAACAACACCTAACGCAATACGGTAATAGCCAAACATCTTAAAGCCATACTTGGTCAGGAAGCTGATAAAGAACTTTATAGCGAACATCGCCACTACAAAAGCAACAGCATTTCCGATAAGCAACAATTCAATATCGTGGCTCGAGATAGCCATAAAACTCTGCTGAATCTTCTCTAGGTCAAATGTAAGTACATCAGAAATTTCTAACTTAAGCAGGTCTTTCACAAACTTATAACCGGCTGCGGCCAGCATCGTAGGCACCGCCAGGAAAAACGAAAACTCAGCAGCCGTTTTACGATCGATGCCCTGTGCTAAACCTCCGATAATAGAAGCTGCAGAGCGCGATACGCCCGGAACCATGGCCAGGCACTGGAACAGGCCAATAAAGAAAGCGTTTTTATAGGTGATCTCCTGCTTCTCAGCATGTCTGAACCACTTATCTACAAACAAAAGGATAACACCGCCAATAACCAGCATCGTGGCTGTTACGGCCACACTTTCAAGCATGGCATCAATGATATCCATGAGAAAAAAACCAATTAGCACCGTTGGGATGAAAGCGGCCAGTAGCTTTTTGTAAAGATCTATACCTGTAATAAAACGCCTCCAGTATAAAACCACCACCGAAAGTATGGCGCCGAACTGGATGTTTACTTCAAAAATTTTGGTGATCGGTAGCTCGTTTATGCCCATCAGGCTGGCGGCTATGATCATGTGTCCGGTAGAAGAAACCGGTAAAAACTCTGTTAATCCTTCAATAATCGCTAAAATAATAGCTTGCCAAATGCTCATTTATTTCTGCGATTTATCTTTAACCAAAATAGCAAACAACTCTATTCCAAAACCTGCCAACACGACCAACGGGCCAAGTGTGATGCCCATAAAGCCCAGGCCGTATGGTTCCGTATCGAGGGTCATGATAAAGAAACCCACTGCAAGTACAAGTATACCGGCCAGCATCAGGATGTAATTTAATCTACCGAAGGCAAGTTTGTTTTTCTCTTCCATGTTCAGCTTAATTCTGTTTTATAAATTTCAGGTGGTAGCAAGGCACAAATACCTGCTTTGATTTATACTTAATACAACTCGTCTAACGACATGCCCAGGTACTTTCGTACAGCCCGGTAAGAACTTAAAAATCCGATTACGCAGCCAATTACCAGCAAAGCGCCCATTAATAAATAGGTTTGTTCGTCGTTGCGGAGCAGTTGCATTTCGGGTACCTGGATATAAGCGTATTGCAGCAAAGCAAACAGCATCACGGAGGCAATTACGCCACTCATAATGCCCTGCCAGGTGGCACGGTTCAGGAAAGGTTTCTGAATAAAATAGGAGGTAGCGCCCACCAGCTGCATGCTTCTAATTAAAAAGCGCTGCGAATAAAGGGCAAGTTTAACGGTATTGTTTATCAGGATAATAACTACCAGCACCAAGATGGCTGCAAAGCTCACCAACACGATACTGATTTTCTGAATGTTGCTGTTAATGGATTCGATCAGGCTTTCGACATACTGTACTTCGTGTACGCCTTCAATTTTTTCGAGGTCTAGTTTTATACTTTTAAGCTCTGGAGAACTGGAATGGTCTGCGTCGATGCGTAACGTATAGGCATCCCGTAAAGGATTTTCGCCCAGAAAAGCCGTGAAATCTTCGCCGGTTTCATCGATAAACGCTTTGGCTCCTTCCTCTTTCGACACAAAACGTACCTGTGCTGTATCGTTCTGGATGGCTACGTAATCTTTTGCGCCGAAGGCTTTTTTAAGTTTGGCCAGCTCTACTTCCGATAAATTACGGTCCAGGTACACCTGCATTTCGAGGCTTTCTTTTACTTTATCGGATAGTTTACTGGCGTGTATCAGCAGCAAACCAAATAAACCGATCACGAACAGGGCCAGCGAAATGCTGAAAACCACCATCAGATGGGGGTAATTACCTAATTTCTTTTTCTTAACAGACTTCTTTGTATTTGCCATAGCGGATGCTTCCATCACAAAATTAGGAATATATTTTAAATAAGCAGAAAGAGATAGAAAGCAGCACGTTTATACTTTACAATCATACTTTAGGAGTTTAAACTTTTAGCTGCTTAAAATTCGCGCCGCTGCTCTGATTCAAGTATGATGCGCTCTCTTTCCTGCTCTCTTCGCTCGATGCGCCTGTTTCGGCGTTCGCTCCTGAAAAGCTCTGCAAACGTGTCGAATCGTTTGGTATGCAGTAAGCTGGCACTCTGGCTGTTGGTTCTTCTGTTATCAAAACCGCGTAAGGTATTGTATTCCAGCCTGGCCCGTAATTCGCCGCCTTGCGTAATGTAGTATTCCAGAAACCAGTCGCCTTCATAACCGCCGCGATCGAGCCCGGTCGTGGTGCCACCGAACCCGGTCTGGTTTGTAATGCGTAACCGGCCTTCCAGGAAAGTATAACTCAACCTAACCTGTAAAGCTGATAAAGCGTCGCGATCGAAAGTGCCCAGGCCAATATCAATTTCGAGGTTGCTATCGATGCTGTTAAAAAAACTGCTGAGCTGACCTGAAAGTAAGCTGCCCAAACTGCCGCCCACTGCCCCGGCTGCCGCGCCCTCCGTTGAGAATGTACCTACCGGCGATAAACGCTGCAATACCAGTAAACTGAAAACCTGCCTGTTGCGCTCTGCTTCGTCGTTGCGGATGGAGTTGATGATGGCTTCGGTTTCTGGCACCTGTGGTACCTGGTCGAAGTTAATGCCGAGGTCAATTTGTGGTGTAAGCAGCGGGCCTTTTAAGTCTATTACAGCCGTGATCGGGTAACGGCCCTGTAGTGCGGTTGTACTTCCGGTTGCTCCTAAAATATTAGAAAGGGAAGCCATTTGTGTGTAATTTCCGGTCAGAGCCATTTCGCCGGCCAGCGGGTCGCCGTTCCAGGTGATGGTACCGCCGGGCTGCACATTAAATTCACGTGATACCAGGCCTTCCAGCAGATTCAGGTTATAAGCGCCCTGCTCAATCTCGAAAGTTCCATACATGTTAAATTCACCCCGCGTATCAATCGTCATCCGGATATCGCCGTTACCGGAACCTCGAATCACATCACCGGTGGTGCGGTCTATAATGATTTCGAAATAGGCATCGTCGGTTACGTCCAGCTCAAAATTCAGGTTGATACCCGAAAGGTCAACTCTCTCATCTTCAGCGGCTAAAGTTAATTTGGTGCTGTCAATATTTTCAGGGTTGGTGTTCACAAACCGGATATAGTCTTTGCTGGCAACTTCGGTCTGGTTATCAAGCGGAAGTACGATGCGGGTATTTTCGTTGCTGCGCGCATCAATATTTACACGCAGATTGTTGGTGGGGCCTAAGATGCTGGCTGTGCCCGTGGCAAAGGCTGTTCCGTAAAAAAGTTCGTTCTGCTCCTCGGTGGTATTCAAAACCATAAAGTTGCGGTAGCGGGCTTCCATATCCAGTACCATATCCTGAAAACCATCGTGTGCAATACCTCCCGAAACTGTTCCTACATTGCCGTAAATATCTGTTAAGCGGGCACTTCGGAAACTGATGCTGTTCGGGCCCAGGTAAATTCTATCTGAAAAACGGTAGGTTGTATTAAGGTAATCAAAGGTAAACTGGCCGTTATTCACCATCACAGAGCCTTTCAGGATCGGAGAGTCGAGGCGGCCAAGCACACGAATGCGGCCTTCCATTTCACCTTTCAGATCAGACATTATCGTGTTAAGGACGGGCTCTACCAGTTTCAGGTTGGTTTGGTCTAGTACGGCCAGCAGGTCGAGTTGGTCTTCTTCTGCATTTGGGTTGTAGTTGCCCGTTACTGACAATACCTTTTTGTTTTCGCGCTCGATCCCGACATCAACCACCGCCTGTTTAATGGCATTGTTCCAATTGCTTTGGCCGGCAATATTACCGATATAAATCTCATCGAGGTAAAAAGAATCAACCTTCATCCCTGCATTCAGGATCGCTCTGTCGTAAATATCCTGTGCCGAAACCGTGGCATTAAGTGTTCCGCCAATTTTCATGGAAAGCAGCGGGTTCAGGTTGGCCAGGTTAAAATTCTCTGTTTCGAGGTTTAGTATACTGGCCGGGTCATCGGAAACTTCGCCTTTGGCACGGATGGTCTGGTTCTGGTTGGTTATGGCAAAATTCTCGAAGACCAGCGTTTTGCCGGCATCGCTTATATAAAGGGTGTTGCCTGGCGTAAAAGCCCAGGGAGTGTTCTGTAGCGTGATGTTTGATTTATCAAATTTGATCTGAAGCTGATCCTGCAAAAAAGTAAGGTCGCCGGTAATCAGGGTGCGGTTGTTTTGCATTTGCTGGCGCAGGCTGGTTGCAAAATTTATCGTTCGCTCGCTCCAGATGCCTTCCAGGTAAAAGTTTTCGGTCTTCAGATTGTTTGTCAGTTGCTGCTTTTCAGAAGTAAACAGGGTGGCTGCCAGTACATCCGGGTTATTCTGCAGTTTGGAGGTGTTCAGTTCCAGGTTATTATCTTCCAGTAAGTATGCATCATACATTATCGTATCGATGTGCGAGTAAAGTTCCAGGATAACTGTTGGCCCGTGCCGGAAAGATCCCGTAAGGCTGGTATTTTCGGAGATGGATACTTTTGGCTCAAATAGTTGGATAAGCGGATTGGCATCCCGCAAGTTAATGGCATAGGTTAAGCCATACTCCGGACCGTTGGCTGCAGGTTTTCTCTGGTAATATGCTGCTGTTGCGGCTTCGTTGCTCTCGAAGTTCAGTTTGTATTCGTCTATCAGTTTCTGAAGATCGCTGATAAGCGTGGAATAATTAAAGTCGCCGTCAATTTTCAGGTCGAGTGGGGCGGAGCGGAGTGTCAGGTTGCGGCTGCCCGGATTTATACTGGAGTCTATCAGGACCGAATCGAGGGCTATATTTTTGCCTTCGTAGGTCAGGGTTGCACAGTCAAGGCGGGCGGTGCCTACAAAATCATCCAGCTTTAACCCACTGAAGTTTAGATCAGCTCTGGCACTGATGACAACAGGCTTGGCCGTCATTTTTAAAGCCTGCAAGTCGATGCGTTGCACATCAGCAATCAAATTAAAAGCCTTGTTATTATCTGATAAGTTAATGGTGCCGTCTGCTGCCAATTTCATATTCGGGTCGTTGATGGCCACTGTCCCTACAAATACCTGGTTGCTCAGGGTGCCGTCAGCTTTGATGTTTCTGTAGTTATAGCCATTCAGTTGCACCTGGTTAACAGTAACATCTACATCGGTATCGGCATTCTGCAGCGTGAAACCTGAACCGGCAATGCGGCCGCTCATCGAGATTGTCTTTATAATCTTTTCCTGATTGAGGAGGCGCCCTAAGTTAAAGCCATTCGTTTTCAGGAATCCTTTGTACACCGAGCTGCCGGTTCGCTCATTTATTTTCAGGTTGATATCGGATTCCACCTTACCGAGGGCAGTGGCAAACTTACCGTTCGCTACAAAGTCATCATAAAAGCCCAGGAAGCGGCCATCCAGTTTTACAGTACCGAGTCGCGCCACAATGGTATAAGCGTTCTTCGGAAGTATAGCTTTTAAATCTGAGGCGTCAATAGAAGAAGGCTGCAGCCGCAGGTTGATAAATGTTTCTTTCACTTCAGGTAAACCTTCTGCCGAGGCATTCCCTACAATGTGCGTATTTTTACCATAAGTCAGGTCGAGATTGCGGGCCGTAAAGTTACCGACCTTGCCTTTCACATCCCCGGATTTGATAAAGACCGTTTCGTTATATTGGCTGAGGGCAGTGGCAAAGGTGGCTATGTCCTGGGAGTATAGCTTGGAGTCTTTTATACTTGCCGTTACCCGCACACTATCTATAAACTCCGTAAAATTGCCAAACCTGTTGTAATCAAACCGGACGTAATTGGTCAGATTGCTTTTGTTGAGCTGCAAATCCAGATTGTCCCATTCCCAGAAAGTAGGGGCAAATGTAATTTTAGAATCCAGTTTGTGCAGCGCTGTTTTAGAACGGGTTTCGTTGGCGCGCAAGCCTTTTACTTTTACGGCCAGTGTATCTTCCAGCAAAAATTCACTGAAGTGCCCGTAAATGCTATCCACTGTCATGTGCCTGTAATCCATGCTGGCAGAAGCGGGTGCTATATTAAAATCATCGTAAGTAAAGCGGCCATTCTGCAACACTACTTCATCAATCGAAAACTGAAAAGGCTGGGTTGATTTTTTAGTGGTGTCCTGGGTTATCAGCTTTTGAAGGGAAGTGATAAACGTACTCAGGTTAAGCGAATCAGTACCGGCATACTTTACCAGGTTTGCCCGCGGCTGCTGCAATGTAAGCGAACTGATGTATAAGGTATTGGGGTTGAAGATGGAAAAAGTGTTGATATCGGCTTTCAGCTGGCCCACATAAAACAATTCGTTCTTCCGGATATCCAGGACGCGTACTTGATCCAGGACCAGTTCGCTGAAAAAATCGATATCTACTTTGCCAATGGTAACCTGGTGGCCGATGGTGCGGCTCAGGTAAGCGGCTGCCTTCTGGGCTACTTTTGTTTGCACCGCCGGAAACCTGATGGCTACAAAAATTCCTGCAAACAACAGTAAAAGCAACAGGATTAGCCCCAACACTATTTTTAGAAGTGCTTTTCCTATAACTTTGAAATAATTTACTGACTGTTCGTTTTCCAAAGATGATTAACCCTGTAATTTTAGCGATAGAATCTTCCTGCGATGAAACTTCTGCATCTGTGATAAAAGATGGCAAAGTGTTATCCAATATTATTGCCACACAGGCCGTACACGAGCAATATGGTGGTGTTGTACCCGAACTGGCTTCCAGAGCGCATCAACAAAACATTATACCAGTTGTTTCGCAGGCCTTGCTTACGGCAAATGTAACAAAAAGTGAGCTAAGTGCAGTGGCTTTTACACGGGGCCCCGGTCTTTTAGGCGCGCTCCTGATCGGCTGCTCTTTTGCCAAATCTTTTGCATTGGGCCTGGGCATTCCGATTATCGAAGTAAACCACATGCAGGCGCATATCCTGGCACATTTTATTGAAGACCCTAAGCCTGAATTTCCGTTTCTGTGCCTGACTGTCAGTGGTGGCCATACCCAGATCGTGCTTGTAAAAAGCCCTTTGGATATGGAAGTAATAGGCCAGACAACTGACGATGCCGTAGGAGAGGCCTTTGATAAAACGGCTAAAATGCTGGGCCTGCCTTACCCGGGCGGGCCGATGCTGGATAAAGCTGCGGCGCTGGGCAACCCGAAAGCCTTTGCGTTTCCGGTGGGGAACATGCCGGGCTACGATTATTCATTCAGTGGCATTAAAACTTCGGTTTTATACTTCCTGCAGAAACAGGTAAAAGAAAACCCGGCTTTCGTACAGGAAAACATCAATGATATCTGTGCCAGCGTTCAGTTTACACTGATTAAAACGCTGCTGAAAAAGCTGGTGCAGGCTTCCAAAGACTTAAACATTAACCAGATTGCCATTGCAGGCGGCGTTTCGGCCAACTCGGGTTTGCGCCATACTTTGCAGGAGTATGCTAAAAAGTATAACTGGCAGGTGTATATTCCGGCTTTCCAGTACTGTACCGATAATGCAGCCATGATTGCAATGGCCGCACATTTTCAATTTTTGGAAGGCGATTTTGCCACCCAATACGTGAGTCCGGAACCGCGCATGAAAATCTGAGCAGTTAGAACGTTTGGAAGTTAAAAGTTAGAAAGTCGAGTTTTCGGAAGTATACTTTTAGAATTCAGCTTTAACTTATTCTGAAAATTTAAAATTTTATACCTGACGAATGATCAAGCCGGGCGATACCAGGGTTTATTCAAAAATTGTAACAGCAGCCGATTTTGCGCGTTTCGAGGATGGGTTGGTACATGCCGTTTGTTCTACGTTTGCACTGGCGCAGGCTGCTGAATGGGCCGGAAGGTTATTTGTGTTGGAGATGAAAGCGGAAGATGAAGAAGGCATCGGTACGATGCTAATGATCAACCACAAAGCGCCGGCATTTGAAGGTGATACTATTAAGATAACAGCCATACTTGAGAAGTATGAAGGCAATGAAGTTACCTGCAGCTACACCGCTACAGCAGGCGACAGACTAATTGCGGACGGCAGGACAGGCCAGAAGATTTTGAAAAAAGATAAATTAGCCAAAATTTTGGCTCCAAATAAAGTATAAATGGCAAAAGACAAAGACAGGATTCAGAAGCATGTGAACATCGTAAACCGCAGGGCTTCCTTCGAATACCAGTTTCTGGATAAATAT
Source organism: Pontibacter arcticus (assembly GCF_003284895.1). Classification (GTDB taxonomy): domain Bacteria; phylum Bacteroidota; class Bacteroidia; order Cytophagales; family Hymenobacteraceae; genus Pontibacter; species Pontibacter arcticus. The sequence continues at coordinate 466,204 of NZ_QMDV01000002.1, forward strand.
ACAGCCGGTGTAATGCTGAAAGGCACCGAGATAAAGTCGATCCGCGAGGGCAAAGTGAACATGCAGGACGGCTATTGCATTTTCCAGGATGGCGAGTTGTTTCTGCATAACATGCATATCTCTACCTACACCGAAGGCACGCATTATAACCACGAGCCCATGCGTGCGCGCAAGTTGCTGCTAAACAAACGGGAGTTGCGCAAGCTTGCCAAAGGAGCAGAGGAGCAAGGCGTAACCATTATACCAACGCGGGTTTTTGTAAGCGAGCGCGGCTTTGCCAAAGTAGATATTGCCTTAGCCCGTGGTAAAAAACTCTACGACAAACGCCAGGACATCAAAGAAAAAGACGTGAAACGCGAAATGGAGCGGGGCTACTAAATCTTTAATTAGGAATTAATAATTACGAATTACGAATGTTCTCACAAGTATAAATCATGCAAATTTAACTCACCGCTTATTCTTAATTCTTAATTTCTAATTCTTAATTTAACAAAGTATGGACTACGGAATTTGTCTGCTTGCGCTGGTACCTATGCGGGCCGAAGCTTCTAACAAAGCTGAAATGGTGACGCAGGTGCTTTTCGGGGAATGCTACCAGGTTATTAGCCAAAAAGATAAATGGCTGCAGATACAACTTGCCACCGATAATTACCGCGGCTGGATCGACCTGAACCAGCATAACTCCGTTTCAGTTGCTTATTTTGAAAAGTGGCAAGCCGCAGCACATGCCCGTGTAACAGATCTGCTTTCTTTTGTTGAAAATGAGAATATTCAGATTCCGGTAAGCAGGGGAGCGTATCTGCCATTTTATGAACATGGCACCTTTGCCATCGAAAACAGAAACTATACGTTTGCAGGCAATGTATCTTTACCGGATTCTGAAATAAGTAAAGAAAAGCTTACATCCCTGGCTGTTAACTTCCTTAAAACGCCATACTTATGGGGTGGGAAGTCCGTCTTCGGGATTGATTGCTCAGGCTTTGTGCAACAGCTATACGGGCTTTGCGGGTATCAATTGCCACGCGATGCTTACCAGCAGGTAGAACATGGTCAGGAAGTACATTTTGCAACCCAGACCCAACCCGGCGACCTCGCTTATTTTGCTAACCCCGAGGGCCGCATTATTCATGTGGGCATGCTACTCGAGAACCAGCAGATCATACATGCTGCCGGCGAAGTCCGGATCGATACCCTGGACCATATCGGCATTTACCGCTCCGACCGTAAGGCCTATTCCCATCAACTCCGCATCATTAAAAGAATTAATTAGAAAAGGGCGCAAACCGTTATTTCGCTATATACTTGACTGTCAGATTATCCGTACAAGTATAGCGTTAAAACCGTAAGCACCCATGATAGATAAAGTTCTGATCCTGAACCAAGACTTCAGCGCCATTGCAGTTTGCTCGGTGCCGAAGGCTTTTCTGCTTGTTTACCTCGACAAAGCCGAAATGGTAGCCAAAAGCCCCGGTAATTTCCTGCACACGGTATCTATTGCCTACCCAGTACCCTCCGTTATCCGGTTACAGCATTACGTACGCGTGCCCTACTATGGCATTGCCCTGAGCCGGCACAACGTAATGCGCCGCGACCATTACAGCTGCCAGTACTGCGGTACCGCTAAAAACCTGACCTTAGACCATTTGCTGCCGCGTTGCAGGGGAGGTAAAACAATCTGGCAAAACCTGGTGACAGCCTGCTCACGCTGCAACTCCCGCAAAGGCGACCGCACCCCCGAAGAAGCCGGTCTTAAACTGAGCAAGGCACCCCGCAAACCATCGCTGCAATCTTTCCTGCAACTGCACGTAGATACCCACAACCAGGATTGGCGCAGCTACCTCGGGATGGAAGTATAATGGCATTAAAGCGCTACTAAAAATATTAGCTTATACTTTATACTTAACTAATATTCAATTATATAAAGTATAGGTTGAGTAGCTATACTTTAAGTTTATACTTTAAATGATTTAGCTATACTTTTACTATTACTTACCTGCCTCATAAAGTATAAATCCGGTATTTTACGTTAACTGTTCTATGCAAAATTTCGATGTCATACTTGTCTTTACCAGCTGATTACTGGTTTATACTTTGATTTATAGTAGGATCATCACCATTCGTTAGTATTTGCCGCAGATTATACTTAATTTTGCGGCTCATCCAGGTGGGTGGCCTGTTGCCTGGCAGCAGGAAATGTTAAACTAAATCAAATCAGCTAATTGCTCTAGGCTGGTGGCTAATCAGAGCAACTTATTTATTATGAGTAATTCTCCAGAAAATTTCGATTGGGACAAGTTTGAGTCTCAAGGTTTCGGTGGCGGCTACAGCAAAGAAGACCGCGCTGAAATGGAAAAAATGTATGACGACACCCTGACTACCGTACAGGAGCAGGAGGTTGTTTCAGGAGTTGTTGTGGGTATCACTGAGCGTGACGTGATCCTGAACATCGGCTTCAAATCTGACGGCCTGGTGCCAGTTTCTGAATTCAGAGACCTTCCAGAGCTGAAAATCGGTGACACTGTTGAGGTGTTTATCGAAGACCAGGAAGATCCGAACGGTCAGCTTATCTTATCCCGTAAGAAAGCGAAGATTGTTTCTGCCTGGGCTAAAATTTACGATGCACTTGAGAATGACAACATTCTGGAAGGCGTTGTTAAGAGAAGAACAAAAGGTGGTCTTATCATCGATATTTACGGTGTGGAAGCGTTCTTACCAGGTTCTCAGATCGACGTGAAGCCAATTCGCGATTTCGATGTGTTTGTAGGTAAGCGTATGGAAGTAAAAGTTGTGAAAATCAACGCTGCTTTCGATAACGTAGTAGTATCGCACAAAGTATTGATCGAGAAAGACCTTGAGAAGCAACGTGCTGCCATCCTGAACAACCTTGAAAAAGGTCAGGTACTGGAAGGCGTTATCAAGAACATGACAAACTTCGGTGTGTTCATCGACCTTGGTGGCGTAGACGGTCTGCTTCACATTACAGATATTTCATGGGGACGTATCAACCACCCGGAAGAAGTATTGCAGCTTGATCAGAAAGTGAACATTGTTGTGCTTGACTTTGATGATGACAAGAAGCGTATTTCTCTTGGTATGAAGCAGCTGACACCACATCCGTGGGATGCACTTCCTGCTGAGATCGAGGTTGGTTCACGTGTGAAAGGCAAAATCGTTAACGTAGCAGACTACGGCGCGTTCCTGGAGTTAATGCCAGGCGTTGAAGGTCTGATACACGTTTCTGAAATGAGCTGGTCACAGCACCTGCGTAACCCACAAGACTTTATTAAGCAAGGCGACGAAGTAGAAGCAGTAGTGCTGACACTGGATCGTGCGGAGCGTAAAATGTCTTTAGGCATTAAGCAGCTGACTGAAGACCCTTGGACGAAAGAAGATGTGTTATCGAAATATGCAATTGGCACCAAGCACACTGGCGTAGTTCGTAACCTGACTAACTTCGGCTTGTTCTTAGAGCTTGAAGAAGGTGTTGACGGTTTAGTACACGTTTCTGACCTTTCCTGGACTAAGAAAATCAAGCACCCATCTGAGTTTGTTAAAGTTGGTGAAAACCTTGATGTAATCGTTCTGGAGCTTGATGTTCCGAACAGAAGACTTGCATTAGGCCATAAGCAACTGGAAGAAAACCCTTGGGATACGTTTGAGTCTGTATTCAACATCGGTTCTGTACACAAAGCAACTGTATTAGAGAAATCTGAGCGTGGCGCTGTGTTAGAGTTACCTTACGGTATCGAAGGTTTCGCATTCCCGAAAGGCCTTGCGAAAGAAGATGGTTCTCAGATCGAAGTTGGCGAAAGCATCGACTTCCGTGTAACTGAGTTCTCTAAAGACGACCGTAAGATCATCCTTTCTCATACTTCTACGCACACTGAAACTGCTGATGCTGCCCGTGTAGCCAAAGCAACGAAGAAAGCTGCTCCGGCAGGCGATAAGAAAGAGAAAGCTCCTAAAGTACAGAAAGAAGCAGATCGTTCTACATTAGGCGACCTGGATGCACTTTCTGCGCTGAAAGAGAAGATGATGGGTAGCGAGAAAGAAGCTGGCGAGAAAAAATTAGCTGCAGCTGCTGCTAAAAAATCTCCTGATGCGAACGAAGAAGAGACAAACGAAGGCGAAACTTCTGAAGAAGAAAACGCATAGTTTTAACTTTCATCCATAATGAGAAAGGCCCCAAGCAATTGGGGCCTTTTTTGTTTCAGCAATTATTACAGTTACTTCGCTTAGGTACGCATGTAGGGCTGGCGGTTTACGATCAGCACTTTTTCGTCATCAAGCAGTAAATAACCGTAATCGTAACAAAAATAATACGTATTGCCCTTCTGCGTCCGGAAGAGGTTGGTAAAATACCTGAAATCAAAACCTGCCAGCTCTAATACACTTCGTTTAAGAGTTGTTTTGCCTTCCGGGCTTGTTCGCTGCAATAACAACCTGTTCTGGCGCAATATTTTGTTTACCTGTACCATAAGCTGCTCGCCTGCATCTTTATGCTTTTTCAGATTGCCCGCTCTGGCGCGGCACTGATCGGAACAAAATTTCCTGTCTGCACGGCCATACATAGCAGCACCACATTGCCGGCATTTCATGTTGCTATCCATACGCAAGTATGCTTTAAACTTATCCGAATATATACGGGTATATCCGGACATATACGGGTAATATACGGCTAACAAGTTGGTTACCGGTAATTTAGAGTGTTAAATTACTGCTATGCCTTTTAAAAACGCGTCTACACCGATTGTATACCTGAATACCCTTGATCACGAAGGCAGGAAGTATATCAGGATCTGGTATAAAACAGATAACCGTATCAGCAGCAGGCTGAAAGGATGTGCTTTTGTAAAATACAGCGCCACGTATAAATGTTATGTTACCCATAAAACAGAACAAAGCATAGAATTGCTGCACCAGGCATTTCAGGGTATGGCTATAGTAGATACCCGGTACCTTGACCGGCCAAAGCGGCTGAGGCCTGCAGAAAATACGCCTGTACTTGCCAGAAGCCATGTTTCTGATCCATTGGCCAAACTGCCTGTACTGCCGGTTGTGCGCCTGCAGCCACTTGTGCATGATGGCAAAACGCTGATACAGTTAGCTTTCCAGTTTAACAAAGAGATCTACACTTGTTTATGGCGTTTTAAAGGATGTACCTGGCTTAAAGAACTGAAGTGTTTTGCCATGCCAGCCGAAGGCCGTTATTTTATGGAACTGCTGGATGCCCTGGAAGGAGTGGCGCAAGTATGGCTTGCCCAAACGCTGCAGGTGCGGGACTTAAAACTGCAGATCAGGTTGTGGGAGCAGAGCTATGTGAAAGAGAAGGATTACATAGCTTGCCCACTTGCTTACGTCGAAAAGCTTTTTTTGCTAAACTATTCAAACAACACCATTCGTACCTACCACTCCTTATTGTTGCGTTTCCTGAACGGGCATAAAGCAGATGGCCTGGCTAGTATAGTTAATTTTACAGCAGAAGAAATCAACAAGTACCACAGAGGCATGGTACAGAGCCAGAAATATGCTTACTCCACGATCAGCCAAAGTATAAATGCTGTTAAGTTTTATTACCAGCGTGTGTTAGGCCGGCACAGCGTAAAACCTGAAGACGTGGAAAGGCCTGATAAACCGCGCCGGTTACCGCAGGTATTAAGCAAACAGGAGGGACAGCGTATATTGACTGCAACTGAAAACCTGAAACACCGCTGCCTGATGCAGTTACTTTACTCAGGCGGTTTACGGATAAGTGAAGTCATTAACCTGCGCATCAGTGATGTACGATCAGACCGGAATGTATTGTTTATACAGGGCGGAAAAGGCAAAAAAGACCGCACTACCTTGTTATCGCAGAAACTACTGGAAAATCTGCGATCGTACTTTAAACAGTACAGGCCAAAAGTATGGCTTTTTGAGGGACAAACGGGCGGACAGTATACTGTAGAAAGAATAAGAAGTGTGTTTAGGGCAAGTATGGTGAAGGCAAACATTAAAACAAAAGCAACACCACATACCTTACGCCACTCTTTTGCGACACATTTACTTGAACAGGGCACTGACCTGCGCTATATACAGGCACTATTGGGGCATAGCTCCAGTAAAACAACTGAGATTTACACACATGTAACCAGTTATGCTTTGGATAAAATCACGAGCCCACTAGATTGTTTGTAGAATAATGTTATATTAGAAGAAATAAATATCAGTTGATGGGAAAAGGTAGACCTACAACAATTTATAGGTTGGCTTTGCTAACAAAAGCCCAGTTGACCTTCGGACATAGCGTCAATAACCGTATGTTTACGCTTTTCCAGTAGTTACCTGTCATTTAAAATAATAAATAATGTGGCCTTTAGACGACATCACAGTTTACTCCACCGGTATGGAGATCAAGGACACTCCTTTTGATTGGGAATTCAGAAAAACGGTAAACTTTGTATCAGACTACTACCACAATTCTTTGGAAGGGTATAAGCCTCCAAAAACAGGAAGAATCTGTATCCAGATAAACAAAGATAGCGTTTCGCAGGAGCCTTCCTACTTTGGAGCTATTTGCACACTCTACACTACAATGGATGAAGAGCTCTATCTTCGACTCAGTAAAGTTGGGCAGTACCGATATCTCCTTGACCTGATCCATCATACTGTAATGGAAGCAGCAGATAAGTTAGGCTGGGACAAATCAGTTTTTGAATCAGCTTACCAAACTGTTCTTGGCTCTGACTTTGTGTTTGAGAAGCGCTATAAAGGAAAGAAATCGAGAGACAGGAAAAGCACAGGAGTAGCAATACTGGCAAAAACAGAATGTAGAGCTACCCTAAAAGTAGGTGTAGCAACAGGAGACTCCACAAGAGAAGCGGTTTTGTTCGATAAAAAGAATTGGTGGTGGGGAGACAGCTCGTACGAAATTGCAGCAAAGTGTAAATGGATTGACCAGGATAGTTTCGGTTATGAATCCAAGTCCACAAATAAATTTGCCTATTATTCGGTCACAGAAGATAAAGTGAAAACGAACATGCACTTTGAAGGTTCTGTCTTCTAAATAAGAATAACCAGCAGGTAACAAGGTATACAAGTCACACTTCGGCTACGCCTCGTTCGCCTTTTATACAAGACCGTTAGGTGTAAATGATTAATTTTTTAAACTAGAAAGAATTGTGATTTTAGTTAAGTCCAAGCCAAGTATATTTCTACTTTTCGTTTACTTTGGTCTCCTTATTATCATGGTATCCTGTGGCCCGAACGAAGAAATAGTTTATTATGATAATGGGAACCCGAAGACTGTATCGGAGATGCATCAAGGGAAGCGAGAAGGATTGACAACTAGCTATTATGAAAATGGAAATCTACAGGGCAAGATTCTCTACAGAAATGATGAAGAGAATGGAAGAGCAACCTACTATCATCAGAACGGAAATGTTATGCAGGAAGTTGATTTTGTTGACGGTCAAATTCATGGGTTTCTTATAGAATACTCTGAAGATAATATTGAGAAGATTCTCACTTCTTTCCGAGATGGTGTACCACATGGTAAGTTTGTAAAGTTTTTTCCTAGCTCAGGTAAACCAGCAATGGAAGGAATTCATGAAGAAGGAAAGATGGTTGGCACACTCAGCTATTATGATAGGGAAGGAAGGAAATTAAGAGAGTGTTATTTTGATAAGAATGAAATAAGTACTAGTTGCAAAGACTTATAATTTATCCTAGTCACAAGCAGGTTTATACTTCAATTTTAAAACGTATTCACCTAACCACACCTATAAGGTAGCTATGCCACCTTATAGCCAAGTCCGTTATCTAAAATAAGAAGTTAATGAAGAACCTGTACCTCGTCTTATTCCTAATTTTAGTCTCATGTGAGTCAAAGGAACAAATTGATATTACTGAGTTTAATTTTAAGGAGCCAAGGGATTTATACAAACAAGGTGATAGTACTCCTTACGTTATTGCTACACGTGAGCGAGTAAGGCTCAACAGCGGAGACTGGTACAGAGCAAAAGTATACTGGGTAAATGATAACTTCCCTGCTGAATATTCTGACAGTTCAGTGGTAAAGTACTTGCCTGACAGTGCGTCATATGATGAAGTTCTGAATAATGGTATCAATGCGATAATGATAAAAGATACTGCATATGTTAAATTCAAGGCACATCAAGCTGATTTAGCTTATGGTGATTCTGTCACAAAGTTGTGGACAGCAATCATTCTAAATCCCGCTCAGCCAAAGCATTATCAGTATATTGTACATACAGAATACATTCTATATAAAAAGTAAAATTAAATTAGATAACCACGCCTTTACCATAACTACGTCATGGCAAAGCCAAGACCGTTAGGCTTCATGCAAAGAATATGAACTTCTTTAAAAACTTATTCAAGACAGAAAATAAAAAAGAACACAAAGGAGCATTCTTTGGAGCGACTGAATATGAATTAAGAAATTTACTTTGTGGAGTCGGTAAGTCAAGCATTAATATCTCAACTATTCACATTACCGAATATCCATTTAAGCCTTCAATTGCTTATCCTGAGAAATTGATTGCAGTAGATTTGATAGATGCAGTTTGCTTGGACTCTTATCCTCCTTTTCTTAAAATAGGAAATGAAGCAATTTTTATTTCCAGAGAGCGGTTTCCTGAATTAGAAGATTTTGTCGAAAGAAATCAAATCTCAACTTTTCAGCAGACAAATAATTGGGCTTGGATATTAGAACCATATTTGGATACTGAATATACCGATGAAACGCACAAGAATTTAATTGGCTTGCTTTCAAAGAATGGAATCACAGAAGTTGAAATTAATACTATCAGAGCAGAAGTTAAAGACCAAATGTATAAATACAACTTTGATACTATGTTATGGGAATGGGGCGGACTTGGACTATCAGACGTATTAGCAGCTATGAAAGTAAAATATAATGAAGAGCAGTTCAAGGACTTTTATGAGCGCGCAATGGAAATAGAATTAAGAGAAAATAAAAGCACGAGAGCCTAACAAAGTGCATAATTTAGGTGCGGCTACGCCTTCCCCACATTATAGCACCAGCACGTTAGGGGCAAGAAATCAAAAGAAATAGGTAGATGAACTTCGAATTATTATCATAATGTATCTTGGTTCTATCTTCACTTGTCATCTTTGGCTGTAAAAGTGCTGGAGGGCAGCAGCAGTGTCTAAGAAACTATATCAGCGAACTAAAAGACACACCTGAATATAATTCAATAAGAAGTGCAGCAAGGGATACAGTAGCTCATTGGGCGACCTTAAACATCAAGAATTTCTACGGAATAAACAGAACAAAATGGGAAATCGATAGTGCTATTTTTTTCAATGAAGATAAAAATAAAGCACTATTACTACTCTTGAAAGTTGATACAGTCTCAACGGCAAAGCTGGACTATGTTCAACTAATGGCAGCGGAGAAGAAAGAAGGTATGTGGTATTTCTATGTTCAGACTTTGAACTCTATTATTTATGACCGAGGCAGGTATAATAAAGGAAGACCTTTTACTTTTGAAGAGCTAGCCCAAAATGCAAGGTATGAACTCATTGAAGGAGGCTACTATGATAAATGGTCATGCAATGTTAATTATGCCTATGTTGATGATTGGTTTGATAACCCGTTATCTGACTATCATAGATTCTTCCTCCAGAACCAAAGAGCTAAAACCCCTAACAAGACCTATAAGTTGGCTACGCCACCTTATAGCAGAGACGTTAGCGGTAAGCTTAAATAATAAAATGATACAAGATTCTTTGATTGTCAAGCAACGACACGAACGGTTCATCAAGAAGATTTGCGAAACAGAAATCGTAATCGGACTAGAAAGTAAAGAAGGATTTGCTACCTCCAGCTCAAACAATTACGAAGACGAAGTTGATAATCCTATCCAGATGATTTGCTTTTGGTCAGAAAAGGCATTAGCAAAGGCATGCGTTAAGGACGGATGGTCAAACTATACTCCGACAGAAATTCCACTTTCAGAATTTTTGGAGAATTGGTGTGTAGGAATGAACAATGACGGACTTCTGATAGGGACTAATTTTGACCAGAACATGTTCGGCCATGAAACTGAGCCATTCGACCTAATCCTCGAAATAATAACGGAATTGAAAAACACTGACAAGAAACTCGACTTGCAAAAATTTGAAGGCATAGAAGACCTAGAGAAGCAAGTCAAAGAATTGTAAAAAAGTCTACCGCTAACAAGGCATAAACGTCACCTCGGCCGACGGCCTTCATCGTCGTTTATACTAGTCCGTTAGCTGTAACTCAAATAATAAAACTTATGAAACCAATATTCGACAGGAATGGCCGAACAATAGCTTGGAATAAAGATAAATACATTTATGATTTAACAGACCGACAAGTGTTGGCATTTATAAACAGAGAATCGGTTTTCAATTATCGAGGTAAATATCTTGGACGATTTACTAACGGCTTTTTTAGAGATTTAGAAGGCTATACAGTTGCATTCGTTAAGGGGGCTTCTAACGGGCCTATTAAACCTATAACTCAAATTCCGCCGATTCCTTCAATTCCACCTATCCCACCAATTCCCCCTATCCCACCGATTCCTCCAATAAATAGTCTCTCTTGGTCAAACTTGACTTGGGATAAATATGTAAATTAATAACAGCAAAAATTATGGCTAAGAAAAAAGAATATCAAACTGGAACAGCAACTGCAGCCCAAATTGAAGAAGGCTTCCTAAGCAAGTGGTTAGTTGAACGCTCAAATACGGGCTGGACATTAAAGTCAATTCAAAAATATTTCAGTAAAAAGCATGATGAAGATGAATTCTTGTGGATTCTTGAAAGAGATTATGAACTTAACGAATAAAAAAGCTACACCCAACATTGTGTAAACATCATGCTACGGCCGACGGCATTGCACGCCTTATGCACTAGACGTTGGGCAGCATTAAAATAATGATGAAGAATGAACAGATAAGAAAGAAGCTCATAGAAAAGTGGGGTGCTGAAGGATTGTGGACACCTTTGAATGGAGAATTAGCTACTGATACAATCGACTACTTTGAATTTGATGAATTTGAATCTGCATTCGGACTAGATAATCTCAAACAAATCTTAGAGGAGAGTAAACCTGGACTTGTTTACGAAATAAGCGAAATCAACGAAGATAAAGCCATAACTGTCTCTGAAATTGAAGAATATGAACTAGTAGAAAAATTCTTCACCGACTCTGAGGCAAACTGGGTAATTTACCTATCACACGAAAATACAATTACAATTGCAGGCGCAAAACTTCTTGAAGCTTTAAAAATGAAGTGGAGCGATTATAAGGAATACAACAAACCTTGGGAGAAAAAATAACGCTGCCCAACATTGTTTAAACGGCATCTCGGCCGACGGCCATCGCCGCTGCTTACACGAGTCCGTTGCAATTTAATAATGAAACCTATACATCTGATCCAAATATGTATCGCACTTCTCTTGTGATATAAAGCTGCCCAGAGGCGAGGAGTACCCGATAATTGATTATGTTACAGTAAGTCAGCAATTAGAAACCACTGGGGCTCTGTATGAGATCGACTTAAAAAAGGGAAGCAAGCGATTGCTGTACATCGGGTGCGGCCATACCCGTGATAACGTCCAGTGAATTTACTATTATAAAACGTTATTTAAAGAGCTTCAGCCTCAGGTTATCTTTAATGAAGGCGGCTAAATCCCTGGAGCAGTAACATTTCAGTCCAGAACGAAGCATTTTCTAGGAAAGGAGAAACCGGCCTGCTTATATACTTGTCTGCCGCATCGGACAAGCAACTCTACATACATGCTGTTAAATTTAGCTTAGTGAAGGCTATACTACGAAAAAAATAATACAGTTTTTTCATCAATGCTTAGTGAAAAATCAGGTTTTAGCTTATTTTTCTAAACCGATTCATAAGACCGTCACCTTATCCGATTCACCTGTTAAATACCTTTATCAATGAAAGCCCTTATAACTTCTTTTTTTATACTTCTGGCAACCATGTTTGCTAATGGCCAAAGTATTTACACTAAAACTTTTGGAAACAGTAAAAGCAAACCAGTCATATTTCTTCATGGAGGGCCGGGTTATAATAGTGCAAACTTCGAAGCAACAACTGCCCAAAAGCTTGCAGATGAAGGCTTTTATGTGATAGTTTACGACAGACGCGGCGAAGGCCGTAGCGAAGCTGCTAACGCACAATTCACATTCAAAGAAACATTCGACGATTTAAACGCTATCTATCAGAAGTACGGACTAAAAAAGTCGATGCTGATCGGTCATAGTTTTGGTGGGGTAGTGGCTACGTTATTTGCAGAAAAGCATCCTGAAAAAATTCAATCGATTATCCTGGTTGGAGCACCGGTTTCTTTACAAGAAACGTTTACAACGATCATCGCAAAGTCCAAAGAAATTTATCAGGCAAAAAACGACAAGGTAAATCTTAACTATATTGCCATGCTTGAAAATATGGACAGGGGTTCTATTGAGTACAGTTCTTATAGCTTTATGCATGCCATGCAAAATGGATTTTACACTCCTAAAAACCCTACAGAGGAGGCAAAAGCTATTTATGCAAAATTTAAAACAGATACACTTATAACAAAGCATGCCTCCCAGATGTCGTACCAGGCACCACAGGGCTTCTGGAAAAACGAAAAGTATACGACACTGGATTTAACAGCTAATCTAAAAAACCTGAAAGCAAAAAACATAAAAGTACGAGGCCTGTATGGCAAAGACGATGGACTTTATGCTGTCAGCCAGGTTAAAGCACTACAGAGTGAAATAGGAGAGAGCAACGTAAAATACCTTGATAATTGCTCTCATAATGTTTTTATTGACCAGCAATCTCAGTTTAAAGAAGCAATTAAAACGTGGTCGAAATAAAGAAACTATTCTCATGCTTTTGTAAGGATTGGAGCCTAAAGCAAATAAAAGTTTAATTTTAAAGTTTTGAATTTGGTCACTATCGGTTGTACAACTCAATGTAAGCTTTTTGGCTAGCTGATTCCTAAATAAGATCTATCATTCAGATAGAAAAGCAGGAAGCCCGCTTTATGTTGTCAAAAGGTTAAATAGCTTCACGGATGAGGAATTTTTTATACTTCTAAGTTCTTTAAAGCCAACTGTTTTGAGATCTGGCAACGTAAAAAGTATAAAATATGAAGCTTAAAATTTGACTTAGCTACATCTCTGTGTATATTTGCATTCCCAATCACGGTAACGTGGCCGAGTGGCTAGGCTCAGCTCTGCAAAAGCTGCTACAGCGGTTCGAATCCGCTCGTTACCTCTTCCTGAATCCCGATAGGCTCTAGCTTATCGGGATTTTTGTTTTCATACTTTAAGGTTCCGTTTCTGCTTCCAACAGCAGACATCGTTTTTAGTTTAAAAAAGCAAAAAACCGGCCTATCTCCTCAAAAAGGTATCTTTTATACTTTTTAACCGTATGCTTCGGTTATTAAACCAAACTATACCTGATCTTCACCAGCACAAAGTATACTTATAGGAGCATCTTAAAGCTAACTATTATGCCTGTTATAACCATAGCTGCCATAATAGCGGAGTAGCTTCCTTGCCAGGCAGGGGGCTGCAGCCATACAACTTCTCTCAGAACTACTAACTATACGTTTTAGCGTAACCAACCCATGAAAATCATAGAGCTGCGCGTTATGCGTGGGCCAAATTACTGGTCAGTAAAACACCCTAAAATTATTGTAATTAAACTGGCGCTGGAAGAGCAGAGCCATACCTTAACCAATGCTGATCCTTTGTTTCTGCCCCGTCTGAAGAAGATGTTCCCGGGCATGGTCAGTCACCGTTCTTCGGTGGGCGTAGAGGGCGGCTTTTTTAGCATGGTGGAAGAAGGTACCACGTTTTGCCATGTAGTACAGCATATAGCGCTGGAATTACAAACGCTGGCTGGTATGGAAAGCGGTTACGGCCGTTGCTACGAAACCGCTGAAGAAGGCGTTTACCACATCGTGTTTTCGTACCAAGAAGAGCGTGCCGGCAAATATGCCGCCGAAGCTGCCGTACGCATCACCCAAGCCCTTATCCGAAATACAAAGTATAAAGTAGCGGAAGACATCAGCAGGCTGCACGAGATCAGGGAAGACGAATATTTTGGCCCAAGTACATTCTCTATCGTCAGCGAAGCTGTGAGCCGGGGCATCCCTTACATCCGCCTGAACCGCCATTCGCTGATACAGTTAGGCTACGGCGTAAACCAGAAACGCATACAGGCAACGCTTACCAGTGGTACCGCTTGTTTTGCCGTAGAGATAGCCGGTGATAAAAATGCAACTAAAGAAATGCTGGAAGAAGCTGGCATACCTGTGCCGAGGGGCGCAACTGTTTACTCGCTGGAAGAATTAAGGAAGGCTACCGAGAAACTGGGATTTCCATTAGTAACCAAACCATTGGATGGTAACCACGGAAAGGGGGCCACCATCAACATTCAAAACCTGAAAGATGCCCAGAAAGGTTTTGCAGAAGCGCGTAAATATTCCTCGGCCGTGATGGTGGAGCAATTTATTGAAGGCTTCGATTTCAGGTTACTCGTGATAAACGGCAAGTTTGTAGCTGCTGCCAAACGTACGCCGGCTATGGTTACCGGCGATGGCACATCTACCATACAACAACTGATCGAACGTGAAAACAAAGACCCGCGCAGGGGAGTAGGCCACGAAAAAGTGCTTACCCAGATCAAAATCGACAAGCACACGCAAAGTATACTGAAAAGCCGCAACCTGACCTCTAAATCTATACTGGCACCCGGCGAGATTTTATACTTAAAAAGTACAGCCAACATCAGCACGGGCGGTACTGCCACCGATGTAACCGACTTGGTTGACCCATACAATATTCTGATGGCGGAGCGCATAGCCGGCCTGATCGGGCTGGATATCTGCGGCATCGATGTGATGACGACGGACATTGCCATCCCATTAAACGAAGCCCGTGGCGCGGTGCTGGAAGTAAATGCGGCACCTGGCTTCAGGATGCATATTTCGCCTACTTATGGCCTGGCGCGTAACGTGGCCGAGCCCGTAATTGATATGTTGTTCCCACATGGTACCCCGTCCCGTATTCCGATCATCGCTGTAACAGGCACGAATGGTAAAACAACAACCACCCGCCTGATTGCGCACATGGTAAAAAGCAAAGGCTACCAGGTAGGGTTCACGACAACGGATGGCATTTACATTCAGGATAAGTTACTTGAAAAAGGTGACACCACCGGCTCTTACAGCGCTGAGTTTGTTCTCCGCGATCCGACTGTAAACTTTGCAGTGCTGGAGTGCGCGCGGGGAGGTTTGTTGCGTTCAGGCCTGGGTTTCCAGCAATGTGATATCGGTATCGTAACCAACGTAAGCTCCGACCATTTAGGCCTGAAGGATATCCACACGTTGGAGGATCTGGCAAACGTAAAAGCCGTTATCCCGAAAAGCGTAAGCAAAGATGGTTATGCCGTTTTAAATGCCGATGATGACCTGGTTTACGCGATGGCCGATGAGCTGGAGTGCAAAGTGGCTTTCTTTAGTATGGATGAGAACAATCCGCGCATTTTAAAACACATTGCAAAAGGCGGTTTGGCTGCTGTGTTCGAGAATGGGTTTATCTCTATTTTCAAGAACAGTTACAAGATCCGGATTGATCGTGTGGCGGATATACCGCTTACTTTCGGTGGTAAAGCTAAATTCAATATCGAAAACATTCTGGCGGCAACGTTGGCTGGTTACATTTCTCACTTCGAGATCGAAGATATAAAAACGGCCCTGCGCACCTTCCTGCCATCACCGAGCAAAACGCCGGGACGTATGAACCTGTTTAAGTTTCCGGATTTTGAAGTGCTCGTGGATTATGCCCATAACGTTGGCGGCATGAAAGCGATCGGTACTTTCTTAGAGGAAGTTGAAGCCACGCGCAAAGTAGGGATTATTGCCGGCGTAGGAGACCGCAGAGAAGAAGATTTTTATGAACTGGGCCAGGTTGCCGGGCAAATTTTTGATGAAATCATTATTCGTCTGGATGAAGACCTGCGTGGCAAAACCCCAGAGCAGATAACCGAACCGCTTATACAAGGTATTAAAAGTATAGCGCCAAATAAATCTATCCGGATCATTCCGCAGGAAATGCGCGCGATAGCGTATGCACTGGAGCTGGCCACACCAGGGTCTTTTATTTCCGTGTTCACAGAAGATATGCAGGAAGCCGTTAAAATGGTGGAAAGCTTTAAAGTGATCCAGGACAGAAAAGTACTGGCCGATTAAGCTAAACATTATAACGCAATAAAAAAGCCCTGCCAGCAAACTGGCAGGGCTTTTTTATTGAAAGTATACTTGCTTATTTCAGTGTGAACGATGTTTTCCCGATCAGGAAGCCATCTGCATAAAGCTCTACGGTATGCAGGCCTTTTTTGTAGGCAGCATTTTTATCGTACACAAAATTTAGTTGCTGCTGCGTGTTGTCGAATACAAAATCGCGCTTGGCCGTGTAATACATATCTTCGCCCTCTACCTGGAACGAGCCAGAGCCTGTTGAAAGGTTATAAAGTGCAGCGCCATCCGGCTCGATCATGCGCAGGTAAACCGATTTGGGCTCTTTGGTAGATACTTCGTTTTTAGCCAGCTGGAAAGCCACTCTGATTTTATCTACACGCTTCGCTCTGAATTCGTTATCGTTATCGTCTTTCGTTTTGCCACGCTCGTTAATAATGTTTACGCTGATGTTCTGTGCTTCCAGCCTGGCTGCAACACGTACTTTATCGGAAAGGTCGCGGGTAGCGGTCTTGAACGTTGTTAAACTATCGGCCAGCTTGTTTTGCTTTTCTTTAAGTTCGGTGTTTTCTGTAAATAACACTTCATTATCGGCCTTTAGCTTGGCAATTTCATCGTCTTTTTGCTTTAGCTGTACTTCAAACGCTTTGGCTCTGTCGCGGAAACGGCGCTGGTCAGATAACGTATAGCTGCTCTTACGGAAACCACGCAGTTCGCTCAGATCACTCGAAATGGCTGCAATTTTAGCTTCCAGCGAGTCGTTTTCCAGGCCCATTGCCTGTAGCTCCTGGCTCTGGCGCTCGAAATCAGCTTTCAGGGCTTCGTATACTTTTATCTGGTTTTCGAGTTCGCTGTTCTTCACCTTGATAATTTCGGCCTGCTCCTCCGTTTTTTCCTTTTTCTGATAGTTCATGTAAATCAGAATACCGTTAATACTGGACAGGATCACGATCAGGCCCACAATTAACAGTTTGCGATTGTTTCTATTTTCAGGAGAATTCACTGACATAGTTTTGCGGTTTAGTTTAGTATGTCGATTTGAAAGCGTTAATTTAAAAAATTACCGGATTTAACCACTTTACAAAAATCAAATATAAGACTTTTGCGCTTTAATAACCGAAGTATGAACCAAGAATTTAACGCGGCTTACTGGGAGCAGCGCTACCAAACCAACCAGACCGGCTGGGATACCGGAAGTATAACGACGCCACTGAAAACATATTTCGACCAGCTAACTGATAAAAACCTGCGCCTCCTGATACCCGGATGCGGCAATGGCTACGAAGCAGAATTTCTTTCCCGGAATGGTTTTACGCAAGTATACTTAGCCGATAGTGCCCCGGCGCCGCTTGCAAATTTTAAAAAACGCGTGCCCGGTTTCCCGGAAGAGCAGCTGCTATTGCAGGATTTTTTTACCCTGGACGGCACCTATGATCTGATCGTAGAACAAACTTTTTTCTGTGCGTTGCCACCAGAACTTCGCCCTGCTTATGCCCGCAAATGTGCCGAATTACTGCCTGCTGGCGGAAAGCTGATGGGTTTGTTGTTTGATACAACTTTTGAAAAGGAGGGACCGCCCTTTGGAGGAAACCGGGAAGAGTACCGTTTATACTTTGCGCCATACTTTGATTTCCTGGTATATGAAACGGCAACCAATTCCATTGCGCCACGCCAGGACAAAGAGCTGTTTATACTTTTACAGAAGAAATAGTTTATACTTTCCGGCGCGGCTTTAAAGCAGGGCAACAGTTTATAAAGTATAAATCCGGTTTTCCATCTCCAATATTACCTGTTTTAGTTACCTTTGCCTTGCAAAACAAGTATAGAAATACCATGTTCGATATACCTAAATTAAAACATACAACGTCCGGTAACTTTTTTCTGATGGCCGGTCCCTGCGCGATAGAAGGCGAGGAAATGGCTTTGCAAATTGCTGAGCGACTGGTTGCTATCACCGATCAGTTACAGATTCCCTTTATATTTAAAGGCTCTTACCGCAAAGCAAACCGCTCGCGCCTGGATTCTTTCACCGGCATCGGCGATGAAAAAGCATTGCGTATACTTCAGAAAGTAGGCGAAACGTTTGATGTACCTACCGTTACCGATATTCACGAATCTGATGAAGCGGCGATGGCTGCTGCTTATGTAGATGTGCTGCAGATTCCGGCTTTCTTATGCCGCCAAACTGATTTGCTCGTAGCTGCTGCTAAAACCGGTAAAGTAGTAAATATTAAAAAAGGCCAGTTTTTATCCGGAGAGGCTATGCGTTTTGCTGTAGACAAAGTACGCGAATCCGGAAATGATAAAGTTATTCTAACAGACCGCGGCAACAGCTTTGGCTACTCGGATATGGTCGTGGATTTCAGGAACATACCTGAAATGCAGGCAACCGGTGCACCCGTTGTGATGGATATAACACACTCATTGCAGCAGCCAAACCAAAGTTCCGGCGTTACGGGTGGCAAACCAGCCCTCATCGAAACCATTGCGAAAGCGGCTATTGCCGTAGGTGCAGACGGCCTTTTCATCGAAACACATCCGCAGCCAAGTGTGGCAAAATCGGATGGCGCCAATATGCTGGCCCTGGATCAGATGGAAAATTTATTACGCAAATTAGTTCGTATCCGTCAGGCCATCAGCTAACGTATATACCCTTGCAAGGCACCGCGGCTTGTTGTCTGCGGTGCTTTTTTATGTAAAATTCAGCATGAGCCAACACCATACACCAGCCTGGGAAGTATATTTTTGCCATATAGAAGAGTTTCCTGCATTTGTGAGCACAGATCTGGGCGTTGCAACTGTTGCCCCGCTTAAAGACAAGCCGAACCTGATCGAAGTAGTTGTGGCTTTAAAAACCACTGACGAAACCGGTTTTCCGGAAGCAGAGGAGTGGCACATGCTCGAGAAGATTGAAGATACGCTGGTGCAGTTGCTGGAAGCCAAACTCAATGTCACGTTTGTAGGCAAGACCCTGTATAGCGGAAAGCGCAGTTTTTATTTTTACGGCGACCGCATTTTATTGCTGGATGGTTATGTAAGCGAGGTAATGGAAAAATACCCGGATTACATGCTGTTAGCGCAGGCAACCGAAGATCCGGATTGGAACATCTACTTCGGTTTCCTGTACCCGGATGCCGAAAGTATGCAGCGCATCCGCAACAGCCAGATGTTGCAGCTGATGGAGGAGCAGGGCGACCAGCCTTTTGTGCCGCGTAAAATAACGCATTGGTTATACTTTAAAACGGCTTCGGGCCGCGATGCTACCTGGAAAGCCCTCCAGCAGCAAAACTTTAAACTCGAAGAACGCGCCCAGCGCACCGATACGCAAAAAGGACTGGAGTATAAACTGGTTGTTTACCGCGACGATAAAGCCGATGAAGAATCCATCGAAGAGATCAGTTCCATTTTATGGCAACTGGCTTCTCAGCAAAACGGCGAGTATGATGGGTGGGAAGCGCTTACCATCCCGGAAAATGCCTAAGTTAATAGGCCAGCGTAAAATGCTCTTTAGGCTGCGTTGTCCGGAAAAAAACAAGACCGATAAAGTATAAATCTACGGTTTGGCGCACCTGCGGGTGCTGTTTTATACTTTCCCAGGCTTGTTTCATTTCATCGGACCAGTAAATATCATCCATCACAAAAACGCTGTCTTCGTGGTGCCTGGTCAGGCAGGCTTCAAAATAGCGCATAGTAGGCTCGTAGCGGTGGTTGCCATCAAAAAAAACGAAATCAAGCTGCTTTATAGGTTGCAGTTGTTTAGCTAAGGTATGATCCAGGTTGCCGATAACCTGATTTATATTGGCCAGGTTAAGCTGTTCAAAATTGGCTTTGGCAGTTTGCGCGATAGCCGGGCAACCTTCAAATGTATAAATATTGACTTCTGAGTTTGCTTTAGCCAGATAGGAAGTTGTGATGCCAAGTGAAGTACCCAACTCAAAAACAGTATTTGGTTTAAAATGCTGTACCAACCTGTAAAGCAACTGGCTATACTTGGCTGGCTTGGCTGAGTTGCGCGCAATTTCATTTATACTTCGCTCGCGCTGGTTCGTTACTTTAGAGCCTGCCCCAAAATCGGTTACGTTAATTTTCCGTTTATCCTGCAGCAATTCCTTTCGCAGCGCTTCCACGGAAGTATAACTTTCATACTTTTCCTTATCGAGTATGACGTTTTGGTAAAGCTGGAAAATGAAAGGGGAGTGCACGCCATGCAGTTTTAAGGCACGAAGCCGGTACTGCAAATAATCGAAAGCCTGGCTAAAAACTGACACGTAAGGGAATTGTAAAGGGCGATAGCAGCCATACTTTATACTTTAAAACGAATCGGGCAAAGTATAAAATGCAGGCTTTAGTTTAGTTTATAAGGTACGATCAGGGTGAACTCCGGAATGGTGGCGTCAAACTGTTTTCCGTCCAGCAAGCGCTCCATCAGGTAAGTGCCGCGCATTTTGCCCAGGCCGGTTTTCAGGTTACAACCAGATACGTATTCATGCAGTTCGCCGGGCTCTAAAACGGGCTGTTGCCCTACCACGCCTTCGCCTTCCACTTCTCTCACCACGCCGGTCGCATCATGAATATACCAGTGTCTGCGAAGCAACTTTATGGTAAATTCACTTTTATTTTCTATTTTAATCCTATAAGCAAAAACAAAGTGCTGCTGGATGGGGTTAGAATAATCGGGCAAATAATTCATGGTAACGCTTACCTTTACGCCTTCAGTTGTTGTAGTTTCCATAAATCTGGTATGTTAAAAAAGTAATCGAAACCATTTAATATAGTTAATTTCTGGGTAGTACGTGGTTTCCAAAAAGTATAACTGATTTCCCTACGATGTTATGAATGTAAAGATAGAAGAAAGCTGGCAAACTGTCCTGCATGAGGAGTTCGAAAAGCCTTATTTCAAGAATCTCGTTTCATTTGTTAAAGACGAGTACACTACGCAAAAAGTTTATCCGCCGGGTAACCTGATCTTTAATGCTTTTCAGAAATGCCCGTTTGATAAAGTAAAGGTAGTTATACTTGGTCAGGATCCCTACCACGGACCCAACCAGGCAAACGGGCTGGCTTTTTCTGTGAGTGATGCCGTTCGTATTCCGCCGTCACTTCTCAACATATTCAAAGAGATCAAAAACGACATCGGCAAAGACATGCCCTCCACCGGAAACCTGGAACGTTGGGCCGAGCAGGGCGTACTTTTACTAAATGCTACTTTAACTGTACGGGCAAGCGATGCCGGCTCGCACCAGAAAAAAGGATGGGAGCAGTTTACGGATGCCGTTGTCCAGAAAATTAACGAGGAGAAAGAGCACGTCGTATTTATACTTTGGGGCGCTTATGCCCAAAAGAAAGGCGCTTTTATAGATGAACGCAAGCATTTAGTTTTGAAAGCAGCTCATCCATCCCCTTTTGCAGCCGACCGCGGTTTTTTCGGAACGCATCATTTCAGTAAAGCCAATGCGTATTTAAAAGAACACGGCGAAAAGCCGATTGAATGGTAAGAATGTTTTATAACAAAAAAAGCCGGCAAGTATAGCCGGCTTTTTTGTTAGTGGTAAGTATAAGTTTCTATTCGATCATGTTGAACAGGCGGTTCCAGCGGATGCTGTTTAAGAAACTGCCATTCGCATCCGAAGACATCCAGATCAATACAGCCTTTCCTACGATGTGGTCTTCCGGTACAAATCCCCAATAGCGTGAATCAAGTGAGTTGTGGCGGTTATCGCCCATCATAAAGTAATAGTCCTGCTTAAATGTATACTCCGTAACGTCTTTGTTATTCATATACAACCTGCCATCTCTAACTTCTGCATTTTCGTTGTGCTCATAACCAAGTATAATCTTCTCGTAAAAAGGAAGCGATTCAGGTGTTATGGCTACTGTAACGCCTTCTTTCGGGATATAGAGCGGTCCGAAATTATCTTTGTTCCAGGCATATTTGCTAGGTACCTGCGGAAACACGGCAGGCTCTATTTCGCTTGGCTGAGAGATGTTTGCAATGACCTGCTTTATAAAGTCAAGTTTCTCCAGCTCTGCTGCTTGTGCAGGTGTGGTGTGTACGGCATAACCGCCCTGTATCGGCTGGATCAAGGTGATCTTACGGTCGTCGAAAAACTTGTTGCCCAACTGGCTGTCAGTCACAATTAAGTAGCTGGATTGCATCTCAGTCGGGTTTTCCATTGGTTTCCCGTTAAAGTAAACCTGTGCGTTACGGATGCTGAGTGAATCTCCTGGCAAGCCTACACAACGCTTGATATAATTGGTGCGCAGATCGGCTGGATGATGTTCTTCCGGCGGAAAATTAAATACCACTACATCGCCACGGCTAACTTCCGAAAAGCCCGGCAAGCGGTAAGAAGGTAACTGGATAGCATCCGAATAAGAAGGAATGTTGGTACCCCAGATAGTCTGGTGGGTAAGCGGAACCTGAAGCGGTGTAATAGGCGTACGCGGGCCGTAGTGCAGTTTGCTTACAAACAGAAAATCACCCACCAGCAACGACCGCTCCATGGAAGGAGTAGGGATGGTATAGGCTTCAAATGTAGCCCAACGGATTAAGCTGGCAGCAATTACAGCAAACAGAATGGCATCGCCCCATTCGCGTAAAAATCCTTTTTTCTTTTTCGGTGTTCTGGTTTGGGGGGCTTTCTCCCAAAATTTTACGTTCATCTGCACTAACTTAGGTTACAGGTTTAGCATGTCTTTCATCCCGAATACGCCTTTGCGGTTCTGGATCCACTCGGCTGCCATAACTGCACCTTCAGCAAAACCAGTCCGGCTGTGGGCAATGTGGGCAAGCTCAATTTGGTCTACTTCGGAGCTGTACGTTACAATGTGTGTACCTACTACATCAGGCTCCCGCTCCGAAGCAATGTTCAATTTAGTTTTTTCTTCCGGATTATCTGCAATCCAGCCATCCAGGTTTGGGTAATGCGCTAAAATTCCTTCGGCTGTGGTAATACCGGTGCCGCTTGGCTTATCTACTTTCTGTAGATGGTGTATTTCCCGGATACCAGTCTGGTACTCCTTATAGGCCTGCATGCGGCTGGCAATATATTCATTAAAATGAAAGAACAGGTTTACACCAACGCTGTAGTTGGAAGCGTAAAAGAATGCCCCGCTATGCGCCTGGCAAAGTTTTTCTGCTTCGTTATACTTATCGAGCCAGCCGGTAGAGCCACTCACAACCGGAATACCAGCCTCCAAACAATAGGAAATATTGACAAATGCAGCTTCGGGATGGGTAAATTCAATCGCTGCATCAGTAATAGCAGAAGTATAATTTTGCAGTGTTTCTGCGTTCTGATGGCTGATTTTACCTACGATGGTATGGCCTTTGGCTAAGGCTGTCTGCTCAATGGTTTTGCCCATTTTGCCGTAGCCTATTAGTAAAATTCTCATTTGGTTGTATAAAGCGTAAAGGTGATGCCGGGAACGAGGCCCGTTTTATAAGCAGGGGAAGCATAAACCGGAACCAGCGTAGGCTGCACGTTAAAGCCCAGGTCATCACTCACATCAAAGGTTTTGAGGTGGGCATGTACGTATGCTTCCGCTATATTCAGGCCATAGGCAAGTATAGACAGTAAAACAGTCAGGTCGCGGTTGCGGCGGTAAAAGTCGCGGCTCGAGCGCAGGTTTTCTTTGCCTCTCGGGAAAGTTTCGGAATAGTAAACAGGTGATGCAGCATACTTATCGATCGTGTTCGGGTCGCCGTCGTTTCGGATAAGTAAAGCTTTCCTGAAGTCCTGGTACTTGTTGTTGTTATCGATCAGAAAGTAACCTAAAACGCCGCCTGCTGCATAAATGATCGGTACTTTCCAGATAGCTTTGTTATATACTTGGCCAGCTCCCGGAAGTAACGCAGAGTATAAAGCGGCTTTTGCCGGTCTGTCCCAGGTGCTCAGAAAGAAGCCGCCGGCTGTATCTGCAACAGGTACTTTAGTAGCGAGCGTAAGCGTATCCGGCAGGGTTGTCGTTTGTACCGCAACAGAATCCGGGCCGGCCGTAATAACCTGAGCCTTTCCGGCTATCGGCAACAAATACATGCCTGCACTTATGATTGCTACAACTATGCCCTGTGTCAGCTTCATGTATACTTAGTAATTAAGTAAATCCAGGATTCGGTTAAGCTCATCTACCGATACAAAAGGAATCTTGATCTCGCCTTTGCCGTCGTTATTAGCTTTCACCATAATTTTGGTTCCGAACTGGGAAGAAAGTTTGGTCTCCACGGTTTTCAGTTCCTGATCATACTTGTTAAAGGAAAGCTTTTGCTGGGGATCTGGTTTCTTATTGGCATTCTGGACGTTACGCACCAGTTCCTCTACCTTCCGAACCGACAATTCTTCAGCCACTACCTTTTTATAGATCTCCAGTTGGTTTTCTACGGTATCGATATTGATCAGGGCACGGGCGTGGCCCATAGAGATTACATTGTCGCGCAAACCAATCTGGATAGCAGGCGGCAACTTTAACAGGCGCAGGTAGTTGGTTACGGTCGTTCTTTTCTTGCCAACACGGTCGCCGAGTTCTTCCTGTTTCAGGCTGCATTCGGTTAACAGGCGCTGATAGGATAAAGCGATCTCGATCGCGTTGAGGCTTTCACGCTGGATGTTCTCGATCAGGGCCATTTCCAGCATTTGCTGGTCGTCGGCCTTGCGGATATATGCCGGAATAACCGTAAGCCCGGCCATTTTAGAGGCCTGATAACGACGCTCACCAGATATCAGCTGGTAGGTGTTCTGGTCTAACTGACGAACAGTGATCGGCTGAATAATGCCTTGTATGCGAATGGAATCAGCCAGTTCTTCCAATGCAGCCTGATCGAAATGGGTTCGTGGCTGAAAAGGGTTTGTCTGGATCTGATCAATGGCTATATCTGCGATGGTATTTAAAGCATTTAAGGTTGTCGAATCAATTTTGCCCGTGTATTTGTTGCCTTCCAGTAAAGAGGAAAGGCCACGGCCGAGGCCGCCCGAACGCTTTGCTGCTGAATTGTTTTTGTCAGACATGTAAAAATAAAATTATTTTTCCAGCGCTACTACGCTGTTCTTCTCTGCAATCTCCCTTGCCAGGTTCAGGTAGCTCATGGCACCTTTGCTTTCCGCATCATGCAGAATGGCAGGTAAACCAAAGCTTGGGGATTCGCTCAACTTCACATTTCGGGGTATGATCGTATCAAAAACCATTTGCTGAAAGTGGGTTTTCACTTCTTCCACTACCTGGTTAGATAAACGCAGGCGCACGTCATACATTGTTAACAGGATACCTTCAATTGCCAGATCCGGGTTAAGCCGCGACTGAATGATCTTAATCGTATTCAACAGTTTGCCTAATCCTTCCAAGGCGAAATACTCGCACTGCACCGGTATAGCTACAGAATCTGCTGCTGTTAGTGAGTTTACAGTGATCAAACCAAGCGAAGGAGAGCAGTCGATGATAATGAAATCATACTTCTCGCGCAGCGGAGCCAGGGCTTCGCGCATTTTTTCTTCGCGGTTAGGCAAATTGATCATTTCCACTTCGGCACCAACCAGGTCGATATGCGAAGGAATCAGATCCAGAAATTCGATCGTGGCAGACTGAAGTATAATATCTTCGGCTTTCACGTCTTCTACCATGCATTCGTAAATGCTGCTGGTAATGGTGGCCGGATCGAAGCCAAGGCCGGACGTGGCATTGGCCTGCGGATCAGCATCCACTAAAAGTGTTTTAAATTCGAGGGCTGCTAAACTGGCGGCCAGGTTTATAGCTGTTGTGGTTTTACCCACGCCACCTTTCTGATTAGCAACTGCAATAATTTTTCCCATCTATACTTTATAGGCTTATGGTTTGGCCTATCTCCATCAAAATAAGTTCTTTATCTGCCATTCTGGCTACGTCCTTCACTTCCTCATGGTCAATCTCGATGTAAGGGAAGGTATCATAATGCATTCCGATCACTTTATCTACCTGCACAAAATCTGCTGCGATCATGGCATCCTGTATATCCATGGTAAAGTTATCACCGATAGGAAGCAAGGCAAAATCCAGGTCAAAAATCTCCGGGATCAGCTTCATATCATAAGTAAGCGCGGTATCACCGGCAAAGTAAAAGGTTTTCTCAGGTGATTCTACCACAAAACCGGCTGCAGCGCCCCCGTACGTACCATCCGGCAAAGAATTGGAGTGGATCGCATTTACCATTTTCACGGTTCCGAAAGGCAGGGATACCTTTCCGCCGATGTTCATCGGGTGTGTTTTCTCAACGCCTTTGTTACCAAACCAATCAGCAATTTCGAACGATGCTACTATGGTGGCATTGTTATTTTTTGCAATTTGCTCAGCGTCAGCTACGTGGTCGGTGTGGCCATGTGATAACAGGATATAATCAGCCTTGATGCTGTTAACGTCTATATGCGAGGCAAGCTGGTTGGGCGAAATAAAAGGATCAAATAAAACCTTGTGTTCACCTATTTCAAATAAAAAGCAGGACTGTCCGTAGTACGTTATTTTCATAATCTGTGTAGTTTTAAAGCTCCAAGGTTAGTTATACTTGCACAAAGATACGTTATTTTACCTACTTTACCCGATGCATTCCAGAACCGTTTCTATATTTTTATTCACACTTTCGAGCCTTATTTTTTCCTGTTCTGATGGCAGTAAAGAGCAGGACGGCAAACAGGTTTTCAGGTATAATCAACCTGAAGCTTTGTCTTCGCTTGACCCGGCATTTGCCCGTAACCAGGCCAATATCTGGGCAAGCACGCAACTTTATAACGGACTCGTGGAACTGGACCAGCAACTAAAGACCGGGCCAGGTATTGCCAAAAGCTGGCAGGTATCCGAAGACGGAAAAGTTTATACTTTCAATTTAAGAGACGATGTATACTTTCATGACAGTGAAATATTTAACGGAGGTAAGGGTAGGAGGGTAACTGCCAAGGATTTTGAATACAGCTTTAAACGCATCGTAGATCCGGCTTCCGCCAGCACGGGCGCCTGGATTTTTAACGATAAGGTTTTAAGCGATAAAAATGGCGTGATCTCGGATACGGCTTTCCTGGCGGTAAACGATAGCACGTTTAAAGTATACCTGAACGAGCCATTTATCGCTTTCCTGGAAATACTGACGATGCCATATGCTTTTGTGGTGCCGCAAGAGGCTGTAGCAAAGTATGGCAAAGATTTCCGGGCAAATCCGGTGGGTACGGGGCCGTTTATGTTTAAGCTCTGGGACGAAGGCAACGCCATTGTTCTGCACCGCAACCCGCGCTACTGGAAAAAGGATCAGCAAGGCAAACAATTACCTTACCTGGATGCAGTGCAGATCTCATTTATAACAGACCGTAAATCTGAGTTTCTGACGTTTATGCAGGGCAAACT
Source organism: Pontibacter arcticus (assembly GCF_003284895.1). Taxonomy (GTDB): domain Bacteria; phylum Bacteroidota; class Bacteroidia; order Cytophagales; family Hymenobacteraceae; genus Pontibacter; species Pontibacter arcticus. Next base: position 493,837 of record NZ_QMDV01000002.1, read on the forward strand.
GGATTTCCTATCGGGAATACGGGAAGGCTCCCGTGATCTGATCCTGAAAAATGACGGCACCGTGCAGGATGATTTTAAAGGAAAGTTTACCGTACAGAAAGTACCCTACTTAAATACCGAGTATATCGGCTTTCAACTCGACCCAGCTAATCTGAAAGAAACTAACCCGGCGCTGCAGAATAAGAAAGTACGGCAAGCCCTCAACTATGCCATCAACAAAAAAGAAATGCTGGCTTACTTTCGGAACAATGTAGGTATTCCCGGCCATTCAGGTATGGTACCGCCGTCATTGCCATCTTTCAGCCAGGAGAATGTGCCCGGCTATACGTATGATCCAAAAAAAGCAGCAGCATTACTGCAGGAAGCGGGTTATACTTCGGCTAAGCCGCTTAAAATGCGCTTAAGTACCGTTACTGATCAGAAAGAACTGGCAGAATACTTACAAAAGAAATGGGCAGAAATAGGAGCACAGGTGCAAATTGACATTAACCAGTCGCCTGCCCACCAGGAAAGCGTGGACAACGGCAGAGCGCCATTCTTTATGAAAAGCTGGCTAGGCGATTACCCGGATGCGGAAAACTACCTGGCTTTATTTTACAGTAAAAACTTTTCGCCGGCAGGGCCAAATAAAACGCATTTCAAAAACGAAACCTTTGACCGCTTATACGAGCAGGCAAACCTGGAACAAGATATTACAAAGCGCTGGAAGCTTTACCAGGAAATGGATAAGATTGTGGTAGAAGAAAGTCCCGTGATCGTGCTTTTTTATGATGAAGTAGTTCGTCTTACGCAAAATAATATTGAGGGCCTGGAAGCAAACCCGATGAATACCCTCAAACTGGAGCGTGTCAGAAAAAAGTAAATAAAACAAAGTATAAAAAAAGGCCAGCAACTATAATTAGCTGCTGGCCTTTTAATTAGATATACTTAATTCAATTAAATATTCTCACCTGGTTTGCGTGGTGGCATATTTTCCGGTCTGCCTGTAGTATCAGTTCTACCTGTATTGTCTGAGTTAGTAGGGTTTGTTTTATCAACCTGCACATCTGTTTTGCGGACAGTGCCACGAACAGTTTCGTTGTGCTCTTCAGTTGTTTTATTTACCCTGATCTCTTCTACAACACGAGCTTCTTTATTTACGATCGGCACTTCTTTGTGCTCCGTAATATTAAGTTCGCCTTCTTTAAAGTTAGCGAAGTCTTTATCCGTAGCAGGGCGGTTTACAGCGTTACGCTCAATGTTAATGTGCTCTTCGCGTAAACGCATGTTTTCCTGAACTGGCTTTTCGATGATGCGGCTTCTGATACGCGCTCCACCGGTTTCAACCTGACGCTTTCCAACCTGCATATTTTCTTCGATAATCGGAATAGACATATCAGAACCTCCGCGCTGATTTGTATTGCCTGGTGTCTGCGTAGTTTGTCTGGATGTCATATCCGTACCTTGTGCAGTAGTTGATTGGCCCATGTACTGTTGTGCGCGCTCATCTACATCTACTGCACCGCTGTTATCTAAGATCTCTGCTACGCGTTCTGCTTCCTGCTTGGTATTGGCATGTACTGTTACTACCCAGCCGCGCCTGGCAACTTCGGTGTGTTTTTTGGCATCGTCGTTGCCACCAAATAGGTTAGAGAAGAAGTTACTTACCCCATCTGTGTTTTCAACAGTACCACTTTGTACTCGGTCGCTGGTTGCAGATGGGTTGGCTATATCTATGTTCTGGCGAGAAATGCTGCTGCTTTCTAATTTCTGTACTGCTGTCTGGGCATCAATGCCTTTTTCAAAAATTCCTATTACTGTCTGTGTCATAGCTTTACTAATTAAATTTAAGTTTGTGTTAAAAAAGGGTTGCGAAATAATTGTGTTACTAAATATTTAAGAATCAGTACGATTAATCTGTACTTCTTCTTTTAAAACGGTAATTCTTTGTGTTTCGTTGGATTGGATTCGCTGTTTGGTCACATGGATTTCTTCCACCACCATCAGTTTTTTTTCTACGACCAATACTTCACGCACGACGGGTATAATCATCGTTTCACCTTCGTGCCTCACGCCTGGAACTGCATCCACATACTGGTTTACCTGTACGCGCTTTACATCAACTTCTTCGTGGGTAGTAGGTATATCAACTAATACTTCTTCCTCGCGCACATTTTTGCTGATATTTACGGTAGCTGATTCAACCACTTCCTTGTCAATAGAAATCTGTTCTTCGATAACAGGGATGGTCATTTCCTTTTCTTCGGAATGTATGGTTTGATGCTGTTCAGCTACCGGACCAGTTTGTTGTACAGGTTCGGTTTTTTGTGTACTTGCCTGAAGCTTTTGCTCAAACTCGGAAAGTTGTATTTTATCAGTTGATTCAGCCATTACATGAATAAATTAGCATTTTAAAATATAGTTTTATTTAGACTATAGTGCTAAGTGTTTTTATTTTTACGGTCGAAATTCCTATAAGTTCGGACTAGGTAGCAATTAAAAGTTCAGTTAACTGCCAGCATACCTGCGTAGTCTTGTATTAAAGCTTAGGCGTACTAAGTTGGGTGAGAAGGGAGAAAAAAAAGATGTTACAGATTAGCTAAATGCAATCTGTAACATCTTTGAGGAAATTAGAGCGAAAGGAAAAGTATAACTATTTTAAATTAAGCCAATCAATTACCTCTTGCTTTTGCCTGAGCTTCCAGTGCTTTCAGTTCATGTTTGGCAGCGCTTAAACGGTCTTTCGCAGCTTTTTCGCGTTGTTCAGCTTCTTCTTTATAGCGTTCGGCTTCTTTTAGTTCCTGTTCCAGGTATTCAACTTGCTGCTGCTGCGCCGCTACAGCCGGATTGTTCGATAGACTGCTACCTCCGCCTAACATGCTGCAACTGCTCATCAAAAGAATAGCTAAAGCAGAAAGACTGGATTTATAAAAGGTGCGTGTAGTAGTTTTCATAGGGTAGCATTTGTTGGTTTCCTTATATTACGGGCATACCAATGCATTAGTTTATAAAGCAATTGGTATTACAACAGGTTGCACCCTGCTTACAGGTTACTTTAAGATGCAATTGATTGGATTAACTAAAGTATAAAAGCGTGCTAAGGCTTAGAAGTATAACTTATAATAGTTGAGAGTGCCAACGCAATTATATAAACGATCAAAAACCAATTAAAAAACTTCTTCCTGTTAACCGATCTTTTCAGGAGAGGGTAAAAAAGGAAAGAAGCTACGCCGATAGCTGCAAAAATATAAACGATCGCTTTTACCACTTTAGTTAAGTTAATCCGGTTTCCTGCAAACCACGAAATATTATGGAAGTTTTACAAATTTGCCATTCTCAAAAACCAACGTTTCGGGTTGACAACCTGTGCACTTGGTGTAGTCAATAGCATAATCGGTTGGGTTGATCGTGAAGACACGGCTGTTTTTGGTAAATGCCGCGCCGTATGTACTCTGAATTTTATCCAGCACTTTGCCGCTTTGTGCATCCATTACATAATGCGTGTGGCAGTTAGTGCCGCAGTTTATACTTACCACCGCGTACTTTCCGGCAAAATTAACGCCTTTTGCTAATCCGGCCTGCAGTTCAGTTTTAAACTGAGCGGCATCTTTATGGCTGGCCACATCTAACACAGCCGTTTTTCCGGAGTATATTTCACCAACGGCATACTGTGTATTGTTTTGATATTCGTCCTGGGTTATGCGGTAGCGGCTGTAAAGGGCCGTGTCTTTCCCGGATTCCGCCGGAATGGTCAGGGAGTCTTTTGCCAGTTGCTCTTCCAGTTTAGGGTGTGTACTGGCGATGGTTTTTCCTTCGTCTGACCCGGATTGGCAGCTGAAAATGCCTAGTAATGGAAGTATGAACAGGTATGAAGTTTTCATTATTTTCATTTGAATAAGCATGTGAATGTAAGTTGATCTGATTTTAAGTATACATTTTCAATTATTTAATCTTATTGTATACTTTAAAAACCATTCATAGATCCTCATACGGCAACATGCATATTTCAGTAAAACAAAAAGCCTTTCCATACTTTGGAAAGGCTTTTTTAAAAGTATAAATGGTGCTTATTTTTTGGCTTTGTTGCGTTTTTGCTGTTCTTTTTCCTGAGCGGCGCGCATCGCTGTCTGCATACGCTCTGAGAAAGACGGGCCACTTGTTGCCTTCTTTTCCTTTATCTTATCTTTGTTGGCATCCAGTTTAGCGCGCACTTTGCCTTCATCCACAAACTTACGGATAATGGCCTGCTGCCCGAAAGATACCATGTTCGATACAAAATAGTAGAACGATAAACCAGCCGGGAAGGAGTTCAGTACAAACAGGAAGATAACCGGCATCAGATAGCTGTAGAACTTCATCGGCCCCTGCATCTGCGCATTCATCTGGTTGTTAGACCAGGTAAAAAGTATGGTAGAAGCCGTCATCAGCAACGTGAACATACTTACGTGGTCTCCATAGAAAGGAATCGTAAACGGCAGTCTGGCAAATACATCGTAGGTCGAAAGGTCGTTTGCCCACAGGAAGGCTTCCTGGCGTAACTCGATCGAGTTTGGGAAGAAATTGAACATCGCAAAAAGGATCGGCATCTGCAACAGCATCGGAATACAGCCACTCAGCGGGTTAACACCCATTTCAGAGTATAGCTTCATGGTTTCCACCTGCGTTTTCTGCATATCGCCGTCGTTGCGCTCTTTTATCGCATCTATCTCCGGCTTCAGCACTTTCATTTTAGCCATCGATAAGTGCGACTTGTAAGTAAGTGGCAACAAAATGGTTTTAATGTAAAATACCAACAGGATAATAATGATACCGTAGCTGGCAAAATAGTTCTCCAGGAAATCAAACGCCGGGATAATGATCCACTTGTTTACATAGCCAAATATGCCCCAGCCCAAGTCCAGGTTCTTGTCAAAATCATGTCCGATCTTGTTCAGGATCTTGTAATCGTTTGGTCCGAAATAGAACATGAACTCCCCTTTACCGGAAAGCACATCCTGCGTCGGAATCAGCATCTGGGAAGAAAGTGTTTTAACAATCAAGCTATCAGCCGGATCAACTTTGGCTTCCAATTTAGCGCCGGCAAAGCTGTTGCTCGCAATGATACCTGCTGTAAAGAAGTTCTGCTTGTTTGCTACCCATTTAACCGGCTCAGCTAAGTTATCTGCCTCCGTTGTTTCAGAGATAGACAGGTAATCGTAACCATCTTCAACTGTAGCGTAGTTGATCGTAGATTTAGCGCGGTTTTGCTTCAGGTCTTTTTCAAGCTGCTTTAACTGGTCGTTCCAGGTCAGGGTAATGTTATCGCCACTGATCTGGTTGTTCAAGCCATTAAAATTAAGTTTATATCCTAACTGAAAGCTCTCGTCAAACAAGGTATAAACCTGCTCAATGTACTGGCCATTGCCAAGTTCGGCACGGAAAGAAATTGTCTGGGCAGTAACTTTATCAGCTTGTGTTTTCTTTACAGCAGAAGGCGTAAAGTATAAATCTGATAAAAGAACATTCTTACCATCGTTCGTTTTAAAAGCTACATCCGTCTGGCTGCTTTCGCTGTCGAATAAGATCAGCGGCTTGCCATCATAGGTTTTGTAGTTTTTTAGTAAAACTTCTTCCACCTGTCCGCCTTTTGTGTTAAAAGTAACTTCCAGGTTTTGGTTATTCAGAGCGATCGTAGAGGCCTGGCCAGTTGCAGCTGCGCCAAAAGAACCTAAAGAGGCAGCTCTGCGCACCTGTGCCAGCGAGTCGTCCGGGGCAGGTGTAGTTGCAGTTGCAGTAGAGCTAAGTTGCTCTGTTTTGGCTTTTTGTGTTGCATCCTGCGCAGGTTGTTCAGGGCTCGCGAAAAAAAACGAGTATGCCAGCAGCAGTACTGCAATCAGGCCAAAGCCAATTGCTTGATTTCTATCCATTTACTTGTTGTGAGAAGTGTATTTATTTCTTGAGTTAGTTTTTTGTGTAATTGATGGCAGCTTTTACAAACTTAACAAAAAGCGGGTGCGGATTAAGAACCGTGCTTTTTAATTCCGGGTGATATTGCGCCGCTACAAACCAAGGGTGGTTGTTCAGTTCGATCACTTCTACCAGCCCGGTGTCCGGGTTAATGCCGGTTGCCATCATGCCTGCGTTCTCAAAATCAGTTAAGTACTTGTTATTGAACTCGTAACGGTGGCGGTGGCGCTCCGAAATACGCGACTTCCCGTAAATAGAATAAGCTTTAGAACCCTTTTTTAGTTCACAGATGTACGCTCCGAGTCGCATGGTGCCACCCATTTGTGTGATCTGCTTCTGGTCGGCCATCATGTCGATGATCGGGTGAGGCGTTTCAGGGTCCATTTCAGTAGAAGCGGCGTTGTCAAGTTTCAGTACGTTGCGGGCAAACTCTACGGCAGCGCATTGCATACCCAGGCAGATGCCCAGGAACGGGATGTTGTTTTCGCGTACATATTTAATGGCCTCCAGTTTCCCTTTAAAGCCACGTTCACCAAAACCAGGGGCAACCAATACACCGTGTTTATCCTGCAGCAAAGAAGCTACGTTTTCTTCGTTGATAGTTTCTGACTGGAACCATTTGATATTTACTTTGCATTCGTTTGCCGAACCAGCATGTACAAAAGCTTCGATGATGGATTTATAAGCATCCGGAAGCTCTACATACTTTCCAACCAAAGCAATGTTCACTTCAGCAGTCGGGTTTTTTAAACGCCCCAGGAAATCTTTCCAGCTATCCAGGTTCGGGTCTGCGCGGTGTGGTAGTTTCAGTTTACCAATTACACGCTCGTCCAGCTTTTCTTTGCGCATCAGCAGCGGTACATCGTAAATAGTATCGGCATCTAAAGATTCTATAACAGAGTTGATCTTTACGTTACAGAACAAGGCGATTTTCTTGCGCAGGTCAGCCGGAATAGGGTACTCGGAGCGGCAAACCAGGATATCAGGCTGCACGCCAGCTTCTGAAAGATCGCGTACCGAGTGTTGTGTTGGCTTGGTCTTGAGTTCGCCGGCAGCTTTCAGGTAAGGTACCAGCGTCAGGTGAATAACGCAGGTTTCGTTTACGCCCAGTTCCCAGCGCAGCTGGCGCACGGCTTCCACAAACGGCAACGACTCAATATCGCCCACGCAACCGCCAATTTCCGTGATGATGATATCAAACTCACCGGATTCGCCTAGCAACAACATACGGCGCTTAATCTCATCGGTAATGTGCGGAATAACCTGTACGGTTTTACCCAGGTAGGCACCTTGTCTTTCCTGTGTGATAACGTGATTATAAATGCGGCCGGTGGTTACGTTGTTTGCCTGCGATGTCGCAACATTCAGGAAACGTTCATAATGGCCAAGATCCAGATCCGTTTCAGCACCGTCTTCGGTTACATAGCATTCGCCATGTTCGTAAGGGTTCAGTGTGCCCGGATCAATGTTAATGTAAGGATCAAATTTTTGAATGGTGACAGAAAAGCCTCTCGCCTGAAGTAATTTAGCAAGGGAAGCAGAAATAATGCCTTTTCCAAGGGATGAGGTAACGCCTCCGGTAACAAATATATATTTAGCAGCCATAAGTTGGGTTAGTCTTATGGGCTGTAAAGTTACAGCGAATTATTTGATTTTCGGTAATAAGAGCGGATTCTTATCTTGATTGGTACACTATAACTTTAAAATAGGGAAGTATAAATCAGGAGGGAAGGAGAGAAATTTATACTTAAAAATCCAGGGTAAGCTGGTAGCCCTGTAGTTTATCGTGGGGGTAAAGCAGGCTCGAAACCGAAATGCCCAGCAACCTGACCGGGTAGTTAGGTAGGTGTGGCGTCCGCAATAACTCCCTGGCAATGGTGTAGATAACGTCGGTTGCGCTGAAGTCGCTCAGGTATGTTTTGCTGCGTGTGTTTTGCGTAAAATCGAAATATTTGATCTTGAGCGTAACCGTTTTGGCCGTAGCCTGCAGCCGTTCCATATCATGGGCCACTTCTTTAGCCAGAAAATCGAGTTGGGCCAGCATTTCTTCTTCTTCTGCAATATCCGTTTCAAAGGTTCGCTCCGAGCCAATGGATTTACGGATGCGGTGCGGCTGCACTTCGCGGTCGTCCTGGGCGCGGGAAATGTGGTAATAGTAATGGCCTGTTTTACCAAAGTGCTGCACCAGTTCCTGTTCGGTACGCTGGCGGAGATCAGCGCCGGTTAAAATGCCCATTCGCTGCATTTTAGCTGCCGTTACTTTACCAATTCCATGAAACTTTTCGATGGCAAGGCTGGCAACCAGCGCTTCGGCTTTATCAGGGGTTACAAGTGTAAAGCCGTCGGGTTTGTTCAGGTCTGACGCAATTTTAGCCAGAAATTTATTGAACGAAACGCCTGCTGAAGCGGTGAGTCCGGTTTCTTCTTTAATGCGTTTCCTGATTTCCTGGGCAATGATGCTGGCCGATGGCATTCCGATCTTGTTCTCGGTCACATCCAGGTAGGCTTCATCCAGCGAGAGTGGCTCTACAAGGTCTGTATAGGCAAAGAATATCTCTCGGATCTGCCTGGAAACGGCGCTGTATACCTCGAAGCGGGGCTTCACAAAAATGAGCTGCGGACAACGCTGCGCAGCGATCTTGGAAGCTAACGCAGAATGCACGCCAAATTTTCGGGCTTCGTAACTGGCAGCCGCCACCACTCCTCTTGCCCTGGAGCCGCCCACAGCCACAGGTTTTCCGCGCAATTCAGGGTTATCCCGCTGCTCCACGGAAGCAAAAAAAGCGTCCATATCAATGTGAATGATCTTGCGAATCGGGTTTTCCAAGTGCTTCCAAAGTATAAATACAAAGATACGAATCTTAATTGAGGAGATTTCTTTCTGATTTGTTATTGCTCTTTTTTAAGGTTAAGTATTAAATAATCAGTTTATTACCATCGCAAAAAGAAGGCTTAGAAGTATAAGTTCAGGTCAGATTTTACAATTTAATAATTTACTTATTTGGAATTAATCTAAATAGTTAATTGCTTTGTCGGATATTTAAAATCATTCTAAATAAGACTATGAAAAAATTATACCTGCAACGCTTTACTGTAAAGCAGCTTGCCCTGATTGTGTGTTGTTTTATACTTTCCGTAACGGTTGCCTTTGCGCAAACCGGCACAATAGAGGGTATCGTGAAAACAAGTGATGGCAAACCAGCCGGGTTTGTGAATGTGGCGCTAACCGAGCTTAACAAGGGAACTATGACAGCCGAGAACGGTACTTTCAGTATCAAAGGTGTGAAGCCCGGAAGTTATACGTTGAAATGCTCTTTTATCGGGCTCGAAAGCCAGGTACAGACTGTTACTATTGAAGCAGGACAGACCGTAAATGCTCAAATAGCCTTACAGGAAAGCGCTTCCGAATTATCCGAAGTGGTTATCACGGGTGCCCGCACGATCAACCGTAAGCCTGTAGAAGTTGGCAAAATAGCTATTAACCCGATCGATCTGCCACAAAGTATAACCATTGTAGGCAACGAAGTGATTACCAACCAACAGGCTTCCCGCATGAGCGATGTGATCAGGAATGTAAACGGTGTAGCGCTGGGGACTACAAGGGGAGGTACGTCCGAAACATTTTTTGCGCGTGGCTACAACCTTGGGGCAAACAGTATGATGAAAAACGGCTCGCGGTCTAACTCAGCAGTAATGCCGGAAGCCAGCACACTGGAGCGTGTAGAAGTTTTGAAAGGAAGTGCAGCCCTGCTTTACGGCAATGTATCGGGTGGAGCGGTTGTGAACATGGTTACCAAAAAGCCTAAGTTTGAGTATGGCGGCGAAGTTTCGATGCGTTTTGGAAGCTATAATCTCTTTAAACCTATTGTCGATCTGTATGGCCCCATCTCTAAGAATCTTGCCTTTAGAGTAGTAGGCACTTATGAGAATGCAGAAAGCTACCGCAACAGCGTTAAAACAGAACGCTTTTATGTTAACCCGTCTTTGCTCTATAAACTAGGTTCTAAAACCGATATTATAGTGCAGGCTGATTACCTGGACCATAGTGCCAATCCTGATTTCGGTATTGGAACTGTAGCCGGAAAAATACCGACTTCAATTGATCGCTCAGCTTATTTTAACACCCCCTGGGCTTTTAATGATGTAAAACAGACTTCCGTTTCGACTGATATCAATCACCAGTTTAACGACAACTGGAAGCTTAACTTTATAGGCTCACGCATGGAGATGAAGCGCGACTATTTCTCTTCAGAAAGAATACAGGCGCAGGAGAATGGTAACTGGCCCCGTTCCTTAACCCGTTCCAGAATTTCAGAAGATTATTATAATGCCCAGCTTAATTTAACCGGTACGTTCCAAACGGGAAGTATAAAACACCAGCTATTGGTTGGCACAGATGGCGAGCGTTACATCAATACAAGCGATGCCTTTAAAATCAACCTTGACCGGGACAAATCTTATATCGTAAAAAATCCAAATGGGACTGAGACACTTTTCTATGACCTCTTTAACGTATTTGACCAAAGCGTAAACCAGGTAAATACTTATCAGCCTGGAGCAGTGCATACCGCAACAACAGAAGCACCCCGCTACCGGTTTGGTGCCTTTGCCCAGAACCTGATCAGCCTGAACGAGAAATTTAAAGTGCTTGCCGGCCTGCGCTGGTCTTATGAGGAAGCTGCATCTCCAACAATAGCTTATACCAGCCCAGAGTTTGTACCTAACACACCGGCAGTTATGGCTGTTCCCAAGTATGATAAAGCATTTTCGCCACGCCTGGGCTTGGTTTACCAGCCTATGGGTAACCTGTCTTTCTTTGCAAGTTACTCCAATAATTTTTCGCCAAACTCAGGGGTTGATATAAACAACCAGGCACTGGAACCCTCTATTATTGATCAGTATGAAATAGGCGTGAAAAGCGATCTGCTCAAAGACAAATTATCGGCAAATGTTACGGTTTATAAAATCATAAATGATAACCTGGCTCAGCAAGCCCTGGATGCCTCCGGTAACCTGATTCCGAATGTACGCGCTTTGGTTGGCGAAACAACCAGCGACGGCGTAGAAGTAGATCTGAGCGGAACCATCGTGAACGGTTTATCTTTTATGGCCGGTTACAGCTACAACGATATGCGTTTTACGAATACACCTGGTGGCAAAGGCAGCAACATAGAAGGGGAGCGCCTGGTAAGTATGCCTGCGCACACGGCTAACGGCACGCTGTTTTATACTTTCAGTTCCTCGTTTCTGAAAGATGTAAAAGTGGGATTCTCCGGGTTTTATACCGGAGAGCGTAATGCCGGCTGGAACAACACTGTAGCGCAGGTTCAGCCTGGTTCGCGCCTGATTCCGGTAAGCGGTTTTGCGACATTCGATATATCGCTTGGCTATACTTACAAAAAACTTGCCCTGCTAGGAAAGATATCCAACATCACAAACGAGCTCAATTACTATGTACACGAAAACTACAGTGTTAACCCGATCCCGCCGCGCCAGTTCGTAACAACGCTTTCGTATAAATTTTAATTTACAATAGCACTTACATCAATTATAATGTAAAAACCAAAAGTCCTGTCGGTAGTAAGCCGGCAGGACTTTTTTATATGAAGATTTTTTAGTTTTAAAAAGTATCCAACTGATGCCCTCGCAGCGTGTTTTCACCTGCAAGCGTACAGGACACCAACAAGGGCATGTAGTTACTAACTAAACAGAGTGACTTTAAAGCTTAGGGCTACCTTTGAGCAAGTATACTTTCAGGTTGATAATTGAACGGCTGCCTGTGATGCTACTTTAAAGTATAAGTCTGTTAGGTTCATTACTAAGCATGAAGTTACACGTAATTACAGTTCAGCAATTCAGGAATAAACAAAGTATACGTATACTTGTTAAATTGATGTACATACATTAAATTGAAGTATAAATTAAAATCGACCCCATGCTCAGAAGTATAAAAAAACTACACAAAGCTATTGCCGCACCGATTGATGACCTGGTAACTTACCGGGCTATCCCCACGCAATCCATCGAATACCTTGATCCGTTTCTTTTCCTAAATCACCACGGTCCGCAAACTTACGGACCAAACAACAGGGGTTTGCCTTTTGGGCCGCATCCGCACAGGGGCTTCGAAACGCTTACTTTTATACTTGCCGGTGATATTATGCACCAGGATACAGGCGGCGGACAAAGTGTGATCGAAGCAGGCGGCGTACAATGGATGACAGCGGGCAGCGGCCTGATCCATGCTGAAATTTCTTCGGATAAATTCAAGAAAACCGGTGGCCCTTTAGAAATTCTGCAGTTGTGGTTTAACCTGCCGGCCAAGTATAAAATGGTAGCACCAACCTACAAAGGCCTTACCAAAGAAGAAATTCCGGTGGTGGAAGAAGACGGAGGCAAGGTAAAAGTGAATGTGGTCTCAGGAAGTTGGGGAGATGTACAGGGCGGCATGCAATCGCTGAGCGATATACACATGGCAAGTATAAACCTGGAAGCAGGCGGCAGCTTCACCACAAGTATAGATGCGGCGCGCACCGTATTTTTTTATGTGGTAAGTGGGCAAGTGCAGGTAAACAATAAAGTTGTTCCTAAGCTTAACCTGGTGGAGTTCGGGAATGATGGTAATGAAATAAAAGTGGAGGCTAGTGAAGATGCGGTTATACTTTTAGGACATGCCTTGCCTTATAACGAGCCGGTCGTGAGCCACGGTCCTTTTGTGATGAATACAGAGCAAGAGATCAGGGAAGCGTTCCGGGATTACCAGTTGGGTAAAATGGGAACATGGGAGGGATGATTATACTTTATAGAACCTATTTGCTGCAAACCTGAGTATAGAGAAGCTTATTTTAGTAAGTACGCTCTAACCAGTTCACATTTTAACCCATTACATGAAAAGTTTAGTTGATTTTATTGGCAATACGCCGCTTATCGAACTTAAAAATATATCACCCAACCCGGCCGTAAAGCTTTTGGCTAAACTCGAAGGCAATAATCCGGGTGGCAGCGTAAAAGACAGAGCCGCTTATAGCATGATAAAAGGTGCGCTGGATAGAGGAGAACTAACACCGGGCACTAAACTGATCGAAGCGACCAGCGGTAACACAGGCATTGCCTTGGCGATGATTGCCAATTTGTTTGACGTTGAGATTGAACTGGTGATGCCGGCCAGTGCTACCAAAGAACGCGTGTTAACCATGGAAGCTTTTGGTGCCAAAGTTACGCTTACACCAGCCGAAGGCTCCATGGAAGCTGCCATTGACTATGTTCATCATAAAGTAGCGCAAGGTGGCTATTTGATGCTGAACCAATTTGCAAACCCGGATAATTACGGAGCACACTACCAGACAACCGGCCCCGAGATCTGGCGCGATACCCAGGGCACGGTAACACACTTTGTTTCGTCGATGGGCACGACCGGTACCATTATGGGCGTATCGCGTTACCTGAAAGAACAGAACATTGCCATACAAATTGTAGGAGCACAGCCTGTAGCCGGTTCTCAGATACCGGGCATCCGCCGTTGGCCCGAAGAATATTTACCTAAGATTTTTGATAAAAGCAGGGTAGACCAGACCATAGATGTGAGCCAGGCGGAAGCCACCGCCATGACGCGCCGGCTTGCCCGCGAAGAAGGCGTTTTTGCCGGCATGAGTAGCGGCGGTGCCGTACATGTTGCTACTAAACTGATAGAAAACTTAGAATCTGGAGTAGTGGTTTGTATTATCTGCGATCGCGGAGACCGCTACCTTTCTTCTGACCTTTTCGGATAAGCAGCTTATACTTTAAAATGAAAAATCCCTCTGTACATAAAGCACAGAGGGATTTTTATGTATAAAACTAACGTGTTATCTTTTCTTGGATGCGCCTCGCTGCGGGCCGGAGGAGCGTCCGGAACCACCTTTAGCAGCCCCGCGGCTGCCGGATGCGCTTTTCGATTTGCTTCTGAAATCGCTGCTTTTACCTGGCTTGGATGTATTACCAAAATCTTTGCTTTTGCCGGAGCTGCTTTTGGTATTGCCTTTCCCGAAAGCACCTGTTTTACTGCCTGTTGCTGTTCTGCGCGGTTTAAAAGCATTGCTTCTGGCTGGTTTGTCAGGAGTATTGCTGGCGGCTTTTTTCTTTCCGATTGAGCCTTCCTCCGTCTTCGTAGATTCGGAAACCATACTATGCAGCACTTCTATTTCAGATTCGGTTAAATAGCGCCACTGGCCCAAAGGCAGTTTGGTAAGCGTGATGTTCATGATCCGGATACGCTGCAAGGCCACTACTTCGTAATTTAGCGCTTCGCACATGCGACGTATCTGGCGGTTCATGCCTTGGGTAAGTATGATCCTGAATTTGAAAGGCGTTTCCTGGGCTACAAAACACTTTTTTGTGTTCACACCAAGTATGGATACGCCGCTTCCCATCTTCGTAATAAAATCCGGGGTAATCGGTTTATCAACTGTTACGATGTACTCTTTTTCGTGCTTGTTGCCAGCCCTTAGGATCTTGTTTACAATGTCGCCGTTGTTGGTCAGGAAAATCAGTCCTTCCGAATCTTTATCAAGTCTGCCGATCGGGAAGATGCGCTCCGGGTAATTTACAAACCGGATAATGTTATCGCGTTGCGAAAGGTCAGTTGTGGTTTCGATACCGGCCGGTTTATTCAGCGCAAGGTAAACAGGCTCCACTTCGTTAATATTGATTTGTTTGCCGTCCACCATCACCTTGTCGCGGTTGGTAACTTTGGAGCCAACTCCCGGAATTTTGCCGTTCACCAGCACACGGCCCTGCTCGATCAGTTTATCGGCTTCGCGACGTGAACAGGTACCGGATTCACTTATAAATTTATTTAATCGGATGGGTTCCATATAGGGCGGCTAGCGTGGTAATGATGTGGGAGCAGGAATAATCTGCGAAACAAGTATAAACTCAAAATTACAAAAATCCGGAGACTTTAGCAGGGAAGTATAACGGATGGTTTTACAAGGATCAGTTAACGAAAACTAAAAGTATAAAACTGATGCTTTTTTAATGATGAAGCTGTTTAGCGTTTTCAATAATAGTAGCTTAACCTGCCGTTGTTGGTGTTTTCACCGACAACTATACTTTCACTAACAGGAGCTTGCTGGTGAAAACACGCAGCAAGGGCAGCAGTAATTTATTTATTTAAATTCTTAACAGCCTCAATATGAAAAACTCAGATTTTATACTTTCGTGCAGTACTTATCTTGGTTTTCTGGATGTGTTTTTCGAAGAAGCACTTCGGTTAGTAGCCGGTTTTGATGCTGTATTTCTGCCCGCCCCTTTCGGCGCATCCTTACTGAACGTTCTTTTGGATTCCGGTTTCGCAGCTGCGTTTCTGGGAGTGCTTTTAGAAGCGCTTGCGGCACGTTTGCTGTTTACTCTTTCCGTTTTTGATTTGGAAGTGGCAGGTTTTCCAGCTGATCTGTTTTTATCGAATGTCTTGGTTCTGGCGGCCAGCTCTCTTCTTCGGGCTTCCGCAAATTCATCCTGGTTTGCTTCCTGCTTGCGGCTGCTTTTACCGGAAACAGTTTCAATCAAAACATCAATTTCAGGCTGAGACAAGGTACGCCAATGCCCGTTAGCCAGTTTAGCCAGCGATATGTTCTGAATACGGGTGCGCTGCAAATGCACCACTTTATACCCCAGCGTTTCGCACAAACTCTTAATATGATGATCAGCATTTGGCTCGAGCAAAATCCTGAACTTTGAAGGGCCTTCTTTGGTAACTGTATGTTTGCGTTGTACTTCGCCTGGTTCCGGCGGACCCATATAACTTATCTTATCCAGAAATTCAGGGGTGATCACCTTATCTACTTTCAGGATATATTCTTTCTGAAGCCTGTTATCGCCTCGCACCAGCTTGCGCACCAACTCCGTATCGTTACTCAGAAAGATAAGACCTTCGCCGTCGCGGTCCAGCTGCCCGATTGGTTGCAGGGAAGCAGGGTAGTTAAGAGCGCGGATAATGTTATTCTTTACCGAATCGTCTGTTTTGGTAGAAATGCCAGCGGGCTTGTTAAAGGCCAGAAAAACCGGAACTTCCTCGCGTACGCGCAGCATCTGGTCATCAATCCGTACTTTATCTTTTGGTGTTACTTTCGTACCGGCATCGGGAAGTTTGTTGTTTACTGTTACGCGGCCTTCCTCAATCAGCCTATCGGCCTCGCGGCGGGAGCAGAACCCGGTGTCGCTTATAAATTTGTTTAATCTCTTCGGTTCCATGTAGTTAGGGCGCCAGGTATAGTTACTATCCTGTAAATACCTGTTTTAGATGCCGCTGGTTTAATTCAAAAATCAAAATTACGTAAAACCGTTGATTTCTCAACCTGAACCCGGTATCTCCTTAAATGAAAAGAGGCTGCCTGTTATGGGCAGCCTCTGAAAAGGTAAGGTATATTTTTAAAGTATAAGGCTAGTATAAGTAACCTAAAGCAGTTTTATCATTTGTATTGAACGGACGATTCTGCCCGGAACCGATACATGCCAACATCCAGGAGTTTGGATCAGCTGATGCTGGTGTTCCCGGGACCTGGATAGCACCCACTGTGCTGGCTCCTTCGTTGGTATAACCGCCACCACAAGAGTAGCTTCTGTCCATGTAATCTGTATGGCGGAAACCAATGCAATGGCCTATCTCATGTGCCAGAATTGTAGCCAGCCAGCTTCTGTTAGGGTTGGTACCAATATGGCGTGTAGCAATTTTAACTTCGTTATGAGGCTGACCAGCAGAAGTAGGGAAGCCAGCTGAAGCTAGGTACTGTGCATTTTTAGGCGCAGCAACAAGGTTAATAGAAGCACCTGATGTAACACGCTGGAATGTAAGCTGAATTCCTTCTGCATTATAACGGGCAAGCGCTTCATCTACCGCAGCAACATAAGACGCAGGCAATTTCGGATCAACTGAAACAGTGATTACCCTTGGCAACCCTGTTACTAAATTTGTGGTGCGGTATTGCTCTGCTTCGCCAACACGCAGTGCCTGCACTTTACCCGCATCCCGCAGATCACTCTCTTTTAATATAATATCACCCTCAACCAGGTAACCCCCTTCAGCACGTTGTACATTTTGTGTACTGAAACCCATTGTTTTTATGGCGTTTATCGTTTGCTCAGATATTTCACTGCTGCTGGTAACTTCTTCTTCATTCTGGCAGGATGTAAGGCTGAATGATGCTGCCATAAAGGCAAATACAAGTACACGGTTAAATTTCATCTGTTTTAAGGTTTAGGGTTTCACATTTGTTCAATGTAGCAATAAATATGGGTAGTAAAAAAATATTAACTAATTATTAATCAGGATATTATAAAATATTAACCACTATCCAGCTATACTTCTGCTTTATTGGTACAGGAGACAATGTTTCTTCTGAAAAAGAATAGAAGAAATGATTTTAAAAATTTTAAGTGCAATAGATGAGGTTGGTAAATTAGATAGGGGATTTAACGAAGTCAGATAACATAGGTTGCACGTAAAATGGGTAATAATGAGAAACATAGCTAAGAGAAATCTGGAAATTATGAAAACGGAGATGAGGCAAATCAATATCACACGGTGCTCTGCTGGATTTTCCAAATAAAATAGCCACTACCCGCAAGGCAGTGGCTATTTATAGAGTACTAGTAAACTTCTAATTAATTGGCATAGGTATCGTCTGTGAGCGTCTGCAGAAAGGCAATAATGGCTTGTATCTCGTCCTCGCGCAGGTTAAGCGGATCAGAAGGAAGTGTCTGGTTTTCCAGTATCAGCCCCATGCCAGCGGCGCCTCCTTTGTTATAGAAGTCCATTACCTGTTCCAAACCAGTATAAGCACCGTTGTGCATGTAAGGTGCGGTTTTAGCTATGTTTCGCACAGTTGGCGTCTTAAAAGAGTAACAGAGTTCGGCCAGCTGGTTCTGGACATACCGCCCTTCATCAGCATCTAGCTTGGGCAAAGCTGCGTTTGGGTTTTGCAGTACACCAATTACTTCCCCTTCGGTATTGTTAAAGGCAGGGGCAGCTGTGCCGTTAAATACAGGCATAAAATGGCAGGTACCACATTTGGCTTTGCCCATAAATAAGTTAAATCCTTTCACCTCTTCTACTGATAAAAGCTCTTTTTCTCCGCGCATGTGCCTGTCGAACCTGGAGTTGAAGGGGGCCAACGACCTTACATAACTGGCCAGTGCTATCATAACGTGCTTTGGCGTTACTTCCGCCTTTATTTCCGGAAAAGCCTCCTGGAAAGCCTGCAAATAGTTTTGCTGTCGGTTCAGTCGGTTGGCAGCTTCCGTTACCGAACCATGCATTTCCTCTTTATTCAGAATAACCGCTTCTGCCTGGCTCTCCAGGGAAGTCGCACGCATGTCATAAAACTGGGCATGTTGCAGACCGGCATAAAGCAGGGTGGGTGCATTGCGCTGCACAACTTTACCTGCCTCTATGGCAGCGCTTTTTGGCATACCATCTGTAAAAGCCAGCTCTGGTCTGTGGCAGGTTCCGCAGGTACGTGTGCCACCCGCTACCACCGGATCAAAGAATAACATTTTACCTAACTTTATTTTAGCAGGAGTGGCCTGAGCTTCTGAGGATCCGGCAAAATAATTTATGTTTACAGCATCCTGATCAAAGAGGGTAGTGGCTATGGGGTTTAGAACAGATTGTGCATCTGCTGCTGGAATGTTTAGCTCTGTCTGCCAGTTTGTTAAGGATCGTGTAATAGGGTTTGCAAAACGCATGATAAATGCCATCCTATCGAAGCTATCGAAATTATGCTGCTGCGAAGTATAAACGATGGCTTCGTATAACAACTTTTCCAGTTCCGGATTTTCTCCAAAAAAGCTTAGCACTTCTTTAACAGCTGTTAATGCTACAGATGCTTCCTGAATGCCGGTAGCTGCAAGCGGTGTGTCAAATCCTGCCATTCCCAGAACCATGATCCGGTAGATTTCCTGTTTGCAGGCACTCAGCAGATGCGCTTCTGTAAATTCTGTACTTTCCAGCACATTGCGGGCGCGACCAAGTATGGAAATGAATTTTTTAATTTCCCGCACCAGCTCTTTGCGGTTACTTTCTTCATAAACCGGATACAAGTGTTCTTCTATCACCTGCAAGCCGGATGGCTCAAACGTTTTTGTTTCTTCTACTTCAATCTCAGGCAGCGCCGCACCATTCAGTTCTTTACTTGCAGTAGGGGCATAATATTCTGTAAAGAGCTCTACCTGCTTATAAGCCATCCGCGTTTCAGCAAATGCTATACGAATAGAGTCTGAAGGACCAGCACTCGCAAGGCGCAGCAACTTGTGTTCGGCAATATGAGCTAAGGTATCCATTTCGGCCAGCACATAAGTTTTCGCTTTTTGCGAAGGGGTGAGAGGGGCATCGGGCGTGCAACACAGCAAGATTAAATTCAAAAGAACTGCAGCGGTAAGTATAAACTTTTTCATTGAGGCAAATCAATTAAACCAGAAAGCAAAGCCCTCCCGAGACCGGTAAGGCTTTGCTTTGATAACGGGTATGAAGTATGAAATTAGCGTGGTACGTTGGTCAGGATTACTGTTTGGCCGCCTTCTTTATTAGAGGAAAGTCCGCTGCCATCGGCATTCAGGAATTTGTTATCCTGCCAGGTATGCGGGTGAATGTTTACGATGAAAGTACCGGGTTTCCCAGTCAGGTCCGAAATATCAACCATGGCCCCATACTCCCAGGAGCTGAGTTTGTTTGAGTTGGCAGTATTATACTTGGCATTGAAAGTAGCATCCTCACGTCGGTGGTTCATTTCCAGCATTGGCTTCAGGGCCTTGGTTCTCAGGTCGTATTGCCAGATGCGGCCATCGTGGTTGTTGGCGTTATAAAAAGAGTCGCCATCTTCCTGGATGTACACATAATTTTCGGTTACGCAGATATTGTCAGGGTTTACAATGCTGTTGCCCGGGTTCTCATTGCCATCAATTAGCGCCGTGATTTTGCCTTTCAGTGGGTTGCTGGCATCCATTTCGAGTTTGTAAACGCGCCCCCACATGGTCAGGCCAGGGGCAGGATTAGTTTTGTCGGGGCTCACGCCAGTAGAGGTAAAGTATAAATTACGGTTATTGGCCGCACTGCCTTTTCCATAATCCAGGTCTTCTACGCGGGCAAACTGGATGGCTTTCTGCTCAATTGTTTGTGCTACTAACTGTGATCCTGTGCTGGATTTCACATCTTTATACTTTACAAATTCAATATCATAGCTTTTGCCAACCTCCATGTCGGTTTCAGTAACGTTGAGGTCTGAGCGGCGCAGCATGTAAAGTTCTCCGTTATTCAGGTCGCCGGGAGTTTGGCCAAGGTACAGGTTTACCTGCCCCATGCTGTTAGCCGGATTGCTCTCATCTTCACCTACAAAAATGACTGTTTTACCAGGATAAGCATTTTTTGGAAGTGGTACGGCATTTTCGGCACTGCACTTACCCAGTGCAGGAAGGGTGCGGTCGTTGCGGCTTCTGTCGCCAATACTTCCAAGCGGATCAATTGCATGGATCATCGATTCGACGCCACTCTCGCCAGCTGTCAGGAAAACCGGCCCGAAACCGTGCTCCTGCGGAGTGGCCAGTGTAGCAGAGCAAAGCCGCCACATACCGCCTGCACCGTTCACAATGTATTCTCCTTTCTTGGGTTTCAGGTTTTTATCTAAATATACCCGCGAAACAGCTTGCAGAATCTCGTGGTTGGTTATCATCAGAAAGCCATCGCTGTTCGGGTCTTTCATCAAACCGGCACCATCAGGCTGCGCGCCATACACAAACTCAGGCGATCCTTCCAGGCGGTCGTCGCTGCTGATGAGCGTGGTAATTTTAACCCCATCAAAACCAGTCAAAGTCTTTACCAAGGAGGGGTTAACAGAATAGTCTTTGATGGCGATTTCCTGAAGATTGCCGTTTTCTAACTGGTCGTCATCATTTTTACAGGATGTAACAAACATAGTGGCAGCCAGCGTAAGGGCCAGTCCAAATGTAGGAAGTTGTGAGTGCTGCATAGCAAAGGTCTTTTTCATGATCCAAAACTAGGGCAGCACTGTTAGTAGAGGGTTAATGAAAAGTTATGATTCCGTTAAGTTGCTTCAAAGCTATACAATACCTATAAAGTATATATATAAATAAAGTATAAATCTCTATTTTAAAGGAGTGAAGTATACATTGTAGAGTAACCTACTGGTAGTTTATCATTTTATTAATCAGGGGAAGTATAAACTAATAAATTACCTGCTGTATCAATCTATAAAGTATGATTACGCCCCTGCTAACTAAGCTAACAGGGGCGTAATCATACTTTATAGGCAGAATTCTGTGTTACTCACAGCCCATCGTTTCACTGCTTCCGATCGGAGCTCCGGGTGGTAAGTCGATTTGTTTGGCAGGTTTGATGTCTTCCGGATTTTCTATTCTGGCTAGAATAAAAGCCAGATGCGCTTTATAAGCTGCATTTCGGGTTCTGCGTTCTTCGCGGCTTGCGAAACTCTTAATAGCCTGTAGCGAAGCATTTGCAACAGCACGGGCCTGGTAAGACGCGTTCGCGTTTTGCGTTAAGCCCATTAAATGGGTAACATACAGCTGCTCCGTCAGGAATTGTAGTTGCCCTTCCATGCCGGATTTGCGGTTCGCTTTAAACGTCTGATCCATTAGTTGCTCAGTTACTTCATGCAGGCTAAGGTTATTGCCTCTTGCGCCCAACTCTACCAAACGAGAAGCTCTTTCAGGATGCAGCAAAAAAGAGAACGTAAAATCTGCAGACGCTTCAGCCGCAGCCAGTGGGTCGAATGTCACACCGGTTCTTTTGGAGAACAGCTCACGGTTATTTCTAAGACCGGGCGCACGGGGCGGAATCAGATTAATAATTTTTTCGGGTAACATCAGTACATCCGGCGAAATGGTTTGCAACAAAGCATCAAGCGCTTGCTGCTGGTCTTTTTTAGGCACAACCTCAGTAACTACCTGCTTATCGCCACGCACGGCATACGTATAATTTACGCCACCTACCAGTTTGGCTGCCGCTTCGGTCTGGTAGCGGTGGTAGTTATAGATCGGTACCAGTACATCTTCCAGCGTACTCATGGCAGCACCTGTTTTGATATTATCCTCTGAAAACTTCTTAAGCGCCTCTTTTCTCACTTTAAGCACATGCAGTAGTTCGTCTGTTGCATTGCTGCCATTGTCCCAGAGGTGAGCTGTTGGGTGCGCACCGCCGGCTGCGCGTGCATCCCTGTCAGAAATAAAAGCTAAGCCACGTTTTCTACCGTCTTCCAGAATCTGGTCTAACGCTTTT
This sequence comes from Pontibacter arcticus, assembly GCF_003284895.1. GTDB lineage: Bacteria > Bacteroidota > Bacteroidia > Cytophagales > Hymenobacteraceae > Pontibacter > Pontibacter arcticus. Next base: position 516,047 of record NZ_QMDV01000002.1, read on the forward strand.
TTCTCGTCAGTACGGTTTCCGAAATCCTGGTAACCGTAAGCAACCGCTACTTTGTCCCATTCTCCAATACCGGTGCCGTACGCCTGGCTGAGGTCGATGTTGCCGGCACGATCCAGTTTAACCTGCGGATGCGGGTAATCCATCACAGAAGCATTGTTGTTGGCAGCGTAGTTGTGCATGATACCAAGCGTATGGCCCAGTTCGTGTGCTGAAAGCTGTCTGATGCGCGCAATGGCCATGTCCATCATTGCTTTGTTGCCGGTTTTGTTGTTTCCGTAAGGAGCCAGCAATCCTTCCGCAATCAGATAATCCTGGCGAACGCGCAATGACCCCAACGACACATGCCCTTTAATAATTTCGCCTGTACGTGGGTCCTGCACAGTAGCGCCATACGACCAGCCCCGCGTGCTGCGGTGCACCCACTGAATCATATTATAGCGGATATCCATTGGGTCAGCGGAGTCGGGCAATATTTCTACCTGGAATGCATCTTTGTAACCAGCAGCTTCAAAAGCCTGGTTCCACCAGCGGGCACCGTCCAAAAGGGCAGAGCGGATGGGTTCCGGTGCGCCGTTATCTACATAATAAATAATGGGCTTAACCGCCTCGGATATTTTAGCATTGGGGTTCTTCTTTTGGAGGCGGTGCCGGGCAATAAAGGTTTTGTTGATAGGCTCATCAACAGGCGTGGCATAATCAAAGTAGGAGAGTCCGAAATAACCGGCGCGCGGGTCGGCTACTCTGGGCTTATACTGCGCATCGGGCAACTGCACAAAAGAATGGTGCTGGCGAAGAGTTAACGCCTGCACATCAGGAGCTACTTCGCGCACAAAGTTTCCGGCATCATCGCCTCCGGTAAAGGTAAGTGTGGCTTCAAACTCAGTGTTCTTCGGAAAATTTTTGGTGCGGGGCAAGTATAGCGCAGACCGGCTGGCATCCATTTTATAAGTGCCCTGGCGGCTGCGTTTTATACTTCCGGTTACATCGTGGGCATCGCGCAGCAAAAAATCTGTGGCATCAACCAGCACTTTATTACCGTCGGTAGCTTCGGCTTTAAACCCCCAAAGTATGGATTTGGCAAACGATTCGTCAACAGCTCTTTTTTCGTTTTTATTTTCGGTGATGGCCCGGTAGTCGAGGTTGGGTTGCACCAGCATCACTTTCGGGCCTACTTTTTCGAAGTAAACCAGCCGTTGCCCGCCCAGCTGGCCTCTGTCCAGGCCAATATCATTAGAGCCCAGCCCGCCCGGAAGCGAATTTATATACAGGAAATCCTGGTTAAACTTATCGATCTCGAGCCATACTTTGCCGGCAGCTTCATCCCAGTAAAAAGTATAAAAACCATCGTATTTCTTAAGTCCGGCTGTTTTACTGGCTATGTCGGGGAATTTTTGTGCAAACGCCATGTGCGAAAGTAAAGGCAGCAACAGTAATAGCCAACGCTTCTGGGTAAGGATGGTTTTCATTTATTTCGTTTGTTGAGAGATAAAAATTGTGTTTTGAATAGGGTAAGATAAGAATTTTAAAATATAGTCGTATATAAGTGAAGCTATTAAGTTGAGCAGGAGATCTAACAAGAGTTTCTAATTGGCAGTTGAAATGAAGATTTGTAGCAAGAAATGATTAAGACCGAAATATCACTGGATTTCTAAAATTCTGATAAACTTACTAATAGCAAAAACAAATAAATATAGACGTTAAGTGTTTATATTCATATCTTTAAGATCTGTTAATCTTGTTTAAAAAATGAATAAAAATTTACTACTATTACTGTGTTGTGTTCAGTTTTTGCTAATAGCATGTGAGAAAGAGGATGCTGCTAGCAAAATGAAAATTAAATTTTCTGATCCTCAAGCTATTATTTACAAAGAAGCAGGTGCAAATAGTACTGCTTCTAACAGCACAACTACCAATGCCTCTCAGGCAGATGATGCATCAAAACTATTTCAGATTGATAAGCAAGGTAATGTTACAGCTGTCATTGAGGGAGTAGATGTTTCATTGGTTTATCCCTTTTCTGATGGGTTAATCATTTACCTTAGCTCTGGTGAAATATACAGTGTTTATCTGGACAATTCTTACCTGCAACTACCTTCTAATGTGGGGGACTTCAGTGGAGAGAATGATAACGGCGACTTGTTTTTTTCAAATGGATATTTTTTGAGAAAATCAAGCCATGCGATTGAAAAGGTTCAAACAACTTTAACTATGCCTTATATACAATATGTTACCGGCAACTTTGCTATATTAAGCGGGGACAATATTACACAGGCCTTCAATACGGTTAGCAATGAGCGCTTTAATATTGGTAATTGTTCATCCCAATTAGTTGCCTTAAGTAGAGAACGGGCTTTGGTGAAGGGCTGTGAGGGAACCTCTGTTATGGACATGAAAACCGGAAGTAAGTCTGAGGCAGACATTTTTACAATGAATGGCGAAGCAATTTATACTGGTAATGGTGCTATTGTCCTAACTCCAGAGGCTGCAAATATGGCAAACATTTATGATCAGGGTGTGTACGGCTTAGGGTTTATAGATACAAATGGAAAGATGGTCCTTTTATCAAATGAAGGGTTTAAGCCTGGTTCCATGTCTTGCATGAATTGTGGTGAACCTAACACAGTTTTATTTGCTTCCGGGAATTATTATATTGTTAGAGAGCTTGATAAAGTTTCGGTTGTAAGAAAAGGAGATATTAGCAAAAAAGTAATTCTGACTGGTTATAATGTTACAAGTGTTTCGATAAATAATAATAAAGTTTATTTCATTGCAGAAGATAAGTATGGAGTTAGGATAGCAGGTGTTTATAACCTATTAGACAACTCTACTCAGATGTTGGAAACACAGGAAGAATTTGATCGGGTTTTCACCCTAAAATAAAATATACTGATTAAGTTCTTTTATATAGAATTCCAAATTATTTGATCTTTATGATTATAAGTTCTGAAGGGGATTGTAATTAAAACTGTGTTACTTCACTTTTTTATTTGCTGGTCCTTTTGCTGTTACGGCGTGAGTCCTAATGGCAAAAGGATCAAACCCTGAAGTACTATTCCCTTTAATACCTACCTTCTCGAAGTATACCAGTCGTTGGCCGCTCAACTAGCCTCTGTCCAGGCCAATATCATTGGAGCCCAGCCCGCCCGGCAACGAATTTACATACAGGAAATCCTGGTTAAACTTATCGATCTCGAGCCATACTTTGCCACCGGCCTCATCCCAGTAAAAAGTATAAAAGCCCATATATTTTTTAAATCCTGCCGTTTTACTGGCGATATCTGGTAGTTTCTGTGGCATTGCCTGCACCGTAAGCAGCGGAAATAGCAAGAGCAGCAGCCAATTGTTGTAGCGTAAGACTTTTTTCATTCGTTCAGGTTAGATTATGAGTGGTCTAAGATAATGAAATACCCAGTTGCCCGTACACCCTTTTAACTTTCTTATGCTTTGACCTAAAAAAGTATAAGCGCTCATAGTATAAAATTTATAATGGAGACTCCTAACAAACAGGCAATGAGTTCAGATCAAGAAGCAACATGCATTTTAAAAGAGAACGCCATACTTGGCGAAGGCGCATTGTGGCACCCGATAGCGCAGGTATTATATTGGGTTGATATCGAAGGAAAGGCCCTCCATATCTATGACCCCGAAAAACAGGAAGACAGGCTATATGATGTAAATTCCCGCATCGGAACGGTGGTACCAGTAGAGGAAGGAGGCGCGATTGTAGCTTTGGAAAGCGGCATTCATCACATCGATATCAAAACGGGTAACTTAACATTGCTGACTAACCCACTTAAAAAGCAACCTGGCATCAGGTTTAACGACGGCAAGTGCGGGCCCGATAACAGATTCTGGGTGGGCACCATGGCACTGGATAAACGCGAAGGAGCTGCCGTACTTTACAAAATGGAGGCCGATGGAAGTATAAAACAGATGCTGGATAACCTGACCATATCGAATGGCATTGCCTGGTCTTTGGATGCCAAGACTATGTACCTGTCCGATACGCCCACACAAACCATTTTTGCTTTCGATTTTAATTCTGAAAAAGGGGAGATCAGTAACAGAAGGAAATGTATTGAAATCCCGAAATCTGAAGGCTCTCCTGACGGTATGACTCTGGATGCAGCCGGTAACCTCTGGATCGCTTTGTTTGGTGGAGCTGCCGTAGCCTGTTATGCTCCGGAAACAGGTAAAATGATTTCTAAAGTAAAAGTACCCGCCCCCAACGTAACCTCCTGTGCATTTGGCGGGCCGGAACTTGATGTACTTTATATAACAACAGGCTGGGAAGGCTTAAGCGATGAACAACTGCAAAAGTACCCGGATAGCGGCAATTTATTTTCTGTAAAAACGGGGTCAAAAGGGATAGCAGCCAATTTTTATAAAATGGAGAAACAGGTCTCTTAAACTAATTCTGAAGTATAAATTATAGATTTGCCCCTACTTTATTCAGGCATCCCATAAACATTTAAGGAAACCAGATGTTAACTCCAGCAGTATTTACTTAACGCGGTTCTCCGAATGATAAAATGGTAACTGCTGTTAACTTTAATACTACCTTACTATGAAAAAAATACTGAGTGCCTTAAGCATATGCATCGTTCTTGGTTCTTGTAACAGCAATAAGTCAGAATACGAGAATGTGTATGAAAATAAAAACCAGGCTGCTGCAGAAGTGGAAGCCGAAGTCGAAGTAACTGATAAAGACAATGCCAAAGTTGTAGACGAAGCAACGCCAGTTGTAAATGCCATTGCGAAAGGCGAAAAACTCATCAGCCTATCGGATTGTATGTCGTGCCACAACATTGAAAATAAAATTATAGGCCCCGGCTACAAGGAAGTTGCTCAAAAGTATGAGAACACGCCAGAGAACATCGATTACCTGGCTGGAAAAATAATAACCGGCGGCAAAGGTGTCTGGGGCGAAGTACCCATGACGCCACACCCTGATCTGAGCCGGGAAGATGCCAAGCAGATGGCGCAATACATACTTTCGCTTCGCTAATACAATCCAGCTCAGACGCTTTCCGGATTCAAATATCAACGTATAAATTCTATCATTTCCATATAAAAAGACAAACTATGATACCAGCTAAAGCATACGCAGCTTTTGATGCGACAAGCCCGCTCGCGCCCCATACCCTGGAGCGAAGAGAGGTAGGAGAATTCGATGTTCAGATCGAAATATTGTTTTGCGGTGTATGCCATTCTGATCTGCACCAGGCGCGCAACGAGTGGGGCGGCTCTATGTATCCGCTTGTGCCGGGCCACGAAATTGTAGGCCGTGTGAGCAAAGTAGGAACAAAGGTTTCTAAATTTAAAGAAGGAGACTTTGCCGGTATTGGCTGCTTTGTAGATTCGTGCCGCGAGTGCCATAGCTGCAAAGAAGGCCTGGAGCAATACTGCGAAGTACATAACGTAGGTACTTACAACAGCTATGAACTCGATAATAAAACTATTACCTATGGCGGTTATTCTTCGCAGATTGTGGTGGATGAAAAGTATACGTTAAAGGTATCAGAAAATATGGACCTTTCGCGTGTTGCGCCTTTATTGTGTGCCGGTATTACCACGTATTCGCCTATTATGCAATGGAACATTGAGGCTGGCCACCGGGTAGGAATTGTTGGTTTGGGCGGATTAGGCCACATGGCTGTTAAAATTGCAGCTTCCAAAGGCGCAGATGTAACCGTTCTGAGCACGTCGCCTTCTAAAAAGCAGGATGCCCTGGATTTAGGTGCACACAATTTTGCTGTTACCAAAGATCCGGAAGAGCTAAACAAACTGCGTAACTCCTTCGATTTTATCATCGATACCGTGTCAGCGCCACACGACTATAATTTATACTTATCAATGCTGCGACGCGATGGAACGATGATCTTGCTTGGTGCGCCGCCGGAGCCATCTACCGTTGCTGGTTTCAGTTTAATTGCCCGTCGTAAGCGACTGGTTGGTTCTATGATCGGAGGTATTGCTGAAACACAGGAAATGCTGGATTACTGCGCTGCGCATAACATACTTTCTGATGTGGAAGTTATTCCGATCCAGGAGATCAATACAGCTTATGAGCGCATGCTGAAAAGCGACGTGAAGTATAGATTTGTGATCGATATGGCCAGTCTGAAAGAGTAAGCTGGTTAACTTTTTGACAAAAGAGATTTTGCCTAAGGATTAAAGACAAAGTATAAATATTGTATAAAAAAAGCCCGGCAGGTATACTTGCCGGGCTTTTTTATTGGATGATATTAAAAGTCTTTTGTCAAGAGTTCAAAAATATCTTTTGTCAAAATTAACCAACCACTGGCCTTGCGTAGGCTTTAGCATCCTCAGCCGTAATTTCAGTGCCGCTCATAATAACGAGGCGTTCTACCACATTGCGCAGTTCGCGCACGTTGCCACGCCAGTCCAGGTCCTGTAAATAGGCGAGGGCATCTTTGGTGATGGTTTTCGGTTTGTTACCGTAGTCCTTGGCAATGTCATTCAGAAACTTGCTGACCAGATCCGGAATATCTTCGCGACGTTCGTTTAAAGGCGGCACGTGCACCAGAATAACACCCAGACGGTGGTAAAGGTCTTCGCGGAAAGTGCGGGCTTCAATTTCTTCGAGCAGGTTTTTATTTGTTGCTGCCAGCACACGCACATCTACTTGTATATCCTTATCGCCGCCTACGCGCGTAATCTTATGCTCCTGAAGGGCACGCAAAACTTTTGCCTGCGCCGACAAACTCATGTCGCCTACTTCATCCAGAAACAAGGTACCACCGTGTGCCTGCTCAAACTTACCGATGCGTTGCTTTACTGCCGATGTAAAAGAGCCTTTCTCGTGCCCGAACAATTCACTCTCGATCAACTCGCTTGGGATGGCGGCGCAGTTTACTTCAATTAAAGGTCCGTGGGCGCGGTTGCTTCCTTCGTGCAGGGCGCGGGCAACCAGTTCCTTACCCGATCCGTTGGGGCCTGTTATAAGTACGCGGGCATCAGTCGGAGCCACTTTATCAATAGCCTGTTTCACCCTGGAAAGTGCCGGCGAATTGCCCACCATCTCGTAGGTTTTAGAAATCTTTTTCTTGAGGATCTTGGTTTCCGTTACCAAACTTGCTTTATCTAGAGCATTGCGCACACTGATCAGCAAACGGTTCAGGTCGGGCGGTTTCTGCAGAAAATCATAGGCACCTTTCTTGGTGGCTTCCACAGCGGTATCAATGGTACCGTGCGCCGATATCATAATAAAAGGGGTGTCAGGTACGAGTTCCATTGCTTTTTCGAGCAGTTCGATCCCATCCATGCCCGGCATTTTTATATCGCAAAGCACCACATCATACTTTGATTTACCTAGTTGGTCCAAGCCACGTGCTCCGTCTTCAGCTTCGTCTACCGCATATCCTTCAAATTCAAGAATCTCCTTTAAAGTGCTGCGGATTGCGCGTTCATCATCTACAATTAATATTTTAGGCATAAAGCGCTCTTAGTTTTATCTGTGGCGAAGTATAAACAAAAAACAGCCACTTGTCAAGGTGGCTGCTGATTAGTACGGTAAAACGGAAAAAGTATAACCGGGTTCTGAGATTCTAAATAAGTATACTTTTAACGTTATTTTGTAAAGGTTATTACGCTGTAAAGCTCCGGCTCCAGAAACGGACCGCCCGGGTAAGAGGCGGTATAATCGAAGTTGATCCAAAGGTCGCCGTTGGTTTCGTGGAAGTGAATTTTTCCGCCTGCCACTTCATCCGGGAACAAGGTACGGATGGCATAAGTCACTTTTTCGATATCCTCGGTGGTGCCGACTTTTACTTCGGTGTACATATGCGATGGCGAAACAACCACACGGGCCTCGCCGCCAATCGCCATCACAGAAGACGCCATCAGAATCGCATAATCATCGCAGTCGCCGGCAAGCAAGCCCATACTTTCGGTGGGAGGCGAGTAGTAATCCATGCCCAGCGGGTCGTTCACATACTTCCAGTTAAGCCGGATATGCTTGAATAAGGAAAAGTAGCGCGTCATTTTATTGAACTTGCTGTAATACTCGTCATTAAAGTAGCGTGTAGAGTTCTCGACAGCAAATGCACGCACTTTGGGGTGTGTTGGTTGCATGGCACCTTTCACGCGTTGGTTCTGAAAGTAAGTACCACGAACAGGCTTGAAGTAAGATACATTATGGGCGTTACTGGTCATGTTTACCAGCATGGCGTTATAATCCCCGTAAATGCCATCCAACGTTTTATCTTTCAGGGTGCTGTTATAGAATAGCGTACCTAGTATTCCAAAAAACATGAACACGATCAACTTGCGGCTATACTTGGTTACCAAAACAGAAATGGTCGTAGCCAGCAACAGGCAAAGCAGGAAGTGCATCTCGTACTCCATGGAGTTGTACGGTGGCAGGTAAAAGCTCAGCAATACGGCCATCGGCAATACAATAATGATCTGTATGAACCGAACGGCAAAATTAACAAAAGGCGAAAATTGTAAAGAAGGCGTCATGTAAACCAAAATTAATGGTGGTGGCGCTAAATTTTTCGGCAAATCTTATGATGAAAGATCAGGCAGAAACGCTCTTAGTTGAGTAACGCAAAAGCCTTGCCTTTTAAATCCTTTTCAGCCAAAAAAATATTTATTATTATTTAGCCCTAATCTCAGAATGGTTTAATACCATATTTATACTTTGAACAGGCTAAACAGCGTCTGATTTGTTCTGAAGATACAAAAATTCTACGTCATACTTTGGTTTAATCTTTAAAAGTATGATAGCCTGGTATCGTTAAAAAATCGTTGCTGGTTAAGCATATTTTTGGTCTGGATTTATACCTGGTTTTTAAAAAGTTGTCACTTACAGTAGCTTTATACTTTTAAATCTGTTCATCCGGAAGCTGAAAATCTTAACTTTTGTAAAATCTGAACCGCTTTTCTTCTTAACTTTGTCTTTCGTATAAGATATTTATGAAGAACATTCGCAATTTCTGCATCATCGCCCACATCGACCACGGTAAAAGTACTTTGGCCGACCGCCTGCTTGAGTTTACTAGAACGGTGGCGGAGCGTGAGATGCAACACCAGTTGCTCGATAACATGGACCTGGAGCGCGAGCGCGGCATTACCATCAAGAGCCACGCCATCCAGATGAACTACTTTTACAAAGGCGAAGAGTATGTGCTCAACCTGATCGATACACCAGGCCACGTAGACTTTTCGTATGAGGTTTCCCGCTCGATTGCTGCCTGCGAAGGTGCGCTTCTGATCGTGGATTCGTCGCAGGGAATTGAGGCACAGACCATTTCTAACTTATACTTAGCAATTGGCAACGACCTTGAAATTATCCCGGTTCTGAACAAGATCGACCTCCCGCATGCGATGCCCGAGGAAGTTTCGGACCAGGTAATTGAGCTGATCGGTTGCGACAAAGACGATATCATTCATGCATCAGGTAAAGCAGGTATTGGCATCGAAGAAATTCTGAACGCCATATGCGACCGTATTCCGGCACCGAAAGGCGATCCGGAAGCACCCTTGCAAGCCCTTATATTCGACTCTGTTTTTAACTCTTACAGAGGCATCGAAGTATACTTCCGTATTTTTAACGGTACCCTTAAGAAAGGCGAGAAAGTAAAATTCATTAACTCCGGTAAAACGTATGAAGCCGATGAAATCGGCGTGCTGAAGTTAAACCAGGAGTCCCGTCCTGTGATGGGAGCGGGCAACGTGGGGTATCTGATCTCCGGAATTAAAAATGCCAAAGAAGTAAAGGTTGGCGATACGATTACACACGTAGAGCGTCCCGGCGAATCCATTCAGGGTTTCGAGGATGTGAAGCCGATGGTTTTTGCCGGTATTTATCCGGTTGAAACAACGGAGTACGAAGAACTGCGTGGTGCCATGGAAAAGCTCCAACTTAACGATGCCTCACTGGTATGGGAGCCTGAGACTTCAGCTGCACTCGGCTTTGGTTTCCGTTGCGGCTTCCTGGGTATGCTGCACATGGAAATTGTGCAGGAGCGTTTGGAGCGTGAGTTCGACATGACGGTAATCACAACGGTACCAAGTGTGCAGTTCCATGTGTTTACCACCAAAAACCAGATGATCAAGGTGAGTGCACCTTCCGAGATGCCCGAGCCAAACTACATCGACCACATCGAAGAACCGTTCATCAAAGCGCAGATCATTTCCAAATCAGAGTTTGTTGGCCCGATCATCACACTTTGTATGGATAAGCGCGGTATCCTGAAAAACCAGACCTACTTAACCAGCGATAGGGTAGAGCTAACGTTCGAAATGCCGCTTGCTGAGATCGTTTTCGACTTTTTCGATAAACTGAAGACGATTTCGCGCGGGTATGCTTCCCTGGATTATGAACTGATCGGCTTCCGACAGTCGAATATGGTAAAACTGGATGTGATGCTGAATGGCGAAGCGGTTGATGCACTATCCGCCATCGTGCACCGCGATAAAGCCTACGATTGGGGCAAGCGACTTTGCGAGAAATTACGCGAGCTGCTGCCTCGCCAGATGTTCGAAATTGCGATACAGGCTGCCATTGGTCAGAAAATTATTGCCCGCGAAACAGTGAAGGCACTACGCAAAAACGTATTGGCCAAATGCTACGGAGGTGATATTTCGCGTAAACGCAAGCTCCTCGAGAAACAGAAAAAAGGAAAGAAACGCATGCGCCAGGTAGGCAACGTGGAAATTCCGCAGGAAGCCTTCTTAGCTGTGCTAAAACTAGACTAAAACAACAAGCCCCAATGTGCCCTGCGCGTTGGGGCTTGTTGTTTATCAGACAAAAGATTTTTTTGACGTAGGACAAAAGATAAATATTGAGGTTGTCCTTTAAAATTTCTCAAAGTCCTTTGTCAATCAACCCAATTCGTAATTCATAATTCGTAATTCATAATTAAAAAGATGACCCTTCTTGACGGAAAAAAAACATCCGAAACCATTCAGCAAGAGATTGCTGCTGACGTAGCCGAGATAAAAGCAAATGGAGGCAAGGTGCCGCACCTGGCAGCCATTCTGGTTGGCAATGATGGCGGTTCGGTAACGTATGTAACGAACAAAGTGCTGGCATGCGAACGCGTAGGTTTTGGCTCTACGCTTATTCGCTATGAGGATGATGTAACAGAAGATGAATTGCTGGCTAAGATTGAGGAGTTAAATAACGATGATGAAATTGATGGCTTTATTGTGCAGTTGCCGCTTCCAAAGCACATCAACACAGATAAGGTTCTTGAAGCGGTAGATCCTAAAAAAGACGTAGACGGTTTTCACCCAACGAACGTAGGCCGCATGGTAGCTGGTTTATCTGCTTATTTACCTGCCACGCCGGCAGGTATTCTGCAACTGCTTGCCCGTTACGAGATCGAAACAAAAGGAAAACATTGCGTGGTCGTTGGCAGAAGCAATATAGTAGGCTCGCCTATGAGCATCCTGATGTCGAAACCAAATTACCCGGGCAACTGCACCGTTACCCTTTGCCACCGCAATACCGTTAACCTGGCTTATCATACGTTACAAGCCGATATTATTATTGCAGCCGTTGGCATACCGGGTTTAATTACAGCGGAAATGGTAAAAGAGGGTGCCGTAGTAATTGATGTGGGCACAACGCGCGTAGCGGATGAAACCCGAAAAGCTGGTTACCGGTTACGCGGCGATGTGGATTTTGACAATGTAGCGCCGAAGTGCAGCTTTATTACCCCGGTACCGGGTGGTGTGGGGCCTTTAACGATTGCCATGTTGCTTAAAAATACACTCAGAGCTGCCAAACGCGAAGTATACGCTTAATACAAAAGTATAAATCACAAAAAAGCCTCCTGCTAGCTAAAGTATGGAGGCTTTTTTTATAGATACGATTAGGTCAGGAGCCGGATAGAAATAAGGGAACACAACACACTATAAACTATGTTGCTTTTTTAATTAACTTTGTAAGTTAAAGGCTGATTCAATCTTAAAATTAAGAGTTCAGCTTAATTAACTATTTTTCAGAAGGTTATACTTTTAAAGTAGACCGTAGCAGTACAATTTTGGAAGTAACGAAAGCATACAAAACAGCCTCCATACACCAGGTGCCAAAAGATGGCAGCGAATTACCGTTGATGGAAGCTTTTTATACCATACAAGGCGAAGGGGCAAATACAGGCACAGCCGCTTATTTTATTCGGTTGGGTGGTTGCGATGTAGGTTGCCATTGGTGCGATGTTAAAGAAAGCTGGGACGCCGAGTCTCATCCTTTAACTCCTACAAGCGAGATAGTAAGTATGGCTTCCCCTTTTCCGGGAAAAACGGTGGTGATCACGGGCGGCGAGCCGCTGCTTTACAACCTGCTTCCGCTTACCTCACAGTTGCAGCAACAAGGTATCCGCACCATGATCGAAACCTCAGGAGCGCACCCGGTTAGCGGGCAATGGGACTGGATCTGCTTATCGCCTAAAAAGTTTAAAGCGCCTGATTTATCAGTTTACCCGGTTGCAGATGAACTGAAGGTGATCATCTTCAATAAAAGTGATTTCGCCTGGGCCGAAGAACATGCAGCCAGAGTGGGCGAAAAATGTAAATTATACTTACAACCTGAGTGGAGCAAAGCTACCGAGCTAACCCCACTTATAGTTGAATATGTAAAGAACAACCCGCAATGGCGTGTTTCTTTGCAAACGCATAAATACATGGATATTCCGTAACACTTGCTTATGCTCTACAGATCTTTGCTTTTATGGGTGGCGCTGCTTTTGAGTACGGCCGCTTTTGCACAACAAAACAGCCTATCAACCAAATCTAAAAAAGCAGAGAGCTTATACCACAAAGCTGACGAGTATACACGTGCCCGCGACTTTGACCGCGCTTTGGAGGTGCTGGACGAAGCATTGGCTAAAGATCCGGCCTTTGGCGAAGCCTACCTGCGTGCTGCAAACCTCAACAAGATTTTAGGCCGAAACTCAGTGGCGCAATCTCAGTTGGAGAAAGGCTTAGCACTTTTACCTTATAGCGCAGCGTACACCAACTTTTACTTTGATCTGGCTGAGTTATCGTTTGACAAAGGCAATTACGAGCAGGCAAAAGCAAATTACCAATCCTTTCTGAAAGGCAAAGCAAAAAACACCAAACAGATCGAATGGGCTAATAGGCAGCTTAAAACTATTGAATATGCTTTAGTGGCTATTCAAAAGCCCGTTAACTTTAGCCCTTCTTTGCTACCTGCTACCATCAATAAATTTGGGCTGCAATACTTTCCGTATACCACCGCCGACCAGCGTTCTTTTATTTACACGGCCCGTGCCGGCATCAATCCCACTCAGGACGAGAACATTTTTATCAGCAAAAAGAAAGGCGAAGACTGGCAAAATCCGGTTTCAATTTCCGAAGTGATCAACACATCAGCCAACGAGGGCGCTGCTACTATTTCCGGAGACGGACGAACACTGGTTTTTGCATCCTGTAACCGACCTGACACCCAAGGTGATTGTGATCTTTACATTTCCCTAAAAACCGGTGAGGAGTGGAGCAAGCCAGTAAACATGGGTACAACCGTCAATTCAAAAGCCTGGGATTCGCAGCCAAGTTTGTCCGCTGATGGTCGCACGTTATACTTTACCTCTACCAGAGGTGGTGGCGTGGGCAAAGAAGATATCTGGGTCACATATATGGCTGCTGACGGAATTTGGCTTAAACCCGAAAACCTGGGCCGCAATGTAAATACCACCGCCCGCGACATGGCACCATCTATCCATAGCAGTGGCTCTACGTTATACTTTGTAAGCGATGGCCATTTGGGATTTGGTGGGCTGGATGTTTTTAAAACGACACGTACTAAAGGCAAAAACTGGAGCGAACCGGCCAATATGGGTTATCCGCTTAATACCTTTGCCGATGAAGGTTCTCTGTTCATTTCTCCGGACAATAAAAAAGGCTTTTACTCACGCCAGGTAGGGTCCGATATGGCTACAGCAAGCATACAATTGTACAGCTTTGATGTGCCTGCCGAATGGCGCAGCCTGGAAAACAGCACCTACGCGCAAGGCCGTGTATTTGATGAGGCTACTAAAAAGCCATTAGGCGCAGTGGTACAGCTTTACGATGTTGCTTCTGACTCCTTGATCCAGCAGGTTAGTTCCGATAAAGTATCCGGAGAATATACGGTAGTGCTGACAGAAGGAAAACAATATGCCCTTTATGTAAGTGCGCCTAAGTACCTGGTTAACAGTTTAAGTTTTGATTATACTTCGGCTAAAGCTTTAACTCCTGTTGCGCTGGATGTATACTTAAAACCTGTAAAATCCGGGGCGGCTGTTGTATTGAGTAATCTGTTTTTTGATACAAACAAGTATAAACTCGACCCGAAATCGAAGACAGAACTGGACAAACTGATCAGCTTTATCAAACAGAACCAAAGTATAAAACTGGAGATTTCTGGCCATACAGATGATGTGGGTTCAGACCAGGCCAACCTCGAACTTTCAAGTAAAAGAGCACAGGCAGTAGTAGATTATCTGGTTAGCCAGGGAGTTCCGAAAAACCTGATCGTATCGAAAGGCTACGGCGAAAGCAAACCTGTAAAACCGAACACATCCGAAGAAAACCGACAGCTTAACCGACGAATAGAAATGCGGGTTTTATAGCCAGATTTATACTTTGTAAAAATCAATTTATACTTTAAAACAAGAAAGGCCGGTTACAGTAACCGGCCTTTCTTGTTTTTATACTTTCAGAATTACTATCTGTTAGCGATATCAATATAATCACGCTCCGTAGCACCGGTATAAACCTGACGCGGACGGCCAATTGGCTCTTTCTGCTCACGCATTTCTTTCCACTGTGCGATCCAGCCTGGTAAACGGCCAAGGGCAAACATCACGGTAAACATATCAGTCGGGATGCCGATAGCACGGTAAATGATACCAGAGTAAAAGTCTACGTTCGGGTATAATTTACGATCTACAAAGTATGGATCGTTCAGTGCAGCTTCTTCCAGTTCTTTGGCAATGTTCAGGATCGGATCGTTTACACCAAGGGCAGTTAACACATCGTCAGCTGCTTTCTTAATGATAGTTGCGCGTGGGTCGAAGTTTTTGTAAACGCGGTGTCCGAAGCCCATCAAACGGAACGGATCGTCTTTATCTTTTGCTTTGGCAATGTATTTCTTAGAATCGCCGCCATCAGCTTTAATAGCTTCCAGCATTTCGATTACCGCCTGGTTAGCGCCACCGTGTAGTGGTCCCCAAAGAGCGTTAATACCAGCAGAAACAGAAGAGTAAAGGCTTGCGTTAGCAGAACCTACCAGACGAACCGTAGAAGTAGAGCAGTTTTGCTCGTGATCGGCATGCAGGATAAGCAGTTTGTTTAATGCGCTAACAACAACCGGGTTGATTTCATATTCTTCCGTTGGATAAGCGAACATCATGTGCAGGAAGTTCGAGCAATAATCCAGCTTGTTTTTTGGGTAGTTAACCGGGTGGCCGATCGAGTTTTTATAAGACCAGGCAGCAATCGTAGAAATTTTAGCGATCAAACGGATAATCGAAAGATCAACTTCTTCTTTTGGCTGGTTCGGGTTAAGCGACTCCGGGTAGAAAGCAGTTAAGGAGCTGATCAGGGCAGATAAAATACCCATCGGGTGCGCTGCAGATGGGAAACCGTCTAAAATTTTGCGCATATCTTCGTTTACCAAAGTATGCATTTTGATCTTGTTGCTGAAGTCTTCCAGTTCCTGTATCGTTGGAAGCGAGTCGTAGATCAACAGGTAAGCAACTTCTAAAAAGTTTGATTTTTCAGCTAATTGCTCAATCGGATAGCCTCTGTAGCGTAATATACCCAGTTCGCCATCCAGGAAGGTGATCGCGCTTTGCGTAGCGCCGGTGTTCTTATATCCTGAATCTAATGTGATGTAGCCACTTTCTGAACGAAGATTAGCAATATCAATTGCTTTTTCGTTTTCTGAACCTACTACTACGGGTAGCTTGTAGGATTTTCCCTCTAAAATAATCTCAGCGAAATCTGACATTTTGTATTTGGTTTATGTCTGTTGTTTGTGTCTCGGAAAGCGAAATTATATAAAAAAGTAAAAAAAAGAAATCTATTGTAAGTTAAACTCCTCAATTAACAATTAGATAAACTTGCTTATGCAAAACCTTACTTATTAACGGCTGCTAAATAAAATGTTACAAAAAAATTATAACTAACTAATTACCAGTTTCAAACACCGGTTTTTAAAATTATAATCCTGAAGCGGCCACTATAAGTTTAAGTAAGATTTACCTTAAAAATATACTTTATGTTAAAAATAACCTACACTCAGCAGATAATCGAATAGTAATATTTATTATGCTAATTAAACCGAATGTATGTTTCTGGCTTAAAATCTTAACATCCGGTTCATTTTATACTTTGAGGCTGTTTAGCGTTTAAACAAATAAATTACTGCTGCCCTTGCTGCGTGTTTTCACTAGCAAGCTACAGTTGGTGAAAGTATAGTTGTCGGTGAAAACACCAACAACGGCAGGTAATTTACCGCCTTCATCTTTTAAACATAGCACTCCCTTTTATAAGTGGCTTGTTATTAACAGTAAGCAACTTGGTGTTTAAATTGTTTTTGAAAATTCAGGTTTTGCGAAAATTCTTCGTCGTAACTTTATGATTTCAGGTAATCAGCCTTCATTAAAAGCAGGTTCTTTTACTATCTAAACTTAATTTATACTTTAAAATGTATACAAGAGAACAGGCATCCCAATTAAGGCAGGCTTTCTGGACGGCGTTCGGGCAGTATATAGCCCCGCATCTTTCGGCAGAAGGTATAAAAGTTAGCTGGCTTAATTACAACACGGGGTTCAAGCATGTTTACTTCCGGATGCAGGCCGATAAAAAAACGGCTTCTATCGCCATTGAACTTACGCACCCCGATACCGAAATGCAGCAGTTGTTTTTCGAGCAGTTCGAAGCCCAGAAAAGTATACTGCACGATCAGTTGGGCGAAGCTTGGGAGTGGGACCTGCATACCGAAGACGAAAACGGGAAAACGATCAGCAGAATTTACAAAGAAATAAAACCGGTAAATGTATTCAATAAAGAAGACTGGCCAGCTATAATCTCGTTCCTGAAACCCCGGATTATAGCGCTGGATGAATTCTGGAGTATGGCACAGTATAGTTTTGAAGAACTGAAATAGAAGTATAAAAAAAGCCCTGCCAAACGTAATTGGCAGGGCTTTTTTTAGGATAAGCTGGGCTTAGTTACCAGGCCACGCGTTCCAGGGAATACGGGCAAGTATAAGAATCAGACCGATGCCGTAAAAAATGTAAATGTTACGGAAGCCTTTATTACTTCCGATCGAGCGTTTTGCTCGCGCATAACCAATTGTAATCAGTATAACGGCCAGGATCATCATCAGTGGGTGCTCCAGCATATAAAGTCTGGCTACCGAATCTTTCATGTTTGGCCCTGAAAAATTTGACATCCCAAGCGGAGAAACAAAGTATAAAATCAGGCCGATAACCCATTGCAGGTGCGTCGGGATCAAACCTAACAAAGCCATTTTGCGGTTGCTGTCGGTAAATGGTTTGTTGCCGGAGCTGCCCATAAAGGCACCGATAATGGCAACCAGAAGGCCTGCAATAACCAGATAAGCCAGGTACGAATGCAGATGCTGTAAACCTGTATACATTTTTTAATAGTTTTAAAGGTGAAAGAAGAGTTTCTAAGTCAGGCAAAAATACACCAATTTCCGAATATTACGCCTGTTGCCTGTATTGCTTTGGTAAGAAGTATAAAAACCTTTCCACCCGAATCGGCTTATACTTTATTAAACGCAAGTATAAAATGGCAGAAGAATCAGTAAACCCCGGAGTTGTAACGGTACGTGTGGCAGGCAACAATGCCCTAGTAGCCAATATTGCAGTTGGCAACCAACGTATACAGATAGATGAATCAGTAGAAGGAGTACAGCATGGAAGCTTAAACCCTTACGACCATATTCTGAGTGCCTTGGGTGCCTGCACAGCCATAACGGTACAGATGTATGCGCAACGTAAAAACTGGCCGCTCGAACTGGTAGAAGTATACTTAAGCCACGAACGCCGCCACCCCAATGACTGCGCCAATTGCCAGGACGACAATGCAAAGCTCAGCCATATTAAAAAGCAAATTCGGTTTGTAGGTGATCTTACGCCAGAACAAAAACAGCGTTTAGAACAGATTTCGTCGCGTTGTCCGGTTCAGAAAACATTGCAGGCCGGTATTGCCATTTCATCTGTTTTATTGGATGAAGTATAAAACCGGAATCTTGAAGCCATTCGTATTTCAGCGCAACATTTTCTTATCTTAGCTGCAAATCAAGTATATGTTCCTGCAACCAGACCGGTGTGGGAAACAGCAATTCAGCATGACACACAAAAAACTTTATACCTATTTACTGGCATCCATACTTGCCGGTGGCCTTTATGGCTGCGTTCCGATTGAGCAGCAGGGGCAAAGCAGCAGTGGTGTAGCCCAAGTGCCGCTTCGCTATGAAGATTATACTTATAACCAAAGTATAAAATCGGTACAACTGTATGCAGCCACCGGCGGACAAGAAGAAGTTTTGGAACCAGCCGTGATCTCGATAAGCCAAGAGCGACCTGTCATGCTGGAGTTTGATAGGTTGAACATGGGGCCGCAGCGTTTGGTAGCTAAACTGATTCACTGCAACGCCAACTGGACACCATCGGGCTTAAACGAAACACAATACCTGAACGATTTTAATGAGTTTTTCATCACCGATGTTCAGAATTCAGTGAACACGCGTGTGCCGTTTGTGCACTACCGGTTCAGGTTGCCGCGCGTAAAATTAAGTGGCAATTACCTGGTTCAGGTGCAGGAAGAGGGCGGCGGTTTGTTGCTAACCAAGCGGTTTATGGTCTATGAAAAAGCGGTATCGGTAACAGCCAAACTAGGCGCACCGGTAGGGCCGGGTGGCCGGGAATCTCGCCAGCAGGTAGAGTTTAATATCTTTTATAACGATTACCCGATCGTAAACCCATCGCAGGAAGTGAAAGTAGTGATGCGCCAGAACCACCGCTGGGACAATGCTAAAAACTACCCACGTCCCACTTTTGTACGGGATGCGCAGCGCAGGCTGGAATATGTGTTCTTCGAGCCAAAAGAGAATTTTAAAGGCTTAAGCGAGTTCCGCCCATTCGATACCAGAAGTATACGCTACCGTGGCATTGGCGTAAGCAACGTAAACCTGGAAGTAAACCCGGTGCAGGTAACATTAGAGCAAGACCAGAGCCGCCAGAGCGAGGTATACAGCCAGGACCCGGACATCAACGGCAAGCAGATCTTTGGTAACCGCGAGTATGGCAATGCCATCGTAAATGCAGATTATACCTGGGTTGATTTTGAGTTGAAATCAGAAAGCGAAGCGCCGGGCAGCGTGTATATTTTAGGCGAACTCACCAACTGGCAACTGACAGAAGAAAGCCGTATGAAGTATAACGCAGAATCACAAACTTACAACGGCCGCATGCTCCTGAAACAAGGTTACTACAATTACTATTATACGTTGAAACCAAGCGGCGCTGGCGAAGCCGACGCCAGTTACTTTGAAGGCAGCCATTTCCAGACAGATAATACCTACGATATATTAGTATACTACCGCCCACCCGGAACAAGAGCAGATCTGCTGATCGGGTACGAAGAGTTTTTCTTCAACAGGAAATAGCTGCACGTATAAAATAATTGTCTTAGTTGCCCTTGCTGTGTGTTTTCACCAGCAAGCACCTTTTTGTGATAGCATGGTTGTCGATGAAAACACCAATAACGGCGGGTTTTTCTTCAACAGAAAATAGGAATCAAGTATAAAAGAGAAAAGGCCGGTACTTAAACCAGCCTTTTCTCTTTTATAAAGTATGAGTTATAAACTTACACGTTGAAACGGAAGTGCATGATATCACCATCCTGTACCACGTATTCTTTTCCTTCTACGGCCATTTTACCGGCTTCTTTAATTTTCGCTTCTGATTTGTATTCCTGGTAATCAGCTAGTTTAATAACTTCCGCACGAATAAAGCCTTTCTCAAAATCGGTGTGGATGACGCCGGCAGCTTGTGGAGCTTTCCAGCCTTTTTCAATTGTCCAGGCGCGTACTTCTTTTACACCAGCGGTAAAGTACGTTACCAGGTTAAGCAATTCGTAAGAGGCCCGGATTAGTTTATTTAAGCCAGACTCTTTCAGGCCATACTCTGCCAGAAACATTTCTTTTTCTTCCGGCTCGGTTAGTTCTGCAATCTGTGCTTCGATAGAGGCCGAGATCAGTACTACCTGCGTGTTTTCATTCTTCACGTGTTCGGCAAGCGTTTTAGAAAACTCGTTGCCATCGTTCATCGAGTCTTCGTCTACGTTAGCTGCGTAAATCACTGGTTTTTCAGTCAGTAAGTTCAGGTCGGCAACGGCTTCTTTGTCGTCTTCGGTCACATCCAGGCTGCGCACGTTCAGACCGGCTTCGAGGTGGTTTTTATACTTTTCTAAACTCGCGAATTCTTTTTTTGCTTTGGCATCGCCGGCTTTGGCCGAACGCTGTACTTTTAAAAGCTTTTTCTCTACAGAATCCAGGTCTTTTAACTGCAACTCGGTATCAATAATTTCTTTGTCAGAAATAGGATCAACTTTACCGGCTACGTGTACAATATTCGGGTCTTCGAAGCAGCGCACCACATGTATAATGGCATCAACCTCCCGGATGTTTGCCAGGAATTTGTTGCCCAGGCCTTCGCCTTTGCTTGCGCCTTTTACAAGGCCTGCAATATCCACAAACTCGATGACGGTTGGCAGCACGCGTTCCGGGTGTACCAGTTCTTCCAATATCTGCAAACGCTCATCGGGCACGGTAATAATGCCTACGTTTGGTTCTATGGTGCAAAAAGGATAGTTGGCAGATTCTGCCTTAGCGTTCGAAATAGCGTTAAACAGCGTAGACTTGCCTACATTTGGCAATCCTACAATTCCGCATCTTAGTCCCATTGATATTTAGCGTTAATTTACAGGCCGCAAAGATACGGTTTTTGTTTATTCTTCTAAGTATAAAACCAAAACCTTTCCATCCGAAATCGCCATTCAAAGTATAAAACAGCTTCGAACAAAGTATAAACGGTCATCTATATACTTTGCAGGAAGGGTAGGAGCAAGTATAAATCTGAAACCAGTTGGTTATACTTTGGTACAGCAACTGGAAAGTATAAAACTAAAAAAGCCCATGGTGATACCACAGGCTCCGTATTTATAAGGGATGCGGGAGGGTTATTCCCACTTCAATTCTTCGTTGAAAGAAGTTGCTGGTTCCACTTCCACTTCTTCGCCGATTGGCAGCGGATTTTCTAGCGAGGCGAGGGCTTCTTCCGTTAGCAATTCAGATTTAACGTGCTCCACAGTTTCCTGCAGGGCTTCCAGAAATTTGGCAAAATCTTCTTTGTACAAAAAGATCTTGTGTTTCTCATAAGAGAAAGTCTCATCTTTAAACTTTCGCTTGCTCTCTGTTATGGTCACATAATAGTCGTTTGAGCGAGTTGATTTTACATCAAAGAAATACGTTCTCTTCCCGGCTCTTACTCTTTGGGAATAAATTTCTGCTTTTTCGTTGTTCTCTTCCACCGTTTAATAGACGTTAAATTCAACTTAATGAACCTAAAAGTAGGATATAGTTCTGATATATAAAAATTTTTGAATTTAAAATTGGTTAAATTATTTTCTCTTATATTTGCCGATGTACCAAACTAGTATAGCATGAATTTATGTTCAATTCTATTACTTTTATGGCTTTCGGTAACCGGTAGTTCGGCCAGTTATATAGCAGAGGGCAAGGCCTCTTTTTATTCCGATCGGATGCAGGGACACCGCACCGCAAACGGCGAACGCTACAACAAAACATTGCTTACGGCCGCGCACGCCACCCTTCCTTTCAATACCAAAGTGCGTGTTACCAACCTTAAAAACGGCAAAAGTGTAGTAGTTAAGATCAACGACCGCATGGCCCGCAACCGTCACAACATCATCGACCTTTCCAAAGCAGCAGCCAAACAGATCGATATTATCAGGGCTGGCTACGGCACTGTTAAACTTACACATGCAATAGGAGAGGAAACCGAACAACAAGCTGCGCCGCCAGCCGTTACGGAAGGAGACGCTATTACCAAATAATTTCCTCCGGACATGAAAAAGCCCCTTACCCTTGCCGATGTGCAGCAATTCGAGAACATGGAATTTCTGGCAAAGCAACTGGTAGAGGGCTTTATTACAGGTCTGCACCAATCGCCATACCACGGGTTTTCGGTGGAGTTTTCGGAGCACCGCCTTTATAACAGCGGCGATAGCACCCGCCACATCGACTGGAAAGTTTTTGCCCGCACCGACAAGCTTTTTGTAAAACGCTACGAAGAAGAAACCAACCTGCGCACGCATATTCTGCTGGATGTGTCGGCTTCGATGTATTACCCGACCGAGAATAACGGCAAACTAACTTTTTCGGCACTTTGTTCTGGCGCGTTGGCTACGCTTTTAAGAAGGCAGCGCGATGCCGTAGGCCTGGTTACCTTTGCAGATGCCATTCAATTGCAAACTCCGGTTCGTTCTACTTCCTCACATTTGCATACCTTGTTGTTATTGCTGCAACAGCAATTGGAGCGCCAACCGGTAGCCAGCGATACCAACGTGGCCGACGTAATCCACCAGATCGCGCAGCAAATTCCGAAGCGCTCGCTGGTTATACTTTTCTCGGATATGCTGAGCCACCACGACGACAGCGAAGCCATTTTTGCAGCCCTACAGCACTTAAAACACCAGAAACACGAAGTACTTATTTTCCATGTGATGGACCGCAAAACAGAGGAGGAGTTTGATTTTGCCGAGCGGCCTTATGTATTTGTGGACATGGAAACCGGCCAGGAACTGAAATTGCAACCATCCCAGGTACGCGACCATTACCGAAGTGCCGTTGAGAAGTTTAAACAGGATTTCGCGCTGAAATGCGGCCAGTATAAAATCGATTTTGTACCCGTTGATATCAGCGAACCGTTTGATAAAGTGCTGTATTCCTATTTGGTGAAGCGGGCGAAAGTGAGATAGGCTACCCATGCTATTGCAAATCCAATAACATAATATGCTGCTGCTCTCAGACCAGCTTTTATAAATTCTTTTTCCAATTCATAACTGTTTTCACACCAACAGTACTCGTACATGAGGTGAGCGAGGCTTTCAGCTGAAGCTTTGCTCATGTGCTTTGTTAAGCGATTGTTTTCTACCCTTCTTTTAGAACTTAATAGAATCGAAAATTTTCATCAAAGTGTCTTCATTTTTGATGTCTCTACCATAAAGACTCAATTTGTTCTGGCTATCTACTTGAATGAATACACCTATAATGCCTTTTCCTTTCTCTATAGGTTTTACTATCAAGGCAGGCTTTCCATCAATGGTAGTTGTAATTCGAATATGTGTAGCTGTGGTTTCATTCTTGAAATTATAGGAATACCAACCATAGTCATAGTCTAATTTATCCTTTCCATTCGTTATGCCTCCAGTTTTTGAATCAATACCCTGGCTTGTAAAGCTTTCCCAGTTAGATGGTACATCAATTGTAAACTGCTCAAAGTCTAAGGTCTTACTCAATTCTTCTTTCTTACAACTCAAGAGCAGTAGCGATAGGAGACACACTAACTTTAATTGATTTTTCATAATTATTATCTTTTATAATTACTGAGCCTATATATTAATAACTGGTTGCACTGTAATCTAACTACAGCACAACGGTTAGTATAAAAAACGTGCAAGGCCGTCGGCCGAAGCATGATTTTTATATAATGTTAGCAGTAGGCATTTCTTTTTAGTTTAGTGAGCAAAGACGCCCATTTTCTATTTCTTGATAAGCTGTTGGGAAAGCATAAATTTCTTTTTTCCCTCTGGAGTCATTGCATCTTGGAATTTGTGTCGCTTCCATTTTAGCCATGCGTTTCAGTTTATTCCAGAACTTCTCCGTCGTTTTGTCGGCACCGTTTCCGATTATCCTGTAGTGATTGCCTATCCAACCAAAGTTAGATATAGGAACTTCGCCTTCGTCCGCAATTTTGATTTCAAGGTGAATTACACCAGGATAACCCGCGCCGAAATAAGGAATAGCAGTATTGGCTCCTGGCCTTATTTCTGTCCATCCTGCCCACGGGTCTGTTATTTGTGTGCTTGCTTCTGAATACAAATCCAGAAGTGGTAACGGTCCAGAAGGTACATGCCACAATTTATACTCTACATAGCCCAATCCTGATTTCTGGGAGGCTAAATCTGTACTTATGCCGTGTTCTTTTTTGGCAACCCATTTTCTGTTTCCGTTTGAAATGAGAAATGCCAGCTCCTCTGCTTTATTGAGCCAGTTGTTTAGTAGCTCAACGTCTTGTTGCGCCAAATACATTGGTAACCATGCCATTCTTTTGTTCTTATTGCTTGCTGCCAACTACTGGAAAAGCGTAAACATACGGTTATTGGCATTATATATAGCCTTAAAAGCTTATTATGCCTAATCCTTTTTACTGCAGAAGAAATATAGAAAATTATTCTTAACCCTAAAAGTCTAAATTTCTTACTTCGGCATGTTATCCAAGGACTGCCACAAATATTTGCTGGCAATGGTGCGGTAAGGGCGCCAGTTCTCGGCAATTTCTACCATCTTCAGGCGCAAGGCTTTTCCGGTTTCTTCCAGTTTGTAGTGGCGTTTCATAGCGTTTTGTATACCCAGGTCATCCACTGGGAAAACGTCTGGTCGTTCCAGCGCAAACATCAGCAGCATTTCTACGGTCCAGCGGCCTACGCCTTTAATTTGTGTCAGGTGCTTAATTAAAGGCTCATCTTCGAGCGAGCTGATGGTGGTATGGTCCAGGTTTCCGGCTTGGGCAAAAGCGGCTACGTTACGCACATACCCAATCTTTTGAAACGACAAACCGGCACCGCGAAGCGTCTCATCGGGCGCTTGCAGCAAAAGTTCGGGATGTGGGTAGTTGTCCGGAAATAAAGCTGTAAAACGCTTAAAAATAGTAGCGGCCGCTTTGGTACTCAACTGCTGCGAAACAATAGAACTCAGCAATTGAAAGTATAGATCTTCGGATGCGGAAGAAGTAAGCGGTTTACCGTCCCTGATAATGGAAAGTATTACCGTGTCTTTACTAAGTACTTCCATTATTTCAGGAGAAGAGGTAAACGCCATAGTTATAGATTTATTTGTAGGGACAGGTCGCGACCTGTCCGAATCGTTCCTGATAATTTTCTATCTTTATCAGGGTACCTTCCCCAGGATTTTCAGGATAAAAAAGATACACAGAATTTACCCGAATGTATAATTTATGCTTTGTAAAACAGTCATCGTGCGGACAGGTCGCGACCTATCCCTACAAATGCCATTCTACAGTTTCTTCAACATTTCCAGCGTGCGCTCCAACATGTCATCGGAAATATCGAGGTGCGTTACAAACCGGATCATTTGCGGACCAAAACTTGAAGCGGCTATACCTTGCTGGGCCAGTGCGGCTACAAAAGCGGCATCGGTATACTTCTCATTCAGCTTGAAAATAACAATGTTGGTTTCTACGGAAAGTACGCTCTCTACATAACCAGCTTCCAGCAGCGTTTTTTCTAAAAGCTTTGCTTTCGCATGGTCTTCAGTGAGGCGTTCTACATGATGGTCTAAGGCGTAGATTCCCGCTGCGGCCAGGTAACCGCCCTGACGAATGCCGCCTCCTAAAACCTTACGGATGCGCTTACTTTGCTTGATAAAATCCTTGGTGCCCAACAAAACAGAACCTACCGGCGCTCCCAAACCTTTAGACAGGCAAATGGAAATGCTATCAAAATATAAACCGTAATTTTTTGCGTCCTCACCGGATGCAACCAACGCATTAAAAACACGCGCGCCATCTAAATGCAGCGCCAGGTTATGGCATTTGCATACGTCGGATATGGCTGCAATTTCGGGTAATGTATAAAATGCGCCGCCGCCTTTGTTACAGGTATTTTCAAGGGCCACCAATCTGGTTTCCGGGAAATGGATATTATCCGCCGGGCGAATATGGGCTTCTACCTGCTGTGGTGTTATTTTTCCCCTGTTACCGTGTATCAGCGCTACCGATGCGCCGGAGTTAAAAGAAATGCCACCGCCTTCGTACTGGTAAATATGGGCTGTTACGTCGCAGATCACTTCGGTAAGCGGTTGCGTATGTGCTTTGATGGCGATCTGGTTTGTCATGGTGCCGGAAGGGCAGAAGAGGCCGGCTTCCATCCCGAACATAGCGGCTGCTTTGGCCTCCAGTGCATTAATGGTCGGGTCTTCGCCATACACATCATCGCCCACCTGTGCGGCAAACATGGCCTCCAGCATGGCAGGCGTTGGTTTGGTTACGGTATCGGAGCGGAAATCAATTACGTGTTTCATACTTTAGTTCGTTGAGCCGGTTTAGAAGGTGAGGCAGTATAGCCTCCGGGAACGAAATTTAAACATACTCCCGGAAATACTTTACTTTGTTAAAATAAAAACTTACTTTTGCCCATCAAATTTAAACATTGCACCGATGGGAGTTACTAGACTTAAAAGAAAAGACCGTAAAAATAAGGCAAGAGCAAACAACAGAGTAGCGAGAATTAAGCAATTGTTGTTAACGCCAGTTATCAAAAACGTTGACATGGACGAGCTGCGTGCTCAGTTCGGCGAAGCTCCTAAGAATAAGCAAGTTGAAGAAGAAGCTGCTGCTTAATTCTGTTTTTACGACAAAGTAAAACCATCTGCCTGCCAACGCTGTGAAAGCTTCGGGTGGTGGGTTTTAGAAAGATCTTCAGAAGTATGCTTGTTCCGCAGGCATACTTTTTTTATGCCCTTTTCCCCAGCTCGATTACCTGCAAATCCTGTATCTTGCCGTCGATAATCGAGAAACGCATCATGGTCCGCACCTGATGGAAGCCATGTTTGCCCGCTGCACCCGGGTTCAGATGCAATAAACCGATACTTTTATCCGGCATCACTTTAAGTATGTGTGAGTGGCCGGTGATAAATAATTTCGGAGGATTGTCTTTTATACTTTGCCTTACGTCCGGGTGGTATTTGCCGGGATAACCGCCAATGTGCGTCATCAGCACGTCCAGTCCATTGGCATTAAACCGAAGCACTTTTGGATGAACCACCCGCACATCCTGCCCGTCAATATTGCCATATACGCCACGTACTGGAGCTACCTTACTTAACCTATCCGATACCTCAATCGTCCCGAAATCGCCGGCATGCCATACTTCGTCGCAGCCATCCAGCAGCCTTAAAATCTGGTCGTCGAGGTAAGAATGGGTATCGGAAAGCAAGGCTATTTTCATGTTCAGGACTTTTATTGTTATATGGCTGATTGTTGAAGTATAAACCTAAGTTCTGCAGCAAGTTTTAGCACAGCGGCAACTTGTGGTTGTGTATGGCTAGACGTTTTCAACTTCTTTGCTTTTGCAAAAGCAAGTATGGCAGATGCTTATACTTTAGTTATTGCTCCTGAAGTATAAGAACTGGATTTCCCGTTTCGTCATCCTGAAAGGATCCTGGTAGCAAGTTGCAATACAGCACGACCAAACTCAATAACGATTTCTGCACGCGTAATTTTCTGCTCTGGCAGAAATGTCGCAGATCCCGAAGGATTTCGGAGCAAGTAGAATACTTGCGTAATGCACCACCACAAGTTACCGCTGCGCTCAAACTTGCGGTAGAACTCTATACTTCAACCATTAAGCCTTCAACAATTCCATCATCCATCAAACACCCCAGGTTTCAGGAGATGTACGCCATTTGGCCAAAGCCTCCATTTCAGCTTCTGCAATATATCCGTTCTGCAGCGCAGCTTCGGTAAGGGCATTGTAATTACTCAGGCAGTAAAGCGGAATACCGGCCTTCTTAAAGTTCTCTTCAGCAAGTATAAATCCGTAGGTAAAAATAGCAGCCATCCCGATTACTTCGGCACCCGCAGCACGTACCGCTTCAGCAGCCTTCAGCGAGCTTCCACCCGTCGAGATAAGGTCTTCTACCAGCACCACTTTTTGGCCAGCCAGCAGCTTGCCTTCTATCTGGTTGCCCATGCCATGTTTCTTTGGCTCAGGCCGAACATACAGGAACGGCATTTCCAGCAGATCGGCTACTAATCCGCCTTGTGCAATACCAGCCGTGGCTACACCGGCAATGGCATCGGCCTCCGGGAAATTAGTTTTAATCAACTCAGCCAACTCTTGCTTGATGTAACTGCGTATATATGGGAAGGAGAGGGTAACGCGGTTGTCGCAGTAAATAGGCGAATTCCAGCCGCTGCTCCACTTAAATGGCGTGGCAGGACTAAGTTTAACGGCCTCCGTTTCGAGCAGGAAAGAGGCTACCTGGTGTGCTGTTGTCGTAGAATCCATGGCCGAATTTACAGAAATATTCAGGCTTTTTAAGCTGCTATGTTTTCTTTAACCCGATTTATTTATTCATTTGTGAGATTATTGACTTAACCGAGGCACCCGAACGTATGAACGTTTTCATTAATGACATTCCTTTGATCATCAAAAAAGCCACGGAAAAGGTTTACAAACACGAATACGACCTTATTCTGAAGTCTTCAGATACGTTTACTTCCAAAGACCTGATCGGCGATGTGCTGTTAAAAGACGTTGACAATGCTATGATCGACCGGATCGTGCGGCTGATGGAAGTTAAAAAGCTTAAAAAGCTGAATTCCCTGACCCTTGTTACTGATAAAAACAAAAAGCTGGCAGATCACCTCAAAGATCAGTTCAAGATCGTGAAAGCTGCCGGCGGCCTGGTGGTAAAAGATGGCAAAATCCTGATGATTTACCGCCTGGGCGTTTGGGATTTACCGAAAGGGAAACTCAACAAAAAAGAAGATACAGACCTGGGTGCGCTGCGTGAGGTAGAGGAGGAGTGCAACATTCAGGTAGAGATTCTGGATAAGCTGCCCACTACCTGGCATTCGTATGCTTACAAAGGCAATAAGATTCTGAAGAAAACGAACTGGTTCTTGATGAGCTGCTCCGACGATAGCCTGATGAAGCCGCAAGCCGAGGAGTTTATAGAAGAAGTGCGCTGGATGACACCCGAAGAAGTAGTGGAAGTTTTACCGGATGCTTATACTTCTATCCGATTTGTGGTGCGTCATTACCTTCAATCTCTGAAAACCGGAAAGGTATAAAATCATCCACGTTGCCGCCAAACCGGTGAATTTCACGGATAATAGTGGAGCTGATCGCGGCCAGTAACGGCGAGGTAATGATAAATATACTTTCGAGGTCGGGGTTGAGGTGGCGGTTGGCCTGGGCAATGGTGTTTTCGTATTCGAAATCGGTGGTGTTGCGCAGGCCTCGCAGTAAAAACTGCGCGCCAACTTCCTGGGCAAACGTAGCGGTCAGGCCTTTAAAAGACTGTACTTTGATATTCGGCTGGTCCTGGAAAATGCGGGCGATCACTTTTTCCATTTTATCCACGGGAATATATCTCTGCTTGCTGCTGTTGTTTCCGATCGCTACAATCACTTCATCAAATAGCTTCGCTCCACGCATCACAACATCGTAATGGCCGTTCGTAAACGGATCGAAAGAACCTGGAAAAAGCGCTATTCTTTTCATGTTGATCTGATTTATACTTGGATTATTCGCAAAGGTGCAGGCTGTATAGCTCAAAGTAACGGTGCTCGAACAGATCGTTAAATTTGTAGCTATACTCAATGGCCGTAGGGCGTTCCCCGAATTTTACGTGCCGGATGTACTTTTTAAGGATATTGAAAAGCGCAGAATCATGCATGATGTCGCCCCACACCGTGACCGTTTCCTGCTCCGGGTTTAGCTTCTGTTCCTGCATCACAAACACAATGTAGTAGATAAAATCTTCGGGGCTCAGGTAATGAAAAATATTACAGAACTCCAACCCATCTGTGCCGATCACTAAGATTGTAACATAATTAGTTTCTACAAAAGCATACAGCTGCGGCTGCGTTACTCTGCCCACTGCGTGCAGCATACTTCTTATAAGCGGACTGGTTTGATGTACCAGTTGCAGCGGCGCATCCAGGAAAGCCTGTTGCAAAGCTTGGTAAACAGCACTGTCTACAGCAAAAATGTTAACTGCTCCTAAACTATTATGCCGGTACGATAAGACCAGATCCTGCTTTTGGTTGAGGTTGCTGTGCAGCTTTAAATAATCAGATTGATGCAGCGGATCGTAGAGCGTTTCGGGTACCAGTGTAAAATGCAGGTTGCTAATGGATACCCGAACCAACTGCCAGCGCTGTTCCTGCAGCAAAGGATTTTCTGCCGCGATCAGCCTGATCTGTTCGGCCAGTTGCTGCGGCGTAAAAATGGAGAGCAGCTCATAATCCTCTAATACCACAAACTTGTTGCGCTCCATATCAGCAACTGCCAGCCGGATACTTTTTAGGCTTACAGACAAGTATAAATTACATTTACCGGCCTGCGACAAAGTAAAAGCTTCGTCCTGGATCTGATGTGCTAAGCGGAAATACGTATTGGTCTTGTTCAAGGTACTGGATTATAAGCAGGAAAAAAGCGCTGTTGAAAGTAGCTGCAAGTATAAAAAAAATATGCCAATCGGGCAGCACGAAATCAGTTACTGAAATAATGGCTCATGCCAAACAGATCATCAAAGGAAAATAAATGCTGCAGAATACGGTGCTTGTCGCTGGTTGGTATTTCGCGGAGCTGGGGCAGGGTTAGCAGTTGCACGTTTTCAATCAACTGTTCGTCCTCAGCGGCTTCCGGGTCGGTTCCGGTAATTATTTTTCCGCCCGTAGCCCGCACCTCAAAAAACAGTTCGATGGCGTGCAACGGATTTTCCAGAAATTCATTTACGAACAGGAAACGTACCACTTCTACTTCAATGCCGGTTTCTTCTAAAAACTCCCGTTTCAGGCAATCGTGTACTTTTTCGCCAAACTCCAGTCCGCCGCCCGGAGGTGCCCAGAATGCTTTATTATTAATGGTCTTGCCATGTTTGGCCAGCACAAGCTTCTTATCGATCACGCAGATACCGCTGACACGCACGCGTAACTGATGGGCATATGGGGCAACTGGGGGAGTTAGTTCATTCATAAAATTGTGCACAAAAAGTAAACTGGGTAACTTTGCCTCATGATACAAACGTACAACCCGGATTTTGAAGCCGACATACGCGAGAAATTAGAGCGTCAGGAATTCATGAAGCTCATGGGCTTCGAAGTTACTAAAATAGAAGCAGGAAGAATAGAAGGCCAGTTAATTTTAGAACAAAAGCACCGCCAGCACAAAGGTTTTACGCACGGTGGGGTAATTGCCTCGCTAGCCGATATTGTGGCGGGCTTTGCCGCAGTTAGCCTTGTTCCAAAAGATCACCACGTGGTTACAGCCGAAATCAAAGTATCTTATTTTCATCCGGGGATAGGGGATAAACTGCTGGCAAAAGGCTATGTAATTAAGCAGGGGCGCAAGTTAAATTTCTGCGAAGCCGAAGTATACAGTGTAACAGGTGCAGGCGAACCGCTGTTGATTGCAAAAGCCAGCGCCTCGATGGCGACCATAACCCCGGAAGATATTAAGCGTAGAGGATAATATTGCTTTATTTTAAGGATGCGTGTGTGGCAATCTTCTTTCCAGTAACCGCCCGTACAAATTATTTAAATTTAAAGAGGAAGTCTCAGCAGGATTTTATATTTTTGAATAACTAAATTAATAAAATGAACAAAGGCGTAGTAAAATTTTTTAA
The DNA here is from genome assembly GCF_003284895.1 of Pontibacter arcticus. Taxonomy (GTDB): domain Bacteria; phylum Bacteroidota; class Bacteroidia; order Cytophagales; family Hymenobacteraceae; genus Pontibacter; species Pontibacter arcticus. The sequence goes on from NZ_QMDV01000002.1 coordinate 547,806, forward strand.
TGAGAGCAAAGGATTTGGCTTCATTAAAGAGGAAGGTTCTGGAACAGAATATTTCGTACATGTAACTGGTCTGGTAGATCAGATCAGAGAAAACGATGAAGTAACGTTTGAACTGAAAGAAGGAAAAAAAGGTATGAATGCAGTTAACGTTAAACGCGCTTAGTTTAACCTGACTTGTTTTTAAATTTTTAAGCCTTACCTCGTGTAAGGTTTTTTTTTGCCCATTACTGATGCAATCGTTTTATTTATACTTCCGACAATCAAGTATAAAGTATAAATAAGAAAGTCTGTAAAAATGATTTCTCTTACTGACTCATAATTCTTAACTCATAACTCATCCAAATGCGTCCTGCAGAAGCATTAAAAGCTAATTTCCCGTTCGAGCCTACCCAGGACCAGGCCATGCTCTTCTTGAAACTCGACCAGTTTATACTTGAAAAACAGGAAGAAAGGCAGGTTTTTTTATTGAAAGGATACGCCGGTACCGGTAAAACAACGGTTGTAACCTCGCTCGTAAAGATTCTCAACAAGTATAATTACAAGTATGTGCTACTTGCCCCAACAGGTCGTGCAGCCAAAGTAATGGCCAGTTACAGCGGCAAGCCTGCTTTTACCATTCATAAGAAGATTTACCGCCCATCTTCCAACCCCTACGCCGAAGGCCTCGCTTTTACCCGCCAGCCAAATAAAGCAGATAATACGATTTATATTATCGATGAGGCATCCATGATTTCGGATGACAGCGGGTTCGGCCAGAACGGTTTGCTGCAGGATTTACTAAACTTTGTATTCGATAAAAAGAACAACAAACTGTTACTGATAGGTGATACCGCCCAGTTACCGCCTGTCGGGCAAACGCTGAGCCCGTCTTTGGATGCCGGTTACCTGAGCCAGAACTTTAGGAGCTTTGTGCAGGAAATGGAGCTGAAGCACGTCATGCGCCAGGCCGAGCAATCCGGTATTCTGATGAACGCCACCAACCTGCGCAACCAGCTGAAACAAGAACCGCTCAATATCCAACTCATCACCAAAGGCTGGCGCGATATCTACAAAATTACCGGCGAAAAACTGGAAGACGGCTTGCGCTATGCTTACGATAAATTTGGTGTAGAAGGCAGTATCGTTATCTGCCGGTCAAATAAAATGGCCAACCAGTATAACCAGCATATCAGGCGGCGCATCTTTTTTTCGGAAGATGAAATTGGCGTGGGCGATTACCTGATGATCGTGCGGAATAACTATTTCTGGCTGGCAAAAGATTCGGATATCGGGTTTATGGCGAACGGGGATTTTGTGGAGATCACCAAAATTATCCGGTACGAAGACATGTACGGTTTCCGGTTTGCCGATGTGCGGTTGCGCTTTGTTGATTACCCGGATGCGCAGGAAGAAGAAGTAAAGATCATGCTGGATACACTTTACACCGATGCGCCCGCTTTGCCCGCAGATCAGAATAAGAAATTATACGAAGAAGTTTTAAAAGACCATGCTGATATAACGAACAGGCGCGAAAAAGCTAAAGAGATAAAGAAAAGCCCGTACCTGAATGCCCTCCAGGTAAAATTTGCGTATGCCTTAACCTGCCACAAAGCCCAGGGCGGCCAGTGGAAAGCCGTATTCGTAGACCAGGGTTTCCTGAAGGAAGACATGATAAACGAAGAGTTTGCCCGTTGGCTTTACACAGCTTTAACCCGATCATCGGAAGAGCTTTACCTTCTGAACTTTAACCCGCAGTTATTAGTTAATTAAGCAGCTAAAAATGTATATTGCGGCATTAAATTTGAATACGCTTTTCACCATTCATAAAACACATACAAGATCATAAAATGAAAAAAGTTATCCTTTCATTTGCTTTCGCAGCCCTTGTTGCTGGTGGAGCAGCAGCCCAAACTAAACCGGTATCTCAGGTTAGCGAACTGAACAAACAAAAAAGCGGTCCGGCCCTTACGTTTGAAGAAGCCGAGTATAACTTTGGTGATATCGTACAAGGCGATGTGGTAGAACATACGTTCAAATTCAAGAACACAGGAACGCAGCCACTGGTTATTAAGGATGTAATTGTTTCGTGTGGCTGCACTACGCCAAGCTGGACAAAAGAGCCTGTAATGCCAGGTAAAACCGGAACATTGGTTGCTAAATTTGATAGCGCCGGCAAACTGGGCCAGCAGAAAAAAGCAATCACGATTATGTCTAACGCTGCGGAAGGTGCCAAGTATGTGTACATCGTAACCAACATTAATGAGAAAGGTGCTCCTGCATCTGCTAAACAATAAGTTTATACTTTGATACTATAAAAAAGGCTCCTTTAAGAAGGAGCCTTTTTTGTTAGGTAGTACCTGCTTTAAAACTGCTTAAAATAATAAAGCTGTTTAGCGTTTTAAAGTAAACGGTTTTTGCGGCCTTGGTCGCCGTTGTTGGTGTTTTCACCGACAACTATACTTTCACGAAAAGGTGCTTGCTGGTGAAAACACACAGCAAGGGCAGGTTTTGCTTTCAATAGCGCTATTAAAATATATATAGTTTTTATAATGTAAATTTGGTAGTTTAGTTAGCTTAGTATTTACGCTATTAGCCTTCATATTTGCCTTATGAGACCAGCCATACTTTGTTTACTGCTTTTCTTCTTTACACTGAGAGAGGGGGCAAAAGCGCAGGGACTACCTATAGAGCAACCAGAAATCCGACGCCACGAAGTTTCTTTAGGTTATGGTGTGCTGGGCACTCCTCAATTAGTGTCCGGCTTAGGGGATGTTTTTACCTTTTTCATTTTCTCCCAAAACACAGAAAGACATACAACCGGCCCGGCTATATTTGGCTACCATTACCGCCTGAGCCAAAAGGTTAGTCTAGGATTTTCTGCCTCTTATACACAACTCAAATCGAGGTATAGAGATACCGGCGAGAATGCCGGCCAGGTTGATTATTATACTTTTTTGCCACGCTTTTCTTACTACTGGGCAAGAAATCCGGCGGTGGAAGTATACTCTGGCATTGGGCTGGGCGCTAGTTACCTCAACAGAAACAGCAACTATGAACCAGATGAGCCGAACGAATTTGTCTTTACAACACAGCTAACAGCCATGGGTATTAGGGCAGGCCGTAAAACAGGTTTCTTTATGGAACTGGGCCTGGGTATGAATGGACTTCTGAATGCGGGCATGGACAGACGATTTTAAACAAAAAAGGCTCCTTTTAGAAGGAGCCTTTTTTGTTAGAGTACTTTAGAGATGGCGTAGAACAAAGCGCCCCAGCCGGCTATCAGTAAGGCGCCGCCGATGGGCGTAATGGCACCAAGCCAGGTTACTCCCGTAAGGCATAGCGTGTACAAAGAGCCTGAAAAAACGAGTACACCTAATATAAAACACCACGCTGCAACCTGTAAAGCCGGATGCTCGATTTTAAAAAGCAACAAGCCAACAACCAGTAAGGCCAGCGTATGGTACATCTGGTATTTTACCGCGGTTTCATACGTTTCGAGGCGGTTGCTGGCACGCAACATCGGCCCGAGCGCATGTGCCCCGAAGGCACCAAAAACAACTGTTAAAGCACCAAGTAAACTGGCCAGTAAAAGTATGATCTTCTGTGTCATGTAGTTCTAAAGTATAAAAGCTTGAATTAAAATTAAGCTTCTTCCTCGCCGCCTTCCAGCGCTTCCATTACCTGTTCTTCAAACTCCTGCTGGCTATCGTACTGCGTAAATTCAAGTTCTTTGCCTTTGGCTTTCAAAGCATTAACTACTTCCATCGCAATTTCCAGGGGTTCTACTTCTGTGCCTGTTAAATCAGCGTTCCAGTTCGGGCCAACTAAAAGTGCATCGCCATACATACCCACGCACCAGTTTTCCAGAAATTCGACCAACGTAATTGACTCTGGTTTATACTCCTGCCAATCGTCTTCGGCACAGGCTTTCGCACCTTCTTCCATAGACCAGAAAAGTATAACTTCTGTGTCTTCGAACTCAGCAGAGCTCGATGTGGCCCAGGTCTCGTCTTTTGTAAGCCCCCATACTTTGTTTGTTTCTACGATCGTTGAAATAAAAGCAGCGGAGCCATTCTGATTATTTTGGTTATTATCTGTCATGTGATGTATTTCTAAAGTTATGTTTTACTTAGCTATTCTGTTTCAGCAAATATACTACTTCCTGCCCGATAAAGTATAGCAATTGGAAGCTGGCAGGTTTTGTTACAATTAAAGTATTAATGCTTACATTATTAACTTTATACTTTCAAAAAGCTGGGGCAAGTATGAATTTACTTTTGATAGGTGCGTGTTCCGAAAATACCGCTGCCCACGCGTAACAATGTACTGCCTTCTTCCAGGGCCAGTTCCCAGTCCGAGGTCATACCCATCGATAGCTCGCTAAAATCCTGATTGGCAAAAAAGAAGGTCTCTTTTAATTTCTGAAAACAATCACGCAGATACCGGAACTCACCGCGTAATTTGTCCTGATCATCGGTGTTGGTGGCAATGCCCATCACACCAGTTATCCGGATATACTTCATGGCTCTGTATTCTTCTGATTGCAGGAAGGCCACTGCCTCTTCGTAATCCATGCCATACTTAGTTTCTTCATCGGCGATAGAAATCTGCAGCATGCAGTTTATCGGCAACGTACGGTTATGCATTTCGGCGCGCTTGTTAATTTCCTGCAACAACTTCAGGCTGTCCACAGACTGGATGGTATCGATAAACTCGGCGATATACTTAACCTTGTTTGTTTGCAAATGGCCGATGAGATGCCAGGAAATATCATGTGGCAGGACCGGGTATTTTTCAATCAGCTCCTGTACTTTATTTTCCCCGAAAAGGCGGTGGCCGGCTTCATAGGCTTCCATGATCTTGTCGGGAGCGTGTGTTTTAGAAACTGCTACCAGGCGGCAGGGTGTGTTTTTTAATCTTTCATCAAAAAAAAGAATATTGTCTTTTATGCTCATAGTTATAGGTTTGGATAGGCAGGACATTTGTACTTACAGGTTAAAGCGCAAAAGCGTTATGTTCCGGCGATCTTTATACTTCTAAAAGTATGATTTAGCTTAATCTTCCAGCACATTGGTAACGAACGTATTTTTAAGAAACATCCAGAAAAGCAGCAGCAGCAAGGCCCATTTAAGGTAAACCTGGTAAAAATCGCGCGTATCCCGAAAACGCCTGACCGATATTTCGGTTTTTTCGAGGGTGTTGATGCGCTGAAAAACATCTTGTAATGCCGTTTTGCTGTCTGCGCGGTAAAATTTTCCTTCGCCAATTTCGGCTATACTTTTCAGAGAGGTTTCGTCGAGTTCCGTTGTGATATAAACCGTTTTGCCGGTCGAGTCTGGGTCCAAAGCAACCTGCCCGTCTTTGCCAATGCCGATAGAATAAAGTTTTATCGAATAAGCTGCGGCCAGGCGGGCTGCCATTTCCGGGTCTAAACTTCCGGCTGTGTTTTCGCCATCGCTTATTAGGATGATCACTTTACTTTTTGCAGTTGACTCGCGCATTCTGTTAACAGCTACCGCCAGCGCACTCCCGATGGCGGTGCCATCGTTGGGTATCATTTTTAGTTGGATGTTATTTATACTTTCACGCAGCAGTTTATAATCGGTGGTAAGCGGGGCAAGGGAGTAGGCATCTCCGGCAAAAACCACCAACCCGATGCGGTCCTGTACGCGGCCGTTTATAAAATCGAGAGCCACTTCCTTGGCAACTTCCAGGCGGTTGGGTTTAAAATCCTGCAGCTCCATCGAGCCCGAAACATCCAGCACCAGCACAATATCTATTCCTTCGGCAGACTGCTCTATCTGTTCGTTTATGCGTTGCGGACGGGCCAGTGCCACCAATACCAGCATGATGAAAAGTATAAAAACCAGCGTAGGGACAAAGCGCAGCAAACTGCTCCACTGCCAGGCAATGTGGCCTTCGAACATGGCCATATCCAGTTTGTTTCTGGATTTTTGCCTGAGCCAGGTTTTAATTACATAAATCAAAGGCACCAACAGCAATGCATACAGCACCACCGGGTATACCCAGTCGAAGGAGCGGAGTGTGTTGTAACTGAACCATTCCAGGCTCAGCCAATCCCAGGTTTCAGCGCTGCTTTCTAACATTCTTGGTTATCTCTCTTCTTATTTTATAGCGGCTTTTTGCAAACTTGCGTAGCTCCAGCAAGGCCGTATTTGTCTCGGTATCAGGTTCGTTTACCAGGTTGCCGTAAATGGCTTTATCGCATAAACGCAGGGCAGTACTCACGTCTTCATCGTCGTGGTAATATTCTACAATTTCTTTTGTGGTGAAGGAGTTGATAGCACTGCGCTCCAGTTTGGTCAGGTAGTTTTTCCAGAGCGAAATGGCCTTTTCTATACTTTGCGAAGCACCGGATTTTGCAAACCGGTCGATGTGGGCGTTGTAACGGGAAGTAAAGAAAGAATGATCCTGGCGCAGGCGGTACAGTTTATACTTGGTAATAATGCTTTGCCCGAAAATAAACCAGATCAGACTCAGGAAAGTAGCGCCTGCCACAATCCAGATCAAGAGCACAGGCCAGTCGAAGCGCTCTTCAACCGTTGCCAGGCCGGTTTCAGCTTTCACGGCCAGCGGCTCTGTTACTGCGTTTACCAGTTGCTGCACTGCCACCGAGTGTGCTTCCGAGAAAACCTCTATGGTATCTGCATCCTGAAGTATGTAAACAGGCAAAGCCAGTTGCTGCACCGGGTAAGTTTCGAAAGTGCGCACGGTATATACCACGCTGTCGGTGCTGATGCCGGCGCGCGTGGAAGTAGGGTAGAACTCTTTCCGGACAAACTCGAACGGCGCAAAATTATAGCTGGTATCAGGCAAGATAACTTCCTGGGTTGGGGCATGTCGCAATACCAGCGTATAGCGCAGCAACTCACCAATTTTAACCGTATCGGAGCTGAAACTGCCTACCGGTTTCGGAGCCTGTTGCCCTAAAACCAATGTCTGTGCCAGCCAGCAAAGTATAAAAAGTATAAACTTACGCACTCTTTTTTATTGATCTGTTTCGGAGCCTGAACAGGTTAACCAGTTGCGGCACATAATCTTCGTTAGTCTGGATGGCGAGGTAATTTGCCTGGTATTTCTGACACACACGCGTTACCATTTCCTGGTTTTGGGCATATTGGGCCAGGTATTTTTTCTGAAACTCCGCACCCGAAGTGTTCAGCCAAATCGTTTTGCCGGTTTCTTTGTCCAGCACGGGCGCAATGCCCATTGGTGGCAGTTTTCGTTCACGCACATCCAGCAGTTGTAGCACGATCAGGTCGTGGCGGCGGGCCAGCATGGTTAATTCTTTCTCGTAATTCACATCAATAAAATCAGAAATGAGCAGAATAATGCTGCGCCTTTTAATTATATCAAGTGTTAATTTAATGCCGCTTGCCAGGCTGGTTTTAGCTGATTTGGGTTCGAGCTCGCTTAAAGCTTTGATAATAGTATAGGCCTGCTCAATGCCTTTGGCGGGTTTAATGTATTTTTCTTTCTGATCGGAAAAGCAGATGATGCCGATCTGGCTTTGCTGGCGTGCAGCAGATAGTGCCAGTACACCGCAAATCTCTTTGCCCACATCCAGTTTATGTTGCAAACCGGTACCAATACGCTGCGAGGCGCTTACATCCAGCATCAGAAAGACGGATTGTTCTTTTTCTTCGCGGTAGGTTTTTACGAAGGTGCCATGCCCTTTAGCTGATACGTTCCAATCAATGGAGCGCACATCGTCTCCGTACTGATACGCGCGTACGTCGTCGAACTCCAGCCCGGTTCCTTTAAAAACAGAATGGAAATCGCCGTGCATCTGCGACGTAATAGCTTTACGGATGCGTATTTCAAACTTTCGTAGCTTTTGAACGAGCTCTTTCATAGCTTTGCACGTAACCTCAGTTTTAAAATTATCACATATTCCGTTAACATACACCCGTGAAAAGACTTTTCTGCATACTTTTTTGTGTAAGCCTATGGAGTTGCTCCGAAAAGGAAGCTGATAAACCGGCCGGGATGGTGCCACAGGAAAAAATGGTTCAGATTTTAGCAGATGTGCATACGGCTGAGGCTCAGATTGAACAGCGCATAAACTATCCCGATACAGCCATGATGGCCTTTAACGCTGAACAGGCCAAAATCCTGAAAAAGTATGGCGTACAACAAAATGCTTTCCGGGAAACGTATAACTATTATATCAGGAACCTGGCTGAAATGGACAAGCTCTACGAAATTATTGTAGATACGCTTACGGTCCGGGAATCAAAAATGAATGCGAAAGCTGGGATCGAAAACCTGGAAACAGACGAAGGCAGACAGGAAGACCCGTATATCCCGGACGAGTCGGAGCTTGAAATGCAGAACTAGATCAGCTTGCTTCCGTTTGGTACTTTCGAAGCTGGCTGGGCAAGTATAATATCACCGTTCTCATCAGCAAAACCCGTCACCAACACCTCCGACATATAAGTACCAATTTGTTTTTTACCGAGATTGGTTACACACAACACCTGCCTGCCGATTAACTCTTCTGGTGTGTAATGTACCGTTACCTGCGCGCTGGACTTTTTTATTCCCAAAGGCCCCAGGTCAACTACTATTTTATAAGCCGGTTTTCGCGCGCCTATAAAGTCTGTTGCTTCCAGTATAGTGCCAACGCGAATATCTGTTTGCTCGAAATGCTGCCAGGTGATTTGTTCCATTGTATTTTGAGTGATGCGTGCTATTGTAGTTATAGTAACGGTCAGGCTAAAATGCGATTAAATATTTTTTAGTTTGCGTTAGCTGCTCTTATTTTCAAATTAAGTATAAAACCAAATAGGTTGTTAAAATAGCTCCTTTATTTCAACAACCTATCAATGAGAATTAAAAATATTAACCGTAAATCTTTGCTATAAATTGGTTCACGCTGGCTGGCTTTCTTCCTAATAAAGATTCTAAAGTGTTGTCTTCCAGATCCATCATACCTTCGCCTAAAGCAGTGCCCCACATAATAAACATACCTATGTACATTTCCGGAACACCAGCTTTTTCAAGAATGGTTTTAAACGTTTCCACCTCTGGGGTAATATAACTTACTTCTTTACCTAAAGCTTCCGAGATATAGGTAGCTATTTTCTCAAAACCTACCGATGTATTGTTAGTCAAATTATAGGTTCTATTTTCATGCCCTTGTGTTGTTAGTACGTTTACTGCTACTTCAGCAAGTTCTTCACGGAGTACCCAACTCGCTTTACCATTTTGGGCCGGAAATAAAATAGTACCTGTTTCGGCAACTTTATCGCCTACGAAGGCAAGAATCATTTCCTGATAAATACCGTTTTGCAGAATAGTATAGTTTAAACCACTTTCTTTTAAAAACTTTTCTGATGCAACATGAGAATTCTGAAAACCAGCTATAGCAGAGTTTTCATAACCATTCTTCCTTACAAAAGAGGTATAAACAATATGCTTAACGTTAGCTTGTTTAGCAGCTGTAATGGCATTGATGTGGTGTTTTGTACGGTTTTCAATAGCACCCCGGTCATTACTGGAAACTAATAATAGTTTATCCACTCCTGCAAAAGCTTTTACCATAGAATCAATATCAGCATAATCGCCTACTCTAATATTAATCCCTTGTTCTTCTAAGGCTTGGTAATTTTCTTCATTTCTTACCAATGCTGCAATATTGGTTGCGGCTACTCCCTTTTTTAATAAATATGCAATGGCTTTCGAACCATAGTTTCCTGTTGCACCTGTAACTAAAATCATAATTATTTATTTTGGTTAAGTGCCAAAGCTACGGAGCTTACTATACTTTTTATACTTTGTTCTTAATAATAAGTAGTATACTTTTGTATAGTGAATTAGACAAACTGATAAAGATGAGTGATTTTAAGGGAATTATACAGCAAGCAGGAGCAACGGAGCGATGTCCGCAAAACTATGTATTGGCTTTAACAGACACGATGAATGTTATTAGCGGCAAGTGGAAGTTGCCTATTATTGCTTCTTTGTTACGTGGCAAAATCCGGTTTAAAGATTTACTGGATAATATAGAAAAGATTACTCCCCGCATGCTTTCTAAAGAATTAAAAGAACTGGAGATAAATAGTATTGTGGTGCGTAAAGTATACAATCAAACCCCGGTTTTAATTGAATACCAACTAACAGAATCTGGTAGAAGCTTGCTTAATCTTATTGATACTATGATTGACTGGGGGTTGACGCATCGAAGTAATGTATGGTAATAGAAACTTTTGCCGTTCGAAATTTTCTGCTAACGTTCCGCGGCAATGGCGCAGTTTATACTTTTACCTTTTTCTGATTCAGCCTTCTGTTTTTTATGTTGCCTAAGGCTATTTCTATCAAACAGCAATATTATAAGTCATAACCATACTTCAAAAGAAACGCTTTTCTGAGGTTAGCCACTGTTCCGGAAAAACTCCTGTCGTACCAAATGTAGTGCGGCGCACCATCTAAAGTATGAAATTCGAATGTATTGTTCAGTCGCTTCATTTCATTTGAAAAAGCTTTCGCAGAAGTATAAGCTACACTCTGGTCGTTGGTACCGTGAATGATTAATGCCGGAGGAAGGCCAAGTGTAAGCAAATGTTGCGGCGATATCTTTTTAACGAGCGTTTTATCTTTCTGTCCTTTGCTGATCCAGTCTGTGCTTCCGTCAGCATATAAATTATAAACTCCACTATTAACCAGCAACAGGTCAGGCACAGCGCTAATCGCCTGGTTGTCTGTTTTCTCATTTATTTCGCTGGATAAGGCTGCTGACAATACCAGATGCCCGCCAGCAGAATTACCTGAAGCAACTATTCTGCTGGGGTCAATAGTATAAGTTGCTGCATGCTGGCGTAGCCATCTGATCGCACTTCTGGCATCCTTAACAGCTTCAAACGGAGTGGTTTCGTGCCGGTCTGCCACCCTGTATTCTACTGCCACAGCTACCCAGCCTTTTTTAGCGTAGTTCTCACAGTTATAAAAATCCCATTCGGGCGTTCCTTTCGTCCAGCTGCCTCCGCTAAAATAAACCATGACTGGCCTTTTTGTAGTTCTGAAGGCACTGTCAGGCAGGAAAATATGCAGGTCCAGCTCAGAACCGTCTACTGTTTTATAGGTCTTAATTATGTGCCCTTTATAAGTACTGGCACTTGCTGTATAAATGCTGTCTACGGTTTTTTTATACTCTGCATTGGTAGCAGTAGCCAGAAATGATTTAACAGCCTTTTCGGTATTCTTACTTCCCCAATCATCGAGGTGTGCTATTAGGTAATGGTATTGCCAGTATTCCTTGCACGTCTGCTTTTTAAAATATGCAGGAATTAAGCTGAGATATGCGTCTAATCGTTTGTTATCTGATTTTCTGTACTTGGGTTTATTAACTTCTATAGTAGATTGATGTCGTAGGAATGCTTGAACGTAGCCCTTGAAATCGGAACTGGATAAGAGTTCAGGGGTATTAAAATCCTTTACATGCTGGTCTAACCTGGTTTGTTCTGCTTTCGATAATTTTACTTTTCTACCGGTATGGTTTTCATGAAAGTAGGGGTAGTTCACAATGATCTGATCGAAAAAGTAACCGATATCACGTTTTTCATGAAGTATAAAATCAGCATCTACCGATTGAAATCGGGATGAATACTTATCCGTAACAGCAACGAATGGTTTCTTTAAAGCTTCTACTTTCTGAAGAAATGGCTTTTCGGCTAATGAATAAATTTCTGGTCTGTTAAGATAGAATGCTTCTGTAAATACATCACTCGCCACTTTCATTTCTGATAGGTAGGCATTCTTTAAGGAATCAGCTTGCCCACTGGCCTGCCCAAAACAAGTTAAAAAGGAGAAAGTAAACAAAAATGCCAGCAGAACCTTCATAGTTTAATCCCGATTAATATTTTACAAGTAAAGTACAGAAATAAATCAGCCGAATATAGAGAATCTAATGATATTATCATTATTCTAATACTATTCTATACTTTAACGAGCCCGAAATCTGGTTTTAGCAACATAACCAAATACACGCCGTACTCCTAATTCAACATGCTTTAATCCTTATCTGCATGTAATCTAGACACAAACAGCCGCTATAAAACTATGAAAAGAGAATCCGGAGCAAGTTTATCAGTATGGGTGGATGAAGTTAGTATGCCACCAACCACCACCCTTACAGAAAACATAACATGCGATGTGTGCGTGGTAGGGGCCGGTATTGCAGGCCTTACGACAGCCTATCTGTTAGCAAAAGCAGGAAAACGCGTGGTGGTGGTAGAATCGAAACAGATCGGAGCAGGCGAAACAGCTAGAACAACAGCTCACCTTTCCAATGCTTTGGACGACCGGTTCTCTGAACTGATAAGATTATTTGGAAAAGATGGTGCCCGCCTGGCTGCGCAAAGCCACGGACAAGCCATTGACAAAATAGAGGAGATCGTTAAAGACGAAAAAATAGCCTGCGAATTCAAGCGCCTGGACGGCTACCTGTTTGCCAATAACAGCGATCAGGAAACTCAATTGCTGGATGAGTTGGAAGCCCTGCAGCAAATTGGCTGGCACAATGTGGTGCTGCGCAAACGAAGCCTGCTTGATACTATTACCCGGTTTCCGTGTCTGCATTTTCCGAAGCAGGGCCGTTTTCACGCTCTTAAATATTTAGCTGGTTTAAGCGAGGCCTTCATGCAACTTGGCGGTCAGATCTTCACGGCTTCGCACGTAGACGAATTTAAGACCGGCGCTGTAACTACCGTAATCACAAAAGAAGGGCACACAGTGTCTGCAAACCACCTGGTTGTGGCTACCAATACGCCGGTAAATGATATGGTAACGATGCACACCAAACAGGCACCTTACCGTACCTATGTTATAGGCATCGAAGTTCCGAAGGGCTCTGTGCCGGATGCGCTTTATTGGGATATGGAAGACCCGTACCATTATGTGCGCTTGCTGCGCGATACCGCAGATACAGGTGCAGGTGCCGATGATACATACAAACCGGACGGACTGACAGATATCCTGATAGTTGGCGGGGCAGACCATAAAACCGGACAGGATGATACCAACGGAAAACAGTTTATGGAATTAGAACGCTGGACGCGTGAGAAATTCCCGATGGCCGGGGATATAAAGTACCGCTGGTCTGGGCAGGTGATGGAACCTGTGGATGGCTTGGGCTACATAGGCCGAAATCCGGGAGATACCGATAACGTTTATATCGCTACGGGCGACTCAGGGCATGGCATGACGCACGGTACCATTGCCGGTATGCTTATTTCTGATCTGATTCTGGATAAAGTTAATCCGTGGCAGAAACTATATGATCCGGCGCGTGTGAGTTTGAAATCGAGCGGCGAATTTCTGAAAGAAAACATGAACGTGGCTGCCCAGTTCAAAGACTATCTGACAGCCGGCGAAGTAGAAGACCCGCAGGAAGTGCTGCCTGGCACTGGTAAAATCATGCGGAAAGGCTTGAAAAAGGTGGCTGTTTATTGTGATCAGGATGGCGTACGCCACGAATGTTCTGCGGTTTGCACGCACTTAGGCTGTGTTGTAAACTGGAACAACGTCGAAAGCTCCTGGGATTGTCCTTGCCACGGCTCACGATTTGATCCGTTCGGGCGTGTAATAACCGGCCCGGCCACCAAAGACTTGGGTCCGGCAGAGTAGAAGCCAAGTAAGACAACAAAAAGGTCAGGATTTATACTTCATAAAGTATAAATCCTGACCTTTTTTAGTTCAAATCAATTTACTTATAGGCTTCCAATGCTGTTAAGCGCGCTATAATATTTTCTTCCAATGCCGTCTGGGCTTCCAGATCAAGTCCGTGGTTAGATAGCTTGTCAAATTTTTCCTGTTCTGCTTTCCAGTCTTTAAAAGCAGCGGCTACGGTCAGGTTCATTTTATCTTTTACAGTTGTACAGGATGCGCCTATACTCTTCAGATTCTTACGGAGTGTGCGTGCGTGTACTTCCGTCAGATCGAAGTGCAGTTGCTCGTGGTAAAGCAGTTTTGCAGACTTCTTATTTTTTGTCCAGGATTCGGTAGGCAGGAAAACGCAACGCACTTCGTAAACAAAGGTATTGTTCACGCATTTTCCGTTCACGGCCAGGTTAGCGGCAGTAAGGGCGTGGTGTGGGTTGGCAGCATCCGGAACAGCTCTGAAATCGTCCCAGGAAAGGCGTCTGTCAGTTGACCAGCTTAGTTGCTCGCCAATGGTACCGGTTGATTCTTTTTTAGAAGTTTTGCTGCCATCTGTTGGAATAGCAGGGTTTAAGGCGCTAAAACCGGAGGCGATCAGGTTGGCCCACAGCGATAGCAATACAGGAAAAGTAAACATTTATGCTTCGGCTAAAAGTATAAAAAGTAAGTATTCGACTCGGGAACGCATTCCGTTATACTTTAGTGCCACGAGTTGTACTTTTACTTTTAATCTCTGATCAGCTTAGTGCTTAACCACTTGAATCTCAAATACATTAGAACTGCTGCTACTGTTAAGCCTAACAGGAGCCCGGCCCAGATGCCACTTGCTCCGAAGCCAGCTTTAAAGCCCAGTACATAGCCAACAGGCAACCCTACGGCCCAATAAGCCAGCAACGAGATCAAACTAGGTATCTGCACATCTTCCAGCCCACGCAAGGCACCCAGGCCAACCACCTGCACTCCATCCGAGATCTGAAACAAAGCTGCTATAATTAACAGCACGGAGGCAATTTGGATTACTTCCGGATCATCAATGTATAAACCAGGTATAAAATCTTTGGCAACTACCATTAGCAAACCACTAATAATCATAAAAATAATGGCCATTACAAAGCTGCTGATGCCTGCCATGCGCATATCAAAATAGTTGCGCAATCCCTTCAGGTTACTCACCCGGATGGTGGCCGCCGCTGCAATGCCGCTGGCCATCATATAAGTTACTGAGGCAACGTTGATGGCAATCTGGTGTGCAGCGAGTTCTTTTGTTCCGATCCAGCCGATCATGATGGCAGAGAAACTGAAAGCACCCATCTCAAAGATCATCTGACCCGAAATGGGCAGGCCCAACTTAAAGATGCGGTACATGTGCAGAAATGATAAGTGACGCAAGCGCAGGAAATGCCAGAAGATCTCAAACCGTTTGTTGTATAGTACCCAGCCGCCCATCATCAGCGCCATGATCACCCTGGAAATAAGGGTTGCCCAGGCAGCACCCACCATGCCCAGTTCCGGTAAACCGAATATACCCCAGATAAGAACATAGTTTAAGAATACATTAAGCACGTTTGCCACAATACTGATGTACATGGCCTCCCGGGTAAGCGAAAGTCCTTCTGCAAACTGCCTGAAAGCCTGAAAAACCATAAGCGGCACCATCGAGAGGAAAAGTACATTCATGTAAGGTATGGCGAGTGCAACCACATCTTCCGGCTGGTCTAACAAGGTAATGTAAGGAGAAAAGAAGTAGCCAGCGATAAATAAAAATACACCTACCAATACATTTGAAACCAGTCCGTTAAGCAGCAACAGCGAAATGCGCGTGTAATTTTTCCGGCCCTCGGCTGCGGCAATAAGTGGGGTGATGCTAAACGATATTCCCAGGCCAAACACCATCGTAATCATGAAAATACTGTTGCCCAAAGAGGACGCAGCAAGCGGTGTAGTGCCGAGCTGGCCTACCATTAAACTATCAGCTACACTTACCAGAATATGGCCCAGCTGGCTCATTATGACCGGATAAGCCAGGGTAAAATTTTTGGAAAAATGCTCTTTGTATGTGTTTGTATTCATTTGGGAAACTGCAAAGCTAAGGAAATGCAAAATTAGCCTTTTATACTTCAGGTTGCTCTACAAAGTGTGTTGTGTTTTTCAACGAGCAGGTTTGGATGGCTTTTTTGAAGTATAAAATAGTAGTCAAGCATTTATACTTTGGAGTTGGTGGGCTTCTAAACAAAACTGATGCAGGCTATCTTTCCTTCCTTCATGTTTTCACTAGCTAGTATATAGTTGTGAAAGTATAGTTGTCGGTAAAAATACCTACTACAGAGGGAAAGTATATATTGATAAATTGTTAGAATGTAAATAGTTAACTCATCACAGTTATACTTTGAGTTGATCTAAATAACTAAACTTGCTAAAGCAGTTTTTAAACGTATGATGGCTTCTTTCAGATCGGGTTCCTCTATGGCAAAAGAGAGACGCGAAAAACCGGGCGCACCAAAATAATCGCCAGGCGAAAGCTCTAGTTTATACTTTTCTTTCAGGAAATTGCAAAGCGCAATGCTGGTGGTGAACTGTTCTCCGGTTGGTGTTGTGCAGTCGAGGTAGGCGCTGAAATCAGCAAAAATATAATAGGCACCATCCGGATGAAAAAAGTTTAGGCCCGGAATCTGATTTAATCCACCCGCTAGTATACTTCGGTTAGATTTTAAAATAGCCAGCTTGGCAGGTAGATCATCGGCAGCAAACTGTAAGGCCGCCTTGGCACCGTCCTGTACAAACTCGCTGAGCCCGGAAAACGTACTTTTCTGGAAATCGGAACACATAGCAATAACTTGATCAGCCGCTACTATGTACCCGATCCGCCAGCCGGACATGGCAAACGATTTTGAAAAGCCATTGATTACGATGCATCGGTCCGTTTTCCCCTGGCAGGAAAGGAGAGAAGTAACAGGCTCGCCGTAAGTAACAAGGTCATAAATTTCATCGGAGATAATGTATAGGTTTGGGTAACGCGCGGCTACCGCTAATAACGCTTCCAGCTCTTGCCTGGTATAAATACGGCCGGTTGGGTTAGCCGGATTCGAGAGTAACAAAATGCGCGTATTTTCATTTAAAGCTGCTTCTAAGGCTTCCGGAGTCAGGTTATACTTTTCAGTTGATAATGTTTTGATTGTAACCAGTTTACCTTTGCTATACTTCATTAACTCATGAAATCCGAACCAGGCCGGCGTAGGCACCAACAGTTCGTCGGTACCTTTGGTTATGAGCACCGAAAATAAATTGAAAAGCGCCTGTTTTACGCCCGGAGTAACCAATATATGTTCCGGTTTTATACTTGCTTGAGTCTGGTACCTGGCAGCAATGGCTTCTCTTAAGCTTATGGTTCCTGCTACTTCGCTGTACTTTGTTTTGCCTTGCTGCAAAGCCTGTATGGCTGCCTCGGTAGCGGTAGCGGGACTAGCAAAATAACTGGCCCCGGATGCCAGGTTCAAGTACTTCATGCTTACTTAACGGTAAAAAGCACATCCGCAAATTGGCTGGCTTCATCCTGGAAAACTGCTTCTACAGTAAATCCGCATGTCAGCCCCAGTTCCTCTACCTGCTTTAACGAATACTTATGGGAGTTTTCGGTATGGATGGCTTCCCAGGCGTCGAATGAGAAGGTTTTATTTAGCGCTTTGATGTGCACTTCCTGTGCTTTTGTACTAACCAGGTAACTCTTCATGACGCCCTTTTGCGGATGATAAATTGGGGAATGCTGAAAGGCTGTGAGATCGAAATTGGCACCCAGCTCTTGGTTGATGCGTTGCAGCAAGTTCAGGTTAAAAGCTGCCGTTACGCCTGAAGCATCGTTATAAGCCGGCAAGATCACGTCCGGGCTTTTGCGAAGATCGACTCCCATAAAGAGCTTGTCGCCGGTGTTCAGGTAGCTGCGTATTTTTTTCAGGAAATCTATACTTTCATCGTCCTCGAAATTGCCAATGTTGGAGCCCAGAAACAGCACAACTTTGCGTTCGGCTTTATTTTCGTGGAGCCATTCGAGCGCTTTAAAGTATTCGCCCACCACCGCCTGCACTTCGATATTGGGGAGTTCCTGCTGCAAGTTTTCGTTTAACTGGTGCATCGCATCTCCCGATATATCAACAGGTACATAATCAAACTGCTTTTTTTGTTTATCCAGTTCGCGCAGCAAAATTTTGGTTTTAAGTGCATCGCCGGCACCCAGATCAATCAGATGAAAAAAGCTGTCTCCCGCAAATTTTGAAATAATATCCTGCTTGTTACCGGTCAATACTTCGTGTTCGCAGCGCGTAGGATAATACTCGGACAGGTGCATTATTTTCTGGAACAGGCGGCTGCCTTCCTTGTCATAAAAATAGCGGGAAGATAATTTCTTATTGGTTCTGCTCAGGCCTTCCAGCACATCTTTGGCAAATGCAGCTGTATCGGCAGTGCCATCCTGTTTTATACTTAAGTCGATGGGAAGGAGCGTCATAGTAACGGTCATAATTTTAAAGTAGGGCCAGCCTTATTCCAGTGAATTGCCAGCGTTTATCAGGGTGAAAAAAATTACGGTAAGTTGTACGGATATGGGTTTCGGAAGTGGTGCAGGAGCCGCCGCGCAGCACCATTTGGTTCAGCATAAATTTACCGTTGTATTCGCCGATGGCGCCCGGTGCTTTTGTAAACCCAGGGTACGGGTGGTAGGCGCTATAGGTCCATTCCCATACATCGCCATATAGTTGCTGCATCCCTTTTATAGGCAAAGCAGGTTGCGGTGCCAGCAGTTCCCACTCCAGGAAATTGCCTTTTTGCGGTGGATATACCTGTGAAGCAGCTTCCCATTCAAATTCGGTGAGCAGTCGGTTACCGCTCCAGTTGGCGTAAGCATCGGCTTCGTAAAAACTGATGTGGGTAACGGGTGCGTTCCAGTTGATAGACTGGAGTCCGTTTAAAGTATAGTTTTGCCATTCTTCCCCCTGTTTTACCCAATACAAAGGTGCTTCCAGGTTTTGTGTGTTTACCATCGCCCAGCCTTCATCCAGCCAATGCCTGAAATCCTGGTAGCCGCCATCCAGCATAAACTCCAGGTACTCGGCGTTGGTTACCAGCCGGTTCATCACTTTAAAATCATCCAGCAAAACCTGGTGAACGCCCAGCTCATTATCAAAACAGAAATCTTCGCCGGTATGCCCGATGGTGTAAATACCTCCCGGAACATCCAGAAATTCGGCCTCCACTTTAAGAGATTTGGCAGCGTTAGGTTGCTGATCAGAAGTATAAACCGGCATCAGCGGATTGGTGCTGAGAATATACTTGATATCGGTCAGGAGCAGTTCCTGGTGTTGTTGTTCATGTTGCAGGCCAAGTTCCAGTACAGGAGTTAGTTCGGCTAAAGTAGCTTCATCCAGCGCATCGAACAGGTAGTTGAGTTGCTCATCCACATACTTTCTATACTTGTAAATATCGCGTAGCGGCGGGCGTGTAAGTGTGCTGCGTTGGTCGCGGAGTACACGTTTGCCTAATGTGTTGTAATAAGAATTAAAAAGATAAGCGTAATCCGGATGGTAGATTTTATACTTGGGCAAGTAAGGTTGCAGTACAAACGTTTCGAAAAACCAGGTCGTATGGGCCAGATGCCATTTCGGGGGGCTCACATCCACCATGGGTTGCACCACTGTGTCTTCGGGCTCAAGCGGCTGGCAGATCAGCTCGGTACGTGCCCTGATCTTTTGGTAGCGTAACTGGGTAGCTTGTGCAAGGGAAGCAGCAAGTTGGCTCATAGAATTGTTGTAAAGTATAGCTTCGAAAGGCTGGTTATCTACTTAAACTGTTCAGAACTTGTATTGTTTGGCAACAGGTACTCCAGCTCAGCGATACGCAAACAGTTAACTTTCTTCTGGTGTTTTGCTGTCCTTTACGTCAGTTTTACAGATATTGGTTTATATTAGGTCAAAACTTATTAAAATGGCTTTCACGCTTCGTTATACTTCCCATACACTACAATTTAAGTTTGATGCCCGTACCTCACGCGGTGCCATCTCAACGCACCAGGTCTATTATCTGCAGTTGAGCCATACTTCAAAACCAACAGTATCGGGCATAGGAGAGTGCGCCCCGCTGGCTGGTTTAAGTATAGATTTCCGGTCGGACCTTGAGAAAAAAATTGCAGAAGTATGCCAGTTGGTTACTGATTTAAAAATTAAAGAAACAGTTGATATCAGTACACTTAAAGAACTAGCATTAAGCGATTGGCCTGCTTTAAGATTTGCCCTGGAAACAGCTTTTTTAGATTGGCAGAATGGCGGCAAGCGCCTGCTTTACGACAACAGCTTTAGCAGGAGCGAAGCAGGTATCCCGATAAACGGGCTAGTCTGGATGGGCGACAAAACCTTTATGCAGGAACAGATCAGAAAGAAGCTCTCTGAAGGATATGCGTGTCTGAAACTGAAGATCGGAGGGCTTGACTTTAGTTCTGAACTGGAACTCCTGCAGCAGATACGGGAAGCAGCCGGACCGGAAAAGTTAACGATCAGGGTAGATGCCAATGGCGCTTTTAGTGTGCCGGATGCTTTTAAGAAACTGGAGAAACTGGCCCGTTACGAACTGCACTCCATCGAACAACCCATCCGGCAAGGCCAACCCGAAGAGATGGCTCAGCTTTGCGCCTATACGCCCGTACCTATTGCTTTAGACGAAGAACTGATCGGTGTGCAGGATGCTACTGAAAAAGTAAAATTATTAGACCAGATCAAACCCCACTACATCATTCTTAAACCCACACTTGTGGGTGGCCTGCAGGCTAGTGCTGAGTGGATCGAACTGGCCGAAGATCGGAGTATAAAATGGTGGATGACTTCGGCTTTGGAAAGCAACATCGGCTTAAATGCAATCAGCCAGTTTACGGCAAATTACGCAGTGCACATGCCGCAGGGCCTTGGTACCGGGCAATTATACCATAACAATATAGCGTCGCCTTTAACTATAAAACAAGGGGCTTTGTGGTATGATGCGCAACAGGCATGGGAACCTGTAAAGGCATAAAAAAAACAGCCACCTGCATACACAAGTGGCTGTTTTTAATTTGATTAATTACTTCTAGTTGCTGTAATCCTTCATTACATAAAGGGTTTTGATACCCGCTTTTTTAGTCGAGAACAGAATGCTTTTACCATCGTTCAGGAAACCGTAAGCTTCTTCAGTAACATCGTTATCAGTTAGGCGCTCTACATTCGAGCCATCCAAATCCATCAGGTATAATTCTGAACTTTGGTCCGTGCTGTGGTCTTTGTTGCTAGAGAAAAGTATCTTTCTGCCGTCCGGCGAAAATTCAATAGGGGAATTTATACTTTCAAAAGATGTTACCTGCTTAATGTTGGAGCCATCCAGGTTCATGGTAAACACCTGGATCGTTGATTTGTCATTCACCATTACATTGCGGTGAGCCAGAATTGTTTTGCCATCCGGCGAGATAGCTACCGGCGTCATGGTTGCGCCTAACTGGCGTAGGTTGTTTCCATCGATCTGCATGGTATACGTACCACCCAAAACGTTTGTGAACAGAATAACACGCTCATCCGGCGTCAGGTCTTTCAGGGTAGCATCATGGGTTGGCATCAGGTCCGTTTTCTCGTTCAGCCTTACCTCATTTTTGCCATCCGGATCAATTTTCCAGATCGTGTTACAAGAACATTCCCCGGAGTAGTTACCGTGCCTGTTAAAAAGTATTTTTCCGGAGCTCAGGATCATATAAGGCGTTTGCTTGTAGAGTTTTGTATGCTCTAATCTGAATTTTACTTTACCATTTATATCGGTAACGATCATTTCAGATTCGTTGGCATTGTTGTTCTTGTAATTACTTGCAAAAGCCATCATGCTTTGTTTGGTACCAACAACCAGGTTTGAAACCGTACCCTTGGCCGTGATCAGTTTCCTTTCGTTGGAGGCATCATAATTGATAACGCTGATATTAGAAGTTATAGCGGGCTCTGCGCCAGACTTGCTATTGGCAGCAAAATATACTTTAGAACCGTCCTCGGAAATACGCACAGTACTAACATTGATGCCATCTTTTGTAAGCTGCATGATGTTAGTTTTGGTAGTTTTCTGACCATCAGTATCCTTTTCAGGGTCGTTGCTTTCGCAAGCAAAAAGGAATGTCAGTAAGAAGGGGTAGAGTAAAAGGTTTTTTTTCATATCGTGTAAGTTGATGCGAGTTTGTACGTTGGTTGTTATACGCGAGTTATCTACGTACTTGCATAATTTACCCCTTCTTACGCATGATTTTGAATACTGTTAAAATGATATGAAATAAAATGCAAATATATGATCTAAACTATCTAAAATTTATTTGATAAAGCTTAGATAGTCAGCTTTTTACACTTTAATGTTCTCCTGGTTAATACTTAAAATTTTCGAAAGTAGTGCATTTTAAAACTGATAAATGTAGTCGAACTTAATTTGATGGTGCCGTCGAGTTTTATACTTTGCTGCATGCGATGGCATCAAAGTATACAGTATAAACCATCATTCTATCTGCAGCCTTAGAAATTACCGAATGTGATGCCAAAGAAAACTGTTCTCGGTCGTGCCGGGCCATACACGTAATTGCTGTCGCGGTACCGGCCTCTGTCAAAATCCTGCTGGTAGGCATTGAAAATATTCTGGACACCGGCGTGTAGTTGTATATCCTGCTTTATACTTGTCAGGTTGATTTTATAAGCTAGTTTCAGGTTGTTTTCCAGGAACGTTGGCGAAGTATAAAGCTGATCTTCTGTTACGCCTTCCGCACCTCCAAAATGCGGCACCTGCATCGGGCCAGTCAGCACACCGGATAGAGCCGCTGTAAACCGCTTCTCCGGAAATAAGCTCAGTACATAATACCCATACATTTCCGGGTTTCTTAAGTAAGCTTTTGTACCAGGTGCGCTCTCAGACCAGGCAATAGCTTGTTCATATTGGGCACTTTGCAGGGTAATGCCTGTTTCCAGCTGCGCTTTTTTATCGTAGTTAATCCGGCCTTCCAGTGTAATCCCTTTTACGGTAGAGTTGCCGCCATTTTTCCGGAACAGTTGCTGGTTTCCGTTGGCATCAGTCCCTTTTTCTTCCAGCACAAACGCATGATATAAGCGCGTATGAAAAAGGTCGGCTGTAAAGCCATAGATCATCAGCGCGCTGGCTTTGTTATAATCAACCGACAAATTCATACTTTGTGAGGTTTCTGCTTTCAGGTCAGGATCAATTTGGATAAAGGAAATGCCGCCACTGGCAAGGGCAATGTGCATATCCGCTTCAAAAGCCTGTGGCGCTTTAAAACCTTTGGCAAACGAAGCCCGGAGTTGGGTGGTTGTTCCAGCTTTGTACAGCATACTGATGCGAGGCGTAAGTACCGGTTTGGCCATTTTATTATGCTGGTTCAGGCGCACACCAGATAGGAGGGTAAACGCCTGTGTCAGTTCCCAGTCGCTTTGCAGAAATGCCCCGGTCAGGTTGGTTTCCTGATCGATGAGGTAATTATAAGCTGGTATTTCATCGAAAGTGGATTCGTATAAATGCTCTACACCAGTTGTAAAGGTGTTGCTGCCAAGTATAAAATCAGTTGGTGTATAGTTTAGTTGTACCCCTGCCTGCACCGCTTTGTTTAGCGAGTTTCCCCAGCCGTCTGCACCGTCGATACCGGTATAATGCGTGCGGGTGGTGTGCTGCGCTGCGCCGTATACACTATAAGAAAATCTGTTGCCTTTGGAAGTATGGGTATAGTCTAGTCCTCCGATCAGGATGTTGTGCAAACGGTATTCCGCCTGGTCTGCTTTATCGGCCTGCAAGGTTAACTGGTTGCCTCCACGCCGGTTCTCGTAAATGCTCCAGCCATTCACCTGCAGCTTGTCCTGCTCAGTCAGGTGGAAGAATGAATTGAATCCGAAAGAGTTATTCTTAAGCTGCGTTAATTCAGAAAATCCATCTCCGTTCGCGTCATAGGCTTCTTTATCGCGGTGCGAAGCAAAAAAACTGACGCCTGCACTGGCATCTGGATTAACAGCATTGATATTTGCATTTAAACTATGGTCCCAGGCTTGGCCATCAATCAGGGCTGAATTGGTTGCGATGGTGTAGCCACTTATCTCCGGCTCTCTGGTAATGATGTTAACCGTACCCGCAATCGCGCTGGAACCATATAAAACCGACCCGCCGCCTCTCACTACTTCTACCCGCTCAACCATGTTCGCTGGAATCTGCTCCAGGCCATACAAACTTAAAAGCGATGTAAAAACAGGCCGGCTATTGATCAGGATCTGTGAATAGGAGCCACCCAGGCCATTCATCCGGAGTTGCGTGTAGTTGCAGGTCTGGCAGTCGGTTTCGACGCGCAGGCCTGGCTGAAAACACAAGCCCTCTGATAAGGTTGTGGATTGCGTTAAGCTCAGCGTTTTACTATCCAGGATATTTACAGCAACAGGGCTTTCCAGCTTTCTGCGGCTTGTTCTGGTACCCGAAATCACGACCTCATTAAGCGACGACGGCATTTCTTCGAGTTCGATGTTAAACTCTAAAGCGGTATTTGCATCCAGAATTATACTTTGCTCATATCCCCTGAATCCGATAGCTGAGACTTTGATCTGATAGATGCCCGGCGTAACATCCTTAAGTATGAAATTGCCGCTTTTATCAGTTGTAGTGCCCCATTTAGTATTTTTTAACATAACGGTAGCATACCCAACAGGCATTTCCTGTGAGGTAATTGTGCCTTTGATCTGCTGCCCAAAACACGTTATTGGCAACAGCAATAGAAGTATAAATCGAACCATATCTAATTTTTTTTACAAGACTAGTAAATTTTATTTAGATACGGTAGTGTTGGTGATTTAGATTTATCTAAAAAATTATTTAAAGCTGGTATTCTTTATAGGAATTTCGAAATGAGCAAATCTTTTACTTTCATTAAACCTGTAGAAGCCTTTTCTTCGAACAAGTATAAATTCTCGCGTTTTGGAATGGCAGGCAGGTTAGGGTCCACTACAAACAGTGGTACTTCTTCTGAAACATAATCCACCAGTCCAGCAGCCGGGTAAACCACCAATGACGTACCAACCACCATAAAAATATCAGCTTGTAAAGCTTCGTCCATGGCCTTTTCAATCATCGGAACAGGTTCTCCGAACCATACAATGTTAGGTCGTAACTGAGAACCTCGTTCGCATTTATCACCGATATTCAACGCCCAGCCTTCCATTTTATAAACCAGCGAAGGGTCTAAAGTGCTTCTGCTCTCGAAAAGTTTGCCATGCAGGTGCAGCACGCTTTTAGAACCAGCCCGTTCATGCAGGTCGTCTACATTTTGCGTAATAATCTGCACATCAAAGTATGATTCGAGCTCGACCAGAGCAAGGTGACCGGCGTTTGGTTTGGCTTCGTGGGCATTCTTGCGCCGTTTGTTGTAAAAGTCGAGTACCAGTGCCGGGTTTTTACGCCAGCCTTGCGGCGAGGCAACTTCCATCACATCATGGCCTTCCCAAAGTCCGCCACTGTCCCGGAAGGTGGCGACGCCGCTTTCTGCGCTAATGCCGGCGCCGGTTAAAACAACTAAGCGTTTCTTCATGTGTCGTTATTTTGTTGAAATCTATACTTCAAATTAAGGTAAACAAGTATAATTCAGAAGGCAAATTGCTGAAAACAAAAAAGCCATCGGGTTAGGATGGCTTTTTATACTTCTATTTTTTTGCTGTTGCTTTCTTGGCAGCAGCAGCTTTGGTTGGTTTGGCTTTGGCAGCCGTTTTTTTAGCTGCTGTAGTTTTTGCCGTAGTTGCTTTCTTGGCTGGAGCCTTTTTAGCTGCTGGTTTTTTTTCTGCAGCGGCATCGGTTTCTGTTTTCTTCTTAAAACCGCCTCGGCCTTTTTTCTCCGGTGTGGCTTCCGCCAGTTCCAGACATTCCTGCAGGGTCAGTTCGGTTGGCTCTTTTCCTTTCGGGATTTTCACGTTCTTTTTGCCAGCCACAATGTAGGGCCCGAACCTGCCGTTTAATACCTGTATATCCGGGTTCTCCGGGAAAGACTTGATCAGCTTTTCAGCATCGCTTTTCCTTTTTGCCTGGATCAGTTCAACTGCTTCATCCGGCGTTACCAGCATCGGGTCCAGTGTTTTAGGCAAGGAGTAGAATTTGCTGTCGTGGCGGATATAGGGTCCGAAACGGCCGATAGCCGCTGTCATATCTTTCTCTTCAAATACACCAACCACACGCGGAAGCTTAAATAAATCCTGGGCTTCTTCGATTGTTAAATTACCGATAAACTGGCCTTTGCGCAGGCTGGCATATAGTGGTTTTTCACCTGTTTCGGTATTTTCTTCCCCGAGCTGCACATAAGGTCCGAAGCGGCCCAGTTTAGCGATCATTTTCTTACCCGAAACCGGATCAGTACCAAGCTCGCGGGCACCCGAAACATCAGCACGGTTCAATGTTTCGCTGTTCTCAATTTTCTGATGGAAATCACCATAGAAATTTTTCAGCATTGCTTCCCAGCCTTTCTGGCCTTGCGCAATCTCATCAAACTCAGCTTCCACGCGCGCTGTAAACGAATAATCGATCACATTAGGGAAATGATCTACCAGGAAATCATTTACCACCATCGCCGTATCCGTCGGAAAAAGCTTCGCTTTTTCGGCTCCGGTTATTTCTGTTTTGGTTTGAGATGTGATGTTATCGCCTTTCAGCGTCAGCACCTGGTAGGCACGTTCTTTTCCTTCGCGCGTGTCTTTTTCTACATAACCACGTTTCTGTATGGTGGAGATGGTTGGTGCATACGTTGATGGTCTACCGATGCCCAGTTCTTCCAGTTTTTTTACCAGGCTGGCTTCCGTATAGCGGGCTGCAGGGCGGGAGTAACGTTGCGTGGCCAACATCTGGCGTAAGCTGATTTGCTGGCCAACCGATAAGGGAGGCAACATACCTTTTACATCATCGTCTTCCAGTTCTTCGTCATCCTTCGATTCGATGTATACTTTCAGGAAGCCTTCAAACTTGATTACCTCGCCGGTAGCAACCAGCTTTTCAGGTTTTGTTGAGATTCCGATCGTTACAGTTGTCTTTTCAATTTTGGCATCCGCCATCTGGGAGGCAATTGCGCGTTTCCAGATCAGTTCGTACAGGCGTTGTTCGTTCCGGTCATCGCTGGCCGTCATCTTCGAAAAATCCGTCGGGCGGATGGCTTCGTGTGCTTCCTGCGCTGAAGATGATTTCGTTTTGAAACGACGCGTTTTTACAAACTTCTCACCAAACGAAGTTTCAATTTCGCGGCTGGCCCCTTGTATCGCTTCTTCAGAAAGGTTAACGGAGTCGGTACGCATGTAGGAAATCTTACCGGCTTCATACAAGCGCTGTGCAACAGTCATGGTCTGGGCAACAGAAAAGTATAACTTCCTGCTGGCTTCCTGCTGTAAGGTTGAGGTGGTAAAAGGAGGAGCAGGGCTGCGCTTTAACGGTTTCTTTTCGAGGTTATCGATGGTATAATTTGCGCCAATACATTGCTGCAGAAAAGCCTGTGCGTCTTCTTCGGTTTTATACTTGGTTGGCAGTTCGGCTTCCAGTGTTTTGCCTTCTACATCAAAAGCAGCTGTAATTCTGAAACTGGCTTCGGCTTTAAAGTTATTGATTTCACGCTCGCGCTCTACTACCAAACGCACCGCTACAGACTGCACACGGCCGGCAGATAAACCGGTCTTAATTTTTTTCCAGAGCACCGGCGAAAGTTCAAAACCTACCAGCCTATCCAGTACACGGCGTGCCTGCTGGGCGTTTACCAGGTCCATATCAATGCCGCGGGGCGTATCAATCGCGTTCAGGATCGCATTTTTTGTGATCTCCCTGAAAACGATACGGCGCGTTTTAGCATCATTCAGATTTAAGGCTTCGCTCAGGTGCCAGGAGATGGCTTCTCCTTCACGGTCGTCGTCCGATGCCAGCCATACCACTTCAGCTTCTTTGGCTAATTTGCGGAGCTGTGCTACAATATCTTTCTTATCGCTTGATAT
Organism: Pontibacter arcticus; assembly: GCF_003284895.1. Lineage (GTDB taxonomy): Bacteria > Bacteroidota > Bacteroidia > Cytophagales > Hymenobacteraceae > Pontibacter > Pontibacter arcticus. The sequence continues at coordinate 575,489 of NZ_QMDV01000002.1, forward strand.
CACATAGGTAGGTTTAAACCCATTGTTAATATCGATGGCATTATTGTCTTTAGGCAAATCGCGAACGTGCCCGAAACTTGATTTAACGATGAAATCTTTTCCCAGGTAACCTTCTATGGTTTTCGCTTTGGCCGGGGACTCTACTATTACTAAGTTTTTAATCATTCTATATTTTTACAGGCAGTCTGAAGCACTAAATAAACTCATGTATAAAGGCAGCAAGTATAGAAGCCGTTGATTGGAGAGGCTGGTTATAAACTATATAACCAAATTTTTTTGCCAGAAAATTCCTTTAGTATGAGCCGGAAGTATTATATTGGATCCCAAAGTACAAAGTTTTAACAGCGCTTTGGAATTAATTTTCGCTCAAAGTTCAAATTTTTTTTTCAATAATTACAACCTCTTGTTTATAACATAGGTTTAACACCAAAATATTATTTCAAACTCAAACTCCGGAATCTATACTTTAACCTATACGCAAGCATCATAAAAATATGCAACGCACGCTACTTATATGCCGCCACGCCACAACCCAGGAGCCCTTCCCGCTGCAACCTGATTTTGAGCGTGCCCTTTCGTTCGGAGGCATTAAAGAAGCTCATGCAACAGGCCAGTGGATAAGAGAAAATTTCATTAAGATTGATGCGCTTGTAGCTAGCCCGGCCCGCCGAACGACAGCTACAGCACGCATACTTGCCAGCCGCTTATACTTTCCGGAAGAAAAGATCAAGTTTAACCCAACGCTTTATAACGGTCACGAATCGCATTTGCTTAACTGCCTGGGCGAACTGCCTGATGAGGTAAGAACGGTTTTGCTGGTAGCCCATAACCCGGGTGTAACCCGCCTGGCCCGCGAACTTACTTCGCAGCAAATTGCTTACCTCGAGCCGTCTTGCGTGGCTGCCGTATCGCTTAACATCGCTAACTGGCAGGAAATACACGTGGCTACCGGCACTTTGCTGGAGCATAAATTAGAGCGAATTTAATCAGAATTAGCCCATCCCTTCCCGTAATAGCTTTCAGGTTCGTTTTTTTTTAATAGCTTAGTGGCTTCACGGGCTGCTTACGCCTTATAAGCTATACTTTATTTATGAAGACAACAGTTGTAGCCGTTATCAATCAGAAAGGCGGCACAGGTAAAACTACAACAACCATAAACCTGGGAAGTGCGCTTAGCAAATTGGGCAAAAAAGTGCTCTTGCTCGATCTTGATCCTCAAAGTAATTTATCCTATTCTTTGGCAGTACCCACTGATGAAGGCAACTTAGCAGATGCTTTTCAGGAAAACAAAACCTTGGAAGAAGTGCTGGTTGAAAAAGATGGTTTGTGGATAGCGCCCGGCTCCAACGAGCTGGTAGATATTGAAATATCACTTGTAACGCAGCCAGAACGTGAAAGCTTCCTGAAAAAAATGCTGGCAAAAACAAAAGGGTTTGATTACGTTCTGATCGATTGCCCGCCATCCTTATCTGTACTTACGCTAAATGCTTTAACCGCTGCAAATGAAGTCCTGATACCCTTGCAGATGGAAGTGCTTACCTTGCAGGGGCTTGATCAGATCATGAACACAGTTGAAAAAGTAAAAAAGGCCTTTAATCCGAAACTTAAAATTAAAGGAATCGTAGTGGTCATGTTTGATATCAGGCGCAAGCTTAGCCAGGAGGTTTTAAATTATTTGCATGAAAACGTCAAAGAACGAATTTTTAGTAGTCAGATTCGGTTAAATGTAAAACTAGCTGAAGCACCGTCATTCGGAACAAGTGTGTTGGATTATGACGGCTCTTCGAATGGAGCAAAAGATTATAAAGCGCTGGCTCAGGAATTTTTAGACGCATAACAGGGCTTCATAAATAAAAGAACGCATTTTTTGCATTGCTTTTATTTCTTTAAATTGCATTCAGTAGTTTCCAATCATCTATCTACAAAGCGCTTTTAAGCGCTGTTACAGCATGGGATTATTGAGGTACCCAACTCAAGCTAACACATATGGCCTTAGGTAAAAATCTGAAGTTGAGCAAAGACAAGCTCATTAGTGACGTAGAAGCCAAACAAGAAAAAACGGCTGCCCCCCGGGCAAAATCTGATGCCGCACCTGCTGCTTCCATTGTTTTGGAAGACGTAGCACCGGCAACAAAACCTGATGAGCAGGCTGTAGATAACGTTGGCAAAATAACTGCTTCTACAACACCTGTTTCCAAAAACGGTACAAAATCAAAAGACGAAAAAGTGCAGATACTACCTGACAGCCCTACCTATATTGGAGAGCAATTAAATAAGGTGTTATATGCACTCGATGCCTTTAAAAAGGGCGATATCTCGGTTCGCCTGACCAAACAGAACAACGATATTTTCGCTGAGATAGCTGAAGCTTATAACTCGATGGTGGAAATGATCGGTGGTGTGGGTGGCGAAGTATCGCGTATCTCGAAAGTTGCCGGAGTAGAAGGTAACCTGAAAGCCCGTGCATCAGCTGAGAACGCTTCCGGTTTCTGGAAGGATATGATCAACAACATCAACGGTCTGGTAGATTCGATTGCGGTACCGGTACTGGAAGTAGGCAAAGTACTAAAGAACATCTCGCGCGGTAACCTGGATGAAACATTCCAAATCCCTGTTTCCGGTGACTTTAAGGTGATGGCCGAAACAATTAACCGTACCATTGATAACCTGAACCTTTTTGCCGGTGAGGTAACCCGTGTGGCGCTGGAAGTAGGTACGGAAGGTAAACTGGGAGGCCAGGCATCTGTTCCGAACGTAGCCGGTGTGTGGAAAGACCTGACCGACAATGTAAACACCATGGCCGCTAACCTGACACTTCAGGTACGCGACATTTCTAACGTGGCTACCGCTGTTGCAAAAGGTAACCTGACCCAGAAAATTTCGGTGGATGTTCGCGGTGAGTTTGCGCAGCTGAAGGACAATATGAACCAGATGGTGGACTCACTCAATATCTTTGCAGATGAGGTAACCCGTGTGGCACGTGAAGTAGGAACCGAAGGCCGCTTAGGTGGACAGGCGAAAGTGCCGAATGTAGGCGGCGTTTGGAAAGACCTGACTGACAATGTAAACACCATGGCCTCTAACCTGACCTCTCAGGTACGCGATATTGCCAACGTGGCAACTGCGGTGGCGAAAGGTGATCTGGCGCAAAAAATAACAGTAAATGTGAAAGGCGAAATGGCCGAGCTGAAGGATATCATCAACCAGATGGTGGACTCACTTAACATTTTCGCTGGTGAAGTAACCCGCGTTGCACGTGAGGTAGGTACGGAAGGAAAACTGGGCGGACAAGCTGATGTGCCTAATGTTGAAGGAACCTGGAAAGAACTTACCGATAATGTAAACCTGATGGCCGGTAACCTGACCAACCAGGTACGCGATATTGCTAATGTAGCAACAGCCGTTGCGAAAGGTGATTTAACCCAGAAAGTATCTGTTGATGTGAAAGGAGAGCTTGGCGATCTGAAAGACATCCTGAACGAAATGGTGGACAGGCTGAACGTGTTTGGGGCGGAAGTAACCCGTGTGGCACGTGAAGTGGGTACAGAAGGTATTTTGGGCGGACAAGCTGCCGTACCAAACGTAGCCGGTATCTGGAAAGACCTGACCGACAATGTAAACTACATGGCTTCTAACCTGACACTACAGGTTAGGGATATTGCCAACGTTGCAACTGCCGTGGCTAAAGGTGACCTTAGCCAGAAAATATCAGTTAATCTGAAGGGTGAGCTTGCTGACCTGAAGGAGAACCTGAACCAGATGGTAGATTCACTCAACATCTTTGCAGATGAGGTAACCCGAGTAGCACGCGAAGTGGGTACGGAAGGTAAACTGGGAGGCCAGGCTACTGTACCGAATGTGGGCGGTGTTTGGAAAGACCTGACCGACAACGTGAATACAATGGCCAGTAACCTGACCTCTCAGGTACGCGATATTGCTAATGTGGCAACTGCAGTGGCGAAAGGAGATCTGGCTCAGAAAGTATCCGTGGATGTAAAAGGCGAGCTTGGTGAGCTGAAGGAAAACATTAACCGCATGGTGGACTCCCTGAATATATTCGCTGGTGAGGTAACCCGTGTGGCACTGGAAGTAGGTACCGAAGGTCGTTTAGGTGGCCAGGCAACAGTGCCGAATGTAGGCGGTGTTTGGAAAGACCTGACTGATAATGTAAACACCATGGCCAGTAACCTTACTGCGCAGGTGCGTGGTATTGCGAAAGTAGCTACTGGTGTTGCCAAAGGAGACTTAACGCAGAAAATTACGGTTGAGGCCCGCGGCGAAATTGCAGAACTGAAAGAGAACATCAACTTCATGGTGGACTCGCTCAATATATTTGGAGATGAGGTAACCCGTGTGGCACGTGAAGTGGGTACGGAAGGTAAACTAGGCGGACAGGCAAATGTGCCGAACGTAGGAGGCGCCTGGAAAGACCTGACCGAAAACGTAAACTACATGGCGCTTAACCTTACTTCTCAGGTACGCGACATTGCTAAAGTAGCAACTGCGGTTGCGAAAGGTGACTTAACCCAGAAAGTATCCGTGGAAGCACGCGGTGAAATCCTCGATCTGAAGGAGAACCTGAACCAGATGGTGGACTCGCTCAATATATTTGGAGATGAGGTAACCCGTGTGGCGCGTGAAGTAGGAACCGAAGGAAAACTGGGCGGACAGGCTAATGTGCCGAAAGTACGCGGAACCTGGAAAGAACTGACTGACAACGTAAATACTATGGCTTCCAATCTTACCTCCCAGGTAAGAGATATTGCCAAAGTATCAACAGCTGTTGCAAAAGGTGACCTAACCCAGAAAGTATCTGTGGATGTGAAAGGTGAAATGGCTGAGTTAAAGGAAAACATCAACAGAATGGTGGATTCGCTTAACATCTTTGCCGGTGAAGTAACCCGTGTGGCGCTGGAAGTAGGTACCGAAGGTAAGTTAGGTGGACAGGCTGTTGTGCCGAATGTGGCCGGTGTTTGGAAGGACCTGACCGACAATGTAAATACCATGGCGAGTAACCTGACCACACAGGTACGAGGCATCGTAAAAGTAGTAACAGCTGTATCAAAAGGCGATTTAACGCAAAAACTGACTTTAGAAGCTCGCGGTGAAGTTGCTGACCTGGCTGATACGATCAACACCATGGTTGTTGACCTGAACAGACTGGCTGGTGAAGTAAGCCGTGTGGCCAGAGTAGCAGGTGTGGAAGGTAAACTGACTGAAAGAGCAACATTACAAGGCGTTGGTGGCAGCTGGAAAGAACTGGTAGATACGTTGAATGATCTGTTAGAGTCTATTGTAACGCCGGTTCTGGAAGTATCCAGAGTTGTACGTTCGATATCCGAAGGCGATCTGACCCAGAAAGTTGAGATACAGACAGCAGGCGACATACTGGATATGTCGAATGCGCTAAACCTGGCGGTAGATAACCTTAATTCACTGCTAGGAGAAATTAATGATTCATCCCTCATTGTGGGCAGCTCTTCTGAAGAAATGGCCGGACAAGGGTTAGAGATGAATAAAGTTACCCTTGATGTGGCACTTGCTATGCAGCAAATGGCGGAAGGTGCTCAAAACCAGGCATTAAAAACTGACCAGGCCTTTAAGCTGATTGAAGAGATCATGAAAGCGACAAAGGAAACTGCTAATAGGGCACAGGTAGTGAACCGTTCTGCCAACATCGGTGAAGAAACTTCCCAGTTAGGTTTGAAAACAGTAGCCGAAGTGGTAAAGAACATGGAAGAAATTTCAAGCTCTGCAGCCCTTACTGCTAAAACCATTGAAGTATTAAGTACCCGTTCGCAGGAAATATCCAAATCACTTGGTGTAATTACGGACATTGCTTCTCAGACAAACTTACTTGCCCTGAATGCTGCTATTGAAGCAGCTCGTGCAGGTGAGGCCGGTCGGGGATTTGCCGTAGTAGCCGAAGAAATCAGAAAGCTTGCAGAAGGATCACGTAAATCAGCCAGCGAAATCAGTACGCTTGTAGATGATGTGAAGAAAGATACGGCATCTGCTGCAACTGCGATATCTACTATGGAGGGCCGTGTATTGAAAGGAAAAAATGCAACGTTCGAAGCATCAGGTGCCTTTAAAAACATTGCAGCTTCCAGTGGCGAAACACTTCGTACTTCCCAGGATATCTTAACAGCAACAGAAGTTCAGAAACTTTCTATCGGCGACGTGGTTAAGTATGTGGAAGAAGTAGTTGCCATTGCCGAACAAACAGCATCCGGCACGCAGCAGGTAGCAAGTACAGCAAAGCAGCTTTCAGCTTCGATGCAGGAACTTACCTCATCTTCTCAAAACCTGAACAATATTGCTGCTGATCTCCAGATAAGTATATCTGCCTTTAAACTGATTGACGGTAACCTGATTTTCAGTACCGGAAGTGGTAATCGCAGAATCGCAAGTATGCCAGTACAACGTAAGCAGATCAGAAATGCGACTGGTAACAGCCGTTTGTCTTCTGAGTCTATCATAACTAAATCATCTAAATCCGGCGAAGGCAGAACTAAATAATGTCAAAGCAAGGTAAAAAAGAAACAGATAGCGTCATACTTTCACAAGCTGAGAGTGTGGCGTCACCTGCCCTCACTGATCCGAAAGAAAGCCCTGCACCCGAGGCTGCAAAAGTGTCTGCCATTACAGAAATGGTACACCTGATTGTTTTTAAACTGGGCGCAGAAGATTATGCCATCAAGATTGATCAGATTAAGGAGGTTACTGTAACGCCAAGTATAACCCGGATGCCGCGTACACCTGGTTTCGTAAAAGGTGTTGCCAATATCAGGGGGGATATCATAGCGATCATGAACCTCGAGGAAAGGTTTGGTATCAGGCAAGTCGCTGAGCAGGAGGGCGCAGGTTCCGGCGTAACTTATACATTGGTGATTGAAGCCAAAGAATACAGCATTGGCGTTATTGTTAGGGAAATGCCACAATCTTTAAACCTGGCTGTATCCAAAATAGATAAAACGCCAGCTTTCCTGCAGGATATCAATGTGCATGAAAATTACATAGAAGGAATAGCAAAAGTCGATAACCGGCTGATTATTGTGCTTGATATGTATAGAATCCTGACAAGCGATGAAATAAGCCAGCTGTCAGTTTAGGTCTAAAGCGAATGTAACTTTAAGTATACATCATGAAAAAAATATTGATTGTAGATGATTCCTTCTACATGCGCACCATGCTGAAAAATATGCTCACCGATGCCGGGTATGAAGTAGTGGGAGAAGCTCCGAACGGGCAAACAGCACTTGAATTAGCAAAAACAACCAACCCTGATCTTATCACACTGGATGTTATACTTCCCGATAATACTGGTCTGGATGTGCTGAAAGGAATTAAAGCGGATCAGCCTGACATGAAAGTGGTGATCGTGAGTGCTGTTGGACAGGAGGTTATCGTGAACGAAGCGATCGAGTTTGGTGCTCTTGCCTATATTGTTAAGCCTTTTTCAGAAGAAAAAGTACTGGAAGTAGTAAGTAAAGCTCTGGCCGAATAAGCATTCTTTTCTTTAGTATAATTTCTAATAAACCAGAAAGTATTAAGTGCCACACTTGCTGATCAAAGTTCAGGAAGCAGGCCTTTTTATACTTTAATATTATTTAGTGATCAGTTAACGTGCAGCATCAGATAAAGAAGATAGAGGTACTGGTCGCAGACAAATCTAACTATACAAGGTTAGTGCTGGAGGATATACTTTCGAGTGAGCCTGATATTCAGGTTAGCGCACATGCCAGTGATGGCGACCAGCTCATCAGTATACTTCTGAAGCAGAAGTCCGATGTAGTTATAGTAGATTACGATTTGCCTTTAAATAACCAGAACCTTACGTTGAAACGTATTTTCAGCGAAGCTCCAACGCCTGTTATACTTTTAATTCCGAAGGAATTAATAACGCTGGCACTGGTAGCTGAGGTAAATGAGTTAGGCGTTTACGCCATTATTGCTAAACCGGGCCACGGGGATTATACCAATTACAGGTCTGTAGCAGCAGAAGTTATCAGTAAAGTACGCGCTGTAAAAGGTACGTTGATATGGGATGTACAAAATCGGTTGGAAATGCAGCAATTAGTGATGCAAACATCAAAACCGGTTTTACCAAAAAGGTATAAAATAGCTGAAACAGTATTTGTAATAGGCGCATCCACAGGCGGTACGAAAGCAATTGAGTCTATTGTAAGCAATTTGGCTCCGGATTTGAATGCGACCATTTTGATTGCTGTGCATTTACCGCAGAGCTTTACCAGGACCTTTGCAAAAAGACTTCAGGAAATAACAGCCTGGCGCGTTAAAGAAGGCCGTTCAGGCCTGATGCTGAAGCCGAGCAAGATAATTGTAGCGCCTGGCAACCGCAACATGATCGTACATGCTGTAATGGGCGATCCTAACAATATCCGGATAGGTTTTAGTGATGAGCTCACGGGTTTTGATCAGCCGAATATTGACTTGTTAATGCAATCGGTGGCTGCAAGTAAAGTAAAGAATGTAGTTGGTATTTTACTGACTGGCATGGGGAAAGACGGCGCATTAGGTGCCGCCAGGATTCGGGAAAGAGGTGGCTACATAGTGGCGCAAAACGAAGAAACATCTGCCATATTCGGAATAGCAAAAGCTGCTATTGATACCGGAGTTACAAACGAAGTGTTGCCTTTAGCGGAGATACCGCATTTTATTAATAATTACAAAGCGCAGCATCTTTCTGTCAGTGAAGCTGACGAAAAAGTATGAAATCGAGAGAACAGGAATATAAAGAAATATTTATTGCAGAGGCGCTCGAATACTACGATGCGCTCAACAGGCATATCAGCGTACTGGAGAAAAATCCCCAGGATGATCAGGCGCTTGCAGAAACTTTCCGTTTACTGCATAACCTGAAGGCTAATGCCAAGGCAATAGGCTATTTACAGATTTCTGATGTATCGCATAAACTGGAGACAGCCTTTAGCCTTATCCGGAGTAAAGAGTTAAGCTTTAGCCAGGAAGTAGTAGCTGTTCTTTTTGATGGCATCGATTTGTTAGGCGATCTGATCACCAACATTGATAATGATACCTACGGCGAGCCAGACCCGGTGCTGATGCGTAACCTTGATATTATTGTTGATAGTTTATCAGACAGTACCATTGAGCTGGCAAAAGTACAGAAGTATAATACGGCTAAAAGTTTATCATTATCAGACCTCATTTACATCCCGATCAAGAAGCTGGACCACATGCTGAACCTGGTTGGTGAGTTGATGATAGACCGGGACCGTATTATCTCGCTTAGCCGCGAACTGGATAATGATGAGCTCAAAAACGTAAGTTCCCATTTATACCGCATCACCGAGGATCTGCAGTACAGCGTAATGGGGGCCAGGCTGGTAAACATCGGCTCACTTTTTAATAAGTTTCCGAGGATTGTACGCGATATAGCCATCGCCGAAAACAAGGAAGTGAACCTCGTGCTGGAAGGCCAGGATATTCAGATTGACAGAAATATACTTCAGATCATCACCGACTCGTTGTTGCATCTGGTGCGTAACGCTGTAAACCATGGGATAGAAAGTGCTGCCGAACGTGTAAAAAAAGGAAAACCCTCTACAGGGCAGCTTTCTTTAATTGCGCGTAACGACCGTGATAATGTGATTATTACGCTGGAAGATGATGGCAAAGGAATTGACCTGAAACAAGTTCGGGATGCCGCCATCGAGCGTAAACTTATTATGCCGGATGTGGCCAAAGCTTTGCCTGACACCGAGATGCTTTCTTTCTTGTTTGAGCCGGGCTTTTCGCTTGCCAAAGAGGTAACTGAATTTTCTGGCAGAGGAGTTGGTCTGGATGTCGTGAAAAACGCGATAGATTCGATGGGGGGCCGTATAAGTATAAATTCTGTTAAAGGAAAAGGTACTACGTTTATACTGCAGTTACCAACGTCTATTGCCGTTAAAGGCGCGCTGCTATTTGAGGTAGATAATATCTTTTATGCCATTCCACTTATTCATACGGAGCAGGTGGTAGCGATCACAACAGATGAACTGCACGAAGTAGGCGAAGTAATGGTGGCTGATATTAAAGGCGAAACCGTTACAGTAGTTTACCTGCACGAATTATTGAATGCCGAAGAAGCTGACATGCGTTTGGGTGATAAATCAAAGCTAAAAGGTCAGATTCAGAATATAATAGTTGTATCTTACAATAACAGAAAGCTAGGGCTGATTGTAGATAAGTTGTACAGGCAACAGGATATTGTAATTAAACCGCTTAGTAAACCATTGGATACCATTGATTTATATGGCGGCGTTACATTGCTTGGAACTGGTAAAGTATGTTTGGTTTTAGATGTACCAGCCATCACACGATTTTTTATTACTAGAAGGTAAGTGGAGGAAGGGATGGGACATAAAAATGTTAACACGACGACACTCATGACAGAAACTCGTGCATCAGAGTTAGAACTTGATATAATTAAGGAGATACTTAATATAGGCCTGGCCAGAGCTGCAGATTCGTTTGCAACTGTAGCCAAGGACAAAGTGCTTCTTAAAGTTCCTGACATACAGCTGATCAAAGTAGAAGACCTGCTGAAGTTAGTAGCCAAGTATGAAAATACACACACCATTATACAGTCTGATATCAAAGGTGATCTGAATGGCGCTACCCTTATGCTTTTCTCTCAGGAGCACATCGTACGGTTATCAGAAGTATGCCTGAACCTGAAAAATGTTAAAAAAGGTGAGCTGAATAGCATGCAGGAGTCTTTGCTCTTGGAAATCAGCAATATTATTACAGGCGCACTTGTAACGCAGTTAGCCAACATTTTAAAAGCCAATATCTATGGCTCGCCTCCTAAAGCGCCTAAAAACTACGTCGCTGATTCGCTTAAAGATATTCTTGTTCAACACCCTCTTTTCCAGCCTCTTGTATTTACTGTAATTACGCAGTTTACCAATAATTCTAAAGTTATTCAGCTTCCTTTGCTGCTGTTTTTTGATACTTCCACGCTCCTGAAAATCCTGAATATCATTAAAACATTTGAGTTTACGAAGAGTAATTTCCTGGATAAATAATTATCTAACTTATTCGTTCTAAAGTAAATCGCTGGAATATATACTTTTAGTAAGCACATACTTTTAACAATTCCTTTCTTTGTAAATAGGATGTGCTTTAAAGTATAAAAAACCTTGTTTAATGTTCTTTTTCAAATCAGGATTAAAGTATAAACCTCAATTAAGGTAATAATTTTTAGCTTTCTCTTTTCATATTTTCCAGTTCGCCTAATCTAAAGTATACCTTCTTTTATACTTTTGGGCACTTCTATCAGCTATCCCTGCTGCATTTATACTTTGGCAAGCAAGTATAAAATTCTCGCTCAAACCAACTTCCCGTAACAAAGTATAAATATTTAAGTAACTGATAAGCATACTTTTATACTACGGCATACATATCAATTTTTGATTATACCTGTAGTTTCGCTTTTTTTGCATCTTGCTTACTTTTAACTTTTCAAACTCCTTTAATGAACGCTTTAGGAAGACACATTCTAGTTGAATTTTACGAATGCTCGCCAGAGCTGATGAACGATGTTGTTCATATAGAAAACAGTATGGTGGCTGCAGCCGAAACAGCTGGCGCCACTGTTATTAACAGTACCTTTCATCATTTTTCTCCTTATGGCGTATCAGGTGTCGTGGTTATCCAGGAAAGTCACCTGGCTATTCATACCTGGCCGGAATACGGTTATGCTGCAGTAGACCTTTTTACCTGTGGCGATTCCGTTGATCCCTGGGTATCTTATACTTTCCTGAAAGAGGCTTTTGAAGCAGGACATGGCTCTTCGATGGAGCTGCGTCGTGGCCAGCTTAACCTGATGAAGCGCAACGACTTTAATTTGGAAGGTTTACGGGATGTATCTCCGAAACCAAACGAGAAGATCGGGACTATCACACGCGATGTATGGTTCACGGAGCGCGACGAAAATATTGCCCTTTCTCTGAAACACACTGGCGATCAGCTTTATAAAAAAGAATCTCCATACCAGCGTGTAGAAGTAATTGAAACGCTGGCTTACGGCAACATGCTGACACTGGATGGCATGGTGATGTGCACCCAGAAAGACGAATATGTGTACCACGAGATGATTACGCATATTCCGTTGTTCAGCAACCCGAAAACAAAACGTGCGCTTGTAATTGGTGGCGGAGATGGCGGAACGGTACGCGAGCTTTTACGCCACGAGCAACTGGAGGAAGTTACGTTGGTTGAAATAGATGAGCTTGTAATAGAAGCCTGCAAACTGCACTTACCAGAAACTGCTGTTGCTTTTGACAACCCACGCCTTAATTTACTTGTGGAAGACGGCATCAACTATATTAAAGCGTGTGAAGATGGCCGTTACGATCTGATCATTGTTGATTCTGCTGATCCGGTTGGCCCAGGCGAAGGCTTGTTTACCGCTGAATTCTATAAAGAAGTATACCGTTGCCTTACTCCGGATGGCGTAATGGTAACGCAAAGCGAATCCCCGCGCTTCAACAGCGAAGTTTTTGTAGAGATTTACGATACTTATAAGCAGATATTCGGGTCAAATAAAGTGCATTGCTATTTAGCGGCTATCCCTACATACCCGACCGGTACCTGGAGCTTCTCATTCTCCTCAAAAGGAGAGGCTCATCCGTTAAAGTTTGATCAGGAACGCGCCGCAGCTTTCTCGAAAGAGCAAGGCCTGAAATATTATAACGAAGAAATGCATACGGCAGCATTCGCGCTTCCGAACTTTGTAAAAGACCTCTTAAACGGTTCTTCCGAGCAATAATAAGCAGCTTATGAATTCAAAAGAACAGAAAATTGCCAGCTTCGACCCGAATGGCGTTGGCGATATAAACGGTGGTTTGTTTGGCCTGCCTTTCAACATCGAAGAATCTGAAGTTGTCTTGATTCCTGTGCCCTGGGAAGTAACTGTATCTTATAGTGCCGGTACGGCGCAAGGCCCTCAAGCTGTAAAAGAGGCATCCCCGCAACTCGACTTGTTCGAGCCGGCCATTAAAGATGCCTGGAAACTGGGCATTGCCATGGAAGAAATTTCAGAAGAGTGGGCAGCTACCAGCGATGAACTGCGCCAGAAAGCAGAAGCTTATATTAACTGGCTGGAAGAAGGAAGCCCGGAAGCCGGACATGCTGAATTTGCTGATTTACCAACTGAGGTAACAGCAAAAGGACAGGAGCTGCTGCAGTGGCTGAAACAAAAAGCGTTAACCTACTTAGACCAGGGCAAAATGGTGGGCGTTTTAGGCGGCGACCATAGTACACCGCTTGGCCTGATGCATGCACTTGCCGAGAAGCACGAAGAATTTGGTATACTCCAGGTGGATGCGCACGCCGATTTGCGGGATGCGTACGAAGGTTTTGAGTTCTCGCATGCTTCCATTATGTTCAACGCGCTTAAATTGCCACAGGTAAAAAAACTGGTACAGGTTGGTATCCGTGATATTTGCCAGGCAGAAGCAGAGTTAGCAGATCAATCGAATGGGCGTATTGCGATCTTCTACGATGCTGTGCTGAAAGAGAACATGTATGAAGGCGACTCCTGGAAAAAAGAATGCAAAAAGATCATCGCGCAGTTGCCTCAGAAAGTATACATCAGTTTTGATATTGATGGATTGGATCCGAAGCTTTGCCCGGGCACAGGAACACCGGTACCCGGCGGTCTTGAATTTGAGCAAGCTGTTTACCTGATCAAGCAGTTAGTTAAATCCGGGCACGAGATCATCGGTTTCGACCTTTGCGAAGTAGCTCCGGGCGATACCGAATGGAATGGTAACGTCGGGGCCAGGCTTTTATACAAGCTTTGCAACTGGATGGCTGTTTCTCAGAAAAAACTGGAAGTATAAATCCACTAAATCTAACTTTATACTTTACTCACAGCCATGAAAGGATTTTTTATTAAAGTGATCTTAACAGGTGTTGCTGTTATTATTGCGACGTACCTGTTGCCGGGCGTAACAATAACCGGTAGCTTTTTCACAGCTTTTATCTTTGCCTTTGTGCTTGCGCTGCTAAACACATTTGTAAAGCCGGTCCTTACTTTTTTAACCATACCCATTACAATCCTCACTCTTGGGATTTTCCTGATCATTATTAATGTAGGGATGGTGTTGTTAGCAGATTACCTGGTTTCCGGTATCGATATAGCTGGTTTTTTTGCTGCATTGATCTTTGCCATCGTGATCGCCATCCTGACCTGGATTTTAGATCTCATTTTTTAAAGTATTCAAATCATAAAAAAGGCCAGCCTGGAAGTACAACCAGGCTGGCCTTTTTTGTAAAGTATAAATTTAACTGCTTATTTATTCATCCAAGCTTCACAGGCATCCGCGCATTCTTTGCAGATGTCTGCACAATGTTGGCAATGTTCATCATCGTGCTTGCGGCACTCCGCCTCGCAGGCTCTGCAAATCTCGATACATTCCTTCATTACATGTTTGGCATGTTCCGAATTTCTGGCGACGAATCTGGCTGTTAACATACAGATGTCGGCACAATCGCGGTCCAGCATAATGCAGCGCACCATCATTTTTACGTCGTCTTCCTGGAGGCACATGGTTGCACAGGTTTCGCAGGCGGCAATACATTTAATTAATACATGTTCAAGTTCGTTTGTTCGCTCTGATTTCATAGTTCTTAGTTTTAGTTATGCGTGTATATAAGTACGCCACTGGTAGTATCAGGTTATTTTATACTTTGCTAAATGCTGATAACCATACTTCTTGCTGACTTTTATTTTATCTTTGCAAGACGGTACCATATTGAAAAATAAGGTGTACTTTTTAAAACAGTAGCGGGTAAGATGGAAATCAGAGAGGCAAGAGAGGCATTAAAATTATACTTCGGTTATGACCAGTTCCGGCCCATGCAGGAGCAGATCATTTCAGAAGTATTACAGAAAAACGATGTAGTAGTTTTAATGCCAACCGGAGGCGGTAAGTCCATTTGTTTTCAGGTGCCAGCCGTTGTTATGCCAGGTGTCTGCGTAGTTATTTCGCCGCTCATTGCTTTGATGAAAGACCAGGTTGATGCGTTGTTGGAAAACGGCGTGCCTGCTGCCTATATGAACAGTTCGCTTACCGCCGAACAACAGTATACAATCGAAAACCAGTGCCTGGCAAATCAACTGAAGCTACTTTACGTTTCTCCTGAAAAGCTTTTATCCGCTGGTTTTTTATCGTTTCTTAAAAGGCTGAATATTTCTTTATTTGCCATTGATGAAGCGCATTGCATCTCCGCCTGGGGACATGATTTCCGGCCGGAGTATACCCAGTTAAAAGCTCTGAAACAGCAGTTCCCGCAGGTGCCGGTTATTGCCTTAACCGCAACAGCTGACAGGTTAACGAAGAAAGATATTCAGGAGCAACTGTATCTTCGCAATCCAAAAGTCTTTATTTCCTCCTTCGACAGGCCCAACATCAACCTGACCGTAAAACCGGGCCGGGATCGTTTTAATAAAATAACAGAGTTCCTGGAGCGCCACCGTGGCCAACCCGGCATTATCTATTGCCTCAGCCGGAAGGCCACAGAAGCGATGGCATCCAAACTGAAAGCCAACGGTTTTAAAGCTACTTTCTACCACGCCGGTATGCCAGCGCCTCAACGTGCCAAAGCGCAGGAAGAATTTTTGCGGGATAATGTGCAGGTAGTTTGTGCAACAATTGCCTTCGGAATGGGCATTGATAAATCTAATGTGCGCTGGGTGATCCATTATAATCTCCCTAAAAACATTGAAAGTTATTATCAGGAAATTGGTCGAGCGGGTCGTGATGGTGCCGTGGCAGACGCCTTGCTTTTTTATAGTTATGCGGATGTGATGAACATGCGCAGTATGCTAACCGAAAACGAAACCAAAAAAGAGCAGACGGAACTGCAGTTGGTAAAACTGGAGCGCATGCAGCAATTTGCTGAGGCTGCTGCCTGCCGTAGGCGTATACTGCTGCAGTATTTCGGTGAGAGTATGGAGCAAGATTGTGGTAACTGTGATATCTGCCGAAACCCGCCAACTACATTCGATGGCACCCTGATCGTACAGAAAGCGCTTTCGGCCATTGCCCGTACCCAGGAACAGGTAAATATGGGATTGCTGGTAGATGTTTTGCGTGGTTCCAGAAACTCACAGGTACTGGAAGCAGGCTACGACAAAATAAAGACCTACGGTGCCGGCCGCGATACCAGTGTGATGGATTGGCAGCGGTACTTGCACCAGATGCTTAATTCAGGATTGGTGGAGTTGGCTTATGATCAGAATTATACTTTAAAACTGACCGAACACAGCCGCAAGGTTCTTTTCGAGAATCAGAAAGTGGAACTGGTTAAGTTTGAAGAATCCAAAGCACAGGAGACTGAAGTTGTTAAAGCGCGCCCTAAACGCGAGTTGGTAAAAGATGCCTTGTTTGAGCGCCTGCGTGTACTGCGAAAATCGATTGCAGATGCGCATAATGTGCCACCTTACGTTGTTTTTACCGACAGCACGTTACAGGAAATGGCTGCCGAAAAACCCACGAACCGGATTGCCATGCTGGCCATTTCAGGCGTTGGTTCTCAGAAGTATGAACGTTACGGCCATGATTTCATCACCGAGATCATGAATTTCATGACAGAGGAACAGAGCAAAGGCACCAAATTGAAAGGCGCTACACATCTGGTTACGTTGGAAGCACTTCAGAAAGGCTTATCGCCTGACGAAATAGCTATGCAGCGTAATTTAAATCCGGTTACGGTTTACTCGCACATGGCTACGCTGTATGAACAGGGGTATGCTATTGATATCAGTAAATACGTTACAAAGGACGAGTATACCATTATTGCCAAAGCAATAGAAAAGCTCGGAACAGAATCTAAACTGAAAGACCTGTTTGAGCTGCTCGGCGAAAAGTATGAATACTTTAAAATCAGGTTGTCGGTAGCTATCTACAAGAAGCGATCAAACTGGTAAACGAAATCACAAAACACTTAAAAGCAAAACGAGCTGTCAGAATCTGGCAGCTCGTTTTGCTTTTTTAAAGTATAAATTATTATTCCATACTTGCCAACGGATCAGGTTTTGAATCTTTATCATCCGAAACGGTTCCTCTGGAAAAGACTTTTCCGCGCACTAAAAGTATACCGGCAACGTGCGGAGCTGCATAGGATGTACCTGTATGGCCATGCCCAATACCGCCACCTTTGGTGGTAGAAGTTAGGCCAACGCCTGGCGCAGCAAAATCCACGGCGAGGCCGTAGCTGGAGCTTACCCAAAGTTTATCGTATTTATCACTTGCCGACACAGTATAAACGCCATCCGCATCCACACGGGCCGGCGAAGAATCTATACAATCGACAGGTGCGTTACCGGCTGCTATCGAAAATAAAATTCCTTTGGCAGCTGCAGTTGTTACAGCATTATCAAGTGACAAAGAAATACCACTTCCCAGACTCATATTAACAACGTCCCCTGGAGCTGCATTTTTGATCACATGGTTAACTGCCTGCAACGCTCTGGACAACGATCCCTTACCTGCATTATCGAAAACACGCAGAGCCACAACTGTCGCACCCGAAGCAACTCCTAAAACACCGGAACCGTTATTTTTTGCGGCAACTATCCCAGCCACAATTGTACCATGTCCGAAACCATCTTCTACTGAATAAACACCATAAATAAAGGATTTGCTCCTGGCAAGATCAATGTTAAGGTCAGGATGATCGGTATCTATACCTGAATCAATAATCCAGACTGTTTTGCCGGTTCCATCGCCATAGCCCGTCCTGTCTATGTTCCAACTAATTAACTCGCCTTCCAGTGGTATAACTTTGGCATAAGCCGGTACCGGATTCACTATTGGCTCCGGCTCGGGCGTTGGAGCTGGGGCTGGCGTAGGTTCCGGTTCTGGGGCTGGCGTAGGTGCAGGTGCAGGCTCCGGAATTGGTTCCGGTTCTGGGGCAGGAGCAGGTTCGGTAGGAACAGGAGCAGGGGCAGGATTTGTTTCTACAAGCGCGGGTGAAGGAGCAGTCTCACTGGGAGGAGAAGGAGCAGGCGTTGGCAAGCTTTTTCGTTCCCATACCTTCGTAATCCTGTCCGGTATTAGATTAATGGTTCTATCTTTCTCAACATACGCCACATTAGGGTCGCGCTGAAGCCTTTTTACCTGAGCATCAGATAACTTAGCAGCAAATCCGTTAACATGGCCATCCAGTTCTTGTAGCACATCCGACTTTGAAATACCAACGTTGGTTAAAAGCTGTTGTCTTTTCTGGGTTACTGCTTTATAAGTTGCATTAGTTAAATTACCTGTGGCGCTAGCTTTTAAAGCAGCATCAGATTTTAGAATAACTATGAACTGTCCTGGTATAACCTGGCCGTTCTCCATATCGACATGAAGTTGCTGCTGTGCATTATGCTCTTCAAAAATATCTTCCTGCTGGCAACCGGAAGCTACTAATGCTGCTAAAATGAGGATTGAAGAAACAGTAAGCTTTGGCGTAAAAGTAAATTTCATAGAAAAGGGGCAAAAAGGCGAAAAGTTAAAATTGTTCTATAAAGCTATTTTTAATTTCGATGTAACCTTGTTAATATTCTATAAGTTCAAAATAACTTAGTAATATTTTATTTCATTAAGTTAGATCCAATAACAAAAAAAATTAATATTTTTTAAAGTTTGATAAGGTTAAACCTATGTAATTGGCTTATAATTAATATTTTATTGTAATGGATATACTTTAAAATGAATGTACTCGCCTCAATTCATATTTTCAAATATACAGATCAGGTAAAATAAGTACAAATTTAATGATATTGATATAAAATGCTTTAATAGAACATTATAAAGTATTTTCTTGATTATAATATATACATAATTCTATATTTAAGCCAAAAACTAAGATGTTATGCATTTAGAAAAATAAATGCTAATTAAATTAGTTATTATAAAATATTTTAGTAATTTTACAAGGCAGAATATTTGAATTCTGAAGGTTAATTCATACTTCATTAAAAAGTATAGCAGTGCAGACAGTAACATCTAATCTTAGGTATTTGCGCAAAAGCGCGGGCTTTACACAAGCACAGCTTGCTGAGAAGCTCGAAATAAAACGCTCACTAATTGGTGCATATGAGGAGGGAAGGGCAGAACCTAAACTTAGTACACTTATCAATATTGCCCAATTGTTTAATATCACACTTGATAGCCTTATTACCAACGACCTGACTACCGGCATACCGGCTGTTTCGGAAAATAACGGTGGGGCAACTTCCGGTAAATTGCGGGTACTGGCCATTACAGTGGATGAGGATCAGCGCGAAAATATAGAACTGGTGCCTTACAAAGCCAGTGCCGGATACTTAAATGGCTATGCCGACCGTGAATTTATAGAGGAGCTGCCGCGCTTCAGGTTGCCGATGTTAGGTAATACCGGAACGTTTCGTGCCTTTGAGATAAGTGGTGACTCTATGTTGCCGATCGCATCCGGAACCGTCATTGTAGGCCGGTACATTGAAGACTGGAACACCATTAAAGACGGTACGCCCTGTATTATCGTAAGTCAGAAAGAAGGGGTGGTTTTCAAGCGGATTTATAACAAACTGCAACAGCCTTCAACACTTCGCCTGCATTCTGATAACCCGGTTTACTCACCTTATGAACTCCATATGGAGGATATTCTGGAGATATGGGAAGCGAAGTCTTACATCAGTTCAACTTTCCCGATTGCTGATCTATCACTTGATAAGTTATCATCTATCGTTTTGGATCTGCAAAAACAGATGCAGACCTTAAAAAAAGCAGAGTAATTATACTTTTAGTTCGCAGTAAAAGCCCTGATTCATACTTTGGATCAGGGCTTTTTTGTTCTTTTTGATCTATAAGAAATCTCCTTTATTAACAAGATGCCGGATTATGCGTAAAGTCAGCATACAGTATTATTTTTATACTATACCTTAATAAACCCTCGTAACAAGACCCAACGCTATGATCAAAGTCATAAATGCTGCAGAACGGCACCAAGCCAACATAGGAGACTGGCTACAATCTTTTAACTTATTTTCTTTTGCCGATTATTATGATCCGAAGAATGTACAGTTTGGCCCGCTACGTATTTTAAACGATGATTATGTAGGTCCGCAATCCGGCTTCCCTTCCCATCCGCATTCGGATATGGAGGTTGTGACCATGGTTTTGTCAGGCTCTATTACGCATCACGATAGCTTGGGCAATGAAACCGCCGTTACACAAGGCCAGGTTCAGCGCGTTACGGCAGGTACAGGCCTCACGCACTCGCTGCATAACAACACCGACGGCGAAGCGCATCTGCTCAATCTTTGGTTTATTGCCAACCAAAAAGGTCTAGCTCCCTCATATGAGGTAATGGACATGGATTTTACCTCAGCCGATGGCAAGCTCATACCTGTTATCACCGGGCAGAAAGTGCTGGAAGATGTGGCTTTCATGAATTCTAATTCGACTGTATATTATGGCAGCCTGAAAAATGGAAATGAAACAGATTTCCAGACGTTTAAAATTCGAAAAACGTTGGTGTATGTATTAACCGGTAATTTATTAGTTAACAATGTTGAGCTGGAAGCCGGAGACCATGTGCGCCTTGAAAGTATGGATGTGATTTCGTTGCATGGCGCAACAGATGCTACGTTTATATTGGTTGATGTACCTGCTACAGAAGCAAATTACTAATGCAGTTTTATACTTTAACAACATAAAAAAGGAGCTGAATAATATCTTCAGGCTCCTTTTTTTATACTTCAGGAAGTATACTTTACATGGTATACTTTCTGCCTTTGTTTTGTTGTTTTAAATACTCCATTAGCGGTTCAAAGTAAGCTACCATCGCGCGGGCACTTAAGTCTTCTCCTGTTTTTTCTTTCAGCATTTTGCGCCAGTCAGCGGATGCGCCCGGGTACATGATATCACGCAGGAAATTGCCAACTTCTTTATTCCCATAATAATTGGTTGCGTGCGGGTTCTGTTTCAGTATATTTTTAGCAATATGGTCGTGTAATTGAAACAAAATGACATAAGATAAGGCATAATCATAGTATTGTGCCGGGTCATCGTTCACGTGTGTTTTAGTGGCTGCATCGGTAAACTGCTCTCCGCGGGTGGCAGATGGCACAATGCCCTGGTATTTTCTAGTCAGATCCCACCAGCGTTTGTTAAGTTCCTGCTCAGATAAGTTGCTCGCATAAAAATCATGTTCCCACTCGCTCATCGTACCAGCCGCAAAGGGAATAAAAGTAACATAACTCAGCGCTTCTTTTAACAGGCTTTGTACCTGGTCTGTTTTTGCATTCGCATTGACCAGGTTTAGCTCTACTAAAAATGGTTTCTGCATGGCAGCAAGCCCCATTAAACTACCAATTCCTTCATGGAAAGCGCGGTTGGCGCCACCTCGCAACAGAACAGGCACATCCGGGTTAGTATAGCTGATATAGTAATAAATATGGCCAAGCTCATGGTGCGTTGTTTCGTACCATTCCGCGTTAGGTTCAACACTCATCAGGCAGCGCACATCGTTCTCTAAGTTCATATGCCAGGCCGAAGCATGGTTATTTTTCTTATAACTAGCGTTAGCCGGAAGTGGGTATAAGCTTGATTTAGTGTAAAATGTTTCCGGTAATTTCGGGAAGCCAAGGCTTACATAAAAACGCTCGGCCTGCTCGATCATCCACTTATCGCCTTTTGGTTTCAGGGCACCATCCAGGTCAAGTCCTTTCACCTCTACCATCGAACTCCAGTCCTGGCCCCAGCGGTTTGGCAGCCAGTGCGCCGGCAACTGATCCGGTACTTGTTTTATGCCGTATTGCTTGGCCAGCTCATAACGTGCGTAGGTATGCAATTCGCGGTAAAGCGGCCGAAGCTCTTCGTTCAGTTTCGTCATAAGCGCCATCATTTCTTCGCGGCTCATATCGTAATCAGATGCCTGGTACGAAAAATAATCGCTGTAGCCGAGGCTTTGAACCGTTTTGTTGCGCAAGCCGCGCAGGTTTAATAAACCACCTCGAAGTTCTTTACCAACTTCTTTGCTTGCATTCCAGGCTGCCAGGCGTTTCTTTTCATTCTTTTCAGTTTTAAGAATTTTGTCTATATCGTTGGTCGTAACTGATTTGCCGTTCAGCTTAAAATCGTACCCATACAATTTTTCGGTCTGTTCGGTTTCTGCTTTGATGCGGGCATTTACTACTTCACTGATCGTTTGCGGGTTATTGGCAGCTGCGTAAAGTATGGCTTCAAACTGCTTTACCTGGATATCGGTTAATTTATCTTTCTGGCCTAAAAATTTTCGGGCTTTATCAATGTTGGCTATACTCCCTGTAAAAGCTGCAAAAGCTTCGTTTGCACGACGTGTATTGGTTGCATTGGTGGTGTCGCCTTCTACAATTCTTGTATTAGATTGCCATTCTGCTTCCGCAGATCGGGTATAAAGTTCCTGGAATTGTTTTGAGTAACTGTCCAGGAAAGCCTGCGCTTCTTCTGATACGGAAGGCGTCTGAGCTACAGCCGCAGTTGTCGTTTCGGAAGCTGGCGTTGTCGTTTTTTGGCTGGAACAGGAGAAAAGGAGCGCGGCTGTTATACCACTTAAGAGTATTTTTTTCATAGCGTTTTATCGTGATACTGTTAAAATAGATATGAAGCTGTTTAGAGTTTTTAAACAAATAAATTTCTGCAGCCCTTGCTGTGTGTTTTCACCAGCAAGCTCCCAGTAGTGAATGTATAGTTGTCGGTGAAAACACCAACAACGGCGGGTTGAGCCCCTGTAATTGAAAACTCTAAAAAGCTTCTATATGGATATGAATTCCAAAGTATAAATTAAGCACAACAAGTTATACTTTACTGCTTTGTAAAAAAAAATCTTTGAATCTAGCTCAAACCTATACTTCAAAAGTATAAATGAAATGTTAGAAAAGTATGGGCTGATCTATACTTACCAAGTATAACTTATACTTGGTTTTCACCTTCGATTTTGAGGGATTGAGCTTCCAGCAGCAAGGTGTCGTCAATTGATTTGCTTGTTTTAGCGCCCAGCTCTTTTAGAATTTCCACCCTCCGGATCAGGTTGCCTTTGCCTTCGGTGAGTTTATTCATGGCAGCGTTATAGGATGTCTGGCTGTTATCGAGGTGGCGGCCAATGGTTTTAAGGTCATCTACAAAGCCCACAAACTTATCGTATAGCTTGCCGCTTTCTTCGGCGATGCGTAACACGTTGCGTTTCTGGTCTTCCTGGCGCCAAACACCTGCTATGGTACGCAGTGTAGCCAGTAACGTAGATGTTGTTACCAGCACAATATTCTTATCAAATGCATCTGTGAACAGATCATGATCGTGTTGCAACGCCAGGTTAAAGGCGGGCTCGATCGGGATGTACATCAGCACAAAATCCGGCGAGTTGATACCATTAAGGCGATGGTAGTTTTTTCTGCCAAGGTCTGTAAAATGGGTCCGGATAGAATGGATATGCGAGCGTAAGTATGCTTCCAGTTGCAGATCATCTTCGCAACTGCAATAAGCTTCGTACGCTACCAACGACATCTTGGAATCGATCACCAGATGCTTTGTATCCGGCAAGCGTACAATTACATCAGGCCGGTAAATTTTATTATCATCATTCTGCAACACTTCTTCTCTCTCGTAATGCACGCCTTTGCGCAACCCGGATTTTTCAAGCAAACTTTCCAGCAGGTATTCGCCCCAGTTCCCTTGCGTTTTGCTTTCGCCTTTCAGGGCTTTGGTCAGGTTAAGGGCATCTTTACTCATTTGCTGGTTAAGCGAAGCTAGTTGCGTAATCTGTTCTTTCAAACTGACACTTTCCTTCAGCGTTTTTTCATACGTCGAGTCCACTTTGGCTTCAAATTCCTTAATGCGTTCTTTAAGCGGGGCAAGTATAAGTTCGAGGTTATCGGAAGATGCTTTCTTGAAATGCTCGGCATTTGTCATCAGTACCTGGTTGGAAATACTCTGGAACTGCTGCAGAAATTTTTCGCGAAGTTGCTCTAACTCCAGGGCCTGTTCGTTTAATTTCCGCTGAAGGTGTTCGTAGTCTGTTTCGGTTTTGGTGAGGGCATTGGTGAGTTCCAAAGTTTCGGTCTGTGCTTCGCGCAACTGCGATTTAAGTTGCTCGCTTTCATCGCTTTTAAGTTTTGCTTGTCCCTCAAGCACGCCTTGCTTCACGGCAAGCTCGTTTAACGCCTGCTGCAAAGAAGTTTGCTTGCCTTTCAATGCAAAAAAAGCTACTACCAACCCTACCAGAAAAGCCGAAACTGCAATAAGTATCTCCATGTAGTAAAGGTATGGTTTTTTAGTATTTTAAGCTAGATGCTAAGTTTATTAGTTTAAAAACCAGCTTGTTTATACTTTTAAATGGAGTGGCTTTATTAAACTTGCTTAATTAAATAAGTCTTCTTTCAAGCTAAACAACCTATATGTTCCTGTTTATTTTGCAGCTGTTCTTACTATTAAGTCTTTTATTGCGTAAACGTATTCTAGTTACCAAAAAAACCAAGCTATGAACAAGAAGATGATGACAGGGGCTGCGATAGCCTTTTTTAGTTTAACGATCCTTTCAGGATATACCAATAATAACAATAAGACTGTAAAAGACCAAGGTCAAACTACCACAACAGGTACAACAACCGCAGGCGGAACTACATTGGATACAACCAGTGGCACCACCACAATGGGAACAACCACCGGCACTACAAGCGGAACAACGTCTGGCACTACTACCAGAACAACTTCTGGTACAACAAGTGGAACAACAACCAGAACGACCTCCGGTACAACTACCGGCTCAACTACGTCCGGGACGACTACAGTGGGTACAACGACAGGCACTACAACGGGTATGACGACCGGAACAACAACTGGCACTACCAGCGGAGTAACGACCGGTACGACAACATCAGGAGTAACAACAGGAACGACAACAGCTGGTACTACTTCCGGAACAACCACTTCAGGCGTAACGACCACTGGTTCAACCACGATGGGTACCACCACCGGAACTACTACAGGAGGGACTACAGGTACCACTACTGGAAACAGATAATTTTATAACAAAAAAGGCCGCTATACTTTATATAGCGGCCTTTTTGTTTACTTGATTTAGCTTATTCTTTTTCCTGTTTCTGAGCTGCGATAACCCGTTTTTCTTCGAACAGTTTATTTTTTCGGAAAGATTTTAACTCACGTTTCAAGGCCTTCTTTTCTGCTTTGGGCAATTTGCCATCCATCAGTTTGTTCAGGTCTGGCTTTCCGCCATCTACCCAACATGTGAACCAGAAGTTAGAAACCATTTGCGCCGATGCTTCCATGCGTTGTGCTACTGTAGGGCCGAGCAATTCTGCATACTTTTTCGCGAAATCATCTGAATAATATTGGCGCGTTCTGCCGTTACGTTCTACCGTTACAAATTTTGTTTCAGGTGTAAAGCCTTTACTTGCTTCCAGCTCCATGGCCAACACTCCCGGGAAAAGCTTGTGCGAAGCACGCACAACGTCCCAAATGGCAAGCTCCGTATCTATTAAGTAAACAGCTTTTTTGTTTTGTAATTTATACCCCTGCGCCTGCATTTCCGGTACTTTAGATTCCCAAAGGCTGTGCAGCCCTTTCTGGTTGGTCAGTTGCCCGTCGTAGTTAACGGTGGTATGCAACGGTACGTGCGCATCGGCAATATAATGGCCTAAATCGGCTGCATAAAAAAGAATACTGTCAGGGTTCTGCTGCTTGAAAGCGTTAGTTAAACGTGCTTTCATTTTTACAACATGCCACGGCACAATACCATACTTTTCCAGGGTGTCTGCGGTATATTTTGCTGCAGCAGCTTCCCAATCCTGGGGCATGGTATGCACAGCATCCTCACCAAACACATCTATATCTATAAAATGGCGGGGTGCTTCTTTTGGATCTGAGTTACGGCGTTCATCCGGCCGAACAGATTTTTGTACCATGTAATCCTGGTTCTTGTAGAAGAAACCCTGCATCTGTTTAGGTAAGCCATAGATAGCAAGCTGGTGCACGACCTTGTGCCCGAAAAATCCCCAGCCGTAGGAGAGAGCCGAGCACGCAAAAAGTGCCACGACAACTAACGATAATTTTTTCATGTATGAGAGTGAGCTAAAATTGCCCTGCAAATTTATAGAATAGCAATGCTAAAAACGAATAGAGCCTGTTATTTGTGCGTACAAATTTAAGTATACTTCTGATTACTTAACTAGGTGCACTTTATACTTTCTGCCCTTAATTTTGCCTTCAGATAATTTTATCAAGACATGCTGACTTACGGCTTCGGGTACGGCCACAAAACTGCTTCTGTCCTGAATTTCGATCTTCCCGATCTGGTCTGCTTTTAAACCTGCTTCGGCAATAACAGCGCCTACCACATCGCGCGGGCTTAACTTATCTTTTCGGCCACCATTAATGTGCAGCGTTACAAATGCATTGGCCTGAACTGTTTTAGATGCAGCTTTCGCCCTAAAAGAAGAAGCAGAAATCCATTCATCCATCCGGACCTGTTCCCAGCTATCCAGTTTATTTTCGTCGCGGGAGGTAGCCAAAGTATACACTACGCCGCTTTTGCCCGCTCGTCCGGTGCGCCCACTGCGGTGCTGGTACGATGCTTCATCATCAGGCAACTCGTAATGGATAATTGTTTTGAGTGCGGCAATATCAAGGCCTCTGGCAGCCAGGTCAGTTGCAATTAAGATCTGGGTGGTACCGTTCCGGAAAAGCGTCATGGCTTTATCACGGTCGGGCTGCTCCATGCCGCCGTGCAATGCTTTGGCAGATAAACCTTCTTCCTGAAGCTGCGTGGTTAACTCGTTTGCGGTAACGCGGGTATTGGCAAAAACAACGGTACCGGCATGGTTTATACTTTGCAGCAACCTGGTCACCACAGCTGATCTATCTGTATGTTCCACCTTAATCCCGATCATCTTTATCTGGTCCGGGTTTGCAGTTGCGGATGCCTTAACAAAATGGGGGTCTTTCAGCGAGTTTGCGATCAGGCGCTTTACATTATCTGGCATCGTGGCCGAAAAAAGCACTGTTTGCCTTTGCGTTGGAAGTGCATGGATTACCTGGTCGAGTTCTTCTTCAAAACCCATTTCCAGTAACTTGTCTGCTTCATCCAAAACAAGGTGAGCCGTGTTGTGCAGGTCCAGTGTCTTTCTGTTTAAGTGGTCCGTCAGGCGGCCCGGCGTACCAACCAGAATCTGGGGCGGGTGGGCCAGCGAAGCCCGTTCCTGTGAGAAAGCGTGCCCACCATAAAAAGCACTGATCTTCAGGCCTTGTATATGCTTGCCATAAAGCTTCAGTTCCTGCCGCACCTGAACAGCCAGTTCGCGGGTGGGCACAATAACAAGGGCCTGTACCTGCTGCAATGCAGGATCTATACTTTGTAACAGTGGCAAACCAAAAGCAGCTGTTTTACCGCTTCCGGTTTCAGCCTGGCCTGCTACATCTTTGTACTGCAAAAGCAGCGGTATGGCACTTTCCTGGATAGGAGTAGGCGATCTATACTTGAGTTCCTGAAGGCTTTGTAAAAGGGCAGGATGTAAGCGAAGTTCTTTAAAAGAAGGCATAATTACTGTTTTCGAAAGTATAAAGATACGCAGTTTTACGTTCGTACACGAAGTATAAATTACACCCTCTGCCAGCTGGCTATTTTAGCCTGCTTTAAGTAGTCAGTATTGTAAGCACGTTTTTATACTTTCAGTTTCCTACCTTAAAACTTTTTACGCCAAACCGCCTCTGTTACGTTTTCCAAAGTATACTCTTACCATCACCTGCACGCCGGAATTTAATTCCTGTAAAATGTACTGATCGCTTTAAAGTACACGCACTGGTTTTTTGTTTTCGTCGATGGCCACAAACGTAAACTGTCCCGAAACAGCTTTCATTCGGGATTCGGAATACATTTCTTCTACATAAATATCTACCCGCACGTCTAAGCTTTTATTTCCGATCTTGGAGATGATGCCTACCAGTTCGATGATCGTGCCGGCCTGAATGGGCATTTTAAAATCAATACGGTCGGAGGATACGGTAACCATGCGTTTACGGCTGAACCGAGTGGCTGTAATAAAGGCAACTTCATCCATCAGTTGCATGGCGGTGCCGCCAAACAGGGTATCGTAGTGGTTTGTTGTATTAGGGAAAACTGCTTTAAAGATCCGGGTTTCGGATAGCGCCATGCGCTGTTGTAAGTCCGTGAGGGACGTAGCCGTATGGAACTGGTTTTCTTGGTTAGCCTGCATTTACTTTTGATTAAGTTTCCGATAAATTCTGTTTAACAGGAGTTATCGCAGGCAGTAAAACACCAGGAACTGGAAGCAAAGCAAAGCAGGAAAAATAGAAAACCTGCCTTTACCAAAACAACGAAGCCTGATGATACTCTAACCCGCGAAAGTATACATCCGTCCGTTTAAGGCAAGTCTCCTGGCTTGTAACATGGCAACCGTCCTTCTCATCTTCTCAGACAATGGACCTTCTGTTGGCTGCAATTTACTGTTACTTACAGTTGCGCGACAGCCCGTGATTTTAACACGGTTCCTTTTTAAAGCTGGTATTACCCGGCTACCTCAAACGCTGCTGCAAGTATAAGTATAAATGCCCGATGAGCCAAAAGCGATTGCCTTCCGGCAAAGTATAAAGCAGGTAAAACCCGCTTAACTTGTTTGGCCTGCGAACAAAGAGGGCATAAAAAAAGGCTTACATTTCTGCAAGCCCTCTTTTTACGCAACCTTAAAAACTAGTTTCTGCCACCGCCCCAGTTGCCTGGTCGGTTGTTGTTCATAGTGGGTGCTGCACCGCCGTTAAATTTGCGGATGTTGTAGCTGAACGTCAGCATAAAGAAACGCTGTAACACCGTTGACTGCACATCTTCCACATAAGACTCTGTTACGTTACGCTGCACGCTCACATTCTGCTTCAACAGGTCGTTTACGCTTAAGCTGATTTCCCCTTGCTGGTTCTTGAACACTTTTTTACCGATGCTCATGTTCCAAAGCAGGTAGCTGTTATCTACACCCGCCGATAAACCGGAGTTATACTGGTGCTGCAGTTCGGTGCGGTAAACCAGGCCTTTCCAAAGTATCCAGTTATAGCGCAGGTTTGTGTTCTGAGAGAAAAAGTTGTTGTTCTGATTTGTGCTCAGGGTGTTTTCCACTACGGTGTAGCTGGAATTGGTTGAAACCGTGAAATCTATTTTCTCGCTGATGTTACTGCTGATGTTGGCGCCGATACCATAATTGATGTTGTTGGCATAGTTTACAACTTCGTTGATCATCCCTGGTATTCTGCTGTAGCCCACCGAACCGTTAATGCCTATGTTAGAGCTGATGACGTTTAGCGGCTGGCCAAAATGGAAGAACGAGCGTACGTTCCAGTAGCCATCCATGTTAACCGGGCGCGATAACCTTGCGCCAGACTGTAACTGGTAATCAGCTGGCAGATCGGCCGGAACAGAGCCCGCTGTGTAAATACTGTTGGCAATATAATTCTGGGTCATATTACCGAACACGCCGATAAAGAACACGCGGTTTGTTTCAGCATTAAACTTACGGAAACGAACTCTTAACCTGTTATCATAATCCTGGTCAAGTCTGGAGTTACCGATGCTTGGCTGTAATGGGTTCGAAATATCCAGCACATCCTGCAGTTGCTCTACCGAAGGCACATTGGTAGCTGCACGGTAATTAATGTTCAGGTTCGTAGATTCTGAGAACTTGAACTCATATTCTGCAGAAGGCAGGAAGTTGGTAAAGTTACGCTTCAGCGGGAACGTGGTCGGGTAGGTGTTTTCGCTTTCGAGGGTGGCGTACTGGTAGCGCGCATTTGCCTGGAAACGAACTTTCTCGGTTCTGTACTGATAGCTTGGCCCGAAGTTCTGAGCCAGGTAATTGCTTGTAAACGTATTGCTCAGCTGCGGATTTGGTACTAACGTATTGTCTTCTTCAATATCGTTTGCTCTTCTGTCCGAGTCATTTTCCTGGTTGTTGATGTTGTACTCTACCTGCCAGCGCGATTTTTCTCCTAATTTCTGAGAATAATTCAGGTTACCAGACCAAGCCATGTTCGTACGGTCGGTGCTGGTATACTGGTTACGAAGCACGTTACGCTCTGGTCTGCCGATGTTATCGGTGTTCTCGCGTTGGTAACTATCGCCATCCGAATCGTTGTAACTCGTGTTTAAGCTCGCAGTCAGGATGCGACCCGAACTACCAAAACGGTGCGAGTACAAAATATTGTTATTAAAATTAAGCGAGGCGTTATCGAAACGGTTCGAGTTTAACGAGTTCAGCGCAATCGTACCATTTCCGATCGTATTGGCATCGCGTTCGGTCAGGCCGTCGTTGCGTTGCACGGTTATACTTGGCGTAACCAATAACCTGTTGTTGGCATTGATATTATACTGTAAACGAAAGTTTAAGCGGTGGCTCTCGTCGGTGCTGCGGTTGATGCTGTTCTCGGTATAAGTCGTGTCGCTGTTCACGAAATCGCGGAAACGGTACTGGTTATTTACGATATCGCGGTTAGAGTAATTGTAGTTGCCGCTCACTTCCATCTTTTTGCCCCAGGTATCCTGGTAGTTTATTCCGAAGGTGTTGGTGTTAATGATTCCGTTCGGAGATCCGCCTCCCCATCCGCCTCTACGGCCTCGCATACCACCTCCCGGCGTTTCGCCTACCGAGAAATCAAACATGTTGATGTTATTGGTAAGACCAGTTACTGTAATGCGTTGGTTGTTATTAAAGATGTTGAGGGCAGCACCGACCATATAGCGGTCATCGGTACCATAACCAGCTGATACTTTACCCATGTAACCTTGGCGGGCTTCTTTTTTTGTAGTGAAATTCAGGGTTTTCAAACGGTTGCCATCTTCAAAACCACTGAAAGCTGCCTGGTCGCTTTGTCCGTCAAATACCTGCACGCTTTCAATCATATCGGCGGAAAGATTCCGAACAGCTGCATTCACATCCTGGCCGGTATAGCGCTTGCCATCGATCATGATCTGACGTACATCTTCGCCTTGCGCCTGTATGGTTCCGTTGGTAATGGTTACGCCTGGCATTTTAGTTACCAGATCTTCGGCACTGGCATCCGGGGCAGTTTTAAAAGCCTTGGCATTAAACTGCGATGTATCGCCTTTCTGCTCGCCAAGTGGCGCACGGCCTATCACCTGTACTTCCTTAATAGCAGTTGATTCATCTTCAAGAGATAAGGTACCCAGGTTTATAGTTGCACCTGTCATCTCAAATGAACGAGTATACTTTTTAAAGCCGATGTAATTAACTTCGACCGTATAACTGCCTGGTGTTACACGCTCAAAAATAAAGCGGCCTTCCAGATCGGTTGGTACACCTGTTTTAGTGGCTGTAGCTGTTTTAGTAAGTACAACGCTGGCAGCAGGTAAGGCTGAGTTATCAGATAAACTTTTAACAGTACCGGTTACAGTTCCGGTTTGGGCATAGAGTTGGAAAACACTGGCAAACAGAGCCAGTAAAAGGAGCAATTTCCGCATGGGTTAGACAATTTTTATCAATTTCAGAGCTTAGACAAGGAACATTCCTATAAGTTTAACCCGGGTATAATTATTTTTTTAAGAGATAGGAGGCAAGCGCTTATGCCGGTTTGGAAAGTATAAATTTGAGATAACAGCCTTAATTTATACTTTGCTGCTGAACATTATTTTGAGGTTAGGGTTACAAATCTGATCCGGGAGTATAAACGGAAAGAAGTTTCAAATTCTATTCGGTTCCTGCAACTTATCTGGCCTGTTCGGGGTCATAGTGTTACTAATTCATTTAATTAAAGCAGCTGCTTTCACCATCCCAATGCAACGTATACTTCTTGGTTTTTTCAGGAAAAGATTAATCAGGCCGGTCACCAATCTGTTAAGCCAGGGCATGACGCCCCATAAGCTGGCTACTACCGTGGCAGTGGGCACGGTGGTGGGTATTATTCCTACGTTTGGGCTGGCTACTATTCTAGGCACTGCCATTGCCGCACGGTTCAGGCTGAATGTGGCCGCCACTATTTTAATTGTATACTTAGTGCAGCCGCTGCAACTGATCTTTTTTCTTCCGTTTATCAAGGCTGGCATTTATGTATTCGGATTATCAGAACTGAAACTTTCGTTGGATGAGATCACCATGCTTTTTAAAACTGACTGGCTGGAAGCGCTGCAAATGCTCTGGATCGCTGACCTGGTTGGGATTCTGGTGTGGGTGTTTGTTGCGGTGCCGGTGGGCTTTGGTTTATACTTTGTAATGCTGCCGGTTTTAAGAAGAGTGCTTCCCAAGCCAATCGAAGTGGCCTGACCGCTAATTTATACTTGAAAGTATAAACCAAAAAGCCAGCTCCGAAAGAGCTGGCTTTTTGGTTAGGTAAAGTTATACTTGCTTAAGCATTCTCCAGGATCTGGAACAGCTCATCTAATTTAGGAGTAAGTATGATTTCGGTGCGGCGGTTCTTCTGGCGGGCCTCTTTTGTAGTTGCCTGGTCTAAGGGCACATATTTAGAGCGCCCGGAAGGCGTTACGCGCGTCGGATCAACGCCTGTACTGGTTGTCAGGATGCGGGTAATTTCGGTGGCGCGCAGCACACTCAGGTCCCAGTTATCCTGCATGCCCACGGTACCTTTGGCAATCGGAACATCATCGGTATGGCCTTCCACTACTACATTTACATCTTTCTGTTCTTTCAGTACGGCAGCCAGTTTTTTCAGGGCATCCACACCTTTGGGGTCTACTTTGGTAGACCCGGAATTAAACAGCAACTGCTCTGCCAACGACACATATACTTTACCATTACGGATGTTTACGGTCAGGTCTTTATCGTTAAAGCTTAGCAGGGCATTGCTCACTTTACTGCGCAGGTTTTTAACGGCTTTGTCTTTTTCATCGAGTATGCGCTGTAATTCGGCCAGGCGCGCTTCGCGGGCTTTCAGGTCAGCGTTCAGTCTTTCAATCTGCGATTTGCTCATGTTCAGGTTATCGCCCAGCGTTTTTCCTTCGGTCAGCGCTTTCTGCAAACTTGCCTGGTATTCAGCTTTCTGCTTTTCAAGCTCCGCTTTCATGGTTTCGAGGTTAGCCTTTTCTGCTTCTAAAGCTGCTTTCTCTTGCTCCAGGGTTTGCTTTTGCTGCTCCAGGCCAGATTTATCAACTTCCAGTTCGTTTTTACGCGACAGCAAATCTTCGTACTTCTTTTTAGAGACAACACACGACGAAAGTGCCATCGTGCCAGCCAGCAGGTAGACAGAAGCTTGTAGTAAATTCTTTTTCATATTCAAAACTTAACTGATTTCTGAGGTAACTGAACAAATATACTAAAATCCGGAAAGGCGAAAAGGCGGATTTCAGGATTATCAATACATCACAATTTTATGTTCTTTTTGCTATGTAAATTAGCGCAGGAGGCCTACCACAGTATGGTAACCAGCCTGCTTTATACTTTAGCAGAAGGCTTTATAAAAAAACAGCCCCTGTTTTTGGCAGAGGCTATTTCTAATTAATTAGAGGATGTAGTATTAAAGAAGCCCTGTGGGTCGGGCATTTTGGCCATCAGCTCGGTCAGGAAATTATAATCGAACTGCGTCATATCTATCGAGCGGCTTTTGTGCAGGTAATCCCAGGCTTGCGTATAGTCTTCTTCAAAATACTTTACCATTGCCATACTGGATAGGGCGTATGCGTTTGCTGCATCCGTAGCGATAGACTGGCTCAGGTACGTGCTGGCTTTCTTCAGGTCCTTTTTCTTTTTATTGTCCCGGAAGTTTTTCAGGTAAGAGGAAGCCACATCGGTAAGTAACACCGGGTTTTTTGGATCATACACCAGCGCTTTTTCATAAAAGCCAATCGCTTTCTGCTGATCGCCCTGGCTGGCGGTTACCAATCCGAATGCCCAGTAAGTATCCTTGTTATCCGGGTTCAGGAGCCAGGCCAGGTTAAAGCGGTACACAGCTGTATCCAGTTGTCCTTCGTTCAGGTATTCCCAGCCGCGCTCCATAAAAAACTGACTTGCTTCCTGGCGGTTGCTAAAGCTTTTATCACAGCTCGATAAAAATTTCTCGTCTTTGCGCTGCTGTGCTTCCGATTTGGCTTTATTGCCAAACATAGGCTGCACAAGCGGGTTAGGCTCCGGTTTGGCAGCTGCTTTATCCTGGGCAAAGGAGAGAGAGGTAACCAATAAAAAGGCAATTACAAATAACTTCTTCATGATAAGGGTACAATACTAAGTTGGTTGCGATTCCTAAATATAAGCTTGTTCCGGGTAGTTTGCAAGTATGTTGTTTTGCACTGTTATCCAGCAGGTTTTATACTTACTGGCGGTAAATGTGCATCGGGTCTTTCTGTTTTTCGAGCAAAGCCGAAATAAAGACCTTGTCTGCCATCTTCTTATCCTGTTTTATACTTTGGTGCAGGTACTTCCAGGCGTCGCGGTAATTGCTCAGGTAGTAATTATTGATAGCAAGTTTGTAGTAGGTATCGGCCTCGTCGGGTTTTAGCTGCTGTGCTTTTTCGAGTAGCTTTTTACTTTCTACCAGATCCGATACATCTTTTTGCTTGTAGTAACGGCCCAGGTGGCTGGTGGCAATTGCTTTAAGCAGGTGCGGGTTCGCAGCGTCTTTCTCCAGCGCGTGGTAAAGTATAAATAAGGCTTTGTCGAATTTCTTCTGTTTGCCATACACCAGCCCGAACCCCCAGTAAACATCGGTATTCAAGCTATCCAGCTGCCAGGCTTTGCCAAACAGGTAAGTCGCCGAATCAAGTTTGTTCTCGTTTAAGGTGCGCTTGGCCTGAGTTACATAATAGGCTGCCGCGGAAGGTTGGTCTTTAAACCGTTTCAGGTCTTTTTTTATCCTGCTTGCTTCCAATGCTCTGGCTTTTGCGGTGGCGGGTTTTGTAACCGGTATTAATTCTTTAAGTGTAAGCGCAGGTAATTCAGGGTGGGTGTTATCCTGGGTGATTTGTTGGGTAGTACAGGCTGTTATACTTAAAAGCATACTCGCCCCGATAATCCATTTAAACATAAGTTAGTTTGTGTTCGTCGGGTAAGTAACGCCTGTAGCCTTTAAAAAGTACATTATCCCTAAATCAAAAAAGCCGCAGCAACTCTGTCCTTGGTTGCTGCGGCTTAATTTATTTACTATATACTTTATCTGCCTGGCAAATAGATCTGTAAACCAATGCCAACCGATAAACCTGTATCGCCGGATCCAACATCAATGTTAGCGCGCGAACGGGTTAATCTTAAGACACCTTCCAGGGCCACGTTACTTGCTACAAAATGAGCATAACCTGCGCCAACACCATATACCGACGAGAAAACCGAATCATCGTCGCTGTCGCTGATAGAGCTGCCTGCAAAACCTACGCGGGCTTCACCAAACCAACGGTGGGTAGGGGCAGCACCTTCCGGAAAGTAGTAGCGTGCAAAAGGAGTTAAGCCATACAAAAAATTAGTACCGCCATCATAAGCCGTTAAGCCAAGTTGTACCTGGGCACCAATTACTGCATTCTCGCTGATAAAATAACCAGCCTGCGGCATGATCTCAAGATTGAAAAGATCAGATTTAAAGTTGAAACCGATAGAGCCGATGCTGGCACCTACAATCCAGTTTCCTTTCTGAACAGCTTCGCTTGCGACTGCTGCTGTGGTTTGTGGTCTCGTAATTTCTGTTGAACCCTGATCCTGGGCAATGCCATCAAAGGTCAGTGCCAGTAAACTGAGTGATAGTAAAAGTATTTGTTTCATAGCTGTACATTTAAATAGTATAAAATGGAATTAAGTTGTACTATTTAAATTTACGACCTTAGATACTATATGTTTGTTTTTAAACGAAATTTTATTGTTTAAACACGTATATCTATTACTCCTGGCTCATGGCTTACCTAATCGTATTTTGGCTACATACAGGGTTTTAAAACCCATCTATCAACTGGCACATTAACCGCATCAGCGTGTTTTGTAGTCGTCCAGTATTCCTTCGGCAATCCAGTTGGCCAGTGCCTGCCTGTTATCCGGTATTACAAAGCGCTTTTGGTCCAGGTCGTTCTGGATGTTGCCCAGTTCTATAAAAACGGTAGGCGGGTGGGTATACTTTATCACGTACAAACTGCTGCGGTGCGACACATTACCGGAATATTCGCGGTTGGGCTGGTAGCGTTTATACTTTGAGGTAAATTTCTGATGGATCGTTTCTGCCAGTTTCTGGCCGGCGTCGCTGTTTTCGTGGTGGTAAAAAAACACATCGATCTTCTGACCTATGCTTCGGCTGTCTACGTGGATGGCCAGCATGCGCTGATACGCTCCTTTGTGCTTCTTGTAGAGGGTATTGATCGCTTCGGTACGTTGGCGGAGCCGCTGTTTCTGGCTTAGCGATATTTTGGTGTTGGGGTAATGGACTTCATCCGTATCCATTTTAAGAATGGTCTGGTCGCGGATACCGTCATTGGGGTCCTGCACGATCATGTAAACCGTTGCGCCGTGTTCCATCAGGCTCTTTGCTAACCGGATGGTGACATCATAGGCATATTCATCTTCTGCTAAGGTGTGCGGTCCGTAGCGGCCAAGCGCACCCGGGTCGTAACCGCCATGGCCCGGCGATAAATAATAGACCGCGCCTTTCAGCCTCTGACTTTTCATATCCAGGCGTGCATGTTTCTCACCAAATAAAGCTACCGTATTTCCTTTAGAGGGCGAGTTGGGTACGCTTGGATTTGGTTCAGATCTTGTTGTTTCCGGTGGGGTTTCTTTACCGGTGGCAGCTACCTTTGGCGGAAGCATGTACGTTTTTCCGATCAGCAGGCTGTTGTCTTTTCCGAGGTTGTCTTTGTTCAATTCCAGAAAAGGAGCGAGGTGTTCCGAAGGATTCAGGCCGTGGCGGCGCAGTAAAGTAAAAACGCCATCACCGGTTTTAGCAACCACTTTCTTATAAGTAGTTTGGCTATATCCCTGAATTGAAAATAAGATAAGTATGCTAACAAGTAAAAGTGAACGCACGGTTTTTTAAATTAATCAGCAAGATAATCGGTAACAGGTTCTGGTACTAAACTTAAACTTAATTCTGAATCGAAATTTTGATGCTTCACCTAGTAAAGCATAAGATTGCATGTGTTACAAATACTTAAATATCAGCTGTTTATAATAAGTACATAACATAAACAGAGGTGTACTAACAAAACTAAGAATCCTTACCCTAAGTGTTTTTAAAATATAGTTTTGTTTTAAAAGCTTACACTTCTGGCGTCATACTTAATTTTTATGATTTAGTTTTTAAATTTTAGCTAGGCAGTGCTGCCGCATCAAACTTATCCGTACCCGAAAAGCTTTTATATGGCTCTTCGTTAAAACTGTGCCTGACTTTAACCAATGTTCGGCCCGGCCGTAGCGCTTTAAACAGAACGGCTTTTGAGTAATGATCGTGTTTACTGTAGGGGCATTTATATTTTTACCAGGTAACGCAGCAGCAACCCAAGTATGATGGTAATGGTAAAGCTGATGAGTGTTCCGATGAGTACATATTCCGTTTGCTTTCTGGGCTTTTGCTCTGATCTGTCCCCAAACCGAAGTATGGATTTGGCCGCTATCAGGAAACCGATTGCTTCGAATTGGTCTGCTAACACAAAGATCAGCACAAGTACGCGTTCCAGCATGCCGATGTACATGCCCGCCCGGTCGAGGCTGTGTTTTGCGCCGGATGCCTCTACTACCGTTGCTATACTTGTAACAGCCAGCCTTGCTGCGTCTGCGTTAATGGCATCTTCTACTTCCTGGCGCCATCGTTCGGTTGCTTTTCCTATCAGGTAACTCGATGGCCAGATAATAAAAGCGAACCCCACAGTTAGCAGCATATAATCCGTGTTATTCAGCCAACTGCTCAGTACTGGTACCACTTCCCGAAAGCCATCCGTTAAGTATAACCACGCCACGAACAGCACCAGTAAATGCGCCACCTGATCGTAAAGAAAAGTCGCCAGGTTATCTTTTAAGTATAGTTTGCCGGCATCCAGCAGGGTATGGGTAACTGCAATAAACATCGGAACCTGGTAATTTTGCCAGTCGCCGAGGAGCAGGTACGCTACAAGCCCTGTTAAAATGCCATGCAGGTATAAGTACCCCGACCTTACCTTTTCTTCTTTTTTGCTGCGCACCCATTTATCCGGTTGCAGTATAAAATCTGTTATAATATGCGCCAGCACCAGCCGCAGCAATAAGATTATACTTGCTTCCATGCGCTAAAAAGTTTTGTTTATAACGGAAGTATACCTTTGCAGCATAAGCTCGATTGCTTCCCAGCCGGCCACTTTTTTGCGTGCATGTAT
The DNA here is from genome assembly GCF_003284895.1 of Pontibacter arcticus. Lineage (GTDB taxonomy): Bacteria > Bacteroidota > Bacteroidia > Cytophagales > Hymenobacteraceae > Pontibacter > Pontibacter arcticus. The sequence continues at coordinate 613,835 of NZ_QMDV01000002.1, forward strand.
GGCTGGCTGGCTGATGCCTAATTTTGCAGCGATCTCCACATCTTTCAATCCTTTCAGCAGCCAGAAAACTACTTCCGCAGACGAAGCCGACCATTTATCCAGCAGCACATCCAGAAACCGGCAGGCAACTTCGAATTCTTCGTTTATATCTGTATTATTTGTTCGGATGATAAGTTTCTGACCGTGTTTTTTCATCGTATCCAGTGATCTGCCCGAGAGCCGGTAGGCTTCGCCATCTGCTTCCACAACGCTGCCTTGTTTCCGTTCTGCCTCTCCAATACCAACCGAAAGCCGGATATCTGCAAATGGCTTTCCCGGTACCAGCTGTTTTTTTTTACCCGTAGCCAGCTTCTGAAGTGCTGCTCTTAAAAGGATGGCCAGCCGAAGTGCCTGTTCAGGTTCCGTTACTTCAATCTGGATGCTGTCGCCGCGGTACATTTCAAAGCGTAACCACTGTTTATCAGCAACATCATTTGCTTCAGTAAGCGTTTGCTTTAATGTTTTTATTACTTCCTGCCTTTGTGCCGGTTCGTATTGCGATGAATTTATCAGGTCGCCTGTAATAATCCCTACTTTCATTTATAGTTTGTATAGGATCTAAATATAAGGCTATGAACTTATAAAGTCAAGTAATAAGGCTACAGGCTTATATATTAACAGAAGTTAAAGTAGATATATGGGCATACATCAATAACCTAATCAAAGCTGTAACGAATAATAATACAAGTGCTGATGTATGAAACTACAGCATAAATTATACTTAAACCAAACGCCCCATCCGGTTCTGGATGGGGCGTTTGGTTTAAGTATACGTTAGACAGCGTTATTTTTCCACTACTTTGATCAGCGTTCCTTTCTCGATGCGATCGGACAATTGCATACCGTTCAGGATAGCCATTTCTTCGCGACGTTGCTGCGGCACGTTGTAGTTCTGTAAGATCTGGGCAAGCGTGGAGCCCTGGCCAACCGTTTTAATACGAACGCGTTCAGGTTGTCTGTTTAATTTATCAGGAGCAGTCAGCACCGCAAAATTCTGCATGGTATTGCTAAAAGCAGGCGCATAGGTATTAAAATTTGTTGCCGTACTGATGCCCATGATGTTGTAAATATTAGTGCCATACTTGATCAGGTAGGTCATCAACCGGATAGCAGGCTGCTGTTGCTGTTGCTGCTGCTGGCCTTCCTGTGGTTTTTGGTCGGCTATAAACGCAATGGCCTGCAACCCATTAACCGTTGTATTTTTAGACTCCAGTACCTGCAGGTTGTATTGCTGTACCATTTGCTGTGCGGCTGCCTCCAGTGTTTCGCCGGGCGCCAAAGAGAGCGACATCATGGCTTTGCCATCCTGTGGGGCCATCTGGAATTGCTGCGGCGAGTTCATGTGCTGCCAGTTGGCCGGAATCGGGAAGCTGAACTTTAACTCCGGATGGTAGAAAACGTTATTCTCAACAAAACCTTGTTTCGGGTCTTCGCCATACACAATACCATCAATCATTTTTAAATAATTGTTGCGGTTTACCTGTGGGTTGGCAAGGCTCAGTTTCTGTTTCCATTCGGCAGCCAGCTGGTGTACGGTTTCGTAGCGGTCGCCTGGGTTTGGGTGAGACGATAACATATCCGGAATGCCCTCGCTGCCGCTTGCCTGTTGCTGCCGTTGCAGGGTCTGGAAAAAATCAGCCATTTCAGAAGCATCATAACCGATCTTGCTCGAGTACTCTACGCCCAACCTGTCAGATTCGCGCTCATCATCGCGGCCAAATTTCAAAAATAACAAGCCCAATCCTTGCGAGGCTGCTTCGCCATATTGTGCTAAACCCGGTAAAGCGATCATACCGGCAATAAGACCTACCTGGCCCAGCATTGATTTGGTTTGCTGCTGCACCGAATGGCGTGCCGTGATATGACCGATCTCATGGCCAAGAACACCGGCAAACTGTGCCTCGTTGTTGAAATGAGCCATAATACCGCGCGTAAAGTATACATAGCCGCCCGGCAAAGCAAAGGCATTTATTACCGGAGAGTCTACTACTTTAAATTCATACTCTAAATTACTGCGATGCGACACGGCTGCCATGGCCTGGCCTTTCTGCTGAATAAACGCCTGCATTTTCGGGTCTTGGTACAGGCCAAACTGCGCCAGAACGGCCGGGTCACTTTGGGCACCCAGGGCAATTTCCTGGCTCTCCGACATCAGCACAATATCTTTTTTACCGGTTACCGGGTTGGTAGCACAGGCATTAACCAATAGCAGCGAGGCCACGGTAAAACCTGTTAATATTATTTTTTTCATAGTGTAGCGCGTAAGGTTTTATTTCCTTGCTTTCCGGCAAACATATGCAGAAATCGATGGAAGGAATATGGTTGCTTGAACGAAGCAGGAATACTGATAGTTGCAGGCGGTAAAATTAGCAGAACAACTTAATCATTAAAATATTGCCTAACCTTACCGCGCGCAAATGCCCCGGTACGGGCACCACTGGCACACATCCAGGTCGGTTGTTTTCCGGATCGGGTCATTTACATCCAGCATACGGTGCACAAATGTGCTAAGCAGTTCTTCGGAGGCAGTTACAAAATCTTTTGGCGTTACATTATCTGTTTCGGTAAAATTGAATTCGGAAGTGAGCACGCCCGCATCCAGGTTCCGGAATGAAAGTATACCGGATTTCGGGGTTATACTTTGCACATCAATTTGGCTGCCTTCCGGAAGTATAGTTTGCGGTGATTTGCGTAGAGTCTGCTGCAGAATATACTGGTAGAGCCACAACTGGCGCGCTTTATCATACTTCGAATCAGTGGTGAAATGCAGGGCTACATCTTCTGGCTTTACAACGAGTTGGTTGCGCTCTACTTTGCCGGTTTTGTAATCGATTACGCGCAGCTCATTTTTGGTCATATCGATGCGGTCTGCTTTGCCGGCAACCCGAACCGGTATCAGTTCATCATCAACCTGCACGTGCAGCACGGTATCCAGAGTATCTTCCAGGCGAAGTATAAACAGGGGCAATTCATCCGAATTTTTCAGGTTAAGCAGGTATTTTTCGAGCACCTGGATGGCCACTTTGTAGAGCAGGTAATTCATGCCACGGTCCGGAGTAGCACCGCGCGTAGCCGAGATAAATTCTTTGCGTACCTGGGCCGGCAGGTTCTGCAACATCGCTTCCACATGCTGCTTTTTGATGGGCTCGCCGCTTTGTGCAAACTCTTTAAAAAAATCTTCCAGCACCTGGTGCACCAGCGTCCCGAATTTATCTGTTCCGAGCTGTTCTTCCACTTCATCCATCTCCCGTATCTTCGCAATCCGGCTGAAATAATATTGCAGCGAACAGTTAATATACATATTGATATGCGAAGGATAGAGGCCGCGCTGCAGTTCTTTTTTCAGTTGTTCCAGCGTCTGCGCATCTTTTTGAATCACGATGTCTTCGTTATACTTCCTGGTTTCTTTTTGCTCCACAGCAGCTGTCAGGTCCCGGAATTTTATTTTCGGATTACGAAGTGCCAGATCATTTTGTAACTGAAGTATAAACCTGCTTTTTTCGCCGGAGCCATAGGTATCGGAAGGCAACACATAAAGCAGATTTACGCGCTTGGCTCGCTGCAGCAAACGGTAAAAATTATAGGCCATCGCGCCTTCGGTTTCGGAGTACGTAGGCAAGCCAAACTCACGCAACACATCGTAAGGCATCAGCGACTCGTGGCGTTTCGGGGCGGGCAAGGTATTCTCGTTTACCGACAGTATGATCACGTTTTCGAAGTCTAGGGCACGGGTTTCGAGCATACCCATGATCTGTACTTCCGAGATCGGCTCGCCGCTGAAAGGTAAACGGGTAGAAGCAATCAATTCGTACAAAAACTTCCGGAAACTGCGCACTGATATCTTCTGTTCGCGGCAATCGAAAATCGTATCAAGCCGCTTTACCAACGTATAAAATATGTACAGGTACTCGGTTTCGATGGTGTTGGGCTGGTGGCTGTATACTTCGCGCAGCATTTCGATGAGGCTGTACATGGCCGCAATAATATCATCGCAGTCGCGCCACGTCCGGAAAAGCGTTTCGAAAAGCGGCTGGTGTTCCGATAGCTCCAGCAGGTCCTGCGCTGTGATCAGTACGCGGTTATCTGCTACAATTTTATCGAGTACTTTCTGGATGAAATTGTGGTATTTTGCCTGGTCAGGCTGCTCGTTTAAGTATAGCTCATACTTCCGGATAAAAGGATGCGTGAGCAGTTTAGTTACCGATAAATGATGGTACTGGTATACTTTATAGCCCGATTGCTGCAACTGTGTAACGCCGGAAAGATGCACTTCAAATAACAGATCGATGAGGTTAAAAAGCGGCGTACCTTTAAAACTAAGGCCCATCGTTATGTTGTAGTTCGGCACACTATCGGGTATGGAATGTAGCACAGGCAGGAGCAAGGTTTCGTCGGGAAGTATAATGGCAACCTGCCCGTGTTTGTCCTGGTTTCTTATTTCCTGCAGCAGCTGACCGGCCAGTTTGCCCTGCATGCTGGCGTTGGCCACACCGATTACATTTATCTCTTTTTCGTCGGTTAAAAGTAAGTTTTGCTGCCAGCGCCATTCCGGTAGTTTCCAGGTGCTTTTATACTTGCGCAGAAAGGCGCCGGCACGGTTGGGCGTTGCTTCCTCCATGTAAAAATCATCGCTGTCGAAAAGCACTTCGGCACGGTTATGTTTCAGCAACGATTTGATGATAACTTCTTCGGATGTGGTAAGCGCATTCAGGCCAATGAAAATGTATTGCGCGCAGCCGGGTTCTTTGGCAATGCTTTCGATATCTTCCGCCACTTTCCGGAACGCCATACCGGTGTAAGCCTGTTTGTTTTTTAAAAGACGTTGCTGTAGTTGCTGGTAGGTTTTTTCAATGTTATCCCAAAGGCTGAAGTACTTTTTTAGCGTAGGAGAGAGCGTCTTGCCCAGGTATTGCGGGTCCCAGCGCTCCAGTGCCTTGGCTTCGGTCAGGTAATCGAACAGTTTACTGGTATCTACCATGTTCTGGTCTATCCTGCTGAAATCGTCAAGGAGGGTGCCGGCCCAGGTTACAAACTGATCGAAATCCAGGGTCGGGTCCTGCTCGCGCATCAGGTCATAGAGTTCGAGCTGCAGGTTGATGGGCTCCAGCACATCGGTTTGCGCCAGGCGGCAGATAAAATCCTCCATTCCCGACACTTCCGGCGACCAGATGGGCTCGGGTGCAGCCTGGGCCAGCGCATTTTTAAAGAAGAAACTCGCCCTGCGCGACGGAAGGATCACGCACAGTTCGCTGATGTTCTCTTTATACTTTTCGTAAACGTATTTGGCTGTTAGTTCTAAGAAAGTCTGCACTGGAAATCAAAAATATAAAGTATAATACAGGCTGAAAACCTGAACTTGTTTTAGAATGATGGCTTACTTAATGGATGGAGTCGCTTGTGCTTCCTGCATTATCCAGCGGCAGAAACGGGTTATACGCAATCTCCCAAAGGTTATCATCCGGATCGGCGATATAGCTACTGTAGCCTCCCCAGAAAACTTTCTGCGGTTGCTTTAATACACGAACACCTTTTTCCTCAAGTGCCGCTACCAGTTCGTCTACTTCTTTCTCCGACCGGACATTATGAGCAAGCGAAAATCCCCGGAAACCGTTTCCTTCTGCGGGCACGCCGGCATCATCGGCCAACGACTCCTGCGGAAATAGTGCTAACTGCAGGCCGTTCATCTGGAAAAAAACGATGCTTTCGTTGCTGCTTTCCAGTGGTTGCCAGCCCAGTTTATTCTGATAAAAATCTTTAGAGCGCTGCAGGTTTTTTACACCCAAAGTTATAATGGTAATGCGTTGTTCCATGGTATAAGTTACTTCCAGCTAACCCCCTCCTAAAAACAGGAGAGGGAATTGGATATTAGTTTATAGGTTTTTCTTGATTCATGATTATAAGGCCAGACCGACCTGCATACTTTTTCCGCCGTAATGCCACTCTAAAACCTGCTCCGTATCGAAGTAATAAAGTATACATTTTACCTGCTCGAAACCTAGTTGCTTAAAGCGCACGGCATAATGATCGAGTTTGTTACGGTGCTCTGGTTCGGGTGGCGGCAACTTGAATTCGATGAGCATTACCTGGTTTCCGTCAAAAACGACGCGGTCTGGTTTGTAAAGGTAAGCGCGCGCATCGAGCAGTTCTTTTTCGTGCTCGACCACTACTTTATCAGAGAAATAATGCTGTAGTTTCGGGTGCTGTACAACTTGCTGTACACGTTCCTGAAGCGCAGGCTTTTCTCGGTCGCTGATGATGCCTTCGTAAACCATCTGGCGCAGCACGGTATCCATATTTTCTGCCTTAATAATACGAGCCAGGGCGTAATGCAACTTCTTGTTGAGCGCGCGTTGCTTGGTCTGAGTTTCAAAATCGAACACGTTATTGGCGTGTTGTTTCAGTTGCAGCCGCTTAGCCCAGTCCGAAGTTGTTAAGTAGGTAAGATTAAAAGTATTCTCCGAATTTATACTTGCCTGTTGCTGTTGCAAACCGCCTTTGTGCAGCTGGTAACAAAACTGCCCGGCATTCCAGACTTGGTTGTGCACCAAAAAACGATACAACAGATGGCTAATGTTTTTTGCACTTCCCTCAAGCGCACGCGCTGCTTTTTTATCGTCCTGTAGGTCTTTGCTGTTGCCTATTAAATAGAGTCGGTCTATGGGGCGGGTGAGGGCCACATACAGCATGTTTAGGTTTTCGATAAAAGTCTTCTCGATTTCAGTTTTATACTTTTCAGCAAGTATGGTTTGGTCCAGTTTCGAGCTCACGTTTACGGCTACGCTGCGCAGCTTTCCGGTTACGGTGATATCGTCGGGCAGGTGGCTCCACATCAGGGCGCGTGTCATGGGCTCGGTGCTCCAGTCCGCAAACGGAATGATCACGATGGGGTAGGCCAGGCCTTTGGATTTATGAATGCTGGTAATGGTAATGGCGTTGCGGTCTTTGGGGGTGTTGATGCTCAGCTTCTCTTTCTGCACCTCCCAATACCCCAGGAAATTATTCAGGTTGTTACTGTTCTTTAAACTATACTCCAGCACCAGGTCCAGGAACCGGAAAAGGTATTCGCTTTCGTTGTTATGGTCCAGCAGATCGAAGATGCGGATGAGTTGTTCGGTTAATTCGTAGATGGAAAGGTTGCCGGTTTCGCGTTCCTTTACATCGAAGCCAAACAGGCGCAACTGGTCGTAAAAAGCCTGCGGATCTTTATCATTAGCGATCTGGGCAATGCGCTGCGTGGTTTCCGTATCCGGAATTCTTTCCAGGGCAACGGCGCAAACCAGGTACAAAGCTTCGGATTTTGCCAGCGTATCGTTGGGCCGGTTAAACACCCGGAAAAGCGCAATGATAAAGTTAATCACTTCGGCAAACTGCAAGGATAATGAGTCTTGGGAAATGATATCATACTTGCGCTCTTTCAGGAAATTAGCGATCAGCTTACTTTTAGCATTGGTCCGGCAAAGTATGGCCATATCTTTCAAACTATAACCATCTTCCAAACCCTGATTAACGAGCTGCAGCACCAGTTGCAGCATACTTTCATCGTAGGTCAGGATTTTTTCATGCGCATAGTCTTCGTACAGTTCGGTAGTGCGTGTACAGTCATTCAGGTTATACTTGTAATTGCTATCATCAGGGTGCGTGAACATGATCTGGATATGACCACCCGTGTTGGTGCTGCCTTCCGGTGAAAGCTGCACAAACTTCTCATCATAAATGGAAGTAAACATACCGAATTCCTGGTGCGTGTTGCTGATGTAAGTAAACAGCGCGTTGTTAAAGTCGATGATCTCGGTGCGGCTCCGGTAGTTTTTGTTGAGTTCCTGCGGGCTCAGGGCATGGTCCACGGATTCGTATCGCTCCCGGATCATACTTCCGTGGCGGCGATTTTCGTAAAGTTTCTTGGTGTTGCCTTTGTAGAGGTGCAGAATTTGTTCCATCTCGCCGCCGCGCCACCTGTAAATGGCTTGTTTGGCATCGCCTACCACCATACTAAAATGCCCCGAAGCCAGCGCATTATCAACTAAAGGCAATAAGTTATTCCATTGTAAAACGGAAGTATCCTGAAACTCATCGATCAGGATGTGGTTATACTTTTCGCCGAGCCGCTCATAAATAAAAGGCACCGGTTCCTGCATCACAATATCAATAATGCGCTTGTTAAATTCAGAAATATGAACCGTATTTTTATCGCGTTTAATTTCCTGCAGGCACTTTTCCAGCTCGTTCAAAACCGATACTTTGTACAGGTGCGGAACAATGGAATTTATCAGCGTCAGCGTTTTGCCAAACTGCTCTTTTATACTTTCAAGGTGATAGTACAGTTCTGTTAAAGTTGGCTTTATACTATCCACCTGGCTTTTGGTAAATGCGCTTGCTTTGCCGGCGTACCACTTATCATCTTCTATGGTCTGGCGGGCGTAGTTGTTGCCATAGGTCAGGTCTGTCTCTCTCGAAAACTTTGTAAAATACCCATACAAACCCCGCGTGCTCTGGAAAAAATCAGCAGGAGAGAGGCCGGCATCATTTATACTTGACAGGGCTTGCTGCGCGGCTTCCTGCGTAGCTTCTTCAATCTTCTTTTTTGTATCGAGTAACTCAAACCGGATGGTTTTAAAATCTTCTAAACTAAGGTTCTGGATATCCGTTACTGCTTCGTATACTTGTTCGTTCAGCAGGTTTTTGGCAAAGTCGGAGAGGTCATCAGGTAAGGTATTCCAGCTGCGGCCTTCACGCGCTTTTTCCAAGGCATACTGCTCCAGCGTTTCCGATAACAGATCATCTTTGGAGTTTGATACTTTATCTAACAGCAACTGCACCGCCGTATTTACCAGCGTCTGCGAATCCAGGTCAACTTCAAAATTATAGGGGATGTTAAGCTCGCGGGTAAAAGCCTGCACGATCTTGTTCACAAAACTATCAATGGTACTCACACTAAAATCAGAGTAGTTATAAAGCACCTGCGTAAACAAAGTGGCCGCGCGAAGGCGGATATCTTCAATCTCCAGGTTTTCTTCTGGATAATCTTCCTGTAAATCCTCTGTTATACTTTGCAGCAATTGCTCACTTTTATACTTTGCTTTTTCTGATTGCGTGGTATCGTTAAAGCCACGCAAGGCACCCAGGATACGTTCCTTCATTTCGGCGGCCGCATCATTTGTAAATGTTATGGCCAGTATGGAGCGGTAATAGTCCGGGTCGGGGGTATGAAGTGCGAGCTTCAGGTACTCTTTGGTAAGGTGGTATGTTTTACCGGAGCCGGCAGAAGAAGAATATATTTTGAAGCTGGATGGCATAAGCTGCTGTTATCGTATTGGCACACGAAAGATACAAGCAAACTGCCGGGAATGGAAAAATTATCTAAAGAATCGGAGCCGGAAATGCAAGGAAAACAGTTGATGTGTGCAACTTGATTTACTTACAGCAAAGTATAAAACGCAGGTAAAACCCCGGCCTTTTATAAGACCGGAGTTTAGTATTATATGGTAAGTCAGCCTAAGCTAACGTGTTTTCTTCGTAGCGTTTTTCTACTTTACGGGCAGGTGCCGACACGAAGTCTTTCACGCAAACATGGTACATGATGCGGGCCATCGAAATGGAATATTCCGTAATCATACAATGCTGCTGTTCAGTGCTTACCAGCGCTTTCCCGCCACCCAAAGTAAGTTTGTTCAGTTCGATTACTTCATCAAAATTCTGGCGAAGCATCTTCAGGGCCTTAAAGGATGGCTCATTATAATACATCGGGATAACCTGGCATACGGCATAACTTCCGTTAGCACGCTCCTTGCTGATCATTTTGCAGAGTGCTTCGGTGTTCAGCTTGTCCAGGTCTGAGATGATCACAAAGAAAACTTTTTTCTGTGCGCCGGCAGGTTTGATAGCGGTGCTGCCAAGGAGCATGTTGCGGCTGATTTTGGCATTGGCTATAAAGCTTTCGTCTTTCAATATCTTGTTATGGATCTTAAAAGCAAGCGCGCCAGACGCGATCAGATTAAAGTCTTTGCCCTGAGACGAAATTTTGGAGAAGTGCAACATAGGTCAAGGTGTTGGTTGTGTTTGGTTTATACTATTTACTAAGCTTCATAACAAGTTGCAGGAGCAACCAAAAGTTAAGTCTCATTAGCTTTAATGTTAAGTCTCATTAGCTTTAATAAAGAAGGGCGCGGTAGGTGCAGGGTATTGGTAAACGGTAATCTGGTTGCATATTTAACCAGGTAACTGCGCTAGTATTTATACCACAATTCAATCTGAGTGGATTAAATGATGCAATTACGCCTGATAGTAAAGGAGGTAAAATAGATACCGTCGCTTTGATTCAGCTAATGTCAAATAACGCTTCTGTTTGTTTAAGATGGAGTTAGTAACGCACAATTAGGGTATAAGTTACCTTAATCCAATATTAAATTAAACTATACTGTTTTATTTATACCTTTAATCATAAAATGAGAGAATTATATTAAAATAGTTCTATATTATTAAAAGATCATCACTGTTGCTCCCTTAAAATTAAAAAGGCACTCCTTTTAGTTATATTCCTTATTTATGACTACCTTTGCATTTGATTTGGATCAGTCTGATTTGCTGCATAGAGGTTATCCCTACAGATGGTTACCCTGGGTGTTTAGTGTCGTTCGCTCTCTGGCAATGAGAAATGGTTTTTTAGAGCAGGCTGCCTCCAGATGTAAGTAATATTGTAGATAAGTAATTTAGATGAGCAAAATCAGATTTGACGAACTTTCGCTTTCGCCGGAAGTTCAGCGAGCAATCGCAGACATGGGCTTCGAAGAAGCTTCCCCCATCCAGACACAGGCAATCCCGGTTGTATTAGAAGGAAGAGATATTATAGGCCAGGCCCAGACGGGTACAGGCAAAACGGCCGCGTTCGGTATTCCGGCCATCGAAGGCATTGACCCAGACGACCGTAGTGTACAGGTATTGATCCTTTGCCCTACTCGCGAGCTTGCCATCCAGGTTTCAGGTGAGATTCAGAAACTTTCAAAGTATAAAACAGGCATCAGCGTAGTTCCCATTTATGGTGGACAGCCTTATGAGCGTCAGCTACGTGCTTTAAAGCAGGGTGTACAGATCGTGATCGGTACACCAGGTCGTGTAATGGACCACATCGAGCGTGGCACGCTTAAACTGGATAAAGTTACCAAAATCATATTAGACGAAGCAGACGAAATGCTTGACATGGGTTTCCGTGAAGACATTGAGTATGTTTTGGAGCGTATCCCGGAAGAGCGTCAGACAATCTTCTTCTCAGCTACCATGTCGAAGCCGATCATGGAGATGACTAAGCGTTATCAGAAAGATCCGGTTATCGTGAAAGTGGTACACCAGGAGCTGACTGTCAGTAACATCGAGCAGGTATACTTCGAAGTAAGAAGCAGCGCCAAAATGGAAGTGCTATCCCGCTTACTGGATATGTACAACCTGAAAGCGGTGATCATCTTCTGTAATACCAAGCGTATGGTGGATGACCTGGTAGCAGACCTGCAGGCACGCGGCTATTTTGCTGACGGCTTACACGGCGACATGAACCAGAACCAGCGTTCAAACGTGATGGCCAAGTTCCGTAATGGAACATTAGAAATACTGGTAGCAACAGATGTGGCTGCCCGTGGTATTGATGTAGACAACGTAGAAGCCGTATTTAACTACGACCTTCCGCAGGACGAAGAAGCTTACGTACACCGTGTTGGCCGTACAGGTCGTGCTGGTAAATCAGGTAAAGCTTTCTCGTTTGTAGGTGGCCGTACGGATGGTTTCAAACTGAAAGACATCATGCGCTTTACCAAAGCGAAGATCGTTTTACAATCCGTACCAAGTATGGAAGATGTAAACGAGATCCGTACAAACCTTTTCTTTACAAAAGTGAAGGAAGTACTGGAGAAAGGCGCTTTAACCAAGCATGTAACGCGTATCGAGCGTTTCGTGAACGAAACAGAAGGCTATACACCACTTGATGTTGCTGCAGCGCTCCTTAAAATGAGCATGAAAGAAGCCAAGGTTAAAGAAAAAGGTGCCGAAGCCGAGAAAAACCTGAACCGTACCAAAGAAGGTTTTGATCGTTTGTTTATCACTATCGGTAAAAAAGACCGCGTTCACCCACGCGACCTGATCGATCTTTTAGCCAGCAACAGCAATATACCGGAAGGTAAAGTTGGCGACATCGACCTGTACGATAAGTTTAGCTTCGTGGAAGTACCAACCGAGTACACTGCAGATATCCTAGCGCGTATGGGCCGTATCGAAGTGGAAGGACGTATGGTTATTGTAGAGAAATCTGATAAGAAAAACTCCGAAGGCGCAAGCCAGGAAAGAAAAGGCGAAAACTTTGGCTTTGGCGACAGAGACCGTGGTGATCGTGATAGACGTTCCGGCGGTGGCGGTGAAAGACGCAGCTTCGGTGGCGGCCGTTCTGGTGGCGAGCGCTCTTACGGTGGTGGCGGAGATCGCGACCGTGGAGGTGATCGTGGCGGACGTTCTTTCGGCGGTGATCGCGATAGAGGCGGAGACCGTGGAGGACGCTCATTTGGTAGTGGCGGTGGAGACCGTGACAGAGGTAGCGACCGTGGAGGATTCCGTAAAAGAAGATTCTAGAAACCTGCAACCTCTACAAATGAGGTTCGTATAACCAGGTATACAGTTTGAAGTATAAAAACTTCAATTAATGTTTAGAAAAGGCTGACTTGAAACGTCAGCCTTTTTGCATTTAAGGCCTTTCAAAAAAAGTATAACTGTATACTTTCCTAATCCGTTAAAGAACTTATAAATATAATTAACTGCGAAAGCAGCTGATTTTTAACACGGGTTACATCAGACGGATGTAACCCGTGTTTTTTTATGCAATCCTTTTTCAAGAAGTATAGGCAAAAAAAAAGGAGCCGAAGCTCCTTCCTTTCCAAAGTATAAATTAAGCGTTGCGGGCTGCATCGCGTAAAGAACGGATATGATCGTGTGCATTTTTCACATCATGGTATTGCTGCTGCACAACTTGTTTTATTTGTGCCGGTAATTCTGTGGCTAAGGCTTCTTCGTACGCTTTAACAGCATAGTCTTCGCCACGCTCACATTCTTCCAGCACGCGCTTTCTGTCTCTGGATGTTAAAGCAGATTTCAGATCGATCCAGGCACGGTGTACTGCGCCTTCAATAGAGCTGGATTCGCTATCGGTTTTGCCCAGTTTGTGCAGTTGGTCCTGTAACTCCGTGATCATGCTGTCGCGTTGTACGGCATATTTTCTGAACAGGTCTTTCAGGTCCTGATCTTCTACATCCTCGGCGGCCGTGGCGTATCCTTTAGCGCCATCTTTGCAGCGTTCGATCAAATGATGTATTGTCGGGAATAATTCGGTATTAGATTCCATAGTTATTTAGGTTATGATATGTTCTGTTTAGCCATCATACTATATTTATAACTTTTTGGTTACTGCTCTTTATTTTAGGTTTACAAGAGATGCAGCCATCGCGTTTCCGGCCAGGTAAGCAGTCGTCCAGGCTGCCTGAAAATTAAAGCCTCCGGTTACGCCATCAATATCAAGCACTTCGCCGGCAAAGTATAAACCGGGCACTAGTTTACTTTCCAGGGTTCGCATGTTTACGGAGCTCAGATCTACACCACCGCAGGTTACAAATTCCTCTTTAAAAGTAGTCTTGCCTTTTACTTCTACCTGCGCCCTGATCAGCGCTTCTAATAGTTTATTTGTATTTTTTGCAGGAAGATCTGCCCATTTCACTTCTTCATTAATATCTGCGAGCAAAGTCATGCTGCGCCAAAGCCGTTGCGGCAAACCAAACAAGGGGTTCGTGCTCACCACTTTTCTGGGATGTGCCTGCCTGTACTGCTGTAATTCGGCACGCAACGCTTCTTCCGTAAAATCCGGTATCCAGTTGATGAGCGCTGTAAAGGTATACTGCTGATCGTGAAAACTGCGCGCCCCCCAGGCCGATAACTTAAGCACAGCTGGCCCGGAATAACCCCAATGGGTGATCAGCAACGGCCCTTCATTCTCAAGTTTCTGGCCGGCAATCCGGACTTTAGCGCGTGGCACCGAAATGCCCTGTAGCTCTTTGAATGGGGAAGCAGGTACATTAAACGTGAATAAAGACGGAACAGGCTCCTGTATGGCATGGCCCAGTTCACGCAGCCAGTTATAGTTTTCTGACTTTGGATTACCACCAGCGCACACCAGCACTTTATCAGCCACCAGCGTCGAATTATTGCTCAGCGAAAGTATAAATTGCTGCGAGCCGGAAGCAGCTTTCTCAGGTTGAATTCTGTTTACGCCTACGCCGGTTTTGATCTGTACGCCAGCCTGACGGGCAGCTTTTAATAGGCAGTCGATAATGGTTTCGGAGTTATCTGTTACCGGAAACATGCGGCCGTCTGCTTCGGCTTTTAGCTTTACACCGCGTTGCTCGAACCACGCAACCGTTTCTGCAGCACCAAAAAGTTTAAAGGCTTCTTTTAGTTGCTTGCCACCGCGCGGATAGTTCTGTGCAAACTGCGAAGGCACAAAGCAATGGTGCGTTACGTTACAGCGACCACCACCTGACACGCGCACTTTAGAAAGCAGCTTCGTACTTTTTTCCAGTAGTATAACTTCTGCTTCCGGGGCTTTTTCGGCGCAGGCAATAGCCCCGAAAAAACCGGCTGCGCCGCCACCAATTACAACAATTCTAGACTTTATTTGGGATTCAGGATGCATGTTAAAAGAGCGTAACGAAGCAGAGTGGTAATGGCAAACTATACTTTAAACGGTCAGTTACCGGCTGCAAAGATACTAAAAGAAAGTCATCGGGTCGGGGTATTGAAAAACGAAGGACAGTTCATCTTTCAGTTTCTGGCTGTTGATCAGTTTAAAGTTTGTTTCGGTCATGAGATTAAACTGTGGCGGTTCCAGGCCTGCGGCTAAGGCTGCAGAAGTATAAAAATCTTTGCGTAGCGGATGCTGATCTGAACAGGCATTGTATACCTGACCCCATTTTTCGAGCTCCAGGATTCTTAAAAAGATGGCGATGCAATCATCCAGATGTATCAGATTAACCGGCGCATCGCCGTTGGGCACCTGCTTTTTGCCTGCAAAAAAACGGCCGGGTTGTCTGCCCGGGCCAACCAAACCTGCAAAACGAACTACAGTAGCCAGCCACTCCTCACATTCCTGAAACAGTTTTTCAGCCTGCAGCAACGCGTTTGATGCGTCTTTTTCAGACAGGTAATAACTGTCTTCTTCGGTCACAACGCGGTTCAGGTCAGGGTAAACAGACGTAGATGAAACAAACAGTAGTTTACTTACCGGAGATTTTAAAAGCGCATTTCGTAACAAATGCAGCTGCTCCAGGTAGCCCGCTCCGCCATCAGAACGCAGCTTGGGCGGAATATTTACCAGCAGTAGATCAGCATTCAGAAAATCATCCAAGTCTGCCGGGTTCATATCAGCATCCTGCAGGTTGATCAGGTAAGGATTGATGTTCTTTTCCTCAAGAATTGGTAGTTTTTCGGTCCGGGTAGTGGAGCCTTTTACCTGGTAGCCTTTCTTTACAAGTTCTTCTGCAAATGGCAACCCCAGCCAGCCGCAACCCATTATACTTATATCTGCTTTAGCGCGCATAATTTCTATTTATACTTTATAACAAATGGCCCGGCATCCGGTTAAAGTTTCCTGAAAGAGGATAGCAGCATGATATTACAAAATAACACATAAATGCGGTATGATGTGATCATTATCGGTTCCGGTTTCGGCTCGCTCACAGCTGCTGCGCTTTTATGCAAACAAGGCCTGAAAGTTTGTATCCTGGAACAGGCCAAATACCCCGGAGGTTGCGCCACAGCTTATAACCGTAAAAACTACTGGTTTGAAACGGGAGCCACCACGTTGGTTGGCTTAGATAAACACATGCCGCTAAGTTATTTGCTAAAAGAAACCGGTATTACGCTGCCAAACCTCCGCAAACTCGAAACGCCTATGCAGGTGCATCTTACTAACGGCCAAATAGTAACCCGTTACCAGGATCTGCAGCAATGGATACAGGAAGCTGAGCGTGTTTTCGGGAAAAATAAACAGCGGGAGTTCTGGGAGCATTGTTACCGCATCAGTCAGCAGGTATGGAAAGTATCGCTACAGCAGCAGAATTTTCCTTTTTCTAACCTCAGCGATCTTTTTCAGGCCATTGCAGCTTTCCGGCCCGCTCAATTAAAGCTGATTCCCGGTGCTTTCCGGACAGTGCAGGATTTGTTAAAACGCTACGGCCTGCTTGATAATAAGCTGTTTGTGGATTTTGTGAACGAACAACTTTTAATAACGGCTCAGAACCACATCGGTGAAGTGAACGAGCTTTTCGGAGCGACGGCCTTGTGTTACACGCTTTACTCTAACTATTACATCGATGGCGGTTTGATCAACCTGGTTAGTCCGGTGCTTAACTATTGCTTGCAGAATGACGCAATGATCAAGTATGGCCAGGAAGTAAAATTTATACTTCCGGAAACAGGAAAGTATAAAGTAGTTACGCAGAAAGAGGAGTTTGAAGCCCGGTTTGTGCTAAGTGGCATTCCGCTAAACAACACCCTGGCCATTTTTGAAAGCGAACCGATACGAAAAAAACAGCAGCCTAAAACGCTTAAGTCCGAGCAACTGAACGGAGCGTTTACGATGAGCCTTGTCCTTCAGAAAAAAGAGCAGCTTCCAGTGCTGCACCATCAGCTGCATGTACCTGGCGGATTACCGATCATCGGCAGCAAAAGTATCTTTATCAGTTTTAGCCATACACAAGATACATTGCGTGCACCCGAAGGCGAACAGGTAGCCAGTATCAGTACACACGTTGCAAACCCGGCAGCTACTTTTATTGAGGATAAGGAAGTAATCGAACAAGCCATACTTACCCAATTAAACCAAGCAGGACTTGTACTGCCGGATCAGCTTATTTCCTATCAGTCTGCTACACCGGGGGCCTGGCATTTCTGGACAAAACGGTCGTTTGGGTTTGTAGGTGGCTACCCGCAATACAAGCGCATTAGACCCTGGCAAATGAAAGACGCACGCCTCGACCACAGAGGCGCGTATGTATGCGGCGATACGGTATACCCGGGCCAGGGCATTGTAGGCGTGTGCTTAAGCGGCATAATAGCCGCCCGTAAATTGCTGCAGGACCATTACTAAACACTAAATCAGGTTTCGATCACCAGTGTTTTTAAGCCGGCTATTGTTCCATCAGCTGTCTTCCCAAGTATAAAAACACTGATATTACGCTCGCCTACACGGTATACTTTTACATCAGTCAGCAAATTTTGTAGCGTATTCTGCAGGTTGCGGAATCTCTGTGCCTGCTCTGCTTTTTGGGGTTCTTCTGCATCCGAAAGGTTGGTCATATTCCTGAAAAAATAATCCAGCTCTTCTACTTTCACGCCATAATCGGAGGGCTTGCCGGCAAGCTTTACTATATCATCATGTGTCAGCTCGTTTCCGGCAGGCTGCTCATGAACGAACACTTCAAAAGGTGCATCTGTTTCGCTGAGCATCAGGAGGCCATCACTTGCGCGGTTTAATTCTTGTTCCAGTTGTTCTGTTGTCATAGTTTACAGGATTATTTGAAATTGATTCCGGTTTCAGGTTTATATTCCAATGGATTCTTATCTTTAGAAAAACATGGCGTGTTCGTGTTGTACGTGATCATTCAAAATAAATAAACAAATTATACGATGAATGCAGAACCAATGCTAAGGGAAAATGCCCTGCAAGGCAAAACAATAATTGTAACAGGTGGCGGAACGGGTTTGGGCCGCTCGATGGTAAAATACTTTCTGGAGTTGGGAGCCAATGCCGTTATCTGCAGCCGAAAGATGGATGTGCTGGAACAGGCAGCCCGCGAACTGGAAGCCGAAACAGGCGGACAAGTGTTGCCTTTTGCCTGCGATGTACGCAAGTATGACGAGATAGAAGCGATGCTGAAAGCTACTTTAGCGCGTTTTGGCAGGGTAGATGTGCTGGTAAACAATGCAGCCGGCAACTTTGTAAGCCCAACCGAGCGCCTTAGCCATAAAGCCTTTGATGTAGTAACCGATATTGTTTTGAAAGGAAGTTACAACTGTACCTTAGCGCTGGGCAAGCACTGGATAGCTCAAAAACAGCAAGCTGCCATCCTGAATATTGTTACGACCTACGCCTGGACCGGTTCCGGTTACGTGGTGCCTTCGGCGTGTGCGAAAGCCGGTGTACTCGCACTCACACGTTCGCTGGCATCGGAGTGGGGCAAGTATGGCATCCGTTCGAACGCCATTGCACCGGGCCCGTTCCCGACCGAAGGGGCCTGGACGCGCCTGTTCCCGAAACAACTGGCCGATAAGCTGGACCCGGTAAAGCGTATTCCGGTGGGTAGGTTTGGCGAGCACCAGGAACTGGCAAATTTAGCTGCTTACCTGGTTTCTGATTTTGCATCTTTTGTGAATGGCGAGGTGGTTACCATTGATGGTGGCGAGTGGCTGTACGGTGCCGGTGAGTTTAATGGCTTCGATGAGATCCCGCAGGAAATGTGGGATGGCATGGAAAAACAGATGCGCGGCAAAGGCCAGTAAGTTATACTTTATCTGATACCAAAAAAGCAGAGGCGCTGGCTTCTGCTTTTTTGGTATCATGAAAGTATAGGTTTCGTTTAAATAGTCAGAAAGAAGGACGTTTAAGTATGTAAAATATTGATTATCATTAAACCAACTTGCAAGTTTAATTTTATGCTATCTTAATTCCTGCTACTTAGTTGGCCAGTGCAATAACTAAAGCCAGGTTTACGCCCAAGGCAATTCCCCAGTTTTTCCATACTTTACGGGATTTTATTTTCTTCGCTTCGTTTGCATAGCTGGTGAGGTACGCCGGGTCGTTGAATAGTTCAGGCGAAGGAATGTTAAGATTTGAAGTCTGCGGCTCCGTAGAAGAACAGATCACTGCCGGTACCAGCCCGATAAGCGGCGACAATAAACTAACTGCCAGCGTTCCTGTGCCTGCACCTGTATAGCCTTTATAGTGCAACCTGGCGTCAGCTCCGCCTTTTGCCATCATGTTGAAATAATTGTTTGCGCCTGTTGCTGCTGCAGGCACCGAAGGTGGAACAGAAACGGCAACTTCCTGCGTTTCGAAAGCTTCCGTTGTTTTATCAGCATATGTTATGATCGTTATGTCTGATTTTGCTACCGTATAAAGAGGCCCTTCCTGATTATCGAAGCGCTTGTACTTTACTTCAGAAGGTGTAATTTCTAAAACTTTGGATTGGATGCTTTCTCCTGTCTTTTTTAAGATAACATCCTGTGCCATACTTGTAAAGCTAATTAAAGTACAGAGTGTGCATAAAAGTAGAATTTGTTTCATTTGGCTAAAAAGTAGATTATAGTTTAAGCAAATGTAAATATTCTATCTCTTATATAGCACATACCGTATGTATATATTTTCTGGCTTAAAATATATACATACACAAGGATATAACCTGCTAACCAATTAAACAGCAGATTTGTAGCATTCAAACAGAGCCATCACAAAAAACTGATCATAACAGGTCACAAATTAACGATCAATTCTTCCAGCTTTTTAGCGTTCAGCACGGCATTGCCAAGTATGGTGTTGTTAAAGAATACCCATACTTCTTTTCCGTCTTCGAGGTAATCTTTCAGCATAAAAGCGTAGCGTTCCAGTTGTTCGTCTGTGTAACTGGAGGTATACATTTTTTCGTCGCCGTGCAGCCGCAGGTAAACCAGGTTGCTGGTTACAGCTTCGGCACCCGGGAAGCGCTTGCCCGCACTGGCCATCACAAACGATATTTCATACTTGCGCATCAGGTCCAGTGCTTCATCAGTAAACCAGGAAACGTGTCGGGCCTCCAGGGCAAAAGGCTGTTCGGGATAATGCTCTCTCAGTGTTTTGTAGAAATCCTCCGCCACGATAGGATCGAACCTGAAACTGCCGGCTATCTGTACCAGCACCGGCCCCAGGCGGGTGCCCATTTTTTTATATCTGGACATAAACTTTAGCAGCGGCTCCTCTATATCCACGAATTTGCGTTTGTGCGTAATCTCCTGGTTCAGCTTGGGTGCATACTTAAAATAATCGGGTGTGGTGGTCAGCCATTTCTCAATAGTCTTGGCCATCGTGAAATGGTAAAAACTACTGTTGATCTCGACGGCTTTAAAGTGGGTAGCATAGTAGGCTAAAAACTCCGCAGATTTAAGTTCAGGCGGGTACAAAACTTCCTGCCAGCGGTAGCTCCAACCTGAGGTGCCAACGTATAAATTAGGGATGTGGTGCATAAGTAGCTTTCTATAAAAGCATCTTATACTTTGGCTATCGTGTAAGGTTATATTGGGCTCAGGTAGCCGGTATAAAATCTACTCCGGATAGCTTCGCGGCAACCCGTTTTATACTTCGGCCTGCTCTGCCCTGTATAAAGTATGGTACTAACCCAATTAATAAACCTGAAACACAGATCACATAACTGAGCATAAGCTGCATAAACGAGAGCTGTATACTTACCAGAACTAACCCGAAACCTGCCAGCCAGATTAGCAGCATCTTGAAGGGATTAGTTTGAGGAGCTGGTAAATAAGTAGAAGGAAAACCAGCGAGCGGTAAAAATTTGCCAGCATCAGCAAGCAGCAGTATAAGATTGAGAACCAGTAAACCACTCACCACATACGGCGTGCCTACCCAGTTCTGAGAAACGGTTACCAGTAAAATACTGAGTACCATTGGTACTAATATAATAGCACCCAATGTCCGGTAACGCAGGGTTAAAAGTATAAACCCGGCAATGATCTGGGAATAGGCGATATAGCGCGCAAACAAAGCCAGGCCGTATTCAGCTAACTTATCTTCGAGCCACACCGGACCGATCAGACCAGGAAATTTATGACCGGCGTATACTTTCGCCATGCCTGCCGTAAAAAAGATCAGCCCCAGGAAAATGCTGATGCCGTTCAGGAAAAACTGTTTTTTGTTCATAGTCATGGAGAAGGCGCGTTTGCAAAGTATAACCAAGATACAAAACGCTAAAGATCAATACCATACTAATCTACTAACAGCTTCATTTTATAGATGATGAGGTAATTTATACTTCTGACAATGCAGGTAGTGATTTAAAATAATTTATAAAAAAACAGCCCCGACCAGAAGCCGGGGCTGAAAAAAAACAAAAAACTATCTTAAGAGATTAGGCGTGCGGATTTACATAAGCAGGATCGCCGCCATCATCATTGTCATTTTCAGGTTTATAGTTAGCCTGTAATTCTTGGAGTTTTGCTTTGCCGTAAGCCAGCCTTGTGATAACCACATAAAGCACCGGCACAAAGAAGATAGCCAGGAACGTAGCAGCCAACATACCTCCAATTACCACCCAACCAATTGTCTGGCGCGATACAGCCCCTGCACCGGATGCCAATACCAGCGGCGTTACACCAAGTATAAAGGCAAGCGAAGTCATAATGATCGGGCGCAGACGCAGCTTAACAGCCTCAATGGTTGCAGCCAACAACTCCATACCGCGGTCTACACGCTCTTTTGCAAATTCCACGATCAGGATCGCGTTTTTGGCAGCCAGACCGATCAGCGTAATCATACCAATCTGTGCGTACACGTTGTTATCTAATTTAGGCAGGAACGTAAGCGCCAGAATAGCCCCAAACATCCCCAACGGAATCGCAAACAGAATAGAGAACGGCACCGACCAGCTTTCGTAAAGTGCAGCCAGCAACAGAAGTACCAGTACAATGGATAACGCGAAAATGTAGATCGTGCTGTTACCTGCTGCCAGTTCTTCGCGGCTCAAGCCTGAGAAGTCGAAACCGTAGCCAGCCGGTAAGGTTTGGGCGGCTACTTCTTCCAAGGCTTGCAGCGCCTGTCCGGAACTGTAACCCGGTGCCGCACTACCCGAAATCTCTACGGATCGGAACAAATTGTAATGTGAAATTACAGCTGGGTTCTCAACCACTTTGGTACTTACCACAGCACTAAGCGGAACAGATTCGCCTTGGCGGTTCAGTACGTAAAACTGGTTCAGGCTCTGGATATCCATACGGTACGCGGTATCCGCCTGTGCTACCACACGGTAATTTCGGCCGTAGCGTGTAAAATCGTTGATATACCGGCTACCCATGTACGACGACATTGCTCCGAAAACATCTGTCAGGTTAATGCCAAGTTTCTTCACTTTTTCGCGGTCAACTTCTACGTGGTAACCCGGGGTGCGGGTATTGAAGAAGCTATAGGCCATCGCAATTTCGGGGCGCTGATTAGCGGCACCCAGGAACTGACCCATTACACGCTCCAGCTCTTTAATATCGCCGGCAGTGCGCTGCTCCAGCATAAAGCTAAAACCACCTGACTGGCCCAGACCCGGAATTGCCGGCGGTGCCACCACAATAATATTCGCTTCTTTGATAGCGGCAAAACGCTGGTTTAGTTCAGCCATTACGCCCTGTAATTGCAACGATTCTTCCTGTCGTTCATCCCACGGGTGCATCTGAATAAAGAACGTACCACTGTTCGATTTAAACGAGAAGTTGATCGCATTCAGACCTGAGATGGAAGTTGCATTCCGGATAGCCTTCACATCACCCAGGATACCTGCCATTTGTTCCAGGATAGCCTGCGTTCTGTTTGCAGAGGAGCCTTCCGGTAACTCAACCGAGATAAATAAGCGGCCTTCATCTTCCGTCGGAATAAAGCCTGATGGTTTTTTAGCAAATAAGCCTACTGTACCGATGTAAAGACAAACTAGCAGGATAAGCGCTAACGGTGCCGCTTTTATACTTTTGCGAACTCCAACAGAGTAAGATTCGGTGGTGCGGGCAAACCAGTTGTTAAACTTGAAGAAGAACTTGTTCAGGCCTTTCGAATCCCGGTTCACGTTCATCGGTTTCAGCATGATCGAGCAGAGCGCCGGCGTAAGCGTTAAGGCAACAAAGGCAGAGATTAATACGGAAATAGCAATCGTGATCGCGAACTGCTGGTACAAACGACCCACAATGCCCGGTATGAAACCAACCGGTATAAACACTGCCGCCAGTATAAGTGCAATGGCAATTACCGGAGCCGTAATGTCTTTCATGGCCTTGCGCGTGGCATCTTTGGCCGATAATTTTTCGTGGTCAATGTAATGCTGCACAGCTTCCACCACCACAATGGCATCATCCACCACAATACCAATCGCAAGTACAAATCCGAAAAGGGTAAGTGTATTGATGGTAAAATCGAGCGGAATAAAGAAGATGAAAGTACCAATGATCGACACCGGTATAGCCAGGATAGGAATTAAGGTAGCGCGCCAGCTTTGCAGGAACAGGAATACCACGATGATCACCAGTATCAGCGCTTCCACCAGTGTCCGGATAACTTCATTGATCGAAACCTCTACTACCGATACCGACTCAAATGAAACGATATAGTCCACATCAGCCGGGAAAGAAGCTTTCATTTCAGCTAGCGCGGCATAAATACCATCGGCGGTGGCTACCGCGTTAGAGCCCGGTGCCTGGTAAATCAGCATCATGGAAGCCGGGTTACCGTTGATCGTTGCCTGTCGGCCGTAGTCAAACTGACCGAACTCTACACGCGCTACATCTTTCAGGTACACTAAAGAGCCGTCTTCCGGATTAGTGCGAATGATCACATTCTCAAATTGCTCTTTTGTAGACAGACGGCCGCTTACCGTGATCGGGTACTGGAATGCCTGGGTATCATACTGCGGACGCGCACCAACCGTACCGGCTGCTACCTGCATGTTCTGCTCCTGAATGGCAGCTATCACCTGGTTTGCACTCATACTATACTGCGCCATTTTATCAGGCTGCAGCCACAAACGCATACTAAAATCCTGACCAATTGCGGTTACATCACCTACACCAGGCACACGCAGCAAGGCATCTTTTACATAGATGTTGGTGTAGTTATCCAGGTACTGTACATCGTGTGTTTTCTTTGGTGAGTAAATACCTACCACCATCAGTATACTTGGGTTACGCTTTCGAACGGTTACACCTAAACGTCTAACCTCTTCCGGTAAGCTTGGCTCGGCTACACTGGCACGGTTCTGCACATCCAGCGTCGCGATGTCGATGTCAGTACCAACTTCAAAGGTAACGGTCATGTTCATCTGGCCGGTACTGGTGTTGGTAGAAGTCAGGTAAGCCATACCAGGCGTACCGTTGATCTGCGTCTCGATGGGTGTTGCCACCGTTTGCTCTACCGTCTGCGCATCGGCACCTGTGTAGTTTGCCGAAACCGATACCGTAGGCGGAGAGATCTCCGGGTACTGCGTAACGGGCAGGTTCATCATGGCCAGTGTTCCTACCAACACGATCACAATCGAGATCACGATGGAAGTAATAGGCCTTTTTATAAATATATCCGATATCATACTTGTTCTGAAAAGCTGCTTTTAACGATTGATTATTTTCCTGCTGCCGGTGCAGCGCCCGCTGCCTGTGGGGCACCAACCTGTACTTTGGCTCCCTGGCGCAGCTTCTGAATACCTTCCACTACGATTACCTGGCCGTCTTTCAAGCCTTCGCGGGCCACTATCTTATCCTGGAAACGGGTACCTAACTGTATGTTCTGCTGCTGTACAGAGTCGCCTTGCACTACATAGACAAAATATTCGCCTAACTGTTCTGTTACAGCTTTAAATGGTAAAGTGATCTGTTTGCCGATATCCTGATTCAGCACATTTACGCTCACTGTCATACCGGAAACAAGCATACGGTCCGGGTTAGGGAAGCTTACACGAACCGTAATTGTTCCGGTCTGAGTACCTATGGCGCGGTCGATAGCAGTAAGTTTACCTGTATGCTTATAGGTAGACCCATCCGATAATTTAAGCGTAAAAAGTGAATCGGGCTGGTTGCCTTGCTGCAAGCGGTTAAAACGTGGCAGCTCCTGTTCATTTATCACAAAATCAACTCCGGTAGGGCCGTCAGAAGAGATCGTGTTTAACAGCGTCTGGCCCGGGCTGACCTGGGAACCCACCCTTACCTGCGAAATACCGATTGTACCGCTGAACGGGGCACTGATAACAGAGTAACCCAGATCTGTAGAAGCGCTGGCCACCTGTGCCTGTGCTACGGCTACCTGTGCACGGGCTGTTTCTACATCCGCTCGGGCATAATCTACGCGCTGTCTTGCAATAGCATCCTGCTTCGCCAGGTTCTCGTAACGTACCAAGTCCTGCTGCACACGGTTTAAGTTAGCCTGTGCACTTCTTACATTGGCCTGTGCCTGGTTGTAGGCTGCCTGGTATTTGGTGCGGTCAATTTCATAGAGTTTCTGGCCTTTGGTTACGCGCTGGCCGTCTTTTACAAATATCTGGCTGATGTAGCCACTTACCTGTGGGCGCAGTTCTACTTCGCTAAGCGGAACAACTGTACCCGGATACGAATCGGTACCCACTACATATTCTTGTTTTACAGTATAGGTATTCACGGGAACAGCTGCCGCCATTGGGTTTTGCTGCATTCCCTGGTCTTCGTTGCCGCAGGAAACAAGCAAAGCGCCGGATAAGCTAAGCGCCGCTACGATGGATAAATTTAATTTCATGGTGCTTATGGTTTTCTCTGTTTAGTTATTGGACTGTAATGGTACCCAGTGCGCGCTGCACATCCAGTTTGCTGGAAAGTACATTGTACAAGGCATTGTAATAATTAAGTTGGGCCGTTCTGAGGTCTGTTTCGGCTACGATCAGGTCAAGGTAGGTTTTAATGCCTTCGTTGTACTGCAGCTTGATCACATCATATACTTCCTCTGCTATTTTTACATTGCTTTGCAGCGTCAGCCAGTCGTTGTAATCGCTTTTATAGCTGGCCATGGCTGTCTGGTATTCGGTGTTGATGCGGCGCTCCAGATTCTGCTGTTCCACATCCAGGCTTTGCTGCTGCAACTGCGATATTTTTACATTCTGTATTCTGCGGCCTCCCTGGAAAATAGGAATACCGACCTGTAAACCAACTGCCGAAGTAGGGTAGGACTGGTTGTACAGATCAGAGAACTCGGCACTGAAGAAGGTAGGGTTGTAGTTAATAAAAGCAGAGGCGGTCGGCAGAAATCCCCAGCGGTAATAGCGGGTATTCAAGTCCTGTAGCTGCTTTTGCGTTTGCAACTGACGAAACTCCACGCGGCCGCCATACGCTACTTGCTGGGTGGTATCTACCAGTATATTTTCTTCCATCTGCTTGTAATCGTAGGCCAGCGTGAGGGGAGCACCTAACGGAAGGCCCATCAGTTCCTGCAGGTAAGCGGTGCTTGCCTTAATTGTTTCCTGGGTACGCTTGCGGTCGGCGCGAATGCTGTTAAGCGTAATGCTGGCGCGCTGGTAATCTGTTTTATCTACCAATCCTTGTTCGTATTGCGCGCGGGCATCTCTGTATTGCTTTTCCTGGCGTGAAATGTTCTCGTTCAGGATACGAAGCTGCTCCTGGCTTAACAGAATATTGAAAAATGCTTTGCTTACTTCTACCACCGTATTGATCTGGGTGGCCTGCGTGTTCAGGTCAAGGGCTGTTCTGGTAAACCTGGAAGCACGCGAGGCAAGGAGCAGGTCGTTGCTGTAAAGCGTCTGGTTAGCCTGTAAATTAATGTTGGAGTTATACTTTTGCCCGATCGTGATGACCTGATCGCCGAATACACTTTGCTGGCGCCTGATGTTGTGCGAAAAAGCGTAATTGGCTGCGATCTGCGGTAGCCACCCCGATAAATTTGCTTTGATCTCGCGTTCCCCGATCTCTTCGTTTAAGCGCGCCTGTTGTACAGCGGGCTGGTTTTCCAGCGCAAACTGAATGCATTGTTCCAGCGTGAGGTTTTGCGGGGCTGTGCTGTCTTTTACCTGCGCATGCAATAAAGCGGGGTATAGTAACCCGACGAGCAGCAGCAATCTTATGTGTCGTATAAAATTCATGAAATGGAAAAGGATAGTATAAAGTTGATATAATGTAGTATAACTATTTGAAGTACAATGGTTAAGGAACGTCAAATCCGGTTAGGGGTTTTGCCATTCATACTTTTTAATATTGTTTAAACATCAATACAGGCAAACAGTAAAACCTATACTTTGTTATGAATTAATCTCGCTGGTTTTCTGCGACATCCCGTCCCAGAGAATCTGTACTACCAGTTCCAGGTCGGCAGTGGCCAGGTTTAATTTTCCGATGCCGTATACTTTGGCCAGTGAAATAGCATTGCCATGCGCCAGCATGCTTAAGATCTGGGGGGCAACCGGACGCAGCTGCCCTGAGTTAATACCTTCCTCAAAAAAAGCATGCAGCAGTTCATCCAGCTCCGAAGGAATTGACTTTGCTTTTTCGGCGTAAGGAGAATTCACAAACTGCTCAAAAAAACAAAGTACGCTGGGGTTGCTGGTGTAGTACGTATAAAAGGCAAACCACAGCGCAAAAAACCGTTCCTGATAGGTAGCATCCGGCTTCTGGCTTTCTCTTACCACCTGTATAGCCTGCTGCTTCAGGTAGGAGTAGAGCTCGAAAATCAGACTATCCTTGCTTTCGAAATAATGGTAAATGGTGCCCGCTGCAACGCCTGCTTTTTTGGCTACCATACTCATGGGCGTGCCATGAAAACCATTTACTTTAACCAGCGCAAGGGTACTTTCAAGTATCGCTTTTTTCTTTTCTGCTAAGTTTTCCATCCCACAACCTGTCTTAATTGAATGTTCATTCGGGAGCAAAGGTAGTTTTATTTTAGGATACAGAATCTCTTTTCAGGAAAAATAATGTAGATACACAGGTTGTGTCAGGTTAATTTCTGTGTAAGAAACTGCATGTGAAGGCCAACCGGCAGCTTAAATTTTAGAAATTATGGACTTCAGGGGTAGCGTTTTCCGGAAACAAATGCGTTAACCCGGTAGCTGGCTTGCCCGGAAAAAAAGGCGCAGTAGAAGGATTGCCCGGGTACATAGTGCCGGAATACTGGAGCTTGTGCATTTTGCCATTATGCGATACCAGCAGATCGAGATACCCATTCGTTTTGGTATCCGCAATAATAAAAGGGCCGCCCGAAACCGAAAAATCGCCCAGCACTTTGCCACTGTTATCAATTAAAAGATACGTGCAGCCCCCAGAACCGCAGAAGTATGAACTCTGGAAACCGATCAGGTATTCCATACTTCCATCGTCGTTCAGGTCGGTGGTGGCGTACTGGAATTTGCGTTGCTCGGAGGTCATGTCTTTCAGATCTTCTTTTAGGAGGTTGTTGCGCAGATAGCCTTGCAACTTCTGAATTTCTGCTTCGCGGGCGGCCATACTATCCGCAGGCTGGCTTGCAGCTGAATCAGGAAGTGTAATCGGGTTTTCGGATTCTTCGGGTTGCGCGCCGTTCTCTAGTTTCCGGGAATTATCGCAGCCGGCAAGTATAAACAAGCAAAGGAAGGCAGAAAGTAACTGTTTTTTCATAGTGTGGTGTATGCGGGTAAAGTATAAAGTTAAGCTGAAAGTAATGGTTACGATTTAAAAGTATAGTTGGAAGCTGTATAGCGTTATATAATGCTATTGTTTTAGCTGCCCCTGTTATATGTTATCATCAGCAAGCAATTAAAGGTTAAAGTATAGTTGTCGGTGAAAACACACAGCAACGGCAGGATGTACTTTTTACGATTTAAAAGTATAGGCTTATAGTACTAACTGCTGAAATAACTGGTTGATCTTTTCTTCGGGATCTTCGCAGAGGCCGGGGTGAACCGGTGAAGTTTGCACGATGGTACTGCGGGTAGCCGTTAACCACCTGAAACGCGAGGCAATTGGCAACTGCCCAATGGTGCCACCTTCCGAACGGCCTTTGCAGATACGGTCGAAAGCCTGTAGTCGTTCCTGCAGCTCGTCCATATCCAGTTCCGGAGAAAATGCCTGTACGCGGGCTTCGTTCAGGGTGCATCTGGTTTGCAGAAAGCCTTTGCCTGCACAGTACAATATAACGCCCACGTTCATAAACTCTTCGCGCTCTACCCGGGGTACCACCCGGATAACGGCATACTCAAATAAGTGCTTTTCTTGCATCTTGGGCGGCATTTACAAAAACTTCGGAATGGGAGAGTCGGGTTGTCAGAAAATCGAGGTAAGCCTGGCGATGCTCTTCAGGGGTTTCGAAAGGGGCATCCACCAATAACCAATGGTCCGGAATAAGGGCCACAATGGCTTTCAGTTTCTCCGGCGAAAGTATGGCTTTAAAGGCTTCGTCTGTTTCGGAGAGGGCTTCGGCGCGGGGCAGCAGCACATGGTCTTTTACCTGCGCAAAAGGTTTTTTCGCCTGCTCTACCCAGTTGTGCCAGGAGTGATGAAAGTATAAAGCCGCGCCGTGGTCGATCAGCCAGAGTTCTTTGTGCCACATCAGCATGTTGGTATTGCGGGCGGTGCGGTCTACGTTATTCAGAAAGCAATCGAGCCATACAATGCGCGAAGCCAGTTCGCTGTCTACTTTGGTAACCAGCGCATCAAAGGTAATGGCACCGGAAAGGTAGTGCAATGCTAAATTTAAGCCTTCGCTGGCGCGCAATAGGTCCTGAATTTCTTCGTCGGGTTCGGTGCGGCCAAAGGCTTCATCCAGCGTCATGAACACAATTTCCGGTACTTTAAAGCCCAGCAAGCGCGCCACTTCGCCCCCGATCAGTTCAGCGATCAAAGCCTTTACGCCCTGGCCGGCTCCCCTGAATTTGAGCACATACATAAACGTATCGTCAGCTTCCACGATGGCAGGCAGCGAACCGCCTTCGCGCAGCGGCGTGACATACCGCGTTACATCCACTGTCCGGAGTTCGGGTTGGTTATAGGTCATGAATTGGTCGTACGGATGATTATATAGTTATTGTTGCTTGGTTTTTTGCTGGCTAACATTTTATTTTTCTTGTTTTCTGCAAGTTATTAGCCAGAATTTTTGTGAGGGTCTGTCCCCCATATTCTTGGCAGGTTCCTCTATCTCTTTTAAATCAATTATGCCATACTTGCCAAATTCTTCTTTTATAGAATCTGAATTATATAAGAATAACTGAACACCATGCCTGGTTTCAAATCTGTCCTTGCTTAATTCTACCCCATTCCCATAAGTAGCATCATTTTTTGATATTGTCACAAAAACCATGTACCCATCAGGCTGCAGTTGATTGTAACAATCGGTAATGAGCTTAACCCGCTCTTTTTTATCTAACAGATGGATTAAAGCATAGCAAAAAATCCCATCGTAAAATTCCTGGTCAAATGGCATCGCACTAACAGAACCGTGGTACACTTTTACATTCTTACCATAATGCTTTTGGGCCAGGGCAATGGCGGTTTCTGAAATCTCGATTCCGGTTACGTTGAATCCAGCATCGGTAAATACCTTTGCATTTCTGCCATAACCAAACCCAGGTATTAAAATCTTGTTAAGCCCTTTTTCTCTAAATAAGCTTAGGGTTGCAATAGCAGCATCTGCAGGCTCAAAGCCCCACATAGTGTTTTTATCTCTAAAGCTTAATTCCCAAAATTCTGCCATAATATTTCCTTAAAATTCAAAATAAGAAGATATTTATTTTTGCTTGTAGCTGCTGATGTTCTTCTTACGTTTATTTGACGCATAGACAATTAATGTGTCCTCAAATATATTGTCATTGTATGGAAATTATGAAATATCAGAAATATGACAACTATCGAAATATAAAACCAGCGTCTATAGGGCAGATTTAAATAAAATGAATTTCCGATCAGTCCGATTCCTGTTAACCATAACAATGGGGTGTATGCAGGTGCCATAAAACCAAAGATGTTACTACTCCATCTGCTGTCAGGAAAGTAAATCAAGACAAGCCAAGAGCTAAAGTATAATATTGTCCCGCACACATATAAAATAAGTCCCCGTTTCTGCGTCGATGTTGAAAAGCTTAAAGGCATCAGTAAAGTAAACACGAAAACCAATGTCCTTGAAATATTTTCAGCATATGCTAACAAAGCAGGAATGTCTTTCCAAAATATATCGGGTTGATAGTCTTTGGGCAATTTGTTTGTGAAGGCAATATTCCATATCATAATTGGAAGTATCAAGAGGAAACAGCTATGCAAATATTTATTTATAGCGTCAATATTCATTCTATCGTCAATTATGTCGTGTCTGTTGTGCACGGCTGTTGTTGTCTTACACCTCGCGCTAACGTACTGGGAGAGGTTATCGGCCGAGACTGCAATTTACACAAGTCAGTTAGTCAAAGTTTTTCTATATTTCTAGTTTTAAGTAGCTATAATATTCTTGCTTGGGAATACCGTTTATTTCCAGCACTCTGTCTACAGGAATAATCTGGATTATTATTGAACTTGGCGATTCCCAGTAGAAATCATTAGGTGGTCATTCCTGCTGATTTATCTCAATGAACTTGGATAGGTTCTGTCCATTTTCCTCTATTCTAAATATCTGAATCCCGAGGGGAGTCCCTTCCAGTCCGTATGGCATTGAAAGACTGACTGACATTTTTTTGTCGCGGGAGATATAAGGCCTAGTCCAAGTAGTATCTATTCTGCCTGTTGCTTTGTCAAACAGAGAGCATTCATAATGCTCTCAGAAGTAGCCCTCTACAATAAATTTATTGATTGACTTAATTTGCCCAGCAAACTTGTATTTCCTTATTTCATCATCATCGGATTCGGGGCTGTTCAATTTGTCTTTGAAAGCTGTTAGAGGTTTCCACTTTCCGTTTTTCAAGACTTCAATTATACCGTTTCTCTTCCGTGAATTGAGAGTTTCTGGTGTCAGCGCGTCTGAACTTGCCTTTTAGCCTAATCAAAATCTGCTTTTATCGCCTTATCAACAGAGTACTGATCAGCCGCTTCTTCCTTAACATCGGCTGGATTTTCAATTTCGCTGGTTACCTGAATATTTTCTTCTGCCATTGCAGTTTCAGCTGGTTTGTTACTACAGCTAAATACGAATGTCAATAACAGCAAATGCAGAATTTTTTTATTTTTAAAAGTGTGTTAACAATTAGGCTAAACAACGGGCTAGGACGTCGGCCGAAGAATGGCGATTAGGTGTTGTTGGGCGTAGTACGTTATTTTATAAGGTTGTCATAAACTCTATCCATTATGTCACGAACCAATTGGCCATTTTGATGATTCGACAGTACAACTATAGCAATATCATGTTTTGGAGAATATCTGATTAGTGTTGAGTTTCCAAATGTGTCGCCATCCTTTTGAAAGTATTCTTCAGTAATTTCCCAACCCAAACCAATTCTTTTATTCAAATCATGGTAGTACGTAAGTTGGGTGAGTTCAACCGCTTCACGTATCTCTGAGGCTTGAAGGTGCGCTTTCAAATACTTTAATAAGTCCACAGCATTTGATCTTAATCCCCCTGCAGGATTTACATGATTTAAAATTATATCATCTTGTACCTTGCCTCTCTGGTCATATAATCCTGCTCTATTTTGTTTATTAGAGGCAATTTGAAAAGTTGTGTATGACATGTTGAATGGTTTCAAAATTTCATCCTCAACCAAAAGTTCGTAATCCCGGTGGTTTCTTTTTTCTATTATGAGGCCCATCAGGCTAAAAGCGTAGTTATTATATTGATAAGTACGGTAGCTCGCTAAAGTATCTGTATGTTTTAGAATAGAATAGAGATACTTTTCAGTAACAAACCGATAGGGATTTTTTGAATCCCTTGTAAGTAACTCAGCCAAGTATTTATCACTGCTTAGATTAGGAAGACCTGACTGGTGAGAAACCAAATCGGTAAGTTTAATTCTTTTCTGAAGATTGCAAGCAAGTAATACAGAATCTGGAAGGTATAGATCTAAGAAATCGTCTTTTGAGAAGTGCCCTTTAGCAATTTCTTTTGCTAATAGGAGTCCTGTAAACGTTTTAGTGGCAGAACCTATCTCGAAAATAGTTAAACTATCCAATTTGGCTTTACCGTTTTTATAGCGGTTACCTGATTCATAATATGAATTTTTACCATTTTTAAAGACTCCTACAACTATTCCAGTTTCGGGATATTTTATTTTTGTGACCTTAATAACTGAATCAATGCTATTACCTTGAGAAAAAGCATTTGTCAGTATAGAAATTAGGATAATTGTTAATAGGTAATATTTCATTTTAATATTTTTGGATAGATGGTGTTCTCGGTTCATTCATTATTACATCTAACGTCTAGTAGAAACGAAGCCGTCGGCCGAGGTAAGGTTTATACAGTGTTCTCAGTTGTTATTTTATAAAGTTCGAAGAGATGTAAACTATCAGAATTAGTATTGAGATGATGGTGAGTGTATATTTCCTTTGTCGATGTTTTGTTATGTATCCGTCTTTCTTCATATCCCAGTCACAGAGCATTTCAAGCAGCACATGGTGAAAGTCGAAGATGAAGTCATGCCACTCAAAGGCTTCTTTTGCTCTTCTCTTGGCAGCTATTACCTTTTTCTTTTTGTCATAGCGGTTTAGCACTGCTCCCTTATTATTCACATAATTAACTGGAACATTCCTAATCAACAATTCCTTCTTTGCCTGTTCAACGGCCAATGGGTTCCACTTATCCGGAAAGTTGGCAATCCTGATTAATTCGTCTGTCGCGCGGTCGCTTATTGGAGGTTTGAATTCCATAAATATTACTTACTACAACGGTCTCGGACAGGCAACGGGTGAGGCATTAGCCGAACATGATGCCTGTGCTGTGTTGGCAGATTTAATTTTTAATACGTTTCCAGAAATTCATCCAGCACATCTTCATCGTCAAAGTTCAGCACAGCTTGAGCTATTTTTATTTGTCTTTTTGATGCTGCTAACGCTGACAAGGCTGCTATTGTAAATTCCAAGTCCCATTCTCTTTTCTTTGCTGAATCTACGAGTTCAGGTATTTCATTTAAGGAATCTAAGTATGACTCCACATATTCTTTAGGTATTTGTGGATTCTTCTTGTGCCTTTGAACTTCAATGACCGCTATTAAACCCAACATATTCGCACTAATCATACCTTTGTCTTTAGCTATTCTGATTAAATGAGGAACAGCAAAATAAGAAGCTAAACCAACATTTCCCTGATGATGCAATTCGTCCCATAGCTCTGCAAGTATATCATCTACTTCTTCAGAGCTATTCGTCTCTTCCAGTCTTCTTAGGGCAATAGAAGCGTTGTAAGGCGTTCTGTATCCACCTTCAAGCTCTTTCCACTCTGGGTCATTTAGCTGAATCATTTCTAATAGTTCTTATACCTGCCAACGTACTGGTATAGCAGATGGTAAGGCGTAGCCGAAGCATAACAGCTATACTTTGTTGTGTGTTGTTGTTCTTAGTCCAGTTCCCGATAGTAGACTTTTTCCCTGACAAATCTATCAAAGCTTGGCAGGTTCATACCCAACGGCTCATGATTGTCCTGAAACCAAGCATGCAGTTCCCTTACCTTCTTATTCTCTGGCTCCAACTTCATCATGTGCTGCACCAGAAAATAGGCATCGTCCGTGATGTTGTTCTCATAGCGAAGCTTTGCCAATAGGAACATCGCTGCCACATTTGCAGAATCGGCTCTCAGGCTTCCCCGAAGGAGCATATCATACACATTGTTGTGGGAGTTGTACCTATTCTCAAGAAAGACTGCTAATGGAACAATATCATAAGTGTTAGTATAGTCATAGACAAACTCTCCTACTTCAGCAAGGTACGGTTCATATCCAGGTCCTTCTGACATTCCAGGAGCCACGTCTATTTTGAATATGGCTGGGTATAGTTTCTCCGCTGCTTCAAACTCGTTGTTGAGTACCAGGTTCACAAAGGCTAAGGATGAATCCCTTTTAGCTTCTAACGCCTCGGGCGATGCATAGTCTTGGAAGCAAAAATCAGGAGCTTGCTTTTGTTGAGCAGAACTGCAACCATTCAAAGCAGCAAGAAAAATGATTAGGGTAAGTTTAATCTTCATTGAGGTATTTTATTTTTGCTATTGCACACAACGGCCTCGTGTAAAAAACGTGTGAGGCCGTCGGCCGAAGCATGCTTTTTACATATTGTTATGCCCTGTGTTTTTATTGGTTATACTTAAAGAATTTTAGTGTTCTTGTTACTAAGTCTAATTTAACAATACCACCTCTTATTCCTAAATAAACATTTTTGTCGTCCAAAACAGCTATTGAGTTTGGGTATAAGCTATTCCAGAAAGTATCTTTGAGTACTAATTCTTTCTTTAAGTCTTGGATTATGTAGAAATTACTGTGAGCAGCAATAAGAATTATGTCCTTATCAAATGCTACTGCTTCTGGCGCATCTTCAAACTCAAGCACTTTCCTATATTTGAACTTTTTGTTTGAAAACTCAAGCTCAAATAAAGCTCCCTCACTGATTACTCCATGCGCAAGTCCTTCGATAAAGTATATTTTATTGTTGAAGTGAAAAATTGAATTAATGTTTCCTTCTTTTATTTTCGTTACCTTCTCTGGGGTGTTATTTGGTCTATAAATTAATTCTCCGCCCCATTCTCCATTATCAGTACCTATAAGTGTTCCGCCTTTAATTGATAACTCATATTTTGGTGTATCCTTTGCTCGAAATATTTGAGGACTTCCATTTACATTTTTTACCTCAAATTCATGTTTTGAATGATTAAGATTATACCAATTAGGGCTTGATACTTCTGGGAGATTTGTTTCTACAAATTCTGTTAGCTTATAAGTCTGTCCAGTTGCAACCAAGCTAAAAAGTAAGAATGGTAGTATTGTAAATACGGTTATAGTTTTCATTTCATTTTTAGCATTGGGCATAACTACTGGAAAAGCGTAAACATACGGTTATTGGCGCTATGTCCGAAGTCGTCTATAACTTTTTGAAATGCTATTAACATCTTCCAGAATGGATTAAAGGCTATTTTCATCTGTTTTTGTATTTCAGTTATCTAATATAGCCATTTCTTAATAAGCATGAAACGTGTTTCTAAAATAGTCACGCCATGTAAAGTATAAAGCATCATCCCAAAAAACAGGTACTAAATCCGTTCTCCCGCACCAATTCTCTCACTATAGCAACTAAGCTGTAATTTGCAGGAATAGAAAGATAGTAACTTTTAAATAATTAGTTTACTTAAAATAATATTAAAGTTAAAAACAAAGAAATAGCTTAACCGATTATATCCGTATATACCCGGTTATATTCGGATATAATCGTCTAAAACAAAAACACCCCGACTAGACCATAGACGGGGTGTTTTTAAAGTATAAAAACCAGCTTAGTTAACTAGTTCGGCTTTCTCTTTTTTCTCACGCTTTTTGCGCTCTTTGCGGGTTTCCTTTTTAGCAGGCTTGGCTTCTTCTTTCGAACGAGCATCTACCTGAGCTAAGCCGGAAGTATTATCTGTTACCAGAGTCATCTCTTTAACGAGGTGCCCGGCACCGGCAAATTTATCAACAATAAATAGCATGTAACGCGCATCAATAGAAATATTACGTACCTGCTCCGGGTTGTACACGATGTCGCTCATGGTGCCTTCCCAGTTGCGGTCGAAGTTGGTGCCAATCAGCTGGCCGTTGGCATTGATAACCGGAGAACCAGAGTTACCACCTGTGGTATGGTTGGATGCTATAAAAGCAACCGGCATTTCGCCATTTACACCGTAAATACCGTAATCCTTTTTCTCGTACAGTTCCTTCAGCTTGGCAGGGATGGCGTAATCTTCGGCAGCACCAGTTTCAGCTTTTTCGATGATGCCTTCCAGGGTAGTGTAGTAGTTATACTTCACGCCGTCCAGCGGCTCGTATGGTTCTACTTTGCCGTAAGCTACACGCAACGTAGAGTTAGCATCCGGGTAAAACTTCTTATCGGTCTGCATTTCGCGAAGGCCGGCTACGTAGTTTCTGTACAGCAAACTCAGGTTATCGTTAACCGAAGTATAAGTTGGCAGCACGTTGGTTCTATAGTAAGCACCAATGCTGGCAGCCAGTTGAATGGCAGGGTCAGCTTTCAGCGATGCAGTTTTACCGGCTCTCACATCAGCTATCAGTTTTTTAACACCGGCCTCTGAAGTTAAAGCAGATTTGCTGTACACGTCGTCCGCATACTTGGCAAAATCGCCTTTATACTTCTGCGCGAAGGTTTTAAACGCTTCCGGGTGCATTTTAGCGTCGATGTTCTTGTAGTACAGGTCCAGCAGGGCAGCAAACACTTTTTTATCGGAAGGGGCATTGTAGTTCTTAAAGAAGCCGGCAGCGCCTTTTTCAGTTCGGTCTAACAACGCGTTTATTTCTTGCTGCGGCGCTTTGCTGTCTACCATTTCCTGGAGGCGCACAAAGTTGTTGGCGTAGTTAATCAGTTCCACACCGTAGGCTGCTTCGGTAATATAATCCCTGGAGATGGTGATACCTTCCAGCGCCTTGTAGTTCTTCTCGAAATCAGCTAACAGGTTGCCATACTTTTGCTGGCGTGCCGGATCGGCGGCTACCCACTGGGCAAACTGCTTTTCGAGTTGCTGCTTTTTCTCGATGGCGTTGGCCTTGCGTATGCCACGGTTCTCACCGATCCACTTTTTCCAGTAGTTGGCGATACTCGCATACTTGGCCGCATACTGAATACGAACGGCGTCAGAAGCTTTCATGTCCTTGTCTAGGATGTTGAGCTTGGTTTCGCGGATGTTAATTTTGGCCGGGTTCGATACTTCGTACAGCTCTTTTACAGCATGGGAGGTAAGGTACTCGTTGGTGCGTCCCGGGAAACCAAATACCAGCGTAAAGTCATTTTCCTTGATGCCACTTAATGAGATGGGCAAATGGTGCTTTGGCTTGTAGGGTTTATTATTAGGCGAGTAATCGGTGGGTTCGTTGTTAGCTCCGGCGTAAATACGGAAAAGCGCAAAGTCGCCGGTATGGCGTGGCCACATCCAGTTATCTGTATCCCCACCAAATTTACCGATAGAGGACGGCGGCGCACCTACCATGCGAATATCCTTGAATGTTTCGGTTACATACATATAATACTCCTTGCCAAAGAAGAACGGGCGGATAACCGTATTATAGTGTGTGCCCGCTGTTGCCTGCTCGCTTACTTTGGCAATATTGCGTTGCACGATGGCTTCGCGTTCTGCTTCAGTTTTTGCATTGCCTGTGCCTTCCAGAATCTGCTTGGTCACGTCTTCCATGCGCACGATAAAGGTAGCAGTCAGGCCCGGGTTTGGCAGTTCTTCGGAGCGGTTCATGGCCCAGAAGCCGTTGGTCAGGTAATCTTTTTCTACGGAGCTGTGCGATTGTATCTGGCCGTATCCACAGTGGTGGTTCGTAAGTAAAAGTCCTTCCGAAGAAATGATCTCGCCGGTGCAGCCACCACCAAACTGTACGATGGCATCTTTCAGGCTTGATTGGTTTATACTATAAATATCGTCTGCAGTGAGCTTGAAGCCCCTTTTCTGCATATCCGATTCGTTTAGCTGCTTCAGGAGCAAAGGCAACCACATCCCTTCGTCGGGGCCGGCAGTTGTCAATCCCAGGCTCAGGCAGGCAGCTGCAAAAAAAGCTACTATGCGTTTACTGATCATGATTTAGTTTAGCGTTAGTCTTAAAAATTTGCCTCAAGTTAATGAAAAATAATTTGAAGAATTGGAGATGAAGAAATTTGGAAATTGGATGGATCAGGAAAGAGCAGCTGCTTTTTGCGCGTAGTAAAGTATACTTTAATGATTTTGAATGGCCAAAACAGATTTTATTTTAAACTGCCCTCGCTCGCGTCCCGCGCGCGAGGGCGAAGGTTTTAAAAAATAATTCTTTAATAGAATCCTGTCAATCTCATTAGTATACAGATAACTTTTACGCAGCTTCAGTTCATACTTTTAAGAGATAAAAGTTTACCTTTACAGCCATGAGACCACTAATTGCACCTTCTGTACTTGCTTCTGATTTTGCTAACCTGCAATCTGAAGTAGAGATGCTTAACCGCAGCGAAGCCGACTGGCTGCACATCGATATCATGGATGGCCGTTTTGTGCCGAATATTTCGTTTGGTTTTCCGGTAATGGAAGCGATCAAGAAGCACGCCCAGAAACCGATGGATGTGCATTTGATGATCGTGGAGCCGGAGTTGTACATCGAGCGTTTCCGGGCAGCTGGTGCTGATGTGATTACGGTGCACCTGGAGGCCTGCCACCACCTGCACCGCACCTTGCAGCAAATTAAAGCGACTGGTGCCAAAGCGGGCGTGGCCCTCAATCCGCATACTTCCATCAATCTGTTAGAGGATATTATCACCGATGTGGATGTGGTTTGCCTGATGTCGGTTAACCCGGGTTTCGGCGGACAGAAATTCATCGAAAATACCTACCGTAAGATAGAAGCATTAAAGAACCTGATTATTTCGAGAAATGTTGATACGTTAATTGAAATTGACGGTGGTGTGAACAAGCAGAATGCACCTTTGTTACTGAACAGCGGAGCCGATGTGCTGGT
The DNA here is from genome assembly GCF_003284895.1 of Pontibacter arcticus. Lineage (GTDB taxonomy): Bacteria > Bacteroidota > Bacteroidia > Cytophagales > Hymenobacteraceae > Pontibacter > Pontibacter arcticus. Next base: position 653,278 of record NZ_QMDV01000002.1, read on the forward strand.
GGCTGGTAACTTTGTGTTCTCTTCCGAAGACCCGATCCGAACTATTGCCGATCTCAAGAAGCTATCAAACTAATTTATACTTGCTGATGCTGAAATACCTGTCGGTGTGGTTGTTTATACTTTTGCCCTTCGGTATTTCAGCCCAGCAGCTTACTATTTCTGGCACCGTACTAACCCCGGTACGCGAGCCGCTCGAACTTGCCACTGTCGGCATAAAAGGAACTACAACCGCCACCCAAACTGATGCTTCCGGCAAGTATAAATTAACGGTTCCAACTACCAGAACTGTGGTGCTGCAGGTGCGTTACCTCGGCTACAAAGACCAGGAGCGTTTACTTGAAAGTATAACTCAGAACCAACCGATCGATTTTATACTGGAGCCGGACCCGCGCCAGCTCGGAACAGTAGACGTGGAAGGCCGCAAAGACCTCTCGTCGCGCGACCAGGTTAGCGTTACCAAACTCGATCCGCGCCAGACCAAAAGCCTGCCTTCTGCCTTCGGCGATTTTAACAAGATCCTGGTTACACTTCCTGGCGTCAGCAGCAACAATGAGTTATCTTCTACCTACTCGGTGCGCGGCGGCAATTATGACGAAAACCTAGTGTATGTAAACGGCATCGAAGTATACCGTCCTTTTCTGATCACGGCAGCACAGCAGGAAGGCCTTAGCTTTGTAAACCCCGACCTGGTCAGTAACATCGAATTCTCGTCTGGGGGCTGGCAACCAAAGTATGGCGATAAGCTCTCGTCGGTGCTGGATATCAAGTATAAACAACCCAAAACATTTGCAGCTTCTGTAACAGGCAGTTTAACAGGCGGCGCCTTGAATCTGGAGTCGGCCTCAAAAAACAAACGCATTTCGTATCTGCTTGGTGTTCGGCACAAAAACGGGCAATACCTATTGCAGGGTTTGCCCCAGGACGGCGACTATCAACCCATATTCTCGGATGCGCAGGCTTTTGTAAGTATTGATCTGTCCAAAGATACGCTGCAACGTGGCCGTACAACCTTAGGAATCTTAGCCAATTACGCACAGAACAATTACCTGGTAGAACCTACTTCCCAAACTACCACTTTTGGCACGCAGCAAACACCGCTTCGCCTTTTTGTTGGGTTTGATGGGAGGGAACTGATGGAGTATAAAACAGTACAAAGCGGGTTAAATCTTTCGCATCAGTTTACCCGCAACTTTGTATCTGAACTCATCTTATCAGTGGTACAATCCAGGGAGCGCGAATTCCGTGATCTGGAAGCAGGGTACAGGTTGTGCGAACTCGAAAATGGCTTAACCACCTCAGCAGAGTGCCAGCAAATAAGAGGCATCGGAAGCCAGTATGACAATGCCCGCAACACCTTGCTGGCAAGAATTCTGACGCTTGAAAACCGGAACAGCCTGCAGTTAAGTGCGCGCAGCCAGTTGCAGTTTGGCCTTAAAACGAGTTCGGAAAGTATAGAAGACCAACTGGCAGAGTATGGCTTCACGGATTCGGCTGATTTTGTAACGCCTGCTTACTTTCTGAACTCCAGCCTCAACCTGAATTCGGTGCGTTTTAACGGATATGTGCAGCATACCTACCAGCTCGATTCGCTTAAAACCCTGACTTATGGCGTACGGATGAGTTACTGGGATTTTAACCGGGAATTTACTTTTACGCCTCGCGTTCAGTATTCCTTTATCACGCGCCGGAACCCGGATCTTTCCTTTAAAGCGGCCATCGGTTTATACTATCAGCCACCATTTTACCGCGAACTCCGAAACCAGCAAGGCGAACTTAACAAAGAATTGAAAGCCCAACGCTCGCTGCACGCTATCGTAGGTTCGGATTATTTGTTCACAGCCTGGTCGCGCCCTTTTAAACTGACATCCGAAGTATATTACAAGCACCTCACCAATGTTATTCCTTACGACATTGATAATGTGCGCCTGCGTTATAATGCCCTTAACAATGCCAAAGCCTATGCTGCCGGCCTCGATCTGCGCGTGAACGGTGAGTTTATTCCGGGTACAGAATCGTGGCTTAGCCTGGGAATCCTGACAACAAAAGAAAATGTACAGGGAGATTCTGTATCAATTTATACTTCAGGGCAACAGCTGGTAGGCAAGAAGGAGCAAGGCTATATTCGCAGGCCATCGGACCAGTTACTGAACATCGGTGTTTTCTTTGAAGACCATTTGCCTAACAACCCTACGATCCGCATGAACCTGAATTTGGTGTATGGGAGCGGTTTGCCGTTTGGGCCGCCACGCAATCCGGAGTATCGCAATGCCTTTGATGGCAAATCGTATAAGCGTGTGGATATTGGCTTTTCGAAGTTGCTGGTAATTGAAGGCGACCTGGAATCGAAAAACAAAGCTTCGCTTAAAAGCCTTTGGATCGGGCTGGAAGTCCTGAACCTGATCGATGCGCAGAACAGGGTATCATACTCGTATGTCGAAGATTTTAACGGGGTAACTTACGCTGTACCCAACTACCTGACCGGGCGCAGGCTTAATGTCCGTTTTATAGCGCGGTTCTAAGTATAAAGTATAAACAGAAACGGGCAACCATAAGAGGTTGCCGTTTCTGTTTATACTTTCAAAAAGCTTAATTCATTTTGTGCTTCTTCCAGTCGTTGTAAGCAGATTCTATATCCGGTGCGTAGGTTTTATACTCTTCCGGATCGGTGCTACCCAAAGCAATGGCCTTTGCTGTTAAGGTTGCCGCCATCTGGAATTCGTTGTTCTGGGCATATAACCGGGCTTTAATCCAGTTATTCAAAAATGTCTCTTTTATCGCAATCGATTTGTTGATCCACTCCAGGGCTTCCTGGTGGTGTTGCTTGCGGGGCAGCATGTATTCAGCGCATTGCGCCAAAGTATACCAATCATCTGGCTTTGCTTTTGCGATGGCCTGCTTGATGTTGGCCAAGGCTTTCTTTTCAATTTCGGTCTCAATTGGTACGGATACTTTGGTGCTTTCCCATATCAGGTTCAGGTTGCCAGTATTGGTATTGATCTCAGAAAAATTGAATTGCATAGTTTCTGTAAAAGTATGCTGTTGCGGCTTCACCGTGAAATAAGCCACATCATCCAGTTCGTTATAGCCTTCCAGACCCCAGAGCGTGGTGTCTTTGTTCAGGACGATGTTCCAGGTAGAATCATTATCCGGAATAACAAAAAGCGAGTAGGTTCCGGCCGGTACACGTTCCTGGTTAAAGAAAAGATCATCGGTAAAACTGATCAGGGTTGCTTCGTTTGCGCCGGCTCTCCAGATTTTGCCATAAGGTACAAGTCCGCCAAAAATCTTTCGTTTTTTTACGCTGGGGGCATGGTAGCGTACTATAATATCCGTAAGGCCGATGGTTTGTTTCAGGTAAGCGGCTGGGCTGGCCTGCGGAAGCTGCACCTGTGCTATGCTTTGCCCGAATGGGGTAAAACAGAGTAAAATAAAGAAGCAAAGGCAAAACTTTTTCATAGTAACCGGGTATATACTTTTGTTCAAATCAGTTTTCTGAAACTAATGGCCTTTAAAAATGATGCCATTTAATAGTAAACGCTATGTTTTTTTGTAAAATTATACTTAAAAAACTTTTTAAGCTAATATCAGCCTGAGCAATAGCCTTTTGAAACACTTGGCGTAATTAAATACAGCCATTGTGTTAAGGAAATAGCTAAAAAGTTTTTTTATCTGAAGAAATCACTTTCCTTTGCAGGAAGTTAATGAACACCTCTCTCGTACATAGCGCTCTTCTTTTGCCGGCCACGCCAGTTGCCGCAGTTGCTGCTGTACATTTTCATCACATCCATCATTCCTCGTAAGAGGAATAATAAGATCATATCGCCCCCGTGGGTTTTGCCCATTCGGCCTTTGTTTAAAACAATAGGCTGGTCCTTTTTGTATCTATCTTTTCTATCCTATATTATCAAACCGTATGCTTCGTTTAGCAATTCAAAAATCCGGACGCTTAAGTGACGATTCGCTTAATTTGATCCGTGAGTGTGGTATTTCTTTCGTTAACAGCTCCCTAAAACTTAAAACAGAATCAACTAATTTTCCGCTGGAAATCCTTTTTCTACGCGATGATGACATACCGGGCTATGTAGCTGATGGTGTAGCAGATATCGGAATAGTAGGCGAAAATGTTCTGGTAGAAGAAGGCAAGCAGGAACTGGTTGTAGAACGGCTGGGCTTCTCCAAATGCCGTTTATCGCTGGCCGTGCCAAAAGGCACCGACTATACTTCGCTACAGGACCTGCAGGGCAAAAGCATTGCCACATCCTATCCAAACTTGTTACAGGCTTATTTACAGGAGCAGGGCGTAGAAGCTCACATTCACACCATCAGCGGTTCAGTAGAAATTGCGCCAAGTATAGGCCTGGCCGATGCGATCTGCGACATCGTAAGTTCGGGCAGCACCTTAATTAGTAACGGCTTACGCGAAGTAGAGCGCATCTTTAAATCAGAAGCGGTACTCATCTCTAATAGTAACCTGAGCGAAGAAAAGAAGGAAATACTGGCTAAACTGATGTTCCGGGTGCATGCCGTACAGCGCGCGCAAAAAGCAAAGTATATCCTGTTAAACGCTCCCAACGACCGCATCGACGAGATCAGCCGCTTACTGCCGGGTGCAAAGTCGCCGTCCATACTTCCGTTAGCAGAGGAGGGCTGGAGCTCCTTACACTCTGTTGTTAATGAAGATGATTTCTGGGAGATCATTGAGAAGCTTAAAGGTGCCGGTGCACAAGGCATCCTGGTTGTTCCGATTGAAAAAATGATCATATAACGATGCAGCGTATACTTAACCCGAACCCATCGGAGTGGGCTGCCCTTACCAAACGCCCCACCCAAAACCTGGAAGACCTGGAGCCCGGCATCCTGGAAACATTTCAGTTGGTAAAAGAAAAGGGCGATGCTGCTTTACGAGAACTTGCAATAAAGTATAACGGTGTTATGCTGGATAACCTGCTTGTAACAACAGAAGAAATTGCAGCTGCAGAAGCGCAACTGGAACCTGAACTTAAAAGCGCTATTCTACAAGCTTACAGCAACATACAGCTTTTCCATGCGCAGCAAGCCGAGCCCATCAAACAAATCGAAACCATGCCCGGCGTAACCTGCTGGCGCAAAAGTGTTGCCATTGAGAGAGTTGGTCTTTACATTCCGGGTGGTACGGCTCCGTTGTTTTCTACGCTCCTGATGCTGGGCATACCGGCAAGTATGGCAGGTTGCCAAGATATTATACTTTGCACGCCACCATCCAAAGACGGCGCTATACATCCGGCTATACTTTACACGGCTTCGTTACTGAACATTTCACGCATTGTAAAAGCAGGCGGTGCTCAGGCCATTGCGGCACTTGCATTCGGTACCGAAAGCGTTCCGGCGGTCTACAAGATCTTCGGACCCGGAAACCAGTATGTAACTGTTGCCAAGCAATTGGTTAGCAAAGCCGGTATTGCCATCGATTTGCCTGCCGGCCCGTCTGAAGTTCTAGTGATTGCCGACGAAACTGCAAACCCGGCTTTTGTAGCAGCAGACCTGTTGTCGCAGGCAGAGCACGGCCCGGATTCGCAGGTTATACTTTTAACAACTTCTAAAAGTATACTCGACCAGGTAGAAACAGAGCTGAAAGCCCAGCTGGAAGTATTGCCCCGTAAAGAATTTGCAGCCAAGGCGTTAAGCAACAGTTTAGGAATTGTGTTACGCGATACCGATGCTATGCTGGCCTTTTCTAATCAGTATGCACCCGAGCACCTTATACTTTCTATTTCCGATTTCGAAAGTGTACTGGATAAGATCGTAAATGCCGGTTCGGTTTTCCTGGGTAATTACAGCCCTGAATCTGCCGGCGATTATGCTTCGGGTACCAATCATACGTTGCCAACAAACGGCTATGCCCGTGCCTATAGTGGTGTTTCATTGGATAGTTTTGTGAAAAAGATCACGTTCCAATACATCTCCAGAGAAGGGTTGCAGCAGATTGGCCGCACGATAGAAGTAATGGCCGAAGCAGAAGGATTGCAGGCTCACAAAAATGCAGTAAGTATCAGGCTAAAAGAGATTTCAGATGTTTAACTTAAAGGAAATTATACGCCCGAATGTGCTGAAGATGAAAGCCTATTCTTCGGCACGCGACGAATTTAAAGGCACTGCAGAAGTGTTTTTGGATGCAAACGAAAATAACCTTGGCAGCCTGGCCGGCGAGAATTATAACCGCTACCCGGACCCGCAGCAAAAGGCCTTAAAAAGCCGTATCGCTGAAATTAAAGGCGTGCGTCCGGAGCAGATCTTTTTAGGTAATGGCTCTGATGAAGCAATCGATTTGCTGTTCCGGATGGTATGTACACCGGGTCAGGACAGCATGCTGCACCTACCGCCCACGTATGGCATGTACGAGGTTTCGGCTAACCTGAACGATGTTCAACTGGATGCCGTGCAGCTAACTTCTGATTTCCAGATACCGGTGAAAGAAGTACTGGCAAGTATAAAACCTACCACCAAGCTCCTTTTTATTTGCTCGCCAAACAACCCGACAGGCAACCTGATCGAGCCTGAAAGTATAGAAACGCTGCTGGATAACTTCGACGGTTTAATTGTGCTGGATGAAGCTTATGCCGATTTTGCAAATGCCGGCAGCTGGACAAAACGGCTTGATGAATTCCCGAACCTGGTGATCCTGCAGACTTTTTCGAAAGCATGGGGAATGGCAGGCTTACGCCTTGGTCTGGCCTTTGCTTCCGAAGAAATAATTAGCTTTTTAAATAAGATCAAGCCTCCTTATAACATCAACGAAGCCACGCAGAAATTGGCTTTGCAAGCGCTTCAGCATACCGAAGGCTTGTGCGATATGGTGGAAGAAATTGTTCAGGAACGCGAATTGCTGATGCTGGCATTGCCAGGTCTAGCTACTGTTGAGAAGGTTTATCCATCTGATGCCAACTTCATTTTGATTAAAGTAAAAGATGCAGATGGGCTTTATAATTATCTATTAGACAAAGGTATCGTTGTCCGAAACCGCTCTACCATAAAAGGGTGCGAAGGCTGTCTGCGCATTTCGGTGGGCACGCTGGAAGAAAACCAACAACTTTTACAAGCAATCTCGGAATTTAGGTAAGCTAACAATCTAACACATGAAAAAAGTATTATTTATAGACCGGGACGGGACGATCCTGGAAGAACCTAAAACCGATTTCCAGGTAGATTCTTTCGAGAAGTTTTCTTTTCTGCCTAAATGCATCAGCAACCTGGCTAAAATAGCTGCCGAGCTGGAGTTTGAATTAGTGATGGTAACCAATCAGGACGGACTGGGCACAGCATCTTACCCCGAAGAAACTTTTTGGCCTTACCAGAACAAGATGCTGGAGATCCTGCAAAGTGAAGGTATCGAATTTACAGATATCCTAATCGACCGCAGTTTTGAGCATGAAAACCTGGAGACCCGCAAACCAGGCATCGGTATGATGACAAAATATTTGTCCGGCGAATATGATCTGGCAAACAGCTATGTGATCGGTGACCGACTGACCGATGTGAAACTGGCTGAAAACTTAGGTGCAAAAGCCATCTTTATAGGTGAAACGCCTGCGGAAGCAGCGGCGTTGACAACAACCAGTTGGGATGAAATTTATACTTTCCTGAAGCTGCCGCAACGTACGGCCACCATTCGCCGCCAGACTTCCGAAACCGATATTCTGATCAACCTGAACCTGGACGGGACAGGCAAAATGAACATCATTACCGGCCTTGGTTTTTTCGACCATATGCTGGAGCAGCTTGGCAAGCACGGCAAACTCGACCTGGATATTCAGGTAAAAGGCGACCTGCACATAGACGAACACCATACCATTGAAGACACAGGCCTTGCGCTAGGGGAAGCATTCTTACAGGCACTCGGCGATAAGAAAGGCATTTACCGTTACGGCTTCTTACTGCCCATGGACGAAGCGCTGGCACAGGTTGCCATCGATTTTAGCGGGAGGCCGTGGATTGTGTGGGATGCAGAATTTAAGCGGGAGAAAGTAGGAGATATGCCTACCGAAATGTTCTTTCACTTTTTCAAATCTTTCAGCGATACCTCCAAATCGAACCTGAACATTAAATCAGAAGGACAAAACGAGCATCATAAGATCGAATCGATTTTTAAAGCTTTTGCGCACGCTATACGCAATGCTGTGCTCCGTAACCCACAAGACCAAAGTATACCCAGTACGAAAGGTACTTTGTAAGAATTGAAAGTATAAAAAGAAAGCCTGCTGTAAAATTAACGGCAGGCTTCCTTTTTATACTTTGTTTAATATTTAAGATACTCTCAACCAGTCTTTTGCCAGGTCAATATCATCGAAAGTCTTAATTAAATCAGGTCTTTCGGTGTTTTTGATTGTTTTATCAGTAGATAAGCGGCTTAAAATGCTCGGAGAATAGATCCAGGCAAACTGTTTTAAACCAGCTTCCTGTAAGGCCGGAAACCATACTTCGCCAACCCATCTGGCAGCTGCCGACCAAATACCTTCTACCAGCGTATTATCATTTACAATCCTGGTAACCTTATTCTCCTTTACGTAATACAGTATTTTTTCGCACTCTGCTACTACATTCTGATGTCCTACTATGCCACGCCATTCCACATACAACCAATCATCCTCCAGGTTCAATTCGATTGTTATGTATGAAGTAGCGTAGAGCAGTATTTTATCGTGCGAATCCATTATGCTTAAATAGTGATTTCAAAACTAAGCATAAAACAATTATGAGTCTACTAATTCAGAAAAAAAGGATATTTAATTGGTACGACAACGCGTTTTTAAAGACAAACTCCAAGCTTCATCCAAACATAAAACCAGTCAATCTGTTAGCTTTTATAGTTGATCTGGCTGCGTGTAGTATAAAGTATAAACTTGATTTGACAGCTTATTGAAATAAAAAATAAAATAAAGTATAAATAAAGTTTGCACTTAACGTATCAGCTTTTACATTTGTGAAATCGGGGAGTAAAAAAGCCCTGCTCTTAAAACAGAAACAATGGTTCAGAATCTTCATATGGCATGGTGGTGGCACGTTACAAAAAGTATCGTGAACAGCCGTGCTATGGATAGGAAGAACTAAACCGACACCTATATACCATCAAAGGAATTTAAAAGCCTGCTGTTCATCGGAACAGCAGGCTTTTTTTGTTTTTACAGGATTTTGTTAAACCATGAAGTATAAAATTACCACCACTTATAAAAGGCTACTTGCAGATACCCTGACGCCGGTAAGCGTTTACCTGAAGCTGCGCGACCGCTATCCGAACAGCCTGCTCCTGGAAAGCTCCGATTATCATGGCTCCGAAAACAGCTTTTCGTATATCTGTTGCAGCCCGATGGCAAGTATAAAAGCTGAAAATGAAGTGCTGACGGCTACTTCCCCGGATGGTTTTGTAAAGCAAACCCCAATCACAAAACAAGTAAACGTGCCGGAACAACTTTCCCGTTTTACAGGCAGTTTCGAGACCGACAGTAATAAATTCAGCTTCATCAGCAACGGTTTATTCGGGTACATGAACTACGATGCGGTGCGTTACTTCGAGGATATTGAGTTGGCAGAACGCCTGGACCGACAGCAGATCCCGGATATTTACTATGCTATTTACCGCTATATCATCGCCATTAACCATTTCACGAACGAGGCCTTTATTTTCGCGCATAGCTACAATGAAACGGACGAAAACGGCATTGCCCAACTCGAAGCGTTACTGAACAGTCGCAACATTCCGAGTTATACTTTCAAAACAACAGGCCAGGAAGGTTATAACATCAGCAGCCAGGCTTTTCTGGAGAACATCAAAAAAGCAAAAGCACACTGTTTCCGGGGCGATGTTTTCCAATTAGTATTATCGAGGCGGTTTGTGCAGGCGTTCCGGGGGGATGAGTTTAATGTGTACCGGGCCTTGCGTTCTGTTAATCCATCGCCTTATCTTTTCTATTTTGATTATGGCAGCTTTAAGATTTTCGGTTCATCGCCGGAGGCACAACTGGTTATAAAAGACGGGAAAGCCAGCATTTTCCCGATTGCAGGTACTTTCCGCAGAACAGGAGACGACGCCGCAGACGCCGCACTGGCCGATAAACTGTTAGCCGACCCAAAAGAGAATGCCGAACACGTGATGCTGGTAGACCTTGCCCGGAACGACCTGAGCCGCAATGGCCACAGCGTGCAGGTTGAGACGTTTCGCGAAATTCAGTTTTATTCACATGTCATTCACCTCGTTTCCAAAGTATCCGGAACGTTAAATAATCAAAATGATGCCTTGCAGATGGTGGCCAGCACGTTTCCGGCAGGTACACTTTCGGGCGCGCCAAAACATAAAGCCATGCAATTGATTGATACTTATGAAACCACAAGCCGAGCTTTTTACGGCGGCTGCATCGGGTTCATGGATTTTGAAGGCAATTTCAACAGCGCTATTATGATCCGGTCGTTTCTGAGCAAAGATTACAACTTATTTTACCAGGCTGGCGCTGGCATTGTTGCCGCCTCCGATGAGGAAAGCGAACTGCAGGAAGTTGACAATAAATTAATGGCCCTTCGTAAGGCTTTACAATTAGCACAGGAGATTAATTAAAATGCAGGTTCTGGTAATTGACAACTACGATTCGTTCACTTACAACTTGGTGCATTTGCTACAGGAACTTGAGGCAGAAGTAACAGTGCGGCGCAACGATAAAATCACGCTGGAAGAAGTGGATGCTTATGATAAAATCATGCTCTCGCCTGGCCCTGGCATTCCGGATGAAGCCGGTTTGCTCAAGCAGATCATTCAAACCTATGGCTCAACTAAAAGTATGTTTGGTGTTTGTTTAGGACATCAGGCAATAGGCGAGGTATACGGTGGCAAGTTATTTAACAGCAATGAAGTATGGCACGGTATTGCCTCACCTGTAAGTATAGTTAAGGAAGATGAACCACTCTTTCAGAACCTGCCAAGCTCGTTTGCAACAGGCCGTTACCACTCCTGGCTGGTAAGTCAACAATTACCAGATTGCCTGGAAACAACAGCCGTAGATGCTGCCGGAAACATCATGGCGCTGCGCCACAAAACCTATGATGTGCGGGGCGTACAGTTTCACCCGGAATCAGTACTGACGGAGCATGGGAAGGAGATGCTGCGAAACTGGCTCCTTATTAGTTAGAAAGTTAAAAAGTTGCAAGTCGTGCTACATGTGTCGTGATACCTGATACTAAAAACAAAAATGAAAGAAATATTAAATCACTTATTCGAACATAAAACACTTACAAAGGAGCAGGCTGAGGAAGTACTGGTGCAGATAACGGCCGGAAAGTATAACCAGAGCCAGATTTCCAGTTTTCTGACTGTTTTTATGATGCGAAGTATAACCGTGGATGAACTTGAGGGTTTCCGGAATGCACTGGTTAACCTTTGCCAGCGCGTAGACCTGGACGCGTACGACCCAATGGACCTCTGCGGAACGGGCGGAGACGGCAAAGACACTTTTAACATTTCTACTTTGTCGTCTTTTGTAGTGGCGGCTTCGGGCATTAAAGTAGCCAAGCACGGTAATTACGGGGTGTCTTCTTCCTGCGGTTCGTCTAACGTGCTTGAGGCGTTGGGGATCCGGTTTACTACAGATTCAGGCAAGCTGGAGCGAAGTATAGAAAAGCACAACATTTGTTTTCTGCACGCGCCACTGTTTCATCCGGCCATGAAAAGCGTTGGGCCTATCCGAAAAGATTTATCTGTAAAGACATTCTTTAACATGCTTGGCCCGATGGTGAACCCGGCCTTTCCGAAAAAGCAATTGGTTGGCGTTTTTAGTCTGGAACTGGCGCGCATGTACGGTTATTTGTACCAGCAACAACCCGATGTGCAGTATACTATTCTGCATACGCTGGATGGTTACGACGAAATTTCCCTGACAAGCCCATTTAAAGTAATTTCAAATAACAGAGAAGCTATGTTGGATGCTGGTTCGCTGGGATTGCCTCAGTTGCAGCAAGAGCAGATCAAGGGCGGATCGGGCATTCAGGAATCAGCGGAAATCTTTATAAAAGTATTGAAGGGTGAAGGAACAGCAGCCCAAAATGCCGTGGTAGCCGCCAACGCGGGTACAGCCATTCACTGCGCCAGAACGGAAATTGGTTTGAAAGACGCAGTAGCCGAAGCGAAAGAAATACTTGAATCCGGCAGGGCTTACAGCTTATTTAACAAACTGATAGCAGACGAAAAGCTGGTGACGGCTTAAGTCAAAATTCATTCTTAGAAAAAACATAACCATGAATATACTCGACGAGATCATTGCCAGTAAATACAAAGAAGTTGCTGAACGCAAAGAACTGTATCCGGTGAAGCTGCTGGAGAAAAGTTTATACTTTGAAACGGCTTGCCTGTCCCTGGAGCGGTACCTGCTACGCCCCGACAAGAGCGGGATTATTGCAGAGATCAAGCGCAAATCTCCTTCCAAAGGCGACATTAACCCCTATGTTTCGGTTGAACGCACTTCGATCGGCTACATGCAGGCAGGCGCTTCGGCTTTGTCTATATTAACCGATGGGCCATACTTTGGCGGAAAAAACGAAGACCTCGTAACTGCACGCAAGTATAATTACTGCCCGATCCTGCGCAAAGATTTTATGGTGGATGAATACCAGATCGTGGAAGCAAAGTCGATCGGTGCTGATGCCATACTTCTGATTGCGGCAGCTTTGGAGCCTGCACGCTTAAAAGAACTGGCCGCCTTTGCCCGCTCGTTTGGCCTGGAAGTGCTGCTGGAGGTACACAACCTGGAAGAATTGCAGCAAACCCTTTGCGACGATGTAACGGTAGTAGGCGTAAACAACCGCAACCTCAAAACTTTTACCACCGATATCGCTTTATCTTTTGAGTTGGCAAACCATATTCCGGCTGGCATTACCAAAGTATCGGAAAGCGGCCTGAACCAGCCTGAAAAACTAATCGAACTGAGAGAAGCTGGTTACAACGGCTTCCTGATCGGGGAGACCTTTATGCAGCACAGCAGACCAGAACGCGCCGCAGCCGAATTTATGAAAGAGCTCAAAATGAAGCAGGAACAAAAAGCCCCGGTAGCATGAACATAAAAGTATGCGGTATGCGCGACCCCGAAAACATGCGGCAGGTAGCAGCCCTGCTGCCTAATTATATGGGGTTTATTTTTTATGAAGGATCGAAACGCAACTGTGCCGGATATATTACCCCTGAATTACTGGCAGAGCTTCCGGCAAGTATAAAAAAAGTAGGTGTGTTTGTGAATGAAACGACTGAAACCATACTTGCCACCGCACAAAAGTATAAACTGGATGTGATACAACTGCATGGCCGCGAAACACCAAGACAATGCCAGCAACTACAGGACACTGGTTTAGAGGTAATTAAAGCTTTTTCGGTGGATGATAACTTTACATTTGAAAACACCTTGTTATATGAGCGCAGCTGCAATTATTTTTTGTTTGATACGCGCGGCAATAATTACGGAGGCAACGGCACTGTCTTCGACTGGGAAATTCTGAAAAATAATTTATCTGTAAAACCATACTTCCTGAGCGGCGGCCTGAACCTGGAGAATATCCAAAGTAAAGAGTTTGAAAAGCTCAGACCAAAGCCTTTTGCCATTGATGTTAACAGCGGCTTTGAATCGGAACCAGGGATGAAAAAAGTGGAAGAATTAAATGAGCTGATGGTGTTAATCAGAGTAGAAAATAAATCGACAGGTTAACCCACCGCTAACCCCTCCAAGGAGGGGAACATGCTCTAAAAATAATAATGTAAGGTATTAAATCGAAATTTCCCTCCTTGGAGGGGCCAGGGGTGGGTAATTTTAAAATAAAGACATTCAAAATGAACTATAAAGTTGATGAAAATGGGTTCTACGGCAAGTTTGGTGGGGCTTATGTGCCAGAAATGCTGTACCCGAATGTAGAAGAACTTCGCCGGAATTACCTGGAGATTATATATGAGGCAGGCTTCCAGGAGGAGTTGCAGGCACTGCTGAAAGATTATGTGGGCCGTCCAACGCCTTTATACTTTGCCAAGCGCCTCTCTGAAAAGTATAACACCAACATTTACCTGAAACGCGAAGACCTGAACCATACCGGCGCACACAAAATCAACAACACAGTCGGGCAGATTTTGCTGGCACGGCGCTTGGGCAAAACACGCATTATTGCAGAAACCGGCGCAGGACAACATGGTGTGGCAACAGCTACTGTTTGTGCTTTAATGAACATGGAGTGCATCGTTTACATGGGTGAAGTTGATATTGAACGGCAGGCACCTAACGTAGCCAGAATGAAAATGTTAGGCGCTACTGTCGTACCCGCTACCAGCGGCAGTAGAACATTAAAAGATGCTACCAACGAAGCCATTCGCGACTGGATAAACAACCCGGAAGACACTTACTATATCATCGGTTCAGTGGTTGGTCCGCACCCGTACCCGGATATGGTTGCGCGTTTTCAGGCCATTATTTCTGAAGAGATCAAGGCACAGCTCAAAGAGAAAACCGGCAACGAAAACCCGGACTATGTGGTAGCATGCGTGGGCGGCGGAAGCAATGCAGCTGGCGCTTTTTATCATTATTTGGATACGCCGGAAGTAAAACTGGTGGCTGTGGAAGCCGCTGGCTTGGGCGTACATTCCGGAGAGTCAGCTGCCACATCGGTGCTGGGACGCGAAGGAATCATACATGGCAGCCGCACCTTATTAATACAAACCGAAGATGGCCAGGTAACGGAACCTTACTCCATCTCTGCCGGACTGGATTACCCGGGCGTTGGGCCCTTACATGCGCATTTGCACCAGACTGGCCGTGCCATTTTCGAAAGTATAACCGACGAAGAAGCGCTGCAGGCTGTACTCGAACTGACCAGACTCGAAGGCATCATCCCGGCGCTTGAAACGGCACACGCCTTAGCCGCTATTTCCCGCATTGGCGCAAAAGCAAATGAAGTGGTCGTAATTAACCTTTCCGGCCGCGGCGACAAAGACCTGACCACATACTTAGAGCGATTCGACTTAAATGGAAAATAGAATAAAGACACTTTTCGAGCGGAAGCCTGATAATCTGCTTTCGGTATACTTTACGGCCGGCTATCCAACCCTGGAGGCTACAGTTCCAATCATTCTGGAGCTGGAAAAAAATGGCGTAGACTTAATTGAGATCGGTATGCCGTTTTCTGACCCACTCGCCGACGGACCCACCATCCAGCAAAGCAGCGAAATTGCCATCCGCAACGGCATGACGATTCCAAAGCTGTTCGAACAGCTGCAAGAAATTAGAAAGCATACACAATTGCCGTTGGTTTTGATGGGCTACCTGAACCCGGTGATGCAGTACGGGGTGGAGCGTTTCTGCCAGCAAGCGCAGGAGGTAGGCATAGACGGCATCATACTTCCCGATTTACCTTTAGCAGATTACGTGCGGGAGTACAAAACCATTTTCGAAAAGTATGGCCTGTGCAAAATTTTCCTGGTAACACCGCAAACACCCGAGCAGCGCATCCGCGAGATCGACAGCCATACCAATGGGTTTATTTATATGGTTTCGTCGGCTTCGGTTACGGGCAGTACCAACGGGAATGCAGTTATCAATACCGATTATTTCCAGCGCGTTAAAAGTATGGAATTGCGCAATCCGGGCATCATCGGTTTCGGTATCCATAACAACGATACCTTTACCGAAGCCTGCAAACATGCCAGCGGCGCCATCATTGGCAGCGCTTTCATTGAGGCACTTTCAAAAGAAGGAAATCTAGAAGAAAATATCAGCACATTTATCCGGGGCATCAGAGAGAAAGTATGATCATACAATTGCAACAAGGCATTCCCGCCGAACTGAAAGATACCATCCTGCAACACGTAAAAGAAGTTGGCTTTAAAGCGAACGAGGTCAAAACACAAGAAGGCCATTACATTGTAGGCATCGGCAAAAAGGATTTTGATATTCGGACGCTGGGCCAGTTACCGGGCGTGGCCGATATACACCGCGTTTCGGATGAGTATAAACTGATTTCGCGCAAATGGAAAGTAGAACCAACCCGAATTGATCTGGGGGAAGGTGTGGTGATAGGCGAGGGGCAGTTCAGTATTATGGCCGGACCTTGCTCCATCGAAAGCGAAAAGCAGATCGAATTGGTGGTGCAGCACCTGGTAGAGAACAATGTTAAGATTATGCGGGGCGGCGTTTTCAAACCGCGCAGTTCGCCATATGCCTTCCGTGGGCTGGGCTTGGATGGTTTACAGATGTTCCACCGCCTTTGCCGCGAAAACGGCATTAAGATCATCACCGAAGTCATGCAGGTTTCGCAGATAAAGGATATGGTTGAATTTGTAGATGTTTTCCAGGTAGGAGCACGCAACAGCCAGAACTTTAATTTGCTTGATGCGCTCGGTGAAGCGCAGAAACCGGTTTTACTGAAACGCGGCATTTCCGGAACCCTGGAAGAGTTGTTGCAGGCAGCCGAGTATATTTTCTCGAACGGGAACGAGAAAATCATACTTTGCGAACGGGGCATCCGCTCTTACGAAAATGCCTACCGTAACGTACTCGACCTGAATGCAGTGCCGGTTTTGAAAGCCAAGACACACCTTCCTGTAATCGTAGATCCATCGCATGGCATTGGGCTGCGCGATTTTGTAGAAGAAATGTCGTTGGCAGCGGTTATGGCTGGAGCCGATGGTGTGATTTATGAAACACATCAGAAACCCGAAGAAGCCTTCTCTGACGGACAGCAAACCCTAAATTTTAAGGAATCCGAAAGACTGATAAAACGTATGCTCCAGACGTATGTGTTACGGGAGAGTTTTTAGCCTCCTTGATTAATTAAAATATAATTATACCGCAAGTTTGCAACTTGTGGTTGTGCATGAAGCAAGTTTGCAACTTGCGAATCTTTAACATAGGAATGCCCAAGTTACAAACTTGCCCTATTGTAGCTCCAAATTGCAAACTTGAAGCATGTAAAGTATAAAAAAGCCCGATGCTTAACTGCACCGGGCTTTTGTACTTTATACTTCAGAACACTTATTTCTTCAACGTTTCATCGAGCCATTTAAAGAATTCGTGTTGCCAAACCAACGCATTCTGCGGTTGTAACACCCAGTGGTTTTCGTCTGGTAAGTATAACAAGCGGCTTTTCAGGCCTTTTAACTGTGCCAGCTGGAAGGCCTGTAAACCCTGTTCGATGCCTACCCGGAAATCCTGTCCGCCCTGTACGATCAGGATCGGCGTGTTCCATTTGTTTGCATACTCGATCGGGTTAAACTGCTTGTAGGCTTCCGGTGCTTTTGTATCCCAGTAAGGGCCTTTCAGTTCGTTGTTGGCAAAGAAAAGCTCTTCAGTAGTACCATACCAGCTGCGCATATCAAACAAACCATCATGCGAGATAAAGGTCTTGAAACGGTTTTCGTGCACACCGGCCAGCATGAAGATAGAATAACCACCGTAGCTCGCACCAACTGCGCCCGAACGGTCCTTATCTACATACTTTTCTTTAGCTAAATCATCAAAAGCCGACAGGTAATCACGGATCGGTTGCCCGCCCCAGTCGCCGCTGATCTGGCGGTTCCACTCGTCGCCGTAGCCCGGCATGCCGCGTCTGTTTGGCGCAATTACGATATAGCCTTGTGCTGCCATTAACTGCAGGTTCCAGCGATACGAATAAAACTGGGTAAGTGCAGATTGCGGGCCGCCCTGGCAATAAAGCAGTGTCGGGTATTTTTTGTTCGGATCGAAATCAGGCGGATAAACTACCCACGAAAATAGGTCTTTGCCATCGCTTGCTTTGGTGATGCGCGGCTCCACTTTGCCCATCTCCAGCTTATCGTACACGTTTTTGTTTACCGAAGTCAGCTGCGTCATGTTACCAGATTTCAGATCAAGGCGGTAAAGCTCTGAGGCGTGGTTCATGTCGTTACGCGCTACTACCAGGCTGTTGCCCGATTGGCCTGCAATACCGTTCACATCAAACTGCCCTCTGGAAACCTGCTTTATACTTTTAGCTGAGAATTTGTTCAGGCTTTTCGGAAGTGCAATCTCATATACATGCTGCGTACCTTTACTGGCTGCTATAAACCAGATCTTGCTGCCGTCTTTGCTCCAGGTAAACGAGTTAATGGTTTCGTCCCAGTCTTTGGTCAGGTTATACTTCTGTCCGGATTTCTGGTCGTATACCATCAGGTCGTTCTGGTCGGCTTCGTTACCGTCTTCATCCATACTTAGCCAGGCCAGTTTCGAGCCATCTTCCGAGTAAGCAGGAGCGGTATCATAGCCGTTGTTGCCTTCGGTAAAGTTGGTGGTTTTGCCGGTTGCGATATCGTAACGGTAAAGCTCGGTGTTAGTGCTGACAGCGTATTCCTTGCCAAACTTCTTTTTGCTCACATAAAGTATACTTTTGCTGTCGGGGCTCCAGATCACGTCTTCGTGGCCACCGAAAGGCATTTGCGGCGAATCGAAGGGCTCGTTCGGCATAATGTCGGTGGCTGTTCCGATCTTGCCGTTATCATAGCTGGCAAAAAATACGTGTTGAAATTTACCATCTTCCCAGGTATCCCAGTGGCGGTAGTTCAGGTCGTCGTATACATATGCATTCGATTTTTTCAACTCCGGATAAATGTCGGTGCTGTGCATCTTTTTAACTTCCACTTCGCGCGTGAAAAGTATGCGCTTGCCATTCGGCGAAAAACGCGGGTTGCTCAGGCCGCCTTCAACATTCGTCAGCTGCTTTGCTTCGCCGTTTGCCGGTAATTGCCACAGCTGGCCTTTATGCAGGTAAATAACAGTGCCGTTCTTATCGATATGAACAACGCTTTCGCCGCCTTTGGAAGTAGTGAGCTGCGTAGGCTGGCCACCCGCTACCGGCATTCGGAACAGGTTGCGCTCGCTGCCGTTCTCTTCCATATTTACAAAGCTAACGCCGTAGATAACAGATTTGCCATCCGGCGTAACAGCTTCAGCCGAAACGCGGCCCAGTTTCCAGAGCAGCTCCGGGGTCATGCGCTGTTGTGCGTGCGCCATACTTACAGCAAACACCCCAGCAAGAATAAGTATCTTTTTCATACCCCAAAAATAACCTAAATACCGACATTCTGAAACCAACTCACCGCGTTAGCGTTCCTGGCTTGTATTAATTATGAAAATTGTTGCCGTATTATTCGGTTCAACTGTTATATTTGCCTCCATGTATAACGCACCGGCTCATTTGCATCATCATCATGCACGAAATGCAACTTTCGGAGCCGTCTGCCTATGGATTAGATAATCGTATACTTTTATACTTCCAAAAGCCTGACTCCGAAACGAGTCAGGCTTTTTTTGTTTTAGATCGGGATGAACAGAATCCATACTTGTGTGTTCATCTGTAACTTTTAAATCATACTTTAAAATGAACCTAGTTATAGTGGATTACAAAGCCGGAAACGTGCAGTCTGTGCTTTTTGCGCTGGAACGGCTGGGCGTGCAGGCAAAACTGAGCAGCGATTTCGAAACGATAAAAGCGGCAGATAAGGTGATCTTTCCGGGCGTTGGAGAAGCATCTGCCGCCATGGCGCAATTAAAAGCCCGCAACCTGGATAAACTGTTGCCCGAGTTGGAGCAGCCTTTTTTTGGCGTTTGCCTGGGCATGCAGTTGCTTTGTCAGCATTCTGAAGAAAGCGACACGGATTTGCTAGGAATTATCCCGTTACCAGTAAAGCGTTTTCAGACTGATCTGAAAGTACCGCACATGGGCTGGAACCAGCTCGCAAACCTGAAAACGCCTTTATTTGAGGGCGTGGCCGAGCAGGATTTTGTATACTATGTGCACAGCTTTTATGTACCCCTCAGCGAGTATACGATTGCCCAAACGTCATACCCGGATGCGTTTTCGGCAGCCTTACAGTATAAAAATTTCTATGCGGCCCAGTTTCACCCCGAAAAAAGCGGCGCAGCCGGTTCTCAGATACTTCAAAACTTTTTAGCATTATGATGGAAATTATTCCTGCCATAGATATAATCGGAGGCCAGTGTGTGCGCCTGTCCGAAGGTGATTTTGCCCGCCAGACTACTTACAATAGCAACCCGCTGGAAGTTGCCAAAATGTTTGAAGCCAATGGCATTACACGACTGCATTTAGTTGACCTGGATGGCGCAAGAGCCAAAAAGCCGGTAAACCTGGCCGTGCTCGAAAGTATAGCTACCAATACAAATTTAACAATTGATTTTGGTGGCGGTTTGCAATCAGATGAAGCGGTGCAGCAGGCATTTGATGCGGGTGCAAAACAGATCACAGCCGGAAGTATAGCCGTACGCGAACCGGAAAAA
Organism: Pontibacter arcticus; assembly: GCF_003284895.1. Taxonomy (GTDB): domain Bacteria; phylum Bacteroidota; class Bacteroidia; order Cytophagales; family Hymenobacteraceae; genus Pontibacter; species Pontibacter arcticus. Next base: position 673,569 of record NZ_QMDV01000002.1, read on the forward strand.
GTAAAAAGCTGGCTGATAAAGTATGGCGCGGAAAAGATCATCATCGGTGCTGATTTTAAAGGAACGAACATCGCAATTGCCGCCTGGACCGAAGAAAGCCAGTTTTCGTTGCAGGATTTTATGGCTGGTTATGTTAAAACCGGAGCTAAGTTATTTATCTGTACCGATGTAAGCAAAGACGGCATGCTGCAGGGCCCCTCCATGAACACATACCGACACCTGCGGCTTACCTTACCTGAAGCAGGTCTGATTGCCAGCGGCGGCGTTACCACCATCCAGGACCTGGAAGAGCTGCAGGAAATAGGTGTAACAGGCGCCATCATTGGCAAAGCCATTTACGAAGGAACGATTGATCTGAAAGACTTAGCGCGATTTTTATGTTAACCAAACGCATTATTCCCTGCCTCGATATTAAGAATGGCCGCTGCGTAAAAGGTATCCAGTTCGAGAACATTCGCGATGCCGGCGACCCGGTGCAACTGGCCAAATGGTATGCCGAGCAAGGCGCTGACGAACTTGTTTTTCTGGATATTACCGCCACAAACGAAGAGCGCAAAACCTTTGCAGAACTGGTACGCGATATTGCCCGCCACATTGATATTCCGTTTACAGTGGGTGGTGGCATCAGTTCTGTGGCAGATGTGGAAGTGCTACTAATGGCAGGTGCCGATAAAGTTTCGATCAACTCATCGGCCATAAAAAATCCGGCGCTGATCGAGGAACTTGCCAAACACTTCGGGAGCCAGTGCGTTACCGTAGCCATCGACACCAAGTATACCGAAGCAACCGGCTGGAAAGTATACACCCGCGCCGGCACCATCGAAACCGAACATGCTACCGTGGACTGGGCTAAAAAAGTAACAGAACTGGGCGCAGGCGAAATTCTTTTAACAAGTATGAACAACGATGGCACCAAAGCAGGCTTTGCCCTGGATATAACCAAAGCCGTTTCGGAAGCCGTTACAGTGCCGGTTATTGCTTCGGGTGGCGCCGGTACAATGCAGCATTTTTCGGATGCTTTTAAAGAAGCCAATGCCGACGCAGCACTTGCCGCCAGCCTGTTCCATTTCCGTGAACTGGAGATTCCGGTACTTAAAAACTTCCTGAAAACGCAGGGAGTTGATGTAAGAATTTAATTGTTGAATGAGTGAATGTGTGATTGAGCGATTAAATCTCAGAACTCAAAACTCGAGACTCAGAACTAAAGTATGAATTTAGATTTCGATAAAATGGAGGGGCTGATGCCTGCCGTGATACAGGATAATACCACCGGCCAGGTTTTAATGTTGGGTTACATGAACCAGGAAGCGCTGGAGAAAACACAGCAGGAGGGTTTGGTCACGTTCTTCTCACGTTCCAAAAACCGCCTCTGGACCAAAGGAGAAACATCAGGCAACACCATGCAGGTGGTCAGTATAAAAGAAGATTGCGACAATGATTCGTTGCTGATTAAAGTGAACCCGAACGGACCGACCTGCCATACCGGCGAAACAAGTTGTTTCGGGGAAGAGGCAAGCAGCAAAAGAACAAAAGCGATCCAGTTTATCGCGCAGCTGGAAGAAGTAATACAGCAGCGAAAGCTAAATCCGGCGGAGGGTTCTTATACCAACTTTCTGTTTGATAAAGGTATCAACAAAATAGCACAGAAAGTAGGCGAAGAAGCTGTTGAAACAGTGATAGATGCCGTAGCCGGTAAAACAGAAACCATGAAAGGCGAAGCTGCCGATCTGCTCTACCACTTATTGGTATTACTGGCAGCCAGCAACCTCGAACTTGCCGATGTGGTGGAAGTGTTGCAGGAACGACACAAAAAATAACGAAAATGCAAAGTATAAAAGCAGGGTAATTAGGAAATAATATGCCCTGCTTTTATACTTTTAATCTGCTTAGTGCTTATATATAACATTATAAGGTCCCTTGCAGCATGTAATTTAGATGCTAGCATAAGTATAGTTTAAACTACTCTATAATTACACGCGGAATATTAAGCGGGAGCCGGGTTAATAATTCATAATTCAGTTGGGTGCTGAGCTCACCGAAAGAGGCTACCGTTATACTTTCATTTCCCTGTTTCCCTAACAAAACCACTTCATCCTCTTTTTGTACATCGGCAATGTGCGTTACATCCACCATCATCACATTCATGTTTACGTTGCCTACTACAGTGGCGCGTTGCCCCCTGATAAGTACATGGCCCAAATTGCTGAGTGAGCGGCTATACCCCCAGGAATAGCCAACAGGGATGATGGCAACGGTCATATCCCGGGATGCCTGATAGGAAGTGCCATAGCCAATATATTCTCCCTGCGGGACAGACTTCAGACTCATGATGCGGGTCTTCCAGTTGATCAGCCGGCGTAAGGGGTCCGTTTTTTCTTTATGCTGTCCGAAATACTGGCTGTGCGTTTCCGGGCTGGGCCACAAGCCATACTGCATGATCCCTACCCGAACCATATCCATATGCGTTTCCGGATATGCCATTACAGCTGCAGAGCAGGCAGAATGTAACTGCCTGGGTATTATATTATGTTGAAGTAACTTGTCTACCTGTTGTTTAAAGCGTTGCTGCTGTGCCATAACCCTGTCATGGTTCTGCACACTTTCGGCACCGGCATAGTGGGTGCATAGCCCCTTTAGCTCTAGATGCTCTTTATTTGAGATTAAAAAGGAGATCACGTTTTGCAGAGAGTTCAGATCAAAACCTGTGCGGTTCATACCTGTTTCCAGCTCCACGTGAAGCCTGGCTCTTTTATTTATACTTTTTGCAACAGCTACAGCCTGAATAAGTCGTTCCGGTTCAAAAACAAAAAACTCGATCTCGTTTTGGATCGCCCATTCCAGCTCCTCGTTATCCAGGTAGCCCATGATCATGATGGTTGTAGGCGCAGGTGCAACCGATGTAAGGCGCAATGCTTCATCGGCACTGAAAACAGAAAAGTGCGTAACACCACATTCCTGAGCAAGGGGTGCAAACTGCTCAATTCCGTGCCCGTAGGCATTTCCCTTAATCACAGAAGAAAACTGCACTTGCGGACCTGTTACCTGCTTCAGGAAATCAATATTATTCTGGAGTGCTGATCTGCTTATTTCAATAAAAGAGCTGTTAAACATAGGAAGTTACTGGCGTAGTATTTTTTGGAGGATGCCATAAAACAAGGCGGCACCCGTAGGAATAAGTTCATCCGGGAAGTCGTAGTCGGAGTGGTGGAGTTGGGGCTGCGCGGTGCCGGCTCCCAAACCAAACAAGGCTCCTTTGTAACGTGCTGTAAAGTGCCCGAAATCTTCTGACCACCTGAAAGGCTGTACGGCTTCTTCTACAGCTAGTTCCAACTCACGTGCGGCACTTCGTACTATTTCAACTTCAGTGTTATGGTTTTGGGTGGCCGGGAATTCTTCTGTAAACTCAATCGTGTGTTCCAGTTTATGAGCAGTGGCTATGGCCAGAACCTGTTGTTTTGCCAGCTCTTTCAGTTTCTGAAGATCATCCGGCTGATAGGAGCGAAGCGTGGCCATAACCGTAGCAAAACCGGGGTTCGTGCCAAAAGCAATTTCGCCAAGGCGAGCGTGTATGATAGTGAGCAACGTAAGGTCCTGAAACTGCTTTTTATTTTGAATGATTTCCTCGAAAGCAAGTATGGTTTCAGCCATCGCCGGTCCCGGATTGAGGCCGTTTTCAGGTTCGGCGGCATGAGAAGGTTTTCCCTGGTAAGTTACGATCATGCCGGTAGAGGCAGCTGCAAATACATTGTGCCGAATCACAACCTGGTGCAATGGTTTGCCCGGCAAATTATGCAAGGCAAACACATAGTCGGGTTTTATTTCTTTCTCAAAACGCTTATCCTGCAAAACAGCCCAGGCACCCGCGCCGTTTTCTTCGGCTGGTTGGTAGAGCAGCACAACTTTACCACGCGCAGGCCGCTGCTGGTGCAGCATACTGCCTAAAGCAGTTAAAATTGTCATATGCCCGTCGTGTCCGCATTTATGTCCCTTGCCTTCATACTCTGAAAGGTGCGCAAGATCAGTATTTGTTTCAGCAATAGGCAAGGCATCCAGCTCAGCCCTGAAAAGTATGGTCGGGCCACCGGGGTTTTCACCGTGAAAGATGGCAGCCACGCCTGTTCCTCCTAAACCAGTCAGAAGCTGGTCCGGTTTATACTTTTGCAGGTGAGTTCCAATACGATGTGCCGTCTCTGTTTCCTGGCCTGACAGCTCCGGATAGCGATGCAAAGTATGGCGCAAAGCTAGTAACTCGGGTAAATCGGATAAATTGGAGTAAAGCATAAGTTTGAAAGTATAAATTTATTCTTCTTTAGATCCCTTAGTGATAAAGCATCCAGTAAAGTCATATTTCAGGAAAGCAATATTGCGCTGTCGTTTAAATGCGCTTATTTTTATTGTACTGATCAGAATAAATTATTCCTAAATAAGCTGACCAAAACAATCATTTGTTTTAGTAGTCATCGCACTTTAAATTTTTTAACAAATAAATAATTGCATTTCCCTAACCTCGGTATCGTTTTAGATGTTTAATAGAAGGGTTATTTTAAATCTATATGTTGCACTTAAAAAAATCGAAAGCGAACAGCCGTTCTTCGGAGCAGTTTAATTTAGAGCTGCCTGATAGCCATGGGCCTTTCCATATTATCGGAGATGTGCATGGGTGTTTTGATGAACTGGTATGCCTGCTTCAGAAATTAGGGTACAGCATTACTTTTGATCAAAAGAAGCAAGCTTATAACATTGAAACGCCTGGCAACTTTAAAGTAATCTTTGTAGGCGATCTGGTAGACCGAGGCCCCAATTCGCCTGAGGTATTGCGACTTGTGATGGATATGATGACGCAAGGCCTTGCCTACTGCGTAAGCGGAAACCACGACGATAAACTATTCCGTAAACTACAGGGCCGGCACGTTAAAATACGCCATGGGCTCGAACTCACTGTAGAACAACTCGAAAAGTATGATAAAGCTTTTCATGAACGCATCCTTGATTTTCTGGGATCATTACCGCACCATATCATACTGGATAACGGCCGCCTGGTAGTAGCGCATGCCGGCCTGGAAGAGCGCTTACACGGGAGCAATACCAAAGGAGTTCGCGAACTATGCCTTTACGGACCCACAACCGGAGAAACAGACAGCTATGGCTTACCTATTCGCTTAGACTGGGCCGCAGATTATTGCGGTAAAGCCATTGTAGTTTACGGTCATACACCGGTACACGAACCAAACTGGCGAAACAACACCATTAATATTGATACTGGTTGTGTTTTCGGAGGTCGCTTATCTGCCTTAACCTATCCCGATCATGTTATCACTTCTGTAAACGCATTCGAAGTATACGCAAACTCAATCCGCCCATTTCTGAAAAACTACCATCACCAATAAGTACTTACCTTATCAGCTCCTAAAACAGCTCCAGTTAAAAATAAGTCATGCTGGTATCAAGCCTTTCGATTGCCACTCAGCTAGCGGTAATTCAATATCCTTGATCTGTCCGCATTGTATATCGAGCACCCAGCCGTGTACCTGCGGATACTTTCCTTTTTGGTGGGCACTGTGCATGACCGAAGAAATACAAATGTTTTTAACCTGAGCGATCACATTTAGTTCGGCAAGCTTATTAATGCGGTCATCCTCACTTGGAAGCGCATCAATCTCTGCCCGGTTATTCAGGTATATTTCACGGATCGGGTTTACCCAGTTTCCTACCACACCGGTAGCTGTACCGCTGTAAGCTGCTGCAACGCCACCGCAGCGGTAATGCCCGCAAACTACAATGTGTTTTACTTCCAGTACATCCACTGCATATTCCAGCACAGCCAGCAGGTTCATATCGGTTAATGATACCTGGTTGGCTACATTCCGGTGAATAAAAAGCTCGCCCGGTTCTGTTTTCGTGAAGTTATTTAAAGGCATCCGGCTATCTGAGCATCCAATAAACAGGAAAGGTGGTTTCTGGCCTTCCGAGAGTTTATCAAAGTATAAAGCATCGGTTTGCAGCCTTTCAGAGGCCCACTCTTTGTTGTTCCGGATCAGGTCTTCGTAGTTGTGGTAGTGCATCGCTTTCTGGTTTTAAATTAAAATTTTTAGAATTGAATTTAAAGGATCTCCTTTAACCTGGTGCATCAGTTACAACCTCTTTGCTGATATACCGGGAGTTGAGTAAGCTGAGCGCGCCCATATACCGGAGCCCGAATTGCAGCGTATCGCCCACTTTATACTTGTCTGCATTCTTACCCAACTCAATCACGAGCATATCCGAACTGGCCCCCACAACAGTTTGCTCATCCTTCATGATCAAAAACTTAGGATTGATATCCAGCAGTCCCACATCTAAAATAGCGCGGTGAGATTTTTTGCCATAAAGCGATTCATCAATCTCGTAGCTGTCGCCACTTGGGTTTTCTGCCATAATTCCGTTGGGCACCATAGGCTTTTCGGTGAGTTCTATAATTTCGGCGCTGAGTTCAAACACATCATGGTGCATGCCTTCAAAAGTTTCTCCGGTAAAAAGGTTAAGCCCGAAAAAGAGCGCCTCCCCAACCCTGAAATGGTTGATCCCTTTGGGTAACTGGTGTGTGAACAGAAGCGGAATAGTAACGGAAGTGCCACCAGAAATCCAGGGAATTTTACGGTTAAATTTTGCCTCGATGATCTGGGTATAAAGGCTCAGCTGTATCAGCTTATCCTGGGTTGGCATAACGCCGTGCAGGCAATTAAAATTAGCGCCAAGCCCAATCACGGATATACCCGGCAGCTCAAAAACCTGTGCATAAAAGTTTATCAGTTCTTCACCCATCACACCTTCGCGCAGATCGCCCATCTCGATCATGATGATGATCTTGTGAATTTTTTGCTGCCGTACAGCTTCCGCTGATAAGAGCCGGATAATATCCAGTTCTGTTTCAAAACTAACGTCAGCAAATTTGATGATATCGGGTATACTTTTTTTGGGAGCCGGTTTTATGTAAACGGTCTGTACATCAGGTGCAATTTTCTTGATCGCTTTGAGGTTGCTCACGCGCGAATCGTGTACTTCCTTCACACCCAGATCAAGTACTTCGCGCAGGAATTTCTCTTCCCCGCACAGTAGTTTGGTCACGATGCCGTAATCAATTTTGTGGGCTTTAAAGACCTGTTCCAGGTGCCGGTAGTTGTGTTGCAGTTTATTGCGGTAAAGCTTTAAAACAGCCATTTTTTATCGTTGTAATCTGTATTCCAAATATTTATTTGTGAAACCCATTTTCTCATACAGGTGCCGTGCGGGGTTCTGAGGTTCTACGTGCAGGGCTATACTTCCAGATACGGTTTCGGTTGCCAGTTCCACCAGTCTTTTACCAACACCTTTGCCGCGCTGGCTACTATCAACCGCTACATAAACCAGTATGTTTTCCGGTATGTAGCCGCTCATGCCGGTGTTGTTCAGAATAAGCGCCCCTACTACACGGTCGTTTTCGCGGGCTACCAGTACGGCGCCGCCTTTACCTTCCGCTTCTGACAAGGCATAATCCATGCATTTGGAAATATCTGCACGTGCATCGCCATACTCATCCAGGTGCTGAAAAAGAAAATCGATCACCTCATCGCGATTCATGTTATGCTGTTCCTGAGGCGTGTAACTCGTGTAGTGTAGGCTGTTTTCTTCTGCCATGTTAGCTTTATTTTTTGTTTGGATATAGGTACGTAAACGTGATATACAATAAGAAGGACACTGTTAGGCCAAAGAAATTAGGGTCTAACTGATACGGGAGCCTGAAACTGATACCAAGCAGAGGCACTTGTATCAAGCTGTTTGCTGCTATGGTTTGGCTAACTAGTGTATGCAGTTGCGACCCGCTCAGGTTAGTCCATGTAGCCTGCAGGTCGGCCGGAAAATAGGATTGCAAAGTACTTGCCTGTGCCTGTATGTCAGCGGGATCGGCTACAGTAGTTACCATCCATACTTGTAACAGCACTGTAACCGAGCCACCTGCCAGCATGGCCCAGAAAGCACCTGTACTGCTCCGCCTTTTCCAGAAAAGTGCTCCGATAATCGGTACAAATAAACCAGAAACCATAAAAGCATACGAATACAGCATCAGGTCCAGCACGTTTGTCATCATGGAAGCCAGCCAAAGCGCCAATATGCCAACCAGTAAAGTTACAAGTTGTGATAAGCGCAGCGTAGAGTGGGCGTCGGGATCAATTTTACGGAAATGGCTTAAAATGTCGGATACAATGTTGCCTGATGATGCCATCAGGCAGCTGTCTGCTGTAGAAAGTATAGCAGAGAAATAAGCGGACAGCATAAGGCCTGTAAGGCCAATAGGCAGTACCGTTCGTAACAGCATCGGAAGCCCGGTTTCAGGATCAATAGCTGCGCCGCCGGTTAAACTATCGAACATACCCTGCTCAGCAGCTACCCTCGAAAGCAACCCAAGCAGAACGCCCATAAATGCCATCACCGGCCACTCAAAAAAGCCGGCCAGGTACCAGGCACGACGCGCAGTTGCTGTATCGCGGCTGGCATAGATACGTTGATACAGCGTCATGCCTACAAACCAGATCGGTATAATCGTAATAGCCCAGTTAACTACCTGCTGCCAGGTTATATTAGTAAGGGAGAGAAAATCGGAAGGAAGTGTTGTACGGATGGCTGCCATACTTCTTTCAGACTGAGCCGATAGCCATTGTGTATCAGTAATATTAGCGAAGGTAAGCTGCTCCAAACCACCTACAGCCAGAAAAGAGACCGGCATCCCGATAAAGATCAGGCCACCCATCAGTATGGCCCATTGTATGGTGTCGGTATAAATAACGGCTTTCATGCCACCCATCACCGTGTAAACCACTGCAATTACCCCCATAATAAGCAGGGCAGTAGTCAGGTCTAAATTCTGGATAGTGCCGCTGGCCAGTTTCGCACCTGCCAGAATCTGAGAACTGGTAAAGCCTGTGTAACCAATGGCGGATATAATACCTGCCAGCAGAGCCACACGCCTGTTAAAGTAATACCCGAACAGTTGCGGAAAAGTCAGAAACTTACTGAAAGCAGGATTGTCTTTCACTTTCGGGATCAGAAACACTGCTGCGAGCCAGGCTCCGAGCAGGCCAGTAAAAAGCATCCAGGAACCTGAAAGGCCCATAGTAAAACCAAGTCCGCCTAACCCGATCGAAAAGCCGCCGCCCACATCTGTCGCAACAACGGAAAGGCCTATGTGCGTGCTTCCCATTTCTCTGCCCCCTACATAGTAATCATCGGCTCCGTCATTTTTTTTGAGAAAGTAAAAGCCAAAACCGAGCATGGCCAGCATATAGAGGGCAAAAATAGTTAGATCTACAAAATGCATTTATTAGTAAAGTATAATTTATAAATAAAGATTTAAATTGGGTTATACTTTAAGTTAATAAAAAAAGAGTCAAAATGCATCAATTTAGGCTATAAACATACTTAAAATGTAGTTAATGCATATTTTACGCTAAAGGTTTTATACAAATTACTTAAAAATAGACCTGCTATACTTCAGAATCTGTTGCTACTATTCTTAAAGAAAATTATAAGGAGGGTACAATTAAAATCTGTTCTGTGAAGAAGCTTTGAAAAGTGAAGCCTAAAGGAATTAGCAATTTACAAAGCGACACAAACTTGAAAACCAAATATTGGCACTGAGTTTCCAAAGCAAAAGCTAAGGAGAGTCATTTTACACTTAGCTTTCAAAAATTAGTTTAACCGATAACTGTTTGAATTTTAGGTATTTTAATTGTTTGTTTCTGATATTTTGCGTATACTTAGAGAAGTAAGAGCATGCTTATGCCACTAGCTTTCTGTGTTATGGTACGCATCGGTTTCCTTTTTCTGCTTTTCATTTTGCTGCTCCCGCTTCCCGGCCTTTCGCAGCAACTACCGTTCGCTGATTCGGATACTGTATATTTTAGGGGCAACCGAAAAAAAATAACCATTCCATTTAAGCTTGTTCATAACCTGATCATCATTCCGGTACAGATCAATAGCTCCAATTCGCTAAACTTTATACTTGACAGCGGTGTAAAACATACGCTCATTACCAAGTTATTCTACACCGATTCGCTTGATATTAACAATGCCCGCGAAATAGAAGTGAAGGGTTTGGGAACAGGGTATACGATTAAAGCTTTGTACTCTGCCGGCAACCGCCTGGTAATGCCCGGAATTGAAGGAAAAAACCAGCAGGTTTATGTGTTGATGGAAGATGTTTTCAATTTATCGACCCGTATGGGTATGCCGGTGCATGGCATTATTGGCTACGATATCTTTAAGAACTTTATTGTAAAGATTAATTACAGCAGCCAGGAACTGACACTTTACAGGCCGGATACTAAAGTTAAAAAACATAAACGAGCAGAAGAATACCCGCTTTATATAGAGCAAAACAAAGCCTATGTGTACGGAAAAGTGAGCCAGCACAACGGCGATACCATCAGCGTAAAACTGGTAATTGATACAGGTGCCAGCCATACCTTATCGCTTTACCTGCCATCGCATAACAAACTGGCTTTGCCGCCAAAAGTAATGCAGGCGTACCTGGGCCGGGGCCTGAGTGGCGATATAAACGGCAAAATAGGGCGGCTGAACAGTTTTACCTTAGGCAAATATGAACTCACCAACATGCCGGCCTCTTACCCGGATACGGAAGCCATACAAGCCGCTTTAAATCTATCCAATCGTAACGGAAGCCTGGGTTCTGATGTGTTAAAACGCTTTACCGTGGTGCTGGATTACCCGCATAAACGCATGATGCTGGTGCCCAACCGCAAGTATAAAGAACCTTTCCAGTATAACTTAGCTGGTTTTGAACTGACAACGCCTTTACCTGGGACCAACTTTTATGTGGTTTCGAATGTGATAGACGGCTCACCGGCCAAGTTAAAAGGGCTGATGCCCGGCGACCAGCTCATAAACATCAGTGGGCGCGATTGCACCGAATTGGATTTAAACAATGTACTGAAATTAATGGAAGGCAGGCCAGGAAGCAGATTAAGGATGCAGCTGCGCCGCGATTCCAAACTGATTAATGTAGACCTGGTGCTGCAAAGCGCTATTTGAAACTAGCCTTTTACAGGCGCATTCTGAAAATCAAAGTATACCTGTAATAGCAGAAGGGCTACCGCCAGTACCATCAATCCTATTCCGATATACATCCTGACGGGTGGCACTGGTTTTAACACATTATTCCCGGCTGCATCCACTGTATTGAACTTAAAAGTAGCCAGCATAAGCCCGTTTCCGAAACTTAACCAGATCGCAGCCATCATAATATCCCGCGTCAGGAACAACGAAACCGTACCTACTGCCGAAAAAAGTATACCGAAGAAGATGGGAAGCGAAAACTGTTTCATGAACTTTTGAAGCGAATCTGTAAGCTGCAAATATACACAGGAACAGGCAAGGTATAAATTTTAGTTTTAAGCCGCCAAGTTTATACTTTACATTGGCTTTACAAAGTATAAATAAGAAGCTGGCAAAGTATAAACTTTCTCATAAATTTAAATTAATTATTGTTTATTAAATTTTTATTCTGAAAACTTTGCAGCGAACTGGGACGAAACCATAAGCCCATATTTACATAACTAAGAAAATGCAAAAAACTATTTTATCATCTGACATGATAAAACACTCTTTCCAGAAGAGTGCTGGTTTTTCTATCCTCCTCTCAGGCCGGATAGTTTTAAGGCAGGCCCTGCTTTCATTGCGCCTCAGGCCCTAGGCCGACGTGCTTCCTGATCGCTTACGCAGCGGTTATCTTTTCTCCCTACATATTTATTTCATGCGCTACCTGTAAGGCTGGGCTCGTTTGTATGCAGACAGTCGCTTTAAGGTTTGCCGCTCTTGTATCTATTTAGCTTTATGGCTGCGCTTCGCGTGGCTCAGGTATTCTGTTATTTTTTTATGAGCGATCAACCTGCTTTCAACATTCTAGTTGCCAGTGCGCAACATCACCTATACGCTGCACAGATCTGTGCCGAAATGGAAGCTTCAGCTAAAGCGCGCGGTACCGGCATTGCCAAACGTTCGCCTGACTATATCACCCAGAAAATGCTGGAAGGCAAAGCAGTTATTGCTCTACACCAGGATGGCAGATGGGCAGGCTTTTGTTACATCGAAACCTGGAGCCATGGCAAGTACGTCGCCAATTCTGGCCTTATTGTGTCGCCGGAGTTACGTAAAAGCGGGCTGGCCAAAAGTATAAAACAGTGTATTTTTGAGCTTTCGCGCACTAAATACCCGGATGCTAAAATTTTCGGATTAACTACGGCGCTCGCTGTGATGAAGATTAATTCCGATCTGAACTACCGGCCGGTAACATACTCCGAACTGACTGATGATGAAGCTTTCTGGGCGGGCTGCAAGAGCTGCGTGAACTATGAGATCCTGATGAGCAAGCAGCGCACCAACTGCCTTTGCACGGGCATGCTCTACGACCCTGAACGCGAAAACAAAAAAGCTATCGCGCAGCCTGCACAGGCAACTATTTCCATTTTACAAGCTGAAGCGCAGCATTAATTTAACTCTGAATCAGATATAAAATCATGAAAAATAATAAAGTAGTGCTGGCTTTCAGCGGCGGTCTGGATACCTCTTACTGTGTGAAGCACCTGAAAATAGACAAAGGCCTGGAAGTGCACGCCGTACTGGTAAATACTGGTGGCTTTTCTGCGGAAGAGTTGCAAGAAGTTGAAAAACGCGCCTATGCGTTGGGCGTGGAAAGCTACGAAGCACTGGATGAAGTGGAGCATTACTACCAGAGCTGCATCAAATACTTGGTTTTCGGCAATATCCTGAAAAATAACACGTATCCGCTTTCGGTTAGTGCCGAGCGCATTACGCAGGCAATGGCAGTTGCAAAGTATGCCAAAAAGATTGACGCAGCTTATGTAGCGCATGGCAGCACTGGCGCAGGCAACGACCAGGTCCGATTTGATATGATCTTCAATATCATGATACCGGGAGTAGAAATCCTGACGCCGATTCGTGACAACCAGCTTTCACGCGAAGAGGAAATTGAATTCCTCAAAAAACATGGCGTGGAAATGGATTTTACCAAAGCCCAATATTCTATTAACAAAGGTATCTGGGGCACTTCGGTTGGCGGCAAAGAAACGTTGACGTCGCACCAACCTTTGCCTGAAACTGCTTACCCGACGCAGGTTACAAAAGAGGGGCAGGAGCAGATTTCGCTTCAGTTTGAGCAAGGCGAACTGGTAGGAATTAACGAGCAAAAATACGCATCTCCGGTGGCGGCTATCCAGGCGTTACAAGCAATCGCTGCTCCTTATGGCATTGGCCGCGATGTGCATGTTGGCGATACCATCATTGGTATAAAAGGACGGGTTGGGTTTGAAGCGGCCGCCCCAATGGTCATCATAAAAGCGCATCATACCCTGGAAAAACACGTGCTCACCAAATGGCAACTTTACTGGAAAGAGCAACTGGCTACCTGGTACGGCAACTGGCTGCACGAAGGCCAGTTTATTGACCCTGTGATGCGCAACATCGAAGGTTTTCTGCAGGAAACGCAGCAAAATGTAACAGGCACGGTGCATGTGCTATTGGCGCCTTACCGTTTCCAGGTGCAGGGCATCGAGTCTAAGTATGATCTGATGAGCAGCGCTTTCGGCAGCTACGGCGAAATGAACAATGGCTGGAGCGGCGAAGATGTAAAAGGATTCTCAAAGATATTTGGCAACCAGGCCATGTTGTACCACCAGGTAAACGGAACGGAGTTTTAGTATGGCCACCCGCATGAAAGCCGGAATTATAGGCGCAGCCGGTTATGCTGGCGGAGAACTGGTGCGCCTGCTATTGCTGCACCCTTACGTTGAACTTGTTTTTGCACAAAGCAACAGCCAGGCAGAGCAGCCTATCACAAATACGCATACGGATCTGGTAGGTGAAACTACCTTAACGTTCAGTAGCGACATGACCGCAGAAGTGGATGTGCTGTTCTTATGTGCCGGACACGGCGCCGCCCGAAAGTTCCTGGAAACGACTTCAGTAGCAGCCACAACAAAGGTCATTGACCTGAGCCAGGATTTCCGTTGGAATGAGCAGACCTCAGAAAGTATAGTTACAACCGGAGAGAGAGCATTTGTGTACGGCTTACCGGAATTGCAACGCGAAGAAATTAAAAAAGCGCAGCACATTGCTAACCCGGGTTGTTTTGCTACGGCTATCCAATTGGCTTTATTACCGTTGGCACAGGAAAGTATACTTACCAGTGAAGTGCACGTTAGCGGCATAACAGGCAGCACCGGCGCAGGGCAGCAGCTCAGCGAAACCTCACATTTCAGCTGGCGCACCGAGAATATTTCGACTTACAAAGTGATGCAGCACCAGCACCTGCATGAGATCAACAGAAGTATAAAACAGCTACAGCCTAATCAGCAACCAGCCATACATTTTGTTCCGTACCGCGGGCCGTTTGCGCGTGGTATTTTTATAACTGCCTATACTTCTTCAGACCTTACATTGGCTCAGGCTACTGAATTGTATCAAAGCTATTATGCGCAGCATCCTTTTGTAATCATCAGCGCGCAAAACCCGGATCTGAAACAGGTGATCAACACAAACAAATGCATCCTTCATCTCCAGAAACACGGCGAGCAACTGGTGATTACAAGTATGATCGATAACCTGCTGAAAGGCGCATCCGGCCAAGCCGTCCAGAATATGAACCTGCTGTTCAGGTTAGATGAAACAACGGGCTTAAAATTAAAACCGAGCGCTTTTTAGAAGCTTCAGACTTTATACTTCAGATAACTATAATACAACATCTTAGCAATCAACAATATGTACGTCAAATACTTTATTTACTGTCTCACTTCATATATCTAATCCGAAAACTATGAACCTGTTTGATGTTTACCCGCTGTTCGATATAGAACCCGTAAAAGCTGAAGGTCTCTACCTTTGGGACAAAGAAGGCAAAAAGTACCTCGATCTGTATGGCGGTCACGCTGTCATTTCCATCGGCCACAGCCACCCGCATTATCTCAAGCGCATTGCGCGCCAACTCTATACCATCGGCTTTTACTCCAACGCTGTTCAGATGCCCTTACAGCAGGAACTGGCAGCTAAATTAGGCCAGCAGAGTGGCTACGATTCCTACCAGCTTTTCCTGTGCAACTCCGGCGCCGAAGCTAACGAGAACGCGTTCAAGATCGCTTCTTTTCATACAGGACGTAAGAAGATCATTTCATTTTCAGGTGCTTTCCATGGCCGCACATCTGCTGCGGTTGCCGCTACCGATGACGCTTCGATTTTAGCGCCGGTTAATGCAACTGAAAACATGGTTATACTTCCTTTTAACGATGAAGCTGCTTTTGCTGAGGCGTTAGCAAAGTATGGAGATGAGCTGGCTGCTGTGATTGTGGAAGGTATTCAGGGAGTAGCGGGTATACAATTGCCAGATGCTGCTTTTATGAAACAGGTAGCAGCGGGTTGCAAAAGAACAGGGGCTTTGCTGATTTTGGATGAGGTACAGTCAGGCTACGGGCGTACAGGTAAATTCTTTGCGCATCAGCATTTAAACATCAAACCGGACCTGATCACAGTTGCCAAAGGTATGGGCAATGGTTTTCCGGTAGCAGGTGTGCTCATCAGCCCTGAAATTGAAGCCAGACACGGCATGCTGGGCACTACATTTGGCGGCAATTACCTGGCGTGCGCTGCCAGCCTGGCGGTTCTGGAAGTAATGGAACAGCAAAATCTGGTACAGAACGCAGCTGAGATGGGAGCGTATCTTATAAAGGAAATCCAGCAGATAGAAGGTGTAAAAGAAGTGCGCGGCCTTGGTCTGATGATCGGAATAGAGCTGTATGAACCATGCGCGGCCATCCGTCAGAAATTACTGAAAGAGCACCGCATTTTCACAGGTTCATCCTCCAATAAAAATACGCTTCGGTTGCTACCAGCCCTTTGCCTCGCCAAAGAAGAAGCGGACAAATTCCTGAAAGCCTTTACATCCATCCTTACAACGGTTCCTGCCTGATGAAACACTTTACTTCCGTACACGATGTGCCCAACCTGGAAACACTTGTACAAGATGCGTTAGCGCTTAAAAAAGCTCCGTATCAGCATAAAACATTAGGTGAGAACAAAACGCTGGGCCTCATTTTTATGAACCCAAGTTTGCGCACACGCCTGAGTACACAAAAGGCCGCCATGAATCTGGGCATGCAGGTAATGGTCATGAACCTGGATAAAGAAGGCTGGGCAATCGAAACCAAAGATGGCGTAATCATGAACGGCACGACGGTGGAGCACATCAAAGATGCGGCCGGTGCCATGGGCCAGTATTGCGATATCATCGGGTTGCGCTCGTTCCCGAAACTGCAAAGCCGCGAAGAAGATTATGCTGAAGAAATGCTGACAATGTTCAAGCAATACGCCGGCGTGCCTATCCTAAGCCTTGAATCTGCTACGCGGCACCCTTTGCAGAGCCTCGCCGACCTGATGACGATCCGGGAAAATGCGCCGCAAAACAAACGTCCCAAAGTAGTTTTAACCTGGGCGCCGCATATAAAACCAATTCCGCAATGTGTAGCCAATTCGTTTGCAGAGTGGATGGGTAATACCGATGTGGAACTTGTGATCACGCACCCGGAAGGCTATGAACTAAGCGAGGAATTTACTGCTGGCGCAAGTATAGAATACAACCAGGACAAAGCGCTGGCGGATGCTGATTTTGTGTACGTTAAAAACTGGTCGTCTTACCAGGACTATGGCAAAGTGCTGAGTGCGGGTGAAAACTGGATGATCACGAATGAGAAAATGGCGCTCACCAACAACGGAAAAGTTATGCATTGCCTGCCTGTAAGAAGAGGATTGGAATTGAGCTACGAAGTGCTCGATGGTCCGGATTCGCTGGTGATGAACCAGGCCGAAAACCGCCTGTATGCCGCACAAGCCGTCCTGAAATCCATACTTTCTGATCTGTAACCTGGTTTGTGATGGAAAAATTATATGTTATCAAAGTAGGTGGGAATATACTGGATGATCCGGAGCAACTCTCAAATTTCTTAACTGCTTTTGCCAGTATTTCAGGCTCTAAAATACTGGTGCACGGTGGAGGCAAAATTGCGTCTGCTATCGGTCGAAAGCTAGGAATTGAGCCCGTATTGGTTGACGGCCGCCGCATTACAGATGCGGAAACACTGGAGCTTGTAACGATGGTGTACGGTGGCCTGATCAACAAAAACCTGGTGGCTACGCTTCAGAAAAACGGTTGCAACGCAATCGGTTTAACAGGTCCGGACGCGAACATTATTCCGGCTGTAAAACGACCTGTACAAAGTATAGATTACGGTTTTGCCGGCGACATCACAAATCCTGAAAGTATAAACAGCGATGTATTGGAGGTTTTGCTGGATGCCGGTTTAACGCCCGTTTTTGCACCGCTCACACACGATGGCAAGGGTACCATGCTGAACACAAATGCTGATACAATTGCTGCTGCACTGGCTACCGCTTTGGCCCAAAAGTATGAAGTAGAGCTGCTTTATCTTTTCGAGAAAAAAGGCGTGCTACGCGATGTGATAAACGAAGATTCTGTCATTCCGAACATCACCGAAACAAAGTATGAGCAGCTGAAAAATGAAGGAATAATTGCGGCCGGCATGCTACCAAAACTGGACAATGCGATGCTGGCGCTCAGGCAGGGCGTAAAACAGGTTCATATCTGCCACGCATCCGCAGTAGAAGCGCTTGCACAGGGCCATAAGTTTACCGGAACAACTTTATCTCTTTAGCTTAAAAATACAAGCATGTACCAGACCATCATCGAAACGGAAACGCTTTACAAACAAGCGGTTGCACTGCTACAGCAACTCATCGCCATTCCATCGTACAGCAAAGAAGAAGACGCAACTGCCACTGCCATTTATACTTTACTGGAGGCGCGTGGCGTAGCAGTTTACCGCCAGAAAAATAACGTTTGGGCACGTAACAAGCACTACAATGCAGCGCTGCCTACCTTGCTTTTAAACTCGCACCACGATACCGTAAAGCCAAATGCCAGTTATACCCGCAACCCTTTCGAGGCAAGTATAACGGACGGTAAATTATACGGTTTGGGAAGTACCGATGCCGGTGCCAGCCTGGTGTCTTTAATCGCTACTTTTTTATACTTCTACGAGTCTGAAGACCTGACTTATAACCTGATATTAGCAGCCACTGCCGAAGAAGAAATATCAGGTAAAAACGGCCTGGAACTGCTTTACCCGGAGCTGGGCCAAATTGACGTTGCGATTGTAGGCGAACCCACCGAAATGCACCTGGCCGTAGCCGAAAAAGGCCTGCTGGTGCTGGACTGTGTAGCCGAAGGCAAAGCAGGACACGCAGCCCGCGAGGAAGGTATCAACGCCATTTACAACGCCCTGGACGATATAAGCTGGTTCCGGAATTATACTTTCCCAATCCAATCCGAGCATCTCGGCCCGATAAAAATGAGCGTGACATTAGTGAATGCCGGTACGCAGCATAATGTGGTGCCGGATGTTTGCCAGTTTACTGTAGATGTACGCCTGACCGATGCTTACACCGCAGAAGAGGTGCTGGAGATCATCCGCAAAAATGTGAAAGCCACTGTTACGCCGCGCTCAACCCGCCTGAAGCCGTCTTCTATCCCGGAAACGCACCCGTTGGTACAAGCTGGTCTGGCGCTTGGCCGAAATACGTATGGCTCGCCTACCACTTCAGATCAGGCATTGCTGCCCATTCCCTCGCTTAAAATGGGACCGGGCTTTTCAGGTCGTTCGCACATGGCCGACGAATTTATATACCTTGTCGAGATCGAGGACGGAATCCGCCTGTACATCGAGTTATTGCAGCAGGTTATACTTCAGAAATAAACAGTCCATTTATACTTTAATTCCCCTTCACCAACCATGAAACTCTGGCAAAAAGACACAAACGTAGAAACAGAAATCGAGCAGTTTACTGTTGGCCGGGATCCGGAATTTGATTTACAACTGGCTGCCTTTGATGTGCTGGGCTCGCTGGCGCACACGCGTATGCTGGAAAGTATAAACCTGCTCACTGAGGAAGAACTGGCGCTGGTACAAACCGGATTAAAGTCGATCTATGCAAGTATAAATGCCGGTACGTTTGCCATTGAGCCGGGTGTGGAAGATGTGCATTCGCAGGTAGAGTTGGAGCTGACGCGCAAAGTAGGGGAGGCCGGCAAAAAGATTCACAGCGGACGCTCGCGCAACGACCAGGTTCTGCTGGACCTTAAATTATACTTCCGCGATGAGTTAAAGAACACCGTAGAGCAGGTACAAACGCTTTTCGTCTTACTGCAAGCACAAAGCGAAACGTATAAAAATGTGCTGTTGCCGGGCTATACGCACTTGCAGGTAGCTATGCCCTCGTCGTTTGGTTTGTGGTTTGGCGCTTACGCCGAAAGCCTGGTGGATGATATGGAAATGCTGCTGGCTGCCTACAAGATCGTCGATAAAAATCCGTTGGGTTCTGCTGCAGGCTATGGTTCTTCCTTCCCGCTGAACCGCCAACTTACCACCGATCTGCTGGGTTTTGAAAGTATGAATTACAACGTGGTGTATGCGCAGATGGGCCGCGGCAAATCAGAGAAAATTGTCAGTATGGCGCTTGCTTCGGTGGCGGCCACGCTGGCAAAAATGGCGATGGACCTGTGTTTGTATATGAGCCAGAATTTCGGTTTTGTGACGCTTCCTGCCAACTTAACAACGGGCTCCAGCATCATGCCACACAAAAAAAACCCGGATGTTTTTGAGCTGGTACGCGGAAAATGCAACAAACTGCAGGCCCTGCCCACTGAAGTTTCGATGTTGCTGATAAATTTGCCATCCGGTTACCACCGCGAGTTACAGCTATTAAAAGAATGCCTTTTCCCGGCTTTTGCGACGCTCTTGGATTGCCTCCAGATCATGGCCTTTATATTGCCGCAGTTGCAGGTAAAGCAGGATATTCTGAAAGACGAAAAGTATAAATACCTCTTTAGTGTGGATGCTGTAAATGCGCAGGTGCTGGCTGGTTTGCCGTTCCGGGATGCGTATAAAAAAGTAGGGGAAAGTATAGAAAACAACAGTTTCGAAGTGCCTGATGCCGTAACGCACACCCACGAAGGAAGTATAAATAACCTATGCACAGATCAAATCAAGGTACAAATGGACAAGGTGATCAGCCAGTTCAACTTTGAAAAAGTAACGAAGGCTTATGAAGCTTTACTGGCTTAATTCCAGTGGAACTGCTGTGGTTTTATCTTTTTAATCTTGCGGTTAGTTTGCAACAAGGTAACGATCAGCAAAGCAATAATTACAGCCAACCCAATAATCAGGTAAGACAATATCTGGAGCGTTTTAACCTGCTTTTCGGCGGAGGCATATAATACGTGCCCAACTTCGCCCTGCAGTTTGCTGAGCGCATGCAACGGCTTTAATAAATCTAAAAAAGCGGTCTGGCTAGTGCCGTTGTAGTCGGCCAGCGCCGCTTCTTTATTTCCGGCACTACTTTGTACAAGTATGGCTTTTTGTAAAGTTTCCAGTTTTGTTTTGGTCAAGAGCAGCTCATCCAGGTCAAGCTTTTCCTGAGCGGTCAGTTCGGTTGCTTTAAACTTAGTCAGAACAGAATCAATATCGCTTGCATTCTGCGCCATTCCGTTTTCAAATGCTTGCATCTCATCGGTTTCGGATGTCAGGATATGTTCTTCCAGTAAAAGGCGGTTTTGGTAAAACCGTTCCTGTATGGTAGCAATATCCAGGGCGGGCACCAGCCTGTCGTAATACACCGATTTAAACTGCGATCCCACCTGGTTTACAGTGTAACTCACAAACCAATAGGCCATTGTGATGAGTATAAAAGTAGCACCTAGTGCCAATGCGATTTTACTTCGTTGCTCAATCCTGAAACTCCAGCTCATAAACTCCCGCAATTGCTATTAAGCTCAATATAAGCAAAATTTTTAAAATTGTAAAGGCCTCGTATTGTGCACGTTCACTTCAGGCGTTGCAAATCGTATAACTTAAATAACCGGGCGCGTATAAAAGGGGCATTAATTGTTTTCAGAAGCTAATGCCATTTGCCCGTGATTCCGATTAAAATTCATACCCAACCCGACGATTCGACCTGCGGCCCTACCAGCCTGCACGCCGTGTACCGCTATTTCAACGACCCGATCTCGCTGGCAGAAGTGATCAAGGAAGTCCCGGCGCTGGATGAAGGCGGAACACTGGAGGTTTTACTGGCTTGCCATGCCCTGAAACGCGGTTACCGGGCCACCATCTATACGTACAACCTGCACATTTTCGACCCGACCTGGATCGGGCTCAGCAATGCCGCCATCATTGATAAACTGGAACAGCAGATTCTTTATAAAAAAGGCACCAAATTCCATCGGGCCACACATGCTTATATCGAGTTTCTGAGGTTAGGAGGCGAACTCCGCAGCCACGACCTGAACAACACCTTGCTGAGCCAGTATTTTGAGAAAGGCATTCCGTTACTGACAGGATTAAGCGCCACTTATTTATACTTAAGCGCACGCGAGTTTTCTGATGATGCCGGCAATTCGGTGTACGATGATGTGCGTGGGTATCCGATGGGGCACTTTGTGGTGCTCTGCGGTTTTGCCGGAGACGAAGACCGCATTGTGGTGGCAGATCCGTACCCGGAAAATCCATACTTCCAGAACAATTATTATGAAGTAACTTCTACCCGGCTGCTGAATGCCATCATGCTGGGCATGGCTACTTTTGATGCCAATCTGCTGGCCATAGAGCCGGCTCACCCTGAAATTCCCGAAGAATAGACCATGCGAAAGATAGTTGTTGTCGATCATCCCAAAGACTGGGGTGTTGCGATAGATGAGGTAGAAGTGGTGGATGCGCAAACGTATTTAACCGATACAAACTACACTGATATTAAAACAGCGCGCATATTTAACCTTTGCCGCTCGTACCGCTACCAAAGTGCGGGGTATTATGTATCGTTACTGGCCGAAGCGCGCGGCCACAAAGCCATACCCAGCGTTACCACCATGCAGGACCTGAAAAGCCCGACCATTGTGCGCGCCATTACTGTCGAGATCGAAGACCTGATCAAGAAAAGCCTGGCTACCATCAAGTCCAAAACATTTACGCTAAGCATTTACTTTGGGCAGAACGTGGCCAAGAAGTATGAAAAGCTGTGCAAGGCCCTGCACGATCATTTTCAGGCACCGTTGCTGCGGGCGCAGTTTGTGTTTAAAGAAGAATGGGTGCTGCAAAGTATATCGGCTGTGCCCGTAAACGAAGTACCCGATCATCATTACAAATACCTGAAGCGCTTTGCCAAAGCATACGTGGCACGGCACCGTTTTGCGGGCGCACGCATCACGCGCAAAGTATACGACCTGGCGATACTCGTTGACCCAAAAGAAAAAGCCCCGCCCTCAAACGAAAAAGCAATCCAGCTTTTTGTGGAGGCCGCCGAAAGTATGGGATTCTATACTGAGCTGATCACCAAAGACGATTACCGCCGTTTGCCTGAGTTTGATGCCCTTTTTATCCGGGAAACGACTTCTGTAAACCACCACACGTACCGTTTTGCGCGTAAGGCGTTTGCCGATGGTTTGGTAGTGATCGATGACCCGACTTCCATACTTCGGTGCACAAACAAAGTATACTTAGCCGAACTTTTGACCAAAGCTAAAGTGCCCGTTCCTAAAACGATGATCATCCACAAAGATAACCGGGAGCAGGTAGAGGCAGAGCTGGGTTTGCCCTGCGTGCTTAAAAAGCCGGACAGTTCGTTCTCGCAGGGAGTTGTAAAAGCAAAAGATAAAAAATCGCTGAAAAAAGTGCTGGATGAAATGCTTGCTGATTCGGAGTTGGTGATCGGGCAGGAGTATACGCCCACCGATTTTGACTGGCGCATCGGTATTTTGGATAAGCAGCCGCTTTTTGCCTGCAAATATTACATGGCAAAAGGCCACTGGCAGATCTATAACTGGAACGGCAAAAAGCAGGACGAAGAAGGCGAAGATGAGATTGTACCGTTCGAGCAGGTGCCGTTTCATGTGCTGCATACCGCTTTAAAAGCCGCCAACCTGATAGGCGACGGGCTTTACGGCGTAGACCTGAAAGAAATTAATGGCAAAGCCTATATCATCGAAGTGAACGATAACCCAAGTATAGATGCCGGTTGTGAAGACAAAATCCTGAAGAAAGACCTTTATACTTCCATTATCAAATCCATCAAGCGCCGCATCGAAACAAACAAAAACATCAGCACAAATGAATAAGCCGCACATAGAGCCGCTCCACCTTTTCGCAGGTTTTGGCGTGGAGATGGAATACATGATCGTGAACCGCGATACGCTGGAAGTGCTCCCCATTACTGATAAACTGATTTACGACGAGGTAGGTGCATACGTATCGGATGTGGAGTTTGGTGAAATTGCCTGGAGCAACGAACTGGTGCTGCACGTAGTGGAGTTAAAAACACAGGGACCAGTACCAAGTATAACTGGTTTGCACGCCAGGTTTCAGGAGCATGTAGTTAAAATAAATGGCATGCTGCAAAAGTATAACGCTATGCTTTTGCCCACCGGAGCGCACCCGTTCATGCACCCGGAAACCGATACCAGGCTCTGGCCACACGAGTATAACGCCGTGTACGAAGCTTACAACAAGATATTCGATTGCCGCGGACATGGTTGGGCAAACCTGCAAAGTACGCACCTTAACTTACCTTTTTACGATGATGAGGAGTTTGCAAAACTCCATGCCGCTATCCGGATGGTGTTGCCAATTATCCCGGCCATCAGTGCTTCATCGCCCATTTTGGATGGCAAAATAAGCGGCTACCAGGATATGCGTATAGAAGTTTACCGCCACAACCAGGAAAAAATACCGAGTATAGCAGGCAGTGTCATTCCGGAGGCAGTTTTTTCGAAGGCGGCTTACGAGCAGGAAATTCTGCAGCGCATGTATCAGGATATTGCACCTTTTGATGAGGCTGGCGACCTGCAGGAAGAATTTCTGAATTCAAGAGGAGCCATTGCCCGCTTCGAGCGCAACACCATCGAAATTCGCCTGATCGATATACAGGAAAGTCCACTGGCTGACCTTGCCGTGCTGAACGCCGTTGTAGCGGTTATAAAGGCTCTGGTAAGCGAGCGTTGGGTAAAGCTGGAGGAACTGAAGAAATGGGACGAGAAAACGCTGGCCGGTATACTGCTGGATGTAGTTAAAAACGGGCAGCAAACCATGCTGACCAACTATGATTACATGAAATGCTTTGGTTTTAACTGCATGGAGAATTGCACCGCCGGCGAAATCTGGAAACACCTGGTAGCAGAAACCCTTACATTGGAAGATGAACCGGAAATAGCCTTTGCACTGAATATCATACTTTCGAGGGGCAACTTAGCCAGGCGCATTTTGGAAGCAACCGGCGCAAATCCATCCCCTGAAAGTATAAATAAAGTATACCATCAAGTAGCCAACTGCCTGCACAAAGGCGGAGTTTTTATACCTGAGAAACCATGCTAAAATTACTGTTAACCTGCGAGCACGGCGGCAACCAGATCCCAAGTGAGTATGCGTCTTTATTCAGCGGTGAAGAACCAATCTTAGCCACTCATAAGGGTTATGACATTGGCGCTTTGGAACTCTTTAACAGGATGCAGGAGGTGGCCGATCACCACTATCATTCGGAAGTTTCGCGGCTTTTAGTAGAGCTGAACCGGTCCATTAACCATCATAATTTACTTTCCGGTTTCACGAAAGCACTTACGCCAAAAGAAAAGGAAAAACTGCTGGATACTTACTATTTTCCGTACAGGCATAAGGTCGAAAAAAAGGTAGACAAACTGGCAAGCGCCGGCCGTAAAGTGTTGCACATCGCTGTGCATACGTTTACACCCGTTCTGGATGGCGAAGAACGGCAGACGGATATTGGTTTGCTTTATGACCCCAAACGAAAGCAGGAACAGGAAATCTGCAAAGTATGGCGCAGCAAAATGCTGGAGAAAGACAGTAACTTGCAGGTGCGTTTTAATTACCCATACTTAGGCGTGGCGGATGGGTTGCCCACAGCCTTGCGCCGGCAGTTCGGGGAGGATGAGTACTTGGGCATCGAATTGGAAGTAAACCAGAAATTTGCCCTCGGCGACCAGCAGGTATGGCAACAACTACAGGAAACGATTACATCAGCCTTACGAGAAGTTTTAAAACCACTGCGCGTAGATAATGAGTACAGTGAATTGTTTTAAATACATTTTTATAACAAAACATTACAAAAACGAGTAATGTACAAATATTAGATATTGTAAGTATAGCACTGTTCGATATGTGCTGATTACGCTTAACATCTGAAACCCATTATTATTTACTTATACTTATACTAAAACTATGAAGATCAAAGGTTTACTTAAATTCGTGATGTTACTGGTGATCGGCCAGGTAATGTTTGCCTGTAATTCGGCTAAATATTATGAGTTTGCTGCAAACAAGCCTGAAGCTTATAACAAAGTAGCTCAGAAGCCTGCACCGGTAGCAGAAGCCACTCCAACGATGACGGAAGTTGCCTTAGCAGCTGCAGATGAGAAAGCTGCTGCTGAAGAAGCTGCTCCGGCTTTGGAAGCCAGCACTAAGCCAGCACCGGCTGTAAAAGCTGTTAAGCCGCTTGTTGTGCCAACTGCAGAGGCTGCTCCTGCAAAAGCCACTGTAACCGAAGCCGAAGCAATGGCCATGGTAAAAGAGAAAATGGCTACCATGACCAAATTCGAAAAGAAGGCCATGAAGAAGGAAATGAAAGAGGCACTTCGCCAGAGCGGTAGCGCTACTAATGTAGTGGAAATCATCCTGGCCATTTTACTGCCGCCTTTGGCTGTATTCCTGCACGATGGCATCGGCACTTCGTTCTGGATCAATATCATCCTGACGCTGTTATTCTTCCTGCCAGGTATTATACATGCCTTACTGGTTGTAACAGATACGATCTAAAAATCATTCTCATAAATAAAAAAAGCACCGCTACAAACGGTGCTTTTTTTATTTAATACTATGTTATACTTCTGAATTTTCTGTTCGTATCTTTCGTATACAGACGTATTAGCACCCAAATAACCCTTATTTATAAAGCTGAAAACCAAAATGGAGTATAAGGATTATTACAAGATTTTAGGAGTAGATAAAAAAGCGTCGCAAGCCGATATAAAGAAAGCATACCGCAACTTTGCGAAAAAGTATCATCCCGATAAAAACAAAGACGATAAAACTGCCGAAGAAAAATTCAAGAATATAAGTGAAGCCTACGAGGTACTGGGCAACGACGAAAAAAGGGCGCAATACGACCAACTAGGCTCTAATTGGCGGCAATACCAGCAAACCGGCGGCCCCGGGTACGGCAGCAGGCAGTATCGACAGGAAGGCGGCTTCGGTGGCGGGTTTAACGGTGGAGGTGGCTTTTCTGATTTTTTTGAGCAATTTTTTAGTGGCAGCGGTGGTGCAGGCGGTTTTGGGAACACAGGTGGTGAAAGTTACGCTCCGAAAGGGCAGGATTACGAAACGCACATCAATTTAACGTTACAGGAAGCTTACCTGGGTGCCACCAGGCTGATAGAAGTGAATGGCCAGCAGCTGCGCATCACAACAAAACCGGGCGTTTCTGATGGCCAGGTGCTGCGCATAAAAGGCAAGGGCGGCCCGGCGATGGGGGGCAGAGGAGTGGCCGGCGACCTTTTTGTAAATATCACCATAGCCCCGCATCCGGTACTGGAGCGAAAGGGAAACGACCTGTACATCACCTCTAAAATTGATATGTACACAGCCATCTTGGGCGGAGAAGCGCATGTAAACACACTCGATGGCCAGTTAAAACTTAAAATCCCGGGAGGTACGCAGCCCGGCAAAACATTGCGTTTGCGCGGCAAAGGGATGCCCGTTTATGGCAGCGCAGGGCAGTTCGGAGATTTGTATGTACAGATAGAGGTAAGTCTGCCAACCATTGTATCGCAGCAGGAAGCAGATTTACTGCTAAAACTCCGGGATCTGCAAAAACATACTGCCAGCTAATGGTACTGTTAAACACTTTAAATTGGAAGCGCTATGCTGATGACCTTAGAGTATACCAGATCACAGAATACAATCGACCAGTTTGTAGACAGTGTTGCAGAGAAAAACCTGACCTATTACGCCAGTGATCTGTTAACGGCTGATGCCTGTAAAAGTATGGCTGAACTTGGCAAAGCTATCCGGAAGGCAACCCGCGTTTGCAAAAAGCTTGACCTGCCTTTAAAAGAAAATTTCAAGCTTGTTTTCCGGGCACAGGGTTCGGAAGTCGTACAGGACTGGAAACTTTCACCGATGGCCTACATGCTGTTAATTCTCAACACCGATTCTAAAAACGAGGTTGTCGCGCAACTGCAGGTAGAAATGGTGAAACGGCTACTTCACCAGGAAGACAAGACACATGCCTGAGAAGGTCCGTTAAAAACAAACAGGCCAGTTAAAACGCTCGCAAACAGCTTTCATCTGGTCTGGTATGGCTGCTTTTATTTTAACAGGCTGTAACGTATACGGATGCTCAAAACCAAGCTCAGCCGAATGCAGCAGCATAGTGGGGGAGTCCAGTTCTTCCAGAAACATCTTGTTATGGCGCCAGTCGCCGTGCTTTTTATCCCCGATAATGTAATGCCGGATGTGCGCAAAATGTTTCCGGATCTGGTGCATGCGCCCGGTTTCAGGGTATACTTCTACTAAACTGTAACGTGCCGTTTGGTAGCGCCCAACCGGGATCGGCAGCTCTATAATAGCAAGCTGTTTATACTTTGTAAGGGCTTCCTGTGCTTCTTTATGGGCATGGTCTTTATCCGGCCTGATCGGGCTATCAATAATACCAGAAGCCGGAGTGTAACCCCGCACAATGGCTAGGTATACTTTATGTACCTGTTTGCTTTCGAACTGTGTGCTTAGCAACGCTAATGCTTCAGGATCTTTGGCAAACAATAATATACCGGAAGTGCCCCTGTCCAAACGGTGAACGGGGTATACGCGCTGCCCGAGCTGGTCGCGGAGCAGTTGCAGGGCAAATGCCTTTTTTTCTTCTGCAATGCGGGTACGGTGTACCAGTAATCCATTTGGTTTATGGATGGCTACATAATGTTGATCTTCAAAAAGTATATCCAGCACGAAGTATAAAAGTATGGTTTGTTAAAGTTGCAAAGATACACCAGGAAAGTATAGCGGGTATACGCATATTTGGTGGCGCTGCCTGCTTTCTGTAACTTGTAAAAAAAATTAGAGAAGCCTATGGCGATGTCGATTGATAACCTGCGGAAAGGGAAGAAGTACAGGCTTTTTAATTACGGCGAAGTGTTTGATTTTCAGGTGATGGATATGCCCGAAGAAGGAGATTATAAGCTAAAAGACCTGCACACCCTCGAAAAGTATACATTGCAGGAAATAATAAAGTATGGAAAAGGCAAAGACTTTGATCTGCAGGAGTTAAGTTAACTGTTCATATTTTAGTTCAGGAGCGGGAAACTTTCCCTTTCAGTTCCCAATGGCTTTTGAGGAGTTCGTTGCTGTTTGGCTTTCTTATGATCCTGCGTACATAGCGCTCGCCGTTTATGGCTCCATCGGGCTGGCGTTTGCCTATAAAAAGTGTTTCGGGCTCCCCAAATTCGTTTGTGACAAACGTAACATCCTTCCCCAGTAACTTTTCATCCAGACGGGCGTTTGGAGCAAATATTTTCTGCAGATGAAGTTCGATTTTTTTATTTAGAGCCATAATAGAGCTTTAATGTTATTCTGCAGATTTATGCAGCAATACGTCATCTTTTTCAAATGGTGCTTCTACAGTACTGTATAACCAGGCCATAGCCACTGCTTTGTTAGAGAAAACTTTAAACTTTGCTGAATCAGTAAAAACACCAAGTGTATGGTCAGCGATCTTGTAAGAAACCATTTCCTGAAAAATATCCAGAGGTACGATGCGGGCATACTTTTCAATCACCATATCTTTCATCGCACCTGCATTTTCTATAACTGAACGCTGCGTTCCCATATCCATCTGTACGCCTATAGAATTATCAGCCAGCACATACTTTGCTTTATACTTTGCAATAAGGGAAACGCTTAACTTAAAACATTCCAGCAAATAATCCATTGGCGGATGCGCAAGCCATTTAAACTCTATTGTACGTGTCTCAGTATCAAAAACGATTTGGCTAAACTGATCTTTATGTAACTGCATGGCGCTTATTATCGACTATATGATAAGTAGGAACTGGCTTCTACTGTTTTTTTATAATTAAGTATACAAAATTATTCATTCTTCTGCATAAGTTTCCATGAACAGAAAAAGTGAAAAAGTGGTTCGTTTGTCTGTTTTGAACATTAAATCGGTTTTTGAGCTCATGTATTAGTCAATAACCTACAGGAGTAGTAAATTTGGAGGATGCCTGTATACAGGGCAGGCATCTAATTTTACAGCGCACAAAACAAGTATGGTGATCAGAGTATTTAAGAAACAACGGGAAAGTGTGCGCTTGCAAATGCTTGTTGTATTGGTAGGCATAGTCTTGCTGGCCGGCAAATTCATCGCTTTTTTCCTGACCGGTTCCAATGCCATTTTAACAGATGCTCTGGAGTCGATTATCAATGTAGCTGCCGGTGCTTTTTCATTATACAGCCTTATTCTTTCAGCACGACCGCGCGATGCCAACCACCCGTACGGCCACGGTAAAATAGAATTTATAGCAGCCACTTTTGAAGGTGCCCTGATTGTGGTTGCCGGAAGTATAATTCTGATGAAATCGGTCTACAATTTATTTGAGCCGGTAGCCTTACAACAACTCGACCTGGGTATACTACTGATAGCCATAGCGGGTGTCATAAATTATATAGTAGGCCTGATAACTGAAAAGGAAGGTAAAAAAAGCAATTCGCTGGTGTTGATGGCGGGCGGAAAACACCTTAAATCTGATGCTTATTCTACAGCCGGGATCGTAGCTGGCCTGGGCCTTATTTACTTAACCGGCCTGGTTTGGCTGGATAGTGTGGTTGCGATGCTGTTCGGAAGCCTGATTGCCTACACAGGGTATAAAATACTGCGAGCTTCGGTGGCAGGGATTATGGATGAAGCTGATTATGAATTACTAAAACGTATCGTAACTGTACTTAACCGGCACCGCCGCCCCAACTGGATTGATATCCATAACCTGCGGGTTATAAAGTATGGTACTACGCTGCACATCGATTGCCATTTAACAGTGCCCTGGTATTTAAACGTGCAGGAAGCGCACGACGAAGTTGAAGCAGTGGGCAACCTGGTGCGCGAAAAGATCGACCCAGGCATCGAGTTATTTGTACATACCGATCCATGCGTTCCGCAGTCCTGCGCTATTTGCACCAAAGCGGATTGCAATGTTCGGCAGCATCCATTTACCCAACGCATTGAATGGGATTTTGATAAAGTTATATCTGACCAGAAACATAGTTTAGAGTAAGCTGTTAGTCCTATATGCAGAGCTCGTCTACCAGACAGGAGCTGCCGGAAAGTACGCTTCCAAATCCGTAGCACGTTTTATTCCGTACTAAATAGCAACCCCTTACTAATTGCTTATGCTTCGCCAATCTATACTTTTTATTATTCTCTTACTCATCATCGTATCCTGCTACGAACCCAGCGCTTATACAAACACGGCGGCGTTAGCGCAGCCAGAAGGGCAGGAGCAAGCCCTGGATACGATGGGAATGCAAAAAGCTATATTTGCCGGAGGTTGTTTCTGGTGCACTGAAGCCTATTTTGAGCGCGTAAACGGTGTAAAAGCAGTCGTTTCGGGCTATGCAGGTGGCACAAAAAGAAACCCCACTTATGAGCAGGTGAGTGCAGGCTTAACAGATTATGCAGAAGCAGTGCAAGTATATTATGACTCTACACAAGTAAAGTATAACACCTTGCTCGAAGTATTTTTTGCCACTCATGATCCCACCACACTGAACTGGCAGGGACCTGATGTCGGAAAACAATACCGTTCTATCGTATTTTACAAAACTCCCAAAGAAAAAACGCAGATCGAACACTATATAGGACAGTTAAACGAAGCTGGTACTTTTCCCAACAAAGTTGTTACGACCGTAGAGCCCTTCAAAAAATTCTGGGTGGCTGAAGGTTATCATCAGGATTATTACCGACTTAACCCGGACGACATGTACGTAGTATCGGTGGCGATGCCAAAGGTTAAGAAATTCGAGAAAAACTTCCAGCATTTATTAAAGCCGGCATACAAAGCCAGGTAATCTGTAAATCCAATTTATCCTTTACTGCAATTAAGCGTACTATAGTTTTTCAGATGTTCTACTAAACACAAAAACTATGGATTTTATTATTGACTTACTTGTAAGTGCAGGTGTTATCCTGTTGCTTAGTTATATTTTGCCAACCGTTCACGTTAAAAGCTTCTGGACTGCATTATGGGTTGCTTTTTTAATTGGCTTACTTAATGCAACCATTGGCTGGATATTGGGTGGTATACTTAATCTGGTTTCCTTTTTCCTGCTCGAAACTATTATTAGTCTTATCGTAACAGCTTTAATGATAAAACTGGTTGATATGATGGTCAGTAATTTTAAAGTGGATGGTTTTTTACCGGCTATCATTATTGCCGTAGCTACTGCACTTGCCATTGCAGCAGTTGGCTGGGCAAGAGGTGATCATGAAAATGAAGAATATGCTTTACAGCAAACCATTACTACAGAACAGTTATTAGCTGTAGCCAAGTAAAAAAAATCCCTGTCAGGAAATTAAACCTGACAGGGATTTTTTTTGATTTAAGTGGGAGAGGGCACCTCCAAAAAATAACAGAGCCTCTTTTATTTCACAGCTTCCAGACCAGCCTGTGCTACGGTGTGATCATTTTCTACGGTGCTGCCTGAAACGCCGATTGCCCCGATGATTTCACCATTCGTATTTTTAATCGGGATGCCGCCCGGAAAAGTAATTAAGCCGCCATTGGAGTGCTCGATGTTATAAAGCGAGCCGCCTGGCTGCGAAGCCTGACCAAGATCACCCGTTGGCATATCAAAAAAACGAGCCGTTCGCGCTTTACGGATCGCAATATCAACCGAGCCCAGCCAGGCATTATCCATCCTGGCAAATGCTACCAGGTTAGCGCCGGCATCTACTACGGCAATATTCATTTTAACCTGTACTTCTTCAGATTTTTTCTTTGCGGCTGCAATAGCTGCTTCTGCTTGTTCTAATGTAATTCCCATCGTATAAAGTTTGTTTGTACAGTTGTTTATACTTTGATTCTCATGCATTAGATATGTAATATGTGATTTGATCGTATATTTAAAACATAAACTTATACTTAACATAAAGTATATTATAAGTGACAATTAAAAAAGATGTTTTACATCGTATATTTTAAGTCTTATAATTTATATTATGTTAAGCAATAGATGTAAATACAAGCTGCATATAGTTTCATCGCTTAATATGATAGCTTATACTTTTAATAAGTTAATGCCCCTACGCTGCCAATTTGCTAAAAATAAAAAAGGAAGCCGATTGGCCTCCTTTTTTATTTTGGTGCTTCAGATCATTATTTCTTCAGCATCTTGTTAATACGCTCTGCATCAGCTGTACGCTTTAGACGTGTATACACAGCGCTCAGGTTTCTTAACGTAGACTCATCATTTGGCTGTAACTCCAGTGCTTTCTCAAAATATGGCACCGATGCTTCATAATGCTTCTTAGATTGTGCTTCTAAAGCTTTACCTTTTTTCTGGAATGTAGCATAATCCATTTTCGCAGCTTTGTTGTTAAAGTCACTGCCTTTGTTGTATTCCATAACGGCTAAGTTATAGTGTGCATCAAAGTTTTTAGGATCAAGCTCAATTGCTTTTTTATAGTTGGCATAAGCGCCATCCAGGTTGTTCTTGCGCTCCTGTAAATTACCCAGTACTGCATATAAGCTGGCATTATTCGGATCAGCTTTGATAGCGGCTTCCAGTTTTGCCAATGCTTGGTCAGCACGGTTGTTTTTCAGGTAATATTTCAGTTCTTCCTGCATCAGGTACACGCTATTCGGATGCTCTTTCAAACCAGCGCTTAGTGCAGCTAATACCTGCTCATCGCTCGCTTCGGAAGCCTGCATTAACTGGATTTTGTTTTTGAAAACATCTTCCGTTTTATGGCCAATACCAATCAGCTGATCATAATATTTGATAGCGCCTTTGTAATCCTGCTTGGCGGTAGATGCATAAGCAGCGTAAAGTACAGCGGTTGTATCAGTTGGGTTGATCTTCGAAGCCAGCTCATACTTCTTGATAGCATTATCCCAGTTCTGGGCGTTATGGAATTCAACTGCCTGGTTCAAAACCTGTCCGTAAAGCATGGTTAAGCGCTCCGGAACCTGCTTGCCAAACTCGCTGTCTTTGCCTTCCAGCTCTAATGTTTTGTTAAATGATTCCAAAACAATAGTTGGCGTATTGTCATTTGTTAATTTCCCGTAGATCGGGTTGCCCAGCATATCCTGGTAAATAACACCACGGTAAAACCAGGTTTTTGCTTTGCCTTTGGTTTTGTCATGTGCAATTGCTTTCTCTATATCAGCCTGCGCTTTATCTAATGTGCCATTTTTGTGGCTCAAGACGGCACTGTTTACTGCAGCATTCTGTGCGCTTGCCACTGTAAATGTAGCTGCTGCAAGGGCTGTAAGAACTATTCTTTTCATACTCAGTCTTTAGAATTGGTTAGTGTTGATTTAATGCTAAACGCTTATAAAGTTAAAATAAATCCGTTTATACTTCTGTTTCGATTTCAGGATCCACCATGGTGTCTGGCTGTAACGATTCTTCCGGCTGCAGTTCCGACTGATCTAAAACAGCTTCTGCTACTACTTCCTCATCGTCCATTTCAATTTTCGCAACCGAAGAAATCTGGTCAGCTTCATTTAATTTGATCAGCCTCACTCCTTGCGTTGCCCGGCCAATTACCCTGATCTCACCTACTCTCAATCTGATCGTTATACCGGATCGGTTGATGATCATCAGGTCATCTGTATCCACTACACCCTGTATAGAAACCAGTTTACCAGTTTTATCAGTTACATTCAGTGTTTTCACACCTTTGCCACCGCGGTTTGTAATACGGTATTCATCTAATAAAGAACGCTTCCCGAAACCGTTTTCTGATACAACCAGAAGCTCCGTTTCCTGGCTCTGTACACAAACCATACCAACTACTTTATCATTGGCATTAGCAAGCGTTACGCCTCTTACACCAGCTGCATTACGGCCCATCTGGCGAACCTGAGTCTCGTTAAAGCGAATCGCTCTCCCCGACTCCAGCGCAATTACAATCTCACTGTTACCGTTGGTCAGTTGCACATCCAGTAAGCGGTCGCCTTCATTAATTGTGATGGCATTGATACCGTTGGTACGCGGTCTGGAGTAAGATTCCAGTATGGTTTTCTTAATGGTGCCTTTCTCCGTACAGAATACCAGGTTATGGTTCAGGATAAAGTCCTGGTTCTTCAGGTCGCGCACATTTAAAACGGTACGTACTTTATCTTCCTTCTCGATCTGGATCAGGTTCTGAATAGCGCGGCCTTTGGTTGTTTTGCCACCCTCCGGAATCTCGTATACTTTCAGCCAGAACACTTTACCAAATTCTGTAAAGAACATCATGTGGTGGTGTGTGTTGGCAATAAAGATGTGCTCCGTAAAGTCGTTTTCTCTGGAGGCAGCTACACCACGCGAGCCAACGCCACCGCGGCTCTGGCTACGGTATTCGTTCAGCGAAGTACGCTTTATATACCCTTCATGCGAAATGGTGATCACCATGTTCTCTTCCGGAATCATATCTTCGTACGAGATATCGCCGGTGCTTACTTCGATGCTGGTGCGGCGCTCGTCTCCGTAACGCTCTCTAATTTCGATCAGCTCATCTTTGATGATCTGCTTACGCAGTGTTTCATCATTCAGAACAGAAACCAGGTAATCGATCAGTTTCATGATCTCCTGGTACTCGGCCTGAATCTTGTCACGCTCCAGGCCGGTCAGGCGCTGCAGACGCATATCAAGTATGGCACGCGCCTGGATCTCGGATAAACCGAAACGCTCCATTAAACCATTACGCGCAATTTCAGGGTCTCTGGAAGAACGGATCAGGTTAATTACTTCGTCCAGGTTATCCAGCGCAATCAGCAAGCCTTCCAGAATGTGGGCACGCTTTCTGGCTTCATCCAGTTCGAACTGTGTTCTGCGGATTACTACTTCGTGGCGGTGCTCTACAAAATAATGGATCAGCTCTTTCAGGTTCAGCGTCATCGGGCGGCCTTTTACAAGGGCCACGTTGTTTACACCAAACGAAGACTGAAGCGCTGTATACTTGTACAGGTTATTTAAAACCACATTCGGGATAGCATCACGCTTCAGGTCGTACACAATACGCAAGCCGTCGCGGTCAGATTCGTCCCGGAGATCCGAGATGCCTTCAATTTTCTTTTCATTTACAAGCTCCGCTGTTTTCTCGATCAGCGATGACTTGTTTACCATGTAAGGAATTTCCGTTACAATGATTTGCTCTTTACCGGATGGCGTTGTTTCGAAAATAGCACGGCCACGCATCAGCACACGACCACGGCCGGTTTCGAACGCAGCTTTTACACCATCATAGCCATGTATAATACCACCCGTCGGAAAATCCGGGGCAGTAATGAACTGCATAAGCTCAGAAATGGTAATTTCCTCGTTATCGATATAAGCGATGGTACCATTAATGATCTCGGTAAGGTTGTGCGGCGCCATGTTGGTTGCCATACCTACTGCGATACCGGATGTACCGTTTACCAGCAGGTTAGGAAATTTAGCAGGCATCACGCTAGGTTCTTTCAGCGAGTCGTCGAAGTTGGAAACAAAGTCAACGGTATTTTTCTCTAAGTCTGAAAGCAGCTCATCGGCAATACGCTTTAAACGCGCTTCTGTGTAACGCATGGCAGCCGGGCTATCACCGTCAATAGACCCGAAGTTACCTTGACCATCTACGAGCGGGTAACGCAGCGACCAGGGCTGCGCCATACGCACCATGGCTTCGTATACTGAGGAGTCGCCGTGCGGGTGGTACTTACCCAACACCTCTCCTACGATTCTGGCAGATTTTTTATACGCTCTGTTATAAGATACCCCCAGTTCAGACATACCGTAAAGCACACGGCGGTGAACCGGCTTTAGTCCGTCCCGAACATCAGGTAAGGCTCTGGAAATGATAACAGACATTGAATAATCGATATACGCACCGCGCATTTCGTCTTCAATGTTGATCGGTATTATTCGTTCGCCTTCATTCATGTTTATCTACTAAATTTTTGGTTAGATTAAATCTGATTGTCTTGGTTTAAAAAGAAAATGCAAAAAGAAGTTATTGCTTGTTCCGGGCTTTAGAGTTGCGGTTCTTTACTTTCTCCTGCGATGTTTTAGGAAGCTTCTGTCCATACTTGGGGTTCTTGTTTCGTTTCCAGAAAGGGACGCCTCTAAACTCCTGATCACCGTGCGGGTGCATCATGCGTACCTGGCACGAAACAATTGGGCAGGCCGTTTTGCAGGAAGAAACTGAAAGTATAAGGAAAGTGCAGCCTGCAAGCAGCATCACGTATTTTTTTGCTATCCGCGCCGAAGTATAAAGGGCAGAACTGCTTGCTTTTTCTTTTGAAATCATATCTTACAAAAGTAACCCTTTTTATGTTAAAAAACCACCTTTTAACGCTTAGATTTAGCATTTACCAGGGTCTGGCAGGTATTAAAAAGGGTGAAATCCGTTAATCGTGAAACCGCCATCCACAGCCAGCGTCTGGCCGGTAATATAAGCGGCGGCGGGCATACATAAAAAGGCCACTGCGGCTGCAACATCTTCGGGCTCACCGATTTTGCGCAAGGGTGTGCGGGCGAGCACGGCGCTCTTAAATTCTTCGTTCTGAAGCACCGTTTGTGCCAGTGGTGTACTGATATACCAGGGCGCTACCGCGTTTACTCGGATGTTAGCAGGTGCCCACTCACCTGCCAGGTTGCGGGTTAGCTGCGTGAGTGCGGCCTTGGTCATACCATACACGCTGCCCGTGCGCACATGCGTTAAGCCCGCTACGGAGGTAACATGTATAATATTGCCCTGCTCACTTAACTGCAGCAACGGATATAATAACCGGTTTAGCTCAAAGGCTGACCGCAGGTTGGTGCTCATGATAAAATCATACTCGTCAGAAGAATATTCAGTGGTAGGCTTGCGGATGTTGGTGCCGGCATTGTTTACCAGTATATCCAGTTTGCCCCAGAGTTTTTCGGTGGCGGCTTTTATACTTTCTCTTCCCTCCGGTGTGCTCACATCTGCTACCAAGGTATGAATCGGCCGGGCAGCATTTGCTTTCAGGTTATCCAGGTCTGCTTGTTTTCGGGCAACTGCTAATACCTCAGCGCCAAGCGCTACAAAATCATCTACAATGGCTGCGCCAATGCCTTTTGAGCCGCCTGTTATAACTGCTTTTTTACCGGTTAGTAACCACCTGTTTTCTTTCATAGTCTGCTGCATAGTAAGTATGAAATCTGTTTAAAAAGATCAATTTATACTTTAATCAGACTTTTCGCCTTTTATTCTGTTCAGGTACGAGGTCAAGTAGGCTTTATCTGGTTTTGGCCTGTAGTTCAGCTCCTGAAACTGCAGCTGGCCTTCCTTGTTTTTCTGGATGTGATAGACAAAAACATACTTTCCTCCCTCCTTGCGCCAGCCATCAAATTTACCAAAACGTAAGTCGTTTATAAAGATTCCATCGGGCGCAGGCACAATAGTAAAATAGCCTTTGGTTATACTTAACAAACGCTCAATTTTGGGGTTGCCCAGATACGGATTCAGCAATTCTTTTTGCTGTGGTTCATACTCAAACCGGACTGTTTTATCAGCATCCAGCAATGAATAAAAACCTGTGTAAAAACCCTCTTTTGTTTGCGCAGTAACAGCCCACAAAAGTGTATTAAGCGGCGTTGGTTTGCTGATGTAGGAAGTATAACCAATGCCCTGCTTTTTAAAACTGGCTTCAAATACTTCATCGGCCTTTGCTTTGGCTGCAAAAGAGAAAACAATGTAAAGCGAACTTACAACCAGACCTGCATAATTTAATTTGCTGCGGATACCGGATTTGCGGTTATAGAAAGCTGCAGCTGTTACAAGTATAAGAAAGGGTACTGTATACAGCGGATCGATAACAAAGATGTTGTAAAATGCTACGCCATACGTACTGAATGGCCAGAAAAGCTGTGTGCCCCAGGTGGTAAAACTATCGAGTATGGCGTGTGTGGTAAAACCCAGGAAGAAGAGCCAAGTCCAATCGCGAAAAGTGGCCGTTTGGTTGCGGTAAAACCGGTGCAACAGCCACCCCAGCACCGGCGACATCACAAAAGCAAATAGAAAGGAATGCGAGAAAGAGCGGTGGAAACTTAGCTGCTGCACCATATCCAGCCACGGGTTAAACAGGATATCCAGATCCGGGATAGTACCGGCAATAGCCCCCCACAACATGGCTTTATTCCCGATCTTCCGACCGCAGACAGCCTCGCCCACTGAGGCACCCAATACAATCTGTGTTAATGAATCCATACTTTACTAAGTATAGCCTACCTTTATACTTAGCTAAGTATAAAGGTAGGCTACGCTGAAATGTGAAATCTATCTGATGATCTTCATGCGGTGAAACTCTTTCTCACGATCGAACAGGTAGCGGAACGTGGCATGGGTCTTGTAAATTCGGCCCCCGATCTGCTCAACCAAATGCATCATCTTCGGGTTGAAGTCTCCGATCCAGTTCATCTGCAGATCTACGTATGGAATGCTTTTATCTACCTGAATCACCTTGCCAGCCTCTACGATCATGGCAGCTTCCACGCCTTTACTCTGATGCTCTGGTGTAATACCGAACACAATGCCGTACATTGTTTTACAGGCACCTCGCCAGCGGTGGAAAGCAAACTTTAATTTTCCCCAAAGGTCCATTTCGCCGTTAACGTACCTGAAAAGTCTATTCAGTTCCGGAATAGCGATAAAGAAACCAACAGCCTCATTGTTGTAATAGGCAAACCACATAATGCGCTCATCAATTACAGGTTTCAGGGTACGCATTACAGTCTGGGCCTGCGCTTCGCTCATCGGCTTTACACCTTCGTGCTTTGCCCATCCTTTGTTATATACTGACCTGAAATCTTCTGTAAATTTCTCCAGGTTGGCCTTATCCATGTGCTTAAAGCTATAAGCGGGGTTTGCCAGAATACGTTGTGCTTTTTCGTTATACTTTTCAGGGATCGGATCGAGCACTTTTCTGTAGTAAGTATACTGGTTAAAGTATAACCCGAAGCCGTACGTCTCGAAGAGGTGCTGGTAGTATGGGTAATTGTAGTGCATGCCATAGTTTGGCGGGTAAAAGCCATCAATCAGCAAGCCCCACCATTTATCGCGGTCGCCAAAATTGATCGGCCCGTCCATTGCCTCCATGCCACGCGCCTGCAGCCAGGTTTTACAGGCATCCAGTAAGAGGTTGGCTGCTTCCTGGTTATCGGTACAATCAAAGAAACCCATACCACCGGTTGGTTGATCGGTGGTATTAACGGTTTTTTTATTGATGAAAGCAGCTACCCGCCCTATGGTTTCGCCTTTTGTGTTTTTGAGGATCCAGCGCACAGCTTCCCCTTCGCGGAGCAGCCTGTTCTTTTTCGGATCGAATACAGCTCGGATATCTTTAGAAAGCGGTTGAATGTAGTTGGGGTCTTTTTTATAAAGCCTTACCTGCATCTGAATAAATTCATTCTCCAGCTCAG
Organism: Pontibacter arcticus; assembly: GCF_003284895.1. GTDB lineage: Bacteria > Bacteroidota > Bacteroidia > Cytophagales > Hymenobacteraceae > Pontibacter > Pontibacter arcticus. The sequence continues at coordinate 713,420 of NZ_QMDV01000002.1, forward strand.
GTGATGTTACCTCTATTAGTTGCATAGGATTGTTTAGCGTCTAAGCTTCAAATTAAAAGATTATCTGCAATAAAACATAATGTACCAGTTATTGCCACCACGAACGGGATCAACTGAAAGGATAGAATTGCAGGGAAGTATGGTCGGAAATGAAAAAAGGTTTCCAGACGTATATCTGAAAACCTTTTGAGATGAGCCCCCAGTCGGAATCGAACCAACGACCTACTGATTACAAGTCAGTTGCTCTACCAGCTGAGCTATGGAGGCTTGTACTTTTATTTTTGAAATAACAGGTGCAGTACACTCACAAGTTATTTTAGGAGATGAGCCCCCAGTCGGAATCGAACCAACGACCTACTGATTACAAGTCAGTTGCTCTACCAGCTGAGCTATGGAGGCTTACTCTATTGTTGTGCTTTAGAGTTCCAAAGCGATGCAAAGGTATATCTAAGTTTTAAATCTTCAAATATAGCATCCACTTTTTTTAACGCGCTTTAGTAAGGAATTGAAAGTCAGGCTTAAAATTTTATCCTCTGAACGCCTGCAGCTGTTTATTAAGCAGATCTATGCGTTTCTGAGCCTCTGCAATTCGTCCTTCGTACTCTTCGCGCAGTTTATCAGCGTTCTTAGAGCGCGCAAAAAACTCAATGTTCGTACGCAGTGTCTGGATGTCGTTTTGCAGATGCGATACTTCGCGGCGTATACCCTGCTCGCGTTGCTGCAACTTCTGGCCGGCATCCGGGCTTTGCTTTAAACGCTCTACCTGCAGCTTCACGATAATCTCGGTGCGTTCATCGTAGCTAACGGTAGGCACACGCTCGAGGTATTTCTCCATCAGGGCCACAAACTTTTCTTCGGCTTTAGCGCTATACTTTCTTCCGGCTGCCGCGTCCAGCTGTCGCCATTGGTTTGCAAACGCGTTAAACTCTTCCAGTGTAGCCGGTGCATTCGGCTCAGCCAATATGCCGGCTAAATGGTCGCAAAGCTCCATTTTTTCTGCAGAAAGTTTATCCAACTCAGCGCCGCGTTGCTGCTCCACTGCCTGTTTCTTATCAAAAAACTCGTTGCAGGCTGTACGGAAACGGTTCCAGATTTTATCAGAAAACTTATCCGGCACACGGCCAATGGTTTTCCATTTTTTCTGAAGCTGGATCAGTTTTTCTTTTGTTGCATTCCAGTCTGTGCTCTCCTTCAGCTGTTCGGCTTGTTCGCACAATTCGGTTTTTAAACGCAGGTTTTGAGCTTTCTGCTCGTCCAGGCTCTTGAAGAACTGGTTTTTGTGCTGGAAAAATCCTTTATAATTACCCCAGAAAGCTTTGTTGATTTCTTCGGCATGTTCTTTTGGTACTAAGCCAGCCGCATCCCATTCTTCTTTCAGTTTCTGGATCTCGTCTGTCTTATCGCGCCAATCGTTAATACGGTCTGTTGTGAAGCCCTGGAAAGCCTGCAGACGCTCCAGTAAAGCTCTTTTCTTAACCAGGTTTTCGTTTTCGCGCACGCTGCGCTCCTGATGGAAAGAGCGGCGTTGCTCGTGTACTTTTTCTGAAGCGGCAATAAAGCGCTCCCAGATCGGATCGCGCTGGTCGTTCGGAACCGGTCCGATATTCTTCCATTCTTCGTGCAGATGGCGGAGTTCTTCCAGTGCTTTGTTGATCGACGTTTCGTTTTGAAGGGCTTCTGCTCGCTCTACCAAATGCAGTTTTGCATCCAGGTTACGCTTGCGGTCGAGCTCTTTCATCTCGAAGAACATGCTGCGGTTGTTATAGAAAATATCGAGCAGCGCGTGATAAGAATCCCAAAGTTCCTGCGCTTCGCCCGGAGGCACAGATCCGATCGTTTTCCATTCCTGCTGTAGTTTCTTCAATTCGTCGCTGCTGCTTTTTGTTTCAGCAGATTCTACCAATTCGCGCAGTTTCTGGAGTAAAGCTTTCTTACGGGTAAGGTTTTGCTGGCGTTGCTGTTCAGCGCTCTGGCGGTCCTGGTGCCTGGAATCGCGGTAAGCGGTTAGTAGTTTCTCTAAGTCCTGGTGTTCCGAAGAAGCGTGGTAATCGAAATCTTCGTCAGCGCCACCCTCTTGCTTAAACTTATCAAGCGCTTCGTGGCGCTCTGCCTGGAAACGCAGGTCGTAGAAACGCTGCATTTCATTGATGATCTTATACTTGGTTCGGGCATCAGCCCCTTTTACTGCAGCAATTAACTGCTGACGAAGCTGGTCGATGGAAAGCTGGCTGTAATCCTGGCTTTCGTCTTCAAATGTATCTTCTTCTTCAGCCTCCGGGGCAGCAGTAAATGTTTCTGTAGTAGAAATATCAGAAGTAGGAATTTCGTTGGATTGCCCTGTTTCCCCGGCTGCGGTACCCTCAGAAGATTCAGCGCTAACGTCAGCATCCACCACATTGGTATTCGCTTCAGCAAAAACCTCCGTTATGTTTTCAGTTTCATGGGCTTCCTGGTTATCCTGCAAAGAAGGCTGCATTTCAGGTTGCTCCTCTTTCGGTACCTCTGTATCAGATGCCTGCTGGTTGCGGTTGCTAATTTCAGCGAGACGCTGCTCCACTATACTTTGCGGCGAGTTAGTGCCTTCTGGTGTATTAGCAGCCTGGTTTTGCTCTGGCCTGGTGTTCTCAGCTCCGGTGGTGTCCATATCTTTAGAATTTGTTATCATAGTATTAAAATACGCTATTTAGTTCAGGCGCGGGTCTTCAGGGTAGTTCGAAAGCACTTTATACTTGCCGCCCATTTGCCGGAGTATGCTACGCCATAGTGTATCTGTCTCCAAATTAAATAATTTATTTGCAGCATTGTTATTAACGATCCAAACATTTTTATCAATCTCCTCCTGCAGCTGCCCCGGCGTCCAGCCAGAATAACCTAAAAAGAATTTAATATCGTCTGTATTGATCAGCCCTGCCCCTATTTTGGTGCGCAGCATTTCAAAATCGCCGCCCCAATACAAATCATCAGAAAGCTCCACGGCTTCCGGTAAATCTTTGAGGCGGTGTATGTAGTGCAGTGTGTTATATTGCATGGGGCCGCCTATACCTAGACCGGCATCAAAGGCATTATCATATACATCCACAACATCAGAAAGCAGCAGATTAGACATTCTGTTGAGAACAAGGCCAAATGTACCGGCCGTTTCTTCGTGGCTGCAAAGCAGCACCACGGTACGCTCAAAATTAGGGTCGCCTAAGTATGGCTCAGAAATAAGTATGCTACCTGCCTGCGGTTTTATCAGCTTTGCTTCTTCCATCGGTCTTCTTCTTTTGCTACTTAGTAAGAGGTAAACAATAATTTAATAACGATGTTCGGACTTATATCATGTGTTTAAGCCATTATTACTACTTACGGAAAGTGGGCAATATGGTCGTAGAGCCGCTGGATAAACACTGTTTTTTTGCTTCCGGCAGAAATGCATACCAATTTCAGTTTAAAGTATAGAATTGAAATTTTGTGTTATACCCCACTGATAATTTTTATAATTTTGAGCATAACAAAGAAACCACGATGGCCCTAACCCATAACATTGCCGACATCCGGATAAATTATTCAAAACAGGAATTAACCGAAGCATCTGTGGCTGGCAACCCGATCGACCAGTTTCAGGTTTGGCTGCAGGAAGCCATACAGGCGCAGGCCGACGAGCCTACGGCACTGGTTTTATCAACTGTAAATGCGGCAGGAAAGCCATCGGCACGTGTTGTTTTACTGAAGGGTGTGGATGCACAGGGCTTCACTTTCTTTACCAATTACGAAAGCCGCAAAGGGCACGAACTGGCTGAAAACCCGTTTGCTGCCCTTACATTTTTCTGGCCAGCGCTGGAGCGACAGGTGCGCATCGAAGGGCGTGTGGCAAAAGTAAACCCAGCAGTTTCGGATGCCTACTTCCAGAGCCGCCCAAAAGGCAGCCAGATTGGCGCATGGGCTTCGCCGCAAAGCAAAGAGATCGAAAGCCGCACAAAGTTAGAGGAAGCCGACAAGCAATACACAACTCAGTTTGCTGATACGGAAAGCATACCGCGGCCTGAACATTGGGGTGGCTATGTGCTGCAACCCGAAGTTATTGAGTTCTGGCAAGGCCGGCAAAATCGCCTGCACGACCGCATCGTGTACAAATTATCCGATACCGCCTGGAAACTTAAAAGGTTGGCTCCCTGATACCTGCACATATAGTTTATACTTTATAGCAAGCTTAACTTAACCGAAACAGGCCGGTTTATACTTTTAGCCTATCCTGTTTATACTTTATACTTTAGATGGCTGAGATACTTCCGTTAAAAGCGTGGCGCTACAACGACGATTTGCATTTAAACATTGCCGAACTAACCTCTCCTCTGTTTGATGTGGTGTCGGAGCGGCAGCGCGAGGCCTTGTACCGCAATAGTTTTAACAGCATCCATCTATCGGTGCCTTACGGCGAGAAACCAGCCAGCAACGCCGCTTTGTTATTACAGACCTGGAAAAAACACGGCATTCTGCACCAGGATGCGTTGCCAGGTATTTATGTGTATTACCAGTATTTCCAGTTGCCGGGCAGCGATAAAGTATATTGCCGAAAAGGTTTTATCTGCCATATCAAAGCCTACGACTGGAGCGAAAACGTACTGCTGCGCCACGAGAACACCATCCCATCCGCTGTAAACGACCGCATCGAACTGCTGGAGAAAACGCAGCTTAACTCCAGCCCTACCCACGGACTTTATACCGACCCCGAGTTTATACTTGAAAAGTACATGGATGAAAGTATAAAATCGCCGATCTACGAAACCGAAGATTACCAGGGCGTGCGCGATGTGCTTTCCGTGATACACGACCATGAAGTTATAAAGCTTTTTCTGCAGACGCTACAGCATAAACAGGTACTGCTCGCCGATGGCCACCACCGTTACGAAGGCTCTCTGGAATACCGCAAAAAGATGATGCAGGAGAATCCGGATCATACCGGTTTCGAGGCGTACAATTACCATTTGATGTACCTGACCAACTCCGAGCACGATGATCTACGCATCCTGCCTACGCACCGCCTGGTAGAAAAAATAGAGTTGACAGACGAGGAATTTCTGCAGAAGCTCGCGCCATACTTTGTTATCACGCCCAAAGAAGACCCCTATGAGCTGAACGAAGTAATATTGGGCAAGCAATGGGCCTTTGGTTTATACTTAAGCGGAAATGCCTACAAACTGAGATTAAAACCCGAAATACACGAACTCATCAACTGGGAAATTCCGCAGCAGGTAAAAGACCTTGATTTGACGGTGCTGCATTTTTTTGTATTTGAGAAAGTACTGGGCGTGTACCAGGAAGCGCAGCGCAAAATGCCCGGCTTAAGCTACGAGCGTAACTTTACGGCCTGCATCAGCAAAGTAAATTCCGGTACGACACGGTTGGCGCTTATCACAAATGAAGTATCAATGGAACAGGTAAAACGCGTATGCCACAGCGGCGCTGTTATGCCACAAAAGTCCACATTTTTTTACCCCAAAGTTATCTGCGGATACTTGTTTAGCTCTATCAAAGAAGATGAATTCTGTTCGGCCACTGCTGCTTGCCTCTAACTCCCCACGCCGCAAAGAACTGCTTGCCGGTTTGGGCCTGAATTTTACAGTGCGTGTAAAAGAAGTAAACGAAGATTATCCTGCCCACCTGAAACGCGCTGAGATTGCCGAATACCTGGCATCGCATAAAGCTTCAGCTTACTTAGATGATTTGCAGAACGAAGCTCTGATCACAGCAGATACGATTGTTTGCCTGGCCGATGCCGTATTGAATAAACCAGCAAATTATGAAGAAGCGTTTGCTATGCTGCGCTCCCTTTCCGGCACCAGCCACGAAGTTATTACCGGCGTCTGCATCCTGACAAAAGAAAGCAAAACAGTGTTTCATGATACCACCAAAGTATACTTTAAAGCGCTCTCCGACTTCGAAATAGATTACTACATCACCACTTATAAACCCTACGATAAAGCAGGCGCTTACGGCATTCAGGAGTGGATCGGGATGATAGGGATCGAGCGCATTGAAGGTTCTTATTTTAATGTGGTGGGCCTGCCCGTACAAAAGCTTTACGCAAAACTGACGGAGTTAGGGATTGTTAATTGTTGATTGATGATTGTTGAAAAACTACAAAATCCGGAGATCAGAACTGAACTTCAAAACAACAATTTAGCAATTTAACCACCCAACCATTTGGCAATCCATTACCTTTGCAGTCTGGATGTGATTTAACTCATCTGAAAAGTCAGCAAGCAACAATTAACAAACAGCAATCAACATGTCATTCATAAAATTATACTTAGCTCCCGGTAAAGAACACTCGCTTAAACGCAGACACCCCTGGGTTTTTTCCGGGGCAATACGCAAAGCAGACGGCGAACCGGCAGAGGGCGAAATTGTAGAAGTATATTCGAGCAAACACGAGTTTCTGGGGATGGGCCATTATGCCCCGGGCTCTATTGCCGTGCGTATTATTTCGTTTGAGCAGGTAGAGCCGGATTATACTTTCTGGCTGAACAAAGTACAACAAGCTTATACTTACCGCAAAGGTTTAGGTTTGGTCGATAACCCACAAACCGATGTGTACCGTTTAGTGTATGCCGAAGGCGATGGTGTGCCGGGCCTGATCGTGGATATGTACAAAGATACGGCTGTGGTGCAGGCGCACTCGCTGGGTATGTATTATGCGCGCGAGCACGTAGCTAACGCCCTGAAAGAAATTTACGGCGACAAACTAAAAGCGATCTACGATAAAAGTGCGGAATCCTTATCAACCAAATCGCCGGTTGATGCAGTAAACGGCTATTTGTACGGAGAATCTACGGGCGGCGTAGTGGTAACCGAAAACGAGAACAGGTTTTTTATTGATTGGGAAACAGGTCAGAAAACAGGCTTTTTCATCGATCAGCGCGAAAACCGCGAGCTGCTGGCCCGTTATATCAAAGGCAAATCAGTGCTCAACACGTTCTGTTATACTGGCGGATTCTCAGTTTATGCTTTAAATGCCGGAGCCGCGGAAGTACACTCCGTGGATGTCTCTAAAAAAGCGATCGAGCTGACCGAAAAGAACGCCGAACTTAGCAACCACCCCGAAAACCACGAAGCCTGGGCCGTGGATACCTTTGAGTTCCTGAAAGGCAAAGAAGAACGCTATGATGTCATCGTACTAGACCCTCCTGCGTTTGCCAAAAGCCAGAAAGTACGCCACAATGCGCTGATGGGCTACAAACGCCTGAACGCCGAAGCACTGAAGAAAATAAAGCCGGGTGGTATACTTTTCACGTTCTCGTGCTCGCAGGTTGTAGACAAATACCTGTTTAACAGCACCGTGATGGCAGCCGCCATTGAAGCAGGCCGGAACATCAAGATCATGCACCACTTGTCTCAACCAGCCGATCACCCGATTTCCATTTTCCATCCGGAAGGCGAATACCTGAAAGGCCTGGTTCTTTTCGTAGAATAGAAATGAAACAAAAATCCCCGGCAAGTATAAATGCCGGGGATTTTTGTTTTAAAGTATAACAAGCTCCAGGCCTGCAGTTAGTATTTGGGGCAACTCCATCCGGATGCGCCACTCTTTGGGGTAATAATTATTGATGCGATTGCCAATCTGTTTGGCCCAGCCCAGGGGCAGGTTCTTGTATTGCATTAGTACCCAGTCGTTGCCGCTTGTGCCGAGGCTGATGTCTTCCTTTCGTAAATAGCGCAGCGCGGTTTCCAGGTCGAGTTCGGCGGTGTTAAACTGCGCTTTGTTGAGGTGCTGCGAAAGTGCCAGCGCATGCAGCGGTTTTATCTTTTTACCGTTCACCTCGGCTACTTCTGTTCCGGCGTACACCACATACAGTTTCTGGTATACTTCATCAGCAGCTTCAAACAAACTGGCAGGTATGGCAGAAATGATCTCGTTGTGCTGCAGCCATTCATACTTTTCAGGTGCTAGCAGCCAGTTTTCTACCAACGCTTTTTCTTTTTTGCCGGCCAGGGTCAGTTTATACTTTTTCTTTTTGGAGGAAGTATGGTTTTCTGTTGCTGTGCCGCCTTTGCGCAACACGGCCATAAAAAAGCCTTCGCCCTGTACCAGGTGCGGATAAAAACGGTAGCCCTGTATACTTTCCATACTTGATTCGGTAATGCCCCAGGCCGGATCGAGCGCCAGTTTTATACTTTGGGCATCTTCGCGGTCGGCAAGCCAGGCCATATTTTCTTCGTTTTCGGCTTCGTTCCAGGTGCAGGTGCTGTAAATTAAAATGCCGCCCGGTTTCAGGGCATCCCATACTTCCGTCAGGATGCGTTGCTGGCGCTGGGCACAAAGCTTTACATTATCCTCCGACCATTCGGTAATCGCGCCCGGATCTTTCCGGAACATACCCTCTCCGCTGCAAGGCGCATCCACCACCATTACATCAAAAAAAGCAGAAAACTTACTTAAATCGCGTGGGTCGTTGTTGGTTACGAGCACGTTGCCACTTCCCCATTTGGCAATATTTTCGGCCAGGATATGGGCGCGGCTTCGGATCACTTCGTTGGCAACTAGCAAACTATCCTCCGAAATTAAACCGGCCAGCAACGTCGATTTACCGCCTGGTGCCCCGCAAAGATCAAGTACATGCAGTTGTTGCGAAAGATCGGTGGACTGCTGCAAAGCCTGCTCTATAAACATCGAACTGGCTTCCTGCACATAATAAGCACCACCGTGCAAAACAGGGTCGAGTGTGAAAGCCGGGCGATGAGGCAGATAATAACCGGAAGCGGACCAGGGCACGCGGGGCAGATCGGTTGGTAACTGCGCTTTAGCGGCGTTTACCCGAATACTGACAGGGGGCGTTTGCGTTAAAGCCTGCTCGAATTGTGGGTACGCGGCACCAAGTTGCTGCTGCATACGGGTTGCAAAAGAAGTAGGAAGATTCATCAGCCGCTAAAGGTAACAGAAAAATAAGCCGAAGTAAAATGCCGCTACGCGTTTGTATGTTGCTTCAATTCCAGGTACTCATTCAGCACAGGTATATCAGCCGGACACCAATCATACTTTTTAAGATCTGACAAGGTAGACCATTGGTACGAGCGGTGCTCTGTTAAGCTTACATTACCGCCTTTGTAACGGCAGATAAAAGGGATCAGTTCGATGACCAGGTTATCCGGAAAAGTATGAATGACAGAAGTAAGGCGGAAAACAGGTTCGATGGCAATATTAAGCTCCTCCTTAATCTCGCGGACAAGGGCTGCTTCTTCCGTTTCGTTGGGCTCGAGTTTGCCTCCGGGATATTCCCATAAAAAAGGCTGCGACATTTTGCCACTTCGCTGTGTCACTAAAACCCGGCCCTGCTGTTCAATAATGGCGCAGGTTACTTTAATCATAGTTTGTGGTTTGTACTATCAACTTTATTTTTTTTAAATAAAGTACTAAGCAAAAGCACAAATGGTTTTTCGACCTGAAAAAATAAATAACCCGAAGCCAGGCAGATGAACAGGTTGTAATACAGATCGCCATACTTTTCGACGAGGCCAAAGTACAAAACCTGGACTAAAAAAATGTGATACGAGGCTTTGCCTAACGCAGCAAAAAACACCAGTATTACATTATTAGATGTTGATGGCAGCAACCAGACCGCAAGGGCAATAAGGAACGCCGCATACCCGAACGTACCCACATGCTGCATGCGCCATTCCGGACGAATAAAATCCAGGGCAACTTTAGTTTCCTGTAACTGAAACATGAAGATAGCAGCCGCTGCGGCAAGTATGAAAAGTATAAACCTTGTTGAAAAAGCAAATCCGTTTTTAATGGGAACTGCCAAGGCAAGCCCAAAAGCGATAGCCGAAAAATAGCGCGGAAAAGCCGCATCGTAGATATATTTATTTTGGCTAAACAAGCCGAAATGCTTTACGCAAAGTATAAACCCGACTTCCAGCAATACTAACAACACAAGCGTTAGAGCCGGCTTGCGTGCAAAGCCAAAACCGATAATAGGCAGCACGAAAACCGATTGCAGCAGAAGCGTTAAAAAGTAATTTCCTTTTCCGGAGATGGGCAGCAAACCAAACCAGGTATAGCTGTTAAATGTAAAAACGTCTTCTTTGTAAAGTATAAACCAGGCCCAGCCAATCAATAACGAGAGCAGAAAAACGAGCAGGAAAGGCACAAAAATGCGGCTTCCTTTTTTCTGAAAGTATGATTTACTGTATAGGCCATTTAGCTTTAGTGTTTTACCAGCAGTTGCTAACCCCAGATTCAGGCCCATGATCACCATAAAAACTGGTACAGCCTGCCAGATATGAAGTATGGCATAGGAGCTGATCAGGTCTATTTTAGGAAGCGAATGCAGCAGCAACACCGCTAGAATAGCGAGGCCTTTTAACACATCTATTTGCTGAAAATGCTGCTTCACCAGGTATACTTTATTGTTTGTTCTGTTTAAAGTTTGATGCAAATATAGGATATCCGGAACTGAATCAGCATAAAAAAAGCCCTGCATTGCTGGCAGGGCTTTTCATACTTTAAAAGTATACTTAGGTTAACTTTTCTTTCAGGATCTCAAACTCCATGGTGGGTGAAATACGATCGTATAAAATCAGGTAGACGGCATTCGTGATGGGCATCTCTACTTTATACTTTTTATTGAGCTCATAAATGCTTTGCACCGCATAATAGCCCTCTGCCACCATGTTCATTTCTACCTGCGCTGATTTAACCGTATATCCCCGCCCGATCATGTTACCAAATGTACGGTTGCGGCTGAACTGCGAATAAGCTGTAACCAGCAGATCACCTAAATAAGCTGAACCGGTTAGCGCACGGTGTTGTGGCATGATGGCATCCAGGAAACGTTCGATCTCGAACATCGCATTCGAAACAAGCACTGCCTGAAAGTTATCGCCATAGTTCAGGCCGCGCGCAATGCCGCATGCAAGTGCAATTATGTTTTTCATCACGGCACAATACTCGATGCCATCCAGGTCTTCGAGTGGGTTCGCCTTTACGTAACGGTTGCGAAGCAAGGCACAAAAACGCTCGGCTGTCGGCAAATCGTAAGAGCCAATTGTTAAGTAGGATTGCTTTTCCAGGGCAACTTCCTCGGCGTGGCAAGGCCCGGCAATTACCAGCTGGTGTGTGTTGGGCACCTGGTACTGGCGCGCCAGGTAATCCGTGATCAGGATATTTTCCTTCGGGATCATGCCTTTTATTGCCGAGACCACTACCTTGCCGGCAAAAGCATCTTCCGGTAAATCAGCAAGCGCCTGCTGCACAAACGCAGCAGGCACAGCCAGTATAATCCAGTCCGCAGCTGCCACCACTTCCTGTATGGCAACTGATGGTTTTACATATTCCAGGTTAAAGGAAATACCGCTCAGGTAACGCGGATTATGTTTGTAAGTATGCAGGTGCTCTACATCCTGTTTGTTGCGCATCCACCAGTGTACCTCCGATTTATTTTCCGAAAGAATCTTCACCAGAGCGGTTGCCCAGCTTCCGCCTCCTAATACTGCTACTTTTTCCAAATCAGTGTTTATTCGTTAATCTTCGTCTTCATTTGTCTCGGCTGCAATAGCCGCCTTGTCCAGCGATTTAGCATCTTTTACCGCTACGATCGCTCCGTCTTTTAGTGTTTTAGATACCGCTCTGAAAGGACCTGAAACAATTTGCTGCCCGGCTGTCAGGCCCGACAAAATCTCCATGTGCTCGAAGTCACTGATGCCGGTTTTCACTTTTACAGCTTTCACTTTATTTGTGGCCTTTTCATACACAAAAACAACTTCCTCTACTTTTGCAGCCGGTTTGTTTTCGTCTTTTTCTTCTGTAGCGTTGGTATTGGCTTCGCCTTCCTTCGCAGTTTCGCCGCCTTTGTTGTCTTCAGAACGAGTAGTTACAGCAGATAACGGCACACCAAGTACATTATTCTTTTTCTCTGTGATGATGTCTACAGAAGCGGTCATGCCCGGACGGAAAGGATGCGTATTGTTTTTTGCCAGATGGCTGTAAGAATCGTTGATCAAACGGATGCGCACTTCAAATTCGGTTACGGCTTCGAGTGTCGTGGCGTCTTTGGCCGTGTTGGCAATAGCTGTTACAATTCCTTTGAATTTTTCATCGCGGTTTGTATAAGAGTCTACTTCCACTTCCACCGAGTCGCCCATCGTTACACGTACAATGTCATTCTCGTTTACATTTACGCGTACTTCCATGTTGTTCAGGTTAGCGATACGCATGATCTCGGTACCGGCCATTTGCGATGTACCTACCACACGCTCGCCGCGCTCCACATTTAATTTAGAAACGATCCCGCTAACCGGTGCATAAATGGTTGTTTTGTTGAGGTTTTCGCGAGCATCTTTAAGGGAAGCCTGGGCATTCTGTACACTGAAACCTGACGCACGCACGCTCTGGCGCAATGATTCGATCTCCTGTTTAGTCGCTTCGTAGGTTGCCTTGATCTGCTGCCACTCCTGCTGCGAAATTACTTTCTGGTTAAACAGGGCTTCGTTACGGGCATAATTTTGTTCTACCTGCTTAAAGTTAGCTTCTGCCTGGCCTAAACGGGCTCTGGATTGAGCTACGTTGGCGCGAGCCGTGTTTACAGCAGCCTCCTGGGCATCTACCATCGACTGGTAGTTATCCGGGCGGATACGTAGTAAAAGCTGGCCTTTTACTACCGAATCGCCTTCTGCAACATTTAATTCTGTGATCTCACCTGAAACGTCCGGGCTGATCTTCACTTCTGTTTCCGGCTGAATTTTTCCGGAAGCGCTTACTTTTTCAACGATCGTAACATTTTTGGCATCTGCCAGCACTACTTCAGTTCCAGACTCTTTGCCAAGCCAGCCAGCTTTTTTCGCAACCAGCACACCTACCAGCAACAGAACAAGAACACCGATCAGAATCGGAATGAGTTTTGATTTTTTCTTAGCCATAGTTTTTAGAAAGAAAGGTCTTTACCCTGATAGAAATCAAGTACTTTTAGTTTAAAGGTATATTCGTATTTAGCCTGCAGCAAGCTTGATTGTGCACTGCGATAGGTGTTGCCTACAATGTTAAAATCCACTGTATTGATCACGCCGCTATTCAGGCGAAGCTCTGCATTGCGGTAGTTCTTTTCAGCAGCGATCACCTGGTTTTTAGCTGCAGTATACTTGCGTTGCGCGGCAATGGCATCTACGTGCGCCTGCTCAATCGTCTGCCTTAAATTATTGCGGGCAATATCGGTATTGATGCGGGCATTTTCCTGATCCAGTTTGGCGCGCTGCACCCCTAAACGGGTTTGCAAGCCATTAAAAACCGGCACCTGCAACGAAAACCCAAACTGCTTGCCCAGGTTATTATTGAACTGATCAGCAAACGGGTAATCATTTTGGATCGGCGTTCTTACCACATTCGGCGTGTATACTTCCAATGGAATCGTACCACCAGCATCTGTATACCCCAGTACCTGCCTGGTAAAACCTCTGTTCTCGGTTTGGTAAGTCAGCAGGAAATTATCTGTGTTGTAGAACGTATTTAACCCGCCATTCATACTTAGTGTCGGCAAGTAAGCGCCTCTGGCTACATCAATTGCTTTGCTTGCACTTTGCAGACGCAATTCGGCACTTTTAATAGCAGGTAAAGTTTGCAGGGCCGTTTCATACACCACGGTGGCATCTGTTAATGCCGGGCTTTGGTCGGGCTCCGGAATTTCCGGTATCTCAATCTGGAAGTTAGAGGATTCTTTCAGGTTAAGCAACTGCACCATGTTCAGGTGGGCAATATCGCGCTGGTTCTGGGCATTGATCACATTCAGCTCATCCGTTGCCAACTGCGACTCCAGGTCAAGTACCGAGTTTTCTGCCACACTTCCGGCCCGGAACAAGATGTTTGTCCGGTCTAATTGCTGACGCGTTAGTTCCCGTTGTAACTCATTGGTTTTGATCAGTTCCTGCGCAAAAAGTATGTTCAGGTAAGACGTGATCAACTGAATGGTGATATCGTTCTGTGCCGATAAGATATCCTGCTCGCTTGCCTGCAAAGCCAGGCTATTCTGCTTTATCTGGTTTACGGCCTGAAAACCCATAAACAAAGGCACAGACGCGTTAAGCGAAAAGCTGTTACTGCGGTATTGTTCGTTCCGCAGTTCGCCGATGGTCTGGTTAAGCGTGGTACCATAACTATAGTTGTGGTTGGCATTACCGTTCACGCGCGGTAACCTTGAAAATCTGGACTGGTTAACGTTTACTTTGTTCAGGTCGCGGTTTACTTTGCTTTGCTGTACCTGCAGGTTGTTGGCAGTGGCATAATTAATAGCTTCTGCCAGCGACCAGATACCGTCTGAACCGGCACCGGTAGCCGGCTGGTCTTGCGCATTTGCGGCGCCGGCACCTGCCAGGGTAATGCCGAGTGCCAGCAAAAGTGTTTTAGAGGTTTTATTCATAGTTTGATGTTCGGTTACAGGTCGATGTTCGGGATGTAAACCACATTTTTTATCCAGCTGAGTTGTTTCAGGTATTCTAAGGTAATGGGCTTTATACCAGAGTCCATTTCAATGAACTGGCGCGCCATCTCGTTCCGGCCTTTCCGGGAAACGCTCATGGTAGCAATGTTGCAATCGTCATGGGCCAGCACCGACGATACAAAAGCTATACTTCCCTTCACGTCATCCGCATCAATAATCATGGTATGGAGCGTAGCCGAGAAATCTGCCGTAAAGCCATCAACCTCCACTATTTTGATCACGCCACCGCCCCTACTTTGCCCGATCACTTCTACCTCGCGGCCGGCAGCCATCAGGTTCAGCTTAATGGTGTTTGGGTGCATGGTGGAGGCATTGCCCACCGATTTGAAAGTATACTTTAAGCCTTGTTCAGCTGCATGGTCGAAGGCTTCTTTAATGCGTTTATCGTCCGTTTTGAAATCCAGGAGGCCGGCTACAATGGCGCGGTCGCTTCCGTGGCCTTCGTAAGTGCGGGCAAACGAGTTATAAAAAGTAATAATGGCTTCTTCGGGTTTTGCACCCAATATCCGGATGGCAGCGCGGGCAATCCGGACCACGCCGGCAGTATGCGAGCTGGAAGGTCCGATCATCACAGGTCCGATCATATCAAAAACGCTACTTTTCTCAGCCATAAGGTCTTATCTATCTAAGCAATATCGTAAATATCAAATTTAACAATTCTGAACTAGTTTTATATACTTTCCACCTATTTTTGGGATTATTTCTACCAATACCGCATAAGCCTCTACCAAACCAATCAAAGCACCTTATCTACCGGCAATTGTCTGGTATGCCAGCAGATGGTAAATTATCGTAAAAAGAGTAAGGCAGCCTTCCTTTTGAAAACCAAATAAGTACCTTTGCGCCCAGGATTCATTTGTCTTTAAAACTGAAAAAATGGAGTATAATTTTAAGCCGGAAGTGCTCGAACAACTGAAACGCCTGGAGGCAAAGTATGTGCCCCTGGGTCAGGACCTTGCCGCTTACCTGGAGGGCCTCTACCACACCGACTTTCTGAATTACTGGGATTATATTCACCTGGACACCCTCCTGAGCCTTCAGAATCCGAAGACCACAATTCCGGATGAAAAGATATTTATCATGTACCACCAGATAACAGAGTTATACTTTAAACTTTGCCTGGAAGAGTACCGACAGATTGGTGATGATAAGGAAATTACAGTAGAAATATTAATGCGTCGCTTGAAGCGCATTAACCGGTACTTCGACAACCTGATCAACTCTTTTGATGTGATGGTGGATGGCATGGAACCGAAGCAATTTCTGCAGTTCAGGATGGCGCTGATGCCGGCCAGCGGGTTTCAGTCGGTACAGTACCGCATGATCGAAATTGCCTCCACAGACCTCCGGAATTTAGTGGATAAAGACAAACGCGCTGCGCTTGGTTTGCAGAGCACCCAGGAAGAAATGATAGGCTGTATTTACTGGAAAGAAGGTGCAACCGAAGTAGCATCCGGTGCCAAAACGCTTACCCTGCTGCAGTTCGAAGAAAAGTATACTTCCCAGCTTATCCAGTTTGCCAAAGCGTACGAGCATAAAAACGTGTGGGCAGTATACAAACGCCTCCCCGAAGCCGACCAGCAAAACCCGGATCTGATGCAGATGCTCCGCGACCTGGACAGCAACATTAATGTGAACTGGCCTTTGATGCACTACAAATCTGCGGTGCGCTACCTGCAGCGCGACCCGGAAGTAATAGCTGCAACCGGCGGTACCAACTGGATGAAATACCTGCCTCCGCGTTTCCAGAAACGCATTTTTTACCCGCTCCTTTGGGACGAAACACAAACAAACGAATGGGGCAAAGGCTGGGTAGATAAAGTGCTGAAAGGCGAAATCTAAGTATAAGTTGCTGAGTTTTTCAGATTATATAATACAGTCGTATAATTTATACTTATACTTTGAATTCAGGCTGACAGAAACGTGTTAGGAGTATACTTTATACTTTGCTGAAGTATAAAGTATAACTAAAAGATCAATATAACATTTTCCCCATTCAGCTATTAAACAATTAATTAAAAAGTTTAAGGTTAACTACCTTACCTGTTAGTAATGAGAAAGAAAGAATTAGAAATAGTGCTTGATCCGGAAGTAGCTTTTGATGCTGCGCAACTGGAACAGGAACTGATAAAGAGTGCCCAGGTTCAGCCCGACCAAGTAAAGTATATCCACCGGTTAAAGCGCTCGATTGATGCGCGTGGCCGCCAGGTACTTGCCCGCGTCCGCGCGGATATTTACCTCGACACCCCTCCTACAGAAGTTCATTCGCCGGTTTACAAGTATCCGGATGTTTCAGATAAAAAGGAAGTCATCATTGTAGGTGCTGGTCCGGCCGGTTTATTTGCTGCCCTCCGCTGCATCGAACTTGGTTTAAAACCTATCGTGCTCGAGCGTGGTAAAGATGTCAGAAGCCGCCGCCGCGACCTGGCCGCTATCAACAAAGAACACATCGTAAACCCGGATTCCAATTACTGTTTCGGGGAAGGCGGTGCCGGTACGTATTCGGATGGCAAACTGTACACGCGCTCCAAAAAACGCGGCGACCTGCAACGCATTTTACAGATATTTGTGCAGCACGGTGCTACGCCAGATATACTTTTTGATGCGCATCCGCACATCGGTACCAACAAACTTCCTAAAATCATAGAAGCCATCCGTGAAACAGTCCGGGCAGCTGGTGGCGAGGTACTATTTGATAAGCGCGTTACATCTTTCATACTGGAAAATAACGTGATGAAAGGCGTGACAACCCAGGACGGCCAACGCTATACCGGCGAATCTGTTATACTGGCTACTGGCCACAGCGCCCGTGATATGTTTGAGCTTCTGCACCAGCAAGGCATCACCATCGAAGCCAAGCCCTTTGCGATGGGCGTGCGCGTAGAACATCAGCAGCAGTTTATAGATAGTGTACAGTATAAGTGTGAAGACCGTGGGCCATACTTGCCGGCCTCGTCTTATTCGCTGGTGCAGCAAACAGTTTATAATAACAAACAGCGCGGCATTTTCTCGTTCTGTATGTGTCCGGGTGGGTTTATTGTGCCATCGGCTACAGCGCCCGGTGAAGTGGTAGTAAATGGCATGTCGCCGAGCAGGCGCGATTCTAAATTTGCCAACTCCGGCATTGTGGTGGCGATTGAGCTCGAAGATATGGAACTGGAAAAGTATGGCCCGTTGGCCGGATTGCACATGCAGCAGGAGCTTGAGCGCAAAGCCTGCGAAATGGCAGGTGGTACGCAAGCTGCCCCAGCCCAGTTACTCCAGGATTTCACCAATAAAAAAGTCAGCAAAAACCTGCTCGAAACCTCTTACCAGCCTGGCCTGGTGGCAGTAGATATGAACAAATTGTTCTCAGAGGATATGGCTTACCGCTTACGGGAAGGCTTTAAAGCGTTCGGTAACAAAATGCGCGGTTTCCTGAGCAACGAGGCGCAGATAATTGGCGTGGAAAGCCGTACTTCATCCCCGGTTCGTATTCCGCGTAACAAAGAAACACTAGAGCATATACAGGTCAGTAACTTATACCCTTGTGGCGAAGGCGCTGGTTATGCAGGTGGTATTGTGTCGGCGGCTATGGATGGTGAGCGTTGTGCTGAAATGGTGGCTATTAAAGTTAATCAAGCTTCTTAAAATGCACCTGTTGCGCGTGTAGTGTAACGTTACAGCTGTTTTTTCAGTTTATACTTTTATACTTTATGTATGGCTTAAACCGAAATTATGAAAAAGACACTTGTATTAGGAGCAACTGATAACCCATCCCGATTTGCTTACAAAGCAGTACATAAGCTGCAGCAACACGGCCACGAGGTGGTTCCGGTTGGTATACGGAGAGGCCAGGTTGGCGGGCAGCAGATCATTACAGATAAAGAACAACAGGTTGAAAGTATAGATACCGTTACCTTGTATGTGGGCCCGCAGAATCAGCCGTCGTGGTACGATTACATACTTTCCCTGAACCCGAAACGCATCATTTTTAACCCCGGCACTGAAAACCCTGAACTGGAAAAAAGAGCCGCTGAAGCGAACATCGAAACGCTGCACCATTGCACCCTCGTGATGCTGGCAACTGATAGTTATTAATTTTTTTCAGGAGAGTTAAAACCTGCTTAAAAACTTTCCCGTATAGGTTAGTATTATTGAACAGATGGCATTTGTTGTCTATGTTCTAAAAGAAAAAGGGATCTTGTATAAGATCCCTTTTTTGTTTTTAAGCCTCGCGGCGCAGCACTTCAAGCGGTGGCCGGTTCAGGATGCCACGGCTGTTGAGTAGCCCTACTCCTACGGTTAGCAATGTTACTACACCCAGTATAACAAAGAGCGGCCACACCAACAACGTAAACTCTACTTCGAAACTAAATACGGCCAGCGCCCAGGCAGCCGCAAATGCAATCACCAGGCCTGTGGCGGCAGCCAGCAAGCCTAACAGTATATATTCTAAAAATGTGATGGCGAAAATCTGTTTGCGACTGGCACCCAGTGTGCGCAGCAAAACACTTTCCTGTATCCGCTGGAATTTACTCACGTTTACCGAGCCGATCAGCACCAGCAAGCCCGTAAAAATACTGAACAGCGCCATAAACTGAATTACAAACGAGATCTGGCTCACCACTTCGTCCAGTGTTTTAAGTATGAGATCAAGGCCGATGGTAGAAATATTCGGGAACTGCTCCACGATCTGGCGCTGAAACTGGGCTGCCTGCTGGTCGTTGGCACTACGCGTCATGAGTACATGAAACTGTGGCGCATCTTCCAGCACACCGGCCGGAAAAACAACCAGGAAATTACTCTGCACCCGGTTCCAGTCTACTTCGCGCAGGTGCACGATCTGTGTGGCGATAGGCGCGCCTTGGACATTAAATAACAGCGTATCGCCTATTTCAGCTTTGATGCGCTCGGCATAGCCTTCTTCCAACGAAATGGGCACCAGTTCGCTTTTGCCATCATATGTTCCGGTCCAATTGCCTTTCACTGTTTTTTCAGCCTCCGATAACTGATTGCGGTACGTTACGCGGTATTCGCGTGTAAATGTTCTCGGAGAAATATCCAGTGTCGTATCGGCCCGAACAGCAGCACCGGTCAATTCATTTATCTGCTCCAGGCGCATCGTTACAATCGGGTCGAGTTGCAGGATTGGTAAACCCTGTGCTTTGGTGATGTTAATGACTTCATCGCGCTGGGCATTCTGGATATCAAATAAAACCAGGTTTGGCTGATTTTCGCTTCCTGCAATCGAGACTTCGCTTAACAACGTGCGCTGCACCAGGTATAACGTACCGATGAGCGCCGTACCCAATCCGATCGATACCATCAGAAGCAGTGTCTGGTTATTAGGCCGGTACAGGTTTGCCAAACCCTGGCGCCAAACATAGCCCCAGTTAACCGGGAAGTATCTTTTCACTAAAAGTGATAACCCTTTGGCAAGCAGCGCTAGCACCAGGAATGCCGCGATCACGCCGCCTGTAAAGGAAAGCGCCTGCCACCACGTGCCCATCTGCCACCTCGAAAACACTAGTATAAACAGGAAAATCAAGCCATAAACCGCCCAACGTAGCGGGTCGCGTTGGTTGGTGAGGTGTTCTATACTTGCCCGCAACGTGATAAGCGGCGACACCAAACGAATAGTAAGCAAAGGTAGCAATGCAAATAATACCGAAACCACTACCCCTAATAAGATTCCCTGAGCAACGGCCGCAATCGAGAAATAGGCATCCACCTGAACCGGCAAAAAGGTTTTGAATAACTGCGGCAACAGCAACTGCACGGCACTCCCCAGCACTGCGCCAGCTATACCGCCTAGTAAACCCATGCCCATCACCTGGAACAGGTATACCAGGAAAGCCTGCTTCCCGCTCATCCCCAGGCAGCGAAGTATGCCAATGGTTGCCAACTTATCGCGCATATACACGTGCACGGCACTCGCCACGCCAACACAGCCCAATAGCAAGGCTACAAAACCAACCAAGGCCAGGAAACGCGCCAGCTCATCGTAGGCATCGCCCATACTTTCTTTGCGGGTTTCTACGGTATCGTAAAACATGCCATACTCTTCGAAACGCGATTCCAGCCTTTTACCTAACGTATCAGGTTCTACGGTATCGGGCAGATCAAAATAATAGTAATACGAAATGCGGCTACCGCGCTGCAACAAGCCAGTTTCATCTACATACTGCCTCGGGATATAAACCGCTGGCGCGATGGTAGAGGTTAGCGCAGTCTGGCCCGGTATCTTATGGAGTTCGCCTTCGATAACAAAGCTCTGATTACCGATCCGGATCGAGTCGCCGGGTTTGGCTTCGTATTGCAGCATCAGGTTATGGTCTACCAGCGCTTTGCGGCCTTCCCGGAACGTGCGGCTGGCGGATTCCGGTATTGTTTCGATGGCGCCAAAGTATGGAAAACCTCCTTCCAGCGCCCGCACCTGCACCAGGCGGCTTGCATTGGATTTTGGGAAGTATAACATCGAGGTCAGGCGGTTTTCATCCGAGCGATCACCTAATGCTTTAACCGAATCCACGATGGCCAATGCCAGCGAATCCGGTTCCTTGTTCATGCCGATAACCAGATCAGCACCAATCAGCGACTGCGCTTTGTCATCAATGGCGTGCTGTAAACTGTACCGAAAAGAATTAATGGCCACCAGCGCGGCTATACCCAACACAATCGACGATAGGAAAAGAACGAGTTTCCCACGGTTGCGGCGGGTATCGCGCCAGGCCATTTTAAGGAGCCAGCCTAAGCGCAGCTTTTGTTTTGGTTCTGTATGTTCAGGGTGATTTTCTTTCACGTTTATTTAGACGTTAGATGCCAGACGTTAGATATCAGACTATATATCTTGGTTTGTTAGAAATATGGAAACGTGGATATAAGATGTGTTTGATTTAAGAAGTAAGGTGCTACTTACAAAAAATCTAAAATCTAATGTCTAGCTTCTGAAGTCTGATTTGTAAGTGTATCAGAGATAACTGTTCCTCCTTTAATGCGGATAATGCGGTCGGTGCGCTGGGCCAGTTCCAGGTCGTGGGTAACCAAAACCAGCGTAGTGCCCATTTCGCGGTTAAGATCAAATAAAAGTTTCTCGACACGCTCGCCGGTTTCTTCATCCAGGTTTCCGGTAGGTTCATCGGCAAACAAAATTCGCGGACGGTTGGAAAAAGCCCTGGCCAGCGAAACACGTTGCTGCTCGCCACCCGAAAGTTGTGTGGGGTAATGATCGTGGCGCTCAGCCAGGCCAACACGCTCTAACAACTCCATGGCCTGCTGTTTTACGTTTCGTTCGCCGCGCAACTCCAATGGTACCATCACGTTTTCAAGCGCCGTCAGCGTCGGTATCAACTGGAAATTCTGGAAAATAAAGCCCACATACTGGTTCCGGACATAGGCTCGTTTATCTTCTGAGAGGTTATCGAGCGCTACGCCATTAAGTATAACAGATCCGGAGCTGGCACGGTCGAGGCCGGCGCTCAGGCCCAGCAACGTTGTTTTACCGGAGCCGCTCGGGCCCACAATAGCACAGACATCGCCTGCCTGAATGGTAAAGTTTACATCGTGCAGCACCGTAAGATGGCGGTTGCCGCTGTGGTATGTTTTAGTCAGATCCCGTACTTCGAGCATGCGTGGCTTATTTTATAGTTCAGTTGAAAACCTATAAACAGAAACAACTTGGTATAGGTTTTTAAAGTAGCAACGTATAAATTTAGAAACTAAAACTATAACTAGTGAATAAAAAAAGATTCTTATACATCCCGTTAGGCCTTGCGCTTAGTTTTTATGGCTGCAACCAGGCCACCCAGGAAACCGAAAAAGTAACAGAACAGCTGGCTACCACACAGGCAGCGCCTCAGGCAAAAAAACAGGCAAAAACCAAAACCATCGTATTTTTTGGTAACAGCCTGACTGCGGGCTTGGGCCTGGAACCTGATCAGGCTTTCCCGGCGCTTATACAGCAACGCCTCGACTCGCTTAACCTGCCTTATAATGTTGTGAATGCCGGGGTTAGCGGCGAAACATCGGCTGGCGGTAAAAGCAGAATATACTGGCTCCTGAAACAACCAATCGATGTTTTTGTACTGGAACTGGGCGCTAACGATGGACTGCGCGGGATTGATCCGGCTTCCACGTACCTCAACCTCGGCGAAATTGTAGATAAGGTGCGGGCTAAAAATCCTGACGTAAAAATTCTGCTGGCCGGTATGCAGTTGCCGCCAAGTATGGGCCAGAAGTATACCACCGCCTTTAAGAACGTGTTTACCAGGCTTTCCGAAGAAAAAGACCTGATCCTGATTCCTTTTTTACTTGAAGGCGTAGGCGGCGTACCGAAACTTAACCAAAAAGACGGCATCCACCCGACAGAAGAAGGGCAGAAAATTCTGGCTAATAATGTATGGGAACATCTCGAAGAAGTGGTTTCAGAACCTGCCGGTGAACTATAGACCATCATCAGAAAATTTTTTTTAATTATTTTTAGTACCAACGTAACCTTCTTCTGAAGTGGCCGTTCATACAAACGGCTAAAAGTTGAAAAGTTAATTTTCATACAAAAAAGGCTCCCCGAATTCGTTCGAGGGAGCCTTTTTTGATTTTATACTTATCTTGAGAAGTTTTATACTTGAAAAGAAACTGCCTTGGCCAATATTATACTCACTTCATTTGTTCAACTTGCAATAATTTTACCTATCCTTTTTTTCTTCATTCGAGAGAAAAACAAAAGCGCCTACTTCAGACTATTCCTGTTTGTGGTTATATTTATTGTTTACTCCATTGTATTGCACTTTCCACGCTATTACGACCAGGCAGATTTTATAGGAGGTACCTGGAATTGGAGCGGCAAAATATTGGCAACACTTTTTGGTATCGTATGCTACATCTTATTCAAAAGATATTTTACTCAACATAATTACTTCACACTTCGCCAAAATAAATCAACAATTAAATCAACAGTGCTAGCTTCACTTGCACTTGTAGTTATTGCTATAATTTCAGGTTATACTTTAAAGCAAAAAGAACTTAACTTCGAAACACTTGCCTTTCAGTTAACGATGCCCGGGCTGGATGAAGAAATCCTTTTCAGAGGAGTTTTGCTAGGTTTACTGTTGACCATACTTTCTGACAAAAGCGCTATAGGGAAATTTAACTTCGGAAACCCAAGCCTTCTGATAATTTCAATTCTTTTCGGACTTGTACATGGGCTCGGTTTCGAACACGACCAGCAAATCTATTTTCATTTTTTTAATATATTCAGTACTGGGTTAACTGGTTATGGTTTGGGTTGGATAGCGATAAACAGCAGAAGTATACTTTTGCCCGCTGTAACGCATAACCTGTTCAATTTCCTCTTAAATTTTATAAGTATGATATAATGATCAGTAGTAACATAGTTACGATTTAAAAACCTTGTGAAATTATCAACCCACCCTTGGCTTGTAATATTACTGAAGTATAAATATTATGTATTTATACTTAAAATCTCCCTCTGTAAGGCTTGTAAGTATAATTTTTTAGTTGAAAAGCGCAATTAACTAGTTGTGGTATATAGCTACATCAGTTTTTTTACAGAAATTTATACTTGCTAGGCAACCTCCCCTCCTTTTGCTGCATCTAACGTGTAAAGAAAAGGAAAACAGTGCTTCCTGTAGCGACTAAAACAAACTGAAACATTTGAGAAAATTTTACACAGCGTGACAGAAGCAGAACTAATAGCAGGTTGCCAACGGGCAGAAAGCAAGGCGCAGAAGCTGCTCTACGAGCGGTTTGCCTCGCAGATGTACGGCGTCTGCCTGCGCTACCTGAAAGCAGAAATGGATGCCGAAGAGGCTCTTTTAAACGGCTTTATGAAAATTTACCAGAACATCGGCAAATTCGAGAATAAAGGCAGCTTTGAAGGCTGGGTTCGCCGCATTATGGTAAACGAAGCCCTCGCCTTTTTAAGGAAAAAAGAACCACTGCACCTGGCCATAGAAGATGGTGGCACCATGCAAGTAGCCAGCCAGACCGGCGCAGACCACGACCTGGCAGAAGGCGAACTGATGCAGCTGCTTTATACTTTGCCGGCCGGTTATAGAACAGTTTTTAACCTGTATGCCATCGAAGGATATTCGCATAAAGAAATTGCGGAAATGCTAAGTATAACAGAAGGCACTTCCAAATCGCAGTTAAGCAAAGCACGTGTTATGTTGCAGCGCCGCCTTTCGGGGCAAAGTGTTATGGCAGATTAATTTAAAGGAGATCGCAAAATGAGACCAGAAGATATAGATAAGTTATTCGGAGACCGGTTAAAGAATGCTGCGCCAACACCGCCCGCAGACCTTTGGAGCCGATTGCAGGAACGCATCGAAACAGAAATGCCGGAAACGAGACTGCAGATTAAACCGGAGCAGGAAGAAAAGAAAAAAGGCTTTATGTGGATGTATTCGTCGGTAGCGGCTACACTCTCGTTGCTGCTGGCTACAGGGCTTGTTTTCTATAACCTGAAAACCGGCACGCCGGAAGTACAGGAAATTTTAGCAGCGAAAGAAGAACCTGTTCTAGTAGAAGAACCGGTTTACACGCAGCCAGCGCCAACCGAAACAACCATACTTGCACAGGCCGAAAAAAATTCTGAAAAAAATATAGAAGCCCAGGCAACCGAACCGGCAACCCTTGCATCTAACAACACAGAAGCAGTTACCAAAGCAGAAAGCCCGGTAGCAAAAGCTGAAACAAGAAAAGCAAGTATGAAGCCAGCCCCTGAAAGCGCAACCTTAGCAAGCACCGGCACAAAGTATAAAACACCGGACACAGCCAAACAACCTGCTGCTGTTACTGCGCCTGAAATGGAACCGGTTACCTCTGCTGCAACCCTTGCCGCAGCCGAAGTAGCCCCGGCTAACCTGAACGCTGCTCCTGTAGAGATTACCATTACTCGCGCTGTGGCCCAACAGGCTGCTCCTGCAGAAACCCAGGAGCCAACCGGGTTCGATAAAAAGAAGACTTTGGCAAAGAACATTTTTAAACAAGTACGCAACCTTTCAAACGGAGAACCTGTCGAGCTGGCCAGCATTGTACGCGCAGATAAAATCTCCCTCAATACCCAGATCGGAAAACAGAAATTCACAAAAGTCATTCAACTCTAAAAAATAAAACCATGAAACGTTTACTTCTACTTATGGCCATTTTCATGGCTACCGCTACCGGTGTGTTCGCTAAAGGCGGTTTAACTGTGGCCCAGCGCCTCGGCACCCAGGATACCATCGTCGTAAAAATGGCCAACGGAGCCAAAATGATCCTTCAGCTCCAAAACAAAGAGCAACTGAAAGCTTTCGAAAATTATAGCCTGGATTCGTTGATGCGCGTGCTGAATGTGTATGTGCAGCGCGTGGACAGCATGGAAGCCGGAAGTATGGATTCCAAAGAAATGACCGTAACATTCGATGCCAAAGAAGGCGGAAAAGGCCAGGCAGAGCAAGTGACCATTACCATGCAGGAAACAGGGAACCAGAATAGCAAAGGCAAAAAAGAGAAGCACGAGATCCGCATCAACAGAACCTTTAAAATTGATGTGGAAGTAGAAGAAGACGGCGAAAACACGCAGGTAAACGTGAACGTGCCGGATAAAGCCGAACGCGATAGCATCCGCCACGCCAAAGCAGAAGAAAACTATAAAGCCACTAAATTTGGATTTGGCGTGGACCTTGGCCTGAACACCTTCCTAAATAACGATCTAGTAGATTTGAAGCCTTGGGGATCAAGATATGTAAGCCTTAACTGGACGCTGAACTCGCAGCTGGGTGGCCGTAAAAGCCCGTTATTCTTGGTTTCTGGTCTTGAGTTTGCCTTTAACAACTACATGTTCGATGATAACTATGTGATCCAGGACATCGACAACCAGACTTCTTTTGTGGTATCGGAGCGTAACCTCGAGAAAAGTAAACTGACGCATTCTTCCATCAATGTTCCGCTTATCGCTGAATTCAGATTTAAGCGCGACAAAGGTAAAACCGGCTTTATACTTGGTGCGGGTGGTTTTGTTGGCTACGGTTTAGGCTCGCATGCCAAACTGAAGTATGACGAAGACGGTAAAACACAAAAAGACAAGATCCGCGACAGCTACAATTTATCTGATTTCCAGTACGGCCTGAAAGGTACCATCGGATATGGTTCACTTAACTTGTTTATGAAGTATAACATGAACGACCTTTTCAAGGAAAACCGTGGCCCTCAGGCAAATGTCATCAGCTTTGGTATTACAATTCTAAACTAAATTGAATTTTAGGAGTATAGAAAAATGTGTTTGTAATAATGGTGAGTAACGAAAGAGCCCCCTCCAGGGCTCTTTCTCTGTTATACTTGGTTGGTTTATACTTTGGCTTTACCCGTTCCTCCGGAAATTATCGATAATAATAGCCGTAGCCGTTGCCACATTTAAAGACTCCGCCTGCCCGTAAGCCGGAATTTTAACCAGCGTGTTGATGTGGCGCGCCACTTCCGGCCGGATGCCGTTTGCTTCGTTACCCATTACCACAATGCCGGCGGGCTGCAAGGTCATTTTATGAATATTTTCGCCTTCTAGCGAGGCACCGTATATGGCATGTGTGCTGCTGTGTTCGGAAATCCATACTTCCAGGTTAACATAATGCACCTGCAGTCTGATGAAAGAGCCCATTGTAGCCGATATTACTTTCGGGTTATAAAAGTCGGCGCAGTTTTCGGAACAGATAATTTTCGTGATGCCATACCAGTCAGCAATCCGGATAATGGTACCCAGGTTACCGGGGTCGCGGATATCATCGAGGGCAATTACAAAATCGGTTGGTTTAACTTCCGGAACTCCGGGCTGGCGCATACGGGCAACAGCAAGTGCAGCGTTGTTACTGGCAAAGGTGCCAGCTTTTACAAGTTGTTCTTCCGTTACAATAGCGTAGGTATAACCTTTCGAAAGTATAGTGGTATGTTCCCTGTAGAAAGCTTCGGTTATAAATAAATGCTCCAGTTCGAAATTAGAATGCATCAATTCCAGCACACTTTTAGCTCCCTCTACCACAAAGGCTTGGTGTTGGCTGCGGTATTTTTTTACTTGCAGGGAGTTTATATATTTTGCAACTGCTTTAGACAACATAGCTGGTGAACGGTTTTAAATCACGAGTATACATATCTGCCCTGTTAATTACAATTTTTTGTATGGGAGGATGTGTGCCCACCCGTTACCTGGCCGAAGACGAAAACCTGCTGGTGAGTATTAAACCGGTAGGCCTCCAAAACGTGGATCCGGTTACTATTCAGGCACTTTACCAGCAAAAGCCCAACCGCATGGTGTTTGGCTCTACCCCTTATTTATCGTTGTATAACTTCGGTAAAAAGTTTTATAACCCGGAGCGCATCGATAAGCGGATTACAGAAAAGCGGGCCCGGATGAGAAGTAAGATCAAAGAAGAAAACGACTCGCTGAAGATACGCGACATCCGCACCAAGTATGATAACCAGATCGCAAACCTCACGGAAAAGAAAAAAAACGGAAATTTTGTGATGCAGCTCGGCGAGCCGCCCGCCATCTATGATTCTGCCCAGATGGTACGTACCATGCAGCAGATCGATGTGTACCTTGACTCGAAAGGCTACTTTAACCACACGGCCAGTTTTACCGAAAATGTAAAAGGTAAACTTATGTACGTTACCCTGAACATCCAGGAAAATACACCTTTCCGCTATTCGGAATTAACGTACGGTATTACGGACACGGCCCTGCTGAATGTAGTTCAAAAGGGAAGCCAGTGGTCGTTGCTGAAGCCAGGTGATGTTTACGATGCCGATGTGTTATCCAAAGAGCGCGACCGGCTGAACAACCGCATCCGCAACTATGGCTATTATGATTTTGCCCGCGCTTACATTGTTTTTGATGTAGATACCAGTTACGCCGAGAACACGGCCCGCATCAAAACCATTATTCAAAATCCTGAAAACGACTCGACGCACAAAGTATATACCATCCGGCAAGTATACTTTAAAACCGATAACGACCGCTTTGGTATTCCGCGCGACACCACACACTTCCAGGATATAAACTATATTTCGTATAAGCTGAAATACTCTCCCCGCGTACTGGATACGAAAGTTGATATTTACCCGGGCCAGGTTTACAGCCAGCTGCGCACCAATACCACCCAACGCAAACTCGCTAATCTGGATGTTTTCCAGTTCAGTAACGTAACCTACAACAAGCTGGTAAACGAACAGGATTCTACTGCTACAAACGAGCTGAATGCGTTTATCAATGCCATCCCTTCCAAAAAATTCCAGGAAACGGCTGAGCTGGGCTTAACCTATACAGAGCGTATTCCGGGGCCATTCTCTAGCATCCGGCTCCGTACCCGTAATGTATTTGGCGGCGCCGAAAACCTGGATATAGGCCTGCGTGGCGGCTTTGAAGGCCAGGTTGGTTTGGTTGGCAAAGAGACTACTACGATCAAGGAATTCGGCGGCGATGTGTCCTTATCTTTCCCCTTGATTTTATTACCGTTCACGGGCCGCAATCTTTTATCAGATAGCAGCCCGCGCACCCGCATTTACACCGGCTATACCAGCCATTCGCGCAGCGAATATAAGCGCTCTACTTCGGAACTGGGCATTGATTATATCTGGCAGAAGGGCCGGAATGTGTTGCTGCCCCCTACCACGCAGTTCATCGTATCGCCGGTTAATTTGAATGTGGTGCAGGTAGACAGGCTTTCAGACGAATTCCTGAGAACACTGCGCGAGTACAGCCAGGACAGCCGCTCTTTGGAGGAAAGTTTTAAGAGCGCCTTTATTTCCTTCATGTCCTTTAACTTCATCTACAACACCAACGACTTTACTCAATCCAGGGATGCGCGCTATTTCAGAAGCCTGGTAGAAGTGGGCGGTTTAACGCAGGAACTGGGCATTCAACCAAAATTCGGAACGCTGCGCACGTTTCAGTATGCCAAGATCAACCCCGATTACAGGCGGTATATTCCCCTGGGTGGCAAGCGGTTCTTTATTTATAAAATAAATGTTGGCGTTGGCAGCCCGATCTTCAGTTCGAATGTAATGCCTTACGACAAGTACTTTTTTGCAGGCGGTGCATCCAGTGTGCGGGCCTGGCAATCGAGGCGTTTAGGGCCGGGGTCTTTCGCTACGGTAGTGGCAAATCCGGATATTCCGGAAGGCGAAGAACAGCAGCTGACCCGGGATTTTACAGCCGAACAGCCTGGTGAAATCTTAATAGAAGGTAGCGCCGAATACCGTTTTAACATGTTCAGTTTCCTGAACGGGGCGTTGTTTGTAGATGCGGGCAATGTGTGGCTGATGCGGCCAGACCAGGGACGACCGGGCGCAGATTTTGCCTTCAACCGTTTCTACAAAGAACTGGCCGTTGGTACGGGTTTCGGCTTCCGGTTCGATCTGTCGGTGCTGGTATTGCGTTTTGATCTTGCTACCAAAGTATACGACCCGGCTGGCGTAGATGGCAAGAAGTTTATATTGAACAATTTCAGGTTCTCGGACTTCTTTACGCAGAGCAACCAAAGTACGCTTAACATCGGTATCGGGTATCCGTTTTAGAAATTCATCTTAGCTGAAATTAAGCTGGAAAAGTTGCGTAAGATTGTTCCAGCAAGAAGTCCAACCACCCCCAGCCCCTCCTTATCCAAGACGGGGAGCTTTACTTACTGTTTCATACTTTATCAAAGTATAGCCTTGGCTTTTTATACTTTAGTACGTAACAGAAACTATGAAACTCATACTTTGCTGCAGTAACAACATACTCCCCGCCTTGGATAAGGAGGGGCTGGGGGTGGTTGGAACCCGGACTGCATACTTTAAACCTACTTTTACCCGCCGTTGTTGGTGTTTTCACAGACAGCTATACTTTACCTGATTGGTGCTTGCTGGTGAAAACACGCAGCAAGGGCAGCATATTCTATTTATTTTTAATATGATATAAAAAAAGGCTTACCGTTACTTGGTAAGCCTTTTTTTATACTTTATACTTTATACTTTATAATTGATTAATAATTCAGGATTTCCTCCAACATCGCAGCTACTTTATCAGCATTCGGCAACATCATTTTCTCCAGCTCCACATTAAGCGGAATAGCAGGCAGGTTAGATGCTCCCAACGTATAAACCGGCGCATCCAGCTTCTGGAAACAATCTTTGGATAAGCGACCGGCTAACGATTCGGCAAACGAGTTCATGAGCGGTTCTTCCGTTAAAACCAACGCTTTACCGTGGCGCTCAACCGATGCGCGTACAGTTTCGTAATCCAGCGGGTTGAGCGTGCGCAGGTCAACTATTTCTATACTTCCCGGGAATTGTTTGGAGGCCGTTTTTGCCCAATAGACACCCATGCCGTACGTAATAACAGTTAAGCTGTTACCCATGCGCATTTCTTCTGCTGAAGCCTGCTGCACGATATTCGCTTTCCCTAACGGCAAAATGTAGTCCTCGTCCGGCTCCACGGTTTTAGCATCTTCGGTTCCGGCCACTTTAGACCAGTAAATGCCTTTGTGCTCCAGCATCACCACCGGGTTCGGGTCCAGGAAAGCAGCTTTCATCAAACCTTTCATATCAGCAGCATTGCTCGGGAACACCACTTTTATTCCTCTGATGTTGAGTAGTGTCGATTCTATACTTCCCGAATGGTACGGTCCGCCTCCACCATACGCACCGATCGGCACCCGGATAACAGACTGAATCGGGAACTGTCCATTTGACAAGTAACAGCTTTTCGATAATTCTTCAACCAGCTGGTTGATGCCCGGCCAGATATAATCCGCAAATTGAATCTCCACAATTGCTTTGGCACCTACCGCCGACATACCGGCTGTAGAACCTACAATGTAAGCTTCCTGAATGGGCGTATTGAACACGCGGGCATCGCCATACTTTTTAGCCAGCAAAGCCGCTTCCCGGAATACGCCGCCTAATTCGCCGCCTACATCCTGGCCGTAAAATAAAGCCTCCGGGTAGGTACGTAAAATATCATCCACTGCGTGCAGCGCCGCATCCACCATAATGGCTTTCTCGGCACCGGCCGGGCTGCGTTGGCCTTTTTCTTCTGTTACAGGGGTTGGTGCAAACTCGTGCAGGTTAAACGTAGACGGGTCCGGGTTTGGAGCGGCTAATGCTTTCTGGTAATCTGCGGCTACAGTTGCTAGTGCTTCCTGCTCCAGTACCTCAATTTCTTCCAACGATACTTCTGCCTCCAGCAGCGCTTGTCTGAGTACAGGCAACGGATCGTTTACGCTGTGCTCGTTCAGGTTTTCGCCTCGGTACCACTCGCGGCGCACACCCGAAGTATGGTGGCCCAGCAACGGAACTTTAGCATGCACTAATATAGGCTTGCGCACTTTGCGCACATAATCAAAGGCCACGCGCATTCCTTCATACGACTCTGCAAAATCAGAACCGTTCAGGCGCAAGCGTTCCATGCCTTTAAAGCCAGCCGCATATTCGTACGCATCCATGGCGCGCATTTCTTTGCCGGTAGCCGAAATTCCCCAGTCGTTATCCTGCACCAGGTAGATGATCGGCAGGCCTTTCAGAACAGCCATCTGGAATGCTTCGGCCACTTCGCCTTCGGTAACAGAGCCATCGCCTAAAGAACAAAGCACAACAGGTTTCTCATCGCCATTTAGCAAGCCTTGTCCTTCTAAGTATGCGATGCCATGCGCCATACCGGTAGCAGGAATTGCCTGCATGCCCGTAGCCGAACTTTGGTGCGGGATGGTAGGGAAACCTTCGCGCTTTAAAGAGGGGTGCCCGTAATAGGTTCTGCCGCCCGAAAAAGGATCATCGGCTTTGGCCATCAGCTGAAGCATCAGTTCATAAGGCTGCATGCCGATGCCTAAAAGTATAGAATCATCGCGGTAATAGGTGGCAGCATAATCGTAGTGCTTTAGCTGAAAAGCTGTTGCCAGCTGTATTGCTTCGTGACCCCGCGAGGTGCTGTGTACATATTTGCTACAGATCGTTTTGTTTTCTTCGTAAGTATCTGCCAGTGCTTTGGCAGTATGCATGAGTCGGTAGGCTTTTTTAAGAATGGCAACATCAACCTTAAAATCCTCCAGCGTATCTTTTGACATGGTTTATACTTTAGTCTTGCCCGAAATTACTAATTAATCCGCTTTTTCTAAAATGAAGATTGCGTTCGGTAGAACGATTGTTATTTGGTATTTTTGCGCAGCTCTAAATCGCTTTAAGCGTTGTAAAACCGGGCATTTTATAGTAACATTAGCTCAAGTTTATACTTTGGATCTGTATCAAACCATCAGTCCAAAGGTAAACTCAAAGTATAACTTCAATCAAGAGATCATGTTCAGAGAAGAAGTAGAAACGTTTATGCGCCAATTTCAGCGCGACTTGTGCCAGGCCCTCGAAACCTGCGACGGCGGCGCCACTTTTACCGTGGATGAGTGGAAACACGAAGAAGGCGGCGGCGGAATTTCGCGCGTGATCGAAAACGGGGCGGTGCTGGAGAAGGGCGGTGTCAACTTTTCGGCAGTACATGGGCAGCTTTCACTGCAGTTCCTGAAGATGCTGGAAATGCCGGACCCGAATTATTTTGCGACAGGCGTATCGGTGGTGATGCACCCGCACAGCCCGATGGTACCGATCACGCACATGAACGTGCGCTACTTTGAAGCCGGAAACGGACAGGCCTGGTTTGGCGGCGGCATCGACCTTACGCCTATTTACCTCAACTTAGAGCAGGCAAAGGAGTTTCATGCGCAGATGAAAGCCGTTTGCGACAAACACCACCCAAGCTATTACCCGGAGTTTAAGAAGTGGGCCGATGATTATTTCTACAACGTACACCGCAACGAAACCCGCGGCGTAGGCGGCATTTTCTTCGATAGGCTGATGGCGACCGATGAGATAAGTATAGAACAGCTTTTTGCCTTTGTGCGCGACGTGGCTTATGCCTTCGCTCCTTTTTATACTTCGATCATCAACCAGAACCGCAATCTCCCTTTCGGCGAAAACGAGAAAAAATGGCAACTGATACGCCGTGGCCGCTACGTAGAGTTTAACCTGGTATACGACCGTGGTACCAAATTCGGGTTACTGACCAATGGCCGCATCGAGTCTATTTTGATGAGTTTGCCAACGCATGCTTCCTGGGTATATAACCACAAGCCGGAAGCAGGCAGCGCTGAAGAAAAGACGCAGGCTTACCTCAAAAAAGAGATCGACTGGCTTAACGTGCAATAACATACTTGGAAACTTTAGCGCAACTCGACCAGGACCTTTTTATTTATCTGAACCGACAGCACAACCCGTTCTGGGATGCGGTGATGATTTTTGTATCCAATAAATACGTCTGGATTCCTTTTTACCTGGGTCTGATCATTTATATCATTTACCGTTACCGCCGCCAAAGTTTAGCCATGCTGTTGCTGGCTGTTGCTGCGGTGGGTGCAGCCGATTATATTGCCTCCGGCATCTTTAAACCATACTTTGCCCGCCTCCGCCCCTGCCACAACCCCGATTTGGCGCAGGTAGTAAATATTGTGGAAGGCTGTGGCGGTAAGTTTGGTTTCCTCTCTTCGCATGCATCTACTGGGTTTGCACTGGCTGTTTTTTTCAGCCTTATACTTTCGGGTAAGTATAAATACTTTAAAGCAGTGCTCATACTTTGGGCTTTTGTAGTTTCGTACAGCCGTATTTACCTGGGCGTGCACTATCCCGGTGATCTTCTGGGCGGCGCTTTAGTTGGTGCTTTATGTGCTTACCTGTGCTCGTTGCTATACTTTTATGTGGTCAGAAAGTATAAATTATCAAGATCTGGACTTTAGAATAAAGAAGTAGTTATGTAGCAATTAACAAACTACTTAAATACTGAATTTCCGGAACAACAATCTAACAATCAGCAATTAAGCAATCCAAATTACTTCCCTAGCAAACGCGCTACATACTTTCCGATAATATCAAACTCAAGGTTTACGCGTGTGCCCGGCTTAACGTGCTGCAGATTGGTATGTTCGTAAGTATAGGGAATGATGGCTACCGAGAACTGGTTTTCCTTGGAGTTCACCACCGTCAGGCTGATGCCGTTGATGCAGATCGAGCCTTTTTCTACCGTTACATTTCCGGTGCTGCCATCATAGCTAAATGTAAATAACCAGCTTCCGTTCTGGTCTTCCACAGATTCGCAAATACCCACCTGGTCTACGTGTCCCTGCACTACATGCCCGTCGAAGCGGCCATTGGCCTGCATGCAACGCTCCAAATTTACGATGTCGCCTTCTTTTAAGTCATTCAAGCTGGTTTTCTGAAGTGTTTCATCAATGGCGGTTACCGTATAGGTATCGTTTTCGATGGCAACTACCGTTAAGCAAACGCCGTTGTGCGCCACACTCTGGTCTATTTTTAACTCATTTGTGAAAGGCGCTGTCAGGTTAAAATGCTTGTTAGTGCCTTCGATACGGATGCCTGTTACGGTACCCAATGTTTCTATAATGCCGGTGAACATAGATCTACTTCTAAATTTATACTTACAGAATGTTGCGTTTATACTTGCTATAACCAAAACAACAGGCCAAAGTTAAGACGAAAGATAGAGTAATGCTGCCTATACTTTAAAATCAGCTAACTAAAAAGTCTTGTTTTTAAACGGGTATGCTTAAATTCGCAAACAACTTCTGAAATGGCCTGCCAGTAAATTTAAAGAAGGCCGATGTTAAACGTTACTAAGCTACTCATGCAAACAGACACGTACAGACACAAAGGCATGCGCCGCGCACTGATCCAGATTCTCCGCGAAAAAGGTATCCGGGACGAGCGGGTGTTACAAGCCATCGAAGCTGTACCGCGTCATTTCTTTTTTGATAAAGCGTTTGTAGAACAGGCTTACCAGGACAAAGCCTTCCCGATTGGCGAAGGCCAGACCATTTCACAACCCTACACGGTCGCCTTCCAAACAGAACTACTCAAGCTGAAATCAACAGACAAAGTACTGGAAATTGGCACTGGCTCAGGTTACCAATGTGCTGTGCTGCTGCAAATTACGCCTTCTGTGTATACCATAGAGTACAACCGGGCTTTATACGAAAAAGCTGTTCTCTTTTTCAGGAAACATGGTTTACGGCCGCATACGTTTCATGGCGACGGCTCTGAAGGATTACCACAATATGCTCCTTTCGATAAAATAATTGTAACCGCCGGCGCACCCGCCGTTCCTAAAAGCCTGGTGCGGCAACTGAATGTGGGCGGCATCCTGGTTATACCTGTCGGGGACGAAAACAGCCAGAAAATGCTCCGGATCACGCGCGTTTCCGAAAACGATTTCACACAAGAGGCTTTCACCGATTTTAAGTTTGTGCCGCTGCTTGGTAAGTCCGGTTGGGAAGCCGATAATTTATAAGCCTATCCAAAGTATAAAATCCTATATAAGAAGTATACCTTAAGTATAACCTGATGCTCTTTTTTGATTGAACTGCACGCTGTTTTAAGTTTATTTTAGGAAATGGCCGCTACGGAGTATCTTTGCGCCAACTTAAGTATAAAGTATGCGCAAACAGAAAAAAGTAAAAGACTCTTACGTTATCATGACGGAACTGGTATTGCCCAATGATACCAACACACTGCACAACCTGATGGGTGGCCGTATGATGCATTGGATGGACATTGTATCAGCAATTGCTGCCCAAAAACACTCTAACCGGATCGTGGTAACTGCATCCGTAGACAATGTTTCTTTTTCTGAAAGTATAAAATTAGGCAATGTTGTTACGCTTGAAGCAAAAGTAACGCGTGCCTTCAGTTCATCGATGGAGGTGCACATTGTAGTATATGCAGAAGATATCCCAAGCGGTAAAAAAGTAAAATCGAACCAGGCCTACTTTACTTTCGTGGCCGTAGATCAGCTGGGCAACCCGATCGATGTACCGGAAGCGATACCGGAAACTGAAGAAGAGATCAAACATTACGAAGGGGCGCTGCGTCGTCGCCAGTTACGCCTTGTTTTGGCCGGCCGCATGAAACCAAGCGAAGCGAATGAACTGAAATCTATTTTCGATATCAAAGAATAAAACCACCTTTACATGGCAGGCTTGCAGGCAGATATTTTAAGCGAAGATTTTCTGAAGAACTTTCTTCCGGAAACGGTTTACCTCGTGCCCGAAGATGTAGCAGTTTATACTTCGGTTTCTGCTGCTATGCCAGCGCCAGATGCAACTCCTGCGCCAGTGCCGATCGTTTCTGAAGAAAAGGCCACGCCGGTTCTTCCTAAAAAGCCGGAAGTAGAAAGAATAACGCCAAAGGCTTTTGATGTAACCGGCCAGAACCGTAAAGGCATTGTAGTACTGGTTACGCTGCCTGACCATGAATTTAAAACGTTACCCAAACTTGAGTTTCTGCAGAAGATATTAACTGCGATTGGCCTGCAAACAGAAGATGTGGCATATGTCAATAATATTTCCGGGCAAATTGCTGTGTTTGAAGAACTGCACCAATTATTGCCTGTAAACTACATCATCAGCTTTGCCAGCCGCATTAACACTTACCTGCCACACGATAAATTCACCTTATACACGCCCGTAAAAGTGGCGGATGTACCGGTGGTTTTCTCGCAAAGCCTGGCAGTAATAGAAAGTGATGTGGAACAGAAAAAACAGCTCTGGAATTCGTTGAAAGCGACGTTTGCTTTGTAGTTTGATTTTAATAAATTGAAGTTGTTGAGAGCTTAATAGAAATTGTTTCGGCAACCCTTGCTGCGTGTTTTCATCAGCAAGCGCCAATCAGTTAATGTATAGTTGTCCGTGAAAACACCAACAACGGCGGGTTCAGGTGAAGTATCGTTTGTTGCCTATTTCATTCACCAAAGTATAAAAAGAAAGCCTGTGCAAAAAATGCACAGGCTTTCTTTTTATACTTTAAACTCAGTTTTTACTTCAATAGCGAAGCCAGTTTTGCTTCCAGCTCTTCGCCGCGCAGGTTTTTTGCAATTATTTTACCGTTCGGGTCCAGCAGAATTGTTTGCGGAATAGCTGTTACATTGTACAAACTCGCAGCAGCACTTTCCCATCCTTTCAGATCCGAAACCTGTTGCCAGGTAAGACCGTCTTTTTCGATAGCTCCCAGCCATTTTTCTTTCGATTGATCCAGAGAAACACCGTAAATCTCGAAGCCTTTGCCTTTATACGCATTGTACATGCGCACCACGTTCGGGTTCTCTTTGCGGCACGGTCCGCACCAACTCGCCCAGAAATCGATCAGCACATACTTGCCCTTCAGGGAAGAAAGCGTTTTGTTTGATCCGTCCGGCGATGGCAGGTTAATATCCGGTGCTGTAGCGCCAATAGCTGTGCTGCTGTAAGGTGCCAGTCGGTTGGTTAACATTTTGGTATACTTCGATTCCGGCATTTTTTCCTTGAACAAAGTTGCCATGCTATCGGCAAAAGCAAAATCGTTAACCGGATCGATCAAAGTAGCCGTACCGAAAGCAGATACTACAGAACCAGGATGGGAAGCGATGAATTTTTTCACGCCTTTCTGTATATTCATATATTCTGCTCTGGCTACTTCTGCTTCGGCCGTTTTACCCTCCGACATCGCCTGATTAAACTGTTGCTCCAACTGCGATTGCTTCAGTTGCGATTCGTTCACGAGCTTATTCAGTTCCTGAAACAGGATAGATTCTTCGGAGCCTTCGATCTTAGCAGTGCCATTCATGTCTTTTGCATCTGCCTGAAATCTGATCGTGCCATTTTCAAGTACCAGCATTACGCCGTTGCGCTCATCTGTAGAAACACGATAAAGCGTTGGCTCCGTTACAGTTCCTTCAAACTTAAAGCTGCCATCTTTGCCAATTTCTGCGGTGTCGCGGGCTACCAGTTGTTGCTCGCCCAATTCGTGCAGGTATACTTTGCCTTCGGTCTGGTTCTGCAATTTACCTTGTATGATATAGCCATCGCCGTTCGCGGATGTGGACTTATTTCCCTGACAACCGGCCAGTATACCGGTGGCTGCAAAGGCTAAAACTAGATTATTATACTTCATGATCTTAAATTAAGCGTTAAGGGCATCGCGCAGCAACTGGTTTGTTAACTTCGGATCTGCTTTGCCCCCTGTTTTTTTCATGATCTCGCCCATAAACATACCAACTAAGGATTGTTTACCGGCTTTATACTCCGCTACCTTAGCCGGATTTCCAGCTAAAACTTCCTGCACAAGCTGTGCCAACTCACCCGAATCAGATTGCTGTAATAGGTTTTGTTCTTCGGCTACTTCCTGAGCTGTTTTAGTTGGATGCTCCAGTAAGTATGGGAAAATCTGCTTGGCTGCCACCGAGTGGCTTACCTTATTTTCATCTACCAACGCGATGATCTGTGCGATTTGTTCAGGTGCCAGCGGGAAATCGTGCATGTGCAACTGCAGCTCGTTCAGGTAGGATTTTACAGGACCCATTACCCAGTTAGAGGCAGCTTTATAGTTTTTTGTCTCCTTACATACTTCATCAAAGTATAAAGCGATCTCTTTAGCATCTGTTAAAACCGCAGCATCGTACTCCGGCAAGCCGAATTCGTTTACAAAACGCTTATAAAGTTCCTGTGGCAAAGCAGGCATTTCTTTTCTGATGTTTTCGAGCCACTCCTGCTCAATAACCAACGGCGGCAAATCCGGCTCCGGGAAATAGCGGTAATCGTTCAGGGTTTCTTTGGAACGCATGGCGGTTGTCGTACCCGTATTTGCATCAAAGTTTCGCGTTTCAGAATCAATCACATTTCCGTTCTCAAGTTCCATGATCTGACGCTCGATTTCGTGCTCTATAGCGCGCTGCACGTTACGGAAGGAGTTCATGTTCTTCACCTCCACTTTTGTGCCCCATACTTTCGCATCTTTCAGCATCACCGAAATATTGGCATCGCAACGCAGCGAGCCTTCTTCCATGTTACCATCGCAAATGCCCAGGTACATCACCAGCTGCTTTATCTGCGACAGGTAATTATAGGCTTCCACCGAATCACGGATATCCGGCTCCGATACAATCTCGATCAGGGCTACACCGGCACGGTTAAAATCTACCAGCGTTTCGATCTCACCGGGTAAGTGCATCGATTTACCGGCATCTTCTTCCATGTGGATGCGCGTAATTCCGATCTGCTTCTCGTTGCCTTCCGCATCTTTTACCATGATGTGGCCTTTGGTACAGATCGGCGTTTTATCCTGCGTGATCTGGTAACCCTTCGGAAGATCGGGATAGAAATAGTTTTTACGGGCGTAAATGTTATGCTTCGTGATTTCGCAGTTAGTTGCAAGGCCCATCTTGATCGCCATTTCCACTACCGTTTTGTTCACGCGCGGCAACGTGCCCGGATGGCCCAAGGTAATTACACTCAGGTTGGTGTTCGGCAACATGCCATACTCCGTCGAATCCGAAGAATAGGCTTTGCTTTCGGTTAACAACTGTGCGTGCACTTCCAGGCCGATAATTGCCTGGTATTTGTCTCTAATGCTTTTATCCATCTTATATCGTAGTATAAATCCCAGTTAAAAAATATACTTAGGGAGGCTATACTTTCTGATTATCCGTTGATAATTGATTTTACTAATTCCACTGCTTTGGCAGGTACAGCCTGCAAGCCGGCTACATTTTTCCCCCCTGCTGTGGCATAGAACGGTTGTCCGCCGCCGCCGCCTTGAATCTCTTTTGCCAGTTCGCGTACCAATTGGTTCGCATTCAGCTTTTTATCTGAAACCAGGTTATCCGAAAGCATGACCGCAATTTGTGGTTTCCCTTCAATTTCGGCAGCCAGCACCAGTACCAGATTATCTACTACCTGACGAAGATCGAAGGCCAGTTTTTTCAGATAATCGGCGTTGCTTACCTCAACCTTTTCAGCGATTAGGTTAATGCCGTTCAGTTGCTGTACACGTTGCGCCAGGGTATCTTTCAGGCTATTTACTTGTTTCAGTTCGAATTGCTCCAGTTGCTTTTGTAGCAGCTTATTATCATCCTGTAGTTTTTGAACAGCTCCAGATACATTGCTTTGCGTGTTTAAAACTTCTCGCACGGCATTTAACTCGTTTACCTGCTGCTGCATAAAATCATCGGCAGCTTGTGCTGTTACTGCTTCGATACGGCGTACACCTGCTGCTACCGAGCTTTCTGCTACGATTTTGAAGTAACCGATATGGCCTGTGTTGAACACGTGCGTGCCGCCGCAAAGCTCCACCGAGTACTCTTTATCGAAGGTAATCACGCGAACAAACTCGCCATACTTTTCGCCGAACAAGGCAGTAGCTCCCATTTCTTTGGCCTCGGCAATCGGTACGTTGCGGCTTTCGCCTAACGGGATAGCCTGGCGGATGCGTTCGTTCACAATTTGTTCTACTTCACGCAGTTGCTCGTCTGTAACTTTAGCAAAGTGTGAGAAGTCGAAACGCAGGATTTTTTCATTTACCAAAGAGCCGCGCTGCTGTACATGGTCGCCTAATACTTTTCTTAAAGCGGAGTGCAGTAAGTGTGTAGCTGAGTGGTTTTTACGAATAAAATCACGACGTGCTTTATCGATCTCGCTTCTGAAACCAGCCTCTAAATTCTGAGGAAGTTTGGTAGTGATATGAAGTATAAGATCGTTCTCTTTTTTGGTATCAATTACCTCGATCTGCTCCGAATCGGAAATAAGGTAACCGGTATCGCCCACCTGTCCGCCGCTTTCGGCATAGAACGGGGTTTTATCCAAAATAATATGGTACTCGCTTTTCGCTTTGGTTTTCACCTGGCGGTAACGCACAACATGAGAATCGGAAGCGTCGCTGTCGTAACCAATAAACTCGTTCACAATATCCGGCTGCACAATTACCCAGTCGGTTTGCTCGGAAGCAGATGCGTTGCGTGAGCGGTTTTTCTGTTGTTCCATCTCCACGCCAAAACCGGCTTCATCTACAGCCAGGCCTTTTTCGCGGGCAATAAGCGCCGTTAAATCCAGCGGGAAACCAAACGTATCGTAGAGTTCGAAAGCAGTTTTGCCGTCAATGGTATTGTTGTTTTCTTTGAATTTAGCTTCCAGCGCATCCAGTCTTTTCAGTCCATTCTCCAATGTACGTAGGAAAGCATTTTCTTCTTCTTCGATCACGCGCTGCACAAAACCAAGCTGCTGCTTCAGTTCCGGGAATACGTTTGCCATCTGATCAGCGAGAACTTCAGCTAACTTGTATAAGAATGGTTTCTTGAAGTTAAGGAACGTAAAGCTGTAACGCACTGCACGGCGCAGGATTCGACGGATTACATACCCGGCTTTGTTATTGGAAGGCAACTGTCCGTCGGTAATAGCAAAGGCAATGGCGCGGATATGGTCGGCCATCACGCGGATAGCGATGTCTACCTTTTCGTGTTCGCCATAAGTTACGCCGGCTTCTTTGGCAATAAACTGGATCAGCGGCTGGAAAACATCGGTATCATAGTTGGAACGCTTGCCCTGAATGGCCATGCACAAACGCTCGAAGCCCATGCCTGTATCTACGTGCTGCGCAGGCAGTTTCACCAGCGAGCTATCCGCCAGACGGTTAAATTCCATGAATACGTTGTTCCAAATCTCCACTACCTGCGGGTGGTCGTTGTTCACGAGGCTTTTGCCATCCACAGCGGCGCGTTCTTCATCCGTTCTAAGGTCAACATGTATCTCAGAGCAAGGACCACATGGACCGGTATCGCCCATCTCCCAGAAATTATCCTTTTTGTTACCCATCAAGATACGGTCTTCTGAGATCATACCTTTCCAGATATCAAAGGCCTCCTGGTCCATCGGCAGGTTCTCAGACTCATCCCCCTGGAAAACAGAAACATACAGCCTGTCCTTTGGCAATTTGTATACTTCCGTCAGCAGTTCCCACGACCAGGCCAGCGCTTCTTTCTTGAAGTAATCGCCAAACGACCAGTTGCCCAGCATTTCGAACATGGTGTGGTGATAGGTATCATAGCCTACTTCTTCCAGGTCGTTGTGCTTGCCGCTTACGCGCAGGCATTTCTGGGTATCAGCCACACGCTTATAAGGCGCTGGTTTATTGCCCAGAAAATAATCTTTAAAAGGTGCCATGCCCGAATTGATAAACATCAAGGTAGGGTCATCTTTAACAACCAAAGGGGCGGAAGGCACTACCTGATGTTGCTTGGAAGCGAAGAAATCCAGGAACTGTTGTCTAATTTCAGCTGAGTTCATGTATGATTATTAAGCCTTTAGATACTAAATGCTGTACTTGTTGTTTAAGAACAAAAAATAACGAATTTTTGCCTTTCAGAAATATACTTTTGCAGCACAACCAGTAGCGTTACGTGCGTGCAAATTAGCATTTTTTAGCCGGAATATAGTGCATCTGGCTAAAATAAGCGCACTTTCTGATTCATGTTAACTAGAAAAGTATGCCTTATAAAGACAAAGAAATAGAAAAACAGTATTACAGCATTGGTGAAGTAGCTGCCATGTTTGAGGTAGCACCCTCACTAATCCGCTTTTGGGAAACAGAATTTGAGCAGCTTCGCCCACGTAAAAGCAAGAAAGGCAACCGCCAGTTTACGCCGAAAGATATTGAAATACTACGCACAGTATACCATTTGGTAAAAGAGCGCGGCTATACCAT
The DNA here is from genome assembly GCF_003284895.1 of Pontibacter arcticus. Lineage (GTDB taxonomy): Bacteria > Bacteroidota > Bacteroidia > Cytophagales > Hymenobacteraceae > Pontibacter > Pontibacter arcticus. The sequence goes on from NZ_QMDV01000002.1 coordinate 756,463, forward strand.
ACAAGGTGCCCGCGAAATGCTTAAGAACAAGCCTGTGCAGACAAAAGACAAAATGGAGATGATCCAGTCTTTAGAGAAAGTACGCGCGTTTCTGGTAGGTATAAAGCAGCAACTGAACACCAAAGCCTAAAACCTGCGTAAGCCTTGCTTATGACGGAAGAGCAGAACCTGTACGAAGTAGCCCTGACCAAACTGCCCGGAATCGGCGCGCAACTTACGCGGCTGCTGGTTAGTTACTGTGGCTCTCCAAAAGCTGTTTTTCATGCTCCGCCGGGTAAGCTTCTTAAAATTCCCGGGTTCGGAAGTATAACCGTTAAAAATATTCAGGAAAATGCGAAAGCTGCACTCCGGGAGGCCGAAGTCATTGTAAAAAAAGCGGCAGAACAAAACGTACAGCTACTTTTTTATACTTCGCCCCACTACCCCGACCGGCTAAAACAGATTGCGGATGCACCGGTCCTTTTATACTTCAGAGGCAATGGCAATCTGAACCAACGGCGCATCATCAGTATAGTAGGCACCAGGCAAATTTCCAGTTACGGCCAGGCGGTCACAGAACGCATTATTGAGGAGCTGACACCTTATAATGTACTGATTGTAAGCGGACTGGCCTATGGCGTGGATGTGGTGGCGCACCGTGCGGCACTACAGGCGGGTTTACCAACTATCGGCGTTATGGCCAACGGACCCGACAATATCTACCCGGCTGTGCACCGCAAGTATGCCGAACGGATGCTGACGCAAGGCGGCATTCTGACTGAAAACAGTTTTGGTACCAAGCCTGATGCACCCCGTTTTCCGGCCCGTAACCGCATTATTGCCGGCATGTCTGATTGCACGCTGGTTATAGAAGCGGCGCTTAAAAGTGGCACCCTCATTACCGCCGACATTGCCCATAGTTATGACAAAGAAGTCATGGCTGTGCCCGGCAACATCACCTCACCTGTTTCGAAAGGCACCAATTACCTTATCAAATCCCTGAAAGCGGCGGCTTATACTTCGATTCAAGACCTGGTAGAACTACTGAACTGGGACCTGGAAGATGAACAGCTCGCAAAAAAACAAAAACTAATCGCTTATACTTCTGAAGATTTTACTGAAGAAGAACTGAAAATCCTGCAGCTGCTACAACAATCAAAAGAAGAACTGATGGATAACCTGAGCTGGAAAACTCAGATTCCGGTTAGCCAATTGGCTTCGCTCCTGCTTGGCCTTGAGTTCAGAGGCGTGATCCGGCAGTTGCCCGGCAAAAAGTTTGTGCTGGTGCGTTGAGGTTAAATTTATATTTTCATTTGGAAGCGAATCTATACTTTTACAAAGTATAAACCCTGACCTTAGTTTATGAAACTCCTTTACAATGGCCAGCTCCTGAACGATGATGAAGTACAACTCTCTTTAAGCAACAGGGCTTTCCAGTTTAACGACGGCTTTTTTGAAACGGCAATTATAAAAGATGGGCAGATCAGGTTTTGGCCTGACCACCTGCAACGCCTGCACGATGCCGCTAAAACTCTGCAACTAGCGCTCCCGGAAAGTTTATTTCATATTTTAAACGGCACCGCTATACTTGATCTGGCTCAGCAAAATATAGCGTTTAATCATGGGCGCATCAAACTGAAAGTATGGCGTAGCGGCTCCGGTTTATACACTCCCGAAACCAACCATGCAGACTGGCTTTTAACTGTTACGCCAATAACTTCATCAGCACAAACGCCACTTAAAGTTGGCATTTGCGAAGCGGTTTTTACTAGCTATACTTTCTTCTCTCATTTTAAAGGACCTAATTCGCTGGTCTACGTTTTGGCAGGGCTGGAGAAAAAAAAGCGAGGATATGACGATATGCTGGTGCTAAGTCGGGATGGTTTTGTTTCGGAACTGATCTCCTCGAACATTTTCTGGATCAAAGACAAGGAGCTGTATACACCGGACTTACAGACAGGCTGCATCAATGGCATACTTCGCCGGAATATTTTGCGCTGGTGTGCCGCTAAAAATATAAATGTGCATCAGGTACAGGCAAACTTAGAAAACTTGATTACTGCTGAAGCTGTATTTGCTACTAACGTAACCGGCATCCGGTTTATCAAAGAAATAAACGAGTACCAGTTTGCCGGTATGCATGAGTTAATCGGTGCTATTCAGGAGGAATGGCAGCTTTAAACGTATAGGTTTATACTTTTGTAGGCGTGGTGGTTATAATATCCTGGCTTTGGATAATTTTTCCTCCTTTAGCAATGATCTCTTGTTTGGCGAGCTCAAAGTTTTCCGGGCTTAGCGGGCGGCAGGCATCCTCGATCAGGTAAGTATTAAAACCAGCCTCCAGTGCATCAATGGCCGTAAAGTAAACGCAATAATCTCCGGCAAGACCAGCAATGTATATTTCCTGCACTTCGTGTTCGCGCAAAAAATCTGCTAAACCAGTAGTTTGCAGATGGCCGTTGTCGTAAAAGCCGCTGTAACTGTCAATCTCCGGGTTGGTCCCTTTCCGGATAATGGTGCGAATCAGTTCTGTTTGCAACTCCTCCGATAAGTCCGCTCCGGGCGTATTCTGCACACAATGGTCCGGCCAAAGCACCTGTTGTATCCCGTTCAGATCAATTACATCAAAAGCATTCTTGTTAGTATGGTTGGATGCGAAGCTTTTATGGTTCTGCGGGTGCCAGTCCTGCGTAGCTACTACCAGATCAAAACCTGGTTGCAACTGGTTTACCAGCGGAATAACCTTATCGCCATCAGGCACAGCCAACGACCCACCGGGCAAAAAATCATTCTGTATATCGATCAGTAAAAATGCTCTCATGTGTAGCTTATACTTGATACCAGCCTATTTGTTATATAGCCACCACTGCTTTAATGCCCGGGTGCGGGTTATAATCTACGAGCTCAAAATCCTCAAATTTGAAATCGAAAATGCTTTTTACCTCCGGGTTCAGTTTCATGGTGGGTAATGGGCGTGGTTCGCGGGTTAATTGCAACCTGGCTTGATCCAGGTGGTTGGTGTACAGGTGCGTGTCGCCGCCAGTCCAGATAAATTCGCCGGGCTCCAGGCCGGTAACCTGCGCCATCATCAGCAACAGCAACGCATACGACGCAATATTAAAGGGCACCCCCAGAAAAACATCGGCGGAACGCTGGTACAATTGACAAGAAAGTTTGCCGTCGGCTACATAAAACTGGTAAAAAGCGTGGCAAGGCGGCAGTTTCATGTTTTCGATCTCCGCTACGTTCCAGGCGCTAACAATAATTCTACGGGAGTCCGGATTGTTTTTAAGCTGATTTACAACTTGCGTGATCTGATCGATGTGGCGGCCGTCGGGTGTTGGCCAGCTGCGCCACTGCGAGCCGTAAACCGGGCCAAGGTCGCCGTTCTCGTCCGCCCACTCATCCCAGATCGAAACGCCATTTTCCTTTAAGTACGCAATGTTCGTATCGCCTTTCAGGAACCAGAGCAACTCATGGATGATGGATTTAAGGTGCACTTTTTTGGTGGTAACCAACGGAAAACCATCGGCCAGGTTAAAACGCATCTGGTAACCAAACACACTCAGGGTGCCTGTTCCGGTTCTGTCTTCCTTTTTTGCCCCGTTGTCGAGGATGTGCTGCATTAAATCCAGGTATGCTTTCATGGAGTGAGATCGCTTTTGAATTTCAAATTTAGAAATTGAATTTCAACTTACGACTTATCTTTTAATAAATTAAACGCCATTCATTTTAAAGTATACTTTGGTGCAGTTAAACGTTAATTCTACTCCTAAATCACTTAAACCTGAAAATCAAAGGTTATATTTGTGAGTTAAATGAGATAAAAATTTAGAAGTATAATGATGCATAAGCTAATCCTGCTCGCCTTTTTCTGCCTTTCCGTGTTTGGTGCACAGGCCCAAACAACAACGGCACAGCCTGAAACAGCCCAGAAAACCACGCCGTCGCCGGCCGATGAAAAACTGAACAGGCTGATGAACGAGCGCGAGCAACTTGTTTTGGAATACCAGTTTTATAACCAGCAGAACAGCAACTTCTGGGGGAAAAAATCGAAAAATGACCTGCTGGCCATTATCGAAACGCTGAAGAAAATCATCAATACCGATTCTGATTTAATTGCAGCCGTAAAAGAAGCCAGCATCCGTAAAATTGCCGAAAGTACGGTAGAGAACCAGCGCAATGGCAAGATCATACTTGGCGACGAAAGCAACATCAGTGCTCAGATTGCTGATTACCAGAGCCAGATCAGAACGCTGCAAAGCAATCAGAAAAAGCACGACCGCAGCCTGAAAGACCTTCAGGACCAGTTGGATGCAGCAAACGAATTGCGTTACGGCAAAGATAAAGTAATAGCTATACTGGCTGTGGGCGCATTTATACTTTTGCTTTATGCTGTGTTCCTGCAAGTACGTTTACAAAAGGCTGGCGCTAAGTCAAAAAAGAAAAAAGCCTGACATTTTATACTTTAGATTAAAGTTTAGTCTGGTATTCCGAAGTTATTTAGACATAATTTTTTTTATACTTTGCTTACCTTAGAGTAAGGTTTTAACAGCTAATAAAAAAAATGAAAGGGCTGGTTTTCGTATCCAGCCCTTTTTTGATACACATGAGCGAACTTTTAGATGAATTAAAGCTGGTACAGGAACTGCTTAAAATTGAGCAGGAAGAAGACCGCCAGCAATACAAAATCAAAAGCCTGAAAAGCACCATCGCCGAGCGCAAGGAAATGGGCTTTTGCTGGTACCCGGTATCGGTAATTAAAGAAGAAATAGGTTTTGGCAGCAAAGTAGTAATTGAAGTGGAACGCACCCGCGACCACGACCAGCTCCACCTTTTCCAGACTGGTAAAACAGCTGCCATTTTCAGTAATAATGGCGAGCGTCAGAACCTGAGTGGTGTGATTGTGGGCCTGAGCCGCAACAGAATTCAGCTGGCTACAAACAAAGAAGACATTCCGGACTGGATCTACGAAGGCCGCCTCGGCATCGATCTCACCTTTGATGAGATGAGCTACCGTGAGATGGAAATCGGCCTGAAAAAAGTGATGGAAGCCAACAACTCCCGCTTAGCCGAACTTCGTGATATATTGCTTGGTGCTGCACCTGCTACTTTTACGGAAGATGCCGTGGCTGACATTCCGGCACTGAACGATTCTCAGAACGAGGCTGTGCGTAAAATTGTGCAGGCAAAAGATGTAGCCATCATTCATGGTCCTCCGGGCACTGGCAAAACAACCACGCTGGTACAAGCCATTCTTAAAACACTGGAAAGTCAGAAACGCCTTTTGGTTACGGCTCCATCTAATACGGCTGTGGATTTACTGACGGAGAAACTGGCAAACGAAGGCGTCAATGTGATCCGGATCGGGAATCCGTCGCGGGTATCAGATGTGTTGCTCGAGCACACGCTGGATGCGCAGATCATGTCGCACCGTTCGTACAAAAACCTGAAAGAGTACCGTAAATCGGCCCAGGAGTATAAACGCATGGCTTCGCAGTTCAAGCGCAAATTCGGACACGAAGAACGCATGCAACGGCAAATGTTTAAAGCCGAAAGCCACCGCATGCTGGAAGAAGCCGACCGCGTAGAAGATTATATCACGGAAGATCTGCTGAACCATGTGCAGGTGATAACGTGCACGCTGGTTGGTGCGGCCAACAAAGCCATTCGCCACTTAGAGTATGATACCGTTTTTATTGATGAAGCGGCACAAGCACTGGAACCCGCCTGCTGGATTCCGATTTCCAGAACGAAACGCGTAGTGCTGGCCGGCGACCATTTCCAGCTGCCTCCTACTGTTAAATCTTTTGAGGCGGAAAAAGGCGGACTTGGCAAAACCTTGTTTGAAAAATGCATTGAGCGGCAACCGAAAGTCGCGGTCATGCTGAAAACCCAGTACCGGATGCACCACCATATCATGGAGTTCTCGAACCAGCAGTTTTATGGCGGCGAGCTGATGGCGCACGAAAGTGTACATAGCTCGGATCTGCATACCTTTAACCCGGTTTTTGCAGCTGGCTTGGCTGTGGAGTTTATTGATACCGCCGGTTGTGGTTTTAACGAAGCTGTGCGTCCCGAAAGCCAGAGCTCTGCCAACCCCGAAGAAGCTGATCTGTTGGTTTCGCACCTGGTAAACCTCCTGAAAAGTTACGAGCCAACTGAAATGGAAGAACACCTGAAGATTGGTGTGATTGCGCCGTATCGTGCCCAGATCAATTATTTACAGGATAAAGTGGAACATACGCCTTTGCTAAACGAGCTGCGCCAAAAACGACATCTTACCATCGGCACCGTAGACAGTTTCCAGGGGCAGGAGCGCGACATTATCTGCATCAGTATGGTGCGCAGCAACGACCAGGGCGAAATCGGTTTCCTGGGAGACCAGCGCCGCATGAACGTAGCCATGACGCGTGCCCGCAAAAAACTGATTGTGGTAGGCGATAGTGCTACATTAAGTCAGCATGAGTTTTACGCTTCGTTCCTGAATTACGTGGAAAGTATAAATGCCTACCGCAGCGCCTGGGAATTAACTGAAAGCGACTAAAAACAAGTATAAATTCATAAAATTGAAGCAAGGCTGGTCAAGGTTTTAGAGAACTGATTTACTTTATCTGTATCATTATTCCTTAACTTTCCGTTTCTTAATCAAAAATACACCGCATGAAAATCGAAAAGAACAAAGTAGTTACGCTCACATATGAGCTCAGAATACAAAACGAACAAGGAGAATCAACGTTAGTTGAGGTAGCCAGCGAAGAGCAACCGATGGTATTTATTTACGGGTTAAGCGGCTTGCCTGAGCAGTTCGAAGAACACCTGGATGGAAAAAACACAGGCGATGATTTCGACTTTAAACTGGATGCAGAAGGCGGCTACGGCGATTTTGATCAGGATGCTGTGGTAGAGTTGCCTAAAAGCGTTTTTGAAGTAGAAGGCAGCGTGCCTGAAAATATGCTCGAAGAAGGTAACTTTATTCCGATGAGCGACAGCGAAGGCAACCAGTTACAAGGCCGTGTAGCCGAAGTAAAAGAAAACGCCGTTGTGATGGATTTCAACCACCCGCTTGCCGGCAAAGAGCTTCACTTCAAAGGCAAAGTTGTAAGCGTTCGCGATGCATCACAGGAAGAACTGGACCACGGCCACGTACATGGCGAAGGCGGCCATCACCATTAATATTAACTATTTTATACTTTAAAAGAGCAGCTTTCGGGCTGCTCTTTTTGTTTGTAGCTTATCTTAAAAGATAAAATTTTTAATTGATCTAAAACTCGATTTACCCGCCCCTGCTGAGTGTTTTCACCAGCAAACACGAAGAGATTAAAGTATAAATTAAAGCAGCGTCTTCCGGAAAGCTTCCGAATAAGTAACCAGTTCCGGGAAAAAAAGCGCGAATTCCTGCTCGTACAAGGCATAGTTTTCCTGTAGTTCATACACCGCTGTTTCCATCCCGGAATTAAAGGTGGTGCGTTGGCTCATACCAGTCAGCGCCTGCCCGATGCCGCTCAATTGGGCGTAACTTAACAGCCAGTTGTGCTGTTTCATGTGCGCAAAAAGGTGCTGCACACGCGCCGGCAAAATAGCCTGGTACGAAGTGATAAGCTTGTATACTTCCGAAGTATAAATCTCCAGCGGCACATCGGCATACAGCTCAAAGCGGCTCGCCAGAAAATGATCGTAATACATATCCGCTATAACGGGTGCATACTTTTTATACTTGGTGCGGAGTCGGTTTTTTGTTTCGGCTACTACGGGGTGCGTATCGGTAAAGGCATCGATGGCGCGGTGCAGCGCAATGCCATTGATAATGCCAGGGCTAAATGCCTGCGCCTGTTTTCCGCGTACGCCATCAGCAATAAAATTACCAATAAGCAGTTCATCATCGTTTCCGGATAAAAAAGTATGGGCCAGGTAGTTCAAGCAGTTGGGGTTAGGTTAGCAAGTATAAACCGAAAGCAGAAGATAATGTTTTACCAAAATTCGATGCGCAAAAAAGCGATCAGCCAAGTATAAACCCTACGTACACCTGCACCGTAATCTAAGTCAGAAACCAAAACTAATGCTATGAATAACGATCAGAATACACAAGAGAATCTAGATAAATTAATTGATAAAATCAAAGATATAGACATCGCCATGATGACCACTATGGACGATGACGGCTGCCTGAGAAGCCGCCCGATGCGTACCATGCAAACAAAAGATAACGGCGTTCTGTGGTTCTTTACAGGGTATGAGTCGGCTAAATCGCATGAGTTACGCCATGATGCGCATGTAAACTTAAGCTACTCCAAACCATCAGATAACTTGTATGTATCGGTATCAGGCAAGGCAACGTTAAGCAAAGACAGAGCAAAGATTGATGAACTCTGGAACCCGGCCATGAAAGCGTGGTTTCCGGAAGGCAAAGAAGACCCGAATGTAGGCTTGATAAAAGTGACCATCGAAAAGGCCGAATACTGGGATTCGCCGAACAGCGCGGTGGTGCATTTATACGGCATCGTGAAGGCAGCTTTAACCGGCGAGCGCGCTGACCCGGGCGAAAACAAAAAGATCAATCTCTAAAAGTATAAACCTTCAGCAAGAGAACACCTGCCAAAACTTTTTAAGCTGGCAGGTGTTTTTGTTTTCCGGATACTTTATACTTTCGTTTATCTAAAACTTAACTGCGCAACGTGCAAACCACTACACCCCCAGCCCGCCTGACAACCCTTACCTTATTTGGCATTAAAAGCGGGCACCAGCGCTGGGGTCTGGCACAAATGGGCACTTCCGGCCCGCACCTGAAAAAAGTACCCGGGTTGTTATTCTTTAAATTACTGGGCACCGGCCACGGCAAAGGCTTCAGTATAAAACCTAACTTCAGGCGGTACGGGTTGCTTTGTACCTGGGAAAGTGAAGAAGCAGCCGATCAGTTTCTGGAACTTTCCGGGTTGATGCAGGAATACCACAAGCACTCCGATGAAGTATGGACCGTGAAATTAAACCCGCTGCAATCGCATGGACTCTGGGACCAGCAAGCACCCTTCGCACCTGTTTTAACTGAAAAGTATACTTCCGGACCGATAGCGGTTTTAACGCGGGCAAGTATAAACTGGCGCGCGCTTCCCTCCTTCTGGAAATTTGTACCGCAGGCCAGCCAGGCCCTCGACGAAGCCGAAGGATTAATCTGCTCTATCGGTTTAGGCGAGCTGCCGCTCATCAGGCAAGCCACTTTCAGCGTCTGGGAATCTGAGGAAGTTATGAAAAAGTATGCCTACAAAAACCAGAAACACCAGGAAGTTATGCGCCGCACCCGCTCCGAAAAGTGGTACAAAGAAGAGCTTTTTGCCCGCTTTGTGCCGCTTACCAGCTCTGGTTTATGGAACAATACAAACCCGTTGGCCGAAATAAATACAGGAATTAGCTGATCTAAGATTGCGGATTAGGGAGGTTACGAAGCGCGTTCTGTAGTAACAGGTGCATGGCATCGTACATGCGGTAACCACGGCTCAGTAAATTTACATGGTGGCCGTTCAGTAAGTATAAACTCGGGAAAGCGGTTGCCTGCAAATGGCGCGCAATCACAAAATCCTGCTGCGTTTTCTCTTTAAGTAAATCCGAATTAAATTTCTCCAGAAAAGTCTCTTCTTCTATACCAAATTTAAACGCTATACTTGCCAGCACTTCGGGGTTAGTAACGTCGTTGTTTTTGGCATAAAACGCTTCCTGTATCGCTTCAGCCATGTCCAGTTCGACTTCCGGTTTCAGGTAACGCATGGTAAGCACAGCCCGGCAGGCAGGTTCGGTATCATATACAAAGTTTTCGCGCTCAAAAAAAGTATAATCAAACGGCTGGCTAGCGGCGGCTTGTACCTGTTCCCAATGTTGCCTGGTAGCGGCTTTCATATCAGAACTCATAGGTTCGGTGGTGCCGGGGCGCAACCCGCCGATCACCATTTTAAACTTGATTTTATCGCCTTGTTCTGCTTTTAACTGCTTTATAACCGGGGCAAATCCATAACACCACGAGCACATCGGGTCCATTACATAGATCAGGTGCGGCACATCCAGCAAATCGTAAGTTTCCATACTTTGTTTAAATCGTTTGAGGGGCAAAGTTACTATTGATTGTTGAATTGCTAAATTGTTTGATGGCAGATTGTAATTTGAGCGCACAAATAGCCATTTAGCTAATCATCAATTTAACAATCCAATAATTAACAATTATCTTAGCGGTTTAAGTTAGAACAAGCGAACAGCGTAAAAACTATGTCAGAGTATAATTTCAACCAGATCGAGAAAAAATGGCAACACTACTGGGAGCAAAACCAGACGTTTAAAGCCACTGCCCCCAGCGATAAACCAAAATATTACGCCCTGGATATGTTCCCGTATCCGTCTGGTGCCGGTTTGCACGTAGGTCACCCGCTCGGTTATATTGCCTCTGATATTGTGAGCCGTTACAAGCGCCTGAAAGGTTTTAATGTGTTACACCCTATGGGATTTGATGCCTTTGGTCTTCCTGCTGAACAATATGCCATCCAGACCGGCCAGCACCCTGCCATCACCACCGAAGAAAACATTACCCGTTACGTAGAGCAGCTCAAAAACATCGGCTTCTCTTTTGACTGGGAACGCGAAGTGCGCACCTCAGACCCGGGCTATTACAAATGGACGCAGTGGATCTTCATGAAGCTGTTCAATAGCTATTACAATTATACTTCGGGCAAAGCCGAACCAATCGAGAACCTGGTGCAGGAATTTGAAACAAACGGTAACTCGGGTGTTTTTGCTGCCATGGATGAGGATACGCCAACTTTTACTTCGGATGAGTGGAAGGAAATGAGCGAGCAGGAAAAATCAGTGCTTTTGCTAAAGTATAGATTAACGTATGTAGCTGATGCAGTTGTGAACTGGTGCCCTGCCCTGGGAACTGTACTGGCGAACGATGAAGTGGTAGGCGGTGTTTCGGAACGTGGCGGATACCCGGTAGAGCGTAAAAAAATGCGCCAGTGGATGATGCGCATCACCGCTTATGCTGAGCGTTTACTGCAAGGCCTCGAAGAAATCGACTGGCCGGAACCGATCAAAGACATGCAACGCAACTGGATCGGAAAATCGGTTGGTGCCGAGCTGGACTTTGCTGTAGAAGCTTCAGAAGAAAAAATAAAAGTATTCACAACCCGCATCGATACGATCTATGGTGCTTCGTTTGTAGTGCTGGCCCCAGAGCATGAACTGGTAGAACAAATTACAACATCGGACCAACTGGACGAAGTAAATGCCTATGTGCAGGTAGCTAAAAACCGTTCGGAGCGCGACCGCATGACGGATGTAAAAACTGTTACCGGCGTGTTTACCGGCGCTTATGCCATCAACCCGATCTCACAGGAAAAAGTACAGATCTGGATTGCGGATTATGTGCTGGCAGGTTACGGTACCGGCGCTGTAATGGCCGTTCCGGGCCACGATACCCGCGATTATGCTTTTGCCAAGCACTTTAATCTGCCTATAAAAGAAGTAGTAGCCGGAGGAAACCTCGAAGTAGAAGCCTATGCAGCCAAAGAAGGCCGTATCATCAACTCTGAATTCCTGAATGGGTTAAGTGTGAAAGATGCGATCAAAGCAGGTATTGCCAAAGCTGAAGAATTGGGCGTAGGTAAAGGCCGTGTGCAGTATCGTATGCGCGATGCCGTGTTCAGCAGACAGCGTTATTGGGGCGAGCCGGTTCCGGTATACTTCGAGAACGATATTCCACAACTGATACAGGAAAGTAAATTACCGCTGGAGTTACCAAAAATTGATGCGTACTTGCCAACCGAAACCGGAGAGCCGCCACTGGGCCGCGCCGTGGATTGGAAGTATAACGGCCAGCACGAATATGAACTAAGCACCATGCCGGGTTGGGCTGGCAGCAGCTGGTACTGGTACCGCTACATGGACCCTCAGAACGATGCCGCTTTCGCCGACGATGATATTATCAAATACTGGCGCAATGTAGATTTATATATTGGTGGTTCTGAGCATGCTACGGGTCACCTGCTCTACTCCCGCTTCTGGAACAAGTTTATGTTTGATCTGGGCCTGGTGCCGGAACATGAGCCGTTCAAAAAGCTGATCAATCAAGGTATGATCCAAGGACGATCTAACTTTGTGTACCGCCTGAAAGACTCCAATACGTATGTATCTTTTGGTTTGAGAGATCAGTATGATACCACGCAGCTGCATGTGGATGTAAATATTGTAGAGAACGATATCCTTGATCTGGAAGCCTTTAAAAACTGGCGACCGGAAAACGCGGATGCCGAATTTATTCTGGAAGACGGCAAGTATGTTTGCGGCGTTGAGATCGAGAAAATGTCGAAATCGAAGTATAACGTCGTAAACCCGGACGACATTGTAGCTAAACAAGGCGCCGACACGTTGCGCATGTACGAAATGTTTTTGGGCCCGTTAGAGCAGTTCAAACCCTGGAACACCAATGGCATCGACGGCGTAAGCAAGTTTCTGAAAAAATACTGGAAGCTGTTCCATGATAACGAGGGCAACTTCGCAGTTTCTGATGCTAAACCAACAGATGAAGAGCTTAAGGTGCTGCACAAAACCATCCGTAAAGTGGAAGAAGATATTGAGCGTTTCTCGTTCAACACATCGGTTTCAACTTTCATGATCTGTGTAAACGAGCTGACGCAGTTTAAAACGAACAAGGGCGCTATTCTGGAGCCGTTAACGATTATTTTAGCACCTTACGCACCGCACATCACCGAAGAGATCTGGGAGAAACTGGGTTATACGGAAAGTATAAGCAATGCTGTTTTCCCGCAATGGAACGAAGCTTATTTAGTTGAAAGCACGTTTGAGTACCCGGTTTCCATCAACGGGAAAGTACGTACCAAGCTTTCTTTCGCGTTGGATGCACCGCGCGAGGACATGGAAAAAGCCGTATTGGCAGATGAACAGGTCATCAGATTCCTGGAAGGCAAAGCGCCGAAGAAATTCATTATTGTGCCAGGCAAGATCATTAACGTTGTTGCGTAGAAACTATTATATTTCACTAAAAAAGCCGCTCCCAAGTTTTGGGTGCGGCTTTTTTATATGAAGCTGTTTAGAATTCTTTAACAAATTAAAATCCGCGGCCCTTGCTGTGTGTTTTCACCAGCAAGTTCCTGTTGGTGGAAGTATAGTTGTCGGTGAAAACACCAACAACGGCGCGTTAAGGCGCTGTAATTAAAAACGCTGAACAGCTTCTACTTCTAAAGTATAGATTTGTTCTTGGCCAAGTATAAATCAGCGCAAATTCAAAAGTATAATTATAAAAAAAAGTGATGCGCATAACGGGTATGGCATCACTTCTCACTAGATTAGTTTCGGTAGGTATTAGGCGTGTACTTGTTCTTCAGTAACTGTATTATCATAGGTTGATTTTAAACTGTTTCTGACTTTGTAAAGCAGCGAGGTTAACTGCACAGCTTCTTCTTCTGTAATTCCATTCATCAGGTCATCCAACTTATACAAATCGCTGTCGATGTCGCTGATGAGTTGGTGCCCTGTTTCAGAGATCAGGATATTAACAAGGCGCTTGTCAGTTGGGTTCTGCGTAACTACCACAAGCCCTTTGGCGCTCAGCCTGCTAACCAGCCGTGATGCGTCCGACATTTTATCCAGCATTTTCTCGCGCAGGAAAGATGTGGAAACCGGTTTCGGGTATTGGTCGCGCAAAATCCGAAGGGCATTATACTGCTGGTTGGTCATTCCATGCATTTTGTAAAACTGTTCATAACAATTTGCTAAAAAGCCATAGGTATACAAAATACTGATACTTGCTTTTTGCCTTTCGTTACGAAAAGAACTGAGTCCAATTTCGTTCTCTAAGATCATAATGTTGTTTTAGGTGAGGTTGCGAGTCTAATTATAACCATTATAAAACACATTTCATAGATAGAAATCTAACTTTTGTCGATAAAAAAAGCTTTTTTGCAAATTTCAGGTCATTTTTTTCAAATATTAGTGTTCAAACCTTTATCTGTCTAAACAAATGTTTAGCAAGCAGCCCGAAAAGAATAGTTGAAATTATCTGTGCCAAACCTAAAAATAAATTATCCATTTAAACAAAAAGCCACTCCGGTCAGAGTGGCTTTTTGTTTAATGTGGCTTTACTAATTAAGTAATAATTTTTCTTTTTTTGTCAGCTTGGAAAACACCAGGTTATAAGAATCATCAATCCATTGGCGCAGCAGCCGGTCTGGCAAACCGGCCTCAGGCAAAACCGTGTTCCAATGAATTTTACTCATGTGGTATCCGGGTGTTACCTGATCGTATTGTTCACGCAGCTCAATGGCTTTTTCCGGATCGCATTTCAGGGAGATGCCTTTTTCGAAATCGGCTAAACTGCAAAGCGTAAACATCTTGCCGCATACCTTAAATACAAGCGTATCTTCATCAAAAGGCAGGCATTCAGTTGCTCCGGGCTTTGCCAGGCAATATTCCCTGAAATCTTCGATGTTCATCCCCGCTAAATATGATTCACCACAAAGTATAAAATCCCCGCCAGAAACATCAGTATCGAGATTCTATTGATCACATGCATGGTACGCAAATTAAAGTTCGTTTTTCTGTTAGGGTCTTTTTTTCTGAAAAAGTAGGTAGCTACTTCCGTGAAATCAAACAATCCTTTCTCTTTCATAGGTATTTATATGTGAGATGAAGCAATAATTAAAGGTATTAAAAAATTTGCAAGATGCTTCTAGTTAACAAATTAAAGATAGAATAGATTTGCCTGTGCGGTATTAATTTACATAACGCCCGATAAAAGGCAGTTTGGTAAGCAGATAGATAAGCAAGGCAGAAATAACCGTACAGGCCAACGCAGTGACCGGTATACCGATAACCGGATGCACAAACATATAGTTAATGTTAAACGGCTGCAAAATTTTATCCAGTACCAGTATATGAACCAGGTAAATGCCATAACTATACTTAGCCAGAAACCCACCTGTTTTACTGAATAAGGAAGTTGAACTGAAAGGAAAGTTTCTGTAGAAGATAAAAATCCCGGCGGCCATCAAGGCAACATTCACTGTGAGGTAATCATAAAGATGGCCTGTAAAATATCCCATCCAGCGGGTCAGGTAGTGCGTGCCCAAAAACGTAAGCAGAAAACCGGTCACAAAAAGGCCAGTTGCCAGTACCAATGGAGAGCCCTTCAGTTTAAAAGTAGACAGATAATATCCCAGAATTAAGTACCCCAGAAACCCTGAAAAATACGTCAGGTCTAAGGGCATTTTGAATTTTGTATCAACCAGCGGCACAAAAAGAAGAGCTACCAACCAAATAAACAGAAAGTATAGAATTTCGTTTTGCATGCTATGCCTCACCCATTTTAGAATGATGGGAATAAAAAAGTATAACCCGATGAGCATGTACACATACCAGAAATGAAAGGAACTCCCCTGCCACAGGTTTTTCGCGATCAGCCTTAGATTGATCTCACTTAGCTCGTTATACAGGAAAATGTAGAGAAAGCTCCAAAGCAAAAACGGAATGAGGATGCGGGTTAATCTTTTATGAACAAAAGCCTGAATAGAAGGTATATCCCTGGTTAAAAGAAAAGCGCCGGAGAGCATGACAAAAATGGGTACACAGGCACGTACCAGCGAATCGTAAAAATTACCCGTGATCCAGATCATACCCGGAACCTGGCCATATTTACTCAGAATACCCGCCCCGACATGAAGTAAAATCACGGAAACTGTCGCAAGTGCCCGGAGGTTATCCGCCCATACGACGTTAGCATCCTTCCTGATCTTGCCCTCTCCCGAAATTATACTTTCTGATACTGACATCCACTAGCCCTTTATACTTGCTTATCTAAGGTTACAAGTATAAATGCAATCTGCAACTGTTAAAAGCTTTAATGCCATTAAACCAAAGATTTATTCTTCCAGTTGAATCGGCTCTATCCACTTATCATCTTCACGGATCAGGTCAATGAGTTCGTCTACGGCACGGTCGGCGGGTACGGCCTTTTTGATAACGGTCTGGCCGCGATATAAGGCAATTTTGTTTACGCCAACACCTACGTAGCCATAATCTGCATCAGCCATTTCGCCGGGGCCGTTTACGATGCAGCCCATAATCCCGATTTTAACGCCTTTGAGGTGGTCAGTGCGTTTCCGGATCATGGCAGTTGTTTCCTGCAAATCGAATAAAGTACGGCCGCAGCTTGGGCAACTGATATATTCGGTTTTGCTCATGCGCGTGCGGGCAGCCTGCAAAATACCAAAACTCAGTTTATTCAGTTGATCAATCGTTGCCAGCCACGCTCCTTTTTCGAGTTCAGGTAGAAGTTCGGTGCCCAGCATAATGCCATCTCCCAGGCCATCAATTAACAACCCGCCTACATCAGTAGATGCATATAATTGTATCTCATCTGAAGTGAGCGCGCCGTATGCACGTTTAATGATGCATGGGTTCTGAACGCCGTTTTCAATCAACTTAAAGAAAGCCCTTCTAAGCTCTGGCATAGCATGTTCATTGTCCGTCTGAAGCAATAAAACAACCGTTTGGTCTGCTTTAACACGCGCTACAAAATCAGGTGTGATATCCTGAAGGTTGGTTTCTACTAAATTAAGCGTAGCATGAAGTTGAGTTGCCTGTAGATATTGTGCAGCTGTCAGTAACGGGTGTCGGTTTTCCTGCTGCTCGTTTAGTTGCCAGGGTACGTAATTCACGATTTCCTTCAGGCCGTTCGGCAGCATAAACGAGATGGGGTTAGCGCCTGTGTAAATGTAATCGGCTCCCAGGTCGTTCATGTTAAATTTATCGAGCAGCATGGAATACAGATGGCCCACGCACTTCAGGTCAGCATACTTTACATCGGTTAAGCGGCTAAGGTCAGCCACCACGCGAGGTACATTCAACGCACCAAAATTGGCGATCTCCATTGTATCACGGCGATGGTATTTAAACGGATCGATCGGTAAAGTATAAACCGGCTCAATTTCAAAAGCTTTCTCTGCGCGATTTGTATAACGATCGATCAACGCTTTGGCCACGGGCGCTTCGGCCTCTGGGGCTTCGGTTAAGGAAACACGTACCGTATCACCCAGACCATCTTCCAGCAAGGTACCAATTCCAACCGCCGATTTGATGCGGCCATCTTCTGCTTCGCCGGCTTCGGTTACACCCAGGTGCAGCGGGTATGGCTTTAGTCCTTCTTCTTCCAATTTCTGAACCAGCAAACGGTAGGCCTGCACCATTACCTGCGTGTTAGAAGCTTTCATCGAAATAACGATGTTATAGTAATTTTCGGCTTCGCAGATACGTAAAAACTCGAGCGCACTTTCTACCATGCCCAACGGTGTATCGCCGTAGCGGCTCAGAATTCTATCCGATAACGAACCGTGGTTGGTACCGATGCGCATGGCAGTGCCGTACTCTTTACAGATCCTTACAAGCGGAACGAAGCGTTTTTTAATACGGTCCAGCTCGGCTTGGTAGGTAACATCGTTGTACTCTATAACTTCAAATTTTTTCTTATCGGCGTAATTGCCCGGATTCACGCGCACTTTTTCTACAATGCGGGCAGCTACTTCGGCTGCGTTCGGTGTAAAGTGAATATCAGCTACCAACGGCACATTATAACCGCGCTTTAGGAGTTCGTCTTTAATGTTACGCAGGTTTTCGGCTTCTTTTATACTTGGTGCCGTAATCCGGATATACTCGCAACCGGCCTCAATCATGCGGATACATTGCTCCACTGAGCCTATCGTATCCATGGTATCCACTGTCGTCATGGACTGCACCCGGATCGGGTTATTTCCGCCCATTGGTACATCACCAATAGTTACAACTACAGTTTCGCGGCGTTTATAGGCGGTTAGGCTCGGGCAATAAGATTTGTTCATATGTATAAGTGGCTTCTGCTCGCTCCTCTAACTAAAGTATAAGTGGCTTTGTTCAAAGGAAAACTTCGTAAAAATAACAGTTTTAACTGATACTAGCTCATCAAGTTTGATGCTGCAACGTATTGCTTATTTCTGAAAAGTATAAAACAAAAAAGGCGGCCCGTTTAAGAGGCCGCCTTTTTTGCTTTTTTAAAGTATAAATTATCTTCTGAACATTAGTTCACGGTATTTTACCAGTGGCCAATCTTCATCGGTTACCATTAACTCCAGTTTATCTACGCTGTATCGGATAGTATCAAAGTAACTGAACACCTGCTCGCGGTACATAATAGCGCGCTCACGGGCATCTTCGATCTTGTTTGCTACCTTACGTGCGTTAACCATCTCATCCACATTGCGCTGAATAGAGGTAATGTGGCCCGACATTTTCTTGATGGATTCCAAGGTAGTTTGTGTGTATTCATCTTCCAGGCCAAGCTCTTTTAAGCCACGGATGTTCTGGATCAGTTTATTCTGGTACTCTACCGCCGTCGGAATTACGTGGTTTACAGCCAGATCGCCTATCACACGCGATTCGATCTGGATTTTCTTGATATAATCTTCCAATAAAATTTCGTGGCGGGCAGTTAATTCTATTTCTGATAAAATACCATACTTCGTGAACAGCTCCCGCACATCTTCGCGCTCGTACACATCCAGTGATAATGGCGTAGATTTGATGTTTGACAAGCCTCTTGTGGCTGCCTCATCTTCCCACTCTTTTGAATAACCGTTGCCTTCGAAACGAATTGCTTTGGAAGCAGCTACATACTCGCGAAGCACCTGGATAATGGCAACTTCTTTTTTAACGCCCTGTACTTCGATCAGCTCATCTACAGTTTTAGAGAATTTCTTTAACTGGTCTGCTACGATGGTGTTCAGCACCGTCATGGATGAAGATGAATTAGCCGAAGAACCTACAGCGCGAAACTCGAATTTATTACCTGTAAAGGCAAATGGCGAGGTACGGTTACGGTCTGTGTTATCTCTCAGGATTTCAGGGATCTTATCTATGCCGAGCTTCAGGTACATGTTATCGCCTTTCTCGATCGGAATTTTAGCCGTGCGCTCCAGCTCATCCAGCACTGCGGTTAGTTGCTGGCCCACAAACACTGACATGATAGCCGGAGGTGCTTCGTTGGCGCCCAAACGGTGATCGTTGCTGGCTGAGGCAATGCTGGCGCGCAACAGGTCGGCATGGGTATAAACCGCCATCACCGTGTTGATGAAGAACGTCAGGAACTGCAGGTTTTCTTTTGGTCTTTTGCCCGGAGCCAGCAGGTTTACGCCGGTGTTGGTGCTAAGTGCCCAGTTGTTATGTTTACCACTGCCGTTTACGCCTTTAAATGGTTTCTCGTGCAGTAATACTTTAAAGTGATGGCGTTCCGCAACGCGGTCCATAATATCCATCAGAAGCTGGTTATGGTCTACAGCCAGGTTGGCATCTTCAAAAGTTGGCGCGCACTCGAACTGGTTTGGCGCTACTTCGTTGTGGCGGGTTCTTAACGGAATGCCCAGCTTTAAACCGGCCTTCTCGAAATCAACCATAAAGGCGTGTACTCTGCTTGGGATCGATCCGAAATAATGGTCTTCCAACTGCTGTCCTTTTGCCGGTGCGTGGCCGAATAAGGTACGGCCGGTCATAACCAAATCCGGGCGGGCTTCCCAAAGCGCACGATCTACCAGGAAATACTCCTGCTCAATACCAAGCGTTGTGTTGATCTTGGTTACATCCTTATCAAAATATTGCGCTACCGTTAAAGCAGCATCGCTTATCAAGTTCAATGATTTTAAAAGCGGTGTTTTATAATCGAGGGCTTCGCCGGTATAAGATACAAATATGGTCGGAATGCAAAGCGTGCGGGTTCCGGCATTTTCGATCAGGAAAGCAGGCGAAGACGGGTCCCAGGCGCTATAACCGCGGGCTTCGAAGGTATTACGGATACCACCGCTCGGGAAAGAGGATGCATCCGGCTCCTGCTGTACTAGGGCGCTGCCTTTAAAATTTTCGATGGCCTCCCCATCGCCCGTCAGGTCGAAGAAGGAATCGTGTTTTTCGGCGGTTGTACCGGTTAGTGGCTGAAACCAGTGCGTATAGTGTGTCGCACCTTTGCTCATAGCCCAGGTACGCATGGCAGAAGCAACGGCATCAGCCAGGTTACGGTCTACTTTCTCGCCTGCCTCAATAGCTCTGCGCAGTCGCTTAAAATTATCAGACGACATAGTGGCTCGCATGGCATTAGTGCTGAATACGTTTTCGCCAAAATAATCTGAAATGATGTGTGAAGAAGGAGTTACCTCACAAGGTGTACGCTGACTTACAATTTCAAGCGCTTTAAATCGAAGTATGGCCATTGGGTTATTGTTTAAGGACGCAACAAATATAAAGCACAGAATTCATACTTTATACATTTACCCTATTAATTTTTAAGGGGTGTTGAAACATTTTTATACTTTATACTTTGTACCCCTGTACATTTTAAACCCATTTTAAAGAATTCACTATTCAAACCACTCAAAGCAGGTTTAATTTTGAACCCTTGTACTTTTTAACCTTCCTTAAATTAGTTGATCAGTTTCCGTGTTTAAACTAAAATGCTTTCTGGCAGCACCTAACTTATCGTTTATATTTGTACCGTGAAACGACGCATCTATTTTCAGCCGCTATACTTCCTTTTCTGGGTACTCTATTTTATGAGTGCCCGCGCCATTTTTCTGGGCTACCACCTGGATAAAACACAGAAACTAACGGCTTCCGAAATTCTGAACACGTTTTTGTACGGCCTCCGGCTCGACATTTCTTTTACCTCTTATATATGTGCGTTGCCGTTTATAGCGGTTTTGCTCTCGGCTATCTGGCCACGCATAAAGTCAGTTAAGTTTGTCTGGGGATTTACCTGTATCTGGCTGGTTATTATTTCTACGCTGCTGGC
This sequence comes from Pontibacter arcticus, assembly GCF_003284895.1. Lineage (GTDB taxonomy): Bacteria > Bacteroidota > Bacteroidia > Cytophagales > Hymenobacteraceae > Pontibacter > Pontibacter arcticus. Next base: position 777,302 of record NZ_QMDV01000002.1, read on the forward strand.
AATTGATCTGGAGCTTTATACTTTCTGGGGTTACCGCCTAGATGCCACGCCTTTACAGTACCTGAACACACCTGGTGAGATAGCCGCCTCTGCTGCAGCCGCGCCGTTTTTGCTGCTTGTATTTGTGATTGTTATACTTAGCGGTGCCTTTATACTTCTCTACCAGCTTGGCTTCGATCTAGCTAAATTCAATGTATTCCAGCAAAAATGGGTAATGGTACTTTTATCGTTTGTTTACCTGATTGTGCTGATCTTACCCATGCGTGGCGGCTGGCAACAGATTCCGATCAACCAGAGTGTGGTATACTTTTCCAATACGCCGTATGCCAACCATGCCGGCCTGAACATGCCCTGGAACCTGATGCACGCACTTTTAAAGTATGGCAAGGAAAGCAGTAACCCCTATCAGTTTATGCCTGCAGAGGAGGCTGAGCAGAAAGTGGCCGAATTGCATGCTGCACCAGAAACGGATACGACCGCTTCGCTCTTAAATACGCAAAAGCCAAACGTACTTTTCATCATCCTGGAAAGTTATACCGCTAAATTTGTAGGCAGCCTGGGCGGTGAAAAAGGTGTAACGCCTAACCTGGATAAACTGGCCGCCGAAGGCATCAGCTTTACCAAACTATACGCCAGCGGCGACCGAAGTGAAAAAGGAATGGTTTCGTTGTTGAGCGGCTACCCCGTACAGACGATTACTTCGATCATCAAAACGCCTAAAAAAACAGAGCGTTTGCCACAGCTAAGCAAGGTTTTTAAAGAACAAGGCTACGCGACCAGCTTTTTTTATGGCGGAGAACTGGAGTTTGCCAACATCAAATCCTTCCTACGTAATGGCAGCTATGAGAAGCTGATTGATAAAGCTGATTTTCCTTCGGAAAGTTACAACTCCAAGTGGGGCGCACACGACCATGTGTTGTTTGAGCGTGTTTTAAAAGACCTGAACCAGGAAAAGAAACCATTTTTCTCTACGGTTTATACGTTGAGCAGCCACGAGCCCTATGAGATTCCGATTCCGGCTAAATTCCCGGGTACCACAAACGAAGCCAAATTCCGGAACAGCGTATACTACACCGATTATGCGCTAGGAAATTTTATAGCGGAAGCCAAAAAGCAAGCCTGGTGGCAAAACACGTTGGTTGTGTTAGTGGCAGACCACGGCCATCCCTTACCCGGCGAAGATGCGAACCACGAACGAAGCAAATTCCATATTCCGTTTATACTTACCGGAGGCGCTGTTGCTCAGAAAGGCCTTAAAATAGATGCGCTGGGCTCCCAAACCGACATTGCACCTACCCTGCTGGCTCAACTTGGCTTGCCTTACCAGGACTTTAAATGGGGCCGTAACCTGCTGGCACCAACTGCCTATCCGTTTGCTTTCTATGTGTTTAACGATGGCTTTGGTTTCCTGACGCCGCAAGGTAGTTTCCTCTTTGATAATGTAGCCAAACGACCGATTGCAGAAGAAGGCACCGTAACTGAAGCCCAACGCACCTACGGGAAAGCCTACATGCAATATTCTTTTGAGGATTTCCTGAAAAAGTAAGTTGAATTGTTGATTGTGAATTATTAAACTAACAGCTACCGCGAGTTTGAGCGAAGCGGTAACTTGTGCTTTTGCAAAGCATAGAAGTTTCCAACTTCTATGCTTTGCAAAAGCAAGTATGGCAGGGCCTTATACTTTGGAGATGGCTTTCGAAGTATGAAAAGGCTTTTCCTGTGCTGCCATACTTATCTGGTTGATAAAACGCAATCACCGTTTCTGCAAGCGTTGTTTTCCTGCTCTCGCAGAAAGCAAGTAGAATACTTGCGTCATGCACAACCACAAGTTACCGCTGCGCTCAAACTCGCGGTAGAATTCTATACTTCAGAATTCAACAATTTAATCATCTAACATTTTAACTATTACGCCTTCAACTATTTAACAACCCTCCCGTCAACCTTACCCATTCAGAATTTTATTTTGTACCTTTGTGCTTACTTATGAAAAGAGTTGCATTTTATACGTTAGGCTGTAAGCTGAACTACTCCGAAACAAGCACCATCGGGCGCATTTTCCAGGAGCGTGGTTTCGAGAAAGTGGAGTTTACCGATTCGCCTGATATTTATGTTATCAATACCTGTTCTGTTACCGATAATGCCGATAAAAAGTGCAGGAAAATAGTAAAAGAAGCGCTGAAGCATTCCCCGGACGCGTTTATTACCATTCTGGGTTGTTATGCACAACTTAAACCAAAAGAAATTTCTGAGATTCCGGGTGTGGATGCCGTACTAGGCGCTGCCGAAAAATTTCAGTTAGTTGATATACTGGAAGGCTTCACTAAAAAAGGAAAGGCCGAGATTTACGCCAGCCCAATTTCAGATGCCAACACATTCCATAACTCGTACTCGTTCGGCGACCGTACCCGTACCTTTCTAAAAGTACAGGATGGCTGCGATTATTCCTGCTCGTTCTGTACCATACCGTTGGCGCGTGGCAGCAGCCGTTCCAATACTATTGCCAGCGTAATTAAATCTGCGGAAGAAATAGCGGAATCAGGCGTAAAAGAAATCGTTTTGACCGGCGTAAATACCGGCGACTTTGGTTTGCAGGATGGCAAGCGCGAAGAAACGTTTTTCCAGTTGGTACAAGCCCTCGATCAGGTTGAAAGTATAGAGCGTTTCCGCATCTCCTCCATTGAACCAAACCTGCTGCACCACGAGATAATAGAATTTGTAGCCAACAGCAAGCGCTTTATGCCGCATTTTCATATTCCGTTGCAGTCGGGCTCTAATAAGATTTTAAAACTGATGCGCCGCCGTTACCAGCGCGAACTGTACGCGGAGCGTGTGGAAGCCATTAAAACCCTGATGCCGCATTGCTGCATTGGCGTGGATGTGATCGTAGGTTTTCCGGGCGAAACAGAAGAAGATTTCCTGGAGACGTATAATTTCATCAATAACCTGGATGTGAGTTACCTGCACGTTTTCCCGTATTCGGAACGCGAGAACACGCTTGCGCCAGCCATGCCGGGTAAAGTGCCGGTTAAAGAGCGTAACCGCCGCGCCGATATGCTGCGCATTCTGTCAGAGAAAAAGAAACGCCATTTCTACGAGCAACACATCGGCAACGAGTTTAATGTTTTGTTTGAAGATGACGTGAAAGATGGCGTAATGGAAGGCTGGACAGAGAATTATATCCGGGTGGCTGCCAAGTATGACCCGATCCTGGTAAACGAAACAAAACACGTGCGCCTGACAGGTATAAGTACAACCGGGCTGATGGAAGCAGAAGAAACCTACAAAGAAATTCTGCAGCATTAAGAGCCGCAGTAAGCTGGAAAAACAGAAAATAACCTTATATTTCCTCTTTATTCAGACAAATCACCTTTTAAAACTAATCCTTACAACACGTGAAAGTATCTAAATTGGTTTGGGGCGTAGCCCTTTTTGCCCTGACAACGGCCTGTAGCCAAGAACAAAAGCCTGGTGCTAAAACTACTGCGTCTACAACAACTTCTTCGGATGGCGCAACTACTGCGGCAGTTCCTGAAATCGTTTATGTAAATTCGGACTCGTTACTGGCTAACTACGAATACTTTAAAGAAGCCCGTACCCGTTTGCAAGGCAAATCGCAGAAAGCTGAGCAGGACCTTCGCGCAAAAGCAGAAGCCTTTCAGAAAGAAGTAAACCGCTACCAGCAGTCGGCACAAGGTATGAGCGCCGAGCAACGTGCCTCTACCGAACAGCGTCTTGGCCAGAAACAACAGCAATTAGCTGCCCTGAACCAGAATGCCGGAAACGACATCGCTGCTGAGGAATCAGAAGAAATGAAGAAAATCTACGATAAAGTAGAAGACCACCTTAAAGCTGTAAGCGCAGAAAAAGGCTACAAAATGGTACTGACTTACTCACGTGGTAACAGCGCCATACTTTACAGCGATGCTTCCCTGGATATTACAGAAGAAGTTTTAACTGGCCTGAACGAAAAGTATACGGCTGACAAAGCTGCAACACCAAAAGCAACCACAGAGAAAAAGAAGTAATTTCTAATAACTGATAAGTATAAAAAATCCCGCTGTCTTATCTGGCAGCGGGATTTTTTATGTGATTCATACTTCAGATTGAAAGTATAAAACTGAAGTATAAAAGTATAACCTACTCGTAACGCAACGATTCGATCGGATCCAATTTAGAAGCTTTAAAAGCCGGATAATAACCGGAAATTACGCCAACAACCACGCAGATGGTTAGGCCCACAATCACCCAGAGCCACGGAATAATAAAGCCGCCCTCGCCTATCAGCGAAGCAATGCCGTTGCCCATCATAATACCAAGTACAATTCCGACAATGCCACCTATCAAACAGATCACCACCGCTTCGATCAGGAACTGCTGACGTATTTGTACGGCTGTGGCGCCCAGTGCTTTTCTAACACCAATTTCGCTGGTACGCTCTTTTACCGAAACCATCATAATATTCATCAAACCAACCGAAGCGCCCAATAACGTTATAAAACCGATCACGAAGCCGCCTGCTTTCAGATAACCGGAAATCTCGTTCAGGCTTTGCAGCGCCGAGTCGCTTCTTCTGATTTCAAAAGATTCTTCCTGGTTCAGTCTGTCCTGGCGCACGCTGCGCATGGTGCCCGTTGCTTCGCCCATCACATAATTCAGTTCTTCGGGTTTAGTAATGGCGGTTTTAATATCGAAAGTAAGGGATGAATTATTGGTTTGCGGAATCTGGCGGCCGGTTTCCAGCGGAATAATAATACGTCGGTCGCTGCCACCGCCCATGCTGCTGCCTTTTTCTTCAAGCTTTCCTACAATTTTAAAGCGCCTACCCAGAAACGTAATATTCTGGCCGATGGCAGTTGTTTTAGGAAAAAGCGTTTTTGAAATCTCACTTCCTACAATGGCTACATTTACGCCAAACTCGTGCTCATAATTCGAAAAACCACGGCCTTCTGCCAAATTCAGGCTTTGTAGCTGCATGTAGTTTTCGTCGCCACCAATTACGCTGATGTTCGGGTTGGTCTTTTCTTTGTCGCTTTTCACCACCGTTGCTCCCGAGATACGCGCAGATAAACTCACCACAGCACTTTCCTGCATCAGTTCTTTATACTTTATAGCTTGTTCGTAGGTAATATCAGGGTATACTTTTTCGGTAACGCCTCCCTGGCTACCGCGGTTGTTAAAGCCTTTTTTACGGATATCAAACGAGTTGGCACCCAAACTGGAAAAGGTCTGTGTCAGGGAATATTTCATACTATCCACGGCTGTTAAAATACCAACTAACGACATAATGCCAATCGAAATGATTAGGCCCGTTAGCACCGTACGAAGCATATTGCCCTTAATTGCCCGCAAGCTTTCCAGTATGTTCTCTATCAGATTCATCTATCCTATAAAAAAATGTGCGCTGTCCGGCTAAAATTTCGTTACTTATAACGTAGGGCAGCTATGCTTCTAAGATAACTGCATTTTCTGAAAAAAGAATGAAATTTATACATTCCCTCATATTTTGAAGACGAACAGTATGATTCTCCGTATCGCACTCTTTTTTATACTTGGTTTTACGCTATCCTTTAAAAGTATAGCCAGTACCTTGCTTATACCAATGGATGAAACGCAGAAAGACCACCTTAAATCCTATGGGCTGGCTTACTGGGTTTTATCAAAAGATGTGCAGGTAGACTGGCTCCTTAATTTTAAGGGCGGAAGTTTTGCGTTTAACCATGCGCCGCAGTTCGAGAACGAGCTGATTGTGCGGGGCATCAGTTACCAGGTAATTTCGGATGCGCAGTATAATGGCATTTTGCAGCAGATAGCCGAGCCGGAAGCGAATATGGATGTGATGAAGCTGGAAAAAGTGCCCAAAATTGCCGTGTATACCCCTAAAACTAAAATGCCCTGGGATGATGCTGTGACGCTGGTTTTAACGTACGCAGAGATTCCGTATGATATTGTGTACGACGAAGAAATCATGCGCGGCGACCTCCCAAAGTATGATTGGATACACCTGCACCACGAAGATTTTACGGGCCAGTACGGTAAATTTTATGCCAGCTACCGCCATTACCCGTGGTACCAGGAGCAGCAGCGGGATGCAGAAGCGTCTGCCAAAAAGTTAGGGTTTACGAAAGTGTCGCAGCTAAAACTGGCGGTTGTGAACAAGATAAAGGATTTTTGTGCCGGCGGCGGTTTTCTGTTTGCGATGTGCTCTGCCACCGATACCTATGATATTGCGCTGGCCGCCGAAGGCCTCGACATTGCAGAAAGTATGTATGATGGCGACGCCGCCGACCCAAGCGCACAACGCAACCTGAACTTCAGTAAAACATTTGCCTTCAAGGATTTTATACTTTCCAGAGACCCGTTGGAGTACGAATATTCGAACATCGATATACAACCGCAGGAACGGCCTGTTTTAGAGGCAAACGATTATTTCCAGCTGTTCACGTTCTCCGCCAAATGGGACCCAATCCCGACGATGCTCTCGCAGAACCACGCTAAAACAGTAAAAGGGTTTATGGGCCAGACCACTGCTTTCCGCAAAAACCTGGTGAAGCCGGAAGTAATTGTGATGGGCGAAAACAAAGAATTGGGCGAGATACGCTACATGCACGGCACTTTTGCCAAAGGCACCTGGACGTTTTACAGCGGCCACGACCCAGAAGATTACCAGCATTTAGTTGGCGAAGAACCAACCGATCTGGCCCTGCATCCGAACTCGCCGGGCTACAGACTCATCCTGAACAACATTCTTTTCCCGGCTGCTAAAAAGAAAAAACAGAAAACGTGATTAGAGTTACGAGTTATGAGTCTTGAGTTATGAGTTTAAGTAAAGTATAAATCTCAAATCAGACAGCATTCAAAGTATAAAGTATACTTCTTTTATGAGATTCTGTAAATGCTGTTCTACGAACTAAAATTTTATCCCAAAGTATAAATCATACTTTAAAAACTCGAGACTCAGCACTCGTAACTCAGAACTCAGTTAATGTATTCTGTCGGGGCGGTGCTCGAGGTTAGCGATGATGTTGGCTTCGATGGCGAGCAATTCTTTCAGGCGGGCATCTACTACTTCTACAGGCATGTATTCTTTTGCCAGCTTCACAAAGCTCACGTAGTGGCCAGCTTCTGATACCATCAGTTCGTAGTAAAATTTCTGAAGGTCTTCGTCCTGCAGGTTTTTCCAGAGCAGTTTAAAGCGTTCGCAGCTTCTGGCTTCAATCAGGGCATTTACCAGCAAATGGTCCATTAACTGCCGCTCGCGCTTATCTCCTTTTCGAATGTGCTTACTCAGCTCCACTACATACTCATCGGGCCGGTTGCGGCCTAGCGCAAAACCTCGTTTCTTGAGTTCTGCGAGCACGCGCTCAAAATGGCTCCATTCTTCGGCCACCAGTTCGGTCATTTCCTCTACCAGGCGGGTTTTATCCGGGTACTTTACAATCAGCGAAATGCCGGACGTGGCAGCTTTTTGTTCGCAGTACGCATGGTCTACCAGAATTTCCTCGATGTTTTTTTCAGCGATATTTACCCACCGCGGATCCGTAGGCAGCTCCAGGCGAAGTATAGTTTTGGTAGGTTGAAAATCAGACATAATAATTCTGAATGAAGGTTGAAGGCAAAGTTGCCAGCTAATTAAATTGTTGCGTGTTTAGTTCCCAGAACACGATTCAACAATTATAACCATCCAGCCATTTAACAAATTAATCGAAGAACATCCACTTGATACCAAACACAAAGCTACGGCGCATGCCTGGGTAATAAGGAGTTTCTAAATATCCTGGCTCCCAAAGCTCTGAGTTGATGTGGCTCATCTTCAGGAAAATATTCAGTGTTTTGATATCGGCCGTCAGGAACACATCCAGTACCGGGTAGCCAGCTGTTTTTAACTCGTTCTGAATATAAAAATGCTGAGTTACCGGCATGTAACCATCGCCATAGTAACTGCTTGGCAAATAGGCCTGAACCCCGAACTGGCCATAAAGTGCTTTCTTAAACAACGAGCCTTCAAAGTATAACTTCGAATCCAGGAGCCATTCCGGTACTCTGATTTTGTCTGCATCTGAGGTATTGGTGTAGGCGATAAAATTCTCGAAATGGATGGAGCCAAAACGGATATGATGTTGCAGTTCTGCTCCGAATAGGCGTTGCCTGTCTTCCTGCTGCGGCGTAAACTGTTCGTCAAAATAAAAATAACGCTTAATGTTATTGAAGTGGCCGGTTACGCGCAGAAACTGCCTTTCCCCGAACTTGCTGGCGTAGCCCACTTCCAGGCGGTCATAGACAGAGTTATTGAACCTGTCTTCGTTGTCCCAGTCAAAGTGGTTGCTAAGTATAAACGTCTCGGTTAACGACGGCGATTGCAGCACACGCTCTATCGAACCATACGCGCCACCTAAGCGCGCTAAGGCCTTTACGCGGTAATCGCTGGGCACCTGCACCTCGCCGTTTAAAACAACTTCTGCTTTTTTATAGAAACCACTCAGTTCGCCGCCCACAAAAACCTGGTTATACGATCTGGACTGGGTTAACGTGGCCGCAATAGAATCGGCATTTGGGCGGATGGTTTGCGCAGCTTTATAGGTTAATTTCGAGTTACGGAGCTTGGCGTATACTTTGTATGAAGAAATTTTAGTGCGGCCCGTAAAACCAACAATATTTTCGAGTTCGCGGTATTTGCTCTGGTCTCTGGTCAGGCGGGTGCTGTAAAGGGCGCGCGGGTAAAAGTATACCGATGTATCGTTTGTAGCTGTGTTGATAAGCAACGGAATGCCATCGTCGGTAAAATCATCTTCCTGAAAACCAAGATCGAACTGATGGTATACTTTCAGGTTTTCCTGGGCCAGTTTGTACATGTGCAGCAAATGGTAGGTGCTGCGTTTTTCCTGTGTTGTTGCCTGCTGCAGGTTAATAGTGCCGTTTTCGTACAGAAACAGATTATCCCGCAGGCCTTCTTCCTCGGGTCTTCGCACGCCGCCCTGCTCTACCTGCTCGTGCCTGAACAAAGTAAAGTTGGCAAACAAGTCATATTTCTTATCTTTTGAAGTATAGTGCGAGAAAATCTTAGCACCCCGGCCGCTGATTAAACCGTTTTCCTGGGGCGAGGTGGCCAGTTGTTTTTCCGCTGAAATGATCTGGTAAGCTGCCCCGATGTTCCAGTTTGGCGTGATGTTGCGGGCATAAATTGCTTCAAAAACCTGTTCGCCTCGTCCGCCCTGCACATAATATAAATGCGAGTACGGCGAGCGGGTATCATAATAATTAATATTTCTGGGGTTGTAAGCGTACCTGTCAAAAGCGTGGCGGCCCAAACGCACTCCGATCTTGTTGGGCATCCGGAAAAGCAGCGGTTGCGAAGCTGTGCCGATGTTGCCCAAATGCTGGTAATAAGCCGAATCCTGGAACCAGAAGCGTTCGTTGTGGGTGTTCTGAATAGATGTATCGATTCTGGTTTCTACGTAACGGCCATTCAGCACATCCTGCTCAAAAAGCTGCAAAGTGGTTTTGGGGCTATAAACAACCTCAGTGGAGTCGTCGATTATCTGCGCTGTAGCAACCTGGCCACTGAAAATGCCAAGTACGAGAAGTATGCGGAAGAGTAGCTTTTTGTTCACAGGTCAAAAATAGTCATTTTAACGCAACTACAGTAAGGTAACGCCGGGTTATAGCTTCCAGATTTGCTGCCAGGCATTTTTAAACGGTTTCTGTTGCCTGAAAAGTCTGTACGTGTGCCAAAAGTTGTTGATCAAAACCGGCAGCATCATCCAGGAAAACCACTTCAACCGGAATATACCCAATCGGAAGTTGCGAAGTCCGGCTAGCCAAGGCGCTGTCCTGCATTTTAACGGCATCTTTCCGCGTGGTAAGTATACTTGCGTTTCGATATGCTGGCTGTTGCAGCAATTGTTTCAGGTCAGTTAAGTTCTGCAACGTGTACGTATGATGATCCGGGTAATTAAGATGTTGAAGTATGGAATAGCCCTGCCCCTGCAAATACGTAACGAGCGGCGCAGCATTGGCAATCCCGGTTAAAAGTATAATCTCCTTTCGTGCCTGGAATTGCGTGCTCATCGCTACCGGTTTACCATATCCGAATGTTGAAAAATACACCGGCGTATCTTTACTTGTATACTTTAAGACATTTGCTTTAATGCGTTTTAGTTCAGCTATTTCTATACTTCTGGGGCACTTGGAAACGATCACGGCATCGGCACGTTTGGCGCCATACTTCGGCTCGCGTAAAAGTCCGGCTGGCAGTACAAAATCCTTGTAAAACAAGCGGGTATAATCGGTCAGTAGAATGTAAAAAGAAGCTTGCACAGCTCTGTGTTGAAAGGCATCATCCAGTAAAAAAACCTGCGTTGCCGGTACATGTTCCTGCATTTTAGAGATGCCTTCTACCCTGCTTTCGGCCACGGCCACGGTTACCTCCGGAAAATCGCGGTGGTACTGAAATGGCTCGTCGCCAAGTATGGCCGGCGTGGATTGGGCATCGGCAAGTATAAATCCTCTTGTTTTTCGCTTGTAGCCCCGGCTTAGCACTGCCAGTTTATAGTTGTGTAATAATCGGATCAAATATTCTACATGCGGCGTTTTGCCTGTACCGCCCACTGTTAAGTTACCTACCACAATTACAGGTACTTTAAACCGCCTGGATGCAAGTATACCTTTAGCATAAAACCAATTGCGCAAAGCCATAATACCGCCATAAAGCAGCGCAAAAGGCCAGAGCAAAAGTTTAAGATAATGCAGCATTATTTAGTTTTGATACCTCAATAAAAGTTAAATCAGAAAAGCTTAATCCAAGATTAAAATAGAAGCCTTTACTTTTTTGTAAGCAAATTTAGAATAATTTTATTGCCGACCCGCAAACAAACAAAAATGGCCACTATACAGGAAGTAATTAACGTACTGGAGCAACTCGCCCCCCCCGTTTACCAGGAAAGCTACGACAACGCCACCTTGCAAACCGGTGATGCCAGCCAGCAAGTAACAGGCGTGCTCGTTACCCTGGATTGTACCGAAGACGTGATCGAAGAAGCCCTGGAGAAAGGCTGTAACCTGATTGTAGCGCATCACCCGGTTATCTTTAAAGGCCTAAAGCAGCTTACGGGCCGTACCTATGTAGAGCGTACCATTATAAAAGCGATCCGGCATAATATTGCCATTTACGCCTCACATACGAACCTCGACAGCGTATTAAATGGTGTAAATTCTAAGATTGCCGCCAAACTGGAGTTAAAGAACCAAACCATCCTTTCGCCGAAACCCCATACGCTCATGCAGCTGGTAACCTTTGCTCCTGTACAAAATACAGAACAGGTATTGGCAGCACTGCACAAAGCCGGAGCCGGCCAGATAGGCGATTACAAAGATTGCAGTTTCCAGGTGCAGGGTACAGGCCGTTTTTTACCAACCGGCAATGCTGATCCTACCATTGGCCAGCCTGGTAAACCGGAACAGGTACAGGAAAGCCGCATCGAAGTCATTTTTCCGGCGCATTTGCAGCACAAAATTCTGGCGGCACTTTTTAAAGCGCATCCCTACGAAGAAGTCGCGCATTACCTGTATACACTCGAAAACACGAACCAGGAAGTAGGCCTTGGCGTGATCGGGGAACTGGAAACGCCGCTTACAGAGTATGAGTTTTTAGGTTATCTGAAAGAGAAAATGCAGTTGCCAGGCGTGCGTTATACTTCTGTGGGCACTAAAAGTATAAAAAAAGTGGCCGTGTGCGGTGGAGCCGGAAGCTTTCTGCTGAAAGATGCCAAACGCAAAGGCGCTGACGCGTTTGTAACCGCCGATTTAAAATACCACGAGTTTTTTGATGCCGAAGGCCAGCTTTTACTTGCTGATATCGGCCATTATGAAAGCGAGGTATTTACAAAGGAGATTTTTTATGACACGATTTCCAAAAATTTCCCTAATTTTGCAGTCTGTTTATCAACAGTGAACACTAACCCAATCAGATACACTTTTTAATATACATGGAAAGTACTGTAGCCAACAAATTAGAAGCTCTTCTTAAGCTTCAGACCATCGATTCGCAGCTTGATGAAATTAGACGCGTAAGAGGCGACTTACCCGAAGAGGTTCAGGACCTGGAAGATGAAATTGAAGGCTATGAAGTAAGGGTTCGTAAGTTTGATGACGAAGTTGCCAACCTGAATGAGTCGATCGTTCAGCGCAAACAAGCCATCAAAGATGCTGAAGTTCTCATCCGTAAGTATGAAGAGCAGCAAACGAACGTACGCAATAACCGCGAGTACGATGCTATAACGAAAGAAGTGGAGCTTCAGAAGCTGGAAATTCAGATCGCTGAGAAAAAAATCAGGGAAGCCATTTACCAGATCGAGCAGAAAAACACGGACATCGAAGGCACAAAGCATAAACTGGAAGAGCGCCGCAAGGACCTTGAAAACAAAAAACAGGAACTGAACCAGATCGTTTCTGAAAGCGAAGAAGAAGAAACCGCCCTTGAAAAAGACCGCGAAGCTGCTTCAGGCCAGATCGAAGAGCGTTTGGTAAGCGCTTACAACCGTATCCGTAAAAATGTGCGCAACGGCCTGGCTGTTGTTCCGGTTAAACGTGATGCGTGTGGTGGTTGCTTTAACACCGTTCCTCCGCAGCGCCAGGCTGATATTGCAGCTCAGAAAAAAGTGATTGTTTGCGAGCACTGCGGCCGTATTCTGGCTGGTGTGGAGCAACGCGTTTTCTAAGAAGCCGATCGCTTACAACTTATATTAAAAAAGGATGGCTAACCCCATCCTTTTTTTGTTGCCAACAAACTGTAATGCATACTTACAAAGTATAAATTTGAAGCTTTCCAAAGTATAAGCTGCGCTGCCCGCCTTAACTAATACATATATGTTTTCCGCCACCTTTGCTGCAACAGCGCTTCCTTTTTCTATTCCGGAGTTAAAACAAAAAGCGCTGGCCTGGGCAAATCAGTTTAGGTTAGTTGCTTTTTATACTTCCAACCAGATCGACTATCCCTTCGGCGGTTTTGAGGAGTTACTGGCTGTATCTTCAGATGAGCCCATTCCGTTTGATGCACAGGAAACATTCGAAAGCCTGCGGTCGAACTTACAGGCACAACAGACAACTTGGTGTGGTTTTTTGAACTACGATCTGAAAAACCAAACGGAAAAACTTAGCAGTAATAACCCCGACCATATCGGTTTTCCAAGCATTTTTTTCTTTGAACCGGAAGTATATGTATACTTTAACACTGACATCATAAGTATAAACAGCTCAGCTAATAACATCAACTTTATACTTTCGTCTATACTTCAAACGGAGCCGGCTACACCATCTGCTAATCTAAGTATAAATGTGCAGCAACGCGTGTCTAAAGAAAAGTACATCGCTAACGTAGAGCGTGTGCGGGCGCACATTCTAGAAGGCGATGTGTACGAGCTGAATTACTGCATGGAGTTTTATGCAAAAGAGGTTACCATCCAACCTTTGGCTTTATACCAGGCTCTGAACGAAGCTTCGCCCACTCCTTTTTCCGGGTATTTAAAGTATGAAGATAAGTATCTGCTGTGCGCTTCGCCGGAGCGGTTTTTAAAAAAAGATGGTGCGACGCTTATCTCCCAACCAATCAAAGGCACTATCAGGCGCGGCGCAACGCCCGAAGAAGACCAGCAACTCCAGCACCAGCTACGCCACGACGAAAAAGAACTGGCAGAAAACATGATGATCGTGGATCTGGTGCGCAACGACCTGAGCCGCTCCTGCGCAACCGGCACGGTAAAAGTTACGGAAATGTTCGGTATTTACGGTTTCCGGCAGGTTTCGCAGATGATCTCCACCATCACCGGCCAACTGCGGCCTGAGAACGACTTAGTTGAAGCTTTGAAAGGCACTTTCCCGATGGGAAGCATGACGGGCGCACCAAAAATAAGCGCCATGCAGCTGATCGAAGAACTGGAAGATACCAAACGTGGACTTTATTCCGGGGCTTTTGGCTACATCAAACCAAACCAGGACTGCGATTTTAATGTGGTGATCAGAAGCATCCAATACAACGCCTCCACTAGTTACTTGTCTTTCATGGTTGGCAGCGCCATCACTTTCGACTCCGACCCCGAACAAGAGTATGCCGAATGTTTACTGAAAGCGCAGGCCATACTAAAAGTGCTTAGCTAAACCTTTTAATGGCCTTCATCTCAGAATTTGTATCATCAAAAAGTATAAACTTTAAAGTTTTAATACTTACAAAAGTTAATGTATTCGATTTTCTAATTCTTAATTCTTAATTCTTAATTCTCTCCTGCCATTCTGTCACGGCTTAAAATCTTCTTTGTATATTTGCAGTTGAAACAGTAGAAGTATGGAGCCAATAGTAGACTTAGATTTTATAGATAATCGCACGCCAGAACAAGCCGCTGCCTGCGATACCAAAGTAACCATTGATAGCAACACCGGAAGATCCCGTAAGTTATACATTGAGAGTTATGGTTGCGCCATGAATTTCTCTGACAGTGAAATAGTTACCTCTATCCTATTCGACCAGGGCTTTGATACGACAGCTGATATTTCGCTGGCCGATGTCGTGCTTCTGAACACCTGCTCTATACGCGAAAAAGCGGAACAAACTGTCCGTAACCGTTTAGGCCAGATCAATTACCACAAAAAGAAAAAGCCCGGAATGGTGGTTGGTGTGCTGGGTTGTATGGCCGAGCGCCTTAAAAAATCATTACTCGAAGAAGAGAAAATTGTAGACCTGGTTGTTGGCCCGGATGCTTACCGCGACCTTCCTAACCTGATAAACGAAGTAGATGGTGGCCAGAAAGCTGTAAACGTACTTTTATCCAGGGAAGAAACCTATGCAGATGTTACGCCTATTCGCCTGAACAGCAACGGCGTAAGCGCTTTTATCTCGATCATGCGTGGCTGCGATAATATGTGCTCTTTCTGCGTGGTACCATTTACACGTGGCCGTGAGCGTAGCCGCGATGCCCATTCTATTGTTCGGGAAGCGCAAAACCTGGTAGACCAGGGCTACAAGGAAGTTACCCTGCTTGGCCAGAACGTAGATTCGTATAAGTGGACCTCAGAAGACGGATTGGAGTTTGTAAACTTTGCGCAGCTTTTAGAAATGGTTGCGCTAGTTAGCCCTAATTTGCGCGTTCGTTTCTCTACTTCGCATCCAAAAGATATTTCAGACGAAGTATTATACACCATCAAAAAGTATGATAACATCTGTAAGTATATTCACCTGCCGGCGCAAAGCGGTAACTCCCGCGTGCTGGAACTGATGAACCGTACCTACGACCGCGAATGGTACCTGAACCGCGTAGATGCTATCCGGACTATATTGGGCGAAGATTGCGGTATTTCTTCTGATATGATTGCTGGTTTCTGCACCGAAACTGAAGAAGAACACCAGGATACGCTTTCGCTGATGGATTATGTGCAGTATGATTACTCATACATGTTCTTTTATTCGGAACGCCCTGGTACGCTGGCAGCCCGCAAACTGGAAGATGATATTCCGTTGGAAGTTAAAAAACGCCGCCTGGATGAGATCATTAACAAGCAGCGCGAAACCTCATTGGCCCGCAACAAGCGCGATATTGGCAAAGTACACCGCGTGCTGGTAGAGAACTTCTCAAAAAAATCGAAAGAGCAGTTAAGCGGCCGAAACGACCAGAACAAAGTAGTGATCTTCGATAAAAAGCATTTCAAGAAAGGTGATTACGTGGATGTGCTGGTGCATGATTGCAGCGTAGGCACTCTTTTCGGGGAAGCGTTAGATTAATGTGCTGATTAATTAATTTGATAATGTGCTGATTAATATATTTTCAAAACAGCACATTTAACAATTTTCACATCAGCACATGAACACATTAGCACATTAAATCTATGCGCAACATCGATATTCAAAGTATAAAACAGCGTTTCGGGATAATCGGCAACTCGCCTGTATTAAACTATGCGATACAGGTGGCAGTGCAGGTAGCGCCCACCGATATGACTGTGCTGATAACCGGTGAAAGCGGCAGCGGAAAAGAATCATTTTCTAAGATCATTCACCACCTGAGTCCGCGCAAGCATGGGCAGTTCATAGCCATTAACTGCGGCGCTATTCCGGAAGGTACCATAGATTCTGAACTTTTCGGCCACGAGAAAGGCTCTTTTACCGGTGCTACCGAAACACGCAAGGGCTATTTTGAAGTAACTGATGGCGGCACAATTTTCCTGGATGAGATCGGGGAAATGCCGCTGGGCACGCAGGCCAGGCTCTTACGCGTACTCGAAAATGGCGAATTTATTAAAGTAGGTTCTTCCAAAGTACAGAAAACCGATGTGCGCGTGGTAGCAGCCACTAATGTAAACCTGATCAATGCGGTGGAGAACGGGCGTTTCCGCGAAGATTTATATTACCGCCTGAACACAGTGCCAATTACGGTTCCGGCTTTGCGCGAGCGTGGCGAAGATGTATACCTGTTGTTCCGCAAATTTGCTTCTGATTTTTCGGAAAAGTATAAAGTAAAGCCTATCACGCTTACGCCGGATGCAGTACAGGAATTGCTGAATTTCCGTTTTCCGGGCAACATCAGGCAACTCAAAAATATTGTAGAGCAAATCTCCGTGCTGGAATACGACCGTGAGGTTGATGGTGAAAAGCTGCGTAATTACCTTCCGCGCGAGCAAAGCAGTTCTTTACCGGCACTTTTAAAAAGAGAGTCGAACGCTGAGCAATCTTTTTCGGAGCGCGACCTGCTCTACAAAGTATTGTTTGATATGCGCCACGACATGGCTGATCTGAAGAAACTTGTTTTCGAGATGATCGCACATCAGCCAAATGATAAAGAAATATTAAAAGAGCACAGCCACCTTTTCGAAAACATTGAACCTGCTTACCAAAGCCGTGGTTTCCAGACCCATGAGCCAAAACCCAAGCATTCTGAGCCTTATTACCTGGCTGTAAAGCAAGCCGAACAGGAAGAATACGAGGAAGAGAAAGTAGAAGATATTCCGCACGAGGCAGCCGAAGAAAGCCTATCTTTAGAAGATAAAGAAAAAGAAATGATTCTGAAGGCGCTTAAAAAACACCATAACAAACGCAAGTATGCCGCACAGGACCTGGGCATATCGGAGCGCACCCTTTACCGAAAATTAAAGCAGTATGACATTGAAGATTAATTTCAGGCTTTTCAATCTAGTTCTGGGGCTTGCAAGCTTAAGTTTGAGCGGTTGCGGTGTCTATTCTTTCTCGGGCACTACCCTCTCTCCGGACATCAAAACGATCTCGATCCAGAATTTTGAGAACAGCACCGGCGAAGGCCCTGCTAACTTAACACAGCTGGTTACGAATAATTTTAAGGAGTTTTACCGCCGGAATACAAACTTAACCATACTGCAGCGCGAAGGCGATTTGCAGTTAGAGGGGCAGATCGTTAGCTTTACCTTTACGCCCGCTGCTATAGAGCGGGATGGTATTAACAACCAGGCTGCGCTCAACCGCCTGACCCTGGGTGTACAGGTACGGTTTACAAATACCAAAAATCCGGAAGAAAGCTTTGAGCAGCTGTTTTCTATTCCGCAGGATTTCCCGGAAAACGTGGATGTTACCCAGCTTTCGCCCGCTCAGATTAACCAGCTAACCGAGCGCCTGGTTACCGATGTATTTAATAAAACAGTAGCAAACTGGTAGGTTTTGCTTCCCCCAAACGACTACATGAATAAATCAGCTTTTTTAAAACTGATACAACAGGTATCGAACATCTCTGACCAGCAAACAGAAGAGCTGGAGAAGGTGGCCGCTGCTTTTCCTTATTGCCAGACTGCCCATTTGCTTTTAGCTAAATCTGCGCACGATAAAGGAAGTATGCTTTCGACGCAACGCCTGCGCCGCGCATCTTCTTATGCCACCGACAGGCAGTTGCTAAAACGCATTATTTATACTTTGCCTGATCCTACTTCAGAACAGGAAGTTAACGTTCCTGAACCACAGCTTGCTGTAGTGGAACCGGTACAAACAACTGAAGTAACAATTGAATCTGAGGAAACTATCATCATAGAGAATCAGGATGTTACATTTTATACTTCTGATCTTCAGACTGAAGTAATAAATTTAGAAAATACAGCGCAACAAGAAAACGTACTACCGGAGGTTGAGCCCCAGGTTTATACATTACAGGATCATTTGGCAGATTACGCATTTGATGAGCCGGAGCCTGATTCTGAGTTAAGTTCGTTGCTCCAGATAAATAGCCTGAGCCCTACGTTTACTGATCTGCTGGCACAAACGCCGGAAGTAACTGAAGACCCAACAGCAGCCAGTGAACCTGAACAGGAAAATCATACGATAGCAATTCCGGTTTCAGAACTGCCATTTGATACCAGGTATGAACTGATCGAAGAAGAAACTGAAGATGAAACCGGTTTGGCACTGTCGGATGTGCTGGACTGTACCTTCCAGAGTATAGATAACCGAATGGCTGTGGCAGCCGGCCAAATACCTACCGAGGATCTTGCAGAAACCGAAGCACCACAGCAACCTGAGCCAGAACCTATAAAGGATGATGCTGAAGAGCAGGCTGAGATCAATTATTCTATGGATGAAATTGATCGCTTGTACGCAGAAGATGTGCTGGGTTACTGGATGTCGTCGAGCCGGATGGGCGAAGTGCTGCAACTAAAAGACGAGTATACCCGCCAGAAACCGCAAAGTTTCCATCCTGAACTGATACTGGAGTACAGCAAAACCCACGAGCTGGAAAAAGCCGTGCAGCCCGGAAAGCATATTTTAAGCCAGCAGCTTAACATCATAGATCAGTTCCTGAAGCTGAACCCGCGCCTGAAAACCATGGCTAACATGAAAATAAAGTCTGAACCTCAGGAAGACTTATCGCTGAAGGGCACCAAGATCAAAAAAGGAATTGCTTCCGAAAGTTTAGCCGCCATTTTCCTGAAACAGGGCAAACCGAAAAAAGCTATTAAAATATATGAGTTGCTCATTTTGAAATATCCGGAAAAAAAGAGTTACTTTGCCGAACAGATAGAAAAATTACAAAACCAAATTTAACATGTATATCGCCCTGATCAGTATTATCATTTTTGTTTGCGTACTGCTTATATTGGTTGTTCTTTCCCAAAACCCAAAGGGAGGCGGACTTTCAAGCCAATTTGGCGGCGGCGGTGCCAGCCAGTTAATGGGTGTTAAACGTACAGGCGATCTGCTTGAAAAACTTACCTGGGGTTTCGCTATTGGTCTTGTTGTTTTAACGTTAGGCACGCACATGATAGTTGATACTTCCGGTTCTGACAATGTAAACCGCAGCGTAAATGAAGAACGTGCTCGTCAGTCTGCTTTACCGGCTGCCCCGGCTACGTTACCAGGCGCTAACACTGATACAACTGCTGCTATCCCTGGTGCTGCTGAAATTCCAGCCATGATCGATACAGCAAAAGCTAACTAAGCAACGCAACTTAAAGTATAAACAAAGCCGGTCTTATTAAAGACCGGCTTTGTTGTTTAAAGCCATCTTTGGCAGATTCATACTTTAACCTCCTATTTCCTGTCAGCCACTGACAAAAATGTCAGACCGGATAGCCAAGCCAACTGAAAAATTGGCTTAAAATGGCAGAATAACTCTATTGGCACAGGAAGTGATAGTAGCTCCTTGGTTTCAAATTAACATAACCTAAACCAAAAAATATAACAAACTATGTCAATCAGCATTAAACCATTAGCAGACAGAGTAATCATTGCTCCTGCTGCCGCAGAAGAAAAAACAAAGTCTGGTATCATCATTCCTGACACTGCTAAAGAGAAACCACAGCGTGGCGATGTAGTAGCAGTTGGCGAAGGTAAAGTATCTGAGCAAGGCACGTTGATGCAGCCGCAGGTTAAAGTTGGCGACCAGGTATTGTATGGCAAGTATGCCGGCACTGAAATCTCAGTAGATGGTAATGATTACCTGATCATGCGCGAATCTGATATTCTGGCAGTTCTATAATCAATTCAATTTAAAAGAATCATTTAAAATATAACTATGGCTAAGAACATCACATTTGATGCCGATGCACGTGGCAAAATTAAAGCCGGTGTTGATAAACTGGCGAATGCTGTTAAAGTAACTTTAGGCCCGAAAGGCCGCAACGTAATCATCGATCGTAAGTTTGGTGCGCCAAACATCACGAAAGATGGTGTTTCTGTTGCAAAAGAAATTGAGCTGAAAGACCCTATCGAAAACATGGGTGCACAGTTAGTAAAAGAGGTTGCCTCTAAAACTGCTGACCAGGCTGGCGATGGTACTACAACTGCAACGGTATTAGCGCAGGCTATTTACACAGCAGGTATCAAGAACGTAGCAGCTGGTGCTAACCCAATGGACCTGAAGCGTGGTATCGACAAGGCAGTTACGGCTGTTGTTGCTAACCTGAAATCTCAGTCCAAGAAAATCGAAAACTCATCTGAGATCTCTCAGGTAGGTACGATCTCTGCTAACAACGACGCTGAAATCGGTAAAATGATTGCCGATGCGATGGATAAAGTTGGTAAAGATGGCGTTATCACGGTAGAAGAAGCAAAAGGAACTGAAACTGAAGTAAAAACAGTGGAAGGTATGCAGTTTGACCGCGGTTACCTGTCTCCATACTTTGTGACCAACGCAGAGAAAATGGAAGCTGAGTTCGAGAATCCATTCATCCTGATTTACGACAAAAAAGTTTCTACCATGAAGGAATTGCTTCCGGTATTGGAGCAGGTTGTTCAGACTGGCAGAGGCTTGATCATCATCTCTGAAGATGTAGACGGCGAAGCGCTTGCAACTTTAGTTGTAAACAAACTGCGTGGCTCGCTTAAAATTGCTGCTGTTAAAGCTCCTGGCTTTGGCGACAGAAGAAAAGCAATGCTGGAAGATATCGCGATCCTGACGGGTGGTACGGTAATTTCTGAAGAGCGTGGCTACAAGTTAGAGAACGCGACACTGGAGTACTTAGGTAACGCTGAAAAAGTGATCATCGACAAAGACAACACAACCATTGTAAATGGTGCTGGCCAGAAAGATGATATCGTAGCGCGCGTAAACCAGATCAAATCTCAGATGGAGACGACTACATCTGATTACGATAAAGAAAAATTACAGGAGCGTTTAGCTAAATTATCTGGCGGTGTTGCGATACTTTACATTGGTGCTTCTACGGAAGTAGAAATGAAAGAGAAGAAAGACCGTGTGGATGATGCCCTGCATGCTACCCGCGCTGCCGTGGAAGAAGGTATCGTTGCCGGTGGTGGTGTTGCCCTGATCCGTGCATTGGATGCGCTGGAGAACCTGGAAGTTTACAATGCGGATGAGCAGACTGGAGTTCAGATCATCAGAACAGCTTTGGAGGCTCCGCTTAGAACAATTGTATCTAACGCTGGTGGCGAAGGTTCTGTAGTAGTACAGGCTATCCGCGAAGGAAAAGCTGATTTTGGCTACAATGCCCGTGATAACCGTTACGAAAACATGTTCGCAGCAGGTATCATCGACCCAACTAAAGTAACGCGTCTTGCGCTTGAGAACGCAGCTTCTATAGCCGGACTTCTGTTAACAACAGAGTGTGTGGTTTCTGAAGATGCAGAAGAAGACAAAGGCGGTGCTGGTGCCGGCATGCCAGGTGGCATGGGTGGTATGGGCGGCATGATGTAAGCTGCATTTCCCTTCTATTTATAACTGAAAATCCCCTGAGCCAAGTCGGTTCAGGGGATTTTTGTTTTAAGTACCTTTGTAAAGTATAAATTTGCTTTACTTCAGCTCCATGAGCTCGATAGTAATATCGTGCGGGGCAAATTCATCGCCGCCAAAGTATGGAAAAAGCTGGTACCGCTCCACATCACTGTTGCAGCCTCTGGGAAGTATAACTTCTTTCCCGTCAAGTATAAATGTATACTTTCCCTCTCCCATTCTTAATTCATACGTACTTGGTTTGTTTAAATCTACACAGCCAATAAACTCAGACTTGCGCACTTTATTTATATAAGTATAAGCATGTATTTCGAGGCGGTTATTAAACCAGCGCCAGCCAAAACGCGCACTGTTGGTATGATGATCGTTGCCGCAATCTGATACGCCATACAATTTGTTAATGTCGGCTTGGTTTACGGGGTCTATGGTTTGGTAAACAGCTGACTTATCAAAAGTTGCTTTAAAACGCATGACGGAACCTGTCGCTTTCTTATACTGCAATACGGCATGCTGCTGCCCTTTTTTGATCGTGTAAATTGTTGCTTTAGGTTCAGGAAGTTGGTCTGTAGTAATTTCTGAGGTAACCTCGCATGCTGAGAACATAAAGGTAATCAGGACAAAGTATAGCAGTATACTTTGCTTGTAAAAAGTGGTAAACATTTGGCTATAAAATTGAATTAAGTTAATAAAAAAGTATATTTATTTGGTAGTGTAATAAATAGGATAATAATACATAGAATCAAGCTGTTTATACTTTAATCTCAAAAAATATAGGACAAAAAAAGCCCCGACTAAGTTTAGTCGGGGCTTTTTAATTTTCTACTTATTTTATACTTAGCCGCGGCCGTGCATCATGTGCATCAGCTTGCGGGTAAGCGCTATCAGAATAAGACCGGCTACAATTACGAATATACCGATTGCCATAAAGATATTGAAAGCACCCATCTCCTCTACGTAAGAAGCAATGTAGCCACCTGCAATTTGCGCAATGAACGGAGCCAGGAACCATACACCCATCAGCATCGATACCAATGTTACAGGTGCAAGACGAGTTACCATTGATAAGCCTATTGGTGAAAGGCACAGCTCACCAATCGTATGGAAGAAGTAAGTGGCGATCAACCAGGCAAGGCTGGCTTTCACAGTTTCGTCATCAACACCACCGCGCTCCATTACGGCACCCACCATAAAGAAGAAGCCAACACCAAGCAAGATCATACCAACACCCATTTTAGTTGGGATGCTCAGGTCTTTGCCACGCTTCGCCAGGAACAACCAAAGCTGTGCCGTTAGCGGCGCGAAGAGCACTATAAATAAGGGGTTAACCGACTGGAACCACGAAGTTGGGATCAGGAAACCGAAGAAGTTACGGTCGATGTATTTATCGGTGTAAACAGTAAGGGAGCTACCGGCTTGCTCGAAACCAGCCCAGAAGAAGATCACAAATACAGAAATAATAAAGATAACCGATACGCGGTCGATCTCTTCTTTTGTAAGTTTTGCAGAAACAGCTGGCTTGCCGGTTTCCGCATCGTTTTCAGCTTTAACAGGCTTCAAACCCAGATCACCTAATAAAGATGGCCCTAAGGTGTTGAATACGATCTGACCGATCACCATACCGATACCAGCAGCAAGGAAACCATACTGAAAGCCATAGTTTGTTACCGTTTCTACACCATCTATAACAGCTTTGGTTGCAAAATAATCTTCAGCCAGGTAACCGCACACAAGAGGCGCCATAAACGCACCAATGTTGATACCCATGTAAAAAATGGTGAAAGCAGAATCGCGGCGCGGGTCGCCCTGCGCATAAAGATTACCTACAATGGAAGAAATATTCGGTTTAAAGAAACCATTTCCGATGATTAACAGTAGAAGCCCCAAATAGGTCATTTCTACGCCTACATAAGGAGTAGAGAACAAACTGAACTGGCCTAATGCCATCAGCACACCACCTATCAGAATAGCACGACGATGACCTAAGAATTTATCAGCCAACCAACCGCCAATAATAGGCGTAAAATATACAAAACCAGTAAAGTATCCATAAATTAAAGCTGCATCGGCTACGCTATAACCCAGACCACCTTCCAAGGCAGTTTTTGTTAAGTATAGCATTAAAAGGCCACGCATCCCGTAATAACTGAAGCGCTCCCATAATTCTGTAAAGAACAAAAGGTATAACCCCTTTGGATGCTTCAGATTTTCCTGTGCCACCGCAGCTCCAGGGTTTTGTTGGTTAACAGACATAGAAATTAATTAGATTGAGTGTTTAGTTGAGACAAGTTAAGCAAACATAGGAGGTAAATATATTAGTTTGAGCCCATACAGCAAAATTTTTCTGGAATTGAAGCTATATCCTTCACCTGGCCTTTAATATTTGTACCTTACATTATAATGAGATACATTTTTTCATATTTTTGTGTCGCAATTGTGACACAAACAGTTCACTAACTAAAACAAACCCATAATTTTCAAATGAAAGAATCTGGAGATAAATCTAAAGCTGTTGGTCTGGATAGCTTAGGCATCAAAGAAGCAAAAGAAGTGCTTTGGAACCTGAGCCCTGCAGAGCTGGTGGAAGAAGCCATCAAAAACGGAGAAGGCGTACTCACAGACACTGGCGCTCTGATGTGCGATACCGGCAAGTTTACAGGCCGTTCGCCTAAAGACCGCTTCGTAGTGAAAGATGCCAAGACCGAAGAATCAGTTTGGTGGGGCGATATCAATATTGCCTTTGATCCTGAAAAATTCGACAAGCTGCAGGAAAAAATGATCGATTTCCTGAAAGACCGCAAGCTGTACGTACGCGATGCGTATGCAGGTGCTCATCCAGATTATCGCTTGAATCTTCGTATTGTGAACACACAGGCTTGGCAGAACCTTTTCTGCAACAACATGTTCCTGCGTCTTACAAAAGACGAAATTGCAAACCACACACCAGAATTCACGATCATCTGCGCACCTGAGTTCGAAGCTGACCCGGCTGTAGACGGCACACGCCAGTCAAACTTTGCCATCATCAACTTCACCAAGAACATGATCCTGATTGGTGGTACTGGTTATGCCGGCGAAATGAAAAAAGGCATCTTCGGTGTGTTAAACTATATTCTGCCTCACGAAAAAAATACGTTATCCATGCACTGCTCTGCCAACGTTGGCGCAGAAGGCGATACGGCTATTTTCTTCGGTCTGTCAGGTACCGGTAAAACTACGCTTTCTGCTGACCCTAACCGTGGCCTGATCGGTGACGATGAGCACGGCTGGACTTCTGACAGCGTATTTAACTTTGAAGGTGGTTGCTATGCAAAAGTAATCGACCTGACAAGAGAAAAAGAACCACAGATTTGGGATGCCATCAAATTCGGCTCTATTGTAGAGAACACCCGCTTTGTAGAAGGCACAAGAGAAGTAGACTATACAAACAACTCTGTAACAGAGAACACGCGTACGGCCTACCCTATTAACCACATCGATAACGCTATCGAGCCATCCAGAGCAGATATTCCGAAGAACATCTTCTTCTTGACAGCAGATGCATTTGGTGTGTTACCTCCGATCTCTAAACTGAATAAGAGCCAGGCCATGTACCACTTCATTTCTGGTTATACTGCTAAAGTTGCCGGTACTGAAGTTGGTATTACAGAGCCACAGACTACTTTCTCTGCTTGCTTTGGCGCAGCTTTCCTTCCATTGCACCCAACCAAGTATGCTGAAATGTTGGGCAGAAAGATGGATGAGAACAACGTAAATGTTTGGCTGATCAATACAGGCTGGACTGGCGGTGCTTACGGTGTAGGTTCACGTATGAAATTGCCATACACGCGTGCTATGATTACGGCTGCGCTTAACGGCGAACTGAACGAGGTAGAATTTACAAAGCACCCGATCTTTGGTGTGCAGATCCCGAATTCTTGCCCTAACGTACCGGCTGAAATCCTGAACCCACGTAACACTTGGGCTAACAAGGAAGAATACGATGCGAAGGCAGCTGACCTAGGTTCTAAATTCGTGAAGAACTTTACCAAGTATGCAGATTACGCGAATGAAGAAATCCTGGCAGGCGCGCCGCAGGTGGAAGCTATCGCTTAATTAAAGTATAAAGTACAGAAAGCCCCTTTACCTGAAAAGTGAAGGGGCTTTTTTTTATGAGTAATCGTTTTATACTTTCGTATAGTAATATAAAAAAGTGTCTTTTGGATTAATTCGTAATTCTTAACTCATAATTCGTAATTCTAAAGCTGTGCATATATTTTATACACCGGATATCACTTCTGAAAACTATACTTTGCCCGAAGAAGAATCGAAACATTGTACGCGTGTTTTGCGGCTACAGCAAGGCGATACCGTATACCTGACCGATGGCAAAGGCGGCTTGTATACAGCAATCATTCAGAATGCACACCAGAAAAAATGCCAGCTGCAGATTATAGACAAGCAACTGGAGTATGGTAAATTGCCTTTTGCGCTACACATTGCTGTGGCTCCTACAAAAAATATAGACCGCATCGAGTGGTTTGTAGAGAAGGCCGTTGAGATTGGAGTAAGTGAAATTACGTTTCTGCTTTGCGAACATTCGGAGCGCCGGCAGCTCCGGTTAGACCGCCTTGAGAAAATTGCCGTAAGCGCCATGAAGCAATCGCAGAAAGGCTTTATGCCACTGCTAAATGACCTTATGCCAGTAAACCGCTTTATACAGAAAGCAGCGCCAAACAATACATTTATCGCTCATTTAGAAGATGATGCAACCAAAGGTATAAAGGAATACTATAAGTATGGCCAGCCGCATTGTATTATGATCGGGCCGGAAGGAGATTTTTCTGAGCACGAAATTAAGGCTGCTTATGAAACTGGAATACGTCCTGTAACTTTAGGCCAGAGCAGGCTCCGCACCGAAACAGCTGCGCTTGTAGCCTGCCATACGTTGCATGTACTACACGATGTAT
Organism: Pontibacter arcticus; assembly: GCF_003284895.1. Lineage (GTDB taxonomy): Bacteria > Bacteroidota > Bacteroidia > Cytophagales > Hymenobacteraceae > Pontibacter > Pontibacter arcticus. The sequence continues at coordinate 803,931 of NZ_QMDV01000002.1, forward strand.
TTGAACCTTTATAAGTATACCTATGCAGTTTCCGAGATTTCAGTTTGTAACCAGCGTGTTTATACTTTGCCTGCTGTTAGGTTTAAGTACAGGAGCATCTGCGCAAAAGTATAGCTTTAAAATTGCCAAGCTAAAGTATAACGGCGGCGGCGACTGGTACGCAAACAAGACCTCACTCCCAAACCTGATCCGGTTTTGTAACCAGCAACTTAACGCTAATATTGCCCCGGAAGAAGCTGTCGTAGAAGTCGGTAATGCCGAACTATTGAGTTACCCGTTTGTGCACATGACCGGCCACGGAAATGTCGTTTTCTCGGATGCTGAAGCCCAAAACCTGCGTACTTATTTAACGAGTGGCGGATTTCTACACATCGATGACAACTATGGGTTGGATAAATTTATCCGGAAAGAGATGAAAAAGGTTTTCCCGGAGTATGAATTTGTAGAAGTGCCTTACAACCATCCCATCTATAAACAGAAATTTTATTTCCCGAACGGCTTACCTAAAGTACACGAACACGATAGCAAGCCACCCCAGGGCTTCGGGATTATACATGATGGCCGTTTAGTTTGCTTTTATACGTTTGAAACCGACCTTGGTAATGGTTGGGAGGATGCCGAAGTCCACAACGACCCGGAACACATCAGGCAGCAGGCCCTGCGGATGGGAGCAAATATTCTGGCTTACGCCTTAACGGTTTTCAATTGATTTATACTTACTCAAATATAAAACCTGCTAATATTTGCGGTTGAATATCTCTGAAAGAATAAAAGCTTGTTTTGCACTATTAGGATTTTGTAACAAAGCGCGGTAAGGGTTCAGTCGTTTTTGCTGCTGTTGCATATAAGCTGCCGGCGTCTGGATCTCCTGTAGTGTACTCTTTCTTTTGCGTGGTTTTATCCGTTCATCCGGTATAGTTTCAAGCGAGCGAGCCTCGGTTTTGGTCTGCTCATAAGTAAAGACCGGCGTTGGTTGTTCGTAAACAACAGGTCTCGGGGTTACTTTCCGCTCCTGCTCGTTTGCCTTTTCCATTTTAGGTTGAAGCTCCCGCAAAATATCTTCAAAAGAAGTTTTCGGTGCAGCTGGCTTTGAAATTTCCTTTGTAACTGGTTTAGCTGTTACAACAGGCTTATCAGGCAGTGTATTTTCCTTTGTCGCGTCTGTTTTAAAAGCTTTCCGGAACGCATTAAAAACAAAATACGCTACTGCAGCCAGTATATAAAGTATAATTTTAAAATCTTCCATAATAGTGTGTCCTAACCAAAGATACTAAATTCAGGCAGATTATCCGGTCTAAAGTATACTTTATGCTGACCTGCGTTTCAGATAACTTCTGTTTATACTTTCCTGTTTACCGCTGATGCTCTCTCACGGACCATCAAACAAACTTTAGACTTATACTTCCGGAAAAGAAGGGCCATAAAATTGATTTTTGTAACGGATGATTGAAGATTAACTGTTATTTTTGAGTTTGGTTTACAGCGTTTCTCCCGGAAATTAATGCAAGTTTCAAGATTAGAAATTAAAGGTTTCAAAAGCTTTGGCGACCGCGTGGTCATCAATTTTGATGAAGGTATAACAGGTATTGTAGGGCCAAACGGGTGCGGAAAATCCAATATTGTGGATGCCATCCGTTGGGTTTTAGGCGAGCAACGTACACGTAATCTCCGCTCCGATAAGATGGAAAACGTGATCTTTAACGGTTCCAAAACGCGCCGTCCGGTGCAAATGGCGGAAGTATCCATCACGTTTACCAACAACAAAGGCGTGCTACCAACCGAGTACTCGCATGTAACGGTTACGCGCCGTTACCACCGCAGTGGCGACAGCGAGTACCTGTTAAATGGCGTTACTTGCCGCCTAAAAGACATCAACGAACTTTTCCTGGATACCGGCATCGGTTCTGACAGCTATGCCATTATCGAGCTAAAAATGGTGGATGAGCTCCTGAACGATAAGGAAAACTCGCGCCGCTTGTTATTCGAGGAAGCTGCCGGCATTTCTAAATTCAGGGTACGCAAAAAGCAAACGCTTAAGAAACTCGAAGAGACGGATGCCGACCTGGAGCGCGTGGAAGATGTGCTGTTTGAGATTGGCAAGAACATGAAAACGCTGGAGCGGCAGGCCAAACAGGCCATCCGGTATTTTCAGTTAAAAGACGATTATAAGAAGCATAGCCTCGCTTTTGCGCGCCGGAACATATCCCAATACCAGCAAGTTTTGCAGCGACTGGAGCAGGATATGCAACAGGAAACTTCGCTTAAAGATACGTATGTAGGTGCCGTAACAGCAGCTGAAGAGGCTATTGCAGACCAGAAAGAAGAACTGAACCAAACGCAGGAACAGCTTGGCGAAATGCAGAAAATGATGCAGATGCAAACTGCCAAACTGCACCAACTGGAAAACGACATTAAATTACGCGCCGAACGCAGCACTTTTCTAAAAGAACGCATGCTGCAACTGCGCCAGCAGATAAGCCAGGACACCGCCAACCTCGACCACACCCAGGAAAGTATAAGCCAGCTGCGCGAAGAACTGGAAACGGTACAGGATAGCTTTGCCACCGCTGAGGAACAGGTTACCAACCTGAAAGATGAACTGCAGGAAGCAAACGAACAAAAGCTGGAACTGCAGGAAGCATTTCAGGAATTGTCGCAGCAACAGCGCGAAAAGCAGCAGGCCGTTTTCCAGCTGCATAAATCGTTGGAGATAAGCCAGATCCAGATTCAGAACCTGAACCAGGAACTGGAACGTTTGCACCAGCAGCAGCAAACCGCTGATGAAGATGGCCTTGCGCTGCAGGAGCAACTCCAGGAAACACAGTTTATTGTAGAAGAGAAAACATCTGAACTGGTAAAACTACAGGCTCACGAAGAAACACTTTCAGAACAAATAACGGCTACCGAGCAGGAAATTGAAACGCAGAAAGCACAATTGGTAGAGCTGAACCGTAAACTTGATGCCAGGCAAAACCAACTGAACCTGACCCGATCGTTGGTTGAAAACATGGAAGGCTTTCCGGAAGCAATTAAGTTTTTGTGCCAGACAGACAGCTGGTCGAAGCCCGCTCCACTCCTTTCCGATATTATTGTTAGCAAGCCTGATTACAAGCCGCTTATAGAAAGTTACCTCGAGCCATACATGAACTTCTTTGTAGTGGAAACGCTACAGGACGCCATGGAAGCAACAGCTCTTTTAAAAGCAGAAAACAAAGGCCGCGCTAACTTCATCATACTTTCTGAAATTGAAGAACTAGAGCCAACTGCTACCTTTAACGATGGCAAACTGGTTGCAGCTTTCGAGGTTGTTTCCGGAGATAAAAAGTATAGCAACCTGCTCAAGTACATGCTCAGCAATGTGTACATCAGCGAGGGTTCTGACGATGATTTCTCTTCGGAAGATTACCGCACCATTATCTTAAAAGATGGCTCAGCCATTAAAAAGCCGCTTAGCTTATCAGGTGGTTCGGTAGGTTTGTTTGATGGAAACAGGTTAGGCCGCAAGCAAAACCTGGAGCAACTGCAGCAGGAAGTCGAAGCCCTCGCCCACCAGGTTGATCTGGCGCAAAGCCGCATCAATACCCAAAACCAAAGACTGCTGAATTATAAAGCCGAATCAGAAAAGGAAAGTATAAAACTGCTCGAAAAAGAAGTTACCAAACAGCAACAGGAACTGCTTACCGTACGCATTCGTTTTGAGCAGCACCAGCAAAACCTGCGCAACTTTGATCAGAAGAAGGCAGAATTGCATGAAAGGCTAACGGAGTTGCGCGAGCAAAGTATAACTATCTCGCCGCAGGCCACCGCCGACCAGCAGGAACTGAAGCAACTGGAAGAAGAACTGGCCGTTTATACTTCGCAACTTAACCGACAGCAGGAACAGATCACGGTTATTTCTGGCATGTATAACCAGGAAAATATCCAGTACCACCAGCTAAAAAACCGGTACGCCAGTTTGCAACAGGAAATCAGTTACAAGCAAAAAACGGTAGAAGCTAACCAGGAGCGCATCGAGGGTTTAAAACAGGAATTAGTTAAAGCGGAAGACGAAATTGCCCATACAGCTGCTTTCATCGACGAGAACGAGGCCGTAGTAGAAACCATGACGGCGGCCCGCAAGGAGTTTGGCTACGAATTGGAAGAAGTAGAAAAAGCATACTTTACGTTGCGTGGCGATCTGAATGAAAAAGAAAAAACGATCCGTGAGTTGCAGCGCAAACGCCAGAATGCCGATGAACTGCTCATGCGGATGCAGCAAACCATTAACGATACTAAAATAAAACTGGTTTCGGTGCAGGAGCGCCTGGCGGCTGAGTTTAATATTTCAGAGGAAGATTTTGCCTCGCCGGTACCGGAAACAGAGCTATTAATTGAACTGAGCAACGAAGAACTAAGCAGGCACATTTCTGAAGCTAAAACGGCACTCGATAAAATGGGTCCGGTAAATGCCATGGCCGCCGAAGCTTATACTGAAATTGAAGAGCGTAACAAATTTATAACCGAGCAGCGCAACGACCTGGTGAATGCTAAAACCATGCTGATCGATACGATTAACGAGATTGACACAGTAGCGAAGGAAAAATTCACGGAAGCTTTCAACCAGATAAAAGGCAACTTTAAACGTGTTTTCAGAAGCCTGTTTACCGAAGAAGATAACTGCGACTTGGTTATTGTAGACCCAAGCAACCCGCTGGAGTCGCGCATTGAGATCATGGCCCAGCCAAAAGGCAAACGGCCGCTCACGATAAACCAGCTTTCGGGCGGCGAGAAAACTTTAACGGCCATTTCGCTTCTGTTTGCTATTTACCTACTGAAGCCTGCTCCGTTCTGTATTTTTGATGAAGTGGATGCGCCGCTTGATGATGCAAACATTGATAAATTCAACAACATCATCCGTACTTTCTCCAACGACTCGCAGTTTATTGTGGTAACGCACAACAAACGCACGATGGCTTCAACGGATGTGATGTATGGCATCACGATGATCGAGGCCGGCATCTCAAGGGTAATTCCGGTGGACCTAAGGCAAATTGCTTAAAAGTAAAACGTATAAAAAAGCCGCTGTAAAAATTACAGCGGCTTTTTTATACTTCAATAGCTTTAGTTATCAATCTCCTTCTGTGTCTTTTTAGGAAGTTTATACTTTACCAACTCATAAGATTGGGTAACATAATATTTCCACTCTTCATCGGTCAGCCTATCCCATTGCTGCACCGAAATCCATTTATTGCGGGCCATATATGGTGCGGGTATAATCTGGAGTGAATTAGCCAACGAATCAAACTCTTCTGGAAGCACCTTAAAAGAAACCGCATGTGGCGGATCTATACTTGTAACACAGAACATTTTGCCGGCTACGGTAAAGCACAGGTCGGCTCCCCATTTTATATCTTCTTCAACACCCTTAAACGAAAGGCAAAGTGCATGCAAGTCTTCAATGTTCACTTTTTAAACCTCTAACTCTTCAACTTTCTAACTTATCTTACTCCGTTCTCAGGGAATTTTGCTGTCTTGGTTCTGTAGAAAGCAAGTATACTTTCCATATCTGCTTCAATATCGCCGGTTGGGTAAAAGGTCGGGCCGATGCCTGCTTCTTTTTTAGCGTAATCCAGGTAACCCAGTACAATCGGAACGCCTGCTCCTATTGCCACATGGTAAAAACCTCTGCGCCAGCGCGGCTGGTATTTGCGTGTGCCCTCGGGTGTCACCATCACGCACATATCTTCTTTATGCGTTTTAAAAATGTTGATCATCGCATCTACCATGCGCGTGTTCCTGGAACGATCGATCGGCAACGCACCCATACTTTTAAGCAAGCCGCCAAACGGGAAACGCATAAATTCCTTTTTGATCGTAAAGCGGATCGGTGCATCCATGAGGTAAAATGCGGCCCTGGCATAAATAAAGTCCCAGTTGCTGGTATGCGGTGCCGCAATCATCACACAACGGCGGTTGTCCGAAGTTAAATTACCTACCAATTTCCAGCCGCTGAGTTTAAAAAATAGCTTTGATATAATTTTACCAACCATGCGTAATGTATAAACGAAGTATAAATCCTTTCTGAAAGGGGCAAAAATGAAACTGTATATTTACATACAATTGCTCATATAGACAAATTATAAGCGCAATTGTAGGCAGGTTGCCGATTAAATCCGGGCGCTGGATTCGGCTAGCTTCCGTAAAGCGGTTTCATGTTTTAACGCATGCTGGTAACCAACCTCAAAAATTTCGTCGGCTTTTCTAAAACTCGTTAACCGATAATTAACCAGGGCTTCCGGCTCTAAAACGAGGTCGCATTGCGGAAGGCGCAGCTTTACATTATTGTTTACAGCCAGTTGCAACGTACGCTCGATCATCCCACGCATCGTGGTGATCTTCGCTTCTTTGTTGATCGGGTTAACATGTACCCCAATAATTTTGTCGCAGGATTCCCGGATGGGGTCTATAGGCATGTTGTTCAGTAAGCCACCATCCTGCAACACTTTATCTTCGAAAACAACAGACTTATAAATAATAGGTGCTGCTACCGATGCCAGTAGGGGTTGAATGATACTTCCTTCAGAAAAGTAGATAATCTCCGCTTTGTTAATTTCAGTTGCAGTAACTGTAACCGGAATACGAAGCTGCTCAAACGTGCGGTTTGCCCCCAGGTATTTACAGAAGAGTTTTTCTATTTCATCCAAATGCATAAACCCGACCTGCCTTAATGTAGGTCTTATAATCTGGAAAAGGCTCAGCTCTTTGATCAGTTTCAGGATTTCGGTCGGTTTGTAGCCGGCTGCATAAAATATTCCTGCTACTGCACCTGAGCTCACCCCGGAAATCGCATCTATTTTAATATTAAATTCATCGAGTGCTTTCAGAACTCCCAGGTGGGCTATTCCGCGAGCAGCTCCTCCGGAGAGAACAAGACCTATCCGCATACTATACTTCGCTTAAGGAGAATGTTTGGGCCAGTCTTACGCCTTTCTCGGTCTGCTGCACGGTGCAGCATTCGTTAACTGCATCATGTTCAAAGAAAAGGATATAGTCCTCAGCGGCAGCTTTATTCAGAAATTGAGACTTCTCTTCCAGCGTTATAAGCGGACGTGTATCGTAGCCCATCACATAAGGTAGCGGTAAATGGCCTACAGAAGGCAGCAAATCAGCCATAAAAGCAATTTTCTTGCCTTTATAAGGTATGATCGGCACCATCATCTTATCAGTATGGCCATCCGCATAAAAAATATCGAACTGCGAAAAAGGAGACGGTTGATTGGGATTGATGAATTGCAGATGTCCGCTTTCCTGCATCGGAAGTATGTTTTCTTTCAGGAAAGAGGCTTTCTCGCGGGCATTTGGTTCAGTAGCCCATTTCCAGTGGTCGGCATTAGACCAGTAGGTAGCGTTCGGGAACACGAGTTCCAGCGCACCATCGCCATTTTTATACTTAACACCGCCTCCGCAATGGTCAAAATGCAGATGGGTCAGGAAAACGTCTGTAATATCAGCTGCAGTAAAGCCAGCTTTTTTTAAAGAACCATGAAGTGAAGCATCACCGTTGAGGTAATAGTGGCTCATGAATTTAGCGTCCTGCTTATCTCCGATCCCATTATCGATCAGGATAAGCCTGTTGCCATCCTCTATCAGCAAACAGCGCATTGCCCAGTTGCAGAGATTATTCTCATCGGCTGGGTTAGTACGTTGCCAAAGTGTTTTAGGCACAACACCAAACATCGCACCGCCATCAAGCTTAAAAAAACCAGTATCTATTACGTGCAGCTTCACCGTTTTAAGAGTTAGAAAGTTAAAAGTTAGATAGTTTGGAAGTTTTGCAGGTGAAGTTAAAAAGTATAGAAGTTAAAACTTTCTAACTTCTATACTTTTTAACTTTTTAACCTTCCAGCACTACGCCCATATTCGAGAACTTCTCAATGCGCGTCATGATTCTATCCTCGCTATCCATTGCTTCAAGTTCATCCAACAGTTTGATCAGCTCTTTCTTTAACGTGCGAATCATTTTTTCAGGTTCTGTGTGCGCACCACCCAGCGGTTCCTTTATAATACCATCGATCAGCTTATTCTGAAGCATATCTTTAGCTGTCAGTTTAAGGGCTTCGGCAGACTGTTCTTTATAATTCCAGCTGCGCCAAAGTATGGTAGAGCAGTTTTCAGGAGAGATTACAGAGTACCAGGAGTTTTCCAACATCATTACTCGGTCGCCGATGGCAATACCCAGGGCACCACCGGATGCACCTTCTCCGATAATCACACAGATAACAGGCACTTTCAGCATGAACATTTCCTTCAGGTTACGGGCAATAGCCTCTCCCTGTCCGCGCTCTTCGGCTTCCAGCCCCGGGAAAGCACCTGGCGTATCGATCAGCGTTATGATCGGTTTACCGAACTTCTCTGCCATTTTCATCAGGCGAAGTGCTTTGCGGTAGCCTTCCGGGTTTGCCATACCAAAATTCCGCAGCTGGCGCTGTTTGGTGTTTCTGCCCTTCTGCTGGCCAATAAACATCACGCTACGGCCTTCGATCTCTCCGAAGCCGCCTACCATCGCTTTATCATCTTTCACGGTACGGTCGCCGTGCAGTTCGAAGAACTTATCAGCGATGCCGTTTATGTAATCTAACGTATAAGGCCTCTCCGGGTGGCGAGACAACTGCACGCGCTGCCAACGGGTAAGGTTAGCGTAAGTTTCCTTTTTAAGGATCTTGATCTTCTCTTCCAGAGCTTTTACCGCATCCGAAACATCTACCTGGCTATCCTGTGCCAGATTTTTCATTTCCTGTAATTTGCCCTCGAGGGCGGCAATTGGCTGTTCGAAATCTAAAAGCATAATCGTATCGCTAGTTTCTGATGCAAATTTAACAGTTTCCTTTATCTCTGCTGAAAAAGTATGGCTTAAAGATACGGATAAAAAATAATCATTTTGGAAATGAGCCTTTTACAGATTTATATCAAAAATATAGTAGCAAATAAGTACCCTACGCTTGCAGAATTCAAATTATCGCTCTACATTTGCATCACCTTAACAATAAGGATAAACGGTCCGGTAGTTCAGTTGGTTAGAATGCCGCCCTGTCACGGCGGAGGTCGCGGGTTCGAGTCCCGTCCGGACCGCAGATTATTCTGCGGTCATATCGTAAAAAGAGCAACAGGCTCTTATCTTAAAAATTTTGGTCCGGTAGTTCAGTTGGTTAGAATGCCGCCCTGTCACGGCGGAGGTCGCGGGTTCGAGTCCCGTCCGGACCGCAAAAGCCTGAGAAGTTATTCTCAGGCTTTTTTGTTTTATAGCCCTTCTCTACCTTCGAAACAATCTACCGTTTTCAATTTCATAGACTAAACTTGCTGTTGTTGGTGTTTCACCGACAACCATACTTTTACCAATTAGTGCTTGCTGGTGAAAACACGCAGCAAGGGCAAGATGTATTCTTTAAATTTAAGAGTGCTAATAGTCCCTTCAATAGGCTAACATTTAGTTATTGTGAAAACACCAAAAACTAAATGCCTGGTCAAAGTATAAAAATCTTAAAACTATACTTTAATACTTTGGACAATGCACTCTAAAAGTAAAAGGCCAGGCATTTAACATACCTGGCCTTTTACTTTTTATATTTAACTAACTATTACAATCTACCGTCTACCATTTCTCTGTCGAGGCAGGCTTTGGTATCAAAAATAACGGCGTTGTTATTGTCTTTATACTTTTTGAAATCTACCTTCTGGAACTCGTTATGCGCTACAGCTACAATGATGGCAGTATACGGTACGGTTTCATCCAGTTCAGGTATAATGTCGATGCCATACTCATGCTTCACCTCATCAGCATCCGCCCATGGGTCGTAAACATCTACATCCATACCAAATTGCTTTAGCTCATGGTAAATATCCACTACACGGGTGTTACGCACATCAGGGCAATTCTCTTTAAACGTAACCCCCATAATGAGCGCCTTAGCACCTTTGATTTTGTGCTCTTTGTTGATCATGAGCTTCACTACTTTGTTAGCTACAAATGACCCCATGTTATCATTTACTCTTCGGCCAGAAAGTATAACCTGCGGATGGTAGCCTAATGCTTCCGCTTTGTGCGCCAGGTAATATGGATCCACGCCAATGCAATGTCCGCCTACAAGGCCGGGCTGGTACTTCAGGAAGTTCCATTTGGTGCCGGCTGCGTCCAATACATCGTGCGTATCGATTCCGATCTTATCAAAGATCAGGGAAAGCTCATTTACAAATGAAATGTTTACGTCGCGCTGTGCATTTTCAATCGCTTTAGAGGCTTCCGCCACTTTTATACTTGGTGCTTTGTGCGTGCCTGCTTCAATAATGCTACGGTACAGGTCATCCACACGCGTTGCAATTTCTGGCGTAGAGCCGCTGGTAACTTTCTTGATCTTGGTCAGGGTGTTTACTTTATCGCCCGGGTTGATGCGCTCCGGAGAATAGCCGGCATAAAAATCCTGGTTAAAAGTAAGACCAGAGAATTTTTCCAGTACAGGTACACAATCTTCTTCCGTACAGCCCGGGTAAACCGTAGATTCATAAATTACAATGTCCCCTTTTTTAAGGACAGAACCCAGCATTTCTGAAGCTTTTAGCAACGGAAGCAGATCCGGCGCTTTAAACTGATCGATGGGCGTTGGAACCGTTACAATGAATGTATTATACTTGCGTAGTTCTTCTTTATCAGCTGAAAAATGCAGTCCCAGTTTATTTTCTCCGCTTTCATTTCTTTTGGAAATTACGAGTTGAAGGTCCTCAAGATTAGCTTCGCGCGTACGGTCTTTCGCTTCGCTGAGCTCCTGAACACGATCTGTATTGATATCGAATCCAAGTACATCATATTTCTTACCGAATTCGATGGCCAAAGGAAGGCCTACATAACCTAAACCAATAATAGCGATCTTTGCGTCTTCTACTAAAATATTATTCCCGGTAGTATTCATTTTATGCTTACTATAATTTATGGCAAAATTACTAAAAAAACTGACTTATTTTTCTGAGTGGCTTTAAAAACCGGGTGTAAAAGCGTGGTTGCAGCTTATTAATTACCCATGCCTGATAATCTTCTTTGTTTGCTCTGATTCTGTTCTTAAGCGTGACATTACTTTTACCTCCCACCCGCATTCTAACCAAATACTCAGGCAGATAGGCTGTGCTGATCTTATGCTTATACAGATAACGTAACATGAGTTCGTAATCTGCCGCACTCTTGAAAGTTGTATTATAAAGGCCCAGCTTCTGGTAAATCTCTTTTTTTACATAGAAAGTGGGGTGAGGCGGCATCCAGCCATTTTTAAAGCTGCTGTGCCTGTACTCTCCTGACTTCCAGTTTCGGATAACCTTATCCGGGTTCTGTCTGTCAACATAAACCAGGTCGGCATAAATACTATTGGTCTTATTCTGAGCGAACGCCTCTACTACAGAAGCCACGGCATTATCGTTGTAGAAAATATCATCCGAGTGCAGAAAACCGATCACATCGCCGGTAGCCAGCCGGACACCTTTGTTCAGGGCATCGTATAAACCGGCATCTTTCTCAGATACAAATGTGCTGATTCTATCTCCATAGCCTTTAATAATATCAATAGTGCCGTCCTTAGAAAGGCCATCCACTACAATGTATTCAATATTAGGGTACGTTTGCGCCAGCACAGAATCTATGGCATCAGCAATCGTATCACGGTTATTATAAACGATGGTAATGATAGAAACTTTCACGGAATTGACTGTTAGGTATTAGTTTTATATTAAGAAAAAGTAAAATAAACGGAAGTGACTCCCCATTTTATACTTTACTTTCTAAGCAATCATTTTGCGCTCACGTTTCGGTTCGGCCGGGTTCCCCTGGTAAATGGTATAGGGTTCCAAATCTTTTGTTGCGACCGATCCGGCTGCCAGCACACTATGGGTACCACACACTACACCCGGGCAAACAACGGCCTTCGCTCCTACCCAAGCACCTTCTGCTACTGTAATCTCACCTGTCAGGAGATCAAAGGTACTTCTTTTATAATCATGGCTACCGGTTAAAAGCATCGCTCCCTGCGATACGGTTGTATTGCTTTCCAGTTTTACTTTCACCAGGTTATCGATCCAGACATATTCCCCGATCCAGACATGATCGCCCACTTCCAATAGCCACGGATATTTTATATTAACAGAAGGCTTAATAACAACGCCTGCTCCAACTTTTGCCCCGAACAGGCGCAGCAGGACCACTTTAATTGAACTCACCGGGTTAAGCGGATTCAGGAAAAAGAGGATGTTCACGAAATACCAGATGGTACGCTTTAAAACTCCTGCCCCCGGGTTATACCAACTGTTGTTGAAAGAAGAAAGTTTAACTTTCAGTATCGGATCGATTGCCACTTTTTATACTTCAAACATCAGCCTGTTAAGCTGAACTGGTTCTGCGTTGTTAATAAATTTATTTCCGTAAAAATACGCTCGTTCTGACCAAATATTATACTCTTGCTGGTCCATTTGAGTTAACTGCTGTATGGCCTGCCTGAATTTGTTTGGTTCAGCAAGAGGGAGGTCAAAACCAAGTTTATCTTTTTCCAGGTTTCTCCAAGGAGTCTGATCACTTATGATAACCGGACAGCCTGCTGTAAAACTTTCCAGAATTATGTGGCCGAAATTCTCCCCTTGAGTAGGTAAAAACAAAGCATGATAATGAGAGAGTGTTGCTGCAACTTTATCGCTTTGCACGCTGCCTTTATACTTAACTTTTATATTATCCGGAAGCTGCCTGATCACTTCCTCACATGCCTGCCAGTAGTCGGCATTATAAACAGGCCCGTAAATATCAAAGTTTATATGCTCACTGCCTTTATAATCCGCTAACAACGCTAAGGCATACTTCGTATTTTTTTCCGGTGAAATCCGGGCGATAGAAACCAGGTTAAGCTGGCCGCGTTGCTTATTACGCAATACATGCGCAACCTCATCAGTCAATTTAGGCAGATTAGGAGCAATAACCACATTTGCTGTAGGGCTAATGGCATTACCTATTGCCTTTTCTTCTTCTTCATTTGTAGCATGAAAACGAATGCCTTTATATAAGCCTGAGGCCTTAATAGCTTTTAGAAACAACTTCTTCTTGCCACCTTTTACATTTATTGCACTTTGAGCTAGCATACCACGCGCTGAGACAATGATCTTTTGGTGGTTTAAACGCTTAAGGATGAAAAGAGGTAAAATGGAAAAGTAAAGCGAGTAAATCCCATTAATAAAAGCGACATCAGGCCCAACTTGTTTTATAACATTAAAAAGACTTTTATACTTGAGATGAGCGGCAGAAAAATAAAATACCTGCACATGGTCTTCTAGCTTGACCCAGGTATTTGGCTGTATATTTTGATACGGTACTGTTTCGCAATAATCCGTATCGCGCGTCAGTATATAAAAGTCGTAGTCCGGCTTCAGATGCTGTACCAGGTTGGCACAGGATTGTATCGGACCGCCGGCTTTATATCCAGGTAAAAACCAGTCGATTGTTACGAGAATCTTTTTCCGGTTACTCAATTTCATTCTCCTCTAACCAGTTTTCCAATACAACTAAATACCAGATGCGTGACCAGGTAACCGTAGCATCTCCCCTTCTGAATTTACTCCATAGTTCCTTTAGTTCATCAGCATTAAAAGCACTTCTATCTCCAAGGTTGTTAAGTTTCTGATCTGCAAAGCTAAACATCTCTTCTTTCAGCCAGTTTTGCCACGGAAGTACAAAACCCATTTTAGGCCTGTTTATAATATCCATCGGCAAAAGATCCCCCAATGATTCAGTTAAAAGTCTTTTGGGTGATGTTGGGTATTTATGCTCGTCTGGTACACCAAGCACATACTCGACCAGTTCATAATCCAGGAAAGGTACTCTTACTTCCAGGGCATGCGCCATACTCATCTGGTCTGTATCGCGCAGTAGCGTGTTCTGCATATACGTACCTATCTCAGCTATGGAAACCTGGCTGAGTAAGGGGAGCTTATGAGGCTGTAAAGCTTGTAACTGCCTGCTTTCCGCTACTAATTGCTGCACCCGGTTAGGCTCCAGTTTAGATTGGTTAGTTAATTTCTGAAGGTAAGCATCAGAAAGTACCTGCCTGGTAATCGGATACGTATAGTTCAGTTGCCAGGACGGTAGCCGAAGCAACTCATCAATCTTAGCGGAAGCCACAGAAGGTTTTAAAGTATGAATAGCCTGACCTGCCAGTTTACGGGCAGCTAAAGGTAATCCTGCAACCCACTGGTTTTTCTGTAAGGTCAGCATACGCTTAAAAACATCGTAACCGCCAAACAATTCATCTCCTCCCAAACCTGACAGGGCCATCGTGATACCGGCTTCTTTCGTTACTTTGGAAACGACATAGGTATTGGGACCATCGCCACTCGGGTGATCCATAGCTTTTAAAGCAGCTGGAATCAAACCAAGGAAATCGTTGGGTGTAAGCCTTATTTCTGTATGTTCTGTATTAAACTTTTTCGCGATGGCAGCCGCATACTTTGCTTCGCTGAAAGCTTCTTCTTCAAACGTAACGGCAAAAGTCTTCACCTTCTTTTTTGCCACCTGGCTCATCAAGCCTACAATGGCACTCGAATCAATGCCGCCAGATAAAAATGCGCCAAATGGTACATCTGCAATCAACCTTCTTTCTACAGCACTGAGCAACAGCTGCTGCACGTTCTGCTTTATCTCCTGGTAACTTTTGCCTTCCGCTTCGCGGCTGTAATTCTTCTCCGGAGACCAGTACTGGAAAAAAGTATAAGCTCCATTCTTTATATGGATACCATGCCCGGGCATGAGCATCTTTACCCCTTCCACCATTGTTTCGGGGGCATGTACCGTCTGGTAGCGCAGGTAATCTGAGAGAGCAGCTTTGTTTAATTTACGGGGAACGTACCCACTGGAAAGCAGCGCCCGCACTTCTGAAGAAAAAAGCAGCAGGTTATCGTGCTGGTAATAGTAAAGTGGTTTAATACCTAAGCGGTCGCGGAAAATAAAGATATCGCCGGCAGCTTTATCCCATAACACAAAGGCAAACATGCCATTGAAATGATGTACACATTCGCGGCCCCAGCGCTTATAAGCTGCCAGTATAACCTCTGTATCGGTTTGGGTTTGAAAAGGATACTCTTTCAGTTCCTGTTTTAGCTCCAGGAAATTATAAATCTCGCCGTTAAAGATCAGAACCAGATTTCCGTCTGGACTGATCATAGGCTGATGGCCGGCACAGGATAGGTCAATGATGGACAGGCGACGTTGCCCGAGGGCCACTCCTGCCTCCACAACACCCCCGCTATCATCAGGGCCACGGTGCGCAATGGCTTCGTTCATTCTATCGAGAACGGGACCTGCTTCTGCAGACGACTGGATTCCTATGATGCCACTAATACCACACATGGTTTGGGTGATTAGAAATTAAAAAATTATGAATTAGAAATTAAATACCTTTTAGTGACCTTGTGAAACGGGACGTCTTCTAACTGGTTTTTAAAGTATAAGTACGTATTATGTTAGACCAGTGCCATCAGTTTGGCTGCCCATTTAGAGGGTGTATTCTGTAGGGCTAACTCCACGCTTTTCTGTCCCATCTGGTAAAGCGCTTTACCGGGTAAATTCATGATGTTTGCCATCCCCTGTTTTAATGCAGGTATGTTACCGGCCTCAAACGTATAGCCATTTACGCCATTTTCAAGAAAAGCTGTAGCTGCGCCTACTTCCCGGCTGCATAACAATGGAAAGCCGGCTGCAGCAAACTCGTGTACCACCACACCCCAAGGTTCGTAAAAGGAGGGCAAAACGAAAACCCCTGCTTCCTGTATATACCGGCGCATTTCCTGAGGCTGCACAAAGCCAATATGTTTTATTTTAGGATGTTTCGTTGCGTTGCTTTCCAATGGGCCCGTGCCTAAGCACCACAATTCCCATTCGTTTGGCTTTTCTTCCTGCAACTGTACAAAAGCCTCCCACATGGTGTCAATACCTTTCTGAGGAATATAGCGTCCTACATAAATAAACCGCTTTGGAAAGTTTTGCTCCTTTAGAGCCTCAACTTCTTTTCCTGCTTTCCGGAATAAGTCTACATCAGCAGCATAATACCCTGATACTATCTTATTTTCTGGAAAGCCTAGTTTCCGGGCATATTTTTGTTGCGGAAGACCAGCAACAAACGCGTGTGTAAAGAGGCGTTGTAACGTAAAAGGCGCCACCAGACGAGCTATCTGTTGCTTCGCTGTACCGAACCAATGGTTATCCATTCCTACCAAAACAGGGATACGCTTCCTGAAAGAACGCACAACGGCCAGGTAATCTTTATCGATCCAGCCACTGCAGAATACCAACAAAGGTTGAATATCCTGACACAAACTAACCAGTTGTTCCCGGGTATAGTCCTGTTTCTCGTATAAGTTTATGTTTTCTGGAATTTCGAACTTAAAGGGCGCTTCTTTATTAACAGGCCAGCGTATAATATGAACTTCTGCCTGATGTTCTGCAGCAAGTGCCTTTACACAGGCCAGAAAATATTCAGCCAGTTCAGTGTATAAGAAAAGGATTTTTGGTTTCATTTATAACATTAGCCTTACAGCAAACAAAGGTAAGAAAATTATACTTACCTAAGACCGAAGAACAGGAAATGGCGCAGTTGCTTTGGGGTTGGCTTTTAAAACGGGCCCTGCTGGCTTATCTTTTACAATATAGATCAGGAGCGTCAGGATCATAAGCACTTGTATGGTAAACGGATTTAGAGAGGCCACCAACCAGGACTCTACCATATTAGAAGTAATAAGGGCAAAAGCTATGGGCAATGCCATATAAGAGTTTTTAGCTGCTTTGAAAAATAAAAATCCCCAACCAATAATAAATAACAGTAATCCAATTAAACCAGTATCCAGCCATACTGTTAAAAAAGCATTATGCGCATTTCCTTCATGCCCGCGCAGACTCAGTTCCCAATAATTTTGCCTGTAGATCCATTCGGTATAGCTAAAGCCACGCCCCACCCAAAAGTTCTTTTGTATCTGCTCCCAGGCAAATTCACGGGCTACTACCCTGCCACCACCTGCGTCCAACGTATCTACACGCAGATACTCCTCAAAACCTAAAGCCTGCGCAATGGCTACGATATCCAAATCAATACTAACCAGCATGATGCCTAAAAATGCACTAAGTACCAAGCCAACAATCTGATTTCTTTTTGATAGATATTGCGTTATCAGAAAAATTAAGACAGATAAAGATTGGCCGCGAGAACCGCTCCAAAGCAGCGAAGAAATAATAAGCGCAAAAATAACGATGTTCTCCCGTTTAGAAAACAGCGTCGGAAAATAGTGCCGGATAACAAAGTATAACAAAAAGAATAAAAAGCAAAACATCCCCAAACCATTCGGGTTACCTAATGCGCCAGAAGAACGGCCGCCTTCGTTGTACATCACAAGCATCGGGTTAGCCAGGTACATCAGATAACCGGCTATGAGCACAGCTACGCCCAGATAAATAATAGCTTTTAAAAAATAGGTATGGTAAGTTATATAAAGACTATAGAACAGAATAGGTATGATAATAAAGAGCAGTGAATAGGAAAGTGTTTTTTGAAAAGCTGTAAAGGGTTCAGGGCTAAAGACAATGCAGAAGAATGCAAATAAACTAAACGCTAGCAAAGGCTGCACAAGTGACTTTGTATTATCCACCCACAGTGTACTTCTTCTATTAAAAAGCAAAGGCACCAAAAGCAGAAGCATCATGACCGTCTTCAGATTTTGTGAAAAAGACAATGCATATATCCGGCTGTCTGAAAGGATAAGCGTAAAAAAGAAAACAATAAACAAGTATAAGTGCCGACCTTTATTCTGCAAATACAGGGCGAATAAAGCTAATAAAGGAATTGCGACAACACCCAGGGCCATGCCTGTAACCAGCCAGCCAACAAGAAGCAAAAACAGTTGTTTATAACTGGCTGCACTATAACCAGCTTCCGCTCGTGCCGATTCTATGTTATGTTCTTGATTTATTAACAATGGATTTAATTGTTTCTATTGTCGTGCTTATAACCGAATCCCAGGTATAAGAATTCTTAACTAACTGTAAAGCTGCCTCTTGCTTCTGTGCTAGTTCTTCCCCATCTATACTGATAG
The DNA here is from genome assembly GCF_003284895.1 of Pontibacter arcticus. Lineage (GTDB taxonomy): Bacteria > Bacteroidota > Bacteroidia > Cytophagales > Hymenobacteraceae > Pontibacter > Pontibacter arcticus. The sequence continues at coordinate 822,060 of NZ_QMDV01000002.1, forward strand.
CTTTAACTATCGCTTGCTGGAGTGCGCTTTTGTCGGCTGCCGGAATGAGCCAGCCTGTCTCAACAGATACAAGCGCGCTAACAGCGCCCACATCCGTAGCAATTACTGCCAGACCGGAAGCCATCGCCTCTAATATCACCGTGGGCATTCCTTCTGAGTAGCTTGGGCATACCAACACATCACTTGTCTTTAGGATTGCTTTGATTTCCTGTTCATCTCTAATCAGGCCATGGTAATCAACCTCGTCGTACTTCAACTGCTTTTCAGCAGGTATAGGGCCAATAAAGCTAACCTTAAAATTATACTTTCCGGAAAGGTGCTTTATAACTTCCTGTAGTTCCTCTATGCCTTTGCGTCTTTCATAGCGCCCGATAAATACAAATTTCCTGATTTTATTTGCCTTTACCAACTGGCTTTGCTCTAACCAATGTGGCTCAATACCGATTGGGATTTCCAGAATTTGCTTTGTTGTAATACGCCTTTGAATGGGTGTTAATTTGCCTCCAAGTGAAAATACATAATCAGTATTATGTAGTATATACTTTACAGGCGGACCAAACAAAAGATGCTGAAGCTTAACATTGAAGTTTGGCGCCTGCTGAAACATTTCAACACCATGAAAATTGACGCCTATTGGTGGTAAAGCTTTGCCTTTCTTCTTTTCAATTATTGTTTTCCAGCCGGTAAAACCCTGTGCATACACAAAGTTTACGGGTTCATTTTCTCTGAACAGTTGGTATACTTTTGCGGAATATAAATAAGATTCAACTACATAGTGCCCAGGCAGCTTTCTTGTAGACGGAAATAATACATAATAAGGTGTTATATAAGAAAGCTCTTCTTCCGTAAAGTCTAATAACCGCGGTGTATCGGCATCTTTGCCTCCAGTGTGGTATAAATCTACATATACACCATTTCGCGCTAAATATTTAGCTAAATAGTAAGAGTGCTTTTGCATCCCGCCCAGCACATAAGGGTATATTCCGTCTGTTAGTAAGGCTATCCGCATGTAATAGAGCTAATCAATGTTTAAATTTATAATATAGTGCCCAGAAATTTACTGGATTTAATACCTGAATTGCTATCTTTTTGAATAAAGAAAAATCTCCCTTCCAGATATTGTATCTTCCTTCGCTATGATACATTTTTTTGGTTTCTATAAATCCTGCATTTAAATATAACTCCTCTAATAAATAGAAAAACCGTGTCGTTAGTAATTTTTCATATTGCTTAAAGTTATTCTGCTCGAGCAAATGCTGCTTAATTTTACCCAAAAAAATAATAAGATTGGATTGTCTATCCTTTCTCATTGTTGTATTGGATATTGATTGGTCATGAACATTTTTTTCGAATAAGGGCTCGTTTAATTGAGCATGTTTGTATCCTTTCACTAATAACCTAAATATTAGGTCTTTCTCCTGATTAGAATTAAGCAAAATATTAAACCCTCCTACATTCTCTAAAGCCTCTTTTTTAAAAAGAGCAGAACTGGTAATACCAATTGAACCAGTTATTAATCCTTGCCAAGTATCTTTAAAATCTCTTTTACTATATCTTTTTTCACCATTTATGATTGCAAAGTTTTCAGCTGTGATAAAATCAATCTCATGATTTTGCTGAAAGAAGTTTACTTGTTTTTCAAGTTTAGAATTTATCAAGAAATCATCTGAATCCAAAAATTGAACATAATCGCCCTTGGCAATACTGAGTCCAGAATTTCGTGCATAAGGAGCTCCCTGCCTATTTTCAGTTAAAATTTTAATATCCCAATTATGCTGAACTTTTAAACTTTTGATTATATCCACTGAATTATCCTTTGAATTGTTATCTACACATATAACTTCAAAGTTATTGTAAGTCTGCTTAAAAACAGACTTTAGCATTTGCTCTAGGAACTGAGCGGAATTGTATACAGGAATTATTACTGAAACTAGGGGAAACGACATTTCTAATATTTTAAATTTCAATTTAAAAAATTTAAAAGTTACTAATTAAAAGTAAGCTTATAAAACGTTAATATTCTTTGCTGTCAAATTCTGATGCTTTCCTAAATTAAAGTTCTCAATTCATTTTCTTTATTTATATAGCATATCATTTAGATCTAATGCTTTAACATAAAGAATTATAAGCTACATCAATAATATGATTATATTAAACATTAGAGAAAAGTCGTCTATTCAGTAGAAATAATCACTTTTAAAGAAGCAATGGTTTAATTGTCTAATTTAACGGGTGATGAGTTACAGTCTAATATAGGCTGTTCCTTTAAAAGTATAAATTATTCTGCAATTACTAAGTGTAATTTGATATCATTTGGTATTACATATTGTATATATATTTGCTCCTAATTATTCTATTAAACGATAAAATTAATTCGACTTAATGACATAAGAATAAGAAATTTAAGATTTGATATCATTTAGGATAGGTGGCTATTGCATCCCACCCAGCACATAAGGATAAATCCCATCTGTTAGTAAGGCTATCCGCAAGTAATAGAGCTAATCACCTTTTCCGCATTCTTAACCCAGGTATAGTTCGTTAACACCAGGCGCTTAAAGGCATGGGCACAAGATTCCCTGAGCGATTTATTTTCAATGAATTGATTTAAGGCAGTTTTTAAGCTATCTACATCAGGCTGAATCAATAATCCTGTGATTTGATCATGCATTACATCTTTTACCGGAATATTATCTGGAGCAATTACAGCTTTGCCCATCGCTGCATATTCAAATATTTTAACAGGAGAGCCATACCAGTTAGAAGTTGGCATTACACAGATATCCATACAGGCAATATAATTAAATACATCCTGATGCTTAATGTTGCCGGTAAAGGTAATAACATCCTGCAGCTGCTCCTGTTGAACCAGATTTTTTAAGAGCGGTAAAGTTTCTCCATCCCCAACAATAAGTAAATGCAGCGATGAATCTGAAGCTGATATTGTCTTAAATGCTTTTATCAGTAAATCTATTCCATGCCAGGGAAAAATGGAACCTACAAAGCCTATAACAGTTTTATGCGTAATTTTTAACGCTTCTTTTATATCTGAGGCCCTGTTAAGAGAGTAATTAATATGGGCAGGATTGATGGCATTCGGAGTTAAAATAAATTTATCAGCCTCAATGTGGTAAGTTGTTGACAAGTGCTTTTGAAGTGCACTCGATACAACAGCAATTTTAGTACTTCCTTTTAAAAGCTTTTTTTCTATCTCTACCCCTTTGCCTGCATAAAAGCTGTTCCCCTGCATCTGTACTCTTTCTTCAGCATATGGTGCATTAACTTCCAATACGTGCTGTATACGGTGCTTAACAGCGGCTTCAACGCCAGATGTCTGCAAATAAGCTGCCCTTTCATAAATTAAGTCAGGCTGAAATTGCTGTATTTCTTCTTCCAGAATTTCAGCAGCATATTTATCAAATTTAAGTAATTGATGATCTTTGGCTGTTTCCCATATAAAAGAAGGCACCATCGAAGCAGCCATTTGCTTTAAAGGGCTTCTGCCTTTTATACTCAGATCGCCTTCGTTTATAGTGGTACCCCCCATTATAACCGGTTTTACGTCATGGCCTAGTTGCCCAAAAGCATGTATCATTTCACGTATGTGCGTGCCATAACCTGCAGGACTAGCTAAATTGAGATGTGGATGTGAGGAGTAATAAAGGATTTTCATTTAATTAATTTCCTTAAAAAGTCTTTACCTGCTTCTGTATACTTAAAACCTATTAAGGAATAACTTATAAGATAGAATTTACCGGTTATAGCAGTTAAACCGGGTTTAAAACCAGCAGGTATAAGCTCATTGTATAATGCGATTCCCAGTCCAGCATCATAGGTATAAACTTCTCTTATTTTATTGAAGATAATCTGCAGAATAGCGTTTACCACCTTACTATCATACTTTATCTTAACTAGGTAAGTATAGATCGTGTGCCTTAACCTGATATAGCGTTCCAGATTACTGGTTATATTTAATTGAGAAATCGAACCCGATGCCCGTTCACGTATAACAGTTAGTGGTTTACCATCAAAAAACACGATAGCTCCACGCTGCAACAACCTGAACATCAAATCTGTTTCCTGGCTGCTTTGTAAAGCCTCATTCCAGCCACCTGCCCGCAACGCAGCATCTATCCGGAATAAATTAGCAGAAGTTATTCCCAGCTTGTTTGCACATAATGCAAACCATACATCTTCCTGCTTAACAATACTCTCTTGCCGGATGCCGCCCAAACTTAATTTAATAGAGCTAGCCGCAATAAAACTGATATCTGCATTGGAGAGAATCAAAGCAACCTGGTGCGCAATTTTCCCCGGTTCCAGCAAATCATCCGCGTCCAGAAATTGTACCCATTCCCCATTTGCTAATTGTAAACCTTTATTGCGCGCTGCATTTGCGCCTTTTTTAGTCTCAGTACAAAGTATAAGCTGCGGATACTTTTCCTGAAGAGTAAGTAACACGCTAGCAGTACCGTCTGTTGAGTTATTATCAATACAGATAACTTCTATACTTGGGTAAGTTTGCTTATAAACGCTTGCCAGGCAGTCTTCAATGTACGCCTCAACATTATAACAAGGTATCAGGACAGAGACCAGCATAACTGCAATTATAGTTTAGATTTAATTACAGATTTCAGCTTCATCCAGGGTGTTATTGGTTTGTAAAAAGCATAAGGCTGCCAACAATCATCAAGTTTAATTTTCTTAAGGCCATTGATGTATAAGCTAAAACTAGGCATCGTATTGTTTCTCCAATTGCCAAAGCTGCTTAGGTAAAGCTGATAAGAGCGGATAGCAACCGAAAAATCTGCATTATCTTTATTACTGAGACCTGCCGTTATGGAAGTAGGAGAAATAATCCTTAAATATAAGGGCTCACTTCCAGCTGGTAAATATGTTAACTTCTTATCCTTATAAAACAAGTGCCATGCACTATGGTCAGTAGACAGCAAGGTTCCCTTACTATTTACTGTAACAGCATATTCAAATTTGTGAATAACTGTATTTGGAATCCAGTCCCGCTTTTGCAAGGAGGTAAGTTCTGAAACCATATCATAGTAAGCATGATAGCGATCAGATAAACAATCAAACTCCAGCTTAGAAGCTGTTTCTAAAACAGAAGGATTTATGATATCATCATCATCTAACCGGATTACATAATCTGGCTTTTCAAGCTTATTACCTATCTGCTGTAAAGCATAAGTTACTTTTTCTCCTTTGCGGCGTGCAGCAGATTTTACATAGAGAATATTGCCTTCTTCGTGGTCAAAATCCGTCACAACTATTGCTCTCCAATTTGCATAGGTCTGATCCTGAAGCGATTTTATAGTAAGCTCAAATAACTTATCGCGCAGCGGAGTTCTAAATTCTTCAGGCGTATGCGGTATTATATATAGGAATGATGGAGAATGGATCATGTTGGTTCTGAAAAGGAAAGCGCTTATTTTAATTTAAATGAATGGTAAACTCCTCGGTAAAAATGAAGATTAAGGTAGGATCCGGCTAATTTCTTTTTTGAAAAAGTAAATAAATTTAATAGTAGAAACAGCACCTCTTTCAGAACAACTCTGGTAAACATAACTGGCGTAAAAAAACTTTTACTCTTTAAACCAGCACTAATTCCTGCCTTAAATTTTCTGTTTATTAACCAGTTAAATGTAGCTCTTTCTTTGGGCACGTAATGCCATACTTTTGCATCTTCTACATACCAAGGATTTATGCCCAGATTATCTAGCCTTACCATCATATCATGCTCCTGCCCGGTTGCACCGGTTGCAGAGTTAGGCCCAAAATTGATGTCAAAACCACCTGCTTTTTTTAGTTGTGAGCTATGAGCTGCCCAGTTGAATCCTATTAAATCGATGGGTGACAGTTTTTTGTTTTTTGCTTTTTCCCAGCCACTTGCTGAAACAGGCATAAAGTCTATATAGTAAGGCTCAGGGCGTAGCTCGTAGTCTACTTGATAAGGCCCTCCGTAAAAATAATCAAGCCCATACTCCTCAAAAGCAGAAGCGTAAGCTGTAATTACTTCAGGAGATACCCTGATATCGTCATCAAAGAAAATAATAAAAATATCATTCTCTATTGTATCCAGTGCTTTGTTAAGGGCATCGCTTTTATTAGCCTGTGCACTGTATTGATATTCGCAACCAATGTTTTTATACTTACTGCATACAATTTCAGCATCACCTTTCTCCCCATTTTCAATAACAATGGTTTTTAGATAGTTTGACGGAAAAACGCATTTGCTTAAACTTTCTAAAGTTCTGTTAAGCAGAGAACCCCTGCCATAAGTTGGTATGACAATGATAATACTATCTTTTTTATTTAAAGTCTCGGACCTCATACTTCCAGTCACAATCTAAAATGGTAAACGAATTGCCAGAATCCAATTTCTATTAAATTATGTTCTTCGTCTTTGCTTCGTGCTTATCTACAATGGCTTGGATATCTTTTATAAATTTATCATTATTTGAGATATCATTCAGCTTATTATATAAAGCCCTGTTATGCATACAATCCGCTAAACTTAGTTGAAGCTTATTATTTTTTAAATCATCCTCTAACTGGCCTTCTATTGAAAAAATAATAAACCCCAAGTTTTTTAACCATTTTAAAGATGGGTTCTTGACAGATAGATATACCTTAACTCCATTTATCAATGAAATTAAGACATTCCCTAAGGCCATCTGCCTATAAGAATTGAAAACAGCAGTTGAACAATTACCAATTAAATTGACATACTCATTGAAAGGGATGAAATCTTCAAGAAGTTCATAAGGGTTAGGTAAACTCATTAAGTTACTTTTAAGCTCATTCCCATAAGTTTCATTCCCCGGTGTATAACTATAGGGTATTATCAGAGGAATTTTATTATTACTGGCTAATAATATATCTAATATATCAAGATGATTATTACTAGGTGAACGCGAATTACCTAATATGATTCCTGATTTCTTCGGTTTTGAAAGATCAACTTTCGGAACAGGTATAGTTAAAGGAAGAGCTAAGAACTCTGGCAAATAATGAACCTTCTTCTTTAACATTTTATATTCATTATAATCAAATGCTAAAAAGAAATTAACTCTTTTAATGGCTCTTTCACTAATCTTATCTTCAGTATTTCTAATTCTGCCCGTAAGAACATCCTTGATAGTAGCTTTTGTTTCAATATAATTAAGCTCAAGTTTTTTAAAGAATACATTTTTTATACCTAATGCTTTTTTTGTTAAGTCTGAGTATATATCATATCTATACTTTATCATATGATAGACTTCAGCACCAAAAAAATGCCATATAACTTTGATATTAGGATCTAAACTGTTAATTAACTTCGCTTTAGTTAAGTCAAGGTGATAGATTATAACGCAATCAAATACCAAGGCCTTTTTCGCTAAAGCAGCTAGGCTTTCCGAAGTGGGTTTAATCCACTCAATGCTATTTATATATTTACCATTATAGGTAAATTCTTCTTTAAGAGAAACGATATGATTTTCGCAGGTGGTATACCTTAATAAGTGACCATCAATAAATTTATCATCACTAACGACATGAAGTATTTTGAGCATTATTATACTGAAGATTAAATTAATGTTGAAGCTAATTCTACTTTCAAAGCGGCTTATGCTCTTGTAATAGTTAAATCTTTCAAACCTTTCACGCCTATTTCCGGTTTGAAGTCATTTTCATTAATTTGTTTATCATTTAGCCAGGCTATAATTGCTCCTGGTAAATTTACGCCTGCTAAATGTGAAAATGGATACCCTCCACCAAATCGGGCATTCATTTCCAAAACATAAGGAACATTATCTACTAAAAACACATCGGTATCCAGGTTAGCGATATGCTGAAGCGCTTTACTCATTCTTTCACCCAGCTCTAACATAGCAGGTGAATGAACAGTTTCAGCACTATCTGTTTCTCCGGATCGCATGGCTATCTTCTTTTTCACTATAGTAGCCTGGTACTTTCCTTTAAGGTCATTAATAATATCCAGGCCATATTCCTGGCCTTTTAGTTTCTCCTGAATAAGGATACAGTTATCGTTATCCTGTTCTGATTCAAAGGATAAATAACTTCTAAAAATTTCCCGTTTTACTTTTGTGTATAAAATGGCAAGCTCTTCCTCATTATCAGCTTCCTGTACAGCAATAGAACCCATACCCCACCTTGGCTTGATGATAAGAGGGTAATTTATTTTCTTCTGAGCTATAGCTTCTACCGCATCAGCTACACTCAAAAATGTAGCTGGTGTATTAAACTTGTTTTTTACTAAGAATTGATATGTTTTCCATTTATCATTACAGATATCAATTACACGCTCATCCGAAACAATCACCTGCGTACCAATTACTTCAAAATCCTGCTTATGATTTGCTAAAATAGGTAAGTCAATATCAAAAAGTGGTATTATAGCCTTAATAGCGTGTTGCTGGCAGTATTCCAGCAGAAAACTTATATAATTGGTATCATAAATCAGGGGCGTAACGACAGCCTTGTCCGCTACTCTCAAAGCCGGAGCATCCGGAGAACTATTAGCTGCATGCACTTCACCAATACTTTTAAGTTCTTCTTTAAAATATTCGATTAAATAGCTTCTTCTACCAGAAGAAGTGAATAATATATTCATGATTAGCTAATTAGTTGATGTTATTAAATAACTTAAAGTGCTTTAAAAAATCGCTGAAGGTTTATCTTAAAATATAAGTGTCATGCGCGCAGTCATATCATTCTGCCTGTCGTTTACCAACTCCGTAACACGAAAACCCAATGAGTTATATAAATGTATTCCTGCAGCATTCCCAGCCCAGGTTTCTACTTTTATAGAATTCATATTAGCTTCTTGGCACTGCGCAATACAATTCGATAATAGTTTGCGGCCTAGTCCTTTACCTTTATGTAAATCATCTATAGCGAAGTATGAGATATAAGCTTGTTTGCTGTTAAAATCATTACAATAAAAAGCGATCATACCAGCAATAACATTTTCATTTACTGCAAAAGCCAAAGATGCTTGCTCCAGGAGCTTTTCGGAATACTCTTTTAAATTAACCTTTGAAGCGATTGCAGGTACAAAGAACTTTTCTTGATGAAGTATAAATACTTCAATTTGTTCTGCTGTCAGATAACTTTTATCAGAGCTTATTTTCATGTTAGCATTAAGAAACTTATACTTAATATATCAAACACCTATTAGAAATTTTAAAACAGCACTTTAAACAGCTAATTATTTTGAACTCGTAGTAAGTGTCTGCAAATCAAATCTACCTCTTCCACTGAAAGGTCAAAGTATAAAGGCAAACATAGCACTCGTTTTGCGATGTCGTCTGTAACTGCTAAAGATTGTGGCTCCAAATAAGGTAAAGTATTTGCCAGGGAAGGATAAAAATAGCGTCTGGTAAATATTTCCTTTGTTTTCAGGCTTTCGATACACTTTAACATCAACGCTTCGTTTTCAAAAACAAGTGGGTAATAAGCGTAGTTGTTTTCAGAAGCTTTATGCCATTGCGGCCGGCGTGCCTGAAAGTTTCTTAAATTATGATCGAACCGCTCTGTCAGGCTTTTTCTTTTTAAGTGAATCTCCTCTATATAAGCCAGATTAGTTAAGCCCATCGCAGCATGGAACTCAGAGTTTTTACCATTGATGCCTAATTCTGCAAAAGACTCCGGCCCATTAAAACCGAAATTACGGATATAAGCCAGTTTCTTTAAGAGTTCAGGCTCTTTTGTTATGATCAAGCCCCCTTCCCCTGAATGGTATAATTTAGTAGCATGCAGGCTGCAGGTTGTTATGTCACCATATTCAAAAATTGATTTTCCATTCACCTGTACTCCAAATGCATGAGCGCCATCATAGATTACTTTCAGGTTATACTTATTAGCAATCCCATCAATCGCTTCCACATCACAGGGGTTACCATACACATGCGTAGCTAATATGGCTGTGGTTTTATCAGTAATAGCAGCCTCAATTTTGGCAGCATCAATATTCAGGGAGCCCGGGTCAATATCTACAAACACAGGCTGGCAGCCCTCCCATACAATAGTGCTGGTAGTAGCCACAAAGGAGAAGGGTGTTGTAATAATTTCTCCTTTTAAATTCAATGCTTTTATAGCCATCTGTAAAGCTACCGTACCATTTGTTACAAATAATAAATGCTTTACACTTAAAAACGCTTTCAGCTGTAACTCCAGTTCATTCGCTAACGGCCCCATATTGGTTAACCACTGGCGTTTCCAGATACCGTCTAAATACTTGGTGTATTCTTCTTGAGGAGGTAAAAAAGGTTTGGTTAAAGGGATCATACAGAGGGGCAAAAAATGATTTGTTTAATTTAAATGCAACTTACACAAAATGATTACCAACCTCTCAGGAAGATAATGCTTTTTCCGAAAGGCTATCATAGCTATGCACCTGCTTTACTAAGCCATTCTCCAGTTCGATAATAGCGTTACAATATTTAAGCGTGGTATAACGGTGCGCTATAATCAGCATGGTAATATTTTCTTCTGAAAGGGCTTTGATGGACTCGGTGATCTCGATTTCGGTTTGTGTATCAAGTGCACTGGTAGCTTCATCAAAAACAAGAATCTTAGCACCCGAATAAATAGCCCGCGCAATGCCGATACGTTGCTTTTGGCCGCCTGATAAAAGGGAGCCCCTGTCGCCAATGCGGGTATGAATGCCATTCGGTAGTTGAGAAGCGAATGTAAGCATACTGGCAGATTTCAGAGCATGTTCCACTTTACTAAGATCAATTTCTGAAGCAGGAATACCGAAGGCAACATTTTCAGCTATAGTTGCATCCAACACATAAACATCCTGCTGCACATAGCCAATTAATTTCCGGAAGCTTTGTAAATTATCAGGGGTAACAACAGTATCATCAACAGATATATAACCTTCTTTCGGATACAGAAATCCTAGTAAAATATTAATTAAAGTACTTTTACCCGAACCTGAACGCCCTATAATACCAATAGAGGCCCCGATAGGAATAGATAAATTGATATGCTGTAAAACAGGCTTTTTGTTATCGTAAGCAAATGAAAGATCGCTTATCTTAATCTCATTCTGAAATGGAATGATCTGTTCAGAAACGGGCACGGCGGCCTCTTTTACTTCTTCCTGGTTAATTTGAGTAATAACCTCCAGCGTATACTGATAGCCTTTTATCCCTATCAGTGCAATCATCAGGCGGTTAACCGATGGCAGTACCCTGTAAGCTGCTAAGGCAAAAATGGTCAGCAAGCCGGTCAGGTGGCTTTGATTTTCAAGAAATAGGGTTCCGTATAAAGCTACCAATACAATAGCCGCTATCATAGCAGATTCTATCACTTTAGTTGGTGCCTGCTGTATGACCTTATCCTTCGCTTTTAACAAGGTGGCACGGTGCAAATACGTATCATGTATCTTTTTAAAATACAGTTCCGTGTTAGTCATCTGCACATCTACATAACCATAAATAGACTGGAACATATTTTTGCCAATCTTTGGGTTAAGCTCATTTAATTCGTTTTGTATGCTCGATGCTTTATTCTTGACAGAACGATACAAAATACCAAAAATGGGTACCACAAACACCAGCAGCAGTACAATTACCAAGGGATCGTACAGTAAAATCCCTATTACAATTAATATCAGGATCAGTAATTCATTGATAAAATTAAGTAAATTACTTACGAGGCTATTAGAGAACTCTGAAGGTATACTATTGATGTTGCGGGTAATTTTATTCGGATTGTTCGATTTAAAGAATAAAAATCCCTTCCGATAATAGTAACTGAATAAATGAGAGGAGAAATATTTATACAGACTTAAGGTATAGGAAGCTTGCTTCCTTATAATTAATAAGCTGGCAATATTTTTTAGTATGATAAAAACCAATACAAATACAGCCAGACTAACTATAAATGCTTTAATAGATGTAAATCCCAATATGTTATAAGCCATTGAGAGGTATTTACTTTCCGTAACAGCATTTTCCTGAAGCATGATCGTAATAATCGGAAAAATGGCTGCCAAACCAAGAAGCTCCAGTATAGAGTTTAGAAACAGCAGCACCATCACCCACAAAGATTGTTTTCTGAATGAAGGTGGCAGGATGTTATAAATTCTCTGAATAGTAGAGAAAATAATATTTCTGGACATAATATGGTATAAAAGGTGCTCTCTTTATCTATAAAAATCTAAAGAAAGCACCTAAGGAAAAAGCTTCAGAAAAATTACTCGTGATAATTGAGCACCCGGTGCCCGCCTTCTTTTAAATAAGTATCACGCTTAAACAATTCCAGGTCGGCCTGCATCATATCTTTTACCAAAGCCGGAAGATCATACTTTGGCTGCCAGCCTAATTTGGTATTGGATTTAGTAGCATCACCGATAAGCAGCTCTACCTCCGTAGGTCTGAAATAATTAGGATCTACACTCACTACTTCTCTGCCAATCTGGAGCTGGTATTCAGGATTGGTGCAGGCTGCGATATAGCCTTTCTCTTCTACGCCTTCTCCTTTAAACTCCAGTTCAACGCCTACTTCGGCAAAGGCCATCTTAATAAAATCACGCACGGTTGTGGTAACCCCAGTAGCAATTACAAAATCTTCAGGCTTATCCTGCTGCAATATAAGCCACATGGCTTCTACATAATCCTTGGCATGGCCCCAGTCACGTTTCGCATCCAGGTTACCCAGGTATAGTTTATCCTGCAGGTTAAGTGCTATACGGGCTGCCGCGCGGGTAATTTTACGGGTAACAAAAGTCTCCCCTCTCAATGGTGATTCATGGTTAAACAAAATACCATTGCAGGCAAACATATTATAAGCTTCGCGGTAGTTAACCGTGATCCAGTAAGCATACAATTTGGCTACAGCGTAAGGTGAACGCGGGTAGAAAGGCGTCGTTTCAGATTGTGGAACAGCCTGCACCAAACCGTATAACTCAGAAGTAGATGCCTGGTAAATACGGGTCTTCTCGGTCATGCCAAGTAAGCGAACAGCCTCTAGGATACGCAAGGTACCGATACCGTCTGCATTAGCCGTATATTCAGGCATATCGAAGCTCACTTTCACGTGGCTCATAGCAGCGAGGTTATAGATTTCATCGGGCTGCGTTTCCTGGATGATGCGGATCAGGTTGGTCGAATCTGTAAGGTCGCCATAATGCAGTTTGAAATTTATATTTTTCTCATGCGGGTCCTGGTACAGGTGATCTATACGATCTGTGTTCAGCATAGAACTACGACGCTTCAAGCCATGTACTTTATATCCTTTGCTTAAAAGCAGTTCTGCCAGGTAGGCTCCGTCTTGTCCGGTTACACCAGTTATGAGCGCTGTTTTCATTTTATGTCTTTTTGTAATTGATACTTTGTATTTTGTCCCTTTTGAAGACAGGGCCTTTATATTCTATTTTTTTGTCATCCTGAAAGGATCTTGTTTAAAGAGGGCCTCTACCCCCGCCAGTAGCGAAAGCTTAACTTCCCACGTACCAAGTTGCTTAACAGAATGACAATATTCTTTTAGCTTCAGATAGTAGAACTTAACAGCCCTTTCCAGTTTGGGATAGAGCTTGAATAGTGTGCTTCTCCTTAAAGTCGTTATAAGCCATGGCTATGCCCTCTCTAAGCTCTACTTTATGCTTCCATCCTAAGCTATGGAGTTTTGATACGTCCATTAATTTACGGGGTGTTCCGTCAGGTTTAGAGGTATCGAACACCAGCTCCCCTTCATAATCCGTTACTTCTTTTACCAACAGCGCAAGTTCCTTAATCGTTACATCTTCGCCTGTACCAATATTAACCAGTTCTCGTCCCGAATAGGCTTGCATCAGAAATACGCAGGCTTCTGCCAGGTCATCGGCAAACAAAAATTCGCGCATCGGGCTACCTGTTCCCCACACAACAACTTCCGGAGCATTGTTTAGCTTCGCTTCATGAAACTTACGGATCAGTGCCGGCAGCACATGTGAGTTGTTCAGGTCGTAATTATCATTATAGCCATACAGGTTAGTAGGCATCACACTGATAAAATCGCAACCATACTGATCGCGGTAGGCTTCGCAAAGCTTTATCCCGGCAATCTTTGCAATTGCATACGGCTCGTTTGTAGGCTCCAAAAGACCTGTTAGCAAATAATCTTCTTTTAAAGGCTGAGGTGCCATTTTCGGATAAATACACGACGAACCCAGAAACTGCAGTTTTGTAACGCCTGCCATATAAGCAGCATGGATCACATTTGCCTCCATCATCAGGTTGTCGTAGAGAAATTCTGCCCGATAGCTGTTATTTGCCTGTATCCCCCCTACTTTGGCAGCAGCCAGGAAAACGTATGCCGGCTTTTCTGTAGCGAAAAAATCTAAAACAGCCTGTTGGTTCCTTAAGTCGAGTTCAGAAGAAGTCCGTGTTACTAAATTGGTAAAACCGGCTGCTTGCAGGTTTCGGCAAATTGCTGAACCTACCATGCCTCTATGACCAGCTACATATATTTTAGAATTTTTCTGCATCATAATTAATATGCATTATACTTTACTTCTTTTTTATAAAGAACCCACCCCTAACCCCTCCGAGGAGGGGAATAAAATCTACGCATGCCGTAAGTTTAGCGATAGTGTAACTTCTGGCTACACTTTGAAGCCAGTTTAAAACTGGCGATTACCACTATCATACCTTCTCCAGCTACCTTGTCGCGGAGCATTTCGAGTAAACTTGCTGCCATACTAAACCACAAGTTACTGCTGCACTTATACATGCGATATATTACGAATGAAGCCATCTCTGGCATCTTCATTCGTTTAATTTCCTTCTTGGGAAGTACTATTAGTGAGTGAATAGCTACTAACTCCCATAACTTACTTAAAGGCTGTTTGCCGTTTTCGATTAAAGTCGCAAAACACGCAGCAAGGGCAACGACTAGAATTTTATTTTATAACGTTAAACAGCTCCTTTATGTCCTGCTTACTTCTAAGCAGGACATAAAACTTAAAATTTGAAATGCCACCACGGAGATTTTTCATTATCCTCCGCATAATAGCCATACCCGTAACCATATCCATAACCATAGCCGTAGCCATAATTTAACTTCTGATAATCCACGTCATTCAGGAGTATGGCTGTATTACTTATTTTTCCTTCTTCCACTTGCTTCTGGATGTTATTCAGGAAAAACTTTAATGTATAATTCTGGCGAACCAGGTAAATATTGGCGTCAGATTGTTGCATTAACTCCAATCCATCCGATAAAATTCCGATAGGAGGAGTATCTATGATTACATAGTCATATCTGCTTTTCAAATCCCCAATCAAATCTGTCATTCGTTTATGCAATAATAACTCAGACGGGTTTGGCGGAATATCACCGGAAGGAAGGATATGAAAATTATCCTGAATGGTAGGATAAATAACATCTTCGAGTGTCGCATAGCCTGCCAGCAAATTACTAAGGCCAATACCACTGTTAACACCAAAGTCCGTGTTATTATTTGGCTTTCGCATATCTGCATTGATCAGGATAGTGCGCTCACCGGAAATAGCGAAAATATAAGCCAGATTTTTTGCTGTAAACGATTTTCCTTCTCCACTTACTGAAGAAGTCACTACAAACAAGCGCCCGCCTTCCGTTTCCGAACTGGTCATGAAGCGTAAGTTAGAGCGAACAGTTCGGAAGGCTTCTGAAATAGCAGATTTCGGACTTTGGTCCATCAAGTTCATTTCGCCCTGCTTGTTATGCCCGATCATACCTAAAAGTGGTAAGGTAGAATGCTTGGCAATATCCTCTACCGAGTTTACTTTATTGTTTAATAACTCTTTTATAAAGATATAAGCGGCAGGCAGTAGTAAACCGATAAAGAGAGCGATCAGGTAATTCTGATTACTTTTAGGGGAAATCATCGCTTTCACTTCTGCCGTATTAACAAGCTTTGCATCGGCAGCTGCGGCAGCCGTCGAGATACCGGCCTCTGCTCTTTTCTGCATCAGGAAAACATACAGCCCTTCGCTTAAGGAATACATCCTGTTCAGGTTTATGAATTGTCTTTCTGCTGTAGGAAGCTGGCTAAGCGAATTGATTAATTTACTTATTCTGTTATTCAGGTCATTAATAGAAATCTGATTTGTTCGCTGCAGGTTTCGCACATTTTCAGAAATACCCGCCAGTAATTTCCTGGCCTGAGCTTTTAAAGCTTCAATCTGTGTTTTTACAATCGGGTTTTGAGCACTCTCCGCATTAAGAGCCGTGAGTTCCAGTTGAGCTTCAATCAGCTGGCCTATTAGATTACCCAGTACCGGGTCCGAAACGCCAAAGGAAGCAGGTGCTACAATACTTTCGGTTACATCTCCGGCAGCTATATAATCACTTAAGTAACTAAAGTATTTTGCATTCAGAAGAAGTAAGGCCTTTTCCTTTTCCAGTTCCTGGATCTGCGCACTTGTCTGAGAACCCTCATTACTCATGGTAAGACCGGTGTTTTTCTTTTTAAAAGCTTCCAGCCTGTTTTCTACCAGAAATAAGGAATCACTGATATTTTGTAACTGATTATCTATAAAGCTGATGGTATTAACAGCTGTCTCTCGCTTTTCAACCAATCCCTGGTTAATATAAGTCTGTACATGCTGGTTCAGGAAATCGATAGCTTTCTGCGTGTTATCGCTTGTGGTGCTGATCTCAAGAATTGAAGTTTCTTTTACGGGAGTGATTGTTAAACTTCCTTTGTAGCGGTTTACCAGCGTCTTTTTTTCATTGATCTGGAAAAAAACTTCTCCGGGTACAAATTGGTTCTGTTGTACCAGTTGAATCGTAAAGTTGAACCCTGCCAAAGCAGCCGGTTCTCCGAACGTATAAACCTTGTCATCATTCGCCAGACCCGGTATATCTGTTTCTGAACTTAGTTTATATGTTTTATCGCTTATTATTTCACACTTTATAAGCGCCCCATACGGTATATTGTTTGAAGTTGAATCCAATACAACTTCGACAGGACTTTCTTTGTATATCTCGGAAAACTTAATGTTACCTTCGGCAAAGTAAGCTACATCAAAGTTAAGGTTTGAAATAGTGATTGCGACAAGGTCTTTGGATTTTATGAAAATCGCTTCCGTGTTTAGATTTTTTGTGCTTGAAAAAACACCATTACCATAAAGCAGATTAGCTGCGTTATTCGAAGGGTCAGCCGGGTCTTTTACAAGCACAGTGGTGCTTACTTCGTACACGGGGATAGTATACCTGTTTATAAAAAAGGCAAGTGCAAGTGCAACTGGTACAGTGATGGCAAAAAGAAGCCAATACTGCTTCAGCTTTTGCAGTATATACTGTACATCAATCAGACTATCTTGTTGTGTAATTGGTTCTTGATTCACGCTTCGCTGAGCTGAAATATGAAATTATTGAGCTAATCTAGTAAATAGCAAAACTATAGTTGAAGCAATAGACAATGTAAGTGTCACATTCGCTAACATGTTTTCCCTGATATTTTTAGCCGGTAAGGGATCTACTACGATCATATCGTTTGGCTGCAGGTAAAAATTAGATAATGCTAAGGTATTATCATTCAGCACGCTGAAATTATATAATTTAGCTTGCCCGTTCTCGTAACGTACCAGCTTGATCTTGCCACGGTTCGAATAAGAACTAAAGCCACCGGCAGAAGCAAGTGCTTCCATTACGTTAATGTTATCCTGGTAGGTGGTAAACTGCCCTTGCCTGTTCACTTCCCCTAAAACGGTATACCGGAAGGTAAGTAAGCGCAGGTTTACAGTTGGGTCGGTCAGGAAGGGCTTAAGCGCTTCTGTTACTTTGATCCTGGCTTCCGGCATGGATAGGCCGTTCAGGTTTACTTTGCCAATGGCTGGTAATAAGATATTCCCTTCCGTATCTAAAGTATAACCATCCAGAACGGGGTCTGTCTGGCCGGCTGTAGCAATTCCAGTATTCAGGAAGTTATATTCTGCGGCTGTTGTACTTTGTACTTTAAGAGATAGGACATCACCTGGTTTTAAAGTATATATTTTTGGCTTCAGGTTAAAAGATCTCAGCAACTCATCTGCATTCCCCTGATCTTCTACTTTTGGATTATTTTGGAGCAATATCAGCTTTTTTTGCGGAACGCAGGAGCCAAAAGCCAATATACTTAATATGGCCACAAGGGCTGTCAAGGTGTTTCGCATCCTATTTTTTTAATTCTATGCTTTACAAACCAACGCGTTGCAATCCTTTTTAATTGCATTACGCATAATTCTGAAATGGCGAAATTATGAAATTAATCAGACTATACTTCTGAAACAGTTAAAATATATTTAATGCAGTTTCTAAAACTCAACCTGAATGCCATTTGTAACAGCATAAACAAACTTAGTGACAGGTACTAAAGGCCTGTCCTCGAAAGTACAATTAAACGTTGTTCTGAAACTTAGCCGGCCATTTAATTTTACCTGCAATGCCACATCGCCACTCACTCTGTTCCTGAAATTTTCTATTGTTTTGTCATAACCGGTTTGGTAATATACAATGGCTTCGGTTCCAACATAGTCATTAAACTTCACTTTTGTGCTGATGTAATTCGTCCACTTTATAAGGTCTGCCGTTTGGTTTACACCTTCCAGTTCGGGCTCTTCCCAGGTTTCATGTTCGTGCATCAATCCGCTTCCGGCAAACAGGTTAGCGTTTTCTGTTCTGAGTAAACGGTACCGAAGCCCTGCTCCTGCTAATGTTCTAAGATCAAGTCCGCGTGCTTTATCTGCCTGCACCTGCGCAAACGCCTCATAAGACAGCTTATTTGCTTTCAGAAAATTTACCCTGAAATGAGAATATCCGGTGCTGGCCACCGTGGTGCGTTCTTCAGAATTATAATTAACCAACATGTAATTAAAGTAGTTCAGAAGCAGGTAGGAATGCTTGCCCGAGATATAGGCTACATCGCCGGTAAAATTTAACTGGAGGTAATTATTAGGATTAGCCTTGCCTGCATTCCGGTTAAAGAGTGAGAAATTAAAGCCTGCCTTACCTGTCAGGAAGTTAACAGAATCTCTGTCTGCACGTGCACGCTCGATATTAAGGATCTGGGCATCGGCCTCGAAACAACCAACTATAAAAACAAAGGGAATAAGAATCAGGAGAAATCGCATGGGCAAAAGCTGGCAACCGTTAAAAGTATAAGTAGTAGAGACCGCTTTACAAAGATAACAGAACTGGCCAAACTATACTTTAGGGCTAAGTTGCTTCATCAGTAGAGCTACCAATTGTGCATATAAAGTTAAAAACAACCTGTAATTTACCATAAGACCATTTACCTTCGCTTTTAATCAAGAAACAAGCCCGTTAAAAACAAACCAAGGTATGCCTGCTAAAGAAGAAATTATCCGCGAAACCGAAGAATATGTGAAAGCTATACTGCAGGGCGAAGGCTCCGGGCACGACTGGTGGCATATTTACAGGGTATGGCAGAACGCCAAAAGTATCGCTGCAACTGAAAAAGCCGATCTATTTATTGTAGAACTGGCCGCGCTGCTGCACGACATCGGTGATCACAAATTCTATGACGGCGATGAAACAGTTGGCCCGCGCATGGCGAAAGAATGGCTTTTAAAGTATGACCTGCCGGAGCAAAGTATAAATCATGTTTGTACTATCATCAAAGAGCTTTCTTTTAAAGGAGCTGGCACCAGTTCAGAAATGAGCACGCTCGAAGGCTGTATTGTGCAGGATGCCGACCGGCTCGATGCCATCGGCGCAATCGGGATAGCGCGTACCTTTGCTTATGGCGGGTATAAGAACCGATTGCTGTATGATCCTGAGATTAACCCGGAGTTGCACCAAACCTTTGAAGCATATAAAAACAGTACGGCACCCACGATCAACCACTTTTACGAAAAGCTCTTATTACTGAAAGATCGTATGCATACAAATACGGCCCGCAAACAAGCTGAACAACGGCATGCATACATGGTAGATTACCTGGACCAGTTCTTTGCCGAATGGAATGTAACACGTTAACTTATTACCTGTGCAGGAGTTTTTGACTTAATTTTCTGCTGAAAAGCTTTTGCAAACTTTAACAACGCGTAACTAAAATTTAAACGATGGAAATACCTTTACTACCGGATGTGGTTATTATACTGAGCATGGCCGTGGCAGTTATCCTGCTTTTCCAACGCTTAAAACTTCCAACCATACTTGGTTTTCTGGTAACGGGTGTTATTGCAGGGCCTTACGGTTTCAGCCTGATTAAGGAAATTCATAACATTGAAATATTAGCAGAGATAGGCGTAATCCTGTTGCTTTTCATTATTGGGATGGAGTTTTCGCTGAAAAGCCTCTACCGGATAAAGCGTACTGTTTTACTTGGCGGCGCTACCCAGGTATTCGGCACCATCCTGCTGGTAGGCTTACTTATGCTGCTTCTGAGATTCAGTGTTTCCGATGCATTCTTTATGGGCTTCCTGATTGCGCTGAGCAGTACTGCCATTGTCCTTAAAATAATGCAGGACAAAGGCGAAATCAATAGTCCGCAGGGCAAGATTGTACTAGGTATACTTATTTTTCAGGATATCATTGTAGTGCCCATGATGCTGCTTGCTCCCCTGATGGCAGGAGGCGAACAAAACGTCGGCTCGGCACTTCTGATTATGGGCTTGAAGGGCATTTTTATTATTGTTTTTGTATTGGTAAGTGCCCGTTATGTAGTACCAAAACTTTTGTACCTGGTTGCTAAAACCAAAAGCAAGGAGCTGTTTATACTTTCGGTGGTGGTTATTTGCTTTGCCGTGGCATGGCTCACCTCCAGCATGGGTTTGTCGCTGGCGCTAGGCGCGTTTATGGCCGGGCTTATCATTTCCGAATCAGAATACAGTCACCAGGCAACCAGCAATATTCTTCCCTTCCGCGAAATATTTACCAGCTTCTTTTTTGTTTCGATCGGGATGCTACTCGATTTTGAATTTATGCTACAGCACTTACCTGCCATACTTGGTTTTACGGTAGCCGTTTTCTTTCTGAAAGGTGCTGTGGCTACGCTGGCAGCCAAGGTGCTGCGCTACCCCCTGCGGGTATCTTTGCTGGTCGGTTTAGCTATTTTCCAGGTAGGTGAGTTCGCTTTTATACTTTCTAAAACAGGTATCCAGCATCAATTGCTTTCGCAGGAAGCCTACCAGTATTTCCTTTCCGTATCTATTTTAACCATGGCTGTAACGCCTTTTATACTTGGCCCTTATCACAAAATAGCCGAAGCGATTACCTTCAGGCTTTACAAAGGCAAAATTGCACCTGAACCTAAAGAAATAAGCGAAGAAACCGCTGTTAGCCTTGCAGCGCTGGATGATCATATCGTTATCATCGGCTATGGTATAAACGGACGTAATGTGGCCAAAGCGGCCCGCCATGCCCAGATTCCTTATATAATCATCGAGATGAACCCGATCACCGTGCGGGAGGAAGCAAAACTTGGCGAACCGATTATTTACGGCGATGCCGTACACAGTATGATCCTGACGCATGTGCATGTACAGCTGGCCAGGGTGGTTGTAGTTGCCATATCAGACCCGGAAGCGACAAGGCGGGTAATTGCCAGCGTCCGGAGTGCCTCCGAGAAGGTGCATATCATTGTGCGTACCCGCTTTATTCAGGAAATGGAAGAAAATTTTAAACTGGGCGCTGACGAAGTGATCCCCGAAGAGTTTGAAACATCCATTGAGATTTTTACGAGAGTCCTGTCAAAATACCTCATGCCGCGCGACCAGATCGAACAGTTTACAGAGATGGTGCGCGCCGACAATTATGACCTTTTCAGAAGCTTAAAACCAACCGGAAGCGTACAAAACAGGCTGACATTTGATCTGCCCGATATTGAAGTGGCTACGCTGAGAATGCATACCGATGATGAAACCATCATTGGTAAATCTTTACTGGAGGCAGACATCCGTAACCGCTTCCAGATCACTATTGTAGCTATTAAACGGAATACTGAAACTATACTTGATATTAACGCCAGAACCTCACTCGAACTCGGGGATCTGGTTTATGTAGTTGGCAAACCTGGCCATGTCATGCGTTTTAGTAATTACATGAAAGGGTAACGTATACTTTTATCTGTTCGGGTACTTATTCAAGACGGCTTCCACCTGCTTCTGAACCGGCTTGTAACCGCTGTCAAATTTAGTGATGGCCCCTTCCGTCCAGGCTCTCCAGACTAACTGGTTATTAACAGGGTTTACCAGATCTATGATGAGCGTGCCCTGCTTAAAAAGATCGACGTTGCGGTAACCGGTAATATAAGAGTTGCTATAATTATAGCGGTAACCTGCCATATACGCATAACTATAGCCAAACCCCGGGCTGAAGTTCTCCGGTTTGTCTTTCTCTTCCGGTACGGATACACTCATATCATAAGCCACCAGTATATCAGGTCTGGAAGTTACTTTTTCAAATCCTTTTTCGCGGAGCTCCTCCTCTATTGCCTGCCGTATATGCTTATCCAGGTTGGGGCTAAAGCCTTTGTCGTAACTTGGCTGTGCTTGGGCTTGCTCCTGGTACCAGGCATAGGTTTTATACTTGTTAAGGCCGGCGTTTGGTGCAACTACTGCATTGGTATGCACCACACCCGATGCCACCACACAGGCGCTCAGCAGTAAGACCATCAGAAAGGCAGCGCCTGTAAAGTATATATTAGAATTTTTCATAGTAATTTTGCGTATTTGGGTTTGTACGGCAAACACTTTATAAAATGTTATGCAGCCGGTTTTCAAAATTAATAAGATAACTGCGCATAATCATTTATATGTACCTAAAATTGCAGTAGCATTGCACCCATAGGGTTTTAAAACACAAACAACAGCCTATCAGTATAGCTAAAAAACCAATTCATCGCTATGATCCACCATACGCCCGTTTATACTTCAGCAGAAGAAGCGCTTTCAGTTATTAAATCAGGCAACAGGGTTTTCCTGCATGGCAGTGCCGCCACGCCGCAATATCTTATCCGTAAACTGGCAGAGCGTGCACACGAGTTGCGCCAGGTAGAGCTGGTAAGCATCAGTACATTCGGCGAAATGCCATGTGCCGAAGAACAGTATGCCGAGTCTTTTTACATCAATTCGCTTTTCGTATCAGCTAACGTTCGGGAGGCCGTAAACAGTGGCCGCGGAGATTATGTGCCGATCTTTTTAAGTGAGATTCCTCAGTTATTCAGGTTGGGCATTATGCCGCTGGACGTTGCCATTGTACACGTTTCGCCACCCGACAGGCATGGGTATTGCTCGCTCGGCGTATCCGTGGATATTGCCCGCGAAGCCGTTAAGTCGGCGAAGCACGTTATTGCGCAGGTTAACCCGCAGATGCCGCGCACCCATGGCGATGCCCTTATCCATATTCGCCGGTTCCATAGTATGGTGCAGGTAAACGAAGCGCTGCCCGAAGTAGATTACAGCCAGAAGATCACAAGTGTAGAGGAAACCATTGGCCATAATGTGGCCGGTCTGATCGAAGACAGGGCTACGCTGCAAATGGGCATTGGCGGCATACCGGATGCTGTACTAAAAAGCCTGACCAACCACAAAGGCCTCGGCATCCATACCGAAATGTTTTCTAACGGCGTATTACCCCTGATCGAAAGCGGCGTGATCACCAACGAGCACAAACATATTCTGAGAGGCCGAATTGCCACCGCCTTTATTGCCGGCAACCGAAGCCTGTATGATTTTGTAGATGACAACCCGTTGATCACCATGCTCAGCACTGATTTTGTAAATGATGTGGCCGTGATCAAACAAAACCCGAAAGTAGTAGCCATCAACAGCGCCATCGAAATAGATTTAACCGGGCAGGTAGTTTCAGATTCGATCGGCACTTATCATTATTCCGGCATCGGCGGGCAGATGGACTTTATCCGGGGCGCTGCCTTATCGGAAGGCGGCAAACCAATCATTGCCTTGCCATCTGTTACAGCAAAAGGGGTTTCCCGGATAACGCCTTTTATAAACCAGGGCGCAGGTGTTGTTACCACCCGGGCGCACGTACACTATGTGGTAACAGAATATGGTGTGGCCTATCTGTTTGGTAAAAACCTGCGCCAGCGTGCCAGCGAACTTATCCGCATCGCTCACCCGGACCACCGTGAAAGGTTAGAGCAGGAAGCTTATAAACGATTTAAAACGTTATAACAGCGATTATTTTAAAAAACAATATATCATACTTTCAGTAAGCATATACCTAAACTTACTATGAAAGATGGATATAACTTCACACGTTCCGGATGCGCCGCCCGCCTGGGTTAAGCGTTTTGCAAAGCTAGGCCTCTCGGCAAAAGGTATTGTTTACTGCCTGATTGGTATACTGGCGTTTATGGCCGCTTTTGAACTGGGCGGTAAAAATAACCAGGACACAGATAAAGCCGGTGTCTTCAGTTTTATACTTGATCAGCCTTTCGGCAAAATCCTGTTAGGGATAGTAGCCCTTGGTTTGTTGTGTTATACTTTGTGGCGTTTGATACAAGGCATAAATGATACAGAACAGAAAGGCTCGGATGCCAAAGGTATAGCTGTACGTGCAAGGTATATTTTTAGTGGCCTGGTGTATGGCGGTTTTGCCTTTTTGGCGCTGCAACTTATACTTGGCAACGGCGGTGGCAGCGGCGGAGACTCCAGAGAAACGCTCGCCAGCGAACTGCTGAAACAACCTTTCGGGCAATGGCTGGTGGGTTTGGTAGCGGTGGGCACCATTATAACCGGGCTGTACCAGATCTATTACGGACTGTCTGAAAAGTATAAAAAGAAGATTCAGAAATCTGGTTTTAAATCGCAGATAGAGCATACCATGATAAGGGCCGGTAAAATTGGCTATGTGGCGCGTGGCGTTGTTTGGGTGATCATCGGGTACATGTTTTTGCAGGCTGCCCTTAAATCCAATGCCCAGGAAGCAGGCGGAAGCCAGAGTGCATTTGCCTTTTTAGAGAATTCATCCTATGGCTCTTACCTGCTTGGTGCCGTGGCACTTGGTTTAATCTGTTATGGTGTTTTCATGTTTATGCGCGCCCGGTATCAGGAAGTATAAAAACAGATCATTCATACTTTAAAAAGAGGTAGATTTCCGGCTATGTGGCTACGGGATTTGCCTCTTTTTTTATTTACTGTTTATACTTTTAAAAGAAGCCGCTTTCTGTGTATTTTGAATAAATCTAACTTGCCTGGTTTATACTTTAAACGCCTTTCATTCAGGACTCAGTAAATATATAGCCCCTGTTTAATTTAAATGAAACCATTTTAGGATAACCTGCATTATAGGCATCGGTTACAGACCTTTATAAATTAGTATTATTTATATATTATTAAATACTATAAAAGGAATTTTTAGTTTAAACTTTCCGGGTTATCAATAAATCTTATATTTGGGGCTACCACAGTTCACAGGCCATCTGCTACATGAAAAACGCACCTTTTAAAATCTTTATTCTGGATGATGATGTTTGGTACAGCGAGCTTTTGGAATATCACCTATCCCTGAATCCGGATTACGAACTTAAGAAGTTTCATTCGGCCAGTTCCTGCATGGCCAGCCTGTACGAGCGCCCCAATGTAATTACCCTGGATTACTCTTTACCCGATAAAAACGGTGCTGAAGTACTAAGTAAAATAAAAGAGCAGAATCCGGATACGCAGGTAATTGTTATTTCGGGCCAGGAGGATGTGGCCACTGCTGTAGACCTGCTGAAAAAAGGCGCTTACGACTACATCGTAAAAGATGAAGATACGCCCGAAAGGCTCTGGAACACCATTAACAAGATACGCGAAAACGTATCGCTGAAGGAAGAGATAAACCAACTGCGCGAAGAGATCGGCCAGAAGTATGATTTCAGCAAAGTTATAATCGGGAACAGCGAAGCCATCAAACGTGTATTTAACATGATGGATAAAGCTGCCAAAACTAACATTACCGTAACGATAAACGGCGAAACCGGAACAGGTAAAGAACTGGTAGCTAAAGCCATACATTACAATTCAGTTAAAAAGAAGAACCCGTACGTAGCAGTAAACGTGGCTGCCATTCCAAAAGAGCTGATCGAGAGTGAATTGTTCGGCCACGAGAAAGGTGCTTTTACCGGTGCTGTTGCCCGCCGCTTAGGCAAATTCGAGGAAGCTAATAAAGGGACGATCTTTCTGGATGAGATAGGCGAACTGGATATCAGTTTGCAGGCTAAGTTACTCCGCGTACTCCAGGAAAAAGAAATTACACGTGTAGGTGGCAACACTGTTGTGCCTGTAGATGTAAGAATTATTGTTGCAACACACAAGAACCTGGCTGAGGAAGTTAAAAAAGGTAATTTCAGGGAAGATTTATACTACAGGCTATTAGGCTTGCCCGTTAATTTGCCACCTCTCCGCGAGCGTGGAAGTGATATTCTGGTGCTGGCTAAATTCTTTGTGGATGCCTTTGCAAAAGAGAACGGACTGGGCAAAAAAACGCTTTCTGCAGCTGCCCAGGAAAAACTACTCTCCTACTCTTTCCCGGGTAACGTCCGCGAACTGAAGGCGTTGGTAGAGTTGGCAGTGGTTTTAGCAGATGAAGAAGTAATACAGGAGCACGATATAAACCTGACTGCTAACAGTACGGAGAAAGATTTTCTGGCAAGAGAGCGCACGCTGAAAGCTTATACCATCGATATCATTCAGCGGTTTTTAGATAAGTATGATTCTAATGTTTTGCTGGTAGCAGATAAATTGGATGTGGGCAAATCAACTATTTACCGCATGATCCAAAGCAAAGAGTTAACCATCAAATAACTGCCTGCCCTATACTTTTTATAGTGTTTACCTGCTACCCCTTTCTTAATTTCAAAGTATAATTAGTCCTATCATTTATACTTTGAAACCTTAAATCCCTTAATTTTAAAGTATAGTGAATTTTAAATCGCACAAATGCATTATCTTGTTGGTTTAAAAATCACTCCATGGAATTAGTAGAGGAAGTTTCCTTACTCCGTCAGCAACTTGAGCAGGAACGCAAGGCCCGCAAGGCAGCCGAAGAGTTAGCTCAAAACCAGGCCCAGCTATTAGCAGAATTAAATGTAAACCCGGTTGGCCTTACTGATTTAACCCAGCAGGATGTTTGCAGTCTCCTGTTATCCTCTTTTTTTCAGGATCTCCAGACGGCCGGCCTTGCAACGGACAGCAAAAACCGTATTATTTTCCTGAACACGCCTTTTTGCCAGCTTTTTGAGCTTCCTAATCCGGTTAGTTATTACCTGGGCAAGCCAATCCATTACCTTGCTTCACTCCCCCTCTTTGCAGATGTACTGGCCAGGCAAACCTCCCAGGACTTCAGAATAACCGAATTTATACTTGCCAACGGTAAAATCATAGAAGCTGAACAACTGCTGGCTAGTAATGCCAATGCCTGGATTTACCGCAATATAACAGATAAGCGCACAGAACAAATGCAGGTCGAGTTAAGCTCGGCTTTTCAGCAGGAATACCCAAATCCGGTTTTCAGGTGTACTTACCAGGGCGAAGTAATCTTTGTAAATAGTGGCGCCTCACAATTACTTTCCACTTTTTCCGACATACGTGTCAGCAGTTTCAAACGCCTCCTGAAACGTAAGATTATTTTGCTTGAGGATTCGCTGACTCCCTTTTCATTTGAGTTAAAGATAAGCGGCCATTATTACCTGCTCTTCCTGGTACCATTGCCGGCTAAGGGTTATGTTAATATTTACATGACCGATATCACTATGCACAAAGAAGCAGAGTCAGCGCTTCAGGAAAGCCGTAATTTCGTTCAGAATATCATGCACACCATTCCGAGCATCGTTTATATCTACGATGTGGAATCGGACAACTGCATTTACCTGAACGATCGTATTTACGATGTATTAGGCTATACTGCCCAGGATATAGAGGCCATGAACCAGCAGTTCTTTACAACTATAGTTGTAAATGAAGACCTGGAAAAGTTGTATCACCATACCTATAAAATGCTGGGTACCCCAAATGGAAAAGTACACCAGGTAGAGTATCAGGTAAGAGATAAAGCTGGCAATCTTAAAAATATAAGCTGCCGCGAAAGTGTTTTTAAAAGAAAGCCAAACGGCGAAGTATTGCAGGTCATCGGCTCAGCAGAAGACATCACGCTGCTTCACAGCAAAAATCAGGAGCTTAAAATCCAGAAGGATTTTTACGAATCGATCTTAAACCATATTCCTTCCGATATAGCCGTTTATGATCATAACTTAAGATACCTCTTCGTAAACCCAATTGCAGTCAGCGACCCTGCCCTGCGAGAATGGATCATCGGTAAAACCAATGAAGAATACTGTACCTTCCGTAATGTACCATATGAGCGCATACAAAACAGAGAGGCTCAATTACAGAAGGTTTACAGAGAAAAAACGCCAGTCTCTTTCGAAGAAAAACAACCTGACCAGAATGGTGGTTACAATTACCATGTCCGTAAGCTAAATCCTGTTTTATCGGCTGAAGGCAATCTCGAACTGATCATCGGGCATGGCATCCGTATCACAGAATTGCGCAAGGCCCAGGAAGAAATCGAGTTAAGCGAAGCTAAAACCAGAGCCATTCTTGCCGCCATTCCAGACCTGATGTTCATCCTGAACAAAGAGGGCACTTTCCTGGATGTAAAAAATACTTCCATTGCGCACTTACCGCTCTCTGAGGAATATATCATTGGCCATACAATTTACGAGATTTTACCTGAACACCTGGCTGCTTCCCTGGAACGCAGGGTAACAGCGGTAATAGAGAGTGGCCAGTCTGCCACGATCGAATACGAACTTAATTTGCCAACGGGCACCAGGCATTTTGAAGGCCGTATTGTGAAGTATGAAGATAACGAGGTACTGATGATTACCCGTGATTATACCGAACAAAGAAAAGCTGCCCAGGAGATTGCAGAGAAAAATGAGTTTATCCAATTGGTGTTGGATAGCAGCCCAAGTATGATTTTCGTGAAAGACGCGGAAGGACGCTACATAATGGCCAACCATACTTTTGCTGAAAAACACGACCTGGAAGTAGACAATGTTCTTGGGAAAACGGATTTCGAGTTACGCTTGAACGAGGAAGAAAATGGTTTCTACAAAGATATTGACCGGAAAGTTTTACTGGATGGCAGCGAAATAAATGTACTCGAATACTTTACCCAGAAAAATGGAAACAAACTTTGGTTAAGCACTACCAAACGTCCCATATTTACCAAAAACGGCGAGATGAACATTCTCGGTATCGCCACTGACATTACCGAGCAACGCAAGGCTACTAAATTATTGCAGCAAAGCGAAAAGTTACACCGCCTGCTATCCGAGAACTCGCGCGATCTGATCTGTTTACACGACATAGAAGGAAATTACCTGTACGTTTCCAAATCATCACAGGAAATGCTGGGCTACGAGCCGGAAGAAATGGTTGGGCGCTCCCCATATGAGATGGTACTGCACCCGGATGAGTGTGACTTTGTGGTTGAGGAAGGCCAGAAACGCTCCATCACTGAAAAGAAGAATGTGATCATCCAACACCGCAAACGAAAAAAATCAGGTGAATATATCTGGGTTGAAACAAGTATAAAACCAATCCAGAAAGCGAATGGCGAGATATTTCAGATACAATCTTCTTCAAGAGATATAACAGAACGACGTCTGTCTGAAGAAGCACTCAAGAGCAGCGAAAAGAAATACAGAGAACTTATCAAATACAGCCAGGCTTATATCTGTACCCATGATATGAAGGGGCATTTACTGACTGTTAACCCTTACCTGATCGAAACGCTGGGGTATACCGAAGAAGAAATGATTGGCCAGAAGCTGAGCAATTTCTTCCCGATGCAACACCAGAAAAATTTTGTACATTACTTAGCACAATTCGAGCAAACCAACCTGATTAACGGGATATTATGCCTCTTAAACAAAGAAGGGAAAGAGCGCTTCCTGTATTATCAGAACTATAAAGTTGAAGAAATTAACAGTGAGCCCTACATTATCTGCATTGCCCAGGATATAACAGACAGGATGCTGGCAGAGCGCGAGCTGAAGAGGGCTATCGAAGCAGCTGAAGAATCGGCACGGGTAAAAGAAAATTTCCTGGCTAACATGAGCCACGAGATCAGAACGCCTATGAATGGTATTTTGGGCATGGCTGGCCTGCTGGCTAAAACAACGCTCGAACCTGTTCAGAAAGATTACCTGAAAATCATCCATCAATCGGCTGATAACCTGCTGGTAGTTATAAACGATATTCTGGATATAGCCAAGATCGAATCCGGCAAGCTGCAACTCGAAGCCATACCTTTTAATTTGTATGAAACTGCCCGTTCCGCTTTCCAGACGCTTTATTATAAAGCCGAAGAACGTGAGCTGGCCTATGAATTCAAGTCCCATGACCTGGAGCGGCCGATCCTGGTAGGCGACCCTTACCGGTTAAATCAAATCCTGATCAACCTGCTTAACAATGCCATCAAATTTACAGAAGAAGGCACAGTATCCCTCACCACCAGGGTTTTAGAGGAAACAGACAAAACCTTAACGATCGAGTTTTGCATCTCAGATACCGGTATTGGCGTTCCGGCATCTAAACATGCCTTTATTTTTGAAGGATTTACGCAGGCATATTCCAGCACGACCCGCCGTTACGGTGGCACGGGCCTGGGCCTGAGCATTTGTAAAAACCTTGTAGAAATGCATGGCGGAAAGATATGGGTCGAAAGTGAAGAGGAAAAAGGCAGTATTTTCAAATTCGTAATAACGTATGATAAGTACGAAGGCGGAGAACTTCCGGAGTGCCAGACAGAGAATATAGATTACAGCCGCCTGGGTGAGCTTAAGGTACTTTTGGCAGAAGATAACGAGGTGAATATATTCCTGGCGCAGTCAGTTCTGGAAAACTGGGGCTTCTTGGTAGATGTAGCCAGAAACGGGCGTGAGGCTGTAGATAAAACCAGGTTAAACGACTACGACGTTATTTTGATGGATATCCAGATGCCGGAGTTAAGCGGTATAGATGCCACACACGCTATCAGGGCATTCGAGGATAAGAAAAAAGCGAGTATCCCAATTATTGCGCTCACAGCAAACGCCCTGAAAGGAGATGCTGAAAAATACCTGAGCGGTGGCATGAGTGGTTATATTTCGAAGCCCTTTGAGGAAGAAAAGCTGTTCCTGAAGATAGAAGCTGTCTTACCGCATAAAATGCAAAGTATAAATGCTGTAAAAACTATTGTCCTTCCTGAAAAAAAGGCCGAACCCGAGCACCCTTTGTTTGATCTATCGGTGCTCTATAAAATGTCGAGAGGCAACGAGGCATTCATTAAACGAACCAAAGAATTGTTTGTGGAGACTGTGCCCCTGACCATGGCAGATATGCGCCAGAAAAGTATGGAACAAGACTGGACAGGCGTAAGCGCAGCCGCGCACAAACTGAAATCAACCATTGATACCATGCGGATCGAAAAGTTAAAAGCGGTGGTACGGCAAATAGAAACGGATGCCAAAGAGAACCATCAGTTCGCGTCTATTAAAGAAAATATTGCTGTTATGGACGATGTATTGAACAGGATCATCGATGAGTTTAAATCTGATCTTGTAATACATTAGCTATAAGTTTATTAACATATGAAAGGGCCTGTTTAAATAAAGCAGGCCTTTTTATTATAGCTGTTGTTCAGGAGTGATTCTGTAACCGCAGTTAAAACAGAAGTATGCTTCCGGCAAATGGCCTTCCTGGTGGCAATTAGGGCACATGCGCGTATTGGCAGCATTTTTTTCAGACCTTGCAAGTTCCACTGAAACGATTCCTGTTGGCACAGCTATTATGCCATAGCCCATGATCATAACCATACTTGCCAATATCTGACCCAGTGGAGTAACCGGTGCAATATCACCATACCCGACTGTTGTTAGCGTAACGATGGCCCAGTAAATACTGATCGGTATACTTGTAAAACCGCTTTCAGGGCCCTCGATAATGTACATTAGCGACCCTACAATTACAATCACGGTAATAACTGCTCCTAAAAAAACGAGAATTTTAGCCACGCTTGCCTTTAATGCTTTGGTAAGCACCTGCCCTTCGTTTATAAAACGGGTCAGCTTAAAAATGCGTGCAGCGCGTAATAATCTTAAAATCCGGATGATCAGCAAGAATTGAGTTCCTGTTATAAGCAGGCTCAGGTAACTGGGAAGTATGGATAGCAGATCAACAATCCCGAAAAAAGAAAAAATATAGCGAAGCGGGCGTGGTGTACTGTAAATGCGAAGTAAATACTCTACTGTGAAGATGATAGTAAATACCCACTCGGCAACCCGGAACCAGCTATAATATGCTGCATTCAGGCTGGGCATACTTTCAAGCGAAACGTTCAGGACGCTTAACAGGATGAGGACAAGCAAAACAATATCGAAGTTCCGGCCCGAGGGCGTTTCAGCTTCAAAAATGACCGTATAAATTTTTTGTTTAAGCTTTTTGCTCATCCTTGTAATTTTCTAAGCTTTAAACTGAAACCGGGTTTTACCCTATACCTGCGAGTATACGGTTAAACTGAAACGTAACGATAGCTTTGCCTGAAGTTACGCTAAAATTAAAGAAGGAGCTTTAAGATGTGGTAAAGGCTCGGGCAAAACTTCCAGTTGATTTAATGTTTTTACCGATTCGTTTATTTTTTCTCTATCGCCCGGGTTGCAGACTTCCTGGTCAGCATCAAAAAGGATAAGCATGGCCTGGCGTTGCAAAACAGGAAGTAAATGTGGGTAGGCCTCTACCTGGTATAAAAGGCTTCGCATCAACTGGAGCAATTGCACCACAATAGTACTACTCGATTTTCCGTACAAGCGGATGGGGGCCAGCGTCTGGTGCAGTATCTCATCGAATTTGTCTTTTGCAAAACGCAGCCTTGCTTCCCCGTTTTCATCGCATATAACTTTCTCATCGGTTAGCTGCATGCGCAAAGCCAGTAATGCAGACAAATAATCGATGGCTTTTTTGGCTGTACCCGGATCATTAATGCCCGGACTCAGGGCTTTGGAAGCACTTTCGGTTAAATGCTTTATCCCGA
Organism: Pontibacter arcticus; assembly: GCF_003284895.1. Taxonomy (GTDB): domain Bacteria; phylum Bacteroidota; class Bacteroidia; order Cytophagales; family Hymenobacteraceae; genus Pontibacter; species Pontibacter arcticus. The sequence continues at coordinate 855,087 of NZ_QMDV01000002.1, forward strand.
AAAAATAATTAAGGTCTGATCTTTCTTCGCGATAAAAATTCAAATGTGCCTGTAGCTCCTTCACCCATGCTACAGAATCAGGTAGTGGTCTGTTTACACGTGCAAACGGCACTCCCTGCAATACAAAATTGCCGAGAGGCTGAACAAAGTCCAATACCAGGTTATGCTTTCGGCAAAGTCTAGTCACTGCCTGCGTATCTATACTTTGCAGATAGCCCGTCTGAGGACTAAGTATCGGATACCAGGTTCCATGAGCAACTATAGTCTCCAACTGCGCTTTCGTATCCTCTTCTATTTCTCTTTTCAGACTAGCGGCTGCCTGCTCATAAATATCCTCCATCAGGGTTTCTATCTGAATGTTTTGCGAGATTCCCTGAATGAAGTAAACGAAAAAAGCCAGGCATACAATGGCCAGACACATAGCCAGGAAAATAGCAAAACCAGGTAAGGACTCACTGTAAGACTCTGAGCGAATATTTACCATGATGATCAACGTGTAAATAAGCGTGCCTAAGTACAGGCCCAGTACCACCTGGTTTGATTTCCGGGTAATGATGCCGGGTATAACGCGGGGCGTAAAATTTGCAGTTGCCTGGCTCAGCACAATCATCAGCATCGAAAAGCTGAAAACTGTAAGCGAAATAATACCGGTGCTAATAGTACTCAGGATCATATTGGCTGTGCTGCCCCGGGTTATGATCATAAAAGGCAGGTTATCCAGAAGCCGCTCGCTAAGGCCGTGCCGCTCCAGGTAGAGCAGGAAAAATGCCAGCAAGGAAAAGAAGACAGAAATTACAGTAGGCAGAAAGCCGATGCTGCTAACAATATACTGGTAAAGAAAACCGAACCTGGCCAGAATTTTATTCATGTATAGTAAGCTGATTTATACTTACTACTCGTACCTGGCTGGTTTAGTTTATCTTAAATGTTTTCAGGAGACAGAACGGTAACTTGTACTTGTAACGGCTTTGCAAAAAATTAACTTAACAGGTTAAAAAAAGAGTTAACCTATTGTGGCTTGGTGCAGCAGGTAATTTCCGTCGTATGGTGAGCTGTGTGTATTACTTTAGGGCTTATGTAAGGAATACCCAGTCCCAGCCCCCGGAAAATAAAAAGTATGGCCAGCACCATACCCACGTAAGGCACCAGGCGGTTCAGCGTATGGCGCACTTTAAATGTGATTAGCTTCCCGGATAGTGATACCAGGAACATCAACGGAAATGTACCTAACCCGAACAAGGCCATGTACCCCATCGCACCGGCTATACCCGGTGCACTGATGGCACCGGCTAAGGCAATGTAAACAAATCCGCAGGGCAGCAGGCCGTTCAGGAGGCCGACCATAAATAAACTTCCGAAAGATTTTTTGCCAAAGAAATAACCCAGTTTCTGCCGTACCCAATTCATCAGCTTATCAGTTCCTAAAACACTGGCTGCTTTCCCTTTAACTACGTTTGGTAAAACCAGCAGTAGAAGTATAAGTATCCCTGACACGATAGACACCGTTTGCTGTAGACCGGCCAGTTGCAGCGATTCTCCAAAAGCGCCGGCCAGTGCACCCAGCAGCGTATACGTTACAATTCTGCCGCCATTGTACAGGAGGCGACCGGCATAGTACTGCCAGCCGCTGCTCCCGCCAAAGGGTAGCGCCATCGCGATGGGGCCGCACATCCCAACACAATGAAGGCTACCGATCAATCCAAATAAAAACCCGGCCCAGATCATGGTCTACTTAACCTGAATAGTTTGCTTTGTGTAATATGTCTCCTCATCTGCGGTGAAATCGATGCGAACTTCCCACATGCCGGTTTGCAGTTCCTTCGTTTCTACCAGCTGGCTTCTGTCGCGGCCCAGTTGTAAAGGTAGTTGGTGGTCCAGTTTGTCATCGGACGGGCGGAACAATGTAATGTTACCATTTACACTTTTGCCTTCAAAGCTTGCAGGTAGCTGCAGAAGTATCGCCTTCGCCTCCGGTTTGTAGGTTATCGCTACTCCTCCGGCAGCCTGGGTTCTTCCCATCTTGTCAATATGATCCTGGTATTTGATTTCCTGCTCGTAGTAATCTTTGCTGACCAGATCCACATCCTGGTTCATGGCTTTGTAAACAAACATCGCGATGTAGCCCATGAACAGAATCATGGCTACCACAATCGCATAAGGCCAAAGTATAAACGTGCTTTTTTTATCAGTCGTCATTTTCGTAATCTTTAAATAAGTCTGTATTAATTTGCCGGAGCCAGAAACTTGGTATTTTCTGTTGTGATCAGCTCATCGCCGGCATATATGCCTATTTTCACCTCTGCGTTCATACTTTTTAATTGAACTTGTGGAATTTCAGCGAAGAAAACGCCTTCTACAATGCCCTGTGCCGGAAGTATGAGCTCTCTGCCTACCATTGTAATATTTCCTTCCTTATCCATCAGCTTCAGGCGCAGCGGCATGGTATGGTTGGTTTTGTTGATGATGGAAATGTTGTACAGGTTCTTGATGTTACCGTCCGCCGTTTTCTGATAGAGTTGTCCCGGCGTACGCAGAATAGTTGCTTCGGCCTCATCACGCAAAACAAGTAAAACAGACAGTGCTGCCAGCAATATGGCCAAAACGGTGGTATAGCCCATCACACGCGTTGTCAGGAACTTCCATTTTTTTCCTTCTGCAATTCCTTCTTCAGACTCAAACCGGATCAGGCCTTCCGGCTTATCGATCATGCGCATAATGTCGTTGCAGGCATCGATGCAGGCGGTACAATTTATACATTCCAGTTGCTGGGCACCGTTCCGGATATCGATACCGGTCGGGCAAACCTGCACACACTGGTTACAGTCAATGCAATCGCCTTCCGTGCGCTCCTGGTTTTTGCGCAGTTTGCCCCGTGGCTCTCCTCTTACATAATCATAGGCAACCACTAAACTTTTCTTGTCGAGCATAACGCCCTGTAAGCGGCCATACGGGCAAACAATAGTACAAACCTGCTCCCGGAAACTGGCAAAAACCCAGTAGAATACGCCTGTAAAACCGATAAGCGAAGCAAAACCTGCCGCATGTACGAGCGGGCCTTCAACCACAATCTTCTGTAATTCGTCTATGCCGATGATGTAGGCCAGGAAAATATTGGAAATCAGAAACGAGATCAGCAGAAATACGAGTGTCTTGCTTCCTTTTTTCAGAATCTTCTCTGTGTTCCATGGCATTTTGTTGAGTGCCTTCTGCTTTGTATAATCGCCTTCTATAGCATACTCAATGCGCCTGAAAACCATTTCAAGAAAAATGGTCTGCGGACAGATCCAACCGCAAAAAAGGCGGCCGTACACGATCGTAAAAAGTATGATAAAGACGACCAACGCCAGAAAGGCCAGCACAAGTATAAAAAAGTCCTGCGGCCAGAACAGCACACCAAAAATCACGAACTTACGCTCGACAATGTTCAGCATGAGCAGCGGCAGGCCATTTATCTTAATGAACGGCCCAATAGCTAGCAGTGCCAGAAACAGGTAGCTAACGTATTTGCGGTAGTTATATAATTTGCCTTTCGGCTTTTTCGGGTAAACCCATACGCGTTTCCCCTGTTCGTCTACTGTTGAAATGTGATCCCGAAACTCGTCGGTTGGTTTTGTTTTAGTTGCCATGGCAGTGATAAGCTGTGCGGATTTTATTCCTGCCTGTTAGTTAAAAGTATAAAAATCAGACCCGATACCGAAGTATAATCTGCCTTACAAAATTCCGGAATCCGGCCTTCTAAAAAGATGACCCCTGTCATTTATACAGGTGATCATCATCAATAATAAACCGTTAAAGCTGGCCAAAACAAAAAAAAGCCGGAGGTGCTTATACTTCACCTCCGGCTTTCCAGGAAAAACTAAACTGTATACTTATTCTTTTTCGCCCTGCGGCTCTTTTGCATTGGCCGGGTTAGAGCCCTTCAGAGATAAAATGTAACTGGATACTTCCAGCATCTGGTCTTTGGATAACTTGCCTTGCCATGGCACCATACCTTTTGCCGGCACACCAAATTTAACTGTCTTGAAAATTTCATTCACTTCGCCACCGTGTAACCAGTATTCGTCTGTCAGGTTAGGGCCAACGGTGCCCTGCCCTTCTGTACCGTGGCAGGCGGCGCAGTTTGCAGCATAAATCGATTTGCCGGACTCTAGTGCAACTGCATCCGTAAGCGGCTTGTAATCTGTTACGGCATTCGGATCATCTTCTGTTTTAGAAGCAAACAGCGCGGCTTCCTGCATTTCCATTTCATACTCTTCTGCCTGCAACGGTCCGCTCATAAACACATGGTAATGCAGCATGTACCCTATAGCAAACACAATAGTAACATAAAACATCGTCTTCCACCAAGGCGGCAGGTCGTTATCATACTCCTGGATGCCGTCAAAATCGTGTTGTGAGTGAATTTCGTTTTTAGCTTTGCCCGTTACCAGCGTCACGTCGCCGCGCATCAGGAATACCATTCGCCCAGCAAGCGAGTTGCGGAAATCCTCGTCATGGATCGAATCGCCCAGCATCGGCACAAATAACCGGAACAGCATAAACAACACAGCCATGGTCAGCAGTATGATGATCGCAGCAAGCACGAAGGTGAGCAGCAATACCGGCGGCAGATCCATAAAAGCGACTTCGGCTTCTGCGCCAGCAACAACAGCTTTTGCATCAGTTGGCGTAGTTGCCGGAACTTCGGCTACAGCTGGCTTATCACTTGCTTCTTTGATATAAGCAATTACATTGTTGATATCAGCTTCTGAAAGTGAGCCCCCGAAGGCCGGCATCGGTACTTTACCGAACTTTTCGTACACGACCACAGCATCTTTATCGCCTGCCTGAACCATTTCCTGGGAGTTCTTGATAAAGCTTACCAACCAGGCATCTCCGCGGCGTTTGTGCGCATCCTTCAGGGCAGGCCCTACTACATCGGCATCTATACTATGGCATGCCTGGCAGTTGCCTTCAAATATTTTTTTGCCTTCTACTGTATCCTGCGCCTGTGTTGTGCCCGCCAGAAGCAGGCCGGCCAGCAGCACAAAGCCAGCTTTCCTGATACTTTTAAAAGTTAGGTCCATGGTTATTTTCCTCCTGAAGTATGGGTATCTAAGTTGTCGCTGTCTTCGCAGGCGAAGGCGCTCATTTCTTCCACATAGCTTTTGTTCAGCACAAATACATATACCAGCAGCCCCAGGAAGAACAGGAAAAAGATGCCAAACGAGATCAAAGGATATATTTCGATGCCGTCTATGGCTTGTAAAACGTTCTTATACATTTTATCTTGATTTTTTGACTTCCGGACTATTTGACAAAAGAGTTCAGCTAGATTGTCTATCGTCAAATAGTCCTTTGTCAGGTTAATTATTCTTCAGTCTTTACTTTAATGTCGGTTCCCAGGCGTTGCAGGTAAGCGATCAGGGCTACGATCTCTTTGTCTGGTGCTACTTCGATGCCTTGCTTGGCTAAGTCTGCAGCTACCCCTTCGGCCTGTTTCATCAGTTCCTGGTTGGCATTGGCAATGTAATCATCCTCGTAAGGCACACCCAGTTGCTTCAGCACTTTCAGTTTATCTTCTGTTGTGCTCATGTCCACTTCCTGCTCAAACAACCAAGGGTAGGCTGGCATAATAGAGCCCGGCGACATGGAGGTTGGGTCCATCATGTGGTGGTAGTGCCAGCTATGCGGGTACTTGCCTCCGATGCGGTGCAAATCCGGACCGGTACGCTTAGATCCCCACAGGAAGTTGTGGTCATACACGAACTCACCTGCTTTAGAGTACTCGCCGTAGCGTTCTGTCTCAGACCTGAACGGACGAACCATTTGGGTGTGGCAGTTCACACAACCCTCTTTGATGTACAAGTCACGGCCCTGTAGCTCCAGCGAAGTATAAGGCTTCACGCTGGCGATGGTCGGCACGTTAGATTTGATAACGAAGGCAGGAATAAACTCTACCAGTCCACCGATCAGTATCGCAACGGTTGCCCAGATAGCCATTTGCATCGGGCGTTTTTCGATCCAGGAGTGCCAGTGGCCAGCGTTGTGACTTTGGGCTGTTACCATGGCAGGTGCCTCTACTCTTTCGTCTTTTTCCAGTTGGCCAGCTTTCGCCGTTTTGTATAGGTTATATACCATCAGGAACACGCCAGCCAGGTAGAAGATACCACCAATACCACGCATGTAGTACATCGGCACAATAGAAAGTACAGTTTCCAGGAAGTTAGGGTATTGCAACATACCTTCTGCGGTAAACTGTTTCCACATTAAGCCTTGGGTAAAACCAGCCCAGTACATTGGGATAGCATAGAAAAGGATACCCAATGTGCCTAACCAAAAGTGCGCATTAGCCAGTTTCGTAGAGTGTAGTTTTGTTTTATACAGGCGTGGGAACAACCAGTACAGCATCGCAAAAGTAAGGAAGCCGTTCCAGCCAAGTGCACCTACGTGTACGTGTGCTACGATCCAGTCTGTAAAGTGGGCAATAGCGTTTACGTTTTTCAAAGACAGCATCGGGCCTTCGAACGTAGCCATACCGTAAGCCGTGATTGCTACTACCATGAACTTCAGTACCGGTTCTTCGCGTACTTTATCCCATGAGCCACGCAGTGTAAGCAAGCCGTTGATCATACCACCCCAGCTCGGAGCAATCAGCATGATAGAGAAAGCAACACCCAGTGATTGTGCCCAGTCAGGCAAGGAAGTATAAAGTAAGTGGTGCGGACCGGCCCAGATGTAAATAAAGATCAGGGACCAGAAGTGGATAATAGATAATCTGTAAGAGTAAACCGGACGGTTAGCAGCCTTTGGCAGGAAGTAGTACATCAGGCCCAGGAACGGGGTTGTTAAGAAGAACGCTACCGCATTATGGCCATACCACCACTGTACCAGGGCATCCTGTACGCCGGCGTAACCAGAATAGCTTTTTAAGAAGTTAACCGGAATCTCGTAAGAGTTTACAATATGCAGCACTGCCACCGTCAGGAAGGTAGCGATGTAGAACCAGATGGCTACGTACATGTGTTTTTCGCGGCGCTTGGCAATAGTACCAAACATGTTCCAGCCAAAAACAACCCAGATCAGTGTAATAGCAATATCAATCGGCCACTCCAGCTCTGCGTACTCTTTTGATGTGGTGATACCTAGCGGAAGGGTAATAACTGCTGCTACAATAATTAACTGCCAGCCCCAGAAGTGTACTTTACTGAGTATATCATTATACATGCGGGCTTTGCAGAGGCGCTGCAACGAGTAATAAACCCCCATAAAGATGGCATTGCCCACAAAAGCAAAGATAACGGCATTGGTGTGCAGTGGCCTAACGCGGCCAAATGTGGTGTACTGGTTACCCATGTTCACATCCGGGTTTGCCAGCTGGAAAGCGATGATTACGCCTATCAGCATACCGGCTATTCCCCAGAATACAGTGGCTATTCCAAAATCCCGAACAATCTTATTATCATAAAAGAATGTTTCGGCGCTCCCTTTTCCCAGGGTCTTTGGTCGGACCTGGTCGGGATCTCTTTCTACGATTTCGGCTACATTAGTTGACATGTGCGGTGTCCTCCATTTGATTATGATGTATTTGTTTGATGTGTTGTGTTGCGATTTGTTTTATCAATTCAGCTCTGCAAAATTGAAAAAGTACAGCCGCGTAAAAGATGACCAAAGTCAGTTTCAGAAATGATAGATATCAGCGAGGCTATATTTAGAGTTCAAACTTTCTGAATCCGGCTAGCTGGCAGGTTCTGCGGGCTTTTCTTTTTTATCTGTAACGGCTTCATTATCAAAGAGCATCCGGATGGCCGGTGTGTAATCGTCGTCGTATTGGCCGGACCGAACAGCCCATAGGAAAGCACCCAGAAAACAGCCTGCTACCGTTACACTTACCGCGATCATTAAAAATATTATTACCATGGAAGTAGAATGTTATAGTATGAATTTATAGACCGGCGCGTTTGGCGGCTATTTTAACAGAAAGTGTTGCGAAAATGATGACACTGAGCGAGCTGATCGGCATCAGGATAGCGGAAACGATTGGTGAGAAAAGCCCCTGTACGGCAAGCGTTAAGCCCACCACATTATACACCAGCGATACCGCAAAGGTGGCCAGTATGATACGCATGGTAGTTTTAGAGAACCGCAGGAACAGGCCCAGCTTATCAAATGAGGTCGCATCCAAGATCGCATCGCAGGAAGGCGAGAAATTTGTAATACTGTTCGTCAGGGCAACGCCTACATCGCTTTGGCGCAACGCACCGGCATCGTTCAGGCCATCGCCTACCATCATTACCTGGTGATGCTGGTTTTTAAGCTGCTCCACATACTCCAGCTTCTGTACAGGGCTCTGGTTAAAATTTAGGGCCGCATGCTCACCGAGCAACTCCACCAGGCGGGCTTCTTCATGGCTGTTATCCCCGGAGAGCACGGCCAGCTTTCGGTCGTCCAGTTCACATAAAATCTGTTTCAGACCGCTGCGGTATACATTAAAGAATGTGTAATAACCAAGCAGCACACCATCCATGGTCACATACACAGTGGTATTAAGTAACGCTTTATCTCCAACAGGCTTAATACCAGTAAAAGAGGCAGAACCAATCAGTAAAACATGGTTGTCAACTTCCCCTGTTATGCCTTTTCCGGCAAACTCTTTAAAGTTTTCGACAGATTTTATATCACTGTTTATACTCTGGAAGATGCGCTGGCTGAGCGGGTGTGTGGAGTGGCTTAAAACAGATTTTATACTTTGCTCCTGCTCCGGCGTCAGCGTTTTACCCACATAAGAAACTTCAGCAGCGCTTGGCTCGGTTAGAGTACCGGTCTTATCAAAAACAACAGTATCTATTTTGGCCAGTGTTTCGACGACAGATGTATTTTTGAGATAAAACTTGTTTCGGCCGAATACGCGCACGGTGTGGCCATGCACAAAAGGCGTTGCCAGCGACAAGGCACACGGGCAGGCAATAATCAACACGGATACAAAAGCTTTCACCGCCATATCCGTATCGCGCGGAACCCAGTAAATAAGTGAGCCTGCTGCAACTATAAGCGTCACGATGATAAACCATTTGCCCGCGATGTTCGCATATGTACCTACGCTCTGGCTTTCATTTTTGGAGAAGATGGTGTTATTCCAGAGTTGCGTTAAATATCCCTGCGAAACTGCCTTCACCACTTCCAGTTCTATACTTTCGCCTACCTGCCTGCCGCCTGCGTAGATCACTTCGCCGGTCACTTTTTCTACCGGTTCCGATTCGCCGGAAACGAAGCTGTAGTCGATCATAGCCGTGCCTCTCAGCAGGATGGCATCTGCAGGTATAAGCTCCTGATTTCTAATACGAATACGGTTACCTACTTCAAGATTACGTACAGCAACAGCTTCCTCTTCCCCGTTCTCTTTGAGTAAGGTAACAGATACCGGAAAATAGGAAGTATAATCACGGTCGAAAGAAAGTGTATCGTAGGTGCGTTGCTGAAAGTACTTGCCAATCAGCATAAAGAACACGAGCCCCGTAAAAGAGTCCAGGTAGCCCGGGCCGGTTTCGGTAACGATCTGGTAAAGGCTTACAAAGAAAAGCGCCTGAAGACCCATTGCAATCGGCAGATCGATGTTTACCATGCGTTGCTTTATGCCTTCGTAGGCTGTTATAAAGAATCCTCTCGCACTGTAAATCAGAACAGGCAACGACAATATCAGGCTCAGGTAACCAAAAAACGACCCGAATGTACGCTGCAGGCTGTTGGCCACCGAAAAGTAATCCGGGAAGGCCAGTAACATTACGTTTCCAAAGCAAAAGGCCGCAATGCCTAGTTTGTAGATGATCTCACGGTTTGGTTTGGTTGTTTTTTTACCATCCGTATCGGCAAGGGTTATCTCCGGCTCGTAGCCGATACGGGCCAGCAGAGCTACTACCTCACGGAGTGAAGTTTGCCCGTGCAGGTAGGTTAAGGAAATCTCCTTTCGCAGGAAGTTAACAGTTGATTCGGAAATGCCCGGATTGAGTTTAAAGAGGTTTTCGAGTAGCCAGATACATGAGCTGCAGTGCATCTGGGGCACATAAAAAGTAAGCTTGCAGATAGCGTCGTTCCTGAAACTTACCAGCTGCGCTTCTACGCCGGCATCATCCAGGTAAGCAAAACGGGATTCGTTCAGGGCCTCCTTACCTGATATGCCCGGATTTTGCTCCAGGTTATAGTATGTGCAGAGGTTATTTTCGTCTAGTAGTTCATAAACAGTTTTGCACCCGTCGCAGCAGAAAGCTTTGTCGTGCGCAAGTATGGGCTCTTTCTCGCAGGTATCCCCGCAATGGTAGCATGTCTGAACATTGGTTTGGAGTGCGGCTTCCATCTCAATTTTCCTTTATAAGTACAAAACAAAGGTAGAGACCGCCGCAACGGCAAAAGATGACAATGATCATTTCCCAGGCTGATACTTATCAATCAAGCGCTGGTGAAGTATAAATCTGAGATTTCAGTTAAGTTGTAATAGCGGGTTCAGGGCTGTTTAAAAGTATCAATAGTAAATGCAGTGACTTCCGCTGAAGCATCTGCACTTTTATACTTTTTAATTCCTAATCAGGTGTATAGGCTGTGAATTTTTTATCGCTGTAGAAGATGATGATCTTTTCGATCTGCCTGTCAGTTTGAGGTTGCGCGAGTAATTCGGAAACCAGGAATTGCTCCTGTGGCGGTTGCTTCTGCTCAGAGGGTTTAGCTTCTGATTTGGACTCCTCTTCCCGAGTAGCTTTTGCAGGCTTCTGCTCATTCAGTTTCTTCAGCATCTGCCCTTTGCCTAACAGCAACCATTCCAGGCTAATGTCATCGTGCTCCTGCAGGATTTTCGTGATCACTTCCAGGCTGGGCTTGTTGCGTCCGCTCATAATATGGCTTAGCACTGCCCTCGGAATTTCGATGCCATCCGCAAACTGCGAAGCACTCAGGTTTTTATATGTAATTAATTCCCTGATTCTCTCTACCATAGTTATTGTTTACAAATGTATAACAAATGTAAACAGTAAAATTTTATTTCAAACAATAATTTACCTATTTACAATTGTAACTAAATATATTATTTCATACTTTAGATATAAGTTACAGCAAAACAATAAGTTACAATTTAAAACAAAAGCAATTTATGATAGTTTACAAATGTATATACATTTGTAAACTCGACTTTGCATTAATCCTAACCTGTTACAAATCAGCATTTTTGATGTTACAAGGGTACATTTTATAACTGCTAATCTTCGACATTGAAAAGAGCACAAATCACTAACTGACATTGTGTCATTGCTACATTACCCTTTTGTGGATAACTCGAGTTATCCACAAAAGGGTAAAATACTACGTTTAAGCGCTTTATCACACGTTGTTGAAGTGGCAGATGAACCTGCTCTTTTAGCATACTTTCTGCTTTATGATGTGTTTTAAGCGATGTCAAGGCTAAAATTGAAAGTATAAAGTAGTTCCGGCGTATTAATTCGAACTCAAAAGTATAGGCATATAAAAAAGCTGACCTGTACATTTGTAGTGCACCGGCCAGCTTCAGGAACTGTTTACAGTATAAGGGCTTAACTATTCTACCAGCATCATGCCGTGCATTTTCTGATAGTGTTCGGGGTACGTGCAAACAAAGTCGTACTGCCCTTTTTTATCTGGTACCTTGAACTCCAGCTTTACCCGCTGGCCCGGTAATGCTAATGGAGAAGCAGCAATAACAGCTGAGTCTTTTGGTATGTAGTTACCTGGTGAGCCAATCTTAGCACCTGCCAGCGCCACAGCTTTAGCCATCCCTTTTTTCGTGATCACCAGGTTATGGATCATAGGCATATCCAGGCCTTCGTTTACCAGGGTTATGATGGCATCGGAACCAGCCTTAAAGCGAATAGTATCTTTATCAAAGCTAATATCCTGCAGCGTGTTTCCTCTGGCATATACCATTAGAGCCTCCTTTGTTGGTGCAGGCAATACTGCTTTTACAGAATCGTCCTGCTGTAACTGTTTAAGCGTGCCTGCCAATGACGTGGAATCCACTTCAGGTTTGAGTTCTGCTGTTTGGTTTATTTCTTTTTCAGAACCACACGAAACCAAAGCAGCAAGTATAATCATACTTGCTGCGCTTGTAAGCTTAAATGTCTTTCTCAACATTGCTTTTATTTAGTTTTGAATAACTTTTACTGCATCTGGTCTTAGCCGAAATATTCCTGCTCCAGTTTTTTGTCATGCTTATACAGGTCTTCCCGGAAATGGATATCACCATTCTCATCCACCCAGCTTGTAAAGTATACCAGGTAAACCTGTACTTGCTTAGGCAGCGTGATCCATTTTTCTTCCCCACCATTCATGGTTTCTCTGATGCTGCTCTCGTCCCACTCATTCATACCTTTTAAGAGGTATTTGGCAAGCTCTACGGGCTTCTCTACGCGTACACAGCCATGGCTGAAGTTACGCTCAGTCTGTGCAAACAGCGCATCCGCAGGTGTATCGTGCAGGTAAACGGCATACTCATTCGGGAACAGGAATTTAATGGAGCCCAGCGAGTTTTTAGGTCCTGGCTTTTCACGCACCATATACGGGAAGTTTTTCTCTGTTACGCCAGCCCAATCAATGGAAGATTCTGAAATAGGCTTTGGTTCTTTCTCTTTCGTAACAATCTCCATGTTGTTGTTGGCCAGCCAGCCGGGGTTGTTCAGCATTTTAGGCTTTATTTCCTTTTCAACAATGCTGTTTGGAACGTTCCAGTAAGGCGCTAATACCACATACTCCAGCTTATCACTAAAGATCGGTGTCGAGTTCATGGTCTTCCCCACAATCACCCGCATCTCCATCACTTTTTTGTAGGCACGCTCCGCATCCGGCTCGCCATCCTCGTCTTCGTAAATGTATAATTTATATTCCGGAATGTTCACCCAGATATACCGTTGGTCCAGGCTTTTAGGTACCATCCGTTTCGGTATCCAGCGCCAGCGTTCCATATTGATCATGATTTGCTGGATGCGCTCGCTAACCGGAATGTTCATGGTTTTTAACGTATGACCGCCTACAACGCCGTCCGTATCCAGACCATGCAGGGCCTGAAATTTCTTCACCTGCGTTTCTAACTGGGCATCATACAGGCGCATTTTAGGGTCGTTTACATTAAGCTTGCCAAAAGGGTCTAAGCGCTTGCGTAAGGCCAGCACCACCTGGGTGGTATCTCCTTTTTTAATCGATTTTAAGTTACCCAACTCCACTTTCTGCCAGCCGCCTTTTTGCTCCAGCGTACGATACTCCTTCAGTTTATCGCGCAGTTTGCTGTAACCGGCATGCAGGGCCTCAAACTCATAATACGGGTAGGTACTTTCACGCTCGCGCAAAATTGTTTGCAGGGCTTTATGAAGTTTTATCTTATTCTTTTTAACATCCCATGTTATGGTATTATCCGCTTTCGGGTCTACACGGCCGGTATAAAAATCGGAAGCATAATGAAAGTAGGAAGCGGTTAAGCCAACATCAATCTTTTTCTGAAGTTCAATTTTAACAGAATCGTCCGCCTCTTCATACTGTTTAATTAATGTCGGAAAGTCAACAAGTTTATACTGTTTAGGATCAAGTCCTTCTTTGGAGGCATTGTTCACAGCTTCCAAGAACTTATCTGCTTCCGGCACCAGGTTATCACCTCTGAACCAGGCAAGTTTGTAATCCCGGTCTCCGTAAAACAGGTACATGAGTTCTTTCTGTTTTTTGAAGTCAGGAACCTGGCTTATGTAGTTTAAGATATAAAGACTGTCTGTTTTTACCTCTTTTTCATCAGCTTTAGTAAATAGGCCTTTCTCATCAGAGTCTGATTTATTACTGCAACCACTGATCGATAAGCTAAGGGCAACGGGTATCAGCAACCCGAAGGAGTATTTTAAAAATGAAGGGTTCATATAATAGCGAAAGTTTAGGCGCTGCACTATACTTGCATACAGGCAACAGGTACAAAGTCTTTGAATCAAATAATAGATTCTTAGTTTTTTAATATTGAAATCAGCTTGTCAGCTAGATTTGGGCATCTCTGCTTTATGTACTACAATAAAGCGTAAAATGTTATCCCTAATTAGAGTTGCCTGAATTCAGAAATTAATTTGTGTTTCAACATCAGGCCGGGTTGCTTACAGTTGTTGAGAAGTATACCTCCTGTCTCTTTGCAGCACCTTTGGAATGATTTTTTCTGGTTCAGCTTAAATAGCTAACTTACACCATTTATATTCCAGAAAACCTATGAAACTATACCACCGTTGCTTACTGGGCATCAGTATGGCCGGAAGCCTGCAACTGGCCTCCTGCGCTACTAAAACCAATACGAAAACCTCGACCTCAGAAACTATGACAACCGAACAAAAAGCACTGGAAACGGCCTCCGCAGATGTGCACAGTTACGCCCGGCCCGCCGAAGCTGTAGCCAAACACCTGGACCTGGATATTGCCGTTGATTTTAATTCAAAAACTATTTCAGGCACTGCCTCTTACCTGATCGATAACCTGACCAAGACGAATGAGATCGTGTTTGATGTACGCGGCTTGCAGATCGAGAAAGTATACTTAGGCGATAACAAAGAAGAGACAACTTTTACTTTAGGTGAAAACAACACTTTTTTAGGCCAGCCTTTAACAGTAAACATTAAGCCTGATACACGTACAGTAACCATCCAGTATAAAACGTCTGCTGATGCCGCTGCCCTGCAATGGCTGAACCCGCAGCAGACTGCCGGCAAAAAATACCCGTTCCTGTTCACGCAATCACAAGCCATCCTGGCCCGCACCTGGATTCCGATCCAGGATAGCCCCGGCATCCGGATTACCTACAACGCCACCGTAAAAGTGCCCAAAGAACTGCTTGCCGTAATGAGCGCCAGCAACCCGCAAGAGAAAAACAGTTCAGGAGTTTATACTTTTGAGATGAAGCAGCCTATTCCGTCTTACCTGATGGCGCTCTCGGTGGGTGATTTAGTATTTAGTAAAGTTGGCCCGCAGACGGGTATTTATGCCGAGCCGGCTACTATTGAAGCTGCCGCTTACGAGTTTGCTGAGATGGATAAAATGCTGGTGGCCGCCGAAAAGATCTATGGCAAGTATAGATGGGATCGTTACGATTTGCTGGTGTTGCCTCCATCCTTCCCGTTTGGTGGGATGGAAAACCCGCGCCTGACCTTTGTAACGCCAACCGTACTGGCCAAAGACAGATCGCTTACCAGCCTGATTGCGCACGAACTGGCCCATAGTTGGAGCGGCAACCTGGTAACAAACGCAACCTGGAACGATTTCTGGCTGAACGAAGGCTTTACAGTATACTTTGAGCGCCGCATCATGGAAGAAATCTACGGCAAAGAGTATGCAGCCATGCTAAACGTACTTGGATACCAGGATCTACAGCATACCCTAGATGATATTGGCAGGCAAAACGAAGACACCCGCCTGAAACTGGACCTGGAAGGACGAGACCCGGATGAAGGCCTGACGGACATTGCCTACGAAAAAGGAAACGCTTTTCTGCAGAACATTGAGCGTGCCGTGGGCCGTGAAAAGTTCGATCAGTTTGTAAACAAATACTTTAACACCTTCGCTTTTAAAAGCACTAACACAGATCTTTTCCTTGATTTCCTGAGAACAGAGTTAATTAAGGGCGATGAGGAATTGGCAGAAAAAATCAATATTGAAGGATGGGTGTTTTCGCCGGGCTTGCCTGCTGATGTGCAGAAGCCGGAATCAACCCGTTTTGCTGCCGTAGCTGCTACTTATACTTCCTGGGCAAACGGAACGCCTGCCAAACAACTAGATACAAAAGACTGGTCGAGCCACGAATGGCTGCACTTTATACGCTTGCTTCCAGCTAAAATGACGCCGCAACAGTTAACGGACCTGGATACAGCATTTGGCTTTACAAACTCCGGCAACTCTGAAGTTTTAGCGGCCTGGCTGTTACATACCATTAATAACAAGTATACCAAAGCCGACAAAGCCCTGGAAACGTTCCTGGTAAATGTGGGCCGCCGCAAATTCCTGATTCCCCTTTACAAAGCACTGCTGCAAACGCCTGAAGGTAAAAAGAAAGCCTTAGCCATTTACGCCAAGGCCCGGCCAAATTACCATGCCGTGTCTACTGTTACTATAGATGATATGCTGAAATAGTAAGTATAAAAGTATAAACCATAAAAAATCCCGGCTTAACCTATAAGCCGGGATTTTTTATGCAAAGTATAAAACACGAAAAAGCTCTGTCACTTTCTGACCTGCTTGGGGAAGCCAGGCGAATGTACAGAGCTTTCTAGGTTTCGTAGGGAGTAAGTTATACTTACTCAGCTTTTTTGTTTACTGTATTTTCTGCAATCTCAGTAAGTAGCAGATCAGTTTCTTTTTCTTCGTTAAGTGTGATATGCAATTGCTCGGCTACATCATTTAAACCAAGTTGCTTGGCATAAGTGCAAACAGTACCGTAAGCAGCGATCTCGTAATGCTCCACGCGCTGTGCGCTGGCAATAAGGGCAGCATCCATTACGCTTTTATCAGCTTTCTCGCTCATCATAGATTCTGCTTCTTTAATGATGCCTTCCATCGCTTTGCATTTCTCAGCTTTTGCTTTTTCGCCCATCATTTCAAACACAGATTCCAGTCTTTCGATCTGCTTTTCTGTCATTTGAAGGTGGTCTTTAAAAGCGGCTTTTAGTTTGGTTGATGACGTTGCTTCGATCATCTTTGGCAGTGCTTTCGTAATCTGGTGTTCTGCACTGTAAATATCTTGTAATTCGTGAAGAAGCAAATCATTCAGGTTGTTAAGTTTCATAGCTTGGAAAGGTTACGCGTTTAGGTTTTCTATTAAGTTTGTGTCAATCTATACGGCCGAGATAATTTGGGGTTTTATAAAATATAATTTTTAATAGTATAATAACACAGTACATCAAACTGATTACTTAAATATATAATATTATTAATACAAAGTATAGAGTTGAACTATTAAAGAAGTAGGTGAATTGCTTTTACTGAAACGATTTTAGCTGAAATCGGTACCCTACTATAGCTATACTTTATATCTGATGAAAAATCGGCTAAAAGAGTAAAACAGCCCATATCAAAATAACAGCGTTACCAGTGGATAAACCTAAAGGAAAATTAATTGCAGTTGGCGGAAACGAAGACAAGGGAACCTACCCGAATCCCAAAACAAAAAAGAAATACTACCTCGATTTTTTTGAACTGGGAATTCTGAAACGTTTTCTGCAGGAAATACCCGCTGCTACCCCGCAAATAGAAGTGATCACGACTGCCTCTATGATTCCGGAAGAAGTGGGCGAACGCTATTTAAGTGCTTTCCGGATTCTGGGCTGCGATAAGGTTAACCTGATGCACATCCGCAACAACGAAGATGTTTTGCTGCCTGAATACCTGGAAAGAGTAAAAAACGCGGACGGCATCATGTTTAGTGGCGGCGACCAATCCCGGATCACGCGCATTTTTATGAACACCGAACTGCTGGATGTCATGCGGCACCGTTACTGGCACGAGGATTTTATACTTGCCGGTACCAGCGCAGGTGCTATGGCCATGTCAACGATCATGATCAAAGGCGGCAGTGCTTCGGAATCGCTATTAAAAGGGGCCGTTAAAATTGCCCAGGGCCTAGACTTGCTGGATAGCGTTATTATTGATACACACTTTGTGAAACGTGCCCGTTTCGGCAGGCTGATGGAAGCAGTAGTGTCACACCCGAATACGATCGGAATTGGCTTAGGCGAAGATACAGGTGTTTTAATTACGGATGGCCACATGATCGAAACGATCGGCTCTAATTTAGTGGTGGTAGTGGACGGGCATAACGTAGGCTATACCAACATCAAGGAAACAGGCACCGGCCGCCCTATCTCTATTGAGAATATGGTGATGCATGTGCTGGCCAAAGGCAACATTTACGACATCGAGAGTCGCAAATTTTTCAGGGATGCCCACGAAATGAAGGCTGAAATGCAAAAAGCAGAAACTAAGTAGCTATACTTTGTTTCTGCTTTTTTATACTTAGTTTTTATAGATACCCAGTATGGTTTGCTCGTCGTTGCGTTTGCAGGCGCGGTACATACCTTCCGAGTTAAATGTCAGGGCAATGTCGCCAGCTGGGTTCACCGCGATCAAACCACCTTCTCCCCCAATTTTAATTAGTTTGTTCAATACTACTTCCTCACAGGCTTCCTGCAAAGTATAACCCTTGTACTCGATCAGGCACGAAATATCATAGGCTACCACCGACCGAATAAAAAACTCGCCATGCCCGGTACACGAAACGGCGCAAGTCGCATTATTGGCGTATGTTCCCGCCCCAATGATGGGTGTATCACCGATACGGTTGAAATTCTTATTTGTCATGCCGCCAGTTGAGGTAGCAGCTGCTACATTACCGGCGCTGTCTACGGCTACAGCCCCTACAGTCCCGAATTTCTGTTCACGCTGCTCGGTATGGTCCATCAAAAATAGATTGGTATCGCGCACTTCGCACCACTGCTGATAACGGTAAGCATCATAAAAGTATGATTCAGGCGCAAATTCGATGGCATGTTCGCGGGCAAACTCTTCGGCCCCGTAGCCGCTCAACATCACGTTATCAGATTTTTCAAGTATGGCCCGGGTTAGTTTGATCGGGTTTTTGATACCTCGCACGCCAGCCACGGCACCGGCCGCCATCGTTTTGCCACACATCAGGGCGGCATCCATTTCGTGCTTGCCCGCTTTCGTGAAAACCGAGCCCCGGCCCGCGTTAAACAAAGGTTCATCTTCCAGTATGGTAACGGCCAGTTCAACGGCATCAAGTGCGGTGCCACCTTTTGCCAACAAGCGGTGCCCGGCTTCCACGGCCTGTTTCAGGGCTGCGTTAAAGGCTATTTCCTGGGTTGTGGTTAAGGTATTTTTGGTAATGGTTCCGGCGCCGCCGTGTATGGCAATGGCAATATTTTGCATAGTTTTTTGTTTGATTGATAAAGTGAACGCCTGCGTTTAGTTGCCGTACATACCAACTGAAAACAGACCGTGTTTATACTTTAAAGCGCGAAACCAAGGAGATTTCAGCAGAAAATTAGTTATATTTGTACCGTTATAAGAGTTAAATTTAAGAAAAAGTAATTATGTCGTTTGATATTCAAGGAAAGCTTTACGAAACATTTGACGAGCAGCAAGTAAGCGATAAATTTAAGAAACGTGAGTTTGTGCTGGAGGTTCCGGATGGTTCGTATACACAATATATCAAGTTTCAGCTTACACAGGATAAGTGCAGCCTGCTTGACCAGTATAAGAACGGAGATGAAGTAAAAGTTACGTTTAACCTGACGGGTAAGCCTTTCGTGAAAAACGGTACAACGATGTATTTCACGAACCTGCAGGCCTGGAGAATTGAAGGCGCAAGCGCTGGCTCTAATGCCTCTTACGATGCCCCTGCTTCGGCTCCGGCTCAAAACAACGCACCCTCTTTTTACAGCAGCGATGCCGATAACGACCTTCCTTTCTAACCAGGGAAAGTATAAATTTTAAAGCGGGCTTCACGGTCCGCTTTTTTTTGGTTCATACTTTCGTTTTCAAGTATAAATCAGCTCCAGCTCAAGTATAAACCCGACTATATCCGTACGTTAAAAGTATAAAGCTACTCTACCACTCCCAATCTGATGGACAAACTGCAACAACTCATACTTTCCGGTGAAAACGACAGCGTGGATTTTAAGCAACGCGTCACCCAACCCGAAAAAATAGCGCGCACGCTGGTTTCGTTTGCCAACACGCGGGGCGGTGTTATCCTGATCGGGGTGAAAGATAACGGCACCATTTGCGGCGTAGATCCGGAAGAAGAAAAACATACCTTAGGCCAGGCTGCCGCTTTTTACTGTGATCCTCCGGTGAAGGTAAAATATGAAGAAATAGAAACGGATGATGGCACTGTGCTGAAAGTTATTGTGCCGGAAAGCAGGCAGAAACCCCATTTCGCTAAAGTGAAGGACGATGATTGGCGCGGCTATGTGCGCGTACAGGATACGAGCGTACAAACAAGCAAGCTGGTAAATAAAACCCTTGCCAGCGAAACACCCCAACAGTTCGAGTCACTGCCTCTAGACCGCCACGAAAACCTTGTACTGGACTACCTGGCAAAAAATCCGCGCATTACGCTCAGGCAATACACCAAGCTGGCAAATCTTTCGGAGCGGCGGGCTTACCGCATACTGGTTAAATTAGTGATACATGGCTACCTGCGCCTGCACGATAAAGAAAAAGATGCATACTATACTTTAAGCTGACCTTACAACCAGAAGCCAGTTCAATTTGCAGGCTGCAGTTCTACCTGTTTTCCTTTTTCGTAATATTCCTGATGAGTTAGCTGCCCTTGCTCATTAAAAATATCCCACAACCCGAACCAGTAATAGCGGATTAGTTTTCCTTCATCCACCCAACGGGCCTGTCCTTGTTTTTCTAAAGCACCATTTTTGTGGTAGCGTTTTACGGTGAAATCTGCCCTTTTCCTGTTATGGTACTCAAGCATCATCAACTGGCCACTCAAGTAATAATAACGCCACTTCCCTATTTCTGCTCCATGCCTGAACCTACCATTCCGGATTAAAGTCTTTTCATCTGGTCCATATAATTTCCACCTGCCATGGTAATTACCCTGCTTATCTAGTTTGTTGTACCTGAAAGGCCATATTCCTTTGGCTGGGCTTTTTACTGCTTTATCAGATTGAGCCATTGCACCGGCAGAATTTAGTAAACAAAGTATGCATACCAAACAGGAAACACTTCTTTTCATCGGCAATAATCTAATTGAAAGTATAATATAAATTTTTTCTGACTTTTAAAAGTATAGGTTTCAGATTTTTAGTTTGTAAATAATTAGTTTTCAAGCTACTATATTTTAAAAACGATACTTTGATAAATCAACCTTAAAATCAGGCAAATAACCCGTCAGCCGTCGGTTTTATTCTTGCGTAGAAAGGCTATCAGTACCTGTGCCAACAGGTTTCAGTACAAGGCAACACATTTACTTTTTACGGTTTCACCCTTACCTAAAAATCTATGCCTACTACAACTAAACCGGCTACATCCGTCTCAGCCACCAAAAAAAATTCGGCCGGTTCAACGGCAAAAACCTCAAAATCAACCAAAGCAGTATCAGCGGCTACCGACAAAAAAATATTTGTACTCGATACCTCCGTTATACTTTACGACCACAGCGCTGTACAAAATTTTATGGAGCACGACGTGGCCATCCCGATCACGGTGCTGGAAGAGCTGGATAATTTTAAAAAGGGCAACGACATTAAAAACTTCGAGGCCCGCGAATTTATCAGGTTTATCGATAAACTGTCTGCGGAGCACAAATTGCAGCAATGGTTGCCACTGAACGGAAAAAATAAAGGCAGCTTTAAAGTATTGATGAATGAATCTGCACGGGTGGATGCTACCAAGATATTCGGAGACAAGAACGATCACCGTATCCTGAATGCCGCACTGGAGCTGCAAAGCGAACAGCCGGATGCAAAAGTGGTGCTGGTAACCAAAGACATTAACCTGCGCCTGAAAGCCCGGGCGCTTAACCTGGTTTCTGAGGACTATGAAACAGGCAAAGTACAGGACGTGGCAGGTTTATATACCGGAAATGATACGCTGGAAGATGTTCCGGCAGCGGCCATAAACGAGTTGTATGAAAAAGGCTCCTGCGATACCGATCAGATTTTAGAAGAACAGCCTGCTGATAACCATTACTTTGTACTCAAGAGTTTTAAGAGTTCTATACTTGCATTCTACAACTCCCCTGAAAAAAAGCTGGAGCGCGTAGATAAACAAGCAGCTTTCGGCATAAAGCCACGCAATGCCGAACAGACCTTTGCGCTGCATGCCCTTTTAAACCCGGATATAAAGCTTATTTCGGTGCAGGGTGTGGCCGGAACGGGTAAAACGCTGCTGGCTCTGGCAAGTGCTTTGGAGCAACGCCACAACTACAAACAAATTTACCTGGCGCGCCCTATTGTGCCACTCAGCAACAAGGATATTGGCTACCTGCCCGGCGATATCAAGTCTAAGCTAAACCCCTACATGGAGCCGCTCTGGGATAACCTGAAGTATATTCAGAACCAGTTTTCGGAGTCGAGCAAAGAGTATCAGAAGATAAAAGAAATGGTAGAGCTTGAAAAACTGATGATCACACCGCTTGCTTATATCCGGGGCCGCAGTTTATCCAATATCATTTTTATTGTGGATGAAGCCCAGAACCTGACGCCACACGAAGTAAAAACCATTATATCGAGAGCAGGCGAAAATACCAAGATCATTTTTACCGGCGATATTTACCAGATCGATACGCCTTACCTGGACTCGCAAAGCAACGGCCTTTCGTACCTGATCGATAGAGCCAAGAACCATCCGCTTTACGCCCATATTACTTTGTTAAAAGGAGAACGCTCAGAACTGGCTAACCTCGCTAACGAACTGCTTTAAAAGTATAAAGGCCTGCTGTGTAGCAGGCCTTTATACTTTTATATACGTACTAATTTACTTTTTCATTTTAGCATAACGCTCATTCAGGATGTTAACGTGGTGTTGCTCGTGGCCTGCAATAATATGGACGAGCGCTCTTGGCGTAACCTGGTTTCCGTTTGCTATTCCTACACGGTCCAGCATTTCGGAGGTGAAGCTCCTGATCATGGCCAGGTTCGATCTCCGGAGCAGATCATATTCGTTCAGTATACTTTCCAGGGGGCGGATATTAGCCAGGGAGTTGTAGGCGTATAGGTTTTCGTCGAAACCCGGTAAAGAGGCAGTTTCTCCGCGGCAGATGCAAAGTATACGGTAAGCAAAAATGCGCTCGCAATCGATCATGTGTTGCAGCAGCTCTTTTATTGTCCATTTACCTGGCTCATACGATTCTTCGGCGCGTGCATCTGATATGCCTTTAAACATATGCAGCAGGTCCGCATGCTGCTTTTCAAGGTAGTACATCACATCCTTGTCGGCGGGTACCAGCTCAATGTAAGACTTAAATGCTTCGGGGTATTCCTGAGGCTCAGGTTTAAGTATGGCAGTAGGCATGCTTTATCTGGTTTTGTTTTCTGCTCTCTTCTTACTGTTTTCGAGTAACAAGGTTTTTAAGCCGAGCAAGCCTTGCTCCTGTTGTTGCTCCATTTTATACTTGCGGAGCACACCTTTCAGCTTCGCAAGTTTCGTAGGTTCTAATTGCATGCGCTGGCTCCAGTTAATTTGCGTGCCGCCTTTCACCTCGGTTAATATAAACACGCCGAAAGTACTGTCCGTGTCGCCGTTGGTTAGCTGCGTGTAGGTTAACAAGGCAGGGCTGGTTGTTTCGTTCAGTACCAGGTGGCCGTTTCCCAGTTTATCGCCACTCCACTGCATACGCGCCCCGGATCCCGTTCTTGGTCCGCCATATAAATGAATAACCGAAGGATCATGGGCTTTCCCGAGTGCACTCCAGTGAGGCCAGTCGGTGGGGTTTTGCAGGTACGTATATACCTGCTCAGGATCGGCACCTACAACAAGTTGCTTTTTAATTTCGATCTGCTCCGGTAAATAATCTACAGCTATAAAAGCTGCTCCACCTAAAAACAGCAACGACGGTGCAAGAACTTTAAATAACAGTCTCATACGAGCTTCCCAATTAACAATAACCGTAACTTTGCACTATGGTAGGATAAAGTACACTAATTTAAAGGAACTACCTATAGTTAATCAACTAAATCAGCATATATATTTTTATAACGCAATATATGCCTGAATCATATCGCAGCCAAAGCATATAAATTGCCGTAAAAAGAGTTCTTGGTTACTAAACTATCATACTATGTTAAACGATTGGATACAACGCGGCCTTACACTATCGCAAAATCCCCTATTCCAGAAATTTTTGGGCCGTGCAGGCGGAGTAATAGCAAAGCCCGTTAAACTTGGCTATTTATTTACGCAGGCTTACAATAAACTTATTGATGTAGAAAGCAATAAAAGCGGATTTGAGCAAATAAAAGAAGTATTGCACACCTTTATCAGGTTAGGAAAGGCGTATGCTGATGGTTCATACCGCGATGTAGAATCAAAGTCGATGCTGATCGGGGTAGCTGTTATTTTGTACCTGGTTACGCCACTCGATATTATTCCTGATTTTCTGCCGGCCATTGGTTTACTGGATGACCTGAGCCTGATTGCCTGGTTTATAAGTTCTTTCCAGAAAGAGATCGATAAATTTAAGAAATGGGAAGAGCACCGCTATTTTGAGCCTCAAATCGGTACTTTATAAGTTTATTTAAAACAGAAAAGGCTGAGGAAATGTATGATGCATCTCCTCAGCCTTTAACTTTATACTTATTTATACTTTGGTACCTTATAGTTTTACAAACCGCAGCGTTTCGGCCATATTTCCTGACCTGATTCGGCACAGGTAAACACCTTTTTGTAACAGCTGGGGATCTAAAGCGAGTATTTGCTGCTTGGTGCCTGGCGTTAATTGCTGCGTGAATACGAGCTTTCCGGTTACATCAAAAACGGAAACTGTTATCGCCTGCTTGCTCCATTCTTCGCTGTAGCTTAAGGCTATCTTATCTTTACCAACCGGGTTGGTTATATAGATGCCTTTTTCAATTAGCAAGTCCGGCAGGCCGGTTACATTTTTTTTATACTTTGGAATACCATAACCGAGCGCATTATCGGGTGCAGTTGCTTGGCTGCCAAGTTGCCTGATCAACTGGATCATTTCCCGGTTGGTTTTGGAAGCATTTGCCTGCCATAAACTGGCTGCAAAACCCGCTATGATCGGTCCTGAAAAGGAAGTGCCATTCGATTTTACAAGCGTGCCGTTCTGGTTCAAAACATAGGCGTTCTGGCCTAAAGCCACCACATCCGGTTTTACCTGTCCATCGGCAGTTGGCCCGAAAGAACTGAATGCCGCTTTCACCCCCAAAGAATCCACAGCACCAACTGCCAGCACCGAATCCGCATCAGCAGGAGAGGCAATGTAGCGCCAGGGTTTAGTGCCATCGTTACCGGCACTCACCACTACCAGCATACCGGTAGCTGCAGCTATATCAGCAGCTTTTGCCACCAGCGTCGTGTTGCCATCCATTTGCTGGTACGTATAACTAACCGAGGGTGCATCGAAGAGCGAATATCCTAAGGAGGAGTTAATAACATCAGCCCCTGCGCTATCGGCATACTCAGCGGCCAGTAACCAGTTTATTTCTTCGATGTGGTGTTCGCTGGCAGCATCTTCGGTGCGAAGCAACAGGTAATTGGCGTTATAGGCTGTCCCGATAATTTTGTTAGGTTCATAAGCCCCCATGGTAGACAGTACAGATGTACCATGTGAGCTGGCATTATATACATTTTCCTTTTTCTGAACGAAGTCAAATGTACCTTTCAACTGGTTATTCTGGAAAAGGTGTGCGAAAGCCGGAATGGTATTTACGCCCGGAAATCCGGCATCCAAAACCGCAATAGTCATGCCTTCGCCGGTAAAGCGGGCTGTGTGCAGATCAACTGCTCCGAGCATATTTGCCTGGTGAAAGGAAAGCCCATACTCCTTGCTGTTGGCGGGGATCGGCGCCAGGGACGCTAACGTGTACGTTTCGTTTATCTTTGAATCAGCTTTCTCCACTACCGGCGTGCGCAGCCTGTTTAACACGCGACTGCCCTGTACATAGGTTAACTGCTGTATATCTTCCAGTTCTGTAGGAGTACATGCTATCACTGCAGCATTAAACCACCGCGAAGAATACCATACTTCGATGCCAAGCTGTTTTATACCTGATATATAAGCAGGGTTTACCGGCAGGTCGCGGGTTGTCAGGGCTATTTGCTGGCGCGAACGGCGGGCAATCGATTTTGGGGATAAAAACTTTTCCGGCTCCTGAAGAGTGTAGGGTGTACCGGCTTTATCTTTGAAATAGACCAGATATTTCTGCTTTCCCGGTTCATTAGTGCCTTGCGCCATTGCGCCTTTGGCAAGTATAATTAAGATGGAGACCAGGAAGAGCAGTTTGTTCATATTATTCTTTTCCGTGAGCAATCAGAATTTCGTGACGCTCGTGTCCGTTTAGCTTATACCGTTCGTTATACGGGCAGGCGTTCCCCTGCGAATCGTTGCAATACACAATCCTGTTAAATAAGCGATATACACGACCTATACCTTTGGCGTACACTTCTTTACGGTCATCATACTTAACAACGTTGTTATAAGCAGGTTTCCCCTGCACTACTGTTGCAGTGTTTTCGAAGGTATGCCCTTCAATTGTAAACTGTTCGCCTACATTACTGTAAGTATAAGGTTCTTTGTTTTTAGGGAATGGGTCCTCGTTAATGATATGCGTATTGTAAGCATCCCCAATCCAGGTGACGTTGTTGTTAACCGGGAAAATCAGTTTAATATACTTTGTATTATCTTTCGTAAGTATAACCCTGGAGTCTGATTTAGTAACGACCATCACAGAATCATTTACCCAATCGCTGTTTTCGTTTGTGCGGATAGAACGCACAATTTTATAGGCAAGCGTGTTGGTCTGATCCTGAAAAGAATCAGCCACCACTTCCCGCATCTGAAACCGGCTTGTTTCCGGAATGTTATTTCTGTAAAAGGTATTGGTTATGCTGTAGATACGGTACTGGCCAACTTCTAGCGGGTAATATGCATACCCATTATCCATAGGGACAACCTCTTCGTTTTTGTCTTTACAGCCAAAAGCTACCAGCAATACCAGAAACAGAAATAACTTTCTCATCTATTGGATAACATCTAAAGCATAGCTCAGGTTGTAGTTAGACTCGATCCATCCACCACCTACAACATCATTTCCTTCGTAAAAAACAGCCGCCTGGCCAGGTGCAATCGCATTTACCCCGTTCAGGAAGTGTACTTTCATTTTATCGCCCTCCTGCTCCACGATCGCTTCGGTACCGCCGTCGTTATAACGTACTTTGGTAATAGTTGGCAATGGTCTGTCGATCAGGTTATCATACTTGCCCATGTTCAGTTTACCAACCGTCATGGCATTTTTAGCAAGATCCTCAAAGTTACCCAGCACCACGCGGTTATTATCTTTATCGATGCGGGTAACGTAAGCCGGGAAACCTAATGCAATGCCCAGGCCTTTACGCTGGCCGATGGTATAGAAAGGATAGCCCTCATGGGTGCCCACTACGGTTCCGTCTTCCAGTACAAACTCGCCTCCAGCTACTTTCTCTTCCAGGCCATCGATGCGGCGCTTCAGGAAGCTGCGGTAATCGTTATCCGGGATAAAGCAGATCTCATAAGACTCTGGCTTGTTAACCAGTTCCACAAAGCCACGGTCCTGTGCCATCTGGCGGATTTCTGTCTTGCGCAAACCACCCAACGGGAAAATAGTGCGTGCCAGGCTCTCCTGCGAAATACCCCACAAAGCATATGACTGGTCTTTGCTCTCATCTAAACCTTTGGAAATAATATAGCGGCCGTTTTCCTGACGAATGTTGGCATAGTGGCCTGTAGCTATAAACTCACAGCCAAGTTGGTCGGCGCGGCGCAGCAAGGCATCCCATTTAATGTGCGTATTACATAGCACACATGGATTTGGCGTGCGGCCTGCCAAGTATTCGTCTGTAAAGTGGTTGATCACAAAATCACCAAACTCTTCACGGATATCAATTATATAATGCGGGAAACCAAGCTGAACGGCAATATTACGGGCATCGTTTATAGAATCGAGGCTGCAGCAGCCTGTCTCTTTTTTGCTGGCACCGCTAGAAGCATAATCCCATGTTTTCATGGTCATTCCTACCACTTCATAGCCTTGCTCGTGTAGCATTACAGCCGCTACTGAGCTGTCAATACCTCCGCTCATGGCTACCAGCACCCTTCCTTTCGTACTCATCTTATATCTGAAATGTAAGTTCTGTCTTAATTTAATTTGCTACAAATATAGCAACAACCAAGCAGTTATAATGATTCAGGAGTTCAAATATTGTAGAGACAAATTTCCTGGAAGGGCTAGCCGGAAATGAAATCCGGTAAAAAATATCCTTAAAAGCTAGTATGCCAAGTAATTTGCCTTTTACTTTGAGTTACTGATTCAGCAAACCAATTCTAAAGTATACCTTAGCATGAGTTTATCTACCACCGTGATTGTGAACGGAATAAATAACCTGAGTGATGCCCGTTATTGCGCCGCAATGGGTGTAGATGTTGTTAGTTTTAATTTGAAGCAAGGCCACGAAGACCAGGTGCAGCCCGAAACCTTAAAAGAAATTGCAGGCTGGGTAGCTGGTGTGCAGCTTTGCGGGGAATTTGAAAACGAGCGCCCGGAAGAGATCAACCAACTGGCTGAGGAATTTAAACTGGACCTGGTACAACTGGATGCGCCTTACCTGATCGATGAGATCGAACAGATTAGCCGGCCTGTTATCCAGAAAATGTTTGTGAACAAAGATTCCACTGCAGCGGAGCTGTTAGAGATCATGGAGCTGTATAGCCCTTACGTTAAATATTTCCTGCTTTACTCCCACGATTTTACAGCGATTGATGATACGAACACTGCTTTCCTGAAAAAACTGGCCACACACTACCCTATTCTGGTTGGTTTTGGCCTGGGGAAAGAAAATATAAAAGAAGTACTGGAAAAAGTTAAGCCGGCCGGCATTGGTTTGCAGGGCGGACATGAAGAAAAGCCCGGTTTCAAAGATTTTGACGAACTACAGGATATCTTCGAAGAAATAGAGATTGACTAAAAGTATAAAAGCCAGTACTTTATACTTTTACAAGGTACTGGCTTTTATATTTTAAAGCTGAAACTGCAGGTATTTGATCGGAATTCCTTCGCCTAGGTAGCGTTTCTCATAAGTCGTGTAAATTCCCATGGTATGCTCCTGCAAATCGGAGTTGTACAGATCCGAAGTATGGAACAGCTTTTCTTTTTTCTGCTCCTGCAGCACTTCCAACGTAAACTCATAGAGCATTTCGTTATCCGTTTTCAGGTGCACGAGGCCGTTTGGCTTCAGGATGCGCTCGTACTGTTTCAGGAAGCGCGGCGATGTTAAGCGGCGTTTGATATCACGGTCTTTCGGGCGTGGGTCCGGAAACGTAATCCAGATCTCATCTACTTCTCCTTCCGCGAAATGCTCGTTTAGTTGCTCTACAAATATCCGGAGAAAAGCCACGTTGGTTAATTCCTGCTCCATAGCCATGGTGCTTCCTTTCCATAGCCTGGCTCCTTTGATATCGATGCCGATAAAGTTCTTCTCCGGGAAAAGCGTAGCCATTCCGATGCTGTATTCGCCACGGCCGCAGCCTATTTCCAGTACGAGCGGGTTGTTGTTTTTAAAATGCGCTTCACGCCATTTTCCTGCCAGGTTCGCATAACGCTCATCCCCTTCCTGAATCACGTTTTCACGTTCTGCAATAACTGCAAACTTCTCTAATTTTGATCTTCCCATTTCTATAACTCTTCTACTTCGGCTACCACAAAGGTACTGCCTCCAATAAAAATAACCTCATCCGGCAACGCATTTGCTTTCGCCGCTTTAATTGCCTCTGCTACTGAAGTATAAATTTCACCGCTCAAGCCTATTTGGTCGGCTTTCTGTTTCAGTTCCTGCACATCAAGCGCACGTGGGATTACTGCCTGGCAAAAATAATAACGGTACGATTTGGGCAGTAACGTGAGTATGGTGGTAATATCCTTATCATTCACAGCGCCAAAAACCATATGCACCTGCTTTGGTTTTAAGCCTTGTAACTGCGCAAGTATCTGTTTAATTCCATCTTCATTATGGCCTGTATCGCAGATAGTTAAAGGCGATTGACTCAGAATTTGCCATCTCCCTTTTAATCCTGTTAAAGCTTTAACATTTGCTAAGCCAGTAGTTATACTTTGGGGAGTGATTGCAAAACCTTTCTCCTGAAGTATAGCCAATGTTTGCAGCACGCCAGGCAAATTATACTTTTGATAAGCGCCTGTGAGGTCAAGTTGCAGCAAGTATGACTCTGAACCCTTGTGTACTTCGAATGTCTGTTGCTGCAAGTCTGAGGCAATATAATTCACCTCGAAACTATCCGTAGCAAAGTATAACGGCGCTTTTACCAAATCTGCTTTCTCCTCGAACACATGCGCAATCTCAATTTGCTTTTTACTGACAACAGCAGGTATATTTTGTTTAATGATCCCTGCTTTCTCGCCCGCAATCTCTGGTAAAGTATCGCCGAGCAAAGTTTGGTGGTCGTAGCCAATGTTGGTGATCAGCGCTACTTCCGGCGTAATGATGTTGGTAGAATCCAGCCTGCCGCCCAACCCCACTTCTATCACAGCAACATCCACCTGCTCATCAGCAAAATACTTAAAAGCAAGCGCCACTGTCATTTCAAAAAAAGAAGGTTGGATGCGTTCGAAAAGTGTTTTGTGTTGCGCTACAAACTGGATAACGTACTGCTCCGAAATTTCCTGACCATCGATCCGGACACGCTCGGTAAAAGATTTTAAGTGCGGCGAAGTATAAAGCCCTGTTTTATAACCGGATTGTTGCAGCACAGCGGCCAGCATGTGTGAGCTGCTGCCTTTGCCGTTTGTGCCGGCCACATGAATGGTTTTAAACTGATGCTGCGGTTCGCCCAGAGCGGTGCAAAGGACAATAATATTATCCAGGCTCTTCTTAAAAGCAGCATTGCCGATGCGTTGAAACATCGGCAATTGCTGGTATAAATAAGTAAGGCACTCCTCGTATGTCATCAAACTGAAGTATAAAAATTAGCGTGACCGGATAACAAAGGTAACAACACCACTGGCTCCGGCATCGCTGCTGCCACCTGTACGGCTGAAGGTGGTTTTCTGGATCTGTTCGCGGTACCAGGCCACTACCTGCGGCGAAACGTTACTTTCCAGCAACGACACGTTTACAATATTGCCATCGCCATCTACTTTAATCCTGAATTTAACAATACCGCTCTCGTTGCTGTATGGGTCGCGTTTCGGTTGAATATCGTAGCGCCAGCCTGGCATATCCAAACCACCTGCGCCACCGCCCGGTGTACCATACAAAGCTTTAGCGTTCAGTTTACCGTTCGGGTCTCCTTTGTCGCCTACCGCGTCTGCATCATCGCCATTGTTATTTCCGGTAGCCTCGTTTGATGTTCCGCTTTTGCCCGTGCTTGTACTGGTTGTTGGCTTGCCCGGGTAAAGTGATTTCGGCTTTTCAGGTTCTTTTTTAACTACTTCTTCTTTCGGTTGCGGCTTTGGCTGTTCTTTTACAACTTCTTTCACAGCAACCGGGGCATCGGCAGTAGTGGTTACAACTTTAGGCGTTTCGGTTGGCTGGGCACGGGTAGGCTGAACGACCGGCTCAGGATCCGGCAACGGGTCTGGTTGTGTAGGTGCCGGTTTGCTATCCTGTGTGTTTTTGGATTCGTTGGCCACAGCAGTTGTTTGTAAGTCGCCGCTTCCGGCAGCATCCATTCCAAAGTTAAGCTCAATGCCCATCTCGGGTGCAGGTGGCCCCGGCGCTTTCCAGGCAAGCACGTAAATAAGGAGAAGCAGGATGATAATGTGCACCGCTATACTTACACCGGCCGCAACACGCTTATTCTTTTCTTCTTCCTGTGTGAAGGCTATAGCCATAATATTAAATTATTCAGTTGTCGAGGTAGCCAGCGTCACGCTTGCGTTCAGGCTTTTTGCAATGCCGGCCACGTTTACCAAATGCTCAACCGGAACAGTCTTATCTACATGCAACACAACGGCGCCCTGCTCTGTTCCCTGCAACAAGGCAGTCAGCTGAGGCTCTATCTCAGCAAAGGCAATGGGCTGCTCGTTCAGGTAGTATTCCAGGTCTTTTGTTATCGTTATACTTATCTTCTGAATAATGGTATCTGAGGCTTTGCTGGTAGGTAAACTAACCGGCATACCTGTTGTAGCCACAAAGTTAGAGGTAAGCATAAAGAAAATAAGCAGCAGGAAGATAATGTCCGTCATCGAGGACATATTAAATTCCGGGTTTATTCTATTCTTAGAACGTAAATTCATACTTACAATTGTGGCTCTTGTAACAGGTCAAGGAACTCGATAGAAGAATATTCCATGGAGTGTACAATGCTATCGATTTTAGAAACCAGGTAGTTATATCCTACATAAGCCGGAAGACCAATAATCAGACCAACAGCTGTTGTTACCATGGCCTGGTAAATACCACTGGATAATAACTTCGGGCTGATTGTGCCTTCTGCCTGTGCAATAGCAATAAAAGCTTCGATCATACCAGTTACAGTTCCCAGGAAACCTAGCATCGGGGCAGCACCGGCAATGGTAGCAAGGGCAGCCAGGTTTCTTTCCAGGCGGCTGATCTCGATTTTACCAACGTTCTCAATGGCTGTTTCGATATTTTTAAGAGGGTTACCGATACGTGTCAGGCCTTTTCCGATCATGCGGGAAATAGGTGTGTTGGTTTGAGCACACAGCATTTTAGCACCGTTGATGTCGCCTGACAATACCATACTTTTGATGCGGTCGTTAAAACCACTTGGGTTTTGAGCAGCTTTTTTCAAAGTCAGGTAGCGTTCCATAAAAATGTAAACAGCAGCTAAAGACAGTAAAGCAAGCGGAATCATGGCCCAGCCACCGGCCATGGCAAGATCGATCAGGGAAACAGAAGTTTCTGCAGCTTCAGCAGCGCCTTCAGTAAGGGCAGCGGTAGTATCAGCAGGCGCTGTAGCAGTCGTGATTTGTAATAAGAGTGATAGCATATTAGTTATTAAGTACCCAAATAGTTTCTCCAAATGATTTTCTGTAAGTTCTCAGCGCGTCTTTTGCTTCGGCATCCGTAGCAAAATCGGCTACAGATACTCTGTATAATCTGCTTCCTCGTAGAGGCATGATTACTTTTGCTTCGTGGCCTTTTTTCAGGATGCCGTCGCGGCTTTCTTCTGCATTCTGCAAACGGGCGTAACCACCCGTTACAATATAGAAACGGCCTGTTTTCTCGGAAACGGTAAGTACTGGTTCAGCTGCCTTTTCAACAATAGGTTCTTTAACAGCTTCAGCAAGTATAACTTCTTCTTTATCAGTTGTACTTACACTTTCTGTTAAAGCAATAGATAAGGAGTCATTTATACTTTCACTTGCAGCAAAAAACGAACTCTCTGTTACAACTTCCCGTGCTTCAGCGGCCGGAAGTATAAGCTGGTAAGCTGCATTTCGCTCCTCTGCTGATACATCAGAAGTATAGTTTTGGAGGGTGTTTGCACTTGCCTGATTTCCTGAAATATAAGAAACCGGGTTCAGGCTGCTCAGGTCATATCCCGACTGTAGCGACAGGTAGTATAAACCCGTCATGGTGATGCCGCCCAACGCCAAAGTAGCAGCTATGTTGTAATAGCGGCGTAAGCGCTTCCGGAAAGGTAATTTAGTATGTACAGGCTCTTGTCTGGTTTCTTTAAGCAAGGTACGCAGCACAACGGATTCTTCCGGGCGAACTGGCCGGGCAACAATTTCCGGTAAACCGAAGCTTGCCTCCAGCATGTTGTCGCTCTCCACATATTCGAACTCAATGCGGCGCTCGGCATTATACTTGAAAACACCTATTTCCTGTAGTTCGAAACGCTTTTCAGCTTCCAGTTTCGCTTTGGTCTGAAACACGAAATCAGCTACTAACTGGCGCGCTTCTTCTGTGGTAATATTGTTGCGGTAAGCGATCGAGCTGATCAGCAAACCATCTGTTAATGTAAGCTTTTCGTTAAAGGCTATCCTTTTGGAAGGCGGCGACAAGGTATGTTGTACCGCATTGATCTGTACAGGCACGTACCGCGTAATCAGTCCGCCAAAATCCGGAATGATAACACAATCGTGTTCATACAACAGCGTTTTAATATGCTTCTCGACCATAGCTTTTAGAAAGAATAGGTTACGCCCCCTATCAGGTTTATACTTTTACTTGGGTACTGCACGAACCGCTCGTACTTCTTGCCGAACAGGTTATTGGCCATCACAAAAATCGTAAAATTATTCGTGAATTTGTAATCGCCTTTCAGGTTCAGGTCAACAATTGTGTCTGTCTCTTTCAGGACTGATGTTCCGTCCGGTCTGAAAACACGGCCATACGCGCTACCAATATAGTAAAGTTCTGTGTTAAAGAGAATCTTGTCGTAGAAGTTATAGGTACCGTAAATGCTCGCCATCAGCTCTGGTCTGTGGAAGGGCTGCTCTAAACTTGCTGTGTTATATTTCTTATAGTCAGCCTTTAATCCGAACCTGAACTCGTCAGAATAATTAAATCCGGCTTCTGCAAAAACATTAAAAACATTTGTCACGCCATCGTCATATACCAGGTCAAACTTAGCTGAGTCGGCGCGGGAGTTGTTGTAGAAGTATAAATTGCGGTAATTCTGATAAGCAACCCGACCGGTCAGGTTTACATAGTTGGCCACATTGGCTGTAAAACCGGCATAAATTTCGAGGCCTTTGTTTATATCAGCTACCTGCACGTTTGGTGCTAAAAAAGGATTTTCTTCAGTAAGGGAATTTAAAGTTACTCTTTCCAGATCACCCCCTACTCCTGCGTAAATCAGCAAGTTATCCTTCACTGGCTCAAGTCCTATTCTAACCATTGGATAAATGTTAAACTGGCGCGCATCGTTTACTTCATCGCCGGTATAAGCCACGTTTGCTCCTAAGGATAAGGTTAAAGCACCTAGCTGCCTTTCGTAAGTTGGCTGCAGTTTAAAGAACGAGCGCGTTACGCTGGCCGAGTCTTTATGCGTTACAAAAGAGAACTCTGTCGCAACACGGAAAGCTGAAAGTGAATCTATACTATACTCGCCGTTCAAGCCCAGGTGCAGGTTGCTTTCGCTTGCTTCGAAACGGTCTTTCAGGTAATTGATTTTCAGATCGCCTCTATACAGGAAAGGTGCGCCTGATGTCTGGTTATGCAGAAAAGCGTTGGCTGCTACCCTATTAAACACCTGACGGATGGTATCGATCTCAATTTCGCGCTCGGGAGTCTGATCGTAACCGTAAAAATGGTTTTTATCACGGCCGTACCGCAGACCACCTCCTACAGTCAGGTCTTTCATGTAGCGCTCGCCATGCACAGCAATATGGCTGTTGGCAGCCGCCGAATATTTATTCTCGACCGGCCCTCTGCCTGATGCAACGTGGCTGAAGTCTGCGCCGATGTCATAATCTTCGTTGCGCTTGTTATGGAAATAGCCTTTCAAGTATAAAGAGGCATAGTTACCAATGCCGGCTTTCAGGTAATTGCCATATAGTTTGTTTAACTCATCCTGCTTGATAGTGAGCACTTTCATTTGCAGGTTAATATCCTGCTGTGGTAAGCGGTAATCTGTAAAACGGTAACGCACATTGCGCTCAGCTGCAGCCGGCGGATCGATGCGGAATTTTTCGAAGTTACGGGCGGCTTGCGGCAGCTCGATCACGCGGTTCTTTTCCACAATCACTTGCGTGTCTTCCAGCTTGGCTCCTTCGTTCCAGCCGTTGTTTTGTGCCTGTACTTTATTTAAATAGCTAAAACCAACGCTTAAAACTATGGCAAGAGAAGCTAATTTTGCTTTATTTTTCATGGTGATGCTGCTGTCTGTAAATGCTACAATTACTTCCGTTCCTGTCCGTTGCCCTGCTGCGTACTATCCGTAGGCACATCCTGTATTAACTCTATAGTATCAGTTGAGGCTGGCTGCTGCGCTGGCTGCAAATTGCTGGCCGGTGTCAGGTTCTGAGGCTTTGTCGTTGTGCTGCTTCCTTTGCCATCCAGTTGCTGAAGTTTCTGTTTCGCTTCTTCCACAATTTTTTTATCCGGTGATCCTTCAATAATGGAGTTTAAAGTAGCCCTTGCCTGGAACATCTCATTCTGAGCTGCATAATTATCAGCGATCAGCAGGAATGTTCTGCCCAGCCAATGGTCGTAACCTGAGTATTTGTTGTTGAAGTCGTAAGCGGCATCAAGCGATTCTTTATACTTTTTCTGCTTATACAGAATCTCTGCTATCAGGTATTGCGCTTCGGCACCATTCACGTCTGTGGCAGATTTTACAGTTTCCAGCAATTCTGTTAGCGCAAGCGGTAAGTTACCCTGACCATAGGTTGCTTTTCCTTTGTAAAGTAGGGCAGAATTATAGGCGTTAAGCGCTGCGTTGCCCTGGCTGATCAGTTCATTGGCAATACCTTTCGTACTCTGGAAATCGTTGGTGCTGTAGTGGCTCAGCATTAAACCGGTGAGTGCTGTCTGCTGTTCTTTTCGGTTTGTAGCCACATCGCGCAGGCGTGTGTAGTATTTGATAGCCTCGCTGTAATTCTTAGCTTCATACTCCATGTCCGCCACTTTCTGGATGGCACGGTTCACAAACTCAGATTTATTTTCGGCTACCACTTCTTTCATGCGCTGCAAACCAACCTGTGTGTTGTTCTGGCGAAGTTGTGCATCTGCCAGGAAATAACGGGCGTTTGCCACATGCGGGCTGTTCGGGTATCCCGTTACATAAGCCTGGAACTTAGGGACAGCCTCGCTATACTTTTCATTGAAGTATAATGTCTTAGCAGCCTCAAACTCAATGGTTTCAAGGGCGGTGCTTTCCGGATTAGCCGATTTATACTTGTTCAGGTAATCATCAAATTCGCTGCTACGGTTTTCGGTACCCAACACTTCCTGCAAACTATACAAAGCACCGCTGGCTACTGCCGATGATGGGAACTCGTTTAACACGCGCTGCTGATCGGCAATCGCTTTGGCATTCTGGCCCAGATTCGTATAAGCCGTACCACGTTTCTGCAAAGCATTTGGCACCAGTTTGCTGTCCGGTAATTGCTGAATAAGCGTTGTAAAAGATGTTACTGCTGCCTGGTAATTTCCGGCTTCATAATCGATGACGGCACGCTGGTACATGGCATCATCCAGGTAGCGTGATTTCGGGTATTTCGCGATCAGTTCCTGCAACGCCTGTTTGGCTGGTTCGCTGCGGCCGGTTATACTTAGCACCACCCCTTTCTGGAACAAGGCATAATCTCGATCCGGAGAACTGGAGGCAATTACGCGTTCGTACAGTTTCAGGGATTCGCCGTAATTTTTACTTACATAATAGGTATCAGCCAGGCGCACCGTTGCATCGTTATAGTTCGGGTTGCTGGGCTGTATAGCGTCTAGGTAAGCTTTAAAATGCGTAAGCGCTTTGTCGTATTCTTTGGTATTGAAGTAGGCATAACCGATTCCGTAGCGTGATTTGATATAATAATCGGCTTTGGTGCTCGGCGTTGCTCTGAATACGGCCCCGTAACTGTTAATGGCATCCCCGTAACGCTGACCAACCGAAAAAGCTTCGCCTTTCACGAAGTGGCTGGATGCCGTAACTTCTTTATCATAAGGATATTGTAACGACTTATCGAGCATAGCCACTGCGGCCGGGAATTTTGCATCGTTAAACAGGTTAACGCCGTGGTGGTACGTTACGCGCTGGTAAGTTTGCAGGATACGGTAGCTTTTCTTTGGCAGACTTTCGATGTGACGAATGGCTTCGGCGTAATTGTTCGAGCTAAAGTATGATTCGCTTAACAACCTGTCAGCTTCTTCGGCCTGCTCTGAGTCCGGGTAATCGTTTGTGAAACTTGCCAGCGAAGCGATCACTTCCCGGAAATTACCAAGCTCAAAATTTACCTGCGCATACTTTATCGTAGCTGCTTCTGTGATGTCTTTATCCTGGTCGTTCTTTCTGGCCTGGTCGAAAGCGGTGAGCGCAAATTGCTTGTTTTCTTCTTTCAGGTAGCTCAAGCCCAGATAATAAGCTGCACTTTGGCCCAAGGCATCTTTCTTCAGCGCGACCGCTTTAAAGTTGGCAATGGCATTCTTAAAATTATTGTTCTTATAATCCGTGAAAGCCAGTTTATACTGTACCACCGGCTCGAAAGAACGCTTGCCGGCTGCATATTGGGTAAAGTATTTTTCGGCAGTTTTATAGTCGGCTTTCTGGTAATAAGCGTCGCCTACTAGCAGCGCAATTTCATCGGCTTGCTGTACAGGCGGTTGTCTTTTCAGAGCTTCTTCGCCGTACCGGATCACTTCGTAGATATCGTTTTCCTTGTATAGGATTTCCGTAATCATGTAGGGTACGATACGCGCGTAAGCCTCGTTCTTCTCCGCAATTTTCAGGTCCGCTTTGGCTGCTGCATAATCCCCTTTTCGGTACGCGATGTAGCCTGCATAGTAATTAGAGGCGTAAGCAAAACGGTGCTCATCTTCTCTGAAACCGGTAGTCTTGTTTTTATCGAAGTATACTTTGGCGTTATCGAAATCCTTGGTAGCGAAGTAAGAATAGCCCAGTTTAAACTCCAGTTCTTTGTTCTGCTTGATATTTAATAAATGGGTAGGCGCTTTCTTAAGCAGCTCCACCGACTTTTCGTAGTTTTTCTTTTCGAAATAGTAAAGGCCTAACTCATAATTAGCAACTGCCGTTTTGGGGTGAGCCGGGTAGTTCTTAGCAAAATTCAGGATCAGCTGCTCCGCATCCGGGTGCATCAGGTACAAGCCGCTTATGGCGTAATAATACTGGGCATCTGCTGTTTTGGCTTTGTCCCCGATCCGCTCAATATACTTCTGGAAAGCTTCCTGCGCGGCGCCATACTTTGCCCGGTCAAAAAGCTCGAGCCCTTCGTGAAAATACTTTTCTTCTGATGTAAAAACCTGCGTATGCTGGGCCACCGCTACCTGCGAGCCACCGGCCAGTACGGATGCAAGCGCTATTTTATAAGCTATCTTCATATATCTCTACTTACCTTTCAGGGTATGTCGTTTACTTTTGAAGTATAAATAAACCAAATGGCCGTTTATACTTTATTCCTTTAAGAGCTAAAGTCAAAGTTAATAAAAAATGCATGGCTTTGGGCTTCTGTTTTCAATTTTAGAAGCACCTGCCCAGTATAAACCGGAGTTATACTTTTGAGCCGGGCCAGAACATTATGCAATGTCTATATAATGCTTTCCGGTGCCGAAATATTGTGTAAATTTTAAATTATCAGGCCTGAACTGCCATCGCTTTGGTAACCGGGTGCAGCATCTTAAAAACCAGTTCCCTTAAAATGTCGCCTTCGCTCATGTTGCCACCCGTTATCCCTTTCACCTGCAAATCAGCCACCCGGATAAAGTGAATGATATCGGCACAGCGGCCTAACGGAAAAACTTGCATCGCCTGCTTGTATTCCTTTACCTTCCAGGCCTGCTGGCCCAGTAATTTGCGCAAGCCGGCATCTGTCTTGTCGAAAGCCATGTGCATGGTTAGCAAGCGTGTGAAAAAAGAAAACAGTAACGACAGGTTCGGAATGAGCGGGTTGTTCTTGGGGTTTGCTTCAAAATAAAGTATGATCCGATTTGCTTTCAGCGCATCGCGGTTAATCAGGGCTGCCTGCAGTTCAAAAATATTATACTCTTTGCTGATGCCCACATTTTCCTGCACCACGCGCTCGTCAATGGGTTGGCCGGGCTGTAGGTTTATCAGGAGCTTATCAATCTCGTTTGCCAGCCGTGCCAGATCCGATCCGATGAACTCACTTAGCATGACCACTGCCTGCGGGGTAGCTTTTATACTTTTCTGTTTGAGGTAACCAGTCACCCAGGCTGGCACCTGGTTGTCGTAAATTTTCTTGGTTGTAAGCAGTACGGCGTGTTTGCTTACCGCTTTAGAAAGACTTTTGCGGCCATCCAGCGATTTGTGCTTGTAACAGAACACCAGGATGGTAGAGGGCAACGGGCGCTGGAGGTAGGCCTCCAGTTGTTTCATGCCTTCCTCTTTCTCAATATCCAGTATACTTTGAGCTTCTTTCACAATAACCACCTGGTAGTCGGCCATCATCGGGAAGCGTTTGGCTTGCAGCAGAATTGTGCCTATATCTACATCTTTCCCGTAAATAACAACCTGGTTAAAACCTTTCTCGTGCTCCTGCAGGGCATTTGCTTCTATATAATCCGAGATCTGATCTATGTAATACGCCTCTTCGCCCTGCAGAAAATAGACGGGAGCAAACTGGCGGTTCTTAAGCTTTTCTAAAATGCTTTCGGGTGTATGCGACATAAATGAAAGGCAACTGTGGCAGCGT
Organism: Pontibacter arcticus; assembly: GCF_003284895.1. GTDB lineage: Bacteria > Bacteroidota > Bacteroidia > Cytophagales > Hymenobacteraceae > Pontibacter > Pontibacter arcticus. The sequence goes on from NZ_QMDV01000002.1 coordinate 895,157, forward strand.
TTATACTTTGCAAATTTAGGCCTTCAGCCTGAAACTTGTCTTAAAACTTTATCTTAGATTTGTTGTTAATTAATTTCATCGGTAAATAGCCAGGCAGATCAGGTTATTTCTCGGTTAAACACTTGTACCATTTCTGAGCTTGCGATACTTTTCAATTTTAGAAAAACTCTAAAACCTTTTCACCTATACTAAGTGTATTACTATAATTTGATTTAAGTCTGCTCGTATCGCTTTACAAATACCCGATTAGAATTAGTTAAATGAAACAGGAACTTACAAACCCTTTTGGACGCGTATATTTGGTCATACATGAAGATACCCAAAACAGGTGGATACATGTGAACTGGATGGGTTACCTGACAGAAGAAAATATCAAAACTGGCGCTCGCGCCTATGTGGCTGCGCTCCAAAAAACAGGTTATACATGTGTTTTAAATGATACCCGCCTTATCATCGGTTCCTGGGATCATTCTCTGGATTGGGTTTTAAATGACTGGGCTCCTACAGCAGCTTCGGCCGGACTTCGCCATTTTGCTATGATTGCGACGCCTGAAAGTTTTGCTAATAACACTGCCTCCGCATTTTACCGTAACCTGAAATCGTTTAAGGCTGAAGTGTTTGATGATATGGGTATAGCGAAAGAGTGGCTGAAACAATATTCCCTTCCCGAATCAAAAGTATAGGCAGCTGCCACTTTATACTTTTCTCTTAAAAGCAATAGGTAACCTACTTCCGTTCTTCAATATTGTAACTCTTTTTTATCTTTGTCAGAACAGACGAATTTGAAATTGATGAATTTAATAGAAGAATTAAGATGGAGAGGCATGCTCCACGATTTTATGCCGGGCACAGAAGAACAGTTAGCTTCAGGCATGACAACAGGCTACATCGGCTTTGATCCTACTGCCAGCTCATTGCACATAGGTAACCTGGCCACTATTATGCTGCTTGTACACCTGCAACGTGCAGGCCACAAACCAGTAGCCTTGGTAGGCGGTGCCACCGGCATGATCGGAGACCCTTCCGGAAAATCAGCGGAACGCAACCTTCTGAACGAAGAAACGCTGCAAGCCAACCAGCAGGGCATCCAAAAACAACTCGAAAAATTTCTGGACTTTAACAGTGGTACCAATGCAGCCGAGATCGTAAATAACTACGATTGGTTCAAGGAATTCAGCTTTCTGGGATTTTTGCGTGAGGTTGGCAAGCACCTGACCGTAAATTACATGATGGCCAAAGACTCCGTTAAGAAGCGTATTACGGCTGATGAGGACGGCGAGCGGGCCGAAGGACTTTCTTTTACCGAGTTCAGTTACCAACTGATCCAGGGGTATGATTTTTACCATTTGTATAAAAACAAAGGCGTAAAGCTGCAGATGGGCGCATCAGACCAATGGGGCAATATAACAACCGGTACAGAACTTATCCGCCGCATGGATGGCGGAAAAGCCTTTGCGCTGGTAGGCAAGCTGGTTACCAAATCTGATGGCACTAAGTTTGGCAAATCGGAAGGTGGAAATGTATGGCTGGATGCTTCCTTAACATCACCTTACAAATTTTATCAGTTCTGGCTTAACCTCTCCGATGAGGAAGCGGAAAAGCTGATAAAGGTTTATACTTTACTTTCGCAGGAAGAGATTGAACATATCCTTGAAGAGCACAAACAAGCTCCGCATTTACGTGCACTACAAAAAGCCCTGGCTAAAGATGTTACAATTCGTGTACACTCCGAAGAAGACTATACAAGTGCCATAGAAGCTTCCGAAATTTTATTTGGAAAAGGTGATTTAGAGACGCTGCAAGGCCTAAAAGAGGATGTTTTACTGTCTGTGTTCGAGGGTGTGCCCCAGATTGCGATCAGTAAAGCGCAATTTGAAGAAACAGCTAACGTAACCGATCTTTTATCGGAAGTAACAGGCGGCCAGATCTTCGAGTCGAAAGGTGAAGCCAAGCGTATGATCAAAAACGGAGGCGTAAGTATAAACCGCCAGAAGGTAGACGGTAATGAAACACCGGCAAGTTTTGAACTACTGCACGGTAAGTACCTGGTGGTGCAGAAAGGTAAAAAGAATTACTACCTGATTACTGCTAATTAACTAATAAACAGTATTTTAAGCAATAAAAAAGGGGAATCTGAACAGACTCCCCTTTTTTATTTATACTTAAATGATAGGTTACTTTTTCTCAGCAGAGCTGTTCTTAGCATCCTGTACTTCCTTGCGGATTTCCTGCGCCATGTTCTTCAGGTCTTGCATCCCTTTACGTACACGCGTACCAGCAGCAGCATTGTTCTTGTCGTAGAACTTTTCGAAATCAGATTCTAAAGACATTACAAGATCTTTGAGTTTGCTAAAGTTGTTGTTCATTAGAGCTTAATTTTAGTTAAAAAATTGGTTTAGTTGCTCTAATATACACATTTAATGATAACATCAAAAGATTAGCAAATTTTAATATATGCCTTTAAAGCAAATTAAGCCGTAACAGAAGAGCTTGAGTAAAGCCCTTTATCCAGCTTTTGTGCAATTTTTTCGAATGCTGCTATTGTTTCGGAAACATCTTCCAAAGTATGAGCAGCTGTCGGGATAAGGCGCAGCATGATCACATCTTTTGGTACAACCGGATATACCACGATAGAACAGAAGATATTATAGTTCTCGCGCAGATCCAGCGTTAATTGCGTTGCATCCGGAATCTGGCCGTTCAGGAACACAGGCGTTACCGGAGACTCTGTTGTGCCGATGTTGAAGCCTTTTTCGCGTAATCCGGTTTGCAGCGCATTTACCACTTCCCAAAGTTTATCTTTCAGTTCTGGCTTAGAGCGTAATAATTGCAGGCGTTTCAGGGCACCAATTGTAATGGGCATTGGCAACGACTTGGCAAATATCTGCGAACGCATGTTATAGCGAAGGTACTCCACTACCTGCTCGTTAGAAGATACGAAGGCACCTATCGTAGCCATCGATTTGGCGAAAGTAGAGAAGTATACATCGATACCATCCTGGCAACCTAAATGCTCTCCGGTGCCTGCACCTGTTTTACCCATTGTACCAAAACCGTGGGCATCATCAACAAATAAACGGAAGTTGAATTTCTCTTTCATTGCGATCACTTCCTTCAGGTTGCCCAGGTTACCAGACATACCGAACACACCTTCTGTGATCACAAGGATGGCGCCACCTGTATTTTCAGCCCAGCGCGTAGCACGCTCCAACTGTTTTTCAAGGCTAACCATATCGTTATGGCCATACACAAAACGCTTGCCCTGGTGCAGACGAACGCCATCAATAATACAGGCATGTGATTCCGCATCGTATACAATCACATCGTGGCGGTCGACCAGCGCATCAATAATAGATACTACGCCCTGGTAGCCAAAGTTAAGCAGTAAGGTATCTGGCTTCTGAACAAAATCAGACAACTCTGACTCCAGTTGCTCATGATAGTTTGAATTTCCGGACATGATACGGGCACCCATCGGGTAAGCCATACCCCAGTCTGCAGACGCATCGGCATCTGCCTTGCGTACTTCCGGGTGGTTAGCCAGGCCCAGGTAGTTGTTAAGGCTCCAGGTCAGCACGTCCTTTCCCCTGAACTTCATGCGCGGTCCTATCTCACCTTCAAGTTTAGGAAATGTAAAGTAGCCATGCGCGTAGTGAGAGTGGCTGCCTAGGGGACCTCTGTTGGTCAACAACTTTTCAAATAAATCCACTTGGTATAATGGTTAAGTTATCGGGATAATGATCAGATATTAAGTTCGCTTCAGATAAAAGCGAATGTTGCCTGATACAACGGTTGCAAATTTATAGTTTTAAAGATTCATAAGCAATCATAACTGCCCTCACTCCTGCCTTTTTAACAACACGATTTTTAAGTTTGCCCGCAAAGCCTTTTCTTTGGTATGAAATTAACCTTTCCTGCTGCATGAGAAAAATAAATAAGATACTGGTTGCCAACAGGGGCGAAATAGCCCTGCGTGTAATGCGAACCGCTAAAGAGATGGGAATCAAGACGGTAGCTGTTTACAGCGAAGCCGACCGTAATGCCCTGCATGTGCGTTTTGCTGATGAAGCTGTTTGCGTAGGTGGTCCTAAATCAAGTGATTCATACTTACGTGCAGATATTATTATTGCTGTTTGCAAACAGTTAGGAGTAGATGCCATACACCCGGGTTACGGTTTTTTATCTGAAAATGCAGGTTTTGCAGCACAGGTAAAAGAAGCGGGCATTATTTTTATCGGTCCTTCGCCGGAAGCAATCCAGCTGATGGGCAGCAAACTGGCTGCTAAAGCCGCTGTTGCAAAGTACAACATCCCGATGGTACCTGGTACGGAAGATGCCATAACTGATATTGAAGAAGCAAAGCGAATAGCTACTACAGTTGGCTTTCCGATCCTGATCAAAGCCAGTGCCGGCGGCGGCGGAAAAGGCATGCGCGTTGTAGAAAGCGTGGAAGTTTTTGAAGAACAGATGCAGCTTGCCGTAAGCGAAGCCACTTCCGCGTTTGGCGATGGTGCTGTTTTTATTGAAAAGTATATCGGTTCGCCGCGCCACGTAGAAATTCAGGTTCTCGGCGACTCGCATGGCAACATTGTGCATATTTTTGAGCGTGAATGCTCCATTCAGCGTCGACACCAGAAAGTTATTGAAGAAGCACCTTCTGCCGTTCTTACGCCTGCCCTGCGCGAGGAAATGGGCCAGTGTGCCGTGAACGTTGCCAGAGCCTGCGATTATGTAAGTGCCGGTACGGTAGAGTTTCTGGTGGATGAAAACCTGAACTTCTATTTCCTGGAGATGAACACACGTTTGCAGGTTGAACACCCGGTAACAGAACAGATTACTGGTTTGGATTTAGTACGTGAGCAGATCCTGATTGCAGAAGGCCACGAGATAACCTTTAAACAGGAAGATCTTAAAATAAAAGGGCACGCCATGGAGCTGCGCGTTTATGCCGAAGACCCTGCTAATAATTTTCTTCCGGACATTGGGCGATTAGAAACCTATACCCGTCCGCAAGGGTTAGGTGTGCGCGTCGATGATGGTTTTGAGCAAGGAATGGATATTCCGATTTATTACGACCCGATGATCGCGAAGCTTGTTACGTTTGGCAAAGACCGTAAAGAAGCGATCGAGAAAATGGTGCGGGCGATAGATGAATACCAGATTACCGGTATTGAAACGACGCTGCCTTTTGGCAAGTTTGTAATGCAGCACGAAGCTTTTGTAAGCGGTAACTTCGACACGAAATTTATTGAGCGTTATTTTGAGCCGGCTATGCTTTTGCCTCAGTTGGATGAAGCTACAGAAGAAATTGGTGTGGCACTGGCAGCTATGCTCATGGAAACCAGAAAACCGCAAGCTGCTTCTGCAGATGGCGCAAGTATGGCCCCTGTTTCTAATTGGCGCACTAACAGGTTGAAGTAAACCTAAGTATAAAGTATAAAAAGAAAGGCCGCTGATCAGCGGCCTTTCTTTTTATACTTTATACTTTTAAATCAGATCAAACAAGTTGCGGACGCCAATATGGCGTTCTTTTGTAAAGCCTTCGCCGTAGGTAACTCCTATCACATGCCCAAACTCTTTTGCTCTGGATTCTACAAATTCCAGAAACTCAGGAGATGAAATGTAAGTGTTGGCAGAAGTATCATCCGGGTTATAAAACTGTGTTTTGAAAGCGCGGATCGTTTCCATTTTCTTTTCCCAGAATGGCGTTACATCTACAATCAGGTCCGGCGTTATCATGCGGTCCTGGATATAATGGTAAACCGCCTTCGGTCTCCAAGGCTGTTGCTCGTTGCCCGCTTCATCTAATGTCCGGATCATGCGCAAGCCAGCTTTAAAACACGATTCTGACACAAGTTCCGAGCCTCTTCCATGATCCGGGTGTCGGTCATAGATAGCATTAAGCAGTACAATGTCGGGTTGGTACTGGCGTAATTTCTGAATTATCCTGAGCTGGTGTTCGCGGTCGTTCTGAAAAAAGCCATCCGCAAAACCAAGGTTGTCGCGTACAGCAAGGCCCATTATGGCTGAGGATGCTTCCCCTTCTGCTTTTCTGGTTTCAGGCGTTCCCCGGGTGCCCAGTTCGCCTGCTGTTAAATCTACTATGCCAGCTTTTTTGCCTGCAGCTATGTGTGCCAGTAACGTGCCTGAGCAACCTAATTCAGCATCATCCGGATGCGCCGCAAAGGCAAGTATGTCTATTTTCATCTGTGCTTTATTTTACCCGTAACTTCTGCCCTAACCGCAATGTAGTTCGTGTGCTAATGCCATTCAGTTTTGCGATCTGGCTAGCTGTTACACCATAGCGTTTGGCAATACCTGAAAGTGTATCACCTTTACGAATGGAATGATACTGCGTTCTTCGTGCGCCGCTGACAGAGCCGCTACTTCTTGCTTTGTTATAGTAATTAAACAATGCGGACGTAATAACGAAGCTTTGCCCCTTCAGTAAGTAATCCGGGAAATCGTAAATATTTTCCGGATCGATCGGATTGCCCTGGTACCGTACTTCGTAGTGCAAATGCGGACCGGAACTACGGCCTGTACTACCTCCTAACCCAAGCAGATCGCCGGCTTTTACAAACTGGCCTACTTTAGCAATTGGTTTACTTAAGTGGCCGTACAGCGTCTCCAAGCCATTGTAATGCCGCACCACGTAGTAATTACCGTAACCACCGCCGTCCCATTTACTGATGCGTATAACACCATCAAACGCTGCAAAAATAGAGTCTCCGGTATCTAGGTCTATATCAGTACCATAATGCCAGCGATAGCCTCTTTTGCCAAACCGACTGGTGATCGGTGTTTTAACCAGCGGCATTTTATAGTCACGTTTTACCTGTGGGTCATATAAGGTAATATCAACCGTATCCTTTAACTGCCGACTATCCATGCGGTAAGGATTAATGTTCCGGGTATCCCAGATGGCATAATAACCGGCAATCCTGATCCAGGTAGAATCTACCAGAACCTCTTCTGATACCTCCACAATATGCTGTTCTCCCAAATCAAGCTCAGATGTATCTTCACTCACAATGGAAAGCTCCTTCTTCGGGCTGAAAAATACAGAGTTATCCTCGTCTGACTCATCATCCGGAAACTCCTCATACTTGATCAGTATGGTTGTATCAGGGCGTACGTACTGTATCTTTGGAGATTTAACTTTGAAGAGGTCTTTGGTCTTACTTTGCGCCAAAGCGCCAGCCGGACCAAACAGTATCCCCAGAATAAACAGTACAACCGCTAACGTCGCTTTTTTTGTAAACATTCGATCTAATTTTGACAGCACCTCCGGTTAAAAGCGTAAATGCTTTTTCCTTAACTAAAGCACGGCCATTATATTGTAGATTTCTTGCTGAACCTTCTATAAAAATTCTGCAGGTGCAAAACTTGCAACCAGGTAAATTAATGCAACTCGTTTGCTGCCAGGTAGCGTTCCGCATCAAGTGCAGCCATACAACCCGACCCAGCCGCTGTTACTGCCTGTCTGTAAGTAAAGTCCTGCACATCGCCGCAAGCAAATACGCCATCAATGTTTGTTTTAGATGTTCCCGGGATAGTACGGATATACCCATTCTCATCCAGGTTAAGGTAATCCGCAAAAATATCAGAGTTAGGCTTATGGCCAATTGCTACGAAAAAGCCTGAAACTGCCAGCTCCTGTGTTTCGCCGGTTACCAGGTTCTTTAAACGAACACCTTCTACTACATCTTTCCCTAAAATTTCGTCTGTAACAGAATTCCAGATGATCTCGATATTAGGTGTTTTTTTAACGCGCTCCTGCATAATGGTAGAAGCACGCATTTCATCTTTCCGAACGATCATGTATACTTTTCGGCAAAGATTAGCCAGGTAAGTTGCTTCTTCAGCGGCCGTATCTCCGGCACCAACTATAGCTACATCCTGCCCACGGTAAAAGAAACCATCGCAAACGGCACAAGCTGATACACCATTTCCGTTAAGCCTTGCTTCAGACTCCAGGCCCAGCCACTTGGCAGAAGCACCCGTCGAAATAAGTACGGTATGGGCTTCGATAACTTTTTGGTCGTCGATGGTAACTTTATGTGGTTTCGAAGAAAAATCAACCGCAGTGGCAATGCCATAACGCACATCTGTGCCAAAGCGCTCTGCCTGCTTCCGGAAGTCTTCCATCATCTGCGGACCGTTTATGCCATCTGCATAACCCGGGTAATTTTCTACGTCGTTCGTTATGGTAAGCTGGCCACCGGGTTGCAGGCCCTGATATAAAACCGGGTTAAGGCCGGCGCGAGAAGCATAAATAGCTGCTGTATACCCAGCAGGACCCGATCCGATGATCAGGCACTTTACTTTTTCTATTTCCATTTTATTGATGCGTACAAAAGAAATTTGGTTGCAAGTATACAAAAATTATCACCCTTTGCCTTCATATCAACAAGTATAAAAAAAGGCATTAGGCAGGGTTATACTTTTCATCCTCCGGTTAAGAGTTAAAAGCACTCCTCTATTAACAAATGAAAAGCCGTTTATACTTACTGAATTTTAAATTTATACTTGCTACAAAAGCAAAACCCCGGCTTTAGACCAGGGTTTTGCTTTAAATAAATAATTTTGATTAGCCCAGATAAGGCTTCAAAGCTTTACTTCTGGAAGTATGGCGTAAACGTCTGATCGCTTTTTCTTTGATCTGGCGTACACGCTCCCGTGTCAGGTTAAACTTCTCACCAATCTCTTCAAGGGTTAACGAGTGTTCACCGTTCAATCCAAAGTATAACGTAATTACGTCGGCTTCGCGTTTGGTTAGTGTAGATAAGGCACGCTGTACTTCTTTGCGAAGCGAGTCGTTCATCAGGCCCATATCAGGCGATTCTTCGTCTTCGTTCTCCAGTACATCCAGCAGGCGGTTTTCTTCACCTTGCACAAAAGGCGCATCTACAGACACGTGTCTGCCCGAGATCTTTAAAGTATCTACTACTTCAGCAGTTGTCAGTTCCAGTACCTCCGCAATTTCTTCCGGCGATGGCTCGCGTTCAAACTTCTGCTCCAGCTCCGAAAATGATTTGGAAATCTTGTTCAGGGATCCTACTCTGTTCAGGGGAAGGCGCACAATACGCGACTGCTCGGCCAAAGCCTGCAGAATCGACTGACGGATCCACCAAACGGCGTAAGAAATAAATTTAAAACCTCTTGTTTCATCAAAACGCTTGGCAGCTTTGATCAGACCTAAGTTTCCTTCGTTGATCAAATCACCAAGAGAAAGGCCTTGATTTTGATACTGTTTTGCTACCGAAACCACAAAGCGAAGGTTCGCTTTTGTTAATTTCTCAAGCGCAAACTGATCTCCTTCTCTAATTCTCTGAGCTAACGAAACCTCTTCATCAGGAGTAAGCAAATCTACTTTGCCAATCTCCTGTAAGTATTTGTCAAGCGATTGGCTTTCGCGATTTGTAATCTGTTTGCTTATCTTGAGTTGTCTCATTAGAGTTAATTGTTATAGCAAAAATGTTAAAATTTTAATTAGGCTCGTTGTGGTAACATAAGCAACCCACGCAAAGTTCTTACTTATTCTAAATAAAAACAGCCAAGCATTGCTGCGCAAAAAGCAAAAAAACTCCTGATGCCATTTTACAGAAGAAAATGGCATCAGGAGCATAATAATACGTGTTACTGTTGTGGAGCAGATGCTTCAGGCTTAGGCAATATCGCTTTGCGCGATAACTTGAATTTACCTGTTTTCTTATCTACATCAATCAACTTCACTTTTATCTCTTCTCCAATCTCAAGTACGCCATCCATTGTTTCAAGGCGCTCATACTTAATTTCAGAAATGTGCAGTAAGCCATCTTTACCAGGCATGAACTCAACAAAAGCACCGTAAGGCTGGATAGACTTTACTTTACCAATGTAGATATCACCGATCTCAGGCTGCATTACAATAGCTTTGATTCTGGCTACTGCATCGTCCATTGCCTTCTGGTCGCTGGCGAAAATGTTTACGTGTCCTTTTTCGTTTTTCTCTTCGATGATGATCGTAGCACCTGTATCCTTCTGGATCTGCTGGATCACTTTACCACCTGGCCCGATTACAGCACCGATAAATTCTTTCTCGATCACGATGTTGAATGAACGAGGTGTGTGCGGCTTGTAATCTGCGTTAGGTGCCGAAAGTGTTTTGTTCATCTCGTTCAGGATGTGCGCACGACCTTCTTTCGCTTGCAACAATGCCTGCGTCATAACTTCGTGAGATAATCCTTTTACCTTGATGTCCATCTGGCAGGCCGTGATACCGTTTTTGGTACCTGTTACCTTGAAGTCCATATCACCCAGGTGATCTTCATCACCTAAGATATCAGATAGAACGGCAAATTTGCCTGTTTTCTCATCTGTGATCAAGCCCATTGCGATACCGGAAACTGCATTCTTAATCGGAACACCTGCATCCATTAAAGCTAAGCTACCTGCACAAACCGTTGCCATAGAAGATGAACCATTCGACTCCAGAATATCAGAAACGATACGGATTGTGTATGGATTCTCGCCTTCAGCAGGAAGTACTTTCTTAAGGGCACGTAGCGCCAGGTTACCGTGTCCGATCTCGCGACGGCCCGGTCCTCTGTTTGGCTTCACTTCTCCTGTAGAGTATGCAGGGAAGTTATAGTGCAATAAGAATTTGTTTGTACCTGATGTCATGGCGCTGTCGATCATCTGCTCGTCCAGCTTTGTACCTAACGTAACAGTTGTAAGCGATTGTGTTTCGCCACGTGTAAACACAGCAGAACCGTGCGTAGCAGGCAAATAGTTTACCTCAGACCAGATAGGGCGAATTTCGTTTAACTGACGACCGTCCAGGCGCACGCGCTCATCCAGTATCATGTTACGAACCGCTTCTTTCTCTACGTCGTGGTAATATGTTTTGATCAGACCAAGGTCGTAGCCATGATCTTCTCCTAAAGACTCAATAAACTCCGTTACAACTGCTTTGAAGCCTTCCTTACGCTCAGATTTGTTTGCATTGCCACGCATGGCAACCTGGTACGCTTTCTGGTAAGTTGCTTCGTATACTTTAGAGCGCAGTTCTTCGTCGTGCGTTTCGTGCGAGTACGTACGTTTCTCCAGTTTGCCAACCATTTCGGATAGCTCTAACTGGGCACGGCACTGTACTTTAATAGCCTCGTGTGCAAAGCTGATGGCTTCCAGCATCTCTTCTTCAGATACTTCGTTCATCTCGCCTTCCACCATCGATACGCTGTCCATAGAGGCACCAACGATCATATCGATGTCTGCACGCTGCAGGTCAGTTGCAGTTGGGTTAATTACAAACTGGCCATCAATGCGTGCTACGCGCACTTCAGAGATGGGGCCGTTAAATGGTATATCAGAAACAGCAAGTGCAGCAGAAGCAGCAAGCGCGGCCAATGCATCCGGCATGATCTCTTTATCAGCAGAGATCAGGTTAATGGAGATTTGCGTTTCAGCATGATAATCCTCCGGGAACAACGGGCGAAGCACGCGGTCAACCAGGCGGGATATCAGAATTTCGTAGTCAGAAAGGCGTGCTTCCCTTTTCAGGAAACCACCTGGAATTTTACCGGAAGAAGCGAATTTTTCCTGGTAGTCAACAGACATGGGCAGGAAATCAACTCCTTCGCGGGCTTCTTTGTTTGAAACAACAGCAGCCAGCAGCATGGTGTTTCCCATTTTTACTACTACTGAGCCGTCGGCCTGCTTGGCAAGTTTACCGGTTTCAATAGTTATCTCCCGGCCATCCGGAAGTTCAATCGTTTTCGTGATCGCGCTATAAGACATCTTCAATCGTTTTTACATCAAAAAACAGTTTTGCCCTTTGCAAAACTGTCGGGTACTGGCAATAGGGCACTCTGATTTGCTTAGAAAAAGATTAGGGAACCCTATACGAATTCCCTAGTCCTTTTAAATAAGCTTATTTTCTGATACCAAGCTCAGCGATGATAGCTCTGTATCTTTCGATATCGTTTTTCAGAAGGTAGTTAAGCAGTCTTCTTCTTTTACCAACCAGTTTCAAAAGTCCAAGACGAGTAGAAAAGTCTTTCTTGTGGATTTTTAAGTGCTCTGTAAGATCAGAGATGCGGGTTGTGAAAAGGGCAATCTGAGACTCAGGAGAACCTGTATCAGTTTTAGACTTAGCTATGCCATGCTTTTCAAAAATTTCTTGTTTCGCTTCAGTAGTTAATTTCATTGCGTATAATAAATATCAATCAGGTTATACTTTGGAAAGACTGCTCTATAAGCCGCAAAGATATAGATTTCTTATTAAATAAAAAAACCTGTACCTATACTTCTTTTGCGGCCTGCAAGCAGGGTATTATATTTTATTCCGGCGAAGACGTGTCATAAACTTGCGCCAGAAATCAACTTCGAGCAAACTGGAATCGTTACGTGCCTGATACAGAAAGAATAACCCAATCGGCAACAAGATCAGATTTGCCGCCCACATACCGGCACCAATAGGCACTAAGCTTTCTCGCCCCCACTTCTCTCCCAAAATCCCCATTACATAAAGCAATATAAAGAAGATAATCGAGATTATAACCGGCACGCCCAAACCGCCTTTCTTAATGATGGCTCCAAGCGGCGCGCCGATCAGGAACATGATAAGGATAGCAACCGACTGGGTATACTTGCGCCAGATCTCGATCTCATAGTTATTAGACTCGCGCTTAATGCCGTTTACACGCTCTACATAGCTTGATGTAAACGTCTTGATGTTGCGGGCTTTATTTGTTGCACTTGTAATTACAACTGCATTTATACTATCTAAATCTCGTTCCAGGGAGGCTTCCGTTAATTTAACACCATACTTGGTGCTATCGCTTGCAGCCTTAAAATACATGTAAAACGGATCTACGTTGGTTGCATATTGCTTTTGCTCGTTGGCGTTATAAGTCCGAAGCGAGTCTGTAACTTTCTCCAATTCTTTAATATTCTTCATCATCTTATGATCTGAAAAATACTCTTCCTTAGTGCGCTCCAGGCCAAAGGAAGACAAACTGGTCACTATTTTACTTTCTTCAAACTCCTGCCTTACAAACTGCTCGTTCGAGTTATTAAAATTGCCATCGGCCTGGTCTACGTAGGTATTACCATCAAAAAGCTCCATAACCAAGTAAGTGTCATTAAAAGCCGTATACATCCGCCCGGAATCAGCAAGGATAACGCGTGTATTGGAGCCCCCTTTCGAGTGGTCATAGATCATGATATCCTTTAATGCGCCCTCTTCATTTACTTTCTTGTTGATCTTTATGCTCAGACCCGGAAGGCCGTTATAGAAGGCGCCTTCCTTAAAGTTCATGGTTGGCTTTTTCTGGCGGATATCCCAAAGCAGGCTGTATGCTTTCAGGTTGGCTTTTGGTACGATGTTGTTATTAAAATAGAATGCCCCCAGCGTTATGGTGATCACCAGCAAAAAAACAGGCATTAATACACGTGGCAAGGCAATACCAGACGTTTTAATAGCGGTAAGCTCATGGTGTTCGCCCAAAGTGCCAAACGTCATCAAACTGGAGAGTAATACTGCCAGTGGCAGAGCAACCGGAACAGTGTTCAGGCTCAGATAAAACAGCAATTCGGCAAACACTTGAACACCCAGGCCTTTTCCAACCAGTTCGTCGAGGTACTTGAGTACGATGTGTGTGAGCAGAATAAACTCTACAATGGCAAATGTTAAAAGAAAAGGCCCTATAAACGACCTTATTATCAGCTTATCTAATTTCTTCATGCTAAAGTCTGGGAGACATAGAACTACACATCAAGTGCTGCCTGATGCTATTGTAAACTAACATGCAGCTGTCAAGAATCGTGCAAAGATAAGCAGATGCAAATGAATAATTACCCTCCTACCGTTTCGCGCAGATTAAGAATCAGATTATCCCAGAGTTCTTCCAGTTCTTCCACATCATCTTCATCTGTATAATCCACTATCTTCAGGAACTGCTCCTGGGTAAGTTCACTTGATTCGATAGAGAAATCGATGTACGAGGCATCTGGCACATGTTTTTTCTGATCATCCAGGAAAAGAAAGCGAACCGAGCGGTTGCTTCTAAAGCCGGTCATTTCGGCAAAGTGGCTGCGGCCGTCCCAAATAAAGTTAAAAATCTTATCCTCGTTTATTTTTGCATCATCACAAAACCACTGCGACAGTCCGCTTGGCGAACTCAGATAGGGGTACAAAAGTTTTGCTGAAGCATTGATCGGGTACTCTCTAACGAATTTAGTTTTTGTAGCTCTCGTCATAGATTTGGCTTGATAAGGATATTGGTAAGTATAGTATTAATTTTCGATTTTATATATATCTAAAAAATAAAATGTTTTTTTCAGAATTATACTTGCAATTATCAAAAACATCAAGCTATATTTGCACCCACAAACGGCGGGGTAGCTCAGATGGTTAGAGCGCAGGATTCATAACCCTGAGGTCGGCAGTTCGATTCTGCTCCCCGCTACTTAGGTTATCTTAAAACACCTGTAGGTCAATCTTACAGGTGTTTTTTTGTTTTACAGGATACTTCCAGAATAACTTAACCTGCTTTTTGTTACTCTCCTGCTCACCGAAAACAAGGGGCACAGTCTGACACGTTTCAATTACTGTTTCTTAACTTTCCAACACTTTCCTTCCACTTCTGCAATCCGGTAACATCTTAATATAATGACTATAAGGAATTAAATTAAGAATTGTTAAAAAATTGTCGTACATTTAAAAAAAATATGGAACATATATACCTGCAAATATGTAGTAGGTATATAATAAACAACACAACATGAATAACGGAACAGTAAAATTTTTCAACGACTCTAAAGGATTCGGTTTTATTAAGGATGCAGAAACAAATCAGGAGTACTTTGTACACGTATCAGGTCTTGTACACGAGATCAGAGAAAACGACGAAGTAACTTTTGAATTACAAGAAGGCAGAAAAGGACTTAACGCGATCAACGTAAAGCGTGCATAGTCTTTCTATATAAAGCTATCAATAAAAAAGCCTTACACCCTGTAAGGCTTTTTTATTGATAGTATTTGAATTTTAAGCTTGTTTCTTAAATCGTTTACAGCGATTAAGTAGATTATATCAAAATCCTAACCTATTTTACGATGAACAGGAAATATATAGTAGATACCACAACACGTGAATATTTATGTGTTGCTTTACAAAAAGGCCAGGAGTGGACACCCGTTAACCAGGATTCGTTAGAAGGTTTTATGGATGCTTGCCCGGACAAGGATAAGCCGGATTTCGAACTAGTTTCCGGTGAATACAACGATAACTCCTTCTTTGAGAAGTGGATACGCAATGGCACTAACTTCTTGTTCCGGTACTAACCAGAACAGTATTCTATACTAAATCATCAAGTAAAACTTAACACAAAGATCAGTAATAAATTATGGGTAGATCACAAGAGACCTTCAGTAAAAAAGAAAAAGAAAAGAAAAAGCTAAAGAAAAGACAAGACAAAGAGCAGAAGAAGGAAGAGCGTAAAGCCACTCCTAAAGGCAGCAGCATGGATGATATGCTGGCTTATGTAGATGAAGATGGCAATATTACCTCTACCCCACCAGATCCTACAAAGAAGAAGAAAGTTGTAAAGCAGGAGGATATCCAGATCGGTGTATCCAGACAAGAGCCTCAGGACCCGGCTGATCTGATCAGAAAAGGAACTGTAACTTTCTTTAATACTTCGAAAGGATATGGTTTTATCAAAGACCACGATACCCAGGAAAGTATTTTTGTGCATCAGAATGCGATTGAGGGCCCTATCAAAGAAAATGATAAAGTGACATTTGAAGTAGAAAAAGGACCGAAAGGCCTGAATGCTATTAATGTTAAGGCTGTAGCTTAAATCACAAGTATAGCTGCTTGTACCATCTATATTTATACTTGATCTGATCTTGATTAAGGCTTGTTAAGTATACTTGTTTATTTTATAAAAGGTCTTTCTAAGCTGTTCCATTACCTGGAACAGCTTTTCTATTTTTAGATTTTTTGTTCATCATACATTAAAATTACAGCAACAAGCAGCCCCCGAATTTATACTTTAACCTTGTCTCCCAATGAACTCTTTAGACTTATAAGCAGCTATTTTTAAACAGTTTAGAGCCATATTCACACATTGGCTCCAAATATTCTCCAGAACAGGTAATTAAAATTTTCATATTAATTTTTAAAACCATATCCATAAGATTGCGTTTCCATAGTGTAAAACAAATTTAAAACTATGGAAACACCTGACTTAAAAGATCTAAAAAATAAGGCCGACAGATTCAATCCTGAGCACAGAGAAGGCCCGGTAGCAAAAACAATTGAAGAGTATACTGCAAAGTTACCTTCCGACCTGTTCTTATGGGCAGCACTTGGCTCAATGGCCGTTTCAGCTACGCTGAAAATTATGAGAAAAGATGATGAAGCTTTATTTGTTGGCCAGTGGCCTGCTCCTTTCCTGTTATTAGGACTTTACAACAAACTTGTGAAAGTTGAAGGAAGCGACAAAGCAAGCAAATAATTGCTAAAAAACTTCATAAAACAAAAAGAGGAAGCAAATGCTTCCTCTTTTTGTTTTATAGGATAATATGTAGTGTGTCTTACTTAATACCTGCTTTTGGCAAGCTTTGAGCCTAACGACGAGCAGTATCTTTCAGGAAAGTTGGTTTGTACATAGGCTTGCCTTTCATGCTGCTGTATGCAGAACATGAATTCGAAAGCTGGCAGGAAGTAAAACCAACTACAATTAAAACAAACAGGCAGATTCTTAGTAAAATTGATTTCATATAAGGTTGGCTAAATAGTTAGTAAGCAATATTCTTTCGAGAGGTATTAGCTATCTCATTAAATATTATAATACAAATATATATTATTTAGTATCAATTATAAACTTTCATAATTAATATATTACAAAATAATATGATTTTATTCAAATAATACATTCCTGTAAAATAAGTAATTACTTGGTTATCAATTTATATTACTTTTATATACTAATTTGAATATTCGAAAATTTATTTTAACTATTTATAGATCTAAATTAGCTTGCGAAAACTTTAGGTTTCTAAGCTAATTTTTAAGCGGACTTATATTTTAAGCCAGATATCTAAATGGATGTGATGCTTGGACATAAAAAAACGTCTCAAATGAAAATTTGAGACGTTTTCAAAGTATAAATAAATAAGTATTACTTAATCAGCTAGTTTGGCTTCCAGTTCTTCGGCAGCAAGCATCAGTTCTTCCCACTTTTCGTTTACCTTACTTAACTCTTTCTGAACGGCTTCAAACTTAAGCGAATTTTCCTGGAGCAGGTTTACGTTGCCATAAATTTTAGGATCTGCCAATTGTGTTTCGTAGGCTGCTAACTCCTGTTCCAGCTTTTGAATCTGATTTTCTACTTCTTTCAGCTGTTTGTTTGTTTGTTTGAGTTGGTTATTCAGCGCATTGTATTCAGACGTTTCGCGTTGCTGCTTTTGCTTTACTTCTTCTTTTTTTGGAGAAACTTCTGCTATAGTACCCAACTTTTTCATTTCCTTCTCACGCTTTTCCTGGAACTGCTCATACTCATGGTAGGTGCCCGGATATTCTTTAAGCTGATAATCCTCGATATACCAGATCTTGGTTGCGACATTCTCAACAAAAAAGCGGTCGTGGGAGATAATGATAAAAGTACCCTCGTACTGCTCCAACGCCTGAATCAGAATGTTTACCGACTGCATATCCAGGTGGTTGGTTGGCTCATCCAGCATCAGGAAGTTAGCTTCTGAAATAAGTGTTTTTGCAAGCGCTACCCTGCTTTTCTCGCCACCGGATAATACTTTGATCTTCTTAAAAACAGAATCTCCGGTAAACAGGAAAGACCCCAGCAAGGTGCGCAGTTCCACCTCCGATTTGCCTGATCCGGCCTGTTGCAATTCCTGTAAAACCTCGTTCTCTACGTTAAGCGATTCCAGCTGGTGCTGCGCGTAGAAGGACATAATTACGTTGTGGCCCAATTCGCGCTTGCCTTCTATCGGTTCTGTACCGGCAATAATACGCAGCAGTGTAGATTTACCTTTACCGTTCCCTCCTACCAGCGCAATCTTATCGCCACGCTCTACGTGCACGTTCGTATCCCGGAAAATCATTTTAGAGCCGTAGCTTTTGCTCATATGCTCCAACCTGAAAATATGACGCCCGGGATGGGTATTAAACTTAAAGCTGAAATTCACTTTGGCTGCATCTGGTGCAACTTCCTCAATACGTTCCAGCCTGTCGAGTTGCTTCATGCGGCTTTGCGCCTGTTTTGCCTTCGTAGCTTTCGCCTTGAAACGCTCAATAAAGCGCTCCGTCTGTCGGATATGCGCCTGCTGGTTTTCATAAGCACCTTTTTGTATCTCGTTCCGCAGAATTTTTTCTTCTACGTAAAAGCTGTAATTGCCCGCGTATACATTCAGTTTGCTGTTCGAAACCTCAACAGTAATATTGGTTGTTTTATCCAGGAACTCCCTGTCGTGCGATACAATTACAACGGCGCCTTCAAAACGATCCAGGTACGTTTCCAGCCATTTAATGGAAGGTAAGTCCAGGTGGTTGGTAGGCTCATCGAGAAGTAATAAAGAAGGCTGCTGCAACAGGATCTTGGCCAGCATCACGCGCATGCGCCATCCCCCGGAAAACGAAGCCAGTGGTTGCTTTAATTCTTCTGTGGTAAAGCCCAAACCTTCCAGTATAGCCTCGGCATTTGCCTGCATGGTATAACCGCCCAGTGCCTCGAAGCGTTCCTGTAACTGCGCCAGCTTATCTACCAGGCTATCATGAAAATTATTTTCGAATTCTACTAAAATCTTATCTATCTCTTTCTGCAGCTGAAGCGCTTCTCCGAAGGCCTGCATCGCCACAGCAAGTATACTATCGTGGGTCTGGTAGCTGAGCAAATCCTGATTCAGAAAGCCTATGGAAGTTTCGCGGCTCATCTGTATGCTGCCACCATCCGGTTTATACTCGCCTACAATAATGCGTAATAACGTCGATTTGCCTGTACCATTCAGCCCGATCAGACCAATTTTATCTTTTGGTTTAATGTGCAGGTTAGCCTCATCATACATCGGACGGCTGCCAAAATGGAAGCTTAGGTTATTAATTGATATCATGTGCGAGTTATACTTTAAAGTACAAAGGTACTTAATTTTGCCCGTTACAGGAAAACACATTCTTTAAGTCCACTTTAACTTATACTTTATACCTTAGATTTGTAAAGTATAAGTTTGTGCTTTACCTTAAAGATTGGAGATTATACTTTACCAAAACCGTATAAAGCTAAAATTCCTTTTGTAGCTTTCAGATCAACATGAAATCACAAAGATTATATCGAAGCGATTTCGTAATATTGCATCCCTTTTATTTTCAGGTGTTGGGCTGCCAAAGTAAAGCATAATTTAAGTTTGAAGGTATGATTGCAATTGCCTCTATTTTGGATAAAAAAACGTCGGAGCGTGTAAGCGACCTGATGGAGCAACTTGAAGCTGAGTTTGGCTTAAGCGGCGTTAAGGTTACCCCTTACCCACACCTGACGCTTTTAACTGCTGAGATTCCGGACATGGAAGAACTGAAGCAGTACCTGGAAAATACCTGCATCGAAACCGAAAGCTTTACCATCCGCACCACAGGCCTGGGCATATTCCCGGGGCCTAACCCGGTTATTTACATACCTGTGCTACGAACACAGCCTCTCAATCATTTACACCGCAAGCTGCAGGTTGATATTTCTGAAATGAGTACCGAGATGGGTGTTTTTTATAACCCCAACATGTGGCTGCCCCATATAACACTAGCTTTAGGCGATACCACAACAGAACTACTGGGGCCTATACTTGCCTACCTGTGCCAGTACAATTACAACTGGGAAATTACAATCGATAACCTGACTATACTGCAGAAAAGCGGTGATTTCTATCTGAAAGAAGAAGAATTCTATTTTAAAAGCAGTGAACTGATTCGGTAATTTTAGCGCTAATTAGTTCTTTATTTTTTACATATAAAACCTAACAGCTGCTGCCATACTTCTATTTGGTCAGTCTGCCATTGATCCTATCTCTCAGAAGTATAAAAAGTGTACTTATAAGTTGTTAACTTCTTATACCTTCCTTCATTACTCATCTTATTATCACTATTTTATACTTTAAGTTATACTTACCGGAAAAAATTTAAAAGTGAGGATCTTACGCTTCAGTGCAACTACTGGCTTTGCCTTCCTAAAGTATAAATCCACTTTTAATCTAATTTTAATCTATATTAAACTAGGTTAAATCAAACGATTGTAGTTGGGTTCCGTATGGATTTATACTTCATTTAACTATAGACCTAGTTTTTAAGTAAGCAATCCAGGCTTTTTAAAGCTATCATTAAAGAAAGCTACCCAATCTATGAGCAACCAGGACAAATCAACATCATCTGCATCTACCACTCATGTAAATGATAAAACCAAAAACGAGCAGCTGGATCAGTTCCGAAGAGGCGACGAAGGCGAATACATGACAACGGATCATGGGCTGCGCATTAACCATACCGATGATTCTCTGAAAGCCGGATCGCATGGGCCGACCTTGATGGAAGACTTTCACTTCCGTGAAAAAATGACCCACTTCGACCATGAAAACATTCCGGAAAGAATTGTGCATGCGCGCGGTTCTGCGGCACACGGTTTCTTTCAGCCGTACGCTTCCATGGCCAAGTATACCAAAGCTAAATTCTTATCAGATCCGGATAAAAAGACACCGGTTTTTGTTCGGTTTTCTACAGTTGTTGGTTCGCGCGGTTCTGCAGATACAGTTAGAGATGGGCGAGGCTTTGCAACTAAATTCTATACTGAAGAAGGTAATTATGACCTGGTTGGGAACAACATTGCGCCGTTCTTTATCCAGGATGCAAATAAATTTCCTGATTTGGTACATGCCATCAAGCCAGATCCGGATAATGAAATGCCCCAGGCTTCGGCTGCTCACGACACCTTCTGGGACTTCGCATCGTTGATGCCGGAAACCACGCATATGATCATGTGGGTTTTATCCGACAGAGGTATTCCGCGCAGCTTCCGGATGATGGAAGGTTTTGGTGTGCATACTTTCCGGTTTATAAATGAGCAAGGTAAATCACGGTTTGTAAAATTCCATTGGCGGCCGTTATTGGGTACGCACTCACTTGTTTGGGACGAAGCCCAGAAGCTAGCCGGTAAAGACCCGGATTGGCTGCGTCGCGACCTTTGGGAAGCTATTGATATGGGCGAGTATCCGGAGTATGAATTAAGTGTGCAGGTAGTAGAGGAAGAAGATGAATTTAAATTTGACTTCGATCTTCTGGATGCAACCAAACTGATTCCGGAAGAACTGGTGCCTTTAGAGCCGATCGGTAAAATGACGCTGAACCGTAACCCTGATAACTTCTTTGCTGAAACAGAGCAAGTGGCGTTCCACCCGGGCAACCTCGTGCCGGGAATAGATGTTACAAACGATCCGTTGCTGCAGGGTCGCTTATTTTCCTACCTCGATACGCAGCTTAACCGCTTCAACAGCACCAACTTTACCGAAGTACCTATAAACCGACCGGTTTGCCCGGTGCATAATAACCAACAAAACGGGTTTATGCGCCAGACAATTAATAAAGGGAAAGCCAACTACTTCCCGAACTCCATCGGAAATGGTTGCCCGATGATGGCTCCAGAGAAAATGGGCGGTTACGTGCACCACATGGAAAAAGTGGAAGGCCATAAAATACGTGCCCGCAGCGAGAGCTTTAATAACCACTACAGCCAGGCAACACTGTTCTGGAACTCTATGACACCAGCCGAAAAGAAACACATTGTAGAAGCAGCGCATTTCGAACTTGGCAAAGTAGAATCCTATGAAATACGCGAGCGCATGGTAGCCAACTTTTATAAAGTGGATCCTGCATTTGCTAAACTCGTAGCCGATGGAATTGGTGTGGATGTGAAAAAAGGAGAAGACTCCCCATCTACAGGAAACTTCGTAGAAGACGAGGCATCTAAGAAAATCAAGAATGGAAAATCTGTAAAAGAATCTCCTGCGCTAAGTATGGAGAAAAATAAAGTAGCAACTGTTAAATCCAGAAAAGTAGCCATTCTGCTGGAAGACGGTTTTAACTACGATGAAGTAACCGAAATAAAAGAAGCCTTAACAAAAGCCGGAGCGAACGTTAAAATTGTTTCCAAAATCTTTAAGAACCTGCAGGCTTCTAACGGCAAAACCATGAAAGTTGATAAAAGCCATGTAACAACTGGTTCTATCATGTTTGATGCCGTTTATGTACCAGGTGGTGTGGCCAGTGTAGCAGCCATGAAAAAGCAGGGAGATGCGCTTCATTTTATACTCGAAGCTTACAAACACTGTAAAGCAATTGGTGCATCTACCGAAGGGATTGAGTTGATCGAAGCGGCGCAATTGCCAGGTTTGATTGTTGCTAAAGCTAATACCGAAGAAATAGCTACTTCCAAAGGGATCATCACCGCTCGCAAAGGCGCCTCTGTCGAAGAGTTTACTTCTGCTTTCCTGGATGCGATCAGCAAGCACCGCCATTGGGAAAGAGAAGATAAAATAATGGTACCGGCTTAAGTGCCATAATAACCTATAAAAAAAGCCCTTAGCTAATTAGTTAAGGGCTTTTTTTATAGGTTAACTTACTTTAACTGGTAGCCCAGCATGATTCCGAACATGGTTTTGGGAGAACCGATTGCCTGGACTTCAGATACGCCATTTCCTCTTTCAAGCCTGAATTCGGTTATCATATTTTTATAGCTTAAACCAGCTCCAACAACCCACGCCTGCTCATGCTTCCGGATACCGTTAACTGCTTCCACAGTTTTTTCGGACTGCACAGAGTAAAAATTCCGGTTTATTACCTTTTCATTGGTATGATTAAAGACAAAGTTATTGGCAACACCTGCATTGATAAATGGCTTAACAGCTCTTTCTTTTAACTGATACCGTAGCATTGCCGTTAGCCCAATGCCTTGCACTCCAATTTTAGAACTGGACGTAAAATAATTCTCGCTGGAGATACGCTCTTCGTAATCGCCTGTTACAGAATACGCTTTCCACAACAGTTCGGTATAAATAGACCAGCGTTGATGCAACCTCGGAACCACGAAATTAAATGCAACACCTGCAGTATAACCTGTACCATCAAAAGCAGTTTTAACCAGTTCATTCTTATCATCGCCTGTAAACTTAAGGGCAGTGCTAAAACCACCCGCCATTAAGGCTATTTCGGTTTCAAATTTCTCGTCAGGCGCCACATAGGTTGGAGTGGTTGCTGATGGTTTACATTCATTATAGCCAACCACCAGGTTTCTTATAGCTTTAGTGCTGAAACGTAAAGCAGAAATTTTACTTTTGATGGCTTCGCAACCTACCATCATACTTTGAAGCGTATCTTTAAAAGCTTCCTCCTGTGTCATATAATTCAGGCCATTAACTTCTACTTTATTTTTTAACAAAAGCAATTCTTTCGGCTGGCCCGCTCCCTCTTGTACAAATAAGTGTTCTTTTCCGCTTTCGCTTTTCAGATAATATAAATTAAGACTCCCTTTTGCCATCACTTTCATAAATACGGTATCGGTTTCTACTACCTGAGGGGTTGTAACCTTGATCATATTTTCATGCACACGCGACTTATTTACCGGCAATACAAATCGCTCATAGATGTCGCCGCCTGTTAACCCAAACGCCTGCAACTGTTCAATACTTTTGGTTTGAGTATCGCCCTGTTTGCCACTACCAGAAACAATAATGGTTTTCGGGTTTTTGCTCCAGTTCTTGTTCTCAATAAAACAGCTAACCGAGTCTTGTTGGTTGGTAACATAATATCCCTGCACAAACTTATTCTGAGCCTGTACCGAGATTGCAATAAAGATTAAAAAACTAGTAAAGATTGCTTTCATACAGAAGGGTTTTGGTTAAAAATAATCTCAGTTATACATTTCGCTTGTAATATATAGTTTATAATTAATTAAAAATAATTTATTGAAATTCATAGACATAAAAAAAAGCCAGCAGGGTCCTGCTGGCTTTTTTTATACTTGAAGATATAATTACATATCCAATACAATAGCAAAAATAAGTGGCGCCACAATCGTAGCATCCGACTCGATCATGAATTTAGGAGTATCTTTCCCTAATTTGCCCCATGTGATTTTCTCATTTGGCACAGCACCTGAGTATGAGCCGTAGCTGGTTGTAGAGTCAGAGATCTGAGCAAAATAACCCCAAAGCGGAACCCCTGTACGCTGAAGATCCTGGTGCAGCATTGGTACCACGCAGATCGGGAAATCGCCGGCAATACCACCACCAATCTGGAAGAAACCGATTGTTGATTCTTCTGTTGCAGTCTGGGTATAAAAGTCAGCCAGGTACATCATGTACTGTATACCCGTTTTCATGGTATGCACATTTTTGATGTCGCCGCTGATGACGTGGCCAGCATAGATATTACCTAGAGTGGAGTCTTCCCAGCCCGGGCAAATGATCGGAAGGTTTTTCTTGGCAGCTTCCAGCATCCAACTGTTCTTCGGATCGATCTGGTAATACTGCTCTAACTCACCAGACAATAGAATCTGATAGAAGAACTCATGCGGGAAGTATGATTCACCAGCTTTATCTGCTTTTTCCCAGTACTTCAATACAACGTGCTCTAAACGGCGCATTGCCTCTTCTTCCGGAATACAGGTATCGGTAACACGGTTCAGGTGGCGGCTTAAAAGCTCTTCTTCATCAGCGGCAGAAAGCTCACGGTAATGTGGTACACGCTCATAAAAATCATGGGCCACCAGGTTAAAGATATCTTCTTCCAGGTTAGCGCCCGTGCAAGAAATAGCGTGAATTTTATCCTGACGAATCATTTCTGCCAGAATAATGCCCAGCTCAGCTGTAGACATAGCACCTGCTAAGGTAACCAGCATTTTGCCACCATTATTCAGGTGCGTTTTGTATCCTTCAGCTGCATCTATTACAGAGGCTGCATTGAAGTGCTTGTAGTGTTTCTTTAAGAAATTTGTTACTTCCATGTTCATTAGCTTTAAGTACCCATCCAAAATAAGAGTACCTGAGTCCGCAAGTTATTAATTATTCCTGATTTATACTTTACGGTATGTATCGTGTAGCAGTTCAAACTACCAGACATACTTGTAAAATCACTAAATTACTGTTTAGCTGGCAGGCTTCTCGATGATGAGGTTATGGTTGGTGTAGATACAAATATCGGCTGCAATGTTCAGGGATTCTCTTACCATTTCTTCGGCTGTTAAATGCGGCGCGTGTTTCTTTAAAGCCAATGCAGCGGCATGCGCATACATACTGCCGGAGCCGATCGCGGCAATCTGGTTGTCTGGCTCCAATACATCGCCTGTACCTGAAATAATAAGCAACTCGTCTTTATTGGCTACTACCATCATGGCTTCCAGCTTGCGGAGGTACTGGTCTTTGCGCCAGTCTTTGGCCAGTTCAATGGCAGCACGCTTCATGTTACTTTGGTAAGCGTTCAGTTTTTCCTCGAAGCGCTCCAGTAAGGTAAATGCATCGGCAGTAGAGCCGGCAAAACCGGTTACTATCTTTCCATCCAATAGCTTCCGTATCTTTTTTACATTGCTTTTTGCTATATGCTTGTCCATTGTTGCCTGGCCATCAGCACCCAAAGCTACTTCGCCGTTATGGTATATGCCACATACTGTAGTTGATCTTATCTTCGTCATAGTAAAGTTAAAATTAAATGTTAAGTTACGCAGGTAACCGCTCTGTCTGGTAAAGCTAATCGTTTATCAAATAAAAAGCCAGATGCGTGCTTCGTGCCAAACTGTCTTACCTTTTTGATCAAGTGTTAAGCATTCTTAGTACAATTATTTATTGCACTAAGAATGCTAAAGATTTTTTTAAAAATAACTTTTAAATTTCACTTCAAAGGATGGCTTTGCTGCGAAAAAGCACGTAAACACTGCAGTCGAATAATAATATTCTGATCGGACGGTACATCATTTTTAAAAACAGCTTACAGTCAAATAGTTATAATTTATACTTTCTTAACTAGATAAACAATAAGCAGCTTTAAGGATATACAACTGAAAATTTGGTTTATGCAGCATCCCAAAATTCATTCATACTTTTCATGTTACGAGCTTTAATTAACAAACTAAGCACTAGAGCCACCAGAGAAAACAAGGAGTTCTCTAAACGCATCCTTTTCAGACATAAAACTTTTTGGGAAGCACCTGAAGCCGAAACTGTCCGAAACACAGTAATGCATGCCACCGATCCGATCGAGAAATGGCAGGATGTAAAGCATTGGCAACGCAAGCTTAGTAACAAGTATAACTCCAGGGAGTTTGCAAAAAAACATGGCTGCCGTGTAGCCGAACTATACTGGAAAGGCCGTGACATCGAAAATATTCCGTTCGATACCCTCCCTAACCATTTTGTGATCAGGCCAACCATTGGTTACTCCTGTGGTATGGTTTTCCTGATGAGTAATGGCTTGAACCTGATGGATAAAAAAACTTATACTCCTGAAGACCTGAAAGCAGAGCTTAAAAAAGGTATAGATGAAAATCCGTTGGTAGAGTTTTTAATTGAGGAATTTGTCAGGACAGAAGCCGGCGAATACGAAATACCAAAAGATTATAAATTATACTTGTTTAACGGCGAACTGGCGACCATACAGGTTATTAACCGGACCAGCGCAAAAAGTGGTTCTCAGAGCTCTTTCGATGAAAACTGGAACCTGCTGGAAAAGCACACAAACGTATATGCCTATGGCGGTTACAGAGAACCTCCGGCTTGCCTGCAGGATATTATTGAACAAGGCAAAAGGTTAAGTAAAGCCTATGGTATTTTTGTGAGGATAGACTTTTATGCCACCGATAAAGGCGCCGTGTTCGGAGAGTTTACGCCTACACCTGCCAGGGGTATGGGCTTTACAGATTATGCAAATAAACGCTATACCGCATTCTGGGACAAGCATTGTGCAGGTAAAATATAAGCTGATTTTAAATATTTAAACCAAAAAGTAAGAGCCTCTCCTTAATTGGAGAGGCTCTTACTTTTTATAAAGTATAGATTTGCGCTGCTATACCAGAATTCTTACCGGATTTTCCAGTAGGTTTTTAAATGTTTGCAGGAAAGCAGAACCAACGGCCCCATCTACCACGCGATGATCGCAGGATAAAGTTACCTTCATCACATTACCAATCCGGATTTCGCCATTGCGCACAACAGGCTTTTGCTTGATCGCGCCAACTGCCATGATACAAGCATCCGGAGAGTTGATAATAGCTGTAAATTCTTCGATACCAAACATACCTAAGTTTGAAATGGTAAAGGTATTTCCTTCCCACTCAGCAGGCTGCAGTTTCTTGTTTTTAGCTTTTCCGCCCAGTTCTTTCACTTCACTGGCAATAGCAGACAATGATTTGATATCAGCATTACGCACAACCGGTACCAGCAGGCCTTCTTCCACAGCCACAGCCACACCAATATTGATTTGCTTGTTGTAGCGGATTTTATCTCCTAACCAAGATGAGTTTACAGCCGGATGCTGACGCAAGGCAGCAGCAGCAGCTTTTATCACCAGGTCGTTAAATGAAATCTTAACCGGTGATACTTCATTCATACTGGCGCGCGCTTCCATTGCCTTATCCATGTCTATTTCCATGGTGAGGTAGAAGTGCGGTGCCGTGAACTTACTTTCTGACAGACGGCGGGCAATTACCTTGCGCATCTGCGATACGTTCACTTCTTCAAAATCAGCAGCAGGTGCGCTGGCAGGAGCTGCAGCTGGTTTGCTTTGTTGCGGCGCAGCCTGTTGCTGGGTCGCAGCAGCCGGTTTATAGTTTTCAATATCACGCAGCACAATGCGACCGCCTTCAGCAGAACCTTTTATATCAGCCAGGTTAAGGCCTTTTTCTTTGGCAAGCTTTTTAGCTAACGGAGAGGCTTTGATGCGGCCACCTTCTGAAGTTTGCGATTCGTTAGCAGCCGGAGCTTCGGCGGGTACACTTACCTCATCTGATTTATCTGATCTGGCAGCCTCAACACTTGTATCGATCGCTTCGTCTGTCTGTGC
This sequence comes from Pontibacter arcticus, assembly GCF_003284895.1. Taxonomy (GTDB): domain Bacteria; phylum Bacteroidota; class Bacteroidia; order Cytophagales; family Hymenobacteraceae; genus Pontibacter; species Pontibacter arcticus. Next base: position 923,248 of record NZ_QMDV01000002.1, read on the forward strand.
GTTTTCCTGGCGTTCCTGTGTATCATCAGAACCAGCCGAGCTTCCACCTTCCAACAGCGCTTTATAATCAGCACCTTCCTCGCCTATTACAGCTATTACAGCATCCACCGGAACAGAGTCGCCGGCAGTTACGCCTGTGTAAAGCAGTGTGCCATCTTCATAAGATTCCAGCTCCATGGTTGCCTTGTCCGTTTCCACTTCAGCCAGTACATCACCGGATTTAACTTTATCACCGGTTTTTTTCAGCCAGTTTACCAGTACGCCTTCCGTCATGGTATCGCTCATTTTCGGCATCCGGATAACAGACGCTTTGATGTTGCTGGTATCTACCGTTGTTTTGGCAGCCGGCGCTTCGGCTTTCGCAGCAGCAGGTTTTACTTCCTCTTTTTTTGGAGCGCTGGCCTTTTCTTCTTTTGGCTCATTGGCTGCTGGTGCAGCTTTCGCATCTCCGCCAAGCAGCGCAGCGAAATCTTCGCCTTCTTTCCCGATCACAGCGATCAGGGCATCAACCGGCACACTTTCACCTTTCTTCGGACCAATGTACAACAATGTACCATCCTCATAAGACTCCAGTTCCATAGTGGCTTTGTCAGTTTCTACTTCAGCCAGTATATCGCCTGAGCTCACTTTATCACCTACATTTTTAAGCCAGGATGCAATAACCCCTTCGGTCATTGTGTCACTCATCTTCGGCATTCGGATCGCTTCAGCCATAAAATATCGTATTGTTTAGATCGCCCTGAGGCTTGAATGTTCTGCCCAAAATTAGATTTAAAAATATTTTATTCAAACTATACGCTGCTTATTTGTTCCTGAAGCGCCGTTCTACTCTTGAATACTCCAAATTAGCGCAAATGCGCCACATCGCAATAACGTTTCACTGTAAACATGCTGCCGGTGTATTCTAACTGGTAAAGCCCGAGGTTCTGGTGTAAAAACTGGTCCATGCACCGGAGCGGGTAGCGAAGCAAATTGCTCAGAAAAATACGCATGGCGCGCCCGTGCATACAGATCAGAACAGTTTCTTCTTCGGGCCTGTTCAGGAGCACATGCTCTATAAAAGGCTTTTGCCGCTCCGATACCAGTTCCGGACTTTCGCCGCCTTCAATGCAAATGCTTGTTTCGCCATCGCGCCAGGTCTGCAGTATGTTCCGGTAATATTCGTCTTCTTCGGGTGTGATGCGGGTGCCTTCGCGCGTGCCCCAGTTTATTTCGTTCAGGGCTTCATACTTTTCATGCGGAATACCCAGATCAATAAACTGCTGCACCGATTGCACGCTTCGCTGTAAATTGGAAGTATAAATCTTATCGAACGGAATACCCTTGTAAGCTTCAAAAAACTGTTGGGCCTGTTGCCAGCCGCGTGCGTTAAGTTCAGAATCCACGCCACTCCCCTGCACAATACTCTGGAGGTTATAATCTGTCTGGCCGTGGCGGATGAGGTATACTTTCTTGCTATTCAAAATTCTTCTACTTTTGCTTTCTTATAAGTTAACGAGCGTAAATTTAGCTATCACAGCCAATGCACAAAGATAATACTACGTTAGAGCGGGTAAAAGAGTGGGGCCGCAACAATATGCTAGAACATTTAGGGATCGAGATAACTGAAGTTGGCCCTGATTATCTGGCTGGTAAAATGCCCGTAGACCACCGCACTCACCAGCCTATGGGGCTGTTGCACGGTGGCGCATCGGTAGCGCTCGCTGAGTCGCTGGCAAGTATGGGCGCAGCCTTACAGGTCGATCTTACGACCAAAGCTTGTGTTGGCCTCGAGATCAATGCAAATCATATCCGGGGAGTGCGCGAAGGCTGGGTATATGGCAAAGCCACGGCCATGCACATCGGTCGTACCACGCAGGTCTGGGAAACCAAAATTACAAATGAAGCAGGCGATCTTGTTTGCATCAGCCGCATGACGGTAGCCGTAATCGATAAAGTAAAATAAGGCAGGCAAACATGGGCACGCAGGCACCTACTTATACGTTAGCAGAAGTATTTAATACAGCTGTAGTAGCTAACCGGGCAATTGCTGCCTGGCGTTTGCCGCATGCTGCTTCCGTGCAGGTATGTATTTCTTTGCAGGATGATCTTTTTATCGGTCAGCCTGTGCTCGAAAATAGTGCGGCCGGTTTTCTGTTCTGTCCGTTCCAGGTTGGCAAGTATAAAAACAGCTTCATCAAAGCAGACCTGGAGTTTGACCCACTGACCGGAATTGTGTTTTCTGCGCCGGATGCCCCGGTTGCCGGACTCAAGGAGTTTTATACTTTACTAGCCGAACCTACAAATAATAGCTGGCACCTCCCGGAAAGTATAGCTCAACTTACTTCTGAAAATTACACGGCCGTTGTGCAGCAAAGTATAGCAGCCATCGAAGCCGGTGAGATGGAGAAAGTAGTGATATCCAGAAACCAGAAGCAGCAGCTCCCTGAAAACTTTTCGCCGGTAGCTACCTTTAACAAGTTACTGGAATCGTACCCCGAAGCCTTTGTATCCCTGGTATCGGTGCCAGGCATAGGTACCTGGCTTGGCGCTACACCTGAGATTTTGGTAAGTATAGATGCTGACCAGGTTTTCCATACGATGGCGCTGGCCGGCACGCAACCTGCCACCGAAAAAGTAAATGACGCGATCTGGCGTCAAAAAGAAATAGAAGAACAGGGCATGGTGGAACGCTATATCCTGAGCTGCTTTAAAAAACTCCGTTTAAGAGAATATACCGAGATCGGGCCCAGAACCATTAAAGCCGGAAACCTGCTGCACCTGCGTACCGATTTTAAAGTCGACCTGAAAGAAGTAGATTACCCTGCCCTTGGGAGCGAAATGCTGCAACTTTTGCACCCTACCTCAGCTATTTGCGGCCTTCCAAAAGAACCAGCCCTGCAGTTTATACTTGCCCGCGAAGGCTACGACCGCAGCTATTACAGCGGCTATTTCGGCCCGGTAAACTGTGCCGCCGGAACGTCGTTATTCGTGAATTTGCGGTGCATGCAACTCCTCTCCCATGAAGCCATACTTTATGCCGGCGCTGGTATTACATCCGAGTCTGATCCGGAAAAAGAATGGCATGAAACGCAACACAAAATGAACACCATCGGTAGCGTTTTAAACGGTTAATTGTTAACTTGTTGGCTTGTTACACGCCCAGCGCATCCATTCGGCAACTCAATATTTTCAAGTTTATACTTTACCAGCTCGCTCAATTGGAAGATTGAAAAACTCATCAATCAGCCTGGCAGCAATCGATAATAAATACCCATGATCTTACAGCCTGTTCGTAATATTGCTGAAATCTGTGCCCGCAAAGGCGTACAAAACGTGGTGCTATCGCCTGGTTCGCGTTGTGCGCCACTTACCATTTCGTTTGCACGGCACCCGAAACTACACGTAAAAACAGTAAGCGACGAGCGCGCTGCTGCGTTTATTGCTCTCGGCATGGCCCTAACAACAGGCAAACCAACAGTATTGATCTGCACGTCCGGTACAGCTGCCCTTAACTACGCGCCTGCTGTGGCCGAAGCCTATTTCCAGCAGGTGCCCCTGCTTATACTTACCGCCGACCGCCCCACTGAATGGATCGACCAACTGGACGGGCAAACCATTCGGCAGCAAGACATTTACGGCAAACACATTAAGCAGAGTTATACTTTTCCGTCTGATTTTGAGCACCCGGACAGCACCTGGTACAGCGAACGCATGGTTTCTGAAGCGCTGAACGAAGCCGTAGCATTTCCGGCCGGGCCGGTGCATATTAATGTGCCGTTGCGCGAGCCTTTCTACCCAGCTCCCGGCGAGGAAATCAGCTTTAGCCAACATATAAAAATCATTGAAGAGGATCAGACATTATCCGAACTCAGCTCCGGGCAAATCGCAAAATTAAAGCAAGAACTGGCAGGTTATAAAAAGATTTTGATAGTTGCTGGCCAGGATGCGGCAGATAACGATTTAATAAGTGCGCTGCAACGTATAACTGCTGAAACAGGGGCAGTTGTAGTAGGCGATATAATCAGTAACATCCAGCAACTACCAGAAGTGATCCGGTACCAGGATGCGCTTTTGTCGAACCCGGATGAGCAGCAACTGGCCCAACTTCAACCTGATTTACTCCTGACTTTTGGCAAATCAATCATCTCGAAAAGCCTGAAATTATACTTGCGCAAGTATAAACCTGCAGCTCACTGGCACATACAACCTGCCGGCTATGTTGCTGATACCTTTCAGGCCTTAACTAAAATTATACGCTGCACGCCAGCCGGTTTCTTCGCAAATCTTTCCGGAAGTATACTTGCTGACAAAGCTTTTACAAATACCTGGAAGCAACAGGAAAATAAAGCAGCTCATTTCCTAAAATCATACTTAGCCGGCACCACATATAGTGAACTCACGCTTGTAGCACGTATTTTTAAGCAATTACCAGCCTCCAGCAGCCTGCATCTGGCAAACAGTATGGCGGTGCGTTATGCTAATATGGTCGGGTTGGAGGCAGAACAAAACGTGCAGGTTTTTGCAAACCGGGGCACCAGCGGTATTGATGGCAGCACGAGCACCGCTGTTGGTTGTGCGCTTACGAGCAAAGGTATTACCACGCTGCTTACCGGCGATATGGCCTTTTTCTATGACCGCAATGGCTTGTGGCATAATTACCTGCCGGCAAACCTACGGATCGTGATATTAAACAACCATGCAGGCGGCATTTTCAGGTTGATTGATGGCCCTAAACAGCAGCCCGAACTGGAACCCTACTTTGAAACGTATCAGGCCTTAGATGCCAGCAACACGGCCCGCGATTTCGGAATGAAGTATACCCAGGTGTATACTTTAGAGGAACTGGAAAACGCTTTGCCAGCCTTCTTTTCTCCTGAAAACGGCGCCGCGATTCTGGAGATCTTTACTGAAAGTCCGGCAAATGCTACTTCATTTACTGACTACAAGACGGCTTTAAGAAATCACTTAAGTACGATCTAAGCGCTGCAGCCTGCTTTAAGATTAACCGAATATCAAATCAGGAAATCTTAAATGCATTATATTCGTTAAACAAAATATAGACGTTTTTTAACTTAATCCTGCCAGTTATGAGCTTACTAAGTTATTTCCGCCCTTCTGAACATTTAAACAGTTCTCAGAATCCGATCTGGATGGATGGCCTCCGTATACTTTTAGGCTTGTTCATCTTCGTGAAAGGTCTTTTGTTTATCGAATATGCCAGCGATCTTTTCGCTGTCTTCGGTGGTCAGTTTTCCTGGAACTACCCGAGAGCACACAGTTTTACAAGTGTTATCCATATAATTGGCGGCCTGATGATCACGGTCGGTTTACTGACCAGGCTATCGCTTATCTGCCAGATACCTATTTTCTTAATGAGCCCGCTTATCCAAAACAAAGAGCAGGTGGCACAGGGAAGCGCTGAGTTCTGGGTAGCTGCACTACTGGTTGCGTTGCTGTTATTCTTCATGGTTGTGGGCCCGGGCCGTTATTCGCTTGACAACAAAGTGCTGCGCCCGAAAGCCGATTTTCAACAATAAGGTATACTTCTGGAGTTAACCCTGATTCTAGCTAAATCATAAAAAAACGGCATTGCCTGTAACTTGTCAGGCAATGCCGTTTTTTTATACTGAAAATTTTAGCCGGATAAGTAGGTATTTATACTTTATCGAAGTGAAAATTTAGTGGCGGGTTCACTGCGCAGCAATTCATGGTTTGGCGTATTAGTTTTTAAAGTACCTTTATTTTTTAGAATATCGAGTCCGGCTATACTTTAACCTCCATGACTGAAAAGTTTCTTACCCTGAACGGCAATAAATTTTACTACGACGAAATTGCCGAATATTCTTTCCGCAACAGCATTCCATTAAACGGTTACGAAAGCAAAACCCTGGAATTTTGCCGAAACTGGCTCACCGGCGTCCAGGAATTTCCGATCCAAACGTCGGGCTCTACGGGAGTGCCTAAAACCATAACCCTTACCCGTCAGCAACTCGAAGCCAGCGCCCGCCGCACCATTAACCTGCTAAAACTGCAGAAAGGCGATACTACCCTGGTTTGCCTGAACACAGAATACATTGCCGGTATGATGATGCTGGCCCGTGGTTTTTTAGCTGAAATGGACATTATTGTGGTAGACCCGATCAGCAATCCGCTTTCGCTTTTAGCACCCGATACTAAAGTAGATTTTGCCTCTTTTGTGCCGATGCAGCTGCAGACCATTTTAGTGGAAGCCCCGGAAATGACCCCGATCCTAAACCAGATGAAAGCTATTTTGGTGGGCGGCGCCCCGGTAAACCCAAATCTGCGAAGAGAAATGATGTGGGTGGAAGCGCCTATTTACCATACGTACGGCATGACCGAGACAGCTTCTCATATCGCGCTCAGGCTATTGAATGGTGCCGGCGCGGCAGAATATTACGAAGCGCTAGACACAATAAAACTCGGCCTGGATAGCCGTGGCTGCCTGACCATACAAGGCGATGTGACCAATAACGAGCTACTAGCCACAAACGATATTGTAGAGTTGCTCACCCCTACCCGTTTCCGCTGGATTGGCCGGGTAGATAATACTATTAACTCGGGCGGCGTAAAAGTACAGATAGAGAAAGTGGAAGTTGCCGTGGCCGAAGCCATGATCGATGCAGAGAAAATGCCCCGCTACTTTATTGCTTCGCAGCCCGATGAACTGTTAGGTGAGAAAATAATCCTGGTAATGGAAAGTGAGCCGCTAGCTGCTGCTGAGGAGGAAGAACTTTTACTGAAAATGCGCAAGCTTTTAAAACGGTTCGAGATGCCGCGCGGCATTTACTATATAACAGCCTTCACCGAAACGGCCACCGGTAAAATACAGCGGCAGCGTACCATGCAAAAGCTTGGCTTGGTTACGCATTAGTATACTTTAAATGAACGGTAAAATAGCTGTACAGTAACTGCTTCTGGTCCCAATTTTCTGCACCCATACTTCGATCCTAAATCATACTTTGTACTGACGAAATCTGACCTATAAAACCTGTATCTGAAGTATTTTTTAACTGAGTAAAAAAACTGGCCTCAAAAATGCATAAGCGCTGATACATGTATACTTTAAAAGCATATCCAGATGAAGCAAACATATAGATTGGCGCTGTTATTGGGCTTCCCGCTTATTGTATTCGGTTTTTCTGCAAATGCGCAAACCAAACCGCTCCCGGCAAGTTCGCTGGAGCAGATGCTTGCCGCCGCCGCTGCCGACACAACCACTTACCGCGAAACATTATCGGGCATCCATCTCAAACCAATTAAAAAAGGGAATTTTATACTTGATTTCTCTCAGGTTTTAAAAGAAAACGCCATGCTGGCCATTACCAATACTGCAGGCAAACTTGTGTACCAGAAACCGGTAAAAGTCTCTAAAAAGCAGCAATCGTGGCGCTATAATTTAGGTAAATTAAAGCCGGACATTTACCTGGTTGAAGTAAAAACATCAGACACCACCTACTGGACCAAGTTTAAAATCGGAAGGTGATCTCACAAAAAAGCCTGCTCTTTTCAGCAGGCTTTTTTTTATTTAGTTCGGTTGAAACGTAGTTTATACTTTGCTCCACTCCTTTACAATCTGGTAAAGTATAGCTGCGCCAAGTTTAGCTGTTCTGTTATCCAGGTCGAACGAGGGGTTCAGTTCTGCCATATCCAGACTCAGGAGTTTACCGCTGGCCATGATCGTTTTTAAAAGTGCCACCACAACATCCGGAGAAATACCAAGTGCATTTACGGCACTAACACCAGGCGCGTAACCTGCTGCAAATACATCCAGATCAATGGTTATATAAACAGCGTCTAGGGTTGTTAAGAAAGCCTCCAGATTTTGCTGCAGAGCTGGCAGGTTATTCGCGTTAACCTCATCCGCTAAAGTATACTTTACTCCTAGGTTTTCGGCTGTATTGAATAATACCTGCGTGTTGCCATACTCCTGAATTCCGAGACAGTTATACTTGAAAGCTTGGCCGGCTTGCTGCATTTTATCCGCAATCTGTAAAAACGGCGTGCCCGAACTGGGTTCCTGCTGATAACTTCTCAGGTCGAAGTGCGCATCAAAGTTTACGATACCTAACTCTTTATCAGTAACAGCTTGTTCAAGGCCCAGGTAATGGCCGTAGGCTATCTCGTGGCCGCCACCTAGCACCAAAGGCTTGTAACCATGCGCAAGCAACAACGCTACTTTCCTGCCCAGCTGCATTTGCGCTTCTTCCAGTTTCTCATTCGAACTGATCACATCGCCGGCATCTACTAATAGCACGTTAGGAGGCAGATGATAAGCAAAAGAAGCCATTGCCTTGCGTAAAGCAGCAGGTCCTGCGGCGGCTCCTTTTCTGCCCTGGTTACGGCGTACGCCTTCGTCGCAGCAAAAACCTAAAAACGCGAAAGCAACCTGATCCTGCTGTACAGTCGGTATTTCCTTTGATAGATCGAGAAACTGAATAGCCTGGTGCCAGCGCTTGCCTGCTTCTCCATCAAGAGCATCAATTCTGCCCTGCCAGGCTCCTTTTGTAGTTGGTTTATACATTAAGCTGATAGTTTTCCTGCTTGCACCTGTACGCCTTTTTTCCAGATAGCAGTAGGTTTCAGTTTGCCCTGGAAGTATAAAATCTCTTTGTAATCAGCCACCGGAAAAGCAATAAAATCTGCCAAACGCTTCCGTTGCAGCGAGCCCCGATCTTTTAAATTTAAAGCCTTTGCGGCACGAACCGTGATAGCTGCCAGGGTTTCGGCGGTGGTAAGTTTTTCGGAAGCACCAATCAGCGCAGCCTGCAGCAGCAGATCGCCCATAGGCGCCGAACCCGGATTCCAGTCGGTGGCGATGGCTACGCAAAGGCCACCATCCAGCATTTTGCGGGCAGGCGCATAGTGCATACCTAAGCCAACAGATGCCCCCGGAAGTACAGTTGCCACCACTTCTGCCTCCTTCAATAAGGCAATCTCCTCTTCCCCGCTGGCTTCCAGGTGGTCGGCACTTATGGCGCCGGCCTCTGCTGCGATCCTGCTGCCATCGGTGCTAAACTGGTCGGCGTGTACGGTCACATCAAAACCCATTTGTTTCGCTTCGAGCAAATAAGTCAGGGCATCGTCTCCATTAAAAGCTGTTTCTTCAATAAAGATATCGACGCGGTTGGCTAATTGTTGTTCCTGGATTTGAGGCAGCAGTTCGGTTACGATGTGTTTCAGGTATAAGCCGGCATCAGCGTGTTCGGGTGGCAGCATATGGGCAGCCAGGCAAGTTGGTATCAGGTCGATCTGGTGGTGTTTATTTACTAGTTTAATCGCTTCCAGCATTTTAAGTTCCTCATCCACCGAAAGGCCATAGCCACTTTTTACTTCCGAGGTGGTAACGCCTTCGTGCAGGTGGCGGTCGCAGCGTTTTTTCAGCAGATCTACCAGTTCGATCAGCGTGGCCTCACGTGTTTTGCGTACGCTATCCAGAATGCCACCGCCACTTCGTGCAATCTCCAGGTACGATTTCCCGGCTACGCGCATGGCATAATCGTTAGCCCGCGAACCGGCAAAACACATGTGCGTGTGGGCATCAATTAAACCCGGAAGCACCACCATCGGCTCGGTAATTTTCTCCAGTTTATAATCTGATTTTTCGGCCAGTTGCAGCATTTCCTGGTAGTTTCCGACCTGCGCTATACTTTCTCCATTTACCAAAATACCGGCATTTTCAAGTACAACCAGCTCCTCATCTTTTATAGGCCCGGCTTCCGGTAAATGTTGCATGGTTACTACCTGGCTGAAGGGGCCAACCAACGTATAAGTATGATTATCTTCTTTCATGAAACTATCTTTTTAAAGCCCCTACAAAGTATAACTTATACCTAATCAAGGACTTTTTTATACTTTGGATTACGAAAAACCTATAGTGTGAAGTATAAAAACAAGCCATCGGTTAAGAATGGCTTGTTTACTTTTTTGCTTGCATGTATTACAGATTCAATCCGAACTTTTCTGCGTTTTCCTGGGCTGTTTCGTAGCCTGCATCAGCATGCCGGAAAATACCCATGGCCGGATCGTTGTACAGCACGCGGCTCAGGCAACGGTCTGCCCTTTCAGAGCCATCGGCCAGCACCACCATCCCTGCGTGCTGCGAGTAGCCAATACCCACACCGCCGCCATGATGGAATGATACCCAAGTAGCGCCACCAGCAGTATTCGACATCAGGTTAAGCAGTGGCCAGTCCGATACGGCATCAGAGCCGTCTTTCATCGCTTCGGTTTCGCGGTATGGAGAGGCCACAGAACCACAATCCAGGTGATCACGACCAATAACAATAGGCGCTTTTACTTTGCCATCGCGCACCAGTTTATTGAACATCAGTCCGGCTTTTTCACGCTCGCCCATACCCAGCCAGCAAATGCGGCATGGCAAACCTTGGAAGGCTACTTTTTCTTCGGCCTGCTCCAGCCAGTTGATCATGTGTGTGTTTTCAGGGAAAAGCTCTTTTAAAGCGGCATCGGTCACTTTTATATCCTCGGGGTCGCCGGATAAGGCTGCCCAACGGAACGGGCCTTTGCCTTCGCAGAAAAGCGGGCGCATGTATTCCGGCACAAAACCCGGTATCTGGAACGCATCCTGCTCGCCTCCTTGTTTGGCAAACTCGCGCAGGTTGTTACCATAATCAAACGTTATACTTCCTTTGTTTTTCAGCTCGAGCATAAACCCAACGTGGCGGGCCATACTTTTAAGCGATAAGGCTTTATACTTTTCAGGATCGGCTTCGCGGAGTGCTTTGGCGGCATCTAACGTTAAACCGTTCGGAACATAACCGTTTATCGGGTCATGCGCGGAGGTCTGGTCTGTCAGGATTTCAGGGATGATGTTATCCTGCAACAGTTTTTCCAGCACATCACCAATATCGCCAACCAACCCAATCGAGATGGCTTCGCCTTTTTCTTTTGCTTCGAGCGTCCAGCGAATGGCTTCTTCGTAGCTGTCGGTCATTTTATCGATGTAACGGCTATCCAATCGCTTTTTAATTCTTTCCGGATCGATATCAACACCTAAAAAAGTGGCTCCTGCAATGGTAGCAGCCAACGGTTGCGCGCCGCCCATACCGCCTAAACCACCCGTTACGATCAGTTTATGACGCAGGTCGCCGTTAAAATGGATTCTGCCACAGGCCGCAAATGTCTCGTAAGTGCCCTGCAAAATGCCTTGTGTACCAATGTAGATCCAACTACCAGCCGTCATCTGGCCATACATCATCAAGCCGCGCTCGCGCAACTCGTTAAAATGCTCCCAGGTTGCCCAATGCGGTACTAAGTTACTGTTAGCAATCAGTACACGCGGTGCTTCGGTGTGGGTTCGTACTTTGCCAACCGGCTTACCTGACTGTACCAGAAGACTTTCATCTTCTTCCAGTTCAAGCAACACTTCAATTATTTTTCGGGCATCCTGCACCGTGCGCGCTGCCTGGCCAATACCACCATATACTACCAAACGAGAAGGATCTTCTGCCACTTCATCTGTCAGGTTATTCAGAAACATGCGGAGGGCTGCTTCTGTCTGCCAGTTTTTAGCGTTAAGTTCTGGGCCACGCGGCGGTGTATAAACCGGGTGTGTGGCGTATTTCTGAATAAATTCTCCAGTGCTGAGGTTAGATCGTAAGGTAGTAGTTGTGTCGGCGGAAATATGCATAGTTTTATTTTCTTGTTCAGGTGTTCAAGTTTCCGAAAAATAATTTAAAAAGTATAGCGAAAGCAGGATAAATTGCCTGTTCTGCTTTAACGAAGTATAACATGACTCAAATACCTGCCCTTACGGACCTTGACGCCATTTTCGGAAATATGGATATTTACCTGTTCGACCAATTGTTGAAAGGAAGTATAAAACCAAGCATGAACGTGCTGGATGCAGGTTGCGGAAACGGTCGGAATAGCAGTTATTTACTGAAAGCGGGCGTAAACATGTTTGGCGTGGATTCTTCGGAATTTTCCATTTCAGAAATGCAGCAGCTGGCTCAAAGTATAAATTCGGGTTTCCCTTCAGGTAATTTTGTTGTTGCTGATCTGGCCGCTTTACCTTTTGATACCAACTTTTTTGATGTGATAGTTTGTAGCGCCGTGCTGCATTTCAGCAGAAGTGAAGTGCATTTCAGAAGTATGGTGCAGGAAATGTGGCGAACCCTGAAACCGGGCGGCATGCTTTTCTGCCGCTTCAGTACCACCATCGGGATGCAAGGTAAACTACAACCTATAAACAACGGTTTTTACCAGATGCCGCACGGGCAAGTATGGTTTCTGGTAGATAAAACGTTACTGCTACAATTGGAGAAAGAACTGCGTGCAAGCCGCGCTGAGCCACTAAAAACCGTTTTAATTGAGCACGACCGAAGTATGACTACCTGGGTTTTAAGGAAGTAAGTTATAGTTAAGCCGCCACTTTATTTTTCTTCAGTAAACAGCAGTTTTTATACTTTTCTCCGCTCCGGCATGGGCAAGGCTCGTTGCGGCTTAAGCGTTTACCGTACGGGTTCAGCAGTTCCCGGAAGTTTAAGCGGAACCGGCGTCTTGGCCTTTGCTGGAAAACTTTGGTTAACATTTCGTACAGCCTCGGGTGGTTTTCGGCAAGCTGACCGGGCTTCTCGAAAAAATATTCGGTTACGACGGCAAAAAATTCTGCTTCGCTGGTAGCGCCGTAGCTGTTAATATCAGACTCGCCTTTTTTTATACTTTTGATTTTCCGGTACATCAGTTCGCGCCACGGTTGCACCAGCTCATCGGGTAAATATTCTTTTGGAATACCATCAATCTCACCATCAGCCTGATCCAGAATATGCGCAAACTCATGGATACCCACGTTTTTGCGGTCCTGCATATCATTAAACCCTCGCTCTAACGCTGGCTTCGATAGTGTTACATAATGGTCGTTCTGGAAAGGGTTTACTAGACCAAGTACCTCTGATACGGCTTCAGTTTCATCGTCTTTATACTTGGCTATACTTCCAGGGAAAACAATCACCTCGCCTAAATTACGGTACTCCCAATCGCGGAAGCCAAAAATAGGAATGATAGCGCTTGCCCCTACCAGTACTTTAGTCAGGTCATCAATCTCGGTTTCGATGCCGGTAATGCGTTTTTCAGATAAGAAAAGCTGCAGCATTTTCTCGAACTGCGCCTTATCTTCTTCTTTTAAGGTATGGTAAAAGCCCACACGGTCGAGGAGAATTTTGCGCCACTCGACCGGAAACTCCTGTGCCAGCACTTTTTTGCGGTTCCGTGTTTTACGGGTGGCCCATCTATAAAAAAGCAGGACGAAGCCTGCCAGCAATGCAATAAAAAATATATAACCCATGGGCACCTTAAACGGCTGGCTGCTACAAAAGATGCTAGGCTATTAAAAGATTGCAACCCCTTATATCCGAATTATCGAAGCGGCCCAGTACTTCGAAACTACCATCGGGATGCATTTTGCCTATATCTTTGGTTTCGATGAATGCGCACGAATCTATATTGGCCAGATCGATGACGTTGATGCCGCCCGAACGTAAGCTGCTATTTATGTAAAAAGGATCATTGAGATCGCGGAGAAGGATCTGCATTGTTTGGCCCGGCCAGAAAATGCCATCGCCTTTGGAATATCCCTGCGACATCAGCTCCGTCATGCCATACTCTGAATGTATACCTTTTACGCCGAAACCATGCTGCAACTGGGTATGCAGTTCTTCGCGTATCATTTCGCGACGGCGGCCTTTCATACCACCCGTTTCCATAATGATCACATCGCTGAAATCTTCTTTACCTTGCAAGGTATCTGCCCAATCCAGGAGCGCGTACGATACGCCGATCAGTATCACTTTCTTGCCACGAAGCCGCGCTTGCGCTATTGCTGCAAGTATAAGTTTGTGCTCATTCAGGTAAAAACCCTTCTCCTGCTGCCCGGTCTGCTTTATAAAATAATCGACCATGGCTACCAACGATGAACCACCCTGCTCTAAATAAGATGGCAGCAAAGCCAGCACCACGAAATCCTGAAGCGGACCGTAAAAGCTTTCGAAAATGTGTTGGCAGGTTTTAAAGTATAAACCGAGATCAGAAACGAAATGCCTGCTGCGGGTTTGCTGGGTGGTGCCGCTGCTGTAAAAAACGGCTTCAGCATCAAAATTACCCGTTTTTACATTCTGAGATTTAAAGAATTCGATAGGCAGAAAAGGGATTTCATCTAGGGCTGTAACCTGCTGTACATCTGTTTTTAAGTGCTTCAGGTATTGCTTGTAAACCTCGTTGTGTGCAGCCTGGTAGCGGAATAATTGCAGGGCTTTTTCCGTAAAATCTGTTTGGTGGGTGTTAAACAGTTGGCTACTAAATTCAGCTTTAAAATCCATTCGTAGAAAGTTACAACAATTACTATATTGCCATCGTTTTAATAAGTAAATTTAGCTTCAATTTTCTGATATCCTGCATGAAATATTTGCTAAAGTATAGCCTGGCACTGCTACTGCTCAGTTCGTGCCGCAAAGAACCAAACTTTCCGGATGAGCCTCAGATTACGTATAACGGCGTTGAGCAGTACACCACACGCGAGCCCGGTGGCCGAGATGTAGATGAGCTTATCCTTAGAATCGGGTATCAGGATGGCGATGGCGACCTGGGCTTGTCGCGCGACAGAAACACAGAAGATTACCGTCCGCCTTTTAATTCGGGATCGCAGTACGAGCATAACTTTATTGCCGAGCTGCAGGTAAAGCAAGGCGACAAGTATATTCCGTATCCGTTTGTAGGGCCGCTTGGCTTTAGTGGCCGCTTTCCGAGGCTAACTACCGGCGAAGGCCGTGCTGAAGCATTGGAAGGTGAGATACGCTACACCATCGAAAGTTTTGCATCCGATACCTACGACCAGACAGGCACGCTGAGCGATACCATCCGTTTCCAGATTTACATTTACGACCGTGCCCTGAACAAAAGCAATGTTATATTAACGGATGACATCAAGCTTTTCAGCGGTTCTCCCCGACCTTAAATTCATACTTTATACTTTATAAAAAAGCCCCGGTAAATCAGATTTACCGGGGCTTTTTTGTGACTTCAAGCTATACTTAGAAAATTACCGGATACGCTTTCGGATCAGCTTCATGCATGATATCATACACCGTTTCGAACACGTCTTCGGTATTTGGTTTTGAGAAATAATCGCCATCAGAAGAGTAAGGCGGGCGGTGTGCGTGTGCTGTTAAACACTGCGGCTTCGAATCCAGATAGCGCCATGCTTCCTGGCCATCAACCACCTGCTGCATCATGAAGGCCGTTGCGCCTCCCGGTACGTCTTCATCCGCAAATAAAACACGATTAGTTTTACGGATTGAGTCAGAAATCATGTGGTTGATATCGAATGGCAATAGCGTCTGTACATCAATCACTTCCGCTGAAATACCGAATTCTTCCAGTTGCTTAGCGGCATCCATTACAATGCGGCACATAGAGCCATAAGTTACAATCGTGATATCGGTACCTTCTTTTATGATTTCTGGCTGGCCCAATGGCACGGTAAACTCCGCAATGTTATTTGGAATGCGCTCTTTTAAGCGGTAGCCGTTCAGGCACTCTATTACAAGAGCAGGCTCATCGGCTTTTAACAAGGTGTTATAGAAACCGGCTGCCTGCGTCATGTCGCGCGGTACCAGCACGTGCATACCCCTGATGCTGTTCAGGATCATACCGATTGGTGAGCCGGAATGCCAAATGCCTTCCAGGCGGTGGCCACGTGTACGCACAATTAACGGTGCTTTCTGACCGCCTTTGGTACGGTATTGCAAACAAGCTACATCATCCGATAAGATCTGGATAGCATAGAGTAAATAATCAAGGTATTGGATCTCCGTGATCGGGCGAAGGCCACGCAACGATGCGCCTATGCCCTGGCCGATGATCGTACACTCCCGAATACCGGTATCCGTAACACGCAGCTCGCCATACTTCTCCTGTAAGCCCGCAAATGCCTGGTTCACATCCCCGATCTTACCTACATCTTCACCGATGGCAAATACGCGTGGGTCGCGGGCAAGTATCGCATCAAAGCAAGCCTGTAATACTTCGCGGCCATCTACAACCGGAGAGTTATCATCAAACTCAGCCTTTACTTCTTCTACTAACAAAGCCGACTCTTCGGATTGGCTGTACAAGTATGAATTAAAGCGGTCTGCATTTTCGCCGAGCGTTTGCTCGAGCCAGCCTACTAGTTCGTGCTTGGCTTCATTGCGCTCATCACGCACGTAGCGTAACGCTTTCCTGATCGCTCTAACTGCGTCGCTCCTGACTGGATTCAGTGTTTTGCGGAGCTCTTCTGAAATAGCAGTCACTTCGGTAATATGTTCGCTGGCGCTAGCCAGGTTATTTAATAAACGAAGTGCATCTTCATGGTCAGATTTAATCGAAGCCATGAATTCGCTCCAGGCGTTGGTACGGGCAACTTTTACGGTTTCTTTCGCTGCTTCTTCGATCTGGTCCAGCTGCTCTTCGGTGGCAATACCGCTTTCCAGCACCCACTCGCGCATTTTCTTCAAACAGTCAAAATCAGCTTCCCAATCCAGGCGCTCTTTTGATTTGTAACGCTCATGCGAGCCTGAAGTAGAGTGGCCTTGCGGTTGTGTTACTTCTTCTACGTGTATTAATACCGGTACATGTTCTTCGCGGCAAACACGTACGGCAGCTTCGTAGGCTTCACAAAGTGCGGCATAATCCCAGCCCTTCACTTTAAATATTTCGTAGCCCTGCTCCTCTTTGCTGTTACGCTGGAAGCCGGCTAATATCTCTGAAATGCTGCCTTTTGTTGTCTGGTATTCTGCCGGAACTGAAATACCGTAGCCATCATCCCAAACCGAAACCAGCATTGGAATCTGTAAAACACCGGCTGCATTGATGGCCTCAAAAAACATCCCTTCTGAAGTAGACGCGTTTCCGATGGTGCCAAATGCCACTTCGTTTCCGTTTACAGAAAAGGTATCGAACTGCTGCAGCTCCGGGTTCTGGCGGTATAGTTTGGAAGCATACGCTAACCCTACCAGGCGCGGCATCTGTGCTGCTGTAGGGGAAATATCAGAGCTCGAATTTTTTTGTTTGGTCAGGTCTTTCCAGTTGCCTTCTTCATCGAGCAAGCGCGTGCCGAAGTGGCCGTTCATGGCGCGGCCAGCCGTAGATGGCTCTGCTTCTACATCTGTGTGGGCGTAAAGCTGTGCAAAATATTGCTGCAGGGTTAGCTCGCCGATGGCAAACATAAAGGTCTGGTCGCGATAATAGCCTGAACGAAAATCGCCTGCTTTAAAAAATTTGGCCATAGCCAGCTGGGCAACTTCTTTGCCGTCACCGAATATACCAAACTTCGCTTTTCCCATGAAAACCTCTTTACGGCCGGCCAGACTGGCTTGTCTGCTTTCCCAGGCGATGCGGTAATCATTCAGGATTTCTTCTGATGTTAATTTCTGATTTATAGACACTTCAGCAGTTTGCATGTTATTTCTATAGAAGTCGGATTACTCATTTTCTGATCAAAAGTACACAAGATTGGCCTAATATCAAATCCGGCTCAATCGGGGCATGATGTTCGCAGTTGCTTTTTAACAAAAAGATTATCTATCTTTGTTTTGTGTCGGTACATTAATTTTTAGCTTATGTCAAAACGTTGGTCTCTTGCAGTGTTGCTGTTTCTGGTATTAGCCGGGTTTAGCGTACGCGCACAGGGCGATCTCAGGTTCGAAAAACAAACGCACGACTTTGGCACTATTACAGAAGGCACTTTTGCGTCTTACGAGTTCAGGGTAAAAAACGTAGGCAACCAACCTGCAATTATTTCGGATGTGCGGCCTGCCTGTGGTTGTACTACCCCTACTTGGCCCAAAGAGCCTATTTTACCTGGTAAAATCGCTGCGATTAAAGCTGTTTACAACAGCACAGGCCGGCCGGGCGCCTTTCATAAATCAATCTCTATTGTTTCTGACGGCGTTGCCCAAAGCCAGGTATTGTACATAAAAGGGAATGTTGTACCAAAAGATCAAAAATCTTTTTATACTCCGGAACAAAAGGCAAACTCGCCGCGTTTGGCAGTAGGAAACACCAGCTATAGCTTTGGTAAACTTGAAAAAGGACAAAAATCTATCGCTAGGTTTACAGTAAAAAACACAGGTCGGCAGGACCTGATCATACAGGGAATTAAGTCGGATTGCAACTGCGTAACTTATAAAGTTTCGGAGCCATCTATTAAGGCCGGACAAACTGCAACTTTGGAACTAACCTACGTTCCTGCTGTGTTAAAGGAGCATAACGAGGTAGTGACCATACTTTCAAATGATATTATAATGCCAGCTCTTAAGTTAACGCTTAAAGCAACCATAGTAGAGCAAACGGCATCTCAGCATATGTTAAGACAGGGTAATTAACCCATACTTAGCAAATAGTTTTTTTCATAGTTTTATTTTGTACTAACGGCAGCGGTTCTATCGCTGCCTTTTTTCATTTTATACCTTTCCTTTTTGCTTTGACCAAGCTAAAAAAATTGCACCGTTTTCATTAAACTCTACTTTACCGGTTAAAAAAAGCAAATAACGTATACTCTTTTATTTATACCCAGAAGTGGTATCTTTGCGGAGCTTTTAAACAAAATAACTGAACGACATGATTATTGGTGTTCCAAAGGAAATTAAAAATAACGAAAACCGTGTAGGTGTAACGCCTGCAGGCGTTATCGAACTGATTCGCAATGGCCACAGCGTATACGTGCAGGCAACTGCAGGCGAAGGCAGCGGTTTCAGCGACGAGAAGTATACAAAAGCGGGCGCAACTATACTTCCAACTATTGAAGAAGTATACGCGACCGCTGAAATGATCATTAAAGTAAAAGAGCCGATCGCATCTGAGTATAACCTGATCAAGGAAGACCAGTTGCTATTCACTTACTTCCACTTTGCTTCTTACGAGCCGCTTACGCACGCCATGATTGAGCGTAAAGCTGTTTGCTTAGCTTACGAAACTGTAGAGCGCCCTGACAGAAGCCTGCCTTTATTGGTGCCAATGTCTGAAGTTGCCGGTCGTATGTCTATCCAAGAAGGTGCTAAATATTTAGAGAAGCCTTTGAAAGGCCGTGGTATACTTTTAGGTGGCGTACCGGGTGTTCGTCCTGCTAAAGTATTGGTGCTTGGTGGTGGTGTGGTTGGTACAAATGCTGCTAAAATGGCTGCCGGCCTTGGCGCGGATGTAACCATACTTGATACAAACTTAGCGCGTCTGCGTTACCTGGATGATATCATGCCAGCAAACGTAAATACCATGATGTCGAATGAGTACACCATCCGTGAGCTTATTCCATCACATGACCTGATCATTGGTGCAGTGTTGATCCCGGGCGCTAAAGCTCCTAACCTGATCACGCGCGACATGTTAAAGGATATGAAGCCAGGAACTGTATTGGTTGACGTAGCAGTAGACCAGGGCGGTTGCATCGAAACTTGCAAGCCTACTACCCACGAAGATCCTACCTTTATTATTGATGATGTGGTACATTACTGTGTAGCGAACATGCCAGGTGCTGTGCCTTATACTTCTACGCAGGCGCTTACAAACGCTACCTTGCCATACGCTATCCAACTGGCTAACAAAGGCTGGAAGCAGGCTTGCGCTGATAGCAACGAGCTTAAATTAGGATTGAATGTAGTGAATGGTAAAGTTGTCTACAAAGGGGTGGCTGAAGCCTTCAATTTAGAGTATACTCCAGTAGATTCTATCCTGTAGTTTATACTTCATACTTACCAAAACGGCTTCTTACTTAATTGTAAGAAGCCGTTTTTATTTTCATAATTCAAGTATGTTCATCCAAAGTATGGCCATGAGATTTTAATATGTGGATCTGTTGGTTTATACTTTTACATAAAATCCCTTCTACCAGTCAGGCAGAAGGGATTTTATGTAAAAGTATAAATTTAATTAAAATGCAACCCCTAACGTAAAGCCTGCACGCAAACCAGCAAAAGGACCATTTGCTTTCGCATTTACACCATTGTCGGTTACAGTTGCTTCCAGGTAGCGCTTATTTCCTACCTCCCCTAACGACTCTATTTCTTCTTCCAGGTCTCTTCTTTCTGCCATTGGCATATCTCTGAGGTCTGACGTTCCGTTCGCTGTACCGGTCATTTTACCAAAATGGCCGCCCACTATGTTCCAGTCAAAAGTTACGCGTTTCGCGATCAGCCATTGCGCTCCCAACATGACACCACCGCCATAGCCTTTGGTCTGGATGCTGATCGGCATGGCATACGTTTGGGTTTCGCCTTCATACTCATAATCGTAGTCGAAGCGCATATCCGTGTAGCGGCCGTAGAGCGATACATAAAAGCCTCGTGCACCTACCTTTTTGCCTGTATAAAACCGAAGCTCTCCTGTGAAGGCATTATTGGACATGAACATTTTGCTCATATCTTCTTTAATATTGAAATCTTCTGAATCATCAAAAGCACCGGCTTCATCCGCAATTTCAATTCCTTTTTTTAATAACGGTACATCATTTAAAGCTGATTTTGGCATAAAGCGATACCCAACAGAAAGCGTCATTTTTCTTCTGATAGCACGCTCGTAGGTAATATTGTAATTATTGAATAGCAGTGAAGTAACATTCAATTTTATAATATTCTTTTTGTAAAGCTCATTCGCAGCAATGTCTGGCTTCACCATCCCTTCGGAAACTTGCGGACCGGCCGTGATTACTACAGAAGGAGCCTCAGCGATAGTAGTTGAAACAGGATTTTCTGCAGAAACGGTAGTATCTATAGATGCAGCCGCTATATTACTGGAATCATTTATTACTTGTACAACTTCTGTAACAGACTGGGCATAACTAACAAAGCAGGGCAAGGAAAGAAGTAGGAGCGTAAAAATTCTCTTCATATAAATAGATAAATATCAAAAGTTACAAATATCAGAACTTCTAACTTTAGTTTAAATACCATTCACTAAATATATGATTTCATTTATGTTAATTCTTACAACTTTATACTTTATAACTTTTTCATACTCAGGTTAATGTTTTGGTTCTTGTTTATAAACCTGAAACAGCAGCTGGAATACGCAAAACAAACCGGGTATGTACCAGGTTCTAGAAAACCTATAGAGTAGTTGCGTTAAGTAAGCGAGTAGGCCGGAACCTGAGCAAGCGGTATGTATTGCTTTGTTTGAAAGTTAATTTCCCAGCAAAAATGTTGCAGCCCGTTCGTTATGACAACGTATTTTGCCTGTAGCGACTGGTTATATACTGAAACCTGTTTGACCACATCCTGCGTAATAGCCACATGCGCAGCTTTGCATTCAATCAGTACATGCGGTTTTCCATCTGAATTATACACGCACAGATCGGTTCGCTTTTGCAAGCTGTTGTAACGGGTACCGCGCTCAATGCTGATCAGGCTTTTAGGATAATGAAGCACGTTGATCAAATAATGCAGGAAATGCTGCCGCACCCACTCTTCCGGCGTAAGTACAACATACTTTTTGCGAAGGATATCAAAGATCAGTGGACTGGCTTCCGCTTGTTTAATTTTATAATCAAAGGGCGGCAGGTTGAGCTCTTGCATCATGCAATTTACACTTTTACAGGCACTCTTTTACCCGTTTTAACGAAGTAGAGGGCATATAATAGCTTTATTTTATATATTACACCATGAAAACTAAAGAAGAAATAGTAAGTGACTGGTTACCCCGCTACACCGGCGTGCCTTTAGATGAATTTGGAGAATACATTCTGCTCACCAATTTTGTTAATTACGTACGCATGTTTGCCGACCGTTTTGGCGTTGAAATGCACGGACTTGACAAGCCCATGCAGACCGCAACAGCCAATAATATTACGATCATAAATTTTGGTATGGGTAGTGCTATGGCAGCCACTGTAATGGACCTGCTTTCCGCTATTAAACCTAAAGCGGCTTTGTTTTTAGGCAAATGCGGTGGCCTGAAACGCAAAACGCAGATCGGCGACCTTATACTCCCGATTGCAGCTATCCGCGGCGAAGGTACATCTGATGACTATCTTCCTTCCGAAATTCCAGCCCTTCCATCGTTCCGTTTGCAGCGTGCCGTATCTTCGATGATCAAGAAGCACGAAATGGATTACTGGACCGGCACCGTTTATACAACCAACCGCCGCGTTTGGGAGCACGACGAAGAGTTTAAAGAATACCTGCGCCAGATACGTGCGATGGGAATTGATATGGAGACAGCCACTATTTTTACGGTAGGCTTTGTAAACGAAATTCCGCATGGTGCGCTGCTGCTTGTTTCAGATAACCCAATGATACCGGAAGGTGTGAAAACGTCGGCAAGTGATGTGCTGGTAACAACAAACTACGTGGAGAAACACCTAAGCATCGGCATCGATTCGCTTCTGGAGCTAATTAATTCCGGCGAGTCTGTGAAACACATGCGTTTCGAATAATTACTGATCTGACTATATGAGAAACCCTTTACGCTCCTTTGCGGCAGCCGTCCTGTTGGGTGGTGCCTTTTTAAGTAGTTGCTCCAACTCCACTCCCGCCGACCTGATCGTTTACAACGGTACTGTTTATACGGTAAATGAGAATTTCGAGAAGGCGGAGGCTTTTGCTGTAAAAGATGGCAAGATCATCGAAGTTGGTACTTCCGAAAGTATAAAAGCAAAGTATAAAGCCACAGAAGAACTTGATGCGGAAGGCAAAACTATTTATCCCGGATTGATAGATGGCCATGCCCATTTTTTCGGGTATGGACTGGCACTGGAATCTGCTGACCTGGTTGGTACTACTTCTTTTAAAGAGATTGTGCAGAAAGTGCAGGAACAGCAGAAAAAGTACCCGGATGCTGACTGGATAACCGGCCGTGGCTGGGACCAGAACGATTGGAACGTAAAGGAATTCCCTACAAAAGATACCCTGGATCTGTTGTTTCCGGATGTAGCCATTATACTTACGCGCATTGATGGGCACGCTGCTTTGGCTAACCAGAAAGCGCTGGATCTTGCCGGCGTTACGCCGCAAACGAAAATGGTGGGCGGCCTGGTAGAAACTGAAGGCGGTAAAATGACCGGTATCCTGATCGATAATGCAGTTGACCTGGTTACAACCAAAATTCCGGAAGCCACGGAAGAGCAGATTCAGCAAGGCCTGAAAAGTGCACAGGAAAACTGTTTTGCCGTTGGCTTAACCACTGTGGTAGATGCCGGCCTAGATAGAGCAACGGTTGAGCTGATGGATGCCATGCATAAGAAAGGCGACCTGAAAATGCGCGTTTACGCCATGCTGAACCCGACGCAGGCAAACCGCGACCATTATTTTAAAAGCGGGCCTTACAAAACCGATTGGCTGAATGTGCGCTCCTTTAAAGTATATGCGGATGGCGCGTTAGGATCGAGAGGTGCAAGCTTATTGAAGCCTTACGCCGATAAGCACAACCACTTTGGTTTCCTGCTGGATTCTGAGGAGAGCTTCCGTAACCTGGCGAAAGAGATGAACCAGTATGGTTTCCAGATGAACACACATGCCATCGGCGACTCTGCCAACCGTTTGTTACTGGATATCTACGGCGAAACGTTGGGCGGCAAAAATGATAAGCGCTGGCGTATAGAACATGCCCAGATCATCAACCCCGCTGATATGGCCAAGTTTGGAAAGTATAGCATTGTGCCTTCTGTGCAGCCTACGCATGCCACTTCGGATATGTACTGGGCCGGCGACAGGCTGGGCGCAGATCGTTTAAAGCATGCTTATCCGTTTAAAGAATTGCTACAGCAAAACGGTTATATCCCGTTGGGTACAGATTTTCCGGTGGAGGATATAAATCCGTTTTATACGTACCATTCGGCAGTTGCCCGCCAGGATGCTAAAAACTACCCGGCTAACGGCTTTCAGATGGAAAATGCACTGTCTAAAGAAGATGCACTGCGCGGCATGACCATCTGGGCAGCTAAAGCCAACTTCGAAGAAAAAGAAAAAGGCAGCCTTGAAAAAGGGAAATTTGCTGATTTCATACTTGTAGACCGCGATCTGTTAACTGTATCTGCAGATAAAATGCGCGAAACGCAAGTGCTGAGAACTTACATTAACGGCAAGCAAGTATATAAAAAGTAAGAAATTATACTTCAACAAAAAGGTCCGCTGCGGTTTATACTGCAACGGACCTTTTTGTTTGGTTATACTCTAGAGCAAAGTATAAATTGCTTGAGTTTATACTTCGCTCATTTCAGTTTATACTTTCAGCGTACTTACTTTTCTCTGTGAAAGCAAGAAAATCAACCCTACCAGAAAGAAAACAGCCAAAGCCACCACGCTAAAGCGCATAGAGCCTGTAAGCTGCGCTATTAAACCATAAGCCAGTGTACCCAGCACGATCGATACTTTTTCGGTTAAATCATAAAAGCTGAAGTATGATGCGTGGTCTATGGTATTGGCAGGTATAAACTTAGAATAGGTAGAGCGGGAAAGTGCCTGAATCCCTCCCATTACCGCCCCTACTACGGCAGCCAACACATAAAAATCAGTTTCGCCCCGGATGTAATAGGCTCCAATACAAATGCCAATCCAGATAACTACGCCGCCGATCAAAGCTTTAATATTGCCATACTTGCCTGATAATTTTGCGAACGAATACGCACCTGCTACCGCCACGAGCTGAATAATCAGGATAGTTAAAATAAGTGCATCGTCTGGCAATTTAAGTTCTTCTATGCCAAAGATGGTTGCCACATACATGACCGTTTGCACGCCCATGTTGTAGAAAAAATAGGCCAGCAAAAACCGTTTGAGCGCCGGCAACTTCTTTACTTGTTCCAGCACTTTCTTCAGTTCTTTCACACCGTTTAAAATCCAGCTTCCTTTGGGCTTGAGGTGATAGACATTGCCGGGAAGATGGTAAAAAGTATACTGCGCAAAAACAAACCACCAGATGCCGGTCGTCAGGAAGGCGATGCGCGGCGGCAGGCTGGTGTTATCTGCTGCAATCCCAAACCAACCCGGCTGCATGATCATCGCCAGGTTAAAGATTAGCAAAAGTACACTGCCCACATAGCCCATCGCAAAACCTCTGGCACTTAACTTATCGTACTGGTCTTCGGTTGCAATTTCTGGCAGGTAGGCATTATAAAACACAATGCTGCCGCTATACCCCACCGAAGCAAGTATAAAAAATAACACCGAAATGGTAAAGGTATCTCGGGTAAAAAAGTATAAACCGGCACAGGACAGCGCACCCAGGTAGCAAAAAAACTGCATGAACATTTTTTTGCGGCCACTGTAATCTGCAATGGCAGTCAGAAAAGGGCTCAGAAAAGCGATGATCAGAAATGAAGCCGATACAGCATACGAAAACAACACCGAACTCTGTACTTCAAAACCGAAAAAAGGCACTATAGAAGAGCCAGTAGTTGTGTTTTTAGCTACCGCGCTGTAATATATCGGAAAAATGGTGGAGGTAATAACAAGCGAGTAAACCGAGTTGGCCCAATCGTAAAAGCACCAGGCCCTGGTTATGGTAGGATCGTTCTTTTGCATCCGGAAATATAAGCAAATCCATACTTTTCAGGCTCCACTTTTTGCCTGTCAAATAAATTTATACCTGGTAACTAAATGCCTTGTTAAGTTTTTTTTGTTTCCAGGGAGGCTAAAATCACTTCCCACAAATGCTCGTACGGCACGATCTCAATCTCAGCATAAGCATCGCCTGGCGTTGGAGTTTCCTGCAGTTTTAAGTAGAGCCGCTGCCCTTTGGTGCGGCACGCCTTGGCGTTCAGGTTTTCGGTAACGGCAAGTATAAGCAACTTAATAAATAACTTACTGCGCTGGCTAAAGCTGTCTTTCAAGTGGAAAAGAATGTACTTTTTAAGCCCGTCGATGCGGTAAATTAACGCTTCGGAATCGCCCTTCTGCAGGAAGTATACAAACTGAAGTATAAGTATGGCCACATTAAACCCTTGCTTATCCTTGCTATACTCGGGCAGCGACACAAACAAATATTCTTTCATGCGGGCGGCAAAGGTCTCGTTAAGGGTTACCAGCGATAAGTAGGCACTATACAGCAACCAACGCTCTACAGATGCCGGTGCAAGTTTATGGTAGCTTGGGTTAGCAGTAACATCCTTTACAATACTTTCGGCCATACTATAATTCTTGGAATGTGAGGCCAGCAGAAAATAATTTTCCATGTAAGCAAACCAGTTACGCGTGCCAGCTTCAAACTCACTTACAAACTTATTGGCATAAATTAGCCCGCTGGCGTATTCTTTTACCCGTAAGTGAGCATAAATAAGTATGAATTTGTTGTAAAGCGATTCAAAACGTTCCGCATTGATTTTCCCTTCGCTTACCCACTTTTCTGAAAGAAGCGTTAGCTCCAGTATTTTAGAAAAATCACCTTCCAGCTCGTGGTAGATCATGGAACCTTTGTAATAAGCATTAAAGGCATCAAAAGTACCGCTCAGAAGCCAAAGGCGTTTCAGATCATCTACTGCATCTGGCAGAGTTGGCAATACTTCCTTCCTGGATTTAATGGATTTTTTGGTTTTCGCTTTAATGAACTGGTAAATATTAACGGCTTCGCGTTCGTGCCTTTTTTTCTCCAACTCAATGCTCAGCAGTTGTTTATATTTCACAAACGCTTTTACATCGCCTTGCTCGGCATAACAAAAAAGTAAGAGTTCATAGCAGGCAATCAGTAAGTTGGTAAACTCAAACTGATTTGAAATGGTAATGATCTTATTAGCCAGATTGGCTGCCAGTTTATACTCGGCCAGTTTTAACAACACCTGCGCCTGCTGCAGGGAAGTATAACATTCAATTTCTTTTTGGGAGAAAAACCGCAGTTTAATTTGTTGAAGGTTAATTAGAACCAGATTGTTATATAGTTTCTTTTTTAACCGATGCTTCAGCATCTTATACCTTATATCATTGGTATCGCTTTGATATAAGTCATTTGCAGCTTCGTCATCGTTAGCATACTTATCATTTCTAAGATTTTCAAGGAAGTAGCCTTCTTTCGTTTCAGCTGTAAGATCGTGGGGTAAAACTGTCTTATAGTTTTTAGAAAACTCAATTAATCTGGCCAGGCTTTTAAGTTCTTCCATAACTTGTTTTTAACGCGTTACTGAGCGTTTTTAAATAATAGCTGAATATGAAAACGAATATCTGATAATAAATCAATGATCAGCAGCACAAACAAAATATTTTTTTTTATTTTTTACAAATGTTACTTTTTCAAAATATTTACCTCAAATATTACTGATTCTATGGGTTTATTTAATAATTTTAGTTGTTTAAATATAACTTAATTTATTTTTAAACCCTAAATACTTAAGTTACTTTTTAGCCTAAAGTTTCCTTTTCTATATACACCCATTACGTCATATTTGTATAAACTATTAAAACCCTCGGTATGATAACTATAATCATTCAGTTAATCCTTAACCTTATTACTCTGAATCCGGATGCTCCGAAATCAGATAAGGTTACTCCAGTATCTAAAGAAGCTACAAACCCAGATGATTTAGCAACATCTACATTCGGTGGCACTTCTACGTGGACTGACGGTGGTTGATTTTACCAAGGCAGCAGGTTAATTTTTCTTATCTTGCCTCTACTCTTTTAGCTAAAAGATGATTTTGAAGATGAAGAAAGTTAACCTACTGTTTTATATCTCTTTAATTTTTTTAAGTTTCTGTAGCCAGCCTGCCCGTGAGCCTGAAGAGGTTAGAATCAGGCTGGCCGCAGATCCTGAAAATCTGAATCCGGTTAGCTATACAAAAGCAGATGCTCTTCAGATCATTAATCTGATTTTCCAGGCGCTGTTAACAGTAGACTTGGCAGATAATACCATTAAACCGGCTCTGGCTGATGCTTTACCCGTTATTGCAAGACACGATTCGGTTACACATTTTACGTACAGGTTAAGAGAAGAAGCCAGTTGGGCCGACGGTAGCCCTGTAACAGCAAAAGATGTTGCCTTTACTTTAAAAGTAATGAAAGCACCTCTGCTGCATAATGAGCAGTTAAAGCCACAGGTAGCGTTTATACAGGATATTGTTTTAGACGCAGCTGATGCAAAGAAATTTACGCTGGTTTGCCAGGGCTTTACTCCCGAAATGCAATTACTGACCGGAGATTTTTTTATACTTCCAGCTTATCTCTTTGATCCGAAAAAATTACTCGACTCTTACTCGGTAACTGATTTTACCGACGACCTTTCCAGGTTAGAAAACGACACAAAACTTAAGACATTTGCCACCTGGTTTAATAGCCCGGATTTTAACCGCAGTGCAGCTCTTTTAAAAGGAAGCGCCGGTTACGAACTGGAAAACTGGACCACCGCGCAATATGTTACCCTGAAACGTAAGACAGACTGGTGGGGAAACAACCTTCGCCAGCCTGTTTCTTACGTTACGGCTAACCCCACCCGCATCAGTTTTCAGATCATTCCGGATAACACGACTGCCTTATTAGCGTTAAAAAATAAGCAAATTGACATACTGGATAACATTCCGGCAGCTGAGTTCACCAACCTGAAAAACAATAAAGCTGTTACTGAAACGTATGCTTTATATACACCGGATGCCTTCGACCTGGTTTATGCCGGACTTAATACACGGCAGCCCAAGTTCGGGGATAAGCAAACACGCCAGGCTATAGCGCACCTGCTGGATATCAATAGTTTTATTAAAATATCGCAGCAATCTTATGCCAGCCCTACTGTGGGCCCGGTGCCCCCTTCTGTAAAGACCTACTATAACAACGGATTAACGCCCGTCTCATTTGCTCCCGCTAAAGCTACGCAACTATTAACATCGGCTGGCTGGCGCATAACACCGGAAGGCTGGTTTAGAACTGTAAACGGTGAAAAACAACACTTAACCATTAACCTTATATTCAGAGCAGGAAATACGGCATTCGAGAATTCTGCATTGATATTTCAGCAGGCAGCAGCAAAAGCCGGAATACCGGTAAACGTGCAGGCCATTGAAGGAAGTGTTGTAAGCCAGCAAGTTCAAGCGCATACATTTGATATGTTCTTCCGGACACTTACCGGCAATCCGTTTTTCTTTAACTTCAAGCCATTGTTTCATACTTCATATAGCGAGCAAGGCGGCAGCAACGCAACAGGTTTTGGCACTACAGAAAGCGATCGTCTACTGGATGAGTTCATTGTTGCGGAATCAGAAGAAAAAAAAGCAGCGCTGTTAAAAAGGCTTCAGGCCATACTTCAGGAAGAAGCGGCTTTTATCTCGCTATACTATCAAAAAGACCGCATAGCGATCCGTAACAAGTATGAAAACCTGAAAATATCTGGTCTGAGTCCGAATTACGATGTGAGTGCGTTTAAAATTAAAAACTAAGCTTTTGCTGCATGCTTGGTTTTTTTATAAAACGTCTGTTATATGCCTTGCCCAGCCTGTGGCTGATCGTGACGCTTATCTTTATATTAAGCAGGTTGCTGCCAGGCTCTTTTGCTTCCGAAAATATCCTTCACTCCCAGTCCGAAAGTTATTACAGCAAAAGCGACAAATCCGCAAAACAGCAGGCATACCAGAACTACCTTCTCCGGACTGGTCAGCACTTGCCTTTGTTCTACTTTAGCGTAACGGCTAACCCGGAACCCGACACACTTTATAAAGTATACCCGGAATCGGAACGGCTGCACTTGCAAAAATTAGCCTGGCAGTATGGCAACTGGCCTTTGGTTACTGCTTATTACAAAAATTTACAACGTATAAACCCCACTTCAGAAACAAAACCTGCACTGGAAATGCTACGAAAAGCCGTAGATGGGAAAGCCATACTTTCGGCCCTGGCAGATTTAAAAAAGGCAGCCCCCTACTCCTCCACTGTGCAGGAACTTGAAAAAAGTGCAGATAATCTAATTCGTAACGGTACAGGTTATACTTACCTTTTACCGAAACTGCATTGGCATGGCACCCAAAATCAATACCACACCTGGCTAGCCGGTCTGTTTACAGGCGATGCCGGGAATTCTTTCCGGGACAGCAGGCCTGTGCAGGATATTATTCTGGAAGCCTTACTGAACACCTGGATCATCGTATTGATCAGCTTACTTCTGAGTTGCCTTTTGGCGATGGAACTGGCTATACTTTTTTTGCAACGCCCGTTCATTAAGCTAAAGCAGCTTATTATGCCTGTTTTGTTTTTGCTGGATAGCGTACCCCTGTTTGTGCTCTGCCTTTTGCTGCTCGTCTTTTTCGCCAATCCTGATTTTCTGCAGTTGTTTCCGGCTTATGGTATGGGGTTTTTTCAGACTGGAAATTTATCCTGGACCGAGCAATTTATTAACCGGCTTCCCTTCCTTATTTTGCCAATTTTATCGCTTACCCTTGCTTACCTGCCTTATATTACAAATCAGTTTTATAGAGCGATGTTGGATGCCGATACTTCGGATTATGTGCGTACTGCACGTGCAAAAGGTTTATCGCATAAAAAGGTTATCAGGCTGCATATTTTCCGGAATGCCTGGTTGCCTATGATTACGGTAATATCTGATTTTATACCTGCATTGGTGGCTGGTGCAGTAATCACGGAAACCATTTTTGCAGTTCCGGGTATGGGCAGTTTGCTTGTAGCATCCGTGCAGGCCCGTGATTACCCAATTATCGTTGCCATTGTTTTTGTGGTGGCGCTTGTCAGGTTTGTATCTCATTTGCTGGCCGATGCCGCTTATATGCTGGCTGACCCGCGCATCCGGTTACAAAGATAATGCATACCTTACTCCAGGACCTCCGCCACCTCTGGAAACTGAAACCAGCCTTTCGGATTGCCAGCGTCTACCTTATACTTTGGGTGGTACTTTCACTTTTCCTGCCGTTACTGCCGTTGGTTTATGAGCCAAATTCGCTTGATTTAAACAATATCATGCAGCCACCTTTTCAGAATAACCCAAGTCAGCCAACCCATTATTTGGGAACAGATGCTATTGGCCGGGATGTGCTTTCGAATGTGTTGTATGGCGCTCGGACAGGCTTTTTCATCGGGGTACCTGTGATGCTATTGGCTTCCGTTATCGGAGTTATACTGGGTGCAGCCGCCGGGTATTTTGGAGACGCCAAACTTAAAAGCAGCAAGGCTTCTATCTTCGCTCTGTGGCCGCTTACGCTGTTCAGTTTATACTTTTACGGGCTCTACATTCCGGCCCAGGCGGCTACTTTACAAATGCCTGTTGCAACTGCAAGCATCGGTATGCTAATTTTTATACTTGCCGGGGCATTTATACTTTTGAGAACGCTCCTAAACCTCATCCCTTCACTTAAAAAACAGGTTACTGTTCCGTTAGATTATATTATTGTGCGGTTAATTGAAGCTGTATCAAGTATTCCGTGGCTGATATTGGTGCTTATGCTGGCTTCATTTTTACAACCGTCCGTCACCATGCTTGCTTTTATTCTGATCCTGACTTCGTGGATGGGCATTGCACGACTGGCACGCGCGGAGATGCTTCGGATAAAAGCGTTACCCTACATGGAAGCTGCCACAAGCCTGGGCTTACCAACCAAACGTATATTGCTGCAACATGCACTTCCCAACATGCTGGGCCCTATTTTAACATCTTTCACATTTGGTTTGGCCAGCCTGCTCACCATCGAGTCAACACTTTCATTTTTAGGAATCGGCATACCTCCTACTGTTGTTAGCTGGGGCCGCCTTATTACAGGCATCCGGTCTGATACGTCTGCCTGGTGGCTGGTTGTGTTTCCGGGGATATTTTTAGCTGCCACTGTACTGGCTTTGCAGGTTTTTAACTACTACCTGTTAGCACTTAGTGCAAATAAAAAGAAAGCATAAATGTTACTTTAAGGCCGAGTTTTCTCATAAAATAAGAAAGACAAGTTTTAAGAATGCATACTTATACTTCAAAATAGCTGCTTAATTTAATTTAAACGCTATTTCAGAAAGTACTCATCTACAAAGTATGCTTTCAGGCAGTTAAATCTCCCAGCCAATTCCATGTTACTTTTTAACTAAAGTTTCCTGTCAACCTTTTCACTTTATCGTTATCCTTGTATGAAATAAAAACTTTAAGCCACCTGTAACATGATTAATACCATTTTGCCTGCAGTAGCAGTACTTTCGGAGGTGGGGAACGTTGCTGTTAGTCCGCCGGGTGCTATTCAAAAGTTTGTACCTGCATCAGATCAGGAAAACATCAGCTTTTCGACCACATACGGTAGTGTATTAAATTACACGAATGGCGAAAATGCGGTTTCGAGTGGCTCTGGTATTTTTATAGGTGATTATTTCGTTGGCCTGGCCGAGAACCCACACCTACCTGTCAGTTCTACTTATATTCGATATTAAGAAATAAATATTGGAGTGAAAGCTCTACTAAGATTTTGGTTGATTAATGCTTTAATTGGTTGTTTGTGTTTAGATTGTGCAAGAAACCCTGTAGTTCCCGCTACAGGGTTTCTGTTTGTATAAATTTATACCAGCACGCTGGAAGTATAATTACGAATTACATTTTATACTTCTGAAAAGCTATTGTTTTAAAAACCGGTGTGTTTCTTTACGTTGGCCATCGTTTACAACTAAGAAATAAGCTCCACCTGGCAAATGGCTTACAGAAACAGTTTGGTTGGCTGCTGAGCTGCTTTCGATGGTAGCCATTGTTTTGCCGGAAGCATCAAGTATAAGCAACTGTGCACGGGCTACATGTAGATTCACGTTAACATCCTGGTTAACGATGGTAGGGTAAACAACAGCCATTTTTTCGTTTTTAGAAGTTGGGTTGCCTACTAATTCCACTGAAATCACTTTGGAAAAAGATACCGTGCCATCCAAATCTACCTGCTGCAGGCGGTAATAGTAAATGCCTGGTGTAGCTGTTGCATCCGTATAGCTGTAGCTTAATTTAGCAGAACTGTTACCAGAACCTTTCACCTGCCCATGTGCCGCGAAATTTTCACCGTCCTGGCTGCGCTCTACAATAAAAACATCGTTATTTTTTTCCATGGCAGTTGCCCAGTTAAGTACAGTACCGATATCCTGCACCTTGCCTTTAAAGGAAATAAGCTCTACCGGAAGCGGAGCCGGGTTGCTTCTGCCATAAAAATTATACATCCCGATACCTTGCTGGCCACGTGCTGCATCGCCATTGTAATATGCAATATTTACCTGATCAACCGGCTCCGTGAAAGAAACCATGGTATTGCCCAGCTCAGAATCCGAAGGGATATCATAAACTGAAGAACTGATGATCTCTCCGGATAAGGCGGTATACTTTGTCTGTGTACTCGCTGCTTTTACATTTTCTTTTGTTGCAGTAACAATCTTACCATCTGGAGCAACGCCGGTTACTACAATCTTGTCCTGAAATTGTCTCACTCCCTGATCTACATCAAATAATGTAAAGGTCAGATCTGAAACAGGTTCTTCAAAGTCAATACGAACTGTGGTACCTCTAACTGCCGTTGCTCCCGTCTGAACCAATGAAAAAGAAGTTTTAGGGCTTTGAAAACGATCATTGCCAATTAAGGCTTCTGTTACATTTACACCTGCATCGCTGGTGCGGGAAAAGCGCATGGCTATGCCATCGAGTCTGTAAGGCGTTGCAGATTGCGGACCTGAAACTGCAAAGGGGTTCTCTTTTGCAGGTCTGGAGCTCCATTCAAATCCTGATAGCTCTACACCCGGCAGTGTTGGCGACATAACAGGCTTTTTGGCTGTTACAGTGATATTATCAATAGCGAAGTATTGCTCTTCACCAACTTTTAACCTCCAGGTTAACTTCAGGTTTTTAACGTTTGATGTTTCTTTCGGGAGTAAAATACGGTTGCCACCGTTTACAACTTCCCAGCTATTGTAGTTAGTATTATCAGCCCAACCTGTTACTTTTTTTGCTGTGCCGCCGTTTATGCTATAGAAAAGCTCCAGTTCATAGTCATTTTTTTCCCAGTAATAAATAAATAACCAACGCAGCTGCGAAGATCTGTAACCGGCCCAGCTTACACTAACATCAGTATAGCCCTCCGTAGAAATTCCAGTTAAATCAAAAGCACGGGTCTGCACTGATTTGCTTTCCTGCGTTCTCCAGCTGCCTGAACTGCGGGACCATGATCCTGAAGGAGTTGCTACAACCTCTTTATTGTTACTTGAAAAATTCTCTGCGTAAAGTTGTGTTTGCTGGGCAAATGCAGAAGTTAATGAAACCAGCGTAAGCAGTAATAGGAAGTATAGTTTTTTCATGTCTTTAACCTTAAGCACATAATGGATAAAGAAAAGACCACGCCATAAACACAAGATCAGTGTTTAGACACAAACCTTCAAATATTAAACAATATAATATAGTATATTCATAATCAATGTATTAGGCAACTAAATTGACTTTAAAATTCAAGGAAAAATATTTTAAGAAAGGATAAAACTAATTACCAAATTGAGTTTATATTCCCTTTATGGGAACAAATTCCAAATATGAATTCCAATACTGGAATAGGATAGGCCTATGTAGTAGGACGTTAGTTTTACTATAAAGCAGTTATATGCATGGATATAAAAAGCGTGAGCCTAAATACAAAAAGCCTGTAAACGTTTTGTTTACAGGCTTTTAAGAGTTTAACTACTACTTAGCAGAGAGAGCGGGATTCGAACCCGCGATACCCTTTTGGAGTATACACACTTTCCAGGCGTGCTCCTTCAACCACTCGGACACCTCTCTTTATCTGGACGCAAAGATACATTTTTATACGGTATACTTGCAAGCGTTTCTTGTTTATACTTTCAGCATACTTAGATTGTTATTTCGCCGCGCAGATTCTTACTGAGCCATGTTCGTGCCTCTTCTAAAGGTAACTTCTGGCCAAGTATAAACATCAGCTTGGTTACGGCGGCTTCTGTAGTAATATCAGCGCCCCCAATAATACCCATGTTCAGCAGATATTTGCTTGTTTCGTAACGCCCCTGGTCTACCCTTCCCTCATCGCACTGCGACACATTTAAGATCAATACGCCTTTGTCAATTGCATCCTGCAAAACACTCAAAAACCAATTGCTGGTTGGTGCATTACCCGATCCAAAGGTTTCCAGTACAACCCCTTTCGCCCCGGAGTCCAGCAATATACTTTTAACGACCTGCTTGGTAATACCCGGAAAAAGCTTCAGAATAACAACGTCGTCGCTTAACTGGTGATGCACTTTAAAAGGTTTGGAAGTAGCTTCCAGAATATATTCGGTTTTATACTCTATTTCGATTCCGGTTTCGGCCAGTAAAGGGTAATTGTCAGTTTTAAACGCATCAAAATGGCTGCTCTCTACTTTTTTTGCCCGGTTGCCACGTAAGAGCACATTCCTGAAGTATAAGCTTACTTCCGGCACCATGGCCACGCCATCGTTTTTTGTGGCTGCAATCTGAAGCGCCGTAATCAGGTTCTCACGGGCATCCGTCCGGATGCGGCCAATAGGTACTTGTGCGCCTGTGAAAATAACAGGTTTGTCCAGGTTTTCGAGTAGATAGCTGAGCGCCGAAGCAGAATAGGCCATTGTATCTGTGCCGTGCAAAATTACAAAACCATCATACTTGCTGTAGTTATCTTCAATTAAACGGGCCAGCATCAGCCAGTCCTGCACCGACATATCCGAAGAATCAATAGCAGGTTCTATACTTAATACCGTCAGCAAATAGTTAAACTGGCGCAGTTCCGGTAAATGATCCACGATCTGCCCAAAATTAAAAGGCACCAGGTGTTTTTTTACTTCATCAAATACCATCCCGATCGTGCCGCCTGTGTAAATGATCAGGATGGAAGCTTCCGGATGGAGCGGTGCAGCCGTTTCGATGTCAACTTTTACAACCTGCATACTATAGTTTAAAGAGGTTTAACGCATTCTGGGTCGTGATCTCGGCTACTTCCTGCAGTGTTTTACCACTCAGTTCGGCTACGCGTTTGGCTATCAGCGGCAGGTAAACAGGTTCGTTGCGCTTGCCACGATACGGCACAGGTGCTAAGTAAGGGCAATCTGTTTCCAACACAATCTGGTCAAGGGCAACGTGCGGTAAAACTTTATCCAGGCCGCCGTTTTTAAAGGTAGCCACACCACCAATCCCGATCAGGAAATCAAGTTCTTTTACTTTTTGCGCCTGCTCAGGCGTACCCGAAAAGCAATGAAAAATACCCCTTAGCGTGCCGTCCTGCGCTGCAGCTACCAGTTCATACGTTTCCTCAAACGAATCTCTGGTGTGCAGTACGATGGGCAGTTTATACTTTTTGGCAAGATCCAGCTGTACTTTGAGGGCTTCCTGCTGTTGCGGAAAAAAAGTTTTATCCCAGTACAGGTCGATGCCGCACTCCCCTATTGCAGAAAATTTGCGTTTGCCCAGCCACTCCTCTACCAGGTATAACTCCCGCTCAAAATCTTTGGTAACGTAGCACGGGTGCAGCCCCATCATAGGGATACATTGTTCCGGATGTTTGTGCTCGGTTTCCAGCATCACATCAATCGTAGTATGATCGATGTTGGGCATGTAGATTTTAGAAACTCCTTCTGCTAATGCACGCTCCACTGCTTCATCGCGGTCGTTAACAAACTCTTCAGAGTAAATATGGGCATGCGAGTCAATTAAATTCATTTCTCTTAAGTATGTTTTTACATCAGCCTAAACTGATGAAGTACTACATTTTATTGAATTTGATAAAAGCTAAAAAGCCTGCACTACCAATTAAAAAAGGACAGATTGCCGGCTTCCAACGTATAAATATAATCCTGCCAACTCTTTCACTTTCTAACTTACCAAGGATTAATATTTGCGCCCTTTCCAGTTCACTTTCGAAGGCAGGAAAAAGAAGATGATCAGGATGATAGAAGAAACAATCATGTAAATTTCGAAGAGCACATAATTCCACCAACTGGTGCGTTCTCCGATACGTTTCAGGCACAAGTACAGGAAAATGCTCTGGAGGATCAGCTTCACCACAAAAATAAGAAATGCAATACCAACCGAAGTATAAGTATAAAAGGGCAGCAACACCGGGTAATAAGCTGCATGCAGCACAAAAATGATGGCCATGTAGAGCGGCAGATGCGCGGTGCCCTTCATCCAGCGTTTGCGCTGGTGCATAAACTGCCAGAACGTGGCGGCAGGCGTACTTTTAGCGAGTACACTTTGCTGATATAAATTTCTGAATTTCCAGCCTTTTTTAAGTATGGCGTTAAAGATGGCGATATCTTCTGTGATAGAGAATTTTATACTTTCAAAACCGCCTACGTCTTCATACGCTTTCCGGCGCAGCAACATGTTATTGCCCATCGATGTTACCGGCAACTTCAGATCAGATACTACCTGCACCAAACCCAGCGCATAATACCAATCGAATGCCTGCATCTCGGCAAAAAAACCGTCGCCTTCAACGGAAGTAATGCCGGTAACCACGCCTACATCTTCTTTCATCACCGATAACATTCCTTGGATCCAGTCTTCGGGAACGGCAATGTCGGCATCGGTATAAAAGAAAAAATCTGTGGTGGCGTACTTAGCCAGGTGTGCGAGTACGTTTGCTTTGCCACGGGCCTCGCCCAGGTTTTCAGTGATCGGAATACACGTACAACCCGGTTTATTACGGATAAAATCAAGTACAACCTGGCGTGTATTGTCGGTAGAAGCATCATCCCCGATCAGGATCTCGAGCTTATCTTTGGGGTAATGCAGGTTTTCGATGGCGTTGAGGCAGCGCAAAATAGTATGTTCCTCGTTGCGGGCAGCGATCAGGATACTCACCCGCGGCTGGAAGTCATACTTACTGTTTTGGTTGCGACGGTTAAAAACCAGCAGGCACAGCAGTACCAGGAAAAGTAAAAAGTAAACGATGAAGTATATAATCGAAAAAATCATAGTACCTCGAATGTATAACCCTGCGCTGTAAAATGAGCCAGAAATTTAGGTAAGGCAAACTGCATGTTGCGCTGGGCTTTTAGGCTGTCGTGGAAAACGATGATGCTGCCTTCCACGGTATGCTCCACTGCTTTTTCGAGGCACAACTCTGGCGATAGTGTCGCGTCGTAATCATTTGTTAGTACATCCCACATAATCAGCTCATATTCTTTGCGAAGTATGGCAGCCTGCGCCGGCGAAATGCGGCCATAAGGTGGCCTGAACAGTTTACGGGAAGTATTGAGCGCAGGGAATTGGTTGAGCTGCTCCTGGCAAAGGGCTGTGTTCTGTACATAATCCGCGACGGGTGTCTGCCAGCCTTTAAGGTGGTTAAAAGTATGATTTGCCAGCCCGTGGCCTTGTTTTACGATTTCTGCCGCTATGTGCGGGTATTTGGCTACATTCTCCCCGACACAAAAAAAAGTGGCCTTCGCGTTATAGCCAGCCAGTTGCTCCAGTACCCAGGGTGTTACTTCCGGAATCGGGCCATCATCAAAAGTAAGATACAGTACTTTGTTCATGGAGTGGCGTTGCCAGGTATAACGGGGCAATAGTTGTTTAAGTAGCCCGGGCGTTTTATAAAAGCGGATCACTTTTGAATGTTAAATTGTTAGTTGTTGATTGTTATTGAGAAAACTAAGCTTGAGGCACTATAACAATCAGTACGCAACAACCAACAAGTAAATTTATTTAAACCGGCACGAAAGCAAGGTAATATCATCACTGAAAGAAGCTTCCTCGTTGTACAGGTTTATTTCGCGGAGCAACTCCAGGTGCAGTACTTTAGAACTCAGAAACCGGTGGCGCTGCATAAAATCGATGGTGCCTTCTATGCCATACTCAGCTTCGTCTGCATCAAAAACCTCGGTGAGCCCATCGGTATAACAAAGTAATACGGAGCGCTTCGGTATCTGCACCGTGCTAACCGACATAAATGGCAGCACATCAAAAACGCCCAGCATCGTACAACCATCATTCAGCAGATCGTGGGTATTGTTTTCGTGCAGCAGAATAGGTGCGTTGTGTCCGGCATTTACATAACTCAGCTCGCGTGTTACCCGGTTGTAAATAGCTACAAAACAGGTAATAAACTTTTCAGCGATGGCATTGATATAAATCAGGTGGTTGAGCTCGGATACGATCGTATTCAGGTCTGTTGTCTGGCGCAGAATAGTACGCAAACCTGCCTGAAAATTAGACATCAGCAACGATGCCGGCACACCTTTTCCCGACACATCGGCCACACAAAACAAAAACTGATCTTTGTCTATTTCGATGTAATCGTAGTAATCGCCGCCGATGGTGGAGTGCGGAATATAACTGGCATGTATGGCAACATCTTTATCGTTTGGCAGCGATTTAGGGAACAGCATCGTTTGTACTTCACGTGCAATTTCGATCTCGCGCCTGATAGATTCCTGCGCTAAACGTTGCCTTGCCATTTTATGGTTCTCAATCGCAACAAGCATGATGTTACTCAGGGTCTGCACAAAATTCAGGGCTTCCGGGTTCGAGTAACTGGCATTAAAGTTTCCGATCATCACAAAAGCCAGCACCTTGTTGTTATGAATAACAGGGATCACGATCTCCAGATCGCGCCAGCGTTTATCGATGTTGAGTTTGGAAGTGCGGGTAATTTCGCGGATCTCGAGTATTTGCTTTGGTAGCGGCTGCTTGCTGAAATCCTGGGAAGTACCTACGCATACTTTATTTTCCCAGTTTTCGTCGTGCACATACAATACGAGCCTGCTGATTTGCAGCTGGGCCAGCAAAGTAAACCTGTAAATTTTGTACAGGGCATTGGCTGGCAGGTTGTTATTGATAGCCTGCGTAATCTCTAGTAAGGCCGTGAGCTCAAGCTTTTTAAGGTTGAGTTCCTGTTTTAGTTGCGGTATAAGTATGTCAGGCATTCGAAATCGGGATTTTAGGGTCGTAAGCATCGCGCAGGCCATTACCGAAAAGGTTGAAAGCCAGCACCAGCAAACTGATGCAAACACTTGGTAAAACTACTAAAAAAAGGCCGGCCCGGGCACCAATCAACTGGAAACCTTCGTTCACCATCATTCCCCACGACGGGGCGGGCGGCTGTACTCCTAATCCTAAAAAGCTAAGGCCTGCTTCGATCAGAATAGCAGATGCAAAATTGGCAGTTGCTATTACAATTAACGGCCCGATAATGTTTGGCAACAAATGCCGGAATATGATCTGGTACTTTGGAACTCCTAATACGTTGGCAGCCTCAATATAGGTCTTTTCTTTTAAGCCTAAAATCTGTCCGCGCACTACTCTGGCCACTTCTACCCACATGGTTAAGCCAACAGCTACAAACGCAACCCAAACGCCTTTACTATCCAGGGCCAGGCTAATGGCAATAACCAGCATGATACTGGGCACCGACCAGACCACTGTCATCAGAAACGTCATCAGCTTATCTATACTTCCGCCAAAATAACCGCCTATGGCCCCAATGGTAACACCGATAACCAGCGAGATAAGAACCGCCACAAAACCGATACCCAACGAAATGCGAGTACCCAGTATAAGCCGGCTCAGCACATCACGGCCAGCTTTATCGGTACCCAGCCAATACGTTCTGTTGGTGATAAAATCGCTTTCTATACGTTCCTTTGCTTGGTCCGGTGTCAGGTTTTTAGCATCGCTGCCCAGTATTTCCCTGAAACCAAAGGTACGCTCCTGGTCGGTAATGGCGCTGTTAGTATTCACCGGTTTAATGACGACGCTATCGGTTTTAAAAGTATAACTTTCGATTGGGATCTCAGCAAAATCAGCCTGCTCGCCGGAAAGTATAAATTCTATAAAATTAACCTCCTGCTGTACACCACCCGCACGCGGTATGCGCATTACCTGCGTTGTAAAGCCCGGCTCTTTTTTCTGAAGCTGCACGATGCCGTTGTTTGCATTTGGCGAACTATCCGGCATAAAAGCATACCCGCCCAGTGCTATTACCACTGAAAAAAGTATAAGCAGCAAACCCAGCATGGCAGGTTTGTTCTGCCATAAACGTTGCCTGATGTAGTAAGAAGGTGGCCGCGACACGGGCGGCTGTGGTTTGGTAAGGAGTGCCATCAGATAGAGTTATGCACGACTAAACCTGCCTTGGTTGCCAGAAAAAAATACTCCTGGTACTCTGTTTTGAAAGCTGTCTCTATGTAAGGGTGTTCGGTGTCCTGGTCTGGGAAAAGAATGCGGATGTAGCCTTTCCCCAACAAAGATTCCAACGTTTCGCAAAGTTCTTTGTCTGTCAGGTTAAGTTTGGTTTTGAGGTCAGGATAAGCGGTTACAAAGTATAACTCG
This sequence comes from Pontibacter arcticus, assembly GCF_003284895.1. GTDB lineage: Bacteria > Bacteroidota > Bacteroidia > Cytophagales > Hymenobacteraceae > Pontibacter > Pontibacter arcticus. Next base: position 964,435 of record NZ_QMDV01000002.1, read on the forward strand.
TCCAGTACAGCAAATTCGTTGTCGTTCATAGCGTTTTAAGGGTTCTGCCTTTCCAGGTGTAGCGGCCAAATAAGCCGGCCAGCGCCGTTACCAGCACATAAGGGATGTATACCAGTTGCAACGGAAGTATGTATAAATTATACTTCGGCTTGCCTAAAAAAGCCAGTATGCGGCTTAAAAATAAGAAATCCACCCCAAACTTGGCAACATATGCTAATATAAATAACCAATGCGTCAACCACCCGCCTATAACTGCAGGTATCGCCAGGAAAAGTAACAGGTTAACCATAAACACGGTTAAGGCCACTAACTGCACGTTCAGTTTGGTATAAGAGCGCCACTTACTGGCCCACCGTACCCGCTGGGAAATAAAGATGCTCAGGGTTTTACGCGCGTTGGTATAAACTATCGCTTCAGCACTTTTCAGGAACGTGATCTTATCCAGATAGCGCTCGCTGAGCTTGTGAAGTATAAATTCGTCGTCGCCGCTGGCTACGCCTTCGTTTCCTGCAAAGCCGTTAATTTCCTGAAAAGCTGCTTTTGTATAAGCGAGGTTCGCACCGTTGCACATGTTAGGTTTGCCGAGCGCAATGGAAGCCCCGCCTATTCCGATCAGGCTGGCAAACTCTACCAACTGCATTTTCTCGAACAGCGATGTTGTATCCTGGAAACTGACCGGACCGCTGATAAAGACAGCTTGCTTAGTTTGGTAAGTATGCGCGAAAAGCGAAAGCCAGTTCGGCTGCACCCGGCAGTCGCCATCAGTAAATACAAGCAGTTCGCCGGTTGCCAGCTCCACTCCTTTCTGAACGGCAGCTTTCTTTAAGTATAACTTATCATAATCTTTCAACTGAAGCAACCGGATAGTTACACTTGCCTGGGCTGCAAAAGCCTGCACCAACGCTGCGGTTTCGTCCTCGGAATGATCATCTACCACCAGTACTTCAAACAGTTCTGTCGGGTATGATTGCAGCTCTAAATCCTGAAGCAAGGCGATGATGTTCGCTGATTCGTTCCGGACGGGGATAATAACGGATAGTTTTACCTCAGGCTGAAAAGCGGTTGGAAGTATGATTTCCTGCAAATTATTCCAACTAGTTAATCTCCTGATGATCAGAAAGCTGTAAAGTATAACTACAAGTAAAAGTATAAAACTCAAGCGGCGGCTCCTTTCCTGTTTAAGCGTAACCTTAATACAAAGATAAGCCCCAGCACGCTTGGCACCAGTATGTTGAGCAACCACAAACTCAGGCTGGCGCTAAGCACCTGCAACCGTTCCTGATCCAGCAAACCAAACAAGTACATGGCAGATAATTCTCGAACGCCCAGGTCAGAAAGCAAACTGACAGAAGGCACCACGGATTTCAGAAAAAAAGTACCCGACACGCCACTTACATATTGCCACAGGTTCAGCTTCACTTCAAACATTACCAGCAGTAAAATAAACTGCGCCATAAAAACGCCATAACGCACCAGCGAAAGTAACAGCAACCGGGTAACTTCCCGGGAAGTATAATTTTTGATAACAGCGATGTACGGCACCAGTTTGCGGAGCGGTTTTATACTTGCCACCAGTGCCACCATGGCCCGCGCATGGAAAAGCAGCAGCAGCAACCCGATGCAAAGTATAACCAGCAAAACAACCACGCTCATACTTACACCCGGATATGATTGCCAGTAAAACGTAAAGATAAAGTATAAAAAACCGACGGAGCCAGCCAGCACAGTAGCCACCAACTGGCAGAATCGACCCATAAAAACGGCGCCTATACCTTGCAAATGCTGGTCGCTGTGCAGTTCTAAAACGCGGCCGGCATAATCACCGAGTTTATTTGGCGTTATAAAACCCAGCGTAAGGCCTACCATTACCGAACGATATGCGCGCCAGTAAGAGATCGGTTCTATTTTACTTCCGAGCAGTTGCCATTTCATCGCCTCGATTCCCCAGTTAACAGGTATCAGCAGCGCTACAAGTATAAACAACACACGCAACTCGCTCTGCAGCATTTTTCTAAGTATGGCTTCCCAGGTAAGAAAAGTATCAGGTGCCGTAAAAATAGTATGGTAAAGCAGGTAAAGTGTCAGCAGCAGCACAAAGGCTTTGCCGGCAAGCAAAAGGAATTTTTTAGAGAAGTTAATGTTCAAGATAATTGTCTTATTTTTGCAGCCTTATGGTTTACTCTTCCGCGCTCCCTCCTAACAAACTGATTCTTGGCATTGACCCCGGCACCCAAGTAATGGGTTATGGGCTTATTGAAGTTACCGGATCAAAGGTAAAGGTTTTGCAGTATGGCGTCATCCACTTAAAAAGCTACAGCAACCACGCCATCAAGTTAAAGAAAATTTTTGACCGCATGATACAGCTCATCGACGAATACCTGCCCGATGAGCTGGCTATCGAATCTCCTTTTTTTGGCGTGAACGTGCAAAGTATGCTGAAACTGGGTCGGGCACAGGGCGTTGCCATTGCAGCTGCGCTTTCTAGAGATATACCATATGTAGAGTATGCGCCCAAAAAAGTAAAACAATCTGTTACCGGAAATGGTAATGCTTCTAAGGAACAGGTGGCCAGTATGCTGGTTCAGATCCTGAAAATACAGCCTGACCCGAAAATGTTTGATGCCACGGATGCCCTTTCGGTAGCACTTTGCCATCATTATCAGAAAGGAAACAACGCTAAATCGGGCGCAAAATCCTGGAAAGGTTTCCTGACAGATAACCCGGACAGGGTCGCTAAGTAATTTTATTGAGTAAATAATCGATTGGAAGCATGTTTTAACAGGGTTTCCGGAAATACTCAGCTATTTATCCACTATTCACAAATTTGATTTGTAAGTTTACGTACTAGTTTGCATAACTTTTACTCCAGACAGCTTGCTCCAACATAACGACACCGAATGCGCAGATATGTAACCACAAGAAGGCTCGACCGTGCTTTTCTTGAGCTTTATAGAATCTATTCATTTATAATACGCTTTTTTAAGGAAGCTTTTCTCCCTCCTTACGAATTCAAAGAAATTATAAAACAATGCTACGAAGTAGGCGTGCGCTCGCTGCCGCTTATTTCTGTAACCGGGTTTATCATCGGCATTGTCTTTACAAACCAGTCCCGGCCCTCTCTTTCAGAGTTTGGTGCAACCTCCTGGCTACCTTCCCTTATTTCAATTGCCATTGTGCGTGCGCTTGCTCCTTTGGTGACGGCTATTATTGCCGCTGGCCGTGTGGGCTCTAGTATCGGCGCTGAGCTGGGCTCGATGAAAGTAACTGAGCAAATAGATGCGATGGAAGTTTCGGGTACCAATCCGTTTAATTTCCTGGTGGTGAGCCGCGTTTTAGCCACTACTCTTATGATTCCGGCACTGATGATTTATACGATGTTTGTGGCTTTGATGGGCGCTTACGTAAACGTACATCAGCACGAGTTAACCAGCCTTACCACCTATTTCGGTCAGGTTTTTAGTGCGATCTCGTTTCTGGATATTTTTTCATCGCTGATAAAATCCTTCATTTTTGGCTTTACTGTCGGGATGGTAGGTTGTTATAAAGGCTATTATTCTTCTAAAGGCACAGAAGGTGTGGGCAAAGCGGCCAACTCGGCTGTGGTAACTGCTATGTTCCTGGTGTTTATAGAAGAATTGCTTGCCATGCAGATCATTAACGCCATACGGGCCATGTAACCTGATCCATATGCACAAGGAAACTCCAAAAATAAATTATACTGATAAGGTTATCGAAATTAAAGGCCTTACCAAGTCTTTCGACGAGAATGACATACTCCGTGGCGTAGACCTGGATTTGTATCGCGGCGAAAACCTGGTTGTGCTGGGTCGTTCCGGTACTGGTAAATCTGTTTTGATCAAGATCATTTCCGGATTGCTGCGGGCCGATGAAGGTATAGTAAACGTACTTGGCCAAAACGTAAGCAAATTAACCCCAAAAGAACTGCAACAACTGCGGTTAAAACTGGGTTTCTCTTTCCAGAACAGCGCCTTGTATGATAGTATGACAGTTGCTGAAAACCTGGAATTTCCGTTGGTGCGCCACCAGACAAACCTGACGCGCCGCGATATAAACCGGATTATTGATGTGGTGCTTGATGCCGTTGGGCTGGCACAATCCAGAGACCAGATGCCTTCGGAATTATCGGGTGGGCAGCGCAAACGTATCGGTATTGCCCGCACACTTATCCTGAAGCCGGAAATTATGCTTTACGATGAGCCTACCGCCGGCCTCGATCCAATTACCAGTATAGAGATCAACAAATTAATAAACGAAGTACAGCGAAGGTTTAAAACATCTTCCATCATTATTACCCACGACCTTACGTGCGCCCGTTCCGTAGGAGACCGACTGGTAATGCTCCTGGATGGGCAGTTTCAGCGGCAAGGTACGTTCGAAGAAGTTTTTGATACAGACGACGAACGCGTTCAATCTTTTTATAATTACAACTTTATAGACTAAATGAGTGCAGCAGATAATAAGCGATCCATCATAGTTGGCATTTTTGTATTTCTGGCTATTGCCATTTTTATTGCCAGCGTGCTCATACTTGGCGGGCAACAGAAACGGTTTATCAAGAGCGTAGCCGTTACAGCCGTTTTTGATGATGTGGAAGGAATGAAGATCGGAAACAACGTATGGTTTTCCGGGGTGAAGATCGGAAACGTAAAGGATATTCATTTTTATGGCACAGACCAGGTAGAAGTGGTGATGAACATCGAGGAAAGCTCCCAGAAGTATATCCGCAAAGATGCTATGGCCCGCATCAGTTCCGAAAGCTTAATCGGCAACAAGATCATCGAGATATTCGGCGGTTCGCAGCAGGCACCTGAAATTGCAAACGGCGACAGGCTAAAATCGCAGGCTAACCTGAACACCGATGATATCATGAAAACGCTGCAGGAAAACAACAAAAACTTTGTGGGCATTACCTCAAATATCAGCGAGCTGAGCGCACGGTTGGTAAAAGGAGAAGGAACGATGGGCGCTTTGCTGACAGACTCTACGCTGGCACTTAATTTTAAAGCAATGATCGCGAGCCTGGAACAAACATCGGCTAACACTGTTCGGGCTTCAAATGCACTAACGCAGTTTACCTCCAAATTAAACACAAAAGGTGGCCTCGCAAACGAGCTATTGACTGATACAGCGGTATTCAACCAGCTGCAAAGCTCCGTAGCCGAGATGCAGAAAGCAACCAAAGCCGCCAGCCAGATGGCTGCAAACCTACAGGAAACCAGTACCAAGTTAAACGATAACAACAACGCGGTGGGCGTTTTGCTGAACGACGAGAAATTTGCCAACCAGCTGCAAAGCACCATGCAAAACCTGGAAACCGGGTCTCAGAAACTGGATGAGAACATGAAAGCACTGCAACAAAATTTTCTGCTGAGAGGATACTTTAAAAAGCAGGCAAAAGAGAACAAGAAGCTGCAGGAGCAACAGACGGATAGTATAAACTAAGATTTCCTTGAATAACAAAAGGCCCGTATCTGCTACAGATACGGGCCTTTTGTTTTGATAAAGTATAAACGTATGGATTAGCGTTACTCGGTTTTGCTATACTTTGTTTTAATAGAATCAGCCGTTATAAGCTGCTTTAATCTTTGCTGCTGTTTCTTCAAACGCTTCTTTACTGAACTGCTGCTTGTTGGCAAAATTCATGTCCTGCATCTTGTTCAGCGGGATGAGGTGTACGTGCGCATGAGGCACTTCCAAGCCCACGACCGATATGCCTATTCGCTTGCAAGGTACCGCCTTCTCAATTGCAGCTGCTATTTTTTTGGCAAACGCCATCAAACCCAGGTACAAGGCATCATCCAAATCAAAGATATAATCGGTTTGCTGTTTCGGGATAACCAGCGTATGCCCTTTTGTAGTCGGGAACACATCCAGAAAAGCCAGGTAGTTTTCGTCCTCTGCAATTTTGTAAGCAGGGATTTCGCCGTTAACGATCTTTGTGAAAATGCTTGGTTCCATCAGCTTAGCGGCTTATTTCCAATACTTCAAATTCAATTTTACCAGCCGGGATCGTAATCTCTGCAATCTCACCAACCGATTTACCTAACAAGCCTTTCCCTATTGGCGACTTTACAGAAATCTTACCGGATGCCAGATCTGCTTCCTCTTCTGCTACCAACGTATAATCCATCACCATGTTATTTTTCAGGTTCTTGATCTTTACTTTGGAAAGTATAAGCGCTTTACTCAGATCCAGGTTCGTCTCATCTATCAGGCGGGCATTGCCTACTACTTCTTCCAACTTGGCAATCTTAAGCTCCAGGTGGCCTTGTGCGTCTTTGGCAGCATCATATTCTGCATTCTCGCTCAGGTCACCTTTATCACGCGCTTCTGCCAGTTGGCGGGCTACATGGGCACGGCCCTTGGTACGAAGTTCCTGCAACTCATCTTTCAGTTTCTGTAATCCTTCTGCCGTGTAATAAGAAATGTTGCTCATAATGTTTTTTACGTTTAAAACACAAAAACAAAAAGAACGGTTATGGACATGCATAACCGTTCTTTTTGCCTGATATGTAAATTTTATCTTAAATTCTTGTCTCTAGAATGGTCGCAGCGATTTGTCCGTTTAACAATTGCCTGCTCCTGCTAAGTTTTTTGTTTTTAAAACCGGAGAAGGCTCCGGCTAGTTTCCAACTTTAGCAAATATACTAAATTTTAGTATACCTGAAATACGGACCTCATTATTTTAATAACCGCATTAAGTAATACTTCCGTTACTGCCAATTTATACTTTAAAACAGGAAATGCAAGCCTAAAATACCTGTTAAATTAGCAATGCAGCTATTTTCTGAACGAGTACTTCGTTTATTCTGGAATAGGATTCAAAGGTCCAGCCGGCAATGTGCGGTGTAAGTATAACGTTATTGGCAGCACTCAGGTATGCAAAATCTTCTTGCTGCGCTGGCGTTAAGGTTTGCAGCTTTTCGTTTTCGAGTACATCTAGCGCAGCGCCTTTTATACTTCCGTTTTGGAGTGCTTTAACCAGTGCGTGCTGGTCCACTACCTCGCCGCGTGAGGTATTCAGAAACCAGACAGGCTTCTTAAAACCTTCAAAAAAAGCAGCGTCTGCCAGCTTTGAGTTTTCAGGAATGTATGGGATGTGCATACTCACCACATCGGCTTCGGTTTGCAATTGTTCCAATGTCACGCACTCAATTGGTTCGCATACTTTTTCGGGCGCAAAGCGGTCGTAGGCCATGATGCGGCAACTAAAACCGGAAAGCACTTGCGCAAAGCTCTGTCCCATATTTCCGAAACCGATAATGCCGACTGTTTTTCCGCTGAGTTCTTCGCCCCTGTTTTCTTCACGTAGCCATACTTTGTTTCGTACCTGCTTGTCGCTTCGGGTAATGTTCCGCAGCAAAGAGAGCAGCAAACCCAGCGTATGTTCGCCAACGGCCTGTTTGTTTCCTTCGTTAGCTCCGAGCAACGTTATACCTCTTGCTTCCAGCGCAGCCGCATCAATGTTATCGAGTCCGGCTCCTGCCCTTGCCACAAACCGGAGTTTATCAGCCAGCTTAATGGTATCTGCGCTAATCTGCATTTTGCTTCGCACGATCAGGCCTTCAAAACCAACCAACGCCTCCTGTACTTCAGCTGGTTTTATACCTGGTCTGTAGTCTGCTTCCACGCCTATACGTTGGAGTAGCGGAAACATACTTTCGTGCACTTCATCAATTATAAGAACCCGTGTAGCAGCCATACTTATAAACTATAAAGCCAGTGTGCTATACCGAAATAAATACCCAGCCCAAGTAAATCGTTGGCTGTCGTGATGAACGGACCGGCTGCAACAGCTGGGTTGATACCGAATTTATCCAGTATCATCGGCATGATAGTACCCATGAGCGAGGCCAGCATTACCACCGAAAAAAGCGCAATCGAAACAACCATTGAAAGTTTAATATCGCCTTTGAACAGATAGGTAAACAGAAACACAAGCATAGAAATGATGACCGCATTCAGTAAAGCCACGAGCAGCACCTTTAACATACGTTCCGAGAGGTTATCAAAAATAACGGTGTTAGAGGCCAGCGTCTGTATGATGATGGACGAGGATTGAATGCCTACATTACCGCCGGTTGCTGTGATAAGCGGCACAAAAAGGGCCAGTGCCGGCAAAAGCGCAATATCGCCTTCGAAGAAGCCCATAAACTGAGCTGCCATCAAACCTCCTACCATACCAATGATCAGCCAGGGCAATCGCGAACGCGAAATACGGAACACGGTATCGTCTTCTTCCACATTTTCGGTAATACCCGTCATGAGCTGACGGCTTAGTTCGGCCTGCTCCTGCATTACATCTATCACGTCATCAATGGTGATACGGCCTAGCAAACGCCCTTGAATGTTTACAACCGGAACAGCTTCCAGGTCATACTTCTGCATCACGCCTACCACTTCATTCTCATCCCTGAAAGACTCGATCGAGATCACATCCGGGTTCGAAATATCTTTTACCAGCACATCGTCTTTGGAAAGCAGCAGTGCCTTTACACTGACACGGCCTACCAGAATATCGCGGTTATCGACTACATACACGGTATAAATGCGCTCTACATCTTCGGCTTGCCTGCGGATCTCTTCGATGCATTGGCGTACGCGCCAGTTCTGGTTTACTTTGATAAGCTCTTTTGCCATCAGACCGCCTGCGCAATCTTCTTCGTAATGGAGCAGGTCAAGTATGGCGGCGGCTTTTTCTTCGTTATCGATCAGGGCAAGCACTTCCTCGCGTATCTGTACCGACTGCTCGTTCAGAATATCCACCGCATCATCCGAATCCATCAGGTTCAGGTAACGGGCAATTTCCTGGCTAGTAAAGTTATCGAGAAAGTCTTTGCGGATGTCGTAATCCAGGTCAGAGAGAATCTCGGAGCCGACTTCGGGCGGCAGCAGGTCCATCACATACTTCGACTCGGTTGCATCCAGCTCATATAACACCGTGGTTATATCTGCCGGGTACATGCCGGCCATTGACTCAAGTATAAAATCCTGGTCTTTGCGCGCAATTGCTTCCTCTACCTGCTCAATGTATTCGCGTGTGATCTCTACTTGCATGTTCCTAAATGTGCTGCTCTACCAACTGTGTGAGGGCTATAAAATCGTCGACTGAAAGCTGCTCGGCGCGCTCGTCAAAAACAGGCAACGCAGTAACTTCAGGCGGCAGGTTAAATGTTTTAAGGCAATTACGAAGCGTTTTGCGGCGGGTACCAAAGCTTAACTTTACCACTTCAAAAAAGCGTTTCTCGTTACATGGCAACGATTCGCGCTCGTTCCGGATCAGGCTGATAACCGCAGACTTAACTTTAGGCTTCGGATGAAATACCTGTTCGCTTACCGTGAAATTATACTTTATCGTATAGAATGTCTGTAACAGCACGCTCAGGATACCATACGTTTTAGAGCCCGGAGGTTCGGCCAGGCGCTCGGCTACTTCTTTCTGCAGCATACACACCACTTCAGGTACCACATCGCGGTGCGCCAACACTTTAAAAAATATCTGGCTCGATATGTTATAAGGGAAGTTACCAATGATAGCGAACTTGCCCGGGAACAACTTGCTCAGATCCGTTTTCAGAAAGTCAGCCGATATAATGCGGTCTTCTAGCGCCGGGAAATGTTCTTTCAGGTACGCAATCGACTCGCGGTCTATATCAATTACGGTGGTTGTATATTCTTTATGTTGCAGTAGGTATTGCGTAAGCACACCCATTCCGGGGCCAATCTCCAGCACATTGGTTACACCGCCGGGCATCGTCAGCTGTTCAACAATCTTTGTGGCGATGTTCTGATCGACCAGGAAATGCTGGCCTAAATGTTTTTTCGGACTTACTTTACTCACGGTGTGCTGGTTATAGTTTGAGAGGCAGCGTATACTTTCCGGCTCAAACCCGTTATACTTACTTGTGATGCGAAACAGCCATTTTACACGCTTTTCGCATTCCGTTTTATACTTGTTATATTAGCAGTCTCAAAGATACGAAGGACAAATGCCAACACAACTCAAACATAGCACAAGCTTAAGCAAAAATACTGATTTTGCCGTAGTCGTGCAGCCCGAACAGGCTGGCCAACTCGAAGATTTACAACCGGAAGAGCGCCAGTATGTAGACCAACAAATTAAAAACGAGGCAAAACTTATTTCGTTGAACCGCTACCTGCAGCGCATTTATATTGTAGTAGTGCCAACTTCTAAAACCGAAGATGCCCGCAACGAAGCGCTCCGCCAGGCTGGCCATACTTTATTAAAGCAGGTAAAAGCCGATAAAATCGAAAACTTATCGATTGTAGATAAAACCAACACAAACGCTGCTTTATACCTGGCAGAAGGTTTATACTTAAGTAACTACGAATATAAAAAGTATAAAACCAAAGACCTGAAGCCAACCTCGCTGCAAAGTATAACTATTGCAGGCGAGAATGTGGAGGCGCAGCAAGTAGCAGAACTTGCCAACCTGCTGGAAGCCATCTATAAAGTACGCGACCTGGTAAACGACCCGCACAGCCACCAGAGCGCGGAGCAATTAAGCCAGCAGTTCGAAGCACTGGGCGATGAAGCCGGTTTTAAAACGGAGATTCTGGATGAAATAAAAATCCAGTCTTTGAAAATGGGCGGTTTGCTGGCGGTTAACCAGGGTTCTGATGATCCGGCAACGTTCACCATCATGGAATGGAAACCGGAGAATGCGAAAAACGAGAAGCCTTATGTGCTGGTTGGCAAAGGTGTAGTATACGATACCGGCGGACTTAGCTTAAAACCTACCCCCCTTTCCATGGATTATATGAAATCCGATATGGCAGGTGGTGCTTCGGTAGCAGGTATACTGTATGCGGTGGCTAAAAATAAATTGCCGTTACATGTGATTGCGTTGGTGCCGGCAACTGATAACCGCCCGGGCGGCAAGGCGGTAGCGCCCGGCGATGTGATTACCATGTATAATGGCATGACCGTGGAAGTACTAAACACCGATGCGGAAGGCCGTTTGATTCTGGCGGATGCTCTGAGCTTTGCTAAAAAGTATAACCCGGAATTGGTGATCGATATGGCAACTTTAACCGGCTCTGCCATGCGTGCCGTTGGTAAAGAAGGCGTGGCGGTTATGAGCACGGCTGGCGATGAACTGATGAGCGAACTTAAGCAAGCAGGAAATCAGGTACACGAGCGTTTGGTAGAGTTTCCGCTTTGGGACGAGTATAAAAAGCAGATCGAATCTGATATTGCCGACTTGAAAAATATTGGAGGTGCCGATGCGGGCCATATAACAGCCGGTAAGTTTCTGGAAGCTTTTACGGATTACCCGTGGGTGCACCTTGATATTGCCGGTACTGCTTACCTGCACGCCGAAGATTCTTACAGAGGGAAGCTGGCAACGGCATCGGGTGTGCGCCTGGTTTATACTTACCTAAACTCACTGGCCAAGTAACAAATGGACAACAGACAAAAGCCAAGAATCGGCATCAGCATCGGAGACACGAATGGCATAGGGCCGGAAGTTGTTGTAAAAACGCTATCAGACGCACGCATACTTAATTTCTGCACACCAGTAATTTATGCGTCAGCAGCAGTGCTGCAACATACCAAAGCAGCTTTAAAAGCTGATTATTTTAATTTTGTGGAAGTAGGTACTGCTCATGCGCTGGTTAGCCGCAAGGTAAACCTGGTATCTTGTATTGATGCTGATCTCCCAATCGAAACCGGGACGCCTACGCCATTTTCCGGAAAGGCGTCGCTTTCTTCCTTAATGGCTGCTTCTGCCGATCTGAAAGCCGGTTTGCTGGATGGTATAGTGACTGCGCCTATCAATAAAGACAATATACAGGCAGACGATTTCCGCTTCCCGGGGCACACCGAGTTCCTTACTTCATATTTTGATGCTGCCGACAGTCTGATGCTTTTAGTGAGCGGACCACTGCGTGTTGCCACCGCTACCGGACACATGGCACTCAAAGATGTCGCTTCCAAGCTTTCAGAAGAACTGATTATCCGGAAACTGACCATCCTGCTTGAGTCGATACAGAAGGATTTTGGTATTCAGAAACCGCGCATCGCTGTATTGGGGCTTAACCCGCATGCCGGCGAAAATGGTTTATTAGGCACCGAAGAAACCGAGATCATTCGCCCGGCAATCCTCAAAATGAAAGAACGCGGCCATCTGATTTTTGGCCCTTACCCGGCTGACGGCTTTTTTGGCGTGCAACAGTATAAACAAGTCGATGCCGTACTATCCATGTACCACGATCAGGGCCTGATTCCGTTTAAAACCCTGGCCATGGATAATGGCGTAAACTACACGGCTGGCCTGCGCATTGTACGCACCTCGCCAGACCACGGTACTGCTTACGATATTGCAGCTAAGGGCCTTGCAGACGAAACATCTTTCAGGGAAGCGCTTTTCCTGGCCTGCGATATTATTAAAAAGCGAACAGAAGTATAAAGCTGCCTGTATTAATAATAGGCAAGCTCTTTTATTTTACAGAAATAAATTCTAATTTTGCGTCTTGGGATAAAAAGTCGATGGAGAAGAAGCTAAGAGATTACGAAATCGGCATCGCTAAACTCAGTAACAAGAAACACTTTTACGAGTTTGAGCTTGATGATTCTTTTTTTAAGCTGTTTGAAGGGGAAATTATACTTGGCGGTAATTTACTTGCTAAAGTAGAGTTGGATAAGGCAGAGGCGCTGCTTACCTTCGTCTTTGATATTAAAGGCCACGTGCGGCTTACCTGCGACAGAAGCCTGGAAGAATTTGATTACCCGATTGAGGTAACCGAAACATTCAGGATAAAGTATGGCGAGCAGAACGCAGAACTTGGCGACGACCTTTGGCAGATTACGCCGGGCACACAAAGTATAAATATCGCACAGCATTTATACGATTATGTAAGCCTGGCAGTACCCATTAAAAAATTACACCCTCGGTTTCTGGAGGAGGAAGATGAAGAAGATGAAAACGACATTCTGATTTATTCTTCCAAATCAACAGGAAACGATGCGGAAGATGGAGATAACAACGACGACGAAGACATTGACCCGCGTTGGGATGCCCTGAAGAACCTGAATTAAAAGTTTGGATTAAAATAAAGTTTAAAAACACCAAGTAATTACTAACTAAAAAATGGCACATCCTAAACGTAAGATTTCGAAGACCAGAAGAGATAAGAGAAGAACTCACCAAAAACTTTCTGAGAAAGCCGTTGCCATCTGCCCTACTACAGATACACCGCACCTTTTCCACCATGCTTATGTAGTTGAAGGCGATCTGTTCCACAAAGGCAAACTGGCAATTAAAAATTATACTACGAACGCGCAGTAATCAAAACCGGCTCACGTTCTAATTCTGTATAATTTAACTCTACCCACTACATGAGGATCGCCTTAGACGCTATGGGCGGCGACTTTGCACCTGAAGCTATTGTTAAAGGTGCCTTGTTAGCCACAGAGCAACTCGACTCTAATTTCGAAATCCTGCTGATTGGCAAGGAAGACGTGATCAAGTCACTGTTGCTTGAATATGGATATACAGGCAGTGGCATTAAAGTTATAAATGCTACGCAGGTAATTGAGATGGGCGAACACCCTACTAAAGCTCTTACCCAAAAGCCAGACTCCAGCATTGCAGTTGGTTACGGAATGCTGAAAGCGCAGAAAGCAGATGCTTTTTGCAGCGCAGGCAACACCGGTGCCATGCTTGTTGGAGCCATGTTCAGCGTAAAAGCTATTGAAGGAATCATGAGGCCTTCTATTGCCGGCCTTGTTCCAAAACTAAAAGGCGGATTTGGTCTCATACTTGATGTTGGCGCTAACGCTGACTGTAAGCCTGATGTACTTGAACAGTTTGGCGAAATAGGTTATGTTTACGCCAAGCATGTACTCGAGATCGATAATCCAAAAGTGGGTTTGATGAACCTGGGCGAAGAAGAAGGAAAAGGTACTGTAAACACACAGGCAGCCTACCAGCGACTAAAAGCCAACCAGAAAATCAATTTTATCGGCAACATTGAAGGGCGCGATCTTTTCAATGATAAAGCTGATGTAATTGTTTGCGATGGCTACACAGGTAACATCATCCTGAAAATGGCAGAGTCTATTTATGACATACTAAACGAAAAAAGTATGCATGATCCATTCTTTGACAGATTCAATTACGAAGCTGAGGGTGGAAGTCCTATCCTTGGCATTAACGGAAATGCTATTATTGGCCACGGCGTTTCAAGCCCGGTTGCTATCTGTAACATGGTACTGCAAGCGCAGAAAATGGTCGCATCAGACTTTCCTGAGCACTTGAAAAATCATTTCGCTGAAGAGTAAAAACGGCCTAAACGCCTGAACATACCTGGTATAATCTGATTCAGAACTACTCTTTTGAAGTTACTGACAGCTTATGCCAGGTTTTTTTGTATCTTGCCCATCAATATTACTAACACAAAGACCTTTATATCATGAGTAAAATTACCGCCGCCATCACAGGGGTAAGTGGCTACGTTCCGGAATATGTTTTAACTAACCAGGAGCTCGAAACTTATGTTGACACAAATGATGAGTGGATAACTTCACGCACCGGCATAAAGGAAAGAAGGATATTAAAAGGAGAAGGTCTGGGCACCTCTCATATTGCTGTACCGGCTGTAAAAGAATTACTTCGCAAAACCAATACAAAGCCAGAAGAGATAGATCTGCTTATCTGTGCTACAACTACACCGGATATGGTTTTCCCGGCTACGGCTAATCTAATCACCGCTGAAATAGGTGCTGTAAATGCCTTCGGATATGATCTGCAGGCAGCCTGTTCGGGATTCCTTTTCAGCCTTGCAACAGCTTCTAAATTCATAACTTCCGGGCAGTATAAAAAAGTAGTGGTAGTGGGCGCTGATAAAATGTCTTCTATCATTAACTACGAAGACAGAGCTACCTGCATTATATTTGGTGATGGTGGTGGGGCTGTTTTGCTGGAGCCTAATATAGAAGGTTTAGGCATACAAGATGAGATCTTAAAGTCGGATGGGAACGGCGCGCAGTACCTGCACATGAAGGCCGGTGGCAGTCGTAAACCTGCTTCTATAGAAACAGTTCAAGCGCGTGAGCATTATGCTTACCAGGAAGGCCAGGCTGTGTTTAAATTCGCTGTGAAAGGCATGGCCGATGTATCTGCAGAAGTAATGGAGCGTAACAACCTGACTAGCGATGATGTGGCCTGGCTCGTACCCCACCAAGCCAACAAGCGCATTATAGAGGCTACAGCCAACCGTATGGGCCTTAGCAACGACAAGGTAATGCTAAACATACACAAGTATGGCAACACAACCAACGGTACTATTCCGCTTTGTTTATGGGAATACGAAAGCCAGCTTAAGAAAGGTGACAACCTGATTATAGCAGCATTTGGCGGCGGTTTCACCTGGGGTGCTATCTACCTGAAGTGGGCTTACGATCCTAAATAAAGATTATACCTTACAAAATAAAAAAGCGGCTTTACAAGCCGCTTTTTTTATGCCTTTACTTACTGATTCAAAGAAGCCGTTCAACATTTAAAGTATAATTGATATGATTACTCTTGCTACACGCTCTCATCAGCAAGTAATAGTTGGCGAAGTTATAGTTGCCGATAAAAACAAACACTCACAACGGCAGATTCTGCTTATACAAGCGAAAACGTCAGACAGCATTCAAGTATAAACTATCGTTCAGAAATTCAAAGGCACCAAAAAAGAGCTTAGCATGTGCTAAGCTCTTCCTGATATATCTAAAAAGTAAATTACTTTACTTTGTCAATAATGCTTTTGAAAGCTTCCGGGTGGTTCATCGCTAAATCAGCAAGTACTTTGCGGTTTAAATCGATGTTAGCCTTCTTAAGGGCGCCCATTAACTGAGAATAAGACATACCGTGCTCACGTGCACCAGCGTTAATACGCTGAATCCAAAGGCCACGGAACTCTCTCTTTTTCGCTTTTCTGTCACGGTAGGCATAAACTAAGCCTTTTTCAATTGCGTTTTTCGCAACTGTCCAAACATTCTTGCGACGACCAAAGTAACCTTTGGCCATTTTCATCATTTTCTTTCTTCTGTGTCGCGCAGCGACAACATTGACCGATCTTGGCATTTCTGTAAAGTTTTAGCGGCTGGTGATTTGTATAATCTTAAAAACCAGACACCGGGTTCGTACTAATAATTTTAACCTTCTAATTCAGGGAATTAGATCTGAAGCATTAATTTCACTCTGTTCATGTCAGCTGAGCTAACAAGACCGATGTGTGTTAAATTACGCTTCTGCTTGGTGGTTTTCTTTGTAAGGATGTGGCTTTTGTAAGCGTGTTTACGCTTAATTTTGCCAGTACCTGTCAAAGAAAAACGCTTCTTTGCACCAGATTTAGTTTTAACTTTTGGCATGAGTATAAAATTGATTTAAAAATTACTTTTTAGGAGCTGCTACTTTTGGAGTCAGAATCAGGAACATCCTTTTTCCTTCCAGTTTAGGCAGCTGCTCTACTTTTGCTACATCTTCCAGTGCCTGCGCAAATTTCAGTAAAAGAATCTCGCCTCTTTCCTTAAATACAATTGTTCTGCCAACAAAGTGCACATAAGACTTAATCTTAAAGCCGCTTTCCAGGAAAGATTTTGCATGCTTAAGTTTAAACTCGAAATCGTGATCATCTGTATTTGGTCCGAATCGGATCTCCTTGATAACCACTTTCTGAGCTTTGGCCTTCATCTCCCGCGTTTTCTTCTTCTGCTCGTACTTAAATTTCGAGTAGTCGATAACGCGGCAAACCGGTGGAACTGCTGTCGGCGAAATCTCAACTAAGTCAAGATTCTGTTCGTTTGCCATTTTCTGGGCATCCCTTGTCTGGTATACACCCTGTTCTACATTGTCACCAACCAGCCTGACTTCGCGGGCGGTTATTTTATCATTGACTTTGTATGGCTCCTCCACTTTTCCGCGTGGGATGTAGCGTTTATTTTGCGTAGCTATAGTTGTATCTCCTTAACTTAATTCCTACAATTAGGGTGCGAATATCGCACTTTTTATACTTAGAAAAAAATATCTGCTATTAATTGTTTAGTATTCCAGCAACTTTGTCCTGAAACAACTGAATAAAAGCATCTACTTCCATCGAGCCCAGATCACCTTCTCCGTGCCGGCGAACCGATACAGAATTGCTTTCCTGCTCCTTCTCTCCTACTATCAGCATGTAAGATACTTTTCTAACTTCAGCATCACGAATTTTACGGCCGATTTTTTCATCGCGGTTATCTACAAACCCACGAATGTCATGTTGTAATAAACGCTCGTATACTTCCTGCGCAAAATCGTGGTACTTTTCTGAAATAGGAAGTATGGCAAACTGCTCCGGGCTTAACCACAGCGGGAAATTACCGGCACAGTGCTCTATTAACACGGCCACAAAACGCTCCAGCGAACCAAAAGGTGCACGGTGAATCATAACCGGACGGTGCTTTGCATTATCTGCACCTATGTACTCTAACTGGAAACGCTCCGGCAGGTTATAATCCACTTGTATGGTACCAAGCTGCCATTTACGACCCAGGGCATCCTTCACCATAAAATCTAGTTTCGGACCATAAAACGCAGCTTCACCCAGCTCGGTTACAGTACGCAAACCTTTTTCAGTAGCAGCTTCTATAATGGCGCATTCAGCTTTTTCCCAAGCCTCGTCGCTACCAATATACTTGGCTTTGTTCTCCGGATCGCGTAAAGAAATCTGGGCAGTATAATCCTCAAAGCCGAGTGCTTTGAAAACATATAATACAAGATCAATAACTTTGATGAATTCTTCCTTCACCTGATCCGGACGGCAGAAGATGTGCGCATCATCCTGCGTAAATCCACGTACACGCGTTAAGCCATGCAGCTCACCGCTTTGTTCGTAACGATACACAGTGCCAAACTCAGCAAGGCGCACCGGAAGCTCTTTGTAAGAACGCGGACGCACTTTATAGATTTCGCAATGGTGCGGACAGTTCATCGGTTTCAGGAAGAACTCCTCTCCTTCGTTTGGCGTTTTGATCGGCTGGAACGAGTCTGCTCCATACTTTTCGTAGTGCCCCGAAGTAACATACAACTCTTTGCTGGCAATATGTGGGGTAACAACAGGCTGATAACCGGCACGCATCTGCGCTTTACGCATGAATTGCTCTAGGCGCTCGCGCAGCAAAGTACCTTTAGGCAACCAAAGCGGCAGGCCCATCCCTACTTTCTCAGAGAAAGCGAATAATTCCAGTTCTTTGCCCAGTTTGCGGTGGTCGCGTTTCTTGGCTTCTTCCAGTCGCTCCAGGTATTCGGTTAGTTCTTTTTGTTTCGGGAAAGTGATAGCATAGATACGCGTGAGTTGCTTATTTTTTTCGTCGCCACGCCAGTAGGCACCAGCCACATTCATGAGCTTAGCCGCCTTTATAAAGCCTGTATTCGGAAGGTGTGGGCCACGGCACAGGTCTACGAAATTTCCTTGTGTATAGAAAGTTATACTTCCGTCTTCCAATCCTTCTAACAAATCAAGTTTATACTCATCACCTTTCTCTTTAAAGTAAGCGATGGCATCTGCTTTAGATACTTCCTGGCGTTTATACTCTGCTTTATTGCGCGCAAGTTCGAGCATTTTTTGCTCTACTTTGGCAAAATCATCCTGCGAGAACTGCTTATCGCCTAAGTCGATATCATAGTAAAAACCATTTTCTATGGGCGGACCGATACCGAATTTAACACCCGGGTACAGGGCTTCAAGCGCTTCGGCCAGTAAGTGCGCAGACGAGTGCCAGAACGTGTTTTTACCTAAATCATCATTCCAGGTGAGCAGCTGCACGGCGGCATCTTCCGTGATCGGGCGCGTCAGGTCCCAAACAGTGTCGTTTACTTTGGCAGCAAGCACGTTCCGAGCTAAGCCTTCGCTTATACTTTGTGCAATCTCAAGGCCTGTCACCGCATTTTCATACTGGCGGACAGAGCCGTCTGGGAGTGTGATGTTGATCATTATTTTTAGTTTTCTATTAATTCTACTGGTTGTGGTTGCACAGGCCTGCTTTCGGGCTGTACGCTGTTTAATTTATACTTCAGGCGTGCGATGGCCTGGTAAGCGTATGTATACGTCGGCTCTGCTTGCAGCAGTTTTTGGTAAGCATCCAGAGCCTCAATGTTTCTGCCTGCTTTCTCGTAGCTATTTGCTAAAGTAACCAGGTATTTTTTGGTTCTGCCAAAGCTTTTTTGTGCCTTATTAAGATGAAGTACAGCACCTTCGAAATCGCCTTGGGCATACAAGTATAAACCCGTTTTATAGTGTGGTCCCTGCAGTGTATCGTTAGCGGCTATGGCACTTCTGTAAAAAATATGCGCACTATCTGCTTTCTGTTCAGCTTCGTACAACAGGCCTTTGTAGTATAAAACCTGCGCATCTTTCGGGGCTTGCTTCTGTGCAGCTCTCAGGTATACTTTGGCTGGTTCGTAGGCCTTCTGCGCTACTAGTATTCCGGCTAGCTCTCTTTTAGGTTCCATAAACTGCGGTGCATAATTTAAAGCAGCTTTGTAATGCTGGATAGCCCGAGCTGTATCAGCAGTTGCTTCCTGTATTTTCGCTTTATAGTATAACACATACTCATCGGCGGGCGTAAGCTGCTGTGCCTTACTGATGTAAGCAGCTGCCTGTTTATACTTTTTTTGCTGAAAGTATAACTCCCCGAGCAAAACATACAGCGCCGAACTTTGATACGAGTTCCGTTCTGCACGCAGCGCAAGCTTTAAAGCCTCCTGCTGCCGGTTCATTTTACGCAATACCTGTGCCTTTAAAAACAAGTTAGCTGGTTCGTCTTTTGTAAGTCGTAACGCCTCGTCGGTATCAGCTAAGGCCTGCTCAAATTTATCATCCTTCAGTAATACTAACGCACGCCGGGCATATAAACTACCATCGTTCTTTGCCATTTGTATGGCCGCATTCAGGTTTCGAAGCTGGCTTTCCGGATCATCTTTTACCTGCTCCAGGTTAACCATCTGCTCCTGCTTTCTTTCCTCGCTAGTACAGGCAGCCAACATTCCTGAAAGTAACAGGGCCAGGAAAGGTACTAGGTGCCGCATGCAGGGTTTGGTTTATACTTTGGCAAATGGTTTAAATGTAATACTATGCGCTAATTTAAGATATTTTCATCAAATAGAAACATCTGCCAAGCAGCTTACCGGTAAAAACAAAGAGCCTGCCACCAAATGGAAGCAGGCTCTTTGTTTTTCATCTGATAGTGCTAGCTTTTCATTCGCTGCTCTAACATTATTTTGCATCGCCTGCTTAGTTCCAGTTCCTCCTTCGTTTCCAGCTCTACCGTGAGGGCTTTCTCCAATGTAGAAATACAGGCTGATTTATCTTTCATCTCATCGTACACACACGCCAGATCATAGTAATACCGGATATTCGATGGCTCGTAGCTGATCGCTTTCTCAAGTGCAGCCACCGCATCCTGGTTAGTAGCTTTCTCGTTTACGCCACCAAAAAAGAATTTGGCTGCAGTCTGTTCTGCTACATTCAGGTTGGCCACTTTAAAGTACCAGCGGCCTAGCATATACCAGGCACCTGCGTGTTGCTCGTTTCCAGCCAAGGCAATATCCAGGTAAGAGCGCATCTGATAAATTGCAGTTAACCTTTTTTTAGGACCAGCCACCATTGCTTCGCAGCCCATCGCCATCGCCATTACATAATTCGATTCCGCATCCAACGGGTTAATACCATAGGCGCGCAGTGCATAGGCTTTTGCTTTGCTAAAGTGTTTGCCTTTTGTAGTTTCATCCAGGTAACGTTCCCCGATGCGGCAATGCAGGAAACTAGCCTTGCAAAGTGCTTCGTAATTATCGGCGGCGCTATCCAATACCTGCTCATAAAGCATCAGCGCTTCCGAATCTTTGTAACTGCTCAGTAAGGCTTCGGCACGTTGCATCAGCCGCTCGTTTCCGGAGGCGTTTCCAGCTGCTAAACAGCTGGAAAAATCTCCGGAAAAAAGAAGACCAATAATAAGTAAGGCGCTAAAAAGTCTTTTCATAAACAATTATACTGTGGTAACTTACAGAATAAAAAAGACTAATGCAAGAGCTATACTTTGCTAGTTAAAACAGATTAAGTTGTTTCTTTCTCTTGATCGCGCTTTTTTCTTCTTCGGATTCTGTTTCCGAGTCTACGTTACTTCCAGTAAGAGGTTGAGCTTGGCTCGAGCGTGCAGCTTCTTCAGCTAACTCCTTCAACTCATCAGGTACTGTAATGGGCTCGCGTTTGGCAGCAGCTTTCTTGGCTTTGGGCTTGTCGTCCAGCTCCACTTCCTGCATTTTAGGCACTTCTACATCCAATATTTTGTAGTAGTTCAGTTTGTTACCCATCGCTTTCCAGCCTTTCACGTCGATAAATTCGCTGAGCAGTAGCTTCTCTGTTTCCTTCTCGCCACGCAGGCCACGCTTGAAGGCAATTTTTGCCAGCGGCTCCGGGTGCGTTGAAACAGCTTCGAGGCGCGAATTCTTACTCTCTGAAATAAACGTGAATTTCTTACCTATACTGGAGGTCTCTATTTTGAAACGCTTCACATAGTATACTTTATTATCGCCCTCATAATAAATACTTGAAACCACCAGCTCCGGCTCAAACTTCTGCAGCACTTTTATCTTCTCTACAGTATAGTGGTTGCTCAGGTCGAATGTAGTCTGCTCATACGTGCCATCCTCATAAATAACAAGTATGGTATCGTCTGTATTGAAAGAGCCCAGGTATCGGCCACGGCCTTCGGTGTTCAGTCTGCCGATCACTTCATCGTAGAAGATCTCGCGACCACCCAACGTTGATTCTCCGAGGCTTTTCTGAACCACTTTCTTGATCGGATGCTTGGTAATGATGTTCCCATTCGAGCCTTTCCCTTTGATCATCAGTTCAGCGAAATCAAAGTCGAAGGTTTTGATGCGAGCCGCCGCAGCCGGTGCAAGCGTTACCGTAACCACTTCTGACTCGGAGTTCGGATTGGCCGTCAGGTAATGTACTTTGGAGTTCTTCTCTCCTTTTGTGAGGTCGTATTCTTTATCGCGGGTGATGGATTTAACGGCAAAGCGTTTGGCAAACGAAATACCGGATTTTCCGTCCACGTAAATCATGTTGTAAACCATGTGCTCGTCGTTCTTATTATAAACGCCAGCCATGATGATATCTTTACCCACAAAAGTTTTGTCGGCAACTTTGGTTACGACAAACTTGCCATCTTTCCGGAACACGATGATATCGTCCATATCGGAGCAATCGCACACAAATTCGTCTTTGCGCAAACCAGTTCCCACAAAGCCGTCTTTGGCATTCATGTAGAGTTTCTGGTTGGCAATGGCTACTTTCTGGGCAGTGATTACATCGAATGTTTTAAGCTGCGTTTTGCGGTCACGGCCTTGTCCATACTTTTTAAGCAAGCCTTCAAAGTATAAAATAGAGTAACCGATCAGGTTTGCCAGATTTGCATCTACTTCTGCCATCTCTTCTTCCAGCTTTTTGATATACTCATCAGCTTTAAAAGAGTCGAATTTGGAAATACGCTTGATCTTGATCTCCGTCAGGCGGATAATATCTTCTTCGGTTACCTCGCGGCGCAGTAATTTTTTGAACGGATCGAGGCCGGTATCAATTGCATTTAATACCGCTTCCCAGGTTTCGCATTCTTCGATGTCGCGGTAAATGCGGTTCTCGATGAAGATTTTTTCCAGGGAAGAGTAATGCCACTTGTCTTCCAGTTCGTCTTTGCGTATCTCCAGTTCACGCTTCAGGAGGTCAACTGTTTTGAAGGTAGAAATTCGCAATAACTCATCTACATTAAGGAAGCGCGGCTTGTCTTCAATAATAACGCAGGTGTTTGGCGAAATAGAGACCTCGCAATCCGTGAAGGCGTACAGCGCATCCATGGTTAAATCCGGTGAAACGCCGGCGGGCAGGTGCACCTGAATCTCGACATCGGCCGCCGTATTATCTACGACCTTCTTGATCTTAATCTTATTGTTCTCGCTCGCTTTTACAATCGACTCCATCAGACCGGTAGTGGTAATGCCATACGGCACATCCCGGATGATGAGCATACTTTTATCCGCTTTCTCGATTGTGGCGCGCACACGCAACTTACCACCGCGCATACCGGCATTATAGTTTGTCGCATCTACCATACCACCGTTCGGGAAGTCAGGCATCAGCATAGTCTTCCTGCCTTTCAGCACATCAATTGAGCCCTTTAAAAGCTCTTTGAAGTTGTGCGGCATTATTTTCGTAGATAAACCTACGGCTATACCTTCCACACCCTGTGCCAGCAGCAACGGAAATTTTACAGGTAGCGTAACAGGCTCGTTTTTTCGGCCATCGTAACTTAACTGCCAGGTAGTAGTCTGCGGATTAAACACTACATCCAACGCAAACTTGGAAAGGCGCGCTTCGATATAACGCGGTGCTGCTGCGCTATCGCCGGTACGTACATCGCCCCAGTTACCCTGCGTTTCGATCAGCAAATCTTTCTGGCCCAGGTTTACCATCGCATCGCCAATGGAAGCATCGCCGTGCGGGTGATACTGCATGGTTTGCCCGATCACGTTGGCTACTTTGTTGAAGCGGCCGTCGTCCATCTCTTTCATGGCGTGCATGATGCGGCGCTGCACTGGTTTTAAACCATCTTCAATGGCAGGCACGGCACGCTCTAGTATAACATAAGAAGCATAGTCGAGGAACCAGTTTTCGTAGAGACCGGAAACTGGGGTTACGTTATGGATAAGCTCCGCCTCGCCGTCTGTAAACTCCACAGCCAGTTCGTCTTCTCTTTCTATCTCTTCGTTGTTCAGCTCGTCGTTATGCATATAATTCTTCTACTATGTCTTTTTCAATCACCAGGTTTTCAATAATAAACTGCTGTCGCTCGGGTGTGTTCTTGCCCATGTAATAGCTCAGCATGTTCTGGATGGTGGTATCTTTCTGCAGGATAACAGGCTTGAGTTTGATGTTATCACCTATAAATTTACCGAACTCGTCCGGCGAGATCTCACCTAAACCTTTAAAGCGGGTAATTTCCGGGCGCTTGCCAAGTTTCTGTATCGCTTCCTGTTTCTCGGTTTCGTTGTAGCAATAGATTGTGTCTTTTTTATTTCGCACCCGGAACAAAGGCGTTTCCAAGATGAAAACATGGCCGTTACGCACCAGATCCGGGAAGAACTGCAGGAAAAACGTGAGCAGCAGCAACCGGATGTGCATACCATCTACGTCAGCATCGGTCGCGATCACTACACGGTTGTAGCGCAATCCTTCCAGGCCTTCTTCTATATTAAGCGCGTGCTGCAGCAGGTTAAATTCCTCGTTCTCATAAACTACTTTTTTCTTCAGGCCATAACAGTTCAAAGGCTTACCTCGCAAACTGAAAACGGCTTCGATGTCTACGCTACGCGATTTGGTGATAGAACCGCTGGCAGAGTCACCTTCGGTAATAAACAGTGTGGAAAGCAGGCTGCGTTCGTCTTTATCTTCGTTAAAATGCAGGCGGCAGTCGCGGAGTTTACGGTTGTGCAGGTTCGCTTTTTTAGCTCGCTGATTGGCCAGTTTCTTCACGCCGGCCATATCCTTGCGTTCGCGCTCACTCTGCTCGATGCGTTTCTTCAGGGCTTCGGCAGTAGTCGGGTTTTTGTGCAAGTAATTATCCAGCGACTCTTTGATGAAGTCGTTGATATAAGCGCGCACAGCCGGACCATCAGGCCCCATTTCAATAGAACCCAGCTTTGTTTTGGTCTGAGATTCAAAAACAGGCTCCTGTACTCTTAAGGAAATAGCGCCTACTATAGAGCCGCGAATATCAGCAGCATCGTAATCTTTCTTATAGAAATCACGCAGGGTTTTAACCACCGCCTCTCGGAAAGCTGCCAGGTGCGTGCCGCCCATTGTAGTATACTGCCCGTTTACAAACGAGTAATATTCTTCGCCGTAATCGTTACCGTGCGTAATGGCCAGCTCAATATCATTTCCCTTCAGGTGAATAATCGGGTAGCGCATACTTTCCTCATCGGCTTTGTTACGAAGCAGATCAAGTAGGCCGTTTTCAGAATAATATTTTTTACCGTTAAATACAATGGTTAAGCCGGCATTCAGGTATACATAATTCCAGATCTGGTTTTCCAGGTAATCCGGGTTAAACTGGTAGTTCTTGAAAATGGTATCATCGGGCGTGAAAACAGTAAGCGTGCCGTTACGCTGGGACGAATCCTGAATTTCAACATCTTCCGTAAGTACGCCACGTTCAAATTCAGCTGCTTTCACCTTACCATCACGCACCGACTGAATCCGGAAATGGCTGGAAAGGGCATTTACCGCTTTGGTACCAACCCCGTTCAGACCAACTGATTTCTGGAACGCTTTGCTATCATACTTTCCGCCGGTATTTATTTTGCTAACGCAATCGATCACTTTGCCTAACGGAATGCCACGGCCGTAATCACGTACCTGTACTTTATGGTCTGATATCTTTACTTCGATCGTTTTACCATACCCCATCACATGTTCGTCGATGGAGTTATCGATCACTTCTTTTACTAATATATAGATACCATCGTCGGCCGAAGAACCGTCTCCGAGCTTGCCAATATACATACCAGGGCGTAACCTGATGTGCTCGCGCGGCTCCAGTGATCGGATACTATCTTCGTTGTAGGTGTGTTCTAACTCTGCCATTCTGTAAGCGTAAGTATATTGTTAGGGTAGAATTAATTGGAAATATATATAAAAATAAAAAAACTTGAGGTGCTAACTCTCCAGTACACTCTTGTTATTTATACTTCAGGTTTATACTTTGATGCTAATACAATTAGTATATTTTTCTCCTGAGTTGTTTTTTATCCGTTTAATCTTCTTTAGAACCTTCATTTAAAGCTTCTGGTTCAACAAAGATACGATTTCTATACCTTATTTTAGCCAATTTATTTAGCAAATTAATAACCAGCCAGATAGCAGCTAAGTATAACATTTGCGTACCTTAGCGAGTACATATTTTAATCGCTATATTCTTTTACCTGCTCTGCTACATGGAAATAAAGTTACCGACCTACCTGAAGTGTATTGCTATTTTAATGGGTCTTTTGCTGCTGATCTACTTTATGCAGCTTTTTAAAGCCGTGTTGGTACCGCTTGCCTTTGCCATGCTATTTGCTTTGCTGTTACTGCCGCTTTCCCAAAACCTGGAGAGGTTAAAACTGCCGCGTGCGCTGGCTATTATGTTTAGCCTGATTGTAGTGATTAGTATACTGGGACTGGTTATCTGGTTTTTATCAGCACAAATAATGAGCCTGACCAGCGAACTGGATAAGATAGGCCAGAATATTGATGAACTGGTTATTAAAGTCCAGGATTTCCTATACCAAAAGTTCAGCATTCCGCCGTCCAGCCGCACCGACCTGATCCGCGACTCGTTTGGCAACCTGCGGGAAATAGCAAGCAGCTTGCTGCAAGGTACCATATCCACTACAACAGGCGCTTTGGCCATGCTGACCATCATCCCCATCTTTATTTTCTGCTTTTTATACTATCGCGATCACCTGCAGCAGTTCATGTTCAAGTTTGTGTCTAAAGACCGCCGCAGCGGCATGATGCAAACTGTCAGCAATATTCAGACGGTGGTGCAAAGTTATTTATCCGGTTTAATGATCGTGATTGTCATTGTATCGCTGCTGAACTCGATGGGCCTGCTTATACTTGGTGTAAAGTATGCGATCTTCTTTGGCGTGTTTGCATCCATACTAACTATTATACCTTACATCGGCATCCTGATCGGGGCGATGTTGCCTGCTCTTTTTACACTGGCCGCAACCGGCAATTTAGTAGATGCGCTGCTGGTAGTAGGTGTATTTTCATTTGTGCAGTTCCTGGAAGGTAATTTTATAACGCCCTTTATTGTAGGCTCTAAAGTAAGTATAAACCCGTTTGCAGCCATTATTGCGTTGCTGTTGGGCGGGGAAATTTGGGGCGCTGCCGGCATGATCCTTTCTATTCCGCTGATCGCCATGCTGAAAGTGCTGTTTGATGCCTACGAACCGCTCGAGCCGTTCGGTTATTTGTTAGCTGATATCGACGATCTGAAATCTCAGAAAAGCGGGCGGTTTAACAAAATGTTTGACAAGCTTCGAAACCGCGCTAAAAAACAGGGCCAAGAAATACAGGAGTAACTTACTAATACCATTTGCAGGGTTAGGTATGCATGCAGCATTTTGAAACGTATTGCTAATAATATTGGTTTATAGGATAAGCCTTTAAAACAGGAACCGACACACCTAAACGTTCAGAAGCTTGTACGCCATCATAGATATCGAAACTACGGGAAGTCAGCCGTCGCAGGATAAAATTACAGAGATTGCCATCTTTATACATAACGGCCAGGAAATTGTGGACCAGTATAACACACTGATCAATCCGCAGCGCCCTATCCCCTATTTTATTACGCAGCTTACCGGCATCACCGACGAAATGGTGCGCGATGCCCCCAAGTTTTACGAAGTTGCCAAAGAGATTGTAGAGTTTACCGAAGGGCACGTTTTTGTAGCGCACAACGTCCGTTTCGATTACTCCTTTATAAAAAAAGAATTTGCTGATCTGGGCTTTACCTTTCAGCGGAAAACGCTTTGTACCGTTCGCCTCAGCCGTTCCCTTATTCCGGGTTTGCCTTCATATAGCTTAGGCAAGCTTTGCAAAAGTATCGATATACCGCTGCAGCAACGCCACCGCGCCATCGGCGATGCCGAAGCTACTGCCAAACTATTTGATAAGCTCATCAAAATAAACCGCCCTGTAATAGATGGCCAACAGCAGTTAACAGAGCCATCCGAACAGCTGAAACATGCTATTAAAACATCCTTATTACCCCCCCGCATTACAAAAGAACAGGTAGATGCGCTGCCGGGCGTACCGGGCGTTTATTATTTTTACAACGAGCAGGGCGAGGTGATTTATGTAGGCAAAAGTATTCATATAAAGAAGCGCATCATTCAGCATTTCAATATCGATTACAAAAGCCGCAAGTCCGTAGAGTTTAAGAACAGCATTGCCGATATTACTTATGAGCGAATGGGCAACGAACTGGTGGCTTTGCTGTTTGAGTCGGCGGAGATAAAGCGCATGAAACCGCAGTATAACCGCCAGCAACGCCGTAGCGTTTTTAACACCGGCATTTATAGTTACGAGGATGAAAAGGGCTATCGCAGGTTAACTTTCGGCACCGTGAACCGCGCTGAAAATGCAAACATGACCCCTATTATTGCACTTACCAATCAGTTTAAAGCCAAAGGATTTCTGTTTCATAAAGTATCCAAATTTAACCTTTGCCAGAAACTCTGCGATCTGTATAAAACCAATGGTGCCTGCTTTGATTACCAGGTGCACCAGTGTAAAGGCGCCTGCATCGGACTGGAATCTCCGGAGGAATACAACGCACGCGTAGCCGAAGCAATCGATTCTTTCACGTTCGAGCACAACTCGTTTGTGATCATAGGCAAAGGCCGCGAGCTAGGCGAAAAGTCAGTGGTAGTGGTGGAGAACGGTACCTACCTGGGTTTTGGCTTTGTAGATGAGTACTTTTCTGCTCAGGGATTAGAAGATTTTAAAAGCGCAATTACCCGTTACAATGATAACAAAGACGTGCAGCAACTGATACGGGGCCACATGCGCGGCAAGCACAAAGACAAAATTCTGATCTTCGATTAAGCCATCAATTTATACTTTGTGAAAGCCATACTTGCTGTACAAGTATGGCTTTTATTTTTGCTGATAGTGTAACAGTTTTTCTAAAAAAATTTGTACTTCGTCAACACTTTCGAGGCGGTAGGTGGCGGAAGTCTGCTCGTCGTGTTCGCCTACCAGTATACCAATTCCTTTGCCTTGAAGTGCTGCAAAAGCATCTTCATCCGTTATATCATCCCCGATATAAACGGGCATAATCGTAGCCTTATTCAGGTTAAATTTTTCGAGCAGCCACAGTACGGCTTTGCCTTTGTTCCAGTCGAGGTTTGGTTTTAGTTCGAGCACCTTTTTGCCTAAACCTTCTTTTAAAACCGGAAACTTGTGTAGCACTTCTGTTACAGTTTCTTTCACGTACGGTACATGCTCGTCTTCTATATTTCTGTAATGCACTGCAATGGCGTAGCGTTTTCGTTCTACCAGCGCGCCGTTTATACTTTGTAGTTTCTCTTTCAGTATGTCTTGAGCTTGATCTAAAGCAGGCAACATTTCTTTTGCATCGGCTGGTTCTGTGAGCAAATTCTCCGGTCCCGAAATATCAAATCCATGCGA
The DNA here is from genome assembly GCF_003284895.1 of Pontibacter arcticus. Taxonomy (GTDB): domain Bacteria; phylum Bacteroidota; class Bacteroidia; order Cytophagales; family Hymenobacteraceae; genus Pontibacter; species Pontibacter arcticus. Next base: position 993,754 of record NZ_QMDV01000002.1, read on the forward strand.
GCCTGCAAAGTATAAACTATCCAACTGCACCAGGTTTTTTACGTTTTGTCGGTCGCGGCCGCTCACTACGGCTGTAAAACATACTTCAGCCAGATCTGCCACCACCTTTCGCATGCCATCGCTCATAAAAGCTTTCTCCGGGTCTTTCACAATCGGGCTCAGGCAGCCGTCATAATCCATGAAAAGCGCAGGCGTTTTATCGTTAAACAACTGATCGAAATTGGTTAAGGCAGAAGGTAACGCAAGGGCATCTTTTTTAAGCAGGCCGTTAGCAGCAGTATAGGTCATGATGTAAAGTATAAATTAATGCGAAACAAAGTATAGATTTTGCCTCTTCTACGGAATACCAACGGTTTGTTCCTGTGGTGGTACATCCGAGCCTTGTTCAGGGGTTGTTTGCGTGTAGTTTTTTTCCTGCTGCATTTCGCCAGCGTCCTGCAGTTTTTCTTGTATCGCTTTTTCGTTTTCTTGGGCCGGTGTCAGTTTTGTGTTCTGGTCGAGCTTGTTTTCAGGTTCAATCATACTTTTAATGTTTATCTTTAAAGCTTTTACTTTTATTCGGAGTAAAAGCCATTAAAAAGTTACTGTATAAGAACATACATACGCATAGCAGCCCGTTGCGATATAATCAGGTATAAATGCAAGTATAAAATTATACTTCAGGCTTCCGCTAAATACGGTTAAATAAGTAACCCAAAGCGTTTATTTTAAGTAACTGTTGCACAAACCCGCCCCAAAATCTAAAGTATACGATGTTAAAAAATTACTCGCCTGCGCAAACTAAATCCTGGGAAAAACTACAGCTGCACTTCACTGAAGTTGCGCCCTTGCACCTGCGCGATCTGTTTGCTCAAGACCCGGAACGCTTTCAGAAATTTTCTTTTTATTTTGAGGATACCTTAGTCGACCTTTCCAAAAACCGCATCACCGAAGAAACACTTCAGTTGCTGGTTGGGTTGGCCGAAGAGATGGAATTGCCAGCTGCCATCGAAAGTATGTTTATCGGCAAGCCGATTAATGCTACCGAAAACCGTGCTGTGCTGCACACCGCGCTGCGTAATTTTACGGATAAGGAAGTGATGCTGGAAGGCGAAAATATTCTGGATGAAGTACGCGATGTGCAGCAGCAGATGAAAAATTTCTGCAACCAGCTGCACTCCGGCGAGTGGAAAGGCTACACAGGCAAACGGATTGAGCACGTTGTGAATATCGGAATAGGCGGTTCGCATCTGGGTCCGCAAATGGTGTGTGAGGCGCTTAAAAAATACCAGCTCGAAAGTATAGAAGTCAGTTTTATTTCGAATGTGGATGGCTCGGATGCAGCCGAAGTGCTCCGCAAACTCAATCCGGAAACAACGCTGTTCATCATCGCATCCAAAACATTTACCACCAAAGAAACCATTACCAACGCACACACGGCCCGCACCTGGTTTCTGCAAACAGCCAACGACGAAAGCCACATTCAGAAGCACTTTGTAGCGCTATCAACCAACAAAACCGAAGCAGCTAAATTTGGGATTGCTCCTGAAAACATCTTCCGGTTCTGGGATTGGGTAGGCGGTCGTTTCTCGCTGTGGTCTGCGATTGGTTTACCGATTGCGTGCGCTTTGGGCTATGATAAATTTGAAGAACTGCTGCGTGGTGCCGAAGCCATGGACAAGCATTTCCGGGATACGCCTTTGCAACAGAATGTGCCTGTTTTATTGGCTTTGCTGAGTAGCTGGTATACGAATTTCTTTGGGGCACAGGCACATGCCATACTTCCTTATAACCAATACCTGCGCCTTTTACCCGAGTTTCTGCAGCAATTGTTAATGGAGAGCAACGGGAAAAGCACAGACCGAAATGGCAAAGCTGTTACCTACTCTACGCAGCCAGTTATCTGGGGAGCGGCAGGCACCAACGGACAGCATTCTTTCTTTCAGTTGATACACCAGGGCACGTCGCTTATCCCTGCCGATTTTATAGCTGCAGCCAATAGCAACAACCCGATTGGCCAGCACCAGCCTTTGCTTTTATCTAACTTTTTTGCCCAGACAGAAGCGCTGATGAAAGGCAAAACGCTGGAAGAAGCTGAAGCGGAACTACGCAAAAAAGGGCTTTCGGAAACAGAAATAGCGCAACTGGCACCGCACAAAGTGTTTGAAGGCAACAAGCCAACTACCTCTATCATGTTCCCGAAACTGACACCTTATGTGCTTGGAAGTTTACTGGCCATGTACGAGCATCAAACGTTTGTACAAGGCGTGATCTGGAACATTTATTCTTTCGACCAGTGGGGTGTTGAGTTGGGGAAAGAACTGGCCGGCACAATTGAAAAAGAACTGTTAGAGGCAAAGCAAGCCACCCACGACAGCTCGACCAATGGCCTGATCGCTTATTATACTTCTCACCTGGCAGACGAAACTGTTCTACCTGAAAATAAGGTAACGGCGAAAGTATAAATCATACTTCAAAAAAAATCCCTGCAGCAAATCATACTTTCCTGCAGGGATTTTTTGTTGTTTATACTTTCTTTTCTTTCGCTACTTTCTTCAGCATTTTTAAAACCAGTTCTTCTGTGCCCGACAAGTGCTCTACTTTGGACTTGGTTGCATCGTGGTTTTTGAGGTAAGCAAGCAGTTTATCTTCTCTGAACAGGTTTACCACCTCCGGATGAATGTAGTATTTACTGCAAACCGTAGGCGTATTTCCTAAACTATGCGCTACTTCTTTTACGGCGGCCGTTATACTTTTTTCTTTTTCCAGATCCGGGTTTTCTTCCAGTACCTGCTCCAGGCATTCTACCATGCGCACGGTGCCGCCCCACGTCCTGAAATCTTTGGCAGTAAAATCTTCTTCGGTTGCTTCCTGCAGATAGGCATTTACATCACCAGATTCCAATACCTGCCGCTCACCGTTTTCATCGTAATACTGAAACAGGTCATACCCCGGAATATCACGGCATTTCTTTACCAACTGCGCCAGTCTTTTATCTTTCAAGTCGATCTCGTGCTCTACTCCTTTTTTCCCTCGGAACGCAAATTTAATGGTGCTGCCCTCTACGGTTACATGTTTATCGCGCAGCGTAGTAAGGCCATATGAGTTATTGGATTTGGCATAATGGCGGTTCCCGATCCGGATAAGGGCATTATCCATAATCGATAAAACCAGTGCCGTTACTTTACGGCGATCGAGTTGCCTGGATTTGATGTCGTTTTCGATTTGCTCGCGCAACTTTGGAAGCCGCTCGCCAAACAGGATCATGCGCCCGAATTTGGTCAGGCTGCGTGCCTGCTGCCACTGCGGATGGTACATATATTGCTTGCGGCCTTTCTCGTCGCGGCCTGTTACCTGCAGGTGTCCCTTGGCCTGCTTGCAAATCCAGACATCGGTCCAGGCAGGCGGAATAACGATCTTCTTCAGCCGTTCCAGTACTTTTTCCTCTGTGATCTTCTCACCTTTAGCGTCCTGGTAGATAAAGCTTTTGCCATGCTTTTTGCGGGTATAGCCGGGCATGTTATCCGAAGTATAACGCAGGCCTGCTACTTCCGCAGATTTTGTGGTATCTGCATATAAAGTATGTAATTCGTTTTTCTTTGCCATAAAGTATGGGTTTGTACCGGAACGTCCTGCGTTACATACTACCTAAAATCTTAAAAGTTGTACCGGTTTTAGGCCGTAACAGAAACTGCCTTATCTTTGTTTTATACTTCATACTTCAACATCATGTATAAAAACATCTCTTACCTGTATGCTTTCTTCGGCTTTTTTATGCTTGCTTGCGGTGCGGTGGCAGTAGACCTGGCCGGCGAGCAGGCAAAAACTGCTTTAATTACCGGCGCTGCAGGAGGATTAATCGGATTAACAGCAGGGCACTTCCTGAACAGGGGAAAACGATGGGCCTTTATACTTGGCGCTGCGGAAGCCGGCTTGCTTTCCATACTTTTAGGATGGCGCTCGGCTACTTATTTTGCGCGTTTATTGGAAGTAATGCAGCAACCCCAGGAAACAGTTACAACCCAGACGGCAGGTATGTCTTTTCTGCTGACAACGGCCATGCTTTTTATTGCTTTGCTAACCCTGGCAGTATCGGTTATGTTCGGTAAACAGGTGTTAAGAGAAACAAAATAGGCGTTCGTCTATTTTGTTTCCACCTGAACAAAGTAATCATTATATTGTTCAGCTAATATATTTACAAACAACTAAACTGCTATGCTACAAAAGATCGGACTGAGCATGGTACTTACAGCAAGTGTTGTGAGTGCTGCCGAAGCCCAAACTAAACTGGTAGAAAAAGTAACCAAAAAAGGTTCTGAACTGGTTATTCCCTACGAAAAGTATAAACTGGCAAATGGCCTTACCTTAATTGTACACGAAGATCATTCTGATCCGGTTGTTCACGTGGATGTAACCTACCATGTTGGCTCGGCACGCGAAGAAGTTGGCAAATCCGGTTTCGCGCACTTTTTTGAGCACATGATGTTCCAGGGGTCTGATAACGTAGCAGACGAAGAGCACTTCAAGATTGTTTCTGAATCAGGCGGAACGCTGAACGGTACTACTAACCGCGACCGTACCAACTATTTCGAAACCGTACCTAGCAACCAACTGGAAACTGCGCTTTGGCTGGAAGCTGACCGCATGGGCTTTTTACTGGATGCCGTAACGCAGAAGAAATTCGAAGTACAGCGCGAAACCGTAAAGAACGAGCGTGGCCAGAACTACGATAACCGCCCTTACGGCCTGGTTTACGAAAAAACTTCTCAGAACTTATACCCTTATGGTCACCCGTATTCCTGGACTACCATTGGTTACCTGGAAGACCTGAACCGTGTGGATGTTAATGACCTGAAAAACTTCTTCCTGCGCTGGTATGGCCCTAACAACGCAACCGTAACTGTTGGTGGCGATGTGAAGCCAGCCGATGTAATAAAGCTGGTTGAAAAATATTTCGGTTCTATTCCTGCCGGCCCTGCCGTAGAGAACATGAAGCCGGTTATGGCGAAGCTGGACAAAGACCGCTACGTTTCTTACGAAGATAACGTACGTTTCCCGATGCTGCGCATGACGTTCCCAACGCCGGAATCCGGACATAAAGATGAGCCTGCACTGGATGTTTTAGCTGAAGTTCTGGGCCAGGGCAAAAACTCTATCTTCTACAAAAACTTTGTAAAAGAGCAGAAAGCCCTATCCGCTTCCGCATCTAACTCTGCCTCTGAGCTTGCCGGCGAATTTGGTATTTCTGTAATGGCTTACCCGAATACAAGCCTTGCAAAAACGGAAGAACTTGTACGCCAGTCTATCGCAGAATTTGAGAAGCGTGGCATTAACGACGAAGACCTTGTTCGTTTCAAAGCTTCTGCCGAATCTAACCTGATCAACAGTTTGTCGAGTGTGAGTGGCAAAGTATCGCAACTGGCTTACAACGAGACGTTCCGTAACAACCCCAACTACATCCAGGACGAACTGAAGCGTATTCAGTCTGTTACCAAAGAAGATGTTATGCGTGTGTTCAACCAGTATATCAAAGGTAAAAACAGCGTTATACTGAGTGTTGTGCCAAAAGGGAAATCCGATCTGCTGGCAAAAGCTGATAACTACACAATAGCTAAGGATGGCTTTAAGCCTGCCGCTGATCAGTACAGCGGCCTGAAGTATACCAAAGCTGTTGATACTTTTAACCGCAAAAACCGCCCGGGTGCAGGTAAAAACCCGGTAGTGAAAGTTCCGGCATACTATACTTCTGATTTCAAGAATGGCCTGAAGGTTATCGGTGTAAAATCTGATGAGATACCAACCGTTACCGTACAGTTAACTGTAAAAGGCGGTCATCGCTTATCAGCAGGTAAAGCAGGTATCAGCTCGCTGACAGCTGCTTTAATGAACGAGGATACGGAAAAGTATACTTCAGAGCAGTTCAGCAACGAACTGGATAAACTGGGTAGCTCTGTCAGCATTTTTGCTGGCACTGAAGAAACAACAGTTTATGTACAATCGCTGAAGAAAAACCTGGACAAGACGCTTGCGCTGATGGAAGAGCGTATGTTCCGTCCTAAGTTTGCGCAGGATGATTTCGATCGTTTAAAGAAGCAGCAGCTGGAAGGCATTGCTAACCAGGCTACACAGCCAACGGCAATTGCCAACAACGTGTACAACAAACTGGTGTACGGCAGCAACCATATCATGGCAACGCCTACTTCAGGTACTGCAGAAACTGTAAACAGCATTACCCTGGATGATGTAAAACAGTTTTACAAGAACAACTTCTCTCCTTCTGTTTCCAGCTTGGTTATTGTGGGTGATATTTCTGAAAAAGAAGCAATTGCAAAACTTGACTTCCTGAAAAACTGGGAGAAAAAAGACGTAAAGCTTGCCTCTGATACGAAAGCACCACAGATTGAGAAAACGCGCATTTACTTTGTAGATAAGCCGGATGCAGCTCAGTCTGAGATCAGGATCGGTTACCTGGGTATGCCTTACGATGCAACAGGTGAGTTCTATAAATTAGGTTTGATGAACTACGTATTGGGCGGTGCGTTTAACAGCCGCATCAACCTGAACCTACGTGAAGACAAAGGCTACACGTATGGTGCTCGTTCCGGCTACGCTGGTAGCCGTTATGCAGGTCCGTTCACGGCATCTGCCGGTGTTCGTGCCGATGCAACCGCCGAGTCTGTAACCGAATTCATGAAAGAGATCACGGATTTCCAGAAGAACGGCATTACAGATGCGGAGATCCAGTTCATGAAGAGCTCTATCGGACAATCGGATGCACGCAAGTATGAAACGCCAGGCCAGAAAGCCGGTTTCTTAGGCCGCATTGTTGAGTTCGATTTAAACAAGGACTTTGTTAAAAAGCAGACCGATATCCTGAACAACATCACCAAAAAAGATATTGATGGGCTGGCTGCCAAACACCTGCCGGTAAATAATATGCACATTGTGGTTGTAGGCGATAAGAAAACCGTACTTGCCAAGTTACAAAAGCTTAACTACGATGTAGTTGAACTTGATACAAATGGCAACGCAATCGGAAGTTCTTCCGTTAAATAAGCATATACTACACTTAGAAAAGCCCTTGACCTCTCAAGGGCTTTTTTTATGCCCGTTTTTTTTGAGACTTTTGCCTCAGATACGAGCAACCAAACCAAGTATAAAACTCGTATGGCATCTTGCTACACCAGTTAGTTTAACTGTAACCAGACCTTAAAACTTGAAGCTTTTCTGTAGCAATGCATAGCTTTCCGATTTTACCCTTATGTTCAAAAAATCATTTCTTTCTGCCTGCATCTGTTTGTTGTCTGGCAGCTTTTTACTGAGCAGCTGCGAAGACAGCGATAACATTATCTTTTCTATTCAGGACGATATTAAATTAGGCCAGCAGGTTTCTGCTAAAGTAGATTCGACGTACCGCTCTCAGAAAACACTCCTTGAACGAAACAGCAGCAATACCAACGTTCAAAAAGCCTATACCAGTCTTGACCGGATCGTTAACCGTGTGTTGAATTCGGGAGAAGTAAAGTATAAAAATGAGTTTGCCTGGGATGTAAAGATCATCGACGATAAAAATACCTTAAATGCTTTTGCAACGCCTGGCGGCCACATCTATGTATTTACAGGTTTGTTGCAATACCTGAAAGACGAAGACCACCTGGCCGGTGTAATTGCCCATGAAATTGCGCACGCCGATAAGCGCCACAGCGTAAAGCAGCTACAACGCGATTATGGCATTGCCATACTATTATCGGTAGCGTTAGGTAACGATCCGGGCACGTTAAAGCAGATTGCAGGCCAGCTGGCAGGCACCTTTGCCGGCTTAAAGTTTAGCCGCGATGCAGAAACCGAGGCTGATAATACATCCGTTTTATACCTGGGAGGTACCAATTACTATGCCTGCGATGGGGCGGCCGGTTTTTTTATCAAACTAAACGAAGAGAGCCAGCAAGGCACGCCACCAGAGTTCCTAAGCACGCATCCCAATCCTGATAACCGAATACAGAACATACAAGCACTTGCAAAAGATAAAGGTTGCAAAACAACAACTGCACCGGATACCGATTTTAACGAAATAAAGAGAGCACTAAACCTTTAAAACCAAATGCCTGTACCCTAACGTGCGGGCATTTTTGTTTTAACTATGAAAAATATAAAAAAGAAAGCAGCCAAGATCATACTTACAGGAGAGGAAAAAATAGATAATCTTACTTTCCGGCTAAAGCAAAAATTAGGCTGGTTAAGCCCGTTACATATTGTTACATACCGTAGCTATGGCACGCCTGACCGCCTTTATGTAAAAGGCCGTGTATTAGTAGATAAAGGCATTACCCAATCTGAAGAGAACGACACGCTCTGGGAAAACCTCCTGAACATGTACCGCCGTTTCGAAAGTGATGAAATTCCGGGGGCCCGTATACAACTTACGTTACAAGGCCGGCAGTACGAAATAACGACTGATAACGAAGGATATTTTGTCCTGAACCTGGCTCCCGATACGCCCTTGCAGTTAGATGATATCTGGCACACGATAGAAGTTAATTTACTGGAAGCACCAGTGCCTATAGACGAGCCAGTAAAAGCCAATGCATATGTGCTGGTGCCACCGCCGGATGCAGAGTATGGTATCATATCCGATATTGATGACACCATAGTACGGACGGGTGCAACCAGTTTACTGGAAACGGGGCGCAATGTACTGTTAAATAATGCGCATACCCGTATTCCGTTTCATGGTGTGGCCGAGTTTTACAAAAAACTGCAGATTGGGCGAAATGGTAAACGAAACAATCCTTTCTTTTACGTATCTAGCAGCCCCTGGAACAATTATGACCTGCTCTATCATTTCCTGGAGCTGAATGATATTCCGCGTGGCCCTCTCCTGCTTCGTGATTTCGGTTTTGATGAAAACAAACTTGGACATTCCGACCACATGAGCCACAAGTATAAAGAGATTGAAAATATACTGATCACTTACCCGGCGCTAAACTTTATACTGATAGGCGACAGTGGCCAGCAGGATGCTCCTATCTACCGGGAAGTTGTTAAGAATTACCCTGGCAGGATTATGGCCATTTATATCAGGGATGTGGCCATTGAGCATCGTGCAAAAGCTGTGAGCACCATTGCAGACGAATTAAAAGCAAATGGAGAAGTAGAATTAGTGTTGGTTAAAGATACGGCCGCAGCCGCCGCGCATGCAGCAAGCAATGGTTTTATCTATACTGAACAAGTGAAAGATGTGGAAGATGCGGCAGAAGTGGATAAAGCCGGAGACTAAAGTTTCTTCCCACATTAAAAACAGCACAGGCAGAAGAGTGATCTTCTGCCTGTGCTGTTTGAAGTATAACCTATATTAAAGTTTTCTGGTCGGGGCCACGTCGTTGTAGGTGGCATTCTCGTTTCCTACCCGCACCTCATCCACAAAGAGCCTGCGCTTGGTGGTGGCGGTGTCCCAGTTGCGCTTGTAGATGCCGTATTTGAAGAAAGGTATCTTCTGGTCGTTGTAGCTGTTGGGGCCTTTGTGGTTGACCACCAGTTTGCCATCCATCCATACCTGAATCAGGCCGTCTTCCTTGTAGGAGTAGTTGATGTGGTAGACAAAGTCCGCCCACTTGTCTTTGGGCAGCAGGCCCAGGTCAAACTTTAATTCTCCGTCCCGGGTGGCATCCGTGTGGATCGGGGCAGAGGCCCACTTCACACCCAGCTTTAAGCGGCCCTTGGAGACAAACAATTCAATAGGTGGGTTGTGTGCCTCCTCGCCCGCATCGTGCTGGCTCCAGAACTGGGTGATGATCTCCCAGTCATTGGAGGTGCTCCAGTCCGAGGATGGCAGATACAGGCTCAGCCCGTACCAGCGGTGACGGTTGGTTTCAGCATTACGACTGGCCGCCTCCGAGCGGATCACGCCTGCGGCGGCATCGGCCTTGAGCATCTCAAACTTACCTGAACGCGTTCCTTTCTTTGCCTTCTCGGCGGAGGCATCAAAGCTGTAGAGCCTGGAGGACTGCATCTTGTAGAAGGCACTGTAGTTGCCCGAAATGAAATCGGCCAGTTCAGGGGTTTCAAAGCGCTCTTCTACCAGCAGGTTTTTGCGGTACGTCTCTACTGAAGAGATAACAGATTGCTGCTGCTGGCTTACCTCGCCTGCAATGGACTGGCTAACGCTTGGAGCGGCCACTTCGGACTGCTCACATGAAATTGTAAAAAACGAAACGAGGGCGGCGGCTAAAAGTTGGGTGCGTTTCATAAAAAGTCTGTTTTAAAAATAAGTAGTAAAA